>NZ_FOZL01000001.1:0-2400000 GCF_900114625.1 Granulicella pectinivorans
CAAGCACCTCAGTAACCGGCCCGTCAGTCATGTGCGACTTCCCAAGACTAACCCCATCACAAAAACAACGCAACCCAAAAACTGTGGATTACGTGGAAATCTTCAAACTCTCTTCTTCACCCTGTAATAAGGTATCCAAACCATGGCCAAGCTCAGCGATCTCCGCCTCCGCTTCTGGATCACTCTGGCCAAACGCCTCATCTACACCGTCGACGACAGCCTCACCTTCCTCAGGCGTCTCCGCCACGGCCGCCCGCCGGCAGGCGTCCCAGGCAACAACCCTGTGCTCCTCACCATCCCAACCACGCACGGCTATCTGGATGCGCAACTCGGCCCCGCCTCTTATCCCCACGCTGCCATCCTCCTCTGTCATGGCATCGGCGATCGACTCTCCTATTGGAAGGGCGTCCAAACGCAGCTCTCCGCCCACGGAATTGTCAGCCTCATCTTCGACTACGCCAGCTACGGCCGCAGCACCGGCACCCTCTCCGTCCAAACCCTACGCGAAGATACCCAGGCCGCATACGCCCATCTCCGCGCCTCCGCCCCCGGCCTCCCCATCTTCCTCCTCGGCTTCTCCATGGGAACCGGCATCGCCACCGAAGCGATCCCGCACCTCTCCCCTGCGCCGGCAGGCCTCATCCTCTGTCAGCCCTTCCTCTCCCTCCGCGCCGCCGCCGCCCAGATCACTCGTTCTCACCTCCTCGCCCGCCTCATTCCCGACGTCTGGAACACCGCAGCCACTCTGCCTTCCCTCTCCATCCCCCTCCTCATCGTTCACGGCGATGCAGACCGCCTCTTCCCCCTCCACCACGCCCACACCCTACACGCCGCGCAACCAGCCGCCACCCTCGTCATCCCACCAGGATTCACCCATCCCGGCGGCTACCTCAACCCCACCCTCACCTATTGGCAGCCCATCCTCAATTTCATCAAGCGCCATATGCACTAGAATCCCTCCCATGGAACCCACCGAGATCCAGGAATTCTCAAAGCAGATGGAAGAGGCTCGCGAGGGCGGCGAAAGCCTCCGAAGCATCTCCCTCGCCATCTCCATCCTTGCCGTACTCGTCGCCATCGTCACCGTTGCCGGGCACCGCACGCACACCGAGGCCGTCCTCAACCAGTCCAAGGCCGGCGACCAGTGGAATGAGTACCAGGCCAAGAAGATCCGTCAGGACAACCTCCAGGTCGTCGTCGAAACCATCGGCCTCCAGCCCAACCCGTCGCCCGCCACCACCGCCAAGCTCGCCGATTTCCGCGCCCACATCGACAAGTGGAAAAGCGATCTCGCCGAAGAGCAGGACAAGGCCCGCGAATACGAGGTCGAGGTCAAGCACGACGAGGCCCAGGCCTCCCGCTACGATCTCGGCGAAGCCCTCCTCCAGATCGCCGTCGTCCTCGCCTCCATCACGCTCCTCACCCGCCAGCGCGCCTATTTCCTCTTCGGCCTCTCCATTGGCCTCGCCGGCCTCATCATCGCCGCATCCGCCTTGTTCCTTCCCTAGCGCGAACAAAGCTGGACAGCCCATCAAAGGAGCGCCCCACAATCTGCCCATAGCTCCCCGAACGGGTCTCGCGTCTCAGATGTGGGTAGTCGCCACAGCATCCCCCAACCATCCACTCCATCTAGCCCCCGAGGACCCCCTTTTGCACTCCACTCTCATCGAGCTCGCGCAGGGCTACCTCGGGATTCTGGGCTTTGCCCTTTTCTTTCTGCCACCCGGCTACCTCCTCGCATACGCCCTCAATCTCAACGGCTTCCGCACCCGCTCCCGCGCCGAACAGCTCCTCTGGTGCCTCTGCCTCTCCGTTCCCCTCACCATCCAGATCTGCGTCACCCTCGGCCGTTCCCTTCCCTGGCCCGCTCCCGCAGTCCTCTTCGGCGCACTCGCCGCCATCGCCCTCTCCCTCCTCGGCCGCTCCCCGAAACGCCCCTGGACGCGCGTCACCCGCCCCACCGCCATCGTCCTCTCCGCTGCCGGCCTCCTCGCCTTCTACCTTGTCTTCGCCTCCGCCGACCTTCAGATCGGCCACCACCTCTACGTAAGCACCATCCTCTACGACTGGTCCGTCCGCGTCCCCATGGTCCAGGCCGCCATGCGCTCCGGAGTCCCGCCCATCAACGGCCTCTCCGCCCTCGACGGACACCCCGCCGCCCTCCGCTACTTCTACTTCTGGTACGTCGTCACCGCCGATCTCGCCCGCCTGCTTCACATCCCAGCCCGCGCCGCCCTCGCCGCCAGCTCCGTATGGGCCGCCTGGACCCTCCTCGCCGTCTTCTTCCTCTCCCTCAAATACCTCCTCAACCTCCGCGAGCATCTCCGCTCCCTCTGCGCCCTCTCCCTCCTGCCTCTCTCCGTCATGGGCCTTGACCTCATCCCCACCCTGCCCCTGTTCCTCTCTCACAAGCTCCATCCCTACCCAGAACTCGAATGGTGGCATCAGGACCGGACCCCCTCCTTCCTCAGCGCCACCTTCTACGCCCCGCACCACGTCGCCAGCTTCGCCTGCCTCCTCACCGGCATCCTCGTCATCGCCCTGGCTGAAAACAAACGCTCCCAAACCATCCTCACCGGCCTCTTCGCCGGTCTATGCTTCGCCTCCTCCGCCGGAGCCGCCGTCCTTCCCACACTCATCATCGCGATCGTCTGCCTCGTCTGGGTCGCCGACCTCCTCCGCCAGCGCCGCTTCCACACCATCGCCGCCCTCGCCCTCTCCGCCGTCACCGCCCTCCTGCTCGCCCACACCTTCCTCCGCGAACTGGGCAGCACGGACGGAGCCGCCTCCTCCGGAAGCCTTCTCCATCTCCGCTGGCGCAACGAGGACTTCATCCTTCTCTACATGGCCAAGTACCACGCCATCACCCGCAGCGCCGCCCTCAACCACCTCCTCGCCCAGCCCGCCGTCCTCCTCATCAATCTCTTTGACCTCGGCTTCTTCGCCTTCGTCCTCGTCGATCGCATCCGCCTCGACCGCGCACGTTCCCTCACTCCCGGCGAGCGCACCGTCTGGGCCATCTTCCTCGGCACCGCAATCCCCTACCTCTTCCTCAGTTCCGCCTCCATCGCCTCACCCAACGACCTCGGCGTCGACGCCGGCCTCCTCCTCCGCCTCACCCTCCAGCTCTGGGCCGTCCAATACCTGTACCGGCGCCGGAACTCCCTTCCCCACCTCGCCACAGCCTGTATCGTCCTCGGTCTCTCCGCCCAGCTCTTCCAGGTCGTCTGGCAACGCATCTACTTCCCCCTCGTCGCCAGCCAGACCCTGCCCAAACAGCTCGACGTCCTCACCACCGACCACCTCTCGGAGCGCCTCTACAACATCCGCGAGGCCTACCAGTCCATCCCCGCCACCGCCGGCAGCATCCAGTACAACCCCATCAGCCCCATGCAGCCCGCCCTCACCTTCTACGCCACCCACCAGATCGCCGCCTTCGACCACGGCTGCGGCACCGGCTACGGCGGCAACTATGCCCTCTGCCAGACCATCCTGCCCTCGCTCGTCGCCCTCTACGGCAACACCCTCGCCGGCTTCGAAAAAGGCAAAGCCGGCAACGATCGCCAGGACGCAGCCGCTCCCACCGTCGCCACCGCAGCCGACGCCAGAAACGTCTGCCGCACCCTGCATCTGTCTGTCCTGATCGCCGAGTCCACCGACTCCATCTGGTCCCAGCCCACCTCCTGGGTCTGGACTCTGCCCGCCATCGCCGCGAACCCCACAGTCCGCATCATCCCCTGCCCAGCGGACTAAACAGCAGGTTTCGCCAAAACACCCAGGTCCGCCAGCCCATTGACGAAGTACTGCACCGCCAGCGCCACCAGCAGAAGCCCCATGATTCTCACCAGAATCCGGATCCCCGTATCCCCCAGCGCCCGCGCCACCTTATCCGAGTTCCCCAGCACCAGGAAGCACACCACCGCCGTCACGAAGATCGCCCCAAGAATCGCCACCATCTGCCAGTTCGTCTGCGCCTGACCCACCAGCACCATCACGCTCGTAATTGCGCCCGGCCCCGCCAGCATGGGAATCCCCAGCGGGACAATCCCCGCGTCTTCCTTGTTCGCCGCCGCCATCGTGTCGCCCGAAACCTCCTGCGTCGCCGACCGCTTGGCCTCCAGCATATCCAGCCCGATCAGCAGCAGAATGATCCCGCCCGCAATCTCGAACGCAGGCAGCGTAATCCCGAACATCCTGAAGATGTACTGCCCGCCCAGCGCAAACGTCGACAGGAACAGCCACGCCGTCAGCGACGCCTTCCATGCCATCCGCCTCCGCCGCGCCGCATCCGAGCCCTCGGTCACCGCCAGGAATGTAGGCAGAGCCGCAAACGGATCCACCAGGAAGAAGATCGAACTCAGCGCAAGCAGCGAGAACCGCACATAGGCGGATCGTTCCAGAGCCAGAAGACTTACGCTGTGTGGATCAAACATCACTCTTCATTGTCTCAGCAAATCCCCTCCACCCGCCATCAACCCCCGGTAAACTAACCCTGTGTCCATCGCCGAAAATCTCGCCCGCATCCAGAACCAGATCCACGACGCCTGCGCCCGCGCCCATCGCTCGCCCGGCGAAGTAGCCCTCATGGCCGTCTCCAAGGTTCACCCCGTCGAGGTCATCCTCGAAGCCCACGCCGCCGGTCAGCACCTCTTCGGCGAAAACCGCGTGCAGGAGTGGCAGCAGAAGTTCCCCACAGCCTCACCCCTCGAAGGCCTCCGGATGCACCTCATCGGCCCCCTCCAAAGCAACAAGACCACCAAGGCCGCCGAACTCTTCGACGGCGTCGATACCGTCGACTCCCTTAAGATCGCCCAGCGCCTCGACGCCGCCGCCAAAGCCCTCGGCAAGGTCCTACCAATCCACATCGAAATCAAGCTCAGCCACGAAGAGTCCAAGCACGGCATCCAGCCCGAAGACCTCCCCGCCCTCCTCGCATACCTGCCCTCCCTCCAGAACCTCACCCCCGCCGGCCTCATGACCGTCCCCCCCTGGTCCGAGGATCCCGAGGCCGCGCGTCCCTACTTCCAGCGGCTCCGCCAGCTTCGCGACCAGCACCTTCCCGGCGCCGGCCTCTCCATGGGGATGAGCGGAGACTTCGCCGTGGCCATCGCCGAGGGCAGCACCTGCATCCGGGTCGGCACCGCCCTCTTCGGCAAACGGCTCTATCCGGCTCCCGCGTAGCAACGTGTATTTCGTCACCACAAATTCCCACACGCAGACCACGTTTTCCATGCAAAAAACCACGTTTTACCGGCCACGAAAACTACAGGTAAATGCCTGAGAAAACCGAAGAAAAGGGCATAAAACCCTAAAAGTAACCACAAACCCCAAAGATGGCACCGCTCAAAGTCCGCCTTCATCCCGGAGCCCGCAAGAACGCCATCACCGGCATGCACGACGGAGCCGTCAAGATCTCCCTCACCGCACCCCCTGTCGACGGCAAGGCCAATCAGGCCCTCATCGCCTTTCTGGCAGATCTCCTTCGCGCCCCTCAGTCCAGCCTGACCATCACATCCGGCCAAACCAGCAGGCAGAAAACACTCGAGATCCAAGGAAAAAGCGCGGCTCAGATCGAGCACGCGCTTTCGCCTTTCCTCAGCTCTGGAACCTAGCTTTTACTGGATCGCAAACGTAGCATTCGGAGCCACTTCCGTCGGCTTTCCATCCTCCGACGTCACGGACACGTTCGAGCCCGTCACCTGCGCGTACATCACGATCATGTGCTTCTTGGCCGAAATCTTCACATTCTTCAGCACAACGTTCTTCACCGGCGACTCCGGCAGGCCCACGATATAGCCTGCATTCGTGGCTCCCGTCGCCGTCACGTTCTCGATCGTAAAGTCATGAAAGAAGGGGGTTAAGCGCCCAATCGGAGCGGCCGCCACCACCCCGTCCGGAACCGTCTTCGGGTAGTACTCGCTGATCAGGATCGGCGTCTTCACATCCTCCATCGTGATGTCTTTGAACGTCATCCCGTAGATCTGCGCGCCGCGGTCGCGGTTCGACTTGATGCGAATCCCCTGATCTGTCCCTTTGAAATGAACACGTTCCGCGTGAATGTTGTACGCGCCGCCAGACAGTTCGCTGCCGATCGAGAGCCCATGCCCCCGCTCGAACTCGCAGTCGGTGATCGTAATATCATGGCTCGGGCTGTCCGGCCCGGGTGAATCGATCACGCCGCTCTTGATCGCGATATTGTCGTCGCCGATCGACGAAAACACATGGTCGATCAGGATATGGCTCGAAGCAAAGGGGTCGATCGCGTCGGTGTTGGGCGAGTGTTCCGGAGCGAGAATCCGCAGCTTCTTGAACGTCAGATCGTCCGAATAGTACGGCACGATCTGCCAAAATGCTGAATTCTGGACGGTTATGCCCTCCACCTGAACGTGCGACGAATGATCGATCAAGAGCAGCATCGGTCGCGGATGCTCGTTCGACCCCTGGTACAGCCCCGATCCCTTCACCGTATGGGCCTCATCCCACCACGGCTGTCCGTTACCGTCGAGCGTCCCACCGCCGTGAATCGTCACGTTCTTGGCATTCACCACGCCGACCAGGGGCTGAATCCACATCTCGCGCATCTCGACCCGCCGCGGATAGTCCTTCCGCTCCTGCGAGCCCAGGATCGTTGCCCCGGTCTGGAGGTCGATCGTGATATTGCTCTTAACCTCAATCGGTCCAGTGAGATACGTTCCCGGCTTGAACTGGACCGTACCGCCGCCAGCCGCCGCGCACTCGTCGATGGCCTTCTGGAGGGCAGCCGTATCCTTGGTCTTTCCGTCGCCCACGGCACCCGCTGCACGCACATCGCACACCTTGGCGAACGCCTGCCCACCCATTAACAAACCCATCACTGCAATTGGTAGAAGCTTCTTCATGGCGAACCCTCGTTCAGAATGTGTGATCGAAACACACGAATACTAACGCATTGGTCCAACCACTGTCTTTTTCGCGCATGAAATCATTACATCTCATTGAAAATAATAGGAATAGATTTCCATTGGCGGTACAGAAAAAGCTGTTGGCATTCCCCGGAGAGGCCTCTATGATGGTCGCTCACAGCCTCGCGGAGAAATCTATGGCAAATTTTACGTACAGCCCAAACGGGCTCTCGCTGACGAAGCGATTCGAAGGCTTCGCACTGACGGCGTATCAGGACCAGGTGGGCGTGTGGACCATCGGATATGGACACACGGGGCGCTCGGTTCATGGCGGCATGACCATCACACAGGATCAAGCGAATCAGTTTCTGGAGAGCGATGTTGCAGGGGCGGTCGCGTGCGTCAACCGTGCGGTGACCGGCGCCATCAGTCAGAACCAGTTCGACGCGCTGGTGGACTTCGTCTTCAACCTTGGCTGCGCCAGCCTGCTGACTTCGGCCCTGCTGCGTTCCGTGAACGCCGGAGACTTCGAGCATGCAGCGGAGCAGTTCCTGCGGTGGGATCATGCGGGCGGGGTGGTGGTTCCGGGACTGTTAACGAGGCGAAAGGCGGAGATGACGCTCTTCCAGACTCCGGAGGGAGGAAAGCCCGCTCCGGAGAATCGGGCGGGCTTACCAGTGGCTGTAAAAGGGTAGTTCATGCCGTAGACATCAGGCAGAGGCTTCGATCTCTTTCCATTCGGCGTCCGACAGGGTGATGTCGGCGGCCTTGACGTTCTCCTCGAGGTGTTCGATCGACGAGGTCCCAGGGATAGGCAGCATCACAGGCGAGCGGTGGAGGAGCCACGCCAGCGAAAGCTGACCGACAGTGGCATTGTGGTTCTTCGCCGCCTGGTCGAGCTTGCCGCCGGGCCGGGCGAGCTTGCCGGCCGCGACCGGAAACCAGGGGATAAAGGCGATGTTGTTCTGTTCGCAGTAGTTGACGACGTCCTCGTGCTTGCGGTCGCCGATGTTGTACTGATTCTGCACGCTGACGATCTCGATGACCTTACGCGCCTGATCGATCTCGTGCGGCTTCACCTCGGAGAGACCGACGTGACGGATCTTGCCTTCTTTCTGCAACTTGGCGATCTCGCCGAGGGACTCTTCGACGGGAACTTTGGGATCGATCCGGTGAAGCTGCCAGAGGTCGATGCGCTCGAGCTTCAGGGCGCGGAGGCTGAGTTCGACCTGTTGGCGGAGGTATTCCGTGCGTCCGACGGGGAGCCATTTGTTCGGGCCCTGACGGGTCAGGCCAGCCTTGGTCGCGATGACGACGCCCGGGGCGTACGGACTCAGTGCCTGTCCGATCAGTTGCTCCGAGACCTGCGGGCCGTAGGAGTCGGCCGTGTCGATGAAGTTGACGCCGAGTTCAACGGCGCGCTTGAGAACTGCCTTCGCCGACTCGGGATCCTTGGGCGGACCCCACACGCCGGTGCCGGTGATGCGCATTGCGCCATAGCCAAGGCGATTGACTTCCAGATCGCCACCGAGTTTGAAGGTTTTTGCCACTGCATCGCTCATGAGCGTTTGGATGCTCCCGCCATCTGGCGCGACGCAGTGTTCGCGCCGGACGGTTTGACGACACGCAAGGTTTCGCCTTCGATTACGACGCGTACGCGGTCTTCCAGGCCGAGACGGACGGTCTCGGCGGCGAGCCGCTCGAGAGGCTCGTCCATGGGCTCGCGACCGAGGCGGAAGGTGCCGTAGTGCATGGGAATCATGGTCTGGGCACCGGTATCGAGAAAGGCCTGCACGGCCTCTTCAGGGCTGGTGTGGACGCCACGGTAACTGTCTGGAAAATAAGCGCCGATGGGCATGAGGGCGACGTCGGGACGGAGCCGGGAGCCGATCTCGCGGAAGCCGCCGAAGTATGCGGTATCGCCGGAGTGGTAGATGCTGGGGCCGCCTGCCGCGGGAGCGATGACGTATCCGCCAAACTCGCGATGGGTGTCGGAGAACATGCGTGCGCCCCAGTGTTGGCAGGGGGTCATGGTGATGCGGAGGCCTTCGACGATCTCGCTGTCCCACCAGCTCATGGTCTCGACGCGGGAGAAGCCGAGGTTGCGGACGAGGTCTTCGACGCCGTTGGGCACGACGACGACCGGCGCGTGGCCACGCAGGTTCTTTGTTTTCTTGATGATGGCCCGGAGAGATGGGATATTGAGGTGGTCCATGTGGGCGTGGGAGAGGAGCACCACGTCGATGGCGGGAAGGTCTTCGACCTTGACTCCGGCGCGGCGCTGGCGGCGCAGAATTACCAGGCGTGAGGCGAAGACGGGATCCACAAGTGCATTTTTTCCAGCGACTTGCAGGAGGAAGGACGAATGCCCGATGAAGGTGATGCCGAGCTCGCCGGCGGCGACCGGGACGGGCTTTTGCGGCTCGCCGGTCATGGGGTTCGCGTAACTTTCGCGAACGAGACGCCAGAGCTGCCTGAGTTTGCCTACTTTGGCCGTACGGGTACTGCGCCGTTCATCCATGCCGAGAGTTTCCCCCTTGGGAATTGGATGCAGGCGCGAGGTTTTGGACTGAGGCGTTTCGTGGGGGCGGTTTGTCAAGACCCGAGGTCCGACCAATTCCGAGACGGTGAGCCGATCTTCGGCATTTGTGGGGATTTGTGGTTTATTTCAGGGTTTTGTGCCTTCTTCTTCGGGTTTTTCAGGCTTTTACCTGTAGTTTTATGGATCACTAAAACGTGGTGTTTTGCATGGAAAACGTGGTCTCGTTGTGGGCGGTTGTGCGGATATTGGGGTACATACCCACCGCGGACAAACCCACACCTCACAATCGAAGTGTGGGGACGCCAGCGTGGTGGCATTTCAGCCTTCGAGGAAGGGGCGGAGTTTTTCTTCGCTCGGTCTCGGAGTGGCGAAGCTGACGATGACGAGACAGAGGAGGGATGCGATGAGGGCCGGGAAGATGGCGTCGCGCTCGGAGACGATGCGGGGGAGTCGGGTGTGGATGAAATCCGAGTCCCAGAAGACGGTGACGAAGGTTCCGGTGCCGATGCTGGCTACCGCCGCCCAGGCGGTGGCGCGCTTCCAGTAGAAGGCGGCGAGGATGACGGGCGTGAGGGCGGCGGAGTAGATGGTGTAGGCGTAGAGGCTCTTCTTGAGGACGGACTCGGTGTGGAGGGCCTGATACAAGGCCCATCCGCCGAGCGCGATGACCATGAGGCGGCTGACGAGAAGGATCTGCTTGTTGCCGGCTTCGGGCTTGAGGTAGCGGACGAAGATGTCGTTGACGAGGTTGGTGGAGGGGGAGAAGAGGTAGTTGTTGGCGGTGGAGATGATCTTGGCGAAGATGGCTCCGACGAGGAGCGCGCCGAGGAGCATGAGGATGGGCGAGCCGTGGAGGCCATGGAGGCCGGTGTAGGCGAGGATCTCGCGGGGGTGGTCGTGGACGTCGCCGGTGGGGAAGAGGGCGGAGCCGACGACGGCGATGGCTACGATGATGGATTCGAGGATGACGGTGCCTACGATCCATCCGCCGACGGCTTTGGTGGCGTCGGCTTCGGACTTGGCGGAGAAGAACTTCTGGTACATGCTCTGGTTGCCGAGCATGAGGAGGCAGGTGGGGAGGAAGAGTTCAAGGCCCTGGATGAGGGTGAAGTCTCCCAGTACCTGGAAGTGTGTCGCGGGGAGGGCCACGTGGACGGCGGACCAGCCTCCGGCCTGATGGATGAGGACGGGGAGGGCGGCGATCATGGTGAAGGTGGTGAGGAGGCCGATGGCGACGTCCATGTAGGCGACCGACGACATGCCGGCGATGGCGGTGAAGAGGATGACGAAGGCGGCGATGACCCAGCGGCCCTGCACGGCGGTGATGTTGCCGGGGAAGATGAGGTGGAGGATGTCTCCGCCGCCGATGAACTGGTAGCTGGTGATGGCGGTGTAGGTGAAGAGGACGGCGATGACTCCTAGGACGCGCGCGGTCTGGTTATAACGCGCTTCCAAGAGGTCGGGGATGGTGAACTGGGCGAATTTGCGGGCGCGGGGGGCGATGAAGTAGATGAGGGCGAGTCCGGCCCATCCGCCGCCTCCCTGCCAGAGGGCCGCGAAGCCGTGTTTGTAGGCGTTTTCGGCGCCGCCGAGGAGGGAGCCGGAGCCGATCCAGGAGCTGAGGAGGGTGAAGACGAGGACGAAGGCTGGGAGGGAGCGTCCGGCTACGAGGTAGTCTGCCTTGGTTTTAACTTTGCTGACGCGGGCGAGGGAGACGGTCAGGAGGGTGAGGACGATGATGGCTAGGACTACGGCGTAGAGGGTCATGGGTTGTGGGAATTGTATACGGCAGTCCTGCCGGACGGGCCCGCTGCGCGCGGGGCGGTCACTTCGTGACTTGTAACTGCTTCGCGTGGGCCTCGCGTTGCTCGGCGTGAAGTGTGTCGCAGGACACTCGTGTGTGGCGACTATGATTTCTTTTCTCGACCACCGGGAGAGCCACGCGAAGCGGTAAAAGGGCGTGTGAACGCCCCTTCGCCTTGTATTCTCTTCTTGTGGATCTTTCTACTCCAATCAAGTATGTGCGGCGGGTGGGAGAACGCGTCGCGGCTGACATGGCCAAGCGCGGAGTCGAGACCGTGGAGGACCTGCTGTACCATCTGCCGTTTCGGTATGAGGACCGGCTGAATATTCAGCCGATTGCGAGTCTGCAGGCCAACACGATGGCTTCGGTGATTGGCGAGGTCCGGGGGTCGACGCTGCTGGAGACGCGGACGGGGCCGCTGTTTGAGCTGACCGTGGGGCAGGGCGTGCACTCGGTGAAGGCGATGTGGTTTCGCGGGTCGTATCTGCAGGGGAAGTTTCAGGTGGGGCAGACGGTGGCGCTCTACGGCAAGCTGGAGCCGTCGCGGTCGAATGCGGGTAAGTTCAAGATGGTGCAGCCGCAGTGGGAGATTTTGCCGGTGCCGGGGGCTCCGGGGTCGGGCGGGGCGGATGCGGAGTTTGCGCTGCTGGAGATGGGTCGGATCGTCCCGATTTACGAGACGTTAGGCGGGACAACGCCGTGGGGGGCGAAGCTGGGGTCGAAGTGGGTGCGGCGGCTGCTCTGGTCGATCTTTGAGGAGCTGATCGAGGCCAATGTGACGGCGGATGAGACGATTCCGCTGGGGCTGAGCAAGCGGCTGGGGCTGCCGAGCCGCATGGAAGCGTTGCGGGCGATTCACTTTCCTGAAGCCGGGACGCCGATGACGCAGTTGATGAGTTACCAGACACCGGCGCATCGGCGGCTGATCTTTGAGGAGTTTTTTTACCTGGAGCTTGGGCTGGAGCTGAAGCGCAAGAAGCTGCGGGAGCGGGAAGGGACGGCTTTTACGACCGGGCCGGAGGTGCGCGAGGCGCTGAAGCAGATGCTGCCGTTTCATCCGACGGCGGCGCAGAAGCGGGTGCTGGCGGAGATCGTAGCTGACATGCGACAGACGCGTCCGATGAGGCGGTTGTTGCAGGGCGACGTGGGGTCGGGGAAGACGATTGTGGCGTTGCAGGCGGCGCTGGTGGCGATTGAGAACGGGTACCAGGCGGCGATGATGGCTCCGACGGAGATTCTGGCGACGCAGCATTATCTGAGTGCGCGGAAGCTGCTGGGGGAGAAGGTGAGTCCGCGGACGGGGCGGCCATACCGGGTGACGCTGTTGACGGGAAGCCTGAAGGAAGAGATGAAGCGCGAAGGGCGCGGGAGGGTATTTCGCGGGGAGTCGGACCTGGTGATTGGGACGCATGCGCTGCAGGAAGACAAGGTCGATTTCTTCAACCTGGGGCTGGTGATTGTGGATGAGCAGCACCGGTTTGGTGTGCAGCAGCGGTTCCGGCTGATGAAGAAGCCAGGGCCGGATGGGCGGGTGACGGATCCGGATGTGCTGGTGATGACGGCTACGCCAATTCCGCGGACGCTGGCGCTGACCGTGTATGGGGATTTGGAGGCGAGCGTGATCGACGAGCTGCCGCCGGGGCGGACTCCGATTATTACGCGGCGGACGACGGAGGAGCGGGCTCCGGATGTTTGGGAGTTTGTCCGGAAGCAGGTGGCGCTGGGGCATCAGGCGTATCTGGTGTATCCGGTGATTGAAGGGGCGAAGGAGGAGCATCCGGAGCTGGACTTTGCGCAGGATGTTGAGCCGGAAGCGAGTGCAAAGACAAAATACGGGGGTCTCTCCACTGCGCTCCGCTCCGGTCGAGATGACGCATCTGTGGGCGGGCGAAAAGGGAAAAAGACGGCTAAGAAGAAGGCGGTGCAGACGAGCTTTCCGAAGCAGCCTTTGCGGTCGGCGGTGGAGAGCTTTGAGGAGTTGCAGCATGGGGCGCTGCATGGGCTGAAGCTGGGGTTGCTGCATGGGCGGCTCTCTTCGGATGAGAAGGAGGTGACCATGGCGCGGTTCAAGCGGGGGGAGATCAATGTCTTGGTCGCCACGACTGTGATTGAAGTGGGTGTGGATGTGCCGAATGCTTCGGTGATGGTGATTGAGCATGCGGAGCGGTTTGGGCTGGCTCAGTTGCATCAACTTCGCGGGCGCGTTGGGCGTGGGGCGGCTAAGAGCTATTGCTTGTTAGTTACGGGGGCGCATGTTTCGCCTGAGGCTGATGAACGGCTGGATGCGATGGTAAGGACGCAGAACGGGTTTGAGCTGGCGGAGCTGGATCTGCAACAGCGGGGGCCGGGGGAGTTCTTTGGGACGCGGCAGGCGGGGCTTCCGGAATTTCGGGTAGCGAATCTTATTCGGGACCGGGAGGTGCTGGAGATGGCTAAGGGGGAGGCGGTCAAGTTTGCTGCGGGGGAGGCAGACGGGATTTCGGCTGAGGAGCGGGAGGCGGTTTGGGTGAGGCTGCGGGAACAGTGGCAGAGGCGGTATGGGTTGGTGGAGGCGTAGAGGCAGTTGTACGTTGTAAGTTGCAACTCGGATATGCCTTAGGATTCGGGGAGGTACATCATGGATGAGCACAAAGTGATGACAACAGATGCCGAGATTGAGAAGGCTCTCGATAGAGCAAAGCTTCGCGAGGATGAGCCGCTGGCGAAGACTGTTGAGCATATCCAGGATCTCAACCTGCTCATTGTGGGATTGAGCAACCAACGGCGTCTGGTATTGCCTATTGAAGACATTCAAGGCCTGGGTAAGGCTACCCATGAGCAGATCCAACGCTATGAACTGCTCGGAGGTGGAACCGGGATCAGTTTTCCGGATCTCGATGTCGATCTGTACGTCCCAGCGTTGATTGAAGGAGTGTATGGAAACCGGCGCTGGATGGCGCACCTGGGTAGG
This sequence comes from Granulicella pectinivorans, assembly GCF_900114625.1. Taxonomy (NCBI): domain Bacteria; kingdom Pseudomonadati; phylum Acidobacteriota; class Terriglobia; order Terriglobales; family Acidobacteriaceae; genus Granulicella; species Granulicella pectinivorans. The sequence continues at coordinate 14,178 of NZ_FOZL01000001.1, forward strand.
AAGGGCGGCGGGGCCAAGAGTGCAGCGAAGCGCCTGGCCTCTCAGGCGAACGGGTCCAAGGGCGGAAGACCGAGGAAAGTAGTAGCTGCCAAGGCTTAGTTCTGTTCTTTCCGCCTTTGAAGTACTGCTTGCCGTGGTGTCATTGATGGGCGATGATCTTGCGATGAAGATAGCATTGCGAAGGTGCGGCCTGATCGCTGGCTTACTCACGGTGCTTTGTTGCGCCTATCTGCTCTATCCAGCAATACGGGCGCGTTATCTTTTCAGCAGACTGGAGACGCTAAGACTTGGGTCTTCGACCTTCGAGGACGCAAAGAGAGTTGCCGCGGAGATTGGCGCGAAGACGACTGAACCATGCAACCCATTGTTCTGCGAGTGGAGTAAGAGAATTGATAACGCTCAACTTCCTCGTTGGTGGCGAGGCACCGGCGAAGTCTTCGTTGTGACCTTTGACGTGAAGAATTCCGTCATCTCAAGAACAAGCACCGGCTACGGCATAGAGAGTGACGGGATCAATGGATTCAGTCCATCTTCTATCCGCTTTGATGAGGTTGATGAGCATTGGTGGCGTGACAGGCCGACAAAGCCGGTTACAGCTGGTTGGTCTACTTCGGATCGGTTTCGCTACTATCAATTCGTTGTATACATGACGCGGAAGGCAACCGCTGACGACCGAAAGCGATACACCGCCTTCGATTACGGGTGCCTCTGGAAATACCACGGATGCAAGGATGCCAGAGAGTTGCTGCCAACCGCGGATCCGTTTCCTGAGAACGAATTCAGGGACGGACACTTGTGATGTGTCGTTTCCGTGGCCTCATTGCGCCTTGTCGGAAACGATCGGAAAGATAAGCGCGAGGGCTTAGTGAGCTTTTGAGATCGGAGGCTCCATCACCCACATCTCAAAGGCGAGATGTGGGGCACCCGATTTGGTGGCGATTCTAGGCCGTTTGCTGGAAGACCATGGGCTGGACGGGCATGGCCTTCTTGGGGCCGCGCTTGCGGGCTACGAGGACGCGAATGCGCTCGAGCATCTCGACGGGGGAGGATGCGCCCTTGGGCAGGAAGACGTCGGCGGCGGTGGCGCGCTCGTGCGAGGTGACGGTGCCTGAGATCAACATCGACGGCAGGGCGGGGTTATGTTGCTTGGCGCGGCGGACGAGTTCGTTGCCGTCCATCTGCGGGAGGAGGAGTTCGGCGAGGAGGAGATCGATGGAGCCGGGCATGGAGCGGTTGACCTCTTCGAGGGCCTCCTGCGCGGTGGTGACGGCGACGACGCGGTAGCCACGGGTCTCAAGCAGGAACTTGCGGATGGAGAGGGACTGTTCGTTGTGATCGACGCAGAGGATGGTCTTCTTGGGGCGCATGCTTGGAATCGTCTCGATCTGCCCGGGTGCCTGGTAAGGCGCGGGGGCGGTGCGGCTGCAAGGGGCTCTGTGGTTGGCAGGGCGGCTGGCAAGCGGTTGGTTACCTCCCCGAGGCGCGAGGCTGGGCGGCTGCTCACGACGGAACAGTGCCTTGGGCGCTCACGAGACGCAGGGGCTTGATCCCCCGATATGCACAGTGCTTTCAGAAGGCGAAGAGCACATGGGGGGTCGCACGCCCGGCGAAACGCGCCGAACCACGGGGTTGTTGAGAGGTCGTTTGGAGATTTGGAGCGTGCTTGTCCGGAGACGCTGGGGAGGCTGCTGCGGGGATGAGGAGTCAATCGGCGATGCTCGTTTTTAAGACGAGCAGGGGAGCGATCGCGACTGTACCCAGCAGCGGTTTCGAAGCATCCGGAGAGCACTTCCGCATGGACCGCGGCCGTATCTCTCAACTCAAATTGTTTTGTAAAAGGCCTGCGAAAAGCTTGCTTTTACTGCGTGTTTCTGGATCTGTCGTTCGTGTTGTGTGTGTCGGCGATGAGCTCTCGTTTCGTCTCACGCCTCGTCAACGCTTCCCAACATTACGAACCGCCGTGCCGCTTTGCAAGGGCGAAAGAAAGGAGTATGTGGAGGTTTTTAGTGCTTGCCGATGCACAGTTTCTCGCGATGCCCTATGCCTGTTGGGTAAATCGCGTTTTCGTCTGTTGAAAAGGTTCGGATCACGGCAGGAAAAAGCGTCCCGTTGCAACGGGAATGGTGCGTCCACCGACGAACACTTTTGTGACGGCTCCGTTGAGAAGTGTTGCGCGGGTGTGAATTTCACTGGGCCGTAACATCTCGATTCCCTGTTCCAAAAGGGTTAGCTCGCCGGAGGGGGCGGCACCGTGTTGGACGAGGAAGGCGATGGTGCAGCCGGATGCGGAACCGGTGGCGGGGTCTTCTCCGTTGTAGAACTGCATGCGGGCGTGCCATTGGGCTCGACTTCCCTGCTCGGTGCGGGTGATGCAGTGGAAGAATTTGGCGTCGGAGGCGTCGAGGTAGGGCTGGGCCTTGCCCTGGGGGATCTTGAGGCGTCTTGCGACTTCGAGCGAGCGCAGGGGCACGATGCAGAAGGCCATGCCGGTGGAGACGGTTTGGATGGGCAGGGTGGGGTCGAGGTCGGCTGCGGTGAGGCCGATGGCTGCGGCGACGGCTGCGGGGTCGTGTACGGCACCGAAGGTAGGGTTGGGCTGGTGCATGGTGCCGAAGACGCCGGGGCGCGCCGGGTCGGAGGGATCGAAGCGGACGGGAACCTGGCCCACGCCGAGTTCGAGGGTGATGGTCTCGGCGTTGCGGAAGATGGGGTGGTGTTCGTGGATCCAGCTTGCGGTGCCGAGGGTGGGGTGGCCGGCGAAGCGGAGCTCTTCCTCGGTGGTGAAGATGCGGACGCGGACGCCCTGGGCGCGCTCGGTGGCCTCGTCGCGAGGGAGGATGAAGGTGGTCTCGGAGAGGTTGGTTTCGCGGGCGAGCGCCTGCATTTCGGCGGTGGTGAGGCCGGTAGCATCGTGGAAGATGGCGAGCATGTTGCCTTCGAGGGGGCGCTCGGCGAAGACGTCGACCTGGGTGTAGTCGAGGGTGCGCGGGGTTGACATGGGGAATCTCCGGGTCGTACAGTTTGAGGAACCGCAAGTGGGCACAACAGCCCCACGGCTAGCATAGCTGGCTGCGGTACAAAATTTTATGACGATGTCCATGACCAACTCGAACTCCACACGCTGCTGTTGCCGCTGCTGTGAGTTCGGGCTGCGTGGATGAGTCGAAACTTCGAAGGAAGCAAGCTTCGAACAAGGCCTCTGAAACCCACCCGACGCGCATGAGCAGGGTGGGTTTTTTACGTAGTTCATCTCACACGAGGAATGGAAACTTATGTCGCTCCGGATCAATGACACGGCTCCGAATTTTACGGCGGAGACCACGCAGGGCACGATCGATTTTCACGAGTTTGTAGGCGATAGCTACGTGGTGCTGTTCTCGCACCCGAAGGACTTTACGCCGGTCTGCACGACGGAGCTGGGCGCAGTGGCGACGCTCGAAGAGCAGTTTGCAAAGCGCGGCGTGAAGGTAATCGGCCTTTCGGTGGACAAGGTAAGCGACCATGGCAAGTGGGCTGAGGACATCAAGGACGTGAGCGGCGCGACGGTGAGCTTTCCGATCATCGGCGACTACGACCTGAAGGTGGCGAAGCTGTACGACATGCTGCCGGGCGATGAGGGAGATAGCTGCGAGGGACGCACGCCGGCGAACAACGCTCCGGTGCGCACGGTGTTTGTGGTTGGACCCGACAAAAAGATCAAGCTGACGCTGGCGTATCCGATGACGACGGGACGCAACTTCGACGAGATTCTGCGCGTGCTGGATTCGATTCAGTTGACGGCAAAGCACAAGGTGGCGACGCCGGCGAACTGGAAGCAGGGCGAAGACGTGATCATCACGGGCGCCGTCTCGAACGAAGAGGCGGACAAGATCTTCCCGGGATACAAGACGGTAAAGCCGTATCTGCGCACGACGGAACAGCCGAAGTAAGTACAATGATTTAACGCACCGTCGCGCAAGCTATGCGCGACGGCATGAGCACCGATGGCGAAGTGGCTAACGCGCTGGTCTGCAAAACCAGTATTCATGGGTTCAAATCCCATTCGGTGCTCCATCATTTCATGCAGTTGAAGGCCGCCCGGATGAGGGCGGCTTTTCTGCTGTAGGGGCACATGCAGGGACCAGGACTCTTCGGCACCGACGTTGCCTGTCGTTGTATGGTGGAGAGGTTCTTTCCCCGGAGCTGGCCAGCGTTGCCGAGTACACGCCGTATCTTTCTGGAACAAGCCGCGTCCATGGCGATTGCGCAAGCGATGCCTGGGATGAAGAGGCTGCAGGCACCGCAGAGCGCGCTCACTCCGCTGCGGACGCTGGCGCTTGCTCCGTTTGTGGATGCACTGCCTCTGCCAGAGATCGTGCGGAACACGGGGCTACCAGTGACGCTGACCATGCGGGAGATTCGCGCCAAGGTGCATCGCGATGTGCCGGCTACGCGGATGTGGAGCTACGGGCCTGCGGCGATGGCTCCGCTGGTGGAGACGCGGGCGCGGCAGCCGCTGACGATCCGGTGGGTGAACAACCTGCCTGCGAAGCACTTTCTGCCGATCGATTATTCGTTGCATGGATCGGGGCACGATGTTCCGGAGGTGCGGGCGGCGGTACATCTGCATGGGGCGAAGACGGCCTCGAAGGACGATGGATATCCGGAGGACTGGTTTGTGCCCGGTCAGTCGCGGACGTGCCACTATCCGATGGATCAGGAGGCGACCGCGCTGTGGTTTCACGACCATGCGATGGGGATCAACCGGCTGAATACGTATGCGGGACTGTTTGGGATGCTCCTGGTGCGGGACGAGGTGGAAGACGCCCTGCAACTTCCGAGTGGAGCATATGAGGTTCCGCTGATCCTTTACGACAGGGACTTTTTAGCCGATGGCGAGCTGCTCTATGACGTCTCGGGCGACCCGGCGAAGCCATGGATTCCGGAGTTTTCGGCGGATGGGATCCTGGTGAATGGCAAGATTCGCCCTTATCTGGAGGTCGAACCGCGGATATACCGGTTCCGCGTGGTGAATGTGGCGAACAGCCGCTTCTTTCAGCTTTCGTTGTCGGATGGCCAGGCATTTTGGCAGATAGGGTGCGATCAGGGGCTGCTGGCTGCGCCGGTGGCACAACATAGCGTTGTGCTTGGCTGCGCGGAGAGGGCGGACCTGCTTGTGGACTTCAGCGGTCTTGCTGGGAAGACGACGCATCTGCGGACGGGGGCGTTCGATATCGTGCAGTTTCGCGTGAAGGGGCAGGCGGCGGTCGCGCATAAACCGGTGCCCAGGGTGCTGCGGAGCATTGCGCGGACTCCCGAATCGGAGGCGGTGACGACGCGCACGATTACGCTGCACGACTACAAGGACGATGTGGACCGCTCCATGGTGATGCTGCTGAATCGCAAACACTGGCATGAGCCGACGACGGAGTTTCCGAAGCTGCATACGGCGGAGATCTGGGAGTTCGTGAACCTTACGGACGATACGCATCCGATGCATCTGCACCTGGTGCGCTTCCAGATACTCGACCGGAGGCCGTTCGATACGACCGCGTACCTGATGGAGAAGACGCTCCGTTTTACGGGGCAGGCGGAGGCTCCGGCGGCCCATGAGATGGGCTGGAAGGATGTGGTGCAGTGCCCGCCGGGGCTGGTGACGCGGATCATCGTGCGGTTTGAGGGGTATGCGGGGAGGTATCTGTACCACTGCCACATTCTGGAGCACGAGGCGAACGACATGATGCGTCCGTTTGAGGTGGTCGTTTAGCGGAACTTTCGACAGGATGCTTACGTTCCTTGGTAGAGCGGAGTCCGATCCGCATCAGGATTTCATCGTGAGGCTGTTCCGATGTCGAGTCTTCTCCGGAATCTCCGCTACAGTGTGCGCATGCTTTGGAAGAGCCCCGGGTTAACGTTGACGGTGCTGCTGACCCTCGCGCTTGGGATTGGCGCGAATACGGCGATCTTTACCGTGGACTACGCTACGCTGCTGGCACCGATGCCGTATCCGCAGCCGGAGCAGTTGGTGGTGGTCTGGTCGAAGATCAAGACGTACCATAACGGGATTTCGGCCGGCGACTATACGGACTGGAAGAACCAGGCGCACTCGTTCTCGACGCTGAGCGCTTTTACAGGCGCATCGTTCAATATTGCGAGCAAGGAAGAACCAGAGAATATCGATGGGCGCGAGGTGACCGTCGGCTACTACAACATGATGGGACGGCCGTTCTTCCTGGGGCGTGACTTTCTGCCGGAGGAGGGGGTGGCGGGCAAGGACCATGTCGTCATCCTGACGCATAAGCTGTGGGCACACCTTGGGGGCGACAGCAAGATTCTCGGCACCGCGATGCGTTTGAATGGCGAGCCCTATACCGTCGTGGGCGTGCTGCCACCGGGGCTGGACGATCGCTCTGACGAGCAGCTTGCCGTGCCGCTGGTCTTCAAGCCGGAACAACTGAACCATGACTTTCACTGGTTGCTGTCGATCGGGCGGTTGAAACCCGGCGTGACCATCCAGCAGGCGCAGGCGGACATGGATGCGGTGACGGCGAATATCGCCAAGGCGTATCCGAAGAGCAACCAGGGGTGGGGCTCGTTTGTAGAACCGTTGAAGAATGACTTTCTGCCGAGCGAGCGGAAACAGACACTATGGCTTCTGCTGGGAGCGGTGGCGTTCATTCTGCTGATTGCGTGCGTGAATGTAGCGAACCTGCTGCTGGCGCGAGGCATGGCGCGCCAGAAGGAACTCGCGGTCCGCTCCGCGCTGGGTGCGAGCCGGCGCACGATCTTTGTGCAGTTGCTGACGGAGTCGCTTCTGCTGGCGCTTACGGGAGGCCTGCTTGGCGTGGGTGCCGGATACGCGATGCTGCGTGCGCTGATCGCGATTATGCCGAAGGGCACGCTGCCTTCGGAGGCAGATCTGCAACTGAACCTGCCGATTCTTGGCTTCACGCTGGTTGCCACGACGCTGGCCGGGGTTCTCTTCGGTTCAGCGCCTGCGTGGTACGCGTCGCGGATCGACCCGGGTGAGGCATTGAAAGAAGGCGGCCGGACGGGAACGGCCGCGGGGCGCCATCGGTTGCGGCAGTCGCTGGTGGTGGGCGAGTTCGCGCTGGCACTGGCGCTGCTCTCCGGCGCAGGGCTGGCGATTCATTCGTTCCTGAACCTGTTGAAGGTCGACCTGGGGATGAATACGGACCATGTGCTGACGTTCTTTCTGAATGTTCCGGACTCGCGGCCCAAAGACCCCGAAAAGATCACCGCGTACTACCACCAGATGCTGGCCTCGATCGATTCCGTGCCAGGGGTGACGGCGACCGCGGCGTCGACTGGGCTTCCGCTGTACGGGGCGGGTTTCGGGATGCCCTTCACGATCGTGGGAAAGCCTGCCTTCAACGATCCCTCGCTACGTCCCAATACGGAATACGGCATGGTGACACCTGGATTCTTCAAGACGTTCGGCGTGAAGATCACTTCGGGGCGCGCGATCAGCGATCAGGACACGACTAACTCGGTTAAGGTCGCGGTGGTCAATGAAGACTTTGTGAAGAAGTATCTGAAGGACGCCGATCCGCTGCAGACGAGGATCTCCGTGGAGGAACTGATTCCCGGCGTGACGAAGCTGGGCCCGCCGCAGGAGTGGCAGATTGTTGGGGTGTACCACACTGTTAAGGCGCGCGACAGCAAGGACGGTCGGCCCGAGATGCGGATTCCCTTCTTTCAGATTCCATGGCCGGGTGCGGGTATCGGCGTGCGGACGGCGGGTGATCCTGCGGCGATGGTGAAGTCCATCGCGGCCGCCGTGCATCGCGTGGATCCTGAAGTTGCCGTCGCCTTTCCACGGACCATGGACGAGATCCACGACAATGTTCTGTCGAATGATCGTTTCACGCTGACGTTGTTTGTCTGTTTCGCGGTGGTGGCGCTGCTGCTGGCGGCTCTGGGCGTGTACGGCGTGATGTCGTTCTCGGTGGCGCAGAGGAAGCATGAGATTGCACTGCGCATGGCACTGGGTTCACGGCGCAGCGGTGTCGTTGCGCTGATCGTGCGCGAGGGGCTGACGCTGGCCGGCATTGGACTCGGGCTTGGCCTGGTGGGAGCTTACTTTGTGGGGCGCAGCATGCAGACCACGCTGTATGGCGTGGGCAAGCTGGACCTCTCCGTGTTTGCTTCGGTGGCAGCGCTGCTGCTGACGTCGGCGGTGATCGCGTGTGTGGTGCCAGCGCGGAGGGCGGCTTCGGTGCAGCCGATGCAGGCGCTACGGTCGGAGTAGGTAGCCGCACTTCAAGCAGAGAGACTGCGGGGCTGCGCCTTGCTTTTAGAGCGGGAGGGACTGCTTGGCGATCCGCACGATGCGTTGCAGTTCGGCCGGAGTAGACCCGTTGGCGGCCTGGACGCCTATGCCGGTGAGGATGGTGGAGATGTACCGGGCGAAATCCGCTGGGGCGAGGTGGGCGGGGAGGTCGCCTTCGTCGTGGGCGCGTTGGAAGCGCTCTGCGAGGAGGGATTCGCCCTGGCGGCGGAGGTCGATCATGGCCTGCTTCATCTCCGCGGCTTCAGTGCCGGTGGCTAACGCGCCCTGGACCGAAAGACAGCCACGGGGGTTGGCAGAGTCGGAGAGCAGGTCCATGGAGCCTTCGAGCAGGGCGTCGATGACCTCGCGGGCAGTTGGCTTCGCCAGGGCTTTGGGGATATAGGACATCGGGCCTTCGAAGTAGAGAGCGAGGGCGCGGCGGAAGAGGGATTGCTTGTCGCCGAAGGTGGCGTACATGCTGGAACGATTGATGCCCATGGCCGTGGTGAGGTCGGCGAGCGTGGCACCTTCGTACCCCTTCTCCCAGAAGACGCGCATGGCTTTTTCCAGCGCGGCGTCCTCGCAGAAGCATCGGGGACGGCCCATCTTTATTTCGACGGCGGTCTCAGCAGCAGATTGTGGGGTCTCGTGCGGCATCTCGCTTCCTTGTTGTTTTCCACTAGATTAGATGAATTTCTGGAACGATCTGTTCAAAGATGTTGCATCCTGTCCGTGGTGGATACATCTGAAACGTGCGGTACAAAATAAGGATCACCAGGGAGATTCGATATGGCAGGCAAACTGGAAGGCAAGATCGCGCTGGTTACGGGCGGCAACTCGGGCATTGGGCTGGCTACGGCGAAGCGTTTCGTCGATGAGGGGGCGTTCGTTTACATTACGGGGCGGCGTCAGCCGGAGCTGGATGCGGCGGTCGCGGCGATTGGACGCCAGGTGAAGGCGGTTCGGGCCGATGCTTCCAAGCTCGCGGATCTGGACGCGCTGTTTGCGCAAATCAAGCAGGAGAAGGGGCGGCTGGACGTGGTGTTCGTGAATGCCGGCGGCGGGACGTTCGCTCCGTTGGGCTCGATTACGGAGGAGCACTTCGACCAGATCTTCAATACGAATGTGAAGGGTCTATTGTTTACGGTGCAGGGCGCGCTGCCGCTGATTCCGGAGGGCGGATCGATCATTTTGAATGCTTCGATCGTGTCGATCAAGGGTATGCCGGCGTTCAGCGTGTACTCGGCGTCGAAGGCGGCGGTGCGGTCGTTTGCACGGACCTGGACGCAGGATCTGAAAGACAAGAAGATCCGCGTGAACGTGGTGAGCCCAGGACCGATTGCGACGCCGGGGGTGGATGGGCTGGCGCAGACGGAGGAGGAGCGTCAGGCGTTTTATGCGCAGATGGCTTCAATGGTGCCGATGGGTAGGGTGGGCGAGGCGGACGAGATCGCAAAGGCCGCGGTGTTCCTGGCTTGTGAGGACTCGAGCTTTGTGGCTGGGATCGAGTTGTTTGTGGATGGCGGCGCGGCGCAGGTTTAAACGGAGGTACAACTCAACACAACGAAGAGCGGAATACGTGCAGGTAAAAACCTGAACTATCCCACTCTTCGTTGTTCTTGCTTCGACTGTTTACATCGTTCTGCGTGGGGGCTGAATCGAGAGGTAAGCGAGGCGCTTGATCTCCTTGCGCGCGCGGGAGAGAGTGTCCATGACCAACCCGCACACGAAGCTGAGGAACGAGATCATCACCATCGCAGCGCTCAGGATTGCGGTCGGAAGACGGGGTACGAGATGGGTCCTGTGGAACTCCAGGACCAACGGGAAGCCGAGAACCATCGCAGTGACGAAGACCACCAACGAGATGACGGTAAAGAACTGAAGCGGGCGCTCTTCCTTGATGAGGGTGACGATGGTGAGCAGGATACGCGCACCGTCTTTGTAGGTGCTCAACTTCGAGGAACTCCCTTCGGCGCGGTCGCGATACTGAGTCTCCATCTCGGCGAGAGGCATACGCAGTTCGAGTGCGTGGATGGTGAGTTCGGTCTCGGTCTCAAAGCCTGAGCTCAACGCAGGGAAGGTCTTGACGAAGCGCCGGCTGAAGACGCGGTAGCCGGAGAGCATATCGGTGATCCGGCTGCCGAAGACGAAACGTACGATGCCCGTGAGAGCCACGTTACCGAAGCGGTGTCCACGGCGATACGCCGCGACAATTTCTGTGACGCGGGTGCCGGTGACCATGTCGACGCACTCGCTATAGAGGAGATCAATCATGGCCTGAGCGCTGGCGGCATCGTAGGTGTCATCGCCATCGACGAGCACGTAGACGTCGGCATCGATATCGGAGAACATCCGGCGTACGACGTTGCCTTTACCCTGCAGGGTCTCCTGCGCGACGATGGCGCCGGCTGCCCTTGCCTTGGCCATGGTCTTGTCGGTGGAGTTGTTGTCGTACACGTAGATGGAGGCCGTGGGCAGAGCGATGGCGAAGCCGGATACGACGTTTCCAATCGCGACTTCCTCATTGTGGCAAGGGATCAAAACGGCGATCCGAGGCGAGTGATCGGCCACGCGAGTAACGGCGGGAGTGAGGTTTGCGTTTGTCTCCGGCATTTGAGACTAGGTTACACCGGCTTTGTCAAATCGCTGTGTAATATTGACGATATGGATCTTCCACAGATTGTAGTAGGCTCCGGTCCGGCGGGAGTTTCTGTCTCCAAGGCGTTACTGGAGAGGGGATATAGCGTGTGGATGCTGGATGGTGGTTCCACGCTTGAACCTGAAAAGGCTGCGAAACTGGTGGAACTTGGGAGCCTGCCTTCCGCGGAGTGGCCAGGCAAAGCAAGCCTATGGATGCGCGAGGGAACGAAGGCTGGCGTGAAGGGCCTGTTGAAGCTGACCTACGGTTCTGACTTCCCATACAAGAAGATGCCCGGTGCGACGCCGATGACGAGTGAAGGCGTGTACGTGCAGTACTCCATGGGTAAAGGTGGACTGAGCGCGACATGGGGCACGGCTGTGATGCCGTATCGCCAGAGCGATATCGAAGACTGGCCGTTGACCGTGAAGGAGCTTGAACCCCACTATCGCGCGGTGTTGGACTTTATGCCCGTGGCACAGGGCGTGGACGGCCTGGAAGAGGACTTCCCCACCTTCAAGCCCACGCAACCCATGCCTCTGGGACCGCAGGGGAAGCAGCTTTGGGACAGCCTGAGTGTGCATAACAGCGAACTGCGGGAACACGGGATTAAATTCGGACAGTCGCGGCTCGCGATCAATCAGCCGGGTCATGGCGCTCCGGGACCTTGCCAACTGTGTGCGCTGTGCATGTACGGGTGTCCGTATGGATTGCTTTACTCGTCGGCACAGACGGTCGATGAGCTTAAGGAGCATCCGAACTTTCGCTATATGCCGGGATACACGGTCCAGCGCGTGGATGAGACGGACGAGGGCGTCTCCGTGAACGCTGTGTTGTCGGATGGGAGGACACAGATTCTTCAAGGCGATCGGGCTTTTCTCGCAGCCGGTGTCATCGCCTCCACGGCGATCGTGCTTCGGTCGATCGAAGCTTACGATAAGCCGGTCACCTTTCGTGACTCGCACTACTTCATGATGCCGATGCTGAGTCTGCGTGGCGCGCCTGGGTTTGAGCGCGGCCACTTACAGACGATGTCACAGATATTCCTGGAGATTATGGACGACCGCGTAAGTCGCTACTCCACTCATCTCCAGATCTATACCTATAGCGACTTATTCGAACAACCGATCCACACGATGCTGGGCATGCTGGGCCCTCTGGCCAGGCTCTTTCCGTGGAAGGCGGTTCTGTCGCGGCTTACGATTGTGCAGGCTTTTATGCACTCCTCGGACTCACCCGGTTTTACGGGTATCCTCGAGCGCGATGGCGAGTCGGATCGTCTGCGTCTGATCGCCGAGGAGCGGCCAGAGACCACGAGCTTGGTGAAGACGTTGCTCAAGAAGCTGAGCGCGATTCGCGGGTTGACGGGCATGATACCGGTTGGGCCCATGATGGAACGCGGTGAGCCTGGCCGCGGATTCCACACCGGAGGAACGTTCCCCATGGCGCATGAACCGAAGGGATTCGAGAGCGATCTGCTGGGAAGGCCCGCTGGGCTGAAGAGGGTTCACGTTGTGGATTCGAGCGTACTGCCTTCCATCGCGGGAACCACCATCACCTACACTGTGATGGCGAACGCACACCGGATCGGCACACACGCCGGTGCATAAGCCCAGGAGGCTGAGATGAATGGAGTGTGTGCTGTAACGGGGGCGAACGGTTATGTCGGTTCCCATATTGCAGCGTTGCTGGCGAGCCACTTCGCCGTGGTTCCGATGGGCCGGAAGGCCGGATCCGAGGGCATCGTGTGGCAGATGGGCGACAACGGCGTGGGTGAGGCTCTACGCAGCCATGGTGTGACAGCGCTGGTCCATAGCGCATGGGACATGACGCAGACCGACGCTATGCTGAGCTGGGAGACAAACGTGGAGGGCACACGCAGTCTGATTGCCGAGGCAAAGGCAGCGGGCGTCGAACGGATCGTCTTCATTTCGACGATATCCTGCTTTGAAGAGGCTCGCTCCAACTACGGAAAGACCAAGCTGGCCGCGGAGAAGATCGTCATCGATGCGGGTGGGACGGTGATTCGTCCGGGGCTCGTGTGGGGAGAGAGAGCGGGCGGCATGTTTGGGTCGCTGCGGAAGCAGGTGAGCGGCGGAGGGGTGGTGCCGATGGTAGGCAGCGGCCTGTATACGCAGTTTCTGGTTCACGAAGAAGATCTTGCCGCAGCGGTGCTGCGTGCCCTCGAAGACGACCGCTTTTCAGGAAGAGTGCTGACGGTGGCGCATCCGAAGCCATGGATGCTGCGCGACCTGGTGCTTCGTATCGCGAGTGAGGAAGGCAAACAGGTGAAGCTGGTCAGTGTGCCGTGGCGTTTTGTCTACTTCGCCTTGAAGAGCGCCGAGAAGATAGGGCTGAAGCTGAGCTTTCGCTCCGACAGCCTGCTCAGCATGGTCTACTCCAACCCCAAACCAGCCTTTTCCGACGATATCCCTGTCCGTAGCTTTAGCTGATCGGATTCTTGCTGTTGCACTCGAAGCAGCGCTCTTCCGACTTGGAGTTCCTCATGGTCTCTCATTCTGTCTCCGGTTCCGCGAGCGCTCCGATAAAGCGCATCACGGGTTTTGCGATCGTGATCGCGGGATGGCTCGTCTGTCTTTTTCTGACCTCGCACATCCGTCAATTCCCGCACTTCGGCATGGACTATCTTTCGATCTACAGCAGCAGCCGATGCCTTCTGGATGGATGCAATCCCTATCACGGCGACGAGACCCGGGCCGCGTTCCTCGCACATGGCGGGACCCAGGCTGAAGCGGAAGCGAACGATCTGGCGCACAAGGGCGTGTTCGCGCCGTACTATGCCGGCTATCCTCCGACCTCATTGTTCTACTTCATGCCGCTGGCAGCTCTTCCATGGCAGCTCTCGTGGCATGTATGGATGGTGCTGTCCCTGACGCTTTACGGGCTGACAGCTCTGTTGTTCGCCGGGCTTTGTTCGGACTACTCGCCTCTTGCGGCGAACTTGTGCCTGGCGTGCTTCCTCGCGATGCATATCTACGGGGTCTTTCTCTTGCAGCCGACCTACCTGATCGCCGCGCTGTGCTGCCTGGGGATCTGGTCGCTGTTGCAGGGGCGGTTCGTTCCGGCAGGAATCCTCTGCTATGCCCTTTCGCTCGCTCTCAAGCCGCATCTCGGGGCCTTCGCGCTGCTGTACTTCCTGCTGGCGTCCCCTGTCTCTCGCAAGCGGGCCCTTCAGGTCGTGGGCGTGACGATTCTGCTTTGCGTTCCCGCCGTGGTGTGGGCGGCCAACCACGATGGAACACGGCACTGGACACAGGATTACAGCATCAACGTCAAGGGCGTGGCGTCACGCGGTCATTTGAGCGATCCAGGGCCGACCGGCAACGGCGAGCCGAGCCAGATCGCCGATCTGCAGACGATCGTCAGCATCTTTCGCAACGATCCTGCGTTCTACAACCCGGTGGTCTGGGGCTTCAGCCTGGTGCTTCTGGGGGCTTGGCTGTATCCGGCGCTGCGTTTGGCTCCGAACCGGGAGAAGGACTTGCTTTGCCTCGCCGCTATTGTCACCTTCAGCCTTCTGCCCATCTACCACCGGGTGTACGACTCGACGATTCTTCTGGCCGCCTTCCCGGCGATCGCTCTCATGCTCAAGAAAGCACCGCGATGGGGTGTTGTGGGTGCCTGCCTGAGTCTCATGCTCGCCCTGGCCATCTCGCCGAACTATTTCAAGTACGTGGTGCCTGTGCTCCGGAGGTTGTTTGGAGCTGCTTCAGGCGGCAATGCGTTCATGGGCCTGGCGGAGCGGCCGCTTGCGATGTCATTGCTGGCTCTGACGGTCTTCTTCCTGGTCGCGCTTTACAGGATTCCGCAACAGCTCTCCCTGGCGAGCGGGGCGGCGCCTGAGGCGTGAGAGTGACGCCGGGTCCGCCCGATGGAAGGATCGCGATTTTTGGGAAGCAAGGCGAATCTTCGCTAAAAATCACGGCAACCGGGGCGATCCGGGTTCAAAAACGGCCGATAAGGAAAGATACCGGGGCTTTACGTAACCTTCGGAGCTAAACACCGCGTCTGCTTGGGTGTACCCCAGAGCGCGAGCGTTGAGCCGCATCTGTCGTATCCGAAGTACAGGCTCCGGACCCGTATCGTAAGGATTTCTGTCTACACTGTTTCGGTGGCAGACGGTACATTGATGCAATACGGCACGCTGTATTTTGGATGTTGGCAGATTGCGAAGTCCCGGTTCCATGTGGAGCCAGGAGGAGACCGCTGTGAAGAGATTTTTCGCTTTGTTTGTGCTTGCCGCCGGTTGCAGGATGGGCCTGGGGCAGGCGTCGCCAACCGCAACGCGTCTTGCCGATTTGCAGCTTGGAGGGTCGTACTCCTATGCCAACCCAGACTATGGATCGGTGAATCTAAACGGTTACGGTTTGTATGGGGACCTAGATTTGCGGTATCACCTTGGGATCGAGATCGATTTTCACCAGCTTTCCGGGATCGATCCGATTCTGTATGAACGGACGTACGAGATCGGGCCGCGATTCAGCTATCCGATTCGCGATCGTTTCGTCCCGTATGTCAAGGGTATGTATGGACGCGGGGTCTTCAACTTTCCCGGGTATGCGTCGAACGGATCGGGCAGCGTGCAGGAGGTAGCGGTGGCGAATCTGGCGTACAACATCTATACAGCAGGTGGCGGACTGGATATCAAGGTCCTGCCGGGTATGAATGTGCGTGTGGCCGACATCGAATACCAGCGTTGGGGAGCGTTTCCCCCGAAGGCGATTATGCCGGTGGTCTTCTCGTTCGGCGTGGCATACCACTTTCATGGAGGCGACCGGTACGGCCGATGAATATTACCCACACCATCCCCGCGTACGGCATCCCTGCTCCGGAAGGAACCGCTGGCGATCAGGCCACGACAGCCATCCGGAGCCAGGGAGTTCTCGAGTTGCAGGACATCGACGTGCTGGTGAAGAACTACCGGGCGCGGATCCTGCGCTTTGTGACGTTTTCTACGGGCGATCCCGATTTGGCGGAGACGCTGACGCAGGACTGCCTGTTGAAGGCATGGAACGCCCGGGCGAGCTTTCGCGCCGAGTGCAGCTTGAACACGTGGCTAACGAGCATTGCGCTGAACCTGGTGCGGGATCACCAGAGGACGCAGAAGTTCAAGTTCTGGAAGCAGGCGAAGGCGACGGCGGTGGATGTGAGCGACGTCGCGTCGTTTGTGGCGACCGATGAGACGAGCGCGGACAAGCGTTTGATCGCGCGGGAGCAGGTCGGGCGGCTGTCGGGCATTCTCGAGACGCTGTCCATGAATCAACGCACGGCTTTCCTGATGAAGTTCTCCGATGACATGAATTTGGAGGAGATTTCGAAGGCCATGAACATGCCGGTGAATACGGTCAAGACTCATCTGCACCGCGCTCTGAAGGCGGTGCGGACTCAACTGGGAGCCAAGCCATGACGAATACCTTGCAATTTGGTCATCTTACGGAAGAAGATCTGGACGATGTGCTGATCGGCTGCGCAAGCGACGACGCTTTGCTGCATGCAGCCGAATGCGAGGCGTGCGGCGCGCAGATTCTGGCGTTTCAGTCTTCGATGACCACCTTCAATACGGGGACGATGGCCTGGGCTCAGGCGAAGTCGAATACGGTGTCGCGGGATCTTTCTGCGGCACAACTCTCGAACGCGAGCCAGCCGATGCGTTGGTCGGTAGGCGTGGCGACGATGGCGGCCATGGCGTGCGTGCTGACGGTTGGGCTGCATCGTGGTCCTGCGGGCGTGGATGTGGTGCAGGCTCCGGTGGAGCAGTCCTCCGCCGTGAGCAATGAGCAGGAGATCGCCGCGGATAACGATCTGCTGGAGGCGATCAACTCCGAGATGAGAACAACCGTTCCGGCTCCGCTGCAGTCGTTTCGCCATGCGAGCGTGCGGATGGCCGGCAGCCCTCGGAATTCCGTGAATGAGGTGCAGAACTAATGTTTGGCCACCTTCGTTTTCGATGCCTGACGCTGGCGGCAGCGATGGTCGCGAGCGCGTCGCTGGCTGCCGCGCAGGGCGGGCATGGCGGCGGCGGGGGCATGGGGAGGGGACCGTTTGGCGGAGGGGGAAATATTCCGCTATCGCAGAATCTGCGGTCGGTACCGCCTCCTTCGAGCCGCGGGGATATCGGCAGCACGATGAGGGGCGGGCTGCAGCTGGGGCCTCCGGGTCGCTGGTGGGATGACAAGCAGTTTGCGCGGTCGCTGGGTCTGGATACAGGGCAGCAGCACCGGATGGACGACGCCTTCAATGCGAGCAAACCGACGCTGGTGAAGCTGTACAAGACGCTGCAGCACGAGGAATCGCAACTGGAGAAGCTAACGAAGGGTAAAAACCCGGACGAGACGCAGATCTTCCAGCAGATCGACCGGGTGACGCAGGCCAAGGGCGAGGTCGAAAAGGCGTACGCGCATATGGAGCTCGCGATCCGCAAAGAGATGACGGACGACCAGATTGCGCGGCTGGATGACCGTCGGGTGCTGGAGTAAGGCAGGGATTAGGGATTCAAGGCAAAAGAAAGGCGGGGTAAGTGCAAGCAAATGCTTGGACTTATCCCGCCTTCGTTCTGACTCTCGTTACGCCTTGCTTTGGCTTATTCGGCCTTCTTTTCAAACGCCAGCGAGGCGCTGTTGATGCAATAGCGCTGGCCGGTGGGAGCGGGGCCGTCGGGGAAGACGTGACCGAGGTGGCCACCGCAGGCGGTACAGGTGGCTTCGACGCGGCGCATCCCGTAGCTCTTGTCCTCGTGGAGGGTGATCGCTCCGGGGTTGATGGGATCCCAGAAGCTGGGCCAGCCGCTGCCGGACTCGAACTTCGTTCCAGAGGGGAAGAGCTCAGCACCGCAGGCTCCGCAGCGGTAGATGCCGTCGTCGTGGTTGTTGACGAGGGCTCCGGTGAAGGCGCGCTCGGTGCCCTTCTCGCGCAGGATGTAGTACTGGTCGGGGGTGAGGATCTCGCGCCACTCCGCGTCCGTCTTTTCGACTTTCTTGATCGTCTCAGGCATTGGGAATCTCTCCTTGGTATTGGATGCGGGACGTTACATTCCGGTTCTCAGGAGCCACGCCAGGAGCCGAGTAGAGCCACCTGGAAGACAGAGCAACGGCGAGAGAGGAAGCTTCTTGTTGCAAAGAGCTTTCTTTACTTGGCGATGCACTCGATCTCGACCAGCACACCTTTTGGCAGGCCGGCGACGGCGACGGTGGAACGGGCCGGGGGGACGACACCCTCGGGAGCGAGGTAGGTGGCGTAGATCGCGTTCATAGCGGCGAAGTCGCTCATGCTCTGGAGAAAGACGGTGGTTTTGATGACGTTCTCGAGGCCGAGTCCCGCTTCGGCGAGGACGGCCTTGAGGTTTTCGAGGACTCGTACGGTCTGCTCTTCGATGCCGCCGGCGACGACTTCGCCCGTTTTTGGGTCGAGTCCGATTTGACCGGAGGTGAAGAGCAGGTCGCCGATGCGGATGGCCTGCGAGTAGGGGCCGATGGCGGCTGGGGCGTCGGGGGTGGCGATTGCGGTCTTGTTCGACATAGGCTCATTCTCGCCCGGGTCCGTGAGTTTGTACAATCAGCGGATGGCTGAAAGCACTCCCCTTCCCTATCCGCAGGCACGCACGGTCGATCAGACAGACATCTACTTCGGCACACCGATCGCCGATCCGTACCGGTGGATGGAGGATTTGGATGCGCCCGAAGTCGCCGCCTGGGTGAAGGCCGAGAATGCCCTGACGCAGGGCTGGCTGAGCGAGGTTTCCGAACGCAATGCGCTGCGAACGCGACTGATGGAGTTGATCAATTACGAGCGGTTTACGGCGCCTTCGCGGCGTGGGACGCGGTTCTTTTATACGCACAATACAGGGCTGCAGAACCATCCGGTGGTGTTCTGGCAGGAGGGCCTGGACGGGGAGCCGCAGGTGCTGATCGATCCGAATACGCTTTCGGCCGATGGGACGGTGGCACTTTCGGGTCGCAGGACGACCGACGACGGCAGCCTGACGGCCTACTCGCTGGCCGAGGCTGGATCGGACTGGATTACGTGGCGGGTGCGGGATGTGACGACGGGGCAGGATCTGCCGGATGTCGTGGCCTGGTCGAAGTTCAGCTCGGCGGCCTGGGTGAAGGACAACTCGGGGTTCTTTTACTCGGGCTATGGTGAGCCGACCGAGACGACGCTAAAGACCGCGAACTACTTCCACAAGGTCTTTTTTCACGCGCTGGGTACGCCGCAGACGGAGGATGTGCTGGTCTTCGACCGGCCCGACGACAAGGAGCTGAACCTGCATGCGGAGGTGACCGACGACGGGCGCTATCTGCTGATTGCACAGAGTCGGGGGACGAGTCCGAATAACCAGATCACGCTGATGGACCTTGCGACGAAGGAGGTGCATCCGCTGATTACGACGGAGGAGGCAGTCTTCGATCCGATCGACAATGTGGGGACGGTCTTCTTCTTTCGGACGACGCTGGACGCGCCGAAGGGGAAGGTGATCGCGATCGATCTGGCCGATCCGGCGCGGGAGCGATGGCAGACCTTGATTGCGGAGACGGAGAATCCGCTGGATACGGTTTCGCTGGTCAACCATCTCTTTATCGCGCAGTATCTTGCGGATGCGCAGAGTCATGTGGAACTGCACCGGATGGACGGGACGCATGCGGGCACGCTGGCGTTGCCGGCGATCGGGACGGCCGGTGGGTTCGGCGGCGAACGTACCGATACCGAGACCTTCTATACGTTTACCAACTTCAATACGCCGGCGACGGTGTATCGGCTGGACTTGACCACCCTTGGGAGCAGGATCTACCGGCAACCGAAGCTGGCATACGATCCGGCGGCGTTTGCGACGAGCCAGGTGTTTGTCGAGAGCAAGGATGGGACGCGGGTGCCGCTATTTCTGACGCATCGGAAGGGCATGGCGCTCGACGGCACGAACCCCACGCTGCTGTACGGGTATGGGGGCTTCAACGTGACGCTGCAGCCGGCGTTCTCCCCGACCTACGTGCTGTGGATGGAGATGGGCGGCGTGTACGCGCAGGCTGGATTGCGCGGCGGCGGAGAGTACGGCGAGGCGTGGCATGAGGGCGGGATGAAGGCGAAGAAGCAGAACGTCTTCGACGACTTTATTGCGTGTGCGGAGTATTTGATCGCGAGCGGGTATACGAGTTCTCCGAAGCTGGCGATCCAGGGTGGGTCAAACGGAGGGCTCCTGGTGGCGGCGTGCGCGTTGCAGAGGCCGGATCTGTTTGGTGCAGCGATCGCGCAGGTGGGCGTGATGGATATGCTGCGGTTCGACAGGTTCACGATTGGGTGGGCGTGGAAGGCGGACTATGGCTCACCGTCGGAGAACGAGGACGAGTTCAGGGCGATCGTGAAGTATTCGCCGCTGCACAATGTGAACGCCGGTGTTGCGTATCCGACGATGCTAATTACAACGGCGGATCACGACGATCGCGTGTTTCCGGCGCACAGCTTCAAGTTCGCGGCGACGATGCAGGCGGCAGGTGGGCCGAATCCGGCGCTGATCCGCGTCGAGGTGCGCGCAGGACATGGGGCGGGGATGCCGCTTGGGAAGCGCGTGGAGATGATTGCGGATGAATATGCGTTTCTGGTGCGAGCGTTGAGGATGGAGTTCAGGCTTGAGACGCGAGCTTAGCGTCCCACTCCTCCACCGGGAACGGATACTTGAGCGCGATGAAGAAGAGAGCGATCAGGACAAGCGCCTTGATCTGGCCGCCGTGCGACTGATGGCGATAGATGAATTCGGTCTCAGGTACGAAAAGGATAGCGAAGCAGACGAATGCCTCGACGAGCCCCTTGTACTCGCGTCCTGACTGCTTCGCAATCAGGGCGAAGATCACCAGGAGCGCCCAAGGCACGTAGAGATGGATGAGCGTGTAGTCAAACGAGGTGGGCGGCAGAAGGATGGAGGCAATACAGAGACTCAATACCTGGTTGAGCACTGGGAGTTTACGGATGCGAACGAAGTAGAGAATGAAGCCGGCAAGGGCCGCGAGGGGGAGATATGCCGTGAGGATCGGATCGAGTCCGGCTGATTGCAGGTGACGATAGAGCAACGTTTTAATGATGCCGAAGATTGAATGGTCAGATCCGGTTTCCGGATGAATTTGCAGCATTTCGATGGAGCGAAACTTGGCAATTGCCTGGTTGTTGAGCCGCAGTGATTCCGCCACGTGTGGGTACACGAGCCACAAGGATGGGGGCTGAATGAGGGCGGCGACGACAAAGCCAACGGTGAACGCACGGTATTGGCGCCGTGCTAGCAAAAGTCCAAGAAAGACGAAGGGAAAGATCTTCATACCGCCAGCAATACCGAAACAGATGGCCGCAATGTAGCTGAGATCTTCGAAGAAGGCCCACACGCCCAGGGAAACAACAAGCCATACACATATCTCCATGTTGGCCTGCTTGATCTCAAACCAAAGCGGATAGGAGGTCACATACGCGGCAGAGAGAAGCATGATCGTGGCTTTTCGACTCAGCCCACGGGCGATAAGGGCTCGACCGAAGAGGACCGCCGCAATAAGAAACGAGACCAGGATGAAGGTCAGGAAGATGACAAGGTCATAGGGCCGAAAGAGAAAGAAAAAGCGGTAAAGCACCGCAATGGGTGCTGGATACATACAAAGAGGATCTTTGAGGTCAGTGAAGAAGGCGAGGGTATGAAAGTGCGTGAAGCGAGGTCGCAGACTGACAATGTCGGGAAAATATTCGTAGAGCAGCGGACTGCTGTAGGGACGGCCCCAGCGCAAGATAAACTTGCTGATGAATTCCACGGTGAGTGCAAGCAGCAGCAAGGAGGACGCAACTGCGGCGAAGATCCTCAATGGTCGTGGGTATTCGTTCAGGATGCGTATCCGCAGCGGTTCAATCGACATGCAGTTCGCGCTCCACAATGGAGATAGACCTGTGCTTCATCTGGAGATACATGCGTCCGAGGTACTCCCCAAGAATTCCAAGGAGCATGGCGTTGATGCTGAGGGAGCCGAGGATGAGGGTTGTAATCGTCGTGAAGCCGGCCGGCGCACGGAAGCCCACCGTGAAGTAGGCGATCAGGTAGCCGATGATGGCCAGAACCGTAACAAGCGATACCGTGACGCCGATGTACGTTCCGACACGCAAGGGAACGACGGACTGATTGATGATGCCGTCCAGAGCGAGCATCACATTGTCGTAGACGCTGAACTTGGTTTCGCCGATCGTTCTTGCTGCGCGTGCGTAGTCCACGCCAAGCTGCTTGAAACCAAGTGTCGCGATCGTTCCTCGCAGATAGGGTGTCGTGCCATGGTCCATGGTACCAAGCTCTTGAATCACGCGTCTGCTGATGAGCCGAAAATCCCCTGCATTCTGGGGGATGTGATCCTCCGAAAGAAAGTCCACGATCCAGTAGAAGACCCTGCGTGCAGCACGCCACTTCCAGCCCTCCACACGGCTCTTGCGAATGCCGTACACGACATCGTTGCCCTCGAGCCAATGATCGAGAAAGACCGGAATCAACGAAGGAGGGTCCTGGAGATCACAATCCAGCTGAATGGCCGCGTCACCCGTGCATTTGAGATAAGCCGTCAGGATGGAACGCTGATAGCCAACGTTGCGAGAAAATCGATAGGCGCGGATCCTGGAGTCCGCGCGAGCCAATAGTCGCAGCATGTCAGGGGTCTTATCGGTACTATGGTTGTCCGTGAAGACGAACTCAAAATCGAAGCGATCAGACAGAGTTGCGAGGATAGGGGTGACCGTCTCATACAAGGGAAGGAGATTGTCCTCCTCGTTATAGACAGGAATGATGAGGGAAACAAGGGGCTTGCCGTTAGCCATGGGTTCTGCGGGCCTCAGCGGAGTGGAATCTCTGCACAGCGAGCGTCGTGGAGTTTCTGCAGTATATAACACCCCCCCACGATCACCCTGCAACGCCCTGCTCCCTTAGAGCTGAGCGCAGATCGTCAAAGCTTTCTGCGACCGTATGCATGGTCAGGTCGGGATGAAGACTCCTGAGTTTATCGATACGCAGGCCTGCATCCAAAGGACGCGGAGCCCGTTGACCAAGCGCTGTGGTGGATACGCCTTCGATGAGCGATGCATCCAGGCCCAGCTCTTCTGCGACACGGCGCGCAAACTCAAGGCGACTCAGCAACTCGGGTCCGCAGACATGAAAGATGCCGGAAGCACCACGTTCAACAAGGGTCTGGGTCACGGTCGCAAGATCCACATTATAGGTTGGCGTGGAGACCTGATCGTTAGGCACACGCATTGTCTCCCCCGCCGCCAGCTTTCGCATCAGGCCATAGACGAAGTTCTTCCGCTCGCGGTCGAGACCGTACACGACGGTCGTACGCAGGATCAACGCGTCAGGGCAGGCTTCTCGAACGGCTAACTCGCCCCGCCATTTGCTGCTTCCGTAGACGCTCAGCGGGTGAGCGTCATCCTCTTCCAGATAGGGGCCACCCATTCCATCAAAGACATACTCCGTGGAGAAGTAGACAAACGGAATGCCACGTCGTGCAGCCACTACGGCGAGGGCGCCAGGTGCTTCTGTATTTACACGTGTGGCCAGTGCCTGCTGGTCTTCGCAGGCCTCGACGTTGGTCATTCCTGCAAGGCAAAAGATCGCATGCAGGGGAACACTCGCCAAAACGCGCTCTGCGTCATCCGCTGTCGCGATGGCGGCGAGATCAAGGGGTAGCCATCCCGGGATTAAGTCCGCAGCGCGTGTTGTCGGAAGCGCATGGTCGCCAAGACGACTCAGCATCTGCCTTCCGATCTGGCCCGTCGCCCCAATGATCAGAGAGCGTGACTGCTGCTTCATTGCCTGGCCTCAAAGCGAAATGGGCTCTCAAACTCCGCAAATGGGATTAGTGCGCGGTCGCGAGCCGAGATGATGAGATCGTCCCCCGGCCATGGTGCGCCGAAGGAACTCCACAGGACGCCCTGATCGTGTACGGGATCATGCTCGGAAGTCACGTGATACATCACATCAGCAGGTCCATTGAGAACCACAAAACCATGCGCAATTCCGCTTGGCAAGTAGACGGCGTTGTTCGCCTGCACGGAAAGCTCATAGACCGCATGCTCCCCGAATGTGGGGGAACCGACTCTCAGATCGAGTGCGACGTCCCACACGGCACCGGAGACACAATACACCAGCTTCGCATGGTCGACCGGGGGAACCTGGAAATGCATCCCTCGCAAAACCCTGTCGTTCGAGACAGTATGAAAGGTCTCGACGAAATCCCCCCGTAGTCCCTGCCGCTCAAACGCGGAACG
Organism: Granulicella pectinivorans; assembly: GCF_900114625.1. NCBI lineage: Bacteria > Pseudomonadati > Acidobacteriota > Terriglobia > Terriglobales > Acidobacteriaceae > Granulicella > Granulicella pectinivorans. The sequence continues at coordinate 38,372 of NZ_FOZL01000001.1, forward strand.
CTGCACTGTCTTTACAAACAGACCGCGATCGTCCTCAAATGCAGGAAACTGAACGGAAAAACATCCGGGGAGTTGGCTCTCCGTAAAACAGAGGTTACGAGAGCGGGTGTTCTTTGGCGGAATTGCGATGGATGACATATCGTCTTTGGATCATACAAAAGGAGCCAGGAGTTGCTTGCCTCTCTCGTGCGTCCCTGAGCGGCTTTCTGACCTGTTATATATACTCGTGCGTAAACGTCTCTACGTTGGAGTCTCCCTGCTTACATCGCACCCCATCGTTTCCGGCATGCCGGATTCAGATTCGCCCTCCTTCTCACATCCGGCAATCGAGGATCCCGGACCAGTGAACCGCGTTTTCTACCCGGCTCTGGACGGCGTGCGAGCCCTGGCGTTTTTGATGGTCTTCGGCCAGCACTACTTCGGGCTGTCGTGGGGCTGGACGGGCGTCGATATTTTCTTCGTCCTCTCAGGTTTTCTGATCACGGGCATTCTTTTCGACACGAAGGAAAAGCCGCACCGTGTGTGGAACTTCTATATCCGACGCACACTCCGGATCTTTCCGCTGTACTATGCGGCGTTCCTGCTCGTGCTGCTGACGTGGCCGCTTTTCAAGTGGCAGATCGATACGACATGGCTCGTCTGGCCGGCTTATCTCGGCAACTTCGCGCGTTTTCTGCATCCTTACACCCCGGATTCTCCCCTGCAGCTTCTTGCCGATGCACAACCGCTAAGCCGGACCATTCATGGTCTTCGCCTTTACCTCGGCCACTTCTGGTCGCTGTGCGTGGAAGAGCAGTTCTACCTGCTATGGCCATGGGTGGTCTTCTGGGTGAAGGATCGCAAACGTCTGCTGTGGCTTTGCCTCGCGGTCGTCGTCCTGACTCCTGTTGCGCGCGCGATCGGGAACGACCGGCTGCCGGAGTTCATGCTGAATGGCGAGGTCCTCTATCGCGCCACGTTCTTCCGAGCCGACAGCCTTCTGCTGGGTGGCCTCCTTGCGCTGCTGCTGCGTGGAGGCCACGGTGCGGCGCTCTACAAGGCAGCTCGTGTCGTCTTCGCACTGTGTGTCGCGACAGTCATCGTCTGGCTTGTACTGAATCCGGACGCGCGCACGCTGCGTTACGACGACTACCCGGACTGGAAGTTCACCTGGGGACTGACCTTCATCGATATCTTCGCTGCCGCGCTGATCGTGCTCGCCATCCAGCCGCGTTCGTGGACAAGCAGGATCTTCTCTCCGGCACCCCTGCGGTGGATCGGTCGCATCAGCTACGGGGCCTACGTGCTGCATGATATTCCGAAGGCCTTCTACTACAAGGCCGTGAAGTCTATGCCCGGCAACAGCATGTTCAACGCATCCGTCCTTGGCCTGATCTGCACGCTTATCCTCGCGTCACTCAGCTTCCATTTCTTCGAATCACCGTTTATCCGCCTGAAGGAGCGGTGGACCAGGTAAGCATGCAGCCCAAGGTCAATCTTGATGTGATGCGCTCGTTTGCCATTGGACTGGTCGTGCTGGACCATGTCCTGCTCGCTCAGAAGGTCGCCGTTGTGGGGCGATGGGAGCCGGCGTGGATTGGCGTCGCCGGGGTGTATATGTTCTTCGTGCACACTTGTCTGGTGCTGATGTGGTCTCTGGAACGCAAGCCGCACACGTTGGACTTTTATATTCGCCGCGGCTTCAGGATCTATCCGCTGGTATTGGTGGCCTTGTTGTTTGCGGTCGTGTTGCGGGCACCCGTGGGAGGAAGCCCCAACGATTTCTTCGTTGCCATCCATCCGGATCTCCAAACAATACTCTCGAACGGCACGCTGACGCAGAACCTCTTCGACCGGGATAACATCCTGGGCGTGCTGTGGTCGCTGCCGTTGGAGGTGGATATGTACCTCCTGCTGCCTGTGCTGTTCTTCTTTGTGCGCCGGAACTTCACTCTTTGGCCTCTGCTTTTGTTCTGGGCGCTGGCGGCAGGGCTGAGCTTCAGGATGCTCGAGGACGGCAACCAGTTCGCCACGGTGATTCCGTGCTTTCTGCCCGGCGTGATGGCCTATGTCCTGTTTCGACGGGTGCGGCCACGCGCACCGGGATGGTTGTTTCCAGGGTTCCTGCTTCTGCTGACGGTATTGTTTATGATGTGGCCTTCAGTGGGAGCTTCGTGGCCGCTTTGCCTTGCGCTTGGGATTGGTCTTCCCTTCTTTCATCCGATCAACTTCGGGCTTGTGGCGCGGGTAAGCCACGAGATAGCGAAGTACTCCTATGGGATCTACCTGAGCCATCCGTTTGCGCTTGTGTTCGGATTCTATGTGCTGGCTGGGCGGTCGCTGTGGATGCAGTTGGGCGTGACGATCGTGGCTATCGCGGTACTCTCAGTAGCGGCTTATCACCTGCTGGAGAAGCCGATGATCAACCTCGGAGCGAAGCTCGCGGCCAAGGCCGAAAAGCGCTACGAGCAGAAGCATCTGGACGCGTATCTCTAGATCTTCTGCACGCGGTGGACGTCCTGCACGCCGGGAACCTTGCGCAGATTCAATACCAGACGGTTCAGATGACGCACGTCGACCGTCTCCACCACGAAGTCGACGATCGCGTTGCCGTCGGGCGTGGGCTTGGTATCGACGCTGCGGATGTTCGTGCCCTCGTCCGAGATGATGGCCGTGAACTCCTTGAGCATGCCGGCGCGATCCTCGCAGAGTACGGTGAGCTTCACAGGATATGTCTGCTGCTTCACTGTGCCGGGCTCCATGGGAGGTGCGGACCACTCGACCTGGATGCGGCGATCGGACTCGTACAACAGGTTCTGCACGTTGGGACAGCTTCGGGCATGGACCGCGACACCCTTACCGCGCGTCACATAGCCGACGATCTCTTCACCACGGATGGGGTTACAACAGCGTGCGCGGTAGACGAGCAGGTCATCCTGGCCTTCGACCTGGAGCGAGTCCGATCCCTTTCCGAAGAAGACGCGCTTGACCGCGTCGGACATCTGGCCGATAGCATTGCCGACACCGGCTTCGGGCGCGGGCGCCTCGACGGGTAGCGTACTGCCGGGTTCGAGCTTGTTGAGCACCTGGCGGGCAGTGAACTTGCCGAAGCCGACGCCGGCCAGAAGCTCGGCCTGGGTGCCGAGGCCGTACTCTCCGGCAACCTTGTCGTAGTCGGCCTCGGAGTACTTGCTGAGCGCCATCTTGTACTTGCGGGCCTCGCGGTCGAGGAGCTTCTTGCCGACCTCGATGGCGCGCTCGCGCTGGTGCTCATTGAGCCAGTGCTTGATCTTGTTGCGTGCGCGGGAACTCTTGGTAAAGGTGAGCCAGTCGCGGCTGGGCGCGTGGCCAGCCTGCGTGGTGATCTCGACGATATCGCCGTTGCGCAGCTTGGTGCGGAGGGGCACGATGCGGTTGTTGACCTTCGCGCCGATAGTGGTGTTTCCGACCTCGGTGTGGATGGTATACGCGAAGTCGATGGGGCTGGCGTCCTTGGGCAGGACGACGACCTTGCCCTTGGGGGTAAAGGTGTAGACCTCCTCGGGGTACATATCCATCTTGAGCGTGGACATGAACTCGTTGGGGTCGGTCATCTCCTTCTGCCACTCCAGCATCTGGCGAACCCAGGCGAGCTTCTGCTCGTCCTTGGCGGTCACGGAGTCGGATGCCTTGTACTTCCAGTGGGCAGCGATTCCCTCTTCAGCGACGCGATGCATCTCCTCGGTGCGAATCTGCACCTCGAACTGGTGGCCACCGGGGCCGATGAGGGTTTCGTGGAGAGATTGGTACTGGTTCTGGCGGGGTTGGGAGATGAAGTCCTTGCTGCGGCCGGGGACGGGATGCCATGTGGTGCGGAGCGGATAAAGCAGTGCGTAACACTCCGCCACGGTTTTACAGATGATGCGGACGGCAAGCAGGTCGAAGACCTGTTCGACCGGAACGTTCTGCGTCGTGAGCTTCTGCTGGATGGAGTAGAGACGCTTGACGCGGGATTCAACGCGGCCCTGGATGTGGTGCTGGACGAGCAGCGTCTCGATGTTGCCGACGACGGTTTCAAGGAAGCGCGTGTTCGGGCCGCTCAGGGCTTCGACCTCCTTCTCCAGTTTCTGGTAGGCGAAGGCGTCTGTGTACTTGAAGGCGAGGTCTTCGAGTTCGCCGCGCAGCTTGCCCATGCCGAGACGGTGCGCGAGCGGGGCGTAGACCTCGAGGGTCTCACGGGCGATGCGCTGCTGCTTTTCGGGCTTCAACGCGCCGAGCGTGCGCATGTTGTGCAGGCGGTCGGCCAGCTTGATGATGACGACGCGCATGTCCGAGACCATGGCGAGAAGCATCTTGCGGATGTTTTCGGCCTGGTGGTCTTCGCGGTTGGCGAACTTGATCTTGTCGAGTTTGGTGACGCCCTCGACGATATGCGCGACCTGGTCGCCGAAGCGAACGGCGATCTCTGGGGAGGTGACGTCGGTGTCCTCAACGGCGTCGTGCAGCAGACCGGCGGCGATGGCGGTCGAGTCCATCTTGAGTTCGGCGAGGATCTGGCCGACCTCCAGCGGATGGATGATGTAGGGCTCGCCACTGGCGCGGTTCTGGCCCTTATGCTGTTGCAGGCAGAAGAGCCACGCCTTGCGGATGATCTCGAGATCGTCGCTGGGGCGGTTGATCTGCACGGTGCGGAGAAGCGTCTCGAACTGGGCGTCGATGTCGGCGGGAACTTCCGGGGGGAAGCCGGGCACGAATTCGGCGGAGGAGATGCCGTTGGCAAGCTCCACCTGCGGCGAAAGCGGAGGAAAGGCTCCGCTGGGTTCGTTGAGCGACGTTGCGGGCGATTCCAGGGCAATCCCGCTCTCGGGCGTCCCGGGCGCTTGCACCGGGGCGGCAGAACCGAAAGGATCAGGGGAGACCTTGGGATCGATTGCCATAGGTCATTATAAGCGGGCAATCTGGAACTGGCGTGGCAACGGCGGAAAACCGCGTTTTACGGGACTGCCGGGCCGAGGATACGGATCGAGTGAAGCCACTTTTCCGCCAGCGACGGCCAGACGCCGATCGGGAGCGCGGTCGCCCGCAATCCGTAGCCGTGGCCACCCTCGGCGTAGATATGCATCTCCGCCGGCACCTTCGCGTCTTTCAGGGCGAGGAAATAGAGCACGCTGCTCTCCACCTTCACGCCATCGTCTTCCGCCTGCACGAGGAACGTCGGAGGCACGTTGGCCGTGGGTTTGACCGCCTCGACGACCTTCCCGTTCTCGGTGGTGTAGGCCGGATAGACGATCATCTGGAAGGCAGGCCGCTCCGCACCCGTGGGGCCAGGAGCCTTCGGGTTGCTGTGATCATCCGGATGGGTACTGAGAACAACCGCCAGGTGCGCGCCGGCAGAAAAACCGACGACGCCGATCTTGCTCTGGTCGATACCCCACTCCGCGGCGTGCTCGTGCGTGATGCGCATGGCCTGCTGGGCGTCCTCGAGATCCTCGACGTTCTCCGGGAAGCGGCCCGGCTCCGGGACACGGTACTTCACCATCAGGCAGGTCATCCCCAGAGAGTTCAGCCACTGGCAGACCTCGACGCCTTCGTGCAGGTCGGCGAGCAGGGAGTAGCCTCCGCCGGGGAAGACCACCGCCGCCGCCCCGTTGTTTTTGCCCGCAGGGGCCGGGAAGAGCGTCAGGCTGGGCTTGCTGATGTTGGTGACGCGCGTGGAGGTCTTGCCCAGGATCATCCTGTCCCGGTCCGTGGTGGGATCGATCTCCGGGCCGACGACCCTGCTCGGCTCGGGGGTACCGTTAGGCCAGAGCGGGAGTGTGCGCTGCTGCGCCAGACTGGGGACCGCCGCGAGAAGGAGAAGAGACGCGAGAATTTTCATCCGAGCCATGCTACGGCATCAGCACGGTAGAATCGACAGAGATCATCATGTCCGAACAAACGTTTCTGCCCGTAGAAGAACAACTCGACCTCATCGCCAAAGGCGCTGCCGAAATCCTTCCTTTGGAAGCCCTGAAAGAGCGGCTTGCGAAGTCTGTCGCCAGCGGTGTGCCGCTGCGCATCAAGGCCGGCTTCGACCCCACCGCGCCCGACCTGCACCTGGGCCATACGGTGCTGATCCGCAAGCTGCGGCACTTCCAGCAGCTTGGGCACACGGTCATCTTCCTGATCGGCGATTCGACCGCCCTGATCGGCGATCCGACCGGGCGCAACGTCACGCGGAAGCCGCTGACGCCGGAGCAGATTGCCGAGAACGCGCAGAGCTACAAGGAGCAGGTCTTCAAGATTCTCGATCCCGAGAAGACCGAGGTGCGGTACAACTCCGAGTGGCTGGACAAGCTGAGCTACTACGACATGGTGAAGCTGATGGCTCAATTTACCGTGTCGCAGATGCTCGAACGGGAGGACTTCACCAAGCGCTTCAACGCCGAGCAGCCGATCGCGCTGCACGAGCTGATCTACCCCATCGCGCAGGGTTTCGACTCGGTCGCGCTCCAGTGCGACGTGGAGCTGGGCGGCACGGACCAGAAGTTCAACCTGATGCGCGGACGCGATCTGCAGAAGCACTATGGGCAACCGCAGCAATCGATCCTGATGGTGCCGATCCTGGAAGGACTGGACGGCGTGCAGAAGATGTCGAAGTCTTATGGGAATGCCATCGGCATCCATGAGCCGGCGCCGGAGATGTATGGCAAGGTGATGAGCATCTCGGACGAGCTGATGTGGCGCTTCTGGACACTGCTGACCGACCTGCGCACCAGCCAGATTGAGGCGATGAAGGCCGATATCGCAAGTGGTGCGCTGCATCCGATGCAGGCGAAGAAGAACCTCGCGCATACGATTACGGCGGACTTTCATTCTGTGGCCGAGGCCGACGCGGCGGCGGAGAGCTGGGCAACGCAGTTTCAGCAGAGGGGCGTTGCGGAGGATGCTCCGACCGTGGAGATCGACACCGCGAGTGAAGGTTTGACGGATGCCGCGACCGGCGAGTTGAGGATTCCGAAGCTGCTCGCGATGACTGGACTGGCTGAATCGGCAGGCGACGCGACACGCAAGCTGGCGGCCAATGCCGTGAGCCTAAATGGAGCCAAGATCGCCGCACGCACCCTGAGCCGCGAGGCGCTGGGTGAATCTCCGGTGCTGCGACTGGGTAAGCGGCAGGTTCGAGTCGTCTGGGTTTAGCTGATCCTGATCGGGACCTCGCAACCTTCGCGGGCGGAGCCAGCATCCTACTGTGCATTATGGCCGCCCGCTCCGTTCTCGCCCTGGTCGTTCTCAGTGTTCTCCCGGTTCCGTGCCGCGCACAGAGCGCCCAGGCACTGGTCCAGCAGGCTGTGAACACGGAGCTTGCCGCAGCACGCAATGACCACTCGCTGTGGCACTATCGCATGCGCGAAACGCAGGAGAACAACAGCGTCTACGACGTGGTCGACACGGCAAACGGCGAGGTAAAACAGAAGATCGCTGAGTCCGGGCGTCCGCTGACGCCGCAGGAGCGCGCCGCTGAAGAGGCCAAAGTCCACTCCTTCGTCACCGACAAGCGCGCGCAGGCCAAGCAGAAGCGCGATGGCGAGCAGGATGACAAGAGCGCCGAGAAGCTGCTGAACCTTCTGCCGAAGGCGTTCACATGGACGCTCGCGAACTCAGACGGCAACGACCTCACCCTGCACTTTGTGCCCGATGCGAACTTCAAGGCACCCGATATCGAATCGCGCGTGCTGGCCGCGATGGAGGGCGACCTCATCGTCGACCGGCAGCAGCATCGCATCCGTGTCATTCGCGGAAGGCTCTCGCACGACGTCAACATTGGCTTCGGGATGCTGGGCAAGCTGCGTGAGGGCGGTACGTTCAATGTCGAACGCAGCCAAATTGCGCCGGGGCTGTGGCAGATCACTGAGACTCACGTTCACATCGACGGACGCGCCCTGCTGTTCAAGACCATCGGGCAACAGACGGATGAAGTGAAGTACAAGTTCGAGCCGCTGCCCTCGAACATCACGTTGAACGAAGCAGCAAATATGATTGAGACCCGCTAGCTGTTGACAAACGATCATTAGTTCTACAAAGTGGAACTAATGATCGGCGAGTTCGAATACCTCATCCTTGCAGCCAGCCTCCGCCTCGATAGTGAGGCATATGGTGCAGCGATCCGTCGCGAGATCGAAGACGCTACCGGTGGCCCATGCTCGATCGGCGCGCTGTACACGACGCTCGATCGCCTGGAAACAAAGGGCCTGGTGAAGACGTGGATGGGCGAGGCAACGGCCCAGCGTGGCGGGCGCGCCAAACGCATGGTGCAGGTGACGCCCGCGGGCCGCAGAGACGCGTCGGCGTTCTTCTCTGCCGTGTTGCGCATTACCGGAGACATCGCTTGGGGGCCTCAGTGAGGCGAGCGCTGTGGCTGGTGACGGAGTGGGTGGCGCGCGGCCTTGCTCCGCACGAACGTGAAGCCGTGTTAGGCGATCTGGCCGAATCCAACCGCACCTTTGCTGCAAGCGTAGGAGATATTGCCGGTCTTGCGCTGCGACGCGGCGCCGCTTCCTGCACCGAGCCTCGCACTGCGATTGCCTTCTTTGTCCTTGTGCTGCCGCTGAGCTTTCTCCTCACTGCGCTGGCGCGGAGTACGGCATCGAGCGTCGCGATCTCACTGTGGTTCTGGATCGATAACGCGGACACGCATCTTTTGCAGAATGCGGGGTTCTGGGTTGGTGTCACTGACGTCATGCCACGTCTTCTCTCCGCATGCGCGATGCTCGCGTTCTACGCGTGGTCGGCGGGAACGCTTGCTGTGTGCGTCTCACGCACCACGGCCAGGTTGCTGTGCGTGATGATTGCGCTGATGGCGGCGGTATGGCCGGTGTTCTCTGCCCCCCGCTACGGACCCCAGAACGACGCGGTCTTCCATCTCACGTTTTATCGCGTCGTCTTCCCTTGCCTGCTGCCGTGCATCTTCGTGCTGCTGCCGGCGCTCTTTGCCCTTCGTACCTCACGCATGGAGAACGCATGAAGCCTTTCCGCGGACTTTGCCTGCTCGCCCTTGTTCTGTCAGCCCATGGGCAACATCCCTTGCCGACGGATGTGAAGACGACGCCCGATGTCCTGATTCCGGCGGCGCAACGCAGGATCGCACCGGACTTTACGCTCACCGATAACCGGGGCACACCCCTGACGCTCTCGGCCTACAAAGGCACGGTCGTCCTGCTGGACTTCTGGGCGACGTGGTGCGGCGGATGCAAGCTCGAACTGCCCTGGTACATCGAGTTCGACAGGGAGTATCGCGAGCGTGGCCTCGCCGTCATCGGAGTGTCGACGGACGACGACGGCATGAAGATCGTGAAGCCGTTTATGTCGGAATGGCATATGGACTACCCTGTCGTGATCGGGACGCCGGTAATGGAGAAGAGCTTTGGCCTGGGGCAGATGCCGCTGACGCTTCTGATCGATCGCGAAGGCCGCATCGCGCTGTCGCACGCCGGAGTTGTTGATCGCGTGGACTTCGAGAAGCATATTCGGGAGTTACTGCGATAACGCTGGCGGACGATCGGCGCTATTCTGAAGCGGATGGGAAATACACCGTATCCGCAGACCGACCGTGACCTGATCCGGCGCATCGAGCGCAGCCCGAACCACCGCGCCGGGTATAAGCAGTTGGTGCGCGAGCTTGGTCTGGGTGGCGGGCGTGAGCGCAGGCTTCTTCTGGAGCAGCTCGGTCGGATTACGCTGCGTGGCGACCTGGTCAAGATCGACGCGGAGATGTGGTCTCTGCCCGCGGCGGCACCGGAGAAGACGGCGCGGCCTTCGCGTGCCGTGGAGCCGAAGCTTCCGGAAGAGCATCGTGCCACGCGCGACCGTCTGCTGACGGGCAGGCTCGATCTGCATCGGGATGGCTTCGGATTTGTGCGGCCTGAAGGGATGGCCAATCGCGATGAGGATCTGTTTATTCCTCCGCATGAGATCAACGGCGCGATGCAGGGCGATCTCGTGCTCGTCGATGAAGCTCCGCGGGGACGCGACGGGCGTCGCTCCGGGCGCATTGCACGTGTGCTGACGCGGCGGAATCCGACGGTCGTCGGCATCTTCCACTACGCGCGGACGAGGCGGCGCAGCACCTGGGAAAACGCGCCGATGATCAATGGCAACTATGTGACGCCGCTCGACGAACGCATGGGTCAGCCGATCCTCATCCCCGACGGCCTGGAGTTGCCCGCGACGCAGACCACCGAAGTTGCGCATCGCGTGCTGGGTGAAGAGGCGCTGGCGGCCGCGTTCGACTGGAAGGATCCCGAGTTGCGGGAGCCGCTCGAAGGGCTTGCGGTCGATGTGGAGATTACCGACTTTCCTCTTCCTGGCAGGCCCGCGAAGGGGCGTGTGATTGAGGTACTGGGACGCCCCGACGACTTCGGGGTGGATGTCGAGATCGTCATCCGCAAGCACCACATCCCGCATGTCTTTCCGGCCAACGTGCTGGCGGAGGCGACGGCCTCGGCGGAGCAGACGGTCGATACGCTTGCAGAAGAAGATTTGAAGTGGCGCGAAGACTTCCGCCATCTCTCTATCGTCACCATCGATGGCGAGACCGCGCGTGACTTCGACGATGCCGTCCACGTCACGCCGCATCCGGATGGCACCTGGGAGCTGCAGGTGCACATCGCGGATGTGAGCCACTACGTGAGGCCCGGGACCGACCTCGATCTTGAAGCGCGTCTGCGCGGGACGAGCGTCTACTTCCCGGATCGAGCCGTGCCGATGCTGCCTCCGCAGCTTTCGAGCGGCATGTGTTCGCTGCGTCCCGATGAGGACCGGCTCGTGCTGTCGTGCATCATGCAGGTGGATGCGCGCGGCGAGATCAGCAGCTACCGCGTGGCCGAGGGCATCATCCGCTCGGCGCGGCGCATGACGTACACACAGGTGCAGGCGATTCTCGATCACGAGACCGTCGAGGATAAGACGATCCGCGATCAGTTCCTCGACCTCGGCGATACCTTCGAGAAGATGTATGCGCTGGCGCTGCTGCTCAACGCGAAGAGGAAGCGCCGCGGGTCCATTGACTTCGATCTGCCCGAGCCGGTGATCCGCTTCGATCCGCAGGGCAATATGGAGTCGATCGTACGGTCAGAGCGTGGATGGTCGCACCGGCTGATCGAGGAGTTCATGCTCTCGGCCAACGAGTGCGTGGCGCACTGGCTCGAAGCGCAGGCGCCGAGCATCTATCGCATCCACGAGATGCCCGATCCGAAGCGCATCGTGGAGTTCGAGGAGACAGCCGGGACGTTTGGGTACTCGCTCGGGATTGCGACGCTGCCGGTGAAGAAGGTCCAGATGAAGTCCGACCGGCGCGATGCGCGGGGCAGCGGCAAACAGGCACGTACGCACGAGGTGACGACCGACGAGATTCCCGTAACGCCGCAGATGTACCAGCGGTTGACGGCAAAGATCGCCGGCACGGCCGAGGAGAGGATCCTCGCATTCCTGATGCTGCGGTCGCTGAAGCAGGCGCGGTACAGCGAGCAGAACGTCGGACACTTTGCGCTGGCGAGTCCGAGCTACACGCACTTCACCTCGCCGATTCGGCGGTATCCGGATCTGATCGTGCATCGTTTGCTGCGTGCCTTGTTGCAGGGCGGCGCGGAGGCTGAAGGCGGTGCGATTCGGTCGGATGACCCGCAGCCATGGGCCGCGAAGGCAGCAGCCGCGGCAGGCGGTAAGAGGAAGTTCGTGGCTCGTCCGCAGTACGATGCCGAACCAATTCCGGTCGAAGAGCTCGCGGCGATTGCGGGCGAGTCAAGCCAGTCGGAGCGCAGGGCCGACGATGCCGAACGCGAGTTGATGGAGTGGAAGAAGATGCGCTTCATGCAGGATCGCGTGGGGGAGGACTTCTCTGCGATTATCCTCTCCTGCACGAAGTACGGTTTCTTCGTGGAGCTCGACGAACTGTTTATTGAAGGGCTGGTACCCATCGCATCGCTGGGGGCGCTGGATGGAGCGCGCGGACGAAGAACGGAAGAGGACCGATACGTCTTCCGGGATACGGACCGGCAGATCGTCGGGACGCGCTCGGGGCGTGTCTTCAAGATGGGACAGCGCGTGCGGGTGCTGCTGGACCGGATCGACCAGCAACAACGACGGTTGCAGTTTGCGCTGATCGGCGTGGATGGGCAGCAGCCGGCGGCAGAGTCGAAGCCAAGCCCTAACCGCAGCGGCAAGCCGAGGAAGTCGAAGACCAAGGAACGAACGAAGGACCGCAAGAACAAGGGTAAACGGAAGAAGAAGTAATGGGCTGGCCGCGTACAGGCAATCCAGCATCGAACCATAGGAAAGCCTTGGAGATGACGATGCGGGATTGGCTGCGAGTGGCGGTGGGATTGGTTTTGGTGGCTGGAACACTCGATCTTCGCGCACAGAGCGTGACGGCTGTGCCGCAACTCGACCACGCCCGTTACGCCGGGACCTGGTATGCGATTGCGGGTTACCCCAGCAAGCGCCTCAAGCGGTGTGCAAGTGATGTGACGCAACTGGTGGCCGAAGCGGACAAGGCCAGCCAGCTTCAGTTCGTCGAGGCGTGCAAGGTGAAGGCCGGCTTCTATGATGCGAACAACATCACCGCGAAGGCGCAGGATAAGAAGGTCCTGGACGGTCGATTCAAGATCACGACGCTATGGCCGTTCACACGGAAATACTGGGTATTTGCGCTGGCCCCGGACTATAGCTGGTCGCTGAGCGGAAGCCCGAATCGCAAGGAGCTCTGGGTGTTCTCGCGTACCCCCACGATGAGTGATGCGACCCTGGCTGAGATCAAGGCCAAGGCGGATGCGATGGGGTTCAGCTCGGCCAAGCTGGTGATGATGCCGCAGAGCGGGCATTGAGCGGCAGGGAAAAGGCAGACGCTTGAGCGCCTGCCCTTTGTCTCTTGCGTCGCTTACGCCGTGATACGTTCCCATGGCTGCATGACTTTCACCGACTTCATCCCGGCAGCGGTCGCCGACTGAATCCCCATCTCGGTGTCTTCGAAGACGAGGCACAGCTTCGGGTCGACGCCCAGCTTCTCCGCCGCCAGCAGGAACGGCTCCGGATCTGGCTTGCCGTTCACATACTCGCCCGCGCAGACCAGCGTGTCGAACTTGTCGAGGATGCCGAGTATCTCGAGCGACTTCACCACGCTCTCGCGGGTCGAGCCGGAGACGACGGCGAAGGGAATCTTGCCGTGGGTCGCATGGACATGCTCCAGCACCTCGGGCACGGCCTTCAGGTCGCCGAGCATCTCGTAGTAGAGGCCTTCCTTGCGGTGGTGCAGCTCTTCGACCGGCATGTTGACGCCATGCATCTCGTTCAGCGAACGGATGATCTCGACCACCGGCATGCCGCCCCACGCGTAAAAAAGCTTCTCTTCGAAGTTCACGTTCCACTCGCCGAGCGCCTTCTTCCAGGCGACATAGTGCAGCGGCATCGAGTCGACGATGGTGCCGTCGCAGTCAAACAGATAGGCCGCAAACGGACCTTCGGGCAGTTCCAGCAACATCAGTCTTCTCCAATCTTCAATACGGCGAGGAACGCTTCCTGCGGGATATCGACCTTGCCGATCCGCTTCATGCGTTTCTTGCCTTCCTTCTGCTTGTCGAGCAGCTTGCGTTTCCGGCTGATGTCGCCGCCGTAGCACTTCGCGATCACGTTCTTGCGGATGGCGGTAACGGTCGAGCGCGCGATAACCTTCGCGCCGATGGCGGCCTGGATCGCGACCTCGAACATCTGCCGCGGGATCAGCTCACGCATCTTTTCCACGAGCACCTTGCCGCGGTCGTACGCGAAGTCACGGTGCACGATGATCGAGAGCGCATCGACTGGCTCGCCGCCGATGAGGATGTCCATCTTCACCATCGGCGAGACCCACATGCCGGCCAGGTTGTAGTCGAGCGAAGCATAGCCGCGCGAGACGCTCTTCAGGCGGTCGTAGAAGTCCAGCACGATCTCGTTCAGGGGGAGCTCGTAGGTCAGCATCACACGCGTCTCGGAGACGTACTCGATGTTCTGCTGGCGTCCGCGCTTGTCCTCGACGAGCTTCAGGATGTTGCCGACGTACTCCTCGTTGGTGAGGATCTTCGCGATGATCGCGGGCTCCTCGATGCTCTCGATCTCCGTCGGATCCGGCCAGCGCGAGGGGTTGTCCACCTCGAGCACACTACCGTCGGTCATGGTGATCTTGTAGCGCACGCCGGGAGCTGTGGTGATGAGGTCGAGGTCGTACTCGCGCTCCAGACGCTCCTGGATGATCTCCAGATGGAGAAGCCCAAGGAAGCCGCAGCGGAAGCCGAAGCCTAGCGCAGCCGAAGATTCCGGCTCGAACGAGAAGCTTGCATCGTTCAGCCGCAGCTTTTCGAGCGCGTCGCGCAGCATCGCATGTTCATGTGAGTCGACGGTATAGAGACCGGCGAAGACCATGCTCTTGATGTCTTCGAAGCCCGGCAGCATTTCGGCGCAGGGGCGGGAGTCTTCCGTGATGGTGTCGCCGACCTTCGTGTCGGCAACATTCTTGATCGTCGCGACGAAGAATCCGACCTCACCCGCCGAAAGCTCTTCGAGCACGACTGGCTTCGGCGTCATGACGCCCATGCTCTCCACGTCGAAGACCTTGCCGTTGGACATGAGCCGGATCTTCATGCCCTTGCGCAGCTTGCCGTTGATGATCCTGGCCAGCACGATGACGCCTCTGTATGGGTCGAACCAGGAATCGAAGATCAACGCCTGGAGCGGAGCGTTCACATCGCCCTTCGGCGGAGGCAGAAGCGTGACCACGGCCTCCAGGATGGACGCCACGTTCAAACCCGTCTTCGCCGAAACGGCAATCGCATCGTCCGCGGGTAGACCGACCGACTTCTCGATCATGGCCTTGGTGCGTTCAATATCGGCAGAGGGAAGATCGATCTTATTAATGATCGGCAAAATTTCGAGGCCGTTTGAGATGGCGAGATACGCATTCGCCAGCGTCTGCGCCTCCACGCCCTGCGAGGCATCGACCACCAGCAGCGCGCCCTCGCACGAGGCGAGCGACCGCGATACTTCATACGAAAAGTCGACGTGGCCGGGTGTGTCGATCAGGTTCAACTGGTACGTCTCGCCGTCTTCGGCCTTGTACATCATGCGCACCGTATGCGCCTTGATCGTGATGCCGCGCTCGCGTTCGAGATCCATGGCGTCGAGCACCTGCGCCTGCATCTCGCGTGAGGTCAGCGAGCCCGTCATCTCCAGGAGACGGTCGGACAGGGTGCTTTTGCCGTGGTCGATATGCGCAATGATGGCGAAGTTGCGGATGTGGCTTGGATCCATACTCGTGACGAAACCCTCAATCTATAACGATACAGCAGGGAGGAGGCGATTCGACGCCTGTTCCCCGATCCCCGCGCCCTCTTCGCGATCTTTCCCGTCTTACAATCAGGAACGGCATCTGAACACGGATGGATCTGTTTTCTGAGGTAAGCGAATGAGTGAGAGCACGTTTTCCCGGCTGGCCTGGCGCTGGTCCCTTGCGGCCTGTACCTGCGCCCCGCTCGTCTTCCTGGCCGGGTGCCCTGACGACTCCGTAAGCAAGTCTCCCGTGGCCAGCGTGCCCGCCTACGCGACCGCGCCCACCATCCAGCCAGCCGCAGCGGCCGCAACGCCCGCTGCCACGCCGTTGCAGACCCAGGGCGTGCAGAACGCTCAGGACGCGACTGCAAATTATCGTGCGCAGCAGATCATCGCGAACGCCGAGCGGTCCTACAAGTCCGGCGTGGCGAACTACCAGGCGGGCCGTCTTGAAGCAGCGCGCACCGACTTCGACTTCGCCGTGGACGCGATGCTGACCAGCGGCATGGATCTCAAAGGCAACCAGGCACTGGCCGACGAGTTCGACCGGCTGCTGAATGCCGTCAACTCCCTGGAACTCGCAGCGCTGAAGCAGGGCAACGGCTTCTCCGCTCCGGTCGAAGCATCGCCGATCGAGTCCGCAGCCGACCTCACCTTCCCCGCGAACCCAGAACTGACCGCAAAGCTGAAGGGGGAGTTGACGACGGCATCCGATCTCCCGCTCGTTATCAACGATCAGGTCGCGGGCTACATCAACTACTTCGCGAACTCGCCCTCGTTCCATGCGCACATGCTGCGCTCGCTCGAACGCGCCGGCAAGTACAAGGACATGATCCAGAAGATCCTGCGCGAGGAAGGCGTGCCGCAGGACATGATCTATCTCGCCGTCGCCGAGAGCGGCTTCCAGCCGCAGGCTATGAACGGAAGCTCCGGCGCGGGCGGCATGTGGCAGTTCATGCCCACCGGGGCCTATGGACTCAAGCGCAACGGATGGTTCGACGAACGCTTCGATCCGGAGAAGAGCTCACATGCCTATGCGCGGTACATCAAGGCACTGCACAACCAGTTCGGAGACTGGTACCTCGCCATGGCCGCGTACGACTGGGGCCCGGGCAACATCCAGCGCGCCGTAATGCGTACCGGCTACGCGGATTTCTGGGAACTCTACCGGCGCAATGCGATGCCGGCCGAGACGCGCAACTATGTGCCGCAGATTCTGGCCGCGGTCATCATGGCCAAGAACCCCGAGAAGTATGGCCTGGACAAGATGGTGCCGGACGCACCCCTCATCTGGGATACGGTCACCGTCGACTATGCGGTCAGCCTTCCGCTCATCGCGGATGTGACAGGGACCAACGTCTCTGCCATCGTCGCGCTGAATCCGAGCCTTCTGCGCATGACCACGCCGAACGATCAACCGTTTGATCTTCACATTCCCATCGGCACGTCGAAGCTCTACACCGAACGCATGAAGGACATCCCCGAAGAAAAGCGTGCGACATGGCGCTTCCACGAGGCGAAGGCCGGCGAGACGCTCGCCTCCATCGCGAGCGACATGCATGTGCAGGCGAGCGTGCTGGCCGAGGCCAACGAAGTCAGTCTCAGCGCGCCGGTGGAGGAGGGCGATGAGTTCGTCGTCCCGATCGCCGGATCCGTTGCATCCACGCACCCTTCGCGCTACACGACGCGCCGAGGCGACACGTTGATCACGATCGCGGATCGCTTCAATGTATCTCCGGAAGATCTTCGCCGCTGGAACAATCTCTCCTCGAGTGCCGTGCAGGCGGGTCGTTCGCTTGCTGTTGCGGAGCCCGTTCATCTTGCACCTTCGTCGCGAGCCCGCGCTCGTGGACGTGCCTCAAAGGCGCGTGGATCAAGGCGTTCGAGCATATCGCCCACTTCCAACAAGAGCCGTGGCGGAGCTACGAAGACGACGACGAAAGGCGCATCGACGAAGACAAGCGCGAAGCCCGCAGCGAAGAGTGCAAAGAGTTCACCGCATCATCGTTCGTCGAAATGAAATTCAGCATCTGACAAGTAAGGCTCACACGCAAAAAAAGTGTGTGTGCGGTTACTAGCGCATGCTACAGTCGATTGCTAGAATCCCTGCCGTAGATGCAGTACATTTATGCCGAGTATGAAGCGGTGATATGCCGAGTATGAAGCGGTGAGTTGAGCAGCAACAAGGCATTGAGGCAGCACAAAGTTTTGATCGAGACGCTGGATCGAGACCTGAGTGAAAAGGGAGACGAGATGGAACGCGACAACCAGACGGACACGATGAAGTGGCATGCTGCGGCCGATGACGATCAGAATGAAACCGGTCACACCAGCCATAGCTTCGATGATGAGCAGGACGACGAAGAAGAAGAGATCACTCTCACTTCGGACGATGACGAAATGAACGGCGACGAGGAAGACATGGAAGACGAGATCAAGACCGAAATTACCGAGCCCCTACTGCACGAAACTCCGCACACCGAAGAGGCCGATATCCCGGCCGCTCCCGCGACACCCGCCGAAGGCTACACCCCGGCTGAGACCATGGCCACCGAACCTGTCGATGTCGTCCCCGTGCCGACCGTCGGCGAGATTCTGAAGTCGCTTCCCTCCAGCAAGAAGGCGGCAACGAAGAAGACCGTGGCCAAGAAGACTGCGGCGAAGAAGATTGTTCCCGCCAAGAAGGTCGTCGCCAAGAAAGCCGCACCGGTGAAGGCTGCGGCTCCAGCAGTGAAGACTACGGCGAAGAAGGCCACGCCTGCCAAGAAGACGGCAGTTCCGGCCAAGAAAGCAGCCGCGAAGAAGACTGTTCCCGCGAAGACTGTTGCCGCGAAGAAGGTCGCGCCGCTGAAGAAGACCGCGAAGAAGGCTGCAGTCAAGGTCCCCGCGAAGAAGGTTGCGATGCTGAAGAAGGTCGCTGCGAAGTCCACGAAATCTGCCGCGAAGAAGTCGGTTGCTCAGCGCGGCGGTCAGGTTGTCCCTAAGAAGGCAGCCGGCAAAAAGAGCACCGTCAAATCTAAATCCCCATTGAGAGGTATTCCCTTGGCAACAAAGAAAGCAGCAGCGAAGAAGACAGCGGCTCCGGCGAAAAAGACGGTAGCCAAGAAGGCTCCCGCAAAGACACCCGTAAAGGCACCGGCAAAGAAGGTCGTAGCCAAGAAGGTTGCAGCTCCCGTGAAGGCCGCCGCTCCCGCGAAGAAGGTCGTAGCTAAGAAGGTTGTGGCCAAGAAGGTCGCTGCCAAGAAGACCGTCGCGAAGAAGGCTGCCAAGAAGCCCGCTGCCAAGAAGTAAGCCTCTACCTGGCGGCTCGTCCGCCCGAACCGAAAGAAGGCTCGAATTCATTCGATCAATCCGATCGAGAGAATTCGAGCCTTCTTCCATTTAAGAATGAGCTTTGGCGTTATTTTGCCGCTGCGATCGCCGCGAGCACTTCGTCCGAGTGAACCTTCACGTCGACCTTCTCCCAGACCTTGGCGACCTTGCCCGAAGGATCGATGAGGAACGTCTCGCGGTTGGCGAACTTCATCGCGCCCATGCCCTTGACCGGCACGCCATATGCGTCGACGACCTTATGGTCGGGATCCGCAAGCAGCTTGAAGCTGAACGTATCCTTCGAGCACCAGGCCTTGTGGCCTTCCACGGTATCGAGCGAGACGCCCAGCACCACCGCATTGGCGGCATCGTACTTGGCCATGTCGCGCTGGAAGTTATGCGCTTCGATGGTGCATCCGGTCGTCTGGTCCTTGGGGTAGAAGTACAACACCACCCACTTGCCCTTGTAGTCCTTTAGCGAAACCAGCTTGTCTTCCTGCGAGGGCAGGCTGAAGTTCGGTGCGGTGGCACCCGGCTGAATCGTATCGGCTGCCTTGACCTTCAGTACCAGACCACCAGCGGTCACAGCGGCTGCCACGGCGGCGAGCCCCAGGCTTCTGAGCAACAATCCCTTGCGCATATTCGTTCCCTTTCGATTGGGGGCGTGCGGCGGCGAAAGAAAACGCGCTCGGACACCCACGGATATAGTACGCCCGAGAGCGTATATCAGTTGTCACGAACGTGCAGATTTACTCATGCTTCCGCGACAATCGCGATCCCGGCCTCATCCGCCGCTGCGATGATCGCCGCCGGATCGAAGAGCAGCGTGCGCCCCGCCTCGACCGAGAGACAGGTCGCACCCGCTGCGATCATCGTGCGGATCGTAGCCACGCCGATCACCGGCACGTCGAAGCGCATGTCCTGATTGGGCTTGGCGACCTTCACCACGGTCAGCGTCGCGTCCAGCACGCCGCCCGAGCCGCGCAGCAGCTCTCCCGCGCGCGCGATGGTGGCGTCGGTACCCTCCATCGCCTCGACCGCGACACACGCCTGCGAGGCGATCACGACGGTCTGCCCAAGATCGAACCCGGCGATACCCTTCGCAACCGTGCGCCCGTAGGCCACGTCCTTTGTCTCGTTCTCACTCGGGGAACGGCGCGTGAGCACGCCGGCCTTCGCCAGCAGGGGCTCAAGATAAGCCGTCGACGAGATCAGCTCGATTCCCTCATCGCCCAGCACCTTCGCTACCGCGCCGAGGAGCATGTCGGTATTCTTCGTCCGCAGGCTCATCAACAGCTTGGCAAGACGCCAGTCCGGCCGGATCGACGAGAAGATCTGCTTGTGCCGCACCTGCCCCGCCATGGTGGCCCGGGTGACACCCTCGCGCTGGAAGGTCTCAATCAGCTTCGAGAGTTCACCCAGCGAGAGCCAATGCACGATCACCTGCGGGTCAGCCGCAGCCCGTGCCTTCATCTCCAGATCGGCCTCTTCCTTGATCGCTGCCACGACGACGGTCAGCCCATGTGCCCGCGCTGCATCGAGCAGCAAGAACGGAAAGCGCCCATTGCCCGCGATAAGACCAAGGCGTTCTGGCTCATGAGAGACCACGTTACTTGATCACTCCGCGCGTGCTCTCCGCGATGAACTCCACGAAATACCTTACATGCTCCGCGTCGTCCAGCCCGGCGAGCATCTCCCGCATCGCAGCCAGCGCGTCCGTCGTATTCAGCTTCGAGCCCTTCAGCAGCCGGTACGCCTGCCTTAGCCCTTTGATCTGCGCCGGCGTAAACCCACGGCGCTCCAACCCGACCTTGTTCAGGCCATACGCATGGTTGTTGCGCTCAATCGACGTCAGCGAGTACGGCAGCACATCCTGCGTAATCGTCGTGCCGCCACCAATATAGCTGTACTTACCGATCCGGCAGAACTGGTGTACCGGGCACAGCGCCCCAACCACCGCGTAGTCCTCGACGACCACATGCCCAGCCAGCGTGGCGGCATTGGCCAGAATGCACCCGTTGCCGATATGCGAGTCGTGCCCGATATGCGTCAACGTCATGATCAGGCATCCCGAACCGACCGTCGTCACGCCGCCACCACCTACCGTGCCCCGCGAGATCGTCACCGATTCGCGGATCACGTTGTCGTCGCCGATCTCCAGCCGCGTGGGCTCACCCTTGTACTTCAGATCCTGCGGTGAGCAGCCCAGGCTCGTAAACGGATATACCGTGTTCCGCGCACCCAGCGTCGTGTGCCCATCGACGATCACATGCGACACCAGTTCGCACTCCTCGCCAAGAACGACGTTCGCACCGACCGTGCAGAAGGGGCCGATCTTCGCCGACGCCGCGATCTTCGCGCCCGCAGCCACGATGGCGGTCGGGTGAATCATGCCCTCACCCGCGGCACCACCATGCAGGTGACGATGGCCTCGCAAACCACCTTGCCCTCGACCGTGATCTCGCCACGCATCTTCACCGCGCGCGTCCGCCAGTTCATCACCGTAACCTCGATGCGGAGCTGGTCGCCCGGCACCACGGGCCGCTTGAACTTCGCCTCCTCGATGCCGGTGAACACCATCAGCTTCGAGTCGCGGTCTGGAATCTCCTTCAGCAGAAGCGCACCGCCGGTCTGCGCGATCGCCTCAACCATCAACACCCCGGGCATGATCGGGTAATCCGGAAAGTGTCCCTGAAAGTGAGGCTCGTTCATCGTCACGTTCTTGATGGCGACGATGCGTTCCTTGCGCGTCATCTCAACGACGCGATCGATCAGGAGGAACGGGTAGCGATGCGGGAGCAGCGCCATAATCTCGCCGATCTCCATCGTCTGTCTTTCCGGTTGGTCCGGTGCCGGTAGGTTCGTAGTCTCTTCACTCATAGCACCCATGAGTATAAATGCCGCACCTTCTCGACCACTCCAGCGAGCCGCCGTATCGCCCAACAGACGCAGGGGCTTGAACCCCCGATATGCACAGCGCCCCCGAAAACCCGAGAAGCACAGCAGGGAAGATACAACCGGCAAGATCACCGGGCTACAGATTGTCGAAACCTCTCACCTCGCCAACGGCGAACCAAAGAGGACCCCAACAGACGCAGGGGCTTGAACCCCCGATATGCACAGCGCCCCCGAAAACCCGAGAAGCACAGCAGGGGAGGTACAACCGGCAAGATCACCGGGCTACAGATTGTCGAAACCTCTCACCTCGCCAACGGCGAACCGAAGAGGACCCCAACAGACGCAGGGGCTTGAACCCCCGATATACACAGCGCTCTCGAAAACCCGAGAAGCACAGCAGGGGAGATACAACCGGCAGGATCACCGGGCTACAGATTGTCGAAACTCTCACCTCGCCACCGGCGAGCCGAAGAGGACCCCAAAGGCGCAGGGGCTTGAACCCCCGATATGCACAGCACTCTCGAAAACCCGAGAAGCACAGCAGGGGAGATACAACCGGCAAAACACCGGGCTACAGATTGTCGAAACTCTCACCTCGCCACCGGCGAGCCGAAGAGGACCCCAAAGACGCAGGGGCTTGAACCCCCGATATGCACAGCACTCTCGAAGCCGAGAAGCACACGGGGGATCGCATGCCCGGTGACCTGCACCGAACTGCGGGGAGATGTTGAGAGCCTCGTTTGGTGATACCGGATCGTCTCGTCCGAAAGGCGCAGGGGAGCCATCCACCGGCAGCGCTCGACCGGCCAACCCGTCACCAGGACGAGCAAAGGCGCGATCGCGGCCCACACAGGCAGCGGTCTCAAAGCTTTCGAAAGAGCCGTTCCGCATCGTCCGCGGCCGAATCACTCTCAACGCATGTTGTTTTGAAAAGACGGCGAAGACTTCACGCCTGAACTGCTGTTTCGTTCTTCTCGTTCGTAGTTCGGGGTCGAGCTCATCGAGCCTCTCTTCCCCTTGTCAACGCTTCTCAACCTTACGAAGACCCACGCGCCTCCGCAAGGGGCGAAAGGAAGGTGTAAGTCCGAAGCTTTCGCACTTGCGCTTGCACAGCTTCTCCCAACACCCTGTACCCGTTGGGCGAATCGAGTTTTCCTCTGTTGAAAAGCTTCGGATCGCCACCGCAAAAGTTGAACCTCTGCACCACAAGCAGGGCACATCACGACGAACATCTTCGCCTTCTTCGCTTCGTCCGGAGCCAGTGATAGTCTGCGGCGATGAAGCCCATCGCGACCTGTGCTCTCCTGCTCGCCTGTCTCGTCCCGACACATGCCATCCCGCAGCAGGCCGTCCACACCGACGCCCGCGCCAGCGAACTCATCCGCCTGCTGGACCTCAAGCCACTCCCCAAAGAGTCCGGCTTCCTCGGCATCCTCGGCGTCTCCGCCCGAAAGATCCAGATCGACGACCAAACCTTCGCCGTCCAAAGCCAGAACTACTACATGCTCACGCGCGCGGTGCCCATCAACTACCTGCACTGGCTCGCGCCCGACGACACCCACATCCTCATCGAAGGTGGCCCGGTGGATTACTACATCTTCCATCCAGACGGGCGCGTCGAGTTGCGAGTCCTCGGCATGGATCTCGCCAAGGGGGAACGACCTATCGTCGCCGTGCCGGGCGGATGCTGGAAGGCGCTCCGTCTGCACAAAGGCGTGGCCTACGCCCTGATGGCCAACGCGCTCTCCCCGGAGTTCACCCCCGGTCGCGTCAGGATCGGCGCCGGCCCCAGCTTCATCGCCCGGTTCAAAGACAAAGCGCCATGGGCCACCGAATCCGCCCTGCGCGAGATGATCGGTCCGAACTGGCAGCCATAGCTGGCCAGACGGTACCATCAACCCCATGCCCGAGCAGCCTCAACCCCGCTTCGACACCGTCGACGTCCTGCGCGGACTCTCCATCCTCGCCGTCGTCCTCCTCCACACCTGGCTCCGCTTCTTCTTCGGAAGCGTCCACGTCGACGCCAACCTCCCCAAGATGCTCGGTCATCTGCTCTTTCGCAACGGAGGCAACGGCGTCACGGTCTTCTTCGCCATCTCCGGCTTTCTCATCACCTTCACCTCGATGCGCCGCTTCGGGTCGCTCGCGGCGATGCGGCCCCTCACCTTCTACCGCATTCGCTTCGCGCGCATCGCTCCCCTTCTCCTTGCTCTGCTCGCAGTCCTCAGCATCCTGCATCTGGCGCATGTCGAAGGCTTCGTGATCCGGCCCAACGTCGCGACACTTCCCCGCGCGCTGCTCTCCGCCCTCACCTTCCACCTCAACTGGTACGAGTCCTTCCACGGATACCTTCCTGCCAATTGGGACGTCATGTGGTCGCTCTCCATTGAGGAGATGTTCTACCTCTTCTTCCCGCTCGCGTGCGTCGTCCTGCTCCGCCTCCGCGCAGGCCTCTTCGCCTTCATCGCCATCCTCGTGGCCTTTGTCGCGATGGGTCCCTTCGCCCGCACCACCTGGTATGCCTCGAACGAGGTCTGGCGTGAGAACAACTACATCGGCGGCATGAGCGATATCGCCGTCGGATGCCTCGCCGCGCTCCTCGCACATCGCCTTTGGCCCCGCCGCGAAGCCCTTCGGCGCGCTCTCATCCCGGCCCAGATCGCCGGAGCCGCCATCCTCTTCCTCATTGCGCTCTGGCCGTCCAATTGGCCTATCCTGCATCCGGTTCTGCGCTTCCTCGGCAAGAGCGGTCTTGACGACACGCTGCTCTCCCTCGCGGCGAGTCTCGTCATCGTCGCGTCCCTGCTGCGCAACCGTCCCGGACGCCTCTGGACCGCGCCTATCCGCTGGTTCGGACGCCACTCCTATGAGGTCTATCTCACGCACGAGTTCCTGGTCCTCTTTGGCACGGAGCTCTACTTCAAGTACCACCGCGGACCGCTCGCCGCATGGGTTGTCGGCATCCTTCTGCTCACCGCGCCTCTCGGTGGGCTCGTCGCTCGCTTCTTCTCCGAGCCGATGAACCGGCGTCTGCGTCCAAAATTCACACACGCCATCAGGCCAGAAACGCCGTAACCCATAGATTCTCTGCGCTCTCAGCCGTGTCGGGGGAGTACCCAGGCAAGTACACCCCGGCATTTCGCCACGATCCGCAGCCCTTCGAACCTTAAACTCGACCAAGCGATGAAGCCGTCGAGCACAACCCGCACTGCCGTCCTGGCCATAGCCGCCAGCTTTACCCCCGTGTACGCCGCGAGCAGCCGCACCGCACCGGCCCACACGGCAACGACTCCGTGGGAAAAGGCCCTGCATCTGCGTGAAGCACTCGCCGCCGAGCCGGAGTCCGCACGGACCCGCGCCGAATACGCACGCGCCATCGAAGCCTTCCGCATCATCTACTTCGGCTCGGCTCGCGACCAGCACGCGCCCGCCAGCATCCTCGCCCAAGCCAACCTTGAGGCCGAAGAGGGCCACCTCCTCCACGACGCGAAGGCCACACAGTCCGCCGCCACGCACTACGAGTTTCTGCGCACGCAGTATCCGGCCAGTTCCCTTGTTCCCGCAGCAATCCTCGCCCAGGCCCAGCTCGAAGCGGAAGAGCGCCACGATCCCAAAGCCGCACGGACGCTGTACGCGCTTCTGGTCCACAATCATCCTCGGAGCGAACAGGCTGAAGCCGCACGCGTCGCGCTGCGCTCACCCGCCACCCTGGCCCGCGCAAAGGCCCCGGCTGTCGTCCCCGAGCCCGAACCCGCGCGACGCGTCGCTCCTTTAACGCCCGAGCCAACGCCCGAGCCCGTCGAAACGTCGCAGGCTCCCACGCGCCACTCCGGCCTGCCCCCCATGGCGACGACCGCGGAGCTCGCGGCACGCGCCGATACCGTGCCCACCTACGCGCAGCCCCGCACCACCGAGCTCCCCATTGCAGCAACGCCGGTCGAAGCCCCCATTCCCACGCACAGGCCGCGCGCGGCGACCGTAACCGGCATCCGTCACTGGTCGACCCCCACCTACACCCGCGTCGCCATCGACCTCGGCGACGACGTGACCTTCGAGGCCGCGCGCGTCACCAACCCGTCGCGACTCTTCTTCGATCTCCACGGCGCACGCCTGGCACCCGAGCTCATCAACAAGACCTTTGCCGTCACCGACGATGGCTTTCTCCAGAAGATCCGCGCCGCCCAGCAGACCCCCGACACCACCCGCGTCGTGCTCGACGTCAGCGATGTGACCGAATACTCCGCATTCCTCCTGCCCAACCCGTCGCGGCTCATCATCGACATTCACGGCAAGGCGAAACAGGAGGCCGTCGCAGCCCCCATCCCAGCGACCCCCTTGCCCGTTCCAGCTCCCCGCGTCGCGCAGCCACAGGCCGTAACGCTGGGACGCCCGGTGCCCAACACCATCGCCACCAAGACACCGACCGCCTCCGCCGAGATCGCCGCGGTCAGCCTCCAACCCGGCAAGATCGAGGCCACGGGCAAGCCCACCGCACATCCCATCGCCGCCACGGTCCCTGACGACTCCCCGATCGCCACAAAACGCAAACACACCAGGCACACCCCGGACGACGACATCGCCGCTCCCGCGAAAGCCGCCGTTCCCACCGCCACTGGCGAGACCTCGCTCGTGCGCGCGCTCGGCCTCAAGATCGGCCGCATCGTCATCGACGCAGGCCACGGCGGACACGACTCCGGCACGCTCGGCGCGGGCGGCATCCAGGAAAAAGACGTCGTCCTCGACGTAGCCCTCCGCCTCGGCAAGCTGCTGCACGAGCGCCTCGGCGCCGAGATCATCTACACCCGCTCCGACGACACCTTCATCCCGCTCGAGACGCGCACCGCCATCGCCAACAAGGCCCAGGCCGACCTCTTCCTCTCCATTCACGCCAACTCCTCGCCCGACCCCACCGCGCGCGGCGTCGAGACCTACTACCTCAACTTCACGCAATCCGCCGACGCCAACCAGCTCGCGGCTCGCGAGAACGCCCTCTCCGGCCAGTCCGTCCACCAGCTCACCGAACTGGTCAAGAAGATCACCCTCAAGGACAAGATCGAGGAGTCCCGCGAGTTCGCCTCGGACGTCGAAACCAGCCTCTACGCAGGCCTCGCCCAAGGTAACGAAGGACTCCGCAATCGAGGCGTCAAGAAGGCCCCCTTCGTCGTGCTCATCGGCGCAAACATGCCGTCCATCCTCGCCGAGATCTCCTTCGTCAGCAACCAGCGCGACGCCGAGCAGCTCCGCAAGCCCGAGTATCGTCAGCGCGTCGCCGAGTCGCTCTTCAAGGGCGTCGCCAAATACGAGTCGGGCCTCGGCGACTCGCACGCCCCGCTCGAACGCGCTTCCATTGCCACCCCCGCCACCGGCAAGTAGTCCAGGAGCCTCCATGGCCGACACCAGCACCATCATCGCGCAGGCCTACGCCGCCTTCAACCGGCGAGACATCGACGCCGCCCTCGCCCTCATGACGCACGACGTGAGCTGGCCCAGGGCGTCCGAGGGTGGCAAGGTCATCGG
This sequence comes from Granulicella pectinivorans, assembly GCF_900114625.1. NCBI lineage: Bacteria > Pseudomonadati > Acidobacteriota > Terriglobia > Terriglobales > Acidobacteriaceae > Granulicella > Granulicella pectinivorans. The sequence continues at coordinate 65,390 of NZ_FOZL01000001.1, forward strand.
CAAAGAAGCGATCCGTGCCTACTGGACGCGGCAGTGGAGCGAGTTCGACCCCCACGTCGACCCCCTCGACCTCTCCCCGCAAGAGTCCGGTCGGATTCACGTGCGCGTGCACCAGCTTGTCAAGAACCTGCAAGGCGATCTCCTCGCCGACGGCGTGGTCGTCCACGTCTTCACCATCGCGGAGGGCCTCATCGTAGCCATGGACCTCGAAGACGAGGCCGATCCGAACGCTGGCCCATCAGCCGCATTCGCCCATCGCTCCTGAGCCGTCCGCCGCGTCGCCCACGCTTCCAGCCTCCCTCCCGAGCTACCCCCGTGAGGAAATGGTAGTCTCACCCCTGTATGGTTTCGTCGCGTAAAACCCTCATCTTCGCTGTCCTCCTTGCCGCAGCCGGTGCCGCGGCGCAGGCTCCGCCCGCCGCCCACATCGTCGAGCCCCCGCCGCCTCTTCTCCCCCAGCAGATCGGTTCCTTCCAGAAGAACGCCCCTGCCCCCGTCGGCGACGGCCTCGGCTCACTCGACGCCGCGCAGGCTCCGGTCATGAAAGAAGACGGCATCCGCCGCTTCGAAAAATCCGACTTCACCTCCGGACCGTTCCACGGCACCCTCACCGTCTATCAGTTCTTCGACGTCTCGGGCGCCTACGCCGCCTTCTGTTACGAGCGTTCCCAGGGCTTCAACCAGCCCGCGAAGAAGGTCGGCGGCGCCACCGCCAGCGGCCCCGACGGCATCCTCTTCCAGAGCGGCATCAACCTGGTGATTGCCCACTTCGACAAGTCGACCCCAAAGCTCCCGGCTGTCTTTGACGAATTGATCACGCATCTCCCCAAAGCCTCAGGCCCTGCCAGCCAACCGCCTCTTCTGCCCACCTACCTGCCTGAAAAGAACCTGGTCCCCGGAAGCCTGCGTTACGCGCTCGGTCCCGCGGCTTATACCGCCATGGGCGGCGTCCTGCCCGCAAACATCCTCACCTTCGATAAGGCCGGCGAATCAGTCACCGGCGACTACCAGATCCACGCCCACAAGGAGCGCGGTGTCGTCACCCTCCTGCTCTACCCCACACCCACGATCGCCGGCGACGTCAGCCGTGCCGTCGACGCGCAGCTTCACGCGCAACCGCCCGCCGGAGTCGCCAAACTCCGCCGCGAAGGCCCGCTCCTCATCCTCGCCACCGGCGGCTTCTCGGAAAAAGAGGCGCAGGAGGTGGTCGATCAGATCCACCTGCACAGCGAGGTCAGTTGGAACAAGGCCCTGCCGCCTGAGTTCCACACCGAGGTCCGCAAGACCGCCAGCCTCCTGACGAGCATCCTCGTCTTTTCCGGCGTTCTTGGCCTGGCAGCCATCCTGCTGGGCCTCTTCCTCGGCTTCGGCCGCGCCTGGGTACGCGTCTTGATGGGTAAGCCCGCCGCCAGCGAGCCGGAGTTCCTCCGTATCGACTTCAGCGGCAAACCAGCCGCCGATGCCACGGATCGGACACCGCCCACCACCTGACCCGTTTGCTCTCAGGCCCCGGAGCCGATAGAATGCATAAGGTACGCCGATGTAGCTCAGTTGGTAGAGCAACTGATTCGTAATCAGTAGGTCAGCGGTTCAACTCCGCTCATCGGCTCCACAGGTTCTGAACCAGAAAAGAGGCGAGTCCGCTCCCATGCGGTCTCGCCTCTTTCTCGTGCGCCCTCGATGGTTCGGAGCTAAAAGCTTACTTTGGCCGGAATCAGCGACTCACTCACGGCAAGCGCGTTTTTCAGCGCGGTTACCTCCGTGTAGTCACTGCCAATCTCCTGGAGCGGACCGTCCGGCGTCGACTGCAGGTACACAAACCAATGATTGCTGATCATGGTCCGGTTGTTCCTCATGACGATCCTGTGCTCTGGATGCATCTTTTCCAGTTTTGCCGTCAATTCCTTGATTATCTGCTCATTATTCATGTGGCCCGATCTAGCGGTGTAAGATTTTGCTCAAGTTTTTTTGGATCCGCGTCCCTATAGAAACATCCGCAAATGCTGTTGTATAGAGTGCTTTTCGTAACTTACCAGCGAATTCTCCCGTTTTCCTGGATCTTTCTCGTTCTGCATGTACGCAAGTACCGTACGGCCCCAAGAGAAGACGAGGTGAAATCGCTGTGATGTTGGATGCAAAACCAGCATCACGCGTACACCTCAGAGCTTCGGAGAGAAGTCGGTCGGCTTCAGAAACGTCGACTCGTGCAGCTTCACGAAGACGCCATCCTTCTCCGACGCCGTCTTCAACGCCACCCAATCCGGATCCTTGGAAAACGCAGCCCAGCTTGCCGTCGCAGCCTCGCGGCTTTTGTGGCGAAGCATGTAGACCAGAGTGCGGCCCGCCAGCGGCTCGTCCGTAGGAACCCAATAGGCAACGCCGTGCATGCCATGTTTCTCAAAGAGCTTCGTCTCACCGGAACGGAATCTCTCCAGGATCAGATCCTGCTTTCCCTCGTTCAGGTGATAGATCCTCAGTTCATACACGCTATCGTCACCCGCCGGCGACGCCGCCACCGCATCCACAGCCATGGGCATCATTGCCGCCGCGCCCATCGCCTTTAATAAATTCCTGCGGTCCATGGTCTTCTCTCCAAATGTTGAAGTCGCTGCGAGATGAGTTTATTCCCAAAAATATCAGGGCGCGACCGCGATATCACCCAAAGGTGCTACGGCCCCTCCCCCGAACGTTCGGCCCTCCGATCCAACGGGGAATATCCCCCCTCATGAAAACGCGAGACTCTTGTCTTGTCAGCAGGGACAAAGAGCCTCGCGACAGAAATGAGACTTCCTCCCATGCACAATGCCATCATCGCCATCGTCTTCATCGGAATGCTGATCGCCCCCTGCATCGTGACCATGTTCAAAGGCTCTGAAGAAGAGATCTAAGCGCATGATTCGCGCGTGGTTGCCTTGGAATCACGCTTGGTACACGTTATCCACTGATTTCCTTCAAACCCACGTCTAAAGCTCTTGATCCACGGTCGCTTGCGCCCCATACTCATTCCTAGATGAGTGCGTACACGGTGCCACCGAGACCAACAGTGACCCGATACAGTCGCCAAGACGTTCTGCGGATCCTTCGCGTGCATCCGCGCCAGCTCACCGCATGGGAGCGCGCGGGCCTGATTCTCTCCAAGGATCAGCCGAGCGAACTCGACCTTCCCTACAGCTTTGAAGACCTCTCGCAGATGCGGACTCTCCGCGACCTGCAGGCGACCCGGATCTCCGTCCGCAGCATCCGCGCCTCGGTCGATGCGATGCAGCGCGTCGCCGGCCTCAGCAATCCCCTGCTCGAAGCCAGCATGGTCCGTCGCGGATCGCGCCTCTCTTACCGCTACGCCGGGGCGCTCGTCGACCCCTTCACCCAGCAACTCGCCTTCGACTTCGAGCTCGCACCCGATCGACGTCTGCGTGTGGTGCGCTCGGGCGAACCCATGGTCGCGCCCACCGTGCCCGGTCTGCAGGAGATGTTCCTGCGCGCCGTCAAGCTCGAAGAGGACCCCAACGCCCGCGAACAGGCCATGCAGCTCTACCGCGAGATCCTGGCGCTCGATCCGCGGCACGCCCCCGCCTGCATCAACCTCGGCACCATCTATTACACGCTGCGTGACTTCGAAACTGCCGAGGCGATGTACCGTCGCGCCACCAACGCCGATCCCGACTACGCGCTTGCCTTCTTCGATCTCGGCAACGTGCTCGATGAACTGCAGCGTGTCCACGAGGCCGTCGAGTGTTACCAGCGCGCCGTCGTACTCGTGCCCAGCTACGCCGACGCCCACTACAACCTTGCCCTCGCCTTCGAGCGCAAGGGCGAGAAGCGCCGCGCCCTCGCCCACTGGCTCGCCTACGCCCGCCTCGATCCGGTAGGACCATGGGCCGCCCACGCCAAGGGGCAAGCCAGGAAGATCCTCTCCGGCGAAAAGCTCTCCATCGTCAGCCGCTTCGGCAAACAGTGCGGCAAAGCCCTCCTGAAGCACGACGCAGCCGGATAGAAGAATTAGGGCCGCAGAAGACGGCGGGAGGGCACGCATCGCGGGACTGAATGACTATTCAGCCATGTTCTCTCAATGCTAAACTCGCCGGGTTGAGGTCTTCCATGCCAGCTACCACCAAGCCCCTCGCCCTGACGCAACTCGGCGAAGAGGAGCTCTTCTTCCGCGATACCGTCCGCAAGTTCGCCCACAACGAGATCGCCCCCATGGCCCGCGCCATGGACGAGGCCCAGAAGCTCGACCCCGCTCTGCTCAAGCAGCTCTTCGCAATGGGTCTCATGGGGATCGAGATCCCCGAGCAGTTCGGCGGCTCCGGCGGCAGCTTCTTTGACGCCATTCTTGCCGTGGAGGCGCTCTCCGCAGTCGATCCCTCGGTCGGCGTGCTGGTGGACGTCCAGAACACCCTCACCATCAACGCCCTGATCAAGTGGGGCAACGAGGCCCAGAAGTCCAGATTCCTGCCGAAACTGGCTACCGACACCGTCGCCAGCTACGCCCTGTCGGAGGCCTCGAGCGGCTCCGACGCCTTCGCCCTCCAGACCCGTGCCACCGCCGTTGAAGGTGGCTATCTGTTGAGCGGGCAGAAGTTATGGATCACCAATGCGATGGAATCGGGCCTTTTCATCGTCTTCGCCACCCTCGATCCAGCGCTGGGTTACAAGGGCATCACGGCCTTCCTGGTCGAAAAAGGTGCAGCCGGCTTCACGCTCGGCAAGAAGGAAGACAAGCTCGGCATTCGCGCCTCCTCGACCGCTGCCCTGCTCTTCGACGACTGCTTCGTGCCCTCGGCCGACGTGCTCGGAAAGCCCGGTATCGGCTACAAGATCGCCATCGAGACCCTGAACGAGGGCCGCATCGGCATCGCCGCCCAGATGCTCGGGCTCGCCGACGGCGCCTGGGGACACGCCGCCAAATGGGCGAAAGAGCGCAAACAGTTCGGCAAAGCGCTGGTCGAGTTTCAGGCGATGCAGTTCCAACTCGCCGAGATGGCCACCGAGATCGAGGCAGCCCGCCTGATGGTCTACAACGCCGCCCGCCTGAAGGATAACGGCAGCGAGTTCCTCAAGGAGGCGGCGATGGCGAAGTACTACGCCTCGCACGTCGCCGAGAAGGTCGCCTCCCTCGCGGTCGAGGTCTACGGAGGCTCCGGTTTCGTCAAGGATTATCCCGTTGAGAAGCTCTATCGCGACGCCAAGATCGGCAAGATCTATGAAGGAACTTCCTTCATGCAGCTTGCCACGATCGCCAAGCTGACCCTCGGAAAGGTCTAGCCACCCAGCGTTTACACTGGAAGAATGAAGCCTTCCGCCAAACCCACCAACCTCCCTTTTTTAGGGCTGGCGTGCGCGGTCGGGGTCTCCACGATCTACTATAACCAGCCTCTTTTGTTAGAGATGGGCCAGAGCTACCATGCCCATCCCGGCGAGACGGGTTTCGTCGCGGTCGCGACGCAGATCGGCTATGCGGTCGGACTTCTTTGCTTCGTTCCGCTCGGCGACGTGCTCGAACGGCGCGCTTTGATGGTGAGGATGTACGGGGCGGTGGCGGTGGCATTACTTTTGGTCGGACTTGCTCCGAGCCTTTTCTGGCTGATCGCCTTCAGCGTCATCGCCGGAGCGCTTGCCTCGGTGACGCACATCGTCTTGCCGATTGCGCCGGATCTGGTCGAGGATAACCAGCGTGGGCGGGCGATCGGCATCGTGATGACGGGGCTTTTGCTGGGAATTTTGCTGGCCCGCACCTTTGCCGGATGGGTGAGCCGCATTCATGGGTGGCGGCTGGTCTTCTTGATCGCGGCGGCGGTCAATCTGGCGTTTGTCCCGCTGCTGTGGAAGGTGATGCCGAAACTTCCGCCGAAGCAGCCGCTGACGTATGGCGAGGCGATGTCGTCCTTGTGGACGCTGTGGCGGACTCAGCCCCTGCTGCGCGAGTCGTGCGTGCTGGGAGCCCTTGTGTTTGCCTCATTTAGCTGCTTCTGGACGACGCTGGCGTTCCTGCTCGACAGCCACTATGGACTGGGGCCGGGGGTCGCGGGAACCTTTGGTGTCGTGGGCGCGGCGGGGGCGCTGACGGCGTCGATTGCCGGACGTTTTGCCGATAAACATGGGCCGCGCTGGGTGCTCACCCTGGGCGGAGCGGTCCTTGCAGCCTCGTATCTCTTCCTGTGGGGGGAGGAGAAGGCCAATGTTTCGTTGGGTTTACACCTCGCGGCGCTGGCTGTGGGGGTGATTGTGCTGGATGTGGGGGCGCAGATGATGCAGGTGGCGAACCAGACCAGAATCTTTGGGCTGGTGCCTTCGGCGCGGAGCCGCCTGAATACGGTGTATATGACCGTGTACTTCTCGGGTGCGGCGGCTGGATCGGCGCTCTCGACGGTGGCGTGGGTCCACTGGAAGTGGAATGGAGTGTGTGGTTTAGCCCTCACGCTGATCGCTCTTGCCGGGTTGCGGCATGCTACCGGACGGCGCGGGGAGAGAGCGCCCGGAGCCCAGACCGAGACGGTTCTGCACGCCTGAGAGGCTGGGCTCTCCAGCAAAAAAAGTGGGATGAAGTGCACCGCTTTGGGTGCACTTTTTACATGGCCGCTATCCTGGTGTTCTAAAGGACTTAGGGACCGGCGATGCGAAAACCCCTTTGCTTCTCCAGAGACTTTCCGGGCCGTGAAACGTGGAGGAATGTATGGATTTTGTGGCCACCGTGCATGGAAAACATGGTGCGCTTGTTTTCGCGTGAACGATCGCACGCGTTTCCCCGGGGACGAGGGTCGGTATCGGGCAAGGACGAGCAAAGCGAAAGGCCGCTGCCCCAGGGCAACGGCCTTTTCTCCGGAGCAGTCCGACCTTAGAACTCGATCTTCGCGTTGAGCTGCACGTCGCGTGACGTGTTGCTCTGCTTGCTCGCGGTTCCGAAGGCGGTGCTGGTGATTCCGGTGGTGAGACCGGTGGCTTCCACGTGGTTGGTGACGTTGAACATGTCGGCCCCGATGGTGAAGCGGGCATGCTCAAAGGGGCCGAAGGTGCGGCGGATGCTGGCGTCGAGGTCCTTGGTGCTGGGGCCGGTGACGCCGTAGGCCTTGGCATAGGGTGCGTTGCCGAAGGCCGTGGCCGAGGTGAGGAACGGCGCGTTGGGGGAGGAGGAGAGCGATGGGACGAAGGCGGCTTCCTTGAAGTTGCGCGAGCCGTAGGGCACCGACGTGCGGAGCTGGCCGGTGAAGTTGGGGTTGAGGCTTGGGCGGCATCCGCCAAAGAAGGCGAACTGACCGGCGCAGGAGGTGGTGTAGACCAGCGGGTTGCCGGAGTTGTAGGAGTAGATGCTGGAGATGACCCAGCCGCCTGTCAGACCGCGCACCAGGCGCTTGCCGGAGGCAGACGGCGTGACCCAGCTTCCGTAGATATGCAGCGACTGTGGGCCGTTGTCGATGTTGTACGCGTTCGATTTGACGTAAGTAGAGGTGCGAGCGGCGAGGTTGTCGTAGAGGCGGGAGTAGGTGTAGTTCACCGTGAGCGAGAGGCCGTGATAGGCGCGCTGCTTGAGGGTGAACTCGAAGGCGTTGTACTTGGAGTTGCCGTCGTTCTGGAAGTTGTTGGAGATGGTGTACTGGGGGAAGGGACGGAGGGCCTGGCCGATCGTTCCCGTGGTGGTGTTGTAGTTGGTGTATGGCAGGGAGATGGATGCCATGCCGTTCTGCGCCAGCAGCGCGTTGGCGGCGGCGAGGTTGGTGGGGTTGGCCGGGGCCGTCAGCAGACTGCCCAGGACGAGGTACTGGGGCTGAGCCTGGTTGCTGAAGATGCCGTGGCCGTTGCCATTGGGGAGGAAGTGACCGAGCGAACCGCTGTAGTCGATGGAGACGGTGGTCTTGTTGGTGACGGCCTTCTGGAGACCGAAGCTGTAGTTCTCATAGTAGGCGGAGCGGCTGGCAAGATAGGGCTCGTCGTAGAAGACGGTCTGGCCAGGGGCGGTGAAGCCCGGGGTGGTGGTGAGGCCGACGCCGTAGGTGTTGTCGAAGGTGGGCGGCGTGGCGGTGAAGAGCGGGTTCGTCCAGCTATAGGGCGACTCGTACCCGAGGGACTGGGCGAGGTTGGTGCTGGCCGCGAGGCCGATCTGGTTGGTGCCTTCGCGGGCTCCGCCGCGTCCGCCGGTTCCACCAGCGTGCGTGGCCGAGATGCCGAAGGAGCCGCGGAAGACGAGATCCTTCGCTGCCTGATAGGCGAAGCCGAGGCGCGGCTCCACGTTACCCCAGTAGGTCTTTACGCGGGTGTCGCAGTTGCAGTAGTACTGGTTGCCCTTGCCGTTGTACTCGATGACGCCCATGGCGCCGTGGGCGACGGGGTTGGGGATATCGGGATTGAAGAAGGACATGCGGTCGAGGACCTCGTGGTAGGAGCCGTAGATGTCCCAGCGGAGTCCGGCGTTGATGGTGAGGTTCTGCGAGGCCTTCCAGTCATCCTGAATGTAGGGCGAAAGGGCCTTGAAGCGACCGCCAAGAACGCCGAGGGCGCGCTGGTCCGCTACGTACGCCGAGGTGGTCGAGCCGAGAAGATAGCCGACGTAGGCGTTGCCGCTGGTGGTGGTGACGGAGCTCTTGCCGTAGGTGGCCGGAGCGCCGACGGCTTCCTGCCCGGTGAACATGGCCGAGGTGGAGGTATCGAAGGAGAAGCTGACGCCAGTGCCGGTGGCGGGCAGGGCGGAGTTGTACTGGTACCACTCCATCTGCGCGCCGACGGAGATGCTGTGGCGTCCCCTGGTCCACTGCAGATCGTCGGTGAGTCCGTAGGTGTTGACGAGGAGGTTCTGGGGACGGTTGGTGTTGAGGGTGGTACCGCTTCCATCCCAACTGGTCAGGCCGTTGTTGCCGCTGAAGGCCGTCTTGATGAAGCTGCCGCCGCCCCATCCTGGGAGCGTGTTCTGGAAGCCGAGGGTGGAGAGGGCGTACTGCGGGGTGAGGGTGGGATCGGCCTGGATGGTCTCGTTGCGGAAGTAGCTGTACTTGATGTCGTTGACCATGTTGGGCGAGATGACCCAGTTGTGGCCGATGATGCCGGTGTTGTTGAAGAGCGTGGTGCTGGTGGTGGCGGAGTACGGCAGAGGAAGGATGGAGCCGGAGTCAAGGGCACCGGCGGAGTTCGCGCGCTGGCCGACGAGGTACACGAGGCTAAGGCGCTGTGTGGGGGTGTACTGGTAGTCGAGCTTGCCGCTGGCCTTGAAGTAGTTGTAGCCGGTGGACTGGCTCCCGAGGTAGTTGTTCTGGTAGTTGCCGTTGGCGAGGTTCGTCGGCAGGAAGGCCTGCGCGGCCTTGGAGATGGCCGAGATGCGCGAGGCGGGGATGATGTCGCCGGGGAACTGGTTACGGCGGCAGTTGGCTCCGTTGTTGATGCAGGTGGTCGTGGCGGGGTCGTAGATGTGATATCCGGTGGAGGCAGCGAAGGCGGAGAAGTCACCGTTGCGCATGGCGAGGGTGGGCAGGGTGAAGTAGCCGGGGTTGGGCAGGCTGCGGTAGGCCATGCGCTCGTATCCGGCGAAGAAGAAGGCCTTCTCCTTCATGATGGGTCCGCCGATGACAAGGCCGTACTCGTTCTGCTTCTCGACGGGCTTGGTGGCCTTGCCGGTGGCGGGGTTGATGACGGATTTGGCGAGGTAGTTCCAGGTGTCGAGTTCGGTGTTGCGGAAGAACTCGAAGGCGGTGCCGTGGAACTTGTTGGTGCCGGAGCGCATGGTGAAGTTGTTGAAGCCCTGGCCCTGGTACTTGGCGGAGATTCCGATGGTCTGGACCTGCGACTCGTCGACGGCCTCGATGATGGCGCCGAGGCTGGTGTTGTTGGCTGCGCCCTGCTGGTTGATGCCGCTGGCGACGACGCCTTCGAGGTAGGTCTCGTTGTGATAGTTGACGGCACCGCCGTTGTATCCGCGGGTGGAGTCGACGCCGTTGGCCAGGTTGACGAAGGCGACTGGGTTACGCGGGGCGGAGTTCATGACGAGGGGCAGGAGCTGGTAGTCCTGGCTGTTGACGGTGTCGCCGACGGTGCCGTTGGAGGCGTTGAGCGAGGGGGTGGAGACGGTGATGACGGTATCGGTGCCGGGCTTCAACTCGAGGTTGAGCGAGATGGTGGCGAGGGCGTCGACCTGGATGTGCTCCTGGGTGCGCGGGCCGAAGCCGGGGGCGATGACGGTGACGGTGTATTCGCCGATCTGGAGGGGCGAGATGTTGTAGAGGCCGGATCCGGTGGATTTACGGCTGGTGACGACGCCGGTCGCGCTGTTAGTGGCGTTGACGATGGCGTTGGGAATGACCGCGCCCGAGGGGTCGGCGATGATGCCCTGGATGCTGCCGGCACCGGCCTGTGCGAGGGCCGCGTGGCCGAACCCGAGGACGAGCAGGATGAGCGCGAAGAAAAGGTTTCCCAGGCGGCCTGGGTTGGATGAACGATGCATCGGTATTGCCTCCATAGCGATTCGTGCGATTGCGTGCGTGCGGCTGGATAGCCACGAGTCCGCGCCCGTTGCGATGGGCTTCGAACAGGGGTCTGTTGGGATCTCGATCCGGCTGCATGGAGGACTCTACGTGCCGGTTAGCACGGTTGTGATGGGACTTAAGTATGACTGGGGGCGAAATAATTTCTCATAGGAATTTATTTCTGGATGTGCCCAGGCCGCAGCGAGGGACTGGCGTGGCGCGGGAGGAGCCGGGCTCATGCCTTGCGGCGGGGGCGTCGACCGAGGGGCTGGATGACCTCGCGGTCGCCGAGATAGCCGCACGCGACCAGCGTCCGGACGATGCGGTAGACGGTGCTGTAGGAGTAGCCGAGCTCGCGGGCGATGCTCTTGACGTTGACGGACGGGCCGCCGTGCTGGACCCGGTCGATGACGTTGAAAGCCTTGAGGAGGACCGGGACGATATAGCTTCGATCGACGTCGGGGTGCTGGTCCATGGAGCGCTGGGAGCGGCTCGCTTTGACGATCTCAAGGTCGTCGAGATGGAACCTCGGCTTGGGCAGGGCTTCTCGCATGCTCTCCTGTGGTGTGCGTGTAGCGTTACCACTGTAGAGACGGGAGGTGAGGTTTGTAATCAGCCGAAAGTATGATGCGGTGGAAGGCTAAAGGTGAACGAGTCCGCGCTGGATGGCGACGAGCACGGCCTGGGTACGGTCTTCGGCACCGAGGCAGGCGAGGATGACGCCGACGTGGGTCTTGATGGTGCCTTCGGTGACGCCGAGGGTTGCAGCGATGGTCTTGTTGCTCATGCCGCGGGCGAGGAGGCCGAGTACCTCTTTTTCGCGCTCGCTGAGGGTGTCGTGGGGGTTGCGGGCGCTGAGCTTTTCACGGATCTCCTGCGGAAGGAAGCGGCGGCCGGCGTGTACTGCGTAGATGCCCTGGATGAGGCTCTCCTGCGACATCCCCTTGATGAGATAGCCGCGTGCGCCGGCCTGCATGGCCTGAAAGATGTCTTCGTCGCCTTCGTAGGTGGTGAGGACGAGGAACGCGGCGTTGTGAGAACGGTCCTGCAGCTTGCGGATGAGGTCGACGCCGCTCTCGCCGGGCAGACGGAGATCGACGATGACGACGTCGGGCCGGAGGCTGAGGAAGAGCGTCTCCGCGGAGGCGGCCTCGGCGGCCTGTCCGACGACCTTCATGTCGGGCTGCGAGGAGATCATGGCGGCGATGCCGAAGCGCATGATGGGATGGTCTTCGACGATCAGGATGGTGATCAGGCTCATGGCTGTACCGGGTTGCTCCTCTCACGCAGGGGGTACGTCAGTTTCACTATTGTCCCACTGTGCGGCGCGCTGGAGACGAGGCAGTCTCCGCCGATTCTGGCCATGCGCTCCTTCATGCCGACGAGGCCGAAGCGGCCGTGGGTTGCGTCGGCGCCGATGACCGAGAAGCCCTCTCCGTTGTCGGAGATGGTGACCTCGAGTTGGGACTTTGTGGCGAGGAGATGCAGCTTCACCTGGGTGGCGGCGCTATGGGTGAGGGCGTTGATGAGGGCCTCGCGCGCGCTCATGACGAGTTCGTGGGTGATGGTGTGGGGGAGGCGGGGCTCGGGGCCGAGCCGGGTGAAAGAGATAGTCGCCGCACCGGGGCGGGACTTTTGCTGCGTCATGGCGAGGAGTGCGCCTTCGAGGGATTCGTCGGCATCCTGGCCGCGAAGATCCCAGACGGCGGCGCGGGCTTCCACGATGGTCGCCTTGATCTGCTCGCGGGCGTACTGCAGCCAGGTCTTCGATTCTTCCGAGCCGGCGGGCTGCACGGCGATGGCTTCGAGCAGGGCGGAGACGGCCTGGCAACCCTGAATGAGGGTGTCGTGCATCTCGCGGGCGAGACGGCCACGCTCGCGGGCCACGGCGTGGAAGCCGATCTGCAGACGCTGGATGCGCATGCGGTCGATCCAGAACATGGCGGCTGCGAGGGCAAAGAGGACGGCGATCCAGAACCAGATGCGCTGATAGAAATATGGGCTTTGATAGAGCTCAAACTGCGCGTGGCCGAGGATGCGCTGTTCGGAATCGATAGCCTGGACTTCGTAGGTGTGGCTTCCGACGTCCATGCCGGTGTAGAGGGCGGTGCGGGCGGTGCTGGCCGCGGTCCAGTTGGGGTCGGGGCTGAGGCGCTGACGGAAGCGAACGCCGGATTGCGCGCTGAGCATGACGGGCGCGTACTCCACCTGCACGGTCTGGGTGCCGGCGCGGAGATGGAGTTGCGTGGAGAGATCGACGGGGTTGCCATCGACCAGGACGCGAATCGCAATGGGCACGGGCAGCGGGGGCTGGGCGGCGGGACTGGGAAGGACGTGGATGGGGCCGAGCGAGCTGGGAAACCATGCGCTGCCGTCGCGGTCCACACTGCCCGACTGCTGCATGCCGGTGAAGAGCTCGGCGGAGGGAAAGGCATCGGTGACGGAGTAGGTGTCGGAGGCCATGGACTGCGAGGGAGCCGGACGCCCGGCGGCGCGCAGCAGCTCGTTCTCGGAGACACGCATGATCTGGGTGGGGCCGGAGATCCAGAATGCCGCCTTCGAGGCGGGCGTGTTCGATTCCATGATGTGGAAGACGGCCTGGTTCCCTTGTCCGCCACCGAGCGGCACCTGTTTGAGGACGCCTGACTGCAGGAGGAACAGGCCAGTGTTTGTGCCGAGCCAGAGGGTGCCGTCTGCCTTGCCGTAGACGGACCAGACCGGGCCGGAAGGGAGTTCGAAGTTCGGTTGGGGGAGTTGAAAGCCGCCATCCTGCCATTGATAGAGGCCGCGCTGCGTGCCGACCCACAGGCGTCCGCTCGCGTCTTCGAACATGGAGGTGACGAGCGTGTGGGGTGCGCCGCGCACCTTGTGGTAGTTGCGGATGTGCCCGTCTTTCCAGAGGCTGATACCGCCGTCGGTCGCGATCCAGATGCCTCCGTCGCGCGCCTGGAGGAAGCCGCGAATATAGTTGGTGCCGACCTCCTGAGTGAACTGCTGGTGGCGTCCGTCCGGGGCGAGCCGAAAGACACCGCTTCCTGCGGTGCCGATCCAGATCGCTCCGCTGGCATCGCGCATCACGACACGGACGATGGCGGAGCCGAGCCATGGGAAGCGGTACGATTCGATCTTCCGTCCACGCAGTTGGTAGACGCCGTTCGAGCAGAACCAGAAGCCTCCGTCGCCATCCTGGCTGATGGTTCCGTAGTCCGAGGTGAAGGTGGGCAGAGGGACCAACTGCAGATTGGTCTCGCTGAGCCGGACCAAACCGCTCTGCGTGCCGATCCAGGAGTTTCCCTCGGTATCCACCGTGCTGCTGAGGAGCGTCTCGCTGGGCAGCGCGGCGATCTCGGCGCGCTCGAACCGGCCGGAGCGGCGGACGTACATGCCGAAGCCGGCGGTGCCGACCAGAAGCTCCGCCGAGGGGAGCCGGCCAAACATCCGGATGATGCCCTGCACCGCGGGAACCTGCGTGAAGGTGTCGTTCGCACCACGGAGGAAGAGCCCGGAGACGGCACCGACGAGGATGGTTCCGTCCGTGTCCTCGACGATGGCTTTCACGCGGATCGAGCCGCTGCGGGAGGGAAGTTTATAGGGCTTCACCTCTCCGTTGGCGATACGCAACAGATCGCTGCCGCCGGCCCACATGGCTCCGTCGTGCGCCTGCACCACGGAGGTCCAGCCCAGGTTGGTGTACTGCTTCGCGGGCATCGCGTTGTGGAAGACGCTCTTGTCTCCGACGAAGAGACCGTGGTCGGTGCCGATCCAGATGTGGTGCAGGCTGTCTTCGGTGACGACCCGGATGAGCGAGTCGGTGATTCCCTGCCCGGCACCCAGAAGCTCCACCTGCGATCCGTGGAAGCGCACCAGACCCGCGCCCTCGGTTCCTGCGTAGACGCTGCCATCTGAGGTAGCGGTCAGACAGGTGACCCCGTTTGCGAGTTGTTCGCTGCCGGGACCGGCATACGGAGAGAAGGCCTGCCCGTCGAAGCGCAACAGGCCGCGCGGGGTTCCGATCCAAAGCAGGTGTCCGGGGCCCTGGACGACAGCCTGGATGACCTGATCCGTCAATCCATCCTGCACATGCCACACCCGCGCCGTCATCGGCGCAGGGGCCTGGGCCCGCATGCCGGTGGACATGAGGGCGAGCGCGGCGAGGCAGAGTACGAGGAAAGAGGGACGCATGATCCGAGCGTAATCTTACCGCGCGGATAGGCAGCATCGCCGCTCAGCGTACTGTGCCGGGTCGGCGGAGGCGGTCCTCCAGTCAGCAGGCGACTGCGATCAGGAGGCGTACTCGATCGAGAGGAGGCAGACGGCTGCCATGACCGCGACGAGTCCAGCCATCAACAGGATGCCAGAGACGATGGCACTGAAGACGCCAGCCCGCTCGTCGGAGCCGGGCTGGCGTGGTGTGTCCTGTCTTGTCTCTCGTTCGCTCATCGCGACCGGCCACTGAGACGCATCATCGGCAGACCGGTGCGCGTCTTCTGGAAGTAGCAGATCTCCACCAGCGTGGGCCATAGCTCGATGGACGCACGGATGACGGAGACCGCATCGTCCACGATACGGAGGAGGTTGTGCTGGAAGAAGTCCGGCTCGAAGCCGTAGAAGGCCTTGTCCAGATTGGCTGCAAAGAGACGAAGCGAGTCGATGCGGTCCTGACTGCCGGCGCGGGCTGCTGCATCGAGTGCGCGGCGATGCAGGCCGCTGATCTTCTCCAGAATCTCCTCGGCATCCTGTGCCGTGACTTCGCCCGTGTAATCGAACGAGATGCTCAGCTCATCCATGTGCGTGATGGACGACTTGATCTTGCGCTTGAGCAGGTTCGCGATCTCTTCGTTGAGCACCTCGGAGGCGGGAGGATTGCGCATGTAGTTGCTCTTGGTGTGGTGCTGCGCGGCATCGACGTGGGCGGCGACGATGCCGTCCTGCTGGATCCACAGCCGGTAGATGTAATCCTCGAAGCGCAGGCGCGTGGGGAAGAAGGGCGGCAGGCCAAAGGTGTTGTCGTAGCCGGCCACGCCGCAGTCCATGCGCCAGTTCTTGTTGGTGAGCGCGGGACGGAAGTTGACCAGGACATAGAGGTCGTTGAGGTCATCGGGACTGGCCTGCTTCTCGTCTTCGAGGAACATATCGACGAAGTCGATGGCGTCGATATCGTTCGTGCCGGAACGAAAGGTCTGCGCCATCTTCACGATGGCGTTGTCGCGCATGCTGCCGCGTTCGAGCGTCATGCTGTTCTCGGAGGCCAGGCCCTTGGTGGAGTTGGTCTCGAGGTCCATCGTGGTGTCGAGGAGAAGCTCACCGCGCTCGTAGTTCTCAGGCACCTCGGAGACGGGCTTGCCGAGGACGTCCATGAAGGCGGACATCATGTCGAATGACTTCTTTGCATATCCGTTGACGCCGATTTTATGCAGGCGTCCGCGGCTGATCTCGTCGTCATCGAGGGACTCGGGGCTATCTTCCATGAGCGAGTAGGGGCGCATGTCGTCGTCGGAGCTGACCATGAGTCCGCCGAGGGTGTACATGAGGGTGTAGTTGCGATTGCCTCCGTAACTGGGGCGGAAGAGATTCTTGACGAGGGGCTCGAGGCGCTTGTTGCGGAGGCGGGAGTTGATGTATGCGATGAACTCCTCCTTCTCGCGGGGGCCTACGTAGAAGAGGTCGGAGCGGGTCTTGATGTCCTTGAGCAGAGGGAAGTATTTCTCGACGTTGGTGGGGGTTGAATCGTCGAAGACGATCATCTGGGGAGAGTGCCCATTTCTCCGGAAGTGATCGTCGTATGCGTGGATCGTTTCGCCAACATCGCGCAATCTATGGGTGGGGACGACAAAGTAATTCTCGGGGTCATTCATGGTACGGGGCCGTGCCTCCAAGCACGGGGACTGCGGAAGAGTATGCGAGCGGCTTTGCGCCGTCGCGGCCTCATTCCATTACAGTCCGGCCACCGTTAAAGAGGCATAAGGGGATCGTAAGGAGGATGATAAGAAGCCGAAGGACCGATCGCTACTCCGCGCGAAAGCGATAGCCGATGTGGTTTTCGGTGAGGATGTAAGCGGGTTGCGTGGGATCGTCTTCGAGCTTTCTGCGTAACTGGTTGACGATGACGCGCAGGTACTCACGCTCGTTGCCATAGACGGGTCCCCATACGGATTGCAGGAGGGTGTCGTGACGCACGGGGCGGCCGGCGCGCTCCATGAGGAAGCGGAGCGTCTCATATTCTTTCGGCGTGAGATGGACCTCCTCGGCGCCTCGGGTGACACGGCGGCTATCCTCATCGAGAACGATTTCGCCGATCGCAAGAACGGTCTGCGGCTTGGGCGTGGAAGGCTGGGTGCGGCGCATGGCGGCACGCAGCCTTGCCGTGAGTTCGCCCATCTGGAAGGGTTTGGTGACGTAGTCGCATGCTCCGGCATCGAGCGCTTCCACGATGTCCTGTTCCTCGTTGCGCACGGTCAGCATGATGATGGGAAGTTGAGGATAGTTCTGGAAGATTCTGCGACAGGTCTCCTTGCCGCCCATGCCGGGCATGTTGATGTCGAGCAGAACGGCGTCGTAGTCGACCATGCGGAGACGCGTGAGACCCTCCTCGCCGTTGCTTGCTTCGCCGACCGCAAAGCCGAGCGCACCGAGGGTGGCGAAGAGGCTCTCGCGGATGCCGGCGTCATCTTCAATGACGAGTACCTTGCTCTTGCGTTCGTTCTTCAGCGGCATGTTTCGGTCCTTCTCGCGTCGTGCGGCAGCGTGATGGCGAAGGTTGTTCCGGAGGCACGATCGCTCTCCACCGAGACACTGCCATGATGAGCCTCGGCGATACGCCGGACCACGGAGAGACCGATCCCCGTGCCGGATACGGCTCCGCTGGAGCCGGTGCAACGATAGAAACGCTGGAACACTTTTTCTCTCTCTTCGGGTGGGATGAAGGAGCCCTGGTTGTGGATCGTGATGGCCACCTGCGTCTCTTGCTGCGTGACTCCGATGAGCAACGAAGAGCCCGGGGCGCCGTACTTCGCGGCGTTATCGAGGATCTGGACGATGGCCATCTGGAGCAGCTTGCGGTCGGCATAGACGCTGCTGCGTTCGCGTGTGCCGAGCCGTTCGATGGCATGACTTCTCAGTTCGACGGAGCAGCCTTCGACGCTGCTTTCGATGAGTTGATCGAGATCGACGATCTCGCGGCTGAGCTTTAAATCAGCGCGATCGAGGCTTGCGGTGAGCAGGAGATGATTGGTGAGATCGCTGAGCTGACTCGCATGACGATCGATCATGCCGACCAGTCGCTTCTCCACGCCGGAGAGCGTATTCATCGCGAGGAGACCGGAGCTCGAAACCATGATGGTGGTGAGTGGACTCTTGAAGGCGTGGGCGAGGCCATCGAGGATGGTGGAGCGAAGCTGCTCGCTCTGCCGTGCGGCCTCCGCGTTGGCCTCGGTGGAGAAGGAGCGGGCGCGTTCGATGGCGACGGCGGCGAGCGAGGTTGCGGCGTTCATCGACGCGACATCGAGCGTGTGTCCGCAGCAGACAAGGACACCGATGGGCCGTGTGCCGGAGCGCACGATACGCAGCGAGGTACGCGTGCCTGGGTCATCGATGTCGCTGCCGGTTTCGAAAGCCGTGTGGATCGCATCGTCGGTGACGCCGCAGACTCCGCTGCGGCAAAGCCTGAGATCGCGTGCGGTCCAGAGAGCGACACCCTCCACCTGCAGGTTGAAGCGGATGAGGTCCACCAGTTGCTGCTCGACGATGCCCATGCGGTCGAGGACGAGGACATGCTGGCTGAGTTCATAGAGCCGCTGCAGTCTCTGCTGATGGAGCTCGGACGCCTGCGCGTGGAGCGTGGCCTGGTTCGAGAGCCTGCTGACGAGAAGGGCCGCGGCCTCAAACGTCAGCAGCGAGACGAAGTCGTGGGAGTCGGAGATGGTGAACGCGAAGAGCGGATCGGTGAAGAAGAAGTCGAGACAGGCGGTCGAAAGGATGGAGACGATCCCGGCTTCGAGAAAGCCCCAGCGCAACGCGATGAGCACCACCAGGAAGAGGTGGATCGATGTGGCGGAAGCGAGGTTGAAGTGGAAGTGGAAGGCCAGCAGCGTGAGCAGAAGAGCCGCGACGCTGCCTGCGACGACCCTGCGCACGGACTTACGAATTTGTGTGGCAATCATGCCGGTTCGCCTGTATTCACTATAGCGATTCGGCCATAAGCAAACCGTTAAGAAGAGCCTTATGCCTGGTTGATGTCTTTTTCGTTTCACTGAAAGTGTCGGCTGTCTTCGACACGAGGTGAATCGCAATGAACGACCGCAGAGGCCTTTTTGGCATGGCATTATCCAACGCAGCAGCACGCATATCCCATCCAGAGGATTCGGCTGCATCGCACACCATCGGCAAACGCACACCGAAGAGAGTGCTGCCTGTTCTTCTCGGCTGCCTGCTCTTGGGTGCGACACTGACCGCGCACGCGCAGTCGACCTTCGGCAGCGTACGCGGCGCCGTGCAGGACCCGACCGGTGCGGCTATCCCCAACACGGAGCTGGTGCTGCACAGCGTGGACGACAACTCCGACCGCACGATCAGCGCAGACTCGTCCGGGGCTTTCATCTTCGAGAATGTGAAGGCCGGCAAGTACGTGATGCGCGCGCATCGCGAGGGCTTCGCCGATACCGTCGTCTCCGGCATCACCGTGGAAGCGCGTCAGGATCTTCGGCTTGGGGCGACGCTCTCGGTGGCCCAGCAGATGACGACGGTCGAGGTCTCGGGTGCGGCCGACCAGATTAACACCGAGAACGCCACGCTCGGCGACTCGAAGACCAACATCGAGATGACGCAGTTGCCGCTGAACAACCGCGCCACGACCACGAGCCCGCTGGGTGCGCTTGCTCTTTCGCCCAATGTGCAGACGGATAGCTCCGGCAACATCGCCCTGGGCGGCGCAAGTTCGTCGATGGTGAACTTCTCGGTCGATGGCATCTCCACTGCCAACGTACGGCAGAACGGCGCGCTGCAGGATGCGTATCCCTCGCAGGAAGGCATCGCAGGCGTGAAGGTCACGGCGTTCAACAACAGCGCGGAGTTTTCGCAGATCGGCGACGTGACGTTCACGACCAAGAACGGCACCAACGACTATCACGGCAGCGTGTTCGAGTACCTGCAGAACCAGGCGCTCGATGCCAACCCCTACGGCTTCACGAACAAGGCACCGAAGAAGTTCAACACCTTCGGCTTTTCGCTCAGCGGTCCCGTCAGCATGCCGCACCTGTACAACGGCAAGGATCGCACGTTCTTCTTTGCCGACTATGAGGGCAATCGCCGCTCGACGGCTGTGCTGCAGCAGTTCGTGGTGCCAACGGCCGCGGATCGCGCGGGCAACCTGGGAGATATCGGTGGACCCACGGTTGCGCCCTCGCAGATCAGCGCGACGGCGAAGGCCGTGCTTGCCTACTACCCGTTGCCGAACGTGCCCGGCGTGACCAACACCAGCGCGATCAACTACCAGAACTTCCAGGCCACACCGGCCCAGACCGACGGCGCGGATCTTCGCGTGGACCAGACCATTTCGTCGAAGATGTCGGCTTACGCACGCTTCAGCCGGAAGAACATCACCTCCAACTATGCCAACCCTTTTCTGCCGAATGACGTGGACTCGATTCACAATCGCAGCCTTCTGATCTCGCACACCTATTCCATTACTCCCCGGCTGCTGAACGAGTTTCGCTTCGGCTTCACGAACGTGACGACGGCGGTCAACTTCGGTATTCAGGGCTCGACCGCACTCAGCCAGCTCAATCTTACGGGCGTCGATATCAGCCAGCATCCGTTGACGCATGCCTTTCCCACCTTCAACTTCACCGCAGGTACACCCTTCACCGCGATCGGCCGCGATAAGGCCGGCATCACGCAATCGAAGACCACGCAGTTCAGCGACAACCTCACCTTTACGGTCGGCAGGCACACGTTGAAGGGCGGCGTCGACATCCGCCGTGTCCGCTACTTCGACCTCGAGAGCTTCGCTCCGCAGTTCGCTTCGGATGACTTCGGCGCCTTCGTCTTCCAGCCCAGCTTCGGCACGGGCCCCAACGATCACTTCACGGGCAATGCATTCGGCGACTTCCTTGAAGGCGCGCCGACCACGCTGAACTTCGCCGTCTCCAGCCCCGACGTGGGGGGCACCGCAACGCAGTTCAGCTTCTTCGCGCAGGACGAGTACCAGCTCAACAACCACCTGACCCTCAGCTACGGACTTCGCTGGCAAATTCTCCCGGGCTTCACGGAGGATGGCGGCAACCTTGCCAACTTCGATCAGAAGACCAACTCCATCGTCGTGCCGGATGCGCTTGCGTCGTATCTGAAGTCACAGAACCTGACCAGCTCCAACCTCGCGTTTCAGCAGTCGTTCAACGCCTGCAACCTCAACCAGACGGCGCAGCCCTGCACAAAGTACGTGACGGCCAGCCAGGATGGTCTGCCGCAGGGACTGCGCAACAGCTACAAGAAGAACTTCCAGCCGCGCATCTCGATTGCCTATCGCCCCTTCAACGATGTGAAGACGGTCGTGCGTGCGGGCTTCGGCATGTACACCATGACCAACCTCGGACCGCTCTCCTTCAACAACAGCGGTAACCCTACCTCGAACCTGCACATCTATACGAACAGCAATCTGGCCGGACCGAACACGCCTTCCATCGTCTTCCCGCAGACTTCGCCCGCCACGGCCGGCGGCCCGGTCTATGGCGGCGGCGGTCTCGACCAGGGCGTCGATCCGAACTTCCGCGACCCGCAATCGAACCAGTGGAACGTTACGCTCGAACGTGAGGTGACACACGCCACCTCCGTGCGCGCCAGCTACGTGGGCATGCACACGTATCGCCTCAGCGTGACCGAGGATCTGAACCAGATTGCGGCGAGCACGACCCCCTACGACTCCGGTGCGACCGCCGGTCTCTACGTGGACAGCCGCGCTCCGTACCAGAACTGGACCACGCTGCTGAGCACCTTCAACGCAGGCGAAGCAAACTACCGCGCGCTCGAGCTGCAGGCGACTCATCGGCTGGAACATGGCTTGTATGTCGATGCCAACTACACCTTCGCCAAGAACGAGGCCGACAACCAGGGCGACACGCCAAGCACGTATGCCGGCGAGGTCAACTACGGTCTGCCGGTCGCGGATCGCTTCCACATCCAGCGCAACCTCGGCAACGTGTCCGGCAATCGCCGCCACCGCATGCTGCTGACGGGCGTGTACCAGCTTCCGTTCGGCAAGGGACGCCAGTTCATGAACACGAACCGGCTGACGGATGCGGTGCTCGGAGGCTGGGACCTGACCACGATCACGATGCTCGAGACAGGCCCCTGGCTTACGCCGAGCATCGCCGGATCCGCCGATCAGTCGAACACCAACGTCGCCAACCGCAGCGCGCTGCTTCGTCCGGACGTGGTCTCCGCCAGCACTCCCAACGCGGTGAGCTACAAGGGCCTGTACTTCGCGCCCACTCCGGTTGGCGTGGGCCGGTTCGGCAATGCAGGGGTTGGCATCATCGAAGGGCCAGGCACCGCGGCGGTCAGCATGGGTGTTGCCAAGCGATTCGCACTGACCGAACGGATTCACGGACGCTTCGAGACCACCTTCACGAACGTACTCAACCACACCAACTTCGCACCGCCCGTCACCGCCATCGACAACTCGCAGTTCGGGCAGTTGACGAGCGCGCAGACGGCGGAGAGCGCAGGCAATCGTACGGGGCAGGCGGCTCTTCGCATCGACTTCTAAGCCGCCTCCCTCAACCATCAGCCGGAGGCGGGAAGATCAATCTTCTCGCCTCCTTTTTTCGTTGTACCGGCGCTGCCGCTTTCATGCGAGATCAGTGCGAGGACGCAGGACATGTACACCAAGAAGACGCGTGGCCCCCTTCCGGGAAGAACAGCTTCCGTCGTGGATAACTCCCATCGTATTCGCCGCAGGATAAGGGATCTTCGTGAGTCCGAACTGAGAAAGACAGGCTACGCGTGCGTGCAGGAAGATGCCACGCCGCGTTTCCTGCTGTTTCGGAGACTGCGCCTGCCTCGTAGGGCGAGCATGGATACCGGAGCGGAAGGGCAGCTCTGGTTCGTGCTGGGCACCTGGCTGCTTCTTGCCGCGTTCGTCGGTACGCTGGTCTTTGCAGCCCTTCACGTCAAGGGATGACGCCGGACAGCGGAGGCCGGCAACGCGCGGGGAAGGCGATGCCGTTGATGCTACCGGTGGAGATGAGCCAGATCGAGGAGGGTGCCGAAGGTCTGGACCAGGATGACGACGAGGACACCCAGAAGCGGAACCACGCAGAGGATCAGAGCAGCCACTCCGAACAACCTGCGCCCCGACCATGGGGAATCGGAGCGCACGTCAGGGACTTTCATGATCCCTCCTCTCGGTGGCCGGCGGATCCCGGTCGCCTTGTTACGGTGTGAGTTCGGTCGCGCTGGCGGCGCTGAGCTGGTGGATGGCATTCCACGTATTGGCGAAGGCGTTGACGGCGTCGTTGGTGGAGGAGCGGGCGTCGCGGAGGGCATCGAGATAGTCGATGAGGGCGAGGCCTCCGTGTTCGAAGGAGAAGCGCGCGATGTCGAGGACGTCCCTCGACTCGTCGAGGTAGTGGTCGCTGTACCGGAGGGAGAGTGCCTTGGCCCGGGTGTATCCGACCCAGGCCTGATCGACGTCGGAGACGACCTGATTGCGGGCGGCGGTCTCGGTGAAGCGTGAGGCGTCGGCCTGGTACTTCGCGGTTGCCTTGTTGCCCTGGTTGCGGTCGAAGAGACGCAGGGGAATGCTGACGGAGAAGCCGGCGGAGCTATAGGTGCCGCTGCGGTCGTATTCGCCTTCGAGGGTGGGGTCGGTGGTGCCGTTGGCGACGGCGAGGCGGACGTTTGCCGTGGCCGCACTGACGGCAGCGCGCGCGGCGGCATAGTCGGGACGGTGCAGGATGGCCTGCTGGATGAGGTCGGTGCGGGTGCTGACGATGGGCGGTGGAACGATGTCGCCTGCGATGTCGAACTGATCGCTGGGGGTCTCGATACCGATGAGCGTCTGGAGCTGATCGCTTGCCTGCAGGAGTGCGATCTCGTCGTTGGCCGCGTCGCTTTCGAAGCTGGCGAGTTGCAGGTCGAGGCGCTCGTAGTCGAGCTTGCCGAGGTCGCCTGCCTTGTAACGGTCGAGGCTGATCTCGACCTCGTGACGATAGTCCTTGAGGCTGGCGTTGGCGAGCTCAAGGGCGACCTTGGCCACCAGCATTTTGGTGAAGGCCTGCTTGATGGTGAGGATGGTCTGGCGGACGGTGTCTTCAAGCTGGGCCTGGGTTTGCTGCGTGGTTGCCTGGGCTGCGTCGACGCGCCAGTGGCGCTTATCGCCGCGCTCAAAGAGGCGTGAGACCTGCGCGCTGTAGCTGTATGGGTTGGAGGCGCCCTCCGCGGGCAGCGTGACGTTGGTGCCGGAGAGGGTGAAGACGGGGTTGACGCGAACGGCGGCCTGCGTCTCCTGCGCCTTTACGGCACGGAGGTTCGCCTGCGCGGCGAGCAGGGTTGGGTTCTTGGCCTCGGCCATCGTCACGATCTGCTGCATGGTGTAAGCACCCGGCCTGGACATGGGCGGCTTGCGCGGATCGGGCCCTGGTGTGGTGGCGTAGGGGTAGGGCGTTGCCTGCGGCGCGGCTGTGGGCGCTGCCGCCGGTGCGGTTTGCGCCGGCAGCGTGGCGGTCAGCAGAAGCAAAAGTGCGGGTGAGACGATCTGGAATCGCATCAATGTTCAAACTCCATCTCCCGTTTGGGAAGGATGTCGGTGTCGCGTGCGACCCAGACGTAAAGCGTCGGCAGGAGGAAGACGCTGATGAGAAGCGCACCGACCAGCCCGCCGACGATGACGATGGCGAAGGGACGCTGCGAGTCCGAACCGATGCCATGCGAGAGGGCCGCGGGCAGAAGGCCCAGGGTGGCGACCAGCATGGTCATCATGATGGGACGCAGGCGGAGAACGGCGCCTTCGATGGCGGCCTCTTCCACGCTGTGTCCGGCGACGCGCATCTGGTTGATGTACTCCAGCATGATGATGCCGGTCTGCACGGAGACGCCGAAGAGCGCGAGGAAGCCGACGCCCGAGGAGACGCTGAAGTGGGTGTGGCTGAGCAGAAGTGCGAGCATGCCACCGAAGGGAGCCATGGCCACGTTGGCGAGGATGAGCACGGCCCATTTGAAGGAGCCGAACATGGTGTAAAGGATGATGAAGATGAGCAGAATCGTGAGAGGCAGCACGATCATGAGGCGGCGCGAGCTGCGCTTCTGGCTCTCGTACTCACCGGCCCAGTCGAGTTTGTAGCCGGCGGGGAGTTTGACCTGGCGACCGACCTTGTCGATGGCCTCCTGCACGGTGCTGCCGAGGTCACGGTTGCGCACGCTGTATTTGATGGCGACGTAGCGGTCACCGCCCTCGCGATAGATCTCTTCCGCTCCATCTTCGATCTGGAGCTTGGTGACCTGGGCGAGGGAGACGCGTTCTCCACTGGGCGAGACGATGCGGACGTTCGCGATCTGATCCGGTGTGCCGCGGTAACCCAGGCCGTAGCGGGCGGTCACGTCGTAGCGGGCGTCGCCTTCGAGGACCTGGGTGACGGCGTTGCCGCCGACGGCGCTCTCGATGGCGTCCTGCACGTCGGAGACGTTGATGCCGAAGCGAGCTGCGGCGGCGCGGTCGACGACGAAGTTGAGGTTGGGCTGCCCGATCACGCGGAAAAGGCCGAGATCGGCGACGCCCGGAATGCCCTGCATGACGGAGACGATCTCATCGCCCTTGGCTTCGAGGGTTTTGAGGTCGGTGCCGTAGAGCTTGACGGCGAGCTCGCCCTTGACGCCGCTGACGGCCTCTTCGACGTTGTCGGAGATGGGCTGCGAGAAGTTCCAGATGACACCCGGAGCCTTCTCGAGTTCGCGGTTCATGGCGCCGATGAGGTCTTCCTTGTTCTCGTTGAATACGGGGCGCCACTCGGCCTTGGGCTTCAGATCGACGAAGTATTCCGTGTTGAAGAAGCCGGTGGTGTCGGTGCCATCGTCGGGACGGCCGATCTGGCTGATGACCTGCTTGACCTCGGGGAAGGAGGCGAGCACGGTGCGGGCGCGGTCGGCGACGGCCTTGCTCTCCGTGGGACCGGTGCTGGGGGCGAGTGTGCCGCGCACCCAGATGGCACCTTCATCCAGGTGCGGCAGGAACTCCGAACCGACGACACCGGATGTGCCGAGGAAGATGGTCGCGGCAAAGGCGGCGAGGGCAACCGAGATCGTGACCTTGCGATGTTCGATGGCCCACTGCGCGGTGCGGCGGTAGATGGCGGTGATGTATTTGAGGACAGGGTTTTCCCACTCGGTGGTGCCTTTGGGAAAGAGGAAGCTGGCCAGCACCGGCGCGAGGATGATGGAGAAGATGAGAGCGCCGAGCAGCGCGAAGGCCACCGTCCACGACATCGGCTTGAAGAGGCGGCCTTCCACGGACTGCAGCGTGAAGATAGGCAGGTAGGCCGTGATGATGATGCCGATCGCGTAGAAGACCGGGCGCTGCACCTCGTAGGCGGCCTCGCGGATCTGCTGCATGGGCGTCATGTCCGCGCGGCGTCCGTGGCTGAGATGACGGACGATGTTTTCGATCATGACGACGGCGCCATCCACCACCATGCCGAAGTCGAGCGCACCGAGCGAGAGCAGGTTGGCCGGGATGTGGCGCAGGTCGAGGCAGATCGACGCGAAGAGCAGCGAGAACGGGATGGTCAGCGCAACGATGAGCGCGCCGCGCAGGTTGCCCAGGAAGAGGAACAGGATGATGACGACGAGGACGATGCCTTCGGTGAGGTTGTGCAGGACGGTGTGCGTGGTGAGGTGCAGCAGATCGCTGCGATCCAGGAACGGCACGACGCGAACGCCTTTAGGCAGGATGCGTTCGTTGAGCTCCTTGACCTTCTCGTGGATGGCTTCGAGCGTGACGTCGGAGTTCTCGCCCTTCTGCAGCAGCACGATGCCCTCGACGGCATCCTGATTTTCTACCAGCTTGCCGTCCTTGCGGCGGATCGTCTTGCCGATCTGGCCTAGGCGGATCTTGGGGCCTTGCGTGACGGTGGCGATATCGCTGACGCGGAGCGCGGTGCCGCTCTGGGTCTTGAGCACGGTCTGCTCGATGTCGGATACGGTGCGGAAGAGACCGACCTCGCGCACGTTGATCTGCTGCTGTCCGACCTCGATGAAGCTGCCGCCCGCGTTGACGTTGTTCGCTGCGAGTTGCTGCTTGACCTGCGCGACGGAGAGGCCGTACTGCACCAGCTTGTCGGGGTTCAGGATGACCTGATACTCCCGCGTGGGTCCGCCGAAGCTGGACACATCGACGACGCCTGGAACGCTGCGGAACTGGCGCTCGAGGGTCCAGTCTTCAAGGCTCTTCAGCGC
Organism: Granulicella pectinivorans; assembly: GCF_900114625.1. NCBI lineage: Bacteria > Pseudomonadati > Acidobacteriota > Terriglobia > Terriglobales > Acidobacteriaceae > Granulicella > Granulicella pectinivorans. The sequence continues at coordinate 92,278 of NZ_FOZL01000001.1, forward strand.
CATGGTGTCGTAGGCGGGGTTGTCGCTCTCGAGGGTGTACCAGAAGATCTGGCCGACCGGGCTCCAGTCGGTTCCGATCTGGGGCTGCAGATTGTTCGGCAGCGTGACCTGCGAGAGCCGTTCGAGCACCTTCTCGCGATTCCAGTCGTTGACGCTGTCGTCGTCGAAGATCATGGTGACGCTGGAGAGCCCGGCCAGCGACGTCGAACGCAGATGCGTCATGTGCGGGATGCCGGCCATGCCGATCTCAAGCGGCACGGTGACCTGCTGCTCCACCTCTTCTGCCGCGCGGCCGGGCCACTGCGTGATGACGTTGACGTAGTTGTTGGCAACGTCCGGATAGGCCTCGACCGGCAGGTTATGGAAGGAGATGGCTCCCCATCCGAAGAGGAGAACCGCAACCACCAGCACGATGAAGCGGTTGTTGAGCGCGAAGTCGACGATCTTGCGGATCATTACTGGGCCGCCGTGTTCTGCAGTTCGAGAGCGTTGGCTACGACCTGCTGACCGAGGCTGAGGCCTGAGGTGATCTCGACGAAGTTGCCATCGAGCGTGCGTCCGGTCTTGACCTCGACCGTACGGAAGGTGCCCTCCGAACCTGCGGGCTCAAAGACGAAGGCGCGGTCGTGGAGATGAAGGATCGAGTCGCCCGGAATGGTGATGATCGTGGCCTGCTGCGCGCTGCGGAAGGTTGCGGTGGCGAACATGCCGAGCCGCAGGATGCCGCCCGGGTTCGCGACCTGGACGCGTACCTTGGCGGTGCGGATGGCGGGATCGAGGATGGCGCCGATATCTCCGATGGTGCCCTGAAGGACCTTTCCGGGATAGGCGGCGAGGCGAATCTCCGCCTGTTCGCCGAGATGGACGCTGGCGAGGTCGTTCTCATACACATCGCAGATGACCCATACGTGCGAAAGATCGGCGATGGTGAGGGATCCGGCGGCGCCGGCGTAGACGACTCCGGCAGCCCCCGCGGCGGTGGCGTTCTGCGCGATGACGACGCCGGATGTGGGAGCGGTGATGGTCACCGTGTCGCTGGGGTGGTTCTTGTCGACGCCGAGGATGCGGAGCTGCTGCTCGGAGGCGGTCAGCGCGGACTGGGCGTCCTGCTCGCCGTTTTCGGCGACCTCAAGCTGCGTCTGCGGAATGGCCCCCTTGTCATAGAGGAGCTTGTCGCGGTCGAGCGTGATCCTGGTCAGGTGCTCGTCGCTGACTGCCTTGAGGTAGGTCCCGAAGGCCGTGGAGATGTCGGGGCTCTGGACGTCCATGATGGGCTGGCCGCGGTGGACGATGTCGCCGAGGCGCACGCGCAGATTGACGACGCGGCCATTGGCCAGCGAAAGCACCGGCAGCTCGCGGGAGATATCCGGGTTGACCGAGCCGGTGGCGTTCAGGGTCGATGCCATCTGGCGCGTGGAAGCGGAGACCAAGGGGAACTGCGATGGCTTATCGACCTTGACGGTCCCTGTGCTGCCGGTTTCGATGGTCGCGGGCGCGGCGGGCGGGGCCTCTTTGGCCTCGCGGCTGGCCTCGTCCTGCTTGCGACATCCGGTGAGTGCGAGGCCAACGCAGGCAAGGGCCAGGAGGTGCGACTGGAATCGGGTCATTGCATTCACTCGAGAAAGGGTACTGCGGATTGGCTGAGGCGCACTCATCTGGATTCGAGCCTAGGGGCGGCAAACGATACCCGGAACTATCTTCAAGGCAGACGGTTATATCTTTCGATAGCCGTTCCTTTTGACGCTCGTCAATCGTCTCGCAAGCCCGTAGGCTGTTAGGTATGTGGGCGAAGATCTTCAAGAGCCGGCGACCAGCGTATGTGGTGATGGAAGCAGTTGCGCTGATGATCGTCATCGCAATTGTGGATCTGAACATTCATGCACAGGTGCCGCTCGCGCTAGTGTACCTCGTACCCGCCGCGTATGCGGGGACAGGGCTCTCTCGCTGGCAGATCCCGGCCTTCGGCGCGCTGTGTACGGCAATCGCGGAGATGGCCGACGCCTTCCCATGGAGCGTGGCGCAGGGTATTCCGCGCGATGCGCTGTACTTTATCGCCTATACGGCGGCAGGGCTCTACGTCTCGGAGGTGCTGGCCAATCGCAGACGAGAGGAAGAGCATCTGCATGAAGTGGAGTTGGAGGGCGAAGCCAGACAGCAGGCAGAGGAACAGCTTCGCCTTCTGGTCACCACCTCTTCCATCGCGATCGTGACCTCGGATGAGCAGGGCCGGATTCTACAGGCGAACGATGCAGCGGAACGTCTGTTCGGAGGCGGCGAGAAGCCCCTGAAGCTGACCGGGCAGGGCATCGCGGAGCTGATTCCGGCGCTGGCGCGCGCGCCAAGCATGGGACGCGGGCAGCGGCAGTTGAAGACGATGATGCAGTGCCAGGGGCTGCGTGCGGACCTTGAACCCTTCTTCGCGGACGTGTGGTTCTCCACCTATCGTACGGCGGAGGGCAACCGCCTGACGGCGATGATCGTCGACTCGTCGAAGGAGATTCGCGACCGCGAGGAGGCTAACCTGGAGCAGGTGCTCACCGGGCTGCGTCTGCTGGTGGGGTCGGTATCGCACGAGATCCGCAACATCTGCGCAGCGATCGGATTCGTGCAGCAGAAGCTTGCGACGCAGAGGCCTGACCTGGTTGCGCAGGAAGACTTCAAGGCGCTGCAACAGTTGACCACGACGCTGGAGCGGCTGGCGGCCGTGGAGCTCTCGCAAGTCAAGCATCAGGCGGGTCATGTCCATCTGAACCGGTTTCTTCAGGACCTTCGGATCATCGTGGGTCCCTCGCTGCGCGAAGCCGGCGTCTCCGTCGATTGGGACAAGGGCGAAGACACGGCGATGGTGTGGGCCGATCCACAGGGTCTTCTGCAGGTATTTCTGAACCTGATCCGCAATGCCGAGGCCGCACTTGCCGACAGGGACGATGCACGGCTCACGTTGAGCGTGCGCAAGACGAAAGGGTTTGTGCAAATTCGCGTCGCCGACAACGGAAGCGGCATCGCCGATCCCGATCACCTCTTCAATCCGTTCCGGACGGCGAAGCGCAAGCCGGGACAGCTCTCGATGGGGCTGTATCTGTCGCGAGCCCTTGTGACGAGCTTCCATGGCGATCTGCGATATGAGCCGAACCCTGCCGGCGCGGTGTTTGTGGTGGAGCTTCTGCCCGTCGAGACCGTGAACGAAAGCGATGCGGAGTGCTGCCGATGAACGTGATGCTGATCGATGACCACACCCTGTTTCGCGAGAGCCTGCGTCGGCTCCTCGAAGGCGAGCCGGACTGGACGGTGACCGGCACCTATGGCAACGCGGAGGATGCGGCGTACGCGATCGCCGAAGGACTTGCCTGCGATCTGGCATTGATCGACTTCGACCTGGATGGGAGCAACGAGGCGAGTACAAACGGCCTGACGGCAGCGGCCCGGCTGCGCAGCATGCGGCCCGCGATGCCCATTCTTCTGGTGACCGCAGGGATGGACGCGACCGAGATGTTATACGCGGTGCATGAGGCGAAGGTGGGGATCTTCCTGAAGAACGAACCTTCCGAGGAGTTGTTTCTCGCGATGCGGAGAACGGCGCGCGGCGAACAGTGGGTCTCCTCGGGAGTGGCACTGTCTTTGTTGAAGGGAACGCAGCCACCGGAGAAGACCACTGAGCCGCTGTTCTCAAGCCGCGAGCGCATGGTGCTGGATTATGTGCTGGAGGGATTGACGAACAAGGAGATCGGCAGTCAGTTGCAGCTCTCCGAGAGTCTCATCAAGGCAATCCTGCAGAAGCTCTTCGAGAAGACCGGGGTAAGAAGCAGGTCGCAACTGGTTCGCATCGCGCTCGAGCTACAGGCGAAGCCGGACAACTGAGAGCAGACAAGGACATCCGAGATCGTTCCCGGGAAGTCTGCTCCTTTGTTCGCGGCACCTCCACCACGCTCCGCCTTGGCCCTGTCTCGACGGTGGCCTGGGTCCGGAAACGAACCGCGCCCCGATGCGGTATAAGGTCTCATGCTTTCTCTGCGATCTCTCTCCGCTCGTCTGTCGGCCATTGCGGTGGCCATGCTTGTTGGCTCCGCTGCGGGCCAGACAAAAGCCCCCGACTACACCCGCAGCGTCGATCCCTTCATCGGCGTGGACTGGGGCGGCAACACCTTCGTCGGCGCGGCCCTTCCCTTCGGTATGGTCAAGCTCGGCCCGGATATGGAGACCTTCGACGGCCGCCGCTCCGGCTTCGGCTACTCGAGCTACGGTAACGTCCTCGGCTTCTCCCATCTGCACCTCAGCGGCGCGCAGGGCAAGTACGGCAACATCCTCGTCGCTCCCGTGGTCGGACATCTGGACCCCGCCGACATCCGCTCCCCGCGCACCAGCGAGACGGCGGAGGCAGGCTTCTACGCCACCACGCTCAGCCGCTACGGCGTCAAGGTGGAGCTGACCGGCACACGCCGCGTCGGCTTCCATCGTTACACCTTCCCAGCCTCGAACGACGCCCACCTCACCGTCAATGTAGCCGCAGCACTCGGCCTCGGCCCAGGCTATGAGGCCCAGCGCTTTCTCGGCGCGGACATCCGCGTCCTCTCCGACCACGAAGCGCAGGGCATGGCCCGGTTCGAGGGCGGATGGAACAACGGCGGAGAGTACCGCGTCTTCTTCTACCTGGTGACCGACACGCCAGCCGCGCAGACGCATCTATGGAACGGCGCCGACCTGATCGATGCGAAACAAGCCAGCGTCGGCAGGGGAGTGCCCGTCGGGATCGACTTCGCCCTGAAAACCCACGCGGGGCAAGCCGTCCAGATGAAGGTTGGCATCTCCTTCCTCAGCACGGAGCAGGCCAAGGAGAACGTCCGCAGCGAGGCCCCCGCATGGAACTTCGCCGCCATCCGGACCGCTGCCGTGGCGGCCTGGAACAAGGAGCTCGGCAAGCTGCACATGGCGGGCGAGACCCCGGCACAGCGGCGCATGCTCTACACCGCCATGTATCACGTCATGCTGATGCCCGCCGACCGCACCGGCGAGAATCCCGGATGGACCTCGAGCGAGCCCTACTACGACGACTTCTACGCCATCTGGGACACCTACCGCAGCTCCAGCCCTCTGTTGACGCTCATCTCGCCCGACCGCCAACGCGCTATGATCCGCTCCCTCGTCGACATCTACCGGCACACCGGCTACATGCCCGACGCACGCAGCGGCAACGACAACGGACGCACCCAGGGCGGATCCAACGCCAACGTCGTCATCGCCGACGCCTTCGTCAAGGGGATGACGGGCATCGACTACGAGACCGCCTTCGCCGCCATGGTCAAAGACGCCGAGGTGCCTCCGAAAGACCCGCAGCGCGAAGGCCGCGGCGGCCTGAAGGACTACAACCAGCGCGGCTACATTACCCTCAACGACGAGCGCGCCGGCTCACGCACCGTGGAGTACGCCTACGACGACTTCGCCATCGGAGAGGTCGCCTGCGGCCTCGGCAAGACCGGCGAAGCGGCCAAGTACTTCGGCCGCACCCACAACTTCGAGAACCTCTGGGACAAGGACATGCTCGTCTCCGGCTTCAAAGGCTTCCTGCGCCCCAGAAAGGCCGACGGCACCTGGGCCGATCCCTACCTCACCGTCCGAGGCACCTGGCCCGACTTCATGTACGAGGGCGACATCTGGACATACTCGCTCTACGCTCCGCAGGATATGCGACGCCTCATCGAGATGGCCGGGGGCAACCAGCGCTTCAACGACCGCATGGACTTCATCTTCAGCCGCGGCCACTTCGACGTGACCAACGAACCCGGCTTCCTGATGCCTGTGCTGTACGCCTACTCCGGCCGTCCGGACAAGTCCGCCGACATCGTGCATCTGCTGCTCGAAAAGTACTTCACCGACAGCCGCGCGGGCATCCCCGGTAACGACGACTCGGGCGCGATGTCGAGCTGGCTGATCTTCCAGACACTCGGCATCTACCCGGTGGCAGGACAGGACGTGTATCTCATCGGAACCCCCAGCCTGCCGCAGGCCTCCCTCGCGCTCGCTGGCGGCAAAACGCTCCGCATCACCACCAAGGGTCTCGATCCTGCCGGCCTGAACCACTACGTGCAGTCCGTGACGCTGAACGGCGTCGATCTGCCGAACGCCTGGTTCCGCCACGCACAGATCGAGCATGGCGCGGAGCTGGTCTTCACCATGGGCTCTGCCCCTTCGGCATGGGGCCGCACGACGCCCCCGCCTTCGATGAGCGACCCCGGCTATCGCACCTGCGTCACCCAATAAAAACGCCCCGGACGCACAAGGCGTCCGGGGCATTCTTGCAGTGCGTGGTTTAGAAGCTGATGCGGCCCGAGAACTGGAACGCACGGCTATCCGCGCTGGCAAAGTTGAGCGTTCCGAAGTTCGAGCTGTTGACGTTGACACCGATCTGGTTGTTCTGCGCGTTGTTGCCGAAGGTCGTGTGATTCGTGACGTTCTGGCAATCAACGCGGAACAGGAACTTCCAGCGATCGGTGATATCGAAGGTACGGCTCGCGGTCATCGCGAGACGGTAGGGGCTCTGTCCGCGCAGCCCGTAGGGGGCCATGCGGGTCAGGTTGCCGATGGAGTAATCGCGCGAGTTGCAGAACGGACCGTTGCTGGAGGCACACGCAACCGCCGCGGTTCCGTTGGTGCCGGAGCCCGAGGTCGTCGCCTGAATGTAGCCGTTCAGGTAGCTCTTGGTCGCGAGGTTCGCGGCCGTGGCTCCCTGTCCCCAGCCGCCGCCCGTACGGACGCTTCCGCTGAAGTTCGGATTGAAGTCGGGCATGCAGGTTCCCTGTCCGACGTTCTGCGTGCTGTTGCAGGTGCCGACGATCGCGAGCGGAAGACCGGAGGAGTACTGGTAGATCTCCGAGAGCTGCCATCCGCTGCCAATGGCCCGGACGATCGCGCTGTCCTTGCCGATGCCGCCCTTGCCGAACGGGAGTTTGTAGACGCCGAAGATCGTGAGGAGCTGCGGCAGGTTGTTTCCGCTCAGCGAGCGATCGATCCGATTCTGCGACCACGCACGTCCATCCGAAGTCGCCGATGCGGGAATCGCCCAACCGCTGCGAGCCGTGCCGGCGTCATCGATGTTGCGCGAGTAGGTGTAGTTCACGGTCATCGAAAGCCCATGCGACATGCGCTTCTCGACCGAGAGCTGGAAGGCGTTGTAGTTGGAGTTGGCCACCGTGCCCCACGTGTCCGTCGTGCCCGAATACTGGGGCATCCAGGTCAGCATGTGCTGGATGGTTGCGCTGGTGCTGAGGGACGCGGCCGCCACATACCCTGCGTACGGCACAGGGATGGTGATGCCGGTGGCAGCCTGCGCTGCGTTGATGTTGGCCTGCGTCGCAGGACGGGCGAGATAGCTGCCCAGTGCGAGGTAACGCGGATCCATCTGGCCCGACTGCAGACCGCGCATATTCGCGGCACCCGCAAGGAAGTGGCTCTGCGTCCCAACGTAGTTGGCCGTGACCGTCACGTCCTTGACGAACTCTTTCTGCATACCGAAGTTGTAGAAGGAGATCTCGGGCGAGCGTCCACCGACGTACGGGTCGGCATAGGCAATGCCCGAGCCCGTTCCGCTGAATGCGCCTGCACCGTTGACGTAATAGCCCACGTTCAGCGCCTGGCTGGCCGCCGAGATCGGAGCCACCGGGGCGAGGTTGTAGCCGGGTCCGCCGAAGTTCGCATTCGAATTCACGAAAGCGGGGTTGTTGTTCAGGTAGAAGGCAGGTCCGGAGGAGTTGTCCGTGAAGCTGGCAACGCTGTTGAATCCAGCCTGACCCGTTCCCGTACCGGCACCGCCGGCACCACCCGTACCACCACCATGCGAGTACAGCAGAGAGTACGCACCACGGAAGACCGTGTGGGCATCGGGAGCGTAGGCAAACCCGAGACGCGGTCCCCAGTTCTTCATCCAGTTGTTGACCGGCGACCGGCACAGGCAGCTTACGCCAGCGCCCACGCGGTTGCCGGCGAACTGCAGTGCGCCAGGGTTGCCGGTGACGGGATTCGTGATGGTCGGGTTGAGGAACGACCAGCGGTCGAGCGTCTCGTTATAGGTCGGGAAGTAGTCCCAACGCAGGCCGATGTTGAGCGTAAGCTTCGGCGTGACCTTCCAGTCATCCTGCACATAGGGCGAGATGGGGTGGAAGCGGCCGCCAAGCACCGAGAAGCTCTGCTGCGTCACGCTCGTCGAACCCACCGCACCCAGCATGTAGCTGGCATACGAGTAGCCCGTACCCGAGACGAAGTTCGAGCCAAGCACATTGCCCGTATCGTTGGTGCTGAAGTTCAGGTTCACCGGCAACGATCCGGTATCCGCAGTGCTGGCGTTGTTCTGCAGCGCCTGGTACTGGAAGCCGAAGGTCATGGCATGATTGCCCTTCACCCACTGCACGTTGTCGACAAAGGTGAAGGTGTTCGAGACCGAGGTGCTGCCCGTGCTGGGCGAAGCCCACGTCGTCTGCGCGTTGCTTCCGCCGAAGATCACGCCCGGGAAGTTCTCCGAAGCCTGTCCGGCCGGAAGACCGGTGACGCCGGCCGTCTTCAACTCATACTGCGTGATGCCGTTGGTCGGGTTGCGGACCGGAGGACCACCGAAGTACATGTAGCCGACCTTGAACTGGTTCACGAGGCTCGAGCTGATCGTGTACGTATCTTCGAGCGCAAGATAGTGACCCTGCACCGTAGAGAGCGTAGAGGCAAGATAGGGAACAGGGAAGTTGGTCGTGGTTGACGTGTACGGAACCGCTTTACGGCTACCCGAGGTGTACAGGAACGACATGCGGTTCTTGTCCGTCATCGCGTAATCCACGCGTCCGGAGTAGATCCAGTTCTGGTAGCCGGCCGGAATACCCGCAATGTAGTTGTTCTGGATCACACCGGTCTGGTCGATCGACGGAGCCGGCAGGAACTTCTCCAGATACTGCGCGATCGGCGAAAGCTGGCTCGCCGGAATCACGTTGACAGGGGCGGTCGTCCTCACCGGAGCGCCGCCGGGGCCGTTCGCCGCACCCGGGCCGTAGCCATACTGGTAGCGGCATGCGCCATTGGTGCTGTGCGCGGTGCAGCTCGCCTGCGTGGTCGGATCGTAGATGGCGTAGTTCGCGCCCGAGGTATTGCCGAGACCACCCGCCGTCGTGGGCAGCAGCTCCTGGAAGTTACCGGAGCGCATCAACGTCGAAGGCAGCGTCGATGCGCTGGGGTTGGCGCCCTGCGATGACTTGAACCGGTCGTAGGTCGCGAAGAAGAACAGCTTGTCGTGGCCACTGAAGAGCTTCGGAATGCTGATCGGTCCGCCGATGGTGAAGCCGTACTCGTTCTGATGCTCGGGCGTCTTCGGGCCTGGGACCTTCACGGCTGCCCCGTTTTGAATGACCGTGACCGTGTTTCCGCCGCCCGGCTTGGCCGAGAACGACCACGCATCGAACGCCGTGTTGCGAATGTACTCAAAAACCGAGCCGTGGTACTTGTTGCCGCCCGACTTGGTGCTGTAGTTCTCGAGACCCGCGCCCTGGTACTGCGCCGAGAAGCCCGACGTCACCACCTGCACCGCGTCGATCGCCTCGAGCGGGACAACGTTGAACACAGGGCGGTTGTCACCCTGCTGCGAGATGGTCGTCAGCGGAAGACCGTCGAGGTACAGTTCGCCAAGACGCTGTGCCGTGCCGCCGATGATCGACGAACGTCCTCCCGGAGGAACCTGCGCGCCGGGCAGAAGATTCGAGAACTGCGTCACATCACGCTGCTGCAGTCCGGAGATCATGACCGGCAGAGCGGTGTACGAGCTGTTTTCGATCGTGCCGCCAAGCGTCGCGTTGGTCGTCTCCAGCGCCGGAGGAATCTCCGTCACAGTCACCGTCTCGGTCGTGGCGCCGTTGGTCAGCGGCACGTTCAAACCCGAGGTGTGCGACGAGTCCACAACGAGGTTTTCCTGCACGAACGTGCGGAAGCCGGTCGCCGTGACCGTCACCTTGTACGTGCCGGGAAGCAGCGTCCCGATGCTGTAGAAGCCGCCCGAGGTCGTCGTACGTGTGGTCGAAAGACCGGTATTGACGTTCAGAGCCGTCACGGTCGCATTCGGCACGACGGCGCCGGTCGAGTCCTGCACGGTACCTTCAATCGCGCCGGTTCCTGCGTTCTGCGCCATCAGGGCGCGGGGTACAAGCAGCCCAAGAGACAGAACGAACAGCAAAACATAGGCCCCCATGCGGGAGCGGATGAGAGAGAAACCCCGTCGGGCCTGGGAAGGCAAGGGGTATAGAACGTGGTGAGTCATGGAGCCTCCGAAACGATACAAATGAAACCTGTTGGATTCGGACAGACTCTAGAGAACCGCACCTACCGATGTCAATAGGAAAATAGTTTCCTGGAAATAAAACCTCTCCAAATCCCAATGAGAAATGGTCAGTCCATTTCTGCCACATGGAAACACGGCAGGCAGAAGCCCCCGCAAAGAGATCCATCTCTGCAAGTATCTCATTTCAAGAATCTAAATAGAGGAACCCAAGCAGGTCCAAAAGCTCGATCGAGAGTTCGCTCGAGCATCCCCTGCTCAACTCTGCGTCGGCTGCGCACGGGGCAGACAGGTAAGAAGTCGGACCAAATCGCTCTGCCCGGAGGTCTTCGTCTTCGAGAAGATGCTCTTGATCTGCCCCCGAACCGTCCCCACCGACACGCGGCGAAGGGCCGCAATCTCCACCAGCGAGTAGCCCGTGATCAGGCCGTTGGCGATCTCCACCTCCGCCGGCGTAAAGGAGTAAAGCGCCTGCATCACATCGTCCGCCGGACGGATCGGTCTCTCTGGATCGGTGATCAGCAGAAGGATCGACCCCGACCCAAAGCCCGTGCCACCGGGCAGCGGCGAGGCCTGCAGAATCAGCGGTTGTGACCCCGACGAACGGTGCAACAGCAAAGGCGGCCCGCCCCGGGGATCCAGGTGCGAGAAGTTCGCCGTGGCCGTGCGCCGCAGCAGCGCGTCCAGCGCGCTCTGATTCCGGCCCTTGGCAGCCACCAGCCGGTCATCCCTGCGGCTGAGGCCGTCCTCGGCACGAAGCAGCTCATCGGCGGCAACGTTCGACATCACGATGGCACCCGCTGCGGAGAGAATCAGCGTGGGGGTGTCGCTCGCGTTGGCCATCGCCTCCGCCCCCTCCAGCCTTTGCCTGGCGACCCCGAGGGACTGGCGAATCTGCAGCGCCGCCTGAATGTGCGGCACCAGCAGATGCAGCAGATGCGTAAACTTCTCCGGCATCGGCCCCTCCTGCGGGCTGCGCCAGAAGCTGATCGCTTCAAACCGGCGGATGGTGCACGTCAGCATGATCAGCGACGGATGCTCCAGCCCCAGAGGCTTCACCATCTCGCGGTAGAGCTCGGACTTCCGCAGCTCTTCCATCGGAAGCAGTTCCTCGCAATCGATGACACCAAGCTTCCCGCTGCGGATGGCAGGCATCCGCAACGGATCCTTGGGAGCGTAGGTCTCACGGTAGGAGATTAGGTCGGACGAGTCGAGGACCATTCCTCCACCCTGCGCACGGATCGACAGTCCAAGGCTGCTGTCGGCGCACAGAAAGAACCCGCCCGTGGAGCCGGTAGTCTCGCACAGTAGATTGAGAAATTCTTCCCATCTCTCCTCTTGCAGCGGCGCGGCGTACAGCGCCTGCAGAAGCCTGGAGAAGATGTCCAGAGAGATCATGAAAGGGTGGCCCCGAGGATGCGTTGGATGTGTGTATCCTACTCGACATCCACCCCTTCAAGGCCACCCGATTCGAGTGTTTTTGTTACATATTGCTAGCCATGCGTAGGCATCACGGTATCGACACCGGCGCGAATCCCGGTCGGCCATCGCGCGGTCACCGTCTTGATGCGCGTATAGAAGCGCACGCCCTCCGGACCATGCACCGCATGATCCCCAAAGAGCGATCGCTTCCACCCGCCAAAGCTGTGAAAGGCCATCGGCACGGGAATCGGCACGTTCACCCCCACCATGCCTGCCTGCACACCGTTCGCGAAGGCGCGCGCCGTATCGCCGTCCCGCGTAAAGATGGCGGTGCCATTGCCATACTCGTGATCGTTGATCAGTCCAAGCGCCTCATCGAAGTGAGTCGTCCGCACGACACAGAGCACCGGCCCAAAGATCTCTTCCTTGTACAGACGCATATGCGGCTGCACATGGTCGAACAGGCACGGCCCGATAAAGAATCCATCGCCCGCCGGCAACGCCGCTTCCCTGCCATTGACGATCAGCTCCGCGCCCTCCTCCACGCCCAGCGAAACATACCCCGTCACGCGATCCAGATGCGCGCCCGTCACCAGCGGCCCCATCTCTGCCTTCGGGTTCATCCCATCGCCGACGACCAGCGTATCGATCCGCGCACGCAGCCGCCCGATCAACGCATCCGCCGTCTTATCGCCAACCGCAACGGCCACCGAGATCGCCATGCACCGCTCTCCCGCAGAACCATACGCCGCGCCCACCAGCGCGTCCGCCGCCTGGTCCAAATCAGCATCGGGCATCACGACCATGTGATTCTTGGCCCCGCCCAGCGCCTGCACGCGCTTGCCCGCATCCGTACCGCGCCGATACACATACTCCGCAATCGGCGTGGACCCAACGAACGTCACGGCCTTCACATCGGGATGGTCCAGCAGCGCATCCACCGCCGTCTTGTCGCCATGCACCACGTTGAAGACGCCATCCGGCAGCCCAGCCTCCTTAAGCAGCTCCGCCAGCAACAGCGACACGCTCGGGTCGCGCTCACTCGGCTTCAGCACAAAGGTATTGCCGCACGCCAGCGCAATGGGAAACATCCACATCGGCACCATCGCCGGAAAGTTGAACGGCGTAATCCCCGCGACGACGCCCAGCGGCTGCCGCATCGACCAGCTATCGATGCCGACGCCCACCTGCTCCGAGAACTCGCCCTTCAAAAGCTGCGGGATGCCCGTCGCAAACTCCACCACCTCCAGTCCGCGCGTCGCCTCGCCCTTGGCGTCGGAGAAGACCTTGCCATGCTCGGCCGTGATGAGCCGCGCAATGTCATCCAGGCGCGCCTCAAACAGTTCGCGAAAGCGAAACAGCGCCCGCGCCCGCCGCAGCGGTGGCTGTGCCGACCACTCCGGGAAAGCCGCCTTCGCCGAAGCCACTGCGGCGCCCACCTGCTCCGCACTGGCAAGCGGCACCATCGTGCGAATCTTCCCCGTAGCCGGGTTGTAGACAGCCGCGCTCCGCGCACCGGAGTCCGGCGTGCGCTTGCCGTCGATCCAGTGCGGAAGGCTGTCCGGCTTAGCCGGAGACTCGGTCAGAGGAGAGAGCAGCGTACTCGACATGAAAACCACCTTTCACCGCCACGGATCGCGGAGAAGAAGAATCATACCGCGATTCGTCGCCCGTCGTGCTCTCCATGCAAGATATGCTGAAGCGAAGCACGGTAAGGGCAACTCTTCGCCCGGCAGCAGATCGCACCAGCCTCCGATGCTTCCGTAGCGAGCCTCTTTGCATCCAACCCGATAAGACGCCCCAAACCAAGGTGACCACGATGCCCGGCTTTCCGTCCCGCACGACCATTCTTCTCTGCCTCACGCTGATGGCGCCCCTCGCGCTTCACGCGCAGGAGGGAACGCGCAACCTGACCGGAAGCGTCACCGACACCAGCCGCGAGCCCCTCCGCGGAGCCGTCGTCCAGCTTGAAAACCAGAACACCCACGGCATCGTCTCGTTCATCACCGACCGCCGCGGCACTTACAGCTTCAAACGCATCGGCAACGATACGGACTACAAGATATGGGCCACATTCCGCGGCATCCGCTCGAAGGAGCGCCAGCTCGACAAATTCGACACCCGGAAAGACGCCGAGATCGATCTCGTCATCGCCCTGCATTGACGCGGCTTACTGCGGCAACGTTCCCCGCACCGCATCGTCCAGGCTGACCTGGTTCTCATCCAGCAGCGTCCCAAGCGCGCGTTCCAGCTCAATCTGCGCCTTCTTCCAGTTGCTCCGCGCCGCAATCTCCGTCGACCGGGCCTGCGCCACGTACGTCTCATCCTGAATCACCTGCAGATTGGTCGAAGCACCGACGCCCAGCTTGTCCCGCTCCGCCTGGAGAAACTGCTCCTGGAAACCGGTGCTCTTGCGTGCGGCAGCGTACGCCGCGTATGAGGTCTGCAGCGCGATCACGGCATTCTCGATATCCTGCCGGATCGACGCCGACAGCTTCTCCGTCCTGGCCTGCGCCTGACGCACCAGCACCGTATCGCGCGCCGCGTCCGAGGCCGCCACCCGGTTGCGAATCGGCAGCGTCATCTGCACGCCTGCCTGGTAGATCGTCGACACCCGCTGACCGCCAAGCGCAAGATTCTGCGGAATCGTCGGGATGCCGGTGCCCGGCGATCCAAGCTGCTCATACGCCTGCTCCGCGGTCCCCCGCGTCTCGACGTTCGCATACACGTTCAACTGCGGAAGCACCTGGTTGCGCGAAGCCTGCGCCGTCATCTGCCCGGTCTGCAGTTGAATCTCGGCCTGCGCCAGATCGGGACGCCGCGCCAGCCCCTGCGCGATCAGATCCGGCACAACCAGCGCGTCCATCAGATCGGGAACGACGATGTGATCCGTCGGAACGATCTCCGTGAACGAAGCCGCGAACACCGGCGAAGCCATCCGCAGCATCTGGTTCCGCAGAATCACCTCCTGCTGCCGGTACAAGCCCTGCGTCTGGATCAGGTCGAACTCGCTCGAGCTCACCAGTGCCGAAGCCCGCGTCAACTCGATCGGGGCAAGCGTTCCCTCGATCACCTGGTCGGCATCGTCCTTGCGCAGCTTCTGCGCCGCACGCAGCGCGTCCCGCTTCACCGCAACGCTCTCGCCCAGCGACACAAGATCGAAGTACAGCCGCGAGATGCCGTACACCGTCTGCTGTACCTGCTGGTCGAAGAGCAGACGCGAGACCTTCTTGTCCAGATTCGCGATCCGGACATACCGCAAATTCACATCTCGCCCCCGCCCGCGCAGCAAAGGCTGGGTCAGCGTGACGGAGGTGCTCGGCGCGTGAAAGGGATTGTTCTCGGACTGCGCCCCGTAGATCACCTGGGAGTCGTTGTTCACCGTCGCCTCAAGCTGCGCGCCCGTGCTGAACCCCTGCAGATACGCCGCGTTCGTCGTGATGGAATGCAGCGGCGCGATCTGCGTCGTCGTGGTCGTCGTTCCACTCAACGTAATGGAGTTGGACCGCCGCAGATACCCTCCGGACAGAAGGAAGCTCGGGTCGAACAACGGCACAGCCGGTCCCGTCGAAGGCTGCAGCCCCGTGCCGCTCTCGCCATAGTTCAGCGTCGCCTGCGTCGTCGAGTTCAGCGCGGTCAGATCCGTCACCGTGGGAACCGTCGGGTTCGGATTCGTCGCGCCCGTATTCAGCAGCGGACTCCCCGGACCACCCACGCCATTCGGTGCCGCCTGCACCGTGTAGTCGATCCCCCGCAGATTGCCGCCGCCCCGGGCCCGCAGCGTATCCGTATCGGCCAGCTCCAGGTTGTACCGCTCCACCTCGACATCCAGGTTGTTCTCCACCGCCAGCGCAATCGCGTCATGCAGCGAGAGATACAGCTTGCCGTCACGAATCAGCGGCTGCAAACGCGCGTCGCTCCCGCTAAACAAAGGCGGAACACTGGGCCGGCGATAGGGCCCAAGCAGCCCGTAAAAACTGAAGCCCAGGCCCGCAGGCTGCGAACGCGTCGTAGCAACATGCGACGCCGCCTCCGCTCCAATCGCCGGAGCCTTGCCTGCGGGCGTCTGCACAAAACCCGAGATCGCAGGCACATCCGGCGCCTCCGGTATCGTCGCCGTCTGCGCCAGCGCCGCACCACCCATCATCAGCACAATCCCCAAACCGATCCGCGCGTTCAAGGCTTGCTCTCCGACTTCTTCGTCTGTGACGCCGGCTTCTTCTGCTGCGTCTGGTTCGCCTGTCCCTGCAGATTTTGGTCCGTAATCGACTGGTCGCCGTACTGGCTGGATCCCCCCGGAAGCGTATTCGACGGAGCGTGCTGGACAGCCTTCTTCTTATCGGCGGACTCTTCCCGCGCCTGCACCTGCGCGCCATCGTGCACCTCATCCGTCACGCTGGTCGCGATCACGTCGCCCTCCTTCAGCCCATGCACGATCTCGACCGCCTCGCCGAAATCGCGGCCAATCTCCACCGGCTGCATCCGGATCTTGCCGTCCTCCACGACCGCCACCTCCGTCGTGTTCTCGCGGATCACGATCGCGTCACCCGGAATCATCAGCGGCCCCGCTCCCGTCACGCCATCGAACGTCACCACCGCATACATCCCCGCGAGCAGCCTGCCGTCGCGGTTGTCCACCTGCACCTCGGTCAGCAGCGTACGCGTGTTCTGGTCGATCGAACCAGCCGTCCGCGTCACATCCGCAGGAAACTCCTGCTTGGGAAACTCCTGAAAGTGCATGACCGTCTTCTGCCCCGGCTTCACGCTCGACGCGTATCCCTCCGGCACAGCCACCAGCACACGCAACCGCTGCACCTGCGCGACCGAGAACAAGGCCCCCGCACCGCTGCCATCGCCGCCTCCGGTCGCCGTCCCCGCCGTCGGCGAGCTGCCGCTGGTCCCCCCCGTATTCGTCGCGCCAAGCCCCGAAGGCCCGGTCGCACCACCGCTCGTCGAACCCGAGGCCGAGATCAAAGCCCCCACATCCACATTGCGCGCCGTAATCACCCCATCGAACGGCGCCCGCACCTGCTCGTACGCCTGCAACGAAATCACCCTCTGCAGATTCGCTCGAAACGCCTGAGCATTCCGCTCCGCCGCCGCAACATTCGCCTCGGCCGCCAGATAGTCCGCCTCTTTCTGATCCCCATCCTGCCGCGCAAACACACCCTTCTGCACCAGCACCCGCCACCGGTCCCACGTAATCTTCGTCAGCGCCAACTGTGTCTTCTGCTGCGCCACCTGCGACTCGGCCTGGCGCACCTGCTCGCGTGCCTGCGCTACCTGCGCATCCAGGTCCGGCGAATCGATCACCGCCAGCAATTGCCCCTTCTGCACATGGTCCCCAATGTCCACCAGCCGCGTCTTCAGATACCCATTCGCCCGCGCAAACACATACGCCTCGGTCAGCGGCGTCGTCGTTCCCGGAAGCACAAGCCCCCCGGAGTGGTCGTCGCGCTTCACCGTCTCCACTATCACGACAGGCTTCCTGTTCTTCTCCTCGTCTGCCTTCTTCGCGTTCTCCTTGTCGCGGTTGTGCCGCGGAATCATCGCCAGCAGGAACACCACACCGAAGACCGCCACGACGATCAGAATGAACCACACAAGAACCTTCTTGCTGCCCTTCTTCTTCTCGTCCTCATGGGTCGTGTTCGCCTCGGCAAACAGCTTGCCCATCTTCGCGTCGTCCGGCTCGTTCGCCTCCGCGAAGTTCTCCCCCAAACGCCGTCCCTCGGCCCGCTCCGGATGAGCAAACTCTTCGCCCAGGCGCTGCTGCTCCCGCGCCTTCTGCTCACGTTCCCGCTGGTCAAAACTCTTCTCATCCATTACGCGTGTTGCTCCTGTCCTTCGGCTTCTCTCTGCTCCGCCTCGGCCTCATCCACTTCACGGTCGTAGTCAGCCGGTCCATCTTTCTTGAGCAACGAATAAATTACGGGAACGATAAACAGCGTTCCCACCGTGGCAAGCAGCAACCCGCCAATCACCGCACGTCCAAGCGGCGCGTTCTGCTCGCCGCCCTCGCCGATCGAAAGCGCCATGGGCAGCATGCCGATGATCATCGCCAGCGCCGTCATGCACACCGGCCGCAGACGCGTGAAGCCCGCGCTCAACGCCGCCTCATAACGATCCTTCCCGGCAATCCGCTCGTCATTGGCGAACACCACCATCAGGATCGAGTTCGCCGTCGCGACGCCGATCGTCATGATCGCGCCCATCAGCGAAGGCACGTTGAACGTCGTCTGCGTCACAAACAACATCCACAGAATCCCGCAGAACGCACCCGGAATCGCCATCAGGATAATCATCGGATCCAGCCACGACTGGAAGTTCACCGCCATCAGCAGGTACACCAGGCCGATCGCAAACACGATCCCGATGCCCAGCCGCACGAACGAGTCCTGCATCGTCTTGACCTCGCCCCGCAGCTCCAGCGTCGTGCCCACCGGCAGGTCCTTCTGCGCATCGGCCATGATCTTATGGATGGCATCCGCAACCCCGCCAAGATCGCGGTTATCGACATCCGCATACACATCGAACACCGGCTGAATGTTGTAGTGGTCGATGATGATCGGCGAAGCATCCCGGCGGAACGTAGCCAGGTTCCCCAGCAACTGCGACGTATTCCCCTGCGGCGAAGTCACCGGCGTCCGCGCCAGTTCAGGCAGCGTGCTGATCCGATAGTTCGGCGTCTGCACCACCACCTGGTAGTTCACGCCATTCGCCGTATTCAGCCACTCATTCGGAGCCGTCTGCCCCGTGCCCGTCAGCGAGATCAGCATGCTCTGCGCCACATCCTGCTGCGACAGCCCCAACTGCCGCGCCTTCGTGCGGTCCACGTTCACCTGCATCGTCGGATACGTCACCTCCTGATGCACATGCACATCCACCGCTCCCGGAATCGCCGCAATCTGCCTGGAGAGCTTCGACGCCAGCTCATAGTTCCCCGGCGCACGCCCAATCACCTGCAGATCGATCGGAGCCGGCAAACCAAAGTCGAGAATCTGGTTGGTGATATTCGCCGGCGTAAAGAAGAACGTGCCATCCGGAAACTTCTGCGCAAGGTCGGCCCGCAGCAGACGCATATACTTCGTCGTCTCCCGCTTGCCAGGCTTCAGCGCAATCTGAATCTCGCCATCCGAGTT
Organism: Granulicella pectinivorans; assembly: GCF_900114625.1. NCBI lineage: Bacteria > Pseudomonadati > Acidobacteriota > Terriglobia > Terriglobales > Acidobacteriaceae > Granulicella > Granulicella pectinivorans. The sequence goes on from NZ_FOZL01000001.1 coordinate 111,139, forward strand.
CGAGATCGTGCCGGTCGTGCCGAACGCCAGGTTGATGCCGCTGTTCGGCAACCCGATATTGTCGAGAATCAGTTGAATCCGCTCCGCCGGAATCACCCGCCGAATCTCCGCCTCGATCGACGCAAAATACTGCTCCGAATCCTCCAGGCGCATGCCCTGCGGCGGATTCACATGCAGACGCATCTGCCCCGAGTCCACATACGGAAAGAAGTCCCGGCCAATCAGGAGGATCAGCGGAAGGCTCAACACCACGAACCCCGCAAACAGCACCAGCGTGATCGCCGCATTCCCCAGGCACCACTCCAGCACTTCCTTGTAGTGCTCACGAAACTTTTCGAACTGCCGGTCGAACTTCTGATGCCAGCGCCAGATCCAGTTGTGCTTCTCTTCCTCGTGCGCCGCCTTCGGATCCTGGTAAAGATGAATCTCCGAACCCAGCATGAAGTGCATCATCGTCGGCAGCAGGGTACGCGAGAGGAAGTACGACGCCAGCATCGCGAACGCCACCGCCATCGCCAGCGGCGTGAACAGGAACTTCGCCGCGCCCGTCAGCAGAACCACCGGGATAAAAACGATGCAGATCGAAAGCGTCGACACGAACGCCGGGGCCGCCACCTGTTGCGCCGAATCCAGAATCGACCGCACCAGCGCCTTGCCCTCCGCCATGTTGCGATGCGTATTCTCAATCTCGACCGTCGCATCGTCCACCAGGATGCCGACCGCAAGCGCCAGTCCGCCCAGCGTCATCACATTGATCGTCTCGCCCAGCGCCGTCAGGATAATCAGCGATGTCGCAATCGAAAGCGGAATCGAAACGCACACGATCACCGTCGAACGCCAGCTTCCCAGGAACAGCAGGATCATCAAACCAGTCAAAGCGGCAGCAATCGTCGCCTCGCGAACCACCTCCGAGATCGAATCCCGCACGAACGTCGACTGATCGAACAGAGGCGTCAGGGTCAGCGCCGGAGGAAGGCCCGCCTTCACCTTCGGCAGCGCCGCTTTGATCCCCGCGACAATATCGAGCGTGCTCGTCTGGCCGTTCTTCAGCACCGTCAGCAGAGAGCCACGCTTGCCATCCTGCCGCACCACGTTCGTCTGGATCGCGAATCCCTGGTGAACCTGCGCCACATCCTTGATGTACACGACGGCGCCATTCGAGGCACGTATCGGAAGGTCGTTCAGCGCCGAGATCGACGACGTGCTCGAGTTCATCCGGACGACGAACTCCTTGTCGCCCAGACGCGCCGTGCCCGCGGGAAGGATAAGATTCTGCGCCGAGATAGCCGACGAAACATCCGTAGCGGACAGATGCTTGGCGAACAGCAGGTTCGGATCCGTATCCACCATCACCTGCCGCACCTTGCCTCCGTACGGCAGTGGAATCGACGCTCCCTGCACATTCGAAAGACGTGGACGGACAAAGCTCTGGCCAAGATCGTAAAGGTCGGCCTCCGTCAGGCCCTCGCCGCTCAGAGAAACCTGCACGATCGGCACCGACGAAGCGTCGTACTTCAGAATGCCCGGCGGCGTAATCCCCGGAGGCAGCGTCTTCAGAATCGTCTGCACGACCGCCGTGATCTGGCTCATCGCGAGATCCACCTTCACCGTCGGCTGGAAATAAACCCGGATGATCGAGACGCCCTGGTAGCTCTCCGACTCGGAGTGCTCGATGTCGTTGACCGTCGTCGTCAGCGCGCGCTCGCAAACCGTAACCACGCGGCCTTCCATCTCATTGGGAGTCAGCCCCGTGTACGTCCATACAATGCTGACCACCGGAATGTTGATGTAAGGAAAGATGTCCTTGGGTGCTTCAATCGCGGAGCCAATCCCCAGAAACAGAATCAGCATCGATAGCACCACAAACGTATACGGACGCCGTAGCGCCAGGACAACAATCCACATGGCCCCTCTTCATCGATGTGCAGTGATTCAAGATCGGGTTTCCCCGTATGGGTCTATAAGACGAATGGATCACGCCCGGAGACTCACAAATCCGACACTGTTTCGCTGAGATCAAATTTACACGTGCAATTACACGACACTCATGTTTCTCCAGCAAGAACCGCGCATGCCGGTTCCCCTTTCCCTGTTCCCTACTTCGCCTCCACTCCACTCTTCTGCAGCACCGCAATCGTGTCCTGATACAGCTTGTTCCGCATCGAGAACCGGTCCCCTGCCCGCGTCACATACCGCACCTTGATGTCCACGCCACTCGCCGCAGGCCGCAGATCGACCGAAGGCGTCGCCGAAAACTGGCTCAGTCCGCTGCTCTTCGAGGCCCCGCGCCACTCCGCCTCCGCCAGCAGCGTATCCTCTTCCGTCTCCTTCAGCACCAGCGCGTGAATCTCCTCGATCAGCTGATACGAGTGGTCCGACGGCGGAATATTCATGCTGATCTCATCCCACATCCACTGCCCCGCTGTGGAGAAGTTGAAGTACTGCCCGCGAATCGCAAAGCTGTTAATGAACGTAACCCGCCGCCCCGTGGGATGCCCCTTGTCCGTCCAGTTACCCGTCTCCAGCAGCGCCGTCCGGAACAGCCCGATCTCCACCACCTCACCCGCAACCGAATCGATCTCCACCCAGTCCCCGACGCGAATCCCCTTCGACCCCATCAGGACGAACCATCCGAAGAACGCCAGGATGAAGTCCTGAAACACCACCGTCAAGCCGGCCGTGGCCAGACCCAGAATCGTAGGCACCTGGCTCGGCGGCCCGAACACCACCAGCGCAATCAGCAGGATCCCCACCAGTTGAATCCCCAGGTCGAGAATGGTGCGCAACGTCCGTGCCTGCCTCGGCTCCAGCTTCGCGCGAGCCAGCAAAGCCCTCACCACCGCACCGGCCACCATCGTCGCCAGCACCACAAAGATCACCAGCGCGAACGAGTTCAGAAGCAGATGATTCACAATCTCGTGCTGCACCCCAACCTGCTTGGACCACTTGCTGTACACCCCGGCCAGTTGTTGCTCCGTCTGCATCCGGTCCTGCGCAATATCGGTGATGTTATCGGCTGCCTCCCTCTTCTGCAGCCGCGCCACGCGAGCCTTCTTCTCCTCGATCGTCTGCCCCGCCGCCACCGTCGGTTGGCCCGCATCCGGAGCCTTCCCCCCCATCGACGCCTTCATCGCCTCGATCTTCTTTCCGATCGCCGCAGCATCGTCGCTCGACTGTTTCGCCGCCTGGTCCAGCAACACCTTCCGGCTTCTCTGGCTGAACCAAGCGCTCGCCCGTCCCCACAGCGTGCCGTAGCGCTGCGTCGAGATCACCGCCACCTCGCCCCCGCCCGCCAGTTGGTCGTCGAACTTCTTCATCGCCGCCTCGCGCGCCGACAACTCCCGCTGAATCTGGCTGCGCTTATCCCCGCTCGCCCTTGCCAGATGCTCCTGCTCGTCATCCAACTGGCTCTTATCCAGCGCCAGCTCGCTCTTCGAAACATCCAGCTCGTCCTGTAGATCCGCACCCTTCGGACCCTTCACCGCCGCCGCCAGCCGGTCGACCTCCGCCTGGTCCTCCTTCACCGTCTGCTGATCGTCCGCCACCTTCTTCGAAATCGCGAGCGCTTCGCCCGTCAGATTCGTAGCCTCCGTGCTCGCCTGCCGCAGCGCCTGCGCAAACGCTTGGTCGACCTCATGGTCCGCCAGCCGCTCCGCCTCCTGGGCGAACGTCTTCTCTTCGCGCGAAACCGCCAGCGACGCCAGCGTCTGAGCCGTCTGCCACGGACTCTGGTCGACCACACCCTCCTTCACATTCCCGCTCCGCAAAGACGGCAGCGTAGCCAGCGCCCCACGCGTCATGTAACCCGCGACCATGCAAACCAGCAAACCGCCCACCAGCACCGAGATCAGAATCTTACGCACACCACTCATAACCCTCATTACACAACACCCACCCGCGCCCTATCGCAAAGCGACCTTCACCACATGGAAATTCACCAGAAGCCCATGTCCGCGCGAACGCCCGGCAGGATAGTCTTGACGCCAATGCACATCGCGTCCGTCGGCACCGCCTTCCCCCCGTTCCGCTACACCCAATCCGACATCGCCCAGGCGCTGGTCGAACGCTGGGGAGACAAACTCCCCGAGCCCCGCCTCCTCACGCGCCTCCACGCCAACTGCGGCGTCGACCACCGCTCGTTCGTCTACCCCCTCGAGCACTACCCCACCCTCAAGGGCTTCACCCAGACCAACAACGCCTGGATCGAAGCCGCCGTGGCCCTCGGCCAGAAGTGCATCGCCGCCTCGTTAGAAGGCTTGGGCATCACCGAGACCGACATCGCCGCGATCTTCTTCGCCTCCGTCACCGGCATCGCATCCCCCACCATCGACGCCCGCCTCATCAACCTCCTTCCCTTCCCCACCCACGTCAAACGCACCCCCATCTTCGGTCTCGGCTGCGTCGCCGGAGCCGCCGGCATCGCCCGCGCCTCCGACTACCTCCGCGCCTTCCCCGACCAGATCGTCCTCCTCCTCTCCGTCGAGCTCTGCTCCCTCACCTGGCAGGACGACGACCAGTCCATCGCCAACCTGATCTCAACCGGACTATTTGCGGATGGCGCCGCCGCCGTCATCCTCGCCGGAGACGAAGCCGCCGCGCGCAACCCGAGCCTCACCGGCCCCCGCATCCTCGCCACCCGCAGCACCTTCTACCGCAACACCCAACACATCATGGGCTGGGACATCGGCGACAACGGCTTCAAGATCGTCCTCTCCCCCGACGTCCCCAAGGTCGTCATCGAAAACCTCAAGACCGACGTGGACGCCTTCCTCACCGCACAAAACCTCACCCAGGCCGACATCGCCACCTGGATCTTCCACTCCGGCGGCCCCAAGGTCCTCGAAGCAGTGGAACAGTCCCTCTCCCTGCCCCCCGACGCCCTCGCCCCAAGCTGGAAGAGCCTCCGCGACCACGGCAACCTCTCCGCCACCAGCGTCCTCACCGTCCTGGAGGACTACCTCAAGATCCACCCCGGCAACCCCGGCACCTACTCCATCCTCGCCGCCATGGGCCCCGCCTTCTGCCTCGAACTCGTCCTTCTCCGCTGGTAGCGCCCCCAGGACGGCATCCCCGCATCCCACCTCTGGGATGTGGGGATGCCGCCGCCCACGCTACGGCTGCCCGGACCCTCCCGCCGACCCATACACCTGCCCATTCGCATAGCTCGCATCGCTCGCCGCTAGCTGCACGTAGATCGAAGCCAGCTCCGCCGGCTGCCCGGCCCGGCCCAGCGGCGTCTGCCCGCCAAACTGCACCAGCTTCTTCTGCGTAGCCCCTCCGCTTACCTGCAGCGGCGTCCAGATCGGCCCCGGAGCCACCCCGTTCACCCGAATTCCCTTCGGCCCCAACTGCTTCGCAAGCGACTTCACATAGTTCATCGTCGCCGCCTTCGTCTGCGCATAGTCGTACAGATCCGGCGAAGGGTCATACGCCTGTTCCGAAGTCGTCGCAATGATCGTCGCCCCCGGCTTCAGATGTGGCAACGCCGCCTTGATAATCCAGAACGGCGCATAGATGTTCGTCTTCATCGTCCAGTCGAACTCCTCCGTCGAGATCTCTAGAATTGAAGCGTGCGTCTGCTGCCGCCCGGCGTTACTCACCAGGATGTCCAGCCCGCCCAGCCCGCTGATCGCCTCCGCCACCAGCGTCGTGCAGAACGCCTCGCTCCGCAGATCCCCCGGAATCCCGATCCCCTTGCGACCCTCCTTCCGGATCAGCTCCAGCACCTCCCGCGCATCCGGCTCCTCGCTCGGAAAGTAGTTGATCGCCACATCCGCGCCCTCGCGCGCATACGCAATCGCCGCCGCGCGCCCCATGCCGGAGTCGCCGCCTGTAATCAAAGCCTTCCGCCCCGCCAGCCGTCCAGAGCCCTTATAGCTCGTCTCGCCGTGGTCCGGACGCGGATTCATCCGGCTCGCCAAACCCGGCCAGGGCTGCGACTGCGCAGGATAAGGCGGCTTCGGATACTTCGTCGTCGGATCCTCCATCGGCGCCGCCGTCCCCTGCCCGCCCTCTGCCAAAGCCGGCGTAGCCACCGCCGCCGCAACCGCTCCCAGCCCGCCAACCACCTGTCTCCTCGACATCGTTATCGACTCCTCACTCATCATGAATCTCCACATCGTGAACTCGTCGTCTCTGTCCACGCCTATCTCTTCAGTTGCACCGCAACGCCAGGCCGTTGTTCGCCCGAGCTCACCGAAATCCCAATATCCGCGGTGTTTTTGCATACTGGCAAAAAAACCTCACCACCCCCCTCGTCCCACGCCTATGTCGCCCGGCCAACATTGACCGCGCACTGTCGAGAAAGAGAGTTTTGTGATCCCGAGCGCAGTTTGTGATCCTGAGCCTAGATGCGCGCGTACGGTGCGCCAACCGGAGTCGAAGACCCCCGTTCTCTGTTCCCTGGTCCTAATCCCTGTTCCCTGCCCTTCCCCCCCTGTAAACTGGAACCATGATCCCCCGCACCGGTACCCAGATCCGCGAAGACTTCCTTCGCTTCTTCGAGAGCAAAGAGCACCGCCGCGTTCATTCGTCGTCCCTCGTCCCCCAGAACGACCCGACGCTCCTCTTCACCAACGCCGGCATGAACCAGTTCAAGGACGTCTTCCTCGGGTCGGACAAACGCCCGTACTCCCGTGCCACAACGAGTCAGAAGTGCGTCCGCGCCGGAGGCAAGCACAACGACCTCGAAAACGTAGGCTTCACCCGCCGCCACCACACCTTCTTCGAGATGCTCGGCAACTTCAGCTTCGGCGACTACTTCAAGAAGGACGCCATCGCCTACGCCTGGGAGCTCCTCACCTCGCCCGAGTGGTTCGCGATCGACAAGTCCCGCCTCTACGTCACCATCTTCGAAGGCGACGCCAACGTCCCCCGCGACAACGAGGCCGAGCAGTTCTGGATCGAGACCGGCGTCCCCAAAGAGCGCATCTTCGAGATGTCCGCCAAGGACAACTTCTGGCAGATGGGCGAGACCGGCCCCTGCGGCCCCTGCTCCGAGATCTTCTACGATCTCGGCCTCGAAGCCAGCGAAACCGGAGCCGACCTCCCCTTCCCCCAGGACGACCAGCGCTACGTCGAGATCTGGAACCTCGTCTTCATGCAGTTCGACCGCAGCATCGGCCCCAACGGCCCGGTCCTGACACCCCTCCCCAAGCCGAGCATCGACACCGGCATGGGCCTCGAGCGGGTCGCCTGCGTCCTGCAAGGCGTCATCTCCAACTACCAGACCGACCTCTTCACCCCATTAATCGCCAAAGCCGCCGAACTCACACACTTCGCCCCCACCCAAAAAGCCTCGCCATCTTCCAAGGAGCCGTCCTCCCCCAAAGATGCGTCATCTCGACCGGAGGCCGTAGGCCGTAGTGGAGAGACCCCCGCATTGGTGCCGCCGCTCTCCATCGAAGTCGATGCATCGGGTGCCCCACATCCCGCATCTGGGATGTGGGTTTCCAGTGAACCCCAAGGGACCACCTACAACCCCGCCTGGGCCGTAGGCGACGAAAAGGGCTTCGCCTCCCTCCGCATCATCGCGGACCACGCCCGCGCCGCCACCTTCCTCATCAACGACGGCGTCCAGCCCCAGAACGAAGGACGAGGCTACGTCCTCCGCAAAATCCTCCGCCGCGGCATCCGCCACGGCCGCCTCCTCGGCCAGAACGAACCCTTCATGCACAAGATGGTCCTCGCCGTCCGCGACGAGATGCAGGTAGCTTACCCCGAGCTGACTGAGAGCGCCGAGCGCGTGGCAAAAGTAGTTAAAGCGGAAGAAGATCAGTTTGCCCGGGTATTGGCGGTCGCGTCGCGGGAAATGGAAGACGCTTTGGCTACAGACGTGCAGTCTCATGTTGATTCAGTTGTCCATCTGATCCTTGAATTGGAAAGCAGAACACGACCCGGGCTGTGGAGCCTTGTGCAGGCCTATCAAGCTGAACATCGTGTTTATCTGAGAGGCTGCGAGCCGGCCTTTGTTGAATTCTATGGCCCTAAGATTGGTCCTGTCCTCTTCAGAGAACTGCTTGCGAGCTACGAGAAAGCGTTTGTGTTCAACGGGCGGACCGCTTTCTACCTTTACGAAACGTACGGCCTTCCGCTCGATTTCATGGTGGACGCAGCTAGAGATAAAAACCTAAACTTCGACTTCGAAGGCTTCGAAGCCGCCAAAGAAGAAGAACAAGCCCGCGCCCGAGCCTCCTGGAAGGGCGGAGCCCAAAAATCCGCCAACCCAGTCTTCCAGACCCTCCCCAAGACCGAGTTCGAAGGCTACTCCGCCCTCCGCGTAGACGGAGCCCGCGTCCTCGCCCTCGTCAAAGGCGGAGTAGGCGTCCAATCCCTCGCCCCCGGCGACCAGGGCGAAGTCGTCCTCGACGCCACCAGCTTCTACGCCGACTCCGGCGGCCAAATCGGCGACACCGGCGTCCTCTACGGCTCCGACCACCACACCGTCGTCGCCGAGGTAAAGGGCGCCACCAAGCCCGTACAAGGCGTCTTCGCCCACAAGGTCCTCGCCAAGCAAACCATCGCCCTCGGCGACACGGTCGATACCGCCGTCAACGGCGAGATCCGCACCGCCACCGAGCGCAACCACACCGGCACCCACCTCCTCCACGCCGCCCTCCGCGAGGTCCTCGGCAAGCACGTCAAACAGGCCGGCTCCCTCGTCAACCAGAACCGCCTCCGCTTCGACTTCTCCCACTTCACCGGAGTCTCCGACCAGGAGCTCGACGAGATCGAGACCATCGTCAACCAGCAGGTCCTCGCCAACGCCCACGTCGAAACCCTCGTCGACGTCCCCATCGACGTAGCCGTCAAGGAGCTCGGCGCGATGGCCCTCTTCGGCGAAAAGTACGGAGACCGCGTCCGCGTCGTCAAGATCGGCGACTTCTCCACCGAGCTCTGCGGCGGAACCCACACCCGCGCGACCGGCGAGATCGGCCTCATCAAGCTCGTCGGCGAGTCCTCCGTCTCCTCCGGCGTCCGCCGCCTCGAAGCCATCTCCGGCACCGGAGCCCTGCACGAGTTCCGCCGCGACTACGACATCACCCGCGCCGCCACCCAGGCCCTAGGCCTCGGCAACAACCCCGACGCCGAAGCCCTCCGCACCCGCCTCGCCGCCGCCGACGAAGAGCTCAAAAAGCTCCGCCGCGAGCTCGATCAGGCCCGCATGAAGGCCGCCAACGCCAACTCGGCTGATGCCGCTCCGGTTGACGTCAAAGGCGTCAAGGTCCTCACCCAGCGCGTCTCCGGCCTCGACAAGAACCAGATGCGCACGCTGGTCGACTCCCTCCGCACCAAACTAGGCTCCGGCGTAGTCGTCCTGGGAGCCGAAGTAGAAGGCAAGGTAGCCCTCATCGTAGGCGTCACCAAGGACCTCACGGCCAAAATCCCCGCAGGCAAGGTTGTAGGCCAGCTAGCCGCGATGGTAGACGGCCGCGGCGGCGGACGCCCCGACCTCGCCGAAGCCGGAGGCGCCAACGTAGGAGCCCTCGACGCAGCCCTCGCCAAATCCACTGACGTAGTAGCCACCTTCCTGTCCTAGCCGCAACTCCGGGTGCCCCACATCTCGCTTCTGAGATGTGGGGTTTTTCAGTGCCGCCAAAACTCCCAAAAGCAGGAACGGAAGGGCCTGGCTTCAGCCAGGCCGCAAAGCACCGATCTTTACGCTCGTCTATTGATTCCCGAAGGGAATCGTGCCGCCTCAAACACCCACGCTGGTCACTAAAAAAAAGTGACCCCAAAAAATTCCAGCCCCCCTCAAGTCCACCCCTAAGTCTCATCCCCTGAAGACTTTACTCCGAAAGACCGGGTGGGGGTGCCAACCTCACTTCTTCCGCACCTGCTCGATATCGAACATCGAAAGCGGCGTCTCCTTGTTGTACGTCACCTTCGTAATGAACCGCTGCGCGCTCATATCCCCATTGTGGTACCGCGTCACCGACAGCGGCGTCGGGATCCCCTCGTACGTGTGGTAGTCCTCGTACTCCTCGACCTCCTCGTCGTGATCCTTGAAGATCGGGTTCCGCCACTCATACGTCCGGCGCAGCGGCAGATGCGTCGTCTGATCCGTAAACAGCGTCACCGCATCGTTATCCGGCGAGAGAATCGTGAATTTGTCCACAATTCGGCGTTCCACCATCGCCGTCCCTTCCGGCACAATCACCACCCCAGGCCTCTTCATCCACTCCGTCACCACCGTCCGGATCGAGTGCGCCCGGTTCCGGTTGTACTCCGCGACGTCCTTCTCGAGCAGCGGTTTCTTGCCCTTGTACGTAATCTCGTACCCGTTCGTCGCGTTCCACAGGATCACCACATCCTTCACCGACCCCGGCAGAATGTCCCGTGTCCGCGAGTACTCGATCCGCACCATCCCCGGCTCGCGCCGGTACTCGTAAAACAGCACATTCGACCCCGTAGGGCGCCCGTGTTCGAAGCTGGCCACCCGCCCAACCTCCTCCGAATAAACAAGATGCAGCCACGCATCGCCCCCCAGCGCAGCCACCATCTGGTCCAGCAGCGCCTGCCCCCTCTTATCCTGTTCCTGCGCCCCGGAGCCCATCGAAACCAACAAAAGTGCCGCCAGCAGAAGCTTCTTCATAGACTCCCTTCACCCGACCAGAACCGCGCCGCCATTCACATTGAAGATCTCGCCCGAGCAGAATCCGGCATACGGCGTACAAAGAAAGACGATGGGACCGGCAATCTCGTCTACATGCGCCGGCCGCCCCAGTGGAATCGTAGCCAGCACCTTCGTCCGCGTCGCCACATCGTCAAAGGCCGGCTGCGACATCTCCGTCGCCACCCACCCCGGAGCCACGCAGTTACAAAGAATTCCCTGCGGAGCCAGCTCGCTCGAAAGGCTCTTCGTCAGCGAGATCATCGCGCCCTTGCTCGCCGCATAGTCCGCATGGAACGCCTCTCCGCGCTGCGCCGCCGTCGAAGCCACCAGCACCACATGCCCCCTCGCACCACCCGCGCTCTCCTGCCGAAGCATCTGCGCCACCGCGTCCCGCACCAGACCAAAACAACTATCCAGGTTCGTACCCAGCGTCCCCCGCCACTGCTCCAGCGTCATGCTCGCAATCGGAGCATCGTGCGCAGGCCAGATCCCATGATTCACCACCAGAGCATCCAGCCGCCCATGTACCGCCACGGCCTTCGCAATCAGAGCCTGCCCATCCTCAACCGAATCAAGAGCTTGCTGAATCGCAGTCGCACCGCACTCCCTGGCCAGCGTCACCGCCCGCTCCTCAGCCGAGACATAGCTGAACACCACCCGAGCCCCGGCCTGCGCAAACAGCCGCACCGTAGCCGCCCCAATGCCCCGCGATCCACCCGTTACCAGCACCACCCGTCCATCCATCGAAAGCGCAACACTCATCCCTTCAGCTTACCCTTCTTGCCTTTCGCGGGTTTCGCGGCCTCCTTCGCCGCCAACACCTTCCGCCGCTCAGCGATCAGCTTTTTGCGCTCCCCGGCGGGCAAGGCCAGCACCGCCTTCACCTTGCGAGGCAGCCTCTCGAAGGTAAGCCCATGCGCCGCCCGTATCTCGTCTTCCCAGACCGGATTCCGATGCACACCCCACGTCTCCGCCGCCACCCAGAAGATCCGTGCAAAGTAAGGTGCAGGCACAATCCCCTCGATCTCGACCAGCTCGGCAAAGTGCTCCGCCCCCGCCAGGTACGAGATCACACCACGCCCATCGCCATCCAGATTCAGGAGCGCAAACATCTTGCCGCCAATCGCCTTATCCCCGCACCACAGCACCAGATTGTCGCCCCACTGGCGCGTCTCGACAACATGCGGAAGGCTCAGCGCAAAAGCTCGTAGCTTCTCGGCGTCCATGCACAACAGTCTAGCGGAGACGAAGCCGCACAGGCCCACGCGCGGTGTTGCCGTCCACCACCTCGCCCTCCTGCGTCACCACAATCGAGCCCCGGCTCACCAGCCGATGGGCCGCCTCGCGAACGGCAGGCATTGATTCCCGCCAGTCCTCACCGGCCACCACGCGCGCCGCTTCGGAGGGGCAGATGGTCTTGTCTGCGCCACGCTCTTCGAGCAAACGCAGAATCGCGTCCTCTAACTCAACGGAAGAAGCCATCATGCTTTTATAAATGAAAAAGTTGAAAGAAAAATGGTCGGGACGACTAGATTCGAACTAGCGACCTCACCCACCCCAAGGGTGCGCTCTACCAGGCTGAGCCACGTCCCGACTTGTTACATACCGCCCGCGCACAATCGCGCCGGCAGTGGGGTATCCTGCATCTCCAAGTGTACACGAGCGAGGCCTACTTCGGGGCCACATACTCCTTGGGAAGGGCTCCGCCTTCGCCAAAAAAGAACTCATTCATCTGCTCGACCAGAAACTCCTGCGCCTCACGTGTCCACGGCTGCAGCCGGTACTCGTTCAAAAGCATCTTCTGGCGCTCCACCCACTCGCCCCACGCCTTCTCCGACACGTTCTTGTAGATCTTCTGGCCGAACTCGGAGTCGAACGGTGGCTCCGGCAAACCCTTCATCTCAGCCTTGTACTTCGTGCAAAACACCATATGATCCATGCGCAAACTCCCTGTCTTCCTATCTTACTTGAGTGCCGCGACACCAGAGCCAAGACTCGTTCGCTGTTCGAGAGAACCATTCAGGAAGCTGCGCCGGATCGCCTTTTGGCCCTTTTAATCTCCACAAATTTGCGACGATGATTCACCAATTCGTAACCGTCGCCTGTGCAAACCGCATATCTTCGGAAATAAATCCATTTTGCGGGCCAACATCCAGGCCTCATCGGAGAGAATCGCATAAACTATTCAAAAATAACCACTTAGAATCTAAGTAGAAAGCCGTAACACTATTGCACGAAAAGATTCCAGCCCCAGTCCTCCACCGATCCGCAGAAACGTTCCACATGCTTTTCCACAGAAACGCAAAAAAGGAGGCCTCGAAAGGCCTCCTTTTCTTACCGTATAAAACGTGCTTATTTCTTGGGAGCGGCAGGCGCCGTACGCGGACGGGGTGCAGCCGCGGGAGCAGCCGGAGGAGGTGCCGTCACGCCGGAGGTCGTGTTGTATGCCGTCACGACAGCCTGCGAAACATCGGTCGACTGGTTCGCCCAGAGAACGTTGCTGGCCTGACCACCAACATCGAGCAGCAGCGTGAAACCGTTCTTCTGGCAGTAGTCGCGCATCACGCCCGAAACCTTCTGCGCAACCTTGCCGAGCGCTTCCTGCAGGTCGGCGTTGTAGGCCTGGGTCGCATCGTCGGCATCGCGCTGAAGCTGCTTTTCCTTGGTGTCGATCACGCGGGCACGCGAAGCGCGCTCGTCCTCGGAGGTGGTGGCGGGCAGAGCGGCGGCCTGCTTCTTCAGCGACTCGACTTCGTTGCCGAGAGCCTCGATCTGCGCCTTCTTGGGCTCATACTTCTTCTGCACTTCCAGAACGGAGCGCTGCCCCTCGTTCGTCGCGACGACAGCCTGCTCGAACGCAATCAGCGCGATCTTCGCGGGGATCGCCTGCGGAGCTGCGGGGGCGGCGGCAGGAGCAGGTGCCGGTGCGGTCTGGGCAATGCCCGACAGGGTGGACAACGCAACGATTCCCGCGCCAAACGCGGAGACAAGACGGTGAGTGCGATTCATGCGGGGTAGAGCTCCTTGCAATCAGATAAATTCGAGAAGTTTGTAGGGTAAGGGCCCGCACAGGCCACTTGCGCGGCTCCTGTTGGACTCACCCAATTCGCGCTGGCTACACGCGGCTGCCAGATACTTCGTTCCACCCTAGCCTGCAACCCTTACCAGCACAAAAACAGGGCATGGAGAAGTATTGGAGCGAGAGGACTACCAGAACACCTGAATTATAGGGTTCCCCCAACAGCGGGTCAAACACGGTTTTCGCACGAATCGCGGGTTTCAGTTGGTTCGCGTGACGTACGCCTCCACGCCCGGGTCCGGAATCCGTACCTGCGAGGCGGCCTCCTCGGACTTATCGCGATCCGGAACCGCCAGGGTCAGACGCACCCAGCTTCCCGTATCTCCTTTGAAGGTAATGACCTTAGCCGTCGGCCCATAGCGGCGCAGGAAGTCGTTCTTCAACTGCGTGGCGTCGTTGGGATCGGCAAACGCGCCCACCTGGACACACCAGCGTCCGGGCCCCAGCACCACGTCGGCAGACTGGAAGGCCTCGACGCGGACCTTCGTGACACCAAACCGGTAGAGCCCGTTCGCCTTGGCCGCACCAAGCGAAAGATCAAGAATCCGTCCCGGGACGAACGGACCGCGATCGGTAATGCGCACCACCACTGCCTGTCCCGTGGCCAGGTTCGTGACGCGCGCGATCGTGCCGAGCGGAAGCGTCCGGCTGGCCGCGGTCAAAGCGTCCTGATCGTAGGCCTCGCCATTCGCGGCACGGCGTCCGCTGGTACCGTACCAACTCGCCACACCCACCTCGGTGGAGAACGGCTTCTCATTGCGGGGAATCTCAACCGGTGCAGGCGGGGGGCGGCGCACCACGGGCGCGGAAGAAGTCGTAGGAGGTGGAGGCGGAGCCGCGGCGCGTGGACGCTTTTGCCCGCATCCGGCCAATCCCAGCGTGACCGCCAAGGCGATCCCACAGGGCAGACAACGACGGATCCCGAACCTCAACGGCACTCGTTAGCTCCCTGTACCTGGCGGTGGAGGCGGCGGCGGCGGTGGTGGTATGCGGCGGTCATCCATCTTTTCGGCCAGCCGATGCAGTTCGGCGGCAGCCGCCTTCAGAGCCTCCGAGCCATTCCGCCGCACATCCGGAACGACCTCATCGTTGATGTACGTGACCAGGCGTTTCAGGTCTTCTTCGACGCGGGTGCCGGCCTCGTGCAGTTTCTGCTCCCACGGTTTTCTTTCTCCAGCCATCGCAAGGCCTCCCCGTACGTGCCGCGTCCCCTCTTACTTTGCACCCACTTCCAAAAAAATTCCACGCATGAGTGACTGCCCAGAACCTGCGACGTCAATCCCACCCAATGAGGAGTCTATCGTTCGCCCCGGCGCAGATGGATCCTGCACCTTCTCCCTCCATACGCCAACCCTCCAGGGCAATTCTTTCAACACCGGGTCCCATCTCACTGATTTTGTGCATCTGACGACACATTGAAGGTTTTTGAGGATATCCGTTGACTAACAAGACGACACAACACTCTCTCCGCATCTCTACCCTGCACCTCGGTCTCGCCATGGCCCTCGCATTTGCTCCGTCCGCCTTCGCGCAGACGGCACCCACGTTTGCTCTCGCCTCCGTCGAACTTCCGGACGCACCGGGCATGACGTCCAGGACGGAAGCCCCCGCAGGGGTGAGTTCCAGCCTCGCGCTTGGCGAAAGTCCGCAGTCCAGCGCCAGCTATATCAGCGCCCGGACGCCCTCCATGGCCTCGCACACCGACAAGTACATCGAGCCCGGTGAGTCTGCACCCAGCCTCAGCATGGGCAACAAATTCGCGCTCGGCTTCAAGGACGCTTTCTCACTCTCGTCCTTTGGCGGATGGGTCGTCGCCGCAGGTTACTCCCAGGTCACGAACGGCAGCCCCAACTACGGCACCAACGCGACCGCATTCGGCAAGCGCTTCGGTGCCGCCGTTGCGCGCGCCTCATCCGAAGGCGTCTTCTCCGACTCCATCATGGCCTCCGTCACCCGTGAAGATCCGCGCTACTACCGCATGGGCCCCGGCCATAACGTCATCCGCCGGCTCGGCTACGCCGTCACCCGCACCCTCATCACCCGGACCGACTCGGGCCACGTCTCCCCGAACATCGCCCTGCTGGGCGGCAATCTGGGCGGCTCCTACCTGACCAAGGCCTACTACCCCGACCTCAACACGTCCAACACCGAGGTCCTCAAGACCTTCGGCGGCTCCATCGGCGGCTCAGCTCTCGGATTCGCCGTCAGTGAATTCTTCCCGAACATCAACTTCTTCAGCTTCCACAAACACAACGACTAAACGAAGAGCGCCACAAGAAACGCAAAGAGCCTCCGGATCATCTCCGGAGGCTCTTTGTGCGACTGCGGTTAGCTCGTCGCGGCAGCCGTTCCGACGCTCAGCAGAAGCATCAGCAGCCACAGCCCCACCACCACGATAGCCGCCGAAGACATCTTCACCTTCGCCACGATCGCCGTCCCGATGATCAGCAGAATCGTGTTCCAGATGCCGATGACGTCGAGGTACCCCAGAGCCGCTTTCAGCCACGGAGCCGCGTCCGGCGTGTAGTAGCCCACGTTCGTGCCCACCGGGTTCTGCAGCGTGAAGCTGTCCTGGTTGTTGCCGAAACAGAGGGTAAAGATTGTCAGCAAGCCCGACAGTAATCGAGGCAGCGACGCATAGATCCACACCGCGAACATCTGCCCGAAGGTCGTCTTCGAGCCGAGACCGAAGTTGAAGCAGCCCCAAAGAACCAGCGAGCCAAGAGCCGTCACGATGAGGATCAGCAACGGCGAGCCATACGAGATGTACTTCGTCACCACGCCGGAGATCCTGAGGCGAGCAGCCTTCTGCTCGGGCGGCAACTGGTTGAGTTGCTCTTCAGACTTGGGGCTCTGATGCACCTGGTTGGCGGCCACCACCTCGAAGCCCACCTTCTTGTCCACGGTGAAGGTCACCAGGATCGACATCACCGTGGCCAGCAGGAACGGCACCAGCCACGATGTACTGCGCAGGATGTCGGTAAATGTCTTCGAGGGCGCGACGAAGCCATCGACGACGCGCTCCACCTCGCTCAGGGGTTTTACTTCCAGCTCTTCAGTCATAGGGAGGCCTCATCTCAGTTTCCTCGCGAAGTCTTCCCGCGAAAGATCGGCGACGGCGGGATCGAACACAAGGGGATGCCCGCATTCTAGCCCTAGCCCCGGCAAAGCTAAAGGAGAATCGGCCTACTCAATCACGGCCAGCACATCCCCCACGCCAACCGTATCCCCCACCGAGACGGCGATGCGCGCCACCGTGCCGGACTTCGGCGACTTCAGCTCATTCTGCATCTTCATCGCCTCGATCACGACCACTGCCGCACCCTGTTCGACCGCCTCACCCGCCGCAACCGCGATGCGCACCACGCGCCCCGGCATGGGAGCCTTGATGGCCCGTGGACCATCGGCACCGTCCGCGACACCACGGCGAGCCGCCAGCGAACGCGGATCGAACCGCGAGAACGCAATACGGCGTCCCGCAACCAGCACCGCATCGCCATCGAGCAGACAGCGGTACTGGCGTCCCTCGACAACAACGGAGAGCACGCCCGCTTCAAGCATGCAGGCGTCCACCACAAGCTCACGCCCATCCACCGAGCAGACCAGCCCCGGTCCCGAAGCAGCGGGTAGCTCGACCCGAAGTTGTTTGCCTTCCACCTCCAGCCAGACCGTCATGCGCGCAATCCCTCACGACGCCCGGTGGTGGCCCATCGGCTCTCTGCCTGCTGCACGACAGCCGGGGCGGAAGCCTCCGCTGCGGCAAATAGCGCACAGACCACGGCGGCAAGGTCCTCGGGAACCGGCGACTCCACCTCCGGCGGAGCAATGGCCAGCAGCCGCTCCAGATAGCCCGTGTCGATCGCCGCCGTCCGGAACCCCTCATCGAGCAGAATGCGGCGGAAGAGCCCGACGTTCGTCCGGATGCCACCGACAAAGTACTCGCTCAAGGCCCCCAGCATCCGCTCGATCGCCACCTCCCGCGTCTCTCCGTACGCAATCAGCTTCGAAAGCATCGGGTCGTACTCCAGCGGAACACGCCACCCGGCATACACGGCCGAGTCCTCACGAATCCCAGGCCCGGCCGGCTGGCGCAGCGCCGTAATCAGCCCCGGCGAGGGGAAGAAGTTGTTGTCCGGATCCTCGGCATAGATGCGGCACTCGATGGCGTGCCCGCGCAGCACGATCTCCTCCTGCGCAAGCGGCAGAGGCTCGCCCTGTGCCACGCGGATCTGCATCTTCACCAGGTCGAGCCCCGTCACGAGCTCGGTCACCGGGTGCTCCACCTGCAGCCGCGTATTCATCTCCAGAAAGTAAAAGTTCCGCGCCTCATCCACGAGAAACTCCACCGTCCCCGCGTTGACATAGCCCGCGCTCAGCGCCAGCCGTACAGCCGCCTCGCCCATCCGCCGTCGCAGCTCCGGGCTCACCACCGCGGACGGAGCCTCCTCGATGACCTTCTGGTGCCGCCGCTGCACCGAACACTCGCGCTCGCCCAGATACAGGCAGTTCCCATGCGCGTCGGCGATCAACTGAATCTCAATGTGGCGTGGCCTCTCGATCAGCTTCTCGAGGTACACCTCGCCCGACCCGAAGCTGCGTTCCGCCTCGCTGGAAGCCCCCAGGAACGCCGATGGCAGCTCCGACGGCGCAAACACCGCACGCATGCCCTTGCCGCCCCCGCCAGCCGCTGCCTTGAGCATGACGGGATAGCCGATCTCGCCCGCCACCTGCACAGCCTCCTCGACCGACCCAAGCCCCGTGACGCTCCCCGGCACCCGCGGCATTCCCGCCCGATCCGCAGCCTGACGAGCCTTCGTCTTCGAACCGAGCGTCCGCATCGCTGCCCCCGGCGGCCCAATAAAAATCACCCCCGCCGCCACACACGCATCGGCAAAATCCGCGTTCTCCGAGAGAAAGCCATACCCGGGGTGAATCGCATCCGCGCCCGACCGTTGTGCCGCCGCAAGAATCAGCTCGCCCCGCAAATAACTCTCACTCGCGGGAGCCGGACCAAGCCGGTACGCCTCGTCCGCGGCGAGCACATGCGGCGCAGCGCGGTCGACATCCGAATACACCGCAACCGTCGCGATCCCCATCTCGCGGCACGCCCGCATCACACGAACGGCGATCTCGCCACGGTTCGCGACCAGCACCTTGCGCAGGTTGCCCATGCTCCTCCTCGAAAGAAGCCATTCTACGCGACCCAAAACACTGATGGCCTCCCAGTGTGGGAGGCCATCGTTCTGCTGCGGATCAGGAAACAACTAGTTCATCGTAACGCCACCGGAGTTCTTCTTTTCCTTCTCCAGTTCGTTCTGCTTGCGGGCGCCCATCGCCTTCTGGCTCCACTCGTCGGCCTTCGCCAGGTCGGCTTTGCGGGCCGCATCGTCGCCGCACTCGATATCGGCCTTGCGGCGATAGGTGAGGTTCAGATACTGCATGGCGTCGTCGTACGTGGGGTTGATGTCGACAGCCTTCTGCAGGTACTGCAGGCCTTCGTTGACCAACTCCGTGTTGGCTGCCTGCATCTTGGCGCAGGCACCCTTGCTCTTCTTGGGATTGCCGTTGCCGTCGTCGGCGGCGATGCCGTCAGCGGCGAGAATCGTCTGCGCGTTCTTGTAGGACTGGATCCAGTCCACCACACCGATCGTGTAGTTCGCCTCGGCATCGTTCGGAGCCGCGACGATCACCTTCTTCTCGTACTCCTTCGCTTCATCGAACTTCTTGATGTTGCGGTCGATGGAGGCGATCTGCTTCAGAGCGGTCAGGTTGTTCGGATCGGTCGACAGCACATGCTGGAAGCCGTCGATCGCATTCTGCGCAACCTTCAGGTTCTCCGGGGTGTCGAGGTTCGGGACGACCTGCGAGGCATACGCCGTCGCCAGGTACAGCTTCGCGTCTTCGTAGTTCGGATCGAGCGCGATGGCCGTCTGAAAGTGGTTCACAGCCTCTTCAAAGTTGGCTGCCTTGAAGGCCTGAACGCCTTTGGTTAGCTGGTCCCGGGCCTTGAGCTTGTTACAGCCGGTCGCGCTACCCAGGGTCAACGCCAACAGTGCGGCCGTAACGAAAATCCGTGCAGTCAGTTTCATGGGGCGTGTACTCTCCTTCAGAGGCGCGCATTGCTTCAGACGTGGAATTGTGTGCGAAGACAACTGTTTTGAGTTTTGCTGCTTGCCGTTTGATTGTAACGGGAGATGACGGATGTGACTAGAGAATCTGTCCTAGACCATTCTCAACCCCGGTTTGTTCTCTCTGCGCATCGAAAAGCCCTTCGAGACATCGAATTCTAACCCACCTCTTGTTTCTCTGGCACGCATGCCCTTATTTCGCAGGTTGCGGGCCCATCTCAAAGACCAGCTCGCCCCCCTGCATCAGATCCTTGTGCTGCAGCTTGAAACCATCCAGGGGGTGCCCGTTCAAAGCACTCGACTGGATGTATTTGTTCATCCCCGACTGATGCTTCGCGACCACTGAAAACTCTTTGCCACCTGCAAGATGCAACGTCACCCGGTCGAAGATCGGGCTCCCCGTCCAGTACTCCGGAACACCCGGACAGACCGGGTAGAAACCCATCGCACTCAGCACATACCAGGCCGACATCTGGCCGTCATCGTCGTTGCCCGGAAGGCCGTCGACGGTCGAGTTGTACTCGGCCATCACGGAGCGAATGCGCTCCTGCGTCTTCCACGGCGCGCCCGCCGCCTCGTACAAAAAGGCGATCGCGTGGCTCGGCTCGTTCCCCTGGTCGTAGAGTTTTCGGTGGAACAGCCCATCCAGCTTCCCGATGAATCTCTCGCGTCCACCCACCGCTTCGATCAGTCCGGGAACGTCCTGGGGCACGTAAAACGTGTACTGCCAGGGAATCCCCTCGGTAATGTACGGATACGGCACCGCCGGGTCGAACGGTTTGCTCCACGTCCCATCCGCATGCCGACCACGCGCGAATCCCGTCTCCGGATCGATCACGTTTCGCCAGCTCTCCGAGCGCTTCCGAAAAAAAGCTGCATCGTCAGCTTTTTTCAGATGCTCCGCCATCACCGCGACCATCGCGTCGTCATACGCGTACTCCAGCGTCCGTGAGACCTGCTCACCCCGGTGAAACGCATCCAGAACCGGATCCTCCAGCGGGATATACCCATACTTCACATAGGAGTCCAGAGCCCGCCGCCCCTTGCCGTCTTTATAGTCCGCATAGGGTGGAGTCAATACTGCGTTCTGCCGCGCCAGCCGGTACGCACTCTCAACATCGAAATGCGTCAGTCCCTTGGCCACCGCATCGGCCATCACAGCCACCGCGTGGTCCCCGATCATCTCCGACGTAAAGCTGTTCCACGCCGGAAAGATCGGAAGAAAGCCAGCCTGCTCGCCCTTCAGCACCAGCGACTGCACCATCTCCTCCTCCCGTTTGGGATCGAGGATCGTCATCAACGGATGCACCGCACGGAAGGTGTCCCACAGCGAAAAGTCGTCATAGTAGTTGCCGTCGATATGGTGCAGCTTCCCCTCGTTGGCGAAGCCGTTATACGTGCCGTCCACATCGCTCACCAGCCGCGGCGCGAGCGTCGCATGATACAGCGCCGTATAGAAGGTCTTGCGCTGGTCCTCGGTTCCGCCCTCCACCACGATCTTGTCCAGCATCGCCTTCCACGCGGCCTCGGCAGCCGCACGCGTCGCCGCGAAGTCCCACCCCGGCTGCTCCGCGTTCAGATTCTTCTCCGCCTCGACCAGGCTGGTCATCGACGTCCCCACCTTCACCAGCAGAGGCTTCTTCGAAGGCGCAAACGTGGCGTACGCGCCCATCCGCGGGCACCCACCCTCCTGCTTCGCCGATCCCGATGTTGTCTTCGGTCCGCACCACGTCCCAGAAGCCACCGCCTTGCGCGCAAATTTCACGACAAAATAACCATTGAACCCAGCCAGTTGCCCGGCCCCTTGATAGATCCGGCGAACCGGGTTGTAGCCCGCGATGGTTCCGTCCGGCCGCACCTCGATATAGCCCTCATGCAGCTTTACATTGGGCTCAATCACAACCGTGCCCTGCTCCGCCGCCGGATACGTAAACCGCAAAATCCCCGTACGCAGCGTACCGGTCACCTCCGCACGGGTAAATCCATACTTCGCCAGCTTCACGGAGTAGTACGCCGGCTCCATCACCTCATCGGCGTGGCTGAACTTCGATCCGCGCGCCTCGGCGGTCAAATCGTCGAGCCGCCCGGTCACCGGCATCAGCGTCACGCTGCCGTAGTCCTGGGTGCAGCTCCCGCTCATCCAGTGGCTGGCGCGTATGCCGGAGATCGTCCTGTCCTTGTCGTAGTACGGCGCAACGCACTTCGTCTCGTTCGCCTGCGTCTGCGGAGTCCAGTTCGTCATCGCGAACGGCGGCGCGACAAACGGGACGGTCTGCCCTTCATGCGCGGTGCCAATCCGCATGTCCACCAGCTTGTAGCCATCCTGCGCGAGGGCCCCCAGGCTCATCATCAAAATCCCGGCCATCGAAACGATTCCAGAAAACCTCATCGACCCACGCCCCCTCAACGCTTTCCGCAGTGCCAGATAACCATAACAAACAGGCACCACCCTCCTCATGCCCGCCCTCCCGGAGGCGCCACCGTCCGCAACCATCACATCCACAATGTCTTGCGCGTCCTGGCTACCCCAGCTCCAGGGCTTCAGCCCCTGAGGTATCCTCTCTTCAACGCCACACCACGAACCATCCTTCTCCCCCACACCGCGAGGCCCATGCCACCGATGCAGCAAAAACCCTCTCTCCGCGGCTGGCCCTTTCTCCTCGCGGCCCTCTTCATCACGGCCATCTACTATCACCTGCGCCCCGGTGCCTTCCACCTCATCCTCATCGACTGCGGCGTCTATGCCGACGCCATCAAGACCTGGATGGCCGGTGGCGATCCCTACCGCTTCGTCTCCGGCGACGACCTCCCCTTCGTCTACCCGCCCGTCTTCCTCTACGCCGGAGCCCTCTTCGCCCGCCTCTTCACCCTGCACGGCGGCTGGATCCTCTACGTCGCCATCCACCTCCTCGCCACCGCAGCCCTCCCCTGGATCCTCCACCGCTTCTACCTCCAGGACAGGAACGTAAGCCTCCTGGCCGTCTACGCCCTGTACTTTGCCGCCCCCGGCTTCATCGGCATGCTGGCCACCGAGACCGGCAACATCGCCGTCCTGGGCTATGCGCTTCTGCTGGCCGCCGCCGTTCCCGGCCTTCGCCGCAACCGGTGGCTCTTCTTCTACGTCGCACTCCTCCTTCTGGCCCTCGCCAAACCCAGCTTCCTGCCCTTCCTCCTGCTTCCTCTCCTCTTCGGTCGCGGGCAGATCCTCAGGTCCGTCCTCACCGGCCTGCTCGCAACCGGATCCCTCCTCTCCCAGCGCTGGCTCACGCCCGCACTCTACGCCCGCTTCACCGAAACCCTCGCCAAACGCACCACGGAGGTCGGCGACGTGGGAGTCAGCCTCTTCGGTCTGGTCTTCCACCTGCTCCACAACCTGCACCTGCCCGGACAAATCGTCCTCCCGGCCCTCGCCTACGCCGTCCTCGCCCTCACCGTCCTGACCGTCCTCTGGCTCCTCCGCAGCCGCGACCGCACCCCGCCGTGGTATGCCCTCGTGCTGCTCGGCGTCCTCTTCCTCAACCCGCGCCTGGAGTACTACGACTTCTGCGTCGCCTTCCCCCTCGCCTTCTTCGTCTTCGTCCGGCCCCTCTCGCTGAAGTTCTCCCTGCCGCTGTATCTGGCGCTCGTCATCCCCGCCCTCTTCTTCCTCATCCGCCACCGCGATTCGGTAGCCAACGGAGGCATCGGAGCCCTCGCCATCCTCGTCTTCTGGGCCTGGTCGAGCTACCGCCTCCTCCGTGCTCCCGCCATCCCGGCCTGAAACGGCTGCAGGCAAGAGACCGGAGGCCTCCTGCCGCAGCCCTCCGTTTCCGCCTTTCTGGGTCTGTATCCCTCCCCGCATCGCGAACAAACAGAAATACTTACCCTGCGCAGAAAAGAGTTCGAACCTCTTCGCATCGAGCCTCATCTAAACTGCGTAGAACCCCAAGGACCCGCCGAAATACGAATTGCCGCAGCCCCATGCGTTCGTTCGCGGGCCAAAACCGGGACAAGTTTCAGGAGACCATCGTGCCAAGCAAGTTCACGCAGAACCGTATCTGGGCCACGGCCGCAGCCACTTCCCTCGCCTTTGCGCTTACCGCCTGCAAGACCGCAGCGCCCCCCCCGCCCGCAGCCCAGGCGATGCCCGTTGCTGTAGCCTCCGTGGCCCTTACCGGCGTACCTCTCTCCGACACCTACGTCTCCACCGTCAAAAGCCGCCGCACCGCCACCATGCAGCCCCAGGTCGATGGCAACATCACCCGCATCTACGTCGTCAGCGGCCAGGCCGTCAAAGCCGGACAGATCCTGATGCAGATCGACCCCCTGAAGCAGCTCGCGACCGTTCAGTCGCAGCAGGGCACCGAGCAGCAGCAGCGCGCTACCCTCAGCTACAACCAGGCTGATCTCGCCCGCCAGAAGGCCCTCTTCGAGGCCGGCGTCATCTCGAAGCAGGCCTACGAGATCTCCGTGCAGTCCTTCCAGAACTCCAAGGGCGCCGTCGACTCCGCAGCCGCTCTCACCGTCACCCAGAAGCAGCAGCTCGCCTACTACCAGATCCGCGCGCCCTTTGCCGGCATCGTCGGCGACATCCCCGTCCACCAGGGCGACTATGTCTCCCCCACCACGCTGCTCACCACCGTCGATGAGAACAAGGACCTCGAGGCCTATATCTACATCCCCACCGAACGCGCCGCCGACGTTCACAACGGACTCGCCGTTGAGCTGACCGACACCGCCGGCAACGTCCTCGCGAACTCCGCCATCAACTTCGTCTCGCCGCAGGTCGATAACGGCCTCCAGAGCATCCTCGCCAAGGCTCCTATCCCGGCCTCCAGCAAGCTTCGCAATCAGCAGATCGTGAACGCCCGCGTCACCTGGTCCACCACGCAGGCCGCCACCGTCCCCGTCCTCGCCGTCACCCGCGTCGGCGGACAGTCCTTCGTCTACATCGCCGCCCCTAAGGACAAGGGATTCGTCGCACACCAGGTCCTCGTCAACTTGAACGAGGCCATCGGCAACAACTATCCCGTCCTCTCCGGACTGCACCCCGGCGACAAGGTCATCCTCTCCGGCATCCAGATGCTGCAGGAAGGCGTCCCCGTCATGCCCCTGCCGCCGTCCCCTGCCGGAGCCGCACCAGCAGCCGCCCCCGCAAGCTAAATGCGCGCGGCACCGTCTTTTGTCTTTCCTGAGCCCTGGGCGCTAAGCCCTGAGCCCTGCTTTTGAGGAGTTTCCCTTGGTTGAGTTTTTCATCCGCCGCCCTATCTTCGCCACCGTCTGCGCCCTGCTGATCGTTCTAGCCGGCGCCGTCTCCGTGCCGTCGATTCCGATCTCGCTCTATCCCCAGCTCGCTCCGCCCCAGGTCGTCGTTACCTGTAACTATGTCGGCGCGAACTCCAAGGACGTCGAATCGGCCGTCACCACCATCCTCGAGCAGGCCATCAACGGCGTGGAGGGCATGCGTTACATGTCCTCCACCAGCTCCAACGACGGCACCTCGGCCATCACCGTCACCTTCAACACCGGCTACTCGCTCGACATCGCAGCCGTCGACGTCCAGAACCGCGTCGCCACCGCCCAGGGCCGCCTGCCCGCCGTCGTCAACTCGACCGGTATCTCCATCACCAAGGCCAACGCCAACTTCGTCCTCGCAGCCGGCTTCATCTCGCCCGACCACTCGCTCTCGCAGTCCTTCATCTCCAACTACCTCGACGTCTACGTCTCCGACGCCCTCAAGCGCGTCCCAGGCGTCGGTGCCGTCGTCATCTTCGGTGAGCGCAAGTACGCCATGCGCCTCTGGCTCGACCCCAACAAGCTCGCCGCACGCGGCCTCACCGCCCTCGACGTCACCAACTCCCTCGCCGAGCAGAACGTCGAAGTCGCCGCCGGACAGCTCGGACAGACGCCCTCCGACCCCAAGCAGGTCTACCAGATGGCCGTCCGCGTCACCGGCCGCTTC
Organism: Granulicella pectinivorans; assembly: GCF_900114625.1. Lineage (NCBI taxonomy): Bacteria > Pseudomonadati > Acidobacteriota > Terriglobia > Terriglobales > Acidobacteriaceae > Granulicella > Granulicella pectinivorans. The sequence continues at coordinate 136,902 of NZ_FOZL01000001.1, forward strand.
AACGACCCCAAACAGTTCGACAACATCATTATCAAATCCTCCGCGGCCACCGCCACGGCGGCTTCCACCACCAACGGCGCCGGCCTCGTCCTCTTCAAGGACATCGGACGCGCCGAGCTGGGCGCTGAAAACTACAACACCGACCTCAAATTCTTCGCCAACTCCTTCGGCGGCGGCGAAGCCATCGGTATCGGTATCCAGCAGCTCTCCAACGCCAACGCCCTCGACGTCGAGCGCAAGTGTATCGCCGTCCTCGCCGAGCTCCAGAAGTCCTACCCCCCTGGCATGAAGGGCATCGTCGCCGTCGACACCACCACGGTCGTCTCCGACTCCATCAAGGAAGTCGAACACACCATCGCCGAAGCCATCATCATCGTCATCGTGGTCATCTTCCTCTTCCTCCAGGACTGGCGCGCGACCATCATCCCCGCCGTCACCATCCCCGTCTCCCTCATCGGAACCTTCGCGTTCATCAAGATCTTCGACTTCTCCATCAACTCCCTCACCCTCTTCGGCATCACCCTCGCCACAGGACTCGTCGTCGACGACGCCATCGTCGTCATCGAAAACGTCCAGCGACATCTCGAAGAGGGTGTCGCCGACCCCATGGAGGCCACCTCCATCGCCATGCGCGAGGTCACCTCGGCCGTCATCGCAACGTCGCTGGTGCTCATCTCCGTGTTCGTGCCGGTCAGCTTCTTCCCCGGCACCACCGGCATCCTCTACAAGCAGTTCTCGCTGACGATCGCCTTCTCCATCGCCATCTCGGCCTTCAACGCCCTTACCCTGTCCCCCGCGCTCGCCGGCATCCTGCTGCGCAAGGAGCAGCACAAGACCGGCATCCAGGGCTTCATCCTCAACCCCATCGACAGGGCCATCAAGAAGGTCATCTCCTGGTACGCCATCGTCGTCACCTGGGTCGTCAAGGTCCGCTACGCCGTCCTCGTCCTCTTCTTCGCCTCGCTCGCGGCCACCGGATACATGTACGTCCACGTGCCCACCGCCTTCGTCCCGCAGGAAGACCAGGGCTACTTCCTCATCGTCATCCAGACGCCTCCCGGCGCCTCGCTCAGCTACACCTCCGAGTTCGCCGGCCGCGTCTCCGAGCAGGTCCGCAAGGACAACGACGTCTTCGGCACCTTCTCCGTCATGGGCTTCTCGCTCGCAGGCGGATCGTCGCCCAACTCCGGACTCATCTTCGCCCCGCTCAAACCCAACGACGAGCGCACCAAGCTCGGCAAGGGCCACGACGCCCACTCCATCGTGTCGCGCATCTTCCCGCAGCTCTTCGGCGTCCCCGGCGGCATCGCCTTCGCCACCGAACCACCCGCCATCGCCGGCATCGGAACCCAGGGCGGATTCCAGTTCATCCTCCAGGACTCCGGTCGCAACACCTTCACCGATATCGACCGCATCGCCCACACCCTCGTCGGCGCGGCGCGTTCGCCCGACTCCGGTCTCACCCAGCTCAACACCACCTTCACCGCCAACGATCCCCAGCTTCTCGTCACCATCGACCGCGAGAAAGCCAAGGCCACCGGCGTTCCGCTCTCGCAGATCACCGCAGCCATCGGCACCTTCATGGGTTCCAGCTACATCAACGACTTCGACTTCAACAACCGCTCCTACCGCGTCTACGTCCAGGCCGACCAGCAGTACCGCCGCAACGTCCAGGACCTCCGCGCCTACTACGTCCGCACCGACGCCGGGCAGATGGTACCCCTCTCCAACCTCGTCATGACCAGCGAAACCTCCGGACCGCAGGTCATCAACCACTACAACCTCTTCCGCTCCGCCGAGATCGACGGCTCGCCCGCCCCCGGACTCTCTTCCGGTCAGGGCAACGCCAACATGGTCAAGCTCTTCAACAAGGTCAAGCTGCCCGGCATGAGCTACTCCTGGACCGGCCTCTCGCTCGAAGAAGAAGAGTCCGCCGGCAAAGCGATCATCATCTTCGGACTCGGCCTCCTGGTCGTCTACCTCACCCTCTCCGCCCAGTACGAGAGCTTCGCGCTCCCGTTCATCATCCTCCTGGCCGTCCCCACAGCCATCCTCGGAGCGCTCTCGCTCGTCTCGCTCCGCGGCCTGGTCGACGACGTCTACGTCCAGATCGGTCTCGTCATGCTCATCGGACTCTCGGCCAAGAACTCGATTCTCATCGTCGAGTTCGCCGAGCAGCAGCTCTCCGAGGGCAAGTCGATCATCGACGCCGCCATCACCGCCTCCGAGCTTCGTCTGCGCCCCATCCTGATGACCTCGATCGCCTTCATCCTCGGCGTGCTTCCGCTCTACTTCGCCTCGGGCGCCGGTTCCCTCGGACGCCACTCGGTCGGTACGGCCGTCGTCGGCGGTATGGTGCTCTCCACGTTCCTCAACCTCTTCTTCATCCCGGTCCTCTACGTGATCCTGAAGACCTTCCTCGGCCGCTTCACCCGCACCCCGAAGCCGGCCACCCCTCCCCCAGCCCCAACCCACTAAAACCGCAGCAGACCCATACGCCCCGTGCCGAGCCGTCAAAAGCTCGTACGGGGCGTATCTCTTTCTCAAAAACCTCGTCTAGACCGGAGAGGGGGCAAAATCGGCCTTGTTTCGGCTCCTTTTTCCCGTCTTTTTCGACTTTTCCCCACAGTCTTTTGCTGTCTCCCCGGTCGGGAAACAGTGAAATCCCCCCATCAACGCCCCGATTGCTTTACACTCACCTAGGCGTCCGTTTCGCCAAAGTTTTGTACCGCATAGCCCCAAAGCATCATCCAAGAAAGCAACAGGAGAGATTTCATGGCAGCAGTAGACGAAAAGGTAAAGCAGATTATCGTAGAGCAGCTTCAGGTGGATGAGGCTGAAGTAACCCCGGGCGCAAGCTTCCAGGAAGACCTCGGCGCAGATTCGCTCGACGTCGTTGAGCTCGTGATGCAGTTTGAAGAAGCCTTCGATATCCAGATCCCCGACGAAGACGCCGAGAAGATCAAGACCGTCAAGGATGCCGTCGATTACATCGAAAAGAACCAGAAAGGCAAGTAAGCCGTGGAATCCCGTCGCGTAGTCGTTACAGGCCTCGGACTCATCTGCGGCGTCGGCAAGACCGTGCCCGAGGTATGGGCCGGTCTGCTGGCAGGCAAGAGCGGTATGGCCGAGATCAAAGCATTCGATCTCACCGGCCATCCCGTTCGCTTCGCCGCCGAGGTCAAGGAATTCGATCCGCACATCTTCGTGGACAAGAAAGAAGCCCGCAAGATGGGCCGCTTCATCCACTTTGCGATGGCTGCGTCGGCAGAAGCCATGGCCCACTCCGGCCTCGTCATCACCGATCAGAACTCCGAACGCTTCGGCGTCCACATCGGCTCCGGCATCGGTGGATTCGATGTCATCGAACGCGAGCACTCCGCCATGTTGGCCGGTGGCCCGCGCAAGATCTCACCGTTCTTCATCCCCGGCTCCATCGTCAACCTCGCCGCAGGCCACGTCAGTATCAAGTACAAGGCCCGCGGACCGAACGAAGCGACAGCCACCGCCTGCACCTCCTCGGCCCACTCCATCGGCGACGCCTTCCGCATCATCCAGCGCGGCGATGCCGACGCCATGATCGCAGGAGGCACCGAAGCCGCCATCACCCCCATGGGTGTCGGTGGATTCGCCGCCATGAAGGCTCTCTCCACCCGCAACGACGACCCCGAACACGCCTGTCGCCCCTGGGACAAGGATCGTGACGGATTCGTCGTCGGCGAAGGCGCCGGAATCCTCATCCTCGAAGAGCTGGAGTTCGCCAAGGCTCGCGGGGCGAAGATTCTCGCCGAAGTCATCGGCTACGGCATGTCCGCCGACGCCTTCCACATGACCGGCATGGCTCCCGAAGGAGAAGGCTGCTATCGCGCCATGAAGGCTGCCCTCAAGGTAGCCGGCATCGAGCCCAACCAGATCGATTACGTCAACGCCCATGCCACCTCGACGCCTCTCGGCGACGCCCTCGAATCGAAAGCCATCGAGAACGTCTTCGGCGAGCGCGCCCTCGATCATGAGCTTCTCGTCAGCAGCACCAAGTCCATGACCGGCCACCTCCTCGGTGGAGCGGGCGGCTTGGAGGCAGGCATCACCGTGATGGCGATGCTCAACCAGATCGCGCCCCCGACGATGAACATCGTCGAGCTCGATCCGCAGTGCCGCCTCAACTACGTCCCCAACACCCCCAAGTCCGCGAAGATCGACTACGCTCTGTCGAACTCCTTCGGATTCGGTGGAACCAACGGGTCGCTGGTGTTCAAGCGCTGGACGGAATAAAGAAAACTCTTTCCAACAAAGAACGCCCGCCGAGGAATCTCCCCGGCGGGCGTCTTCTATGTTCAGCCCCCACCCAGAAACCTAGAAGCTGCCGCCCGACTCCATCGCAGCGGCACCGGTAGCGTTTCCCGCCGTCATCATATTCACCAGACGCTGCACGAAGATCACCCGGATATTCACGCGCTTCGCCACATCCGGCAGAAACTCCGTAATCAGGTTATTCACCGGATCCGTCGCCAGCCCGGTTGCAATCCGCTTCACGGTCGAGGGTCCGTTCCCCGCGATGCCGGGAACATAGAGATTGCTCGTCTCCGCCGAAATCGGATACGTCATCAGCACCGCATAGTTCGGCATCATCCGTCCCGTATCGCTCTGCGCAATCAGCGTCCGGGCCAGCGCATGCACGATCCGGTGGGCGACCGGGGCATGCGGCTCGCGGTGGTAGTGCGGGTCTTCATGGAAGATCGAGGGAATCAGGAACGTCCCAAAAAACTCGCCCGTCGCATCCTGCGAGAAGCTGTACGCCGTATTCCACCCAAAGCCAGCAAATCCGGGCCCATACGCCGTATGCGGGTTTACCCCAACCGTAAACGCCGCGGTGCCGACGATCGTAACGATGTTTCCCGGGTCGAGGAAGTTATGCACCGCCAGATAGCCCTTCTGCCCCACCGTCAGCGGCGTAGGCGTCGTGCTATCCAGAAAGCGCCGGTAGGGATTGATCAGGCACGGTGCCGTATCGAGCGTTCTCTGCTTCGGGCACGGAGGAAGCACAGGCGGCGGCGCCGGAAGCGTCCAATCGTATGCATGCAGCATCCCCGTTCCCGGCAAAGGCGCATCCGGCAGAGAACTTGAATCCGAGGGCCCCGAAACCGTCGCCTCAGAGGCCGCATGAACATGCCCGTCGGAGGCGGAAGCGATGGTCAACACCAACCGCGGAGTTTCCTCAGGAGCAGCCGGCAGTTGCGCGAACACCGGAGTCGACACCAACAGGGCCAGAGCCCAAAGGCTGCGCGTCGTGGTGGTCTTCGCGTTCATGGTCCGGATCCTCTGGTCGTTTATCGGCTTCAGGAAGAAGTGCGTAAACCATCAGACGCGGAGGCGATGAAGAAAGTTGGGATAGGATGAACTTTATTTTAAGCGCGCAGCCGAACCCCGCTCCACTCCTCGGCAACGACGATGGAGTTGGCAGGATTCTGATAGTCGTACCGCACCTGGATCGGCAGATCGAAGCGCATATCGCGCACCTTGTCCGGCAGCGCCGACACGTCCTGAGCCGCCTCGTACACCACCCCGGCAATCTGGTAACGGAACACCAGCCGCCCGGGAGCCGTCGACCCGATCGGGTCTTCGTCGATATACGCCGAATCCATCAGGCTGCCGTCTGTGATGCGCCCCACCCGCACCAGCCGCTCCCGCCGCGCGCGCTCAATCTCTTCCGGAGTAAGACGTTTCCGCCGCAGCACCAGCCAAAGCCCGGCGCCCACAACAACAGCACCGACAGCAAATGCCGTCACCTGTTGGTCGAGGGAGAGATGGGTAGGAAAGTTTGGCACGGGAGACCTGAACACAGAATACAGGGAACACGGAAAAGGGAGCAGGGAGCAGGAAAAAGGACCAAACGTCAGTGCGTTTGATCCCTGTTCCCTTATCCCCGCTCCCTGCCTTTAGTATGCCCGCGGATACATCCGTGAGATCCGGTCGTGCCACCCCAGCCGGTCCTCATCCAGGCACGCCCACAAAAAACCAAGCCCAAGCGGGCACGCCGCCAGCAGAATCGCAAACGTCCGGCGCCGCATGGCCGCCCGCGTGGGATTGTCATCCGCAAACGTGCATAGCCCAATCCGCGCATAGCGCATACCCGGCGTGCAGTCGGCAAAGGTAAAGAACAGCATCCGGTAGATCAGAAACAGAGCCGCCAGCGCAATCGCCGCTGCCCCCGCAGCCAGCAGCGGAGCAGGCATCACCGTCATCCGGTAAACCACCACCGTCGCAAACGCCACAAAACCAGCCGCAATCAGTGCTCCATCGACCAAAGCCGCCATCGCCCGCTGCGACATCGGAGCCGTCTGCGGACGGATCGCCGCCGAAAACGGAGCCTCTTCCACAACCGGCGCCACCGAAACCTCCGGGGCCTCCAGATAAATCGACGACCACTCCGGAGCCGCCGACTCCTCCACCGGTGCCGCCGTAATCTGCGTCGCATTCACCTCGAAGATCCGAAGCTGCGCCCCCTCCTGCTCCAATGCGGCATCGGCCGCCAGCGGGCCCTCGGCATAGCGCGGACGAGCCTTCCGCGCAGCCACAAGCTGCCGCGGAAACTCCAGCAGATTCCCCGGAATCGGCTGAGCCGGAGCATAATGCTCCGCATCCGGCGACAGCCGGAACTCCAGCTCCTCATCCAGCGCTCTGCTCTCCTCGATATCCTCCGCCGTCGAACCCGACCGCGGCACAACATTCGGACGCCCCACATCCTCATACAACCGAACCTTGAACCCACCCGCCTGCACTTGGGACGGAGCATGGACGGGAACCGGAGCCGCGCTCCTCGCCTCCTGCTGCGCATCCAGCTCATCCAGCAGCTCCCGCTGGGCCTGCGCAATCGCCTGAGCGCTCCGTGCCGCCACCGCGGCCGCCGCCATGGCCTTCTCCGCCTCGGCTGCCAGGTACACGCGATAGCTCTCGCTCTCGGCGTAGCGCGCCGCCACCGCAGCGGCAATCTGTGCCGCGCGTGACGTCTGCGCTCCTTCCGCGTCACTCTCTACACGATGTCCATTCGCCGCAGCATCACCCGACATCCGCATCCTTCGCGAACGGTGCGACGCCAGCCGTTCGGCCACCTGCTGCTTCAGCGGGCTGCCAAACGTCTCATCCTGCTCCGACATGTCCAGTTGTGCGGCGCTCATTTTGCTCAAACTTCCTGCTCGCTTCCGTGAAATCGTTTAGCCTCAAAGGGGTGGTGCCCGAAACAAGCATGAATCGAGTCGAATTCCCCGTCGCAGGCCGGCAGAAGAACTCCCGCCATCGATCCCTCATTTTCTTAAGTATCATGCTGTTCGCAGCAAACCGTGCGGATATCCACGCGCAACAGGTGACGAATGAGGTTCTGCCGGACGCACCGGCATCGACCTCGCAGTATCCCCTCGCCCGTGCCGTCCCCGCGCCCGACCAGCCATCCGACGTCATCATCGCCGCCGACACCCAATCCACCCAGGGCGGACACTTCGTCCTCGACGGCAACGTCGTCATCACCTACGGCAACCGCACCGTAGAGGCCGACCACGTCGAATACGACAAGGCCACCGGCGATCTCGTCGCCACCGGCCACCTTATCGCCTCCGGTGGCCTCAACAGCGAGCGCATCCAGGCCTCCCACGGAACCCTCAACACCAAGACCCAGACCGGCCGCTTCTACGACGTGACCGGCACCGTCGGCATCAAGACCCCCGCCTCCCCGGGCAAACGCGCCATCTACGCCAACGGCAACCCCTTTATCTTCACCGGCCGCATGGTCGTCAAGACCGGCCCCCAGAACTACGATCTCTACGACGGCACCGTCACCTCCTGCCTCCTGCCCAAACCCGACTGGCTCCTCTCCGCCGCTCACTTCCAGATCGACGACAAGCAGGCCCGAGCCAGCAACAGCACCTTCCGCCTCCTCAACATCCCCCTCCTCTACTTCCCCTACGTCACCCACTCCGTCGACGCCGAAGCGCGCCAGTCCGGCTTCCTCATCCCCGTCTTCGGAGACACCTCCACCAAGGGCATCATCATCGGCGAGCAGATCTACATGGTCATCAATCGATCCATGGACCTCACCGTCGGCACCGACTACTTCTCCATGCGCGGCTGGTACCAGATGGCCACCTTCCGTTACCGCGGCCCCGGCGACACCTTCCTCAAGGTTCACTACACCGGCCTGGTCGATCGCCGCAAAGGCAACGCAAACCAGGGTGGAGAAGACCTGGTCGTCGCCGGACGCCATTATCTCGACGCCAACACCCGCATGGTCGCCGACCTCGAATACCTCTCCTCCTTCATCTACCGCGCCGCCTTCACCGAGAACTTCAACCAGGCCGTCTCCACCGACATCGTCTCCAAGGCCTTCCTCACTCACAATCAGAACGGCTACGAGGCCTCCCTCTACAACGATCGCTACCAGGGCATCAAGCGCATCGCCATCACCGACGCCCTCGGTAACATCGTCACACCCGCCCAGCAGATCCGCATCTTCCGCGTCCCCTCCCTTGAGTTCTCCTCCGTCGATCACATGCTCGGACACAGCGGCTTCGTCTGGGATGTTGATGCCTCCGCCTCGGGCCTCAAGCGCGTTCAACCCAACTTCACCACCTCCGGAGTCATCGAGCGTTACGACTTCCGCCCCGAGCTCGCCTACCCCCTCCACGGCGGCGGCTGGAACCTCCGTCCCATGGTCGCCGTCCGCGAGACCTTCTACAGCCGCTCCCGCGTCACCCCCCTCGGCCCCGTCCCCGCCGAAAGCGTCACCGGCCTCAACCGCGCCGACTTCGAAGCCCAGGTCGATGGACGCATGCCCGTCATCGAGCGCACCTTCACCTCCGGATGGCTGCGCAACCTCTTCCGCACCGACTTCAAACACACCGTCGAACCCGCCTTCACCTTTCGCTACGTCTCCGGCATCGACAACTTCAACGGCATCCTCCGTTTCGACGACCACGACATCGCCGCGAACACCAACGAACTGCAGTACGGCGTCACCCAGCGCCTCTACCTCAAGCCGCGCCACCCCAGCGCCTGCACCACCGACGCCACCGAATCCGACGCCCTCATCGAGAATCCCCTCCTCGACACCCTCCCCGGCGGCATCACCGACGGCACCGGCGACGGCCTGCAGCCCAAACACCAGTGCGGCGTCCAGGAGTGGATCACCTGGCGCGTCACCCAGAAACACTACTTCGACAAGAGCTTCGGCGGGGCCGTCCAGGTAGGTCGCCGCAACCTCTTCGACTCCACCCTCGACCTCTCCGGCATCGCCTTCCTCACCGAGGCCCGCGAGATCTCCCCGCTCGTCTCCCGCCTCCGCGTTCGCGCCTCCGAAAAGGTCGACGTCGAGTGGGACTTCGACCTCGATACCGGTGCCAAGAAGTTCACCGCCAACAACTTCTTCGTTGACGTCCACGAGGGCCGCATCTTCTCCGGCCTCAGCTACGCGCGCCTCAACGCACCTGGACGCGCCTACAACGAGGGCATCCCATCCGCCACCTCCGACTTCAGCCAGATGCGCGTTCTCCTCGGCTACGGCATGCCCACCAAAGAGGGCCTCTCCGTGGCCGCCAACGCGGGCCTCGACCTCAAAGTCAGCTCCCTCCAGTACGCAGCCCTCCAGACCTCCTACAACTGGAACTGCTGCGGCATCTCGGTCGAGTACCGCAAGTACGAGCTCGGTTCGGTCCGCAACGAAAACGCCTACCGCTTCAACTTCACGCTGGCCAACGTAGGAACCGCCGGCAATCTCCGTCGCGCCGAACGGCTCTTCTAGTAAAAGCATGTTTGTTCGGTCAACACCGCCGGACGGCCGATCCGCCTCCTGTGGTAGCGTGGAGATTCACCATGCGTGCTCAAACCATCGTTCGATTCGGCCTTGCAGCCCTTACCATTGCCACCGCAGCCCTCGGCTGCACCCGCCAGGATACCCTCCGCGTGGTCGTTCCCACTGGCTTCACCGGACACGTCACGGTGCCCTGCATCGGTGTCATGGACGGCAATCGAACCATCGCGGTACCCGCATCGGGCCGCGCCCAGGACGTCACCTGCCCCAAAGACGAGACCCACGTCGTCATCATGCGTGACGGCGTCATCGTTCCCACGGCCGGCAGCATCACCTGGGCAAAAACCGGAGACGGCATCCCCGTAGGGCTCGAGTTCGACGTCAAATAAACTCGCCGCAAGCCCGCCGTGAGCGACCTCAGAGCACCCTTCGCCGGCCAGCACCACCTCCTGACTTTTTTCCTCGTTCCTGCCGTTGTTTCTTTTTCCGCTCTTTCCGTCTCTTCCCCACAATCTTTTGCCTTTCATCAAAGCAACAGGCAGGCAAGGAGACCATGAGGGAAGCAAAAGATCCGGCTGCATGCCCACCCGAGGCACGCTCAGATCCAGGTCTTTGCATTTGTGTCTTTTCCCCGCTTTTTCCGCCCTTCCCCACAATCTTTTGAGCACGCTCAGAGTCGAACCCAAAGGCCCAAAACGAAGGCTCTGTCGCCCCAACATGCGATAATCAAACATTGTGGTGAATGCTCTGAACCCTATCCGCGCCGTACTTCTTGCCCTCTCGCTGACCGCCGTAAGCTGCCATGCGCAGCTTCCCCCTGCGGGAACACCGCTCTCGCCTGAGACAGCCCGCCGCGTGGAAGTCCTCATCCGGTCCAAGTCCAACATCCCCCCGGACTACGTCATCAGCATCTCCGGACGTGTCAAGAGCGAGTTCCCCGGATACGACCAGATCACCGTCGTCTTCACCGCCAACGGACAGAGCAGCCGCCCCGCACAGTTCCTCATCTCCACGGACAACAAGACCCTCGCCCAAATGTCCTCCTACGACATCAGCAAGGATCCCAAAACGCTCGTCTCCGCGGCCGGACGCCCAGCCCGCGGCGGTCCCAAGGACGCTCCCGTCACCATCGTTCTCTTCGACGATCTCGAATGCCCCTTCTGCGCCAAAATGCACGCGCAAATGTTCCCCGCACTCACCGATCGCTATAAGGATCAGGTCCGCATCGTCTATCGCGACTTCCCTCTCGACCAGCACCCCTGGGCCCTTCGCGCCGCCATCGACGCCAACTGCCTCGCCGACGAAAGCCCCAACGGCTACTGGTCCATGGTCGACTACATCCACTCCCACGCCAGCGAGTTCGGCGGTGCCGACCACTCCCTCGCCAAGGCCAACGAGGCCCTCGACAACCTCGCCCTCGCCCAGGCCAAGACCGATAAGGTGAAGATCGAGCCCGTCAGCGCCTGCATCGCCAAACAGGACGCAACCGCCATCACCGCCTCCCGCAAAGAAGCCGAGGCGCTCGGTGTCGAGGCCACCCCCGCACTCTTCATCAACGGCCAGCGCGTCGAAGGCGCCCTGCCCATCGAATACATCTACCGCGTCGTCGACAACGCCCTGATCGCGGAGGGAAAGACCCCTCCCCCGGCAGTTCCCATCCCTCCCCTTCCCCGGCAGCCCGCACCCGGAAACTAAGATCGCCCGGATCGCTGTAAGCTTAGTTGTTGCAGGAAATAAGGAAGACCCCATCGTGAAGCGTATGCACTCTCTCCCAGTTCGAACCAATCTCACTCCATATCAGTGGGCTCTATCGCTCGCCATCGTTCCCACGCTCCTGCTCGCCGGCTGCAAGACGCCGCACAACGCGGACGTCGTCGCGACCGTAAACGGCCACGCCATCATGCGCGCTGACCTCGACAAGGCGTACACCGCCGCGCTCGGAGACTCAGCCCAGGCCGCCGCACCGCCCTCCGGCGAAGCCGCCGAGTCCCTGCGCCTGAACGCCCTCCGCGAGCTCATCGACGAAGAAATCGTCCAGCAGCGCGCCGCGAAGATGAACCTCACCTCGACCAACGAAGAGGTCGACGCCAAGCTCGCCGAGATGAAGACTCCCTTCACCGAGGAGCAGTTCGCCCAGCGTCTGCACGACAACAAGCAGACCCTCGACGATCTCAAGCACTCCATCCGCCGCAACCTCACCATCGAGAAGCTCCTCAACAAGGAGATCAACTCCAAGGTGACCGTGACCGACGCCGACGTCACCGCCTACTACAACGCGCACAAGGCCGAGTTCAACCTCACCGAGACCCAGTACCACCTGGCTCAGGTTCAGGTCACCAGCCAGCCAGCCGCCCAGGCCGGTAACCTTCAGGGCTCCAAAGCCACCAACGACGAGGAAGCGCGCAAGAAGATTCAGGCCCTCAAAGCCCGCCTCGACTCCGGCGAAGACTTTGGCACCATCGCCATGAACTTCTCCGAGCGTCCTGAGACCGCCTCCAGCGGAGGCGACATGGGCTTCGTCGCCGAGTCCGCCATGCGCGTCGACCCAACCACCTACGCCGCCATCACCAAGCTCAAGGCGGGCGAGATCACCGGCATCATCCAGGGCCCCATCGACCCCAACACCCACAAGCCCGCCGGCTACACCATCTACAAACTCGTCTCCCGCGAACCCGCCGGCCAGCGTGAATTGAACGACCCTCGTGTCCAACAGGCCATCCGCCAGCAGCTCCACGACGGCCGCGCTCAACTCCTGAAGGCCGCCTACTTCGAGATGCTCCGCGACCAGTCCAAGGTCGAAAACTTCTTCGCCGAGCAGATCTTCAAAAACGACGCTCACTAACCAATCGCGAAGCCTGAAAAAACGAATGCCCCCTGGTCCTTCCAGGGGGCATTCGCGTGTGTCGTCCACTAACCGCGTTTTCACCGCATCGTGGCCACATTATCCATACAAAATCCCACAAAAGAGCGTCCAAAACGGACAAAAAACTTCTGGTGAAACATTGGGATTTTTACATCGTCGATCTGTAACTGCTTTAGAACACCATGATTACAGACAGTCCTGGAAGCTGCACCATTTTAGGTGCAACGTTTACTCCTCATCATCGACCGCAATCGACGCAGGAACGGCGCTACGGTGGGTCACAGCGATCTTCGTCGTGCCCGGGCTGACCGGCGCATACCGCCTGTACACGCTGATGTGAAAGCAGGCCTGCTGAAACTCCTCTTCCACGTCCAGCTTCCCATCTTGTTGCAAAGGCGTGAGATAGAGACGCATCCACGCGACCTCCGCTTGGGAAAGGCCCTTCTTGGCAATGTCGATCGCCTGCCCCGTGAGGTGCGGCGAGGCATCTTCGCCCTCCGCCGGAGCCGCATTCCCATTGGTCCGAATCAACCGAAGCTGAAACGAAACCGTACGCACCGCCGAATTCACCTGCAAAGGCGAATGAAACTGCGCATAATGCGCCCTCGCCAACGTCAAAAGAAACTGCGCCGCCCACGGACGCGTATAGCGGCGGTTGTCCGGAAGGCGCTCATCGATCCTAAGTCCCTCATTGGAAGGGATTTGCACGAGCATACGCTTCTCCCGCATGCGTGCCAGATCTTCGTCGTCCTGGATGCGCGAGAGGCCATCGAGGTCGGCCATCACATTCTGCCGTACGAGGATGTCATGCGACCCGCGCATCGCCGGCAGGACATTCAAACGTCCTCCAGAATCATAGAGTTGCGGCAGAATCTGCGGTGTCGAAGCGACCTCTCCTACCGGGTCGAGCTTGGGGTGTTCGGTGTTTTCACGCACCACGCTCACCACCGAAACGGGCGCTGACAGCTTGAGCGGCTCGGCGACGGCAATGACCGGGGCGTCGGGCCTTTTGGGCTCAGCCTTCGGAAGCTCAATAACCTTTTTCTTTTCAGCGATTTCCACCCGCGACTCGGATTTGCGGCGATGCTTGTCTAGCTTCACCCGCTCGACGGCTTCGCGTCGGTTGTGGGCCTTTGTAATCTTGGATTTAGCCAGCGTGTCGTGGGGTTTTGGTTCGGGCCTGGCGTGGCGCGACTTGACCGGCACCGGTTCGATTACGCGGTGCTTGGCACGGACCCAGTGGGATTGATCGACATGCTGCGGAAGTCGTTTGGCTGCAACAGATGCGGGGAGTAAAGACAACGCGGCGATGACCGCGAGGGTGTGCAGGGGGCCGTTCGGCATCTTGGTTGTGGGGAGGTCGCGTAAAGGCACCAGAGCACGTTTAACCCTATTGTTTATTGGGGTTTTTCACTAGTATTAGGTTGGGTTCTGTTTACTGGGTGGTTATTAGGAGGGTATGTGCGGAGCGTTTGGATGGGTTTAGGTGTTGTGGGTATGTCGTTGGTGGGATTGGGGTTTGCTGGGCCGGGGCCGGACTACACCACAAAGGTCAAGCCGATTCTCGAGAGCAATTGCTATCGCTGCCATGGGGGGATGAACCATCGGGGGAAGCTCTCGATCCAGACTCGGGCGGGGATGCTGAAGGGTGGGACGGACGGACCGGTGATCGTTCCGGGGGACCCGGCTAAGTCGTTGCTGGTCAAGCTGATCCGGCACGAAGGACCAAAGGACGATCCCATGCCGATGCCTCCCAAGTCGAAGCTTTCGGATGCCGATATTCAGACGATTACGGAGTGGATCCGGGCGGGCGCGATCATGCCGGACGAGCCGACTCCCAAGTAGGGGTTTTGCACCATTTTTGGTGCAGCTTCCAGGACCGTTTGTAATCGTGGTCTTCTAAAGGACTTCGCCGAGCGCGATGCGAAAATCCCAATGTTTCACCAGAAGATTTTTGTTCATTTTGGACGCTAATTTTTGGGATTTTGTATGGATAACGTGGCCATTGGGTGGTGAAAAGCGCGTACGTTGTGCGGATGGGGCTGCGGGGTGGGTGGCGGCGGTACGATTCCCTTTCGGGAATCCGTGGAGGAGCGCAAAGGCTGACGGGTTGTGGCCTGGCTGAAGCCAGGCCCTTCCGTTTTCCGCTCTCTTCAGGGTTCGGTGGTGCACCCCCTTCGCGACGGTGGGCTGTCGCGAAGGCGGGCACGATCGTCCTGGTTTAGGTGAGGTTGACTTCGTGTTTGGCGAGGGCGGCGCGGATTTTGACGACGTGGGTGCCGTGGGTCCGGATGGCCTCGTGGAGGATCTGACCGGTGACGCCGAACTCCTTGGACCAATAGGCGATGTCGGATGCCATCTTGGGGTTGATCTCGTCGGGGTTGTGCGGGCTCTTGACGTGGGGGCCCTTGTGGGGCTCTTCTTCGAAGGGAATGGCGGATGCGATGATTTCGTCGGACATTGTTCCTCTTTCGGGCTACAGACAGTTGGATGCCGTTCTTGTCCCAAGCGACCGCGAATCGTATATACATATATGTACAGGCGGTGCTCGTGCGCTTTGAATGGGATGAGGCGAAGGATCGCAGCAACTATCGGAAGCATGGCGTGGACTTTGGAACCGCGGCCCTCGTCTTCGACGATCCACACTGCCTGATGGTGCAGGATCGCGAGGTGGATGGGGAGGCGCGGTGGCAAGCGACCGGATGGGTCGAAGGACTCTTCCTCGTGATCGTCGCGCACACGCTCCACAATGACGAAGGCGAGGAGATCATTCGAATTATTTCAGCGCGGGAGGTGACTACCCATGAGAGGAGACAGTATGAAGGCAGACACTTCTAAAGAACCGAAGATGGTGGTGTATCGGCGGAATCCAGGCGACCCGCTGACGGAGCGGCAGAAGGCCAATATCGCGGAGTTGCTGGCGAATCCGAATCGGGTGATCGACACGTCGGATATTCCGGAGTTGTCCGAGGAGGCCTGGAAGACCGCGGTGCGCGGGAAGTTCTACCGGCCGGTGAAGAAGGCGGTGAGTCTGCGTCTGGATGCGGATGTGATCGCATGGCTGAAGAGAGATGGCGAGGGATATCAGACGCGGGCAAACCGGATGCTGCGGGAGTTGATGTTGAAGGATATGAAGTCGGCTTAAGCTTCTGCCGTTCTGCGCTATGCTAGCGGGGGAATGTCGGATGCCATCCTGGGGTTGATCTCGTCGGGGTTGTGCGGGCTCTTGACGTGGGGGCCCTTGTGGGGCTCTTCTTCAAAGAGAATGGCGGATGCGATGATTTCGTCGGACACGTGTTCCTCTTTCGGGTTCTGTTAACTGGATGTACGTGGCGCCAGAGGAGATGTACCTTATCGGGATTTCGGTTATCCAGGCGGGCATAGATGGACGTAGAGGGACATGTTGGGACATCAGGAACGGTGATAAAGTCGTTAGGGGAAGAGGAACTAAGCATGCCTGATCATCTCCAAAGCCTTATCGATGCCGCCCGCTCTCGCGCGATGTCCCCAGAGGAACATCAGGCGCAACGACGCAGTTTTGCGTATGGCAATACGAAAATCGGAAATGATCGCGTGACGCGCGAAATGGTGGATGCGCAGGACGAACTTCTCCTGATAGAAGCGCAAACTAGGTGATGGCTGACAAGGTGCGGCACAACCAGCACTTGAAACTGCGGTTATCATTGCTCCCAGATTATGAGCCCAACAAGAAGAGCGCGAATAGTCTCAAACAGTGGAAGTCAGGAGACTCTGACGACAAGCGGAACACAGTTTAAGAAACGAGGTAGTCTCCAATATGCGGCATGTTTGGTCATTTTTCTCAGGCGCAATGGGGTTGGATCTAGGGCTGGAGAAAGCAGGCCTAGCGCCGAGTGTGTGCGTTGAGTTGGATGGCTTTTGTTGCGAGACAATCAGGCGGAACAGGCCGGATGTAGCGCTCATTCAGAAAGATATTGCATCTCTATCAGGAGCCTCGCTCCGCGAATTGACCGGAGTTACCGGCGACGTTTTCCTTATGGCAGGAGGTCCTCCATGCCAAAGCTTTTCATCCGGAGGAAAACGGCAGTCATTGACCGACGCTCGTGGCAATCTGGTGATGGAATATCTTCGCCTAATAGAAGAGATTAGACCCAAATTTTTCATTCTTGAGAATGTGGCAAATCTCATTACCTCCGCATTGCGACACAGAGCCATCCAGGATCGTCCCGGACAACACTGGAATCTGAAACAATATGGAGACATAAGAAAAGCTGGGAAGGCTAGCCTTCTTGACGAAGATGAATTATCTGGGACTGTTATACGAGCTATTTTAGCCCGAGTTAATGAACTTGGATATGGCGTCACCTTCGGCATACTCGATTCTCGTGACTTTGGCGCTCCCCAACGACGCTTGAGATTTGTTCTGCTCGGCAGTAGAGACGGAAAGCAACTCGCATTGCCTACACCAACACACGGCGAAGGCAAAATACCCTTCAATACGCTTCAAGATTCGATATCAGACCTCGAACACAATCCCGGGCCACATTCTGAATACACCCCTAAGATCAAGTATTTTTTCAATTTGATCCATCCGGGGGGTAATTGGAGATCTCTACCGAAGGAACATCAGCGCTCCGCTATGGGTGATTCTTTCGCATCTGGTGGAGGAAAGACAGGGTTCTTTAGACGTCTAGATTGGGCTAATCAAAGCCCAACAATACCTGGCCGGGCGAACCGGAAAGCCACAGGGCTTTGTCATCCCACCCAACTAAGGCCACTATCTGTAAGAGAATGCGCGCGACTTCAGGGCTTCCCTGATGATTGGTGGTTTGATGGTCCGATGAATCAGCAATACCAGCAAATTGGAAATGCTGTCCCAGTAGCAATGGGAGAAGCGATTGGTTTGGCTGTCGCTCAGCGGAAAACATTACGCGAACCGCTCGGCTTTGACGTCCTTCTTGAAGCTGCCGCTAAGCGTTTGCGTAACTCCGCCCGGAACCACAAAGCGGGTGCAAAGAAAGTGATGGCGTCAGAAGAACTTCTATTTGTATAGCCATGACAGATCTCCTATTCCTACCTAAGAAGAACCCAATTCAAAGAGTGAATGCGAAGCTCCTTGCCAGACTAAGGAGCGCGCAGGACGATCACTTATTCAAGGAGTTTGGGACATCCGCCGATCTTCTCGACAAAGTATTTGCTGACCTAAAGTTAGCCATATCGGCTCCTGCAGAATTGAGCGATTCCCCATCGGCTCATCTGGCTGATATGGATTTCAGAAATCTTATCGAACTTGTAAGTACTATATTGCAATCTAGTGGATTGCCAAATGAATCTATAACTCAGCAGGCGGCACTGGTCTCTCAGCGCTTGCAATTAGTAGCTGCTTTTTCCGATCCGAATGCAGTCTTGACACGTGTTACGAAGAAAGTAACCGATATAGTTCGGACTTTCCCAAAGACGGAAAAAGATATCGAATGCGGACGTAATCCTGGGGATGTCCTCGACCCTTATATCTTGGCTGCTAGTCAGATATTGCTTCATGGTGGAGATTTTGAGAAGGCCATTGAGACCACGGTGGGACATAAAGCTATCATGATCATCGAAGGCCTCCTTGGACATCTCCATGAAGACATCGTCGGCGAAATGCGGGGTAACGTGAGGGTACCTGAACCCAGAGGAACTCACCAGGAGATGCTCGATCTGGAGACTAATCCGTTCCCAGGTGCCGACGTAGTACAGCCTCCTTTCGATACAAATTCCCAACTCCGATTCCATCAAGTCAAGAGCAAAACAGGCTCCGCTAAGGGTGGAGATGGGAAACGGCTAGGTGAACAACTCAAACGGCTCCAAGATTATTATGGCGGCAGTATTTTTTATGACGCTCTTATCGGAAATACTCTCCGGGGCCACAGGTCTCGTTCCGGGGTGGAACGGGCGGCTCCCGGAGTAGTTGTCCTGGTCGGAGATGCGGCATTCCGTGAACTAACCAGAAGGGCGGTGGGGCCACAACTTTTGCTGCGCCTTTACCAAGCTTCTTTCCAGCAGGTAGCCGATGAATCGGGCTACAGAGTAGAAACGATGGCATCAGCAATCGTTATGGCATTCAGCGCGCGAGCACTCGCAGCTGGAGACTCATTTGTCGAGACTGTCCTAGATGCCTCTACAAAAGGCCCCGTGGAATTTCAAGACAGCAGAGCCAACTCAAAAATCGTCGACACTATCTAGACAAATCCTACAGACCATTTGGGAAGATGCGCGGCGGCTCCTAATACATAACCCTGCAGCGCTGATCTACTCAACCTCGATTAGATCAGCGTTCCGTTCTCCGGTTGAGTTTTGGGGTCTTCGGGGGGGATGGTCATGGCGGCGGCTACCTTGTCGCCCTGCTCGAGGTCGAGGAGTTTGACGCCCTGGGTGCCCCGGCCGGCGGCGCGGATCTGCTTGGTGTCGATGCGGATGATCTTGCCGAACTGGCTGATCAACATCATCTCCGTGGTGTCGTCGACCAGGTTGATGGCGGCGACCTTGCCGACCTTGGGCGTCGTGTTCATGTTCTTGACGCCGGTGCCGCCGCGCGACTGGAGGCGGTAACGGTCGACGTCGGTGCGTTTGCCGAAGCCGTTTTCCGAGACCGTGAGGATGAGGCAGGGGGTGAGGCCGAGCTTTTCGTCGAGCTTGTCGAGCTTGGCCTGGGCGGCGGGGTCGATCTCGGTTTCGGTGTCGGAGCCGAGGATCTCCTGGCCGTCGGGGGCGGACTCGCGCTTGGCTACGTCGCTGAAGGATGGCGAGTTGACGTCTGCGGATCCCACATCTCCCGACGGTGCATCTGTCGGTAGATATGGGGCACCCGGGCCTTCGGTTCCGGTTCCGGAAGAGGCAGGTTCGGCGCCGATGACGTCTTCGAGCTGGGCGGTGAGGCCCAGGGCGGCGGCGCGTTCGCGGCGCTGTTTTTCGCGGGCCTCGGGGGACGGGGTGACGGCGGCGCCGATGACGTAGTCGTTCTTCTTGAGGTTGATGCCTCGGTTTCCGGTGGCGGGGCGGCCCATGATGCGGAGGTCGCGCTCGTTGAAGCGGATGGCCATGCCCTCGTGGGTGGCGAGGAAGATGATCTGGTTGCCGTCGGTGATCTTGGCGGTGATGAGTTCGTCGTTCTTGTCGATGTTGATGGCGATGACGCCGCGCGCCATGACGTTGGAGTAGTCCTTGAGGGCGGTCTTCTTGACGGTACCGTTGCGGGTGGCGAAGAGGATGTTTTTGCCCTCTTCGTTGAGGTCGCGGACGGTGAGGATGGTGACGACCTTTTCGCCGGGCTGGAGGTCGACGAGCGAGGCCATGGCCTTGCCCTTGCCGGTGGTGCCGACGTCGGGGATCTCGTAGATTTTGAGCCAGTAGACGCGGCCGGTGTTGGTGAAGCAGAGCAGGTAGGCGTGGGTGGAATCGATGATGAGCTGCGAGACGAAGTCTTCGTCGCGGGTCTTCATGCCGATGCGTCCCGTACCGCCTCTACGCTGCTGTCTGTATGTAGAGATGGGCGTCCGCTTGAGGTAGCCGGTGTGGGAGACGGTGACGGCGACCTGCTCGTCGGTGATGAGGTCTTCGAGGGTGAGGTCGGCGGAGTCGTCGAGGATGACGGTGCGGCGCGCGTCGCCGTATTTGTCGCGGATGTCTTCGAGCTCTTTGACGATGACGGCGCGGAGCTTGGGCTCGGAGGCCAGGATGGACTCGAACTCGGCGATGTTGTCGCGGATCTGACGGAGCTCGTTGAGGAGCTCGTCGATGGAGAGCTGGGTGAGGCGGTAGAGCTGGAGTTCCAGGATCGCGTCGATCTGGCGGAGCGAGAGGATGAGGGTGGCGACGCCGTCGAGTCCGGTGGGGAGGAAACGGGTGTCGATGCCGTACTTTCCGGCGTCGAGGGTGACGCCGGCGAGCTCGGTGCCGCGGAGGGCGATCGCCTTGCCGGAGAAGAAGGTGAAGAGGTTCTCGCGGGCGTTGGCGCGGGAGCTGGACTGGCGGATGATGCGGATGACCTGATCGAGATAGTCGAGGGCGATCTGGTAGCCGAGGAGGATGTGTTCGCGGTCGCGGGCCTTGGCGAGGAGGAAGGCGGTGCGGCGGCGGACGACTTCGACGCGGTGGTCGAGGAAGGCGCGGATGGCCTTGTCGAGAGGAAGTTCCTTGGGCTGTCCGTTGTGGACGGCGAGGAAGATCATCGAGAAGGATTCCTGCATCTGGGTGTGCTTGTGGAGCTGGTTGAGGACGATCTGGTGCTCGGCGCCGCGCTTGAGGCCGATGACGATGCGCATGCCGTCGCGGTCGGACTCGTCGCGGAACTCGTCGCGGGCGATGTCGGTGATGACGCCTTCGGTGACGAGCTCGGCGATGCGCTCGATGAGCTTGGACTTGTTGACCTGGTAGGGGATCTCTTCGACGATGATGGCCTGGCGGCCGCCGGAGATGTTTTCGATGCGGCACTTGGCGCGCATCATGAAGCGTCCGCGGCCGGTTTTGTAGGTCTGGGGGATGTTGGCGCGGCCGAAGATGGTGCCGCCGGTGGGGAAGTCGGGGCCCTGGACGTGCTTCAGGACCTCTTCGAGGCCGGCGTGGGGATCGTTGATGAGGGCGATGGCCGCGTTGATGACCTCGGTGAGGTTATGCGGCGGGATGTTGGTCGCCATGCCGACGGCGATACCGGACGAACCATTGACGATGAGATTCGGGATGCGCGCGGGGAGGACGGTGGGCTCGAGGGTGGACTCGTCGTAGTTGGGGGTGAAGTCGACGGTGTCGGAGTCGATGTCGGCGAGCATTTCACCGGCGATGCGGGTGAGGCGCGACTCGGTGTAACGCATGGCGGCTGGTGGATCGCCGTCTACGGAGCCGAAGTTGCCCTGGCCGTCGACCATGAGGTAACGGAGGGAGAAGGGCTGGGCGAGGCGGACCATGGTGTCGTAGATGGCGGAGTCGCCGTGGGGGTGATAGTTACCCATGACGTGTCCGACGACCTTGGCCGACTTCGTATATTTCTTGTTGTACTGGAGGCCCATCTCCTGCATGCCGTAGAGGATGCGGCGATGTACGGGCTTGAGGCCGTCGCGTACGTCGGGCAGCGCACGCCCGATGATGACCGACATGGAGTAGTCGAGGTAAGAGCGGCGCATCTCGTCCTCGATGTTGATGGACAACATCGAGAGGGCGCCACGTCCCTGGACGGTCGAGGCCGGTGGATCGGGGGGAGAAGACGGGTCATTGGTCGGGCCGGACTGGCCGATTGCGTCGTCGTTCTCAGGAGTGTCGTTGGGTCCGAGGGGGAGTTCTGGGTTTTGATCGTCAGCCATAACGTATCCCTCCATTATAGAGGGTTTTGTGTGTGAAAACGGGTCCAGGCCGCGGGGTTCGCGGGGGATGGGGAGATCGGTGTTTTATGCGCTGAAATGGGGGTATAGTGCCTTTGGAAGAAGGAGTTGGGGCTTGACGGATATGCGGATGAGAATGGCGGTTTTGGCGGTGGGTGTGCTGGCGCTGGGAATCCCGGCGGCGGGGCAGACGGTGCGGACGCGGGATGGGCTGGTGAGCGGAGTGAAGATGGAGGGAGTCACCAGCTTCAAGGGGATTCCGTTTGCAGCTCCTCCGGTGGGGGAGTTGCGGTGGCGGCCCCCGATGATGGTCGATCCGTGGACCGGGGTGAAGAAGGCAGACCATTTTTCGGCGAGTTGCATGCAGACGATCCGGAAGGACGGGCTGCCATGGACGACGGAGTTCCTGGCGCAGGAGGCGCCGAGCGAGGATTGCCTGTATCTGAACGTGTGGGCTCCGGCGGGTGGAGGGATGAAGAGGCCGGTGCTGGTATGGGTTCATGGGGGAGCGTTCGTGGAGGGGTCGGGCGCGGCGGCGGTGTATGACGGTGAGGCGCTGGCGAAGAAGGGGATCGTGGTGGTGACGATCAACTACCGACTGGGCGCGTTCGGGTTCATGGCGCATCCGGCGCTGACGGCTGAGTCTCCGCAGCATGCTTCGGGAGACTATGGGCTGATGGACGTGGTCGCCGCGCTGAAGTGGGTGAAGGAGAATATCGGCGCGTTTGGGGGCGATGCGGCGCAGGTGACGGTGGCGGGACAGTCGGCGGGGGCACAGATTGTGGTGGACCTGACGGCTTCGCCGATGGCGAAGGGGCTGTTTCGGGGGGCGATCATCGAGAGTGGGGCTTTCCTGGCGCCGCCGATGAGCGACACGTTGCAGGATGCCGAGGAGAAGGGTGTAGCGTTCGCCGGGGCGGCGGGGGCACAGACACTGAAGGATCTGCGTGCGATGGATGCGGGAGCACTGGTTGCGCTGTATGCGCGGGCGGGGGTTCACTTCCGTCCGGATGTGGATGGGTGGATGCTGATGGAGACGGTGAGCAGCGCGTTCGCGGCGGGACGGCAGAACGATGTTCCGACGATCGATGGCATGGTGGCGGATGAGGGGAGTTCGTCGAAGACCTATGGGAAGACGACGGTCGCGGAGTATGCGGCGATGGCGCAGAAGACCTATGGGGCGCAGGTGGCGGACTATCTGCGGCTGTATCCGGGGAAGACGGACGCGGAGGCCGGGGAGTCGATGAAGGCGAGTGCGCGGGATATGGGGCTGGTGTCGATGAACCTATGGGCGGAGAAGAGGGGGCAGACGGCTCGGACGGCAGCCTACACCTATTACTTCGACCGGGCTATTCCATGGCCGGAGCATCCGGAGTACCAGGCGTTTCACTCTGGGGAGATTCCGTATGTGCTGGGAAACCTTGCGGTGCTGAAGAGGCCTTATACGTCGACGGATTCGACGCTGGAGAAGGTGGCCTCGGGGTATTGGGTGAACTTTGTGCGGACGGGCGATCCAAATGGGGGGAGCCTGCCGATGTGGCAGGCGGTGAAGGCCGGAGAGCATAGAACGATGGAACTGGGGGCGGTGATCGGGCCACGCCCGGTGACGAGCGGGGAGAAGATGCGGTTCTGGGGGGCGTATTTGCTCGCGCAGAGCACGGCTGGGCGGTAGACGGAGGGTCTCGAGAAGAGACTTGCGATCGGCTTTGAGCAGCGAGCATGCACGGTTTTCGCAGGTAACGCGGAATGCTCCTTCCCTTCGAGGACGGTTTTGGTCGTGTGCTCGGACGATGCCTCCGTGGACTTGCGTCGATCTCAGATCGCACAAAAAACGGCTGGGTTTGCTAAGGTAGAGAGCGAGAGATAGTGTTCGAAGCCCGTTTGGCGAAGACCGAACGGCTGAGATCACGGGGCGTAAGCCCGGTTCTGCCGAAAAAGGCAGAAGTCAAGACACATGCAGATCCCTTGCGGGGATGACTGCACACGAGACGACACCAAACCCAATTTCTTCCCACGCGGCCTGAGGCCGTGGCGCTTGTGCGCATCGACGCGTCGCCGATGGCGCGCCCCCGACGGCCTGAGAGTGGCGATCCGGAGGCGCTGTCCTTTGCTTTGGGGCCGGTTTTCCCGCCTCATGGACGATTGTTTTTTTGCGGACGGCTTTTAACCCCCAGATGGATCAGTAGTTGCGGTTAACACTTTAAGTTAATCGACTGTTCATGGGACAGTAACACTCGCCGCGAATGATCGCAGCATATGAGACTTCTTCAACTTTCCAAGGGTGTATCGCTTGCCCTTTTATTTTCTTCACTTTCCCTCCATGCCCAGATGACGACCGGGCGTTTGATCGGGACTGTGACCGATGCCTCCGGCGCTGTGTTGAGCCACGCGGAGGTGAGCATCACCAACGAGGGAACCGGCATCGTCCGGACGGTTTATACGAGCGGCGATGGACAGTTCACCGCCGTGTCCCTGCCGCCGGCCGAGTATGACGTGAAGGTCTCTGCGACGGGCTTTTCCAGCAGCGAGGTGAAGCACCTGGTGCTGACGGTTGGGCAGGAGCTGATCCACGACTTCAAGCTGCCGGTGACGGGTGCGACGCAGGACGTAACGATCGATGCGGGAGCGGCGATCGCGCTGGATACGTCTTCGGCGAAGATTGGCGCGAACGTCTCCAGCCGCGAGATTGAGAACCTGCCGATCAATGGACGGCAGATCTCGCAGCTTTACCTGCTGGTTCCGGGCGCGACGAATGCGGGCACCGGAACGTTCGACAATATCCGGTTTTCAGGGCGCGCGGTGGAGCAGAATATTCTGCGTCTGGATGGGATTGAGGCGACCTCGATCATCGATACGTCTCCGGGAAACCTGAACGGGGAGCTTACTTCGACGTTTCGGTTGCAGCAGTCGCTGGAGGCGGTGCAGGAGTTCCGTGTGGATTCTTCGAGCTATCCGGCGGAGATGGGAACGGGTACGGGTGGACAGATCAGCTTCATCACGAAGTCGGGCACGAACAAGTTTCATGGGTCGCTGTTCGAGTATGTGCGGAACGACTTCTTCGACGCGCACAACACGTTTGTGACGACGAGGAAGCCGAAGTTCCGGCTGAACCAGTTCGGCGGATCGATCGGTGGACCGGTGATGAAGGACAAGATGTTCTTCTTCGCGAACTATGAGGGTCTGCGGCAGATCTATCCGACGGCGTTTTCGACGCCTACGCTGACGAACTTCTACCGTGCGCAGATTCCGACGACCTCTCCGCTGTATGGACTGCTGGCGGCGTTCCCGACCGATCCGACTCCGGCTTCGGCTGAGACGGCTACGTCGACCTCTTCGCCGGTGGTGGTGGGGAACAACAAGATCAACGAAGACTTCGGCTCGATCCGGCTGGATTATCACGTAAACGACCGGTTCAGCGTGTTCGCTCGCTATAACCGCGACCAGGGCGTCTCGACGCAGGTGCAGGATGCCTCGCTGAGCAAGTTCGGGCAGGTGGAGGTTCCGCAGAACGGGGTGATCGGCGTGACGCAGGTGTGGTCGCCGCGGGTGTTCAACGAGACGAAGTTCGGCTACAACGGGGCGAAGATGCGGGTGCAGGGTATTGCCGGGCCGAGCCCGAATGCCGACATCAGCAAGGCGCGTATCTCGATTGCGGGACTGACCAACATCGGTGCGCTGATCAGCCTTTCGAGCTCGTTCAACGGTGTGGGTGCGCCGTATACGGCACAGAGCTATTCGTACATCGACAATCTGTCGCTGGTTCGGGGGAGCCATACGCTGAAGTTCGGCGTGGAGGTTCGTCCGCTGTCGCTGTACAACAACCAGATTGGCGGTACGACGTATACGTACAACACGCCGGCTCTGTTTGTGGCCAATGCTCCGGCGCAGATCCAGTTCTTCGGCGATCTGAGCGACCTGAGCCCGTTTACCGGGTTGAGCGGCAATGCGCTGGTGAAGCAGGCGTATTACATCGGCTATGCACAGGACGAGTGGAAGGTGACCTCGAACCTGACGCTGAGCTACGGCATGCGGTATGAGTACTTTTCGCCCCTGCATGAGACGCGGAACAAGAACGTGTTCTTCGATATGACCGCGGGCACGATTATTCCGAAGTATGCGGGCGATTGGTACACGAGCAAGAAGACGAACTTCGGGCCGCGTGTGGGTCTGACGTGGTCGCCACGCTGGTCGGAGAACCATACGGTGTTGCGTCTGGGCGCGGGCATGTTCTATGGGCCGGGACAGACGGAGGACCAGATTCAGCCGGAGGCGAACGACCGCGTGTCGCGTACGTTTACCACGGGGAAGGCGTATCCGATTCTTCCGGCGACGGATGTGTACCAGGGGTATGACATCAACAGCCCGACGCTGGGCTATCAGCCGCGTGCGTATGCACCGGGATACAGCATTCCGGAGCGGGTGACGACGTATACGGCTTCCGTGCAGCAGGAGCTTCCGGGCAAGATGCAGATGATGGTGGCGTATGTGGGGTCGACGGGTTCGAACCTGTTCCTGCGTTCGATCACCAACCTGATCACGAGCGTGACGACGAATCCCACGACCGGTGTGGGAACGGCGGTACGGCAGTTCGGCGGACGGTTCGCCGAGATCGATTACAAGACGTCAGGCGGATTCGACCAGTATCACTCGCTGCAGTCGAGCCTGCAGAGGCGGTTTGCGCGCGGACTCTCGCTGGGTGCGCAGTACACGTGGGCGAAGGAGCTGGGCAATTCGAGCGGTTCGAATGAGGCGACGACGGCGCAGAATCCGTATGACTTCAATACGGAATATGGTCGCGGCACCTTCGATATTCGCCACTCGCTGAACGCGACGGTGCTGTATGACCTTCCGTTCGGACGGGGTCGGCAGTTCTCGCTTTCGGGTCCTCTGGATGCGATTGCGGGCGGATGGCAGATGGGCGGGATTGTGAACTTCCGCGCAGGGCTGCCGATCGATGTGCTGATTACGCGTCCGGATGTGGCGTACGTGGGCAAGGTGGGCACGGCGTATGCGGGGCAGACGTTCTCGAGCCCGGTGCTGGTTGGGGGCGTGGTGCAGACGACCGCGGTGGCGAACGTTCCGGGCGGCGGCAACACGCGGAACATTCGCCGGCCGAACGTGGTGGCGGGTGTGAGCCCGTACCTGAAGACGGGTCGTCAGTTCCTGAATCCGGCGGCGTTTTCGACTCCGGCTCCGGGGACGTTCGGCAACTCGCGCCGCAACGACTATACGGGACCGGTGCTGGCGCAGCTCGACCTGACGCTGGCGAAGTCGATCCATGTGGCGGAGCGGATGTCGTTCGACTTCCACGCGGATGTGTACAACATCATGAATCATCCGAACTACGCCAATCCGGGTACGGTGCGGTTGACCCAGACGCTGGCGACGGCTCCGGGCAACGGCTCGCAGCCGGGGACGCCGTTTACGCTATCGAACGCGGGCGCGTTCGGTGCGTTGACCTCGACCGTGGGGAACCAGGTGGGGATCGGCGCAAACCGGCAGATTCAGCTTTCGCTGCGGGCTATCTTCTAGCCGCGCGGAACGAGGTTTCGATCTCTCGTAAAAGCCCTCCGTCTTGGAGGGCTTCTTTTTTGCGTGGAGAATCCGGGATGTGCATGACGTTTATGACGAAGTTGTCATTTTCGATTGAACTCGGACTAGTCTTGTCGTATATTCAATCTATCGGATTTGCACGATGCTCGCGGTAGATTTCGCGAGGCTGGATCGAGTTGAAAGCTCAGATCCCCGTGGATGAATCTCCTGGCAGAGACCACGAGGACCTGGGACGAAGCGCTTTGAAGCGACGACGCCTCCTAGTATAGGGTCGCGTCCGCGGCTCTTTCAACTTGCACATTTTCCAAGGAAGCCCGCGTTGGCGGGTTGAGCGGTTCGGGAGCCCTTCTGCGTGTTTTTCTGGCGCGTGAATGGTGAGACGGCCCGCTTGCCAGAACCCGCGCCTGTTTCCTAGCGCGGCGGCAGGATGGAGGAGAGAACGACATGAAGCGTACGAAGACGCGGTTTGAGGCTCGGGGCTATCAGCATCAGGGAGTAAAGAGCACGGAGACGGTCGCCAAGACGACTGCACGTGTGGAGCGGGTGTCGGGCGTGAGTTCGGTGGGCGGGCGGACGCTGATGGCGG
The DNA here is from genome assembly GCF_900114625.1 of Granulicella pectinivorans. NCBI lineage: Bacteria > Pseudomonadati > Acidobacteriota > Terriglobia > Terriglobales > Acidobacteriaceae > Granulicella > Granulicella pectinivorans. The sequence continues at coordinate 165,032 of NZ_FOZL01000001.1, forward strand.
GTGCGCTGGCGTTCTCGATGGTGGGCACCGCGCATGACGCGTTAGCGATGGGGTCTCTTTCGGCGAAGCCGGGTACCGCCGCCGCACCGTCCTCGCTCGAGGCGGGTTTGCCAGCGAAGACCTTTGCGATTCCGGAGGGTCCGCTGGATGCGGCGATCAAGCAGTTTGAAGCGCAGTCCGGGATCCATGTGAAGACGCAACTGACGCCTGGCGTGATGGCCGGCTTCACCACCAAGGGTGTGACGGGTACGCTTCCGTCGGGTGAGGCATTGAAGCTTCTGCTCGAGGGGACCGGTCTGCAGTCGCGCATGGAAGATGAGGCGACGATCGTCGTCGGTCTGGCCGCGCAGGAAGACATTACCGTGACGGCGAAGGCCTCGATGCCGCTGTCGCAGTTTACGGAAGAGCTGAAGGATACGCCGCAGACGATTGCGGTGGTGCCGCAGTTCATCATGCAGGAGCAAGCGGTGACGACGCTGCGCGATTCGCTGCGAAACGTTCCGGGGATCAGTCTGGCGGCGGGTGAGGGTGGTGCGCAGGGAGACAGCCTGACGATTCGCGGGTTTACGGCACGCAACGACATCTTCCTGGACGGGATTCGCGACTTTGGCAGCTACTACCGCGACTCGTTCAACTATGGGCAGGTCGAGGTACTGGAAGGGCCGGCAGGCATCGAGTTCGGCCGCGGTTCGACGGGTGGCGTGATTAACCAGGAGAGCAAGCGTCCCACGGACACGAAGTTCGTCGCAGGCACGGTGCAGTTGGGCACGGATGTGACGCGCCGGTTTACGCTGGATGTGAACAAGCCGCTGGGCGAGGTGATGGGCGGAGGCACAGCGTTCCGGTTGAACCTGATGGGCAACCTCTCCAACGTGGCGGGGCGCGATGTGGTGGTGAACCGCCGGTTCGGTGTGGCCCCATCCTTGAGCTTCGGAATGGGCACGAGGACGCGGGGCACGCTGAGCTATGTTCACCTGGGCGAGAACGATATTCCGGACTACGGTATTCCGTGGCTGCTGAACAGGCCCTCTGCCGCGGTGCGGAGCGCGTACTACGGGTTCAAGCATTCGAACTTCCTGAACACGCATGACGACATCGTTACGTTCCGGCTGGACCACGATGTGAATGAGCATGTGAGCCTGCGCAGCATTACGCGTTTTGCGAACTATCCACGCAACACGCAGATTACGGAGCCGCAGATCTGCTCGAACGGGGCGATTTCGCCGACGACCGGCAAGATTCTGGCACCGACGAACATTCTGAATTCCGCGCAGCTCTGCCCTTATAACAACGGCGTCGCGAGCGATCCGGCGACGATCCTGGTGAATCGTAACCAGATCTCCGTGAAGAGTGTGGAGAGCGATCTGTGGCAGCAGGATGAAGCGATTCTGCACTTCAAGTTCCTGAACATCGGTCACTCGATGGTGTTTGGTCTGGAGGGTGGCCGGGAGATGTCGAATCCGATTCGTTATACCTCTACGGGCGTGACCCCCGCGACGCTGCTGAACCCGAACGAGGACCTTCCGTTCATGGGCACGAAGGTTCTGAACACTGTGACGCATGTGGCGGCGGATTCGGCTGGATTCTTCTTCGTCGATACGGTTCACCTGGGCCGGTACATCGATGTGACGGGCGGCATTCGATACGACTATTTCTACACGCAGCAGAGGCAATACACGGCGAGCACGGGGCTGGCTCCGTTCTACTCGCGTATCGATCGCAAGCCTTCGTACCGGGCAGCGTTTGTGGTGAAGCCAAACTCGCATGGAAGTGTTTACTTCGACTACGGCACGAGCTTCAACCCCTCGGCAGAGTCACTTTCGCTATCGGCGACGACGAGCGTTCTTCCTCCGGAAGAGAACGAGACGTACGAGATTGGATCGAAGTGGGAGTTCCTGAACGAGAAGCTTTCGTTAGCCGGTGCGATCTTCCGGACGGAGAAGGACAATGCTCGCGAGACGTCTCCGGCGAACTCGACGATCACGGTGCTGGCGGGTAACCAGGTGGTGAAGGGGGCGCAGGTCTCGGTGACCGGGCGGCTGCGGAACCAGTTCGACATCCTGGCGGGCTATGCGTATCTGCATAGCGAGGTGATCTCGTCGCAGTACTTCCCCAATGCGATTGGGGCACCGCTGGCGAACGTACCGAAGCAGACTTTCAACGTGTGGCTGAACCGAGCGCTGGCATGGCGGTTTACAGGCGGACTGGGCGGCAACTATGTGGCTTCGCGTTCGGCGAGTTCTACGATTCCTTACGTGGCTACGGCCTGGACGGGAACGACCCCGGCGAATGCCGTGGTGACCGCGACGGCTCTCAAGCAGGTCCCCGGGTACTGGGCGTTCAATGGTGTGGTTTCGCGTCCGATTACGGAGAAGATCTCGCTGCAGGTGAATGTGAACAATATCCTGAACCGGTACTATATCGACCAGCCGCATCCGAGCCATCTCGTACCGGGAGCGGGACGGAGCGCACTGTTCGGAGTGAACTACAAGTTCTAAGTTGTCAGTGCTCAGTTGCCAGTTCTGGGTTGGTTCTCCTTGCAACTCAGAACTGGCGACTTACCCCGTTTTGGAGGATGTTGCCGTGTTGATTACGATTCCGGATGTTTTGACAGCAGAGCAGGTGAGCTATGCGCGGGCCAAGCTGGACGCGGCGCAGTGGGTGGATGGACGCGTGACGGCGGGACACCAGTCGGCGCGGACCAAGGACAATATGCAGTTGCCGGAGGGGCATCCGGTGGCGTTGGAGCTGGGAGAGATGATTCTGGGCGCGCTGGGGGCGAATCCGCTGTTTGTTTCGGCGGCGCTTCCGCTGCGGGTCTTCCCTCCCCTGTTCAACTCGTACGCGGGTGGGCAGTCGTTTGGGGTGCATGTGGACAACTCGATCCGGCAGGATGAGCGGACGGGCGGGCGCATCCGGACAGATATTTCAGCTACGCTTTTTCTGACGGCGCCGGAGGACTATGACGGCGGCGAGTTGATGGTCGAGGATACGTATGGGGCGCACTCGGTGAAGCTGCCAGCGGGGCACATGGTGCTGTATCCCTCGACGAGCCTGCACCGGGTGACTCCGGTGACACGCGGGGCGAGGGTTTCGAGCTTCTTCTGGCTGCAAAGCATGATTCGCTCGGATGCGGACCGGGCGCTGCTGTTCGATCTGGATCAGGGGATTCAGCGAGTGTCGGCGGAGGCTCCGGGGAGCGGCGCGGCGGTGGCGCTGACGGGGGTGTATCACAACCTGATGCGGCGCTGGGCTGAGATGTAGAGGGCCCTTCGCGGGCGGCGGGCACTTCGTGACCCGTGTGCCGGTGTTGCCAGCTGACACTCTGCCGGTCCTTGCGTTGCTCGGAGACTAGACTCCGGCCGACGGGAGGATGACGCGCTTTTTCATGTGGAAGAGGATGCGGGCGTTGGTGAGGGTGACCTGCTGGACGATGTCGAAGTGGGGGGCGAAGGCGGCCAGGAAGGCCTCTTCGGTGAGGTGCGCGTAGATGGCGTCGCGTCCGCGGAGGACCTCGCGGAACTTCTCGTCGGTGGGCGGTACCCACTCGATAATGAGGCCGGAGGTGGTGATCTCGGCCGCGAGGCCGGCGATGTGCTCGAGCGGAATCTGGCTCTGGAGCAAGAGGTGGTGGATGACCGCGAGCATGAGCACGAAGTCGAAGTGAGCCTCGGCTCGGTCGATGAAGGAGGCGTTCTCCTGGTTGTGCCAGCCGACCGCGGGCGTGGGGCGGGAGAGATCGATGTGCAGGGGCAGGATCGCGGCGGCGTACGGCGACTGCGAGAGGCGCGCGAAGAGGATGTCGACGGCCTGCTGGTCGGTGTCGAGGGCTACGACCTGCGCGCCGGACTTGGCGGCGATCTCGGAGAAGGTTCCGGTGTTGGAGCCGATGTCGAGGACGCGGCTGGGCTTGACGGCCCCAAGGACGCGGCTGACGAAGGTCTGCTTTTCGGCCTGTTCGGCGGTGGTGTAGTGGGTAGCGGTCTCGGTGTAGTCGGACCAGGTGGAGGCGTGCTGCTTCGGGGTGAGGAGCTCCATCTGTTTGCGGAGGCCGGCGATGGTTTTGCCGAGGATGTAGGTTCCGGCTTCGGCGTCGACTTTGGGGGATTTGGGTGCGGTAGCTGGGCCGCTCTTGCGCTTGCCGGAGAGAAGGAGAGGAAGCGTCACGGCGGAGCGGGCTGGCTGGCTCCAGCGGGTGGCGAAGGGGAGATGCCGGCCGATCTCTTCGGGCTCATATCCATCGCGGCGAGTGATGCTCGCCTGGAGAGGCCAGCCTAGTTTTTCGGACGCGAGAAGAGGCAACAGGAAGGTGCGGATGAACTGACCGGAGGCGAACCAGATGGGTGTGGTGGGGTCGACCTTCGCGACGGAGAGCACGTCGACAAGGATGGGCCTGGTGCCGACGAAGAGGATGTTCGACGGGGTGGCGTCCTTGAGGATGTAGCCCACGGCGAGGAGATCGGCGCAGATCGAGAGGGTGAGCTTTGCGGCAGCGAGCCACATGCCTGGGCTCCACTCCCAGTGGTAGGAGACGAAGGGGATGCGGGGGTGGCGGAGGACGAGAGGCTGATCGGGGGTGGGGGCCTGGATGACGGTGCTGGAGACGAGACTGCCCTCCTCGACGAGCCGATGAGCCAGGGGCGTGTCGAGGAAGGCCAGGATCTCCGCATCATGCGGGGGATAGACGGTGCGGTAGGCTGCGTCGGCGCGTAGTTCGAGGGTGCCGGCGGGGTCGCGAAAGGTCTTCAACAATGCCAGTTATCCGTTGGTCTGTTCGAGCTTGGCGGCGGCAGGCTGCGGGGCCGGCTTGGTGATGAGCGCCTTGATCTTGCGGCGGAAGTAAAAGAGGCTGGCGGTGACTGCAGCCGAGGCGCTCTGGAAGACAAGCAGGGCGGTGCCGGGATCGGTATAGGCGTGGGCCGGGCGCTCAAAGAAGACGGCCAGTGCAACGAAGAATGCGATGTTAACTGCGGTGTAGAGCGCTTTAAGACTCATCCAGATCCTCGCGAATGAAGAGATGCCATTGCTGGCGGAAACGTTTGCCTTCGTCTTTCGAATACGACAAGACGACTTTAAACAGAGCCCCTTGAAGCCGCATCAAGGGTATGGGGAGTGCGTGGGGCCCTTGGTTCTCAAATAGACGCGTATCTGAAAATAAAGTTGCGAGAAACTTGTCTTCAGTTTGTAACGACAACAATGAGGGAAAGGGTTTGTTTTGTAGACGACCCAACGGCCTGGGACACTACCTGAATGGGGTAGGTTCCGCTGGGAACCTGAGCCGGATACTGCGACGTACAGCCGGTGAGGGCGGTGAGGAGACACAGGGATGACAGGGCTTGGCGGCGGCGTTTGAAGGTGAGGACGAGGAGGAAGGCAAGGGTGGGTCCGGCGGCGGGGTGAGTGAGGGCGAGGAAACCGGGGATTGCATCGGTGTCGAGCGTGAGGGTGACGGGGAGGGTGGATCCGGCGGTGAGGCTGGGGGATGCGGGGGAGAAGGTACAGGTGGCGTTGGCGGGAAGGTTGGCGCAGGAGAGGATGAGGGTAGCGGCGAAGGTTCCGATGCTGGCTAAGGTGAGGGGTACCGGGGCATGGTGGCCGGACTGGATCGTTATGGTCTGATTGGCTGTGGAGAGGACGTAGCCCCGGTTGGCGATGGTGAGGGTGAGGGCGTTCGAGGCGGGCAGGGTGACGGGGGAAAAGTTTGCGGAGCCGAGGTAGATGGCGTCGATGAGCCAGGTGCCGTTGGGCAGGGTGGGGAGGGTCGCGGAGGCGTGGCCGGTCGGGTCCAAGGGAAGGGTCGCGAGGACGTTGTGGGTGGTGAGTTCGAGGAACTGAACCTGTCCGGTGGGCGAACGGGTGGAGAGTGGGGCTGCGACGGTCGCGGAGAGGGTGACGGACTGGGTTTCGTCGGCGGTGGAGGGGGTAACGGCGAAGGAGAGGAGGGTGGTGGCGGGGGCGATGCGCTGGGTGAGGGTGTCGGATGAGGGCGCGATGGTGGCGGAGCCGCTGTAGGTGGCGCTGAAGGGGAGGGTTGCGGCGGGGAGGGCGGTGGTCGTGAAGGATGCGCGGCCGGTGGTGTCAAGGGGGAGGGTGGCGAGGGGTTGGGAGTTGGCGGTGAAGACGATGGAGCCGGTGGGCGTGGCGTTCTGGGCGGTGACCTGCGCGGTGAGGGTGATGGACTGGAAGGCCTCGGCGGGGCTGGGCGTTGCGTTGAGGATGATGGTGCTGGCGGTGAGGATTTTTGGGAGAGCGTGCTCGTAGGGGCCGAGGTCGATGCGGCCGTCTTGTATGCGGAGGATGTCGTCTAGATCGTGTTGCGCGAGGGCGAAGGCGGTTGTGCCTTCGGCGAGGGCCGGGGAGTGGGGGGAGAGGTGATAGTCGGCCTGGACCCGGTTTGCGAAGAGGGGGTCGGCGAAGAGGTTGGTGCCGGGATCGGGGCAGGCGCCGGCGAGGACTGGGCCGGAGGCGTTGTGGAGGAGATTGTGGTGGAAGGCAGCTGGTTCAAGCGAGCAGGCGAGGGCGGGGTGGCTGGATGAGGTGGCGAGGATGTTGTTGACCACCATGAGTTGGGGGGAAGAGAGGGTGAGTTCGGCAGAGGAGTCGCAGGTGGCATTGTCGGCCACGGTGTTGTTGAGGAATGTGCCGGGGGATGCGATGGAGACGGCGGGGCCGCAGTGGCTGGAGTTGGCGTTGATGAGGTTTTGCTCGAAGTGGATGGGTTGGGTACCGCTGGTGAAGATCGCGGATGGGGCGTCGTTGCCGGTGAGGTTCTCGCGGAGGATGTTGCTTTGGAGGGTGGCTTGCGCGCCGGTCAGGGCGATTCCGGCGGAGATGGGCTGGGCTGCGGTGAGGTCGTTGTGTTCGACGATGTTGTGGAGGAGCGTGGGGGAGCCTCCGCTGAAGACTACGGGGGCGACTGGTTGCGCGATGCAGAGGGCGCTGGGGTGGGTTTCGCGGAGGATGTTGCGGGTGAGCAAGGGCGAGGATTGGGTGGCGTCGAGGGCGGTGCAGAGGTTGTGGGTGAGGATGTTTCCGGCGATCGTGGGCGAGGAGGCGACGAGGAGGATGCCGCCGCCGTGGCTCGTTGTGGAGGCTGGTGCTCCGTTGCGGAGGGTGAAGCCGGAGAGGCTGGTGGCGCGGGTTTCGCGGGTGGCGAAGGTGACGACCGGGGCCAGGTTGCTGCCGTCGAGGATGGTGGTTTCGGGGCCTTCGGTGCTCTGAAGGGTGATGGCCTTGCCGCGGAGGTCGAGATTCTCGAAGTAGGTGCCGGGGGAGACGAGGATGGTGTCGCCGCTGCTGGAGGCGTCGATGGCGGACTGGATGGTGGAGGCGTCCGCGGGGACGTGCGTGGTGCGCTGCGCCTGGGTGGTGAGGCAGGCGAGCAGCACCAGGGGCAGGAACCGGAGTACGGCGTAGGGTGTGGATTTGCGCATGAGACGCCCAGAGGTCGGAGTGTTCTTCTGGACGTCTTATCGGCTGAGGCGGAGCGGGGATGAGGACGGCCGGACTGGCCCGCTGCGCGCGGGGCGGGCGTTCTCATGCTTTTTTGCTGCTTCGCGTGGCTGTTCCTGGGTCGAGAGAGAAATCCGGCGGACGGCACACATGATTTCGCGGGGAGCATGCTTCAGGGCTGCGCGTAGTAGCCGTCGCGGGTACGGATCTTGTAGCCGGGCTTGTCGAGTTTGACCTCGAGGTGGTGGTACTCGTTGGGATGCTCCGCGGGACGGGGTTCTACGGTGAGCTGGTACCAGGAGGCGGAGTCGGCTAGGCAGCGCTTGAGAAGGCCGGCGACGTCGCTGCTGCCCTCAAGAGCCAGACCGCCGCTCTGGAGAGCGAGGACCTGCAGGCTGAGGTCGGCGAGGTCGGTATCGTTGGGTTTGCCGACACCCTTTTCGAAGGCCTGGTAGTAGTTGGCGCGGAGAAAGTTCTCCGCGGGGCCGATGGGGTTGATGCCGTAGACCGTGACGTTGGACTGGCGGAGTTCGTTGGAGAAGCCGACGACGTCGCGGAAGATGGCCTCGTGCTGCTTGCTATCCAGATTGATGCCGGGACCGGAGAGAAGGGGCCAGCCGGGCGAGATCCAAAGGATGATCTTGCGGCCGGGGAGGGTGGCGGCGTAGCGGGAGAGTTGGTGGACCGCGTTGAGGGAGATCTGGACGCGGTCGTCGGCACCATAGATTCCGGAGGAGCGGGTGATTTCGCGGAGGCCGATGGAGAGCTTCTTGAGGGAATCGTCGAGGAGGTTGCCGTCGGAGGAGAAGCCGGGGATGCTCTGCAACCCCTTGTCCTCCAGCACGGCGAGGGTGGTGGGGTAGGCGAGGCGGCCTTCGTCGGCACGGAGGAACCTGCCGACCTGATCGCGCACGATGGCGACGGTGCCGAAGCGGGCGTTGACGGCATCGATGACGAGGATGACCTCAACGGGCTCCTGGGTGGGGGTGAGGACCTTGAAGGAGGTGATGGGGCTGGGCGTCTTGTTGTCGAAGAGGGTGAACTCCTGCGGCTGGAGACCGGTGACATTCTGTCCGGCCTTGGCTTCGACGGAGACGTCGAGGTGCAGGGTGTGCGAGGCAGGCGGGGTAGGCTGGTCGGCCTGACGGTCGATTTGGGGGACTGCGACCGGAGGCGCGGTGTGCTGGGCGGCGAGCGGAAGGGCCACGGCAAAGGCTGCGGTGAGGCAAAGACGGAGGTGAGCGACGGTTGACATGATTCCTCTTCCCAGTGGGTTCCAGCCGAACGGACGAACCCGCTCTGCATGAGATGCAGAATGGCTAGCTGGCGAATGCGAGTTGCGCGAGCAGGACTGCGTTGAGGGCGAGGATGACGCCGACCGAGATCCAACCGGCGATGCGGGTGCGGAGAGCGCTGGCGAAGTCTCCCATGACGGTGGTGCGGTTGGTAAGGATGAGGAGGGGGATAAGCGCGAAGGGCAGAGCGAAGGAGAGGACGACCTGAGAGAGGATGAGGATCTTCAAGGGATCGAGACCGACGGCGAGAACGATGAGCGCGGGCACGATGGTGATGAGTCGCCGGAGGAAGATGGGGAACTTGATGTGGAGGAAGCCTTCGATGATGACCTGTCCGGCCATGACGCCGACGGTGGAGGAGGAGAGTCCGGAGCAGAGGAGGGCGACCGCGAAGATGGTGGCGGCGGCCGGGCCGAGGAGAGGGCCGAGGGTCTGGTAGGCGCGTTCGACGTCGGTGACGGGGGCGCCGAGGTGCGTGAAGGCTACGGCAGCGACGACGATCATGGCGGAGTTGATGAGCCATGCGCCGTTCATGGCGACGAAGACGTCGATGAGCTCGAAGCGCAGGTAGCGTCGGCGGATGGTTGCGCCGGGGATGCGGCTATTGGGGGCGGTGAAGGTTTCAGGCTGTTCGGTGACGAGGGTCTTGAGGCGGGGCTGGACGAGGGCCGAGTGGAGGTAGATGACGTGCGGCATGACGGTTGCGCCGAGCATGCCGACGGCGAGGTAGATGCTCTGGTGGAAGAGCAGGGGGGAGCTGGTGTCGAGGGTGGGGATGAGAACGCGGAGGGCTGCGGCGTGCCAGTCGGGGTGGACGAGGAAGACCTCGAAGCCGTAGCAGAGGCCGATGATGCCGACAAAGGTCATGATGCCGGCTTCGAGCCAGCGGAAGCCGATGAGGTCGAGCGCGAGGATGGCGAAGACCGCAACGGAGGCGGCGATTCCGGCGGTGAGCAGCGTGCCGGTGCGGGAGAAGCCGTGGGCCAGCATGGCGGGGCCGAAGAGCAGGAAGAGTCCGAGGGCTGCACCGAGGAATTCGGCGAGGTCGGTGGCGATGGCGGCGATTTCGGCGGCGATCCAGAGGGAGAGGGTGACGGGGCGCGAGAAGTGTTTGCGGCAGTTCTGCGGGAGGGTGAGGCCGGTGACGATGCCGAGCTTGGCGGCGAGGTACTGGATGAGGATCGCCATGGCGTTCGACCAGAGGAGCACCCAGAGGAGTCGATAGCCGAGGCGTGAGCCGCCTTCGATGTTGGTGGCGAAGTTGCCGGGATCGATGTAGGCCACGGAGGCGACGAAGGCGGGTCCGAAGTAGCTCCAGAGCTCATTGCGGCGGAAGCCGAGGGAGCGCTTGGTGGACGAGCTGGCCGCGAGGGTGGCGGCAGGAGAGGTTTCGACCGGCTCAGCTTCGATCTGAGAGACGAGGACGGGTTCGGGTTCGGGAGGGGCCGGGTGGCTTTCGTCCATTCGCATCCAGTATAGGGTCTGGCGGAATTTCTTCGGGCGGTTCTTATGTGGGCGGTATTTGCGTCGATAAGGGGAGCATGCAGACGGTAACCGAGACGACCGAGCGCGCGGCAAAGTACCTCCTCTTCCGGCTGGGCACGGAGACGTTCGGTGTGGATGTGATGCGGGTGCGGGAGATCGTCGGCATGCAGACCGTGACGGTCGTCACCCGCGCGGCAGGCGGCGTGAAGGGGTTGATCAACCTGCGCGGCAAGATCGTGCCGGTGATTGATCGACGGACAGACGGTACGGTTACGGCCAAGAGTTCGCTAATCGTGATGCGAGACGGCGCTTTGACGGTGGCCATGGTGGTGGATGAGGTGATGGAGATTACGGGGACGGCGGATGGTATGCGGGTGCTCGATGCCGGAGAGATCCGATGATGCTCCGTCGATGCGCAGGCTGGCTGTGCGCGCTGCTGATCGGCGGCGCGATGTTGCAGAGCTTGATTGCGTTCTACTCTCTTCGCTGGATGATGGTGTTTTGCGTTGTCTCGACGATTACGGGCGCGGTGCTTTCGCTGCGCGCGCTCCGCTGGGTCGATGGGCAGATACGGGCTAAGGCCCATGCGTTACGCGACGGCGCGAGCAGGATTGCGGATGTGGCGGGGCAGGCTGGTTTGGCGAGCGAGAGCATGGGGCATGACTCCATGACGCAGTCGCGCGCGATGGATGAGACGGCGGTCGCGAGTGGCAACGTGCCTGCGACGGCCCAGCGCCATGCGGACAATCGACGTGCGGCCGTGGCGACGATGATCGAGTCCGAAGCGAAGTTTGCCGCGATGAGCCATTCGCTGGGACAGATGATCGAGGCGATGGAAGGGATCGATGCTTCGAGAAGGAAGATTGCGACGATCATCCAGTCGATCGATGAGATTGCGTTCCAGACCCGTCTGCTGGCATTGAATGCGGCGGTGGAAGCGGCACGTGCGGGCGAGGCGGGCATGGGATTCGCCGTGATTGCAGATGAGGTGCACAGCCTTGCGCTGCGGTCGGCCAGTGCGGCTCGCGATACGGCTGCGTGGATGGAAGAGTCGAGGATGCAGGTGAGGAGCGGCCAAGAGAAGGTCGAGGATGTTGCGTTGGGGATCCACTCGCTTGCGGAGGGGGCCGCGACGATGAAGACGCTGGTCGATGCGACTCATGGAGGGTCGTTGGAGCAGGCAAGCGGTATTGCGCCGGTGACCCGACTGCTGAGGGAGATGGATCACGCGGCAGTGAGTGCGGAGCAGTGGAGCGGCGTGGCACGGCGGCTGCGTGCGGAGGCGGAGGCGATGCAGGATGCGGCCGCACAACTGACGGGCCTGGCGGATTGTAGATCGCGCGGGGTAGAAGCCCCAGGGATGGCGGAGACCTATGCTTGAGACCACCGTGTCGACAGCTCTGGCCGACGACGAAGCGATGATCCGTGAGTTCATCCTGGAAGCCAACGAGCATCTCGCATCGATTGAGAACGGCATGCTTGCGCTGGAACAGGATGCGGGCGGTGAGACCATGCACGCGATCTTTCGCGGGTTTCATACGATCAAGGGGCTTGCGGGATTCCTGGAATTCACGGCGATTCAGACGTTGACGCATGAGGTGGAGACGCTGCTGGACCTGGCGCGGACAGGCACGCTGGCGGTATCGGGTGGTGTTGTCGATGTGGTTCTGGAGAGCTCGGATATCGTTCGGCAGGAGCTTGCGAGGATCGAGCAAAGGCTGGCTGGACAGACGGCTGCTGCGAGCCGCGTGGATAATGCTCTGCTGGAACGGATTCGTGCGGCGGCGCGAGGGGAAGCAGCGGCGGTGAAGGGTCCGGCTGTTGCGGTGGAAGCGGCGAAGAGTCATGAGGCTGCTTCGTTGCGCATCGATACGGGCAAGCTCGATGAGTTGATGGAGATGGTGGGCGAGCTGGCGATTGCGCAGGCGATGGTTGCGCAACATGTGGTGGTAAACGATGGAAGCCTGACGCGGCTTGCGCGTATCGCGGCCAATCTGCAACGCGTTGCGATGAGCATGCGCATGGTGCCGCTGGGCGCGCAGTTTCAGAAGACGGCACGCGTGGTGCGCGACCTCTCGCGGCGTGTGGGTAAACAGATTGCGTTCGAGACGGCGGGCGAAGAGACGGAGCTTGATAAGACGATCGTTGAAGCGCTGGCGGATCCGCTTCTGCATATGATTCGCAACTCGATCGATCATGGAATCGAGACGCCGGAAGAGCGCGTGGCCATGGGGAAGGATGCGACTGCGCGGATTCGTCTTGCTGCGTCTCACCAGGCGGGGCAGATCGTGATTGCGATCTCCGATGATGGGCGAGGCTTGAATAAGGAACGCATTCTTGCGAAGGCTCTGCAGCATGGCTTGATTCGCGCGGGGCAGGAGATGACGGAGGACGAGATCTTCATGCTGATCTTCGAGGCCGGGTTTTCGACGGCGGAGAAGGTGACCGATATCTCCGGGCGGGGCGTGGGCATGGATGTCGTGCGACGGCATGTGCAGGCGCTGCGCGGGCGGATCGAGATTGTTTCCAAGGCCCATGAAGGCACGACGTTCTTCATCAAGCTGCCGCTGACGCTGGCGCTGATGGATGGGCTTGTGGTGGCGGTGGGGAGTGAGCGTTACCTTGTGCCGGTCTCTTCGGTGCGCGAGATGCTGCGGCCTGCGGCGGAGAGGATGGATGGAGAATGTGTCACGTTTCGTGGCACATCGCTGGAGGTGGTGCGTTTGCATGCGCTCTTCGGGGTCACGCCACGAAGCTATGATTTCGCAGAAGGGACCCTGGTTGTGTGCGAGACGGAAGGGCAGGCATTCGCACTGTTCGTCGATGAGGTGATGGGGCGGCAGGAGGTCTTGAGCAAGAGTCTTGGAGCGAGCTTTGAGGAGGTGCGTGGCTTTGCCGGATGCGCCATTCTTGGCGATGGGCACGTTGCGCTGGTGCTCGATGTGGATGCGGTGTACCAGGACGGGGGTCATGCTGGCGCAATCGCCGCCGATAGACAGAGCAAGGAGAGCATGCGATGACGGGGACGATTCTGATCGTGGATGATTCGGCGATGATGCGCAAGGTTGTGCTGCGCACGCTGAAGATGGCAGGGGTGGACTATGACAACGTGCTCGAAGCACGCGACGGCGCGGAGGGACTGGCGATGCTGAAGGAGCACAGGGTCGACCTGATCATGTGCGACATCAACATGCCAGTGATGGGCGGGCTGGAGATGATCGAGGCGATCAAGGCGCAGGAGCTTGCGCGCGGCGTGCCCATCGTGATGGTGACGACGGAGGGCAGCGAGGTGCAGGTGCGCCAGGCGATTCTGGCAGGGGCGCGCGGGTACATTCGCAAGCCATTTACGGTGGAGCACATTGAGAGCAACGTGAAGCCCTTGCTGGCGGCGTAACGGGAGGAGAGCGATGACGACGGCGATGGCGGCTTATGGCACGGAGCACTTTCGCAGCCACGATAACCTGCGGTTGATGGATGAGACCGTCGCCGAGGTCTTCGGGATGATGCTGGGTCATGAGACGAGCATCGTGGCTGAACAGGAAGACGCAATGAGCGAACGGCGGACGGCGATCGTTGGGTTCTCCGGAGCGCTGCGCGGATGCTGCGAGGTGAGAATGAACTCGATGGCGGCGCGAACGGTGACGTCGGCGATGCTGGGCGCGCCCATGGTGGATGCGGAGGATCCTTCGATTGGCGATGCGGTGGGCGAGATATGCAACATGATCGCGGGCGGATGGAAGAACCGAGTGCCCGCGCTGGCGAGTGCGTGCGCATTGTCGCCGCCCACGATTATCTCGGGCAGCGACTACGTGGTGAAGCTGGGTACGCCCTCGATCAAGTTTTTGAGGACGTACCAGTTTGGCGGGCAGACCATGCAGATCACGATGCAGTGCGAAGAACTGGCTCGGGCCTGACGCTATACGAGCTTGTGGAGTTCTTCGTCTTCCACTTCGAGGACCTTCTTCTCTGGAATGGGTTGCGCCGGCTTCTCTTCGATGGCTGCGACCGGCAGGGGTGCCGTCGCGACGGGCTTCGTCTGCTTCAAGGCAGCGATAAAGACAGGCGCCTCGTAGCCAGCGTTGATCGCTGCCGTGCGGAGTGTGCGTAACTGCTGCTGCAGGGCGATCACATCGTCCGGGGTGGGACGGATGGTGAGCAGGGGCAGGGACATCCACCAGAAGAGCTGCTCGACGCTTTCCTTGTTGAAGTAGATCCTGCCTTCGGACTCATTGAAGCCAGCGAGCCACTGCACGTCGGGGTCGCTCCAGAAGGTCTCCTGATGGCAGGCGTGGCCTGTGGTTGTTTCGATGCCGAGGAGAAGGCGAACGCGGGCGGCAGCGCGCCATGTGTTTTCGTGGCTGATGCCGAGAGCGGCAAAGGCCGAGGCCAGGGCAGAGCGCAGTTCGAGGCGGTCGAAGAGCTCGATGCGCTTGGCCGGCTTTGGTGCGAGGTGGAGGAGGATGTTGTAGGCGAGGACCGGCGCCCAGAGTTGAACGCTCGATTCCGCGGCTCGTCCCATGGGCAAGACGTGGGTGACCTCGGAGCCTTCGGTCGGGATCTTCACAAGCGGCAGAGCGAGGATAGCTTTGAGCGTCGCGGCAAAGCTGCTGGGTGGCGCGACGGTCTCGCCGAGGCTCTTGACCGCGGCAAAGAGTTCCGTAGCGGCATGTTCGATGGGCTCGAGTGTTTCAGGCTTGATGTCGCCATGCGCGGCGTCGACGATGCGATCGATGTTCGAGGAGTGCAGGAGACGTCCGATGGCCTCTTCAACGGTGCGCAGACGAAGCTTCTTCAGTTCGTCGTTCAGGTTCAATACGCCTTCGCCATGGAGGGCGTTCGCGAGTTGGTCCCAGGGCTCGGCGGCGGTCGCATGCAGTTCGCGCCAGTCGAGCAGCACGACGTACTGATAGCCGCGCAGAGGCAGGGTGATTCCCTGCTCGCGGAGCTCGTGCGTCCAGCGCAGGAACTCCAGATCGCTGGCGGTGTCCTTGTAGGCGATGAGGGCGTCGTCTCCCCAGGGCAGGCGGATGGCGTCGCCGAGGGTCTCGCCGTGCATGGAGCCCGAGGCCTTGTCCATCTGCTCGACCGACCAATGGATGGTGCCGTAGGTGCTCTGGTAGGCGTTGTTGAAGAGGATGACGGCGCGGCGTGATCCCTCGCGGTTGGAGAAGGCGAAGACGTTCTCGTCGACGCCGTGGTCCGTGTTGAAGTCGTACATGCGGAAGTATGTGGACTCGGCGAAGAGGCTTCGGTCCTTGAGCATGGGCATGATCTCGCGCTGGTGGCGGGCGACGAGATGCTCATTGGGCCACTCGTCCTGCTTGGCCTGCTTGTACTCCATGCCGTAGCGCTCGGTGTAGCCTTCGATCTGGCCGTGACCGAACATGGGCAGGCCGGGGAGCGTGGCCATGAGGGTGCAGCAGCCGAAGTACTTGTCGCCGTCGCCGAACTGGTCGATGGCAGTGCGCTCGTCGGGGTTGGACATGAAGTTGACGTAGCGCTTGAGGATGTCGGGATCGAACTCGATGGTCTTCTTGAGGTAGCTGCGGTACTTGGCGTTCTCTTCATCGCGCAGCATGTTCATGAACGCCGAGTTGTAGACGCGGTGCATGCCGAGGGTGCGGACGAAGTAGCCTTCGAGCAGCCAGAAGGCTTCAGCGAGAAGAAGCGTGCCGGGGACTTCGACGGCGACGCGGTCGACGACTTCGCGCCAGAACTCGTGCGGCATGAGGGCGTCGAATTCTTCATTGGTCATCGCGTTTTCGGCGCGCGATGGGATCGACTTCCCTTCTCCGGGCAGCGGGAACCAGAGGCGCTGGACGTGCTTCTTGGCGAGCGTCATGGCGGCGTCGAAGCGGATGATGGGGAAGAGTTTCGCGACCTCGAGGATGGTCTTGATGACCTGCTCGCGGACATACTCCTTCGAGTAGTCGAGCTGCGCGGTGTCGTTCCAGGCGAAGGTGGTGCCGTCGTTGCCATGGTAGACGTAGTCGACGTGGCCGTTGCGCTGCTTGAGCTGGAAGACGACGGCGGCGTCGGTCTGGTCGAAGTAATGGTCTTCGATGCGGATCTCGACGCGCGAGTCGGGCGAGAGGTTGGGTCCTTCGAAGCGATAGACGGGGAATGGGCTCTCGGGGCGCGAGACGAACCAGTCTGGATGCTCGATGACCCAGGTAGAGTCGATCCCCATGTGGTTGGGCACCATGTCGGAGGCGAGCCGGATGCCGGCGCGACGGGCACGGTCGCGGAGGACTTCGTAAGCGTGTTCGCCACCGAGGTCTTCGGCGATGCGGTAGTCGCGGAGCGAGTAGGCGGAGGCGACGGCATCGTGCTGGCCGCGCATGCGCTTGATGGTCTGCGAGGCGACGGAGCGCTCCCAGAGGCCGATGAGCCAGAGGCCGTTCATGCCGCGGCCGGCCATGGTGTCGAGCTCTTCCTGGGGGATCTGGTCGAGACGATGGATGTGGCGCTTGTACTGCTTCGAAAGCTGCTCGAGCCAGACGTAGGTGCTCTTGGCCATGAGGACGACAGTGGGCATCCAGGCGTCGTCGGTCGAGAAGGCCTCGTATTCGTTGACGGTGGGCTGCTGGGTGCCGGAGGCGGCGAGTTCGGCGAGGCGCTTTTCGCGTTCGGTGCGCAGGTCTTCGAAGCCCCGGTACTCGTCCCCGGAGAAGCCGAACATGCCGTAGTCGGGTTTGCCCTGCTCGGTGAAGCCGGCGTGATGGAGGGTGTCGGCCGGGTGGTGCCGCATCCAGATGGCGATTCCCTCTTCGCGCAGCGTGTCGACGGCGAGGAGGACGGCGCGGAGCTTCTCGCCGATATACGGGACCCAGTGCTCGCGAATGTAGTCGAGCTGCCCGGTGAGGTCGTCGGGCGAGGCGAGCATGGGAGCCCTGAGGACGTCGAGGAGGGTACCCTCGTCCTCGATCTTCGGACGGGTGGCGAAATAGTCCGGCAGGGTGCTGGTCGCGGTCTTGTAGATCGTCTGGCCGGCGAGGGCGCTGTCGTTGAAGAGCTCGTTGAAGGACTTGTAGGCGGGATTCTGGTTGGCAAGCCAGAGAAGAAGCATCTCCTCGAGTTCGGCCTCGCGGTTGGGTACGCCGTCGATAGAGCTGGCGAGCCAATCGGCCACGGTGAGGTCGCCGCGGTTGACGGCTACGTTCGGAAACTGGGTGGTGAAGGCGGTCAGAAGGGATTCCACCTGCTCCGGCGTGGCCCTGGCGGTGAACCACTGGAGGGCGGCGGGCAGAACGTCGGGGTCGATGTTCTCGCGGTACCTGGCGATGAGGGCGTGACTGAGCTCGTCGATGAGGCCCATGGCGAAGAGCGAGCCGGCGTTGACGACATCGGCGGCGGGGTCTTCGGCCTGGCGGACCTCTGTCATGCGCTGTGCGAGTTTGCGACTGGCGAGTACGTCCGCGAAGACGACATTGCCGATGTAATCGAAAAGGGCTTCGTCGACGCCGTACCGGCTGCGTGCCGCACGCGAGATATGAAACTCCATGACCGTTCGCCTCTGCTGATGATCTTAGACGGTCTGTGTTGCGCCGTCTTTTAGATAGATGCAGGAAATGGGTGGGTTCTGATGAATTGCGGAAACCAGCCTCATTTGGGGCGAATTCCGGTTGGCTACTTGACGAATTGGCGTCGCAAGACTTCGTCAACCGTTGACTGCCAGCCCTTGCATGATGTCAAGTGAGCACGTGAAGTGAGATATCATGCGGGTCTCCCGACGGCCGGCAACGGGTTCAGTTCTCGACCATCGGGAGGACCACGCGAAGCACTAAAAAGGCGTGGGAACGCCCGCCGCCCGCGCAAGGCACTTTTAAGCGGCGGCCTCGGCTTTGAGCTTTTCGGCCGTGTAATGCGCGATCAGAGCGTCGATGGTGGGCTGGAGCTGACCTTCCATCACCATGCCCAGGTTGTGGTTCGTCAGGCCGATGCGGTGGTCGGTGAGGCGGTTCTGCGGGAAGTTGTAGGTGCGGACCTTCTCGGAACGGTCTCCGGAGCCGACCTGGGCCTTGCGGTCCTTGGCCTGGATCTGGTGAATCCGCTCGGCTTCCACCTCGTAGAGGCGGGCGCGGAGGACGCGCATGGCCTTTTCGCGGTTCTTGATCTGCGACTTCTCGTCCTGGCAGCTCACGACGGTCTGGGTGGGCAGATGGGTGATGCGGATGGCCGAATAGGTGGTGTTGACCGACTGTCCGCCGGGGCCGGAGGAGCAGAAGGTATCGATGCGCAGGTCCTTGGCTTCGATCTTGATGTCGACCTCGTCCTGCTCCGGGAGAACGGCGACCGTAATGGCGGAGGTGTGGACGCGGCCCTGGGTCTCGGTGGCGGGGACGCGCTGCACGCGATGGACGCCGGACTCATACTTCATCTGCGAGTAGACCTTTTCGCCTTCGAAGATAGCGGTGACGTCCTTGAGGCCGCCACCGACGCCGGATTCGGACTCGGAGAGGACTTCTACCTTCCATTTATGCTGCTCGGCGAAGCGGAGATACATGCGGAAGACCTCGGAGACGAAGAGCGCGGCCTCGTCTCCGCCGGTGCCGGCGCGGAGCTCGATGACGATGTTCTTGTCGTCGTTGGGGTCTTTGGGAAGGAGGAGGACCTTGAGCTGTTCCTCGACCGGACCGAGCCTGGGCTCGAGGGAGGCGAGCTCTTCCTCGGCCATCTCGCGCATATCGGGGTCGGCGAGCATGGCCTTGGCCTCGGCGATGCCGTTCTTGATCGTTCTGTACTCGCGGAACTTCTCGACGGTCGGTTCGAGGTCGCGATGCTGCTTGGCGGTGGCCTGGAACTTCTTCTGGTCGTTGACGAGGGTGGGGTCGGAGAGCTGGACTCCAAGCTCTTCGTAGCGGGCTTCAAGCTGGTCGAGGCGGTCAAACATGGGATGACTCCTCCTGCGTGGGTGCAGGGCGTTTTATTTCAGTATGTCGTGAGGGGGAGGGTGCGCGTCAGGCGCAGCTAGGCAAAGTCGTGACGCGGGGCAACGGTGGCACGGCCGGAGGTGGCCGCGACGTGCCGGTACGAATTGTTTGCCTTATCCATCACACTTTAGATGGTACAGCGGACCAAGAAGGTTCGGGAAGCATCCTTAGTGGAGAATGCAGGTTTCAGGGGTTAAACGCATGGTACTGTTCAACGCGGTGGCGACGCTGGCGGACTTTCTGGCCGGAGAGGGTAGCCGCCTGAAGAAGAGGGCGGCGATCGCCGAGGCGATAGCCGCGGCGGAGGCTGAGGATCCGGGAGGCGAAGGCTCGGGGCTGTTTGCGCAGTATCTCGCCGGACTGCCATTTGCGGAGGCCGATCCACGCAAGTTGAACGCAGGCGGGGCTTTGTTGACGAAGGCCATGCTGAAGGCGACCGGGGCGACGGATGCGGCGCTGACGGCAGCGTACCGGCGTCATGGCGATCTGGGAGCGGCGGCTTTCGAGCTGATGCAAGGTGTCTCCCGGGCGGCTTCGCTTTCGCTTGGTGAGGTCTGCGCGGCCTTTGGGGCGATGGCGACGGCGAGGACCACGGCGGCGCGGGCGGCAACGCTCGATGGATTGCTGGACCGGGGGACGCCGGCGGAGGTGAAGTACCTGGTGAAGCTGATGCTGGGCGACATGCGGATTGGGGTGAAGCAGAGCCTGGTGGAAGAGGCGATTGCGGTCGCGGCCGGTGCGGAGGTCGGCGCGGTGCGGCATGCGGTGATGCTGGAGGCCGATCTCGCGGATGCGACGCGGAGGGCGTTCGATGGAACGCTGGGCGAGGCGCGGATGAGGCTGTTTCACCCGCTGGGATTCATGCTCGCCAGCCCGGTCGAGACGCCGGAGGAGGCGGTGGAGCGCTTTACGGCGAAACCGGAGAAGGTCGCCAAGCCCAAGAAGGGCAAGAAGGCTGCGGACGAAGCGGAGCTCGACGAAGGCGTTGAGGCGGCGCCCGTTTCTGCGGAGGCTCGGCCCGTCGAGGCGTTTCTCGAGGACAAGTACGACGGCATGCGGGCGCAGATTCACTGTGGCGATCTGGCGGAGCCGGGCCGGGTGGCGATCTATTCTCGCAACCGCGAGGACATTACGGAGAGCTTTCCGGAGCTGGAAGAGGCGTTTGCGGCGGTGCTGCCGGATGTGGATGGGCCGATGATTCTGGATGGGGAGATTCTGGCCTGGGACTACAAGGACTCGCGGGCGCTGCCGTTCGCGGTGCTGGGAACGAGGATTGGGCGGAAGAGGGTCTCCAACGAGGTGCGGACGCAGGTTCCGGCGGTGTTCATGGCGTTCGACCTGCTGTATGCCAAGGGCGAACTGCAACTGGAGCATCCGCTGCGCGTGCGACGGAACCGGCTGGAGACGATTGTGGAGCAGATGGTCGACCGGGTCGTTTCGCCATTCGCGGTGGACGAGCGGGAGAAGGGGCGACAGCAGGTGATGTTTCTGGGGGAAAAGGACGCGGGTGTGGCTCGGCTGATGCTTTCGCCGTCGCGGCTGGTGGAGAGTGCGGAGGATATCGATCGCGCTTACGCCGATGCGCGTGCCCGGGCAAATGAGGGCGTGATGCTGAAGGCGGCGGACTCGGCCTATCTGCCGGGGCGGCGTGGCTTGGCATGGGTGAAGCTGAAGCGGGAGCTGGCGACGCTGGATGTAGTCATCACGGGGGCTGAGTATGGGCATGGACGGCGGGCGACGCTGCTGAGCGACTACACGTTTGCCGTGCGCGGTCCGGGCGGGGAGCTGCTGAATGTGGGCAAGGCGTACTCGGGCGTGACGGACGCAGAGATTCTGGAGCTAACCGAGAGCCTGAAGGCCCATACGCTCGAAGACCGTGGGCACTTCCGGACGGTCGAGCCGCTGATCGTGCTGGAGGTGGCGTTCAACAACATTATGCGCAGCGGGCGGCATGCGAGCGGGTTTGCGCTGCGGTTTCCACGCATCCTGCGTCTCCGCACGGATAAGCCGGTGGAAGAGATCGATACGCTGGAGCGGGTGGAGGAGGTCTATCTGAGCCAAGTGGATCGGCCTGTGGAGAGTTGAGCCGGGGGTGCTAGGCTTTCTTTATGAAGGTTTTGGTCATTGGCGGTGGTGGTCGGGAGCACGCGCTTTGCTGGGCTCTGAAGCGTTCGAAGCGGGTCAGCGAAGTGGTGTGCGCGCCGGGCAATGGCGGCATCAGCTATGTGGCGCGGTGTGAGGCGGTGCATGTCGCCTCTGTGGCAGAGATGGTGGCGCTGGTGGAGCGTGAGCAGCCCGGCATGACGGTCGTGGGGCCGGAGGTCCCGCTGGCGGTGGGCGTGGTGGATGCGCTGGAGGCGAAGGGCTTCAAGGTCTTCGGGCCGACGCAGGCGGCGGCGCAGCTTGAATCGAGCAAGGGTTTTGCCAAGGATTTCATGGCTCGGCAGGGTATTCCGACGGCGGCGTATGCGGTGTGCGGGACGCCGGAGGAGGTCGCCGCGGCGCTTGCGAAGATGGGCGCTCCGGTGGTGGTGAAGGCCGATGGCCTGGCTGCGGGCAAGGGCGTGGTGATCTGCGAGACGGTGGAGCAGGCGCAGGCCGAGGCGGATGCGATGCTCGCGGGAAGGGTTCCGGGGGTGCAGGCGGATCGCGTGGTCGTCGAAGAGTTTATGGAAGGGCCGGAGGTCTCGTTCTTCGCCGTGAGCGACGGCAAACAGGCGGTTACGGTCGGCGTCGCGCAGGATCATAAGCGTGTGGGCGAGGGCGACACGGGGCCGAATACAGGGGGCATGGGCGCGTACTCGACCGATACGCTGATCTCGGGCGAGATGCGCGAGTGGCTGCTGAAGAACGTCGCCCAGAGGACCGTCGATGGCATGGCGCGGGAGGGCGTGCCGTTCAAGGGTGTGCTGTTCTGCGGGATCATGCTGACGAGCGCCGGGCCGAAGGTGCTGGAGTTCAATACGCGCTTCGGCGATCCGGAGACGCAGGCGCTGATGCTGCGGCTGAGATCGGATGTGCTGGACCTGATCGAGTGGTCGGTGGATGGGGGCGCAATCCCGAAGGTGGAGATGAAGCCGGGGGCGAGCGTCTGCGTGATTGCGGCCAGCGCGGGTTATCCGGGCAGCTATGAGAGCGGCTTTCCGATTACGGGTGCGACGACCTTTGCGGACTGGGAGGGCTCGGTCGAGCTGTTTCACTCGGGGTCGGCGGTGCGCGACGGTCAGCTTGTGACGGCAGGGGGCCGTGTGCTGGGCATGACGGCCACGGGGCCGGACCTGAAGGAGGCCCTGGGACGCGCCTACACCTCGCTGGCACAGGTGTCGTTCGAAGGGATGCAGTTCCGGCGGGATATCGGTTGGCGGGCGACGGCAGACTAGCTGGTTCACGGGTGCCCCACGTCTCAAAATCGAGACATAAGGCACCCGCCTCTGTGGCGTACTACAGCGTTTTGAGGTCGAGGACGAAGCGGTACTTCACGTCACTCTTGACGACGCGATCGTAGGCCTCGGCGACCTTGTCCATGGGGATCAGTTCGATCTCCGCGACGATGTCGTGCTCGGCGCAGAAGTCGAGCATCTCCTGGGTCTCCTTCATGCCGCCGATGGAGGATCCGGAGAGTGAGCGGCGGTTGGTGACCATGGCGAAGGGATGCACGGGCAGAGGGATTTCCGGCAGGCCTACCAGACAGCAGACGCCGTTGATGCGTAACAGGTTGAGGTAGGCGTTGATGTCATGGGGGGCGGAGACGCAGTCGAGGATGAAGTCGAACTTGCCCTTCAGCGCATCCATCGCGGCCTGATCCTTGCTGATGACGACCTTGTCGGCTCCGAGACGGAGCGCGTCGGCCTCCTTGCCGGCCGATGTCGTGAAGAGCGTGACCTCGGCACCGAAGGCGTGGGCGAACTTGAGGCCCATGTGACCGAGACCGCCGAGACCGACGATGCCGACCTTCATGCCCGGACCGACCTTCCAGTGCTTCAGTGGGCTGTAGGTGGTGATGCCCGCGCAGAGCAGAGGCGCAACAGCAGCCAGCTTTGGTTCGAGACTCGCCGCGATGGCGTTGACGTAACGCTCATCCACCACGATGTTGTTCGAGTAGCCGCCGTGGACGAGCACGCCGTCGTAGCCGAGCGCGTTGTAGGTGCCGACGAAGCCTTTTTCGCAATAAGCCTCTTCGTCCGCCCTGCAGTTGTCGCAGACGCGGCAGGAATCGACCAGCACGCCGACACCGGCCAGGTCGCCTTCCTTGAAGCGCTTGACCTCGCTGCCGACGGAGAGGACGCGGCCGACGATCTCGTGGCCGGGGACCATGGGGTACATCGCGTTGTGCCACTCATCTTTGACCTGGTGGATGTCGGAGTGACAGATGCCGCAGAATTCGATGGCGACGACGACGTCGGACGGACCGGGGTCGCGGCGTTCGAAGCTGAAGGGCGCGAGACCGGAGGTGGGTGACTGGGCGGCGTAACCTTTGGAAGAGAGCATTGTTTGTCCTTTGTGGCTAGGTGATGGTGGCGAGATCGAGGATTGCATCCCCTCCCCGATTTAAGGGATCAAAGTCTTCAAAAATATAAGCTTCGGTCTGGACCTGGGTGCCCGGATCTTCTCTGGGGGGACAGGCGTTATTGCGGTTTGCGTGGGATGGAGAGTTGGGCCGGCGCATCGACATGATAGGTCGTCGAAAAGTTGCGCTGGTTGATGCCAAGACTGAGACGACCGCGGGAATCGATGTAGAAGAGCGGCTTGCCGACGGGAACATCCGCGAATGTTTTGACGAATGGGAAGGTGTAGACGGTACCGGCGAGCTTGACGGGGATGATGTCGCCAATACGGTAGCCAAGCTGCGCGAAGGTCTCGGCGGGGACGTTGAGGACCAGGTTGCCGAATGGGCCGTCGGTGCCGATGACCTCCGCGCTGAGCCCGGCCGGGCTGAGGGTGGCGTTGTGGAGGTCGAGCCGGACGAGCGTGGCTGGGTCGATGGCGGGTCCGGCCTGCGTCCAGTCGTCGCCGCGGGCGAGGTGCGCACCGGCGGGCGAGAAGATGTCGCGTCCGTGGAAGGTGGAGGAGAGTTTCGCGCCGATCATCCAGGCGGGATTAGTGATCTCGCGGACGCCATCGATGCCGTCGCGGTCCTGTACCAGCGTGAGGAGGCCGTTATCCGGGAGCACGAAGTACTGGCCTACTTTGGAATGCGCGATGATGGCCTTGCGCTTGCTGCCGACCGTGGGGTCGATGACGGCGACGAAGACCGCATCTTTCGCGAAGTAGGGGGAGGATCCGGCGAGAAAGCGGGCGGCCTCGGCGATGCTGTAGGGCGTGACCTGGTGGGTGATGTCGATGATGCGCACGCCGGGGGCGACGCCTTCCATGACGGCCTTGCAGATGCCGACAGCGTCGTCGCGGACGTCGAAGTCGGTCATAAAACCGATCGTCTTGTGCTGCTGCTGTGCAGGGGCGCCGGCGACGAGTAACAACAGGGGTAGGAAGATGCGTCGGAGGTTCACGTTCGGGGACTCCTGTCGGGGAATGCTGTTGCCATCATACAAAGGAGTCCCCGTGCGGTTAGCGTGCATGGGCCCGAGACCCTCGCTCGAGCACTTCAGCTCGGGCGCGTCGTCGAGCGGGGCACGACGACCCAGACGGAGGTGAGAGGGCGGCGAGGGTCGGTGGTCGCCATCCAGCGGCGAACGAGGTGGGTCGCGGGACGCGCGACGTAGAGGGTACGGGTCATGATGTCCTCCCTGGCCACGGACGGGGGCGCGGACGCGAGGCTTGCTGAGCACGCGGCCCGTGTGGCGTTGGAATTTTGCAGGGGGAGTGTGTGGCTTCGTCCGTCATGATGGACGGATGGGGCTCACGCGCTCTCGGTCACAGGTCGTATGCTGTGAGGAGCGGTGAGGAGGTCGCTCGATGCGGCGTCCGGAACGCTAGTCACAGCACAGGGTACTTGGAGGTTCTTGTGCGGACTCGATGTTCATGGGTCTTTCCGATTCTCCTTGCGCGGTCCTCTGCGTGTTCATTTTGTATCATATCCCCCTAGGGTATAGGAAGCGGACAACATGTCTCATTTCGACAAGGAAAAAGCCAAGCTCGTGGCGCGCATCAAGAGAATCCGGGGCCAGGTGGACTCGATCGAACGATCCCTGAGCACCGGCGACGACTGCGCGGACGTGCTGATGCTGCTGGCGAATGTGCGCGGAGGCATCAACAGCCTGATGGGCGAGGTGCTTGAAGACCACATCCGCCTGCACATGATGACGCCGGAGAAGAACGGCCTGCCCTCGCAGGAGCTAGCCGAGGACTTGATCGACCTGGTGCGCGCTTACCTGAAGTAGTCTCTCGTTGACTTCCGTACGGCGCGGGCTCTATCGTTTTCCGACCATGATTAAGCGTGCGGCGTGGGCGGTAGTGGGGACGATGGCGATGGCGGCCGGGGCGCAGCAGCGTCCGGCGATCACGGGCATCTCGTTTGTGCGTGTGTATGCGTCGAATCCTTCCGCTACGGGCGCTTTTTATGGGGGCGAACTGGGCTATGAGCGCTCGGTGGAAGGCGATCTGCAGCGCTTCCAGGTCAACGAGTTGCAGTCGATCGAGGTGGTTCCTTTGCCCTCGCCGGCTCCGCCCTCGCGGCAGGCCGCGGTGGGGTTGACGACACGGGATGTGAAGGCGATGGAGACGTATGTGAAGGCGCACGGCATCGCCGTTGTGGAGCCGATGAAGCGAGGGCGCTTCGCGGTGAAAGATCCCGAGGGCAACCTCATCTATTTTGTGCAGAGTGCGCCGATCAAGGGCGATATTTCGCCGCGCGCGGGTTCGCATCGGCTTATCCACGCTGGATTTATGGTGCGGGACGAGGCGAAGGAGCAGACCTTCTATCGCGATCTGCTGGGTTTCACTCCGTACTGGCGCGGAGGCCGCAGCGAAGATGGGCCGCCCGACTGGGTGTCGCAGCATGTGCCGGATGGGACGGACTGGATCGAGTACATGTTGAACGCCGCGCCTGTCCCGACACCGAAGTCGCTGGGCAGCATGGATCATCTCGCGCTTGGCGTGGAGCACATTGGGGATGCGGTCGCCGGACTGGCGCGCAACGGATGCGCCGACGCACAGTGCTCAAAGACGCAGATGGGACGCGACGGCAAGATGCAGTTGAACGAGTTCGACCCCGACCTGACGCGGGTGGAGTACATGGAGTTCAGGCCCAGCGGGACGACCTGCTGCTCGGTGCCGGTGGGCAAACATCCCACGGCTGTTGAAGACCGGTAAATGTTCTGCTGTTCTAATGGCTCATCATGATGATGCGTTTGCTGGCAGTATGGCTTGCGATGGCGGTGTGTGCGGGGGCGCAGACGACGCCGGACCCGATTGTGTTTGTGCATGGCAACGGCGATGACTCGGCCAAGTGGATCGGGATCATAGGGCTGTTCGAGTCGAATGGCTTTCCGGCGGACAGGCTGTATGCCGTACGGTTTACGAATCCCTCGGCCCGGACGCAGGATCATGTAGCTGAGGCTGGGCGGTCTTCGACGATCGACCAGGTGAGCGAGTTGAGCGCGACCGTGGCGCGGGCGTTGCTGGAGACGCACGCCAAGAAGGTAGTGCTGGTGGGCAGCAGCCGCGGCGGCATGACGATCCGCAACTACCTGCGCAATGCGGGTGGAAGCGCCGTCGTCTCGGCGGCGGTGCTGTGCGGTACGCCGAACCATGGGGTGTTTGCCGTGGGGACCGGGCTGGATGGTGAGTTCAATGGCAACGGAGACTTTCTGCGCGGGCTGAACGAGGGCAGCGAGGTCGTCGACGGGGTGCGCATGATGACGCTGCGGAGCGACAAGCTGGACAAGTTTGCGCAGCCGGATGGGCGGGCGGCCGGGCTGTTCGAGCATACGGGCGTGACCTTCGAAGGGCCTGCGTTGCAGGGGGCGGAGAACGTTGTCATCGCAGGTGCCGATCATCGCGAACTGGCGTTTACGCCACAGGCCTTCCGGCTGATGTACCGGTTTATTACGGGCAAGGACGCGGTGCAGGATAGGGTCACGGCGGAGGCGCATCCCGTGGTTTCGGGGCTGGTGACGGGCTTTGCGGGCAAGAATGCAACGAATCTTCCGGTGAGCGGTGTTCGGGTGCGGGTCTATCCGCTGGCGCGTGGATCGGCGCGTCGTGAGGGCGCGGCTCTCTATGACAGGACGACCGATGCCTCGGGAGTGTGGGGGCCGGTGGTGCTGGATTCCACGGTGGAGTATGAGTTTGAGCTGGAGGCAGCGGGGCACGACGTTTCTTACTTCAAAGCTCCGGTGCCGCGCTCGACGGCGCTGATGAATCTGCGGCTGGTTCCGGCGGCTGCCGACTCCGCGCGCGGCAAGGGTCATCTGCTGATTTCGCGGCCCGAAGGGTATTTTTCCGCCGGGCGGGATGCGGTGACGATCGACGGTGCGCTCACGAAGGATGAGCCGGCGGGGCTTCCGGTGAAGGACAGCTTCGTCGCGACCGTCCCCACGAAGGCCGACGGGGTGGCGGTCAGGCTGCGCGGCGAGACGATCTGGGCGCGGCCTTCGGAGGATTTTGCGACGAGGCTCGCGGTGGTGGACCTGCTCTGGTAGAGGGCGCATCCAACGGCATGGAGGTGCGGTATGCGGGTCTGGCGAGGGTTGATGGCGATGTGTCTGATGGCAGGCAGTGTGGGGGCGCAGACCTCTCTGCTGGTGCTGGCGAAGAAGGATCAGGCGCTGGCCATCGTCGATCCGGGGACGATGAAGGTGGTGGCCAAGGTTCCGGTCGGCGTGAATCCGCATGAGGTGATCGCCTCGGCCGATGGGCGAACGGCCTGGGTTTCGAACTACGACAACGGCTCGGCCCATACGATCACGGTCGTCGACCTTGCCACGCGGAAGGTTGTGAAGACGATCGACCTGGGGCCGGTGTGGGGGCCTCACGGCTTCTTCGTCGCCGACGGCAAGACGTACTTCACCGCTGAGCGCTCGAAGCTGATCGGGCGGATCGATCCGGCGACCGAGACGGTGGACTGGTTGCTGGGGACCGGGCAGGTGGGCACGCATATGCTGTGGGTGTCGCGGGATGGGAAGAAGGTTGTGACGGTGAATGTGGGGTCGGGTACGCTGAGCCTGCTGACGGAGCGAGCGCCGACGCCGGACTCCTATGCGCCGAAGATGCTCTCCAAGCAGGGAGGGACGACGACGCGGGGCAAGGGTGGGCCGGTGGCTCCGGACTGGGATGAGGCTGTCGTGAAGGTGG
The DNA here is from genome assembly GCF_900114625.1 of Granulicella pectinivorans. Lineage (NCBI taxonomy): Bacteria > Pseudomonadati > Acidobacteriota > Terriglobia > Terriglobales > Acidobacteriaceae > Granulicella > Granulicella pectinivorans. The sequence goes on from NZ_FOZL01000001.1 coordinate 193,449, forward strand.
GGACGAAGCCGGAGGGGTTCGATGTGATCCCGGATAGCGACGGGAATCCCAAGACGATCTGGGTGGCCAATGCGGGTGAAGGGACGGTCTCGGTCGTCGACTTCGCGAGCCATGCGGTGACGAAGACGGTGGGCGTCGAGATGCCGGGGGCCAACCGGCTGCGCTTTACGCCGGACCATGCGACGGCACTGATCTCCGCGGATAAGAGCGCGACCGTCGCGGTGGTGGATGTGGCTTCGGCGACAGTGAAGACGCGCGTTCCGGTGGGCACGGGAGCCGCGGGCATTCTGATTCAGCCCGATGGGTCGCGGGCGTATGTGTCGTGCTCACCGGATAACTGGGTGACGGTCATCGACTTGAAGACGATGACCGTGGTGGGAAAGATACAGCCCGGGATTGAGCCGGATGGGCTGGCCTGGGCGGTTGGGAACTAAGCCAGCGCAGGCGCGGGCAGAATCTCCGACACGTCGATGACCTGCGTGGGGTACACGCCGGTGTAGCAGGCTGTGCAGAAGCTTGCCGGAGACATGCCCGTGGCGGGCTCGCCGGTGGTGCAGGAGTGAGTCAGGCCCACCAGCGACAGGTATGCGAGCGAGTCGGCCTCGATGTACTGGCAGATCTCTTCAAGCGACTTGCTGGCGGCGATGAGGTGCTCGGTCGAGGGCGTATCGACGCCGTAGAAGCAGGGCGAGATCGTCGGCGGGCAGGAGATGCGGAGATGAACCTCGGTGGCTCCGGCGGCACGGACCATGCGGACGATCTTGCGGCTTGTGGTCCCACGGATGATGGAGTCGTCGATCAGGATGACGCGCTTGCCTTCGAGCAGCGAGCGGTTCGGATTCAGCTTCATGCGGACGCCGAAATCACGCACGCGTTGGGTCGGTTCAATGAACGTCCGTCCGACGTAGTGGTTGCGGATGAGGCCGAAGTTGAACGGAACGCCGGACTCGGCGGCGTATCCCAGCGCGGCGGTAACGCCGGAGTCGGGGACGGGCACGATCAGGTCGGCTGGAACATGGGACTCGCGGGCGAGCTGGCGGCCCATCTCTTCCCTGCTCTGCTGAACCCAGCGGCCATAGATTTTTGAATCGGGACGGGCGAAGTAGACGTGCTCGAAGACACACGACTGACGCTCGACGCCCTTCTTGAAGAAGTGGCTGGTGACGCCGTCTTCGGAGACCATGACGAGTTCGCCCGGCTCGACATCGCGCTCGTACTTGGCGTGCAGGAGGTCGAAGGCACAGGTCTCGGAGGCGAAGACGATGGTGTCGGGTCCGCCGTTCGGTCCGATGATGCGGCCCATGGCGAGCGGTCGGAAGCCATGCGGGTCACGGGCGGCGAAGATGCGGTTGCGCGTCATCATGACGATGGAGAAGGCACCATCGACCTGCGCGAGCGACTCGGCGATGCAGTCGACCAGCGTGTGTCCCTTGGAGTGCGCGATGAGCTGCACGATGATCTCGGAGTCGGAGGTCGTCTGGAAGACTGCGCCATCTTTTTCGAGGCGCTGGCGGGAGTTGCCGAGGTTGGTGAGGTTGCCGTTGTGCGCGATGGCGATGAGGCCCTTGGTCGATTCGACCGAGATGGGCTGCGCGTTGAGCAGGGCCGAATCGCCTGTCGTCGAGTATCGGGTATGGCCGATGGCGATGTGGCCGGGAAGGCGTGCGAGAACGGGATCGGTGAAGATTTCGGAGACCAGTCCCATGCCCTTGAGATCGGTAATGGCGTTCTCTTCGGCACCGGTCGAGACGGCGATACCGGCCGACTCCTGCCCGCGATGCTGCTGCGAGTAGAGCCCCCAGTAGGTCAGGCGAGCGGCTTCGGGATGGTTGTAGACCGCCATGACGCCGCACTCTTCACCGAGCTTGTCGAAGGGGGTGTCGTCGTCTTCCAGTTCCAGGTTTTTCCTATCCAAGTCGAGGGGGGAGATCATGCGGTTACCTCGGCGGCGAGCTGGTTTGGGATGGCTTCGGTGTACGCGTTGCGCAGTTCAGGAATCGTCGTTGTGATGATGGGCTCTTCGTTGATCAGGATTTCAAAGCCCTCGTCCGCAACGGTGCCGACCGGGAACGCCCAGACTCCGGCGTGCTCGGCGATCACAGCGTTGACGGCGGCAAAATCCGAGGGGCGGCAGGTGGCGATGACGGAGGAGCCGACCTCGGAGAAGAGGCGCTCCTGAAGGGAGAACGCGCTGGCATCGGAGAGACGCATCGAGATACGTGCGCCGAGGTTGGCGGGGAAGCATGCGCGCGCGAAGGCGGCGGCACATCCGCCGTCGGAGAGATCGGCCGCGGAGGCGAGGAGGCGCTTGCCGGCAAGAGCGGCAAGAGCCTTATGCAGCGCGGCTTCTTCCGTGACGGAGAGCACGGGAGGCGCACCCCAAAGCGGGAGTCCAAGGCTCTGCGCGTAGGCCGTCGAGCCCATATCCTGCATGGCCTCGCGGCCTTCGCCGGTGATGGCGGAGACGAAGAGAATGAGGTCGCCGGACTGGCGGAAGCTGTTCGGGACGGCCTTGGTGACGTCGTCGAGGATGCCGACGATGCCGATGACCGGGGTGGGATAGATGCCTTCGCCTTTGGTCTCGTTGTAGAGCGAGACGTTGCCGCCGGTGACGGGCGTTCCGAGCGCCTTGCAGGCCTCGGCGATGCCGTCGATGGCTTCCGAAAGCTGCGCCATGATCTCGGGCTTTTCGGGGTTGCCGAAGTTCAGGCAGTTGGTCGCGGCGACGGGGAGCGCGCCGGTACAGGCGACCTTGCGGGCGGCCTCAGCGACCGCGTGCATGGCACCCAGCTTCGGGTTCAGATAGGTCCAGCGGCCATTGCCGGCGAGTGCCATGGCGAGGCCGCGCTCAGGAGCGGCATCCGCTTCCTGCTGGTTGAGCAAGGCAGCCTCGCCCTGCGGGGTGGAACCCGCGACGAGATTCTCCAGCTCGGCGAGGAGGCCCTTGTGGGCTGGGGCTTTGCCGGTGCCCTTGATGCGAATGACGCCGGCTTCGCCGCCCGGACCCTGAACCGTATTGGTCTGGACCATCGAGTCGTACTGCTCGTAGACCCAGCGCTTGTCGCAGATATTGGGGCTGGAGAGAAGCTTCTTGAGGTCTGCGGTGTAGTCGCGCGGCTGGTTGAGCACGGCGAGTGCTTCGGCTGGCGGATCGAGCGGAACGGGTGCCTTCCAGGTGCCGACGGGCCGGTGGTAGACCGGGGCTTCGTCGGTGAGGGCCTTGTTGGGGATCTCGGCGATCAGTTCGCCGTGGTGGAAGACGCGCATGACGTCGTCCGCGGTGACTGTGCCGACGATCGAAGCATCGAGGCCCCACTTGGTGAAGACGTCGAGGACCTCCTGCTCACGGCCCGCGTCGGCGACGAGGAGCATGCGCTCCTGCGACTCCGACAGCATGATCTCGTAGCTGGACATGCCGGTCTCGCGCTGGGGGACGAGGTCAAGCTCGATGGAGACGCCGAGTTCGCCGCGCGCACCCATCTCGCACGTGGAGCAGGTGAGGCCGGCGGCGCCCATGTCCTGAATGCCGAGCACTGCGCCGGTTGCCATGGCTTCGAGGCAGGCTTCCAGAAGAAGCTTTTCGAGGAACGGATCGCCCATCTGGACGTTGGGGCGCTTCTGCTCGGAGCCTTCGGTGAATTCTTCGGACGCCATGGTGGCACCATGGATGCCGTCGCGGCCCGTCTTGGCACCAACGTAGATGACGGGGTTGCCGACGCCGGTGGCCTTGGCATAGAAGATCTCGTCGATCTTCACCATGCCCAGGGCGAAGGCGTTCAGCAGAGGATTGCCGGAGTAACAGTTCTCGAAGCGGGTTTCGCCGCCGAGGTTCGGCACGCCGAAACAGTTGCCGTACCCGGCCACGCCGTGGACGACGCCTTGCATCGTGTGGCGGTTGCGGTGGTAGTCGGTATCCTCTTCCGCACTCTCACCCGGGGCGATCGGCCCGAAGCGGAGGGAATCCATCACCGCGAGGGGACGGGCGTTCATGGTGAAGATGTCGCGCAGGATGCCGCCGACACCCGTGGCTGCTCCCTGATAGGGCTCGATGTACGAGGGGTGATTGTGCGACTCGATCTTGAAGGCGCATGCCCAGCCGTCGCCGACGTCGATGATCCCGGCGTTCTCACCCGGTCCCTGCACGACCGAGCCGGGTCCGGTGAGGCGGTCGCCCTTAGTCGGAAGGCGCTTTAAATGGACGCGGGAGCTTTTGTACGAACAATGCTCGGACCACATCACCGAAAAGATGCCGAGTTCGGTGAGCGAGGGCACACGGCCCAGCTTCGCCTTCAGCGACTCGTATTCGTCGGGGGTAACGCTATGGGTTTTGAGCAGCGCGGGCGTAATGGTGCAGGGCGTCGGAACCTGTCCGGGGCGCATCGTGGGGAGATATTGGGGCTGAACGTGCTGGTTTGGCATGGCTCGCTCCTTCGATTGTCGCATGTCCGTCATTGGCCGGTGCTCCCGAACCCACCCGTGCTGCGCGGGGTTTCCTCAATCGTTTCCACCCACTCGAACGCCGCCTCGATGCGCTCGACGATGCGGAGCTGCGCGATGCGGTCGCCGGCCATCAGCGTCAGCGCGTGATCGGTCAGGTTGGTGAGCACCACCTTGATCTCGCCCCGGTACCCGGGATCGATCACGCCGGCCAATGTTGTCAGGCCTTTCACGGCGAGTCCGGAGCGATCTTCGACCAGGGCGCCATGCGTCGAGGGAAACTCGAGCGCAATCCCTGTGGGGACGGGGACCGTCTGACCCGGCTCGATCTTCCAGGTCGAGACGGAGTAGAGGTCCGCGGCGAGATCGCCGTAGGGGCCGGTATGGGCGTAGCGGGGGAGTTGGGCGGCGGGATGGATCTTCTGAACCTTGATCGTAGGCATTCCATCCCATTCTATGGCTCGCACCCGGTGGAGAACGAGGTCGCCAGCTAGAATCGAAGCCATGCCGTGGAGACAGAAACTTGCAGCATGGATGAAAGGCGGAGACGACCCGAACCACCAGCAGAGGCACATCCTGCCGCGCGTGAGGACGCCTGAGGCTCGGCTTCGCTGGCGCATCTTCTGGGTTGCTTTTCTCGTTCGTCTGGTCTATATGACACTGGCCCACCAGTACAAGATGCGCCTGGTCGAGGACCACTTCCAGTTTGGCTGGGAGGCTGGCCGTATCGCCCGCGCACTCGTCACCGGGTATGGCTACGCCGACCCCTTCGCGAATATCTTCGTCGCCCACACAGGCCCGACGGCGTGGCTTCCTCCGCTCTATCCGCTGCTCGTAGCCGGAGTCTTCAAGATCTTCGGCGTGTATACGCTGGCCTCGTCCTGGGTTCTGCTGGCGATCAACTGCGTCCTCTCCGCGGCCACCGCGGTGGCCACCTACGAGATCGGCACCCGCTGTTGCGGACCGAGCGTAGGGCTCTGGGCCGGATGGCTCTGGGCACTCTATCCCGCGTTTATGCAGTACGCCGTCCACTGGATCTGGGAGATGACGGTCACTACCGCGCTCTTCTCCTGGGTGCTGGTTCTTGCTTTGCGCATGCGGGAAGATGGCACCCACGCCACGCGCCGATGGGCTTTGTTCGGGCTGATGTGGGGGGCGATCGGGCTGTCGAATTCTACATTGCTGGCCTTTCTGCCCATCTGCGGCCTATGGATTTTGCTGAAGCGCCGCAACGACCTGGCTCGCGCGGTGCTGGCCGCGGTCATCTTTCTCGCCTGCATTACGCCCTGGATCGGACGCAACTGGCAGGTCTTCCATACCTTCATCCCGATGCGCGGCAACCTTGGCGCGGAGATGATGCTCGGCAACGGCCCCGGCTCGAACGGCCTACTCATGGAATACGACCACCCCTTCCAGGACGCGACCCAGCTTCGCCAGTATGCCTCCATGGGCGAGGTCCGGTACGTGGCGATGCGCGGCGCAATGGCTAAGGCCTTCATCGCGCAGGACAAGCCGCACTTCTACGCCGACTGCCTGAAGCGCGTCTTCTTCTTCTGGGCCGGCGTGCCGCACCCCGCCGATCATGCCTGGATTGTCGAGTACGGACGCGTCGTCAGCTTCAGTTTTCTTTCGGTCTGCGGCCTTCTTGGCCTGGCGCTCGCGCTTCACCGGGGAGTTCTCGCGTCGGCGCTCTTTTTTTGGGCATTTTTGCTGCTTCCGATGACGTACTATGCTGTCACCGTCCACGCACGCTTTCGCCATCCCCTGGAGCCCTTGATCTGTGTCCTCGGGGCCTACCTTTTCCAGTCGGCGGACCGGAGCCGCGTGTGGTCGTGGCAGAAAAAAAGCTCTTAGGAGACTCTGCATGGCAGTGCAACCGAACCCCAGAGGTATGGTCATCGCGGGTTGGATCCTGAGCGCGATCCCCACGCTGATGCTTCTCTCCGGCACTTATTTCGCCCTCTCGGGCGCTCCGATGGTCGCCGAAGGCATCGCTCACGCTGGATACCCTGTCTCGCTGGTCAAGACGATCGGCCTGATCGAACTCGTCTGCGGGGTTCTGTATCTCATTCCGCAGACGGCCTTCTATGGTGCCCTGCTCATCACCGCCTACATGGGTGGGGCCGTCGCGACGCATCTGCGCATCGGAGAAAAGCAGTGGGTGGTCGGCGTCGTCTTCGCTTTCGTCATCTGGGTTGCGCTGGCTATGCGCGACTCCCGCCTTCGCGCCTTTCTCACCGGCAAATAACTTCAGAAAGGCCTCGCCCATGAAGATTCGTCGCTGCGTTACGCTGCTCGCCCTGTCGGTATCCACCTTCGTCTGCGCCCAGACTTTCACCGGGTCAGCCAAATCGCTGGCCGATGCCGATGCCGGCTGGGAGGCGGCCATCCATGCCGGGAAGCTGGACAAGGCGATGGAGTTCGTCGCGCCGGATGCCTTCGTGTATGAGCCGAATATGCCCGTCCTGGCCGGGACCGACAAGATCACGGCCTCTTTTCGAGAGCTGATCTCGATTCCCGGTATCGACTTCTCGTGGAAGGCCCTGCACGCCGAGGTCTCGGGCGACATGGGCTTCACCGACGGGGAGTACGCGATGTCCTTCAAAGGGCCCGACGGCAAGCCGATCCTGGACAAGGGCAAGTACGTTACCGTCTGGCACAGGGATAAGGCAGGCAAGTGGCGGGTGGTCCGCGACATTTTCAACTCCGATCTGCCGACGGCGAAGTAGCGGCTGCCCGATCACGCAGGAGATCGCCCCACAAACCCATTGACCCCGGCGCTGAAGCACGGTACACTTCTTAAGTTTGGCGCTGTAGCTCGTTCGCGGGCTGCCGGGCCTTGAGTCCGGGCTGCTGGCTGGTTCTTTCAGACGGTAGCCGGGATTGGCTGGAACGATGCAGGGGTTGTCAGTTTTCACCCCGGATAGTTGCGCCCCAGAGAACAAAATTGACTTTAGAAACAAGCAATGAGCGCGCAGGCGCCATGCTTTGAGGTTTGAGCTATGTATGCAGTCATCAAGACGGGCGGCAAGCAGTACAAGGTAACCCCGGGCGAAACGTTGAAGATTGAAACCACCGCGCATGACAACGGAAACATCGAGTTCTCCGACGTCCTGGCTGTCAGCGGCGAAGCCGGCAAGTTCGAGCAGGAGCTCACGGGTGCCAAGGTTCTGGCCTCGGTTGTCTCCACGGGCCGCGGCGAGAAGATCCTGGTCTTCAAGCTCAAGCGCAAGAAGCAGTACAAGAAGATGCAGGGTCACCGCCAGAACTACGTTGAAGTCAAGATCAACGAGATCCTGGTCAACGGCCAGAGCTTCAAGGCATAGATCTGTAACTGAAAATTTAGTTTTGAGCGCTCAAAGCCCCGACGGGCGGCGCGGAAGAGGCGATTGCAATGGCACATAAAAAGGGACTTGGATCATCGAAGAACGGCCGCGACTCAAACGCGCAGCGGCTGGGCGTCAAGCGCTTTGGCGGCGAGACGGTAACGGGCGGTTCCATTCTGGTTCGCCAGCGTGGCACACCGCTGAAGCCAGGTCTGAACGTGGGCCGTGGCAAGGACGACACCCTCTTCGCGAAGATCTCGGGCGTCGTGAAGTTCCAGGATCGCGGACAGGTCGGACGTTTCGTCTCGATCATTCCGACCGAGGCTGTTTCGGCTTAATTTTTCCCGTCTTCGGACGAATGGAAGGCCCTGCTTCGGCAGGGCTTTTCTGCGTCTGTCTGCCGGAGACGCCGGGTGCCCCTCGCGCAGCCGTCACGATGTGACCGCTGGCCGCGCAGGGAACCCGTCCGGCGGAATCTGGGACCCTAACGCGGGGTATGTTCCTTGATATAGGCCCGCAGCGCGAGGTTGATATCCAGCGCCTTCTGGACGCCGCCGTCGAGCATGCGCAGCCAGTCGCTGCCCGGCTCCTTCATCTCCGTGGTCGACAACAGAAAGCTGGTCTGGACGATGATCTCCAGGGCGTTCGAGAGATCGTGGGCAAGTTTACGAATTTCAATGGCAAGATCCTCTGGGATCTTGTCCGTCTCGTGGGTGTGGGATTCGGGCATGGTCAGACTTGGTCCATAGATGGGATCGATCGTGGCAGAGATAGGGTTGTGCGGCCGGGCGAACGCGAGCCGGATCGATCGGCTCTCTGTCCGCGGGGTCTTCCCCGTGGAATCACATGCGTACCGGCTCTCTCGCATCCTCTGTGTCTTGCTGGCAAAAACAGAGTCCGGCACCTTCGAACTGATTGCCCAAGTGTATGGCAAGATGCACCCGAATTGACAGAGGGACCAGGGTTTGAAAGGATGATTAAGGCGATGTGACCGAAGGGGTTCTTTCCAACGGTTACGAAACATGCCGAAATGGCGGAATTGGCAGACGCGCGTGGTTCAGGTCCACGTACTCGCAAGGGTGTGGAGGTTCGAGTCCTCTTTTCGGCACCAACACATAGAGTGGTTTGGTTTACGCAGTATTCAGCCCCCGGAGCTTCTCTCGGGGCTGTTGCCGTTTGGGGCTAAATGCCGCAAAACGTGCAACGATCACGGGCAGGAGTGCCTCTAAACGATGACTATGCCTCTCGATCAACTCGAAGTGATTTCCTCCCACGCCCTGATCCGCGCGCTCGAACGGAAAGCCGTCGCCAACATTCCCGAGATGGAGCGCAGGGCGGCTGCACGCAAGGCCAAGGGCTGGGCTGCCGCACTCCGTAGCGCCGCGACCAAGGGTCCGGCCATCATCGCCGAACTGAAGAAGGCATCGCCCTCCAAGGGGCTTATCCGGGAGAACTACAATCCCGTCGCGCTGGCCAAGTCGTTTGAGGCCGGCGGCGCAGCCTGCCTGTCCGTCCTGACCGACGAGGAGTTCTTCCAGGGTTCGCTCGCCGATCTGATCGCGGTCCGCGAGGCCGTCAACATTCCGCTGCTGCGCAAGGATTTCATCGTCGACCCGTTCCAGATCCTCGAGGCCAAGGCGGCGGGTGCCGACGCGATTCTGTTGATCGTCGCCACCCACACGGACGCCGACCTCAAGGAGCTGCACGAGGAGGCCAATCGCTGGGGTCTCGACGTACTGTGCGAGACCCATACGCTGGATGAGATCAAGCGGGCGGTCGACCTCGGCTTCCACACGATCGGCGTGAACTCCCGCGACCTCAAGACCATGACCGTCCACACACAGCGTTTGTACGAGATGGTCTCCGCGCTGCCCGAACAGGTGCTGCGCGTGGCCGAGAGCGGCATCGGGAGCCTGGAGGAGGTCGAGAAGCTGATGAAAGCTGGCTACGACGCCTTCCTGATCGGTGAGGCACTGATGCGCCAGCCCGAACCGGCGGCTCAACTCGCTGTACTGCTCGACACCGAATACGCCTCGGAGTTCTAAGAAAGCGGCTTTTCGCCATGTGGGTCAAAATCTGTGCGAACACCAACCTCGAAGACACGCAGCTCGCGCTCGACCTTGGGGCGGACGCTGTAGGCTTCGTCTTCGCGCCTAGCAGCCGCCGTGTGACGCCGGAGCAGGTCGGGGAGATCACGCGCCGCCTGACGGGCCCTGGGGAGCGTGTAGGCGTCTTCCAGACGTTGGAATTCGCCGAGATGCGCAACGCCGTTCGTACAGCCGGGCTGACCGGCGTACAGCTCCATGGCGAGGGCGACCCGGCTCTGCCGGGGCTTCTGAAAGCTGAGTTCGGACCATCGCTGACGATCGCTCAGACGCTCCATTGGGTGGTCGATGCGGAAAACGCCACGGACGAGCTTCTGGCGCGCGTCTCCGCCCTGCAAGCCACAGGGCACGTCGACCGCGTGCTGATCGATTCCAAGGTGGGCTCGGCCCTCGGGGGAACGGGACGCACCTTCGATTGGAAAGCGGCAGCGCGCCTCTTTGCGGGGCCCGGACTGCCGATGATTGTGGCGGGGGGGCTGGGTCCGGGAAACGTCACCGAAGCGATGACTCGCCTGAAACCCTGGGGGGTGGATGTTGCGAGTGGTGTGGAAGGTATTCCGGGAAAGAAGGATCCGGAGCGGCTCAGGCAATTTATCGAACGAGCCAGAACCGCCAGGGAGAGCCTTTAGGTCTTAGTGGTGGGGGGCCACGGTGTGGACGTGGGGACGGGGCGAGCGGTCATGAAACAGGACCGGGCGCATATGCGTTCCACTTCCCCCTGCATGCGGATTGCTCTGCGCGATCAGCGCGGCAGGCGCCAGCAGGATGATTGTTCCAAGTGCGAGTGCGAGATGTGTTTTCAAGCTTTTCATTAAGGGTGCTCCAAGCTTCCGTACACACATATGACGCACTGGCGTCCTGCGCGGATTCAAGGATTTATAGAGCCCGCCAAAGGTTGCTCCCCTTCCGCATCATTCTGCGTCTTCCGCAGCCAGACGGAGAATCGGAGATCCGAGATCCTCGAGTTCGAGCGTTGCATTCGTCTCCGTGTCCGAAACCTCACGCAGCGTGCGGTTGATCGCGCGGGTGCGCACGTTCAGCTTCTGGATTGTGTTCTGCACCGTACCGACCTGCCGCTCCATGTTGCCCATCAGGTTCTCGAAGTTCTTGAACTCCGTCTTCGTGCTCTCCAGCACCTTCCAGACCTCGTCGCCCTTCTCCTGCAGCGCCAGCATGTGGAAGCCCATCTGGAAGCTTGTGAGGATCGCCGAGAGCGTCGTCGGGCCGGCGATCGTCACGTGACACTGCGACTGAATCTCCGCCTGCAACGCTTCACGGCGGATCACCTCGGCATAGAGCCCCTCGGTTGGCAGAAACATGATCGCGTAGGGTGTGGTCGCGGGTGCGTGAATGTATTTACTGCAGATGCGATCGGCCTCCGTACGAATCGCATTCTCAAATGCCCTGCCCTCACGCACGACGGCCTCCGGGACATTGGACTCGTACGCTGCTTCAAGCCTCTCCCAGGCCTCGCGCGGGAACTTCGCGTCGATGGGCAACAGCCGCTCGCCCGCGTTGGTGGGAAAGCGCACCGCGTACTCCACCCGCTCCGCGCTTCCCTGCTTGACGACAGCGTTTTCAATGAACTGCCCGGGGGCCAGCATCTGCTTCAGCAGCATGCCAAGCTGTACTTCGGCGAAGCCCCCGCGCGACTTCACGTTGGTAAAGATCCGAGAGAGCCCGTCCACCCCTTCCGACAGCTTCGACATCTCGCCGAGCCCGGTATGAACCTTGTTGAGCTGGTCCGTCACCTGCCCGAAGCTCTCGGTCAGACGCGTCTGCAACGTCTCATGCAGCTTTTCGTCGACCGTCCTGCGCATCTCCTCGAGCTTGGCCGTGTTGGCGCTATTGAGCGCCTCCAGGCGTGCCTCGACGGTAGCCCGCAGCTTCTCCTGATGCTGGACGTTCGCCGCATTCAGCCCCTCGAGGCGCGCATGGAGGGAATCCCGCGCTTCCATCTGGGCGCGGTTCGTCTCGTTCATGAAGTTGGCCAGCCTCTGCCCGATGGCGGTTAGGTCGTTGGTCACGGCAATCCGCAGCGCCTCGCCCGCGGTGCGATTGTCCGCGCGGAAGTTGTCCAGACCGGCAGCCAGCGTGGTGGAGAGCCGATCGACCGCAGCCGTGAGTTCCTGCCGCAGATGCAGCGAGGTCTTCTCATGCGCCTCGCGCGTGGCGATGGCCTGCTGCCCCGCCTCGTTGCGATGCATCGCCAGGTCAGCCCGCAGAGCCGCCGTCAGCGAGTCGAGCGAGTGCCCCATCGCCTCCAGACGTGCCTCATGGCGGATGAGCGTGTCGGGGATCTGCCCAAGCCGTGGATCCGGCTGAACTGCATCCGAGGGCTTCCGGAGGAAAAGGATCGCAACCACGATCAACGTGACGATTTGCAGGACAACAAGAACTAAAAGAATCGGAGACATTCGGCTTTCCTTCGCCCTCGCAGAATACCATCCGGAGGTCCCGCGGGACAGGCGCTGGTAGGCTTGAAGAGAATGCTTCGTACGATCCAGGCCACACGCTACGTCATGCCTCTCCGCGAGGGCGGCTCCATGCCCGCGATCATCGAGGCAGACGACTTCGGTCTTTATGTCCTGAAGTTCCGCGGAGCCGGCCAAGGTCCGCTCGCGCTGGTCGCCGAACTCGTCGCGGGCGAGGTCGGTCGAGCGCTTGGACTGCGCGTGCCTGAGCTCTGCCTTGTCGAGGTGGAAGTCGCGCTTGGGCGCAACGAGCCCGATGCCGAGATCCGCGACCTGATGAAGCGCAGCATAGGAACGAACCTCGCGATGGACTTCCTACCCGGCTCGACCATGTTCGACCTCGCCGCCGGAGACAAAGTCGACTGCGAGACCGCCTCGCTGGCCGTCTGGTTCGACGCCTTTGTCACCAATATCGACCGCACCGCACGCAACCCCAACCTGCTGATGTGGGGCGAGAACCCGTGGTTCATCGACCACGGCGCGGCGCTCTACTTCCAGCACCAGTGGCGCGATGAGGCGTATCTGTCGAATCCTGCGGCTCGCTTCGCCGCCATCCACACCCATGTTCTGCTCCGCTGGGCCAGCGACCTGACCGGCGCAGATGTGCTTGCCAGACAGCGGCTCAGCGAAGACCTGTTTCGCAAGATCATGGAGCTCGTTCCTGAACAGTGGCTCCCGATCGAGCAGCGCGAGGACTACGTCGCCTACCTGACCCAAAGACTCGCCAACACGGCCGGGTTCGTCGAGGAGGCCCAGCGCGCGCATGCAGACCTCATTTGATTACGCAACGATCCGCGTCGTGCCCCGCGTCGAGTGCGAGGAGTTCATCAACGTCGGTGTGGTGGTCTTCTGCCTGGAGAAGCGCTTCCTTGAGGCCCGCGTCCACGTCGAAGAGGCCCGTCTCAAGGCTCTCTGGCCGAAGATCGATCTCGATCAGGTTCGCCGCCATCTCGGAGCGTTATGCGCCGTGTCTACGGGCCATGCGAGCGCGGGCCCCATCGCCGCCCTCTCGCAGCGCGAGCGCTTCCACTGGATCGTCTCGCCACGCAGCACGATTATCCAGACCTCAGCGGTCCATACCGGGCTGACGGACGATCCGCTGGTTACGCTGGAAGGCTTGATGAAACGCATTCATCCCTAAAGCGGGGTGGCGCTAACAGCGGTTGCCCGAACACTCCCTGCGCGCGATGTCGAGATACTGCACCCAGTCCGTCGCAATCCCCTTCTGCGCCTCGCCCAGTGGCATCTCACCCTTCTTCACCTTCGCCGCGAGATAGTTTTCGACCACATCCTTCTGTTTGAAGTATCGCTCGCGCAAGGTGACGGAGTCAGGCCCGCACTCCGGCCAGATGTTCCCCAAACCATCCGCCCCGCCGAGTTCCAACGGCACCAGATGGTCCAGCTCGCATACCTGATTGGCCCCCTGGTTGTCCGCGGGACGGGACACCCCGTACCACTCATACGCGACATGTTTCTGCTGCTCGCTGCTCTGGCAGTTGCGAATGCATTTGGTCCGCCACGCCGGATCGCGCAGCGTCTCCGCCGTCATCCCAGGCGTCACACCGCCTGGCGTACACCGCGCATCCGGCTCCGGATATCCGTTGCGCACAGTCGCGTGGCAGCTCCCATCCTCCGGCCACTTCCAGTCCGCAAAGTAGGTGGAAGCACACGACACACCCGAGGCATCGCAGTTCGTCTCGCCTTTCGGCTCACGCGACTCACGCGGCCTTTCCTGGGAGCGATGAGGCTCTTGCGAAGAACGCGTCGGAGGAGGCAGTTTCACCGGCGTATTCACGCTGTGCCGCATATCGATCCAGATCAGGGCAAGAAAGCCGCCACCCAGCACAATCATCAGAACCAGAAGAAGAATCAAACCGCCACGTTTCATTCTCTCGATTCTATCCAGCACCTTTGTGGGGATCTGTATCATCCAATCGCCAGAACGAGTTTACGGAGGTTTCACCAGTGCCTGGATTGCTTGATCCTATTGTTGTCGGTGAGTTGAAGTTGCGGAATCGCGTCTGGATGGCACCTCTGACGCGCCTGCGTGGCACGGTCGATCACCTGCCCACGCCCGTCATGATCGAGTACTACCGGCAGCGTGCCAGCGCCGGTCTCATCATCTCCGAAGGCACACCGGTCAGCCCCATGGGCGTCGGCTACCCGCAGGTTCCGGGCATCTGGTCGAAGGAGCAGGTTGAGCTCTGGAAGCCCGTTACCCGCGCCGTTCGCGAGGCGGGCGGGACCATCTTCGCGCAGATCTGGCATGTCGGGCGTATCTCCGCGCCGGTCTTCCTCAATGGCCGGGCCCCTGTCTCTTCTTCTGCCATCGCCGCCAACGGCAACGTGTCGGTGCTCCGGCCGCTGACGCCCTACCCTGTGCCCCACGCCCTGACTATCCCTGAGATCGCCGGTGTCGTCGAGGAGTTCCGCAAGGGCGCTCAGAATGCGCAGGAGGCCGGTTTCGATGGCGTCGAGATCCACGGTGCCAATGGCTACCTCCTCGACCAGTTCCTGCAGGACGGCCCCAACCAGCGGACCGACGAGTACGGCGGTTCTCTTGAGAACCGCGTCCGCTTCCCGCTGGAGGTGCTCGACGCCGTTACCAGCGTCTGGGGTCCCGGACGCGTGGGCATGCATCTGGCCCCGCGCGGCGATTCACAGTCCGCGGGAGACTCCAACCCCGCCGCGACCTTCGAGTACTACGCCCGGGAGATGGGCAAGCGCAAGATCGCCTTCCTGGCCGCGCGCGAGTACGAAGGCCCCGACTCACTGGGACCGAAGCTGAAGGAAGCCTTCGGCGGCGTCTTCGCGGCGAATGAGCGCTTCACCAAGCAGGCCGGCGACGAACTGATCGAGTCCGGCAAGGCAGACGCGGTTCTCTTCGGCAAGCTCTATATCGCCAACCCCGACCTGGTCGAGCGCTTCGCCACCAACGCGGAGCTCAATGTCCCCGTTCCACAGACTTTCTATACCCACGGCAACGAAGGCTACATCGACTACCCGGCTCTCACAGAAGTCGCCGGCTAAACCTATTCAGGGAGGCTGGGGTCATCCCCAGTCTCCCTGGAGGCAGCGACATTCCCGGTGAAAGTCAGCGCGACTTTGCCGAATCCCGCCATTTCTTGATGGCGTATGCCCCGTACCCCATCTGCACCACCCACACGACAACGTAGATGATGACAAGATTGCGATGCCCGAGGGGCGTGTCGATCGCGGAATCATAAGGAACGATGGGCAGAAGAGCGAGCAGGCTAAACATGATGCACCTCCATGCCAAGCTGCTCCATGGATTCCTCGTACTCTCTCTTCTGTCTGCGGAATTCAGCCGCGTAGCGGATACTAACGACAAGGATTCCCCAGGCAAGCCACGCGCCGACGTTCCACAGCGTCGGCATCAGGATGCTGCGGGCCACGCCTGACCCTTCTCCACCGCCAAAGACAGGCGCCGGATGCTGCGTTCTCCACCATGTTGTGGACATGTACACGATCGGCATATCAACAAACCCGAAGATCGCCAGCACCGCGCAGATCGTAGCCCGCGAAGGCCCGTCCACCACATGCCGGACGATCAGATAGGCCACGTAGATCAGAGTCAGCATCAGCGTTGTGGTGAGCCGCGCATCCCACGTCCACCAGATGCCCCACTCTTCCCTGCCCCACAGCGATCCTGTCACCATTCCAAGGATGCAGAAGACGACGCCCATCTCAGCGCTCGCCAACGCCATCGCATCGGACTTCATCGCCAGACCGATGTTCCTGTTTCGCAGAAAGAGATAGGCCGCCGACGCCAACAGATTGAGCGGCAGAAAGACACTCGCGCCGATCCAGTTGGGAAAGTGATAGTAAAACGCACGGATCATGTTGCCTTGTTGCGCATCGGGCGGAGATCCCGCCAATGCGACATACAGTCCATAAAGCAAGAGTGCTGCCGTCAAGCCTCCCCACGCCCAGACAAACTTTCCCGCCATACGATGCTCCTTCCGGATACAGTTGAAATTCTATCGGCTCCCGGTAGAATCGACGTTCACGGAACTTTCCCGCTGTCCTGCCCGTTCTGCTCTATGGAGGAGTCTGCGATGCGTCTCGGTCTTTTACTGGTGGTCAGTGCAGGAGTGTCTTTGGGGTGGATCATGCGGTCGCCTCATCCTGTCACCGCGCAGAAAAGCGTCAACCTGCCCGAATACACCGCGGAGGGCGACATGATCGCCCCGAAGAACTATCGCGAGTGGGTCTTTCTGACCTCCGGCTTCGACATGACCTACCGCGAACGCGCCGGCGCCCCGGACCACTCCGTCTTCGACAACGTCTTCGTCAATCCCGAGGCCTATCGCAGCTTCCTCGCGACCGGTACATGGCCGGACAAGACCATCATGGTGCTTGAGAACCGCTCCGCCGAGTCGAAGGACGGCGTCATCGTCAAGGGTGGCCGCTTCCAGAACACCAACATCTCCGGTATGGAGATCCACGTCAAGGACTCCGCGCGGTTCAAGCGGGAAGGCCCGGCAGGCTCCTGGGGCTTCTTCGATGTGGACAACGGCAAGGGTAAGGTCTTCGAGCCGAAGGCGAGTTGCTATACCTGCCACGAATCCCACGCGGCGGTCGACACCACCTTCGTGCAGTTTTATCCCACGCTGCTGCCCATCGCCGAAGCGAAGAAGACCTTCAGCGAGGCTTACCTGAAGGATCGTGAAGGCGTGAAATAGAGATCATGTCTTCATGGCATAGAGCCCCACTTTGGAGGCGGGGGAAGCTCACGCTGATTCTTCTCGGCTTCCTGTGGTCGTCTCATGCCATCGCGTATATGGCCCATGAGTACGCTCACTCCTTCCTCGCATGGGCCTTTCATGCGAAGTCCAACCCGCTTGCGCTCGATTACGGGCATCTGACGATGAATAACGCGCTGTACCTCGACGACATCGATGAGAACGTGGACTACGACCCGCTCTTCGCCTCCGGACGAGGGTCCCTTGCGGCGTTGATTGCCGTTGCGGGAGTGCTCTTCGGCAACGGCGTTCTGTACCTGCTGTCGCGCCGTCTGTACAGGACGGCCAAGGAAAATGGCAAGCCTATGATGGCCTTCTTCCTCTTCCTGCTGGTCATGATGAATGCCGGCAACTTTCTCTCCTATGTTCCTAACCGGACCTTCTCCACCCATGCCGACATGGCGACGGTGGAACGCGGCCTGAACGTCTCGCCCTGGGCGATTGTCGTTCTGCTCGGAGTTCCCTTCGCACTGGCCGTGTGGCACTTCTTCGCGAAGATCCTGCCCGGTGCGCGGCGCTTCCTCTTTCCAGCGGAGCTGCCTGCCCAGACGGGCCTGGTCCTGCTGTGCGCCTACGCTGTCTTCGAGTTCTTCGGCAGTTCGGGTTTCGACCGCTACGGGCCCGCCTCACACTGGATCGCTGCCGTTTCGGTCTACCTGCTCTTCCCCTTGAGCGTTGTCCTCTGCTGGCCTGAGCCTCTACCCCGCGACTAAGATCGCGTCCCCGATGGCCCCGGCCTCCATCGCCTGCGGAACATCGTGCACCCGCAGGATATGCGCGCCGGCGAGTACCGCCGCCGTGTTCGCCGCGGTCGTCGCATACGTTCTCAGCGACGGAGCCGGAGCCTGCCCGCCATGCAACGGCGCGATGGTGTGCGCCAGAAACCGCTTCCGCGAGATCCCAGCCAGCAGCGGGTACCCGAGCTTCTGCAACTCGTCGAAGTGCGCCAGCAGCGGATAGTTGCTATCGCCCATCTTCCCGAACCCAAACCCCGGGTCGAGCACGATGCTCTCCTTCTTCAGCCCCGCCGCCAACGCCTTCTCCACGCAGGCCGCGAGACCCCGCTCCACCAGAGGCAGTACCTCATCGCCCTCGAGGGGAGCCTGCGTCGGCCAGTCGGCGGGACGCCCGTGCGTATGCATCAGGATGTTGCCGCAGGCCAGCCGCAC
Source organism: Granulicella pectinivorans (assembly GCF_900114625.1). Taxonomy (NCBI): domain Bacteria; kingdom Pseudomonadati; phylum Acidobacteriota; class Terriglobia; order Terriglobales; family Acidobacteriaceae; genus Granulicella; species Granulicella pectinivorans. The sequence continues at coordinate 211,726 of NZ_FOZL01000001.1, forward strand.
ACACGTGGACGTCATGGCATGGTCCCAGAGGTGCCCGCTCACATCGTTCACAATCTCCGCGCCCGCGTCGATCGCCCTCTGCGCCGTCGCAGCGTGGTAGGTATCGACCGAAAGAATCGCGTTGGGCCGGGCAATCAGGATCGCGGACATGACCGGGAGAATGCGCGCCTGCTCGTCCGCCTCCGGCAAAGGAGACGCCGAAGGCCGCGTCGACTCCCCGCCGATATCCAGCAGGTCTGCACCCTGGTCCAGCATCTTCAACGCATGGTCCACGGCATGCCGCGGATCGAAGAAGTAGCCGCCATCGGAGAAGCTATCGGGCGTAATGTTCAGCACACCCATGACATACGTTCGCAGACCGAGCGTAAGTGTACGGTTGCGCAGCCGCCAGGGGAGGATGGGGCGTTTCGCAAAGGGCATGTCGGCATTTTAGACCCATCCGGTGCTTGCCGTGTGTGACGGTTCGCACAGGACAAAGATCGGCTCGCGGGACTAGAATCCCGGCGTGTCAGAGGATGCGAACCGCGCCGTCCTCTGCGGAGAGGAAACGACTATGGCAACTGCAACCGCACTGCGTCCCGGAGCCTACGGCTTCCCTGTCACGCTCAAGAAACGGTACGAGAACTTCATTGGGGGCGAATGGATCGCGCCGGCCTCCGGCGAATACTTTGAAAACGTCACCCCGGTCACGGGACAGGTGCTCTGCGAGATCCCCCGCTCAAATGCCGCCGACATCGACCGCGCGCTCAACGCAGCGCACGCGGCCAAGACGGCATGGGGCAAGACCTCCGTCGCCGAGCGCGGGCACATGCTGGAACGCATCGCGCAGCGCATGCAGGACAACCTAGAACTGCTCGCCACCGTGGAGACCTGGGACAACGGCAAGGCCATCCGCGAGACCATGGCCGCCGACCTGCCGCTCGCCATCGACCACTTCCGCTACTTCGGCGGATGCATCCGCGCACAGGAAGGCGGCATCTCCGAGATCGACTCGAGCACCGTCGCCTACCATTACCATGAGCCCCTCGGCGTGATCGGCCTCATCATCCCGTGGAACTTCCCGCTGCTGATGGCTGCGTGGAAGCTTGCGCCCGCCCTCGCTGCGGGCAATGCGGTGGTGCTGAAGCCCGCTGAGCAGACTCCACTCTCCATCCTTGTGCTGATGGAGTTGATCGCCGACATCCTGCCTCCGGGCGTGCTCAACGTCGTCAACGGCTTCGGCCTCGAGGCCGGCAAGCCGCTCGCCTCCAGCCCGCGCATCCACAAGATCGCCTTCACCGGCGAGACGACCACGGGCCGCCTCATCATGCAGTATGCGTCGCAGAACATCATCCCTGTGACGCTGGAACTCGGTGGCAAGAGCCCGAATATCTTCTTCGAGGATGTGGCCGCAGCCGACGACGCCTTCTTCGACAAGGCCCTCGAAGGCTTCGCGATGTTCGCGCTCAATCAGGGCGAGGTCTGCACCTGTCCGTCGCGGGCGCTCATCCAGGACACGCTCTACGACGAGTTCATGGAGCGCGCCATCAAGCGCGTGAAAGCGATCAAGCAGGGGAACCCACTCGACGCCTCCACCATGATGGGCGCGCAGGCCTCCAGCGAGCAGATGGAGAAGATTCTCTCGTACCTGGATATCGGGCGGCAGGAGGGCGCGGAGGTGCTGACCGGAGGCCATCGCAAGATGCTCGAAGGCGACCTTGCGGGCGGCTATTACATTGAGCCGACGATCTTCAAGGGGCATAACAAGATGCGCATCTTCCAGGAGGAGATCTTCGGGCCGGTGGTCTCTGTGACAACGTTCCACGACGAAGAGGAGGCTCTCGCAATCGCCAATGACACGCTGTATGGCCTGGGCGCAGGCGTCTGGACGCGGGACATGAACCGCGCCTACCACTTCGGACGCGAGATTCAGGCTGGACGCGTCTGGACCAACTGCTACCACGCGTATCCCGCGCATGCGGCCTTCGGCGGCTACAAGCAGTCCGGCATCGGACGCGAGACGCACAAGATGATGCTCGACCACTACCAGCAGACCAAGAACGTCCTGGTCAGCTATAGCCCCAACGCGCTTGGCTTCTTCTAGAGTCCAACCCGGGTGACCCACGTCTCAGTACCGGGACGTGGGCTCCTCCGAGGCTTTCTCCCCATGGTCCAGCAAGTCCTTACCACCGAAGCCGCCGACACCCTCATGCAGAGGCTGGAGGCGAAGCACGGCCCCCTGATGTTCCATCAATCCGGAGGTTGCTGCGACGGCAGCTCCCCCATGTGCTACCCCCGCGGCGAGTTCATGACCGGCGACAGCGACGTGCTACTGGCCACCCTTGGCGAGACGCCGTTCTATATGTCCAAGTCTCAGTTTGAATACTGGAAGCACACGCAACTCATCCTGGACGTGGTCCCCGGGAGGGGAGGCATGTTCTCGCTGGAGAACGGCGAAGGCGTCCGCTTCCTCATCCGCTCCCGCGTGTTCACCGGCGCGGAGATCGCCGAGCTCCGCGCCTCCAACCGCATTTGAGTTGCACATCGCGTCATCATCTGGAAGACTCTCGAAGGCGGCTGTCCCCATCCGCCCTCTGGAGAACCGGATGACCTCGTACCGCCCGAAGGCCGCCAGGCTTCTCCTCGCGGCTCTCCTCGCCGCAGCCCCGTGCCTCGCGCAATCCAATGGCACCCTCGCTCTATCCAACGACGCTCCTGTCGTCGCCAGCATCCCCAACCCTCCGATCGTGTTTGAAGGCTCGGACCACCGCCTGCATCTCGCATACGAAGTTCACCTCACCAACTTCTACGAGTCCACCGGCCCCCTCAAGCTCCAAAGCCTCTCCGTCTTCATGGACTCCTCGAAGGTTCCCGTCGCTAGCTTCTCCCACGAGAAGCTGCTCGACCTCCTCACCGCCGATGACGCGCCCAAGAGCGGCACCGAAGTCGTCATCCGCCCCGGCGGCTTCAAGGTGCTGTTTGTGTGGCTTACGCTCCCCGCCGGCGTATTCGCTCCTCACAGCCTGCGTCACATCGTCGTCGTCAGCGACCCGAAGGATAAAGCCCAGATCCTCGATGGCGCTCCCGTCGCCGTGAGCCAAAACCCGGCCCCGATGATCGGGCCGCCTCTTTGCGGCCATATTTGGCTGGTCGACGAAGGCCCCGGCAATGCCAAGTCGCATCACTGGGGCAGCATGCTCGCCGAAGGCGGAGTCGCAACCATCCCGCAGCGTTTTGCCATCGACTTCTTCGGGCTGAACGATGCTGGACACGCCGTCGAATCGCCGACCGACAAACTCAACCAGACCGCGAACACCCAATGGGCCGGGTTCGGCACGGATGTTCTCGCCGTCCAAGACGCGGTCGTGCGCGACCTCCGCGACGGCATCCCCGATCACGCACCACTCGCGCCCCTGCCGGAACTCACCGAGATCACCGCACGCGGAGCCTATGGCAACTTCGTCATCCTGGAGATCGCACCCGGCATCTTCGCCCACTACGCGCACCTCCAAAGCGGAAGCATCCGCGTGCGCATCGGCCAGCACGTCAAGCGCGGCGCGATGATCGCGCACCTGGGCGACTCGGGCAACGCCGGGGGGCCCCACCTCCACTTCCATCTCTCGGACCGCGTCACCTTCGAGCTCTCCGAAGGCCTCCCGTATGTGTTCTCGTCCTTCGATCTGCTGGGCAAGTCCGATGAGGGAAGCATGCTCAACCCAGCATCTGCCTTCCACCCCAAGCCTGTCGCAGAAAAGAAGACGCTGCCCCTGCACGGAGACGTGGTTCGCTTCTAAGCCACTATGACCGGCTTGCCCTTCTCATTCCATCCCACACGCCCCACCGGCGCCTCGTGGTCATGCGTGAAGATGACCTGCCACCTCTCCGGCACGGCCTTCTCCAGGAATCGCTTCCGCTCTGCGATCGTCCGGACCGGATCGAGATCGTAGGCCATCACCCAGGTCGGGTCCAAATGATGCGTCGTCGGCAGCAGATCCCCCGCATAACAGGCATGCTGCCCGTTCGAGGCCACATGGACCGCCATCATCTGCGCCGTATGCCCCGGGAAGCACTCGACCCAGACACCAGGCACAATCTCGCACGTCGTCTGCACATGTGGCGGTGGGCCGCCATGCGATAGACCACCAATGATCCCCGGATTGTCCGCGAACCCGCACTCGTTGTGCGGATCGAGCAATACCATCTGCCCCGTGGCAATCAGCGGGTCATAGTTCGGCGAGAGATAGCTGACCTTATCCCGATCAAGCTGGAGATGCCCATGCACCACCTCGCCGGCATGCGCATAGTACCGAGCATTGGGAAACGTAGGAGTGACCGCCCCATCCGGATGCAGCGTCGTGTTCCACCCGCAGTGGTCGAAGTGCAGATGCGTGTTGATGACCACATCCACTTCTTCCGGACGAATCTGTGCCGCAGCCAGCGAAGCAGGAAGAAGCTCCTGGTTCCCCTGAATCTCCTTCATCTTCGTGGACTGCTTATTGCCGATGCCCGTCTCGATCAGCACCGTATGCTTGCCCGTGCGCACGATCGCCGTGTTCAGCCCAAGCCGAATCAGGTTACGCTCATCCGGGACGATACGCTTGGACCAAAGCGTCTTCGGGACTACCCCGAACATCGCCCCGCCATCCAGCAGATACGTGCCATCCGTACAGATCGTCAGCTCGAAGTCGCCGACGTCGTGACGCCCTCGGACTAGATCCGTCGCTTCCATACTTACTTCGACGCAGGTCCAGCCCGCAAAGCTTCCACAAACTCCACCAGCTCCACTGGCAGCGGAGCGTCCGTATCTACCGGCTTGCCCGTCTGCGGATGCGTAAACGCCAGGTGCGCCGCATGCAGGAAGTTCCGCTCCAGATGGAGCGCCGTCTCGTCGGGCCCCGCCGTCCCCGGGTTCGGCCCAGGGCCGCGAATCAGATGCGGAGCACCGTATAGCGTGTCACCCACCACCGGATGTCCCAGCGACTGCATATGCACGCGAATCTGGTGCGTCCGGCCTGTCTCGATCTTCACCTCGACCAGCGTGAACAACCCGTATGGCGTCGTGATGCGCTCCAGCACATTCACATGCGACCGAGCGGACCGGCCATCCGCACGCCGCGTCGTCATTCGCGTTCGCCTTACGAGATCCCGCGCGATCGGCAGATCGACCGTCGTGTGATCCTTCACCACATGCCCATGGACGAGCGCGACGTAGGTCTTATGGACCTGCCGCTGCTGGAACATATCGCCCAGCTTGCGGTGCGTCGAGTCGTCCTTCGCCACCACGATCGCGCCGCTCGTCATCTTGTCCAGACGATGGACGATCCCCGGCCGCATCTCTCCCTGGCTGCTCGAAAGCGCATTCAGATGAAACAGAATCGCATTCACCAGCGTGCCGCGATTGCGAGCATCATCCGTCGTTCCAGCGCCCGCATGCACCATCATTCCGGCAGGCTTGTTCACCACGGCGAGGTACTTATCCTCGAACAGGATGTCGAGAGGAATATCCTCTGCGATCGCATGCAGCGGCGGAGGCACGGGCGATCCTTCAATCTCGATCGGCTCGCCGCCCGCCAGCTTCATCTTGGTCTTGGCGGTCTTGCCATCCACCCTCACCTGACCGGCCTCAATCAACATCTGCACACGCGCGCGGGAAATGTCTGGCAGCGCCTGCGCAAGATACTGGTCCAGGCGCAGGCCTGCAGCGGCTGGGTCCGCCGTGAAGTGCCGAATGCCATCCTCGGCATCGTTATCGTCTTCAAAGTCCAGCACGGGCACCGGCGGCGCCTCCTCTGGCTCCACGCCACGCGTCGCCACGTACTCCGCTCTCACGGAGCGTCTGCGCTGGCCCTTCGGCAACATATTCTTAGATGGCATGGGAACTCGATTCCTGTTGGGGTGCTGATGGAGCGTGATCCAGATGAGTCAAAGCCATCACGGTGCCAAGCCCGATCGCTGCGAGCCCAAGCCACTGGATGGGGTCAAGAAGCAGGATCTGCGAAGCCTCCGTGGGCTGCGTAAGAAACGTAAGAAAGAAAACAATCGCCCCGAAGAGAAACAGGCCGGTAGCCGCGGTCTTCCCTGCGGACTCGCCACGCGCCTGCGCGGTCATCAAGGCCGCGATCAGCACACCGCAGAGCGCAAACGCGGCGATCGCCGTGTACACCTCAACCGGGTGGATCCTGCCCAGCAACGCATCTTCAATGCCCCAGGGCAGCGTCGTCGGCAACCCCTTGCTGCCGGTTGCGAATCCGCCCAGGCTGAGAATCGCCCAGAGCAGCGCAAGGCAAGGCGCAGCGGCATCGAGAAACCGCGCATACGCAATGCCGCGATAACGCAGGAAGATCGCCGTCACGACACCCGCGCCAAACAGACCGGTGAAGGTCACCGAAGGCAACGTAAGGATGAGCACCGGATACGCCAGAAAGCTCTTGAAGTTGAAGGCCACCAGCAACACACGCGAGATCACGAACACCGAGATCGCCGCCACCACACCTGCGTCCCACATGGCCTCCGGCAAGAGACCAGCCAGCCGAGCCGTTCTTTGGCTGAGGAACAGCGCAGCGATCAGCCCCACCACCGCGAACGCGCTGAAGACGGGGATGTGAAGATGACCGAGGTGGAGGAGAGAGTCGTGCACTGGAGGATAGAGATTGCGAAAACCGACCCACTGGGCCGTGCAGCGAGGCGCTGGTGAACCCGTCCTAAGACGGCGGGACCCTGCCGTGGCTCTTTAGGCATTCCGGACTGGCGGACACTGCACACCGAGCCATATCTACGAGCGAGGTCCCTGTTCAATGAGTATTGGTTCAACCAGCGGTATTCCCCGCACCTGCTTTGCAGGCCGGTTTCTAGGTTGGATGCTAAGCGTTAGAGAGACGCATTGCAACTTGACGCGGCTCGTATAATGGGTGTCACACCGTAATTTTCCTGTCGTTTCCATTGCGGTCACAGCAAAAACGACCCTCAATTCGAGGGCCGTTGCCTGGGCTGATCCGTCTTGTCTTGTTGTGATCCTGCTTACGCCTTGCTCGAAGGCGAGCTACCCGGCCCGTCTCGCAGGCTCTACCAGGATGTCATCCAGCATTCCAGCCAGCGAGCCAGCGCGCGAACGCATGCTCACTTCGGATGCCTGCACGCTCCCCGCCAGGCTTTCATATCGCTGCCGCAGTCTCTGCAATTCATCGGCGATATTCAACGCGGCCAACACGGCCACGCGCAGACTATCGACCGTGGTGCCCTGCTGCGCCACCGTCCGCATCTTCGCGTCCACTGAGGCCGCCAGCTTGGCGATGTACGCCGGGTCGGATCCACGCAGGTGGTACACCTGGTCGTAGATCTCCACCGAGACGGCGTCACCGTTCTGCTCGGTCTCCGGATTGTGTTCGTTCGACATAACTCTCTTTTAACCTTACATGCTGTGCGATACGATGCCGATTCAGAGCAACTCGTCCATCTGGTTACAGCAATTCATCCATCTGGCGCAACATTCTTTCCACGCGCACCTTGACGGCTTCGCGCTCCTGGTTCAGCGTCTGTACGTTGGTCTGCGCATCCGTCACCTGCGACGTCAGGCTATTCAACTGCTCCCGCAGACTTGCTGCCTCCGCCTCGGCGGCGGCACGCGCCTCGCGCTCATGACGCACAATCTCAACCGCGCGCAGAACCTTCTGCTCCAACGCCTGAAACTCGTCGACGCTAATCATCGATTCACTCATCATCTCTCCAGTATAGCGACGCGCGAAGTCAGCGAACGTCCGTAAAACAAGGGGGTACCCAGATAGGTTCCTACGACGCCCGCAGTGTACCGCCGAGTGCTGTCAAAGCCTCGATGATCCGCACCGAAGCTGTGGTCAGCTCCGTCTCGGTCAGCGTCCGGTCGTTCGACTGGAACACCACCCGCAGCAACTGCGAATAAACTCCCGGATACTTCTTCTCATCCCGCCAGACTTCGATAGGCTTGAGGCTCTGCATCTCCGCAATGCCCAGGCCCTCAATCGCGCTCGCGATCGAAGCCCAGACCACCGCATCCGGAAACACAAACGAGAAGTCACGCTCCACCGCCTGGTAGCGCGACAGATCTTTTGCCGTCACATGCTTCAGATCCATCGCGTATAGACGAGCCAGATCGATCTCCGCCACATATACCGGCTGGCGCAGCTTCCTTTTTGCAGACTCAGCACCCGCGAGTTGCCCGAAGACAGCAACCGGCGAACCGGTAATCGAAACAGAGGCAGCCCGGCCACTCTCCAGCCATGCAGGCAACCCCTCCGCCGTATACGTCACCGAAGGCGTCGCAAATAGGGAGAGCAGCGACTCCACGGCTCCCTTCAGCGCGAAGAAAGGAGCATCCGCAGCTGTGTACGTCCGCGACGGCGAATCCACTGCAACCGTCGTCAGCCCCAGCGTGAGCGCCGGCGTCTCAACGACGCTGTCCGTCGATCCCGTGAACACCTGCCCCTGCTCGAACAGCTTGACCTCGCGCACGTCGCGATTCAGGTTATGCGCGAGCATCGTCACCATGCCGGGCACCAGCGAGGGTCGGAGCAGCTTCGCCTCTTCGGACAGAGGATTCTCCATCGCGATGGAGCCAATACCCCCCGCAAACAGAGCCGCGTCGCCCTCACTCGCAAAGGTGCTCGAGATCGACTCCGAGAACCCCAGCGCCAGCAAACGTGCCCGCACCGCTGCCTCTTTCGCCCCCAGAGGATGCGCCACCACCGGCAAAGGCGTCGGCAGCGTATTGGCGAAGCGGTTATACCCATACACGCGGCACACCTCTTCGACGAGATCGATCTCCCGCTCCAGATCCAGACGCCAGCTCGGCAGCTTTACCGCGAACGCATCCTCGGAGGTCGCTTCCATCGCACAACCCAGGCTCTCCAGGTACTGCTCCACGATCTCCCGCGTAATTCCTTCCGCAGCAAGCGTTGTTCCCAGATGCCTCTGTACCTGCCGGACCGAGAGCGCGATCCTGGCCCGCTCCGCCGTCTTCGCCGCGATCTCGGGCACAACGATATCGATCAACTCCCCTTCGGCATAACCGCCCGCCGACAGAATCAGTTGTGCCACCAGCGTATTCGCCACGGGACACGCATTGAAGTCCGCGCCCCGCTCGAACCGGTGCGACGCATCCGTGTGCAGACCATGCCGCCGCGAGCTACGCCGTATGCTCGCCTGATCGAACCACGCTGCCTCGACGAGAATGTTCTTCGTCTCCGGCGTAATCATCGAATCCCAACCGCCCATGACACCCGCGAGCGCCAGCGCCTTCATCTCGTCGGCTACCACAAGATCGTCCGACTTCAGCGTCCGCATCGTGCCGTCCAGCAGCTTGATCGTCTCGCCCTCGCGCGCCAGACGCACGACGATCCCGCCCTCGATCTTGTCCAGATCGAACGCATGCGTCGGATGCCCCATGCCGAGCAGCACGAAGTTCGAAGCGTCCACCGCGTTCGAGATCTGCTTCTGCCCCAGCAACGAGAAGTACTCCGCAATCTGCCCCGTTGAGGAGGCGATCGTTACATTGCGCAGCACCTGCGCTGTAAACCGCCCGCAAAGGTCTTTCGCCTCAATACGCACCGGAAACGGCGGGGCCTCCACCGCTACAAAGGGCAGCGTCGTGTCGAAGGCAGGCAGCGCCAGGTTGTAGATCGTCGCCGCCTCCCGTGCGATGCCGTAATGGTTCATGGCATCCACGCGGTTGGTGGTAATGTCCATCTCGAACAGGTGCCCACCGGGCAGGTCGTGAACGCCTTCGACGGCAATGCCGCGCAGTGTAAGGTCGTCGGCAAGCTGCCGGTCATCGACCGCAAGGGTGGGAAGCAGGGTACGGAGCCAGTGGGTAAGAATCTTCATGATAGGCGTCTTCCAGTGTAACCGCCCCGGCTATTCTCTCGTTTTGCGATAGAGCTCGTTGCCTTCCTGCGCTTTGTCTCCCTCCACCAGAAAACAACACCATCCCACTTTTGGGGAACTATCTCTCCCATGCGGGAGATGGTAGCCTTTTCAGAAGAGACGTTACGTTCGCCCACCAACACCGGGCGAGGAGCTTACTCATGCCGAAATGCCCCAATTGCAAGACTGATCAATCCGTGCGCCCATCGCACAAGAAAAAGCTCCTCATGGAACTCCCCAGATTAATCGGAATGCGCGCCTTCCGATGCGATTCCTGCGGCACTCGTTTCTACCGCTTCCCCGCCGACACCCGCCAATCTCAGCAGCCCCGCACCACCTCTTAGCTCAGGCGAACCCATCGGCGTTGTCGTTCCTGCCGGTGTGTTTTCTGGTTGCCGCGCCCGAAGGTTAGGTGCTTTGGCCATCAGCCGGACCGCTCCATCGGAAGGATGCGGGGATCGAGCCGCCTGGATGTGGCGTCTGCCTGCACGGCAAAGATCTACCCGAGATCCAGAACCCGCCTAACCGTATTCGCCAGCTCCGCGAGGCGAAATGGCTTGGTCAAGAGATGTACCCCTTCCTCGAGCCGCCGGTCCCGAATGAGCGCGTTCCGCGTATACCCCGACGAGAACAGCACCTTAATCTCCGGTCGCAGCGCCTTCGCGTCCGCCGCCAGCGCCCCTCCGCTGATCCCGTTCGGCAACACCACGTCCGTCAGCAAGAGATCAACCCCCTCCGACCTCTCCAGATGCGCCAGCGCCCCCGGTCCATCCTCCGCCTCCAGCACTCCATATCCCAGCGAACGCAGCAGATGCACCAGCACTGCGCGAATTGCGTGCTCATCCTCGACCACCAGGATCCTCTCCTCGCCTCCCGGCAGTCCATCCACCGGCCAACTCGCCACCCGCGGCACTCCTCTCCTTTCCCCATGTTCCGATCGCGGCAGATACATCGACACCCTTGTTCCCACACCCAGCCGGCTCTCAATCTGCATGTGTCCGCCCGATTGCTTTAAAAATCCGTACACCATGCTTAGCCCAAGCCCTGTCCCCTTGCCCACCGGCTTGGTCGTAAAGAAAGGCTCCGTCGCCCGAAGAATCACCTCATCCGGCATACCCGCTCCGTTGTCCGACATGGAGATCACGACGTACTCCCCCGCGCTCACCTCGCCGAGCAGCCCCGCAACCGCATCATCCAGCTTCAGGTTCCGGCACTGAATCCTCAGCTCTCCGCTCTCGCCCATCGCATCCCGCGCGTTCACCGCCAGGCTCAGCAGCGAGTTCTCCAACTGGCCCGGATCGATCTGCGCGTTCCACAGCAGAGGATCACACACCACCTTCACCTCGATCATCGGTCCCAGGCTGCTCTGCATGAACCGCACTGCGTCCTCCAGCAGCCTCGGAATCGCCACATTCCTGGGCTCCAGCGGCTGCTGCATCGCATACGCCAGAAGCCTCCGCGTCAGCTCCGCCCCGCGATTCACCGACGCAAGCGCCTGCCGTACCAGATGCTCGCCCTGAGGATCGAGCATCTGTCTCTGCTCAATCAGTTCCAGATTGCCCAGAATGATCGCCAGAATGTTGTTGAAGTCATGCGCCACGCCACCGGTAAGCTGCCCCAGAGACTCCAGCTTATAGGCCTGCCGCAGCTTCTCCTCCGCCGCATTCCGGCTCGTCACATCCATTGCAACCACAATCCGCGCTGGCTGCCGCTCAAACGTAATCGAGTGGCTAAAGATATCCACCTCGATCACCCGCCCATCCCCCAGCACATGCCTCCAACCCGCCGTATGCTTCAGGGCGCGCGACTGCATCTCCAGCTCCCGTTCCAGCCTCCCTAGATCCTCCTTCGGCCGGATATCCAGAATCGTCATCGCCGCGAACTGCTCCCGCGTATAGCCGTAGTGCGCCACTGCCGCATCGTTCACCGTCAGAAACTTGAGCGTCTCCGCATGAAACACCCACATCGGCAGAGGATGCCGGTCGAACAGAAGCCGGTACGTCTCACTCAGCTCCCGCTCCCGGGTCGTGTCGTCCTCGTGCAGAATCATCAGCATCCCGAAGCCTACGAAGAACTGCGGCAGATTCCAGAACATCGGCGTCAGCACAAGCCGCGGCATCAGCTCCCCAAAGAAGATCGCCGCAGGAAACAACGCCGCCCAGACCGCCAGCCCAGCCGAGGCCGCCACCGCCCCGGGAGTCCTGCCGCGCGACACCCGCCCATCCCGTCGCACGCTCGTCCACAGCAGAATCGCATCGGCGAGCAGAATCTCGGCGATTGCCATCTCCGGAATACGCGCCGGATGACGATGCGCGGAGATCAGCATGAGCACCGTCATCCCCCCACACACCACCAGAATCCCCATACGGCGCGCCCGCCCCACGATCCGCCGAGCCTCCCGAACGGCAAGCCCCTGCCCCGCCAGCACACACGCCACAATCACCAGCGTCGCGTGTGGCATCAGCATCACCACTACCGAGGCCGTCACCCAGGGGACCGCAACTCCTAACCCAATCCTGGTCCCCAGCCGCCGCCCCACCGGCCCTTCCAGAAACGAGACCAGGAAGACCGTCGCGGCCAGCACCAGAAGCACAAGATGAAGGATGTGCATCCACACCAGCACCATGTGCCCCGCAGGCTGCCAAAGCGCAAGCGCCCCATGAAGCAGAAGCAGAAGCCACGCAAAGCTCCAGAGACGCAGCCGCCTGCCCTTCCGTCCGCGCCACATCGTGGCGAACAGAAGAAACAGAAACCCAAGCATCGTCAAATTCAGCAGAGCGTTCTGCATCGTCGTCGCTCCAAGACCCATCAGGGGCTTTTCGACCTTATCGACCGACGCGGGCATTCCATGAGCCCCAAAGCGAAATTTCTTTTCAACAGCTGACAAGAAAAGGAAAGAGGCGAACAGGCCAGTTTTTTGCCTGCCCTATCCGCCTTTCATCCTTCCGATCCGAGTCGGCCGTGCTGCCAAGGAATGACTCACGCCGAACGCCGCTTCCGCCCGCTGATGAGATACACCGCCGCCCGCAGCTCCAGCAGAGGATCCTCCGAAGGCTCGATTCCTTCCACCCGCGGAATCGGATCGAAGATGATGTGCTTCTGCTCACCCGGGGTATCCGCAACCATCGCCGTCAACGAGATCGTTCCCAGCTCCCGCAACTCACGATCCTCCGGCCAGTGAATCGTCGCGTCGTCCACCACGTCGCCTGCGGCTGCCAACTGCGCATATACCTTCAGCGTGACCGGACCCGATGCCACGCGCGTCCCAATCTCGTCGACCAGGTAGTCTGCACCCTTGGCCTTGGCTGCCTCGTCGTCGAGGTACTCGTTCCCTGCCACCGGCAGAATCCGGTACCGTCCGAACTGAATCTTGCCGTCGGCGTTCGTGAACTGCATCGCCGTCACGCCAAAGTACGTATCCGTCCCAAAGCTCACCGGAAACGGCTTCGGAGCCTGCACAAACGCCAGCGCCGCCGGATGACCGCCGAGGAACTGCTCGATCGGCGTAGGGGAAGGTGTTCCCGGAGCCGAGGCAGCTACCGCCCGCAGGAAGTCCAGAAACTCCTGCCCCGTCCGCGTCGGAAACCCATCGGTTGAGTGCGCCACGATATCGGTGTGTACATGCTCCCCCAGGTTGAAGCGCACTGCCAGCCCCTTGGGGTTGGAGTTTGGATCGTTATCCGGAATCAACGGAAGGCCTGTCGAGTTCGAGAACCGCGCCGTGACCGGCGTCTCCGCCGCAAAGTGTGGAGCCTTGCTCAGCCCGGCCGCAGCAGCCGTGGGGGTAAACGTACCCGTCAGCATCACGCCCTTGGCATGAGCAGGCCGAACCCCGGGATAAGCTCCGAAGATCTGCTGAAACTGGGCGATCAGGTCATTCGAAAGGGCAAGGATTTTTTCGTCGCTGGGGAGTGGCATGGTCGTTCTCTCTTCGGTGGATTTTGAGCGTTGACCCACTTTATCGCGTCCTGGTGAACGCGTCTTGACTCATTCGAGTCATTCTCTCCACCCCTATCCATAACTTGGACGCAGGCCACGGGAGAGCCCGGCGAAGCAATCACACGCCACGCAGCGAGCGGCCTGGCTAGGCAAACTGCTCTAGGAACCGCATATCCCCCGAATAGAAGTGCCCGATATCCGAGATCCCATGCTGGATCATCGCGATCCGCTCGACGCCCATACCAAACGCAAACCCGGTAATGTGAGCCGGATCATATGCCGCCGCCTTACCCTCCGCGAGGCGCCTCTCGTCCACCGAAGCGAACACCGCCGGATCGACCATGCCGCATCCCAGCAGCTCGATCCATCCGGAATGCTTGCACTTCCGGCATCCCTTGCCCGCGCAGAACGGGCACGAAATCTGCACATCCGCCGAGGGCTCCGTAAACGGAAAGAACGAAGGGAAGAACCGCGTCTTCACCGACGAGCCGAACAACGCCTTCATCGCATGGTCCAGCGTCCCCTTCAGGTCGGAGAACGTAATATTCGTATCCACGCACAGACCCTCCACCTGGTGGAAGATCGGCGAATGCGTCGCGTCGGCCGCATCATTGCGATGCACCTTGCCCGGGATCACGATCCGCAGCGGAGGCTGCTGCGCCACCATCGTCCGGATCTGCACGGGCGACGTATGCGTCCGCATCAGCAGCCTGTCCCGCGAGGGACGCCCCTGCTGCGCCGCGATCACGAGCGTGTCCTGCGTATCGCGCGCCGGATGGTTTGGCGGGAAGTTCAGCGCCTCGAAGTTATAGAAATCGCTCTCCACCTGCGGCCCGGTCTCAGTCGAGAACCCCAGATGATGGAACACCCGCACGATCTCGTGCATGGTCTTCAGCAGAGGATGCTCGATCCCCGGCTGGTGCGCCGTACCTGGCAGCGTCATGTCGATCCCGCGCACCACGGGTGCAGCCGTTTCCGTCTTCAGCTCCGCGGCCAGCCCGGCATCGACGCTCTTTTTGAATGTGTTGAACTGCATCCCGACATCGCGTCGCGCTTCCGCCGGAGCGGCCTTCAGCACCTCGCCGATCTCGTTCATCAGCCCCTGCTTGCGCCCCATCCACTTCACCCGGAGAGCCTCAAGCTCATCCTTGGTGGTGACAGCGCGAAGGTCAGCCTCAAACGCGGAGGTCAGGTTGCCAAAGAAGGTTACCAGCGAGGCAGCGGAGTAGTCGGACAATGCAGGTATTGGGTCGCTCATCATCGCCTTCCAGTTTACCCCGCCAACGCCGCGTCCTCGAACAAAGGCGACGCCCCCGGCTCTATGTGCGTCAAATTGCTCAACCCAACCCCCACCAGCCGGAACTTCTGTCCTGGCCCCAGGTCGATCCTCCCCCGCAGCGCCAGCGCGATCGCGGTCAGTTCTTCGCACGACGCCGGCGGAGCCAGAGGCGTCATACTGCGCGTGTGCACATTGAACTCGCTTGTCTTCAGCTTCAACACCACGGTTCGTCCTACCCGCGTCTCCCTCCGTGAGGCGTTCCAGACCTTCTCCGCCAGTTTGCGGATCAATTCTTCCATCTCTCCCAGCAGAATGTCGGTCTCAAAGGTGTCCTCCGCCGAAATAGACTTGGCAGGCCGGTCCGGCACCACCGGGCTTCGGTCGATTCCCTGCGCCAGTTCATGCAGACGCTGTCCGTACCTCCCAAAATGCCCCTCCAGCGCCGCCAGGCCAACGCATCGCAGATCGCCCACCGTCGCGATCCCCACCTGCTTCAGCCGCGCCTCCGTGACCTTACCCACCCCGGGAATCCTCCCCACCGGCAACGGCGGAAGAAACGTATCGAAATCGCAGGGCTGAATCACAAACAGCCCATCCGGCTTTCTCCAGTCCGACGCGATCTTGGCCAGAAATTTATTCGGAGCCACACCCGCCGAAGCCGTCAGCGAGAGCTCCTCGCGAATCGCCTGCCGAATTGCCTTCGCCACCTTCGTCGCGGTCGGCAACCCGGTCTTATTCTCCGTGACGTCCAGATAGGCCTCATCCAGGGAGAGCGGCTCAATGAGATCCGTGTGGCGCGAAAAGATCTCCCGTACCGCGCGCGAAACAGCCTTATAACGAGCGAAGTCCGGAGGGATAAACACCGCCTCCGGACACATTCGTTCCGCCGTAATCGTCGGCATTGCCGATCTCACCCCAAAGCGCCTGGCCTCGTACGAAGCCGCGCACACCACGGACCGCCGCCCCTTCCAGGCCACCACCACCGGCCTGCCCCGTAACGAGGGGTCGTCTCTCTGCTCCACCGAAGCATAGAAGGCGTCCATATCCACATGCACGATCTTGCGCGCGGGCGGCAGAGATTCCATGCTTCCGATTGTAAGCGAACACATGGCGAAAATTGAAGATGATTACAGGGCCAGCAAAACTACTCCAATGACCAGCACGCCCAGAGCCAGTGACTTCCTATCTGTAATGGCATATACGACTGGGTCCTCGTGCAGGTCGCCCCGGCTCGCCAGCAGCCAGAGCTGGCTCAGCCACAACAGAAGAATCGGCACCAGCAGCCAGAGTCGCACGGAGTGCCGGTACAGATGCGCCGACCCAGCCAGATCGGAGATATACAGCGTCAGCACGACGACAGATGCATAGGCGCTGGCCGTCCCGAAGCTCCGCAACTGCTCGATATCCGTCGTATGGTATCCGCGTCCATTGGCCGGAATCTTGTTCCGCGCCAGCAGGCTCTCCAGCTCTGCGAACCTCTTCACGAAAGCCAGCGACAGGAAGAAGAAGATGCTGAACCCGGCCAGCCAAGTCGAAACCGCGACTCCCGTCGCCGCCGATCCAGCGATAATTCTCACCGTATAGAGCAGCGCCAGCACAATCACGTCCACCAGAACCCGACGCTTCAGGTACAGCGAGTACGACAGTGTCGAAACAAGATAGATCCCCATCCACTGCAGGAACTGGTAGGGCCGGGGAAGCGCCTCTCCGGGGGAGATCGCCACAATGATCTTCGGCAGGGCCAATGCGAGCACCAGCGAGGCCAGCAGGAAGCCCACGATCACAACCGCGCCCGCCAGAGGCGATAGATCCCCTGCCGCGAACGGCCTGCGCCTCTTCGAAATATGCTTCCGGTCCGCCTCCAGATCCAGCAGATCGTTCACAATATACGTCGCCGAAGCGCACAGCCCGAACGAAAGAAACGCGATCGCCGCGGCCAGTACAAGCGCCGCCGAGTGGTCATGCGCCAGCACCAGGGGCAGAAAGATCAGCGTATTCTTCGCCCATTGGTGCAGCCGGATCGCTTTCAGCCATGCCTTCAGTGTGCTTGCCTTGTCCGTAAACGTCGCCGACGGGGCAATCTTCTTCGACTTGAGCGCCGAAGTCAGGCTCCCATGTGGATTCGCGACCATCGGCTCCAGGCAGTTTGCCAGCAGCGCTACATCCGGGTGCGCATTACCGATATAGCAAAAATTGTTGCCAAATTTATCTTGGAAGGCGGCCAGCTTGTTCTTTCCGATCAGATTCATCGTCCCATCGGAGGCCAAGACCCCGGCAAACAGCCCAAGATGGTCGGCCACCCTCTGGGCCAACGGAGCGTCGGCGCCGGTCGCGAGATAGATCTCCCGGCCCTCCGCCTTCTGCTTCTCCAGATACTGCAAAAGATGCCGGTTATAGGGAAGATGCACCACATCCAGCTCGACCGTCGACGTGATATGCCGCTTGAACGCGGCCTTACCTTCGGTCAGCCACTTCGGAAACTTCAGCAGCTCCGCCGGACGCTGGCGCGTCAGCACAATCACGGAATCCAGCAGCGTATCCGACTTCACCAGCGTGCCATCCAGGTCCACGCACAGCGGTATTCCGGGCGGCAAGGGGTCGTTCGGAAGCGTGTAGACAGGCTGTGCGATCGTACTCATAAAGTCTGGCTCCTTCGCTGGGCGCGGACTTTGGTCCCCTGCTCCAGGAATTTCAGCAACATCGGAGATTCTGCCCCCTCTTCGAACGCCCAAAGGAAGGTCGAATTGGGGTTTATCTGGCGGGGGAAGCTCTTGATCCCCCAACCGGCGGAGACCGTAAGTGGTCGATAATCGGTAAGATAGCTTCAACTCGGAAACAATCGCCGGTGGTCCAACGTCATTATTATTTATTCTGGGACTTCCGAGTGAAGATTCATGCCCCCTTCGAGCCCTCCTTGGGGATATTCCCAAAGAAGCAAAGAAAGAAAATGGTGAACTGCAGCGATGCCAGGACCGACCGTGCCGTCTGATCAGCCTAAGTCTCACGCCAGCTCGAGCCCACAGTACCACGACCCCGTTGCGGCACTGCCAGCACCCGGTGGAAGCGGACCCGGCCACGCCCTGCCCGCCTCCACAGGCGAGCCCGAGGGTAAGAAGTCCGGCCCGATGCGCAAGATCATCATCGTCCTCGTCATCGCCGCCGCGATCGGCGGGGCCATCTGGAAGATCCAGAAGAATCGCGCGGAGACCGCTGCTGCGCCGCAGCCCGGCGCTCGCGGTGGCGGAGCCGGCGGTGGTCCTACGCCCGTGCTCGTCCAGCCAGTCGTCCAGCGCACCGTACCCGTCTACCTCACCGCACTCGGAACCGTAACGGCCTACAACTCCGTCACCATCAAGAGCCGCGTTGACGGCCAGCTCCTCTCCGTCAATGTCCGTGAAGGACAGGCCGTCAAGCAGGGACAGCTCCTCGCCCAGATCGACCCCCGCCCCTACCAGGCCGCCGTCGCCCAGGCAGAAGGCCAGCTCACCAAAGACAAGGCCAACGCCGCTAACATGACCGCCGAAGCCGCGCGCTACACCGCCCTGTACCAGGCCGGCGTCATCTCCAAGGAGAGCCAGCAGGCCCAGGTCTCGAACTCCGGACAGGCCACCGGATCCATCCAGGCCGACGAAGCCGCTATCCAGGCCGCCAAGGTCAACGTTGTCTACACCCGCATCACCTCACCCATCTCGGGCATCGTCGGCCTGCGTACGGTCGATCCGGGCAACATCGTGCATGCCTCCGACACGACAGGCCTGCTGCTCGTGACTCAGGTCCAGCCCATTGCCGTCATCTTTACCTTGCCCGAAGATCAGCTCCCACAGGTCATGAAGCTCATCCGCGGCGGCTCCAAGCTCACGGTCGAAGCGTATGACCGCTCCGAGACCCAACACCTCGCCACCGGTACCCTCCTCACCGTCGACAACACGATCGACACCACCACTGGCACCGCCAAGGTCAAGGCCGTCTTCCCCAACGTCGACAATGCCCTCTTCCCCAACCAGTTCGTGAACGTCCGTCTCGTCCTCGAGCAGCGCCAGGACGCCATCGTCGTCCCCTCCGCCGCGGTACAGACCGCGACCAACGGCAACTTCGTCTACGTCGTCCGCGAGGGCAATCCACCTGCCGATCCGGACGCCCCAGCCGGGGCATCCGGCGGCAAACGCACCCATGCCGCAGCGTCCGAAGGCGGGGCCACCGACGCAAGCGGTGCCACAGCAGGAACCAGCGCAGCGGGAGCAAACGGCCGTCCTTCCGGTCCTCCGCACTACGTCACCCAGGTTCCCGTCAAGGTCGATCTGACCCAGGGCTCGAACGACATCCTTGCACCCGGTGCTGTCCAAGCCGGCGACCTTGTCGTCATCGACGGCCAGGAGAAGCTGAAGCCCAACAGCCGCGTCGTCCCCACCCAGAACTCCACCCGCGCCGCCGGCGGTGCACCTGGTGCCGGCAACGGTGGCACCAAGGGAGGAACCAACGGCGCACCGGCACCCACCTCGCCCTCCGGCACCAGGAAGGGGCTCGACACCGGACTTCCCGACGACGGGGTTCCAGGCAGACATAAGCAACATGCAAACGGAGCCACCGGCTCGACAGGACGGAACCAATGAGCCCTTCACGGCCATTTATCCTCCGGCCGGTGGCCACCTCGCTTTTGATGGTGGCCATTTTGCTTGCCGGCGCGGTCGCCTACCAGCAGTTGCCCGTATCGGCTCTGCCTCAGGTGGATTACCCCACCATCCAGGTCCTTACCTTCTACCCCGGTGCCAGCCCGGAGGTGATGTCCTCCTCCGTCACCAGCCCGCTGGAGCGCCAGTTCGGCCAGATCCCCGGCTTGAGCCAGATGACCTCCACCAGCTCCGGCGGCGGTTCCGTCATCACCCTTCAGTTCTCTCTCTCCGAATCCATCGACGTTGCCCAGCAGGACGTTCAGGCCGCCATCAACGCGGGTTACACCTTCCTGCCCAAAGATCTCCCCAACCCGCCCGTCTACTCCAAGGTCAACCCGGCTGACGCGCCCATCATGACGTTGTCGCTCACCAGCGACTCCATTCCACTCTCCAAGGTCGAGGATCTGGCCGACACCATCCTTGCCCAGAAGATCTCGCAGCTCTCCGGCGTCGGTCTCGTCTCCATCGCCGGAGGCCAGAAGCCCGCAGTCCGCGTCCAGGCCAACCCCACCGCGCTCGCCGGCTACGGACTCTCCCTCGAAGATCTGCGCACGGCCCTCGCCTCCGCCAACGTCGACCAAGCGAAGGGATCGATCTCCGGTGCCCGGCAGTCCTACACAATCGGCGCCAACGATCAGCTTCTCTCCTCGAAGGACTACGCCCAGGTCATCATCGCCTACAAGAACGGCTCACCCGTTCGCCTCTCCGACGTAGCCAACTCCATCGATTCCGCCGAGAATCTCTACCAGGCCGCCTGGATGGGCACCTCAGCCTCCCCCGCGACCAAGACCACCCCCGCCAAAGAGGCGATTCTCAAACCCGCCGTCATCGTCAATATCCAACGCCAGCCCGGCGCCAACATCATCGGCGTCGTCGACGAGGTTCAGAAGATCCTTCCGCAGCTCCGCGGAACTCTTCCCGCCTCCGTCGATCTTGAGGTCCTCACCGACCGCACCAATACCATCCGGGCCTCGGTCGCAGACGTGCAGTTCGAACTCGTCCTCACCATCGCGCTCGTCGTCATGGTCATCTTCCTGTTCCTCAGGTCTATCGCCGCGACGGTCATCCCTGCCGTCGCCGTGCCGCTCTCCATCGTCGGCACCTTCGGCATCATGTACCTGCTGGGCTACTCGCTCAACAACCTCTCCCTCATGGCGCTCACCATCTCCACCGGCTTCGTCGTCGACGATGCCATCGTCATGGTCGAGAACATCTCGCGTTACCTTGAAGAAGGCGACGATCCCCTCACCGCGGCCCTCAAGGGCTCGGAGCAGATCGGATTCACGATCCTCTCGCTCACCGTCTCGCTGATCGCAGTGCTCATCCCCCTGCTCTTCATGGGAGATATCGTCGGACGCCTCTTCCGCGAGTTCGCCGTCACCCTTTCGGTCACCATCCTTGTGTCAGCCGTGGTCTCCCTCTCGCTCACGCCGATGATGGCCGCCAAGCTCCTGAAGCACACCCCCGACGACCAGCAGACCAGGTTCTACCGTGTGTCGGAGCGCTTCTTCGAGAACGTCATCGCCCGTTACGGACGTGGCGTCAAGTTCGTGCTCCGTCACCAGGTCGCGACCCTCATTGTCACCGCCGCCACGTTCGCTCTCACCGTCTTCCTCTACATCATCGTCCCCAAGGGCTTCTTCCCAGTGCAGGACACTGGCGTCCTCCTCGGCATCACGGAAGCTCCTCAGTCCATCAGCTTTGCCTCCATGAGTTCGCGTCAGCAGGAGCTCGCCAACATCATCCTCGAAGACCCCGACGTCGAGAGCATCTCGTCCTTCATCGGTATCGACGGCACCAACATGACGCTGAACAGCGGACGCATCCAGATCAACCTGCGCGACCGGGAGAAGCGCTCGAAGTCGGCGACTGAAATCATCCGTCGCTTACAGCCCAAGGTCGCGCAGGTCGACGGTATCCAGTGCTACCTCCAGGCCTCGCAGGATCTCACCGTCGAAGATCGCGTCAGCCGCACCCAGTACCAATACACCCTCGAAGACGCCTCCCCGACCGAGCTCGCGACTTGGACCGACAAGCTCGTCGCAGAGTTCAAGAAGCTGCCTGAACTTACCGACGTAGCCAGCGATCAGCAGCTCAACGGCCTTGAGGCCCACCTCGTCATCGACCGCGACACCGCCGCTCGCCTCGGCATCACGCCCCAGAACATCGACGACGCCCTCGACGACGCCTTCGGCCAGCGCCAGGTCTCCACTATCTTCACCCAGCTCAACCAGTACCACGTCGTCCTCGAAGTCGGACCGCAGTTCATGCGTAATCCCTCCTCGCTCGACAACATCTACGTCCACTCATCCAACGGCACACAGGTCCCGCTCTCCACCATCACCACCTTCCAGGAGCGCCAGACCTCGCTCGCCATCAACCACCAGGGCCAGTTCCCCTCGACGACCATCTCCTTCAACACCGCCGAAGGCAAATCCATCGGCGACGCCGTCGACGCCGTCAACAAGGCCAAGGCCAAACTGGGCGTCCCCATGAGCGTCAATGCCGAGTTCCAGGGTGCCGCCGCAGCCTTCCAGGCCTCACTCTCGAACGAGCCCATCCTCATCCTCGCCGCGCTCATCGTCGTCTACATCGTCCTGGGTGTGCTGTACGAGAGCTACATCCATCCCATCACCATCCTCTCGACGCTCCCCTCGGCCGGCGTCGGAGCTATCCTCGCTCTCATCCTCTTCCACGTAGACCTCAGTGTGATTGCGCTCATCGGCATCATCCTTCTCATCGGCATCGTGAAGAAGAACGCCATCATGATGATCGACTTCGCCCTCGAAGCCGAGCGCGACCAGGGCATGGAGCCTGAGGAAGCCATCTACCAGGCTTGTCTGCTGCGCTTCCGTCCCATCATGATGACCACGATGGCCGCGCTGCTCGGCGGCGTCCCGCTGGCCCTTGGCACGGGCACCGGAAGCGAGCTCCGCCGGCCCCTCGGCATCACGATCGTCGGCGGCCTCATCGTCTCGCAGGTGCTGACACTGTTCACTACCCCCGTCGTCTACCTCTTCTTCGACCGCATCGGCCGCAAGTACCTCCACACCGCCGAAGCCGACGAAGAGATGTACGAGCACACTCACGGCGGCAAACACGCCCCCCACCACGTCTCCGCAGACTGAAGCTCATGCCGAAGATGCCGACAATCCGGGTGCCCCGTCTTCGCGACAGCAACATGGTCGCGAAGACGGGGCTCGTCCGCAGCCTCGGTGTCCTCCTCGTCACCAGCTTCGGCATCGGCAACGCCAACGCCCAATCCTGCGGCCTCACCGCCGTGCAGGACACCGCGAAGCTCGTCTACCCACCCATCGCCAAGGCCGCTCATGTCGAAGGTACCGTCGTCTTCATGACCACCTTCCGCACCAACGGCACGGTATCCGACGCCACTCCAATCAGCGGCCCCGAGATGCTTCGCGCGAACTCTCTCACCTACGTTCAGGGCCTCCGAGCCAATGAATACTCCGGCCCCCGCCAGTGTCCTATCGTGATCACCTTCCGCATCGTGGGAGAGTCCGTCGAGTGCGGCACACCAGCCCGCATCAACGACCAGCTCGGTCCCATCCCAGAGTTTGTACGCACCGACCTGCAGCATGTCGTCGCAACCCAAAAGGCCGGTTGTTTCATCAGCCAGGCGGCTGTTTCCATTGCGCACCGTTAAAAACCAGCACGGCCCGACTAATACTTATGAGCTTTGAAAATCCCCAACCCGGCGACAAGACCCCCACCGACCACACTCGCCCCGGCGATCTAGCCAAGCTCTCCGGCCGCGTGCAGGACCGCGGAGGCGACCGCTCCTCCGCCGACGAGCACGCCAACGCCGAAGACCGTCGCGAAGCATCCGGCGACCACGCCCCTGAGAACGTGGGCGGCGTCCACTTCTCCGCGCCCTTCATCAAGCGCCCCGTCGCCACCTTCCTGCTCTCCTTCGCCATCATCCTTGCCGGATGCGTCGCCTACAAGCTCTTGCCCGTGGCGTCGCTCCCGCAGGTCGAATTCCCGACCATCGCGGTGAGTGCTTCTCTCCCTGGCGGCGACCCCGAGACCATGGCCTCTTCCGTTGCCACCCCCCTTGAGCGCCAGTTCTCCAAGATTGCCGGCATCACCCAGATGACCTCGGTCTCCTCCTCCGGAACCGCCAGCATCACCATGCAGTTCGACCTGAATCGCGACGTCGACGGTGCCGCTCGCGACGTTCAGGCCGCCATCAACGCCGCCCGTTCCCAGCTTCCCGCCAACCTGCCCTCGAACCCCAGCTACCGCAAGATCAATCCGTCGGACGCACCCATCCTCATTCTTGCGCTGACCTCCGACACCCTCGCCATCCCCCAGCTCTACGACGCGTCCGACTCGGTGCTCGCGCAGAAGATCGCCCAGGTCAACGGAGTCGGCCAGACCTTCACCGGCGGCTCCGCCAAACCCGCCGTCCGCATCGAAGCCGACCCCAACCTCCTCACCAGCTATGGCCTGGGACTCGAAGCGCTCCGCGCCGCCATCGCCTCCGTGAACGTCCTTCAGCCTACCGGCTTCCTTACCTCCAACACCCAGCGCTACTCCGTCTCCACCTCCGACCAGCTCTTTGGAGCCGCCGCCTACGCGCCGCTCATTATCGCCACCAACCGTGGACCCGTCTCGACCGCCGCAGCCTCCAGCGCCCTGCCCGCAAACCTCCAGAGCGCCACCAGCGCATCCGCATCCGCCTCCGTCGTCAACACCACTCCCCTGCCCAACAACAACGCGACCGCCGCCATTGGCTCCGCCGCCTCCGGAGACGTTCGTGGCACCGTGCGCATCCGCGACGTCGCCAAGGTCGTCGACTCCGTCGAGAATATACAGACGGGTGGCCTCTTCAACGGCACCCCCGCCATCCTCATCATCGTCACCAAGAGCCCCGGCGCCAACGTCATCTCCACCACCGATAACGTCATCGCGATGCTGCCCACCCTGCGCGCCAGCATCTCTCCCGCCATCAAGCTCCAGATCGCCCTCGACCGTACTGTCACCATCCGCGCCTCGGTCGCCGATGTGACCCGCACCCTTGTCATCTCGATCGTCCTTGTCATCCTCGTCGTCTTCCTCTTTCTCCGCGAGGTCCGCTCTACCCTCATCCCGTCCGTCTCCGTGCCCCTCTCCATCCTCGGCACCTTCGGCGTCATGTACCTGCTCGGCTATTCACTCGACAACCTCTCCCTGATGGCGCTCACCATCTCCACCGGATTCGTCGTCGACGACGCCATCGTGGTTATCGAGAACATCTCCCGTCACCTCGAACTCGGCCTTGAGCCCTTCGAAGCCGCCATGGTCGGCTCCAAGGAGATCGGCTTCACCGTCCTTTCGATGTCCATCTCGCTGATCGCCGTCTTCATCCCCATCCTCCTCATGGGTGGCATCGTAGGCCGCCTCTTCCGCGAGTTCGCCGTCACCCTCTCCGCTGCCATTCTCGTCTCGCTCGTCGTCTCCCTCACCACGACCCCCATGCTCTCGGCCAAGTTCCTCGAGGCCCACTCCAAACGGAAGCACGGGAGAATCTACAAGTTCGGCGAGCGCATGCTCCAACTCCTCACGGACGAGTACGATCGCGGCCTCCGCTGGGTCCTTCGTCACCAGCCCCTCATGATCCTCGTCACCATCGGGACCTTCTTCCTCACCATCTACCTCTTCGCCATCGTGCCCAAGGGCTTCTTTCCCCAACAGGACACCGGACGCATCGGCGGACAGATCCGCGCCCAGCAGGACACTTCCTTCGACAACATCAAAGACAAGATGATCCGCCTCTCCAGGATTGTTAAACAGGATCCCGCCGTCATGAACGTCATGAGCTTCGCTGGCGGCGGTGGCGGCGGTGGCGGTTCAAATACCGCCAACCTGTTCATGTTCCTCAAGCCCGACGCGGAACGCCAGAAGACAGGCGACACCGCCGAAGTCATCCTCGCGCGCCTGCGCCCCAAGGTAAACTCCATTCCCGGCGCGCAGCTCTACCTGCAATCCCAGCAGGAGCTCAACATCGGTGGACGCCAATCCGCCACACAGTATCAGTATTCGCTCACCGCCGACACCGTTGACGAACTCAACACCTGGGCTCCCAAGCTCATGGCCAAGATGATGGTCATGCCTGAGCTCAAGGACGTCGCCACCGACCAGATGCAGAATGGCCTCCGTGCTCAGCTCGTCATCGATCGCGACACCGCCAGCCGCCTCGGCGTCTCGCCCCTCACCATCGACGCCACCCTGTCTGACGCCTTCGGCCAGGCCCAGGTCTCCACCACCTACATGCCGCTCAACCAGTACCACGTCGTCATGGAAGCAGCCCAGGAGTTCCAGCAGGATCCCACCGTTCTCCAGAAGATCTTCGTCAAGAGCACCACCGGAGCCATGGTGCCTCTCTCCGCCGTGACGCATTACGTCGAGCAGCGCATTCCCCTGCAGGTCAATCACCAGGGCCTCTCGCCCGCTGCCACCCTCAGCTTCAACCTCACTCCCGGCTATTCTCTCTCCCAGGCCACCCAGGCCATCGAGGCCGGTCGTATCGCCATCGAGATGCCCTCAACCATCCATGGAGGCTTCCAGGGCACCGCCCAGGCTTTCCAGGCCTCGCTCTCCAGCGAACCCATTCTCATCGCGCTCGCCCTCATCGCCGTCTACATCGTCCTTGGGATCCTCTATGAGAGCTTCATCCACCCCCTCACCATCCTCTCCACGCTGCCCTCGGCCGGCGTAGGAGCACTCGTGGCTCTGCTCCTCATGAAGGTGGACCTCTCCGTCATCGCCATGATCGGCATCATCCTGCTCATCGGCATCGTGAAGAAGAACGCCATCATGATGATCGACTTCGCTCTGGTCGCCGAACGCGAAGGCGGCAAGACGCCTGAAGAGGCCATCTACGAAGCCTGCCTCCTCCGCTTCCGCCCCATCATGATGACCACCATGGCCGCACTCCTCGGCGGTCTCCCTCTTGCACTCGGCACTGGAACCGGCTCCGAACTCCGCCGGCCCCTCGGCATCACCATTGTTGGGGGCCTTATCGTCTCGCAGTGCCTCACGCTGTTCACCACCCCGGTCGTCTATCTTGTCTTCGACCGCATCCGCCTGCGCTTCGAGCGTCTCTTCCATACCAAGAAGCACACCCCATCCGCTCACGCCATCCCTGCCACCGGCGACTAGGCCCAGCAGGTTCTCTGCATCGCTTTCTCCATGAAAAAGAGCGGCCAATGGCCGCTCTTTTTCATGGAGAAACGCCCCATCTAAACGGCCAAAACCGGCTCCGCTTCCCCCGCAAGTTCCAGCTCCGCCATGGGCGTCTGCGGGAAGTAGGCGTTTGCAAAGTATTGAGAAAGCATGCGATGCGTGTTGAAGAACGTGCCGTTCATCGCAATGCACGACTGCTGCATCCGAGCCCAGGCGTTCGGCCGCTGGTACAACGGAGCAATGCAGTTTTCCAGCTTATCGTAGAGGTTCTGCGCCTCTGCCGCTTCGTTGTCCGCGTCGTCAATGGCCCAACCAGTCACATCCTCGGCACATCCTTCAATCCACCAGCCATCCAGGATGGAAAGACTCGGCACGCCATTCAGAGCAGCCTTCATCCCCGACGTCCCGGACGCCTCATAGGGTCGGCGCGGCGTATTCACCCACACATCGACGCCCTGCGTCAGTTGCGCGCCCAGTTCCCAGTCGTAGTTCTCCAGATACAGAATCCGCAGCGCGCTTGAGTTCAGCTTCTGCGCCACTTCCACCACGTCCTTGATCAATCCCTTGCCTGCCGTATCCGCCGGATGCGCCTTGCCCGCATACAGAATCTGCAACCCGCCAATCTTCTTGGCGATCTTCAGAAGCCGTTTCGGATCTTGGAGAAGCAGGCTCGCCCGCTTGTACGTCGCCACGCGTCGTGCAAATCCCAGCGTCAGAATCTTCGGATCGAACTGGTGCCCGGTCCTCTCCTCCACCAGCTTGAACAACCTCTGCTTACCCAGATGGTGACAGTTCGAAATCCGTGCCGGCTCGATTCCGTACACGGAGCGGAAGTATTGGTTGTCATGCCGCCAGGCCGGAATCTCCTTGTCCAGAAGCTCTTGCAGAGCATGCGAAGTCCACGTTGCCGCGTGTACACCATTCGTAATCGAGTGGATCGTGTAATCCGGGAACATCTCCTGGGAAACCTTGCCATGTTGCATGGCGACGCCATTCACATAACGCGAGAACTTCAGCGCCAGGTACGTCATATTCAAGAGCCCGTTGTGCAGGCAGCCAAAGCGCTCGATCGTCCCAGCCCGCACGTCGCCGAGGATGGCCTTCGCCTGATCCAGCCCGAATTGATCGTGCCCCGCGGGCACCGGCGTATGCGTCGTGAACACGCACTTTTGCCGTACAACCTCTGCGTCGGCATCGGTCGCGTCGGTCAACTTCCGCGAAGCCGTCTGCTCCCGCAGAAGCTCCAACGTCAGCAGGGCCGCGTGCCCCTCATTCATGTGATACACCTGCGGCGTGCAGCCAAGCTCATGCAGCAGAGCCGTACCGGCGATGCCGAGCACAGCCTCCTGGCAAAGACGATAGTACGTGTCGCCGCCGTAGAGATGATCCGTAAGATGACGGTCCCACGCATCGTTGCCTTCAACGTCCGTATCCAGCAGGAACACGGGAATGATGTGCCCCACTGCTCCGACCACATCGAAGCGCCAGGCCGTTACCTTCAAGGGCCGGCCCTGGATCGTCACCGTTACAGTCTTTCCCGCGCTGGGCAGCGTCGCCTCGGGGCTCCACGGGACATCGGCTTCGGTCTGCTGACCATCGGCATCGAGCATCTGCCGGAAGTATCCACGGCGGTGTGCCAGCGAGATGGCCACCATTGGCGCGGCCGTATCGGCGGCCGAACGCAGTGTATCGCCAGCCAGCATGCCCAACCCACCCGAATACGTCGGCAGCGCAGGCGACAGAGCAATCTCCATCGAGTAATACGCAATCGAACGCGCTGCAAGATCCGGGCAGGCTGCGTTCTTGTCGATCTCAGGCGTAATCGCTGCCGGAGGATCCGAAACCGGCTGAACCATCATGGGGGTGCGCTTCGTTGGACTCATCGGTGCGATATGCCTCGTTTCCAGTTGGAGACTTAAGTCTACCAAGCGCCCTTGAAAGAAGCAGAATCTGGTCGAATCGAAGAACCGGGACCGTTCGCAATATGAAACAACTTACATCCGGTCTATCGACAGAAAGCCGAACTTCATCAGGAAACCAAGCAATGCAGCGACTCCCAGGGCAACGGTTGTCCAGGGGCCGGCTGTCTTGATTCTTTTCATCAAAACTTCAACAAACAGCACAAGCACATACAGGATCAGCATCAGCAGCAGGCCGTCCCAGATGAAGACGCGCGTGTGCAGGGCGTCGGGCGCCAGCGTCGTGCGCTTGTTGAACGGATGCAGAAGAAAGCTGCCGAGGGCAAATGTAACCAGAAACAGCACACACTGAAATAAGCAAGAAAAGATGTTACGCATCATCGAGTTCTCCGAAATTACGGCTTTGCTTCAAAGGCTACGAACCGGCGCTCCAGTTCCCACTGCTGCGCGGCCTTCTCGCTGGTGGCAAGGAAGGCTTCGCAGGCGGCTGAAGGCTTTGTGACAGGCACGCCCGCGCACGCTTTGACCGGAGTGCCGAAGGCATCGGGAGTGGCCCACAGGCTCGCCCCAGGCAGAAAGGTGTGCTCCATGCCAGTGCGCGCCATATCCTTCAACTCCTTATACGAGAGATGAAAATCCAGCGCGGCACGCGTGTATTCATTGGTCAGATCGATGCGGGATACGCCTTCATCATCCGTCGAGAGCGACACCGGCACACCGGCTCCGCGGTACTGCGGCAAGGGGTGGAAGGGTTCTGTGATGCCCAGGATGCCATCGTTGGATGTGAGGTTGATCTCCACCATGACATGCTTCGCGGCCATCTCTTTGAGCAGATCGTGCGGATTGTCTTCGCCCATCACATCGACACCATGGCCAATTCTCTCCGCATGACCGAGCTCAACGGCCTCGCGGATATGGAACTTCATCCCTTCGGGAGGAACCATGCCCGGGGCAAGTTCGCCCGCGTGAAGGCTGATGTGTCCCACAGGATATGCGCCGCGCAGATAGTCCAGCATCGTCATCTGGCGGTGGTATTCACTCATCGCCATGTACGCGTCTTCCGGCTGCACGAAGTTGATGCCAACGATCGTCGAGGGATCCGCCTGCATCATCTCGAAGCCGAGCAAAGTCTGGGCGAAAACCTGCTGCGGCGGGAAGGCGCGCAGCACCTGGTAGATCATGCGGATGGTCACGGCGCAGGCGGGCTTAGCCTCCGGCGTACCGCAGTGCTCGATGGCCTTGCGGCCGGCAAGATCAGCCTCAACCTGCTTGATGTCTGCGGCCATCTCATCCCGCATGCCACTGGCGAGCAGCTTCTCGCGCACCTCCGCCAACTGCGCTGGGGACGCGTTCTCAGCAGGCCACCCGATCACGTATCCAGCCTTCGCAGAGGCCGTAAAGGACGGCGTCATCATGATTTCCAGGTATTGTTCGTTTTGTGCGGCGGCGCGGGTGGCGACCTGGTCCAACCACTCGGCGTTGTGGTTGGCGAGTCCGCCGAAGCGACCGAAGGTATCGAAGAACTGGTCGTGACCGCTTGTGCCGGCGGAGGGCACGAAGCTGCGCATGGAAAATGCGTCGACGAGGGCGTCGTAGAGGTGCTGGTCCTTGAAGACGTTCTCGGCGGGGACGTCGGGGGCGACGCAGGGGATCTTTTCGCCGCGCACGAAGGAGTGCGTGATGGGATTCACGCACAGATGATCGGCCGCTGCCTCGGCCAGGAAGGTCTCGGCGTAGATGGCACCGGAGAGATGCATATGCAGGTCGGAGCCTTTGGGCATGCCGGCGAGGAAGGCATGCATCTCGAGGGGGCTTTTGCGCGCGACCTCCATGGCCTTCGAGGCGCGAGTTTCCCCCGGTGTAAGGAGCTTGCCGGCGGGCGGGGCGGCATGGAGCGCAAAAGGCGCAAAGACGATGGCGGCGATCAGCGAAGCGCGTACACGGAACATGAGGGGTCCTTCTCAGGTCTGTCGGTAGAGCCATCAGGATACCGCGTCGGAGGGCGCGAGGCTAGAATCGATAAGACCCCATGGCTACGACCGCCAATTCGACTCCCGTAAAGGGCTCCACCGCCTTTGCCGCCACCATCCTGCTGATGAGCTCGTCCGTACTCTCCGGCCTGCTGGGGCTGGTGCGCCAGAAGTACATCGGCCAGGTGTTCGGCGCCAGCAACCTGACCGACGCGTATAACGCCGCCTTCCAGTTGCCGGACATGCTGAGCTACTTCCTGGTGGGTGGCGTAGGCAGTATTTCGCTGATCTCCATCCTGAGCCGCTACCGCGAGACCGGAGACGACCTGGGCGCGGACCGTGCGCTCTCCGTGGTGCTGAATGCGATGCTTGTGGTGCTGGGAGTGGCGGTGCTGATCGCGGAGTTGCTGGCTCCGGCGTATACGCACTTCTTCTTTGCCAGCTTCGACGCCGAGACCTCCGCGCTGTGCACGCACCTGACGCGCATTCTTCTGCCTGCACAGTTGTTCTTTTTTGCCGGGTTTGTGCTGGGTTCGCGTCTTCTGGTTCGCAAGATCTTTACGTACCAGGCAGTCGCGCCGCTGGTCTATAACCTCGGCATCATCCTTGGCGGCGTCCTCCTCTCGAGGCGCATCGGCATCGATTCGTTGGCCTGGGGCGCCTTCGGTGGCGCGCTGCTGGGGCAGGCGGTGCTGAACGGGATTGGCGCGCTGCGCGGCGGGCTGCGCTATCACCCGATCGTGAACCTGCGCGACCCTGCGTTTGTGGAGTGGCTGCGGCTTTCGCTGCCGCTGATGGTTGGCGTGTCGCTGGTGATGGCCGACCGCTGGATCCTCAACCATTACGCCACGGCGGACAAGGGCGGCATTACGCACCTTACCGTTGCGAAGAACCTGTTCAATGCACCGCTTTCGGTGATCGGGATGGCTGCCGGAGCGGCGAGTCTGCCGTTCTTTTCCTCCTTGTTTGCACAGGGGCGGATGTATGACTTCAACGGTGCGGTGACGCGGTCCGTGACGCGTCTGCTGGCGGTTTCGTTCATGGTTTCGGCGCTGATGGTGGCGCTTGCCGAGCCCGCCGTGGACGTCTTTCGGGGAGGCAGGTTCAGGCCGCAGGATGCGCAGGAGACCGCAGTTTACTTCGCTATTTTTGCGGTGACGCTGTGTTTATGGTCGGCGCAGGGGATCTACGCGCGGGCGTTTTATGCGGCGGGCAATACGCTTACGCCCGCGGTCTCAGGCACGGTGATCACGGTGATTTCGATTCCCTGCTATGCGCTGCTTTATCAGAGCTTTGGGGTGAACGGCCTGGCGGTGGCGAGCGATCTTGGGATCTTTGCGTTGACGGTTACGCTTGCGATCCAACTGCATCGCAAGAGGCTGGTCTCGATCGCTTCACTGGATTATGGGGAGCTTTTGCGTTCTTTGGCCGCGGCGGCGGGTGGCTACGCGGTGGCGGCTGCGGTGGTGCGCTACCTGCCAAGGCCGCATGGGCACTATATGAGGGATGCTGTCTTGATTGGGACGGCGACGGTGCTTTGGGGGGTGGTGAGCGTTGGAATCCTGACCGTCACCGGCTCGAAACTGCCGGCTCAACTGCGGAGACGCAGGGCATAGAGGTTGGACCTCTGCTGAGAAATGCTCCGAGAATTGGTCTGTTTTGGACCATTTTCAGGCATCGCGGTAATGATGGTCTTCTAAAGGGGTTACGGGGTGGCGATGCGTATTTCCCAAGGTTTCACCAGACGATTTCGTGACGGTAAAACGTGGGAAAACGTATGGATTCTGTGGCCAAATGCCCGTACAGCATGTCCACGCAAAGTGGTATGTTTTGGATTCGATTATCGCGCAGAGGGTGAGCGGGAGTGCGGGAACCACGGCCCGGGCTAAAGCCCTTTCTTTGATGGAAGGCAGGACGTGGGGCTAAAGCCCCACCCTCATCCCAGAACGGCAACGAGGCTAGCCTTTAGCGTCTTCGTACTCTTCGTTCCAGGCGGTCTGGATGGCTTCGAGGAGGCCTTCGTTCGACTTGGCGGGGTCGCCGGTGAAGCCTTCGAGGCCGGTGACGTACTTGTGCAGGTCGGTGAAGCGAACCGTGTAGGGCTCGATGTCGGGATACTTCTCCTGAAGTTGAATGCCGATCTCTTCTACGTCGGTCCAGGTGATTTCGCGGGGCATGTCGTTCTCCTCAAAAGCGCCCTACGCGGGCGGCGGGCGTTCACACGTCTTTTTGCTGCTTCGCGTGGCCCTTCCGGTGGTCGGGGATACAAATCCTGGCCGACCAACGGAAGGCCCGCATGTAGGGTGACTTTACGCGCCAGGGCCGTGGGCCGGCTTGCCTTCCTGCACGTAGTTGCGGTTCCACTTGGGGATCTCGACGACGTAGGTGCCAGGCTTTTCGATGACGGCCTGGCAACCGAGGCGCGAGTTGAGCTGGATGTCGGCGGCGGTCTCCATGCGGTCGAGCTCGAGGTCTTCGGCCTCCGAGATGCCCTGCTCGCCCTGCTTCACATGGATGTGGCAGGTGGTGCAGGCGCAGACGCCTCCGCAGGCGTGGTCGAGGAAGATGCCGTAGTTTTCAGCCACGTCGAGGAAGGACATGGGGAGGCCGTGGCCATCGTAGGGCATGGTGTCGTATTTGAACTCGACGGTCTTGCCCTCGGGCAGGAAGGTGACGCGGACCATGTCCGGCGCGGCGGGCTTGGTGAGGTCGACGGGGGTGATGATGTTTTCTGACATGTCTCTTTCAGTCTACTCGGCATGGCTGGCAGACAGCCATATGCTTTGGGCTATGAAAAGAATCGGTGCCGACGGAAAGGGATACCCCAGGGGCTAAAGTCCAGATCGCCGGCTGTCCTGTGAGACCCAAGGCTGAAGCCTTGGGGTACCTTGAAGCAAGTACCACTGCAAAAGCAAATTCGTTGGAGCAAGTTAGTCTTCGGTGGAATCGCCGGGGGTGTCGGGGTCTGCTTCGATCTCTTCCAGGGTGGGTGAGGCCGGGGAGTCCGAGATATCCGCCTTGGCGAAGGGGTGAGGGGCGGTGGGGCCTGTGCCGATGTCTTCGCCCGCCGTCTGCATGGTCTTGCCCTTCATGGCTCCGCCTACCGCGGAGTCCATCATGAGTTCGGCGAAGCGGGTGGTGGACTTGTCGAGGCCGTCGATGGCGTTGCGGATGATTCTGCGGTCGCCGCCTTCGAGGGAGGCTTTCAGCTCCTGGGTCTTCTGCTCGATCTTTGCGATCTCATCGGCGGAGAGCTGCTGCCAGGCCTCGTGAGATTTGCCCTTCTCGACAGCAGAGAGGATGGTGTCGGCTTCGTTGCGGGTCTCGATGAGCTGACGCTCCTCGATGTCGGCCTCGGCGTTGTCGAAGGAGTCGAGGATCATGGTTTCGACCTGCTCATCGGTGAGGCCGTAGGTGGGCTTGACCTCGATCTCGGCGGCCTTGCCGGAGCGCTGCTCGCGGGCGGAGACGTGGAGGATGCCGTTGGCGTCGATGAGGAACTTGACCTCGATGCGGGGGAGGCCGGCGACCATGGGCGGAATCCCCTTCAAATCAAAACGCGCTAAAGACCGGCAGTCCTTGGCCATCTCGCGTTCGCCCTGAACGACATGGATGGCTACGTTCGTCTGGCCATCCACGCCGGTGGTGAAGTGCTCCGTGGCGGAGGCGGGGATGGTGGAGTTGCGCTGGACGATCTTGGCGACGACGCCGCCAAGGGCCTCGATGCCGAGGGAGAGGGGGGTGACGTCGAGGAGGAGGAGATCTTCGAGGGCGCTGCCTGCGGAGCCGGAGAGGATCTTCGCCTGTACGGCTGCGCCGAGGGCGACGACCTCGTCGGGATTGAGTTCGGTGTGGGGTTTCTTGCCGCGTTGGCTGAGATGGAAGAGCTTGTCCACGAGCGCACGGACGGCGGGAATGCGGGTGGAACCGCCGACGAGGACGACTTCGTCGATCTGGTCGGGGGTGAGGTTGGCGTCCTTGAGCGCGAGGATGCATGGGGCTGAGGTTCGCTCGATGACCCCTGCCGAAAGACCGTCGAACTGAGCGCGGGTGATCTCGCGGAGGTAGTGCTGGCCGTCGGGGAGCGCTACGGCGAGCTTGGTGGACTCCTCCGTCGAGAGGGCGATCTTGGCTTCGATGACGGCCTTGCGGACGGCCTGGACGACTTCGCCGTTACTCCGGGCGTCGACGCCGAGGTCACCGGCGATGTCGTCGAGGGCGATGGCGATGAGGAGGTTGTCGATGTCGTCTCCGCCGAGATGGGTGTCGCCGCCGGTGGCGATGACCTCGAAGATGCCCTCGTGGAGCTTGAGGATGGAGACGTCGAAGGTGCCGCCGCCGAAGTCGTAGACGGCGATGAGGCCATCTTTTTGCTTGTCGAGGCCGTAGGCGAGTGCCGCCGCTGTGGGCTCGTTGACGAGGCGCAGGACTTCGAGGCCGGCGATTCGTCCAGCGTCCTTGGTGGCCTGGCGCTGGGCGTCGTTGAAGTAGGCGGGGACGGTGATGACAGCCTTGGTGACGGGGGCTCCGAAGAAGCGCTCGGCGTTCTTCTTGAGCTGCTGAAGGACGTAGGCGGAGATTTCGGGGGGCGTCATCGACAGGCCGCCGACATTGAGGCGGAGGACTTCTCCGGGCTTGAGGTCGTCGGCCAGTTTGAAGGGGAAGAGCTTGAGTTCTTCCTGGACGTCCTCGATGCCGCGGCCCATGAGGCGCTTGGCGGAGTAGACGGCGGAGGCCGATTCCGAGAGGAGGGTGGTGCGGGCGGCGTTGCCGACGACGACGCCGTTGTCGGTCCAGGCGACGACGGAGGGGACGAGGCGCTCGCCGTCCTCGCCGGGGATGACGACGGGGGTGTCGCCTTGCATGAAGGCGACGAGGGAGTTGGTGGTGCCGAGATCGATGCCTACTACGCGAACTTCTGCCATGCGGTGAGATCCTTTGGCCCGTTGGTTTGGGCGATAACTTCTATTGTCCTACAATCGCGTGTATTGAAGGAGAATGACGATGTCGTTGAACCCCTATGCCGCGTGTCTGGATGGAAAGGATCCGCTGCCGGTACTGGCGACTACGGCCGCGAAGTTGAACGAGTTTGCGTGCGGGATGACGCCGGAGGAGCTCGATGCGCCGAGGGCACCCGGGAAGTGGAGCCCGAGGGAGATTCTGGCGCACCTGGCGGACTGTGAGCTGGCGTTTTCGTTCCGGTTGAGGCAGGTGCTGGCCGGAGAGGGATTGCTGCAGCCGTTCGACCAGACGGTTTGGGGCGAGCGCTACTCGGCCTACGATGTCTCGGGGGCGCTGGCGCTGTTTGGGGCGGCGCGGGCGTGGAATCTGAAGCTGCTGACGACGGTGACGGAGGCGGATAAGACGCGGACGGCGACGCATCCGGAGCGCGGGGATATGACGTTCTGGACGATCGTGGAGACGATGGCGGGGCACGACATCCATCATCTGCGGCAGTTCGAGGGGCTAGGCTAGGGCTTCCGCGACGTCTCGGACGAGGTTGCGGACGTAACTGCGGCGGTTGAGCAGGACGACCAGGGCGGCCTTGGTCTTGTCGAGGAGGGGCTGGTTGGCGGTGTCGGTGGCTTCGTCCCAGATGCTCCAGAGATCCTGGAGCTCATCCTGGATGCCGGCGAGCATGTTTTTGAAGTTCTGTTCGGCGGCGAGGAGATCTTTGCGGAGTTGCGGGTCTTCGTCGTCACCCATCTGCTTGGCCATGCGGAGCTCCTGGAGCTGCATGTTGAGCTCGAAGACCTCCTCGAGGAGCTCGGGTGGGATGAGCTGCTTCTTCTGAGTGCCGGCGGCTTTGGCTGCTTCGGTGGCGCGCTGGGACTGCTCCTCGAGCTCGACGCCTTCGAGCTTCAGAAGGTATTCGGTACGGAGAATGGGGTCTTTGAGGGTGCGGTAGGCGTCGTTGAGCAGGGATGCCTGGGCCAGTGCCGCTTCTTGTTCTTCTACGGACTTCGATGCGAAGCGGTCGGGGTGGTATTTGCGCGACTGCGCGTAAAACTGCTTCTCTAACGCCTTCAAATCGATGTGCAGGTGGAGCGGAAGACCAAACTGCGTGAAATAGCTGTTGTAGTGATCGTGTCTCATCGCGTTAGGAGGAAAAGCTCGAGCCGCATCCGCAGCTCTTGGTGGAGTTGGGGTTGATGAAGTTGAAGCCCTGGCGCATGATCGTCTCTTCGAAGTCGAGGACCATGCCGTGGAGGTAGATGAAGCTCTTTGGGTCGACGAAGATGCGGATCGGGGGTGCGCCGTCGTTGAGGCCGAGGGGCGCCTGGTCGAAGCTGTAGACGCGGTCGCGCTCGCGGGGCTGGGAGTCGAAGCGGATGTTGTAGCTGAGGCCGGAGCAACCGCCGCCAGTGATGCCGACGCGGAGGCCGCCCTGCTCGGGCGAGACGTTCTCCTTGGCCATGGCGTTGCGGATGCGCTTGAGGGCCTTGAGGGTGACCTGGATGCCCTTTTGCGTGGGGGATTGTCCGTCGGCGGTGAGGACGGTCATGCCGGCGAGGGGATCTTTCGGCTCGTTCGCGGCGGCGTGCTGGGCGTCGCGTTCGGCTGCGGTTTGGAGGGAGACCATGGCCATGGGTTGACTCTTTTCGGTGGGGCGGGAAAGCATACCCCAGGGGCTAAAGCCCGATTTGAGCGACTCCAGTGAGACCCAAGGCCTAAGCCCCGGGCTACCTAGAAGCCAAGACGAAAGGCGTCCGGCGTGGCTCCGTTGCGGAGACACCGGACGCCTTCGCGGGTGGGATTAGTGAGCGACGGCGACGGCTGCGTCAGCGGTCTCGGCCACGTTGTTCTTCTTCTTCCAGTCGCCGATGGCGGCACGGATCGCATCTTCCGCGAGGACCGAGCAGTGGATCTTGACGGGAGGAAGCGCGAGCTCCTTGACGATGTCGGTGTTCGAGATGGTGAGGGCCTCGGCGATGGTTTTGCCCTTGACCCACTCGGTCGCGAGCGACGAGGATGCAATGGCGGAGCCGCAGCCGAAGGTCTTGAACTTGGCGTCCTCGATGACCTGGGTCTCGGGGTTGACGCGGATCTGGAGGCGCATGACGTCGCCGCACTCCGGTGCGCCGACGAGGCCGGTGCCGACTTCGTCGGAGGCCTTGTCCATCGAACCGACGTTACGGGGATTTTCGTAGTGATCTACTACCTTGTCGCTATATGCCATGGTGTTGTCCTCAGTTCTTTCGATGATATCCGGGTTCCGTTGGATTCTTCCAACGGGTATTGCAAAAGGGTTTCGGTCAGCGGCGCTTTCTCAAATCAAAGATGATCGCGAGTGCTTCCGCTACGAGAAGAATCTTGGTGCAGAAACGAATGGCGTCGTCGAGTTGCTTGGTGAAGAAGGCCGCCGCGGTGGCGATGGTGACGACATAGAGGAGGAGCCGGGAAAACTCACCCTTTCCGATGATCGTCCGCGACAACATTCTTACCAGACCGACCACGAGAACGAGCGCCGCGGCTATCCAGAGAAAGATATAAAAGTGGGCAAAAAGCCATTGCATGTTACGTTCGCTTCCTTCTCTCCTGGCTACGGCGGTACATCGGTCTATTGCCACTTCCTTCGATCAGCTTCGCTTATCGAGCGAATCCATCCTGGTTTTCGAGCTTGCCAGCCACATCGCTGCGGTTGAAGAGAATGCCCGCGAGGATGGCCAGAAGAGGAACCCCGACGGTTACGGCGTCATGCATCGTTCCTCCTCTTTTCGTGCCAATCGTGCCTCGATGATAGTGCTCGCGGGCGATGCTGTCGACGATTTAGTGAGCGGCCCACTCGATCTTGGTAAGGTCGATTCCCTCTTTGACCATCTCGTAGAGGGGGCTGAGCTCGCGGAGTTTCAGGACGACATCGATGAGCTTATCCGAGACGTAGTCGACTTCGGCCTTGGTGTTGAAGCGGCCGAGGCCAAAGCGGATGGAAGAGTGTGCGACGTCGTCGCCGAGGCCGAGAGCCTTGAGAACGTACGACGGCTCCAGGGTGGCCGAGGTGCAGGCCGAACCGGACGAGACGGCGATGTCGTTGATTCCCATGAGGAGCGACTCACCTTCCACGTAGACAAAGCTCATGTTGAGGTTACCGGGGAGATGATGCTCCATGTTGCCGTTGACGTGGACGTAGTCGAGAGCGGCCTCGAACTTGTTCTTCATGTAGTCGCGGAGCTCGATAAGGCGGGCGGACTCGGCTGCCATCTCTTCGCCGGCGATCTCACAGGCCTTGCCGAGACCGACGATGCCGGGGACGTTGAGCGTACCGGAACGCATGCCGCGCTCGTGACCGCCGCCATCGATCTGCGCCTGAATCTGGACGCGGGGGTTGCGACGACGCACGTAGAGGGCACCGCAGCCCTTGGGGCCGTAGAGCTTGTGGCCGGTGAGCGAGAGGACGTCGATGTTCATGGCCTGCACGTCGACCGGGACCTTGCCAACGGCCTGGACGGCGTCGGTATGGAAGATGATGCCGTGCTCGTGGCAGAGCTTGCCGATCTCCGCAACGGGCTGGATGACGCCGATCTCGTTGTTGGCAAACATGATGGAGACGAGGATGGTCTTGTTGGGTCCCTCGGTGACGATGGCGTTCCTGAGGTCTTCGATGCTGATGAGACCGTCGGCCTGGACCGGCAGATAGGTCACGTTGAAGCCGTACTTCTCGAGGCGCTTACAGGTGTCGAGGACGGCCTTGTGCTCGGTCTGCTGGGTGATGATGTGATTGCCGCGCTCGCGGTACATCTCGGCGATACCCTTGATGGCGAGGTTGTTGGACTCGGTCGCGCCGGAGGTGAAGATGATCTCCTTGGCGGTGGCGCCGATGAGCTTGGCGATCTGCTGGCGGGAGTTCTCGACGGCCTCCTCGGCTTCCCAGCCGAAGGCGTGGTTGCGGCTGGCGGCGTTGCCGAACTTGCCGGTAAAGAAGGGCAGCATGGCTTCGAGGACGCGAGGATCCATCTGAGTGGTCGCGTGGTTATCCATATAAAGCGGCAGGGTGACGCCCTCGGGGAGGGGCTTGGAGCTCTGGGTGATGATCAAGCCGGAGTTGCTCATCTCGCCGCTGAAGTCGCCGTTGTTGCTTACTTCGATCTCGTTGCTCTGATTGCTCATGGGGTGCTGCTCCTTCGATAACTCTTATTGATTTTTAGGCACCGGAGGTCCGGGCGCAAGCTTCTTACTGCGAATGGGGCGAAATCGGGCTCGAATGGTCCGATTTCTACGTTTGCCTGCTGCGATACTGCGCGCTAGGCGCGGCTGATACTGACGAGTCCGCCGGCGAGCGGAACTCCGGCTCCGATCTGGCCAACGGGCTCGGTTTCGATGAGGTCTCCGATGGTGATGCCGTTGAGCAGATCCTTAATAGAGTCGTTGACCTTGCGTAGCGGCTCTTTAATGGTGCAATGGCCGGCCAGGTCGCACGTTCCGTGGATGGTGATGCAACTGGTGATGAAGAGTGGGCCGTCGATGGCGCGGATGACCTCGAACGCGGTGATGCCCGTGGCAGGGCGGGCGAGGGAGTATCCGCCATTGGTGCCGGCGTGAGAGATGAGAAGGCCGGATTTGGCCAGGGTTTGGAGGATCTTGGCAAGGAGCTGCGGTGGAATGTGATATGCCTCCGCGATGTCCTTTGCGCTCTGAGCGCCTGACGCGGCCTGCTCAGCGAGGTACTTGAGCGCCATGAGACCGTAGTCGGCTTTTTTTGTGAGGCGAAGCATCGAGGCTCCTGTTCGCGGGCCGTGCTCCCCCCGATGGAGAGGAGAAAAGTTATTGTTCGACCGCTTGTACAAGTGTACGGCGTGCGCGGGGGCGGTGCAAGGCGGGAAAGGCGCTCAGGCGGGGTTGGCGGGCTGGGCTGGCGCACTGATGCGCCGGATGACGATCCAGGCGTACTGCGCGGCGGAGACAGGGGCGAGCAGGGCGATGGCGTCGAGCAGGGCGCGGCGTGGGTAGTCGAGGTGGTGGAGGGCCGGCCAGTGCGGGGCGAGGACGCGCTCGGCGAGGATGACGGTGAGTCCGACGATCTGGATGAAGGTGTTGGTCTTGCCGAGAAAGCTGGGGTGAAAGTCGCGGAGGGTTCCGGTGGCGAAGAGGAGGGTGGCGATGAGGAGGATGCCGAAGTCGCGCGAGAAGACGAGGACGGTGACGTACTGGGGGATGAGACCGACGTGGGTGAGGGTGAGGAAGAGGGTGGAGAGGAGGAGTTTGTCGGCGATGGGGTCGAGGTAGAGGCCGAGGGTGGTGCGCTGTTCGAGCCAGCGGGCGAGGAGGCCGTCCAGGCCGTCGGAGAGGCCGGCGAGGAGGAAGAGAGCGAAGGCGGCGAGGTAGTGTCCGGCGAGTATCTCGATGACGAGATAGGGGATGATGAAGAGCCGCAGGAGCGTGAGGAGATTCGGTGCTGCGCGAAATTGACTGAGGAATGCCACGGCAGGGATATGGCCATGGTAGCGCATGTTTGGGATGGATGTTTGCTCTGAATCGCCAGGTGGTTTAGGATAGAACTACGCACAGGCGCGTAGCTCAGCTGGTTAGAGCGCTACCTTGACACGGTAGAGGTCAGCGGTTCGAATCCGCTCGTGCCTACCATTTATTTCCTACAAATTATGGGGATTTTGGTATAAGTCTTCCACCCGCTTCCACCCTTCTTCGATCTGGGTGGATTTTGTGCGTTTGGGGACTCTGGAAGTGGGCGCGTTCGCGAACATATCAGAATGACGATAGGGTTTGGCTCTCCAGACTGGAGAGCCAAACCGATATCCGCGAGGTGATGCTCGGAAGCACTAGACGATGCGATTTGATGCGATCAGATTCTTATAGAACATAGCGCTCAACTTTGGCGTGCGCTTCTGGGTCGCGAAGTCCACGTAGACGATGCCGAAACGTTTTTCATAGCCATCCGCCCACTCAAAGTTATCCAGCAGGCTCCACAGGAAATAGCCCTTGATCGGCACGCCGTCGGAGATGGCTCGCTGCATCTGGGTGAGGTAGTTGCGCAGGAACATGACCCGGTCGGTATCGTATACCGCACCATCCGGCGCGATGAGATCGCTGGAAGACGATCCGTTTTCTGTGATGTAGATCTCCTTGACCTTCCAGATATCGGCGACCAGCTTCGTTGCCCAGTAGATTCCTTCAGGGCCCACACTGAGCCACGGGCTGAACATGCGCGGATAGGAAGACGGCGCCGGGACGACTGCGTATCCGGCGTCAGAGTGATCGGCACGAATCCATGTGGGTTGATAGACGTTGATCCCGACGAAGTCCATGGGGCTGCGGATGATGGTCATCTCTTCCGGCGTATAGTGCGGGGCGTCGGCAGCGAGACGCTTGAGGTAAAGCTCCGTGTAGCGGCCTTCCTGAATGACGGTCTGGAACATCGCGTTCTCTTCGCGCATCGCCACGCGTGCGGCTGCGATATGCTCCGGTATCTCGATCACTGGGGTGGTCACCGTGACGTTATCGGCGATGCCGACGCGCGTGTCTGGCCGTGCGCTTGCACGGATTGCCTGTACTCCCATACCGTGGGCGAGCACAACGTGATGCGTGAGTTGCGCGAGGCGCTTAGGACCGACGATGAGGCCGGGGGCGTGGGTGCCATCGCCGTATCCCTGCTGAACGAAGGTCCTCATCTCGTTCATCGTCATGAAGTGGCTCACCTTGTCGGAGAGCTTGCCTGCGGTGTATCCGGCATAGTCGGCGAAGGCCTTTGCGGTATCGCGATTCTCCCAGCCGCCGCGGTCCTGAAGAGGCTGCGGCAGGTCCCAGTGATAGAGCGTGCAGAAGGGCTGGATGCCGACGGCGAGAAGCGCATCGACCATGCGGTGATAGAAATCGAGGCCGCGTTGATTGGGAGCGCCGGTGCCGCTGGGGAAGATGCGCGTCCAGGAGACAGAGAAGCGACAGGCCTTGAGACCCAACTCCTTCATGAGTTGAATATCCTGCGGGTAGCGATGATAGAAGTCGTCGGCAATATCTCCGGTGTCGCCATGGTGTGTCTTGCCAGGGGTGTGAGAGAAGGTGTCCCAGATCGAAGGTCCGCGACCATCTTCCTGTACGGCACCTTCCACCTGATAGGAAGCCGTGGCTGAACCCCAGAGGAAGTCGTTGGGAAAGTTTCGCGAGGATGGCGCGGCTTGCAGCGATGTGGTTTTCTGTGCCGATCCAGACTGTGAGAGATAGAGTGCCGCGGAGGCGAGGAGACTCGTTACGCTTCGTCTCGAGAGTTTGTCGTTCATGGATATTAGCTTTCTATGGATGCCGGCCGGAGCGGTGCTCGGAAAAAAGGAGGCGAGGTTTCGAT
Organism: Granulicella pectinivorans; assembly: GCF_900114625.1. Classification (NCBI taxonomy): domain Bacteria; kingdom Pseudomonadati; phylum Acidobacteriota; class Terriglobia; order Terriglobales; family Acidobacteriaceae; genus Granulicella; species Granulicella pectinivorans. Next base: position 254,859 of record NZ_FOZL01000001.1, read on the forward strand.
GCGTTCATGCAGACCCGCCTCGAAGCCCTCGCCCTTCGGAGGTGTATTGATTTAGAACTTCAACTTGAGTGCGAACTGAAGCTCGCGTGGGACGTAGTTCGGATCGGTCTGTGCGACCGTTCCGAAGGCTGCGTTGCCCAACTGCGTGCTTCCGTTGCCTCCGTTGTTATTGATGAAAAAGTTGGGCGTGTTGGTCAGGTCGAAGGCCTCGGCACGGAACTGCAGGCTGGCCCGCTCCGTCACGGCGAAGTCCTTGAACACGGACAGATCGATGTGACGGAATTGCGGACCCACCAGCGAGTTGCGCTGCGAGGTGCCGATCGTTCCGACGGGCTGTGGTGCGAATGCAGCCGTGTTGAACCACTGGGTGAGCGTCTTCTTTGCCACGGACGTGTTCCCGATCTGATTCGGACGGTCGCTTCCACCGTTGTTGAGAGGAGTGGCACGGTTGCTATAGGCCTGCTTCTGGCCGTTGATGGGTGAGACCGTGACATCGTTTCCGTTGCCGCTGTTCACGATCGAGAAGGGCTTGCCGCTCTGCCAGACTGAGATCGTGTTCACCTGCCATCCGCCAAAAGCAACTTTCCTGATGCCGGTGAAGCTTTTGCCGAAGGGAAGCTCGTAGTTGAGCGAGAGGGCGAAGCGGCTTTTGATGTTGTTCTCCGCGATGCCGTACTCGATCTGCCGGATCTGGTATGGGTTCGCGTTGCTCCACCCCTGCTGCCCTTCTTCCGAGAAGCCGGTGATGTCACTCAACGCCTTGGCCCAGGTGTAGTTGGCATCGAAGGCAAGCCCCTTGCTGAAGCGGCGCTGGAAGGAGGTCTGCAGCGCGTTGTAGTTAGAGACACCGCCGCTTTGCAGCCAGTTGACGGTGCCAAGGTTGGAGAGCTTGCCCGAAAGCGGACGTGCCGATGAGTAGGCTGGGTTGGCTGGGTCGCCGGGCTGCGGCACGTTGATGTCGTTGATCTCCTCCGGCAGGTGCTGGCCGATGTTGCCGACGTAGCCGATGGTGAGGACATTGGCGCCAAACTGCTGCTCTACCTGGAGATTGAACTGCTGCATGAGAGCAGAGCGGAAGTGAGGATCTTCCGCGACGAATGAGAGCGCGTTGCTGTTGATGGTTTGCGCGGCGGGAAGCGGAAGTCCCTGCGCGAAGGTGGTGCTTTCGCCATTGGCCGCGGAGCAGGCACGATTCTGACCGGCCGCATTCGCTCCTTCAATCTGGACCGCCAGTACGGACTGGCAGTTGGGTGAGTAGACGGAGACGAATGGAGCGTTCTTCAGGTCGGCGTTCGAGGTGTAGTTGCCCGGGAAGAAGCTGAGTCCATAGCCACCACGCACGACCGTATTGGGCATGGCGTTGAAGGCAAACCCTACGCGAGGAGCAACGTTGGAGTAGTCCGTCTGGATGCCCGCGTGGCCATCGACACCACCGACGTTGGCGATCTTGAGAGCCGATGCGACGCTGGCAGCAGGAGCTCCGAGAGCCTCGATGAAACTGAAGTTCGAGATGCGGCTGTGAGCCTCCGTAAATGGGGTGAAGACATCGTAGCGAAGACCGGCGAGGATGGTCAGCCTTGCGCTGGCCTTCCAGCTATCCTGGAGGAAGCCGCTTGGTTCGTAGCTGCGGTAGTCGGGCGGGTTCAGGTCGTAGTTGCGGCTTGCGGCCGTGAACGCTCCGACCAGGGTGGACGCGATCTGGTTGTCCTGGGTCTGCTTCTGGGTGGCAGCCTGATCGGTGTTCAGGCCGAAGGTGTACTGACCCGCAGCAAAGGCGCTCTGCACGTTGCGGGCCTGGCGACGGATGAAGGAGACGCCCGCCTTGAGGTTGTGATTGCCGCGTGTATAGCTTACGGAGCCCGCGTACTGGAAGGTGTTGTCGATATCCTGCAGCGGCACGTAGGCACCGTCACCTACGTCGCTAAAGGGGCCGATGGCGATGGGCGTGAGAAACGATGAGAGCTTGTTGAAGTTCATGTTCGATCCGAAGCCGAGTTTGGTGTCGGGATCGGTGCCGTAGTTGAGAGGGAGCGACAGATTGTTTACGCGGGTATAGGCAGCGCGGAGGTCGACGACCAGATTCTGGCTGATGAGGCGCGTGTAGCCGAATCCATACTGCTGGCCACTGTCGGTTGCGGGACCTGCAAAGATGTAGCGTCCGCCGCTGACCTGGATGCCGTTGGGAGCCGTACCGAGGGCCTGTGGAGTGACCGTATCTACTTTGTTGTAGGTGTAGCGGCCAAAGAAGAGGTTCTTGTCGCTGAATTTATGATCGATGCGCACGTCGAAGGTATTGCTGTACTGCGTGCGATTCGGACTGGCTACATAGTTGTTGGCGAGTGAGGAGTTTGTTGGAGCGGGAAATAGCTGCAGGTACGCGAGGGCGATGGGATCGATGGCGTGCCCCTGGGTCCCGTTGCCGCCGTTGACCAGCACCTGGGGCGAACCGCCACCGATGCTATTGATGTTGTTGTACTCATCAAGGGTGGGAACGGTAGAGGTATAGGTGAGGCCGGCGACCTGGCGAAAGCCCTCATAGTCGCCGAAGAAGAAGGTGCGGTCGCGGAAGATGGGGCCGCCAATGCTGCCTCCGAACTGGTTCTGGCGCAGTTCGGGTTTGCGTCCTGTGGTCTGCTGCACGTTGCGGGCGTCGAAGATGTCGTTGCGGAAGAACTCATACGCCGTGCCGTGGAGCTGATTCGTTCCAGAGCGCGTCACAATATTGACCACGCCGCCGGCAGTGCGTCCTGCCTCCGCCGAGTAGCTGTTGGTCTGGACTGTGATCTCCTGAATCCCCTCGACGTTGGGCTTGACACCGATGGTGCCGATGACGCGTTCGTTGTCGTCGATGCCGTCGATGACATAGTTATTGAGGGTGTCGTCCTGGCCATTGACGGAGAAGCCGCTGGTGGAGCGGCGGTCGTCCGGACGGCCACCACTGGTAAGACCATTGCCGGGGCCCTCGTTCGCACCGGGCACGAGCTGCACCAACTGCACGAAGTTGCGCCCGTTGAGCGGGAGATCCTGGACGGCCTTGGCGGTGACGGTGGAACTAACGGTGGCGCTGTCACCCTGCAGGAGGGGTGTCTGGGCTTCGACGGTGACGGTCTCGGTCTGGCCGCCGGTCGCCATGTGGACATCCGACCGGGCACGATCGCCGGCTTCCACGGCCAGGTTGGCCGTGGTGGCGGTCTTGAACCCCGGGGCCTTTACGGTAAGGGTATAGGTGCCCACGGGCAGGAGCGTGAACTGGTAGTCTCCGCTGCCGTTGGTGACGGCGTTGCGCTGGTTGTGGGTGGCGAGGTTGGTGAGGGTTACCGGTGCATTTGGGATGACGGCTCCGGTTGGGTCGGTGACGGTGCCGACGATATCTGCGGTGGTGAGCTGCGCGAAGGCGGCAGGAAGAGCTGCAAGCAGCAGGGTCAACAGGACGATGCTGCGTCCGAGAGCCCCAAAGCGGAGTGTGCACTGGCCGGTGCAGTTTTGAATCATGTTGCTGATCTTCATCATGGTCAGTTCGCTTTCTAAGAAAGGACGATCGTTGGCGGGCAGGCGCGGTCAACCGGGAACAGTTGAGAACGCGCCAGAGGGGGCTTTTAGTTCGGCACGAATCCTAAGTAGGGTGTTCAAGGCCTGTATAGGTTCCATCTGGTATTGCACTGGGAGGTAAAGAGATATTTGGGCGGAATATGTCAGATTTCGGACGAGGTAAAAGAGGTAAAGAATCGTGCTTGTCAGTTGGCATAGGTCGGGCCTATGCTGATGAGGCTGGAAAGCGAAGGTATATGGACACAATTCACGAACCCACCTCCCCAGGGGTTCCGATGAGCGCGGCAGACCAGGCTAAAGTCCGCGAACAGTTGAACCGGATACTCGAGACTCACCACTTCAAGAACAGCAAGCGCTATCCCGTTTTGCTGCGCTTCGTAGTGGAAGAAGCTCTCGAGGGTCGTGGCGAGCATTTGAAGGAGCGCCTGCTGGGCGTGCGCGTGTTCGATCGGCCGGCGGACTACGACACCGCGACCGATCCGATCGTGCGTGTCACCATTGCCGAGATTCGGAAACGAATCGCGCAGTATTACCACGATGAAGAACATGATGCGGAGATCCGGATCGAGCTGCTTCCGGGCCGGTATGCGCCGGAGTTTCGCTCACGCCGAGACGGTGGGCATCCTGCCTCGCAGATGGCAGAGGCTGCCGAACCGGTGATCTCTGCACCGCTCTCCGTCGCCCAGCCGACAGAAGACGCGGCTCCCAACGCATCCTCTCCGCAGACGAAGGCTCGCAGGCGCTGGCCAAGCATCACACTGGCTTCGGCTCTTGTGGTTATCCTGGCCACCTGTGGTTTCTTCCTCTGGTGGAATCGTCCGACTGCCCTGGATGAGATGTGGTCACCGCTTCTGGCGGCAAAGGGGTCCGTCCTCTTCTGTTTGCCGACCGATGTTGGGAAGAAGCGGCTTCCCTCCGGGGAGCCTGTTCCGGCGGCTCCGACAAGAGGTGAGGACAGGCCGGAGAGCTTTCTCGATTTCGAGTCGCTTGGGCAAAACGTCGTTTACTCGGATATGCTCGCGGCTCTCCAGATCTCCAACATTATGGCTCTCCATCACCGCGACTACCGGGTGAAGCTGAATGTCGGGACGACGCTTGCCGATCTGCGGCTTGGGCCTGCGGTGCTGATTGGTGGGCTCGACAATCCATGGACCATGCGCGCCCTTGCGACGCAGCGGTATCACTTTACCGGAACGGATGAAGATCGATATTGGATTGCCGATAGCGAGAGGCCAGAGAAGAAGGATTGGTCGCTCGATCTGAAGTTGCAATGGATCTCCGTCACGCGCGACTATGCGATCGTCTCCAGGGTGCATAACGAGCAGACCGGGCAACCGGAGATCATCGTGGCGGGGATCGGCATGAGCGGGACCGCGGCGGCAGGCGATTTTGTCACGGACAAAGTACGGATGGAAGAGCTGAGCAGGCGCATTGGGCCGGGATTTAAAGATCGCGATTTTGAAGTCGTTCTGAGCACGGATGTGGTCAACGGGATTCCCGGAGAGCCCCAGATCATTGCAGTCTCCGTTCGATAGAGCCAGATCGTCGAGACTCGGTTTGCTCGCGGACCGCATGACGAAGCTCACAATCTCTTCACCGGAAGAGCTTTTCCCGTGGCGGTTCCGATTCGCGAGAAGATCAAAAAAGCTACACAGGACAAGGCGGCACGCCTCTGAGAACCATATTCATGCTGGGCAACTTGGTATTGCAACAGCCTGCCGTGTTGGTGTCCAATTGGCTTTGGCTATACTCATCGTCTGGTGAGAATGATTGCTTGCCTCGCGTTGGCTCGTCGATGCGTTTTTGCAAAAGAGTCTGTCGCACTGAGTACGAAGCATCTCGATCGAGATCCGCACGTGGCAGAAACCGATACCAGCCCCATCCGGAGAGGAAATTTCTGGTGAAGAAGAGACACAGCGTTCCGGTTCTACTGGATGTGGCGCACCACGCCGGAGTCGGAGCGGCTACCGTCTCCCGTGTCATCAACGGCGGCCAGAACGTCAGCCGCAAGACGCTTGCCGCAGTGCAGAAGGCGATTGACGAGCTTGGTTATCACCCGAGCGAAGCTGCCCGGAGCCTGAAGGGCGCGCGCACCAAGACCATCGGGCTGATTGTTCCAAGCGTGGCCGACCCATTTTTTGCCGTGACCGCGGCGGCGGTTCAGGAGGTGGCGCGCGCCCACGGCACACTGGTGCTGCTGGCCTCCAGCGACAATCTTCCGGAACGCGAGAGTGAACACATGGTAACGCTCATCCAGCGCCGGGTGGACGGCCTGATCCTTGCGCCGAGTGACGCCGCAGATGCCGATCTTCTCAAGCATGCAGGGTTCCCGGTTGTGTGCTTCGACCGGCCGTTTCCCGGTGATGCCGCGTCGACCGTGCTCAGCGATAACCACGGGGGAGCGAAGATGGCCACGGAGCACCTGCTACGCAGCGGATGCAAGCGCGTCCTCTGCCTGGCGGGCGACAGCAAACTCTTCACCAGCCAGAGACGTGTGCGCGGATATCGCGATGTGGTGAAGGCAGCCGGTCTTCCCTACATTGCCGAGTTGGAGGTGAACGACCTGGAAGGCGTTCGCGACGTGCTCCGGCGGCACCTTTCCGGGCGTGAAAAGATCGATGGCATCTTCTGCATCAAGAACGCTCTCACCATTCACGCGTACAAGGTTCTGCGTGAGATGGGTGTATCGATTCCTGGCAAGGTCTCTCTGCTGGGGTTCGATGATTTCGACCTGGCGGACACCCTCGAACCGCCCATCACGGTGGTGCGGCAGCCCGTGGTGAGCATTGCAACCAAAGCTGCCGAGATGCTGTTTGAAGCGATGGCAACCCACCGCGAAAGGCGCCACACCGTCACCGTGAATGTGGAGCTTGTGGTCCGCGGATCGTGCCGCGAAGCACCCTCGGCTTCCCGAAAGTCTTCCGCGAAAAAGCGGTGAGCCACTTCGAGAGCGCTGTCGTCATGCGATGCACTTCGCCAGGTGGGCGGATGAGGCGATAATTTGCCCTCCCTGTTTGGAATCAATTCCAGAATTGCAGCGACCCAGGCGCTTTCTTGCCGACTGCCCGAAGTCAACCTGGTTGCATCGTGGCGATGCGCCGGCCGGATTGTTCCTGGCTTCGATACGACGGCGATCACGGAGATCGCACGGTGACTTCGACACGGTACTCCTCTTCCCCGGAGCCTTCCCGATTCGTGTTTGAGGGGCGCAACGTGAGCTGATCTCGACTCCCGGCAATGCCGCACGGAACAGTCGCCGACGTTTCTGCCTGTTAAGCGAAGACGTGGGTTGGGGGCTATCCGGTGCAGTGGCAAATTTCTCTGCCAATTTTTCTTGACATGCACGCACCAAGGGGCGCATCGTGGAACACGCCCAATATTGGTATCGATTCCAAAATAGAACCACGGCTTCAAGAATGCCGCTTCTGAGGTCAGCCCGCATGCACTTCCGCGTTCCATACATCCTGCCTATCGCCGCAGTTTCTTCCTGCCGAACACTCTCTCCCGGAAAATGCACGTCCTACCGAACGGTCGCGTGGAAGCCTGTCGCGAAGGCAGCGGCACGTTCGCTGTTCCCTGAAGACGACCCGCTCGTTGCAAGGGAGCCGGCCTCTCACACTCGAAGATCAAGCTCTCGACATCCGTTGCCACAGCTCTCTTTGGACCAACTTCGTACTCGCAAAACTTTACTGGAGGTTGCAATGAATTTTCGTAGGTGGGCCCTTCCCGGTCTAGCGTCACTCCTCTTCGTTTGTACCGTTCCCCTTCTTGCCCAGGGAACACAGGCGACTCTCGATGGACAGGTCACGGACAGCGCAGGGGCTGTCTTGCCGTCCGCCAAAATCACTATTCGCAATGTACAGACGGGCGTCTCCACGATCAGCGTGTCCGGCCCGGATGGGTACTATCACGTCAGTTCTCTCGATCCTGGCCAGTACTCCATTACAGTGCAGCAGCCCTCGTTTGCGACGAGCATCCGGAATGGGGTTCAGTTCGAGGTGGCACAACACGCAACACTCGACTTCACTCTTACTGTTGGCAGTGTGAATGAACATGTAACGGTGACGGCAGCAGCGGTACAACTTGAAACCGAGACGGCCACGCAATCCATGGAACTGGGCCAGGAGAAGCTTCTGGCTCTACCGACGCAGGGCCACAACCCGATCTCGGCCGTTTTTTCCGTTCCCGGCGTCATTGTCACCTCTTCCGATACGCGACTGCGTGCCTTCGACACCGCAGGCACCTCCGGCACTTCGATCAACGGATCGCCCAATGCCACGAATGAAATTCTGGTGGATGGTATGAGTTCCCTCCAGAATGCATCCACGGCCTCGTTTATCCCGACGCAGGAAGCCACGAGCGAGGTGCGAGTACAAACCACGAACTACGATGCCGCATACGGCTGGACGCTGGGCGGTGTTATCAACATGCTGACCAAGAGCGGGACCAACCAGTTTCATGGTTCTGCCTGGGAGTACTTGCAGAACACGCTTCTGAATGCCAACTCTTTCAACAACAAATACACGGGTACGCCGCGCGCCTCATCGCACCTGAACACCTTCGGCTTCAGCATCAGCGGCCCGATCATCACGAACAAGCTGTTTGCTATGTACACGTATGAAGACCTTCGGCAGGTGATCCCGGATCCCTTTGTCGTTTCCGTACCGACGGATCTTCAGAAGGTAGGGGACTTCTCCCAGACTTATAACGCGGATGGCAGTCTACAGGTCATCTATGACCCATATTCCACGTTCACCAATGCGAGCGGCGTGCTGCAGCGCAAACCGGTTCCGGGCAACAACCTGAAGAACCTTACCTATGGAATGAGTCCTATTGCCTTGAAAGTTCTGGCGATGCTTCCTTCAGGCAACGTGAAGAATGTTCCCATTACCGGGCTGAACAATCTGACGAATGGCCCGAGCAATCGCAAGTTTACGGATTTCTTCCCGGAGAATACGATTCGCGTCGACTATGCCATCAACCCGGCGACACGCGTCTTCGGGCGTTACTCTCGCAATGCGCTGCAGGAGGCGCGTGGCTTTCGTTATTCGACGAATTCCACGTTGAATGCCGCCGATACAACCTCAAACAATCCTTTCACGCGTGAGAATCATAATGGGACGGTGCAGGTTACGCGCATTCTGAACCCAACGACCGTGCTGAGTGCGCGCGTTGGTCTTGAACGCTATAAGACCGCGAGCATTCCCTCACAAGACACCAGTACCGGTCCCGCAGCACTTGGTTTCGCATCGGACTATGCAACACAGTCAGCAGACGTCTTCCCGCAGTTTACCTGGGCCAACTACAACGGAGCAGGCGCGGTGCCGGCAGCCACCACGACGAGCTATAACTACACCGTTGGATCGTCCGTTGCGAAGTCTGCGGGGACGAACAATCTGACTGCGGGCATCGACCTTCGCTTGCTGCGCAACAACGTGCAGAGCCCGGGCAACAGCTCAGGAAAATTTGCATTCGACCAGCAATTTACCGGTGCCAATCCTCTGGCCGTCAGCTCGACCTCCGGCAATGCCCTCGCGTCTTTTCTGCTTGGCACACCCCAGACGGGCTCGATCGACAAGAACAGCTTTCCGACGCGTCAGATGAAGATGATCTCTCTGTTTCTTCAGGACGACGTTCGTCTCAGGAAGAACCTGACGGTGAATCTGGGCATTCGCTGGGACTACCTGGGAACCATTACCGACAGGTTCAACGGATTGGCAACCTTCAATCCGAGCATCGTAAATCCTCTGGCCGTGACAGGACAGACGCTCTATGGTGGGCTGCAATTTGCCGGTGTGAATGGCCAGCAGCGCGGCATCACGAATCAGAGATTTGGGAATCTGGGGCCGCGGGTTGGCGTTTCGTATCAAATCGATCGCAGCACTGTGTTGCATGGTGGGTACGGGCTTCTTTATGGGCAGGCTTTGAACGATCCCGGAGAGGCACCTGGCTTCAGCTATACGACCAACATGGTGACGTCAGTGCAGTCCGGTGTTCCGTATAACACGCTGAGCGATCCGTTCCCGAACAGCAGCGTGCAGTCGCCATCGTATGCCGCCAATGGTCTGAAGACGTACCTGGGGCAGAGCTTCTCGTTTGCAGATCCCAATGGGAAAGCTCCGACGGTGCAACAGTTTTCCTTTGGCATTCAGCATCAGTTCCCGAAGGATTTTCTGTTGACCTTGTCGTATGTTGGAAGCCGCTTCGGACGTCTGCCTGTCTCGCACCAGATCAACGCGGTTCCTTTGAGCGCGGTTGGGTACGGCGCGACCTACTTGACACAAAGCGTGGCGAATCCGTTCGCCGGTCTGCTCCCCGGAACGGCGCTGAACAATGCAACTGTGCAGAGGCAGCAGCTTCTGGCTCCTTATCCGCAGTTCCTGGTTGGCACGATCACGGGGACCAGCGGCATCAATGAGATGTTCATGCCGATCGGTTCCTCCAGTTACAACTCCGGCCAGTTCGTTCTGCAAAAGCGCTTGTCCTACGGCCTGGACTTCACGGTGCAATACACGATGTCCAAGCAGTTGGATCAGAAGCTCTACTCCAACCCGCAAGACACCAGCTTGCAGAAGGTCATCGCGGCGTGGGACATCCCGCGCAACATGCAGATCAGCCTTCTCTGGCAGCTCCCATTCGGCAGGGGTCGTGCTTTTGGATCGCATCTCGCAGCCCCGGTTCGCTGGGCGATCAGCGGATGGGATGTCAGTTCCCTGGTGCGTCTGCAGGCAGGTATGCCGCTCGACCTGACCAATAGCACGAACTCCGTTCCCACGGGCAATCCCGCATTGGCCCATCCGACCCTTGCCCGGTGGTTCAACAACTGCACCCAGTTGGCAAGCGGAGCAACGCAGTATTGCCAGGCCGGCGATACACCCGTCTGGACAGTCCGGCAGGCCTATCAGTTACAGACGTGGAAGACGCGCTTATCCAGCGTTCGTCTGCCAGGTGTGCATAACGCGGATATCTCGGTGTCCAGGAACATTCCCATTACCGACCGGGTGCATACGATCTTCCGGACGGATTTCATCAACGCATTCAACTCGGCGCAGTTCTTCAACGGCCCGACTTCAGACGTGAACAGCGCGAACTTTGGAAAGATCCTGGGTGTAAGCGATCAGAGCAATCTGCCGCGGTTCGTCCAGTTCTCGCTGAAGGCTGAGTTCTAGTCCTCAAGCCAACATCCCGTAACGAGAGGGCGGTGAGGGCCGATGGCTTCTCCGCCCCTTTGCCATTCCAAGGATGGTGAGTGCATCATGGCAATCACCGTTGATGGAGAGCAGCCCCATGATTCAACTTGAACCCAAGCAATAGGTGGATCTTCCGACATGCATTTCACGCCGCGCCTTCTTGTCTTCTTCGCGTCCCTTGCCACTTTCACCGCGCCCCAGTTCGCACAGGCACCCTATCAGTTCTCACCCCAGGGACAATCCGTTGTTCAGCGCCTTTCCTCGTTTGCCGCGCTTGACGCGAGCGACTGGCAATATCATGAGGGCTTTCTCGAACATGGCGAACGCCCTGACCTCGACACCTCCCAGTGGAAGACCGTCCACCTCCCCTTCACCGCACCAAAGGACGAGATCTGGCTGCGCCGCTGGATGGAGGTCCCGAAGACCCTCCATGGGTATGACCTCACCGGTACACGCATCACCCTCAAAGTTGACGTCGGAGGCAATGGCCCGGGACGCGGCTATCTGTACGAGATGATCTACTACAACGGCAAGCTCGACGCCGAGGGTACATACATTGGACCGCGTGCGCTGATCGATAACGCGAAGCCCGGCGACAAGATTCTGATCGCGGTGAAGATGCCTCCTACCACGGAGATCAAACACTTCGAAGGCGCCTTCGTCCGTGTCAACTTCCAGGCCAGCCGTCCTGACCCTACTGCGCTTGCCGCTGAGCTTACCTCCGCCGCGCAGATTCTTCCGTCTCTCATTGCCGATCCCGATCAACGCGCCGTGCAGGAGAAGCTTCTCGATGCTGCGGCTGCTTCTGTGAACCTCGGCGCGCTCGACCGCAACGATCAGGCTGCCTTCGATGCTTCGTTGATGAGGGCACAACAGGCACTGGAGCCACTCCAGCCGCTCCTCAAGAAGTTCTTGATTCAACTCACGGGCGACGCGCATATCGACGCAGCGTGGCTGTGGACTGCCTCGGAGGGTGTCGACCAGGTCCACCTCACCTTCGCCAATGCGATTGAGATGATGCATGAGTATCCGCAGTTCATCTTCTCGCAATCCAGTGCGCAGTACTACGAGTGGATGGAACAGAAGTTCCCCGCTCTCTTTGCCGAGATTCAAAAGCGGGTGAAAGAAGGGCGATGGGAACCTGTAGGAGGGATGTGGGTGGAACCCGACCTGAACATGACCGACGGCGAGTCACAAGTTCGTCAGCTTTTGCTGGGCAAGCATTACTTTCAAAAGAAATTCAACTACGACGTCAAGATTGGATGGAACGTCGACTCCTTCGGCTACAACTGGCAGCTCCCCCAGATCTATAAGAAATCCGGCATCGACTACTTTGTGACGCAGAAGCTTCGTTACAACGACACCAATCAGCTTCCTCTCAAACTCTTCTGGTGGCAGTCGCCGGATGGCAGCCGCGTACTTTCCTACTTCCCCCACGATATCGTGCAGGATACGGAAGTGACCGAGATGGCACACGATGTTGCCGTTGCCACTAAGCTCAATCCTGGCCAGCAGGAGCTCATGCACGTTTATGGTCCCAGCCTTGGGCGTCTCAATCTCTACGATGGTCGCACGGCCGTCCAGAATGGCGTCAACTGGTCCAACCCAAACCGTATCTATCCGCGCGTGGAGTTCCGTACGTCACAGGCTTTCTTTGACGACATGATCGCTCACATCGCCACTACCGGCCTACCCGTGTGGAACTACAAGACACTAGCCACAGGCGGCACTCAGCTTCCGACACCAGTTTCAGGCAAGATCGGCCTGCCCGTGTGGAATGACGAAATCTATCTCGAACACCATCGTGGCACCTACACCACCCAGGGCACACAGAAGGCGAATATGCGTCACAGCGACCAGTGGCTGCTTGATGCGGAGAAGTATTCCTCGCTTGCATGGCTCAGCGGCCTCAGCTATCCGGGGGATTCCTTGACGCAGGCATGGAAGAAAAAGGCGTTCAACGAATTCCACGATGTTGCTTCCGGAACTGCAATCGCAGGGGCGTACAAAGATGCGCAGCACGATTACGAGGAAGCGCACCACATTGCCAACGAGGCTACCGGCAACGCACTCCGCGCATTGCAAAGCCATATCAACACCGCTAAGCAGCCGGGGGTTCCCATCATTGTCTGGAACAGCATGAGCTGGGATCGTTCCGACACAGTCACTGCCGCGGTACAGATGCCGTACGCCACCCCGAACGGCATAGCCGTACTGGATGCCAGCGGTCAACCTGTGCCGATGCAGGTGCTCTCGCACGATACGTCAACGAATACCTATCACCTGCTGCTGAAACCAAAGAGTGTGCCTGCGATTGGATATGCCGTGTTGCACGCGGTTCCGGGTAGGCGCGAGGTTGCAAGCGATCTGACCGTGCATGGCACGACGCTCGAGAACGGGCTGCTGCGCGTTACGCTTGATCCCAAGACGGGCTGCATCACGAGCCTCTATCGCAAGGATGCGAAGTTCGAAAGCATCGCTCCGGGGCAATGCGGAAACAAGCTGGAGACGTTCGTCGACACTGGTCGCAGCCTCACCGAAGCCAATCTTGACAGCATCCGCGTGGAAGATGCATGGAACATCGATAAGGGTTACAGCACACAGGAAACCGACATCACCCAACTCACCAGCATCGAGACGATTGAACACGGTCCGGTGCGTGAGGTGATTCGCATCACGCGTCACTGGAGCCAATCCACCTTCGTACAGGACATGACTCTTTACGCCAATACGCCGCATGTCGATGTGGTGAACGACATCGACTGGCACGAAACCCATGTCCTGCTCAAAGCCAGCTTTCCGCTTACCGCAAGCAGCGCGGCGGCGACCTACGAGATTCCATACGGCAGCATTGAACGTCCTACGACTCGCAATAACTCCATCGATGCGGCACGCTTTGAAGTGCCTGCACAGCGCTGGGCAGACCTGGGTAATAGCGAGCACGGCTTCAGCCTGATCAACGACGCCAAGTATGGCTACGACGCACTTGGCAACACGCTTCGCTTGACGATGCTGCGGGCTCCTCTCTATCCCGATCCCACGGCCGATCGCGGTCATCACCACTTCAGTTACTCGCTTTATCCGCATGCCGGTTCATGGAAGCAGGCAGAGACAGTACTGCGTGGGTACGAGTTCAACTACCCGATGCAAGCTTGGCAAACCGATTCACATACCGGCGATCTGCCAGCGAGTCATTCCCTCGTTGGCATCGCGGCTCACAACCTTGTGGTGACAGCCGTCAAGAAGAGCGAAGACGATGACAGCCTGATCCTTCGTTTTTACGAATGGGCCGGCGAAACGACACACGCAAAGATCACCGTGCCTGCCGGTGCCACACACGCAGCAGAGGTGAGCCTGATGGAACAGCCCGTTGCCGACTCCAGCGCGCAGGTGGTTCTGCACGGCAATGAAGTCGGCTTCAATGCGAGCCCTTACTCCATCAATACCTTGCGTCTCGTCTATCCCTCGCGCAGCAGCGACAGATGGCACGTGAAAGGCACACAACAAGACAGCCAATAAAACAACATGTCGAAGGGAGTCTAGCTAGACGCGTGATGGGAGCGCTACACTGTTCCTCCACAATTGGAATCAATTCCAGAATGAGTGAAATGGAGACGTTTTTGTGCAGATTACCGGAAAACTTTTACGAAGCACCGTCGTGGGTGCGCTTGGCGGTTTGCTCTTCGGCTTCGATACGGTCGTGATCTCGGGAACCACCGGTCAATTGCAGCAAGTCTTTCATCTCACACCGGAGACTCTGGGACTCACCGTCTCCATCGCACTGTGGGGTACAGTGCTGGGATGTATAGTTGCCGGCCCGGTGGGACAGCGTTTTGGTGGACGCAACGTGCTGCGCGTGCTGGCCGTGCTCTATGTTATGTCCGCATTGGGTTGTGCCTTCGCGTGGAGTTGGCCAGCGTTGATGATTGCGCGTTTCATTGGGGGAGTGGCTATCGGCGGCTCCAGCGTTCTGGGACCTGTTTATATCGCGGAACTCGCGCCTGCGGAGTGGCGGGGGCGTCTCGTCGGCGCCTTCCAGATCAACATTGTCATTGGCATCCTTGTGGCGTACGTCTCAAACTGGTACATCGCTACGCTCAATCTCGGCGCAACGGAGTGGCGGTGGGAGCTTGGCGTTGCGCTCGTACCGGCATTGCTTTTCTTTGGCATGCTCTTCACGATCCCGCAGAGTTCACGCTTCCTCATCACGCAGAACAGCCTGGAGGACGCGCTGAGCGTCATCCGGCAGATGGGATCCAGCAACCCTGAGCGAGAGTTGCAGGATATCCGCTCGTCCATCCTGCACGAGCGACAGGAGGCGGCTGCCCCACTCTTCACCCGCTCGCTGCGACTGCCGATTTTTCTGGCCGTCAGCATCGGACTGTTCAATCAGCTCTCCGGCATCAATGCGATCCTTTACTACGCCAATGACATCTTCGCTGCCGCGGGCCTCAGTCGTGTCTCGACTTTCTCGCAATCCATCTTCATCGGACTTTCGAACCTTGTTGCAACCCTGATCGCCATGACGCTCATCGATCGACTGGGGCGCAAGACGCTTCTTCTGATCGGCTCCGTTGGAACATTTTTCTGCCTTCTCGGAGTGGCGCTTCTATTCCGCGCCGGCACGCATCCTACATGGATTGTGTGGCTTCTTGTGACGTTCATTGGCTTTTTCGCGCTCTCACAGGGAGCGGTCATCTGGGTTTACATTGCCGAGGTCTTTCCCACGCTGGTTCGTTCCAAGGGGCAGAGTCTTGGCAGCGGCTCGCATTGGGTGATGAATGCCATTGTGAGTGGGCTGTTTCCATGGGTGGTGGTTCACTACTCACGGGCGACGCCGTTCTACTTCTTCGCGGCCATGTGCGCATTGCAATTCCTGGTGGTGTTGTTTGTCTATCCTGAAACCAAGGGGGCAACCCTGGAACAGTTGCAGCAGCGTCTCGAGAGTTCCAGATAGCCGCCGTCCCGTTGCATGCGTTCGCTCGGCAGCATGCTGAGCGGACGCTCACTCATTCAACTTTCAAGTTAGCGTTATGCTTCGTCCGGATCGGCATGCAGACCCATGGCTACACAGAGCGCCGCCACATCGCCAATGCGTTCCCCAAGCGCTGCTGGAACAATCTCACAGACCGCGGCCGCGTCGGCGAGCGCTTCTTCTCTCATCCGCTGACGTGCCGGTTCCAACAGCGCGTCACCTAACCGTAGCGCCAGTCCGCCAATCACGATGCGGTGGGGATTGAGAACATCCACAAGGATGGCTAGGACTTCCCCCAACCGCCGGCCCGTACGATGTACGATCTGCGCCGCAACAGCATCGCCAGCAAGCAGAGCCTGTCCGACGTCGCGAGCCGTCACGTACGGGAGTGATGCCGTCAACATGGTGAACTGTCCGGCCTGCAACGCCTCCTGAACGGACCAGGCCGCGTGTTGCGCCATCCCGCCGCCGGAGGCCCAACCCTCGACTGACCCGGCTTTGCCATAACCCATCGGTCCGGAATCGCTGAGCCGCACGTGTCCAATCTCTCCTGCCATGGCGTTCGCGCCATGAAAGATGCGTCCGTTCAGAATGAGACCTGCGCCAAGTCCTGTGCCCATGGTGAGAAACACCATATGCCGGCAGCCCTTCCCTGCGCCGAACTGATTCTCTGCAACCGCTCCAGCATTCGCATCATTCTCCACGAAACATGGCACGCCAAACTTCTGTTGCAGGATGTCCTTGATGGGGATGTCACCCCATGTGGGAAGGTTCGGTGGTCGCTGAATGATGCCGCGCACGCGGTCAAGAGGACCTCCACAACTCACGCCAATTGCCGTTGGCGTGCAGCCGGTCTGCGCCACCCCACAGCGGGCCAGAGTCACAATTTTCTCCAACGCATGATCCGCACCCAAAGTGGGCAGGGTTTCAAACTCCCCACGCCAGAGCACGTTTGGAGCAGACCTGGAAAGGACGATGGCGGTTTTGGTCCCTCCGATGTCGATACCCAGCAAACCGGTCTTAGAGGTTTGCTGGGTATGGGTGTGTGCGCGTAGGTGTCCAGCTTCACCGCTCAAGCGCGTCAACCTCTTTCATCGTTCCAGTGTGTGGATTGATACGGAGAGTCTTGATCTCGTACGGGTGGTAGTCTCCGCTCCAACTCTTCCTCAGTGCGGGAAATTGCAGGGTCGCGTGCGAGGCGTGACCGTCCGTCTCGTACGATCGCACGATGAGATCTTCGCCATCTTCAGACTGCTTCACCGCCTCCACCACAATGTCAGACGCGTCGACCGAGAGGAAGCTTGCCGCACCGGGACGCGTACCGGGATGAATGCCTTGGTACATGATCGGTGTCTCTGTCACCAGTTCCTCTGCGGCGCGGACCACACCGGCCTGCTGCCACGAACCACTATGCGGCACCAGCAGCATGCGGAAGGTCTGCTCTCCCTGATCCATCCAGGTATAGTCCGTTCCGGGAAGCAACTGGCGAGGTTCATGGTTTGCATAGACCGCAGAGCGAGCGATGGAGACACGTAGATCATTTCCATGCACGCTGTAGCCATACTTCGCATCATTGATCACGGTAAAGCCATACGGTTTACCATCGGCCTGCCCTGAAACATCGATCCAGCGCTGCCCGGGATCTTCCTCACCGCGATTGTCGCGGTGAATGGCGCCGTAGGCCGTTTCGTAGGTTGCGTCTGGGGTCGACACATTGACCGGAAAGGAAAACGCGAGCAGCTTCAGATGCTCGTGCCAATCGAGCGTTGCGCGTACCTCTACATTGCGCGAGCCCGCATACAGAATCCAATCCAGCCGAAGCGTGGAATTGTTATAGGTTAGCGTCTCTCGCAGCAGCGAACGAAGCGGACCACTCTCAAGGATGCGGAGGTCCGTCCGCGAAAAGGAACCCACTTCCTTGTCGTAGACATGCGCCTGGTGGGCCCAGGTATCGTTGTTATCGTCCATGACAACGGCACGAAGACCTTTGTCGGCATCGGCGAAGACTTCACGATTCGCATCTTTGTCGAACAGGTTGATGGTACCGGTAGATGTCACGGTAAGACGGAGATGCTCGTTCTCCAATGTGTTCTCCGTGACCCTGGGTGCCTTGACTGCGGCAGGAGTATCTCCCGCAGAAGGCTTGCGTATCCGCAACTGACGGTAGCCCATCGGCGGCATATCCACGGCAGCCACCAACCGCTGACGGCCGTTGATGACTGACGTTGCTGGAATCCACTGGAATGACACCGCCTTGCCGGTTTCGTCTTCCACGCGTGTGGGAGTTTGATCTTTCCAACCGAGATCGTATTCCACATTCAGCTTCGCAGGCCACGCATGGGGATTGAAGACAACGAGGTACTGCGAGTCCGGATCCGTCGTTGGGACCTGCCACGCCAGACGCTGGACCGAGGCATAGAGCGCGTCTGTCGCGATGTCGCGTGCGCGACCGTAACCATCGCGCGCAGTATCTTCATGCTCCGGAATTGTGGTTGCGGCCATGCTGTCATGGAACTGCAGTAGCAGGACGCGCTTCCAGGCTGTAGTAAAGTCATTCTTCGGATACGGCGCTCCCCAAGAGACTGCGCCCAGCGCAGCAAACTTCTCCGCCGTTTGGAGTGCAGCCTCCGTTGAGCGGTTCAACTTCTTGATCTGGGAACCAGCGGTGTAGGTCCCCACAGAATGATGCTGTAGATCGCCGATGAACACCTGGATATCCGCAGGCAGCTTCGGCTTGACCTCCGCAAAATACTTGTCAGGAGTGGAATAGAAGATATGAGGGGCACCCGGCTCCTTCTGGACCTGGCGGATGGATTGCATGTTGGCCTTCGTGGGTCCGCCGCCGTGATCGCCAATTCCGAAGAACTCCATGAAGGTATACTGCGGCTGTCCTGAGACTGCCTTTACCGTCGGGACCATGTGGACGTGAACATCGGCATTCTCGTGGTAGTAAAGTGGAATCCGATAGGTGAGCGCACGCGTTCCGTCGATGCCCTGCCACTGAAACAGGTTCTGCGTAATAGCCGGCTTTTCAAGCGCGTTAGGCCGCATGAAGACGTAATACGGCATCTCCTCCAGTTTGAGGATCTGCGGCATATTGCCGTTGTGGCCGAAGGAGTCAGGGTTATAGCCGACGTTCGCGTGGCGTCCGAAGATGCGCTCGAGCGTACGCTGCCCGTAGAGTCCCTGACGGATCAGCGATTCTCCATTCGGTACATTCACATCCGGCTCAACCCACCATCCGCCAACGACATCCCAGCGTCCGGACTTCACATGCGCCTTGATCTCAGCCAGCATGGCTGGATCCGTCGTCTCCACCCATTCATAGAACTGCGAGGAACTGGTGGTCATCGTCAGATCGGGATCTTCCTTCATGCGCTCCAGCGCAGAACGGAAGGTGCTGTGCACAACCGCCGTCGCCTCGGACAAAGGCCATAGCCATGGGGCGTCCACATGCGCATTGCCAATCATGTGCAGCCGGAGCTGCGACGCTTCAGGTGCCCACACCGTTGGAGCCGGCGTTGTTGCATTCTGCGCAAGAGAAGCGGTACATGCGAGCACACTGAATAGGCCCACAGCCAATACGGGGCGGAGAAAAAGGAGGGGACGCTCCTTCCAATGCTCCGCAGTGAAGGCACGCACCGGAGAGGTGCGGCGTACGGTCGAGAGAGATGGGCGGCTTGAATTGGTATCGATTCCAAACATGACAATCGGACTGTAGCTGTGTCATTTTGCCAATGTCAAGAAAATACTGAAGCGCACTTTTCTTCTGCCGTCGTGGTCGAGAAAGGCAGCATCGTCTTCTTCGCTCTTCTTGACGAGGCTGCGCAACAGGATGCATCGTGGACCACGCCCGAAATGGTATCGATTTCCATGTAGAGCGAATGCAGCAGAAATGAATTGTCCGTTGTGCTAAGACACAACATTCATGGGCGCGCCATCAAGGAATGCCCGTACGTTCTCCACCGTTGTCTGCATAATTCGTTGCCGTGCTTCAAGTGCTGCCCACGCGATATGAGGCGTCACCAAACAATTCTTTGCCGAGAGCAGAGGATTGTCTGCTGACGGAGGCTCGCTCGACAATACATCCACCGCCGCACCCGCCAGCACCCCCTTCGCCAGGGCGGAGGCCAGGTCGCCTTCGTTCACCAAGCGTCCACGCGCCGTATTGATCAGGAATGCCGACGGCTTCATTCGGGCGAGCAAATGGGAATTTACCATGCCATCGTTCTCGGTCGTCAGCCCGCAGTGCAGCGAAACGACATCCGCCTCCGCAAATAAATTCTCCAGCACGCGATACCCCTGCGGGACATCCTCATATGCGCGGCGGCTGTTATAGATGACGCGCATTCCAAACGCTTCCGCGAGTGCCGCCACACGCCGCCCGATGCGTCCGAAACCGACAATCCCCATCGTCTTGCCATACAGCTCAATCTGTGGCGTTCGGCAGAAGGTCCAGTCCACGCAGTTCGTCCACGCGGCGTCGCGCACTGCGTTCGCATGATCGCCCACATGATGGCACAGTTCCAGCAGAAGCGCCATGACATACTGCGCCACGGTGTTGGTCCCATAGTCCGGGACGTTCGATACCACGATGCCCCGCGCCCTGGCCGCAGCGACATCCACCACGTTGTACCCCGTCGCCATCACGGAGACGAACTTCAGTTTCGGCAGGCTTTCGATGACCCCGGCAGGTAGAGCTGCTTTATTCGTCAACACCACATCGGCATGCGAAGCGCGAGACAGAATCTCCGCAGTGGTCGAGCGCTCGAAGATCGATACATCCCCAAAGGCTTCCAAGGCGCTCCACGGGTTATCCCCGGGATTCAGCGTGTACCCATCCAGCACCACAATCTTCATCGCTTCCCCCATCCGCTTCCCAAGCATAAGAGCGCGGCCCCTATGGAGCCGCGCTTGTTTTTCTTATTCTGACTCATCTTTAGTAGAACGTGCTCTGCTCGCGCGGCTTGTCTTTGATGCCCAGTGGCTCAAGCAGATGCTGGGCTCCAAGCTTCATCAGGCCAAGCTCCGTCACAGACTGAAAGAACTGAAACCCGTCGGCATGAAAACGCTTTACATCCGCCGCACTCCCGGCTGGACGGCCAAGCCATTTCCCATGCCGCTTGGCGGCCGCGACAATTTTTGCGATTGCCTCATCGAGCAGAGGCTCATCCTGGCGTCCGCGCAGACCGAGCGAGAACGATAGGTCGCTGACCCCGATAAAGATCACATCCACACCCGGGGTCGCAGCAATCTCCTCAATCGCGTCCACTCCCGCAGCCTCTTCAATCACGCACACGACGAGTACGTTCGCGTCGGCGGAGTCATAATAATTCCCCATTGCCGGCCACGTTGAGACCGCCAGCCCAGCTCCGGATCCTCTCCGTCCAAACGGTGGGTAGTGGCATCCCTGGGCCGCAACCGTAGCACGTTCCGGCGTCGACACAAACGGGAAGATAACGCCCTGCACTCCCTGGTCCAGCACCCGCTTCGCCATCCACACTTCGGCCCACGGCACCCGCGCAAAGACGGGCGCCGGAAGCCCACGTGTTGCCATCACCATGTTCCGCAGCGATTCCAACGACAAGGAGGAATGCTCCATCTCAGCCCAAAGAAAGTGAAAGCCCAGCGTGGCAGCATATGCCGCGGTCTCAAGGTTGTTCGAAGTTACCGTCATACCGATGACATACTCGCCCGCCTTCAATCGCTCACGGACTACGCTCCATGTATCGGGAGACGCCGGGTGTACTGCAGCCATGTACTCCTCCGCCATCGGTCAGTCTCCTTTCTTCGGGACAGGCTTCAGCATCACTTCCGCCAACTGGCATCCGCGGCCATTGCCGCCGAGTCCCGTTTCGCGCGTCCACGTCAACCGGAGTTCGCCACCTGCTGTCGCGGCACGCGGCACCGCAAACGTCTGCGGAGCGGGAGGCCATGGACGCAACTGCAGTGGATGAATCTCAAGCGCATCGTTCGCCATCAACTTCGTCTTCACGCCGCGCGAATCGCCGGAAATCACCACCTGCAGGACATACTCCACATCCGGATCGAGTCCCTTGTAGTGCATCTTTAACGGGGCCTCGTATAAGCTCTCCGCCCAGTGCTTCCACGCCATCGGTGCATTCGCCCCATAGTGATCGGGATAGCTGGTTCCCACATGCGGTGACCTCCGGAAATCGAAATCGCCTTCCACCTCTTCGATCACGAGGTGTGGCCGATTGCCCACGTTGCCCAACTCATCATAAAAGCCGCCCGGGCCGGGATTCGTGCGATCCAGCAGCGCGCGAGTCGCGGCAATCTTCTCCTCCTGATCTTCGATCTTGCTGATTGCGCCGAGCTGCTTCAGGAAGTACGGTCCGTCCGTAACGGGATGATCGATTGTATCCAGGGGCGCGCCGCGATCGACCGCTTCTCCCTGGAAACGCTCCACGGCAAGCTGTTGATGAATGCTCTGCAACAGCGCGTAGCCAAGTTCCGCGATCCGTGTTCGCAGGGCCGGGGCCACCGGCTGCAGTGTGCTCTCGCGCAGCGTTCGCATCGCGTCCTCAATTAGATTCTGCGGATCGATGCCGTTCGCGGGCTCCCTCGCCGGGACCGCTCCGATCCCCCACGGGACCGATGCGAATCCGATGTCCTCGATCCTGCCAAGTATGCTCTTCGCCTTCGCCAGTTCGCCGCTCTCGAACAGCAGACGCTGGCGCACATAGGCATCGCAACATGCACGGAACATCGCCTGCTGCCACCGCCAGTTCTCGAGCAGGAATGGAGATGCGCTCCGCTCAATCGACATGAACTTCTGCAGTGTCACATCCACCAGCTCATTCGCCGCCAGCGGTCCGAGCCAGTTGTTCTCCAGGTCCAGTAGCCCCTGGGCAAAGCCCGAACCATCTTTGGCGCCGATGAAGTAGCGCCCAAAGTCCCGCATCGCGTCGGTTGCCGTCATATTCGGGTCCCACGCCAGCAGGCTCCAGAGGAACTTGTTCGCATCGTCGTTACAGCCTTCCGAGTAGCTTACAAAGCCCGATGTGTACTTCAGCTCCGAGCGCAGAATCGCCGCCTCCGCTTCAGGCCTCGGATTGATGATCTCGCGCCCCTCCGTCAAGGCATACGCAATGTCCCAGTTGTTCATCGAATACTGCGACTGGATGCTGTGCGTGATGTCCGGATAGAACCGGATTGGATACTTCGCTGGAAGCGCTTTGCGCAACTCTGCGATCGAGCTCCGGTTCTGCGGTCCAAACACAATTCCATCCAGCCACGTCTGCGTGTGCGGCTCGTTCACCATCGTCTGGAACTCCACAAGCCACTCTGCATTGAACGACTGCGGCGACATCCACATCTGCACCTGGGGGTGTGTCTTGCGCAGGTTCGCCTTCTCCTTTTCAAGGAGCGGCAGCATATACTTCGGCTCGGTATGCCCAGGGTCGCCACCGGGAACAAATACGATGTCCAGCCGCGGCATATCATGCATGACGTCTGCCCAATCGCGAATTTCCGCTTCCAGTGTTTGCTTGTCGCTGTAGTCCCTGGCCATCGCGGGATACCAGATCGAAACATCCAGCCCGTATTTGTCGCAGATCCTCGACATCTCGATCAACATCTTCTTGGGATGAATCGGAAAGTGTGGGCTATCCGAAAGATCATCGGAGATTGGAGGCAGCAGCTCCACTGTGTTGGTGCCGAAGATCGCCAGCTCACGAATGTATTGGTCCCACATTTCGACCGTCCACGCATCGTACGCGTTCGTCTTCGGACGATAACCCAACTGATGTCCGCGAATCGCGTAGTGCGGTGAGCTCGTCAGGTTCAGCGCCTTCCGATTCACGGCAACGGTACGCCGCTCCAGCGAACACAGGCGCAGCAGTTTACCGGCACCAAAGATCAGTCCCCGCTCATCGCTTCCACAAACGGCGATCCAGTCGGGTCCGCTGGCAATGGCATAGGACTCCACAGGCAGCTTCGAGGCCTTCGCCGCCACCGATGCCACGATGCTTCCCAGACTATGCCATGAAGCCCGCGTTCCCAGGTAGATCTTTACCGAGCCTGTCGAGCCAATCGTCCACTCCACGCCGCAGCGCTTCATGATCTCGTCGACCATCATCTCTGCCGCGACCTGCTCCCGCTTTGCTGGCTGAGCGGGCAACACCAGGGAGACATTGTTCAGTTCCGTCCATCCAGACTCGATCGCATGCAGTAATCCGGCCCGGCCCATTCCGGAGATGACAACCGTGGCTGCTGTCCCTTGCAGAAATGATCTACGCTTCATCGTTCCGATCTCCTTGTAAAAGTGAGGCACGGTTTGGGCCGCGCCCTCCCAAAAAAATCACCTGCAGGTTCGGTTCTGAGGGTGGTGCCATTCCATGAGCTGAAAGCTTTTGGTATGGCCCGTACATTACCAGTGGAACCGAAGGGCAAACTGCAACTGACGCGCCGTCGCTCCGGGTGCCAACGCCGAGATCTTCCCCGCCGCTGCCGATCCGATGCTATTCCCCGGGAACGAAAAGTTTGCCGTGTTGGCAATGTTGAAGAACTCAGCACGGAATTGCATGCCCAGTTCGCCCTCGATGTGGAAGTCTTTGTGAAGACCGGCGTCGATCGTCTGGTACATCGGCCCGATGAGAATGTTACGACCCGCGTTGCCGAACGAGTATTGTGCAGGTGCCACAAAGCAGGTGATGTCGTAATAGGCCGCGAGCGTCCGCTGACCAGCAGGTTTGGCTCCGTTGCATACGCGATTCGGCCGAAGGAAGGTTCCGGTATTCGCCGAAGCATTCGACGACATCGACACCGAGAACGGAGCCCCGCTCTGCAGGGTGACGATACCGGTCAGATCCCATCCGCCGATTGCGCCGTCCACCAAAGCATTGGTATGGTTTGCGTGCTGGCGGCCACGACCGAACGGAAGCTGATATACCGGGCTGAACGTGAAGCGGTGACGATGATCAAAGTCGGACAGGCCGTAATCCGCCGAGAGATTGCGTGGGTTCTGAATATTGATGCGCGATTCGCCTGAAGAGGAGTTGCCACCCGATCCCTCATCCATACTGCGGCTCCACGTGTAGGCTGCGAGATACTGCAGCCCATGCCATGGGCGCTGTTCCGCCGAGAGTTGCAGCGCGTTGTAGCTCGACACGCCGCGGTTTTCCCATGCTGAAATCGATGAATAGGCGGCATACGGCTGCCGAGCCAGTACGGCCCCAGGACCCGGGATCGCGACGTCCTCGTTCAAAGCGATGCCGAGGTGTCTGCCCATGGATCCGACATACGACCCACGCGCTACGAGCGAGTTGGTCACCTGGCGTTCCAGAGTCAGGTTCCACTGGTAGACATATGGAGTCGGATTCCGCTGCGGGAAATACACCACCGTCGGCACGTTCGTCGCCGAAGGTGTCAGCGGAATACCCGTCGAAGTCGACAGGCACTGGTTCACGCCGTCGCATGTTGTCGAGAACGTTTGCGCGAAGGGGTAGTTGAGAAAGAGGCGTGCCGACGATCCCGTTCCCTGCTCATCAAAGAAGTACGCGCCGAAGGCGGAGCGTATGACATTCTTGTCGCCCAACTTGTACGCGAGGCTGACACGAGGGGTGAAGTTCAGCTTACGGGTCTGAATGATGCCGCGGCTGTACCCACCCTGATTGGCAAGAGCAATCGTTCCCGTTCCGCCGGGTACCGACGCGATGACTCCGCCATCCGGGATGAAGTTCGACTGTCGATCCTTGCGGTCGATCGGCGAGGTGAACAGGTCGTATCGAACTCCGACGACCGCCGTCAACCGGGGCGTCAAGCGCCACGTATCCTGCGCAAACGCACCGATTTCGTTGTAGCTGATGTACGGTGTCCCCTGCGGCAGAATCGACTTGGTCGAACTCACTGGGATGCCTAACAGGAAGTCCGCAAAACCCGAGCCGCCCGTCCCGGAACCATTGTTCGTGTAGGCACCGGTGAAGCTGAGCGCGCCGGACGGCGCGGAGAGCTGGTTGAAGCCGAAGTTGTTGTGGACCACGCTTGCGCCAAATCGGAAGGCATGCGCCCCAACGTTGTAGAGCAGGCTATCCGAGATCTGAATCGTGTTCTGAGGCACAATCTCCGGCTGGAAACTTGCGCTGTACCCGCTGAAGCCCGAAATCGACAGACTGGCAAGACCCGTTCCATCGGTATTTGAAGCGGTATTCGCGCCCAGAAGACCGAGCGCCGCGGACGTGTTGTATCCGGTATCGAGCGGGGACACGCGCAGTATGAAGCGTGTGAATCCGAGTGCGAGTTCGTTGACAACGTTCGAAGAGAACATGTGCGTTTCCTGCAGAGTCGCCTGCATCGACGGCGCATGGTTGTTCCGGTTCGCTCCGGCAAACGCAAGCGGATTGAAGGCACCGCCGGTCAGCACCGGAGTCTTGGGAAAGCTCACATCGGCACGACCGTTCGTGTACTGCACAAACATGCTGTCTTTGGGAGAGGCAACGTAATCGAAGCGTACATCGTACTGATGCTGAACATTGACCTGCAGATTGTTGTAGCGGAAGTTATTGGCATTGCCGGCAATGTTGGCCTGCGGCAGAATCTGCAGCAGCTTCACCGCCACGGGGTCAAACCGCGAAGGATCGATCTGGTTTCCCGCAAACGGCGTACGGCTCTTGGTTGCCGCGACATACGTTGCGGGGTCATACACGTTTGCGAAGCCAGCGAAGTTCCCTGCCCGCATGGCAGCCGTTGGCACGCTCGTAATGGCCGTAGGAGCGGTGTGCGTAATCAACCCCTGATAGTCGGTGAAGAAGAACAGCTTGTCCTTTACGATAGGGCCGCCCAGCGCTGCACCAAACTGGTTCTGCTGAAACGGTGGCTTGGCTGCGTCGAAGTACCCACGAGCATCCAGCGCCGAGTTACGAATAAATTCAAAGACCGCACCATGAAATGCGTTGCCTCCCGAGCGTGTCACGACATTCACCACCGCGCCGCCCGCTGCGAACTGCGCGTCCGAGTTGCCGATCTGCACCTTGAACTCCTGGATGTCTTCCAGGTTGGGGAATACCTTCGCCGTACCGACCGACTGATCCACGTCATTGATGCCGTTGATCATGTACAGGTTGAAACTGCCGCGAGCACCATTGGCGGTAATGGACGTACCCGCCCGCTGCGTTTCATTACCGCTGCCCGTCGCACGCACACCGCCCACCGCGCCTGAGTTCACGCCCGGTACCAGAAGTGCCAGTTGCGAGAAGTTGCGCCCGTTCAACGGAAGCTGTACCACCGGCTCACGAGAAATTACGTTGCCCAGCTCGCCGGACTCCGCATTCAGCAGCGGAGCATCACTGGTGACACTCACAGTCTCTGTGACCTGCCCGACCTTCAAGGTAAAGTCCTGCCCGAGGGTCTGTCCGACCTGCAGGGTCATCCCACTGCTTAGGGCGCCCTCAAAGCCAGGTGCCGTCACCTTCACGGAGTATGAACCCGGCTTCAGGAAGCCGGCCGAGTAGTAACCGCTGTTGTTGGTGACGATCTTCGTCGAGACGTTCGTCTGCTGTTCGACGATGTTCACGGACGCGCCGCTGACCACCTGACCCTGTGCATCGGTGACGCGCCCGGAGATCGTTCCGGTGGAGTTCACCTGCGCCTGTATGGGAGAGACAAGTGTCAGGAGTAGGGCAAACATCGCCATGATGCGCAGGAAGTGCTGTGAGTGTGAGATACGCACGTGGGAGACCTTTCCAGAGAGGTAGCGGCTGTTGCGTCGATTTTTCATGGTTCGCCTTCGCACTCGTCCGGGGTTGAAAGATTCGTCCCGGCAAAGGGTAGGGATTTTGACTCGACGAAACTATACGCACGCGCATATCGGTTGTCTACACATGAAATACATAAATTTCCTATTCGACACCAGGAGACTTTAAAAACGCAATCTGGAAGAGGGCGGAAACGCTACCACATGTCGAAATCTTTTCTCCAAACCACATCAATAGAACATCTTACAGACGCTACGATCCGGAACGGACTCGCCTCCCTTCGCGAGAAGTGCGGATCGGTTTTATGTCGACATGCTGCATACTTTATGTTTTGACCAAATTCTCCGGGAATCACGCACATGTTGTGTATGCTGCTTCTTGTGCGCAATCTTTCTCTCTCGTCGGAAACCAATGAGAACTAAAGGCAAAGTAAAATCGAGCAAGCCGAAGTCCACGATTCGCGAAAAGGCGTACCAGTACATTCAGAGCCGCATCGCCGAGGGAACTCTTCCGTCGGGCGGCGCCATCTCCGAACTCCTCCTCGCGAGGGAACTCGGCAGCAGTCGCACCCCGGTGCGCGAAGCGATCAGCCAGCTTGTCTCCGAAGGCCTACTGGAGCAGACGCCCAATCGCGGTACAGTCGTCGTGCGCCTCACCCGCGAAGATATTGTCGACCTCTATGAACTCCGTGAAGCGCTCGAAGTTTACGTCGTTGCCAAGGTGACCCGCGAGCAGCTTCCGGCGGAAGACCTCAAGCGTCTTGAACAGCTATCCCATGGCATCCTGACGCTGGTCGAAGAGCTGCAGGCATCCGGGGAGCAGCATCTCAACGCTGAGCAGATGTCGCGCTTCGTCGCCTCGGATCGCGGCTTCCACACGCTCTTGATGGCCTTCTCCTTCAACCCGCGCATCCGGAAAATTGTCGACGAAACCCGGCTTTTGATCCGCATCTTCGCGATGCGCCGCCTCGGCTATGGTGTCGCTAAGCTCAAGCACATTCACGCGCAACATGCAGCGATCATCCAGGCCATCGTCGACCGCGATCCGGAACTCGCAACGCTGCGTCTGGCCGAACATATCCAGATCAGCAAGCAGGAGCGCCTCGACGAATTCGACCGCAACCGCCGCGCCAGCAGCATTGAGCAGAGCTACTCTGACCTGAACTTCTAGGCTGGAACCACGCCCTGCTCGATGGTCTTCCTGCTTCGTACACCGTGCAAATGCCGTGCCATCAGCAGCATCACAGCGCCAATCACCAGGTAGATTCCTGCCGTTGCGCTGATACAGGCGCTCATTCCAAAGCGCGCGGATCCTAGCGCAATGATCACGGGTGCCATTCCCCCGCCAAGCCATCCAAGCGAGTTCGCGATGCCGGCAGCCGTTCCGCGATTCTCAATTGCGACCACGTCATACAGGCCTGCAATGATGTTTGCATCGTACAACCCCTTGAAGTAGCCGAAGCCGATCATCGCCAGCACCAGGATGGGCACGGAGAGCGTCCATCCGGTAAGGAACAGGAACGGCGCCCCGAGCAGGAGTCCGATCGCCTGCGTAAGCTGCCGCCCGCCGCCGCGCCTCCTGGAGAAGCGGTCTGCCAGCACGCCCCCGCAAAGTACCCCCAGGAAAGAAGCCGCCTGCAGATACAGGCTGGCATTCAACCCCGCCATGGAAAGGCTCATGTGGAACTTCTGATAGAGGAACGTGGGTAGCCATGTCAGGAACACGACGGCTACAAAATTCGCCCCCATAAAGATCCCAATGAGAACAAGCACGGTACGATTCCCGAGAATCTCCTTGAGCGCGGTCGACGTCTTCTTCCTTGCCGCCTGCTCATTTCCCCGCAGCTCCGACTGCCCCCGCACCGGTTCGCGCAGCAGAAAGATCAAAACCAGTCCCAGCACCACGCCACCTCCGCCGAAAACCAGGAAGCTTGCGCGCCACCCACCGTGCTGGCCCACTACCGCGGAGATGGAGCCGCCGGCAATACTGCCCGCATAGACAGCCGTCTGGTGCAGCGACATCGCACGCGACCGCGTCCTTGGTCCGTGATAGTCGCTGATCATGGCCATCGCGGCGGGGAAGTAGAACGCCTCTCCAAGGCCGCCCAGAGCCCGGCACCAGATCATCTGATGGTACGTGTGCGCAAACGCTGTCGCGCCCGTCACCACCGACCAGAAGACCAGAGCACCCAGGATGAGCGTTTTGCGTGACACTCGATCGGTCATCCACCCGGTGAACGGCCCACAAAGCGCATACATCCACATAAAGCACGAGCCGAGAACGCCCAGTTGCACATCCGTCAACGCCATCTCGGTCTTGATCAGCGGGAAGAGCGAAAAGATTGCCTGACGATCCGCATAGTTGAACAGAAAGACGAACCACAGCAGGCCGATCGTGAACCATTTTGTCCGGGGGTTCCCTGCTCCTCGTTCAGCTCTGGCCGCCATGTTCGTCATTCGTCATCCTTTTTTGCGGAATCCGCGGAACAGAAGCCGCGGCACACTCGTTATAGTGCAACGATGCATCACCTGTCGACATACGCTCGGCGATTCCGCCGAGAGCAGACATCGCCTTTTCATCGATGATTGCCGCAAGACCGCCGGATGAAGGGAGATAGAGCTGATCCAGCGAGGTACAAGTATTTGGGTTGATGTATCCGAATTGTCGACATTTTGATCGTACGATGTGTATAGTGGCTTCAATTGGCGGAACGACAGCCTCGGTTGCACACGAATGTGTCTTGCATGTGTGATTCCCATCAACTCAAAGGCCGTATGCTGCGGCCTCTCTTCATGCGTTTGGCAAGGTGAATGTTTTGATCGATTTTCGTGGTGTGTACGCCGCTCTTCTCACTCCTCGTAGCGATGCCGGCGAACTGGCCATCGCTTCCTATAGCAGGCAGCTCTCAGAAATTGGAAAGACTCGCCTCACCGGCTATGCCATCAACGGGGCAACAGGTGAGTTCACCCTCTCCTCTGACGCCGACCTCGAACTCCTCACGAAGACGACCCGCAGCCATGCCCCCGGCGCCCAGATTCTCTGCGGCATCGGGGCCGGGGACGTTCGCCTCACCGTCCGCAAAGCCCGCATCGCACAGGCCGCTGGGGCCGACGCGACGCTGCTCCCAATGCCCTGCTTCTTCCCCTACCGCCAGGACGATCTGGCAACATACATCTCCGCGGTGGCCAACGCCGTCGAGCTCCCCATTCTGCTCTACAATCTCCCGCAGTTCACGTCAGGTCTCTCTACCGACACGGTCCTTGCGCTCTTCGCCAAGCATCGCAACCTTGCCGGCATCAAGGACTCCAGTGGCTCGCTCGAGATCGTTCGCGCCATGACCTCGGCAGGCCTCCCTCACGCGCGTCTCATCGGCAACGACGGCGCGCTCTGCGACGCCCTCACCGAGAAGGTCTGCGACGGCGTCGTCTCCGGTGTAGCCTGCACACTTCCCGAGCTGATGTCGACGTTGTTTGCCGCAGCCGGCACGGGCGATTTCTCCAGCAAGCGCGCTCTGCTCGAGCAGTTCCTCGAACAGTTGGGTGCTCTGCCTACGCCATGGGGTCTCAAAGTCACCAGCGCCCTCCGCGAATTTACGCAGGCGAGCTACCCCTTCCCGATGTCCACGGAACGCGAAGCCGAAGCCTCGAGGCTGAGCACGTGGTTCAGTGGATGGTATCGGCAAACACTTGCTTGAAAGCACGACGGAGGGACAGACGGCCCGCTGGATTGCCTCTCCACATGGAGCGATTGGAAAACGGCTTGGCACAGGGTATGCACCCTCGTCCCAAGCCGATCTTTTCTATTTACCCGTGACACCGCATAACGACACGGCCATGCCCATCGCCTCAAAGCAAGCGGACTTCGCCATCATCGCCTCATCCGCGCTGGCTGCGTCATGCGCGTACGCCACCTGGATGTGGTTGGCCTTGTGCTGTGCCATCAACGCGTCGCGCGACACCCCGTGCAGCACTGCGCTCATCATCGGCCATTGCGGCGTCGTCATCGCCCACCGCCGAGCCGTCTCTTCCGGCGGGAGGTCGACAACCGTGGCCCGTCCCAGATCGGCTTTCAGCGTGTCGTTCTCCACATACACGCGGCTCCAAACCACTTCACCCGGATGACTGTTGCCTTTCAGCGTACCTCCACCCAGCCGAAAGTACATGGGCGGCTGCCGCTCGCTGCTCGCTGCCTTGTAACCACCTGTAAAGTGAGCCGCGGGAGCCGCCCCGGAGATCTCCAGAACCCACACAAACTCCCCATTGAAGTTCTCGCCGAACCGCAGATCGTGCAGTGTGGTTTCCGGAGGCAAACCCATCTCGCGCCATATCCTGTGGGTCACCAGCGCATCGATCCCCGCGCACTCATCCACCTCATTGAAGTGCGGCAGCGCCACACCGGCGAAGAGTTCGCGCGTCCCGTCAGCCGACCACACCGGCGGCCGCTCCGTATTGTTCAATAGCCCCTCTACAAGATCCGAAGCCGGCAGCACATCCTTCAGGCCCTGCTGATACTGAATCCCAATCGCATCGCAGCCAAATGTATCCGCAATCCGCACTGCGGCCACATACATCTTCAGCTGCAGTAGCACCTGCGCCCTTGTCAGCTCCGTCGCTTCGTCCGTGCCGAAATGGAATGTCATTCCGCGCGCGAGCAGCCACTCCAGCGCAGCCTGAGCGTCAGCATCGTCGACCTGCGAAGTCGCATACGCCAATGCCGACTGGCTCAGCCGTTCCTTGAAGATGCCTGTGGCATGCAGCAAGTGGTCAGGCACAATCGCATTGAACATTCCCATGCAGCCTTCATCGAAGACGCCGAGAATCGCCTTCTCCTTCTTGAGCCTGGCCGCCGTCGCCTGCCCGATCACCGCGGCGCGACCTGTCGCTCCGGCAAATGCATGGACATGGGAGCGATCATGGGTCACGGTCCCGTCTTTCAGCCATTCGTCCAGGCCTTTCAGGAAGAACGCATCGGTAAAGTCCACGCTCCAGAGTGACGAATACGCCACGCCTGCCTTCGTCAGCGATCCATTCAGATTCAGCAGACCCACCAGCCCCGGCCACTGACCGCTCCAGTTCGCGACCGTCAAAATCGGTCCCTTGTGGGTCGTCAACCCGGCCATCACATGATGCGTATACTGCCACACGGCCTCTGCAACGATCAGCGGGGCATCTTCCGGAATTCCCTGAAAGACATCCATGCCGTACCGTTGCGAGTCCAGAAAGCCATGCTTCTTCTCCGGCACATAAGGATGCGCCCGCTGAACGTTCCATCCTGCGTGCTCCACCGCCCTTGTCAGTTGCTCTTCCAACTGCTTCTGCGCAGGCCAGCACATCTCATTTGCATCGGGGCGAAGGTCGCCGCTTGCCACCAGGTAAACCGTCTTCGTATCCGACATCGTCACTCCTATAGCTTTTCCGTTTTGATCGCTGAGTCCACACCGCGGCTATCATACGGTCGGCTAAATATGGATGTCTACATTGAATCGTGAATTGAACACAGGCTGTCGACAATTAAACCTTCAGCCGGTTTCGTGTGAACGATTCGATCGCCGTTCCAAATGTAGAAAGAGTCGAGATGCCATGCACAACGGGTGCTACGAGGAATGTGGCAACCGGGAGGTCACCAGATGAGATTGAGCTCGTAAGTACAGTCCGCTTGAGAACGACGCCTGGGCTATACAGGGACGACAGCAGCGTTGCAAAATCGTGCTGGCGGGTTAGCGTTCGGGCTCTTCATCTCTGAATGATGTTGAGAGCTGCGACAGCGTCACGATCGTCGGGATTGAGCCTGAGGGCGGTATGAAGCTCCTCGGCACCTTCATTGAGATTTCCGATGTGGCAGAGTGCGAGGCCGAGGTTTCGGTGGAGACCTGCCGCGATGGAACAGTCTCCGCATTGGGAAAGGGCGTTGTGGAGGAGTTCGATGGCCCGCGGCCAGTCCTGCTGCTGCGATGCGGCGTAGGCCTCATTCCCCAGCGTCTTAATGGGGTCGAGCCTGGCGTCCTGGATGCGAACCTGGTTGAACTGTTGCATCAGGGTGCGCGATTCATCCGGGTTCTGTGGTTTGAGCTCGCGGGCTAGCATGTAGACGGCATCGCCAGCGTGCGGATTGAGCTCGACGGCGCGGCGTAGAGCTGCGATGGACTCCGCATGCCTGGACTGCTCTGCAAGGCTGCGGCCCAGGTAGAAGAAGGCGCGGTCGTTGGTGGGTTGGAGTTGAACCACGCGTTGCCGCAGTTCAATCTCGCGGGCGAGATGGCCTTCTTCGCGTTCGAGGAGCGACCAATAGAAGAAGATGGCGGGGTTGTCCGGCTCCAGCTTGCTGGTGATGGCGAACTCCCTGGCCGCCTCCGAGTTGCGATGCAGGTCAGCGAGAATGCGGGCACGATTGAGGTGAGCCTGCGGAGAGCGGGGCCTAAGAGCCAACGCGGCAGCGGTTTCGGACAGCGCAGCATCGAGCTGGAGCGCATCGGCCAGGGCAAAGGCAAGATCAAGATGGTTTTCGGCAATCTTCGGTTGGAGCCTCACGACGTTACGAAAGAGATCTATGGCCTGCTGATACTCACCCATGCGTCCCTTCACCTTGGCGCTAAGACGGAGCACATCGATGTCGCTGGGATCGAGAGTCTGGGCCTTGGCGAGCACGGCCTCGGCCTCAGCAAGACGATTCGAGGCCGCGAACTGCTCCGCCTGCAGGTACAGGGAGCGGTTAGCCGGCCCCGACGCGGCTGTGGTGGTTCTGGAAGAGGTCTGCGCAGACGCGAAGTTGGTACTGAAGACGCCAATGAAAATGCAGGTGATGAGGGCTGCCATGCATGTCTGGCGAGACGCAATCGGTGATTTGGGGTGAAAGATCATGGAAGGCTGGGTCAATGCAAGGATACGCTCGCCGGGGCGAAGGCAGAGAGCCTCCGCCCCGGAAGGGTGCCTAGAACATCAGTTTTCCGCTCAGTTGGATGGATCGGGAGCCACTGGCCGTAGCTCCTATCTGCCCGAACTGAGCATCTCCGAGGGTTGAGTCCGGTTGGCCGAAGATGGGATGGTTGAAGACGTTGAATGCATCGATATTGAACCTTGCATGGAAGCGATCGTAGATGGGGACCTCTTTCAAGATGGACATGTCGAAGCTGTTGTAGAACTGGGTGCGAAGACTATTGCGGCCTTCCGTTCCGTAGGTGTACTGGGCGGGGATGGCAAAGGCGTTCGGGTTGAGCCAGTTTTTGTGAGACTGATTGACTGCGTTCGTTGGGCCGGTAATGTTGGGGCGTTCGTAGCCGGTGTTTCCGATGTTGGCGATATCGGTGTTGATGTTGACGGTATAGGGAGTACCGCTGTGGAGCCGGACGAATCCGCTGGTCTCCCAGCCCCCGACCAGAAGGTCGAGTGCGCGGCTGTTGATGTTGACCGCTTTCCCTCTTCCGATGGGGAGTTGATAGTTGTAGGTCGCGACGAAGTTCTGCGGCACATTGAACGCAGATACACTGCGCTCCGCACGAATGTTATAGATCTGCTGAATGTTGCAGCCTTCCGTTCCGAAGAAGCCGGAGCAACCCTCGTCGATCGACTT
This sequence comes from Granulicella pectinivorans, assembly GCF_900114625.1. Classification (NCBI taxonomy): domain Bacteria; kingdom Pseudomonadati; phylum Acidobacteriota; class Terriglobia; order Terriglobales; family Acidobacteriaceae; genus Granulicella; species Granulicella pectinivorans. Next base: position 289,853 of record NZ_FOZL01000001.1, read on the forward strand.
GGACCAGGTGTAGGCGACGGTTGCGGCGAGTCCGCGGAAGAGAGAGCGGGTGAGTTGGACCTGGAGGGAGTTGTAGTTGCCCGAGCCGTTGCTGCGCGTGTAGTAGGTGGGTTGAATGTAGGAGTAGGGGCGGCGTGCCGTCGGGTCTCCTGGGCCGGGCGTGGTGGCTACGTTGTAGTAGCCGCCAACGCTGAGGCGCCGGTTGATGGAGCCGACGTAGGAGGCAGAGACCACAGTCGTCTTGTCGAGCTGCCTTTGAACGCCGAGGTTGTACTGGAGCGAGTAGGCGTCCTTGGTGTTTGGATCGACGAACCAGTTGAACTGGTTGAACGGGGTCGCCGAGGGGAGTGCAGTGAGGGCCGGAAGGTTCTGCGTGGTATATCCGGGGAACGGATTAGCTGCGGTGGGATTGTTGATGCCCGTCTGGGCGATCTGAGCCACTGAGGGCCAGTTTCCGCTGACGCCGCGAACGTTCTGCACGAGTGCTGCGTAGTTGTCGAAGGCAAGTCCGATTCCACCGCGGACCACAGTCTGCGGCCCGATGCGGTAGGCGGCACCGAGGCGAGGTTGTAGATTGTTGTACTGGTTCTGGAAGACGCGCCCGTCCGTACTTGCAACAACGTGAGCGGGCAGCGAACCATCCGGAGTTGGAATGCAAGGCGCTGTGCCCAGGCTGGCGCAGGAGCCAGGAACTTTGTAGACGATGTAGGTGCCATTGTTGAAGTCATAGTTTCCGACGGACTGGTTGCCATCCTGCGGTCTACCGAACTTTGGGATAAAGGCGAGATCGTAGCGTAGCCCAGCGTTAAGGGTGAGTGCGGGAGTGATCTGGAACTGATCCTGCAAGTAGTAACTGAAAACACCACCGAAGCTAAGCGACTCAACGACGTTGCGTTTCGTGAAGGCGCCAGGAACGCCGAGGACGAAGGATGCTGCTGCATCGCCGGACGTATCGCCGAGGAGGCTGTTGGTTTCCTGGGCGCGCATCTGGATGTTTGCGTACTGGATATCCTGTGCCTCGCCGATGCCGTTGAACTCAACTCCGGTCTTGATGGTGTGCTTGCCAACGACCTGGGTAAAGTCTCCCTTGCCCGACCAGCTATTGGCAGTGGTTTGCGGTGTCCCGGACTCCCCTTGTGCTCCGAAGTACCCGTCGGCCGAGATGCCGGGGACGAGGTTACCGACTGTCACATAGCCGGAGTCGAGACCGGATTGAAATCCAACCAGCGAGGAGAGGTTGGAGGGCACACCCACAAAGCGCTGGATGGAGTTACGATTCTCGTAGGTTCTGCCGGCCTGAACGTGCAAGACGCGGTTCGCCCCAAAGACGTGAGCGTAGCTGCCCACGAAGGAATAGCCGCTGGTGATGGTGCTGTTTGGAAGCAGGCTGGGGCCGCCGGTCTGGTTGCCGCGGATGTTCATGAAACGGAAGTAGGCGGAGTCCTTCGCTCCGATCGTCTCATCGATGCGAGCATCGAATGAGTTCAACGATTGGGTGCTGGGAGAGTTCTGAAAGGCATTGCCGATGGGAAGCGGCGTCGAAGTGTAGGCGGGAAGAGCGTACTTCGCGTAAGCAATATCCCCTTGATTCAGCCGCCCTGGAGCGATCTTATTCAGAATGCCCTGGTAGGAGAACTGCGTACGACTGCAGGTGCCACTGGGAGTGCAAACGGTGCTGGCAGGGTCGTAAATCTTGGGCAGACCGGCCGCGGTAAAGTCTCCGGCAAGCTGGGCAGGTGTGGGCACGAAGTAATAGCTTGTGCTCGGACTGTTGAGACGGAATCCCTCATAGGCGGCAAAGAAGAAGGTCTTATCCTTGCCATGATAGAGATGAGGAATGATGACGGGCCCACCAAAGCTTGCGCCGAACTGGTTTTGCTTCTGTTGCGGCACAGAGGTGGAGAAGTAAGGGACTGCCTGAAGGGATGGGCTCTTGTTGTACTCCCAGGCCGAGCCATGAAAGACGTTGGTGCCGGACTTGGTTGCAACATTGATGGTTCCACCCGTGCTGCCACCGAACTCGGCTGAGTCGTTGTGCGACTGGAGCTTTTGATCCTGGATGGCATCGATCATCGGTTGGACGGCATAGGCGTTTCCGAAGGTCTCGATATCGAGGATACCGTCGACCACGAAGATGTCGCTTCGGTTGCCTTGTCCATTGACGGACGGGATGATAACTGGACCGATGGAGGTGGTGTAACTCGCCGATTGACTTCCCGAGACGACGACGGGCGAAACTCCTGGCGCGGTGGTGAGCAGCGAGGTGAAGTTGCGGCTGTTCAGGGGGATATCTTCGATCTGCTTTGAGGTCAGCGTGAGGCCGAGTTCGGAGCTGGAGGCCTGAATGCCTTGCCCGACAGCCTCTACCTCAACAACCTCTTGCGTTCCCGCCGCGAGGCGGAAGTCGAGGGTACTGGTCTGGTTGACCTGCAGGAGGAACGGCTTGAGCTTCTGTGGACTGAATCCCTGATAGGACGCCTGCAGGGTGTAGGTGCCGGGATTGATGTTCACGAAGAGGTAGTCGCCGTTCGGGTTCGTCACCGTCGTTGCGGCGACGGCCGTCTCGACGTTGACGAGTTTCAAGGTCGCGCCGACGATGACGGCATTGTCCTTGTCGTGTACGTTGCCACGGACGGAGGCCTGGGTGGTCTGTGCCTGCAACGGAGTTGCCGATACGAGGCAGAGGATCGTGAGGGCCGCTAAGAGTCCGGCACAAATCCGGCGAACAGGATTTTGCGTGTGACGAACGAGAAGATCGAGAGGGTGGAACTCTTTAGAGCGAGACTGCATCGTCATGGGTAGGTCTCCCGAGAATTTGAACGGCAGGCTTTCAATGCGTTTGCCGTTGTGATGGTGCTTCGTGGAATCGCTTGCTGTTCAGTGGCCTGAGTCTCTTGTCCTGCGTTCTGGAAATCGTTTACCCGAATTCATCCGTACGATCCACTTGTTGTTTCCAATTCAGACCGATTGGGCTCAGAGCGGGCGATCTCCGTGCACGAGGAAGTCGAGAATGTTCAGCGCGGAAAAATATAGGGAGTCCGCTCAGACGTGTCAATAAAATTCTTTACTTTAGCGGTTTCGTAAGCGAATGCGTTCTTTTTAGCCCCCTCGATTACGGAAAACGCCGGGAGCTTCATTGGCGTTGCGGTGCAACTTTGGCGAGCTTTCGGAGGAGCGAGGGGAGGTTTGGACGACGCGCCAAGATGGAAGGATCGCCGTCTTGCGTCTTCACGCTTCTCGCAGTTGTCCGGATAGAGTGCGATAGCGCTGAAAAGTTTACGAAAGCGCTAAAGTTCTTGACATTGGAACGAAGAGCCGCCTATATTTCGGGTCGGGCACAGCACAAGTTGATGGCCTACATGCTGGAGGAGGCACATTGTCAGAGCAGAGTTTGGCAAGCACAATCGAGAGCGAGCGCTTCGCCTTGATCCGGTCGACACTCTATACACCCGTGATTGGGGATATTCTCGATACCCTTGGATATTTTCATCAGTTTCTGCCTCAGGCTATCCAGCCGATGCAGCAGGAGATGCGTCTGGTTGGCAGAGCTCTGCCCGTCCAAATTGCGGATGCCTGGGGGAAGCAGCTCGCACCCTTCGGAAAGATGACCGAGGTGTTGGATTCGATCAACCCGTTCGATATCTACATCGCCACGGGCGGCTCTATGAACTGCGCGGCCTGGGGCGAGATTATGACTGCGACCGCAAAGGTGAGGAAAGGGGCCGGTGCAATTCTGGACGGGTTTCATCGTGATACTCCACGAGTCCTGGAGCAATGTTGGCCTGTGTTCAGCCGTGGACGCTACGCGCAGGATGCCGGAGTTCGATCCAAGGTTGTCGACTTCGGTTGCCGCATCGAGATTGGCGGGGTTGCGATCGATCCAGGAGATCTCATCGTTGCGGACCTCGATGGTGTAGTTGTCGTTCCACGATGCGTGGAAGAGCAGGTGATCGAGCTGGCATTGGCGAAGGCCAAGGGGGAGAAGGTCGTGCGGAAGGCGATCGAGGCCGGCATGTCGAGTACGGAAGCTTTCCACACGTTTGGGATTTTGTAAACGAGAGTGAGTGATTTCATGACGAAGCGGTGCTTCCAAGTGCAGGCGGAAGACAATGTTGCCACATTGCTGGAAGACGCGGAAGCGGAAAGCGTTGCGCTGCTGGGCTTGAGCGCAAAAGCGACTGTCGTGCTGCTTGAGCCGGTAGTTCTGGGGCACAAGGTCTGCACACGTGCGATTGCTGCGGGAGAGCTCGTCATCAAGTATGGCGTTCCGATTGGAGTGGCGACACGGTCCATCCCGGTAGGAGCGTGGATCCACCTTCACAATTGCGCCAGCCGAGTGGACGAACGTTCCAACCGGCTGGAGATCCCGCACGACGCAGGAAGGGACATCGGCCATGACTGAACGAAGCTGGGACGGTTATCTCCGCGAGGATGGACGCAAGGGAATACGAAACCTGATTCTTGTGCTGTATACGGTGGAATGTGCGAGCTTTGTGGCGCATGCCGTTGCGAACGGTGAGCCGGATGTTCACGTGGTTGGGTTCGCGGGATGCTACGACAACGCGTACGCAATTCGGTTGATGGAGGCGCTTGCGACACATCCCAATGTGGGAGCTTGCCTTGTCATCGGGCTGGGGTGTGAGTACACGCAGCCTGCTCGCTTGGCGGAGGTAGCCCGAGGATCGGGAAGGCCGAGCGCGTCGTTTTTCATCCAGGATCATGGCGGGACGCGCAGCGGTGTTGCTAAAGGCAAGGAAGAGTTGGCATCTCTGCGGAAGAAGCTTGCCGAGAAGACGGTGCATGTCTCGATGACTTGGCGGGATCTGGTGATCGGGGCGGAGTGCGGCGGCTCGGATGGAACCTCAGGGCTGGCGGGCAATCCTGTGGTTGGCCGCTTCTACGATCGTTTGATTGACTGTGGGGGAAGCGCTGTCTTCGAGGAGACGGTAGAGATGATCGGACTGCGCGACGTGCTGGTATCGCGGGCCGCGAATGAAGAGGCAGCTTTGCGTTTGAACCGGTCGTATGACAAGGCAGAGCGGTACTGCAAGTCGGTGCGTCAGTACTCGATCTCGCCAGGAAACTTCGCCGGTGGTCTCACGACGATTGAAGAGAAGAGCATGGGAGCGTTTGCAAAATCGGGGAGTCAGCCGATTGAAGGTGTGGTTGGAGTATCGGAGCGTTTGCCGCATGCGGGACTGTGGCTGCTCGATTCGGTCCCCGACGATCACTTCATGCAGTTCGGCTATACCAACCCAAACGATACCGAGGGAATTATGGATCTGATTTCAACTGGTGCGCACATGGTGATGTTTGTCACCGGACGAGGCAGCGTGATTGGCAGCCCGATCTCACCGTTGATCAAAGTGACCGGGAACACACGCACGTATGAGCGGATGCAGGACGATATGGACTTCAATGCAGGCAAGGTGTTGAGCGGTGAGAGCACGCTCGACGAAGCGGCGGAGGAGTTGATGAAACTCGTGGGGGATATTGCCTCGGGGACACTGAGCAAGCCGGAGGCGCTGGGCCACCGTGAATATTTCGTGATGTACAAGCACCAGGATGCGCCGCAACTGGAGATAGGCTGCCGTGCATAAGCCGAGGCTGGAATCAGACAAAAAGGGGAAGCTCCCGAAGACGTCACTGTTCGATTTGGAAGGACATGTTGCGGTGGTGATTGGGGGAACGACAGGAATCGGTCGTGCAATGGCGCTTGGGCTGGCTGATGCCGGTGCGGCGGTGGTCGCCTCGTCCCGGAGGGCAGAGCAGGTCGATGAGGTTGCGACCGAACTCGAAGCCAGGGGGGGCATAGCGCTGCGCATCACCTCCGATGTGTGCGATCGCAACTCACTGCAGACGTTGTGCGACCAGACCTTGCATGCATGGGGCAAGGTAGATATTTTGATCAACTGCGCTGGCATGACGCGCCGCGCACCCACGCTCGACTTCCCCGAGGACATGTGGGACAGCATTGTGGAAACAAATCTCAAGGGGACTCTTCGCGGTTGCCAGATCTTTGGAAAAGGCATGTTGGAACGTGGCTATGGAAGAATTATCAACATTGGCTCCATGACCACATTTCGCGGATTCTATGAGGTGGCGGCGTATGGTGCCAGCAAAGCTGCTGTAGGGTCGCTGACGAAGTCACTGGCGGTCGAGTGGTCGCGCCATGGAGTAACAGTCAATGCCATTGCTCCCGGAGTATTTCGCACTGGAATCAATGCCCATCTGCTGGACAATACGGAGCGGGGCCGCGAGTTTTTGACACGAACTCCTATGGGCAGATTTGGCGACGTCCAGGAACTCGTGAGTTCCGCAGTGTTTCTTGCGTCGCCTTCTGCATCGTTCATCACGGGTGAGATCCTCTCGGTTGACGGTGGGTTTCTGGCAAGTGGCGTGAATCATTGAGCGAGGGAGGGTCGCGTCGTTAACAGCAAGACTCGCCTCCTGAAGAAAGCTTCGTTTGAAACAGAAGTGTTTGCTGGCGTTTTGTAAATCGGATCAGGAGCTTCGTTGATGGTTTCAGAAACACGGCATGGCGGTGTGAAGCAGACGCATGGTAGCTCTATGTTCGGGAAAGGCAGTCTTGTGCCGGCTGTAATGGTGACTGCACTTTTCTTCTTATGGGGTATTCCGAATAACCTGAACGATATTTTGATCCGTCAGTTCATGAAGTCTTTTGCCATCACGCGTCTTCAGGCAGGGCTTGTACAGTCTGCGTTCTATATGGGGTATGTGCTTCTGGCGTTGCCATCTGCCCTTTACATGCGAAAGGCCGGATATAAAGCTGGCTTCATTCTTGGGCTTCTGCTCTTCGGCCTCGGGTCGGTGCTGTTCTGGCCCGCTGCGTTGGTGGGTCGCTATTCATTTTTTCTTCTGGCGCTGTTCGTGATGGCCAGTGGGCTTGCCTTCCTCGAGACGGCCTCGAACACGTTTATCGCACTTGCGGGGCCAGCGGAGAACTCCGAGCGCAGGCTGAATTTTTCGCAGGCATTCAATCCGCTGGGATCGATCGTTGGCGCTCTTATCGGGACGATGGCAATTTTATCCGGCGTGGAGCTGAGTGCCGCAAAGATCGCGGCCTTGAAGCAAGAGCACACCTATCAAGCCTATCTGCGGTTCGAAACACTGCGGGTGGTGCAGCCCTACGTATGGATGGGCATGGTTGCCTTTGTGTTTGCTTTCCTGATCTGGCGCACCACGTTCCCCCTGTTGAAGGACGATGTTGTCGATGTTGTCCCGGTGCAATCGAATTCCGGAAGCGCGAGCAGACTGGTGCGGCAACCGCGACTACTGTTCAGCATTGTTGCCCAGTTCTTCTATGTAGGGGCGCAGGTTGGAACGTGGAGCTACTTTATTCAGTATGTCCAGGAGTACACCGGCCAGCCCGAGAAGGTGGCTGCATACTTTCTCACCGGCACTCTGGTCATGTTCGGGATTGGCCGCTTTGCTTCGGCTTACCTGATGAAGTTCTATACGCCTGCGAGGCTGATGGGAGCCTATGCCGTGATCAATGTCGTGCTGGTGGCGATTGCGGTGCTGCATCCTGGCTGGGTCGGTGTGTGGATGATTTTCTTGACCAGCTTCTTCATGTCGCTGATGTATCCGACGATCTTTGCACTTGGCCTGCAAGGACTCGGCTCGGACAGCAAGCTTGGAGGCTCCCTGCTGGTGATGGCGATCGCAGGCGGAGCCGTGCTGACTCCTCTGATGGGGGTACTGGCGGATAGAAGTTCGAGCATTGCGCTGGCCTACACCATTCCACTGGCTGGCTACATCCTGATCGCCGGCTACTCCTACTTTGGCCAGTCTGGACACGAACGAGTTGGCCCTTCGCGGGAGCCTTCGCACGATGCGATCAACTCTCTTCTGGCACCCTAGAGCAGTTCCGTTCGGGTCAGACTTGGTTTGATTCGCAATGGCTCTGGGGTAACCACAACAAACACGCAACAGTACGCTTGAAGGAGAGCGAATCGATGAAACTCAACCGTAGAGCATTTGTAGCGCTGGCTGGTGCGACCGGTGTATCGGCCTTGGGTGGAAAGTATGTCCGGGCGGAAGAGCCCATGTTCCACCCCACCCTCGACTCCCTCTCGGCCTACAAGGCACCGGAGTGGTTCCGCGATGCGAAACTCGGAATATGGAACTGCTGGGGCCCCGAGGCGGTCCCAGAGATGGGCGATTGGTATGCGCGCAATATGTATGTCGAAGGGCATGCCCAATACGAAGATCACCTGAAGCGCTATGGCCATCCGTCGAAGGCTGGCTACAAGGACATCGTCGCGCTATGGCATGGAGAGAACTGGGATCCCGATCGCCTGATGGGAATGTATAAGAAGGCTGGTGCCAAGTACTTCTGCGCCATCGCTCAGCATCACGACAACATCGACTGCTGGAATTCGAAGTTCCATGGATGGAACTCCTACAAGATGGGTCCCAAGAAGGACATTATCGGCACATGGAGAGCTGTGGTGCGCAAGCATGGACTCCGCTTTGGAGTGACCGAACATCTTGCGGCGAGCTACAACTGGTACGGCATCACCAAGGGCGCCGACAAAGCGGGCCCATTCGCTGGGGTGCCCTATGACGGCGCGAATCCGGCGAACTACAGTCTCTATCACGAAGGCAATGCTGGCCGTGAGTGGAAGCAGTGGTATCGCGATGTCCCGGAATCGTTCCAGGTGGAGTGGTTCAACCGCATCAAAGATCTGGTGGATAGCTACGATCCAGACCTGCTGTATAGCGATGGGAGCCTTCCGTTCGGGGCACATGGACGCGAATTATTGGCGCACTTCTATAACGCCAATGCGCGGCGGCTTGGCCGTCTCGAGGCTGTCTACAACTGTAAGAAGGTAGAGGACGGGGGCCAGTACAGAGACGGCATGTGCGTCCGCGATCTGGAGCGCGGAGTACAAGATGGCATCGTCGCCGACCCTTGGCAGACAGACACTTGTATCGGGGACTGGTACTACAAGCGCGAGATCGAATACAAGACGCCGACCACAATTCTCCACATGCTGGTAGATATCGTCAGCAAGAATGGCAACTTGCTGCTCAACTTTCCACTGCGGGCGGACGGTACCTTGGATGCCAAGGAAGAGAGCATTATCGAGAGCATGGGGACATGGATGGCGGCCAACGGGGAAGCCATCTACGCAACTCGCCCCTGGAAGTTGTTTGGCGAAGGAACAAACGGCCCAACGGGTGCCATGTTTAACGAAAACAAACTCAACTATACTGCGGACGATATCCGTTTCACGACGAAAGGGGGCGCGTTGTTCGCGTTTGCGATGGCATGGCCTTCTTCAGGCAAGCTGCAGATTCGTTCGCTTGCCTCACAAACCCCTCATGCGGTTCGCATGGTAGATGGCGGAGACCTGCTGAAGTGGAAGAAGACCCCGAACGCCCTCGTCATCGAGCTGCCAAAGACGCAGCGTGGCGATCACGTGTTCGGAGTGCGGGTGGAGGGGGTTGTGTAGGGCTGCGGTACCCAGACAACAGGGAGGATGGCGAGATCTGACAGCTCTTTCGCCAGCATCCCTGTTGTCTAGGCGAACTCCTCCACTGAACCGATCTTGACAATGGTTCGTATTTTGGGAAAGCTACAAGCAAGAACATTCACTCTCTTCTTCGCTCCCGTCCATTGAGTTTATTTTTTGTTGCGGATTTCTACGATTCACGAACTTCAGCTTTGCAAGCAATGAGGGTCAGATGGCCATTCGGATGAAGGACATCGCAGATGACCTCGGGATATCCGTCGCGACGGTCTCCAAAGTTTTCCACAATCACCGCGACATCGGTTCTTCAACACGGGAGCGCGTGCTGCGCCGGATGCAGGAGTTGAATTACCAACCGAGCCTGCACGCTCAGGGGCTAGCTTCAGGCCGCACGATGATTGTCGGTCTCATTGTCCCCGATCTGGTTCACGCGTTCTTTTCAGAGGTTGCGAAGAGCATATCGGACGTCCTTCGCAAGAAGGGTTACGATCTGCTAATTGCCGCATCCGACGAAGATCCTGAGTTCGAGAAGCGCGAGATTGAGCAGATGATCCGCCGCCGCGTCGATGTTCTGATCGTTGCCTCATGCCAGGAGAATATCGCAAGCCTGAAGAAGGTCATCGAACAGAAAGTTCCCCTCATTCTGCTGGACCGCAACTTCAAAGGCTTCGGCGTCCATTTTGTTGGTACGGACGATTTGCGTGTGGGAGAGATGGCGACAGAACATCTGATCAACCAGGGACGCCGGATCATCGGACACATAGGCGGCCAGAAAGTGAGTACGTCCAAAGATCGCCTGCTAGGCTACAAGAAGGCTTTGGTGCAAAACGGCCTTCGCGTTTCAGAGCGTTACATTATCAAGCGGGCCCTTGGCGACATGTCGGCAGATACAACGGGCAAACAGGCAATGGACAAGCTGCTGCTGCTCAATCCCCAGCCCGATGCTGTCTTCTGCTACAACGATCCGGCTGCAATCGGTGCGATGAATGCTATTCTCGCAGCGGGATTACGGATCCCAGAGGACATCGCAGTGATCGGCTGCGGAAATATTCGCTACGCTGAGTCTCTCCGTGTTCCCCTCTCTTCTGTTGATATTCCACGGAAGGCACTGGGAGAGCACGCGGGAGAACTCGCGCTTCAGTTGGCGAGCAATAAGAAACTACTTCGAGCCAAGAACATACTGGTGGCTCCTAAATTGATTGTTCGTGAGTCAAGTCAAGCCCCGGAACGCAAATCAGAGAGTCATCTGCGCACTATACAAAAGCGGACTAAATCAGCGAGTCTCTCGAAGACAAAGAACTGAGTTTTGCGACAAGATGAGCTGAGTTGAGCATCAACCGAGTTGAATCATAATTTTTGTGTAGGCGGCAGGGTTCTCTGACCACCTCGATAAGATGCTCGGTGCTTCGTCGAGAGATACAACCGCCGTGACCGCCTCCTCAACCGGGAACGTGCCGGCCTCCAACATCGTGATGACGTCAAGAAAGTCCTGTGGCTGCGCGTTTCGCGATCCTAGAATATCCAGCTCTTTCTGCACAAACAATCTCGTCTCATACGCTACCGGCTCCTTGGCATAGCCGATGTAGACGACGCGGCCAGTGAATGCAACCTCTTCCACTGCCATGCGGAAGGTCTCTGGCAGGCCGATCGCTTCGATGACCACGTCGGGTCCACTCCCACCGGTAATCTCACGCAGCCTGGCACTGACGTCATCGCGACCGGAATGGATAAGCTCCGTTGCACCAGCAAGTCGCGCCGTCTCCAGCTTTGCATCGTCAAGATCAATGGCGATCGTGCGTGCTCCACGGAAGGCTGCCCCGGAGATAGCTCCAAGGCCGATGCCGCCGCAGCCAAAGACCGCGACGCAGTCTTGACTTGTGACGCGACCGCGAGCACAGGCGTGAAATCCAACGGTGAGCGGCTCCACGAGGCAGAGCTGCTTGAGGGGTAGTGTCGAAGGAAACACTTTGCTCGCGGGCACCACGATTCGCTCGGTGATGGCACCGTCGCGTTGCACCCCAAAGGTCCGATTGTCCTGGCATGCGTTCTCACGACCGCGACGACATGAAGAGCAGCGGCCGCAGCTTGTGTATGGCGATACCGTGACGCGAGTGCCGGCGGGGGTAGCGCTGTCACCCTTAAGAACGGTCGCGGCGATCTCGTGCCCGAGCACGCGCGGGTAGCTGATCAGCGGATTGCGTCCGCGAAATGAGTTGAGGTCGCTTCCGCACAGACCAACCATTTCGACCTTGAGCAGCAGCTCGCCTTCGAGGTGCGTCGGTTCATTCACTTCAGTGATGCGAGCGTCGCCTGCGGCAAGTAGGGATAGGGCTTTCAATGGACATTCTCCATCATGCTCTTGCGTCAGCCTGCAACCCAACGGGAGCCTCGGCGGCGGCATGTCTTCCAGGTTGATTTTCCGCAAGGCCGGAGATCCAGGTAGAGTTCATGACCGGTCTTGCGATAACACGTATTTCCTTCATGAGCTCAGGCTCATGAAACTCTGCCAGCGCGAGAAGCGCGTCGTCGATCTGATCGACGCTTCGAAATCCGACCAAGGTGGTGGCGACTGCTGGATGAGATAAGCAATGGTTCAACGCAACGGTGGCAGACCGCACCCCATGGGTCTGACAGAGCGAGACGATCTTAGCGGCGGCATTCCTCACTGGAGATGGAGCGGGATGCCATTCAGCGACGCTGCCACCCGCCAGAAGTCCCATGTGGAGTGGCGACGCGTTCAGAAGAGCCACACCGAGTTGTTCCGCGACAGGGGTCAGTTCCAGATCCATATCGTTCATGAGCAGATTGCTATGGCAGTAGTTGAGAACAGTGTCGACGGGGACCTGCTTTAGGATGCGTGCAAGTAGCCCTGGCCAGTAGCCTGTCACACCAATCCAGCGGACCTTACCCGCTTCCTGGAGATGCCTGAGTGCGGGCAATGTCTCATGCACGATCTGCTCGATTGGACCAAATTCGACATCGTGAACCTGCAAAAAGTCGACATAGTCTGTCTTAAGTCTGCGCAAGGAATCTTCCAGTCCACGAGTGACGGTCGCTGCGGAGAAATCGAAGTGGCTGCTTCCATAACGGCCGCACTTCGTGGCGAGAAGTACCTGGTGCCGAGAACCTACCAGCGCATTCCCTAGGCGCTCTTCCGCAAGGGTCACACCGTAATAGGGAGAGACATCGAAGAAATTGATGCCGGACGCAACCGCATGCTGCACAGTCGCCGACGCTTCGGCGGATGTCATCGCTCCGAAGACATCACCGAGGGGAGCGGCTCCAAAGCCGATAGCCGATACTTCCAGGTTCGTGTTTCCCAGCGAGCGATACAGCACTGAAGACTCCAGGATGGCGTAAAACCCAATACTTTAGCGCTTAAGATACACCATTCCGGAAACGACAGGCAATGCAACAGGCGGGTAGACACGAAGACTTGCGCGGCAGGCTCTGCACTACGCCTGCCGTAGTCCGTTCAAACCGTAGCTCTGCCGTCGGGTTATGGCTGCGCGATGCGAAGAGAGTACGCATATTTTCCTGGCAAGGTCATGGGGAGCTGCAGCCTAAGATCAGCTCCCTCCTGTTTCCATGAGATGGGATTCGGATCGCCGAGCAGAAAGATCTGCGAGTCCGGCCTGGCCGTTACCGTATGCAACAAGACGCTCCGCGTCGTGGGAGCATCCAGCAGAATGGCGTACAGGTTGCCGTCTTTTTGGGTGAATCGCAAGCCAAGCGCCTCTCCGGTGTCTCCCTCCGCTCTGGTCCACGGCTTGGTTCCATAGATAGCTTCGCCATTCTGCTTGAGCCACTCTCCAAGGGCCTGTAGACGCGCCAACTGCACCGGCGAGATAGAGCCGTCAGCCTCGGGTCCAACGCCGAGCATCAGGTTGCCGTTCTTGCTAACAACGTCGACCAGCAAGTGCACCAGCTCCCTGGGGGAGATGGTTTCGGCCTCGCCTTCGGCGCGGTTATATCCAAAGGACGCTCCGAGTCCACGGACCTCTTCCCACTTTTTTGAACGGATCTCATGGAAGTTCACGTACTCGGGGGATTGAAAGTCAGCGTGCGCGACGCCGAATCGGTCATCGACCACGCCGTCCGGAACCGCATTGTAGTAATCAGCGATCACCTGAAGCGGTTTGCCAGTCTTTGGCCAATCGATGTCGTTCCACAACACCGCGGGATGATAGAGCGAGATCAACTCTTTCATCTGCGAATAGGCATAGTCTCCATACGCGACCGTCTGGGGCTTGATCGCCTCATAGTCCGGATTAGTCAGAACTGGGCCGCGGTCGAAGGTCCAGTCGAAACCACCTGAATAGTAGATCCCCATGCGCATACCCGCCTTTCGCACCGCCGCAGTCAACTCACCTGTAATGTCGCGTGGGGAGGTGATCCCCTGCTGGTTTGGATTCTCAACTGCGGTCGGCCATAGCATGTAGCCGTCGTGGAACTTGGTCGTAACAACGACATACTTCACCCCTGCGTTCTTGAGCTGATTGGCCATCTTCTCGGGCTGCCATTTCAAACTCTCCTTTTCAAACTGCGAGGCGAATTGGTAGTACCCGAAGTTCGCCCCGAAGTGTTCGCGATGGTAGGCCTCGGTTGGGGAACCGGGAACTCGCATGGCGTTGTAGTACCACTCTGCATATGGATCGTCCTTGATGAAGTCCTGAGAGGCAAAGTCATGGTCTTTATGAACGAGCGGCGCCCATCCCGGCACAGAATAGATGCCCCAGACCACCATGACGCCGAGCTTCGCATCGGCGTACCACTGCGGGAGAGGATGTCGTTCGAGCGACGTCAGGTTGGGTTGGTACGCTGCGTTGGCTGGAGCAGACTGAGCACTTGAGACATCTGAAGGCCAGGCCAGTGTCGTCGTACATAGCAAGAAGGCTGTTCGGGTAAACGCTTTCACAAAAACTCCTTTTATCTGCAAAAAATGATTCAACGATATTAGCGCAAGTCTCCGCGATGTGCTGGTCGATCCAAGCGCTTGCAGTCGTGATGCCGATTTGGCGGAGCATGTTGGATTAGCCGGGTGGCTCCAGCTCTTCCTCTTGATCGCTGAGGGCATCAGTAACATTTGGGCACACGACAATGCGGAGGGTCATCTCCCGCCTGAGCGCTTCGCGGGCCTCGCTTACCAGCACACGCGTATTGCGCTGGAGGGTCTTCTTGTTTTCATGGTGCAGCCAGGAACGTCATTCCACCTGAATGAGAATCTTGAGCCTTCCCTGCCGTTACGTAAGCATACGCATCTTTACGGAGTGCCACTCCATGTAAAGACGGTCAGCGAGAAGGGCGGCAAGGAGTACGGAATGGTTCCTTGGAAGTTGGTTATCGAACTCTGCGAGAGGCTGATCGCGGAGGATGTCTCGTTATTATCGGTCAGATTTGCGGAGGTGAGTCCGGAGACCAGGACCGTGCCCGTTGGGGCATTGGCGCCCGAGAAGGTAACGGAAAGCGCTGAGGTGCGGCTGAGGTTGATCACGACGGCACTCCGCTGATGGTTGCCGTCGCTGAAGGCGAATGCCTGAAGGAAATGGGCGCCATTCAACTGGATGGAGTCGTTCGTGCTGAGTGGCTGGTTCCAGGTGGGATTCGCGCCCGTCATGGTGGTACTCAACATGTTGGCCAGGATGGCGGTGTTGACGAGTTGCTCCGCGAGAAAGACGGGACGCCGGAGATTCGATTGTCCGCCCATATCGATGACCGTACCGAAGACGGGAGAGGTCTCCGTCCCGCCATGGGTGTTGTTGAACGAGTTCGCATATCCAGGCAGAGCCCACACATTCTGCGTGGTGACGCCAAGGTCGCGCATCTGAAGCAGCATGTGATCCGCCATCGCAATTCCTCCGGCGACGGAAGGCACGACCGCGTTGACCATACTCTGCGAAGCCGTGCCACTGGTCGTGGCGATGTTCTCTTCGTAGGTGACAAGCTTCTTTCCGGCGGCCTGAACGATCTTCGACTGCTGCGCCATCCAGCCGGGCGAGACACTATCGAACATCTCAGGCTGCGCGAACAAGGGACCAAAGATGGCTTCGTTGGACGAGGTATCGTTGAGCGTGGACAGCAGATAGGGAGCAACCGAGACCGAGTCATAGCCTGAGCTGCTGGCTATCTCCTGGCCAGTGTAAAAGGGATTGAGGACGAAGCTCCCCATGATGAGATCGAAGTTGTTCTGGCTGTAGGCGGCCGAACTCCTGGCTGCCCCGAAGATGGTGGCCACACGCTTGCCATAAGCGATAGGGTCGTTGATAGCGTTGCCCGGGAAGGTCGCGTAGTTCCACTGTTCATTGCCCAGTTCAAGATGAATCATGGGGAAGACGGTGGTCCAGGGGAGAACCTGCCCGAGAGCCGCGCGTTTGGCTCCGTAGGGCGTGGTTGCATCGCCGCCGAGGTACTCGACGAGGTTCTGCATCTCGAGAGGGGAGATAGCGGGAGGTAAACTGTACCAGGGCTCTGCGCCGACAGTCTGACAGAGTTGCAGGAACTCATGCAGTCCAATCGCGATGTCATCCTGCTCGGTCTGCTGCGTGCTCGAGCCCGCGCGCAGACGGCCAAAGGCAGGGGTCAACATATTGTCGATGGAGCTGCCGAGGCTGGGCAGGCCATCCATATAGCGTAGCGAGCCGGGATGCAAAGAGGTCAAGGTGCTGACGACCTCGTCGCGGAAGACGGTGGGGTTGGCTGCAGTCGCTGTCGCCGGCTGCAACGTTACGTCGTCGAGAAGAACGCTCGCGCCGCTCGCCTGGAAGTGGAGATCGAGTGTTCCCGGGGCGACGGAGGGGGGCTCCGAAGCGATAAACGGTAAGGTATAGTCCTGCCACGCGGAGCTCAGGGTCAACGTCTGGTTGAAGTAGTTGCCATTCGGGATCTGACGTGCAAGGGAGACGTTCAACTGGTTATTGCCGCCTGCTCCCTTGGCCCGGAATTGGATGACGTAGGCTCCGTTGAGAAGAACGAAGTTGTGGGTGTTGGTGCTGTCGAAGTACGAGTCCACGCTTGCGGATTGTCCCGCCCCGGAGGCGGTCAGTCGCAAGGCCTGCTTGCCGATTGTATTCGGCGAGAGATCGGTAAACTCCGTGCTGAGCGTGCCTCCGCCGCCGGTAGTTGGCCACCAGCCAGCCTGCGCATTCCCTGGGACGTTCTTCCTGACGACGACAAAGTCGCCGACCGCCGGCGATGTGGCCAGCGATGAGAGCTGGAGGGTTGTCCCCACGTTCGCGCTGGCACTGGCGGCAGCACTGCCGATGACCGTTCCCGTCTCCCCCGAAGCAGCTCCATAGATGAACTCAAAGGTCGCTCCCTGGAGGAAGTTGGCTGGCCATTGTGCATACGTGTTTCCGTCTGTGCAGGTTGTGGCCGTGACGCTGGAGCAGCGCAGAATCGATTGCCACGTCTCCCCTTCAAACCCCGGATTGCGGAACGTGAGGTTACGCAAGAGCTGGCCGGAGTCATAAAAGTTCTGACCGTTGATGTTCATCCCGAGGCGTTTCATGCCGGGGTGCAGAACGCTGCTTCCAATCTCAATATTCGTTGCGTTTGGATCGATGGTGACGAGCAAGGTTGTGGTCACAGAGACCGTCACAAAGTTCGCGCTGTCGGTCGGGGTGAACGTTGCCTGGAGCGTATTGGTTCCCACTGGCAGCTTCGAGCCGGCCGCTGGGTTGTAGGCAAAGCTGCCCGGGATGCTGGCGACCGCGTCGAGTTGTGTTGCGGAAAGGACGGTGCCGACCAGAACGGATGCAGGGGCAGCCCATGTGATCGGAGGGGTAGCTTTCGCGACCACGAGAGAGACCGACGCCGACACCGAAGCATACTTCGTGGGATCCTGCGGCGTGAATGCAACGGAGAGCTGGATCGTGCCTGCGGAGGGCATTGATCCACTCGATGGGCTATAGACGAATGTACCGGGAACGGAGGACGTCGCGTTGAGCTGGGTTGCGGAGAGGGGCGTTCCGTACGTGATCGAGGCTGGAGCCGCCCATACGATCGTCGGCGTCAGCAAGGTGCCTGGTTGCGCTGGGGACGTCGAGAGAACCTGCAACGTTTTGCCACATCCTGAAAGCCCTGCCATCACTGCAAGCAGGAGAAAGAGGAAGCAAATTCCTGCAAGAGGGACGGTGCGTGGCTTCGATGGGTGCGGCATAAACACTCCGGATAAATCAGCCATGGCAATCAGCAAAACGGGGAGATCGGAACAAAGGATGCACCAGATTGCTCAGTATAGGCCTAAGTGGATGCTATCGTCCTTCTCTTGGAGGGCGCAGCATCGCTGACTCGAACGCGATCGGGACGCGCAATGCGAGTTGGCTTGTTCCCATGATTCTTTTTTGTAACTGACAGACGGTCGATGGGTCCTCTTCGAGCCGTCTTCCACTTGTCGGCCCGTATGACAGAGCAGCCCCTCATGAAGATCATAGCTCGCGTGGGGACGCGGATATGCTCAGACATCGTGTGGGTTGTGGTCCCTGTCGGTACCGTTGCGGGCGGCACATGCCGAACGTACTCGTCATGATTTCAGTTCGTAACCTGCAAAAGGGGCGAAGACCACGGTGTGGTCTCCGCCCCCTGATACTGCCTTGGTTAGAAGATGAGCTTTGCGGCGAACTGGAGCTGACGAGCTGGATACGCCGAGGTGATTGCCCCGTAGCCACCGTCGGTTCGAGTACCATCCGGTGCCTGGTAGTTCACCTGGTTCAATGCATTGAATGCTTCGGCGCGGAAGTCGAGGGTTGTGCCCTCTCTCCAAAGTCCGAATGCCTTGTGAAGGCCGAGATCCAGTTGCGAGAATCCAAGCGAGCGGGTAGCGTTGCGCGGTGCGTTTCCGAGCGGGCGGCTCGGATCGGTAGGCAAGGTTACCGAGGCCGGGTTGAGATAGCCGTTCAGAGCCGACGCCGTCTTGACCCAGTTGCTCGACGAATTGATGGGGTTTCCAATGATGTTCGGACGTTGGGCATAGAGTGTTCCCGACGAGGCAGCACCAGCGGTCAGAGCAAATGCATCGGAAGCCAGGGCGCCCACCTTGTATCCGCCAGCCGAATAGGTGAGGTTGACGGGCAGGCCACTGGTCGCGGTATGGATGGCAGTGAACTGCCAGTTACCAACGATGGTCTGCAGGATCGAACCGGAGTTCGCGCCGAAGCGACGTCCGCGGCCGAAGGGGAGATCGTAAATGAGCGACGTCGTGTTGTTGATGGGCTGGTCGTATCCGGAGCGGCCACGATCGTAGTTTGGATTGGTATAGGTGAGAAAGTTCGTATCGCCGTTGTTATTCTCAAGCGTTCCCGAGGCATTGTCCGTCGCGTGCGACCAGGTGAAGGCGTTCAGGAGATAGAAGCCTGAGGCATAGCGATGCTCGATCTTCGCCTGAAGCGCGTGATAGATACTGTCCCCTGCGCCAAAGGCAATCTCAATGCCGGCAAAGCTCTGCAGCGCGCGCCGCGCCTGCACCGTCTTGCAGGTGTTGACGTTGGTCAGGCACGTCGTTGGCTGGGGAGTTGCTTCGTTGTAGTCCGCCAAGGTCGGCAGGTGCTTGCCTTCGACGCCGACGTAGGCAATCTCCAACAGCGTATTGGCGCTGATCTGCTGCTGCAGCGTCAGGTGCCAGGCCTCCGCATATCCGTTCGGATCGTTCTTCGGCTGGTAGTGAGGCTGTGCGAGCAGTGGATTGAAGTTCGAGGCATCGGTGAAGCCGTTTGCGTAGCCCTGCATCGTCGTCCGGAAACAACTCGCGGGGTTCTGGTTGATGCTCGTGCATAGCGGCTGCGGGTTCGTAGCAACGAGGGGAGCACGCTGATTGACCTGCGCATCGAAGGTGAAGGGAGCGTTGTAGACCAAAAGATTTTCGCCGCCTTCGCGCACGAAGTGGGTATAGCTGATGCCATAACCGCCGCGGAGAACTGTTCCCGCCTGCGGCTCGTAGGCAAATCCAACCCGGGGTGCGAAGTTGTTCTTCTGCATGTTGACGAGAGCCCGGTTGTAGATCGATCCGGACGACGCAGTGATCAGAAGCCCCGTGGACGGCGAGGTGGCAGGATCGAAGTTGGCAAGCTGGTTGTTTGCCTCCCACATCGGCGTGCCCAGTTCGTAACGCAGACCGATGTTAAGGGTGAGCTTATGATTGACCCGCCAGTCGTCCTGCGCGTACCACTGATGCAACCTCTGCTGGATGTTTGCGACGTGCGTGTTATTCAACTCGTAGTGGCTGCGCGCTCCAAAGAAAAAGTCCGTCAGCGCGATATCTTCGTTTACATAGGTTGCGCTTGGAGCGGGCGTAGGAGCATATTGCCCCGCGGGGGGAGTGCTGAACGCGCCAGAGTAAACGTCATTGCCGTACTTCGGATGAAAATCGTCAACGGCGACCGCGATACGCTGATACTCATAGCCGAACTTTAGACTATGCGCACCACGCAGCAGCGAGTAGTTCACCTTCGGATCGATAACGAAGGGATTCTGCACGTTCGGGCTCGTCGTCTGGCGGCCGAAGGTGCTGAAATTATTTACGGCCTGCGTGTTCAAGGGTCCCACGATCCTGGGGTCGGTAGGAAGGTTCGGGATACCGGCCTGCGCAAGAAGGCTAGGCTGGCCGATGAACGGAGGCGCTTTGCTTCCGTCGATCAGGCTGATGCCGATACGCGCATCGATCAACGAGTTGTTGCTAACCGCATAGGTCATGCCGAAGGCCTCTTGCTGATCGAAGATCTTGACGACGCTGTTCGAGTTGCCGCCCGCGATCCCGGGGATGTTCGGCGGATCGAAGATGTTCACGTTGCGCTCGCTGAAGCGAAAGAAGCCGGTCAGCTTCGGGGTGAAGTACCCGTCATAGCGAGCATCTCCTTTGTCATCAGCAAGCGACCCGCGTGGCAGGGAGATGTAGTTGTTCGAAGCCGCCGCCAGATTCGGCAAAGGCAAAGCTGCCATCACCAGAGTCGCCAGCGGATTGATCTGGCTGGCAGGAACCTGAGAGAAGCCCGTCGCCGGATCGACCGGATAAATCTGGCCGGTATAGGGGTTCATGACCGCCGTTTGGAAACGGCCAGCACGCTGGTTTGCATCAGGGAGCGTCGCCGTTGCCAGACTCTTGGTGACGCGCCGCTGGCCCTCATAGTCCAGGAAGAAGAACTGCTTGTTGCGAAGGAAAGGCAGTTTGAGTGGTCCGCCGAAGGTTCCACCGAACTGATTCTGCTGATAGACAGGTTTCTGGGTCTGCCCGGTCAGTGCGTTCACGGGCGGCAGAAAAGGCCCGATCGCGTTGAGGGAGGTGTTACGCACATACTCCCATGCGCTTCCGTGGAAGCTGCTCGTGCCGCTTCGGGTCGTAACATTGATGACGGCTCCGGTCACGCGACCGTATTCCGCGCTGTAGTTGCTGGTCATCACCTTGAATTCACTCAGTGCATCGGGCGAAGGTTGAATGGTCTGGTTCGAAAATCCCTGATTGTCGGTTCCGTAGAGGTTATTGTCCAGACCATCGAGGATGAAATTGTTCAGTTCGCTCCGCTGTCCATTCACGTTGAAAGAGGAGTCACGGCTGGAGAGGGTTTGGTTTTCCAGGACGGATTTACGGACACCCGGTACAAGCAGCGCCAGGTCGGCGTAAGAACGGCCATTCAGCGGGAGGTTTACGATCTCCTGTCGGCCGATGACTTCGCCGCGATCGCTGGTGTCTGTCTCAAGCATTGGTTGCGCGGCGCTCACGGTAACCGTTTCGCTCACCGCGCCCAGTTCCAGATGGACGTCGATCCTTTGGCGGGCAGCGACGGCAACCGAGAACTGCGGCACCTTCGCCGTCTTGAAACCGGCAAGTTCGGCCGTGAGGCTATAGTCTCCGGGCTTCACCGACCCGAACTCATATTCACCCCGGCCATTTGAAACCACCCGCCGCTGACTGCCAGTGGCGACGTTGATCAGGATGACCGACGCCTTCGGTTCCAGGTTTCCGTCGCCATCCCGAACCGTGCCGAGCACGCTTCCGGAATCGAACTGGGCGAACACTGGGGAGAAGCCGAAGAGGAGCATCGCGCAGAGTGCCAGGAGGTAGAACCGCGCATGAAAAGAAAGGAGGATTTTCCGCTGAGTACGGAACAAACAGGTAGGAAGGTAACGAGCCATGGAACTCCTTGGAAGACTTCACGTATGGAGATGGAATGCGAAACAGACCGATCTTCCAGCAATCCAGGAGCGCGCGGTAGGTGGCAACACCGGGGTACCAGCCTGTAACCAGGTAACAACAATCGAGGAAGACAAATTGCGGGGACTTAACGCTTGCCCAGACCGCAGAACCTCTGTATGTTCATCAGAGATTAAAAGACAGTCGGAGACGTCCACGCTCTGCTTTACACCGTGGAAAGGAGAAGAGACAGGCCGCGTTGACAGGATGCCGTTCACGAAACTTTCACCTGACTTCACTAGCTTGAGGACATCGGCTCTCCCCACATAACAAGCTGAGATGAAACCCTCCTTACCGTCTCTTGAGAAACGATGCATGCCTTCCCTATCGCCTGAGCGAGAACAGATCCCCCCATCAAGTTCTGCCCTGTCGGCGGATCCTCGCTGGCACCTAGCGACGAGAATCGTGAAGTCCAAGAGCTTCGTGAAGTCCCCGTTCCTCACGAACTTTCTCTTGTATGTCTGCGATCGCGAGCTTCGCGGCTTCGGCGCTGAGATCACGGAGTATCAGATTGGCGTCCGCGCCTTCCGCCGCCCCGCCGACTACAACCCCGGCACCGACAACGTCGTACGTAACTACGCACGCCTACTAAGAAAGAGGCTCGAAGAGTACTTCCTGAACGAAGGAAGGGATGAGCCGATCCATATTCAGATCCCACTGGGCGGCTATGTCCCCGTCTTCCTGCCATTCCCCGCAGACGCAGATCCGAAGCCAGAGCTGGCAGAGTACACCGACGCTCCTCCTCTTTCACCGCAGCCCGTAGATACGGGAAACCTCCAACTCCAGGCAGTTCCACAACCCACATTCTGGAAGAGTTGGGGTCGCGCTATCGCCTGCAGTGCCCTCTCAATGGCCGTAGTCCTGCTTGCCGTCACCATTATCCCCAGCCTCGTCCGTGCAAGAACCCTCGCGCACGCATCGCCCGATCTGGATCATATCTTTTGGACGGAGGTCTTCCGCCCCGACCGCGATACACTCATCGTTCCCGCCGACAGCGGCCTGGGTATCCTCGAGAATCTTTCGCACCACTCCGTCCATCTTGAGGACTACATCACAGGAACCTACCTACCGCAATCCATGGCGCAAAAGAACGTGGACCTGCGCAGTTTAAAGGATGTCCGCACCCAGCAATACACCAGTGTGGTCGATATCAATGTCGTGGTTGCGCTTTCGCATCTGCCAGAACGCATCCCCGCCCGCTTCGCCATCCACTACGCGCGCGACGTCCGCATCGACGAACTCAAACACTCGAATGCGATCCTGCTTGGCTCAGTCCATACCAATCCCTGGGCTGAGCTGTTTCAGAATCGTCAGAACTTTGTGCTGGAGTATGAGACCGCGACCGATGACTCCTACGTCACCAACCGTCACCCCCTTCCCCCCGAGGCAAGGACCTACCGAAACGCCTGGGCCGAAGAGTCGCGACGAACCTACGCCGTACTTGCCTTTGAACCGGGGATGGACGGACAAGGTCATGTGATTCTGATCGCCGGACTGACCATGGCAGGAACACAGGCTGCCGCCGATCTCCTGTTGAACAAGAACAGGCTTGAGCCGATTTTGCGAAAGGCACTGAAACCAGATCATACAATCGCTCCCTTCGAGGTATTGCTCGAAACGAACAGTCTGGGGGGCGATGCTCCCGAGTCGCATATTGTTGCGGAGCGCTACGGAACCATCGAGGACTAAGTACTGGTAAGCAGCAGGCCAATACGGATGGACCCCAGTGCTCCATCCGTAATGGTCTTACGTTGGCAATGACTTGACCAGAACGTTGTCTGCGGGTTTCAATCCATAGGGCAAGAGAATCTTAATCCATCGCTGGGTCGCCTGGACGATTCAAATGCTTAGCGTAATTACCCTGTCAAAACCCAGGGAAGCCTCCGCCTTCCGGATGGCCATGTTACGTTCTATAGATTCTCCCCTTTGTTACACGGCACCATTTGATTCATCCCACTCCCCGGGCCCTCTTGCGTTTCACAATCACGAACGCGAACGATGCCATCGCTTCGACTCAGGAGCAGTAGTTATGTTTTCCAGGTTTCACTCGACCTTCTCGATCGTTTTCTTCGTCCTCTGCTTCGGCTGGAGCCTTCCGGGAATCGCGCAGACCTTGAGTGTGTCGTCCTCGATCTCCGCACTGACGATTCATCCAGGCGATTCCGGCATCACGATCCCCGTCACACTGGGCGGCACCGGAACTGGTACAAATCCTGTCAGCATCACGCTGACGGGACTGCCTTCGGGCATCAGCGTCTCTCCCCTGAGTCTTGCGCCCGGAACTTCCGGCGTGCTGCAACTCGCGGCATCGGTAGCCGCAGACCAGGAGGCCTTTCCGCATTACGATCCAACCAATCCAGACACCGCCACCAGCACGATCTCCGTCGTGGCCACGCAAGGTACAACGAGCGCGACTTTCCCGCTCTCCCTGACTGTTTCACTTCACAATCCCAGTTTCCTCCCGTCTCCGCAGGGGATCAACCTCCCCATCGTCAGCATCAATACAGGCGGGACGGCCATCGTGAGTAAGGCGATCAACGTGCCGGGTACCATAACGATCACGTCTGCCGATGGATCGACTACCTACCTCCCGGGTATCGCGGGAACCGACAACACTGCAACCTTCCATGTCCACGGCAATACCACGGCGTTGATGCCCAAGCTTCCGTACAGCGTCTCGTTGAACACAAGCACGGATCTGCTGAGCGGCATGGGACTCTCCTGCGGGTATGTGAAGAGCGGTGGCGTCGCGACGTGCGACAAGTCCAAAAGCTATGTGCTGCTTGCAAACTATGACGATAAGACACTATTGCGCGACTGGTCGGCATCGGCTCTCGCCAATTCAATCACCTTTGGTGGCGCGTATCTCAATTCTCCGGCAAATTCACCCACTCCTAGCGGTACGTCGACCCTGATGTGGTGGGCTCCTCATTCGTTGTTTGTCGAACTCTACTTGAATGGGGCGTATCAAGGCACGTATCAACTCATCGAGCAGGTCAAGGTGGATAGTCACCGCGTCAATATCAATGAGATGGCGAAGACCGATATCTCCGGCAAAGCATTGACTGGCGGTTATTTCCTGGAGATCGACCAACGCCAGGCGGAAGACTTCACCTTTATTACGCCGCATGGGGTTTATTTCGGACTTGAAGACCCGGACTTTACTCCCGAGGTTCCGGAGCAGACGACTTATATCCAAAACTATGTCAATGCTGCAGAAGCGGCATTGTTCTCCCCCAATTACACGGATCCGACGCTAGGCTGGAGAGCTTACTTCGACGACGCTTCGCTGGTGAACTACTATCTCGTCAACGACCTGATGGGCAACCTGGATGCGGGCCGTTTCTTCAGCAGCATCTACCTTTACAAAGACAAGAACAATCCCCTGCTGTACATGGGGCCGGTATGGGACTTCGATTTGAGTGCGGGAACCGCGCTCTCCCAGGCAATTACCGAACCGACCGTTCCGTGGATGCAGACGCAGAACCCGTGGTATCCCCGTCTGTTCAGCGATCCGTCCTTTCTCGCCGACGTCAGATCCCAGTTCAACGCTATGAAGAGCAATGGCGTATTGTCCAACTGGATTACGTCGATTGCCCAGCAGGGATCGGCACTGGAGACCGCGCAGAAGAACAACTTCTCGCGTTGGCCAATGCTGGGCATCCTGGTATGGCCGGATACAGAGGCAGTGGGCACCTATGACGGGGAGGTCGAGTTTCTCACGACCTGGCTGAGAAGGAGAATGGGCTATCTCGATACTGTCCTCAACACGAAGACGACCACAACGACAGCCCTTACCGCCACGCCTACGGTGCTTGTGGCGGGGACTTCAGCCACGTTAACGGCCACCATATCGGGCTCGCACCCGAGCGGCAGCGTATCCTTCAGCGCCAACACAGTGCCGCTTGGAACCGCCCCGATAAATGCCAGCGGAGTCGCAACCCTGACCACCACGAACCTTCCTGCGGGTCTGCTATACGTGAGCGCCTACTACGACGGTGATACGACAAATGGCGGCTCCGGCATCGGCATCATCCTGAACAATATCGCTCCTGTCGCAAGCATGACGCACCTCACAGCGTCGACGACGTCGCTGAACGCGGGTGATCCCATTACCCTGACCGCCTCCATGGTGTTAGGAACGAGCGTTCTGCCCACCGGTACGGTCACGTTCTACTCCAACGGAGCGTCGATCGGTTCAGCGACCCTGAACAGCAATGGCACCGCCAGCATCACCGTCACGAATCTGACGGTCGGCGCGGACTCCGTGACAGCCGGGTACAACGGCGACAGCATCTACTCGACCTCCACCTCCAACGCGCTGTCGGTTACCGTCAACGGCATCGATCCGCAGCTCGCCTTCACCACGATCGGTGCGCATACGTTCGGGGATGCGGCATTCGCCGTCTCCGCCACGTCGAACTCAACCGGGGCCCTTACCTACAGCGTCACCTCGGGTCCGGCGACCGTTGCGGGCAACATCGTTACGCTAACCGGTGCGGGACCGGTGACACTGACCGTTGCGCAAGCCGCGCAAGGAAACTACGCTGCGAGTACCGCGACCGCAACGTTCTCCGTCGCCAAGGCAACTCCCACATTGGCCTTCGCCGCCATTGCAACACACGCCTTCAACGATGCTCCGTTCACCGTTTCGGCAACCTCAGCCTCTTCCGGAACCGTGACCTACAGCGTCATCTCCGGGCAGGCGACGCTCTCCGGAAACACCGTGACAATCACGGGGCTCGGGGTCGTGGTTCTGGGAGCGAGCCAGGCGGCTCAAGGCAACTACGATGTCGCCTCGGCACAGACGAGCTTCCTCGTGATCAAGGCCATCCCCGTCATGAACTTCGCACCGGTAGGACCGCATACCTATGGCGATGCTCCCTTTGCCGTATCGGCGACTTCAACCTCAACGGCCACCATCACCTATAGCGTCGTCTCTGGGCCGGCAACCATCGCCGGCAATATGGTGACGGTCACAGGCGCCGGAACAGTCGTACTCCAGGCCGACCAGTCCGTCCACGGAAACTACGATATCGCAACCACCCAGACAAGTTTTATGGTAGCAAAGGCCACCCCGGTGCTCAGCTTCGGGACTCTGGCAGCACACACATTTGGCGATGCGCCCTTTGCGGTATCGGCCACTTCGACCTCTCCAGCCTCCATCACCTACAGCGTCGTCTCCGGACCGGCAACCATCGCTGGTAGCACCATGACACTGACAGGGTCCGGAACCGTTCTGCTCCAGGCCGACCAGCCGACCCAGGACAACTACATCGCCGCATCCGCACGAGGAAGCTTCACGATAGCAAAGGCCACCCCGGCGCTGACCTTCGGAACCCTGGCAGCGCACACATTTGGCGATGCCCCCTTTGCGATATCGGCCACTTCCACCTCCCCCGCTACGATCACCTACAGCGTCGTCTCCGGACCGGCGACAGTCGCTGGCAACATCGTTACCCTGACAGGAGCCGGAACCGTTCTTCTCCAGACCGATCAGGCGACCCAGGACAACTACAACGCCGGATCGGCCCAGATGAGTTTCACCGTGACTAAGGCTACGCCTGCAATCAGCTTCGCGAGCATCACAGGGCATACCTTCGGCGACGCTCCCTTCACAGTTTCAGCAACCTCGACATCCTCCGCGGCCATCGCGTACCGGGTGGTATCGGGACAGGCCACGATCTCCGGAAGCACCGTGAGCCTCACGGGAGCGGGAGCGATCGTGCTGGCCGCGACCCAGGAGGCAACGGATAACTATGCCCTTGGCTCCGCGAATACGAGCGTGCCCGTTGCCAGGGCCGCGATCGCGGTCACTCTCTCGGCAAACAGCACATCGATCGTGCCGGGACAGGCCGTAATCCTTACCGCAACCCCGGCGGCAACAGGCATCAGCCTTCCAGCGAGTGGCACCGTCAGCTTCCTGGTGGACGGCGCCGCCCTGGGGCAACCTGTCTCGATGAGCAGCGGCGTCGCGGTGCTGAGCACCACGGCTCTTCTCTCTGGGGCGCGCAGCGTGACGGCGGTCTATAGCGGCGACCAAAACTTTCTGGCTTCGACCTCAGGCAGCGTCGTGGTGACGGTGGCTCCTCTTGATTTCACCTTGACCGCTGGATCGAGCGTCTCTCAGACAGTGTCCGCAGGGACCTCGGTCAGTTTCAATGCACAGCTTGCCCCTCTGTACCAGGCATATCCGGGAACGGTGAGTTTCAGCCTGACAGGACTGCCGGCCGGAGCGACGTATACGGTAAGTCCGGCGACCGTGGATGCGGGCGCAGGAGCTGTACCGGTAGTGGTCACGCTCCGAACCAGCACGGCGACGGCCAGGCGCACGTCCAACTCCAAGGTGGTGTACCTCGGCTTCCTGGTACTTGCGTTGCCTCTGGCAGGAATGCGGCAGAGACGAACCAGGGGACTGATGCTCGTTACGCTGCTTGCGCTGCTTGGTGGAACGGCCGCTCTCTCCGGTTGCGGCGACAAGGCGACCGTTGCGCAGACGTTTCCGCTTACGCTCAACGCAACCTCAGGAAGCGTGCAGCACTCGGTATCGTTCACGGTGACGGTCCAGTAAGGCGAGCGCCCGCTACGAAGCGATCTCGTGCGGGCGCATCCTTTTCTTTTGCCTCTCACCGGCGATGTGTAGGCCTTACGCTTTAATTCACGCTCGTGACCACTCCGGTAACCGGATCCAGCAGAACGGTATGCATATTCTGCGGCGTGCTGCGGCGAAGGTCCAGAAGAGGATTGATCGGAGCCGCAATCGTATCGAACGATCCCTGGCCCACACGCTGCCCGTTGAGGAAGGTGTCCTCGATAAATCGCATGATCGACGTCTGATCGAGCACATTCGAATCGACATAGTTTGGCTTTGCCCAGGGCGAGACCACCAGGAACGGCAGGCGCGGTCCATAGCCGCAACGGCCCTGCGCATGGAGAGTTGCGGAAGCCACCCCGGGCAGAGCAGTCGTGCCATCGGCGCAGAATCCTTTGGAGGTGAAGGCATCCCCCGCGCCGGCGGACCCATTCACAATCTTGAACTCATGGTCATACCAGCCATCCGAATCGTCGTAGGCGATCAGCACCACCGTCTTCGACCACTGCGGCGTCTTCTGAATCGTATTCAAAACCGAAACGATAAACGCCTGTTCATCGAGCGGGTCTGAATACCCCGCGTGACCGTCCTGGTAGGCCGGAGCCTTCAGGTAGCTGACGGTTGGAAAGTTGCCTGCGGCCAGGGCATCGAAGAAGTCGTGCAGGTCGTACTGATGCGCTGTACCGCCATCGCCGGCCTTGCCGATCAAGCTGGTTGAAACCGGCCTCGCATGGGTCGGGTTCGCCGTGGAAGCGTAGTACTGGAAGGGTTGGTGGTGCGGAATGTAGTCTGCCGTGGTGCGTCCTGTAATCGTCGAATGATGGCTACGGCGGCACCCGGTTGTTCCGTTGGGATTCACAAGAGTGGGATCAAATCCGTCGGTGAAAAACCCCCAGGAGATACCGGCCGAATTCATCAGATCCCCGATGTTTCTGCCGATCATATGCACCACGCCGGCCCCAACATTGGAGCAGATGTCGTTGAACGGGTCAGGGTCGCCAATGATGGACGACC
Organism: Granulicella pectinivorans; assembly: GCF_900114625.1. Taxonomy (NCBI): domain Bacteria; kingdom Pseudomonadati; phylum Acidobacteriota; class Terriglobia; order Terriglobales; family Acidobacteriaceae; genus Granulicella; species Granulicella pectinivorans. The sequence goes on from NZ_FOZL01000001.1 coordinate 319,140, forward strand.
CGCCATAGCCATCCGGAAGCATGCCGCCCTGTGCATTGCCATCGTTGACGACGCCGTTCGTCTGGCCGGAAACCAGATTGATCGCTCCCGGCGTGGATGGACCGAAGTTGGTCGCGAAGAAGTGATCGCTGAGGGCAAAGTGCTGCGCGTAGTTCCACAAACCGGTGACGGTATTGCCGTCGAAGTAGCCCATCGTCAGTCCGGTCGTCGCCGCCGGACCGTTCGTCGCCAGCGCAGGACCATCGGCCGCCCCCACCGAGAGCGGAAAGAGATCCATCGCGCCGCCGTTGAAGGCCATCTGCTCTGCCTGATAGTTATGGTCCTGGTCCGCGGTGGCCGCGTTCGCAGGGTCGAGGCGGAACGGGTTGATCGCGCCTGCACCATTGCGAATATTGGCCGCGTTCGGGTTGCGCGTCAGGAGACGGGGAGACAGGCCATCGACCGCCGGGGTATTCGGCAGAGCGGTAAACAGAGGTTCGCCCGCCGGATTGGTCGCGTTCGGGTAGGTCGCAAAATAATGATCGAAGGAGACATTCTCCTGAAAGATGACCACAACATGTTCGATCAGGCCGGTCGCGGAGGTATTCGGAGCCGCGACCGTAAAGGTGGTTTGCGCAGTGGAGACCGCATAGTTCGCGTCACTGGCCTGACGTGCCGCAAGCGTCACGGTTCCTGCCCCGGTTACGGTCACCCGATCCCCAGAAAGCGTCGCTGGCCCCGAGACCAGGGAATACGTCACGGCACCGGTGGACTTTGACGTGGCGGAGACTGCGAAGGGAGGATCACCGTCGATCACACCGGTCACGGGAACAAAGGCAAGCGTTGCGCTCCCCTTTGCGACCGCGAAGCTGCTTTGCGCCGTCTGCGCACTGTAGTTGGCGTCGGCGGCCTGGTCGGCCCGGAGCACCACGGAGCCGGCTCCGGTCAGCGTGACGACACGGCCGGAGATGGTCGCGGGGCCCGAGACAACGCTGTAGACGATCGGCGTCGTCGCCCCCGAAGAAGCCGTCACCGTGAACGGTGGATCGCCAAACGTGTGCGATGCGATCCCATCGAAAGTAAGCAGGTGGTTGGCATTGGTCACCTGGAAGGACGTCTGCGCCGTAGCTGCTCTGTAGTTCGCATCGGAGGCCTGCGTGGCACGCACAGTCATTTGCCCCGCACCGGAAATCGTCAGGACGCTTCCGGAGACCGTTCCGGGGCCGGACACCACCGCATACGTGATGACGCTCGTCGATGAGGTACTCGAGGTGGCGGCCAACGTCACCGTCGGAGGTGGATTGGAGAACACCTGGTCGGGAATCGGACTGAGAATCAGGCTGTTGGTCGCACGCGCAATGGGGAGGGTAGTCTCGGCGGTCGCGGCGGCATAGTTCGTATCGATAGCCTGGGAGGCGCTCAGGACCACGGAGCCCGCTCCGGTCAGCGTGACCGTCTGGCCGGCCAAGGTAGCAGGGCCTGAAACGAGCTGGTAGGTCACCGGTGAACTGGACCTGGAACTCGATGTCGCGGAGACCGTGAACGGAGCGTCGCCAAAGGCATGCGCGGGAATCGCATCGAAGGTCACAGAGTTCGGCGCCCTGGCCACACTGAAGGCCGCCGTAGCCGTTCCAGCGAGGTAATTCGCATCGCTCGCTTGGCTTGCGCTCAGAGTCACACGACCCGCTCCGGTCAGCGTGACGATATTTCCGGAGACGCTTGCAGGCCCAGAGACAAGAGCATATGTGACTGCGCCACTGGAGTCAGAGGCCGCATTGACGGCAAAGGGCGCATCGCCAAACGTGTGCGTGGGCACAAATGCAAAGTCAAATACACTCGCGGCCTTGGCGACAGAGACGGAGGTATCGACCGTCGCCGCCACATAGTTCGGATCGGCCGCCTGCGTGGCACGCACCACGATGGTTCCCGCACCCTGCAGGGTCAACCTGTTTCCGGAGACCACTCCCGGCCCCGCCATCACCTGGTACGTGATTGGTCCAGTAGAGGCGGAGGTTGATGTCGCCACAAGAACAAAGGAACGATCGCCATAGGTATGCGGCCCGATCGGCATAAAAAGGAGCGCATTGCCGGCGCGAGCGACATCGAAGCTGATCTGCGCCGTTGCGCCTGCATAGGTTGCGGTCGCGGGCTGCGTCGCGCTCAATACCACCGTACCGGCGCTGGTCAGCGTGACAGTCTTTCCCGAAAGAGTCCCCGGCCCGGATACCAAACTGTATGCGATCGGAGCGGGCGAGAGAGACGTCGCGTTGACAGCGAGCGGCGCGTCTCCGTACGCGTGCGGCGAGATTGGGTCGAACGCCAGATGCGGCTGAACCATCACCTCAACCCCAGCGGTGGGGCCACATCCTGCGGACAACAAACAGACGCCGGCAAGGCCTGCCCCGAACAGACATCGCAACATCGTTCCCACTCTTCGCATTTTGGCCCATGTTTCCACTGAGAGAAAGATTATAGGAGGGAAAGAGGCCCAAAATGCGCGCGAACTTCCCATTTCCGCCCGTATTTTGATCGTGCTTAACGCCGTTGGATTGGAAAGGCCCCTGAAGAGCGCCGCGCAACCGCGAAATCCATAATGGATGAACTACGGCTTCTTCCTTGCCTCGGCGACGATATCGATGTTCTGGCGATGCAGCGTATTGGCGGTTGCCTGATCGAAGTCGGCCTCCGCTTCGCCGCGATCCGCAGAGGCCCGAATCTCCCGGAGCTTCGCGTTAATGAGTTCAGTCTGACGTTGAAGGATGAGGAAGACGGAGGAGGTCCCGGCTTTGAATTGGCGCTGTTCACTCTCATACTGCTGCTGTGCGAGTTGTGCGGTGCGTTGCGCCGCGTTCAACAGGAGGTCTGCGTTGGTAAGACGCTGCAGGCTGTTCCGGACCTCGCTCTCCACGGTCATCTCGAGTTGCTGCTGTTGTGTGGTGGCCTGCTTCACATTTGCTTTCGCAATTTGCTCCTGGGCACGCGCTGTGCGATTCGCGATCGGAAAGGAGACCTGAAGGCCGATCTTGACGGTCGGGAAGCGGCCGTCTCTGAGGTTTTGCAGCGACTGCCCATACCCTCCGAGAAAGAAACCCGGAACCGAGGTCGTCGATCCGGAGCCGGTGGTCGGAAGAGCAGGCAGACCGGCGAGCGTGGAAAGGTCGTTGACGCGCGTGAAGAGAGGCGCGAAGAGTGAGCCGAGGAGATCGCTCGACTGTGCGACATTCTCTCCGGAGAGACCCTGTGTGCCAACCTGCGCTGTCAGGTTGACCTGCGGCTTGGTCTGCTCCTTAGCGAGGCGAGCGTCGAGCCCGCTCACCTGCACGGCAATCTGTCCGGCCTTGAGATCGGGTCGTTCGCTGAGGGCCTGACTCAGAGCCTCGGCCAGGGTTGGAATGGGTGTAGCTTGATCGGCGTGGATCGAAGTCTTCAATGCTGCGTTCCACAGGGGATCGGCTCGGTTCGGCAGCATCAGAGCTTTGAGCGTGTTCTCCGCCTGCGTGACCTGCTGTTGCGCGTTGAAAACATTCTGCTGATACGTCGACATCTGAGTCTGGGTCTGGATGACGTCGACAGGAGCTTGTGTTCCCTGCTCCACCTGGCGGCGGTTGCTCGCATCCTGCTTCTCGGCAAGCCGGACCGCTTCGATCTGCACATTGAGGTTGCGCAGCGCATAGTCGAGCTCCAAGTAGGCATGGACACCCTGAGTAGTCACATCGATGATGTGCTGCCTGAACTGTTCCTCGGTTTGAGCGACATTTCTGCGAGCGACGGAGAGGCGTTCCCGATTCTGATCGAAGAGAAGTCCTCCCCACAGCGGTTGCGTGAGGTTCAGGGTCGCGGCCGTGGGATACGTGGGATTGAGGGTGTTATAGGTGTTGCTGCTGTTCACCCGCGATGAGGAGAAGTCGAGCTTGTAAGTGGTTCCGAGCCAGCGCGAGTTGCCGCTGATCTGAGGATCCGCGAAGATCTCCTTCTGCGTGACGGCGCCGTTGGTGCCTCCACCCAACGAGGAAGTGACAGGGGATACCTGTCGAAGCGAGTAGGCATTCCCTCCAACGACCGGGTCGAAGTAGCCTTTGGCCACGTGGAGATTCAACGACGCCTTGAGGCGCGAGAGACGGGCTACCTCGATATCGCGATTGTTGGCGAGAACAGCCTGAATCATGTCGCTAAGCGTGAGGTCGACTTCGCTGGTGATGCCGACGCGTGGTGCAACTTCAAGAAGAACCGCAGGTGGCAGCGCGGGCGAAGCGGGATTTGCTAGGGAGACCGTTGGCGTCTGGGCAGGAAGTCCCGATGCAACGAAGAAGAGGAGGATGAGGATGAGGGGCTTCATGCTAGAGGGCCTCATTTGAAGACGCGGTGTGAACCGGTGCGGGTTTACGGCTGGAAATACGGTCTGCCAGCGTTCGTACGATCGCGATAGGCTTTTTCCAGGCGGGATGTTGCGCGACGTCTTCGAAGACCGAATAGAAGACAGGCACCGCGATGAGGGTAAGCAGGAGACACAACGATTGACCGCCAACCACGAGAGCCCCGATAGAACGGTTGGTGGCCGAGCCGGTGCCGCGGGAGATGACCAGTGGAAGCATCCCCGCAACGAGCGCAAGAGTGGTCATAAGGATAGGGCGAAGTCGGTCGAGATTTGCTTGAAGGATCGCTTCATAGCGAGGCATCCCCGCCGCACGCAGACCGTTGGTGTGGTCGATCTGCAGGATCGCATTCTTCTTCACGATGCCGAAGAGGAGAAGAAGTCCAAGCCCGGAGAAGATGTTGATCGTCTGTCCCGCAAGGATCAGCGAGAGGATGCCGAAGGGCACAGCGAGAGGAAGGGTAAGGAGAATCGTGACGGGGTGGATGAATGACTCGAACTGCGCCGCAAGAACGATGTACATGAAGATGAAGGTGAGGGCGAAGGCCAGCAGAAAGTAGTAGCCCGTGCGGCTGAGTTCCTTCGATGCTCCGGCAAGGCCTGTCTGGTAACCGGGTTCCATATGCATCTGAGAGGCAGCCTTCTGCAAAGCAGCAAGGATGGCCGACTGGGAGTAACCGGCAAGGATGTTGCAACTGACCGTGACCTGACGCTGACGCGCGATGCGATCGATCGAAGAGGGCCCCGTGGAGGTTTGAATGGAGACGACTTCGTCGAGACCCACAGGTCCCAGTTGTCTCGTCGAAGGAACGGTAATCTTTTGAAGCTCTTCGACGCGGCTCCGGAACTGCTCCCCGGCGCGGACTCTTACGTCGTACTGGTCGTCGCCTGCGTTGAAGGTGGATACGGTCTCGCCCGCAACCAGGGTATTGAGTGCCTGTTCGATGTTGTCGACGGAGACACCCAGATCGGCAGCCCGGACTCGATCGATATCGAGCCGAACCTCCGGCTTACCGCTGCGCAGGGTCGAGTCGGCATCGGTGATTCCGGGTATGGTCTTCATGCGAGCGAGCAACTCGTCGGAGTACTGATTGAGCTTCGCGAGATCGGGTCCCTGGATAAAGTACTGGACCTGCGCGTTGCTGGCTCCGTTGCTGATCGTGGCGACGAGTTCCACGCTGGTGTGCAGGGTGCTGGGGAACCCGGCGAGCAGCGTGCGCGTCTGTTGCATCAGTTCCGTCTGCGTGTTCAGACGCTCAGCGACATCGGCCAGCTTGACGTAGATCGAGGCGCTGTTCACGGCCTTGTCCGTTCCCCCACCCGCGGTCAGCAAGGTTGTCTTGACGCCGGGCAGGTTGCGAATGGCTCGCGAGATTGCCTCGGCCTCTTGCGTGGTCGATGCGAGTGAGGTTCCTTCCGGCGCACGCACCAGAACGTTGAACTGAGACTGGTCATCGTTGGCCTGGAAGTCTTTGCCGACGAACATGAAGAGTGGCACAAGGCTAAGGATGGTGCAGAGGCAGATGCCGAGCACCGCTCTGCGATGCGCCATGGACCACTCAAGCAGACGCAGGTAGCGGCTGCTGATGAATTGGAAAAGCCTATTCTCCTTCGAGCTGGATGCGTGAGATCCCATGATCTGCGGCTTGATGAAGCGCGAACACAGCATGGGCGTGAGTGTGAACGACACCAACATGGAGACCGCGATGGCGAACGCCGCTGTAAATCCGAACGAGCTCATGAAGCGGCCGACGATGCCTCCCATAAACCCGACAGGAAGGAACACCGCAAGAAGAGAGAGCGTGGTGGCCATGACAGCGAGGCCAATCTCGCGTGTCCCTTCGATGGCCGCCTCGAAGGGCGACATGCCCTTTTCTTCAATGAAACGATAGATATTTTCAAGAACGATGATGGCATCGTCGATCACGATCCCAACCATCAAGGTCAGCGCGAGCATCGTGATCTGATTGAGCGTGAATCCCATCATCTTCATCAGCGCGAAGGTCGAAATAATGGAAGTGGGAATCGCAATGGCAGCGATCAGCGTCGTACGCCAGTTCGCGAGAAAGAAGTAGATAATGACGCAGGCGAAGAGGCTGCCTTCGACAAGATGGTGCTTGATCGAGTCGATCGCGGCTTCAATAAAGATCGATTGATCCTGAACGACCTGCGTGTGAACATCCTTGGGCAGTGTCGTTGTGATCTCAGCGAGGCGCTGCTTCACTTCATTCGCCGTCTCAACGGAGTTTGCCCCGGATTGCTTCGAAACCACAAGCAGGACTGCTGGCGTCCCATTCAGACGACCTGAGGTGCGGGGCTCTTCATAGCCGTCTTCTGCCATGCCGACATCGCTGACCTTGACCACATACCCCTTGCGAGTCGCGATCGCGATGTCGTTGAACTGAGCGGCGTTGGCAATGCGTCCCATCGTGCGGATGGTGAACTCGCGCGTACCTCCATTGAGAGATCCACCGGGCAGCTCAAGATTCTGCTGCCTCACCGCGTTCACGACATCGGTGATCGTAAGCCCATAGGCACGAAGCCGTTCGGGATTGACGTTGACATGGATCTCCCGGCGCGCTCCGCCCACAAGCCGAACCTGCCCCACCCCCTTCGCATTCTCCAGCTTCTGTTGGATCAGTTTGTCCGCGATGAGCGTAAGGTCGCGCAGAGAGCGAGGCGCGGACACGGCAATCTGGACGACCGGAGTGGCATCGGGATCGAACTTCTGTACAACCGGGGCCTTCGCATTCTGGGGCAGGTCGTTGCGGATGAGATTGATCTTGTTCTGAACCTCTTCCGCTGCTACGTCGCCATTCTTGTCGAGGTCGAACGTGATGATGACCTGCGATTGTCCCTCCGAAGAGGTCGAACGCAACTCATCGAGGCCGCTGATGGTGTTGACGGCATCTTCAATCTTCTTGCTGATCTCCGTCTCAATCTCTTCAGGCGACGCGCCGGGATCGGAGATGGTGACGGCAACGGTCGGCACGTCGACCTTGGGAAGAAGATCCACGCCAAGGCTGAAGTAGGAAAACGCGCCGACCACGACAAGTGAGAGGATCAACATCGTCGCGAAGACGGGCCGGCGGACACAGAGTCGAGCGAGAGCATGCATGATGGGACTCCGTTACCGGTCAGCTTGCGTCTTCACAGGCGCGCCGTCGTAGAGATCGGCCTGCTTGTCGGTTGCGATCATCTCCCCGGCAGCGACGCCGGAGAGCACCCGAATGTTTCCACCATCCGAGTCGCCAAGAGTGACGACACGAAGATGAACCTTGCCGTCACCGACCACATAAACCTGATTTGAATCGGTGGTGCGATCGCGGATGACCGCGGCCTTGGGGACGAACACGGCGTTCTCGGTCCCGGGAAGAAGCACGCGAGCACTCGCAAACATGCCTGGACGCAACGCCCCGTCGGCATTCGGAAAGTGGGCTTCGAGGATGAAGGCGCGAGAGTCAGGATTGACGGCGGGATTCAGAGCCGACGTCGTGCCCTGGAAGTCCCGCTCGCCATAGGCGGCGACGCGCGCGGTCACAGGCATACCGATCTTCAGGCCTGCAGCACTCTTCTCCGGAGTCTGCAACTGAAGCTTGAGGGTGTCGACCCGAACCACGGTAGCAACGCTGCTGGACGTAGTCACAAATTCCCCGACAGCATGGGTACGCGCGCTCACGTAGCCATCGAAGGGCGCGCGAATGGTCGTGTCGGCAAGCGCCTTCTCAGCCTGGGCAACCTGCGCGCGCATGGCCTCGAGCGTGGCTTCTGAGGAGCCAACGGCCTGGTAGCTTTGCCGCGCTGTGTTGATCGCCGCCTCGTACTGCTGGCGCGATCCGTTGGCCTGCGCCGCGGCGGTCTCTGCCTGCGTTCTTTGCTTGTCGTAGACGCTCTGCGAAACATCGCCCGTGGCAACCAGATTGGCGTAGCGCTTCGCATCGGCGGCGGCCAGCCGTGCCTGCGCCTCAGAGGATTCATACGTCGCCCTGGCAGCGGCAACCTCGGGAACCTTGGTCGGTTCGAAGCCTGCGGCACCCAACCCGATCCGCGATTGCGCCTGCCGGACAGCGGCCATGGCCTCCGCAAGTTGCGCGCGTATCTGCATCAGCTTCAAGTCGGCGTCCCGGTGATCCAGTTCGCAGATGACCTGACCGGTCTTGACGAAGGCGCCTATCGATACCGGCGTCTTGAATACTCTACCGGCAACGGCGGGGGCGACCTCCGACAGTTCTTCGGCCACGAAGCTGCCTGTCTCCGTCAGCGTGACAGGAACCTGCCTGCCGAGCGCAGGAGTAGTGGTAACCGTGATCTCCTGAACTGCCAATGCGGCAGGATCTGCCTTCTTGCGAGAGCAGCCCGGCAGACACATGGCCATGACAAACAGAGCGAATGCGGGTGGAACGATTGATCGTATTCGGTGAGCGATATGCATCGTCCTGCTCTTAAGTATCGGCTAGCGCCTATCGGGCCGTCAGGAGGAAGATTATTGGCACACTGTGCCATTGTCAACACAAAATGACAAATGAAGCCCACTATGCATTTGGTGCCGGCGGGGCTACACTCGAAACATGAGCACGAAGAGCGTCGTTCCACGAGACTCGCTACAGGCCAAGAAGCATGAGGTCGTTCGGAGAGAGATATGGGATGCTGCCATTCGCCTCTTTCATGCGCATGGGTTCAACGAGGTGACGATCGACCAGATTGCCGAGCTCGCGGGCGTCTCTCGCCGCACGTACTTTCGCTATTTTTCCTCGAAGGAAGACGTGATGGGCTCCATGGTGAAGAACTATGGAGCAGGCCTAACCCAGGCTATCCTGGCCGAGGAGAGCGGGCTCAGTAGCTTTGAAGCAGCGAAAGCGGCGATCACGAAGGTTCTGGTGCCCACGCTCTCGGTGACGGAGCGCATTCTCCAGATCGCGCATCGAAGCCCCGCTGCGCGAATGGCCCAGTTTCTCGAGGTTCCCATGTTGGAGGAAGAACTCGCGAAGGCATTCGCGACGCGCGTGAAACGCAAAGGACTGCCTTCGCTGGAGGATCGGATCCTGGCCAGCATCACGCTGTCGATGACAGGCCTTTGCGTCGAGATGTGGGTCGCGCAGCAGAACAGGCCCATGAACAAAATCGTCGATGAAGTCTTCCATGCGGTACGACGTGCGTGCTCCCCGGAAGATGGAAAGAGAAGATAGGCACGACTGCACGGAACGTCTCGCGTCTACGTCTTTCTGCCGCCGGATCTGGCGATCATCCGTCGGATAGGTAGCCCAAGAAACAGGAAGACAATGCCGATGCTGGAGTCGATCCAGTGCGCGACCGGTTCCTGCGCCAGCGCCCCGGACACGATGAGAAGCACGCCAACGGCCAGCGTGGAGAGCCGAATGATATTGTCCGAAGAGTTTGACTGCGCCTTCGTGACCAGGCTCTCTTCCTGTGTGATCGGAGTGTCGATGAGACGAAAGAACGTCTTCGCCCGCTGCTGTTCTTCGATAGAGACACCGAGAAAGGTGCTGCCTAGAAACATGCCGACACAGGTCGCCGCGATGTTGGTAAAGATGGAAAGGCCTTCGAGGTGATAGTCGAGAGTTTGCGTTGCGGCTGGCCCCGCCTTGGCGAGATAGATCGTCTTCGCCGTCAGGGTCAGAACTCCCGAGGCCATACCGGAGGCAAAGCCGGCGATAACTCCCCTGGAGGTAAGCCGGCGGAAAACGAGGGTCGCGAGAAGCGGCAGGAGCGTAGGTGCCAACAGCACTCCGAAGGCCGTGACCATGATGTGAAAGAGCGAGTCGCGGCCGCTTTGGCCGATCCAAATGCTGATGGCGATGATGATGGTGCCGAGCAGAAGCGTCAAAACGCGACCGGCCGCAACGAGGCCACGCTCCGTAGACGCGGGCCGCAGGATACGTTGGTAGACATCCTTGGTAAGTACCCCCGCGATGGCATTGAGATCGGCGCTGACGGTGGCCATCGTCGCGGAGAACAGAGCGGCGACGATGATGCCGATCATGCCCGCAGGCAGCAGGGTAAAGATGAGGTGGACGTAGACGTCCTGCGGCTTCTGCTGGGCGGCAAAGGTGGGCATGATGCTACGAGCCATGAGGGCAGGCAGGAGCATGATGGGAGTGCCGACGAAGTTGAGAGCGGCGGCGAACCAGGCGGCTTTGCGGCCGGAACGTTCGTCGGGCACGGAGTAGTACTTTTGCGCGAACGACCAGCTCCCGTTATAGCTGATGATCACGATGAGCCCATAACTGACAATGTATCCCCAGCGATAGGGGCCAGCGGTGAAGTGGATGAGGTTCGCCGGGATGCTGTGCAGCGCCGGATGAACGCCACCGAGCCGCCATACGGCAAGCGGGAGAAGCAGCAGGATCGCGAGAGCCTTCATGATGAACTGTAGATAGTCGGTAACGACGAGCGCGAGCAAGCCACCAAGCAGCGTATAGACGATGACGATGATGCCACAGACGAAAATGGACGTCTTGATGCCGATGCCCATACCAGCCGAAAGAAAGATGGCTGTGGTAAAGATCTTGAGGGCGTCATCGAAGACCTTCGCAGGGATGGCGGACCAGGCAAAGAGTTGCCGGACCGTCAGCGAACATCGCTGCTCGAGGAACTCAACCGGCGTGATGATGCGGGCTCGCCGCCAGCGCGCTGCGAAGACGGTGCCCCCAAGCAGACAGGCGGGCACACTGGTCCAGGAGAGAAGGATCGCAACGAGGCCATAGCGGTACGCCATCTCCGAGTAGACGATGAAGGTGAACGCGCTGAAACCGGACATGTAGAGCGAGATGCCGGCGAGCCACCAGGAGATCTGATGACCCCCTGCGAAGAAGTCGGTCGCAGTCTTTTGCTGACGTCGGAAGTAAAGACCGATAAAAAGGACAAGTGCGAAATAGCCGAGGATCACGACGTAGTCGGAGCGGAGAAGGTGCATCGTCGTCATGGAGTCTTGGGCTCATGGTCGGAGATCGGAAAGACCTCTTCGGCGATGGCTCGCATCCGCCAGACCTGGTCGCGGTAGATCTTCTCCCAGGCTTGCGCTTCTTCGGGCGTATAGGAGAAAAAACCCTGGCCGCTCTTGATGCCCGTTGCTCCGGCTTTCATCAGCGAAGCGATCGGCTCAGGGAGCTCGGGGGAGTTGTAGAGCGTCGGCAGAACCCCGGTCATGGTCTTGCCATAGAGGGCGGGGCCTCCGGTGAGATCGATCCACCGAAGGGGACCGCATATACCGGCCCATAGACCGCATGAATTGCGAAAGGCTTTGTCGATGGTATCGGCGTCCGCTATCCCGAGATGCAGAAGGTTGCAGGCCTCGCGATACATGGCATAGGCGATGCGGTTGACGATGAAGCCCGGGATGTCCTGCTGAACGATGCACGGATCTTTCCTAAGCTGCAGTGCGATGCGCTCGGCGGCCTGCAGAGAGGCGTCGTTGGTGTGTTCGCCGCGGATGAGTTCGAGGAACCGCGTGCAGTGTGCGGGCTCCGCCCAGTGCATCCCCAGGAAGCGCTCCGGGCGCAGGCGGCCTTGCTGCAGAAGCGAGATGGGCAGCGCCGAGGTGTTGCTGGCGATCGGAGTTTCGGGAGAAACGATAGCTTCGAGATCGGCGAAGAGCCTGTGCTTCGCTTCGGCGGACTCGGTGATGCTCTCGATGATGAAGGTGCAAGAGGCTACATCCTGGAGCGAGGCCGCCTCGACATAACGTCCCCGCCATTCATCGCGGAGGGATGGATCGTAGCCCGCGTTCTCAATGAGCTCCTCAATGGCCTGCGCGATGGCCTCGCGAGCCTGCTCGAACTCACTGCGCGCAAGCGTGTAGGACACGACATGAAGTCCGTGCGCAATGAGACAGCCGGCAATGCCACGTCCCATGAAGCCCAGGCCAATGAGGCCGACTGTCTGTTCCTGCATGATGAAACCTCAGAAGGGAGCTACTGAACGCGACCGCGGGCGGCTACGTTCCATACGGTCTCAACCTGGTCGCCACGCACACCGTAAATCGTGTCGTGCATATTGATCGTGGCGCACACATGATTCGGCACGATGCGCAGGCGCTCACCGAGCTTGTAGGTGCGGGTGCTGCTGGTGATATCGAGGTGCCCGTGCTCTTCAGAGAGGCCATAGAAGATCGCGTCCGGATCCTGCACGACGACGCCGTGCCCGATGTGGTCGCCGGTAAGGAGGCGGTCGGAAGAAAAAGTCTTCGATCCTCCGTCAAGGATGACGCGATGCGGAACCGCGTTGCTGACAACCGTCGCGATGACGGAGAGAGCGCACTCCTCAAGCGTGGCGAAGCCGCCGACGACGAGGTTGCGATCATTCAGTGGATACATGCCCGGACGGATCTCGGTCAGGTGCGAAAACTCCTCGGATCGATAAGCCATGGGGGTCGATCCACCACTCACCACGCGGACCTCAAGGCCTGCTCCGGTAATGGCTTCGTAGGCGGACTCGACGGCAGCGTTCACGTGCGGGAGAAAAGCATTGGCCCTTTCAACGGGCACCATCATGTGGCCGGGATAGTACATGAGTCCACCGAAGTGCGCGCCTTGAAGCTTGTCGATCTGCTGCGCCAAAGCAAGTGCGGCTGGGGCGTTCTGCACGCCGCAACGGCCAAAGCCTACGTCGAGTTCTACGAGGATCGGCAAGTCGTATCCCCGCGCGTCGGACGCTTTGGCGAGGCATTCTGCCGCTTCGATGGAGTCGACCGAAATGGAAAGGCGGGCGGCATCTGAAAGCGAGAGGAAGTGCTCCGCCTTCTGTGCCGCGACGATGGGGTACGCAATAAAAATGTCGTCAAGCCCCGCCGCTGCCATGATCGCGGCTTCGCCCGGTTTGGCGGCTGCTATGCCGATGGCACCGGAGGCGATCTGCATCTTCGCAATCTCGGGCGTCTTGTGGGTCTTGATGTGCGGCCGCAGCTTGATACCCGTCTTCGCGGAGTAAGCGGCCATGCGTGCGATATTGCGTTCGAGAACGTCGAGATCGACGACTACGGATGGAGTGTCAAGCTCGCTGATATGCATCTGCTTCCTCGCCCTTCAAGTAGCCCCAGGAGTAAGAGATCGCGGTGGTGCAGGCCTTGAGGGTCTCGGCAAGGCGCGGCAGATTGTCGGCGCGGATCTGGTGGATGGTTCCTGCGATACTGACCGCCGCAACGGGATTGCCGGCGTCGTCGTAGATGGGTGCTCCGAGGCAGCGCCAGCCGATCTCGTCTTCTTCGTCGTCGATGGAGTAACAACGCTGGCGGATCTTAGCAAAGTCTTCCTGCAACTTGCGCAGGGTGGAGATGGTGTTCTCGTTGTGGCGGGGAAACTTGCGCAGGCGATAGATGGCCTTGAGATCGGCCTCGCTCATGTACGCTCCCAGAGCTTTGCCGATCCCCGTACAATGAATCTCCATCCGCTTCCCGCGCCAGGTGGCAAGACCGTTCGAACCCGGCGGGTTAAACTTGGCCACGAGCACGGCCTCGTACTGATCGAGCACGCCAAGATGGACAGTCAGGCCGGTCTGCTCCATGAGTTGCATCATGAAGGGCGCGGCCTGCTCGCGGATAGGAAGACCGCTGAGTGACGTGTTTGCGAGGCCAAAGAGCTTGAGGCCGAACATGTAGCGGCCTGTCTGGTTGCTGCGATGCAGGTAGCCGGCGCGTTCCAGCGTCAGGAGAAGGCAATGAATGGAGCTCTTGGGAATGTTGGAAGATTCGACGAGCTGCGAGAGGGACAGCCCGTTCTTCGAGTGCGCAAGCGATTCCATCAGGTTCAAGGCACGTTCCACTGCGGGTACGGAAGGCGTCCGGCTAGCGTTCATAGTGGAGTTCTCCTATCGTATCTGGGGTCGATGGATGGCTCACGATAGCATGCTCAAGAGCCTGTCCTGACCTGAGAATACCGCGTCCGTCCAATAGGCTGGACGATTTCGGGAGGAGTAACTGTCCCTTGATGACAAGATGGATGCCGTGCGGAGGCAGGGTCGGCGATTCAAACGTGGCGCCGCTGCCGATCCGTTCCGGCGAAAAGATGGTCAGATCGGCGATGCTGCCAGGGGTGAGATTGCCACGGTCCGTAAGACCCAGGCGTCCTGCGGGTGCTGTGGTGATTTTACGGATAGCCTCCTGCAAAGACAGCCACTTGCGGTCCCGCACGAACTCGCCCAGAAAAGTCGGAAAGGCTCCGGCGAGGCGCGGATGGGGCCGCTCCGAGACGTAGAAACCGTCCGTGATAATCGACGCGAGGGGATGCGTGAGAAGTTCGTGGAGGTTCGGCTCGCTCTGATTGAACGCCACGATATTCACGCGACCGCCCTCTTCGACGAGAAGGTCAAGGATGGTGGCGGCCGGTGCCGTTCCGCGGGCTTCGGCGATCGCCGCAATATGCTTGCCGATCAGAGGGCGATTAGCCACGGTGTGGAGCGAGGAAACAAAAATATCGTCCCAGCCCTGCGCCGTCTCTTCATCGAGGAAGGCTTCGAGGTCAGCACGTGAGGTTGCGATGAGAGCGAGCATGCCGGCGAGGCCATCGGCCAGTGCCGTCTGCGGCAAGAGCTGCGTCATGACCGTACTACCGGCGAGGTAGGGGTAGCAGTCGAAGCCGATGTCGATCCCTTCGGCCTGCGCCTGCTCGATCTTCTCAAGCGCGAGCTTCTGCTTGTGCCAGTTGTCGCGGCCCACGGTCTGCAGGTGCGAGATCTGGAGGCGGCATCCGGTGCGCCGGGCCAGCTCGATCTGCTCGTCGATGGACTCGAGCAACTCCCAGGCATAGCTGCGCATGTGGCTGGTGTAGAGTTTGCCGTGACGGGCAACGACGCGACAGAGAGCTTCAAGTTCCGCAAAGGGAGCCTGCGACCCTGGCGCATACATAAGGCCTGTCGAGAAACCGATCGCGCCTTCGGTGAGGGCCTCGTCCAGCGTAGCGGTAAGCTCGTCGAGCTTGATCAACTCAGTCGTATTGGCCTGCTTCCCACAGACGGCCGTGCGGAGCGCTCCGTGGCCGATCAGCGACTCGACATGCACGAGGCGTGAGCTCTGCTTCACGGCATCGAGGTACGCCCGGGCGTTGGGCCAGCTCTCGCCTCCGTTCAGGATGCCCTCCTGCTGCTCGGCGAGCAGGGCCTTGTGGTGGCCGCAGGGGTACGGCGAGAAGCCGCAGTTGCCAACCACCTCCGACGTAATGCCCTGGTCGCTCTTTTCGCGGCGATTCTCAAGAACCTTCAGGTCGGAGTGGCTGTGCATGTCGATGAAACCAGGCGACAGAGCGGCGCCGTCAAGGTCGATAATGTCCGCGCCGAGCGGCGCTTCGAGCGCTCCAATCGCTTCGATGCGGCCTTCGCGAAGGAGCACGCTCCCTGGATAGGGCAGGCTGCCTGAACCATCGACGATCAGAGCGTTGCGGAGAAGTAGCATGGGCCTCACAGGGTGCGGAGTGAAGTTGAGTGTAGCAATGTCACGGTTATAAACCGAAAGACAGGCAGCGGGCTAGTCCATTAGGCTGGACACGCGGCACTTTCCCCATTTGGAGATGTATAGGGTGCGCGGTACGCTGTTCGATAGAAAGGGAACATGCCATGGTCGATTGCCACACCCACCTTTGGAAAGCCGAAGACTGGAGCGAGGAGATGGAACGCGAGGCCACGATCGCCCGTGGTGCCCCCGCGCAGATCGATATCGCGGAAGAGGATCACTGGGCCGCAATGGAGCCCGTAGATCGCGCCATCGTCTTTGGCTTCCATACGAAGCATCTTGGTCTGGTAGTTCCCAACGACCGTGTGAAGACCTATGTAGCGAAGCATCCGGACAAGCTGATCGGGTTTGCATGCCTCGATCCACATGAGCCCGACATGCTCCAGGAGATGGAGAAGGTCTTTCTGCAAGACGGCTTTCGCGGCCTCAAGCTTGCGCCGATCTACCAGAACTTCCATCCGATGGATGAACGCATGCTCCCGGTCTACGCCTTCTGCGAGAAGCACGGAATCCCCGTACTGATCCATCAGGGAACAACGTTTCCGCGGCGAGCCCCGCTGAAGTATGCGCTGCCGATCCAGGTGGAAGATGTGGCGATGTCCTATCCGGACCTGAAGATTGTGGTCGCGCATATGGGGCATCCATGGGTGGAAGATGCGGTCGTGCTGATTCGCAAGCAACCCAATGTCTACTCCGATATCTCAGCGCTCTACTACAGGCCGTGGCAGTACTACAACGCGCTGATGCTGGCGCAGGAGTATGGATGTGGCCACAAGCTGCTGATGGGGTCGGACTACCCGTTCACCACGCCCGCAGATACGATTGCCGCGTTGCGCAACGTAAACCACATCATCGGGAACTCCGGTCTGCCGAGGATCGCGGAGAAGCTCACCGAGGGAATCATTGAGCGCGATACGGTGGCTCTCCTTGGATTGCAGTAGCGCATCCATTGGGCTGAACGGGCGTGCAAAGATGCTAGGAAACGAAAGCCAACTTCGATAGAGTGCGTGCATGAGTGAATCGTGGAACAGGTCTTTAAGCCGTCGTAAGGTGTTGCAGCTTCTTCCCACCGCCGCAGTCGCGGCAGCGTTGCCCGCAGGTGCGCAACCAACTCCTAAAGCGGTGCCGGTGCCGCGTGCGCCGAAGCCCGCGAAGGAAGTGCGTGCCATCTGGATCCATCCGGAGCAGCATACGGATGCGAAGGAGAAGCTCGGCAAGGCGCAGATCAAGGCAACGGTGGAACGGTATGCGCGCGCAAACTTCACACTACTTCTTCCCTGGACGCTTAGCGGCTATCTCGCGGCACTTGACCATCCCGAGTATCGCAAGCTCCATCCGACCGCGGAGTGGGACTACCTCGGCGTCTTGATCGATGAGGCGACGAAGGAAGGCCTCGACGTCGACATGTGGTACAGCTTCACGGACTACCGCGATCTGAAGTCGCCTGAGTTCGACCCGGGGATCGGCGGAAGTCCGGAGTGGATGGCGAAACGCCTCGATGAGGTGGTTCCGGGACAGACGCTGATGAAGCTGGATGCCCAGCGTGTTGAGAACGTCTGTCCGCAACACTACAAGGCACGCGCCTGGATGCAGGCGCAGTTGGAAAAGACCTTCGTCCGCTATCCGAAGCTGAACGGCTTTCACATCGAGGAGCCGGGCTACGGAACCAAGGGATACTGCGTCTGCGCTCTATGCCGCTCCGTGTTCGAGCAGTTGCACGGACGCAAGCTGACCGATGCTCTCGATACCCAAATTGCGGAGGACTTCCGCACCATCGGCCCGAGCGCGTTTGTCGAGGAGATCCGCGACCAGATGATGCAGAAGCATCCGAAGATGATGCTCTCCGCCAACGGTGGACACGACTGGAGGCACGACCGCATCCGTGGCCGCGATTGGGGACGCTGGGCCAACTCCGGATGGCTGCGTTACTATGTGCCGCAGGTCTACCAGTCGGACATCAATATCTTCCGCTCGCAACTCGCTCTGACCCTCAGCGACATTGGAGCCTCGTGCCCGGTGTACGCGGGCATGGCCCTCGATTCGACCTCAGGCAAGAACACCATCGAAGGAATCGTGGAACAGATACATGCCTCGCGTGATCTTGGTGCACCGGGGGTCGCGCTCTTCCATGGCGCAGCCTTTACCGATGAGCACTTGAAGGTTCTAAAGGATGGCCCATTCAAGAGGCCTGTGTAGCATTGGCTCCTTCATCGCACGGCCAACACATCCGCAAGTGTTGGCCGTGAACTTTTCTCCTGGAAGTTTTGCGTGACGGTCCATACACTAGCCTGGAAGTGGCGCCAGAACTCCTGCTCGGCGCGCCACCGGGCCTGTGCGGTCGCCAGGCGATAAGGCTTGTATTGCTTCAGCCACTCGCTGCTGTACGACGCCTCGAGTTCACCCGCCGTATCCAGAAGATCGCCGACGCGGCTGTGGTTCCGTGAGCTCGTTTCGCGTTTGAGCAGATAGCCGATGTCCGCCGCGGACGGATGCTCGGGGAGCGCATCGAAGTTCGCCGCAATCTCAATCGCATAGAGAAACTTCATGCCGGTATAGTCAAGCATCTTTGCCGCAACGATGAGGCTGTCGATCTCGTCATCGCTTCCGCTACCCGTTGTAAGCAGTTCTTCTTCGGCCTGTTCGGCATCGAGCCGTGCGGTGTGAAGATCTTTCTCGTGCATCTTGATGCGCGCGAGCAGATGAGGCTCGAAAGGGTTATCCCACATCCGGAAGCTGGTCTCTGAGCCCAGTGCCTGCCGCATCAGAGACTGCGCCGCCGTCAGATGAGAAAGCGCCGCCGCAATCTTCTCCGCCGCCGCTGGCGTGTGATGAATCTGCGCGTACTCCGCAAAGAAGCGATCGCTTTCCATGGGTTTCGATTGCCATGCCGCAGCCGCTCCGTAGGCAACAGCAGCCAGCGCCTCACGATGCAGCGCAAGCGCGGAGTCCGACCACTCCGTATTCAACATGCCGATCGCATTGGCTTTGCGTCCAGCCGCAAGGAAGCCGTCGATATTGATAAAAGTGCTCTCGAAATCGGGCGCGATATTGTCCCAGTCCGAGATGCCGGTTGTGACGAGGATGGGAACATGATTGGCTGCGAAAAGATCCAGCAGATTGCTGTAGTCAGGGCGCGCATCGTAGAACCATGGTGCGGCAATCGCATTTTTCGGCAGCCCTGCGGCAAGGCCCGGATATTTGTTGAAGATGTAGGCACCTTCATCGATGTCGGCCCAGAAGAGCGGGCGCTTGCCAAGACCGGAGGCAATCCCGGCGAGGCGCTGCAGATGCTGCAGCCAGAGCACGTCGGGCGCAACGCCTGCGGTCTTGCTGCCAGCACGCTCGAGCTCGAAGGGCTCATCGAAGCCAAGATGAAGCCATGGACTTGGAAAGAGTTCCGCATACTGCCGAAGCCAATCTTCGAGGATGTGCTGGATGCGCGGATCGGCCGGATTCGCCTCGCCGCCATGCGATAGTGCCGCGAGGTCGCTGTAGCGTTCGAGTCGGAAGAGATCGTGCAAATGACCATAGAGCTCGACGCAGGGCACTACGTCGATATGGCGTTGACGCGCATACTCGACGATCGCGCGGATGTCCTGCTTGCTCCAATTGGAGTCTTTGCGAAGCAACGGATAGCCATCGAGGTCCAGGTCTGTCTCGACATAGAAAAAATACTGATTCGCCTTGAACTCAGCAAGCTGGTCGAGCTGCTTCTTCACTTCCGCGACAGTCAGGATAGCCCCGTGGCTCATGTCCATCATGAACCCGCGATATGGCATGGCAGGCCAGTCGGCAATCTCCGCGAAGGGGAGCATCGGTGCATCCGTGGAACCTTCGATCATTTGCCGCAGTGTCTGGACCGCATAGAAGACCCCAGCGCCCGTCATCGCATGAATCTTGACTCCGTTCGCTCCAATCGAAATCGCATACGACTCACGGGATCCACGCGTGGTTGTCTCGTTCGCACCGGGCAACATGCTGCCGGAGGTCTCATGCGTAAGCTCAACGGGCGTCGACGGGCGGATGCTTGCGTTGCAGTGTTGCTCCAGTATCTGCCGCACCTCTGCAACGGCCTGCGGATCTTCGCTGTTGGTGGTGCTGAGCGTCAAGCTGCACAGAGGGAGTGCTCCATTTCCATAGCGCAGTTGTTGGACACGCGGAAGCAGGGGAGCATGCTGCATCATGGTCTGTGACGGTGCATTGATGGAGATCAACGTCGCAACGAGTGAGGACATCGCAAACCGCTTCAAGGCGCATGGAAGAGTGTTCAGCATCGTCTCAGCAGAATAACCGTGACGATGCATGCGAAGGACGCCCTATTCCGAATTTTGCACCGAAAGCACAACTGCGTCCAGGCAGTTGGACGATCCAGCCCGATTCTGCATTTCTCCTCTTGGCAATATGTTGCAAACGGATGAAAGTGAATCATCGCACGCGGCAATTCACAGCATTTCGCACGGTTTCTTTCCGAGCAGGCAGACGTGTACCCGCAGACGCTCAAACGCTTCAGTAACGCTTCAGGCCATGTGATTCCACTTCGACACGAGGACACTTTTATGAAACGACTCTCTCTCTCCTCTCTTCTTCTCCTCTGTTTATGTTTCCTACCCGGAGCTGCTCTGGCGCAGTCGGTCGCGGGCTCGCTGGTGGGTCAGGTCACCGATCCAAGCGGCGCGGCGGTGAGCAACGCGAAGGTGAGTGTGCGAAATGTGGGGACCAACCAGACGGTGGAGGGGACCACAACCAAGGACGGTATCTACAACGTCCAGAATCTTCAGCCAGCGGACTATGACATCACGATCGCGGCTCCCGGTTTTTCCACGGCCAACATCGCACATGTGCATCTTCTGGTGTCTGCGTCGGTCCGTAACGATGTGAAGCTTACCCTGGGTTCGACGGAAAGCAAGGTAGAAGTCTCGGCCTCGCCGAATGCGATCACCACCGACGATTCGACGATCGGCGCTGTACTGGAGGGAACGGCAATTGCGCGACTGCCGCTGAACGGCCGTACTATCGACCGCGCGCTCGTCTTTGTCGCCGGCAACACGAATGACAACCCGGATAACCCGCAGATCTCCGGCGGCCTGCATTGGAATGGCGCGATGTATAACGTCGACGGCGTTCCGGTGAACGATATCTCGAATGGCGCAGCGGCCTATTCCTACGACTCCAACCTCACGACTTTGCCCTCGACTGAGATCATCCAGGAGATCAAGGTGGTCAGTAGCGTAGCGAAGGCAGAGTTCGAGGGCGGATCGGCTATCTCGATCACGACCAAGTCCGGCTCCAACAGATTTCACGGTGAGGTGTACTACTTCAACCGCAACCGCGCTGGAGCCGCGCGCGACTACTTTGCCTACGCGGGCACCGTGGTGAAGCCGGGCCTGAACCGTAACGAGTTCGGCGGATATGTCAGCGGCCCCATCTGGAAGGACAGAACCTTCTTCCTGTTCGCGGTAGACAATCTGATCCAGCGCAACGGCAAGCCTAACTTCTTCACCGTCCCAACCGATGCGGAACGCGCCGGCAACTTCTCCGGCACCACCAAGCAGCTCTGGAATGCGTCCACGGGCACGATCATTCCCGGCAACCAGATCACCAATATCGACCCGCGCGCCGCCGCCCTGCTCGCCTACATTCCGCACGCCAACATTGCGTCAAGTGGAACCTCTGCCTCGGGTGGCCCGACCAACAACCTGCTCCAGACCGTGAACAACAAGTACAACGACTATAAGTACACCGGCAAAATCGATCACAACCTCAATCGCCTGAACGCGCTGACGGCTGGTGGATACTATGCCTACGGCAACCCGTACTTCTCGCGCAACGGCACCCCGGCGCAGTATGGCAACTATCAGAACGCCGGCTACATCACGATCGAAGGCATGCTCCGCGACGTCTCAGTGTTCTCGCCGCGCATGCTGAATGAGATTCATTACTCCTACTTCTCGCATCGCAACATCCGCCTTGGCCAAAACGCCTCGTTCGATCCCACCACGCTCTTCCCCGGCCTCTATGGCCCGTTCCGGATCGGCGGTCTGCCCACCATCAACATGACCAACTACACCTCCGTGGGTGACACGGGCGGCGCAGGCCACAACCCCGAGACCACGCAGTCCGTCGCCGACAACTTCACGCTGGTGCGCGGCAGGCACACGTTGAAGTTCGGTGCCTCCGTCAATTTCAACAACGTCATCATCAAGTCCGGCACTACCTCCAGTTCCCTCGGCACCTTCGGCTTCACCGGCCGGTTCACCGCCAGTGCTCCAGGTACGCCAACCAGCGATCCCACCTACAACGCAACGGGTGACGCCTTCGCGGACTTCCTGCTGGGTAACCCGAATTCCACGGTACGCGCCACGCCGCAGATCGCCATCAATCAGACCTACCAGAACTACCAGTTCTTCGGGCAGGACGACTGGGCCGTCACGCCGCGCCTGACCCTGAACGTGGGTCTGCGTTACGAGGTGCAGACAACGCCGAACGAGAAAAACGGCGACTTCAGCAACTTCGACTTCAGCACCGGAAAGCTGGTGATCCGCAGCTCCGGCGGTCAGATCTCGAAGGACGCCAACGCCACCGTGCTGGCACTCTATCCGGGCACCTACACCACCTCCGAAGCAAACGGCTGGGGCACAAGCGTGGTGCTGACCGACAAGACGAACTACGGTCCGCGCGTCGGGTTCGCCTACCGTCTCACCGCAGATGCGAAGACTGTATTGCGCGGCGGCTATGGCATGTTCTACGGCCTTATCCCTCCGGGCATCGGCCCCATCCGTATCTCGCAGTTGAACTTCCCCTTCCTGCTTACGCAGAGCTACACCAGCACCTCGGCCTACGCACCCACACTGACCCTCGCCAACCCCTTCCCAGGAACCGGCACGGTAGCCGCCAACCCCACCATCTACGCTTCGCAGCGTGATTCGAAGCAGGCCCGCATTCAGCAGTGGAACCTGACGCTGGAGCAGGCGCTGCCCGCATCCGCAGGCTTCCGCCTCTCCTACGTAGGCAACAAGACCACGCATGCACCGTACTATGTCTTCGACATGAACTACCCCAAGGTGCAGCGCCCGCTTACTTCCCTGCAGGCCGGACGTCCCTACCAGCCGTGGGCCAGCATTCTTACCAATCTGACAGAAGGTTACGCCTTCACCAACCAGATGCAGGCGGAACTGACCAAACGCACCGGCAACGGCCTCTATCTCCAGGCCAGCTATACGTGGAACAGCGGATTGGACGATGTGCCAATCAGCGGCACCACGCAGAACCCCTACAACCTGGGTGGCGACAAAGGCAACTCGGACGGTACCCACAAGAACAACTTTTTCCTGCAGGCTACGTACGATCTTCCCTTTCAACGCCATGGCTTCGGAGAGCGTGTCGTCAACGGATGGTCCCTCGCCAGCCTGACGCAGCTTCGCTCGGGCACGCCGTTCTCGCCCAGCTTCACCATTCCCAGCACGACGACCAACGCGAGCGGTGGAGTCGCCCTTGGAACCTCAACCGTAGGCTGGTATGCGACGCGGCCGAACAAGGTGGTTGGCAAAGATCCTTACGCTCTGCACAGCCAGCACGGAAGGTATTTCGATGCGTCGGCCTTCGTCGCGCCGGATAACTTTACCTTCGGCAACGCCGGACGGAACAGCCTCATTGGTCCTCCGGAGGTTGGCTTCGATCTGAGCGTCGAGAAGAAAACGACCGTGTATGAAGGTGTGCAGTTCCTCCTTCGTCTGGATGCCTTCAATGCACTCAATCATCCGAACTTCGGAACCCCGTCCGCGAACATCTCCAACACCAGCACCGCCGGCTTGATCACCTCCACCAACAGCAACCAGCCCAACCGCTCACTGCAGCTCGGCGGCAAGCTGGTGTTCTAACTCAAGGAAGACCAGTGGGTGCCGTCCAAAGGACTGGACGGCACCCACTGGTCGATACCTTTTGCTCACAGGCCTGCACACTTCCTTGCGTAGAGTAAGAAGTCTGCAACCAGCAGCGTTGCATCAGCAATACGAAAGATCATCGAAGAAGGACCATGACACACTATCCAAAGTCACAAGCGATCCTGAGCGAAAATTCGCGTTATATTCCGGGTGGTGTCGTCTCCACGAACCGCGCTGTCGATCCGCCGATTGTGTTTGAACGTGCGGACGGCGCATGGATGTGGGACGTCGATGGCAATCGTTATCTGGACTACCATGCCGCCTTCGGGCCCTATGTTCTGGGCCATAACGACCGCCACGTGAACGATGCCGTGCGCCGTGTGATCGACGAAGGCAGCAGCCTTTACGGCTCCGGCACGACAAAGCTCGAAGGACAACTCGCACATATGATCTGCGACGCTGTCCCCTTCGTCGATAGCATTCAGGTCTTGAACACCGGCAGCGAGGCCACCTACCAGGCGTTGCGTCTGGCACGCGCCGCAACGGGACGTTCCCACATCCTCAAGCCGCAGGGCGGGTACCACGGCTGGCACAATGATGTCGCCTGCAACCTCATGACGCCGCTCGCCAAGCTTGGTCCGCGTCGCGTAGCCGACGAATATCCCTTTGAGACGATCAGCGCCGGCATCCCGCAGGAGCATAGCAGCCTGATCCACGCCATCAACTTCAACGATCTCGAATCGGTGGAGGCGATGTGCCGGAAGTATCCGATCGCAGCCCTCATCACCGAGCCAATCCTTCAGAACATCGGCATCGTCCATCCCCTACCAGGCTATCTCGAAGGACTCCGCGCACTCGCGGACAAGTATGGCTTTGTGCTGATCTTCGATGAAGTCAAGACCGGCTTCCGCCACGCATTGGGCGGCTACTCTGCCGTCGCCGGGGTCGCGCCGGACCTCGTGGTCTACGGCAAGGCGATCGCGAACGGATATCCCCTCGCTGTGATTGGCGGCAAGAAGGAACTGATGGATCTCTTCGTCAGTCCCGATGCCACGAAGCGCGTTCTTCTCGCCGGCACCTATAACGGGCATCCCATACCGACGGCCGCGGCCATCGCCACGATCGAGCGTCTCGCGCACAACGACGGCGCAATCTATCGGGACTTCGAAACCCTGGGGCAAAGGATGCAGAGCGGCCTTGAGAAGATCTTCAAGGATGCAGGCACCACGGCTGTTGTTGCACGCCAGGGCTCGGCCTTCTGCACCTACTTCATGGATCATCTTCCGGTCGATTGGCACGATCTTGCGACGCACCACGATACGGAGATGGATGCTCATCTGCGTCGTGAGCTTCTCGAGCGCGGCGTCTATTTCTTCCAGTTGCCCATGAAGCAGTGCTCTCTGTCGGCAGCCCACACCGAGGCCGATGTGGACCAGACGCTCGAAGCGGTAGAAGATGTGTTGGCCGCAAGGCTGCAAACGGTGGGCAAACGAGCTACTCTAAACGGGTGAACTGGATGGATGCCAACCCCTTGGTGTTGCATGGCGGCGTACTCGCAGATGGAAGCGGTGCGCCGCTTCGTCGTGGTGATGTGCTGGTGCATGAAGGCAGAATCGTAGCAGTCGACTCCTTCGATATCCCCGCAGCGGCAACGGTGCTGGATTGCAGCGACACCGTCGTCGCCCCGGGATTCATCGATGCGCACAGTCACTCCGACCTGCAGGTGATCGAAGGCCGCCGCGAAAAACTGCTGCAGGGCGTAACCGCCGAGGTGGTCGGCAACTGTGGTTTTTCGCCCTATCCGCAGGGCAATCATGCAAACGAGCTGCGCAGCTTTGCCAACGGCATCTTCTGCGGCGATGAAGCGTGGGGGTGGGATTCTGCCTCGGGCTATCTGTCGAAGACCCGTGGCGCGGATGCCGTGGCTTCGGTCTATTCGCTCATCGGCCACGGCAGCTTGCGCATCGCAGTCGCGGGCAACCAGATGAACACGCTCTCGGAAGACAAGATCGCCGCCATGGAACAGTATCTGCGGCAGGCCTTCGCGGAAGGAGCCATCGGCTTCTCGACAGGTCTGATGTACGCTCCCGGCTCAAGCGCCGATCAGAGCGAATTGCTGCGTTTGTGCCAGGTGGTCGCCGACTGCAACAAGATCTACTGCACGCATATGCGCGACTACAGCTTCAAGCTCATCGAGGCGATCGACGAGCAGATCGTCCTTGCGGAACGCACCGGATGCCGCCTGCAGATCTCGCATCTTCAGGCCGTGGGCCGCGCCAATCGCGATCTCAACGCGCGCGCCCTCGAACGGATCGAAGAGGCCCACGTGCGCGGCGTAGACGTCGCCTTCGACTGCTACCCCTACATCGCAGGAAGCACCGTGATGACGCAGCTCCTGCCGCAATGGGCGCTTGAGGGTGGCACGGAGACCTTAATGCAGCGTCTGGGCAGCAAGAAGCAACGTCAGCGCATGGAAGACGAGATGCTCGTCAGCATGGCAAACCTCTGGAGCGAGCTTCTCATCAGTGCGATTGGCTCCGCACGCAACCAGTCGCTCGTCGGCAAGACGCTTGAAGAGATCGCGTCGTTCCGCCATCAGCGCGCGGTCGATGCCGTCTTCGATCTCCTGCTGGAGGAGCAGGGGCAGGTCAATATTCTCGAGTTCAACCAGAGCGAAGAGAACCTGCGCCGCAACCTGAATCATCCACTCGCGATCATCATCAGCGATGGGTTCTATGTGAAGGGACGGCCCCATCCGCGTCTGCACGGGACCTTCCCCGAACTACTCGGCAACCTCTGCCGCGAGCGCAAGTGGATGAAGACCGAGACCGCAATCCACAAGATCACGGGCTTTCCAGCCTCGCGCTTTGGCATGAAGGGCCGGGGCTACCTCCGTCCCGGATACATCGCGGACATCACAGTCTATGACCCGAAGACTATCCGCAGCCTCGCAACCTATGAGAATCCAGCTCGCTCTCCCGAGGGCATCCGCTACGTGATCAGGGCAGGACGCTCTCTACTGGAGCAGGCTTCTCCAGCAGCGTGATCAGCATCGTGCTTGCCAGCACGAGAACGCCGCCAGCGGCCGCGACAAGACTGATGCGCTCGTGCAGCCATATGGCCGCGATGGGCAGCCCGAAGAAGGCGATGAGGTAGTTCGAGAGCGCAGCCTGGATCGCGTCGATAGACTTGAGCGCCTTCAGAAAGAGAATCATCGAGAGCGTCGTGTGGAAGAGCATCAGCATCGCAAGCCCAGACCATGTAGTCAGCGTAAAGTGCGGCACATGGAGAAAGCTGTCCCGCTCCAGCGCAACGACAAAAGGCGTCATCAGAAGCGTAAGCCCGGCGTAAGTCCAGAAGAGCATCTCCATGGGAGAGTGCCAGTCGAGCGCCGCCTTGCCATAGGAGTTATAGAACGAGCTGCCAAGAATCGCGCCGAAGACGAGCACGTTACCGAGCAATTGGCTCTTGTTGAAGTTCACGCTGTGTATATCGAGCCCGGAACAAAGAGCGACTCCACAAACCGCGAGCGCAAAGCTGAGCCACCGAAGGCCGGTCATCTTTTCTTTCAGAAAAACAACCGCGAAAATCGCAGTCGTAACGGGCAGAACCAAGGTAAGCAGGGCGGCATTGCTGGCAAGCGTCAGACGCGTTCCCCACGTCATGAAGAGCTGGCCGGGAATCACCCCGAACACACAAAGCACAAGATAGATAACAAACAGGTTCGGGCGCTTCTTCCCGTGGGTCTGCGGTGCGGCACCCTGGTTCTGCTTGCGCTCCGCGCGAACGAAGGGATAGAGCACCAGCAACGAGATCGCCGTCGGAAACCAGACGGTGAAGAGCGGTCCTGCCTGATCCTGCACCAGCTTGATGCACGTGAACTGCAGCGCCCACATCAGATTGCAGGAGAAGAGCAACAACCAGGAGACCAGCTTCGATTGCGATGGCGTCGTCATGACTTCGGGGTATACCTCTCCGCAAGCTTGCGCATATCGTACGTGAACTGCACCCAGTCCTTCTCCCACTGCGCCGCACTGGCCTTGGTGTATGGGTAGAAGCCTTTCTGGTTCGCGACACCGAGCGCCTTGCGCTTCACCATGCGCTGCATCATCGCAGGCACATCGGTTCCCGTCGAGAGCTCCGGCAGCAAACCCTCCATCACCGCGGCGTACGCAGGGATCCCGGTAAGATCCATCCAGCGGAATGGCCCTGCAAGCAGAGCCCACCATCCGATATCGTTGCGGAAAGACTGATCCACCGTCTCCACATCGGCGATACCCGATTCAACCAGATGACAAGCCTCGCGCAACATCGCATACATCAGCCGGTTCGAGAGGAATCCACGGATATCCTGCTTCAACACCGCGGGCTCCTTGCCGCAGGAGATCCCGAAGCGCAGGCAAGCCCGGAGTGTTGCCTTGCTCGTCTGCTTCCCCGGGATAATCTCGAGATAGCGCATAATCTGCGCGGGCTCTCCCCAGTGCATGCCGATGTACCGGCCCGGCGCGACACGTCCTTCCTGGAGCAAGCTGATAGGCAGACTCGAAGTGTTCGAGGCGATAATCGTCCTCCGCGGTACCAGCGCATCGAGCTCGGCGAAGATGGAGCGCTTGAGCTCCAGATCCTCCCGCACACATTCAATGACAAGGCTGCATCCAGCGAGATCGGCGAGGCTCGACGCCGCATGGAGCCTCGGCCTCCACCCTTTGTAAGATTCCACATCGATCAGCTTCTGTCTTTTCAGCTCTGCAAGAGCCGTTGCCGCATGACGCACAGTCGCAGCATGTTTGCTTGGGTCGCTATCGAACCCCATCACGTCATGTCCGTTTGCCAGCAGGCATGCGGCGATTCCCTGCCCCATCAGGCCGAGGCCTACGATGCCCACACGCTGCTCCACCGGAGCCTGGTTCTTGCCGCTCGACCTCACTGTTTTCGGGACAGCTCGCTGGATTGTCATGGAGATACTATTCTTCGGGTCTGCATTCCCGGCGTCAAGCCGCAACAGTCGAGCCACACCCACCCGTCCAGCGGGATGGACACGATACAAATGAAGGAGTACGGATTTACCGTAACCGACGATATCGTAACTCTAACCGCAGCATCACGGAGAACGCACATGGCTTTCACGCAGGTCAAGAATCCCAACAAGAACGCAAATACCGGAGCCTACTCCGACGGCATCATCGTAGATGGATGGCTCTACGTCAGCGGACAAGGTCCGTTGGACATGAGCACCGGTCAGGCCGTCCCCGGCACCATCGAAGAAGAGGTGCGGCTCACGCTGAAGAATCTCGGCGATGTGCTGAAGGCTGGCGGATGCGACTATTCCGACGTCGTCAAATGCACGGTGCATCTCATCCATATCGAGGACTTTGCGCGCTTCAACGCCGTCTACCAGGAGTTCTTCACCGGCATCCTGCCCACACGCACGACGGTGGAATCGATGCTCGGCCTTGGCATCAAGGTAGAGATCGATTGCATCGCGCGCATCCCCGACGCGGCGGCGAAGAATGGCTGATTGGCGCATCGGCTTTGCACGGCAGCGCATCACCCCGCCTCTCGGCTGCGAGATGGCGGGGTTCGATGCCCGCATGGGTGTTGCCAACGCAGTGCATGACGATCTGCACGCGCATGCGCTCATCTTCGATGACGGCGGCACGCAGGCTGCACTCATCAGCATCGACGTCATCGCGGTATCGGCAGAGTTCTCGCTCGCGGTCAGACGCGATATCGAGAGCAGCACAGGCATTCCAGCCGGCAACGTCTTCCTGGCCGCGACCCATACCCACTGCGGCCCGGTCACGATCAATGGCTTCTTCAATCAGGGTCAGTTCCTCGACCCCGCCTACCTGCTCTCACTCCACGAACACGTCGTGAGCGCAGTCGTCAGAGCGAGCGAAAGCAGAAAGCCCAGAGTCTTGAAGACTGGCATGGCGCCCGTGGAAGGCATCGCGGTCAACCGCCGCACCCCGGATGGCCTGCCCGTCGATCCTTACGCAGGCGTCCTCGCAATCGAAGAGACCGACGGCACGATCGCTGCAATCGCCGTCATCTACGCCTGTCACACCACCGTGCTCGGTCCCAACACGCTCAGCCTGACACAGGACTTTCCCTTCTACACCCTTGCGAAGCTGAAGAGTGAACTCGGCGATGATGTCGAGACGCTCTACTTCAATGGAGCGCAGGGAGACCTCAGCATCGGACACAAGAGCAATCTCAGCGCCGTAGGTATCATCGACCCCTTCCGCACCTTCGCGACCGCACAGCGATTGGGAGAAAGGCTCGCGGACGCAGTGCTGGCAGGACTGCCAACGCTCACACCGGAAGCATCCAGAGTCCAAGTGCTTAGCAAGAATGTGGCGCTCCCACTCAAGCAGTATGAGCCTCTGGCCGTAATGACAGCGGCGCGTGAAAAGGCAGGCCGCGCGATCGTCGCCGACCGAATGGACGCAGAGATGCTCGCCATACGGCAACAGTCTCTCTACGCCCGCATCGAGGAATACCACGCAAGGTTGTACGAAGAGTCGGAAGCCCCCGAACCCAAGACACTGACCGTGGAGTTCGCCGCAGTTTTGCTCGGCGAAACAGCATTCATCACCCTGCCGGGAGAGATCTTCATACGAGTCGCGCTCGCCATCCGCGCGGCCTCACCCTTCGCGAAGACCCTCTTCCTCGGCCTGACCAACAACTACATCGGTTACCTGCCGGATCACGAAGCCACACGCGACTCCGGATACGAAGTCGTCGCATCGCGCGTACCCGCGATCGCCGGAGACATACTGCAATCGGAAGCAGCCAGCATGCTGCACGCTTTGAAGGAAGCGCTATGACAGAAAAGATTCGCATCGGTGTCATCGGCGCCGGCATCATGGGCCAGCAATACATCCGCATCTACCAGGATCATCCGTACGCCACCGTCGTTGCCGTCGCCGCCAGGCATCGCGAGCGCGCGCAGGATGTGGCAGACCGCTACGGCGTGCCGCGTGCCACCGACGACTGGCACACCATCACCGAGTCGGATATCGTCGATGCTGTCTGCATCGCACTGCCGGACGACGAACACTTCGCAGCCACCGAAAGCGCTCTTCGACACGGTAAGCATGTGTTGCTCGAGAAGCCGATGACCACGAGCCTACCCGAGGCGGACGCGATCGTTCGCCTCGCCGAGGCTTCGAAGCTGAAGGTCCAGGTCGCATTCAATCATCGCTGGCTTGCCCCCTACCATCAAGGCAAGGTATCCATCGCGGCCGGGGAGATCGGCGAACCCATCTGCGCCTATGCTCGCAAGAACGACACCATCTTTGTCCCGACAAAGTACATCAACTGGGCTCACCAGACCACGCCCGCATGGTTCCTGAGCTGCCACGACATCGACCTCGTCACATGGTTCTTCAACAGTGAACCCGTCGAAGCGCGCGCATGGGGCATCAAGCGTGTCCTCCTCGCACAGGGAATCGATACCTACGACATGATCCAGGCACAGGTGCGATACGCGAATGGTTCCATCGCGACCTTCGAATCCGGCTGGGTGCATCCCAACACCTTCCCAACGATGGTGGACTCCTTCATCGGCATCGTCGGCGAACGAGGCCATCTGCACTTCGACCGCAAGCGCGAGAGCCTCGAGATGAGCACGCCCGAGAAGTTCGTCTACCCCAAGACCTTCCTCTCCGCCGACGTCTTCGGCACACTGCGCGGTGCCTTCCCATCCTGCCTCGATGACTTCATCACATCGATCCGCAAAGACATCGCACCAGCCGTGGGCGTACGCGATGGCCGCAAGGTGACTGCCGTGCTTACGGCAATCCATGAATCCTTACGCACCGGCACGAACGTGCCCGTGTCTGGCTATACCGAGGGAGATACGCATCATGAGTGAACGCTACGCACGATCCATCGCCGATCTGGAGCGATCGAAGAAGTCCCTGGCCGGCGGTGTCAGCAGCAACGTCCGTCTCGGCGATAAGCCCTTCCCGCTTTTCTTCGAACGCGGCACCGGCTCTCATCTTTGGGACGTCGATGGCAACGAGTACATTGACTACGTGCTCGGACGCGGCCCCCTGCTCCTCGGACATACGCCCCCAGAGGTCATTCAGGCAACCTGCGATCAAATGTGGCGCGGACAGATCTATGCCGCACAGCATGAGCTCGAGTTCGAGCTCTCCGAACGCGTCTCGCGCATCGTCCCCTGCGCGGATCTCGTGCGCTTCGGCATCTCCGGCTCGGAGGCCGTGCACGGCGCGCTGCGTCTGGCTCGCGCCGCCACCGGCAGGCAGACCGTGCTCAAGTTCGAAGGCCAGTACCATGGATGGCTCGACAACATCCTCTATAGCCTCTCCCCCGATCCCAATCGCGCCGGCGATGCCCTGCACCCCGCAGCCCTTGCGGAGTCCGCCGGCCAGTTCAGCGGCACGGAGAGTCATGTCGTCGTTCTTCCATGGAACAACATCCCGGTCCTCGAAGAGTATCTCGCCCAACACGGCACCACCATCGCCGCCATCATCACCGAACCCGTCATGTGCAACACAGCCGTCATCCCGCCGCTGCCCGGATACTTGGAGGCCCTTCGCGATCTTTGCACGCAATACGGCATAGTGCTGATCTTCGATGAGGTCATCACCGGATTTCGTCTCTCACTCGCAGGTGCGCAAGGCCGTTTCAACGTAAAGCCCGATCTCACCATCTTCGGCAAGGCCATCGCCAACGGCATGCCGATCAGTTGCCTCGCAGGCCGCGAGCAATACATGGGCCTGATCGCCGCAGGAAAGGTCGGCCACGGCGGCACATACAACAGCCTGCCTCCAGCCGTAGCAGGAGCCATCGCCACGCTCGATATGCTCGAGCGCGATGGAGCAGCCGTATACGCAACCATGGAGCGTACCGGTGGGCGACTGATGGATGGAATCAAGCAGCGTGCGGCGAAGTTAGGTATTCCCGTCGTCGTCCAGGGCTACGGCCCCATCTTCTACATGGGCTTCCCGACGACTGAGGTTGCAGCAGATCAGGCCGTGTACGACTATCGCAGCTCGCTCGCAATGGATCAGGAGCTCTACACCCACTTCGTCTCGGCCATGGTGGATCGCGGCGTCCGCATCATCCCTCGCGGCAACTGGTTCCTCTCTTCCACGCACAGCGACGCCGACATCGACCAGACCCTCGACGCGGTCGAAGCGGTACTCGCCGAAACCATCGCGCCAAAGCTTCACGAGAAGGTGACCGCATGAGACTCGGAATCGCACGGGCAAACGAACGCACCTTCATGGCTGCACAGGAAGGCACAAAGACTGTCGACCTCGAACAGACAGTTGGCACACTCGACATCACAGCGATCATCCGCAACTGGAATCACTGGAAGCCGATCCTTGAAGAGCTCGTCGCACGCACCGAAGGCGAGTCCTCGCCGATCGTCTGGTTGGCCCCCCTTCCTAATCCGCCGAAGTTTCTCTTGCTCGCCGGAAACTTTCGCGCGCATGTCATCGAGTCGGGCTTTGCCGCCGCGCCGGAAGAGAACCTCACCCCGCAGTTCTTCATCAAGCCTTCGACAACCATTATCGGCGCCACCGAGGAGATCCCACTTACCTCCGCGAATCACGCGCTGGACTACGAAGCCGAGCTTGCCGTGGTCATCGGCACGCAGCTTCGCGATGCGACGCTCGACAACGCCATGGATGCGGTATGGGGATACACGGTGGTGAACGACATCTCCGAACGCAAGCTGAACGACGGGATGGTCGACCGCAAGAAACGCTCCAACGACGACTTCTTCGACTGGCTCGTCGGGAAGTGGTTCGATGGATCCGCGCCCATGGGCCCGCATATCGTCACCGCCGATGAGATCGCCGATGAGTTCGTCGTGCGCGCCCGTCTGAACGGCGAGCTGGTGCAGGAGGCTCCGGCCTCCGCGATGATTCACAGCGTGGCCGAAGCGATCGTCTACATCAGCAAGGTGCTGACGCTCGAGCCCGGCGACGTCATCTCCATGGGGACACCCTCCGGCGTCGGCATGGCGCGTGGACGTCTGCTGCGTGACGGCGACGTCATCGAGTGCGAGGTTGGTGGCATCGGCACCTTGCGCAATCGGGTCGCACTGCGATGACCCGCCATCCAGGCCTTCTCCGCATCGCCGCTGCCTCGCTTGGACTCTGCTCCGCGATCGCGCTGCATGCGCAAGACCTGGACACAAATCACCTTGGCCCTGCGGAGTATCGCAGCCACTTCGCGCCAAACCCCGGCGCATCCCCCAGCTCCGGTTCACGTGATGGATGGGAAAGCTACCCGCTAGCCGAAGATGCCGGCTTCGATCCCACCATCGAACCCATCACACTTCACGGCGAGAGCATGCTCACCCGTACCTCCGCCCCAACGCAGGACGGCCCCTTCAGGTTAGGCTTCATCAAACGTTTGCATATGGTCTCCGGCAGCAACGCATCCCTTCATATGCAGGTGCGTCTGCCGGACTCCGCCGGAGCAGTATCTCTCCACATCCATCTCTTCCATGGCGAAAAAGAAGAGCTCCATGATGCACTTGTGAACGGCAACGGGTGGTGCAATCTCGAGTTCAACCTGTCTCCCTCAAACCAATGGATCACCGCCGTCGCAGTCGAAGCTGAACTCCCTCACGCTGTACATGGCCGTCAGGAGCGCATCGACCTTCGCGATCTAAGCCTGAAGGCCTTCGCGACGAAGCACATCGAGCTACGCACGCCCGATGCTCTCTGGGATCCAACGCGCGAACTCTACTATCTGCAACGCGCGCTCACTTCCGGAAGCGATCTCCATGTCGTCATGAGCAGCCCGCCCGCGCAGATGCGCTGGGTTCTCGTCTCTCCCGATGGCACACGCAAGGTGGAAGGCAGAGGCGCCATCCACTACCACTTCGCCCCTTCCGACCCCTATGGCGTCTGGACAATTCAGGCAACGAGCAAGTCCGCGGAAACAACAGCGCTCCTCCTCCTTCGCCCCACCCAGCCAACGGGAATCGCCTTCGACCAACCCCCTTCCTTGTCACCCGAACTGCTCAAAACGGTGCGCGACCGCCGCGACCGGCTCCGCGGCACAGTGCAGGTGGCGCTGGGAAACAACATCGCGAAGATGGACCCCGACTGGCTGCTCCCGGGCCTGCCCTCCTACTTCTCAATCCTGTCGCAGCCGCCTGAACTCGCGCTGCTCGACGCAATCGTCTACCGCAGCACCGGCGACATAGCCTCGCTCAACGAAGCGCGCACCCTGCTCGCAGGCATCGCGCAATGGCCGCTCTGGGTACACCCCTGGTTTCCCGCACATGGATACCACAGCTACTACCCCGTTGGCATCATGACGCGCTCTCTCGTCATGGCCCAGCAGTTCCTCGGCAACGACCTCGCGGAAACCGATCGCACCGCACTCGAACGCAGCCTGATGCATCTCGCGATCAAGCCAATCTACGAAGAGTACGTCCTCGAAGACAGGCTGCAATGGGGCACCAGCAACTGGATCGGCAACACCGACGGCGGTGCACTCCTGGCTGCGCTCGCAAGCCACGATCCCGACGCCGCAGGCTACGCCCTCGGTCTCTACATCAAGCAGCGCGATCACATCCGCGCCGCCTACACCTCCGACGGCAGCTACGGTGAGGGTGTAAGTTATCAGCGCTTCGACCTCGAAACAACCGCACTCGCAGCAGCGGCAGTGAAGCGTCTCCTCGGCCAGTCGCTGGATGCGGATCTCATGCCCGCCGAACGATACATGCGCTACGCAACCTTCGGCCCGGATCAGGTGCTCGACTACGGCGACAGCCACGTCGACCTCAAGCCAGCAAACGTCTTCGCCTATCTCGCATCGCTGAACCAGTCGGCTAGCCTGACCGGCTTTTACTTCAAGTACCGTGGAACCGGGAACGGCGATCTGTTGAGCCGCGTGCTCTGGGAGAGCAACATCCATCCCGTCAACGCGCCGCCCTCCGACGATCCCCCATCCCGTCTCTTCGACCGTCGCGGCATCGTAGTTCTCCGCCAGAACTGGAGCCCCGACAGCACCGTCATCGCCATGCGTGCGGGACAGAATTTCAACCACAACCACGCCGATCAGGGCAGCATCTTCTTTGCACGCGAAGGCAAGCTATGGCTCGGCGAAGCCGGTTACGCGGACTACTACAAAGACCCCGCCTTCCTCACCTTCAACGCGCAGGCCGTCGGCCACAATACACTACTCCTCGACGGCAATCCCGAAAGCCAGATCCTTCCCGGCAACGCAGTCTTCGGCGCATCGCCCTCCATCACGCACGCCCTCATCGGTCCATCCGCGTCGCTCGTCCAGGCCGATCTCACCACAGCCTACGCCGCAAAGCTGACGCGCTACACGCGGACGCTGTTCTTTCAAGCGAACGGCCCGCTCATCGTTATCGATCAGATAGAGTCCCCCACGCCCCACACCTACACCCAGGTCTGGCATCCGAAACAAAAGGTCGCAACCGAAGATCTGCCCAACACCTTCCGCCTGACCGGTGGCAGCCACGACCTCACCGTGCGAGCCTTTGCCACCACACCCCTGGCCACCTCTCAACGCGAATCCCCCATGCCGCTCGCCAGTTACGAGAAGGCCGAACACGAGAGCATCGAGCGCCCCACACGTTTCGAGATCTCCACCCTCACCCCCCAGACATCGTCCTCCATCGTCACCATCCTCCAGCCCGATCGTCGCGAGTCCATCGCGAACGCCACATGGGTGCAGACCGGCAACACCGCGACCCTCACCGCAGCAGACACTGCAGTCGAGCTCAACCAAGCCGAGTCATCCATTACCGCCTGGTGGGCGCATGGTGCCATGGCAATCCATGCAATGCACTACCGGGATAAAACCACCGGCGCAACTCTCCTCTTCGAGAATCCCGTCGACATGCAGATCACGCGCAAGGACGATGCCATCATCCTGCTCGAAGTAGACACCCAGGAAGCAACCACCCTCACCCTGCATGGCCTCTCTCTTCCCAATGGAACCCTGACCACGCCGATCAAAGCCGGCCACACTGCCATCACGCTCCATACGCAAGCATCGAAGTAGCCACCGCCTCAGCGTTCGAAGCGGAACCAATCGACATCGACGTAGCTGCGTTCTCCACGCATCGCCGGCCCTTGTGCAAAGAGACCCACCTTCGCGCCAATCCAGACTCCCGTACGTGCCTGGAACACCTCTCCCGCCGGTGTAAAGTGCGTGCCATCTTCGCTCGCAAAAAACTGCGCCCTCGCCCCCTCGCTCAACTGCATCCGCAGGTAAACCGTCTCTCCCTGAAGCGGCCGGATGACGGTCTCCGTCTCCGCGCCTGCATCGTGGCTCACGCCATAGACCAGGACAAGCCCCTTCTCCGTACGCCGCGTCGCGACATACGCATAGTCCTGCCCAAGCAGTACCAGACCGCTGCGATCCCCCACCGAGTGCGACGCAAGGTTCAGCTTCGTCGTCACCGTAAACGCCGTTGCGGGCAGCTTTTGCGTCAGCACATTCGGAGCCGTCCACAGCCTCTCGCCCAGCACGGCATCCACCGGCACATTCAGCAGGCGCAGCACGCCAAGAGCCTGCGAGGGCAGCGCCCACCCCGCAACGGGATTCGCCTGCCACTGCCACTGCAACCCAAGGCGAGCGGAGTCGAACTCATCCGAATCCGGAGGCGTCATCACCTTGCTTACCACCGCGACCGCAGGCTTCTTATACCGCAGCACCGGTTCGCCATCCTTGCCCACCACCGGCCAGTCATGCTCCCACTGCAGCGGTTCAAGATGCGTCACCCGTCCATACGGCCCGCGATCCTGAAAGTGCAGAAACCATCCTTCGCCCGCGGCCGTCTCCACCCACGCCCCCTGGTGCGGACCGTTGGTCGGCGTACTCCCCTTGGACAGGACAACCCTGCGCTCATACGGCCCATAGATATCCTTCGCGCGATACACAAGCTGGTATCCAGTCGGCACGCCGCCCCCCGGCGCAAAAACATAGTAGAACCCATTCCGCTTATAGATCTTCGGCCCCTCCACCGTAAGGTCCTGCCCATGCCCATCGATGATGATCGTCCCATCATCGAGCATGTGTTCCCCATCCGGCGACATGCGGCTCAGGATCAACACGTTCTTGATGCCCGACCGGCTCCCCGCCATGCCATTGATCAGATACGCGTTGCCATCCGTATCCCACAGCGGGCACGGATCGATCCAGCCCTTCGCCGCACGCACCAGCTTCGGCGTCGACCACGGTCCCGTAATCTTCGCGGCCTTCGTCACATAGATTCCATACTCCGGATCCGGATAGTAGATGTAAAACATCCCCGCATGCTGACGGATCGCCGGAGCCCACACCCCATTGCCATGCTGTGTCTTCGCATACACCTCCACCGGCGGCTGCTCCGACAGCGCATGGCCAATCAGCTCCCAGTTCACCAGGTCCTTCGAGTGCAGAATCGGCAGCCCCGGCACCTGGTCGAAGCTCGAGGCGACAAGATAAAAATCATTGCCCACACGAATCGCATCCGGGTCGGAGTAATCGGCGTTCAGCACCGGATTCACATACGTGCCGTCACCCTGGTCGGCAACCCACACCTGCGAGGGCTTCGTCTGTGCATGCGCAAGAGAACAAAGAGCAAGAACAGCGGCAACGGAGAGATTTCGAAAGACGAGCGGCAAAGGGTAGGCTCCAGTCGGGGAGAGACGCATCCCCCCCTATTATGGCCAATCCCCAACCCGCCCGGCGAATTGCTCCGAAGCTACGTCATTTGTCCGTCCTGCGCACGCGCAGATCCTGCGAAGATATCTCCATTCCCTGCACGCTGAAAAATTCCATCTGAAGCAGGCCTCCATGATCCGCAGCACCACGGTAAGGACCAAAGCTTTCACCACGATGCGTCGCGCAGCGCTGCTGTTCTTGGCAGCGACGGCATGCACCGCACAGTCGCCGGCAAATCCCGCAAGCCTGATTACACCGGCGGATCTGAAAGCCGACATCTACTTCCTCGCCTCGGACGATATGGCGGGCCGCAACATCGGCAGCATCGAAGACCACATCGCCACCGACTACATCGCGGCGGAGTTCATGCGCCTCGGCCTGAAACCAGTTGGCGACAACGGCACCTACTTTCAGAACATGGACATCCTCTCCGGCGACGTGGACAAGCAGCACACAACGCTCACCGCGAAGCTCGATGGCGTCGACCATACCTACGCCATCGACAAGGATTTCCGCTGGAATCGCCAAAGCCTCCGCGCCGACAACGCCTGTGGCCCCATCCTCTTCGCGGGATACGGCATCTCCGCCCCGGAGTTTGCCTACGACGATCTCGCCGGCACCGATCTCAAGGGTAAGGTGGTCATGGTCTTCGGCCGCGAGCCGCAGGCCGGCGATCCCACATCCAGGTTCATGGGCACGCTCGACAGCTATCACGCCTTCTTCTGGGACAAGGTCGAGGAACTCCGCAAGCGCGGCGCAGCAGCCGTACTCATCGTGCAGGACCGCGTCCCCCGCAGCGTAAAACCCATCCCCGCAAGCGCCGTACGCTCAGCGGGAGGCCCGTCCTACGCGCTCGCCGGGCAGATGTGGGATCTGCCGGTCTTCACCATCGATCGAGACGTTGCCGACCGGATGCTGGCAGCCAGCGGCAAGACCTCCGACGCCCTGCAGGCCGGAATCGACCACACCCTGAAGCCTCAAACCTTCGAAGTGCCGCGTAGTTCCGTCTGCCTGACCAAAGCCTACACAGGACTCAAGACAATCCACGGGCGCAACGTCGTGGCGATGCTCGAGGGCTCCGACCCAGCCCTCAAAGCACAGACCATCATCCTTACCGCGCATCACGATCACATGGGCGTCATCGACGGTCACATCTTCCACGGCGCGGACGACAACGCCTCCGGCGTCGCAGGCATCCTCGGCGTGGCCCGCGCGATGGTGAAGGGAGGAGTCAAACCAAAGCGAAGCGTACTCTTCATCGCGTACGACGGCGAAGAGCGCATCTTCCTCGGCTCCTATTTTTACGTCACCCATCCCATCGTTCCGCTCGCGAACACGGTAGCGAACATCAACCTCGACATGATCGGCCGCGACGAAGAAGATCCCAACTGGCCTTTGCCCACGGACCACAACGCCAACATGGTGAACGTCCTCGGAACGCGCTACAACCTGAGCCTGCGACGCATCATCGACACCGGCAACAAGGAAGGGTTGAAGCTCGACTACAAGATGGACACCGTGGATCCCGACTCCCTCTGGTCGCGCAGCGATCACTTCTGGTTCGCCACCCTGCACATTCCGCAGGTCGAGTTCCAGACCGGTCTTCACCATGACTACCACACCGAAAACGATAGCTGGGACCGCATCAACTATCCCAAGCTCACCAGAATCGTGCGTCTGGTCTTCCGTTCCGTCGACGAGTTGGCTGGGTCGTCGGAGAAGATCGCCTTCACGCCCGCAGGCACACCCGCAAAGTAAAGCAAAACCACCAGAAAGAGGATGACGATGGCAAAGACGACAGGTTGGTCGCGACGGGATGTACTGAAGCAGTCTGGAATGTTGTCGGTTGCGGGCGCGGTCAACGTCCTCGCCCCCGCAACGCTGCACGCCGCCGCTCCGGCGAAGAACGGAAAGCCCGCCGCAGGACAGGTATTGTCCGCGCATGAAGTCCCCTTTACCGACGGAGACTTTCACGACAACCTCTTCACCCGCATCGGCCTGCGCCCTCTCATCAACTGTCGAGGCACCATCACGGCGGTCAGCGGATCCACCTCCCTGCCCGAGGTCAAGCAGGCCATGTACAACGCCTCGCTCTACCACGTCCGCATGGACGAGATGATGGACGCGGTCGGCGCGGAACTCGGCAAGCTCTGCGGTGCGGAGTGGGGCATCGCGACCACGGGCACCGCCGCCGCCACCTGCCAGGCCACCATCGCCTGCATCGCCGGAACCGACATCGAGAAAAGTCAGGCGCTACCCTACATCAAGAAGAAGGACCAGGTCGTCATCCCGAAGACCTCGCGCAATCCATACGACATCGGCGTACGCATGTGCGGGGCCGAGATGGTAGAGTTCTCCACGCCGGAAGAGCTCGAGGCAAAGATCAGCGATCGCACCGCCATGCTCTACATCCTCGCCAACCCGCGCTGGGACGATACCCCGATGAGCACGAAGAACCTAGCTGCCATCTGCAAAGCCAAGGGCGTGCCGGTGTTTGTCGATGCCGCCGCAACCGAACCGGATCTGCCAAACCCGCACCTCGCAGCCGGTGCCGATCTCGTCGCCTACTCAGGCGGCAAATGCATGCGCGGCCCGCAATCCGCCGGGCTCCTCATCGGCAACAAGTCCCTCTGCAAGGCCGCCTACTTCCAGGGTTCTCCGCACCACAACTACGGCCGCGCCATGAAGTGCAGCAAGGAAGAGACGATGGGCCTCCTCGCCGCCGTCAGAGCATGGCGCAAGCGCGACCACGCCGCCGAACAAGTCATGTGGATGGGCTGGATGCAGCAGATTGCAGACAAGATGAAGGGCTTGCCCTCGGTCAAGGCGACCGTCTTGCCGCCGCCTCCAGTCGGCTCCATCGATCGCTGCCCCGGGGTCAGAATCGAGTGGGACGCAGCCGTAACGAAGATCACCGGCACGGAGTTGTCCAGGAAACTCGACGACGGCGCAGTCCGCATCTCACTCGGCGGCACAGGCACGCGCCCTGACCACATGAAGAGCTCGGTCATCGTATGGGCCTACATCCTCACGCCCGTGGAAGTCGGGATCGTCGGCGATGCGATCTACGAAGCCTTAACGAAGCCCGGCGTCTATCCCGACCCCATCGTACCCACTGGCGAACCCGCATCCGTCGCAGGTAACTGGGCCGTGACCATCCACTACGTGCGCGGCACCGGCGAGCAACGCTTCGTCCTCTCCCAGAGCGGCAACGACCTCACCGGCGAGCAGCAGGGAGAGATCTACCATGCTCCATTCAAAGGAGCCGTACACGCGGATCAGGTCGTCCTCACAAGCAGCCTGCCCGTGACGGGCTATCCCATCCCCTGCAACTTCAAAGGCACCGTCAAAGGCAACACCATGACGGGCACGGTCACCATGGGAGAATACGGCGAAGCCACCTGGGAGGCCGTGCGAGCCTGAGTCTCAAGTCCTTTGCAACCGGCTCACGATCGCACCGGCCGCGGACAATGGCTGCGGCCGGTGCATCGCCTCCTTCACCTCTTCCGCCTGACCGAATCTCTTGAGTCTCAGAAACGGAGTTTCGAAATACCGGAAACTCAACAGTGCCACCGCAAAGGTAATCGCAAGAACGATCGATTCCAGCAACACACGGTAGAGCAGCGGCGAAGCAATATGCGCGTGCAGTGAACGGGCAAAGCGAATCGCGAGAAGCACACTGACCAGAGGCTGAAAGAGATAGAGCCCGAAGCTATAGCGTCCGACAAAGCGAAGCGGCTTCGCGGTCATCACGCGCGCAACCAACGACTCTCCGTTCAGTGCCATGGCGATCAGCGATGTTGCCGCAATCGCGAGCAGGCTATACCCAAACCGATTGATCGCAAGGTTCCTCTCCCAATAGAAATCCCCCGTCCTCCACGCGATCGCGAGACATCCCGTCACCGCGATCAAGAACGCCTTGGGCGCATAGGCTTGCACCCTCCCGCCATAGGCTCCGCGAACCATCAGGGCCAGCCACGCCCCTCCCAGCAACGCATCCATCCTGCAGAAGGTGAGCTTGTAAGTAGCTTCAAGAGGAGAGCCATGGGCCAGCAGGAAGATCCGGATAAGCGGTGCCGCGCACGCAAGCATCGCCGCGATCCAAAGCAGCCGTCGTCTCTCGCGAACCACGAAAATCACAAGCGGCCAGACAAGATAGAACTGCTCTTCGACGGCGAGCGACCAAAGATGAAAAGAGGCATCCGCAACCCTCCCTCCGTGGATATTGCTCCACCAGAGTGGCGTGTTCTGCATAAAAAGAGGAAGAAACGATATAGGTCGAAGACGGAGAGGCACAATCACTGTAAAAATGCAGACCAGCAACAAAATAAAGCCATAGTACAAAGGAAAAATGCGACACGCACGACGCAGATAGAAGTTTCGAAGATAACGCGCGGTACCAACCGAATCGAATAAAATTCCCGTGATCAGAAACCCGGAAAGTGCAAAAAATAGATCCACCCCCACCCAGCCCGCACCGCTCACCTTCAGCATCAGATTGATCAATCGATGTCCGGGCAGCTGATTTGAGCCCAACAGATGAAGGCAGAAGACACAGAGTAAAGCTGTGCCTCGGATCCCATCGAGAGCCTTGATAGGACGATTCCATGTTTGAAGTTCTGGCAAACGTGAATTGGAAGATGAGGTTGCTATCGTCATGGCGTAAATCTCCGCGGCCGCTGATTGAGCAGTAGTGTAGAGCAGAGAGACGAAAGCAGTCGATAGAAATTATTTTTATTGAAACGGTGTCTTCTAGATCGTCCCGATAACTCCGAACGAGAGCGTCCATCAAAAAGCACTTCGAAAAAGTAGTCGCCTCTTAGCCCTAGCCAAGCCCTAGCAGCGCACGCAACTCATCCACACTTTGCCCCTGGTGGAAATGCCGTATTACCTTGCCCGTAGCAATATCCCGCGACACCAGCGTCTTATCCGGGCACACCCACCGCACCCCATCCGCACGGAAGCTCATCGACTCACTCGTCGTCACCACATCCGCCACGCCGGCATCCGCAATCATATGATTGATCGCGGCCTGGTCGTCCAGTTCATGCATCGTGCGCTTCACATAGCGATCCAGAAAATCCTTCGTCGCCTGCGTCGGCGAAAAGACCATAAAGCCGCAGCACACAATAAACCCAAGCTTCCGCGCAACCTCCTGCGGAATCGAATAGTCCTTCTGCACCACGATATCTGCTTCAGGCATGCGGTCCAGCATCGACGCAAGATCGCCCATCGCAACCGCATCCAGATCGATCGAAAGCAGACGATGCCCACGCCGCACAATCTCGCGGAGGAACAAAACCCGCACAATCCACAGAACCTGTCGGCAGCGATCGTCCACTTTGCCATGCTCATCGAAGACAAAGAAAGTGGACAGATCGACAACGCCGCCATCGAGAGCCTCACCCATGGCCGCGAACGCGCCCGCATCCATGGCCAGCCCGAAGATCCGTCCACGGATATGCTTGCGCGCCTGCTCCAGCCAAAGCCCGAAGAGCCCAAGGTAACGCTCCCCCGCAGCCACCAGGACAACATCCTCACCCGCTGCCAGCGGAAGACGATCGACCATCGCGGCCACCATGTCATAGATCGCACCCGAGAGAATCGCCTCGTCGAATCGCGCCATGGTGCGCGCCACCGCGGCAGCCACCGGCGGGTGTGCTTGCCGTGCCGTGCGCCGGTCGATCAGCCCTGCCAGCCGGTAACGCTCAAAGCGATACGCCACCACAGCCAGCGCAAAGTTCGCCTCTGCCGAACGATCCAGATTGCGCCGCAGAAGCTTCACATAAAGACCCCGCGCCGTGCGACTGTGCCGCGCCATCAGAAAGCAGTACAGCATGCGGATCTTCGCCTTGCGATCCGAGCCGTCCAGCGCATCGTAGTACATCAGAACCGCAATCGCAGGCACCCAGAGACTCGCCCGCATCAGAGCCTTGCCCAGCGAAAAAACCAGCTTCCTCACATTAGCGCTCATGCATCCTCTGGGGTCGTCGAACCGGTCTAGGTCGTGCTGGCTTTGGGGGCGAAGCGATTCTTGAAGCGCGATGCCAGCAACCCACGAATCTCATCCACTTCAAACACAAAGTACCCCGCTATGCCGAAAACAGCCGTGACCGACACCGCACACACTACCGTCCATGCCAGTGGCCAGTTGACCTCGCGATACGCAGGATACCCCGCCAGCAGAAACGCGATCGTCATAAAGATCGTAAGACGCACAATCGGCTGCGTGCTGATCCGATACTCCTTCGGGAACATCTTGTCGTTCAACCCCAGCACGAACTGCGTCTGAATCATCTCCCAGAGAAGCCAGGTCCCCAGGAAGCCATACAGCCCGAGAAACTTCATCGTCCCAATCGACACCAGCAGCATCGCGGCATAGCCCACCAGGATGAAGACCGAAAGATCCTCATGCTTGTTGCTCGACGACTGAAACTGCGTCTTGTGTTCCTTGATGCCCAGCACGGCGGAGATGATCGCCATCATGCAGCACAGCTTCCAGTCATACAGATTGCGCTTGTGCAGCCACACCGTAAACAGGAACGGACACATCAGCAGGCTG
This sequence comes from Granulicella pectinivorans, assembly GCF_900114625.1. Classification (NCBI taxonomy): domain Bacteria; kingdom Pseudomonadati; phylum Acidobacteriota; class Terriglobia; order Terriglobales; family Acidobacteriaceae; genus Granulicella; species Granulicella pectinivorans. The sequence goes on from NZ_FOZL01000001.1 coordinate 364,076, forward strand.
CCGATGCTGACAATCGGAATCAGGAACAGCACAATCCGCTCGGAAAGATCGTACAGCCGCCGCAGTTGCCGCCAGTCGTTCTTGCCCACCAGCAGCGTAATGTCCTGCGAGATCGTATTGCTCGCAATCGAAAGAATCTGCCGCGACATCTGGAACACCGTACGCACCAACTGGAAGATACCCACCTGCGCTGAACCCAGCACAATCTGGATCATCAGCACAGGCCCCTGCCACGTAAGAAATCCAGCCATCGCGATCAGCCCGAAGTGCCCGCTCGGCTTGATGATCTGACGCACCTGCTTCCAGCTTCCGTAGCGCAGATCGGGAAGCAGCACCGGGGCAGTTCGGCTCACGTCAATCAGGATCAGGAAGAAGAACAGAAACAGCGACCCAAGCTGAATGGCGGCAAGCACCGGGAAGGACGCATGCAGAAAGATAGCCAACGCCATCGCCAGCACCATAAACAGGCGCTGTGCACTCTGGAAGTAGTTTCCGCGATGCAGTTGGCCAACCACCATGTAGCTGTTCGCCAGCAGGCTGAACATCATGTTGAACGCCACCCGCAGGATCAGCAGATAGAGCGCGAGAGCCGCGACATGAGCGTTCTCATGCTTCAGGTGCAACAGCGAGGCAATCGGGATAAAGAAGACGGCCACTCCAAGCACGGCGAACGAAACAAACAGCAGAAGAAGCAGCCGGAAAGCGCTCGCCTGGATATCCTTCGCGCCCTTCACGTCGCCGCCGTTATACAGAATCGTCGTCTGGTTATTGGCGTAGTTCTGGATCCCATAGTTCAAGGTCCCCAGGTAATCCACCGAAGCGCTCAACGCGATCCACTCGCCATACACCTCGAGCCCGAAGAAGCGAAGGAAAAACGGCGGAATCAGCAACTGCGAAATGACGGTAATGCCCTGGCCCAGAAGGCTGGTAAACAGGAGCTGAAGAATGCGGCGCACGTTCATGAAAGTCTTCCTCCCGAAAAGAGCGGCTGATGTGCTTCCATCTTCGGAACCGATAGCGGCGTCTGTATCAACAAACTCTCCTGGGGCAGTATCGAGCCGGGGCGTCCGGACTCTGGGATAGGGTGCAATCTGGTCGAAAGGGTTCACACCCAGTGTAGCCGACGACGCACACCTCCGATGCTCCCGGCCTCCGGAAGAGCGCCTACCCCTTCGTTTTCCAATCGTGACGCTCCTCTTCCGTAAGAGGAAGGGGCAGCGTCCGTCCCTCGCGGCCAGACGCGAAGGTCGTCTCGAGAATAGCCATCACGGCAATCGCGTCTTTGCCCGTAAGCCGTGGCGGCTGCCCGGACAGGATCGCGTCGCGAATCTCCTCGTAGTACCCCTGCTGCAGCCCCCTCGGCGCAGGAATCTCCGTCCGCTCACCCGTAGCCCCGTCGATCAGAATGCCTGGGTCGGGATCGTGCCCAAAGAGCGGGTCGCTCGGAAGCATCCCGGCCTGGAGCTGCGGCTCCTGCGTATCCGCGCCGTACTTCATCCACGTCGCAGCCGTCCCATGCACCGTAGTGCGTGGCCCCCGTCCCGCGGCCAGCAGCGTGCTGTTCAGAATCACGCGCAACCCCGGATACGTCAGCAGCACATGCGCCCAGTCATCCGTCTGTCCGCCATCGCGCAGCGTCCCAAAGCTAGCCGTGACCGCCTCAGGAAGCCCAAACAGATGCACCGCCTGGTCGATCAGGTGAGGCCCCAGGTCGAACCACAACCCCGCCCCCTCGCCCTGGTCCTCGCGCCACCGCTTGCGTACCACCGGCCGAAAGCGATCCATGTGGCACTCATAGTGGGTCACCCTGCCCAGCGCACCCGACTCCAGCACAGCCTTCGTCGCCAGCACCTCGCTATCCCAGCGCCGATTGTGAAAGACCGACAGCAGACGATCATGCTCCTTCGCCAGAGCCACCAACTCACGCGCATCGGCCAGCGTCGTGGTAAAGGGCTTATCGACCACAACATGCTTCCCCGCCCTGAGCGCCGCCGCCGCCAGCGGAAAGTGGCTGGTATTCGGCGTCGCAATCACCACGAGGTCTACATCGTCGGCAACCGCAGCCTCTTCGAACGAGCACACCCGCGCATCCGGATACATCGCGTGCACATCGTCCGGACGGCTCGATCCAACAACGGTAAGTGCCAACCCCTCCACCGCGCAGATCAACGGAGCATGAAAGGTCTTGCCGACATAGCCGTATCCAATCAGAGAGACGCGAAGAGGTTTCTGTGACATCGCTGCATTAGCTCCTGTTACTCTGCGCGGTAACGTCGCGGAAGAGGCGCATCGCATTGCCTCCCCAGAACTTTTCAATACGCCCCGTCGAGTAGCCCCGGCGCAACATCGCATCCGTAATCATCGGCAGGTCGCGCACATCGCGCATCCCCCGCGCCAACGGCGGCCCGCCATCGAAGTCCGAGCCGATCCCAACATGATCTTCACCGGCAAGTTGTATAGCCTTGTCGACAACCCCAACCCACTCATCCACCGTCATCGCCACATCGTCCGGCAGACGCGGCCCAATCATCGGGAACCCCGGCGCCACCATCTGATCGACCTCATAGATCGTCTTGCCCTGCACCCGATCCTTCAGGTTGCTCGTATCCCAGAACGTCTTGCCCTTCTGCTTCGTGTTGTAGTCGTACGCGCGCAGGTTGTTGAAGTCGCTGCCGATCTGAAACCCGATCACGCCGCCCTTCCCCGCCAGCTTCTTCAACATCTCGTCGGACAGGTTGCGCGGAATATTGTTCACGCTCCGCAGCCCATGGTGCGTGGCAAACACCGGCGCGCTACTCACATCGATCGCCTGCGCGATCGTCTCATCCCCCGAGTGCGAAACATTGATCATGATCCCAAGCCGGTTCATCGTATGGATGACCTCGCGCCCATGCTCCGTCAGCCCATGATGCTCCGGCGTCGAGCAGCACGAATCCGCATAGTGCTGATTCCAGTTGTGCGCGGAGAGCTGTGCCGACCGAAGCCCAAGCCGATGCAGATCGCGCAAAACACCCAGATCCCCATCGAGATCATAGCTGCCTTCAATGTCGAGGATCGCCGCCATCTTCCCCCGCGCACGAATCTTCGCAACATCGTCCGGCGTCAACGCCAGCTCCACCAGATCGTGATTCAGCCGAATCTGTTCCAGCGCATGGTCGATCCGTCGCAGCGTCTGCTTCGTCTCAAATCGTCCCGGCAGATACTCCTCAGGCACATAGATCGAAAGGAAGAACGCACCGACCCCACCCTCCTTCGCCCGCACCAGATCCCACTGCCCATCGGGATACCGCGTGCCCATCGAACCGCCATGGTAAAACTCGCGATCCAGCGCATGCACATGCGCATCGACGATCAGCGCATGCTGGTGGACCTGCCTCCCCGGCTGCGCACGAAGCGCCACAGGTGCAACAGCGGACATGGCCAGGAAGCGGCGGCGATTCAGCACTTAAATCCTCCATAGGACATTGGTTGCATTGGGGAGAGTATAGCGGTTGCTATACTTCGGCGAAACGTTCCCGCAAACGAGGATCGCATGACTCCTGCACAGACTCCAACCAAACGGCTGAAGCTCGCCGGCGTGGTGACGATCTATCGAAAGTATGCGCACCCGCAGCACATCATCGATCGCTTCAATGAAGGCTACGGCTGGAACGGCGCATGGCATCGCCCCGACATGGACATCGTCTCGCTCTACGTCGATCAGCGTGGCGAAGACGATCTCACCCAGGAGCGCGTCGACCGTCATCCGGGCATGAAGCTCTGCTCCACCATCGAAGAAGCCCTCACCCTCGGCACCGGCAAACTCGCCGTCGACGGAGTCTTCGTCGTAGCCGAACACGGCACCTATCCGCTCAACACCAACGGCATCATGATGCGCCCGCACTACGAGTTCTTCAAAGCCATCACAAACGTCTTCCGCGCCAGCGGCCGCTCCGTCCCCTACTTCAACGACAAGGAACTCTCCTGGAAATGGGAGTGGTCGAAGCAGATGGTCGACACAGCCCGCGAGCTCAACTTTCCCCTGCAGGGCGGATCCAGCCTCGCCGTCACCTGGCGCATCCCCTCCGTCGAATTCCCTCTCGGAGCCGTCACCCAAGAAGCCCTCTCCATCGGCTACGGAGGCATGACCAGCTACGACTTCCACGGCCTCGAAACCCTCCAGTGCATGGTCGAACGACGCAAAGGCGGCGAGTCCGGCGTCGAGTGGGTCCAGACCTACCAGGGCGACGCCTTCTGGAAGGCTCACGAAGAAGGCCTCTGGTCGAAGTCCCTCTTCAACGCCGCCCTCAGCCGCAGCTCCACCGTGGCACCTGCATCGCCCACCTTCACCAACACCTTCCCCACCCTCGAACAGTTGAAGAAGCTCGTCAGCAAGCCCGTCGCCTATCACTACAAGCATCGCGACGGCCTCTTCTCCACCATGATGCTCATGGACGGACTCGTCCGCGACTTCACCTTCGCCGCCCACATCGAAGGCCAGTCCAGGCCCTTCTCCACCCAGATGTACCTTCCCATGCCCGATGGCCGCACCACCCTCGCCAGCTTCTTCTCGCCCCTCGTCAACAACGCGGAGCAGATGTTCCTCACCCGCAAGGCGCAGTACCCCGTCGAGCGCTCCCTCCTCACCAGCGGCCTCCTCATCGCAGGCGTGGACAGCGCCATCGCAGGCAAGCGCCTCGACACCCCGCACCTCGCCGCCGTCACCTACCAACCCAACCCCGCATCCACCTTCTGGAGAAGCTGACGCCCATGACGCCCATCAGCCGCCGCCGTTTTGTAGCGTCCTCCGCCCTCTCCACCGCCACCCTCGCCTACCCGCAGCTCCTCCGCGCCGCCGCACCCTCCGACCGTCCCATCCGCTTAGCTATCCTCGGCAGCACCTACAAGCTCGGCTCCCGCCTCCAGACCATCGCCGACCGCTTCCTCGTCGGCTATCCCTGCGAAGGCGAATGGCACATACCCCACGTGCAGGTCGTCTCCCTCTACGTCGATGCCAGGGCACGCCGCATGGCCTCCGCGCCCCCGGACTACCTGCGCTTCCTCTCCGGAGCATCCGCCCCCACACCGCGCCCCCCAGCGGAAGAAGCCTCAGACGACCTCAGCCACGCCCGCTCGCAGCAGTTCGGCTTCCGACTCTGCAACAACATCCAGCAGGCCCTCCGCGACGGAGGCAACCGCCTCGCCGTCGACGCCGTCCTCACCATCGTCGAGCAGGACGACTACCCCCTCAATCACAAGGGCCAGGCCCTCCTCCCCACCTACGACTTCTTCCAGCAATGCGCGCAGGTCTTTACCTCCGAAGGACGCGCCGTGCCCTACTTCAACTACGGCTCACTGTCCTTCAACTTCGACGAAGCCGACGAAATGGTGAAGACTGCGAAGAAGCTCAGGATGCCTCTCCTCGCCGGCTCCTCCATGCCTGTCACCTGGCGCCTCCCCGACATCGACCTTCCCCTCGGCGCAACCGTCACCGAAGCCGTCATGGTCGGCGCCGGCACCCTCGACTTCGACGCCCTCGAAGCCATGCAGGCCATGCTCGAACGTCGCAAGGGCGGCGAGACCGGCGTCAAAGCCGTACAGCTCCTCGAGGGCGACGACGTATGGGACGCCGCCAGATCCGGCCGCTGGTCGCACGACCTCCTCACCTCCGCCCTCTCCCGCAGCGACACCCCGCTCGGCCTCACCCTCCTCGACGGCCGCACCCAGAACCTCGCCGCCCCCGGCGTCCTCTCGCAGCTCGTCAAAGACCCCACCGCCTTCTGCATCGAGTACGCCGACGGGACCCGGGCGACCCTGCTCATGCTCAACGGTGCCCTCCGCGACCACAACATCGCCATCAGGGTCGCCGGCCACGGCATCCTCTCCACGCAGTTCCTCATGAGCGTGCCTCCCAACGAGACTCACTCAGCCTGCCTCGCCGGCAAGATCGAAGAGCTCTACCGCACCAAAACCGCTCCCTACTCCGCCGAGCGCACCCTCCTCGCCACCGGGGTTCTCGACGCATGCGCGACCTCTCGCTATCGCCGCAACGAGCGCATCCTCACCCCCCATCTCGCCATCGCCTACCCCTCCCCCACCGAGTCCCAATACGCCCGCACCTGACCTCAGCCCGCCAGGGTCCATCTGGAGCATCTCCGTGCCGTTGTCTTGGCGTCTGGGTACCCAGGGCTTTAGCCTTGGGTCTCACAGGGCCGTCATCGAGAGCGCTTGAGCCCTTGGGTATGCCTTCCTGCCCTCGCCCACGCCGCCAGATCAACGCGGAACCACTAGTCCCACAGCCCTAGAAAACCGTGGGCCAATCGCCCGTAGACACCCGCCCCCACAGGCGTACACTCGATCCACCCAGTCACGCTCTCGCAACACCTTCCCCATCGCAGAAGACCTTCGCCACCGAATCCCGTTACGAAACGAACGTTACAAAGTGGTAAGTTGTAGTCGTCGCCGGCAGCGTCCGGAGAGGCAGCACACAGAGGCAGCATAGGAGACGCACATGGAGAACAGCACACGGCGTAGTTTCTTCGGCAAGATGGCTGCGATGGCGACCGTCGTCACCGGCTCGACAAAGCTATTCGCGCAGCAGTCCGCGCCGGCACCCGCCGAGCCCGTCATTCCAGGCACCGAGAGACCCCGCGGCCCGCGCAACAACCACACCCACGAAGGCATCTATTACTTCTCCGGCACCGGCTCCAACGACGGCTATGGCCGCGAAGACCACATCACCGTCAAGGACCCCTTCGAGAAGCACGTCACCCGCACCATGGACGCGCTCAAAAAGTCTCTCGAGCGCGCCGGCAGCAACATGGACAGCATCCTCCACCTCGAAGTCTTCCTCTGCCTGCCCAACGACGACACCATCCCCATGCCCACCGGCAGCGCGCGCTTCGCCGCTCACAAGGCCCAGTACGACGCACTCAACAAGATCTACGGCACCTACTTCTCGCCCGGCAAAGCTCCCTCCCGCGCCTGCATGGCCCTCGAGTGGATCCCCGGCGACTCTCTCATCGAAATCGTAGGCAGCGCACTCGTCGTCGGCCCCCCCGCTCCGCCGCCTGTCCGCAGCTAAACAGAACAACCAACCGTGCTTGAAAGAGGAATCCACATGAATTTGAAGTCCGCCTGGAGTCGACGTTCGTTTCTCTCTTCGCTTGGCGTCGCGAGCGGTAGCCTGCTCACCTCCGCGACCGCCAAGGCCGAAGGCATGTTCGGCAAGAAGCCCAAAGCCGAAACCAAGCGTCTGGTCGATGGAAACCCCATCGTCCCCATCACCTCCGGACTCGGCTCCACCGGCGACATCTACGCCGAACTCGGCGTCAAGCCCCTCATCAACATCGTGGGCACCGTCACCGTCATCGGCGGATCCGTCATGAAGCCCGAGGTCATGGAGCTCATCCGCCGCGGCAACGAGCACTTCGTCCTCATCGACGAGCTCGAAGTCGCCGCCGGAAAGTTCATCGCCAGGCTCTGCAAGTCGCCCGCCGGATACACCGGCCTCGTCACCGGCGGAGCCGCAGCCGCCATGGTCGTCGGCTACGCCGCCATGATGACCGAAGACCTCGAGGAGCGCATCAAGCTCTGTCCCGACGTCGCCACCTTCCCCCGCAACGAAGTCATCATCCAGAAGGCCCATCGCTACGCCTTCGATCACCAGATCCGCCAGACAGGCGCCAAGCTCGTCGAAGTCGTTACCCGCGAAGAGATGATCGCCGCCATCAACCCCAAGACGGTCGCCATCCACTTCACCAACATCCAGTCCGACCGCGGGCAGGTCTCCGGCCCCGAGACCGTCGCCATCGCCAAGGCCCACGGCATCTATACCTTCAACGACGCCTCCGCCGACGTTCCCCCCGTCTCCCGCCTCTGGGAGTACCCCGCCGTCGGCTTCGACATGGTCACCTTCTCCGGCGGCAAGGACATCCAGGGTCCCCAGGCCTCCGGCATCCTCATCGGCAAGGAAGAGCTCATCCACTGGGCCCTCCTCAACATGAGCCCCCAGGAAGACCGCATCGGACGCTGCTGCAAGGTCGGCAAGGAGACCATCTTCGGGCTCCTCAAGGCCCTCGAGATCTTCGTCAATCAGGACTACGACGAAACCCTCCGCATGTACGACGCGCGCGCCAAACTCATCTCTGACGCCATCGCGAAGTTCGGCGTCACCGCCCGCCCCCGCGAGTTCAACCCCAACGCCCTCGGCAACGTCACCCCCCGCTATAGCTGGCAGATCGATCCCACCAAACTCAAGATCACCGGTCAGGACGTCATGCAGGGCCTCGCCGACACCAAACCCGTCGGGATCGGCAGCTTCGGTGCCGGCGCAGGCGGCATGCGTGGCCGCGATCCCGAGGCCGAAGCCCGCATGAAGGCTCACCCCGAACTGGCCCAGCAGCGCCGCCGCGGCAACGGACCAGGCCGCGATCCCAACACCTTCGGCTTCGCCGTCTGGCAGCTCAAGGATGGCGAGGACCAGATCATCGCAGACCGCCTGGTAGAGATCTTCTCCGCCGCCCCCAAGGCATAACCCTTCCTCACCTCAAAACGGATCAGGGCCGGCTCCACGCCGGCCCTGATCCGTTAACAAAAAACATCCTGCATGGCGCAGCTTCTGATCCGTCGTTCATGCCCCGTTTCGAGCGATAATCGAAACCAAAACAGACCACTTCTTCATGAGCATGGTTCACCACAAATTGGCCACACTTTCCATCCATTTGCCCACGTTTTAGGGTCCAAAACGCTTCTGGTGAAACATGGGGAATTTCACATCGAAGCACCCTAACCCCTTTAGAAGACCACGCGTACAGACACACACTGAAACGGCTCAAAACAGACCAATTTAACCCGCCCCTTAGCCTCTGAGGTAGGACCTCTCGACCCTCAAAAACCGAAAACCTTGCTTTTTCGCCAGCCAACCTGATACACAGGAGCCGGCCTAGAAACGATTCCACCCGGAGCGCCATGGCACGCAGCCACAGCATCAACCGCCGCAGCTTCGTCGCATCGACCCTCGCGGCCGGCAGCCTCGCCACCCTCGACGCCGCCCTCCCCTCGCTGCTCCGCGCCCAGCAGCAGCCACTTTTGGGCAAGCCATCCCTCGCCAAAACCTTCAGCCCGCTCAAGGCGAATCTCATCGCCGGCTCAGCCTGGACCCTCTACCCTACCCTCGCGACCCGCGCCTTCTGGACCGGCCTCCCCCAGGACATCCGCGACATCCTCACCACCCGCGCCGACACCGCCAACACCGGCGACTGGCCCCAGCTACTCGCCACCCTTGAGCTCGAATTCCGCCGCAACGGCAACCGCTCCCGCTTCGAAGCCCTCCACTTCGGACGCCGCACGCGCCTCATGGATCTCGTCTTCGGCGAGTGCCTCAGCAACGACGGCAAATACCTCGACCAGATCGCCAACGGCATCTGGCTCATCTGCGAAGAGAGCTTCTGGGGCGCACAGGCCCACCTCGGCGCCCAAAAGGCCGGCACCGGCCTCGCCGACACCGCCGAGCCCATCATCGATCTCTTCGCCTCCGAGACCTCCGCAACCCTCGCCCTCATCGTCCATCTGCTCGGCGATCGCCTCGACACCGTCTCGCCCCTGCTTCTCCCACGCATCGTCCGAGAGTCCCGGCAACGTGTTCTGGATCCGTACCTCGCCCGCAACGATTGGTCCTGGCTCGGCCTCAACGGCCGCCCGCACCACCTCAATAACTGGAACCCGTGGATCAACTCCAACATCCTCACCACCACCCTCGTCCTCGAGCCCGACGCCACCCGCCGCGCCGACACCGTCCTCAAGCTCTGCCGCTCCACCGACGAGTACCTCGCCGACTACTCCGCCGACGGCGCCTGCGAAGAGGGCCCCGCCTACTGGACACGCTCCGCCGGAACCTTCTTCGACCTCTGCCAGATGCTCGTCTCCTGCCACGGCGGCATGGGCTCTGAGGTCCTGCAGCATCCCTTCACCAGGGCCATGGGCCGCTTCATCCTCAACGCCCACATCGCCGGGGAGATGTACTGCAACTACGGCGACGCGCATCTCCAGGCCGATCCTCCGCCGGAGCTCATCTACCGCTACGGACACGACTGCAACGATCCCGCCATGGTGGCCTTCGGAGCCTTCCTCTCCGCCGATCGCGGCCTCGCCGCCACAGGCAAAGCCCTCCGCGATGCCGTCGCCGACAACGTAGGCGGCATCGCCTCCCTCACCCGCGCCTTCAACGCGCTCCTGGTCGCCCGGGAGATCCGCACCGCCCCCCGCCACGACGCCCTCGTGCGCTCAAGCTGGTACCCCGACCTGGCCCTCATGACCGCCCGCCAAACCGAAGGTTCTACCACCGGCTTCTATCTCGCCATGCAGGCCGCCAGCAACGCCCGCAGCCACGGCCACAACGACTCCGGCAGTATCCTCGTCTTCCACGACGGCCAACCCCTCCTCGTCGACGCCGGCGTAGGAACCTACGAGGCCAAGACCTTCTCCAGGGACCGTTACACCATCTGGTCCATGCAGTCGCAGTTCCACAACCTGCCCATCGTAGGCGGCATCGGGGAGCACGAGGGCAGCCGCCCCGGCACACCGCCCCAGGAGTATCGCGCCACCGAAGCCACCTCCCTGGACACCCCCGCCTCCACCGGCATGACCGCGAACCTCGCCCCCGCCTACCCGGCTGAAGCGGGCGTCACCCGCTGGATGCGCACCGCGACCCTCGACCGCACCACGAAGTCCGTCCGGCTCGAGGAGACTTTTACGCTCAGGGAAGCGAAGACCGTAGCCCTCGCCTTCCTCACCCCCAGACCACCCATGATCGAACGCGGCAACGTCCGCCTCGGCAACGTCGTCCTGCAGTACGACCCCACCCAGTTCACGGCAACCTCCGAACGCATCCAACTGACCGATCCTTCCTTCCAGCACGTTTGGGGAGACGCCCTCTATCGCGTCCTCCTCACCACCCCGGCAGCCGTACGGCAGGGGAGCTGGAAGATCCAACTGCACTCCCTGTAGCACTCTCCCAAGCGGTCTGACCAGTTAGCGGTAAATACCCTTCGCTTGCCTTCCAGGGCAGGCACGGCAGCGCTGCGCCCTGCTGCTGGCCGCTTGTTCGTCCCCTCGTAAAGTCTTGGAATGTAAAGGGAATATTAATCCCGGACAGCACGAATTTCATTTGACACGCGCTCTCTCCATCCACTAAAAGGGGTAGCCTTCGCCTAACGGGCGAAAGCGGTAACTAAAGAACGATCTTTCCAAATTGCACTTTCATTCCGGAGGAACAGTTATGCGCTTCAAATCGCTTCGTCTCGGCATATGCATGCTTATGCTCATGAGCCCTCTCTTCTCGAAAGAGAGCTTCGCCCAGTCCGACAGTTCGTCCCTCTCCGGAGGCGTGACCGACTCCACGGGAGCCCTTCTTCCCAACGCGAAGGTCACCATCCATAACAACGCAACCGGCAGCGAGCGGGTCGTCATGACCAACGACAGCGGCAACTTCACCTCGCCCGACATTCAGGCCGGCAGCTACACCGTGCGCATCGAAGCCAAGGGCTTCCAGTCCGTCACGCTCAACAACGTCAACGTCGACCCCAGCATCGGCCGTCACGTCGACGTCTCCCTCAAGCTCGGTGAATCCACCTCCTCGGTCACCGTCGAAGCCGGCGTCAACACCGTCCAGACCGAGAGCGCCGCCGTCGGACAGCTCGTCACCCAGGAGCAGGTCAAGAACATCCAGCTCAACGGCCGTAACCCGATGTACCTCTCGCAGCTCGAACCCGGCGTCGTGCGCAACTCTTCCATGGCCGCCTTCGCCTTCGGCCTCGACAACAACATCAACATCGGCGGCGCGCGCAGCCAGGAAAGCGTCCTCACCCTCGACGGCGCACCCATGGTCCGCACCCGCTCCAACGGCACCAGCACCGGCGTCGCCGACGTCGATTCCACCTCGCAGGTCCAGATCCTCACCAACAGCTACCAGGCGGAGTACGGCCGCACCGCAGGCGGGCAGATCCGCATGGTGCCCAAAAGTGGTACAACCAATCTCCACGGCTCCGCCTACGAATACTTCCGTAACACCGCCCTCAACGCCAACACCTGGCAGCGCAAACTCCCCACCAACCCCATCGCCCTCCAGTCCAAGCCACAGGGCTTCCGGTACAACCAATTCGGCTGGAATCTGAACGGCCCCGTAACCCTCGGCAAGGCCTTCAACCGCAACCGCGACAAGCTCTTCTTCCTCGCCGGTCAGGAGTGGGTGAAGTACAACCACGACGACACCGCCTTCCAGCAGGTGCCCACCGCGCTCATGCGCACCGGCAACTTCTCCGAGCTGCTCGCTCCCAATTACTTCTACGGCTGCACGGCAACTGGATCCAACCCCTGCGCCAGCAACCAGATCTACAGTCCCTACACCGGCCTGCCCTACGCCAATAACATCATTCCCGCATCGGATCTCAGCGCCAACGGCCTCGGCCTCCTGAAGGCTTATCCCAACCCGAACACCAACGCCCCGACCTACAACTGGGCCGATGCCGCTCTCTACTCCGAGCGTCAGCGCAAAGACACCCTGGTGATCGATTACGTCCCCTTCGACGCACATCGCATCCGCTTCACCGTCCTGAACTACAACTACGACGACTACGAGCCGCACTACGGCAACTTCAACCGCACCCCGCGTATCTTCCATCGTCCCAATCAGGTCGGTGTGCTGCACTACGCGTGGACGGCAAGCCCGACGCTCGTCAATGAGCTCGTCGTCTCCGCCTCCTCCGATCACGTCTTCATCAACATCGACACCTCCAAGGGCCTGTACGACCGCAGCCAGTACGGCATCAACTATCCCTACCTCTACTCCGCCTCCACCAAGACCATCCCGAACAAGATTCCGACCATCGGCATCTCGAACTTCGGAACTCTCGATGGCGGTCCCTATCCCTCGCACTCCGGCGGTATCGTCTACGGCATCGGCGACAACCTCACCAAGGTGCTCGGCAGCCACACCTTCAAGGTAGGCTTCAACTTTGAGTACGCAGGCGAAAACAACTTCGACCAGATCAGCGTCTCCAGCACCGTACCCGGAGCGACCAACAATCAGAACGGCTACTTCCGTTTCACCGACACGCGCAATGGTCTGACCAATGGAGCCATCCCCGCCACCACAGGCAGGGCAGTCGCCAACGTAGCCACCGGCCTCTTCGACACCTACGGTGAGATCGGACAGCGCTCCTACACGCTCTATCGCGGCACCATGTACGAGGGCTTCCTGCAGGATCAGTGGCGCGTTCGTTCCAACGTCGTCGTCGAGTGGGGCGTGCGCTACAGCATCATGAACCCCTACTACGCCAAGTGGGGCAACCTCGCCGTCTTCAACCCCGGCAGCTACGTCGCGGCCAACGCCGTCACGGTCAACCCGTCGACGGACGTCGTCACCGGTGGCGATCGCTATAACGGCGTCGTCATCCCAGGCAGCGGCTTCCCGGCGAGCGCCGCGGGGCACGTCGATCCCGCCATTCTTTCCGGCTATCAGGGGCTCTTCCGCGGATTCAGCAATACCTATTCGCCCACGGTCAAGACCAACGTCCAGCCCCGCTTCGGCGTCGCCTGGCAGATCCATCCCACCACCGTCTTCCGTTTCGGTGGCGGACGTTACTTCCAGCGTCTCGGCATCACCGACAACGTCTTCACCGGCGGCAACGCTCCCTTCCAGCCCTCGTCCACCGTCACCAATGGCTCGGCCGATACCCCGGGCGGCGTGGGCACCAACAACTTCCCGTTCAACTTCTCTTCGCAGGCCTACAACTACCCCAGCCCGGAAGCCTATAACTGGAACGTCACCCTCGAGCAGGAGTTCAAAGAGATAGGCACCTTCACCCTCGCCTACGCCGGCCGTCGCGGCATTCACCTCGAGCAGCTTGCCAACATCAACCAGCTCCAGCCCGGAACCATCCAGGCCAACCCGACCATCAAGCAGGCCGACGCACTCCGTCCCTACAAGGGCTTCTCCAACATCACGGAAACCCAGAACAAGGGTGCCTCCAGCTACCATTCCCTGCAGGCAAACCTCAAGCGCCGCCTGGTGAAGAACCTCCTTCTCGGAGTCTCCTACACCTGGTCGAAGTCTCTCGACTTCGGCTCCAGCAACGGCACCACCCTTCCCAACGCCTTCGACAAATCCATCTACTACGGCCCAAGCGACTTCGATACGCGTCACGTCTTCGTCTCGAACTTCGTCTACAACATTCCGTTCTTCAGCCACGGCAATCTCATCGAGCGCAGCACACTCGGCAACTGGCAGTTCTCCGGAACCCTCCAGGCGCAAACGGGTCGTCCTCTCAACATCTCCACCGGCAGCGAGTACGCAGGCGTCGGACCGGGCTCGGGAACGCAGCTCTTCCGTCACAACGGCACCGCCAACACCTTGAAGAACTTTGCCGGTCAAAACGGGTCGGCGCTCTGGTTCAACACCGCAGTCTGGGTAGCTCCCACGCTCGGCACCTTTGCGCCGCGCGGATCTCGCAACCAGATCTTTGGCCCCGGCTTCCAGAGCTATAGCGCCGCGCTCCAGAAGACCATTCACTTTGTCCCTGCGCACGATAGCCAGACCTTCGTCTTCCGTGCCGAAGCCTTCAACCTCGCCAACCATCCCACCGCCGACAACCCCACGACCAATCCCACCTCAGGAACGTTTGGTCAAAGCAAGACGAAGGGCAACACCTACGCTGCCGATCGTCAGTTCCAGTTCAGCCTCAGGTATGCTTTCTAACGACATGAAAACTGCTCTCTGTTGTCTTCTTCTCTGGGCTCCCGCGCTTGTTACGGCGGGGGCCCAATCTGTTCCGGCCGACCCCGTCGCCTGGGTCAACCCCTACATCGGCACCGGCTCGGGCCCCATCGGCTACGGCGGCATGATGCCCTTCGTCAACACTCCCTTCGGTATGACCGACTGGACTCCGCAGACGCGTCAGAACAAGATCAGCGGCGTCTCCTACAAATACGACGACACGAAGATCACCGGATTCATCGGCACCCATCAGCCCGCCATCTGGATGGGCGACTACGGCTACGTCACCCTGATGCCGGAGACCGGTCCGCTCGCGACCGAGCCTGCGTCGCGCGGGATGAGCTTCACCCACGCGGACGAGATCACCCACCCGGACTACTACTCCGTCCGCATGACCGACCCCGACGGCAAGCATATCCGCACCGAGATCACAGCAACCGAACGCTGCTCCTATCTCCGCGTGACCTTTCCCGCAGGTCGGACCTCTCGCATCCTCATCGAGGCCTCCCGCCCCGGCATCGATGGCTCCGCTTCAGTCGACCACTCCACGCACGAGATCACGGGCTACAACCCCGACCGCATGGACAAGCACCTCAGCACCATCCCTCTTCCCCACTTCAAGGGCTACTTCGTCGTCCAGTTCCGCAAGCCCTTCCACCGCGCCGAAACCTACGGACTCGAAGGCAAGGCCGAGCGCGGAGCATGGGCCGAGTTCGACACCCGCGAAGGCGAGCAGATCGAGGTCCGCGTCGGAACCTCCTTCATCAGCATCGATCAGGCTCGCGCCAACCTGAAGGCCGAGATCCCCACCTGGGGCTTCGAGGCCGTACGCCAGAAGCTCCACGCCACCTGGAACGACAAGCTCTCGCGCGTGCAGGTCACCGGCGCCACCGACGACCAGAAGCACATCGTCTACACCGCCCTCTATCACGCGCTGCTCTACCCCAGAGTCTTCTCCGAACAGGGCCGCTACTACAGCGCCTTCGACGACACCATCCACAACGGCGACTCCTACACCGCCTTCTCCATCTGGGATACCTTCCGCGCCGAAAACAGCCTGCTCACGCTACTCGCTCCGGAGCGCATCCCCGGCATGATCACGGCCCTTCTGCAGAATTACAAGGAAGGCGGATGGATGCCCAAGTGGCCCAACCCCTCCTACACCAACATCATGATCGGCACCCACGCCGACTCGCTCGTCGCCGAAGCCATGGTCAAGCACTTCAAGGGCTTCGACTACCAGACCGCATGGGACGCCGTGTACAAAGACGCCATGACGCCGCCCGACGACGACACCCACCGCCTCTGGAAGGACCGCGAGGAGCATGTGCCGTATGAGGCACGTGGCGGCCTCACTTACTACAAGCAGCTCGGCTACATCCCCACCGACACCACCGCTGAAGCCGCCTCACGCACGCTCGAAGATGCCTATGATGACTGGTGCGTCGCGCAGGTCGCAAAGACCCTCGGCAAGACCACCGACTACGAGTTCTTCCTCAAGCGCTCCCAGAACTACCGCAACCTCTTCAATAAGGACACCGGCCTGATGCAGGGCCGTCTCCGCAACGGCGACTGGGCAAGCCCCGACGCCGGCTGGACCGAGGGCACCTCTTGGGTCTACACATGGATGGTCCTGCAGGATCTGCCCGGACTCGTCGACCTCATGGGCGGTCCCGCGAAGTACAACGCCATGCTGGACCAGCACTTCGCCGGCGGCCACAACGTCCACAAGAACGAGCCCAGCCACCACTACGGCTATCTCTACGACTTTAGCGGCCAGGCCTGGAAGACGCAGGCCAAGGTCCGCGAAATCGCCGCAGCCGAGTACGCCAACCTTCCCGCCGGCCTTGATGGCGACGACGATTGCGGGCAGATGTCGGCCTGGTACCTGTTCACCGCCTTCGGCTTCTATCCCGTCAACCCGGCCTCCGGCGACTACATGATCGGCAGCCCCCTGTTCAAGAGCATGTCCATGCGTCTCGCCAACGGCAAGACCCTCCGCGTCAACGCCCCGCTCAACTCGTCCACGAACCTCTATATCCAGTCCGCCACGCTGAACGGCAAGCCGTTGGATAAACCCGTCCTTCGCTACGACGACATCATGCAGGGCGCAACCCTCGATCTGGTCATGGGCCCCAAACCATCCGCCTGGGCCTCGCGCTGATCACCGATCCCGCAACCCAAGCCCCAGATAGAGAAACTCCGGGACAGGCGGCTCAGCCTCAAGAATGAGCCGCCTCACCAGCAACAGCAGAACATGCGCCACCACGAAATGCAGCGCGACCCGGAACAGATGCACCGGAGTCGGAGCATCCCAAAGTTCCAGCATCTGCACCTTCAACGTGAAAAACGGAAACACCACCAGGTAAAGCACGAGAGCCATCGGCATCTGGTGGACCGTCTTGATGCGTGCGGTGGTGAACGGAATGGTACGCATTGTCAAAAACGCGAGGTCCGTGAGGATCAGCGAAAGCCCCACGCCAAGCAGCAGCTCTACCGCCGTCGTGGAGGCTGTCCTCATCGCAACGGGCTCCACGAAGTGCAGCACCACCGCCGACAGGACGATCAGAATCGTCGCAATCGTGAACACCAGCGCCCGCGCCGCCCGCATTCCCTCCTCGCGCGGCCATCCGTCGATCACCCGGAACAGCCAGCTTCCCTTCAACAGCAGAGGGGACATCAGCGCCGTCCGCAGCCCCATCACCGTCCAGAAAGCCACCAAAGGAAACACCAGCCGCACACCATCCACCGGCACAACGACCTGCATCCAGCCGCCAACGGTGCGGAACGTCAGCAGCCCCGACAGAATGAGCGCAAGCCCAACCCCGGCATACATCGCCAGATAGAGATGCAGCCTCGGCAGCCGCGCCAGCGTCTGCGCCGTAAAGTGAAAGACGGCCCGCGCGTTCGGCGTGCGCGCCATCAGACGATGCGTCAACCCATCCAGCAGCGTCCACCGCATGCGGCGTCCACTGGCGCTGCCTTCGACCAGCCGTCGTACCCGAAGCCGGTACGCAAGCGGATAAAGCACCACGCCCACCACCGCGAGCGCACCCGTCGTCCACACCGCCGTGTGCGCAAGCCGATGAAAGACCGGCGCCGCACCAGCACCATCCAGTAGCACCTCGTACACGCCAAGAAACCAGAAGGGAGGAAGGTATCGCGCAAAAAAAGGCGGCGCAAGCATGGCCTCGATCGAGTGCGCAGCCAGGGGGAAGAGAAACAGGATCATCAACAGCACGATCACCGAGACGATCTTCGCCACCGAAGCCACCCTTGCGGCCAAAGCCGGAAAAGGCAGGCAGCCAAGCACCCCCTGCATCGCCAGGAAGAACGCAGCCGCAAACGCCCCGCTGATGCTGACTGCCATCGCATGCGCGAACACATGGTGGAAGAAGCCCAGCTTCAGATCGGCGACGGCAGGCAGGAAGATCGTGCCCAGCGTGCTCGTCTCCACCTGCACCAGGCCAAGGAAGATCGCGAGCGCCGTCAGCCTGCCCCAGAGCATGCGCCTCCGCTCGATCGGCAGGCTGGTCAGCACATACACGTCCAGCAGGTCGGGAAACAGCGAGTCCCACTGAAACACCATTGCCAGCCCCAGAATCACGAACGAGTAGGTGCAGAAGAACAGATGATCGCAGGCCTGCTGCATCAGTGTGCGCGGAAGATGCAGCGGAGGCGGCAGATGGTAGGCGGGAAACAGGAACAGCGCGACCAGCAATCCGGGGATCGCAATCGCCCCGGCCAGCTCCGTCATCCGCGCCGCAGCGTCTTCGCCGAAGGCCTCGTTGTTCAGCATCCGATCGAAAAGATGCCGCACCATGACCTCGAACTGGCTCTGCCGCCGCATATCCTGCCGCATCCCCGCCTGCACGTTGAGTGACATCACCGCCGGTTTCGTCGACATCCCCAGGCTAGACATGCGCAGACCTCATCGCTTCCACCAGGTTCTTCGCCGCCAACTTCGTATCCTGCTGTTCGACCAGCTCTGCGAACACGCTCTCCAGGTTCGGCAGCGCCATCAAACGAGTCAGGTCGGCAGGAGGCGCATCTGCGAGAATGCGCCCTTTTGCGATCACGATCACCCGATCGCATACCTGCTCAACCACCTCAAGCACATGGGAGATGTAGAGGATCGCCTTGCCCTCCGCAGCCAGTTCCACGAGCAAATCCTTAAACAACCGGGCCGACACCACGTCCAGCCCCGAGAGCGGCTCATCGAAGATGAGCAGACGCGGATTATGCAGCAGCGCCGCCGCAATCAGCACCCTCTGCTTCATGCCCTTGGAGTACACCGAGATCGGCGAATGCCTCCACGACTGCAGCCCAAGCAACTCCAGCAAACGCGTGGCCCGCGCCTCGAGCGGCCTCTCCTCCAACCCCCTCAGCCGGCCAACGAGCTGCAGGTATTCGAGCCCGCTCAGATGCGTATAGACCTGCGCCTCCTCCGGCACATAGCCGAACGACGCCCGAAACCCCGTCATATCATCGCGGATATCGCGCCCATGGAAGAGCACGCTGCCCCCGCTTGGTTCGAGAATCCCGGTGATGATCTTCACCGTGGTCGACTTGCCGCTGCCATTCGGTCCCAGGTAGCCGACGATCTCTCCCGGCGCGACGGTAAAGCTGACATCGTCGATGGCCGGAATACCCCGATACCGTTTCGTGAGGTTCTGGATGCTGAGCATGAATGAATTCCTCTGTACCCTATGTAGCATTCTGTATTGGACTCGTCAAGTAGCGATCTACATAGGTACAATTCAACGCATGCCGGTCGAGATCAAACTCTCCCATACCGCGGCCATGATTCTGCAGACCATCTCTGCAGGAACCGTCTATGGTTTCGGCATCATGGAACGCACCGGGCTGCCCAGCGGAACCGTCTACCCGGCGCTTCGCCGCCTGGAGCGCGACGCCCTCATCCGCTCCGAGTGGGAGAAGCAGGCAATCGCCGACAAGGAGATGCGCCCGCCCCGCAAGTTCTACAAGATGACCCCCGCCGGCAAAACGACCCTCACCGCCATGATGAAGCGCTACCCGCTGCTGGAGCGGCTCGGCGCGATGGACGAGGTGAAGGCCCTATGACCCTGCTCGGCTACCGGATGGCGCTCCGTGCGGTGGGCCTCGCGGTGCCGCGCACGTTGCGCAGCGAGTGGATCGCAGAATGGGATTCCGAGCTCTGGTACATGGCCGCCTCCGCCACGCAAGTGGAGATCGCCTCCTTCTGCTGGGGAGCCGTCGAGGACGCCCGTTCGCTCCGCGCGATGCATCCTGTCAGGCCCGTCCGTGCCGCCGGTTCGGCGAGGACATGTGTCGCCTGGGTTGGAGCCGTGGCGGTCCTCTGCTTTGCGATCGCCCAGTCCATCCCGGCGGTCAAACTGGCCAGCAGCTCTCCGGTCTATCGCAGCGCCACCGACGCAGTCGCCATCTCGCCCGCCGACCACCAGGCCGGCCCCGTGGTCCCGATGAGCCTGGTGCGATCCTGGCAGCGGCGCAAACAACATCTCTTCCGCGAGTTCGCCGTCTACGCTCCCACGGTCCGCGCCATCCACCTCCAGGCCGGAACCACGCGTCCCCTGGCTCTGGCCCGGGCCAGCGCGAACATCCTCACCCTGCTCGGCGTCCCCGTCGCGCTGGCACAGGAGACGCGCGGCGGCCAGCCCGTCCTGATGCTCAGCGAGACCGCATGGCGCACGGACTTCGGCAGCGACACCAGCCTTCTCGGCGAGACCGTCAACGTCGGAACCCAGCGGGTACAGATCGGCGGCATCGTCCCCGACGAGGCCGCTCCGGCCGGCAAGCTCGATGGCTGGATCCTTCTGCCCGACACCGCCTCATGGCCGGACGCAACGCCCGTCCATCTCATCGGACGCCTCGATCCCAGCCGCAGCATGCTCTCTTCGGCCTGGGAGCTGACCGTGCCCGGCCCGGATGGCGACGTCCTCTACGACTGCCGCATGCTGCCCGCCCTGAAAGCCGACATCTGGAAGATGTACCTCTTCGCCGCGTTCCTCGCGCTTCTGGCCCTGCCCGCCACCACCTCCCTCTCGCTCGGCGAGTATGCCGCCCGCCCGGTGAATCTTCCCTGGGTCGCCGCGGTGCGCCGCTGGCTCTTTCTCGCGGCCAAGATCGGCTGCGCCATGCCGGCGATCTACTGTGCCAGCCTCATCGCGGCCTATGGCCTGCGCTCCGCCAGCCCGTACACGCCGCAGTACATCCAGTTGGTGACCACGTTCGGCATGACCCTCTTCGCGCTGCGCTGGGCCCTCCGCGACCAGCGCCGGCGCTGCCCGGTCTGTCTCGGCAAACTCACCTGCCCCGCGCGCGTCGGCGAGCCCTCACGCAACTTCCTCGCCTTCAACGGCACGGAGCTCATCTGCGCCGGCGGCCACGGCTTCCTGCACGTCCCCGAGATGGCCACCAGTTGGTTCAGTACCCAGCGCTGGCTGCACCTCGATCCCTCCTGGAGCGGCCTCTTCCTCAGCCCCGCGAAGGCCATGGATCTCTAGCGCAACGCCGAACCATCAGTAATCCCGGGCGTCGAGAACGCTGCGCATCAGCCGGTCGATCCGAACCACAGCCTGAAAGCCCCCCTGCTCATCGAGCACGACGATCGGGTCGAAATGATGCGTCGCCGGGCGCGTCAGGGCGCGCTGCAGAATCGTCCTGGCGTCGTTCGAAAGCTGCACCCGCATAAAATCCTTCACCTCGCGCACACCAAGCAGAGGGTGAACCTCCAGCAGGAAAAGAGCTCGCTGAAACTCGTCGAGGACGACGGCAAAATCCGGCTCGTCCGCGTTCTGGATAATCCTCTCCGCCTCGTCGCGGGTCGCGGCAATGACGCACCGGTCCGCGTGCGCCAGCAGGCTTCCATGATGCTCCAGCACCCGCGCGCGTTCCCGCAGAATCGCCGTGACTTCAACCGGAAGCGGAAGCATATCGGGCTTGGGTCGCCCCAGGAAGAACCCCTGCGCGAGCGGAACCTCCAGCCGCAACAGTTCATCCAACTCATCCGGCGTCTCCACGCCCTCGGCCACAATCCATGCGTCCAGCCGGTCCGTCGCATGCCCGATCATCTGGATCAGCGTCGTCTTCGAGTTCTCCGCATGGCAGTTCCCCACGAAGAACCGGTCCAGCTTCACAAAGTCCGGCTTCAGCTCCATGATGTGCTTCAGCGACGCGTACCCCGAGCCCGCATCGTCCACCGCGACCCATCCCTGCTGGGCGCGGATCAGGTCGATCTTCGGACGAATCCGGTCGTAGTCCTCCACCCGGTCCTGCTCCGTAATCTCGATCACCACGCCCGCCAGCGAACCCGTTGCCGCAAGCACCGCGTCCCAGCGCGGCGTCAGCAGAAAGGTTGGGCTCAGATTGATGCTCAGAAAGCAGTTCGGCGGAAGATTGCATCGCGCCGCCAGCGAACGCGTCAGCACGGCCTCCTCGAGATCCATGCGGCGTCCGCACAGCCCCGCTGCCTGGAAACAGACATCGGGGGCAAGCCCAATCTCCGGCGGAAACCGCACCAGCGCCTCGTACCCTACCACCGTGGCGCGCCGCAAATCGACGATCGGCTGGTAGTGGAACACGAACGGGAGCGAACCGTCGATCAGACGGTCGAGAAGCGCCACAAAGATCGCGTTATCCAGCAGACCGGCATTCTCGTTTCAAAATAAGCCACGCGATCTCAACCGGGGGATACTGACGAACACAAACGATCCACCCGGAGTTCCCTATGCAAACCGAACTTCTTGTATACGGGCGGTGATCAGGGAGATCAGGTCTGGCGTGACCTCTTTGATTCCATGGGCATCCTCCGCGTGAACCGCGACCGCCTCCAGAATCTCCTCCTGCGTCTCGTAGGTAAACTTTGCCGTGCAACCGGGAACAACATCTCCGCAGGAGAATTGCTTCATGACAAGAGACCTCCAAAGATAGCGAGCGTCTCGAACGATGAGACCTGCGGTGCGGTAGCTCGACCCTCGAAGACTAGCATAGGATCTGTCGGATCGACGACAAAAGCAGGCCTTTCCCACCATCGGAAACTCATTGTTAAATGGTTTATCCACCACACACAACGTGGCTGGATAAAACTGGACAATGTGGAGACAAGAGCCTAGCGCGACGGGCCGTTAAAGCCCTTATACGCAGGCGCGGGAATCGGTCGCAGCCATCCCGCAGCCAGCCAGCCCGGAGGCGCGTTAAACTCCGACCAACCGCAACTCAGACACACCGCAATCGTCGGACCCGGGTTCATCGGTGGTGCGGCCACCGTCCGGGAGTTGTTCATGTAGATACGCACATCGGCTGGGAACGTGTTGCAAGCTTCGGATTGGCACCTGTTGCAGGTCATCGTTTCAACGTACCTTCATTCACGCCGTATTCCGGGACTCTACGGTCTAGCCCTCCGAGTGCGAGAAGCCGGTAGCTTGTGTGTACGTCATCAAGGCAAATCGAGTCAAGTTTTTTCCACAGGGCAACCTTTTTCTTTCACGCGAAAGTAACGTAGCCTGCAAGCACCGTCGTGCGTGGCCCTATAAAGGCCACTTCCACTCACGAATCTCCTTCCGGTCGATTCCCTCCTGGTGCGCATAGTTCACTGCATCGATCATCTGGTCCGTCAGCCACTCCTTCAGGTGCGCCGCCGACACCTGCAAGCTCGGCACGCGGTCGATCACGTCCATCGCAATGTGATAACGATCCACCTTGTTCAGGATCGCCAGCTCCAGCGGCGTATTGATGTTGCCCTTCTCGTTGTACCCGCGCACATGGATGTTGTCGTGGTTCGTCCGCCGGTAGGTCAGCTTGTGGATCAGCGTCGGATACGCATGGAAGTTGAAGATGACTGGCTTGTCCTTGGTGAACAGCGAATCGAACTCGTGATCGCTCAACCCATGCGGATGCTGCCTCTCGGGCATCAGCCGGAACAGGTCGACGACATTGACGAACCGGATCTTCAGGTCCTTGCAGTGCTCCCGCAGAATCGCCACGGCAGCCAGCGCCTCGGACGTGGGAATGTCCCCCGCGCACGCCACCACCACATCCGGCTCGTGCCCCGCGTCCGAAGACGCAAAATCCCAGATCCCGATGCCCTTGGTGCAGTGCTTGATCGCCTGGTCCATCGTCAGGTACTGCAGATGCGGTGCCTTGTCCGCCACCACGACGTTCACATAATCCGTCGACCGCAGAATATGATCCGTCACCGACAACAGGCAGTTCGCGTCGGGTGGAAGATAGATGCGCGTAATCTCCGGGCTCTTGTTCGTCACCAGATCCAGGAATCCCGGATCCTGGTGAGTGAATCCGTTATGATCCTGCCGCCAGACCAGCGAACTGATCAGCAGATTGACCGACGAGATCGAAGCCCGCCACCGCAGCTCCAGCTTCGACTTCTCCAGCCACTTCGCATGCTGGTTGAACATCGAATCGATGATGTGGATGAACGCCTCATACGACGAAAGAAACCCATGCCGCCCCGTCAGCACGTAGCCCTCGAACCAGCCCTCGAGCGTGTGCTCCGAGAGCATCTCCATCACGCGCCCCTCCGGTGAGAGATACCCCCCGTCCGCATCCTCGGGCAGCGTGGCGTTCACCCACGTCTTGCCATGCGATCCCGGGTAGATCCCGTCCAGCTTGTTCGAAGCCGTCTCATCCGGGCCGAACACCCGGAAGCTCGTCATATTCTGCCGCATCACGTCGCAGAGAAACTTCGCGATCGTCGCCGTCGAGGAGACTTCGACCTGCCCCGGCTTCTTCACGTCCAGTGCGTAGTCGCGGAAGTCAGGCATGGAGAGCGGCTTGCGCAACAGCCCGCCGTTCGCATGCGGATTGCCCGAGATGCGGCTCGTCCCCTCCGGAGCCAGCGCCCGAATCTCCGCAAGCAGCGTCCCGTTTTCATCGAACAGCTCCTCCGGCTTATAGCTGCGCAGCCACCCTTCCAGCAGCGCCATGTGCGCCGGATTGGTGACCGGATCGAGAATCGGCATCTGGTGCGCGCGCCACGAGCCTTCAAGCTTGTGCCCGTCAATCTCCTTCGGCGCCGTCCAGCCCTTGGGCGTGCGCATGATAATCATCGGCCACCGCGGCCTCTCCACAGGCTCGCCGCCCGCACGCGCCTTCGCCTGGATCGCCTGGATGTCGAGGATGCACTGCTCGGTCAGCGCAGCCATCTTCTGGTGCATCACCTCCGGGTCGTCGCCCTCAATGACGTGCGGCGTCCAGCCGTATCCAAGGAACAACTGCTCCAGCTCCTCGGCCGAGATGCGCGCAAGAATCGTCGGGTTCGCGATCTTGTACCCGTTCAAATGCAGGATGGGCAGCACCGCGCCATCCGTAATCGGGTTCAGAAACTTGTTCGCGTGCCACGAGGTCGCGAGCGGCCCCGTCTCCGCCTCGCCATCGCCCACGCAGACCGTCACGATCAGGTCCGGATTGTCGAACGCCGCGCCAAACCCATGCGACAGCGAGTACCCCAGTTCGCCACCCTCGTGGATCGACCCCGGCGTCTCCGGCGTGCAGTGGCTTCCAATCCCACCCGGAAACGAGAACTGCTTGAAAAACTTCTGCAAGCCCTCAACGTCCTGCGTGATGCTCGGATACACCTCCGAGTAAACGCCCTCCAGATAGCAGTTCGACAAAGTCGCCGGCGCCCCATGCCCAGGCCCCGACAGATAGATCAGATCGAGGTTGTACTTCTTGATCAGCCGGTTCAGATGCACCCAGATAAAGCTCTGCCCGGGGTCCGATCCCCAGTGCCCAAGCAGCCTATTCTTGATGTGCTCCGGCTTCAGCGGCTCGCGCAGCAGCGGATTCTCCCGCAGATACAGCATGCCCGCGCAGAGATAGTTGCACGCGCGCCAGTAAGCATGGGTCAGGCGAAGCTCTTCAGGAGTGAGTACGGCAGGCGTCTGGGGAGTCGTCATGGGGCGTCCTTATCAAGTGCTCTTTCGATTGTTGTTCAGTGACCGGAAACACAATGTGACCGCAGTCACCAACCATTGGATGCCATTCGTTGGACATGCAGGGCGATCATCAGATCCTCCTCCGCCGGGACGACAAACACGCTATACGGCGAATCCTCATCGCTGACCTTGCGCAGGCCCTTCGCCGGCAGCTCATTCGCCGCAAACTCAATCTCGGTATCGATCAGCGCAGAGTGACTGAAGCCATTGCCTAAGGCCCACCGCGTCTTCGCATCGTGCTCCCCAATCCCCCCGGTAAACACAAGCGCATCCAGCCCATGCAGCGCCACCATCCCGCCGATCGCCCGCCGCACGCTCTGCACGAAGATCGCAATCGCCAAATGCGACGCCGCATCCTTCGCCGCACGCAGCCTCCGCATGTCGTTGATACCGCCCAGCGCCATCAGTCCGGAGTCATGGTTCAGCATCCGCTCCACCGAATCCACCGTGGCCCCCGGCTGCCGCAGCAGATAAAACACCAGCCCCGGATCGAGATCGCCCGGCCGCGTTCCCATCAACACACCGCCCGTGGGGGTCAGCCCCATCGACGTATCGACCGACTTCCCCTCCACCACCGCCGTCACACTGCATCCCGAACCCAGGTGCGCGATCACCATCCTCTTCGGAAAGCTCAGCCCCGCCACCGCCCGCAGTTGATACACCACCGACTCGCAGCTCAGCCCATGAAACCCATAGCGATGAACGCCCTTGTCCCGCCACGCCAGCGGAATCGGATACGTCGTAGTCTCCACCGGCATCGTCTGGTGGAACACCGTGTCGAAACAAGCGTAGTGCGGCAGCGCCGGATAGCGCGCCATTCCCGCATGTATCATCTCGATGACCGCCGGATCATGCAGCGGCGCAAACGCAATCGCCTGCGTCAACTCCTCCAGCACCGCCGCCGTAATCCGCACATGGTCGCGGATCTTCGGCCCCGGATGCACCACCCGATACCCCACCGCATCGATCGGCGGCTCCGAAGGAACCGCGGCCAGCACCTGCTCCATCGGCGGGCCAGACGAAGCCGGAACAGGATCGCCCCCCACCACAAGCGTCTGCCCGGGCATCCCGGCGTTGCTCAGCTCTCCATCCACCAACAGCCGTGGATCGCCCACCGCCGTCTCATACACCGAGAACTTGATCGACGAAGACCCACCGTTCAGGACGAGGACACGCATACCGGTCGATTCCCTTCCCTCTCCGCTGCTTATACACCCGCGCCGCAACAGGAATATGAGCCCAACGGCACAGACGCCCAACCTATATCCCGGTTGGATGCGGCCACAGCAAAGAAGTGCTTCAAAAAGAAAAGCCCCAGGTCAGACGGAATCTGACCCGGGGCAACGGCTTCTGCGGTTAGCGCGGAACAGAAGCCGCGATCTCGTTGATAAACTTCGCCTCATCCTCGATCGCCTTCGCCGCAATCACCATCTGCTCGATCGCCTCCGGATACCGCCCGTCCTCGATCGCCTCCCGCACCCCGGGAATCGTCTTCGCCCCATACCCCGTGTACATCCCCGGCGCATACAACGTGTTCCGCACCCACGGTCTCCCCGGCAGACCCGCCGTCGACAGGAATTTCCTCTCCGTCAACGCCAACTGCGCATTCAGCGCCGCAAGCTGCGCCGGAGTCGCCCCCTTCATCGTCGCTCGCGCCTGGTTGAAGTTTTCCGCCGCCGCGCCCAGCGCCGTCACCGCCTGATCCAGCGCGCTGAAGTCGATCTCCGGCGGAGCTGGCAGCTCTTCCGGCATCGCCAGCGGCACCTGCGGATCCGCCGCCAGCTTGTACAAGCCTGCGTCGAGATTCCTCTGCCGTACCACCGACTCCTGCTGCTTCGTCTTCACCAGTTGCTTCAGCTCCGCGTCATAGCCCTTGATCGTCGTCGCTAGGTTGGAGAAGTCGTACGGCAGAACATCCGCATCCGCCATCCGCATCACCAGTGTGCCCGCCGTCTGCGCCAGCGCCACCCCATACGATCCCGTCTTATCCCCGAAGTGATCGATAAACCACGGCGTGTCATACGCCGAGTGATACGTGCCCGAACGATCCTCCCCGCCAAACCCCAGATCGATGGAAGCGATCGCAAAGTGGTCCAGGAACCCCGCAAAGTCTGATCCCGACCCAATCGCCCCGATCGGAATCGTCGTGCTCCCCGGGTCCAGCTTCACGCCGCCCCGTCCGCCCCGCGTCAGCATGCCTGCCTGCTGCCTCTGCCAAACCGTAGCCTTGGTCTCCGGATCGATCACATCCTTCGCCACATCGTTGATCAGGTGCTCCATCGAGTGCGACCCACCCGCGCTCAGAAATCCGCGATTGCTCTCATCCGAGTTCACATACACCGCAACCTTCTTCGAGAGCTCCTCGCCATGCGTCTCGGCCCACTCCGTCGACCCGATCAGCCCCGGCTCCTCGCCATCCCACGCCGTATAGATCAGCGTCCGCTTCGGCGTCCATCCCTGCTTGTGCAACTCACCCAGCGCTCGCGCCTCCTCCAGCAAGCCGGACTGCCCCGAGACCGGATCGTCCGCGCCATTCACCCATCCGTCATAGTGGTTCCCCCGCACCACCCACACATCCGGCTCTACCGAACCCACCATCGTCGCAATCACGTCGTACACCGGCTTCGTATCCCAGTTGAAGGTCAGCTTCATATGCACCTTCGCCACGCTCGGCCCAAAGTGATACGTCAGCGGCAACCCACCCCGCCACGCCGCCGGCACCGCCGCCCCATCCAGCGCCTCCAGAATCGGCTGTGCATCGCCATATCCGATCGGCAGCACCGGAATCTTCATGATCGTCTTGGCTTCGGAGATCTTCAACCGCTTCGCCCCAGGAACCGACCCCACCCCAGGCGTCAGCGGATCGCCCGCATACAGCGGCGAGTCCGAAACCGAACCGCGCTGCGCCCCGAACGGAGGCCGCATCGGCCCCTTGGGCAACACATCGTCCACGCCATACCCATCGTCCGCCGGGTCGGAGTAGATGATGCACCCCACAGCGCCATGCTCATACGCCAGCTTCGGCTTCAACCCGCGCCACCCGCCGCCATAACGCGCCAGCACAATCGCGCCCTTCACCGAGATGTTGTGCCGCGCCAGCTCCGCATAGTCGTCGAGCATCCCGTAGTTCACATACACCACCGGAGCCGTCACATCGCCATCCGCCGAGTAGATGTTGTAGCTCGGCAGACGCGTCGCCGTCTCATGCGTATACGGATCGACAGTCTCCGGCTCATCCAGCTTCAGCGTGTACGGCTTCGGCCCCAGCAGCTCGACGAGCTGCGTCTTGGGCGTGGGAAACAGCACGTCGAACTGCTCGATGTGCGCGTCCCATCCCCAGGACCTGTACTGCGCCAGCACCCACTCGGCGTTGGCCTTCTGCGCCGCCGATCCGACGTGGTGCGGGTGCGCGGCCAGCTTCAGCATGTTGGCATGAACGCGCGGCGCCTCGGGAAGAGCCCGAAACTTCGACTCCCACGTCTGTTCCGTAGCTGAAGAAGCCGCAGAATACCCGAGATAAGGCGAAGCCCGTTGCGCCTGCACCGCAGGCTGAGCCACAAAGGAAAGAAGCAAAGAAACAGCAGCCAGAGGACGCATAAAACCTCACTCGTTGGGGATATCTATCACTGTACCAAGCATCCCCACTCCATCCCATCCAATCAAGTGACCGAACCGTCCCACCTGACTATCCGTGGACGCAAACCGGAAGGGCCTGGCCTCAGCCAGGCCAAAAAGCTTCTGTCTTTACAATCCTGTACTGAGATTCCCGAAAAGAATCGTTTCGGCTCTGGCCTTTGCTCTTAAAGCCTTCCTGTCCCTCCGCAAGACGCGAAGGAACAGGAAGGCCCAGGCTCAATCCTTATAAGGATCAAACTCATTCGCCCCTGCCATCGCCACACCAACCGGCGTCAGCGTATGCAGCACACGGATCGTCTCCCCATGCGCTGCCAGCACCTCGGGCAGCCTCTTGTAGCAGTCCGGAGACTCATCCAGCCCGCCGCCCCGCAGCACAACCCCGCCACGCTGCAGCCAGCCTTCCATCATCTCCGGCTTCACCAGCCCCTCGCGCTTCAAGACGCCGGTCTTCCGGTCGACCGTGCCCGTAGCCATCTTCCGGCCCATCACACGACCCGCACCATGCACCGTCGAACGCAGGCTCAGCTTCGCCTCAGGAGCATCCAGACCCTCGAGAATGACGGAGATCTCCCCCATCGTTCCCCCGACAAAGCCCTTCTGCCCCGGAAACGCCGGAGTAGCGCCTTTCCGGCAAACCCACATGGACTTGCCGTCATGCTCCTCCCGCCACGCATAGTTGTGGTGGTTGTGCACCTCCTCCACCACCTCCGCGCCCAGCAACCGAGCCACACGGGCGCACACCCAGTCCCGGCCGGCGTACGCATACGTTCCGCCAAGCTGCATGGCCGCAATATACTGCGCGCCCAGATCGCTCTCGACGTCGAACCACACCGGATCGACCATCATCCCGTCCTGCGCGCCCGCGGCCTTCAGGAACCACGTAGCGATGCCGTGCCCGAGTCCCCTCGAACCGAAGTGCACCCCGCACCAGACGCGGTCCTGTTCGTCCGTGAACAGATCGACATAGTGGTTCCCGCTGCCGATCGTCCCAAGCTGCGCATTCGCCTTGTGCTTCAAAGGCTTCGCCGCCTCAGTCAGCCATCCCTCATGCTCATCCGTAATGAACGGTGAGTCCTTGTTGTTCTCGTTGTTCCTCCGCCCCACGCCAAACGAAAGCGTGTTCCAGATGTCGTCCATAATCGTGTGGATGTTCGCCCGCAGCTCCGCCCCCGGCATATCCAGCAGCACCGCCTTATTGCCGCACGCAATATCGAAGCCCACAGCCGTAGGCGAGATCCGCGTCTCGGAGGCAATCACACCGCCAATCGGCACGCCATAGCCAAGATGCCCATCGGCCATCAGCGCGAAGTGGTCTGCGGTCCGCGCACACACCTTCGCCTGCTCCAGCGTGTTGGCTTCGTGCGTTCCCCATACGGGAATGTCATCAATCATCTGCATACAAGTAGTTCCTTTCTGGCCTTTTCGCCACGGCGGCGAAGTACCGAGGTTGGGTTGTTCCGTCAGCGCAGCTCGCCTTCGGAGCAAAAGAAAGAGCCTGGGCTGTCGCCCAGGCTCGTGGTGTGCTGCGGATCGGAGATAGGCCTATGCCTGGGTCTCCTCCGTTGCAATCTTTGCCTGGGCGACGGTCCAATCGGACGCGCCAACCTTGAAGCGAGCAAACCGGCGCACGCTGATGTTCTCGCCGAGCTTGCCGATCTTGGTTGCAATCAACTGTTGAATCGTCTGCGTCGCTTCCTTGATGAACGGCTGATCCAGCAGGCAGACCTCCTCGTAGAACTTCGAGATCTTGCCCTCGAGAATCTTCGCCACCACGGCCTCCGGCTTGCCCTTCATCGCAGGCTGCGCCAGGAAGACTTCCTTCTCGCGGTCCAGGTCCGACTGCGGCACTTCGTTCCGGCCGATGTAGCGAGGATCCGTCGCAGCAATGTGCATCGCGATGTCGCGCAGCAGCTCCTGGAAGTCTTCCGTCACGGCGACGAAATCCGACTCGCAGTTCAGCTCGAGCAGCACGCCGATCTTGCCGCCGGCATGGATGTACGTGCCAACCGCGCCCTCGTTCGTCGTGCGCGTCGCCTTCTTCGCGGCCGAAGCCATGCCGCGCTTACGCAGCACCACAAACGCGCCGTCCATGTCGCCCTTCGATTCCTGCAGGGCCTTCAAACAGTCGCCCATCGGGGCACCGGACTTTTCGCGGAGTTCCTTTACAAGCTTGGCGTCAATCTTCACAGCGGTATCGGTAGACATGTCGTTTCCCTTTTCTCTTGTCAGCGTATGCGACAAATGTTTCGTTTCGGTTGCATCAGGCAGGGCCGGACGCAGAAAGAGCGTGGTCGCGTTTCGCAGCCACGCTCTCTCGGTTGAGACTTGTGGCTTACTTATGCGGTGGCTTCTACGGGAGCCGGCTCAGCCTCGAGCTCAGGCTCCGTCTCGGCCGAAGGGGCCTTGCGGATGTTGCCTCCAAGAGCGGCTTCCAGATCCACCGTCTCGTCTTCCGTGGCTGCCTCAGCGGTTCCGGCAGACTCCTGCACAGGCGCGTCGGCAACGATCGTGTTGCCTTCCTCGTCCTCGCCCAGGAAGTGCGCTTCGGTCGCGATCGGCGTCACATCAGCGGACTCGGTCGCAAACGCACGCTCCGAAACCATCTGCACACCCTCGTACGCCGAATCGGCAATCTTCGTGGTAAACAGGCGAATCGCACGCAGCGCGTCGTCGTTACCAGGGATCACATAGTCGACCACGGTCGGATCGCAGTTCGTATCCACAACCGCGACAACCGGGATGCCCAGCTTGCGCGCTTCCGAAACAGCAATCGCCTCGTTGTTCGAGTCGACGATGAAGATCGCATCCGGCAGGCGCTTCATGTTCTTGATACCCGACAGGTTCGTCGACAGGCTCTTGCGCTCGCGCTCCAGCTTGATGACTTCCTTCTTCGTCAGCAGCTCATAGCGGCCATCGGTCGACATGTCGTCGAGCTCGGCAAGACGCTTCACCGACTTCTGCACCGTCACCCAGTTGGTCAGAAGACCACCCAGCCAGCGCGAGTTGATGTACGGCATGCCGGCGCGGGTCGCTTCCTCAGCGATCGCATCCTGGGCCTGGCGCTTCGTGCCGACGAACAGGATCAGCTTGCCCGTCGAGGTCAGATCGGTCACGAACTTCGAAGCTTCCTTGAACATCTTCAAGGTCTTCTGCAGATCGATAATGTAAATGCCATTGCGCTCACCGAAGATGTATTCCTTCATCTTCGGGTTCCAACGCTTGGTCTGGTGGCCGAAGTGTACGCCTGCTTCGAGCAGTTCCTTCATCGTAATGCTTGCCATAATTGGCTCCTGTTTATAGACCTTGCCCGGAGGGGCTCTGTTGGACCATCGCTCCGCGGTCTGGATTGATCCCTGGCAATGAAGCGTCGGGAAATTGAACTCCAAACCTTCTCCCGGTTGAAGAAGAAGGGTGCTGCGACTAAGTTGTAAGTTCTAAGTTGCCAGTTGTAAGTGAGCAAGCCCAACCTACAACTGACAACCTCCAACTTAGAACTGCTCGGACTAGCGCTTCGAGAACTGGAAGCGAGCGCGTGCGCCCTTCTGTCCGTACTTCTTGCGTTCCTTGCCGCGCGAATCGCGGGTCACAAGGCCTTCTGCCTTGAGAGCCTTGCGCAGCTCGGGGTTGAACTCCATCAGCGCGCGCGCAATGCCGAGCTTGACCGCGTCGGCCTGGCCCATGACGCCCCCACCACGAACCGTGGTGAGCACATCGAAGGTCTCGCCGATGTCGGCGATGCCAAGCGACCGCTTGGCCGCTGCACGCTGCTGGGCGGTGACGAAGTAAACGTCCACGTCCTTCTTGTTGACGGTGAACTTGCCGCTTCCGGGACGCAGGAAGACGCGAGCAATGCTCGACTTGCGGCGGCCGGTACCGTAAAACTGGATCAGATCTGCCATGGTGCTCCTTGAACTTTCCTCTCGGGCTTCATTGCCCCGGCGTGAGGTGTGCCGATGATGGTGCTTGTCCGTTTACGCCTTACGCCTTGGGAGCGTTGGAAGCGTGGAACTCAAGAGGCTCTGGCTGCTGGGCAAGGTGAGGATGCTGCGAACCCTTGTAGACCTTCAGCTTCGTCGCCATCTGGCGACCCATCTTGCTCTTCGGCAGCATGCCCTTGATGGCCTGCTCCACAATCGCCTCAGGACGGCGCGCAAGCAGCTTGACGAAGGACTCTTCGCGAAGTCCACCCGGGAAACCCGTGTAACGGCGATAAAGCTTCTGGCTCGACTTCATGCCGGTCAGCACAATCTTCTCGCAGTTGATGACGACAATATGGTCGCCCATGTCGATGTACGGCGTGTACAGCGGGTTCATCTTGCCGGCGAGCACGGAGGCGGCGGTGGTCGCGAGACGGCCGAGCGTCTTGCCCGTTGCGTCGATCACATACCACTTGCGCTGAATGTTCTTGCCACTCGGAATCGTGGTGAAGTTGTTAGTCACTGCGGAGTACTCCTTGGTTCTGCCGTCTTCCTGGGTCGGCGTACATCGGAAGAATCGAAGTGGAACGATTTTTTAGTGCATGCGCGCAGTATCCTACCGCTCGCGGAAAAGCCTTGACGCAGGAAACGCCCGACACCATGGAGAAAACGCATCTCCAATACGCGTCAAACATCTGACTGCTTCGGGTCCGCACAAAGCCTGGATGGGGCCTGAGGAGTGGGTGCTTCAGGGGCCAGACTCAAAAAAGCCGCCCCAGGTGGATCCACAACGTCGTCTTCTCGAATCACATCTTCAGGCAAACAACCACCCGGACGTGCAGAGAGACTGCGCGAGTGTCCAGAATAGTTGAAATCCTGCACGGAGTCAACAGATTCCAAGCTTTTTACCAATCCCGGAATCCGCTCCCCACAGCGCGCTCCTGAGATCTGGGCGCCACCGCGGACGTCTCACCATGCCCGTCCACCCCCCCCGTTTACTATTGCACTCACACCCACCAAGGAGATCCACCCCCCATGAGCACCCCGACCGCAGGCATCTTCGGCCCCGAAACCGCCCTCGCCCGCTTCGGCCGCACGCTCTTCACCCTCCTCCTCTGCCTCCATTTCATGCTCGCCTACATGGCCGAAAGCGTCTTCCTCCGCCTCCCCGACTACGTCGCCGGCCACGAGCGCCTCCCCTACCAGAACCGCGAACTCCCCATGCTCCTCATGCGAGCCGCCGGGCATGTCCACGCCCTGACGAAAGTAGCCGCCCACCTCCCCTTCGGCGACCACACCGTCCCCTCCCTCGTCATGGCGCTGCTCGCCTTCTTCGGCATGCTCGCCGCCGTCTACGCCACCCGCGGCACTATCCAGGCCCTCACCGGAGACGCCTCGCTCGCCCGCTGGATCGCCCTCCTCGTCGTCCTCATGTCCTACTTCGACCTCGCCAGCACCTGGGGCCTCAACTACACCGCCCCCTACGACGTCCCCTCGCTCGCCTTCTTCGCCCTCGGCATCTGGCTCATCGTCACCGGACGCCTCCTCGGTCTCTACCCCGTCTTTCTCATCGCCACCTTCAACCGTGAGACCACCATCTTCCTCGTCCTCTTCTACATCCTGTGGAATTCCGTTGGAAAAAAAGCAAAGCCGTCCGTCATCGCCCTGAACGCCATCATCCTCACCGCCCTCTGGATCGCCATCAAGCTCTACCTCGCCCATCGCTTCCAGGGCAATCCCATGGATGGCGACAACGGCCTCTTCGCCAGCCACGCCAGACAGAACCTGAAGTTCCTCCTCCCCCAGCAGTGGCCTGTCCTGCTCAGCGTCTGTGCCTTCACCCTGCCCATCGTCATCGCCTGCCGCCGCTGGATCCGCAACCCCGCCTACAGCGCTGCCGCCGGTGGCGTCATGGCCCTCTGGTTCCTCGGCATGATGGTGGTAGGCGTTCTGGTCGAGCTCCGCATCTTCGCCGAGTGGGCCGCGCTCGTCACCCCGTTCCTCGCCCTCATCCTCCACCACCGCTTCAGCCACGAACCCGCCGCAGCCTGAAGCCGTGGTCTTGGCTTCCAGGTACCCCAGGGCTTGAGCCTTGGGTCTCACAGGGCCGTCGGGGAACGGGCTTTAGCCCTGGGGTATGCCTTGTTGTCCTCCTCGCGGGCCGCTCGCAGAGCGCGTCTCCCATCCTTTTTATCCCCCAAAATCTTTGCTTCAGATCCCACCCAAAGCATCCAACGCATCATGCGGAGGAAAACCGTGAACGCAAGAACCGCAGTCATCCTCGCCATCGCCCTGGCCGCAGCTCCCATCCATGCCCAGAGCCCTGACCCCACCCTGGCCGCCGCCGCCCGCTGGATCGGCCGCTCCCTCATCCTCCGCGGCTTCTACGCCCCCAACGAGCTCCACTACGACCCCGCCGGCAAAGCCGAAGGCACCCCAAAGTCCACCGACTGGACCCTCGCCGGCGTCGACCTCGAGGCCATCAAGCGCATCGACCCCGCGACCCTCGAGCTCGACGGCGTCCGGGTCGCCATCCGCTTCAACCCCGACAACCAGCTCTTCGAGCGGCACCCCCAGAAGGACCAGCACCTCAAGATCCTCGTCGCCATCCCCGGCACAGGCTCTCCCTCGAATCAGCTTCTCGGCACCGAGCCCATCGAAGAGACCCTCGCCCGGATCTTCTCCATCGGCATCGACCCCGCTCTCCAGCGCTCCATGCCCGACTTCTGGCGCCACTACTTCGACCCCCACATCGCCTGGGACGGCGAACCCGTCTACCCCGCCCCCGCAACCGTGACCGCGCCCCCCACCCTGGCCCACCGCACCGACGTCCCCGAGACCCCCGAGGCCGAGCACGACAAGGTGCGCGGCTCCCTCCTCATGCGCCTCACCGTCGACGAGCACGGCGCCGTCAAATTCGTCTCCGTCCTGAAGCCCCTCGGCTACGGCCTCGACGCCCGAGCCATCGAGCAGGTCAGGCGCTGGACCTTCACCCCCGCCCAGGCCTCCGGCGCACCGGCCCCCATGAAGCTCGACATCGCCGAGACCTTCGCCCCCAGACCGCCCCTCCGGTAGTGAGTGCGTTTATCGAAGCAGAAACAGACCACTTTGCACGAACACGTTTTTCACGCTTTTTGGCCACATTTTCCATGCAAAATCCCACGTTTTAGCGTCCAAAAAGTCTCTGGTGAAACATGGGGGTTTTCGCGTCGCCGGCCCATAACTCCTTTAGATCGCCAGGATACGGGCGACACAAACCAGGCACCGAAAACGGTCTACTCCAGACCACTTTTTAGGACCGGTGGTCAGACCTCTAGTGCTCCAGTTGCTGCACGCTCGGCTGCTGTCCGATCTTCGTCTGCAGCGACTTGGGAATCGGCTTGCGCGTCCTCTTCGGAGCGGGCTCGATCGTCTTTCGCGGATCCAACCGGTAAAGAATCAACAGGTTACGATCAGGATCGTCCATCGCCGGAAACGTCGCCACACGCACCGGCGTGTAAAACCGCGATAACGCATCCATCTTGTCGTCTTCCAGGTCGTTCCACGCCGCATACCAGCCCGGCTTGTAGAGAGCCACCCGCTTGGCCAGATCCAGCGTACCGAAGTCGTCGCAGATGCTCGGAAGTCCCGTCATCAGAGAGAGATCCGAGCCGCTAATCGACAGCACCAGGGCGCTCTGCGAGGGATTCGCCCGCACCACCTCGGCCAGCGACCGTGCCGCGTCCACCAGCGTGAACTGCGGATGCCGCACATACCAGACGCTTTGCCGCACATCCGTAAACACCACCGCCGCCAGCGCACACATCGATGCCAGAGCCAGCACAGGCCGCGCCGGCGTGGAGTGCGTCGCATGAAACACCGGACGCAGCATATGCCACGCCGGCTCGAACACCAGCGCCACCAGAAGCGTCAGCGGAACCGCGATCACCAGGTAATAGCGCGGCTGCAGATTGTCGTGATACGCCAGAAACGCCCCATATCCAGCCGACCAAAGGATCAGAGTCCCCATCAGCGGCTGGCTTCTAAGCGTCCGCACCCGCACCAGCGCGATCACCACCGCCAGCACTGCCAGCGGATACAGCAGCCGGCCAATCCACATCCCGCTCGTAAAAGCATCCCAAACCACGGAAACCGCCGTCCCCAGCGTGATGCCCGTATACGCATTCGCCGAAAACAGGTAGCGGTAGTCCCCCAGGTAGTGCGGCCTCACCGCGACCAAGAAATACCCCAGCCACCCCAGAACCCCAATCACGACAGCCGGAACGCCCGTCCGCAGGAAAGGCCCCAACCTCCTCCCCGACGCGGACCACAACAGAAAGGCCACCGCCGGCATCAGGAAAAGCCCCGTTGTCTTGGTCAGGACCACCAGCGGAAGCAGAAGCCCGAGCCCCACCGTCGGAGCCCAACGCTCGAGCCATCCCGCCCTCGCGAGAGCCCGCGGCGCGGAGGTCGCCGCGTGCAGAGCCAGCAGCGTCAGCAGGATCAGCATCGGCTCCAGAATCGCCAATCGCGTGAAAACAAAACAAAACGGGCTCGCCGCCAGAAGCAGGACAGACAGTGCCGGGGAGAGATTCTGCCGCGTCGGCTCCCCATGCGCACGCGGTCGCCAGCGCCGGATCAGCAGGTACGAAGCCAGCAAAATCAATCCAAACACGGTCACCGAGAGCGCACGCGCCGCTGAGAGCGTCACCCCGGTAAACCGGAACAGCAGCCCCTCCACGAACGGCCAAACCGGCAGCGCCGCCGCAGGATTGAAGTCTCCCGGAACGTTCCAGTGCCCCAACTGGTAGTGCCGGATCGCGGCATCCCCATACCAGCCCTCATCCGTGTACTTCGACCAGTCCTCCCATGGCGAATTGTTCGGAAAGTCCGCCCGCAGATGCACATAGTGCAGCGCAAACAGCACCGCCGCGGCGGCAAGCATGCCAGCGTGCAGAACGCGCAGGCCGAGCGACGCGCGGGGCGGGATGGAGTTTGGATGAGGCAATCGGGTTAAAGCTCATTCTGCGTGGACGCGCAGCGATAATCAAGCCGCAACAGCGACTCGCCCGCTCGCTATTCGTACGAAAGAGCGTCGATCGGATCCTTGCGAGCTGCCTTCAACGCCGGGTAAAGCGCTCCAAACAAAGCGCCGGTCAAGGCGATCAGCGTGGCAATCCCAACCCAGCGGGGAGTCAGCGAGAAGTCCTGCGCCGGAATCTTGTAGTGCAGAATCGCCCGCAAAAGATAAGTCGAAGCGATCCCGAACACGATCCCCACCGCAGCCAGAAGCCCCGTCTCGCGCAGAATGCCGGAGACGATATAAGCCTTCGAAGCCCCCATCGACTTCAAAATGCCAATCTCGCGCGTCCTCTCCATCACCGCCGTGTACATCGACTGGAAGATCACCAGGAACCCGATAATGCTGGCAATCCCCACCACGATCCGCAGCGCGATGTTGAAGCCCGGCATGCGCTCCGGTGTGATCGTGTCCAGAAACTCCTGCAGCGTCTGCACATCCCAGTCCTGCAGCCCGTCGGTCGCGAGCAGCTCCTTGCGCACCGCCTCCTGGAACTGCGGCTGGTTCTCCGTCTTCAGATAGAAGAGGCTGGCCTTCCCGGGATTCGTGTCGATGTCGCCCATCGTCTTGATCGGAATGTACTTACGCCCGCCCTTGCCATGCTCGACCACGCCGCAGACCGTGAATTCGTGCCCCAGCACCTTCATCTTCGACCCCACATGAAAGCCCTTGGCCTCCACAAAGTCGTCGACGATGATGTCGTAGTCGTGCTGGAACGGCCCACCCGACAAGAAGACGAACGGTTTCAGCGCATCGAAGCTCGCAAAGTCGATGCCATAGATGTTCTCGAGCGACGCCCCGGCGACAAGCTTCACATACACCGGTGCCGCCACCAGCACGTGGGGCAGCCTGAGCAGAACGGCGGCATCCTTCACCGAGGCGGACGCACTGGTCTGACCAACCAGGTTCGAAGCCGCCCCCGGATGCGCAATCATATCCATCCCAATCCCACTCTGCCGGGTCTTGGTTCCGTTCAGCATGCCGAACATCACGGCGGCGATCGAGAGGATCATGATGACCTCGATGCCGACGGCAAAGGCGCTGATCAGGGAGCGGAGGGGACGATGGATGAGATTGCCGACGACAAGTTTGGTCACCTTACGAGTATATGCGGCTACTTCCGGCAGTCCTTGGGGTTTCTCAAAGTGACGGTGGTTGAATAAAATTTGAGGCCATAGCGGCGTAGCACGAAATAATCGGCGAAGATGAGGCTGGACAGGCTGCACGACTTTCTCCCGAAAGACCGAAGATGACACGGTACAGCGATGAGTTGAGAGCAGAGCGGGAGGCGCGCGGGATATCCGTGGAGGAGATCTGCGCTGTCACCAAGCTCTCGCCGCAGAACGTGCGGCTGCTCGAAGCCGGCGAGTACGGCGACCTGCCGGGTGGGGTCTTCCGCAAGGGCATCGTGCGCAGCTATGTCGGGGCACTCGGACTTGAAGAGGCGGAATGGCTCGAACGCTTCGAGAAGAGCTGCCAGGAGCTCGGCGTCACCAGCGGGAGCGAGCGCGACTGGGTGGAGTTCGCGGAGAACGTCAAGAAGAATCGCGCTCCGGAACGTCGCGGCATGGGCTGGCGCTGGATTGGGGTCTTCCTTCTTCTGGCGGCGCTGGCTGCCTCGGCATGGGCGGCATGGCACTATGTGGTGCGGGCAAAGCTGGTTCTGCACGCGAACCCTGCGGAAATGGTTCTTCCGGCAAGGACCGGCGGACAAAGCTAGGCCGGCCCCGCATTGACATCCGGTGAGCCGCGTTCTTTACTTGTTTGTAATCTTCCATTTTTTCCATGACTGAACTGGAAACGCTGCTCAGACCACCTCCCCAAGTGGCTGGGATAACGTAATCCCACATTCAAGCCGGGCACAGGCGAAAGCCTCAAGGGTTCGGGCATGGAAGGAAGAGCCGACGTGCGGACGAGGGAGCTGAATCGAAGGCTATCCGGGAACCGCTGCGGGGGCGAACGGCAGAGCACGTCTGCCTAAATCAAGCAACAAACTTACGAGGTAGTGATGCGAATGATGAAACGCGTTCTATGGACTGCCATTCTGGCAGTCGTGGCGCTATGTTCTGTTTCGACATATGCGCAAGAGGTCTCCGGCTCCATCAGCGGAACGATCAAGGATCCAAGTGGTGCCGCCGTCAAGGGCGCGTCCGTCACCTTTACCAACACCGACCAGAATCGTGATATCCGCACCGTGGCCACCAACGGCTCGGGCGTGTACAGCGCAACCTCGCTGCCTCTGGGCACGTACAACATCAAGATCGCAGCAGCCGGCTTCAAGACCGTGCAGGTCGTCGGTCTTGTACTGCACGTGGACGATAACCTCACCGTCAGCAGCGCCCTTACCGTTGGCAGCGTCGACCAGAGCATCGATGTCGCCGCCGACAAGCTGGCTGTCAACCTGCAGGACGCCTCCGTCTCGGGCCTGATCAACGGGACCCAGATGCGCGAACTTGTGCTGAACACGCGCAACTATGAGCAGCTTCTGGCTCTTCAGCCTGGTGTCGCCTACGCCGGCACCAACGACCAGATCTACATTGGCCCCACAAGCCCCCTTGGAACCGCCAACACCGTCCAGTTTTCGGTCGGCGGACAGCGCACCAGCGCCAACAACTGGACCATCGACGGCGCGGACAACGTCGATCGCGGCTCGAACCTCACCCTGCTCGCCTTCCCTTCGGTGGACGCCATCGCCGAGTTCAACACGCAGCGCGGCATCTACTCGGCTGCCTTCGGCCGGTCGGCCGCCGGACAGATCAACGTCGTTACCCGTTCCGGCACCAACGCCTTCCACGGCAATGCGTATGAGTTCTTCCGCAACGACGCCCTGAACGCCAACAACTACTTCAACAAGCTCACCGCGATTCCGACCGCGCGTCCTCCGCTGCGCTACAACGACTTCGGGTTCACGCTCGGCGGTCCGGTATGGATTCCCAAGGTCTTCAACGGTCACGACAAAACCTTTTTCTTCTACTCGCAGGAGTTCCGCCGTGTGATCTCCTACACGACGACCACTCCGCTCGTCCCAACCGCTGCTGAGCGCGCCGGAACGTTCCCTTTCGCCATCTGCACCAACCTCGCCCCAGGCGGAGCGAAGTGCAACGATGCGGGTACGACACAGGTCACCACCATCTCTCCGGCGGCACAGGCGTACCTCAAGGACATCTACGCCAACGTTCCCCTGCCCAACCCCGGCTCCGGCCAGGATCCGCACGCCTACACCTACAACGCCCGCAACATCTACAACGACACCCAGGAGGTCGCGCGTGTCGACCAGGCGATCGGCCAGAAGATCAACGTCTTCTACCGTCTTGTGCATGACAGCATCCCGACCCAGGAGCCAAGCGGCTACGGTTCCAGCGGCGGATTTCCCGGCGTCCAGACCACCTCAACTCGCTCCCCGGCAACCCAGCACCTGATCCACGCCACCTACGCGGCTCGTCCCACGCTGCTCTTCGACGGCGGCTACGCGTACTCGTCGGGCGCGATTCTGAGCACGCCCATCGGCGCCGCCTCAACGGCGAACTCGCCGGATGTTGTCAACGCCATCAAGCTGCCCTATGCCAACGGCCTGGGCGTCATCCCAAACCTCACCTTCACCGGGTTCACCGGCATCTCCAACGCCGGTATCTACAACGACTACAACGTGAACCAGAACGCGTTCGCCACAGCCACGAAGATCCTGGGCAACCACACCTTCATCTTCGGCGGCCTTATCGACTGGTACGAGAAGACCGAGAACCTGACCGGCGGCAACGCAGGCGGATTCACCTTCACCGCAACCACCGCTTCGCTGCCCACCGCCTCCCAGGCCACCAGCAACCTGGACAACACCTTCGAACAGAGCTTCGCAAACTTCCTGACCGGCACCGCGACCGGCGGCTTCACGCAGAACTCCAGCGTGCGCACGCCGGACATGCATGCCAGGCAGTTCGAGGCCTTTATCCAGGACAACTGGAAGGTCAGCTCTCGCCTCACCGTGAACCTCGGCGTGCGCTACTCCTACTTCCAGCAGCCGTATGACAACAACAACCAGCTCTCGAACTTCGACCCCGCAACCTACGTAGCAGCGAACGCCCCGACGATCGATTCGGCGGGCAAGATCTGCTACACCGCTCCGTGCGCCAACACGTATGGATTGAACACGGGTGTACCGAATCCGAGCTTCGATCCCCTCAACGGCATCATTCTGGGCACGCCCGGCAGCTACGGACATGCCTCACCGTATGGCCGCGCGGTCGGCAAGGCAGACACGAAGAACTTCGCTCCACGCCTCGGTCTTGCGTTCGACGTCTTCGGCGACGGCAAGACCGCCTTCCGCATGGGCTATGGCGTAGCGTTCGACGCCTCGCTCTACGGCAGCTTCGAGCAGAACATCTTCTACAACCCTCCCTACGTCGGGACGGCAAACTACACCTACACCAACCTGGCCAACCCGGCGGGTGGAACCGCAGCAGCCGCCAGCACCGCGCTGCCGACGATCTACTCGACGGATTCAAGCTTCTCCACCCCCTACTCGCAACAGTACTCGATGGGCATTCAGCAACAGATGACCTCGTCGCTCGTGCTCGACGTCTCCTTCGTCGGCGCGCATGACACCCATCTGCTGGGCTACATCGATATCAACTCGCTGAAGCCCGGCGCGGCCAAGGCCGCGGGTATCCTGCCCGTGGGTGGCTTCCTGAACTCCACCCAGACCCTGCTCGCCAACCAGATCCGCCCCTACAAGGGCTACGGCGGCATGTACTCCATCCAGAACATCTTTACCGGCAACTACAACTCGCTGCAGGTCTCGGTGAAGAAGCGTTTCAAGGGTGAGAGCATGATCGACGGCAACTACACCTGGTCGAAGTCGCTGACCAACAGCCCCGCGGATCGCAGCGGCCCGCCCCAGAACGCGTACAACATCAACGCCGACTACGGAAAGAGCCCCTCGGACCGCACCAACATTGCAACCATCGACGGCGTGTGGGATCTGCCGTGGCTGCACGAGCAGAAGGGCCTCCTTGGCCGGACGCTCGGCGGCTGGGAGATCTCGGGCATCCTGCAGGCACAGTCCGGCGTACCGCTCACCGTCTCCTCTTCGGGCGGTATTGCGATCAACGGTGTGACCAACGCCGACGTTGCCGGTCTCGCCATCCTGGGAGCAAGCCCCGCTGGCCTCCGTCCGGATCAAGTCTCCGATCCGAACTCCGCCAACGGCGGTGCCCCTATCCACACCCGCCTGCGCTGGTTCAACACCAGCGCCTTCGCCGCACCCAGCGCTGCTCTCGGGCAGCCCGGTAACGC
Organism: Granulicella pectinivorans; assembly: GCF_900114625.1. Classification (NCBI taxonomy): domain Bacteria; kingdom Pseudomonadati; phylum Acidobacteriota; class Terriglobia; order Terriglobales; family Acidobacteriaceae; genus Granulicella; species Granulicella pectinivorans. Next base: position 407,687 of record NZ_FOZL01000001.1, read on the forward strand.
GAAGCGCGGCACCATCCTGGGACCGGGCTTCTATCGCATCGACACCGGTCTCTTCCGCAACTTCAAGATCACCGAGAAGGTGAAGTTCCAGCTTCGCGGCGAGGCCTTCAACGTGATGAACCACACCAACTTCAACGGCGTTGCGGTAGCCGCGACGACACCGAGCACCTTCGGCGTCGTCAACGGCGCTCGCGAAGCTCGCATCCTGCAGGTGGCCGGCAAGATCAGCTTCTAAACCACCCGCGACCAACCCAGAACGGCGTTCCTCGACACGAGGGACGCCGTTTTGCTTTACCCCGTTCAATGCACGATCTCACCGTTCGGGGCGACTTCCGCCCCAATAGCTCCGTTGCTTTGCCGCACGGTCTACGGGCAGGTAAAATAATAGGATTGGGTTTGGTCCGGTGTGTTCTCCGTTGACTGGCCCTGCGAACAGGTACTACCAAAGGAGTTGTCTTGGCGAAGCGCGACCGTTTTCTATTTACCAGTGAGTCAGTCACCGAAGGCCATCCGGACAAGATCGCCGATCAGATCTCCGATGCCATCCTGGACGCCTGCCTCGCGCAGGATCCCACCAGCCGTGTGGCCTGCGAGACCCTGACCTGCACCGGCCTCGTCGTCGTCGCCGGTGAGATCACCACCAAGGCCTACGTGGACTTCCAGACCGTCGTGCGCGAGACCGTCCGCTCTATCGGTTACGACGATGCCAAGAAGGGCTTCGATTGCGACACCTGCGGCGTCATCTCGACGATCAACCGCCAGTCGCCCGACATCGCGCAGGGCGTCGATACCGGGGGAGCCGGCGACCAGGGCATGATGTTCGGCTACGCTACCAACGAGACCGCGGAGTATATGCCGACGCCGATCTCGCTGGCGCACAAGCTGGCCGCGAAGCTCACGGAAGTCCGCAAGAACGGCAAGATGGGCTACCTTCGCCCGGACGGCAAGAGCCAGGTCACGGTGGAGTACGACGCCAACCACAAGCCGGTGCGTGTGGACGCCGTCGTCATCTCCAGCCAGCACGCCGAGTTCGCCGACAAGGATCCGCAGAGCACTCTGACCAACGAGCAGTTGCACGCCGAGATCCTCGAGCACGTCATCCAGGCCGTCATTCCGGCGAACCTGCTCGACGAAAACACCAAGTACCACATCAATCCGACGGGGCGTTTCGTCATTGGCGGGCCGATGGGTGATTCCGGTCTGACCGGTCGCAAGATCATCGTCGACACCTATGGCGGCATGGGCCGTCATGGCGGCGGAGCCTTCTCCGGCAAGGATTCGACCAAGGTCGACCGTTCCGCGGCTTACATGGCGCGCTACATCGCCAAGAACATCGTGGCTGCCGGCCTGGCCGACCGCTGCGAAGTCCAGCTTGCCTACGCGATCGGCGTGGCGGAGCCGGTGAGCGTTCTGGTCGACACGTTCGGTACCGGCAAGGTGGGCGAAGAGACGCTCGAGACGCTGGTTCGCAAGAACTTCGGCCTCACCCCCAAGGGCATCATCGAAGGGCTGAATCTGCGCCGTCCCATCTTCCAGCAGACCGCGGCGTACGGGCACTTTGGCCGTACCGGAGCGGACTTCACGTGGGAGGCGACCGACAAGGCCGCCGCTCTCGCGGAGCAGGCCGGGGTTGCGGCTCTGGCTGCCAAGTAGACGAAACGCAGTGCCGTGAAAAGGGCGGATCCTTCGGGGTCCGCCCTTTTCCTTTTGCGGTTTAAGTGGACTTCACCGGACGAAACCGATAGTTCTAGAGAACCACCCCATACATCGCCCCGGCTCACAGCGTCATCCTATGGCTCTGCCTCACCGCTTTTGCATCACTTTCCTTTTTCGAGGTTGCCTTCCCCTATGCTGATCCGTACCGAGTTCGATATTCACTTCCAGATGCAACACCCGACCGCGATGGTCGCCCTGCTGAATCTCGATCCTTCGATCGAAGGCAACGTCAGGAGCGGGAACTTCCTCTCCGTCGAGGGAGAGGCCGGCACCGTACCCACACGCCAGTACCGGGACTCCTTCGGCAACCGCTGCACACGCTTTGTGGCGCCCGCGGGGCTCTTGAAGCTCTCCGGCAACGCCGTTGTGGAGGCGCCGGAGAGCAAGGACGAGATCGCCGCGTATGCGCAGCAGGCGCCGGTTGAAAATTTGCCGGACGAAGTTCTTCAGTTTCTGCTACCTAGCCGGTACTGCGAGGTCGACCGTTTTGTGCCGATCGCACAGGACCTGTTCGGCTGGATGGCGCCGGGGTGGACACGCGCCGTTGCGATTCGCGACTGGGTGCATGAGAAGGTGCGGTTCGACTACAAGCAGGCGCGTCCCACCAAAACCGCCATGGATGTCTTCACCGAGCGCGTGGGGGTGTGCCGCGACTACCAGCATCTGGCTGTTACGCTGTCGCGCTGCCAGAACATTCCGGCGCGCTATGTGACTGGATATCTTGGGGATATCCGCATTCCGTACAGCGGTGCGGGGGACTTCAGTGCGTGGTACCAGGTGTGGCTGGATGGGCGGTGGTGGACGATGGATGCTCGCCATAACGAGCCTCGCTATGGCCGCGTGCTGATGGCGACGGGTCGGGATGCGGCGGATGTCGCGATTACTACCTCGTTTGGAAATGCGGATCTGGTGAAGTTCTTCGTGGAATCGAACGAAATCGATGCGGATGGGACGCCGGTTCCAGTCGAAAACAAGCCCTAGAGGCTGGACCACTGCCTGCAAACGCACCCCGAAAGTGGTCCGTTCTGGATCATTTTGGTGCCTTGCCGTAATCGTGGACTTCTAAAGGGGTTACGGGGCGCCGATGCGAAAAGCCCAATGTTTCACCAGAAGAATTCTGGACGGTAAAACGTGGCGAAATGCATGGAAAGCGTGGCCATTTGCCGGTAATCGCAGATTTTGGAAAAGTGGTCTGGTTTCGTTTCGGTAATCGGACAGTTGAGGGGCGGGGATTGGACTGTGGGGGCCTTCCGTTGGCTGGAATGGGATTGTCCGGGCCCACTTTGACTGAACATTGCGGAGTGTTTCGAACATCGAACAGAGTGGAGGATACTGGTAGAGGGACAAGATATGGAAAACGTTGTGAGTTCGATTCCCAGTGTGTTTCCTGGGAAACAGTGGCAACAGGTGTTGGAGCGGGATGCGCGGGCGGACGGGATGTTCGTGTACGCGGTGAAGTCGACGAAGGTGTACTGCCGTCCGAGCTGCGCGAGCCGCAGGCCGACGCGCAAGAATGTGACGTTCTTCCCTACGCCCGAACTGGCTGAGGCGGCGGGCTATCGCGCCTGCCTGCGGTGCGACCCAAAGCAGGTGGAGGCGAAGAACGATCCGCAGGCGGAGGCCATCGCTGCGGTGACCGACTACCTGAAGACACATGCGGGCGAGCGGACGAAGCTCGAGGATGTGGCAAAGGCCACGGGTGTGGGACGCCTGACGATTCTGCGTGGGTTCAAGCGCGTGCTGGGAGTGACGCCGGGTGAGTTTGCCAAGGCGCAGCGGGTGGAGAAGTTCAAGGAAAAGATTCGCGCCCCGAAGACAGCTCCGACGCCGGCGGCCGAGGGCTCGGTGGGGTTGCGGGCCCGGCTTCGAGCGGCCAAGGCCGCGGGACCGGTCTCGATTACGGATGCGATGTACCAGGCTGGGTTTGGCTCGTCGAGCCGTCTCTATGAGGGCAGCGGCGCTACGCTGGGGATGAAGCCGAAGGAGATGCGCGAGGGCGGCGCGGGGCTTTTGATCCGGTATGCGATTACGAACAGTCCTCTGGGGCGGATGCTGGTGGCCACCACCGATCTGGGTGTGTGCACGATCGCGTTCGGCAAGAACGACACGGAGCTGGAGAAGGATCTGCGGGAGCGGTTCTCGAAGGCTACGCTGGCCGTCGCGAAGCCGAACAAGGGCTGGCTGGCGGATGCGGTGAACTTTGTGGCGGCTTCGATGACGGAGCATCCCGCGGCGGCGCTGTTCCCGACGCATGTGCGGGCTACGGCGTTCCAGCAGAGGGTTTGGGCGGCGCTGCGGCAGATTCCGCGGGGCGAGACGAGGACCTATCGCGAACTGGCGATGTCACTCGGCATGCCGACGGGGTCGCGTGCGGTGGCTTCGGCGTGTGGGGCGAATCCGATTGCGATTGCGGTGCCTTGCCACCGGGTTGTCGGCAAGGATGGAGCGCTGACGGGATATCGCTGGGGCGTGGAGCGAAAGAAGCGGCTGCTTGAGGCCGAATTGGGAAAGCCTGCGTAGCTGCTCCACGCGTTTGATTCGGACGCGAGGTTTGAGTGTCGCTCAGCGACCGCTTTGCGCTGTTTCGGTGAGGATCGAAGTGCATCCTCCAAGGGGCTAGAGCCCGACTTTTTGACGCCCTGTGAGACCCGAGGCTAAAGCCTTGGGCTACCTAGAAGCCAAGACAAGAGCTAAAGGCTACCTAGCAATCAACAGAAAAGCCCCGGATTATCCGGGGCTTTTCTGTTGATTGCGTCGCTGCGTTTAGCGGTGGGTCTTCTGGCCGAAGCGGTAGACGACACCGCCGGAGAGACCGAACCACTCGCGGGTCTCGTTGCCGTAGTGCTCGAGGATGATGGCCGGTGCGAGGCGGATGGCCATGCGGGCCGAGAGGTTGACGTCCACGTTGCCGCCGAGGGAGAACATGGGCTTGGTGCGGTCGGTGTAGAGGCCGACGAGTTCAGGCGCCACGTTGGGTCCCTGGCTGAAGGTGCCGTGGGATGCGCCGGCGAGGGCCTGGAGGCCGAGTGCGGCGTACTGGTTGCGGGGTCCGCGCATCTGCACGCCGCCCATGAAGGTTTCGCGATAGACGAGCACGCGGGCGTTGTCGTAGGGGTTGGGCGTGACGGGCGTGGTGCCGGCGTCCATGCGTCCGTCCGCGGCGACGCCCCAGCGCTGATTCAGCCAGCGGGTTCCTTCGACCTCGATACCGCCGAGGTTCATGTGCGAGGTGAGGTTCTGGCCGGCCTGAAAGTTATTCAGGGTGAAGCCGAGGTAGCCTTCCCACTTGTTGGTGTAGGTGACAGGAGCCGCGGCTCCGAGCTTGCCCTGCGCGGAAGCTACGCCCGCCCCAGCCAACAGCACCATTGCGCCAAGGCTACCGATTACAAACTTCCGCATCTTCGAGATCGCCATCATTCTCCACTTGTCTTCTTCTAATCTTGGGCGCAGGCCGAACTCCCATCCGGTTGTCGCGCTCGAACGTACAAGCATCAGGATATACGGTTCAAGGCGCCTCTGCTCTGTCGCGTGCCGGATCCTGCATGGTTCGTATCAGTGTAGGACGAAGGACGGCGCGAAAAGCATCCCCGCGCTGTGCGACAATTACGTGTGACAGCCGATTCTCAGGCGTCCTGCTTCAAGGAGAACTAGTATGGAACTCTTCCAACCGTGGCACCTCATTATCGTCGCCGGTATCGCGATCATCTTCTTTGGCGGCAAGAAGCTGCCTGAGCTCGGCAAAGGCCTCGGCGAGGGGCTCAAGGGTTTCAAGGATGGCCTGAAGGGCGTGACCGAGGACGACAAGACGGCCAACGCCGCGCACTCCGTTACCCCCAAGCCCGAAGACGTCAAGCCTTCCTAAAAATCTGACCCGCGACAGCAGGGTGCCCCGCGACGGACGCAGCGTGCGTTCCTCGTGGGGCTTTTCATTGTCTGTTTCCGGGTTCGCTAGACGGTGATCAGCAGGACAGCCACGACCGCCAGCGCCATGCCGCAGGCCTGCCGCCGGGTTGGAGCCTCCTTGAGCCAGATGGCGGCCAGCAGAATGGTAGTGGCGGGGTAGAGCGAGGCGAGCACGGCAGCCACGTCCAGCCGTCCGGCGCGGGCCGCGGCCAGGAAGAAGAGATTGCCGCTGGTGTCGAGGACGGCGGTTCCGATGGCCCAGGCGACGGCGTTGCGGGTGAGCGTGTTTTCCCCGGCTTGCCCGCGCATCCGCAGGGTGAGCAGCATGAGGCCGCAGAGGGTGACGCTGGCCATGCGCGAGGTGGCCATGGGCCAGAAGATGCTGCCTGAGGTACCGGCAAAGCGCAGCGCGACGAAGTAGATACCGAAGCCGGCGCCGGAGAGGATGGCAAGGCCCGTGGTACCGCGCGCCTCATGGCCGGAGGCCGAGGCGATGAGCCAGATGGCACCGCCCGCGACCGCGAATCCGATGACCTTCTGGATGCCGGGTGCGCCATCGACCCAGACCGCGACGACGGCTGGAATGGCGGCGGTGAGCAGGCCGCTGATGGCGGCGGAGGCTCCCATGGCACCGCGCGCGAGGGCGATGTAGAACATGACGACTCCGCCGCCGCCGGCGATGCCAGCCAGGATGCCCCATGCGAGGAGGGCTCCGTGGGGAGCGGCATCGTGAGCGAGCAGGACGATGGCCAGCAGGATGGTGAGGCCGGTGGCGTGGCTGAGGAGAACCACACGCAGGGCACCGGAGAGGCGTCCGCCGGCGGCTTTTACGCCCATGCCTCCTGAAAAGTCTCCACTGCCCCAGAAGAAGGCCGCGGCCAGTCCCAGCCATGTCGTCATCGTGCCTGTTCCTTCAAAAAACGTCGCGGGCCGGATGGGGGAGCACCCCGTCCGGCCCGGAAGAGACTGCGCTTGCTTTTACTTGGCTGTCTGAGGAAGCGCTCCGGTGGGCGCGCTATCCCTGGCGGACGGGTAGTAGCCCCTCTTGGCGATGACGGACAGATTCGGACGCAACACCTTGACCTCAACCTCGCGGTATTTGCCGTCGACGAAGGGCTCCTTGGTGTAGTAGCCGACCGTGTACTGGGTGCGGACCTGCTCGGCGATCTTGGCGAAGCTCTTCTCAATGCCGTTGGTGCGGTTCTCGGCGTCGAGTTGGCCGCCGGTGGCTCCGGCGTAGACCGGCAGGATGTCGTCGCGCATCTGGAAGGGCATATGGATGCGGTCGAGGAAGCCCAGGCCCGGGATGGCGGAGTCTCCGACCAAGGTGCCGTAGACGGCGACGTCGTTGCGCTGCAGATACTTGATGACGTCCTTCTGCTTGGCCTGGCTGCCGTACTCCTTGCCGTCGGAGATGACATAGACGATGCGGCGGCGGCCCTTGCCGGCCTTGGTGGTGGCGACGGCGGCGGCCAGGATGGCATCGTTGAGGGTGTGGACCTCACGCGGCGCGTTGGGGGTCAGGCCCTGGTGGCCGCGGTTGGCGGAGGTGTTGGGGTCGACGTTGCGGCCGTTGATGACGGTGTTCTGGGCCAGCGGGCCGTCCATGATGGGGTAGGCCTCGCGTCCGGTGGTCTTGGACTGCTCGAGGACGGCACCGAGGCGGGCGCTCTGGGCGGCGGTGAAGTCGGTGCGGAGCTTGGGGCCGTTGTTGTAGGTGAAGACAGCGACCTCGTCATACGCGGTGAAGGCACCCTGCAAGGCTCCGAGAGCGGTGTTCACCTTGCTCATGGTGTCGAAGGGGAGGCTCTGGTCGATGACGAGCGCGACTGAGAGGGGGAAGGGATCGACGGTCCAGTAGCTCATGTGCTGGCGGACGTTGTTTTCGTAGACGCGGACCTCGCGCCAGTCCAGGCCGGGGACGAGGCGGTTCTTGGAATCCTTGACGGTGAAGGGGATTTCGACGAAGTCGACCTGTTTGTGGATGGTGAAGGTCTTGGCGTCGGTGATCTCCGGCGGAGGACCGGCCTGATCGTCGGGAGCGAATGTCTTGGGCGCCGCCGGCGTGGCGGGCAGCGCGGAACTGGGCGCGGACTGGTCGGCGGGCGGCAGGAGGTCGGTGCTTGCGGGTGCCGGCGCGCCCTTGCCCGGGGTAACCCCTTGCAGAAGGGCCGGTGCGGGCGCGTCGGGAATCGCCTGCTGCTGTTTTTGCTGCGCGTCGGTCTGCTGTTGCGCGTTCATTACACCGCTCTGCGCCAACATCAGGCAAGCCAGCGTTGTTGCCATCAACCTATCGTTCACCTGCCAACCCCCAAAAACCGTAATCCTACGAAAACAAGAAACTTTGCCGCGAAAACGCACACGGGTCCATCCCACGAGACTACCAGCCGAGCGCCTCAGCGTCACGCCCGGAGCAGGCAATTAATCCCGTTGGGAACTCCTCACGGTGTCTATTGGACGCGCGGTTCCCGGCGATGTTTGCCCACGGGATTGTCCGTTCTCGAAACTGATCGGACAAAGTTGTCGTCTAATGAGGCATGCAAGCCCCTGCGTCCAGCCCAGTGCCGACCAAAGCGCTCCGTCTCCTGCTTCTCTCCGCTTCGTTTTTGTTGCTTCCCAGCCTGCATGCGCAGGATGCTCCTTCGCCCTCCGGGCCGCCGCCGCCGAGCAGCGCGGCCGGCGCCGAGCCTGAGGACGGCCAGCAGATCGAGACGTTGAAGGTGAAGGCGAACCTCGTGAACATGTACTTTTCGGCACGCGACAAGGGCGGGTTCATCACGAATCTGCACAAGGAAGACTGCACGGTGCTCGAAAACAAGGTCGAGCAGCCAATCAAGAACTTTACCCAGGAGAAGAATCTGCCGCTGACGATCGGGATATTGCTGGATACGTCGGGTTCGCAGCAGTATGTGCTTCCGCTGGAGCAGGACTCCGGGGCTCGGTTCCTGAAAGAGGTGCTGAAGCCCAAGGATGAGGCGTTTCTGATCTCGTTCGATATCAATGTGGATTTGCTGGCGGACTATACGAACTCCCCGGCGCAGCTTCGGCGCGCGATCAACAAGGCGAGCATCAACACCGGGACGGGTTCGGGCTCGGTGACGGGCAACGGAGCGGCGCGCGGGACGCTGCTGTTCGATGCGGTGTTTCTGGCGGCGAACGACAAGCTGCGCCAGGAGGCCGGGCGCAAGATTCTGGTGCTGCTGACCGATGGGGGCGACCAGGGATCGCAGGAGACGCTGAAGAGCTCGATCGAGGCGGCGCAGAAGGCCAACGCGATCGTGTACGTCATCCTGATCGCCGACCGGGGGAACTTCGGGACCTTCGGCAGCATCGGCGCGTCGGATATGCGCAGGCTGGCCTCCGAGACGGGAGGCCGCGTGATCGACGTGGGCAACAACGGTAAGAAGCTCGAAGAGGCCTTCGACCAGATTCAGGATGAGTTGCGCACGCAGTATCTGCTGAGCTACACGCCGCTGAATCCAAAGGCCGATGGGACGTACCGGAAGCTGGACCTGACGTGCGGCAAGGGGCTGACTATCCAGGCGCGCAAGGGGTACTATGCGCTGGCGGATGCGAACGGGAACGACAACTAACGCTCCGCCAGCGGCTGGTTGACTAGGCTTCCATCGCTCCGGAGTAGACGGCCATGCCGGCGACCGCGTCGACGCCCATCTGGTCGAGCTCGTCGACCTCGGACTGTGCCTTGATGCCTCCGGCTACGATGAGCTGCTTCGCGGTGGTGGCTCGCAGGATCGCGGCGACATCGATGGGGAACCCGGTCATGGTGCCTTCGGTGTCGACGTGGGTGTAGAGGAAGGCGGCGCAGGAGTCTTCGAGCCAGGTGACGGCTTCTTCGGGGGTGAGCTCGACGGAGTCCTTCCAGCCCTTGACCGCAACTTTGCCGGCCTTGGTGTCGACGGAGAAGCAGAGGGCGTCTTCGCCGAGGACCTTCTTGAGCGACTCGGCGAACTCGAGGCGGATGAGCGGGTGGCGGCGCGGCGTTTCGCCTTCGGTGGGCGTGCCGAAGAGGGACGATCCGTAGATGACGCGTTTGGCTCCAGCGTCGAGCAGGGCCTGGCCGTCTTCCGCTGTACGGAGTCCGCCGCCTACCTGGCAGGGGAGACGCTTGCAGATCATCTCGATGAGGGTGCGGTTCTCGCCCTGGCGCATGGCTGCGTCTAGGTCGATGAGCTGGACGAGCGGGTACTTGGAGAAGCGGTCGATCCAGTAGTCGAAGTCGTCGAAGGAGAGCTTGAGGGTTTGGCCCTGGACGAGCTGGACGATCTTGCCGCCCATGAGGTCGATGGATGGAATGAGCATTTGACTATCTTCGCAGATACCCGCTGGCCCGTTGTTAGACTTAGCCTATTATGCGTGTTCTCAGGAGTCTCGAAGAAGCCAATGCTGTTACTGCGGTGCGCTTGACGGACAAACGTCGCTCCGCGAAGGTCGGCGACTTCTTTCGGCTCTCTCCTCAAATCGGCATTTTTCTGTGGGGCAGGCTCATCAAACGGGCGCATTTCTGGGGAGTGAAGAAGGACTTCAATCTCATTTACATCTATGACGCTATCTCGGAAATGAAGCCTGATCGTTCGCTATTGGTTCCGAGTAATCTCCTGATTGGACCAAGCGTTGTGAACAACCTCGGATGGGCTCGAGGATATTGGGAGATTATGGAGTCCAAACCGCTCGAAGCGGGAGACATGTTGAGCAAGCATCAGTTCGTGCGCTTCCGTGGTGCCGGAGGTCGCGACAATTACGACGTCGTTGACGAGAACGGGGACTTTGTTACGAAGTCCGAGGCGCAGGCTTTCCCGATCGCCCAATCGGGTTTTGGCAACTACAACTCCGTAGACTGGGCGATAAGGGGAGTCTTAGAGTCGCGAGGCGTCCTAAAATCCGAATGCCTCGAAAAGTGAAGGTTAGCAGGGTAAGCGCATGGGCACGCCGGCGGCGGCGACCTCAGCCTTCAGGGCGCGGGAGTCGGTGATGCCGAAGTGGAAGATGCTGGCGGCGAGGGCTGCGTCGGCTTTGCCCGCCTTGAAGACATCGGCGAAGTGGGCTGCGGAGCCTGCGCCTCCTGAGGCGATGACGGGGATCTGGACGGCTTCGGAGACGGCTCGGGTCAATTCGCAATCGAAACCGTTACGCATTCCGTCGGTGTTCATGGAGGTGAGGAGGATCTCGCCGGCGCCGCGCTGTTCGGCCTCGCGGGCCCACTCGACGACGTTGAGGCCGGTGGGCTTGCGGCCTCCGCTGACGTAGACCTCTGCGTCTTCCACGCCGAGCGGGCCGCGGCGGGCGTCGATGGCTACGATCACGGCTTGTGCGCCGAAGCTTCCGCCGATCTCGCCGATGAGTGCGGGGCGGGCGATGGCGGAGGAGTTGATGCTGACCTTGTCGGCTCCGGCGTGGAAGACGGCCGCGGCGTCTTCGGCGGAGCGGATGCCTCCGCCTACGGTGAAGGGGACGAAGAGGGTGGCGGCGGTGCGGCGGACGGTGTCGAGGAGGGTGCCTCGGCCCTCGTGGGTGGCGGTGATGTCGAGGAGGACGATCTCGTCGGCGCCGCCGGCGGCGTGGCGGTGGGCCAGTTCGGCAGGGTCGCCGGCGTCGATGATGTCCACGAACTGAATGCCCTTGACGACGCGTCCGTCGCGGACGTCGAGGCAGGCGATGATGCGTTTGGTCAACATGAGGCTTCCTTGTGGTTTGGTGGCGATGAACCCACATCTCAAAGGCGAGATGTGGGGCACCCGGATTGGTGGCGCTTCTTGCTAGAGGTCGATGAAGTTTTTGAGGACGCGGAGGCCTACCGAGGCGGACTTCTCCGGGTGGAACTGGACGCCCATGACGTTGCCGCGTTCCACAACGCCGGTGAAGGAGCCGCCGTAGGGCGTGGTGGCTGCGGTGTCCGGTGTTACCGGGGCGCGCCAGGAGTGGGTGTAGTAGACGAACTCGCCGGGCTGGATGTTGCGCAGGAGACGGGAGTCGGGGCGGATGTCTTCGAGGGAGTTCCAGCCTACGTGGGGGGCCTTGAGGAGGTCGCCCTCGATGTGAGTCGGGAACCGTTCGACCTCGCCCTGGAAGTGGCCCAGGCCTGGGGTCTCGGGGGCTTCGGTGGAGCCCTGGTAGAGCCACTGCTGGCCGACGCAGACTCCGAGGAAGAGCGCGCCGCGGGTGATGCTCTCGCGGACGGCTTCGGTGATGTGGAGCTCGTTGAGCAGGGCGGTCGCGCGGAAGTGTCCTACGCCAGGGAGGACGATGCGGCTCGCGGTGCGGACGACTTCGGGATCTTGCGTGACGAGGGTCTCGGCGCCGAGATAGTTGAGGGTCTTGACGACGCTGGTGAGGTTGCCGGCCTTGTAGTCGATGACGGCGATCATGCTTCGGGCTCCAGTTCTATTTTCTCGATGGCGCCGGGGCCTTCGAGGGAGACCATGCTGCGCACGATGAGCCAGCGGCCGGAGGCCTTCGACAGTGTGGCCATGTGGCGCATCGCGTACTGGTCGGTAGTGGGCTCGCGGCGGGAGGCGAGCGTGAGGAGCTGGCGGGCGTAGAAGACGGCGAGGGTGCCTTCGCAGCGGAGGTCCTGGATGACGATCTCGGGCTCGAAGGAGCCTTCGGCGAACATGGAGGCGAAGAAGTCGCGGATGGCGGCGGGGCCGGTGAGCGCGGGGAGATCGTTGACGATAAGCTCACAGTCTTCGGTGTAGAAGGCGATGACGGCGTCGGCATCGAAGCGGGCGAGGGCTTCGGTGCGGGCGGCGAGCATGGCTTCGATCTCTTCGCGGGGCGTCATGGAAACCATATCCCAGGGGCTAAAGCCCGGTTTTGTGGTGGATGGAAGAGCCTGGGCTAAAGCCCAGGCCTATCTCAGAGACAACAGCACAAGCGACAACAAAGACAGAAGCAGATTCCCTTCGGGAACGACAACCAAAAGGGCAACGGCAAGAGCAACCGCAGATCCCCTTCGGGGATGACAACCAGAAAACAACCGCGTTACAACAGGCCCTTGGTGCTGGGAAGCATCTCCTTCATCCGTTCGTCGCGGCTGCAGGCTCCGCGCATGGCGCGTGCAAAGGCTTTGAAGATGGCCTCGATCTTGTGATGGTTGGAACGGCCGTACATCGTCTTGACGTGTACGTTGCACTTGGCGCCGCGGGCGAAGCCTTCGAAGAAGTCGGTGAGGAGTTCAGTCTGGAAGTCGCCGACGATGGGCACGTCGACCTGGTCGTCGACCGCGTAGGCGGTGCGTCCGCTGAGGTCGATGGCGGCGACGGCGAGGGTCTCGTCCATGGGCATGACGAAGTAGCCGGCGCGCAGGATGCCTTTCTTGTCGCCGAGGGCCTGGAGGAAGGCTTCGCCGAGTGCGATGCCGACGTCTTCCACCGTGTGGTGCTGATCGACGTCGAGGTCGCCCTTGCAGGTGAGGTCGAGGTCGAAGCCGCCGTGACGGGTGAAGAGCTCGAGCATGTGGTCGAAGAAGCGGATGCCGGTGGAGACGGTGTAGGTGCCCTGGCCGTCTACGGTGAGGGTGAGGTTGATCTTGGTCTCGGTGGTGTCGCGCTGGATGGTGCCGCGACGGATTGCGTCAGTCATTTACTTTGCTCCTTGGGTTGCGGTCCAGCCGATCTCTTCGAGGGACGTTTTGAGGGCGGCGATGCCGCGGGTCACGTGGTCTTCAATGCCGATGGTGATGCGAACGCAGCCGTCGCAGCCGGGGTCGGAGGAGCGATCGCGCAGAAGGACGCCGTGGGTGCGCATGACGTCCACGAGCTGCTTGTGTTTGGGGCCGATGTTCATGAGGACAAAGTTGGCGGACGACGGCCAGAAGGGCACGCCGAGTTCCGTGAGGGCCGCCTGCACGCGCTCGCGGCCGGTGTGGACTTCGCGGATGTACCAGTCGAGGTAGGTCTGGTCGGCGAGGGCTTCGGTGAGGCAGGCGAGCGCGACGCCGTTCATGTTGTAGGGCGAGCAGACCTTCTTGACGTAGTTGATCAGTTCGGCCGGGCCGACGAGCATGCCTGCGCGCAGGTTGGCCAAACCATAGGCCTTGGAGAAGGTGCGGCCGACCATGAGGTTCGGGATGTTGGGGACGTCGCCGAGCGTGGTCTCGCCGTGGAAGTGGAAGTAAGCTTCATCGACGAAGACGACGGCCTGGGGCGCGGCGGCGGCGATGGCGAGGAGGTGCTCGCGGCTCACTACAATTCCCGTCGGATTATTCGGCGAAGCAATCAGGATGAGCTTGGTGCGCGGGGTGATGGCGGCGAGGAAGCGCTCGAAGGGGAACTCCAGCGAGGCGTCGGCCTGAACGCGGACGAGGTTGGGGGTCATGAGGCCGACGCTGACATCGTACATGAAGAACGTCGGGGTGCAGATGAGGGCTTCGTCGTCGGCCTCGAGAAAGGCCGTGCAGAGGACGTGGATGGCTTCGTCGACGCCGTTGGTGAGGAGCACCTCGGAGGGCTGGAGCCCGAAGTGCTTGGCGACGAGGATCTCGACGGGCTCGCGCTCGGGATACTTGGTGAGGTCTTCGGCGGTAAAGGCGTGGACGCGCTCCAGCACGCGGGGCGATGGCGCGAAGGTGTTCTCGTTGAAGTCCAGACGGAGCGCCGTGCGGGCGGCGAGCGGAGGGTGGTACTCGGGCATCGCGAGAACGGCGCGGCGGGCCTTGATCTGGGTAGCGTCCGTATTTGTAACCGTTGCCATTACTTTCTCCTGATGGGCTTCATCTTGATGCGGATGCTCTCGGCGTGGCCTTTGAGGCCTTCGGCTTCGGCGAGGAGGATCGCTTTTGGACCGAGGGTTGCGAGGCCTTTGCGGGTGTACTCCTGGACGGTGATGACCTTGACGAAGTCGGCGACGCTCAAGCCCCCGCGGACGCGGCCGTTGCGGCCCGTGGGGAGGACGTGGTTGGGGCCGGAGATGTAGTCGCCCATGGACTGCGGGGCGTAGGGCCCGACGAAGACGGACCCGGCATTTTCCACCCACTCCAGATCGCGCGCGGAATCGACCGAAAGATGCTCTGGCGCGAGGCGATTGGTGAGCTCCTGCGCTTCTGTGACCGATTGCGTTACAAATATGGCGCCGCGTGCGGTGAGGCTTTGTTTGGCGAGTTTGTTGGACCTTGACTGGAGTTTCACTTCGGCGAGGACGGCGCGGCCGAGGGCCTCGTTCGAGGTGAAGAGGACGGCCATGGTCTCGGGGTCGTGCTCGGCCTGGGCGACGAGGTCGGCGGCGATGCCGGCGGGGTCGCCGGTCTCGCTGGTGACGACGATCTCGGTGGGGCCGGCGGGCATGTCGATGCCGGTTTCGGTGGAGACGATGGACTTGGCGGCAGTCACGAAGAGATTGCCGGGACCTACGATCTTGTCGACGCGTGCGACCGTGGAGGTGCCGTAGGCCATCATGGCGATGGCCTGAGCTCCGCCGATGCGATAGAACTCGGTGACGCCGGCGAGGTGGGCGGCCGCGAGGGTCTCCTGAGCGGGCTTGGGCGAGCAGACGACGATGCGCTCGACACCCGCTACGCGCGCGGGGGTGGTGGTCATCAGCAGCGTGGATGGCAGCGGGTAGCGACCGCCGGGGACGTAGCAGCCGACGGAGCCGAGGGGGCGGACGATCTGGCCGGTCTTGACGCCTTCGGTAAAGGTGTTGGTCCACTCGCGGGGCTTCTGCGCTTCGGCGAATGCGCGGATGTTGTCCTGCGCGGTCTGCATGGCTTCGCGCAGCTCAGGGGAGGTGGCCTCCCATGCGGCCTGCATCTCTTCTTCCGTGACGAGGAGGCTGGCTTTGGGCGCGAGGTTGTCGAACTGCTGCGCGTACCTGGCTACGGCCTTGTCGCCGTTCTTGCGGACGTCGGCGAGGATGCCGCGGACGACCTTCTCGACGCTTGCGGTGCTGACGGCGCCGCGCTGCTCCAGCTCTGCCATGAGAGCGGCTGCGGTATCGCGGGTTCTGCCGTAGGTCTTGACCAGCTTCATGCCTTCTCCATATCGGTTGCGAACTGCTGTTGCAGACGTTCGCAGAGATGCTTTACGTCTTCGCGAATCTGTATCTCGTAGCGGTAGAGCTCAGCGAGCTTGGGGCCTACGAAGTCAGGGTGCCAGTCGTCCTTGAGGCGGCCTACCGGCAGGTGGCTGGTTTCGTTGATGACGGTGCCGACGAGGGCCTTGTCTTCGGGGGCGATGGGGCGGGTGGTCTGGAGGATGAGGGGCCAGAGGATAAAGCAGGTTTCGACCGAGCCGAGCTGTCCGGCGATGGACGCTGCGGTGATCTCCTGAACCATGGCTTGTATCCTCTGTTCCTTCATCGCTTCCTCTAGAGAACAACCTTGCTCAGCGGATATTCGACGATGCCGGTTGCTCCTGCAGCCTTGAGCTTGGGGATGACATCGCGGACGAGTGTTTCGTCGAGGATGGTGTTGAGCGCGACCCAGGCCTGGTCGGTGAGGTTCGAGACCGTGGGCGAGTTGAGGGCGGGAAGGACGCTGAGGACCCGTTCGAGATCGGCGCGGCGGGCGTTGAGCATGAGGCCTACCTGGCCCTGCGCGGCGATGGCACCGTTCAGCATGAGGGCGATATTGTTGATCTTCTCGCGCTTCCAGGCGTCGGCGTAGGAGGCCTTGTTCGCGATGAGCTGCGTCTCGGACTCCATGAGGACTTCGATGATGCGGAGGCGGTTGGCGCGGAGGGATGAGCCGGTCTCGGTGACCTCGACGATGGCGTCGGCGAGCATGGGCGGCTTCACTTCCGTCGCGCCCCAGGAGAACTCGACCTTGACGTTGATGTTCTTCGAGGCGAAGTAGCGCTTGGTGAACTCGACGAGCTCGGTCGCGATGGTCGCGCCTTCGAGGTCTTCGGGCTTCTGGTACTTGGAGTCTTCGGGGACGGCGAGAACCCACTTCACCTTCTGGCGGCTCTGCTTGGAGTAGGTGAGGCTGGTGACGTACTCGACGTCGGTCTGGTTCTCGAGGACCCAGTCGTTGCCGGTGAGGCCGGCGTCGAGGTGGCCCTGTTCGACGTAGCGCGCCATCTCCTGCGCGCGGACGAGCATGCACTCGATCTCGACGTCGTTGATGGACGGAAAGTAGCTTCGGCTGCTTACGTAGATCTTCCAGCCTGCGCGCTCGAACAGAGCGATGGTTGCATCCTGCAGACTGCCCTTGGGGATTCCCAGCTTGAGTACGCTCACTTGCCTTCTCCAGTAACGATATTTTTCGTGAAGCAGCTTACGGTTCCTTCGTGGCAGACGAGTCCGTCGCCTTCGACTTCCACCTTGAAGAGGAGGGCGTCGTTGTCGCAGTCGGTGGAGGCTTCGACGACCTTGAGGCGGTTGCCGCTGGTCTCGCCCTTCATCCAGAGCTTGTTGCGGGTGCGGGACCAGAAGGTCACGTATCCGGTGTCGAGGGTCATCTGGTAGCTGATCTCGTTGAGGAAGCCGAGCATCAGCAACTCACCGGTTTTGGCGTCCTGCACCATGCCCGGGACGAGGCCATCCATCTTTTCAAAGTCGATCTTGATTGCTGCGGTACTCATGCATTCTCCGTTTCGTATGCGACACACGTAAAAAAGGCCCGCTCGCGATATTCGCGTCAGCGGGCCTTCAGATCCTGTTCGAGCGTCTTGTTACTTCGCTTGACCGGACAAAGCCGCCAACACGCCGTGAGCGTGATGATGGGAGTGCCCGTGATGGTGCTGCGAAAGACGCATCGTTCCTTTAGGCTAAGCCGGGGCTGGCAGGTTGTCAATTCCGATGCCTGCTCCGCAGCAGACGCCAGGCCACAATGGAGAGTTCGACGGCTACGATCAGCATTAGAGCCGAGGCGAGTACGAGCGCCAGCCAGATGGCGATCGTCTCCATTTGAAGGAGGCGGATGCCGTTTGGATCCGGAGGCACGGCTTGCAGGCGCACGACGTGGAGCGCGGCTGCGGTGCAGAAGCACAGGAGAAAGGTGATGCCGCAGACCTTTCCGGCTCGTCTTCGGTTTTGCATTCCTTCGCGCACGGACATGGTATCTCCAGGATGCACGAGAATGCGCTACTCTGTTGCGGCACGGAATTCCAGCTCTCCCGCTCCCCGTAACCGAAACGCCTCATCACCGCTTCAGGAGCCTTCTTCATGCTGCATCTTCGCCGTCGCCTTCTCTCCGCCGCGCTTCTCTTTGCGCTCGCTCCCGCCTTCGCGTTCCAGTCCACCCTCGCCCGGGCGCAGGCCAAACCCTCCGCCGCAGCGCCCGCTGCCGCGCCCAGGCCCGTGGCCGATTCCGCCAAGCTGGACATCAACACCGCCACGGTGGCGCAGTTGAAGGCCCTGCCGGGTGTGGGCGATGTGTACTCGCAGAAGATTGTTGCGGGGCGGCCCTATGCGAACAAGACGCAGCTCACCAGCAAGGGCATCCTGCCGCAGAAGACCTACGACGGCATCAAGGATGCGATCATCGCCAAGCAGCCCGCCAAGAAATAGCACCTGTGCTGTGTCCGGCGCATACGGCAGCATGCCCGTTTGCCGTATGTGCTGGACGAAGCGGCTATCGCGAAGTCAACGATAAAGTTTCCCTATAAACACTGTTTCCAGTCGTGTATTCTCGGCCCATGGCTCACACCCGCCGTACGTTTCTCACAACCGCAGCGCTCGTTGCTGGGGCGACTGCTCTCAAGGCCCAGACCGGAGGCAGCCCCTCCACCTACGCAACCCCCAAACCGCTCGCCCCAGGGCCCTTCGCGCCGACGTGGGAGTCGCTCCGCGACAACTGGACGCTGCCCGCGTGGTTCAACCAGGCGAAGTTCGGCATCTTCATCCACTGGGGTCTGTACTCGATGCCGGCACGGATCAACGAGTGGTACGCCAGGCACATGTACACGACCGACGCGGCATGGCATACCGAGCACTACGGTGCGCCGGACAAGTTCGGGTACAAGGACTTTATCCCGCAGTTCACCGTGCCGCAGTACGACCCCACGGCGTGGGCCGGCCTCTTCGCCCGCAGCGGCGCGAAGTACGTGGTGCCGGTGGCCGAGCACCACGACGGCTTCGCGATGTGGGACTCCGCGATCACCCCTTGGTCGGCGGGAAAGATGGGACCGAAGCGCGACCTGATCGGTGAACTGGCCAACGCCGTGCGCGCGCAGAACCTGATCTTCGGGCTTTCGACCCACCGGATGGAGCACCATGACTTCGCTTACCCCGCGCCGGGGGTGCCGAACGACCAGTTCGATCCACGCTACGCCGGTTTCTATGGCCCTCCGATTCCGGGAGGCATGAATGAGGGCAACGCCTCAAAGGCCTTCCAGGAGGACTGGCTGGCGCGGGTGCAGGAGCTCGTCGACCGTTACGAGCCGCAGATGATCTACTTCGACAATGGGGTGAATCCGCGCGAGTACGACGATGTAAAGCTGCGCGCTGCAGCCTACTTCTATAACCGGGCAAGGCAGTGGGGCAAGGAGGCTACGCTCGCGACCAAGGATCTCGCCTACCTCTTCGGTTCGGTGACGGACTTCGAAAAGCAGCAGCGGGCCCCACGCTGGACCTATGCGGGCGGGTGGCAGTGCGACGATGCGCTGGGCAGCACATGGGGCTACACCGAGTCACCGAAGCCCATGACGATTCGTTCCACGGATTCCGTCTTGCATGAGTTGATCGAACTGGCGAGTCTGGGCGGAAACCTGCTGCTGAACATCTCGCCGAAGGGCGACGGCAGCATTCCGGAGGCGCAGCAGAAGGTTTTGCTGGCCGTGGGTGAGTGGCTCGCGATCCACGGTGAAGGCATCTACGGGAGCCGTCCGTGGACGCACATCGGCGAAGGCCCGAACACACCGGCGGAGGCACCGGGCGACTGGAAGGGCGGCTCGACCGACCGGCCCGGACCGTCGATTGGAAGACGTCCCGCGACGCCGATCACCGAGGCGGACTTTCGGTTTACCACGGCGGGAGGAGGCGTCTACGCCTTCGGGTACAAGGCTCCGGTTACAGGGCCGGCACTCCTGACGACCTTCGCGGTTGCAAGCGGAATGAAGGTCGCCAGAGTCATGTTCCTGGCGAAGACGCCGGTGTCACTGCCCTTTACGCAGACGCAGGAGGGCCTGAAGGTGACGCTGCCGCCCGGTGGTGTCACGGCTCCGTACGGTCTGCGGATCGAGGGGACGGGTCCTCTGGGCGGTGCATAGGCGGGCGTCCGATGATGACGAAGCGAATACGAACTCTCACTCTGCCGTCGCCCCATGCGCCGAAATCGTTTAGAGTGAAACGTACTGTCCTCTCGACTTATGCCCCTGCTCGAACCCCAGGCTACGATGCAACACCCCGCGGCAGTGCCCGCGCCCCAGCGCGTCCGTCGCCTGGGGGGGTGGATGCGTGCCGCACTGGCGTTCGCCGCGATCGGGCCACTCTCGCTGGTCGGTTGCCAGAGCATCGCGGGCTCGACTATCGTGTCGCAGATTCGCATCGTCGATGCTTCGCCCGATGCTCCCGGCCTGGACATCTACGAGGCCAATGTGCCGGTCTCGTATAACCTCGGCTTCGGCAACGTCACCTCGTACATTCCCATTACGCCCGGCAGCTATAACTTCACGGCCACGTCGACCGGCACGAAGCTTTCGCTGGCAAGTGCCTCGGCCACCCTGGCGGGGTCGCAGCAGTACACGCTGCTGATCTCGAATGTGGCAGCGAGCATCCAGGCTACGGTACTGAAGGACCAGTCGAACTCCGCTCCGGGGGGCCAGATCGCGCTTCGCTTCCTCGATGAGTCGGTTGCGGTGGGCGCGGTCGATATCTACCTCGTCCCGACTGGAGCGGCGATCACGGCCGTTTCGCCTATCTTGATCAACCAGAACTTCGGCGCCAACTCCGGCTACGTGAATGTGCCTGTTGGAGCCTATAAGATCGCAATCTACCCGACCGGCACGACGCCGATTGCGACCACGGTGGCGATCTACTCGGGCAGCACCGTGACCTACAACTCCGGGTCGGCCGCAACGGTCATCCTGCTCGACAACAAGATCCTCAACGCGCCCGCGCTGCAGGTGGTCACGGCGCAGGACTACTCGTCGCCCGGGGCGACCATCTAGGCAGCGCGCCAGTCGAAGACGAGCGTTTCGCGAAAGCCAAATCGCTGCAGATGCTCTGCTACGACCTGCTTCATCCGTTCCGCATCTCCACCATCCTGCACAGTCAACCCAACCGCGAGGGCCGCTGCCGAGGCATCGAGCACGCAGGTTGCCGTGGGCAGCTCAATCTTTCCGTGTTCGTCCGTAAACTCCACCGGGAACTTGTGTCCCCAATGCCTGCATAGCTGCTTCAGATAGCTGCCTGCGTGCTCCGTTTTGACGTCTGCCAGAAAACATTCCATACCGGTTAGATTCACGGGCGAAATCCCGCGATGCAATCGTTCGTGAACCTGCGGAGCATCCGGTTGCTACCCCCAAATGCGGAAAAAGTTGCCTGTTTTCAGTGAAATATACTTTTTCGATTCTCCGCAACACGACGTGGGAGGCTGTGTCTACTCCTTCCGTAAGCGGTCGCAGATACGAACCAAGCGGCTGGGTTTTGAAAAGGAGTTTCCCATGAAGATCGCGATCACGACCAAAGTTGCCGCCCTTGCTCTCTCCCTCGCTCTTGTGCCCGCCTCCATGTTCGCGCAGGAGATCCAGAACCGCAAGACCAATCAGCAGGACCGTATCGCCAATGGCGTGGCCAGCGGGCAAATGACGGCTCGCGAGACAGGGCACGTAGAGCGCCAGGAGGCCGGCATCAACCGCGAGGAACGCGGCATGCGCGCGCAGGACAACGGCCATCTGACCCACCAGGACCGCCGCGTCATCAACCACCAGCAGAACCAGGAGTCCCGCAGAATTTATCGCGACAAGCACAACGCTCGCGTACGAGGGTAAGACTGGGCCAGGGCCAAACGGTCCAGTCCACCAAAGGAAAACGGCCGCTCTCCGAGGAGGTGGCCGTTTTCCGGTTTCGAGGATGGTTTAGTAGCGGTAGTGTTCGGCTTTGTAGGGGCCTTCGACCGGCACGCTCAGGTAGTTCGCCTGCTTCTCGGTCAGCGTGGTGAGGTTGACGCCAATCTTGTCCAGGTGCAGGCGGGCGACCTCTTCATCCAGCTTCTTGGGCAGGATGTAGATGCCGACCTTGTACTCGTCCTTGTTCTTCCAGAGGTCGAGCTGGGCTAGCGTCTGGTTGGAGAAGCTGGCCGACATGACGAAGCTGGGGTGACCGGTTGCGCATCCGAGGTTGACCAGGCGTCCCTCGGCCAGGATGAAGATGCTGTTGCCGGTCTCGGCGAAGGTGTACTTGTCGACCTGCGGCTTGATGTTCAGGCGGGTGGCACCGGCGAAGGCGTTGAGAGGCTCCATCTGGATTTCGTTGTCGAAGTGGCCGATGTTGCAGACGATGGCCTGATCCTTCATCTTCTTCATGTGCTCGAGGGTGATGATGTCCACGTTGCCGGTGCAGGTGACGTAGATGTCGCCGCGTCCGAGGGTGGCCTCGACGGTGGTGACCTCATAGCCTTCGATCGCGGCCTGCAGGGCGTTGATGGGATCGATCTCGGTGACGACGACGCGTGCGCCGAGACCACGCAGCGAAGCAGCCGAGCCCTTGCCGACATCGCCAAAGCCACAGACGACCGCAACCTTGCCGGCGATCATGACGTCGGTGGCGCGCTTGATGCCGTCGACGAGCGACTCACGGCAGCCGTAGAGGTTGTCGAACTTCGATTTGGTCACGGAGTCGTTCACGTTGATGGCGGGGACGAGCAGCGTGCCCTTCTCCATCATCTTGTAGAGGCGGTGTACGCCGGTGGTCGTCTCTTCCGAGACGCCCTTCCACTCGGTGGCTACGTCGTGCCAGCGCGTGGGGGTCTCGGCGTGAACCTTCTTGAGGAGGTTCTTGATAACCGTCTCTTCGAGCGATCCGGAGGGAGAGTCGACCCACTTGTCGCCATTCTCCATCTCGTAGCCCTTGTGGATGAGCAGGGTGACATCGCCGCCGTCGTCGATGACGAGCTGCGGTCCAAGCAGGCCGCCCTTGCCGTCGGGGAAGCGCAGCGACTCATTCGTACACCACCAGAACTCCTCGAGGGTCTCGCCCTTCCAGGCGAAGACAGGAACGCCGGCAGCAGCGATGGCGGCGGCGGCGTGATCCTGCGTGGAGAAGATGTTGCAGCTTGCCCAGCGAACGTCGGCTCCGAGAGCGACCATCGTCTCGATGAGCACAGCGGTCTGGATCGTCATGTGCAGCGAACCGGTGACGCGGACGCCGGCGAGCGGCTTGTCGGCGGCGTACTTCTTGCGCACGGACATCAGACCCGGCATCTCCTGCTCGGCGATGTCGATCTCCTTGCGGCCAAACTCGGCGAGCGAGATATCGCGGACCTTGTATTCCTTCGCTACACCCTTGGGCGCGTTTTCGATCGCGGCCGTATCCAATGTTGCTGTTGCCATCTGGGACACCTCTATAAGTTGCGTTCTACCTTGAAAAGAATATCAGGCATACCCGGAAGCAGACATCCCGAGAGGCAAGGCCGGTGCTGAAGTTTGCCGCATAAACAAAGGGCTATGGCCTTCCCCACTCCACCAAAGGCAGCAGGCTGGAGTAGTCGTCGGTCCATGCCGTGACACCCGGGACGGCGGCGATCGTCGCCCCACCCATGCCGTCCCGCTCAAAGTAAGCAGGATCGCCGCTCAGCAGCACCCACTCGGCCCGGTACTCGCCCTTGGGGGCATCCCCACCGGTATCGAAGAGCCGTGCCTCCATTCCGGAGGCCTTGGCCAGCGCGGCGATCTCGGGCGCAAGATTCAAATACTGGTTGGAGACGTGAAATGCGATGACGCCGTGCGGACCGAGATGCCGTTTGTACTCCCGCATGGCTTCGACCGTGAGCAGATGGAGCGGAATGGCATCGCCGGAGAAGGCATCGACCACAAGGACGTCGAAGCCCCGCGGCGTCTCCGCATGCAGCGACGCGCGGCCATCGCCGTCGGCGAAGCTGATCGTCGCGGCCGAGTCATGGATATAGCTGAACCAGCGCTCCGCCACAGGTCTCACCAGCGGGTTGATCTCATAGAAGCGGATCGAGTCCCCCTGCTTGCCATAGGCCGCGAGCGTGCCCACACCAAGGCCCACGACGCCCACGCGGTGCGCGCCCTTCAGGGCCAGCCCGACGCCAGAATCCCACGCGTAGTAGGTCGTCGGCATCCGCTCGAGGCCTGGCTGCCGCACAATCTGGGTTCCGTGCTGGATCGTGCCGTTGGTGAGCATGCGGATCGGCCCTGCGGGGGAGTCGTTCTCCGTGACCCGCAGCGTGCCGTAGAAGTTCCGGCGTATCTCCAGCACACGGCGCCCATACGCAACGTGCAGTCCGATGACGAGCGCCAGAAGCAGCACCGTGCCCACTCCCCACAGCAGTCTCTGCGCCCAGCCGTCCTTCCACGTCACCGCCAGGGCCAGCGCCGCCGTGACCAGGAACGAAATGCCAAGATCGTAGTTCGCGGAAAACACCAGGGGGCTGACCAGCGCGACGTAGAAGGTTCCCGCCACGCCCCCGGCCGCCACCAGCAGGTAGAACGCTGTCGCCTCATGGCGTCCGGAAGGGCGCAGACGGTAGACCTCGGCGTGGCAGAACAGGCAGGCTGCGAACATCTCCACCAGGAAGAACGGAATGCTGATCGCGATGGGCAGGCCGGAGTCGGTCTTGGTGAGCGCATAGCCCAGCCCTGCCATCATGACGACCAGAAGCCGCACGACGATGCCCCGCTGATACAGCCGGGGCAACTCAAACGCCACGATGAAGCTGACCAGGTACGCCGCGAGAGGAAGCATCCAGAGCAGGGGAATCGCCGCGATGTTCACCGTCAGGTGGCTGGTGACCGCGGCCAGTTGGAGCGCTGCGCCCATCGGCAGGAGGAACCACATTGCCCGGACCCAGCCCTCGGTCCGTGGCTCCACGGTTTCCTCGACGACCTCGCGCTGCCACACCCCGGGACGGCTCGCCAGCCATGCCGCGAGGGCCGCGTAGACCGCAAATCCCACCGCCCAGCCCACACGCTGGCCACGCAGACTCACATGCGGCTCGATCAGCAGCGGATACGCCAGCAACCCAAGCAGAGAGCCTACGTTCGAGAGTGCAAAGAGCCCGTAGCGAACGCCCGTTCCTTCGATCCGCGCCATCCAGACCTGCAACAGAGGGCTGGTCGCGCCCAGGAGGAGAAACGGTAGACCAATCGTGATGCCAAGCGTGCGGAAGATCGTCGCAACCGGATGCTGCGCGTCGCCCATTGCCCCCAGATGCTGCGCGAGAAACAGCGCCGCCACACCTGCAACCAGAAGCCCGATATGCACCCGTCGCATGCCCGACCGCGTAAGCCAGTGCGCGTAGAGATATCCGCCAAGCAACATCGTCTGGAAGAAGACGAGGCAGGTGATCCAGACGGCCGAGGAGCCGCCGAGGATGGGCAAAAGCCCCTTGGCCGCCATCGGCTCCAGCAAGAAAAGCAGAAACGCACCCAGGAAGACCGTCGCTCCAAACCCCGTTCGCGTTGCCGTCACCCTGCCCCCTGTTATTTGCCTGTGATCTGGGCCTCCACCGGTGCGCTTGCGTCCCAGTTGTCCGTCCGGAACGGCGCCGCGGGCAGCCCGTCTCCGTTATACAGGTTCGCGCCCTCGGGATAGTTCGCCCACGCGTAGCGCACGGCCACGGGGATCGGCACCTTGGCGCTCTTTACCTCGATCAAGTCGCCCTTGATCGTCGCGTCGGCGTCGACGAAGGCGTGGTCGGGCCCGGCGACCTGGAACCCCTTCAGCGCACCGCTCTTCGCCATCAACCCCGCCGCATGATCGAACTTCACGATCACGGAATCATCCGTAACGCTCGCATCGAGATAGTGCGGTCCGGAGAACTCGATCTTCTTCCCATACGTCTGGGCCAGCGCGATGCGCGCCAGACGGTCGCCCAGCGGAGCCTTGTTGTGCGGATGCACATCCTTCGGGTCGCCGATATCGATGGTCACCGCCATCCCGGTCTTCGGCAGCGCAAGGATCTTCGACTGCGCCTCGCGCACCAGCGGGTTGTTGCTCACGTCGTTCAGCGCAGCCAACTGCACCACGTAGAAGGGAAAGTCGCCTTCGCCCCAGAGGCTGCGCCAGTCCTTCACCAGTGTCTCCATGACGGTGGGGTAGCGGGCGATGCCGGCAAGTCCTCCGGTGATCGACTCGCCCTGGTACCAGATGACGCCGCGCATCGCATAGGGCAGAATCGGATGCACCATGCCGTTGAAGAGCACCGTGGGCTGATGCTGGTCCTGTACCGGATCCTTGAGCGGTCCCACCTTGCCGGGTCTTGCGTTGATCGTCTGCGGGGCCTTGGCCTCGGCGGGAACCTGGTCCGTCGTCGCTCCGGGATGCGTCTTATAAAAGTTCTCGAGGGCATCGAAGCGCGTGACCATGGGGGCGAGCGCGGGATTGGCGGTGAGGGCTTCGCGCCGGACCCAGCTTTCGGCCGTACTTGCGCCAAACGCCACGACGAGCATGCCCACCGGAACCTTCAGCTCCTTCTGGAGATCGCGCGCAAACAGGTAGCTGACCGCAGAGAAGGCAGGTACGTTCTCCGGCGTACAGACCTGCCAGGATCCTGCGATCTCCGCCGCCGGCTCGTAGGTCTTGGCGGTCGTCGCCATAAAGATTCGGATCTGCGGATAGTTGGCCGCCGCGATCTCAGCATCCTCGTCCGCCAAACCCGCGTAGGAGGCCTTCTTCTTCGAGACGGTGAACGCCATGTTGGACTGTCCCGACCCCACCCAGACCTCGCCCACCAGCACATCGTGTACGGTGACCGTGTTCTTGCCGGCGATCGTCATGTCGAACGGCCCGCCGGTCTTGAGCTTCTTGAGGCGTACCATCCACCGGCCATCCGCGCCCGCGGTCGCCTTCTGGGTCTGCCCTGCGATCGTCACGGCGACCTTCTCGCCGGCCTGCGCCGTGCCCCACACCGGAACGGACATGCCGCTCTGCAACACCGCATGATCCGAGAACAGAGCCGAAGGCGTTACGTCCGCCTTCGCCACACCGACCGCGAGCGCCAACACCATCAGAAGCCTTCGCATTTGAATCCTCCGTCCATTCACTACGGCGAAATCATACCTCCCGACAGGAAACAAATTCCACCAGGAAACATCAGCGTACGCTTACCCCACTTTCACGCGAAAACGGTATTCTGAAAAACGGCAGGCAAACAGACCAGAGGACCAGACACCATGGAAGACATACTCTCCCAACTGAAGGCAGGCATCCGGCGTTTCCGCACCGAGGTTTATCCCGAGCAGGCGGAGAAGTTCCAGACCGCGGCGACCACACCGCAGACCCCGCACGCGCTCATCATCACCTGCGCGGACTCGCGCATCGACGCCGAATCGATCACCAGCTCCGGCGTGGGCGATGTGTTTATCACGCGCAACATCGGCAACCTCGTTCCGCCGTATGGCGAGATGCTGGGCGGCGTCTCGGCCGTGATCGAGTACGCGGTCTCCGCGCTGAAGGTGAAGCATATCGCCATCTGCGGACACACGGATTGCGGCGCGATGAAGGCCCTGCTGAATCCAGCCGGGATGGAGTCCATGCCGACGGTCAAGACCTGGATGCGCAACGCAGCAGCCGCGCTGAGCGTCGCCGACTCCCTGACGACGCCGGAGGACACGCACGAAAGCAGGCTGAAGAAGCTGACGTATGAAAACGTGCTTCTGCAGATGCAGCATCTGCGCACGCATCCTTCCGTCGCCGGAGCGATGGCGCGGGAAGAACTGACCATCTCGGGCTGGGTGTACAACATCGGCACCGGCGAGGTCAGGATTACCGAGGACGGCTCGCGGAACTTCTATCCCGTCACCGTCGAGGGCGATCTTTCCGGAGACGAGAAGGCATGATCGTTCCCAAGGGGCCGGACCTCATCCGCATGGTGCAGTACACGGGCAAGCCCCTGCTTTTGCTGGCTTTGTACGACGTGTGCGTGGTGGTGGCGGTGAAGTTGCTGCATTGGGACTGGGTTGCCCTGCCGCACATTCCGCTGGCGCTCTACGGTTCCGCCATCGGCCTGATCCTCGGCTTCCGGAACCAGTCGGCCTATGCCCGCTGGTGGGAGGCCCGGACGCTCTGGGGATCTATCGTGAACAACGCCCGTAGCTGGGCCCGTCAGACGGTTACCCTGCGTGCTCCCGGCAACGTCGAGTCGCCTGAGCTGCATGCGATGCGCACGCGGCTCGTCTATTACCAGATCGCCTTCGTTCACGCGCTGCGCACGCACCTCCGCAAGCAGGATCCACTGCCCGCGCTCGCGCCCTTTGCGGCGCACGTCGACATCGAAAGCCTGCGCGGACAGAATAACGTCCCCCTCACCCTGCAACTCCGCATGGGCGATCTTCTGCAGCAGTGCAAGCACAACGGATGGGCCGACCCGCTGGAGTGGCAGGCGCTGGATAACACCCTCAACGATCTCGCCGACGCACAGGGCGGCACCGAGCGCATCAAGAACACGCCGATGCCCAAGCAGTATGACTACTTCCCGCGTCTCTTCACCCATATCTACTGCATGCTTCTGCCACTCGCGCTGGTCACGTCGATGGGATGGTTCACGCCGCTTGGCTCGACGCTGGTGGGATTCATCTTCCTGACGCTCGACAAGATCGGCCGCGACCTCGAAGATCCCTTCGACAACACGGTCTATGACGTGCCCCTCAACTCGATCACGCGCTCGATCGAGATCAATCTGCGTCAGATGCTGGGCGAAACCGAACTGCCGCAGCCTGAGGCTCCGATCCGTGGCGTGCTCTGGTAGGGTTCAATTCTCCGTCGGTTCGCTTTCCGCATGATCGATGACGAGCATACCCACCGGCACCTTCTGCGGCTCCAGCTTCAACCCTGCCTGCTCCTCAAGCGCCGTAAAGAGCGAGGGCAGGGTTGAGTCTGGCGAGTTTTCCGGCGCGAAGTGGAGATCGACCTCGTAGATTCCCTTTGTCTCCGTCCGGTCCATCACCGGCTTTCCAAGGGGAATGGCCAGCATGGTCGCAAGGACTGAAAGACTGACACCTCCGCCCCGAATCCCGTTGGCCATAATGTAATTTTGTTTCCCGCCCTCCTTCCCGGCCTTCAGCCTCACCCCGCCCTTCGCCACCACCAGCGCATATCCGGCACGCTTCTGAGTCTCGCGATGCACTGCCAGATGAAATCGC
Source organism: Granulicella pectinivorans (assembly GCF_900114625.1). NCBI lineage: Bacteria > Pseudomonadati > Acidobacteriota > Terriglobia > Terriglobales > Acidobacteriaceae > Granulicella > Granulicella pectinivorans. Next base: position 436,528 of record NZ_FOZL01000001.1, read on the forward strand.
TGCTGCAAAAGTTGCTGCAGCATGGGCCTCATCGTCTCGTAGGTCATGCCGGTTTCGCCCTCAGGCCTGGCAGAGACGTCGTACTGCCGCACAGCGAGCCAGTCCGGTTTACCCAATATGTTCCAAGGCGGCACCTCGTAGGCAATGTTAATCATGAATTCGAGCGTCGCATTCTTGACGACGAACGACCCACCCTCATACGAGACCGTGTCGGTCATCCCCTCCTTGCCGGGAGGCACAGCGCGCACTGACGCCACCTCAAACGTCGGGGCTTTTGCCGGAGCCTGCCCTGAAGCCACACCCACCGTCAGCAGACAAGCAAGCAATGCTTCGCGCATCATCCCTCCAAAACAAAAAGCCCCGGCAATCGCCAGGGCTTTTCGCTACGTCTCTCTACCAAGTGTTCTCGTTCTGTTGCAGAAACTCCGGCGAGACCGGGTTCTCGTACACCGAGTAATCGCGCGTGACCACGGTAAGCCCGGACGGCGAAACGAAGTAGTTCTTCCGGTCCTCCTGCTGGTCGTACCCGATCACCGTGCCATCCGGGATATGCACATCGCGGTCGATGATCGCGTGCCGGATGCGGCAGTGCCGCCCGATGTTCACATGCGAGAAGATGATGCTCGAATCGACGTCGGCGTATGAGTTCACGCGCACATCGTGCGACAGCACCGAGTTCCGGACCACCGAACCCGACACGATCGACCCCGAAGCGACGATCGAGTTGATCGCCATACCCGTACGGCCAATCTCGCCGAAGACGAACTTCGCCGGCGGATACTGATAGGAGCGCGTCCGCATGGGCCAGCTCTTGTCGTACAGGTTGAAGATCGGCGTCACGCCGGCGACGTCCATGTTGGCCTCGTAGTAGGCCTCGAGCGTACCCACATCGCGCCAGTAGAGCGCACGCTGCTTGTTCTCATCGACGAAGTTGTAGGCCATCATCTTGAAGCGGCCCAGCAGCTTGGGCAGAATGTCGTGCCCGAAGTCGTGCTTCGAGTCCGGGTCTTCGGCGTCTTTGATGAGCTCCGGCAGCAGGATGTCCGTGTTGAAGATGTAGATGCCCATCGAGACGTCGACCATGTCGGGGGTCCAGGGGGACCGCGTCTTGGTCTCCTTGGGCTTCTCTTCAAAGCCGGTGACCTCGCCGTTCTTCGCTACCTCCACCACGCCGAACGCCGACACCTGGTCGGGGTGGATCGGCAGCGTCGCCAGCGTTACGTCGGCGCCGGATGCCTTGTGCTGCTGCATCATCAGGCCGTAGTTCATCTTGTAGATGTGGTCGCCGGAGAGGATGAGGATGTACTTCGGCTCTTCGGAGCCGATCGAGTAGATGTTCTGGTACACCGCATCCGCCGTGCCCTGGTACCAGCTCTTCGAGACGCGCTGCATGGGTGGCAGAATCTCGATGAACTCACCTAGCTCATTGGCCACCACCGGTCCCCATCCTTCGCGGATGTGGCGATTGAGCGAAAGAGCCTTGTACTGGGTGAGGATGTACACATGCCGCAGGTCGGAGTTGATGCAGTTCGACAACGTGATATCGATGATGCGGTACTGCCCCGCGAACGGTACGGCAGGCTTGGCGCGATCGCGGGTTAAGGGGAAGAGTCTTTCACCGGCACCACCGGCCAGCAGAACGCCAAGCGTATCTCTCATGTTGCACTTACCTCACTCTGTGTCGCACAGCCTTGGAGCTCCGGCGACGAAACGACAACAAAAACAGAAGCCACCCCCTTCGGATGCGGAAATCGACCCAAAGGTGCGCCGAGCCGGGAGTCTAACATTTTGGTTTGAACAAAGAGAAACAAAACGGGAGCGCTGGATTTTGAGGCAGGTTCAGGCAGGCTTCCGGAGCCGTGTTGAGTGCTCTCGATGCGACGTCCGCGAAGCCCGCTTACTCCGAGGGCTCGTCCGACGCGACCTCTTCCGTATCCTCTTCGGTGATGCTGATGCGAAGCGACTTCAGGAAGCTGAGGTCCGAAGACGTGAAGGGCCCTTCGACCTCTTCCGCCTGCTCGCCCGGGGTGGCGGACTCGGCTTCGTCCATCTCCAGCTCGTTCAGGCCAATCGTCGCCTCGAGCATGAGCAGGACATCGAAACCCTGTTCGCGGATGTTCTTCACGACGCCGGCTATATGCTCCGACTCCGAGACGGACTCATGGATCGCTTCGCCGAGCTTCTGGATGAGATTTTTCACCTGTTGATTCAATGACCCCTCCGGGTAGGGCACATCGGGTGAGGCGCTACCACCGCTTGCGAAACAACGGCAGTAACGGCATTGCGGCACAAGGAGCGAACTCCTCTTTTGACGAGCATACCCCTAAGCCGGTTGAGCCGCAATGACCGTTCCTGCCGCACATCATTTAACCGGTTTTTGATCCTGTCTTCGCTTAGCCGCGGACCCCGGGCGCGGAACGCACTGCTAAGCAGTGGTGTGATGATCCGCCCAGGCCTCTTCCAGGCGATGCGCCAGTTGGTCGACCGGCACCGGAGTCCGGCCCATCAGGCCCTGGGTGCGAATCGTATTCCAGACAAAAAAACCGGCGGCTGCGGCGCAAACTCCGCCAATGGTAAAGATCAGGCTCTTCATGGTTTCCATCTCCCTTGGGCGTTCTTCGGGGGTTGGATGCGCGATGGTTTCCCCGGGTGGGTTGGCCCTTGTAGACTTGCTCCATGGATTCGGTGAAGTTCGGTCGCGCATTGGGGATCGGAGCAAGACTGGCTGGCAAGACCATCGCCCAGGCCGTCGACGCAGCCGCGTCGCCCAACCCGCGCGCCGCGGCGAAACCGGCTCCGCAGAGAACCGCGACCGTCATTCCGCCACCCGTCGTCCGTGCGGCCGCCTCCGCCAAAGCCACCCGCGAGGGGGTCAAACGCGGCGGCAAGAGGTTTGGGGAGGCCGTGTGGGGGCCTACGGCACGCGCCGGAAAGGTCCTGTGGCTCGAGGTCACCGGAGTCTTCTTCGCTCTGGTCGCAGCAGGAGGAGCCCAAAGCGTCTGGATCCACCGCGTCGGCATCTCCTCGACCGCCTCCACCTACGAGCGGCAGCACTTCTGGCTCTCGATCGGCATGTTCTGCCTCTTCGCCTACTTCTGCGTCAGCAGCTTCGTCCGCGCCAACCGTAAGAGCCGCGGCTAAACGATCCTGCGGACCATCGGAAGAATGCCTGTAACGCTCACACCGATGGAGCGCACCAGACGGATTGCGACTGCAGCCCAGGAATCTGAGCCAGATTCCGCTCACGGGCAGTACACTCTCCCCCATGGCGGAAGAGCCTCTTACAACCACCTCCGGCATTCCCGTCGAGCTCGTCTACGGCCCTGATGCCCCCGGCACCTACCCATACACCCGCGGCATCCAGCCGACCATGTACCGCGGTCGCCTCTGGACCATGCGCCAGTATGCCGGCATGGGCGACGCCGAGGAATCGAACCGCCGGTACAAGTTCCTGCTCGCCCAGGGCACCAAGGGCCTATCGGTCGCCTTCGACCTTCCTACCCAGATCGGCTACGACTCCGACGCGCCCCTGGCTCTTGGCGAGGTCGGCAAGGTGGGCGTCGCCATCGACTCCATCGAGGACATGCAGCGCCTCTTCGACGGCATTCCCCTCGACAGCATCTCCACCTCGATGACCATCAATGCCACCGCTTCGATCCTGCTCGCGCTGTACTGCGTCGCTGCAAAGCGAGCGGGCATCGAGCCGAAGAAGCTCTCCGGCACCATCCAGAACGACATCCTGAAGGAGTACATCGCGCGCGGCACCTACATCTATCCGGTCGCCGACGCGATGCGCCTGGTCACCGACATCTTCGCGTGGGCCGCCGTGGAGGTTCCCGCCTGGAATACCATCTCCATCTCGGGCTACCACATGCGCGAGGCCGGCTCGACCGCCGTGCAGGAGGTCGCCTTCACCCTGTCCGATGGCGTCACCTACGTTCGCGCCGCCTTGAACGCAGGCCTCGACATCGACGCCTTCGCCCCGCGCCTCAGCTTCTTCTTCAACGCCCACTCGAACCTCTTCGAAGAGGTCGCCAAGTTCCGGGCGGCACGCCGCATGTGGGCTCGCATCATGCGCGAGGAGTTTGGCGCCAGGGACCCCAAATCCTGGATGCTCCGCTTTCACGCCCAGACCGCAGGATCGACCCTCACTGCGCAGCAGCCCGAGAACAACATCGTACGCACCGCCGTCGAGGCGATGGCAGCCATCATGGGCGGGACTCAATCGCTCCACACGAACGGTTTTGACGAAGCCCTGGCACTACCCACCGAGCAGGCGGCCCGCATCGCCCTGCGCACCCAGCAGGTACTCGCCCACGAGAGCGGCATCGCCCAGACCGCCGACCCACTCGGCGGTTCCTACTATGTGGAATCCCTGACCGACGAGATCGAACGGCGTGCTCAGGTCTATCTCGACACCATCGCCGCCTTCGACCCCAACGGCATGGGCATGCTCCGCGCCATCGAACAGGGCTACGTCCAGCGCGAGATCCAGAACGCCGCCTACGCGTACCAGCGCTCCGTCGACTCCGGCGAGACCATTGTGGTGGGCGTCAACGCCTTCCAGAGCGAAGCCGCTCCTACCCCCACCCAGTCCATCGACCCCGACCTCGAACGCCGCCAGGTCGAACGCCTCCGCGCTCTGCGCGAACGCCGCGACCCCACCCCTCACGCCGCCGCCCTGCGCGCCGTGGAAGAAGCTGCCCGCCACACCACCAACCTCATGCCCCGCATCGTCGAAGCCGTCGAAGCGTATGCGACGGTTGGCGAGATCGCCAACACACTCCGGACGGTGTTTGGCGAATATCGCGAGACCGTCGTGATTTGAGACGCGATCCAGATGCGCCCCGGAAACAATCCCGTTGCAGGGCACGTCTCACGCATCGAACGCCAAGGAGGGCAGCCATGAAGCTCTGGCTCCGCATCGCACTCGTCTTCGCCATCTTCGTCTCCGACCCCAGAAGCCTGCTCTCCCGATAGCCGCAACCTTGGCTCCAGCACCGCGAACAGATCGGCCTGCATTGTGAATGCGGTCGCAACGTTTCGTGCGTCCAAGGACTTGGCATCCCTACTTCGTAGAGGATAGAACTGAGAGTTTTTCACGAGGATCTCACTGTGTTTCGTACTCTGACCCATCTCGTCTGCGCAGCGTCGTTGCTGTCCGCGTTCGCTCTGCCTGCGCAATCCATCCCGGCCGTCCACACCGAGGCGCTGGCCGGCAACCAGGTCAATCTTCCCGACGACCTCCACGGCCACACCGCCATCCTCGTCATCGGCTTCTCCCGAGGATCACAGGACGAGGTCGCGGCCTGGGGCAAGCGTCTCGCCGCCGACTACAACGGCTCCCCCACCGTGCAGTACTACGAGCTGGCCATGCTGGCCTCGGTGCCACGCCCCCTCCGTGGTTTCGTCACCCGATCCATGAAGAAGTCCGTCCCCGAACGGGCGCATGCCCACTTCCTCCCCATCATCACCGGCGAAGACGCCTGGCGCGCCCTGGCACGCTACAAAGGCGGCGACTCCGCGTACCTCCTTGTGGTTGACTCCACCGGCACTGTTCGCTGGCAGACACAGGGCCCGGCCACCGACGGCACGGCCCAGGAACTGAGGCGTCACCTGCCCTGATGCCCCTGGCATATCACGGTGCTATCGTTAATCCATACGTTTTTACGTCGAAGGAATCCTGCACATGGCTGAAATGACCTCGTCCCCCGTACTCCGCAAGACCGCCCTGAATGCCCGTCATCGCGAGCACAAGGCCTCCATGGTCGACTTCGGCGGCTGGGACATGCCCGTCACCTATGCCGGCCTCATCGCCGAGCACATGGCCGTCCGCGAAGCCGTCGGTCTCTTCGACGTCTCCCACATGGGCGACATCCAGCTCCGCGGACCCGGCTCGCTGGCCGCCGTCAACCAGCTCTGCATGAACGACGCCTCCAAGCTTCAGGTGGGGCAGGCGCACTACTCGGCCATGCTGTACCCGAACGGTACGTTCGTCGACGACGTCGTCGTCCACAAGCTCTCCGAGAATGACTACCTCATCGTCATCAACGCCGGAACCCGCGAGAAGGATATCCAGTGGGTTCGCAAAACCATTGGCCACATGCCCTCGGTCCACATCAACGACTTCTCCGACTACTACACGCAGCTCGCCATCCAGGGCCCCAAGGCTGAAGCGACGCTCCAGAAGCTGACCGACACCGACCTCTCCACCATCAAGAACTACTGGTTCACCTGGGGCAAGGTCTGCGGCCTGTATAACGTGATGATTGCGCGCACGGGTTATACCGGCGAAGACGGCTTCGAGATCTACATTCCATCGGACGAGCCCACCAGCCACCGCGTATGGGGCGAGATTCTCGCCGCGGGCGCCGAGTTCGGCATCATGCCCTGCGGCCTGGGCGCACGCAACACCCTCCGCCTCGAGGCCTCCATGGCCCTCTACGGCCACGAGATCTCCGATACCATCAACGTCTTCGAGGCCAACCTTGGCCGCTACGCCAAGCTCGACAAGGAGTCCTTCGTCGGCAAGGAGGCCCTGCTCGCCATCCAGGCGGAGGGTGGCCCACGCCGCAGGCTGGTCGGCATCGAGATGATGGCGCGCGGCATCGGTCGCGACGGCTACGCAGTTTATAACGCCGACGGCGTCAATATCGGCGAGATCACCAGCGGCTCGCCCGCTCCCTTCCTGAAAAAGAACATCGCACTGGCCTACGTTCCCATCGAATACACGGCTCTCGACACCGAACTGGCGGTCAAGGTCCGCGACGTCCTGGTCAAGGCCAAGGTCGTCCCAACACCGTTCTACAAACGCCCGAAGAAGGTCGTCGCACCCACCGTGTAGCCTTGCCGCCGCGTCTGAGATAGATCACCCCGGAGCCCCATGCAATTCCTCGTCCTCACCGAACGCCGAATGGACCTCTTCCCGCCTGACCAGTGGACTCCGGAGCTCATCGCTCTCGAAGCGAATCGGGTCCGCGAACTCTATGCCGCAGGCTCCATCCGTGCCATCTGGCGCCGCAAGGACCAACCCGGCGCAGCCATCCTGCTCGAAGCCTCCTCCGAAGAGGAGGCACGGGCTCTCGTTGACACTCTTCCGCTGGCCGAGCGTGGCATGCTCCACTTCGCCGTCGTCACCGGACTCGATCCCTATCCAGGATTTGCACCCCGCTAAAAAGCTGCATAAAACATACAATCGAAGACGGAGAATTCAAAAAACATGCCCTACCCCACAAACCTCAAATACACCAAGGAACACGAGTGGATCTCCGTCGACGGTTCCATCGGCACCGTCGGCATCACCGACTACGCCCAGAACTCGCTCGGCGACATCGTCTTCGTCGAACTGCCCAAGGTCGGTGACACGCTGACCGCCCACGCGATCTTCGGTTCGGTTGAATCCGTGAAGGCCGTCTCCGACCTCTATTCGCCAGTCTCCGGCACCGTCACCGCGATCAACGAAGCGCTCAACGATGCCCCCGAGACCATCAACACCGAAGCCAACACCACCTGGATCATGAAGATCGAGCTCTCCGACCCAGCCGAGGTCGAAGGCCTTCTCTCCTCCACCGACTACGACACCTTCACCAGCGAAGAGACCGGACACTAAGACCTATGCGCTACCTTCCAAAATCTCCCACCGACCGTGCGGAGATGCTTGAAGAGATCGGCGTCGCGACGATCGACGATCTCTTCGCGACCATCCCCGCGGAATACCAGCTCAAGCGCGACCTCGCCATCCCCCGGCAGCACGGCGAGAGCGAGATCATCGACCGCTTCAAGGGCTATGCCGAGAACAACGCCACCGGCTACGCCAGCTTCCTCGGCGCGGGCGTGTACAAGCACTACAAGCCCGTCATCATCGACTCGCTGGTGCAGCGCGGCGAGTTCCTGACAAGCTACACGCCCTACCAGCCCGAGATCGCGCAAGGCACGCTCCAGGCCATGTTCGAGTTCCAGACCATGATCTGCGAACTGACCGGCATGGAGATCGCCAATGCCAGCATGTACGACGGCTCGACCGGCGCGGCAGAGGCGATCATGATGGCCGTCCGCGTCACCGGCCGCAACGCCGCCGTGATCGCTCGCACGGTGCATCCGGAGTACCGCGAGGTCGTCGCCACCTACGCGCAGCACCAGGAGATCCCCACCACCGAGGTCGGCTACACCGCCAACGGACGCGTGGATCTTGAGGCGCTCGACGCAGCCATCAACGCCGACACGGCATGCGTCCTCATCCAGTCCCCCAACTTCTTCGGGACGATTGAAGACGTAGCCGCCATCGCCGCGATCGCACACGCGAAGGGCGCCCTGCTGATCGTCTCGATCGCAGAAGCCATCTCGCTGGGCGTCGTCAAGCCTCCCGTCGAGGCCGACATCGTCTCCATGGAAGCCCAGTCGTACGGCGTCTCCATCGGCTACGGCGGCCCGTACTGCGGCGTCATCGCCTGCAAGGAAAAGTTCCTCCGCCAGATGCCCGGACGCCTCATCGGCGAGACCAAGGACGTCAACGGCAAGCGAGGCTTCGTCCTTACGCTCTCCACCCGCGAACAGCACATCCGCCGCGAGAAGGCCACCTCGAACATCTGCACCAACCAGGCCCTTGTTGCGCTGATGACGACCATCTTCCTCACCGTCTACGGCAAGGAAGGCATGAAGGAGCTGGCCGAGCAAAACCTCGCGAAATCGGCATACCTGAAGAGCGTTTTGGCGGATAAAGGAAACGTCCTCTTCGACGGAGCACCCCGCTTCCACGAGTTCGTTCTCGACTTGCCTCAGAACGCCGAAGCCACCAACGCGAAGCTCCTCGACCACAAGATCATCGGCGGCCTCCCGTTGGCCAAGTGGTACCCCGAGCTTGGCCCCAACGCCACCCTCTGGTGCGCCACCGAAGTCACCACCCGCAAGCAGATGGACGCAGCATCCGCCGCGCTGGCAAAGGCATAACGATGGATATTGAAGAGATCGTAGGACAGGAGCTGGTGGCGGTGGAGTTCGTACAGGACTTCGTCCGCCTCCGCTTCGAAGGCCCGGTCTTCAGCCTCTACGCGTGGCCCTTCGTCCTGCTGACTGACTTCTCGGTTGGATACGGCGAACCCGAGTACCGCAACGCCCTCTGTGCGCAGATCGGCCAGAATGTCACCAAGGCCATCTTCGACGAAGGCGTAGCCCTCACCATCGAACTCGAAAACGGAGTGGCCTTCGGCCTTTCCCTGCGCGAAGAAGAGTTGGACAACCCAGTTGCCGGAGCCTACTCCGAAGCCGGCGACCTGGCGGACGAAGAAGAATTCTAGCCGCCTCAGAAGCAGAGAGGAGAACCATGAAGCCACTCACCACCGACGACCCCAAGATGTACGCCGAAGTCCATCAGGAGAATCGCCTCATCGTCTGGCAGCTCGCCGCTCTCGTGCCTATCCTCGCTCTGTTTTTCTGGGTCATGAAGAGCCCCGACGGTAAGATCGGCCCACGTATCCTGCTCCTGATGTCCACTCTGATGTTTGCCCTCACCATCAAACTAGCTCGTGACCGCAAAGCCTCCGCGAAGTAGCCAGGATGAGTCACTCCAACCGCAAGCCCGTCGGCACCGAAGTCCCGAATAAGTTCGTCACGCTGGAAAGGTTCCAATGTCAGATAAATTCGTAGGCACTCCCAAGAAAGTCACCACCCACGTCAACCAGAACGAGGACCTCATCTTCGAGAAGTCCTCCCCCGGCAAGAAGGCCTATCGCCTCGCCGAGCTGGACGTGCCCGCCATCGACGCTGCCACTTTACTCGGCGCAGCCGTGCGCGACGACCTCGGCATCATGCCCGAGCTCTCCGAGATCGAGATCATCCGCCACTTCACCCGCCTCTCAACCTGGAACTACGCCATCGACCTCGGCATGTACCCGCTCGGCTCCTGCACCATGAAGTACAACCCCCGCGTCAACGAGTTCGTCTCGCGCCTCGAGGGCATCGCCGAAGCGCACCCCTACCAGCCTGAGAGCCTCTCGCAAGGCTGTCTCCAGATCATGAAGACCCTCTCCGACGCTCTCGTCGAGATCACCGGCATGGACACCATCACGCTCCAGCCCGCAGCCGGAGCTCACGGTGAGTTCACCGGCATCCTCCTGGTGCGCGCCTATCACGAGAGCAAGGGCAACGCTCGCAAGAAGATCCTCATCCCCGACTCCGCCCACGGCACCAACCCAGCAACGGCAGCGGTCTGCGGCTACCAGGTCCAGAACCTCAAGTCGAACGCCCTCGGCATGGTCGACCTCGAAGAGCTCGAGCGCCTCGTCGACGAAGACACCGCCGCCCTCATGCTCACCAACCCCAGCACCATCGGCGTCTTCGAGTCCGAGATCCACAAGATCGCCGACATCCTCCACGCCAAGGGCGCCCTGCTCTACATGGACGGAGCCAATATGAACGCCCTCGTCGGCAAGACCCGCCCGGGCGACTTCGGCGTCGACGTCATGCACCTGAACCTCCACAAGACCTTCTCCACCCCGCACGGAGGCGGCGGTCCGGGTTCCGGCCCGGTGGCCTGCAAAAAGATCCTCGAGCCCTTCCTCCCCACGCCCGTCGTGGTCGAGAAGGCCGATGGCACCCTGGGGCTTGAATACAACCGTCCGCAGACCGTAGGCCGCGTCCGCATGTTCTACGGCAACTTCGGCATGTTCGTCCGGGCCCTGGCCTACATCCTCGCCAACGGCCCCGACGGCCTGCGCCAGACCACCGAAGACGCCGTCCTCAACGCCAACTACATCCGCGCCAAGCTCCTCGACACCTTCGAGCTGCCCTACAAGTCGCCCTCCCTCCACGAGGTCGTCTTCTCCGACAAGCTCCAGGCCAAGAACGGCGTCAAGACCGGCGACATGGGCAAGCGCCTCATCGACTACGGCTTCCACGCCTACACCGTCAGCTTCCCGCTGGTCGTCTCGGGGGCGATGATGATCGAGCCCACCGAGAGCGAGTCCCGCGAGGAGCTCGATCTCCTCATCGACGCCCTCAAGCAGATCGCCCGCGAGGCTGAGGAGAACCCCGAGCTGGTCAAAACCAGCCCCCACACCACCCGCCTCCAGCGCCTCGACGAGACCACCGCCGCCCGCAAACCCATCCTCCGCTGGAAGGCACCCATCGCCTCCACCCCCCTGGTCGCCGACACCGCCGCCAAGGAGTGGTAAATCAAACTCTGCACAACAGGAAAGAGGCCGCCTGATCAGGCGGCCTCTTCGTTGAAGCACAGTATCGAACTACATCACCACAACCGTGACCCACACGTCCGTGGTCTCCCACTTCACATGCAGCTCCGTCTTGTTTCCGGACGTGTGCTCGAACGAGATCGACATCACCTCCTGCGGCGAGCCAATCGTCTTCTTCATCATTGGAGTTCGCCCAAGATCGAATCCTTCGGGGTAAGGAATGCCCCACTCGCCCGTCTTCTTGCTCACAATCAGCGTCCACTCCTTGGCAGTCGGCAGCGTGAACAGCGTATACGTACCCGCCGGAACCATCAGCTTTCCAATCATCACGCCCTCTGGCAGCACAATCGTCGTCGCCGGATTCGCGCCTGTACGCCAAACCTCGCCATAGGGGACGATCTCCGGTCCACCCAGGTGGCGTCCACGCAGCGAAGGCGCGCTGTAGCTTACGGTAACCGTCTTGCCGGCCAACGTCGTCGTGGCGGTCGCCGGTGGTGACAGCGGAGCCTTGCCCGCCGGAGCCATCGGCATCGACATCTGGGCGTTCGCAAAAGGTGCGAGCGAGGCAGTAGCCAGCAAGCCCGTACAGACAGCAGAAGAGAGTGTGCGCAGGAACATAAGTGGGAGATCTCGCTTTCGTGGAGGCCAATGGCGCTCCTGTTGATGCTGCGTGGTGCGGCGCACCTCTGTCAACTCGCCGCCTGATCGTGTACGATTCTAATTAGGCGCCCGTAGCTCAGCTGGATAGAGCGGCAGCCTCCGAAGCTGTAGGTCAGAAGTTCGAATCTTCTCGGGCGCACCATCTTAGACTCACGCAGACAAACAAAAGCGGCTCCGGAGAAACTCTCCGGAGCCGCTTTCTTGTTGCTGTTGCGCGTTAGAACGACAGCTTGGCCGAGATCTGCAATTGACGCGGGCCATAGAGGCTGTTGCCCGTGGTGGAGGGAGCACCGAACGCCGAGGAACCGGTTCCGGTAAAGGGCAGAATGCATCCCTGCAGTGCTGAGCCAGCCGGAGCTGCACCACCCGTCGGGCAGTAGGCCGCTGTCGCGCCTGTAGCTGCCGTCGAGGTGTACTGCGAGTAGGTGCCATTCACGCCGGTGATGATGCGGTTGTTCATCACGTTGAAGGCCTCACCGATGAGCTGGAACTTGACCCGATCCCAGATCGGAATCTCACGCGTGACGCGCATATCCCAGTTGTAGTAGCCCGGCGCGTAGATGCTGTTGCGTCCGATCTGCGGGGGACGGCCGGTCGTCGCAATACCCGAACCGGAGCTGATCGCACCACCGTAGATGTTGCCGCCCGAGCCATAGCTGCCCGCGCCGCCGGAATAGACCGTGCCGCTCATCGCCAGGAAGATCGGCTGACCACCCGAGGCAGTGAAGCCGGTCGAGAACAGGAAGTCGTCCAGGCCATGCTTCACCCACTTGTTGTCTTCCATGATCTTGGGCTGGTACACAGCGCTCATCACGAAGCGATTGCGGATATCGATATCGGAGTTTCCGTTATCGCGGCTGAACTTGTTCGGATCGAGCGGGGTGTCGCCGCCGTAGAACGTACCGTTCGTACCCTGGACCTGACCGGTATCGGTCGCGTGCGACCAGGTATAGTTACCGATCAGCTCAAGACCGTTCCGGAAGGGACGGCGAACGCTTACAGCAAGCGAGTGATACCAGGTGTTCGCAACCGAAAAGCCCGTGTTGTAGGACTGCAGAGCAGGGTTGATACGATCCGAGATCAGGTAGACGGGAACCGTAATCTGGCTCACCAGGTTATGGGCAGCCGTGCCATCGAGTACATTGTAGCTGCGCAGACCATGCGGCGTCTGTCCAACCAGGTTGGCATCGACGAAGACCGGGAGGCGCATACCGCGCGTTCCAACGTATCCGACCGAAAGGGACATCTTGCCCGGAAGCTGCTGTTCGATACCAAGCTCCGCCTCATGCGCGTACGGAGGAACGAAGTTCGGATCGAGACCATGGAAGCTCTGCGAGCCAAGCGCGCCCGAACCCGAGACAGCAGGCTGCGTCGCACCGGTCGGAACCACAGCCGTCGAAAGCGGCGGCCCCGGCGGAAGGAAGGGGACGTTGGGGAACTGCAGACCGACCGCAGCCGCACTCGACGCGGTGCAGGTCGAACCGCAACCGGTGAAGTTGTAGTTGACCTGGATCACGCCGTTCTCGACGCGCATCGCGTAGTACGTCGAACCCTGGTTCAGGGCAGAGAACAGACCGTAGCCCGCGCGAACTACCGTACCCTCGTAAGGCGACCACGCGATACCGATACGCGGCTGCACACGGCTCGTGTTCTTGATCGTGCTGCTGTACTTGGTCGAAAGCGCACCGTAGTTGGTGTTGTTCTTGATCGGAGGGGGCGTAATCTGGATGTCGTACCGCACGCCCACATTGACCGTCAGGTTCGGAAGAATCTTCCAGGAGTCTTCGGCGAAGCCATCGAACATCTTCATCCAGAAGTCATCGAGACCGGCCTTCGCAGGCGGATTCAGCACGTCGACCGTCTGCACAAAGCTGGTGAAGTGGTATCCCGCATAGGGATCCGTGTTGCCCGGCTGGCCACGGAAGCTATCAGCGGCCCAGTTCGCGAAGTTCGTCTGGTTGTTCGTGCCCGAGTAGCTATAGATGCCGCCACCCTGGAACAGGTTGATCATGACCTCGTGGACGAGGTTCACATCGCCACCGAACTTGAAGGTGTGGTGGCCGCGCGAGGTCGAAAAGACATCGGTGAACTGCGTGCGCTTCTCGTCCGGTTCAGCCGTACGCGGAAGAGCGTTGGGCATGCCGTAGGTCAGGGTTCCGATCCCGACGCTCGGAGCAGCGGCATTCGCGCCAGCCGTCTCGAGATCGCGTCCGTACTGGAAGTGAACCTGGTTGATGGAACGTCCGGAGATCTGCGTGGTCAGGCCCGCAATCAGGAAGCGCTCATGGTAGCTGGTCGGACCGTTCGTGGTCGGCGAGCTGCCCGAGAAGGTGCTGGCTCCACTGTAGCCGTAGGTCGAATCGAAGTTCGCGCCGTTGAAGTTAACGAACATGTCGTTCTTCGAGTTGATGTGCCAGTCGATACGCGGGAACAGGATGTTCTGCTTTGAGAAGCGCGTCGGAGCGCCGAAACCGTTGTTCAGGATGAAGTTGATCGCCGAAGCGCACTGCGTGCTCGTAATCGTCGTCGGGCACTGCGTCGGGGAGATCAGCGTTCCACCCGAGTTGCTTGCGGTCGGCGTCTGCGTGATCGGATTGTTGTTGTAATAAAGTGCCTTGCCCACGCGACGGAAGCCGTCATAGGTAAACCAGAAGAACAGACGATCCTTGATGATCGGTCCGCCCACCGAGCCACCGAACTGCTGCTGCTGGTGAATCGGCTGCGTCAGCAGGAACGCCGCTGCCGCCGTGTTCGTCGTGTTGAACTTCGCGTTGTACTTCGTCTGCGGATCGAGCGCATTGAGAGTCGGGTAGCGCAGATAGTAGAACAGATCGCCGTGGAGGGTGTTCGTTCCCGACTTGGTGATCGCGTTCACCTGGCCGCCGGCAGCCTGACCGAACTCGACGGAGTAGTTCGAGGTCTCAGCCTGGAACTCCTTGATCGCATCCAATGAATAAACATAGGGTGCACCCGAAGAACGGCCACGCGCCTCGGAGAACAGCATCTGGTTATTGTTCGCGCCGTCCACATAGTTCTGGTTGTACAAACCCGAGATACCGCGGAAGCTCACCATGCCCGTGCCGCCGTCCGGCACGACGTTCGGCGTGTTCAGAACGAAGGAGCTCCAGTTACGGCTCGCGACGGGAAGGTTCCCAATCAACTGCTGTCCGATGGTCTGCGAGACTTCGGTCTTATCCGTATCCAGAATCGGAGCGTCGCTGGTGACCTGAACCTGCGTGCTCACAGAACCGGCCGTCAGCACAGCATCGACGCTCAGAATCTGACCAACCGTCACTGAAAGATCCTTACGATCGACCTTGCTGTACGCTCCGCCGCCGATGATCACTTCGTAGTGGCCGGGCTGAAGAAACGAAGCGGTGTACTCACCAGCACCCGTAGTGGTCACCGTACGGGAGATGCCGGTATCCGTGTTGATGATGACGACCGTCACGTTCGGCACAAGCGCGCCCGTCGAGTCCTTAATGGTTCCGGCAATATTGCCCACGCCCGACGTCTGCGCGGAGGCCGGAATCAGGCTGCCTAGAAAGACCAGGGCGGTCGCTGCAAAGGTACAGAACCGTTTGGTAGAGAGGGGAAGGGTCATGGGTTGCGTGGCTCCAATAAGGGGTGGGTCGGTTTGGTCTCGCGTCAGGCACATGCGATCGGCCTGGACGTCGGACGGGCGTTATCTGGTTGTGTGCCCGAATGCTCGCTGCGGGCAGTTGAGCAGTTAAAAAAGGAGACGGCTCAAACGCCGATGCCGATCCGGACATGCCCAAAAAATCGAAATTTCGTCTGGTACCTCCAGCCTCATGCCTGACGGCGCGGATGTCAAGCGGAAAGCGAAACACAGAAATCCCCACGGAGGCCTTTCCATGAAAGCGGAAAATCCCCCATTTTCTGCTTCCCCCAGCACAAACCCTTTGGCGTCAACGCCCCATCACGCCACTTCGTCAGTGCAACTGGTCCGGGATCACCGCGAACTGAATCAGAAGGTCGAACGGCACAATCTTTAACGTGTTTTCATGCGTCGCCTCAAGCACAATCGGACACGCCGCTCCAGCCTGCTGTACCTGGAGCCAACGCGCCGCGCACACGCACCACCGGTCGCCCGGCTTCAGCCCCGGAAACCCCCACTGCGGATGCGGCGTCGTCAAGTCGTTGCCCAGCGCCTTCGACGTCGCAAGGAACTTCTCATCCACGATGCAGCACACCGTATGCACCCCAAGATCCTCCGGACCCGTATTGCAGCAGCCGTCCCGGTAGAAACCGGTCATCGGATCGCAGCCGCACACCTGCATCGGCTGCCCAAGTACATTTTTGCCACGCGGAGAAGGTTGAACCGATTCAGTAGCCATGCCCTAGTATCCCATCCGTCGCCCCCCTATGCCGAGGCCTCTGCTTGCCAGAGAGAGACCCGAGCTTCATCCCCTCAAATATGGTTCATCCTATCCAGACGGAAGCTCCAGAATCCAGGCGCAAACGCAACAATGCCGCCCCGGAAGGGACGGCATCTCGAAGACTCGAATCGCCTACTTCGCAGCCGACATCTGCTGCTGCAACAGGTACTCCGAGTACGGCCCCTTGAAGTCCTCGATCGTAAAGTTCGAAGGTCCTCCATGGAAGTGCCAGATTCGCGTCGCCACTTCATTGATCAGATCCAGATCGTGCGTCACCAGGAATACAGTTCCTTCATACTTCTGCAAAGCCAGATTCAATGCATTGATGCTCTCGAGATCAAGGTGATTGGAGGGTTCGTCCAGCACCAGCACGTTTGGTTTCTGCAGCATCAGCTTGCAAAACAGAAGACGCGCCGCCTCTCCACCGGAGAGCGCATTGGTCATCTTCAAGCCTTCTTCGCCCTTGAACAGCATCTGTCCAAGAATGCCGCGGATATCTTCCTTCGTCGCCTGCGGGTCGAACTGGTGCAACCAGTCCGACGCCGTCATGCCCATCTGGATCGATCCCTTGTGATCCTGCGCGAAGTAACCGATCTGCGCCTCATGGCCCCACTTCACCACGCCCGAATCGATCGAAACGTCCGTCTCATCCACGCCTGGACCGTTCGCCAGCAGAGCCTTCAGCATCGTCGTCTTGCCCTGTCCGTTGCGGCCCATCAGGACAACCTTGTCGCCACGCGAAACCGAGGCGGTAAAGTCCTGGATCACGTGCTCGATCTTGCCGTCCTTCTGGGGATAGCTCTTGTTCACCTTCTCAGCCTCGAGAATGGTTCGGCCGGAAGGGCGCATCTGTTCGAAGCGAATGAAGGGCCGCTGGATATTCGAGCGGGCGACATCCGTCAGGGCAAGCCGCTCCACTTCCTTCTTGCGGCTGTTCACCTGGCTCGAACGCGTACCCGCCGAGAAGCGCGCGATGAAGTCGTTCAACTGCGAAATCTTTTTCTCGCGCTGCTCATTCTGGCTCTCGATTCGGGCGCGGACCGAGGTCTTCTGCTCCACCATGTCGTCGTATCCGCCGTTGTACACGATGATCGTCTCGTAATCGATATCCGCGATATGCGTGCACACCGAGTTCAAAAAGTGCCGATCGTGCGAGATCGTGATCAGGGTGCCGTTATAGCGAACCAGAAAGTCCTGCAGCCAGTTGATCGAGTCCAGATCCAGATAGTTCGTAGGCTCGTCCAGCAGAAGCGCCTGGGGATCGCCGAAGAGCGCCTGACAAAGCAGCACACGCACCTTCTGGCCGCCCTGTAGCTCGCTCATCTTGCGGTCGTGCAGCTCATCGGCGATGTCCAGTCCCTGCAGCAGGATCGCCGCATTCGCCTCGGCCTCGTAGCCGTCTTCCTCGCCCACAATGCCTTCGAGCTCACCCAGACGCGATCCGTCTTCGTCCGTCATCTCGGCCTTGTTGTAGATGATCTCCCGCTCTTCGAGCGCAGCCCACAGCGGCTTGTTGCCCATAATCACGGTGTCGATCACGCGATACGCGTCGAACGCATACTGGTCCTGGCTCAAGACGCCCAGCTTTCGCGGACGGACGACGGTGCCCTTCTGCTGCTCGAGTTCGCCCGTCAGAATCTTCATGAAGGTGGATTTACCCGCGCCGTTCGGCCCGGTAAGGCCATAACGGCGGCCCTCGACGAAGGTAACGGAGACATCCTCAAAGAGGAGCTTCTGGCCGTAGCGCATGGTGACGTTGGAGACGGAGATCATATCTTGGGGTCCTATGGTCGTTGCGGAGCGCAACGGAGACCGCGCCGTGCGAGGCGTTTCGGTCTAAAATGTCGTTCAAAATTGGGGAAAAACGGATTTTTCGCTTTCTCAAGTATACATGCTGCCCCTCCCTCCCAAGGGGAACGGCACCCATATCCGGGCGGTCGCGTGGCGCGGGGTGGGGTCGAAGCGGCAAAGCCCTCGCCGGTGCCTTCACCGTCCGGCAATTGTCCTCCCCGCTCCTGCGCCGTATACTGGCTCGGCTTCCTCCGGAGCCGATTCCACGAAAACCAAAACGCTAAGGATAAAAACCATGAATCGTCGTCAGTTTGCGCAAAACGCCGTAGCAATGGCCGCAGGTCTGGGTGCCATGGAGATCCTGCCCTCCCTCGCCGTAGCGCAGACCGCCGCCGCGTCGCCCTTCCGCTTCTCCGTCATGCTCTGGACCCTCAACAAGCTCGGCCCCTTCGAGCAGACCATCGAACTGGTCTCGAAGGCAGGGTATAGCGGGATCGAGCTCGTCGGCGAATGGCGCAAATGGTCCGACGACGAAGCCCTCAAAACCGCCGCGCACCTCAAAACCCTCGGCCTCCGCGTCGACTCCATGGCCGGCGTCAAGGGCTCCTTCGCCGACCCCGACACCATCGACGCTCTCCTTGCCGACCTCAACCTCTCCTTCGCCATGGCCCGCAAGCTCGGCTGCACCCAGATCATTCTCACCACCGGCAAGCGCGTCGCGAAGTCCTCCTTCGAGGTTTGCGTCGACAACCTCAAGAAGATCGCGGTCATCGCCGAGAAGGCCGACATCGAGATCGTCATCGAGCCCATCGACCTGCTCGAGAACGCGACGTCCTTCCTGACCTCGGTCACCGAAGCCTTCCAGATGTGCCGCGCTGTCCAAAGCCCCAAGATCAAGGTGCTCTACGACGTCTACCATGAGCAGCGACAGGCCGGGAACATCCTCGAAAAGTTCGAGAAGAACATCGACCTCGTCTCCCTCGTCCACATCGCCGACGTCCCGGGACGACACGAACCCGGCACCGGCGAGCTCAACTACAACGCCGTCTACAAGCTCCTCGCCAAGCTCAACTACAAGGGCTATATCTGCATGGAGTTTTACCCTACCGGCGACGCCGTCACCCAGCTCCGCGCCGCCCGCGAAGAAGCCATCCGCGCCGCACGAGCCTAATCCGCCACCAAGACGGATGCCCCACATCTCGCTGTGGAGATGTGGGGTTTCCAGATCGCCATCAATCCATCCCGATGGAGCCGCCGCTCATGCAAAAGCGCTACATCCAATTCCTCCTCGGCCTCATCCTCCTTCCCTGCGCCGCGCTGGCGCAGAACCAGGGCTGGACCGTCTACGGAGGCATCGGCGGCGACCACTACTCCACTCTCACCCAGATCGACCGCACCAACGCGAAGAACCTCAAGCAGGTCTGGCGCTACGACACCGGCGACGCCGGCATCCTGCAAAACACGCCCCTCATCGCAGGCCGCATGCTCTACGGCGTCACCTACGGCGAGAAAGTCATCGCCCTCGACGCCACCACGGGAAAGCTCATCTGGCGCTTCGACCCCGGGGTCAGCGGTTCGCAGCCCGTCCGCGGCGCATGCTTCTGGCAGGATGGCGGCAAGGGCCGTCTCCTCGTCGGCATCATGAACTTCCTCTTCGAGCTCGACGCCGAAACGGGCAAACCAGTCGAAACGTTTGGACAAAGCGGCCGCATCGACCTCCGCGAAGGCCTCGACATGGACCC
The DNA here is from genome assembly GCF_900114625.1 of Granulicella pectinivorans. Taxonomy (NCBI): domain Bacteria; kingdom Pseudomonadati; phylum Acidobacteriota; class Terriglobia; order Terriglobales; family Acidobacteriaceae; genus Granulicella; species Granulicella pectinivorans. The sequence continues at coordinate 456,307 of NZ_FOZL01000001.1, forward strand.
CAAGCGGGCCACCGTCGCGATGACCACCCCGGGCGTCATCTACAAGGACTCCATCATCGTGGGCTTCCGCGCGCCCGAAACCCACCCCGCCCCGCACGGCGATATCCGCGCCTACGACCTCAAAACCGGCAGGATGAAGTGGACCTTTCACACCATCCCCCACCCCGGCGAGCCCGGCTACGAGACCTGGCCCGAGGGAGCATGGAAGAACGCCGGCGCAGCCAACGCATGGGCCGGCCTCACGGTCGACGCCGCCCGCGGCATGCTCTTCGCCGCCACCGGCTCCGCCGTCGACGACTTCTACGGTGGCGACCGGGCCGGCAACAACCTCTATGCCAACACCCTCCTCGCGCTCGACGCCGAGACCGGCAGGAAGATCTGGCACTTCCAGGGCGTACACCACGATATCTGGGACCGCGACTTCCCCGCCGCCCCCGTCCTCGCAACTGTTCTGCACGATGGAAAGCGCGTCGACGCCGTGGCGCAACCCACCAAGCAGGGCTACCTCTATGTCTTCGACCGGGTCACCGGCCAATCCCTCTTCCCCATCGAGGAGATGAAGGTCGCCAGGAGCGACGTCCCGGGCGAGGTAAGCTCGCCGACCCAGCCGCACCCGCTCGCCCCGGAACCCTACGCCCGGCAGGTCCTCACCGAAGACGACCTTACCCAACGCACCCCCGAGGCCCACGCCTGGGCACTCGAACAGTTTCGCGCAATGAAGGTCGGCACCGCCCAGTTCACACCCCTCGCCCTCGACCAGCAGACCATCGTCACCCCCGGCTACGACGGCGGAGCCGAGTGGGGCGGACCCGCGATCGACCGCAAGACCGGCGTCCTCTACCTGAACGCCCAGGAGATCGTCACCACAGGAGCCCTGACCGACAACAGCAAGCCCCACGGCCCCGGCATGACCGTATACCTCAGCCAGTGCGCCGTCTGCCACGGCGAGCAGAGGCTCGGCTCACCACCCGAGTTCCCCTCGCTCCTCGGCGTCACCAAACGGCTCTCCAACCCGCAGATCGAGGCACTGATCCACGGCGGCAAGGGCCGCATGCCCTCTTTTCCAAACATCCAGGGCGATCTTCTGGCTCAGATGGAAGACTTTCTCCGCACCGGAGAGGACACAGGCCCTAAAGTTACAGGATCGCAGGGCAGACGGTCTCCCGCACCCGGCACACCCGCCGCTGCCGCCGCCAATCCCCACGGTGCAGAGCTCTTCAGCCAGAACTGCGCCGTCTGCCACGGAGCGCAGGCGACCGGCGTACCGCCCGTCTTTCCTACTCTTATCGGCGTAGCGGAGCGCCTCAGTGAGCCCCAGATCGCAGACATCCTGAAGGACGGCAGAGGCCGCATGCCCTCCTTCGCGAAGCTCTCCGATGCCGACCGCGCCTCGCTCGTCCGCTATCTCGGCGCAGGCCCTCTCCCCGAGGAGAAGAAAGAGCTCGAAGCCGCCGGAGAGGTCCATTCCCGATACCGCTTCACCGGCTACCGGCGCTTCTTCGATCCAGAAGGCTACCCCGCCAGCGCAACGCCCTGGGGCACTCTGAATGCGATCGACCTCAACACCGGCAAGTACCTCTGGCGCATCCCCTTCGGCGAGTATCCCGAGCTCGTCGCCCAGGGCATGCCGAACACCGGCAGCGCCAACTACGGCGGTCCCATCGTCACCGCCGGCGGCGTCATGTTCATCGCAGCCACCGTCTACGACCGCCAGTTCCACGTCTTCGACACGAGCGACGGAAAGCTCCTCTGGCACACGGAGCTGCCCTACGGAGGACTCGCCACCCCGGCGACCTACATGATCGACGGCAAGCAATACGTGGTCATCGCAGCCGGTGGAGGCAAAGACCCGAAGCACGCCCTGGGCGGCAGTTACATCGCCTTCGCCTTACCCTAAGTCTTGCTCCACCAGGCCTCGACCGGCTTCTCCTGCAACAGGATCCGCGAAAGAAACTGCACTGCCGAAGCCAGCCCCTCATCCGGGGCGATCAGCGCATCCTCATGCTCGATGCTCAGCGCCCCGTCATACCCCGCCAGCCGCAGCGCCGAAAGTACAGCTCTCCACTCGAACTCCGTATGCCCCCACCCCACAGCCCTGTACATCCAGGGCCTCTGCCCCAGCTCGTCGTACCCTCGGTTATCGAGCAAGCCATCCTTGGCGATCTTCCGTGGCGACAGCGAAAGATCCTTCGCATGCACATGGTGAATCGCCTCACCCAGAGCCCCGATCACCGCCGGCACATCCATCCCCTGCCACCACAGATGGCTCGGATCCAGATTCATCCCGATCGTCTTCGACGTCGCGTGCCGCAGCCTCTGGAGCGTACTCGTGTTGTACACACAGAACCCCGGCCGCGCCTCGATCGCGATCCTCACTCCGGCATGCGCGGCAAACTGCGCCGCCTCCCGCCAGTAAGGAATCAGTCTCTCCTCCCACTGCCAGTTCAGCGCGCTCACATAGTCCGGAGGCCACGGTGTCGTAATCCAATTCGGCGTCATATCCCCCGGTGCTCCGCCCGGACAGCCCGAGAGCGTCACCACCGTCGCAACATCCAGCCTCTCCGCCAGCCGCACCGTCTTGCGAAACACCGTATCCGCATCGTGCGCCACCTTCTCATGCGGATGCAGCGGGTTCGCGTGACACGACAGCGCCGAGATCGTCAGCCCCGCATCCTCAAACCGCGTGCAAAACTCACGCACCTTGTCCTTGCTTGCCAGCAGCGCATCCACCGCCACATGGTCGCTCCCCGGATACCCGCCCGTACCCAGTTCAATCGCTGTGATCTCGCGATACTGCCCGATCTGTTCCAACATGGCATCCAGGCTAAGCCGGCCGAAGATGGGATCGAAGATACCGAGTTGCATGCATGCTCCCTGGTCTACTGGTCCCTGACGCCAGGGTGGAGGTGTTGCTCTCCCACTGGTTGATGCGATGGTTTGAGCGTCACACGACGCGTAACACGGTATATCTTCCACACAACAAAGAAGTCAATGCCCATCCGCACGACGGCACCATCAAAGGGAAAACGTTTCACCAAAACACAACCTTCAACCTCTGCGGAGTACGGAAAGACAGTGCCTCAGACCACAAAACGTCCTTGAACCAGCAGGCAAACCGACTTTGCGCAAACTATCCGTCTTCTACTCGCTACCCCCTGCTTTCAGGACCGGCAGAAGACCCAGCCTACCGGCTCTTCTTCACCACCGGGCATCCGCACGACCCGCGCACCACCAGAGCGGCCTCCAGCATCATCCTCTTCGACGGCAGCTTCTCCTTCGCGTCAATACGCTCCAGCAGCCGCCGCGCCGCCTTCTCTCCAATCTCTGCCGCCGGCTGCACCACCGCCGTCAACGGAGGATCCAGATAAGGTCCCAATTGAATATCGTCGAATCCAATAAACGCAATCTGCTCCGGCATCTTGATCCCGCGCTCCGCCAGGGCCTCCACCGCCTCCAGCGTCGTCAGCTCATTCAGACTGAACAGCGCGGTCGGCGCGGGCTTCATCGCCAGCCACGCATCCAACTGCTTCGGAATTCCTCCGCCCTCCGGATCGACGATCTCCAGCATCGGCGACAGTCCCGCAGCCTTCATCGCCACCCGGTAGCCCTCCATCCGCTGCTGAATCGTATAGTGATGCCGGTTTACCCCCAGCGCCGCGATCCTCTTATGTCCATGCCCGATCAGGTGCTCCACGGCCTCCCGCGCATAGTGCCGGTTCTTGATCAGGATCGCGTCATAGTCCTGCTTCTCCACCGGCTGGTCGAACGTCACCAGAGGCGTATGCGCCATCTGCGGCGTCCGGAAGTGCGCGCCCGAACCCGGCGAAGGCACAATCAGAATCCCATCCACCTGGTGCCGCGTCAGGTAGTCGACCTCCTCGGTCTCCACCTTCTCATCGCCATCCGTAAACGTGATGATGCAGGTATAGCCCGCCTGCCGGAACACCTTCTGGATCGCCCGCACGCAACCCGCCATAAACGGCCCACCCACATCCGGAATCACCAGCCCGATCGCGCCCGAGCGCTTGACCTTCAGACTCCGGGCCAGCTCGTTGCGCTGATACCCAAGCTGCTCCACCGCCTTGCGGATCCGTGCCGAGGTCTCCTCGCTGACATACCCCTGTCCACTCAGCGCCCGCGAAGCCGTCCCCAGACCGACACCAGCCAGCTTCGCGACATGCACCAGCGTCGGCATCGAGTTGGTCGGTTTCAAACGGCCTGGCATAGGGGGGTTCTTCCTTCCCTGTGAATACTACATGATGGGAACCAACCCCTCAGGGCCGATGCGACAGACTATCCCCTCAGAACCACAGCGTCAAAAATAAACGTTTCCACAACATCCCGGCTCCCGCGAAGTCAGGTGCCCCACACCTCGATTCCGAGACAGATGTGTGTCCGAGCCGACAACTCCCGACGCAAGCCTCATGGTAGATTTCCTCATGGCCCACAGTTCCTCGCTGACTCGTAGCCAGAAACTCGCCCAGTCCGCCGCCCTTCGTCAAAAAGACGAAGCCTTCATGGCCGCGCTCGTGGCCTTCACCGCCCGCTCCCTCACCACCTCCACCCCCGTCCCCTTCGGCGCCCTCATCGTCGACACGCTTACCGGCAAGCCGCTCATGCGCGCCCTCAACGCCGTCCGCCAGGAAAACGATCCCAGCTCCCACGCTGAAGTACGCACCGTCCGCAAGGCGACAAAGAAGCTCAAGAGCCCCTCCCTCAAGGGCTACACCATGTACACCACCTGCGAGCCCTGTCCCATGTGCATGGCCAACGCCTTGTGGGCCGGCCTCGACCGCGTCGTCTACGGTGCCACCATCGCCGACGCCGCACGCCACTGTCGCCAGATCTACATCCCCGCCACGGAAGTCGCAACCCGCTCCGACATGCCCTGCCTCATCACCGGCCCCGTTCTGCAAGCCGCATGCAACACCCTCTTCGACCACCCCAACATGCAAAAAGTCTTCGCCACCTGGAACCCAAAGAGCACAACCTAGCACTGGCAACCGAGAACCGCTCCCATGACCGAAGCCGACCACCAAGCCGTCTCCGCCTGTCTCGCCGACCCCACGCGTTACCTCACGAACGCGCAAACCGTGCAGCGCCTCTCCCGCGACTTCTACTGGTATTCGCCCGTCCTCAAGGCGCTTCTCGACGACAAGACCGCCGAGGCCGTCGCGCAACCCATCTCCATCGAAGAGATCACCGCGACCCTCGCGTGCTGCCACGCCCGCAACATCCCCGTCACCGCCCGCGGAGCCGGCACCGGCAACTACGGACAGGCCATTCCCCTGCACGGCGGCATCGTCCTCGACCTCGCCCGCATGGACGCCATCGAAGAGATCACCCCGGAGGGCGTCGCCATCACTGGCCCCGGCACACGCCTAGGCGTCCTCGAAACCCACGCCCGCACCCTCGGCTGGGAGCTCCGCTGCTACCCCAGCACCGTCGCCAAGGCCTCCGTCGGCGGCTTCCTCGGCGGTGGCTCCGGGGGCATCGGGTCCGTCGCTCACGGTGGCCTCCGCGACTTCGAAACCGTCCGCTTCATCGACGTCGTCACCATGGAACCCACGCCGCGCCTCATCCACCACGCCGGCAATCAAGTCCACGAGGTCATCCATTCCTGGGGCACCAACGGCATCATCGTCCGCATCGGCCTCGCCCTCACCCCCGCCGTCGACTGGGCCCAATGCGCCGTCGCCTTCCCCACCTTCGCCGCCGCCTACGACTTCAGCGAAGCCATCGCCACACAGGACACCTGGACCAAGCGCCTCATCACCACCTTCGAACACCCCATCCCCGCCGCCTTCGCCCCCATCGTAAACATCACCCGCCCCGGTCAGGCCCTTATCTTCTTCATGATCGCCGCGAGCCAACTCGAAGCCCTGCAAGCCGCCGCCGAAGCCGCCGGAGGAGTGGTCACCCACGCCGCCCCCTATCAGGGCCTGCGCACCCAGCCCCTTCTCTCCGACTACACCTGGAACCACACCACCCTCTGGGCCATGAAGCTCGACCCCGAGTATACCTATCTCCAGTGCGGCTTCTCGCCCACCGAAGTCCGCAGTCAGTTCGCCCAGCTCAAGCAGAAGTACGGCGAAGACTTCCTCTTCCATATCGAGTTCATGAAGAACGGCACCGGAGCCGTCATCCCCGGCTCCATCCCCATCGTCCGCTTCTCCACCGTGGCCCGCCTCAACGAGATGATCGATTTCTGCCGCTCCATCGGCGTCTTTGTAGCCAACCCTCACTCCAACAACGTCGAAGGGGGTGGCCGCTACCATCCCGACAACATCCAACTCATCACCAAGCAAAAGTACGACCCCCAGAACCTGCTCAACCCAGGCAAGATGGCCACCTTCTCATAGAGCCGCCACATCGGGTGCCCCACATCTCGCTTCTGAGATGTGGGTTTCGAATCACCACCGAATCCCCACGGAGCCCCATGCAAACCTGGATCCCCGCACCCCGCAACTTCGCCAACCTCACCTGGAAGCAGGTTGAAGCGCTCGACAAAGAACGCACCCTGCTCGTCCTCCCCACCGCCGCCATCGAGCAGCATGGCCACCATCTCCCACTCGCCACCGATACCCTCATCAACAACCTCCTCCTCGGACACGCCCTGGCCAAACTCCCCCCGGAAGCTCCCGTCTACGCCCTGCCTAACTTCTGCTACGGCAAATCGAACGAACACATCGGCTTCCCCGGCACCATGTCCCTCTCGGCCTCCACCTTCATGGCCGTCATCCGAGACATCGGAGCCTCCGTCAAGGCGTCAGGCTTCCATCGTCTCTGCCTCTACAACACCCACGGAGGCAACACCGCCCTCGACGACGTGATGGCCCGCGACCTCCGCGCCGAGTTCGGTCTCCGCACCTTCTACCTCACCGGCGGCGCCGGATCCACCCCCGCCGGGCTCTCGCCCCAGGAGCGAGCCTACGGCTTCCACGCCGGCGAGTGGGAGACCGCCGTCCTGCTCGCCGCCACCCCGGAACTCGTCCACCCGGACCAATACACCACCAACTACATCGCCCACATCGACAATCCCAAGCCACTGCTCCCCGAGTTCGCCGCCGCCACCTTCTCCTGGCTCACCCGCGACATAGCGCCCAGCGGCGTGATGGGCGACCCCACCCCCGCCACGGCGGAAAACGGTCGTCTCTGGATCGAAGCCGCCTCCACCAAAGTAGCCGCCGCGCTGCAGGCTATGCTCGACTTCGAGGAGCTCGTCCCATGAGCCCGCAAGCACCACCCCCCATGAACTGGCCGAGCCTCTGGTTCAAGCTCTTCGGCGCAGCGCAGCTCATTCTCGGCGCGCTCGCGATCCTCCTCTGGCTCATGAATCGCAACGCCGCCAGTCACGGTGGCCACGACCTCCATCGCGGTCTGCCGATCGGAATTGTCCTGCTTGTCCTGGGCGCGGGCGCTCTCTATCGCGAACGCATCACCGTCGCCCTCTCCTCCGTCGGATTCGCCCTGATCGCGGTCGGGGTTCTCTACGCCGACCGCAGCCTTCCCCTCATGCGGCTTACCTTCGAGGCCATCTACGCCGCCGTCCTGTTTCTGCCCGCCATCTTCTCCTATCGCTTCCGTCACGCGACAAGGTGGATCGTATGATCCTCGACCTCGGCGACGGAATCACGCTCGAACGCGCCGTTGCCCTGCGCATGTCCGACGGCACCATTCTCCACTCCGACCACTACTACCCGCGCGAAGCCGGACCCCACCCAACCCTCCTCATGCGCCAGCCCTACGGACGCGACATCGCCTCCACCGTCGTCTACGCGCATCCCGCCTGGTTCGCCCGCCACGGCTACAACGTCGTCATCCAGGACGTCCGCGGACGCGGCACCTCCGAGGGCACCTTCTACCCCTTCCGCCACGAAGCCCAGGACGGCGTCGACACCCTCGCCCTCCTAAAAAAACGCCCCGAATCCAACGGCAAATTCGGCATGTACGGCTTCTCCTACCAGGGCATGACCCAGTGGCTGCTCGCCGCCCGCCAGCCCGAGGGCCTCCTCTGCATCGCCCCCGCCCAGACCGCCCACGACCTCTACCACGGCTGGTTCTACTACCACGGCGCTCTCCGCCTGGCCTCCTCCCTCGGCTGGGGTCTCCAGATGCTCAAAGCCGATGCCCGTCGCGCTCAGGACCGCGAAGCCAGCGACAAGCTCGAAGCCGCCTGGGCCAACCTACCCGCCCAGTACCTGACCACCCCCTACGGCCACCATCCCGCGATCGGCGGCTACGTCAAAGACTGGTTCGAGAACGACACCCCTGGCCCCTACTGGCAAGCGCAAGACATCAGCCAGCAAGTCGATCAAATCACCCTCCCTGCCCTGCACCTCGCCGGCTGGTTCGACACCTACCTCAAGGGTTCCATCGACGCCTTCCAGGCCATGCAGCACAAGCCCCACCACCACCTCATCGCCGGCCCCTGGATCCACATCCCCTGGGGAGATCGCATCGGCCCGCACACCCTCGGCCCCGAAGCTAACCTCGACACCGATGCCCTTCACCTCCGCTGGTTCAATCACTGGCTCAAGGACACCGGCGAGTTCACCAACGAGCCCCGCATCCGCCACTACGCCCTGAACGAAAACCAGTGGCACGAAGCCGACGCGATCCCCACCCCCAACCACACCCTCTATCTGCACAGCGAGGGACGCGCCAACTCCAGCAAAGGCAACGGAACCCTCACCCATCTAGCCCCAAATACCCCTGAGCCGCCTGACCTCTACAACTACGACCCCGAGGTTCCCGTCCTAGCCCCCGGCGGCGCAACCAACGCCCCCGGCCCGACGAATCAAGCCGCGATGGAGCTTGGCAACAACGTCCTCATCTACACCACCCGCCCCCTCACCCGCTCGCTCCACGTCTTCGGCTCCCCCGAGGTCGCCATCCACCTCGCCACCAGCGCCCACACCACCGACCTCGTCGCCAAGCTCATCTGCGTCAAGCCCAACGGTGACGCCCAGTTCCTCACCATCGGCATCCTCCGCCGCCGCGGCCTTACCCCCGACACACCCAGCCTCTGGAGCTTCCCCCTCGAACCCACCTCCATCGTCTTCGCCCCGGGCGACCGCCTCCGCCTCGAGATCGCCAGCTCCGCCTACCCCCTCTACGACCGCAACCCCAACACCCACATCCACCCTCGCCAGGCCGACTCCTGGAACTGGGCGCGCTCCACCCAGACCCTCTTCCACGATCAGGCCCACACCTCCGCCCTCCATCTCCCCATCCTCCCCACCCCAGAGGAGAGCTAATGCCGGAAGCCCGCGTCCCCGCCGTCGCCTTCGACCACGTCACCAAGCGCTTCGGCACCGCCAAGCCCATTCTTGAATCCCTCAGCGTCAGCATCCAGCCCGGCGAATTCGTCTCCATCGTAGGCCCCAGCGGATGCGGCAAGTCCACCCTCCTGCGCCTCGTCTCCGGTCTCAGCCCGACAACGTCGGGGACTGTGGAAGTCGAGGGCATGACCCCCAAATCCGCCCGCGAGATCACCAGCTTCATCTTCCAGGACCCCACGCTCCTGCCCTGGCGCACCGTCCGCCGCAACGTGGCCCTGGGCCTCGAACTCGAACACACCGCCCGCGAGCGCCGCGACGAGATCGTCTCCAACCTCCTCACGCTCGTCGGCCTCGACCACGTCGCCGACTCCTACCCGCGCCAGCTCTCCGGAGGCATGAAGATGCGCGCCTCCATCGCTCGCGCCCTCGCCTCCAACCCCCGCATCCTTCTCCTCGACGAGCCCTTCGCCGCTCTCGACGAGATCACCCGCGACCGCATGAACGAAGAGCTCATCCGCCTCTACCAGCAACAAAGCTGGACCGTTCTCTTCGTCACCCACTCCGTCGCCGAGGCCGTCTTCCTCTCCACCCGCATCCTCGTCCTCGCCCCGCACCCCGGCCGCCTCGCCCACGACATCCCCATCGATCTGCCCTACCCGCGCACCGCCGAGACCCGCGCCTCCGAGTCCTTCGACCAACTTGTAGCCCATGTCTCCCGCACCCTCCGCGAGGTCCACACCGTATGAAGCGCACTCTCATCACGGCCCTCTCCGCAGTCATCCTCTTCGCCGCGCTGCTCCTGCTCTGGTTCGGCGTCATCGCCCTCTTCGGCATCCAGCCGTTCATGCTGCCGACGCCTCTGGCCGTTGCCAAGGCCACCGCAGAGCGCTTCCCTTCCCTCGCCACCTCGCTTGCCATCACCGCCGCCGAAGCCGCCTCCGGACTCGCAGCCAGCATCCTCGTCGGCGTTATCATCGCGCTCATCTTCGCGCAGTCCCGCTGGATCCGCCGCATGCTCTACCCCTACACCATCCTTCTCCAGACGGTCCCCATCATCGCCATCACCCCGCTCATCATCATGTGGATCGGCCCCGGCCTCTTCTCTGTCGCGCTCATCGCCTTCATCATCTGCCTCGCCCCCATCATCGCCAATACCACCCAGGGCCTTATCTCCGTCGATCGCGGCATGGTCGACCTCTTCCTCATCAACAACGCCAGCGCCCCGCAAATCCTCTTCCGCCTCCGCCTCCCCCACGCCCTGCCCTCGCTCTTCACCGGCATCCGCATCTCAGCCGGAGTCGCCGTCATCGGAGCCATCACCGGAGAGATCTTCGCCGGCTCCGCCCGCGTCGGCGTAGGAGGCATCGGATACGCCATCATGTACGCCAGCTCCCAGCTCGAAACCGATTACCTCTTCGCCCTCGTAGCCGCCGCCACCCTGCTCGGCTTCGTCTTCTTCTTCACCGTCATGTTCCTGGAGTGGTTCTTCCTCCACCAGTGGCACGAATCCGCCAGATCACCCGAGCTCGAATAAAGAAAAATAAACAAGTCAGCCGTTGCTATCGTAGTTGCAGTTGCGGTTGCCCTTTGGTTGTCATCCCCGCGGGGGATCCGCTTCTTCTTTTGCTTTGCGGTTGCTCTTGCTGTTGCCTGTCCTTATCCGCCTTACATCCTTTTTCTCCAGTTATGTTTGCTTTCCAGAACGACCAAGGACGCCAATGCTCCGCCTAGAAACCCCCACCGGTTACTTCCTCGTCACGCACCCCGCCCATGCGCATCTCGCCGCGCACTTCGCCTCCCACTGGGGCAACGACCTCTTCCTTCCCCCCACCCCCCGCACCTCCGTCCTGCACGGCATCCGCGTCCACGACGACGGTTGGGCCGCCCGCGACGCCGCCCCCACCATCACCCGCGCCGGCAAACCCTCCGCCTTCTCCCTCGAACTCGTCGGTGCCTACTCCGCCTTCGAGGAGATCGACCTCGCCGCCTACCTCGCCGTTCGTGAACAGGCCGTCGAGCTCGTCGAAGCCGTCGATCCCTACTCTGCCCTTCTCGTCTCCATGCATACGTACAACCTGCTCACCGACCGCGCCGACCGCACCACCATCGCTCCCGCGCAGCTCCCACTGCTCGACGCCTTCCTCGACCGCCAGCGCCTCCGCCAGCTCCGCCTCATGGAACTCGTCCGCACCGACCCCGAGTACACCGCCAAGGACGTCTGCGACGAGACCATCCTCAACAACTTCCGCCTCCTCCAGGCCACCGACAACCTGTCGCTGCTCAGTTGCGTCGCCTTCAACAGGCCTTCCACCTGCCTTCACCCGCTCCCCACCCAAACAGGCGAACGCACCATCGAGGTTCACCCCATCGGTCCACGACAGTTCCGCCTCACCCCCTGGCCCTTCGACCAGCCCGAGATCAAAACCTGCGTCACCGCCCGCCACGTCGAGGGCCACACCTTCCCCTCCAGCGCGGCATTAGCGGACGCCTACGACAACGCCCCCACCCGGGAACTCGACATCCACCTCACCGCATAGACCACAGAACCGCCACCACTCCAGGTCCCCCACATCTCGCTTCCGGGATGTGGGAACACCTCCTCAAGCCCTGCCTTACGACTGCCCAATAATCACGCCCGCCGCAAACACCAGCCCACCCCCCACAATCACCTGCAGCACCGACAACGCAAAACTCGTCTTGAAGTACTTATGCCGGATCAGCGCAATCACCACTAACTCGATCCCCACCACCAGGTACGCCCAGATCAAAGCCGTATGCACGTTCGGAATCAGAAACGGCAGCGTATGCAGGAACCCGCCCAGAAACGTCATCCCGCCCGTCACCAGTCCGCGAAACACCGGGTTCCCCCGCCCCGTCAGCTCGCCGTCATCGGACAGGCCCTCTGAAAACGCCATCGAGATCCCAGCCCCAACCGCCGCCGCGGCCCCAATCAAGAACACCGTATGGGAGTTATGCGTCGCAAACGCAGTCGCAAAGATCGGGGCCAGCGTCGACACCGATCCATCCATCAAGCCCGCAAGGCCGGGCTGCACCACCCGCAGCATAAAGCTCTTATCGTCGCCAACGATCTTCGTCAGCTCACTGAAATTCGGCAGATTGTCGCTCATGGCCACAGTCTACCGCGCCTCACTCACGGCACCCACGGCACAAAAGACAAGCGGCCACCTCCGGGGAGGTGGCCGCTCTTATCTTCTAAGCCTTCGGCCCTAAAGCCCTTGCTCTTAGCGACCCCGCGTACCGCGGTTCACACGGCCCGCAGGAGAAGGACCACCGCTACGGCCTCCGCCACGCGGTCCGCCCGCAGGACCGCCAGGTCCGCTGCGGCCATTCGAGGCACCGCGGAAACCACGGCCACCCGGACGAGGACCATTCTGGTTGCCGCTCGGACCCTGGCTGCGGTTCGAGTAGGGGTTCGGCGTCATCGGTGTAACAGGCTCGTTGCCGCGCCAGGAACGCGTCTCCATCTGGAGCACATCGCCGGCAGCGGGCGAAGAGAGATCAACAGGCTTGTTGCGCTCTTCCTTCTGCAGGTTCTTGTCGGCTTCACGCCACTCGAACTTGATCTTCAGCTCGCGCTCCAGCTTGCGGGCATCCGAACGCTCCTGCGGAGCGACGAACGTCGTAGCGACGCCCTTCTTGCCCGCGCGGCCCGTGCGGCCGATGCGGTGGACGAAGTCGTCCGAAGCATTCGGCAGATCGTAGTTCACAACATGAGCAATGTCGTTCACGTCGATACCGCGAGCCGCCACGTCGGTCGCAACCAGCACGCGATGACGGCCATTCGCAAAGCCCTTCAGCGCAGCCGTACGCTGCGACTGCGAGCGATCGCCATGGATCACATCGGCATCGTGGCCGAGCTTTTCGAGCTTCTTCGAGATGCGGTCCGCGCCATGCTTCGTGCGCGAGAACACCAGGAACGTGCCCTCTTCTTCGCGGAGCATCTGGTCGAGCAGGCCGAGCTTCTGGTCCTGCATGACGGTGTACACGCGAAGCTCCACGCGATCCGAAGGCTTCGAGGTCGTACCGATCTCGATGCGAACCGGGTTCTGGACGTAGTCGCGAACGATCTCGCGAATGTTCGCATCCAGCGTCGCCGAGTAGCACATCGTCTGGCGGGTCTTCGGCAGCGCGCCGACGATCCGCTTGATCGCGGGCAGGAAGCCCATGTCGAGCATGCGATCCACTTCGTCCAGCACCAGCATCTCGACACCGGTCAGGTTTACCGAGCGGCGCCGGAGGAAGTCCTCAAGACGGCCAGGAGTAGCCACCACAAGGCGGGGACCGCGATCCAGCGCGTCGAGTTGGTTGTTCTCGGAGAGTCCACCGCACACCAGCACGGCGTCGTTGCGAACGCCCGGAACCAGCTTCGCGTAAGCCTCGAGCACCTGCATCGCGAGCTCGCGGGTGGGGAGAAGGATCAGCGCGCGAATCGGCTGACGCTTGCCCTTGGTCGAAGGAACCGAGGTCGCATCCATGCGCTCGATCATCGGGATCAGGAACGAAAGCGTCTTGCCCGTGCCGGTCGAGGCGGTCGCAAGGATGTCGCTGCCTTCAAGAGCCGGCGGAATCGCCTTCGCCTGCACCGGCGTGGGCGTCTTGAAGCCGGCACCATGCAGACGCGCCTTCAGGCTCTCGGAGATCTTGAAATCGTTGAAATGCACATCCTTCAGCATCGGAAGCCCGGTCGTCGGATCGATCTGGATCGCGTCGGGGGTAATGGCGGTGGAGGCAATGTTGTTGTCGGAAACGGTCGAAACGGTGGGGTTCTGCTCAAGTGTTGCGGAGGTCAATGGAATTCCTTCTTCTGGGTACGCGCGGGGGCGTACATGGTCAAACGACGACTAAGGGTTGCAGAAGTTCAAGAAACAAGCGCAAGCGCCCGGTCAGGAACTATGGATTCAAGTAGTCAGCATTGCTGTCGTTTGAGCGAAGCGCTGCTGCTGCACGGCGAGACTTGTCCTATAACAAGCCATCCAGCCAGAGCAACCAGCGCGACTTCATCACACAAGAGAAGGGATGCGGTGGTAAGGCGTATCTCGCGGTCTCTGGCCAAACTCGAATCCACTTCGAAGTCTTTGCCCGCGTCGCCTGTGGCCGAAGTAGCCCACAGAAAGAGAATAGCATGGCATTGCGCCAGTGGGAACCTTTTTTTAGAGCAGTCCCCTTTGCTGTACCGTCTGCACTTATCCCCGCAGAATCTCCGTCGCTCCTGAGATTGGCGTGGGGCCTTAGCCCTGGGCCCCTCTCGTTGCCCGTCTCTATCCGTCGTTCCTCCTTGTGATCCGAGTGACGCATTGCTCTCCCAAACCAACTACCTCCCCAGCTAAAATGGCTCCCAATGCCCGCCCAGACCCTCCGCCGCCACCAAACCGCGACCCTCTCCCTCCTCTTTCTGGCGGGCATCATCAACTTCCTCGACCGCTCCTCCCTCTCGGTGGCCAATACGACCATCCGCGCCGAGATGCACCTCTCCGCCACCCAGATGGGTTGGCTCCTCTCCGCCTTCTCGCTCGCCTACGGATTCGCCCAGCTCCCCCTCATCGGCCTCCTCGACCGCCTCGGAACCCGCGCCGTCCTCGGCTCCGGCCTCATCCTCTGGTCCACCGCCCAGATGCTCACCGGCCTCGTCCGCACCTTTCCCGTCTTCATCCTCCTCCGTGTCCTCCTCGGAGCCGGCGAAGGCCCCTTCTACCCCGCCGGCGTCCGCGCCACCCGCGAGTGGTTCTCCCCAGCCACCCGTGGCCGTGCCACCGCCGTCATGAGCTCCTCCTCCACCATCGGCATGGCCACCGCCCCACCCATCCTGACCGCCATCATGCTCTCCATCGGATGGCGCCCCACCTTCATCCTCCTCGGCGCCCTTGGCCTCGTCGCCGCAGGCCTCTGGATCGCCCTCCACCGCGCCCGCCGCGACACCGGGTTCGCCGAGCCCGAAGCCCCGGCCGGTCCCCAAGCCCCCGAAGCCGCCTGGCGAGCCCTCATCCGCCAACGCACCGTCTGGGGCATGATGCTCGGCTGGGGCGGCATCAACTACACCGTCTGGCTCTATCTCGCATGGCTCCCCGGCTACCTCCAGGAACAGCGCCACCTCTCCCTTACCCAAAGCGGCTGGGTCGCCGCCCTCCCCTTCCTCTTCGGAGCCCTCGGCATGCTCTCGAACGGCGTCGTCGTCGACCACCTCGCAGCCCGCGGCGGAGTCCTCACCACCATCCATCGCCGCAACCTGGTCGGCGGCATGGTCGTCTCCGCCCTCAGCACCTTCCTCGTCGCCCATAGCGAAACCACCACGCAAGCCGTCGCCGGCATCAGCGCCGCCCTCTTCTGCATCCACTTCGCCGGCACCTCCGGCTGGGGCTACGTGCAGGCCGTCAGCCCCCTCCGCTACGTCGCCTCCCTCGGAGCACTCCAGAACTTCGCCAGCTTCATGATCGCCTCAGCCGCCCCCATCCTCACCGGCTTCCTCCTCGACCGCACTCACTCCTTCACCATCGCTCTGGCCGTATGCAGCGCCGTCACCCTCCTCGGAGCCCTCAGCTACGCCACCCTCGCCGCCCCCACCGGCATGCACCTCGATCCAGCCTAGATCCGGGTGCCCCACATCTCGTTTCTGAGATGTGGGAATGCCGCCTACCCGTTCTCCGCTGCTATCCTTACCCACGCCGCGTCTCGAAATCAGGAGCCCCAAATGCCCCGACTCCTCCCTCTGCTCTTCCTCACCACCACCCTCGCCGCTCAAACTCCACACCGCCCCACGCCACCCACACGAGACCCCCACACCCCCGGCTTCGTCACCGCCACCGAGCTTCCCGACACCGCCCTCCCGCCCGCCAACAAAGACGGCAACTACATCCTCGGCCCCACCCACAACCCCGCCCGCGAAACCACACCACCCCTCGCCTCCCCCGAGGGCACCATCCTCGAATTCACCATGAAGTCGACCGACTCCAAACGCTACCCCGGCATCGCGCGCGACCCCAACACCTTCGGCACCCCCGATCCCAACGACCCGGCAAAACTCCTCGTCCCCACGAGCCACCCCGCGCCCTACACCCGCAAGGTCACCGTCTACATCCCCAAGCAATACATCCCTTACACCATCGCCCCCTTCCTCGTTGGCGCCGACGGCCCCGACAAGCTCCTCTTCGCCACCCTCGACACCCTCATCTTTCAACACAAGATCCCCGTCCAGATCGCCATCTCCATCTCCAACGGCGGCGGCGACGCCCAGGGCTCCGAGCGCGGCCTCGAGTACGACACCATGTCGCCCCTCTACGCCGAGTTCGTCGAACACGAAGTCCTCCCCCGCGTCGAAAAGGAGGCCCACGTCCGCCTCACCAAAGATCCCAACGGCCGCGTCACCATGGGCGGCTCCTCCGGAGGCTCCTGCGCCCTCATCATGGCCTGGTACCACCCCGACCTCTATCGCCGCGTCCTCACCTACTCCGGCACCTTCGTCAACCAGCAGTGGCCGCCCAACCCCGCCACCCCCCACGGAGCCTGGGAGTTCCACGAACACCTCATCCCCAACTCCCCCCGCAAGCCCATCCGCCTCTGGATGGAGGTCGGCGACCGCGACAACCTCAACACCAACGCCATGCGCGACAACATGCACGACTGGGTTGTCGCCAACGAAAACATGGCCAGGGTCCTGGCCGCCAAGGGCTACCACTACCAGTTCGTCTTCGCAAAAAACGCCGGCCACACCGACCGCGCCGTCAAGCAGCAAACCCTGCCCGAAGCCCTCGAATACATCTGGCACGGCTACCCTATCCAGGACTGAGCCCAACCCGCCGCAAAACCGGGTGCCCCACATCTCGCTGTTGAGATGTGGGAATGCAGCCTCCAATATTCCCGGCTAAACCCGCTTCTTCAAAAAATACCGAGCCCCACCCCGCGGGTTATCCTCAATCTCCCCCAACCGCACATACCCCAGCTTCTCGTAAAACCCCAGCGCCTGGAACGAGAAGGTATCCAGCCAAACCCCCACCAGCCCCCGCTTCCGAGCCATCTCCTCCACCATCCCGATCAGCTTCGACCCTAGCCCCTGCCCCCGCGCATCCTTGGGCACCACCAGGTACTCCACAAAGATCCAGTCGTAAGCCGCCTTCCCCCAAAGCCCACCCGCGACCTTGCCATCCTCCCCCTTCACCAGCAAAGCCACCGGAAAATAACCCGGCGCCGGCCCAACCTCGTTGTTGTACTCCTGCAGGATCCCGCCAACCAGATCCCGATGCTCCGCCCCGACCGCATCCGCCACCACAATCTCATACGCCACGCCTACTCCCCTTTCGCCCACGCACTTCCATCCCACTCCCGCACCACACGCGCCGGAGCCCCAACCGCAATCACCCCGGCAGGTACCACCCCATTCACCACCGAGTTCGCCCCAATCACCGCCCCATCCCCGATGTCAGCTCCAGCCAGCACCACCACCCCATCGCCCAGCCAGACGTTCTTCCCAATCACCACCACCCCATCGTTCGAAAGCCGCCGCACCGCAGGCCGCAACTCCGGCCCCGTCTGCCCATGCCCCCGGTACTGCCCATGCGCATGATCGGTAATGGTCACGCCCGACCCGCACAGCAGCCCCTCCCCAATCGTCACCCGGTTCGTGCACGCAATATGGACGTAACTCGAAAGATTACAATTCGCCCCGATCGAAAGCTGAGGCGTATACATCTTCCCCCCATACTCCGTCACAGCCTCCAGCCACAGCCCATCCGCGGCCTTGAAGTTCGCCCCTACCTTCATATGGCTTAAACCCATCAGCCGCGGCAACCGTCCCAGCCCAAGCCCTGTCGTCCCCAGCTTCCGCTCCAACAGTCTGTCGCGTAGCCGACGCTGCAAGCCCCCAAAGGACTTCTGCACCGTCAACATCCAGCCGTTCTCAGCCGCATAACCCGCAAGACTCATCCCCACATCCTACCAATCGAATTCACGTAACCCTCCGGCCTTCCAAAGCATCCAACGGCTGATGAGCACTCCCAAGCGTCTCTGGTGGCAGGACGGCGTCATCTATCAGGTCTACCCCCGCTCGTTCCAGGACACCAATGGCGACGGCGTAGGCGACCTCCCCGGCATCCTCTCCCGCCTCGACCACCTCGTCGACCTCGGCGTCGACGCCCTCTGGATCTCCCCCTTCTACCCCTCACCCATGGCCGACTTCGGCTACGACGTCGCCGACTACACCAACGTCGATCCCCTCTTCGGCACCCTCGAAGACTTCGACCGCCTCCTCGAAGGCGTCCACGCCCGCGGCCTCAAGCTCATCCTCGACTTCGTCCCCAACCACTCCTCGGACAAGCATCCCTGGTTCCTCGCCTCGCGCTCTTCGAAAGAAGATCCCAAGCGAGACTGGTACATCTGGCGCGATCCGGCACCCTTCCAGCCCGGCGATACCGCACCCCGTCCGCCCAACAACTGGATGTCCAACTTCGGCGGTCCCGCCTGGACCTACGACCACGCCACCGGACAGTTCTACCTCCATTCCTTCCTGCCCCAGCAGCCCGATCTCAACTGGCGTAACCCGCAGGTCCGCGCCGCCATCTACGAAGCCATGCGCTTCTGGCTCGAGCGCGGCCCCGACAAACAAGGCGTGGACGGCTTCCGCATGGACGTCCTCTGGCTCCTCATCAAGGATGACCAGTTCCGCGACAACCCGCCCAACCCCGACTGGCACGAAGGCGACTCCACCCTCTGGTCCGTCCTCCCCACCTACACCGCCGACCAGCCCGAGACCCACCGCATCGTCTCCGAGATGCGCACCATCCTCAACCAGCACGGCGAACCCAACCCTCGGGTTCTCATCGGCGAAATCTACCTGCCACTCCCCGAACTCGTCCGCTACTACGGCAGCCCCGGCCCCGGAGCCGCACCCGGAGAAGACGCCCTCACCGGAGCGCAGCTCCCCTTCAACTTCCAGCTCATCCAGGCTCCCTGGAGCGCCCAGGGCATCGCCCAGCTCATCACCCAGTACGAAGGCCTGCTCCCCCCTGGAGCATGGCCCAACTGGGTTCTCGGCAACCACGACCAGGCCCGCGTCGCCACCCGCATCGGCCCCGAGCAGGCCCGCGTCGCCGCCATGCTCCTCCTCACCCTCCGTGGCACCCCCACCCTGTACTACGGCGATGAGATCGCCATGCAGAACGTCCCTATCCCAGCCGGCCAGGTCAAAGATCCCGCCGAGCTCCGCCAGCCCGGCATCGGCCAGGGCCGCGACCCCGAACGCACCCCCATGCTCTGGGACCATACGGAAAATGCAGGCTTTACCACCGGTACCCCATGGCTCCCCGTCACCGGCGACTTCGCCTGGAAATCGGTAGAAGCCCAGAAACGCGACCCTCGCTCCACCCTGAACCTTACCAAGCACCTACTCCACCTGCGGCGCGTCACCCCCGCCTTGCACCTCGGCGATGTCTCCGACGTCTACTCCAGCGGATACGTCCTCAGCTATCGCCGCAACCACGGCACAGAGCGCCTCCAGATCATCCTTAACCTCTCGAACTCCAACCAGTCCGCCTGGACACCCGGCGGCCGCATCCTCGCCTCCACCAACTCCTGGCGCCCCACCGACCTCACCACCACCGTACGCGGCGACTTCGAGATCTGGCCCAATGAGGGTTTGATCGTCGAACTCGACTAAGAACAGCAGCGATCATCTTGCCCGGAGCCACCTTAGCCCGTGCGATCAGCTTCTTCAGCTTTGGCTCTTGCCGTTTTTATCCTTTCGATCTGAATTATGCTTTGCTTTGAAAGGGTGGTATCCCCCCTCACGTAACTTCACTTGCCCCCTCCCGGGTCGCCGCCTCGGCCTGATGCTCGTCACCGCCGCCGCCGAATCCTAGCCCTCTCCGACCCAACCGCGTCCACCCTACCCCTCTGGCCTGAAATTCACCACAAACGCTGAAGATGCCTTCTTTTCAATGCGATACGGGTGCTCTTTTTTGAGCATGTTCAACGTGCAATTTGGGAAGCTTTCCGACTCGGTTGGCCTATTGAAATATTGTTTTTGTGGGCGACAGGTCAGACCAATCTCTGCTAGCATGACCCCGCCATGAAAACCTTCGACTCCGCGCGCCGCGACCTTCTCAAGCTCTCTGGACTTGGGCTTGCCGTCTCCCTGCCGTCCCTCTCGTTCGCCGAGGCGCCGAAGATCGGGAGCTCTCCCCTGCTGTTCGACGTGCGCACCTACGGCGCCACCGGGTCGGGCAAGGTGCTCGACACCAAAGGCATCAACGCAGCCATCGAGGCCTGCGCGGCAGCCGGCGGCGGGACGGTCTACTTTCCGGCCGGTACCTACCTTACCTTTTCCATCCGGCTCAAGAGCCTGGTCCACCTCTATATCGCGCAGGGCGCAACCATCCTCGCGGCGGACTCGCCTCTTCCCGGTCAGACCACCGGCGAGCTTGGCGGCGTCTACGACGCGGCCGAACCCAATACCAGCTACGACGCCTACCAGGACTACGGCCACAACCACTGGCACAACTCACTCCTCTGGGGCGAGAACCTGCACGACCTCTCGATCACCGGACCCGGCCTCATCTATGGCAAAGGCCTCAGCTTCGGCGTTGGGCCGTCGCGTCCGCCGGGAGCCCCGCAGCGCACCGGCTTCGGCCCGGAACGCCCCGCGGGCACACCGCCCGTGCAGCGCCCACCGCGCGGCGAGTATCCCATGTACCAGGCCGAGCAGCCCGGCGTGGGCAACAAGGCCATCGCGCTCAAGAACTGCCGCAACGTCACCTTCAAGGACTTCTCGCTGCTCAAGGGCGGGCACTTCGGCCTTCTCCTCACCGGCGTCGACAACCTCATCATCGACGGCCTCAAGATCGACACCGACCGCGACGGCATGGACATCGACTGCTGCAAGAATGTGCGGGTCTCGAACTGCACCGTGAATTCGCCATGGGACGACGGCATCTGCCCCAAGAGCTCCTATGCCCTGGGCTACAACCGCGCCACCGAGAACGTCACCATCACCAACTGTTATGTGACGGGAACCTACATGCTGGGCTCGGTCCTCGACGGCACGTGGCAGAAGTTTCCTGCCGACGTCCGCGGCGTGGGCCGCACGGGACGCATCAAGTGCGGCACGGAGTCCAACGGCGGCTTCAAGAACATCACCATCTCGAACTGCGTCTTCGAGGGCTGCGACGGACTTGCGCTCGAGAGCGAAGACGGCGCGCTGTGCGAGGACATCACCATCACCAACATCACGATGCGCGACATTCACTCGTCGCCCTTGTTCTTCCGTCTCGGCGCGCGTTTGCGTGGACCGAAGCCCGAGACCAAAGTGGGCACGCTGCAGCGGATCCTGGTCTCGAACATCGTCAGCTACAACTCATCGGCGCGCCTGGGCAGCATACTGAGCGGCATTCCCGACTTTCCGCTGCGCGACATCAAGATTGCGAACTTCTACTCGCAGCACGTCGGCGGAGCCCCGCAGGATCAGGTGGGTATCGTGCCTCCGGAGAAGATCGAGTCGTACCCCGACCCGGGGATGTTCGGCCCGATGCCGTCGCAGGGCTTCTTCCTGCGCCACATCCGCAACCTGGAGATGAGCCACGTCGAGATCGAACCGGTAGCCCCGGACCCGCGTCCGTCGTTCTCTCTGCTGGACGTCCACCGGGCCGATTTCTTCGCCATCACCGCGCCGACCAGCCCGGCCGCCTTCCATCTGGATCAGGTGACCGATCTCCGCATCGCCTTCAGCCGAGCCACCCCCGACGTTACGCTCGCGAGCGCCGATAACAAGACCCTGTAAAGCTGTCCTGTCGAAAAGTGGCCCTTCCGGCAGAACAACTTTGGGATTCATGCCTGTTTCTTCGGCATACCCTGCAGTTTTCGGCGCGGGAAAACGTGGCCAGAGTGTGGATATGGGCCGATGATGCGTTCTCCGTGGAGAGTGGGGAACGGGCGAGGGAAGACTGCGTATAGAAGGTGAGTGATGTACTCTGCTCCTGTCTTCTCTTGTCTTCGGAGGCGGGGCGTGTTCTGATTCTTCAAACCCTATAAGCCGCTACTCCCGGGAGTCCGACGATGCTCTATCACGTAACGCGCAACGGCCAGAACTATGGACCGTATACCCTCGAAGACCTGTCACGCTATGTCGCCTCGGGGAACGTTCTGCCGACGGATATGGCCAAGAGCGATGAGATGACGGAGTGGGTGACGGTGGCTTCGCTGCTGGAACCCGCGGCTTCGTCTATGCCGCCACCGCAGCAGCCTGCCTACACGGAGACCTATCAGCCGGGCTATGCGGCTCCTCCAGCGTCGGCTTATCCGGCGGCCGCGTACGATCCGCCGCCGAACCTGAGCTGGGGGCTTGTGCTTCTGTTCAGCATTCTGACCTGCTCGGTGTTCATCTTTATCTGGAACATGATCCTGGCGGCGTGGGTGAACCGGATTGCGCCGGCGAGTAAGGTGCTGGTGCTTTATATCGCCGTGACCGTGGGTTGGCTGGTGTTGTCGGTCGTGGGGCAGCACCATGGCATCCGTCATTACAGTACGGGCGTTCACTTCGATACGGAGAACACGGGCGTTTCGCTGCTGTGGATCTGCTGGTGGGTGCTGAAGCTGTATGCGCGATTCACGATGCGCAATGAGCTGGAGAAGCACTACAACACGGTTGAACCGATGGGTCTGCGGCTTTCGGGCGTGATGACGTTCTTCTTTGGCGGGCTGTACTTTACGTATCACCTGAACCGCATCGCCGATATGAAGCGGGCGATGGCGTACGGGATGCCGAGGCCGTATTGAGTACCAGACACATGATGGCGACCGCCGTGCTGTTTGCGGCGGTCGTGCTGTTGGTGCGGCCGGCTTGCCCGGTGTATGCGATGTTTCATGTGCTTTGCCCCGGGTGTGGGGGAACGCGGGCTTTGATGGCTTTGCTGCGAGGGAACCTGGGGGCGGCGTGGCGGTTGAATGCTTTGGTGGTGTGTGAGATTCCGTTGGGGCTGGGGTACGTCTTGGCGGGGATTTGGCGGCGGGGTGTTTGGCCTGAGGTGAGCAGGGGCTGGTGGATCACGGTCTCCGTGGGAGTGGCCTTGTTTACGGTGGGACGGAACTTCTTCGCGCTCTAAGGACACGAATTCCAGGAATCGAAGGCGGATAACGACAGGCAACGGCAAAAGAAGAGGCAGATCCCCTTCGGGGATGACAACCAAAGGGCAACGGCAGCGGCCCGGAGATGGAGGGCTTGCGGATGGGACAGGAAGGCATACCCCAGGGGCTTAAAGCCCCCTTTTACGATGGGCTGTGAGACCCCAGGCTGAAGCTTTGGGATACCTAGAAGCAACGGCAAGAGCAAAGTAAGGCTAGAGGGGTTTGTAGCGGGTGAGGCAAAGGATGCCTTCTTCGGGGGAGACGGTGATCCGGCAGGGCTCGTAGGATTCCACGCGGACGGTGCAGTTCTCGTGGATGTCGACCTGCGCGATGCGGCGTTCGGGGTTGTCGTCGGAGTAGACGGTGCAGCGCCAGGAGTCGCCGACGTCCTGCCAGACGAGGGAGAACATGCGGTGGTCGTGATGTCGCTGCTGGACCTCTTCGCTGGAGCGCAGGTTGCAGGCGAGGCGTCCGAGAACTGTCGGATCAGTCATTCTTTGATCAACGATTTCAGTGAGTTCGAGCGACGTCATGGTAGGCCTCCGCTTGAGGGGAGCGAGTCTAGCAGACGGATGGAGAGACTGGGAAGAAGATTGCGCGGGAAAAAAATCAGGCGGGAAGAGCGCGGAGAATCGCTCCGAGGAGGAGATGCGGGGCGAGGCCAAGGAGCAGGACAGCGACCGCGAGGAGGATGAGGAGGGTTCTGGTGAGGAGCGATGTGTGGATGATGCCGTCGCCCTCGCCGGGTGGGGTGACGTAGACGCGCTTGAGGACCTGCAGGTAGTAGTACAGCGACACGGCGCTTGTGGCGAGGACGAGGATGACGAGCCAGAGGAGGCCGGGGTTGCCCTGCATGGCGGCGACGAGGAGATAGAACTTGGCGAAGAAGCCGGCGAGCGGTGGGATGCCGGCGAGGGAGAGCAGAAAGACGAAGAGCGCGGCGGCGGGCAGGGGAGCGCGGCGGCTGAGCCCGTGGAAGCTCGTGAGCCGGTCGTCCGGCAGGATACCGATGACGGCGAAGATGCCCAGGGTGGTGAGAGCGTAGGTGATGACGTAGAAGAGGAGCGCGGCGAGGCTCTCGCGGGTGTGCGCGATGGGGGCGAGGAGCATGTATCCGGCGTGGGCCACGGCGGAGTAGGCGAGGAGACGGCGGAGGCCGGTCTGGCGCAGAGCGACGAGGTTGCCGAAGACCATGGAGGCGGCGGCGAGGAGGACCAGGATAGGGATCCAGCCGGGGGTGAAGGGTTTGGTGGCGCCCTGCGCGTTGGCGAAGGCGAGGGTCATGATCTGGAAGAAGAGGAAGAAGCTGGCGACCTTGGAGCTGGAGGCGGCGAAGGCGGCGGAGGGTATGGGGGCGGCTTCGTAGACGTCGGGTGCCCAGAAGTGCAGGGGGAAGGCGGCGATCTTGAAGCCGAAGCCGATAACGGTGGTGACGATGGCGATGACGGCGAGGGGGTTCAAGGGAGTGTGGATGGCGGCGGCGATGTCGTGGAAGCGGGTGGAGTTCGATAGGCCGTAGAGGATGCTAAAGCCGAAGAGCAGGAAGGCGGCGGACATGCCGCCGAAGAGGAAGTACTTGAGGGCGGCTTCGGCGGCGCGGGGGCGGCGTTTGTCGAAGCCGGTGAGGACGTAGAGGGAGAGCGAGAGGAGCTCGAGGGAGAGGAAGAGGACGAGGAGGTCCTGGGTGGCGACGAGGAACATCATGCCGACGGTCGCGAGGAGGATGAGGAGGACGAACTCGCCTACATGGTCGGTGAAGCCGGTGTCGATGGCGATGAGGAGGGTTCCGATGGCCAGGACGAGAAGGGCGATCTGGATGAGATGGGTGAGGGGGTTGGCGAGGAGGACACCGTTGAGGAGGTTGACCTGCTCGGGGACAAGGACGAGACGGGCGATGGCGGCGAGGCATCCGATGACGCCGAGGGTGGAGGCGATGGTGAAGCGGGTGCGTGCGGGCTGGGTGCGGAGAGCGAGGTCCAGCGCCAGGACGAGGAGGGCCGTGACGACGACGATGACTTCGGGGAGCGCAAGCTGGAGGAGGCCGGTGTAGGAAAGCACTACATACCTCCTTTGCGCAGGTTGTCGAAGATGGGCGAGTTCAAGGCAGGCATGATGATGCGGAGGAGCATCTGCGGGTAGACGCCGACGGCGATGCTGGTGGCGAGGAGGATGGCCGCGCCGAGGTACTCGGGGAGGGTGATGGGGTCGAGCGGTGGTGGGGCGGCTTCGCTGGGTTGCTCGGCGAAGAAGGCCTTCTGCATGGCGCGCCAGACGTAGACGACGCCGAGGAGGATGCCGACGCCGACGCAGAGCGCCAGGACGGGGAAGGCGTGCCAGGCACCGACGACGATCATGAGTTCGGCGATGAAGCCGGAGAAGCCGGGGAGGCCCATGCTGGCCATGCCGGCGAGGACGAAGGTAACGGTCGCGAAGGGGAGGGCGCGGCTGAGGTGCATGGGGCCGAGCTGGCCGAGCTCGCGGGTGTGGGTACGGTCGTAGACCATGCGGCCGACGGTGGCGAAGAGCAGGCCGGCGAGGATGCCGTGGGAGAACATCTGGATGACGGCGCCGGTGATGCCGATCTGCGAGAGGGTCATGAGGCCGAGGAGGATGAAGCCCATGTGCGAGACGCTGGAGTAGCCGATGACGAACTTGAAGTCCTTCTGGACGAGGGCGACGAGGGCTCCGTAGACGATGCCGATGACGGCGAGGAGGGCGAAGACGTCTCGCCAGGAGCCGAGGCCGAGGACATGGAAACCCCAGGGGGCGAGGCCGAGGGGGAAGAGGGCCATGGCGACGCGGAGGCATCCGTAGGCGCCGAGCTTCATGACGACTCCGGCGAGGAGCATGGAGGCGGCGGTGGGAGCGGCTACGTGTCCGGTGGGAGCCCAGGTATGGAAGGGCCACAGGCCGGCGAGGATGGCGAAGCCTACGAAGACTAACGGGAAGGCCCACATCTGGAAGTGGGCGGGGAAGGCGGTGGGGGAGATGTTGGCGAGGGACATGGTGCCGGAGTAGGCGTAGGCGGCGATGATGCCGACGAGGACCATGGCGGAGCCGAGGAAGGAATAGAGGGCGAGCTTCATGGCGCCGTACTCCTTGCGGGTGGAGCCCCAGATGGCGATGAGGAAGTACTTGGGGATGATGACGATCTCGTAGAAGACGAAGAGAAGGAAGAGGTCGTAGCTGAGGAAGACGCCGTAGACACAGGCGATGAGCAGGAGGTAGAAGGCGAAGAAGGCGTGGGTGCGGCGGGCGATGTTCCAGGAGAAGAGGACGCCGGTGATGGCAACGATGCCGGTGAGGAGGACGAGGGAGAGGGAGATGCCATCGGCGGCGAGATGGTACTCGATGTGGAGGGCGGGGATCCAGGGGACGCGAGCGATGGTGAAGAGCTCGCCGGTGCGGTGCTGGAGGAAGGCGAGCAGGGCGATGATGAAACCGGCGATGGCGGTGAGTAAGGCTACGATGCGCGCGGGGGTGGGGCTTGCTTTGGGCAAGAGGAGGAGGGTGAGGGCTCCGATGAGCGAGATGTAGATGGTCCACGCGAGCATAGTTTTAGAACTTCAGTTGGTGCGTCATCAGGGTGACCGTGCTGTGGATGAGGCCTAAGAGGAGTTGCGGGTAGAGACCGAGGACGAACATGAGGGCGATGGCCGGGGCGAGGGCGAGGCGTTCGCCGGAGGTGAGGTCGGGGAAGGTGGACCAGGCTGCGTTCAGGGGGCCGGAGAAGACGCGCTGGAGGATGGTGAGCATGACGATCGCGGTGATCATGAGGCCGATGGCGGAGAGCGACGTGGCCCAGGTGACGAGGGGGAAGGCGCCCTTGAAGATGAGGAACTCGGGGATGAAGCCGTTGAGGCCGGGGAGGCCGAGGGACGAGAAGAGCGCGATGCCCATGAGGCCGGTGAAGACGGGTGCGATCTTGCGGAGGCCACCGAAGTCGTTGAGGCCGCGTTGGCCGTTGGCACGCTGCTCGATGAGAGCAATGAACCAGAAGATGGTGGCGGCGGTGAGGCCGTGGCTGAACATCTGCAGCATGAGACCGCTGAGGGCGGCTTGCCGGGCGGAGTCGTCGGCGGTGAACTTTACGATGGCGAAGAGGGCGAGCAGGCAGTAGCCGAGATGGTTGATGGAGGAGTAGGCGAAGGTGCGCTTGAGGTCCTTCTGGGCGAGGGCGGCGTAGGCGGAGAAGACGACCGTTGCGGCGGCGAGCCAGAGGAGCGGGGTGAGGACTTCGCGCATCTGCGGGGCGAAGAGGGGGAGGAGGATGCGGAGGAATCCGTAGAGGCCCATCTTCGACATGGCTCCGGTCAGGACGGCGGTGGTGCCGGAGGGGGCTTCGCTGTAGGCCGGCGGGAGCCAGGTGTGGAAGGGCATCAGCGGGACTTTGACCGCGAAGCCGAGGAAGACACCGGCGAAGAGGAGGAACGGGGAGACGTGGCCGGCGAGTTTGGGAGCAAGCTGGTTGGTCTGGGCGAGGTTGGCGAGTGCGAGGAAGTCGAATTGATTGGTGGCGAGGAAGAGGGCCAGGAAGGCCAGGAGCATCGCCACGGACCCGACCATGGTGTAGACGAGGAACTGCATGGCCGCGGGAGAGCGCTGGGGTCCACCCCAGAGCTTGATGAGGAAGAAGGCGGGGATGATGCTGAGTTCCCAGTAGGTGAACCAGGGGATGAAGTTGAGGGCGGTGAAGGCTCCGAAGAGGCAGGCCTGAAGGAGGAGCATGAGGGCGAAGTAGAGGGCGGGTTTGTCTTCGATGCTCCACGATGCGGCGATGCCGATGGGGACGACGATGGACGAGAGAAGGACCATGAGAAGGCCGAGGCCGTCGATGCCTACGCGGTACTCGATGTTGAGCGCGGGGACCCAGGCGTAGCGCTCTTCGCACTGGAGGGCGGTGGTGGTGGCGTCGAAGTGGCAGGCGAGGTAGATCGCCAGCGCCAGGGCGGCTAAGCTTGCGGTGAGCGCAAGGATGCGGGCGAGTTTCCTGTTGTTGCCACAGGCGAGGGTGGCGACGGCTCCGAGGACGGGCAGGGCGGTGATGAGGGTGAGGAGCATCAGGCTTTGGCCCTCCAGAGCAGGAGGACGACCAGGGCGATGAAGGCGAGGCCGACGATGCGGAGGTAGCTCTGGATGCGTCCGCCTTGCAGACGGGCGAGGATGCGTCCGCTGAAGGAGACGGTGTGGGTGCCGGCGTCGAAGGTGCCGTTGACGAGGTAGGTGTCGATGAAGTTGTCGACCCTGGCGAGTCCCACGACGGTCGACGCGATGGCCGTGACCAGGCCGCTCCAGAGCCAACGGTCGAGGAGGCCGGAGAGGGTGGCGAAGGCGTTGTTCAGGGGGACGATGGTCGAGGCGTAGAGGGCGTCGATGTAGAACGCGTGGTTCAGGATACGGAACAGGCGTGGCTCGAGGGCGTCGAGCGCGTCCTGCTGTTCATGGTGCCGGATGGGCTTGCGGTAGTAGAGCCAGTAGCCAAGGGCGATGCCGAGGACGACGAGGAAGGACGACACCGTCATGAGGCCGAGGATGCCGCCGGTGGAGAAGGCGGCGAGGTTGAAGGTGGGGCGCTTCTCTTCGAGGAAGGACTGGAACCATGGCCAGGTGGGCGCACCGATCAATCCGAAGAGCACCGTGCTGGTGGCGAGGATGACGAGCGGGACGGTCATGATGGCCGGGCTCTCGTGCGGGTGCCCGTTGTGGATGTGGGCGTGCGCGGCGAGAGTGGGCGGGACGACAGGCCGGCGGGATTCGCCGGCGAACATGTAGCAGAGCTGGCGGGTCATGTAGAAGGCGGTGAGGAGAGCTCCGAAGGCGCCCATGTAGAAGGGCGTGCGGGAGACGGACCAGGAGAAGGCGGCGTGGAGGATCTCGTCCTTGGACCAGAAGCCGGAGAAGAGCGGGAAGCCGCAAAGCGCGAGCATGCCGGCGGCGTAGGTGGTGAAGGTGATGCGCATGGACCTGCGCAGTCCGCCCATGAGGCGGATGTCCTGCTCGCCGTTGCAGCCGTGGATGATAGACCCCGCGCCGAGGAAGAGGAGGGCCTTGAAGAAGGCGTGGGTGATGAGGTGGAACATGCCGACGGAGACGCCGCCGACGCCCAGACCCATCATCATGTAGCCGAGCTGCGAGACGGTGGAGTAGGCGAGAATGCGCTTGATGTCGTACTGGGCGACGGCGACGAGGGCGCCAAAGAGAGCGGTGATGGCTCCTACCCAGGTGATCACCTGCAGGGCGATGGAGGGGGTGAGTTCGGGCAGCGATGCCGGGTGCGCGGCCATGAGGGGATAGACGCGGGCAACGAGGAAGACGCCTGCGGCCACCATGGTCGCAGCGTGGATGAGGGCGCTGACGGGGGTGGGCCCTTCCATGGCGTCGGGGAGCCAGACGTGGAGCGGGACCTGTCCGGATTTGCCGGCGGCTCCGCAGAAGAGGAGCAGGCCGATGCCGGTGGAGACCGTCATGCCGTAGAGGGTGGTGTGGGCGACGAGCGTGGCGAGGGCGGAGTGTTCGAGTGCGCCGGCTCCGTTGTCGTAGAAGAGGAGCGTGCCGGTCTGGGTGTAGAGCCAGACCATGCCGAGGAAGAATCCGATGTCGCCGATGCGGGTGACGAGGAAGGCCTTCTTCGCCGCGGCTGCGGCTGCGGGCTTCGCGTACCAGAAGCCGATGAGCAGGTAGGAGGTGAGGCCGACGATCTCCCAGCACATGAAGAGCAGGAGGAGGTTGTTGGCGATGAGGACACCGAGCATAGCTCCGGCGAAGAGGGCAAGAAAGCAGAAGAAGCGCGTGAAGTTTTCGTCGTCGTGCAGGTAGCCGACGCTGTAGATGAAGATGAGCGTCCCGACGAAGGTGACCATGAGGAGCATCACGATGGTGAGTGGATCGAGGATCCATCCGATGCGGAACCATGCGTCGCCGATCTGGAACCAGGGGACGTTGACGACCTCGCTGGAGACCTCGGTCATGGAGAGGAGATGGAAGAAGGCGACGACGGAGAGCAGGAACGACGCGACCATCGACCCGATCGCGAGGGACGCGGCAAGGGTTCGATGCCTCTGTTTCAAAAGGGCAATGACTCCTGCTGCCAGGATGGGCAGCAGGGGGACGAGCCACAGATTTTGTACGATACCGTTCATCGGGAGTCCAAGGGAAGTGTTTCAGCCCTTCATGCTATTCATCTGGTCCAGGTCGGTCGTTTGCGTGTGCCGGTATACCGCGAGGATGATGCCGAGGCCAACGGCGGCTTCGGCGGCTGCGATACCGATGGAGAAGAGCGTGAAGAGGATGCCGGTGAACGCGGCGGGGTTGGGCCCGTAGCGCCAGAAGGCGATGAAGTTGAGGTTCGCAGCGTTGAGCATGAGCTCGATGCCGATGAGGACGAGGATGGCGTTGCGACGGGTGAGGGCTCCGGCGAGGCCGATGCAGAAGAGGAAAGACGAGAGCAGGAGGCAGGCGGTGAGGGGGTTCATGCATCACCGCCTTTTCCACGCAAGGGCTCGTTGGGCATCGCGACGATGATCGCGCCGATGAGGGCGGCGGTGAGGAGGATGCCCATGATCTCGAGAGGCAGGGCGAATGTGTGCATCAAGGTGTTACCGATGGCGGAGACGGGGGCATCGGGCGGTGTGGTCGCGATGGGGAAGGATCCGCTGCCACGGATGACGGCCCATGCGAGAACCGCGAAGAGGGAGATGGCTATGATGCCTCCGGTGATCCACGACGAAGACAAGGCGGGTTGCGCGAGCGGGCCGGCGCTGCGGGTCATCATGATGGCGAAGACGGCGAGGATGGCGACGGCGCCGACGTAGACGATGATCTGGGTGAAGCCTGCAAACTCCGCGCCGAGCAGAAGGTACAGCAACGCAAGGCCGACGAAGCCGATGGTAAGCGCAAGGATGCAGTGCACCATGTGACGCAGGGTCATGGCGGCGGCGAATCCGGCGATGGTGAGTGCGGCGAGGATGAGGAAGGCTGCTGTCATTTCCATGAGCTGCGGCTCTTTATTCGGCGAAGCGGTAGGTGCGGACCTGAAGCTTCCTGGTTTGCTTCGATCCGCGGCTGAGGAAGAAGCATGAGACGGCGATGAGGGCGAGGGATACGGGCCAGCGCAGGATGTTTCCAGGCATGAGGTGCCAGACGACGGCGGCGAAGAGGTTGACGAGGGTCATGGGCAGCATGAACTTCCAGGCGAGGCCCATGAGTTGATCCATGCGGAGGCGAGGGAACGTACCGCGCACCCAGATGAAGGCGGCGATGAAGACGAGGAGTTTGAGGAAGAACCAGATCCAGGAGGGAATGAAGGTGAGGAAGGAAAACGGCGCGGACCAGCCGCCGAGGAAGAGCGTGATGGCGAGGCCGGAGGTGGCGAACATGCCGAGGTACTCGCCGAGGAAGAAGAGGGCGAACTTGAAGCCGGAGTACTCGGTGTAGTAGCCGGCGATGAGCTCGGACTCGCCTTCGGGGAGATCGAAGGGCGAGCGGTTGGACTCGGCGGCGGCGGCGATCATGAAGAGGATGAAGCCGCAGAGACCCCAGGGCGTGAAGACGAACCAGTGGGCAAGGCCGTTGGTGTAGACGGCTTGCTGCGCGACGATGGTGACGGTGGAGAGCGAGCCGGAGGCCATGATGACGACGACGGCGGAGAGGACGAGCGGGATCTCGTAGCTGATCATCTGCGCGATGGCGCGCATGGCTCCGAGGAGCGAGTATTTGCTGCGGCTGGACCAGCCGGCCATGAAGACGGCGAGCTCCACCATGGAGCCGATGGCGAAGAAGAACAGCAGGCCGGCATCGAGGTTGATGATGACCATGTTGCGGCCGATGGGCAGGACGGCATAGCCGAGGAAGGCAGCGAGAACAAGTAAGAGCGGCGCGAGGAAGTGGACGACCTGGTCGGCAGAGCGGGGGACGACGTCTTCCTTGGTGAGCGACTTGATGCCGTCGGCGATGGGCTGCCAGAAGCCGTAGGGGCCGACGCGGTTGGGGCCGTAACGGTTCTGCATGCGGCCGAGACCTTTGCGCTCCAGCACAGTGGTGATGGCGAAGAGGAGGGGGAAGACGACGAGGACGGGAACAACAGAGAGGATGGCCGAGGCGATGGGCTGCGCGGGCGCGGGGACGTGGCCCATGAGGAAGGCTTTGGTTGTTACAAATACCTGATCGAGGGCCTGGGGGTTCATTGTGCCGGTACACTCCCCGTGGCTGGCGTTGCGGGTGGAGTGAGCTTGGGGGCGGCGGCTTTGGCGCGGGCGGCGGCGAGGTCGGCGTCGACGGCGGCAGCCTCGGTGGGATGGATCTGGTGGTAGTACTCGTTGGGTTTCGCTAAGCGCTTTTTGTTCCAGAGGAGATCGTTGAAGCGCTCGGCAGTGCTGGCCTCGAAGGCGACGTCCATCTTGATCGCGTCGAAGGGACAGACCTCGACGCAGATCTGGCAGCTCATGCAGACGGAGACATCGATGTTGAAGCGCGCGGGGTAGAACTGCTGCTTGCCGACGGCGTCCGGCTTTTTATCGACGCTCTTTTCGATGAAGATGCACTTGGGTGGGCACTCCTTCTCGCAGATGAGGCAGGAGACGCAGCGCAGGCCCTGCTGCCAGTCGTCGCCGTCGTAGACGAGGAAGGGGAAGTTGCGCGAGGCTTCGATGCGCGGGGCACGCTCCTCGGGGAACTGCACGGTCGTCAGACGTTCCTTGCCGACATAGCTTCCGAAGAAGTTTCGAGCCGTCTCCGCCAATCCCTTCAGAAGACCTTCACCGAGCATAGAATCCTTCATTCCTCGCCGAAAAAAGCTCAAATTTTGTGCGACACCACTCTACTCCATTTACCGGTCGACCTCGCCCATCACGATGTCGATGCTCCCGAGAATAATCACAACGTCCGCGATGCTTTGACCGAGACACATGTCTTCGAGGATGGTGAGGTTGATGAGGCTGGGGGGACGGACGCGATAGCGATAGGGGCCGGGTGAACCATCGCTGATGAGATAGAAGCCGAGCTCGCCCTTGGGAGCTTCGATACGTCCATAGGCTTCGCCGGGTTTGGGACGGAAGCCGCGGATCTTGGTCTTGGGATCCTGGATGGGGCCTTCGGGAAGATCGCGGAGGGCCTGCTCCAGAATCTTGCAGGACTCGCGCATCTCAAGCAGGCGGATCATGTAACGGTCGTAGACGTCGCCGTGATCGCCGAGCGGGACGCGGAAGCTGAAGCGGCCGTAGATGCCGTACCTGTCCACCTTGCGGAGATCGTAGTTGACGCCGCAGGCCCGCAGCATGGGGCCGGTGACGCCGGCGTTGATGGCGAGTTCCTTACTAAGCACGCCGACGCCCTGCGTGCGGGCCATGAGGATCTCGTTGCTGGCAAGGAGGTTTTCGAACTCGTCGAGGAAGCGGGGGAATTCGGCCACCACTTTTTGGGCTTGTTCGAGCCAGCCGGCGGGGAGATCGACGCGGCATCCGCCAAAGCGCATGTAGTTGCACATCATGCGCGCGCCGGTGAGGGACTCGAAGAGGTCGAGGATCTTTTCGCGCTCGCGGAAGGCGTACATCAACGGTGTGCCGCTGGCGCCCATGTCCTGCATGAGGAAGCCGATGAGGCAGGCGTGATTTTGTAACCGCGTGAGTTCGGCGGTGATGACGCGGAGGTACTCGGCGCGCTCGGGCACGACGATGCCGGCGAGGGTTTCGACGGCCAGGGCGTAGGCCCAGTTGTTGGTCAGCGAGCAGAAGTAGTCGAGGCGATCGGTGTAGGGCATGGAGCCGAGATAGCTCTCATGCTCGGCGATCTTTTCGTGGTTGCGATGGAGGTAGCCGAAGACGGGCTTGAGCTTGATGACGCGTTCGCCGTCGAGCACGACATCCATGCGAAAGACGCCGTGAGTGGAGGGGTGCTGCGGGCCCATGGAGACTTCGAGGAGGTGCGAGTCCGCCTTGGTGGGCGTGAGGCTGGCGCCGGGTGGCAGGGCTACCGCTGTGTTCATACGGCACCGCCGTGGGTGTGCTGGGCGCGGTGCAAGACTTCGTCGTGCGCGGTGGGCTCGTACTCGTAGTCGTCGGGCTCGACATAGTCGCGGCGCATCGGGTGATCGACGAAGCCTTCCCACATGAGGATGCGGCGGAGGTCGGGGTGTCCGTCGAAGACGATGCCGAAGAGGTCGAAGATCTCGCGTTCCTGGAAGTCGGCGCTGCGCCAGACGGGTGTGAGGGAAGGGAGATGCACGTGGGCGGCGCGGTCTTCCGTACGCATGCGAAGGATGACGGGGCCGTGCCTGAGTTCCATGGAGTAGAGGTGGTAGACGGCTTCGAGATAGTCGCCGGACTCAGTGGTGCGGAGCTCGTCGACCTGGGTCTCTACGCCGTCTACCAGTTTGGTTACTTTTACCTTTTCCGAGACTTCGAGCGGAGGCCAGTCGATGCCGGTGACGTTGGAGCAAAAGTCGTAGCGGTGCGCCGGGGCGTCGCGCAGGAAAAGAGCTACGGCGACAGCGTGCTCCGGGTCGAGGAGCAGGCTGTGCTGTGCGGAGACGCTGGGATTCGTCACCAGCTCCAGACGACAGCCGGGGATGGCGGATTCGATCTCGAGCTTAAGTTGTTCCAGCATCGTCCCTGCCTATGGTGGTGATATTGACGAGGGGCGGGCGCCAAACGTCACGATTGCGTGGCGGCTCAAGATCGTGGGTGCCGAAGGTGGGGATGGTGAACTCGCTGGGCTCGTCGGCGTGGAGGTGGCGGGGGCGGTCTGCGCCGGTGAGTTGCTGCTCGTCGATCTTCTTCTGCAGCGCCATGAAGCCTTCGATGAGGGCCTCCGGACGAGGCGGGCAGCCGGGGATGTAGATGTCGACGGGGATGTAGCGGTCGATGCCCTTGAGGACGTTGTAGCCCTGCTTGAAGGGCCCTCCCGAGATGGCGCATGCGCCCATGGAGATGACGTACTTGGGTTCGGGCATCTGGTTATAGAGGCGCACGACCTGCGGCGCCATCTTCTTGGTGATGGTGCCGGCGACGATCATGAGGTCGGCCTGACGGGGCGAGGGGCGGAAGACCTCGGCGCCGAAGCGGGCGAGATCGTAGCGGGCCATGGTGGTGGCGATCATCTCGATGGCGCAACAGGCGAGGCCGAAGTTCAATGGCCAGAGAGAGCTTCTGCGGCCCCAGTTGTAGAGATCCTGCAGGGTGGTGGCGAAGATACCCTGCTTGCTCAGCTCGTTCTTCAGCGCTTCATCCATGATGGAAACCCTTCAGGCTACGTCCAGGTGAGGACCTTCTTGTGCCAGGCCCAGGCAAGGCCCGCGATGAGCAGGAACAGGAAGACGAAGACGGCGAGGCACTCTCCAAGCCCGAAGCCGGTGAGGGCGGTCGCGAACGGCAGGAGGAAGACGACTTCCACGTCGAAGACGAGGAAGAGGATGGCGTAGAGGTAGTAGCCGGGTTTGAACTGCACCCAGGCATCGTCGGAGGATTCAAGTCCGCACTCGTAGACGGCGTTCTTGGATCGGCCGGGTTTGGCGGGCGAGAATTTCTTCGCCCACAGCCACGCGAGCGCGAGGGGAGCGACCGCGAAACCGACCGCGCCGAGCAGAAGAACGAGAATTGGGAGATACGAAACGTTTCCCATTTTTGACGTACCCACGGTAGCACACTGTCCTGCGTAACGTGCGCCCTGCGCGGGCGGCTGGTGTTCACACGCCTTTTTACCCCTTCGCGTGCCCCTTCCGTTGGTCAGGAATGAATTTCTTGCTGACCTACGGAAGGCCCGCAGGACAACCTTGCGCCACGACCGGTATACGAGTCACGAAGGTTCTGCCGCAGGCGCCGTGATCGCTGCCCGCGCGGAGCGGCCCATCCGGCAGGACAAATCTTTACGGGTGGTGGTATGCTTCGGCCCTGTTTCGCCCAACCCTCCTGTCGGAGTTACATCGTATGCAGAGCAGCTACAACGGAATCCCTGTCCCGCCGAACGGCCAACCCATTGAATACAAGGACGGAAGTTATGTGGTGCCGGATCATCCGGTGATCCCGTTTATCGAGGGCGATGGAACCGGAAGGGATATCTGGAAGGCCTCGCAGCGGGTGTTCGACGCGGCGGTGGAGAAGGCGTACGGCGGTAAGCGCAAGGTGGAGTGGTACGAGGTGCTGGCGGGCGAGAAGTCGTACCGGAAGACGCAGGACTGGCTACCAGACGATACGGTGAAGGCGACCGTCGACTTTCGCGTCTCGATCAAAGGGCCGCTGACGACGCCGGTGGGCGGCGGCATTCGCTCGCTGAACGTAGCGCTGCGGCAGTTGATGGATCTGTACCAGTGCATCCGTCCGGTGAAGTACTACGCCGGCGTGCCGAGCCCGGTGAAGCATCCGGAGAAGCTGGACGTCGTGATCTTCCGGGAGAACACGGAGGACATCTACGCGGGGATCGAGTTCCGCGAGGGGACGCCCGAGGCGAAGAGGTTTATCGCGTTTGTGAACGACGACATGCTGAAGGGCTCGAAGAAGAAGATCCGGCTGGACTCGGGCGTGGGCGTGAAGCCGATCTCGATTACGGGATCGAAGCGGCTGGTGCGCGCAGCGATTCAGTATGCGCTCGACAACGGACGCAAGACGGTGACGCTGGTACACAAGGGGAATATTCAGAAGTTCACCGAGGGCGCGTTTCGCGAGTGGGGCTACGAGGTTGCAGTGGAGGAGTTCCGCGCGGACACCGTGACGGAGCGCGAGAGCTGGATCCTCGGGAACCTGGAGGACAATCCGAAGCTGACAGCGGAGGAGAACGCCGCGCTGATCGAACCGGGGATCGAGTTCGCCGCGAAGGAGTTTGGCGAGTCGGTGATTGCGGAGGTGAAGGCGGTGGTTGCGAGCATCGGGGCTTCGCATGGAGATGGCAAGTGGAAATCGAAGATCTTGATCAATGACCGCATCGCGGATTCCATCTTCCAGCAGATCATCATTCGGCCTTCGGACTACAGCGTGCTGGCTACGACGAACCTGAACGGCGACTACATCTCGGATGCGGCGGCGGCGCAGGTGGGCGGACTGGGGATCGCGCCGGGAGGCAATATCGGCGATGGGTATGCGGTGTTTGAAGCCACGCACGGGACCGCGCCGAAGTATGCGGACAAGGACGTGATCAACCCGGGGTCGGTGATCCTTTCGGGGGTGATGCTGTTTGATTTTCTGGGATGGAAAGAGGCGGCTCGGCTGATTGAATCGTCGATGGAGAAGACGATCCAGCAGAAGTTCGTGACCTACGACTTCGAGCGGCAGATGCAGGGCGCGACCAAGGCGAAGACGAGTGAATTTGCGACGCGCATGATTGAGAATATGTAAATGAAATTGATCTCGTTTGTTACAGATGGCGTATCGAGTTACGGAGTGCTTGAGGGCACCACGGTGAAGGATCTTGGGGCGGTGTTGCGTGGACGCTTTCCGACCCTGAAGGCCCTGCTTGGCGAGGACTTCCTGAGCATCGCGCAGGAGACGGAAGCGCCTCGGCTTGCGCGCTCGGCGGTGCAGTTGCTTCCTCCTGTTCCGGATCCGGCGAAGATCCTCTGCATCGGCAAGAACTACGAAGAACACCGCGTGGAAACGGGTGGGGAGAAGCTCGCGTACCCGACGATCTTCACTCGTTTCGCGGACACGCTGGTGGCGGATGGGCAGGATGCCTGGGCTCCAGGCGTGTCGAGCGAGATCGACTTCGAAGGCGAGCTGGCTGTCGTGATAGGGCGCGCGGGACGGCACATTGCGCTCGAAGATGCGCTGTCGCACGTGGCCGGATACGCGTGCTTCAACGACATCTCGATCCGCGACTGGCAGAGGCACACCACGCAGTTCACGCCGGGCAAGAACTTTCCGCGTACGGGCGGGTTTGGGCCGTGGATCGTGACGGCGGATGAGATCGCCGATCCGCAGGCGCTCGATCTGACGACGTGGCTGAACGGCGATGAGGTGCAGAAAGCCAATACCGCGGAGATGATCTTCAACATCCGCGCACTGATTCACTACTGCTCGTCGTTCACGCAGCTCTCGCCGGGAGATGTGATCGCCACAGGAACGCCGGGCGGCGTGGGGGCGAAGCGCAAGCCGCAGCTCTTTATGAAGGTGGGCGATGTCGTGGAGATCGAGATCGCATCCGTCGGGACGCTGCGCAATAGCATCGGCGAAGGCAAGGCTTAGCCAGAATCGAAAAGGACCAAAGGCGGACAGGGCTGGCCTGCCCGCCCTTGTCGGCTTAGCCTCCGAGGACGCCGCTCGCGGCGAAGGGTCCGGCGGCGCAGGAGGCGTAGTCGCGAATCCGCAGGCCCCCCAGTTGCTGGGATGGGATGCCCAGCTCCGCGGCGCTAAAGGATGGGTCGAGGATCTCGAATTGCAGCCTCTGCCCAGCCTCCGGGTAGATGGCTACGTCGCAGCAGATCCCGTCCGGAGAGAAGACCATCTGCCGCAGCGAGTCGAAGGTCTGCACGAGATGCGTGTATTCCGAGGCCATATCCTGCGCGTCCGCGGCCGTCCCCATGACCTTGAAGATGAGGTGCGGAACGACCGTTGCGAGAGAGGTGGAGAAGACGGGCTGCTCGAAGAACTGCGTGCCCATAGCGACGTCGGCCTGCGTGTCGTAGTAATAGACGAAGAGGAAGTCGACATAGGACGAACCGGCGTCGAGCTTGATGGTGGAGCCGGGGTTTTGCGATCCGTAGACGGTGGCGTTGGTGAGCAGGCCATCGGCACGCATCGAGTCCGGCATGGAGATGGAGACGCGACGCATGCCGGTGGTGTCCGTGAGTTGAAGCGGAGAGGTTGCGGGGTCGCTGCTGGTGAGGTACGGGAAGGAGTATGCAGCCTGCGCCGCCTGGAACAGGGCATCGACCGGGGCGGTGTTCTTCGCCTGATCGGTGATGACGTCCACCCACAGGCTCTCGCCTTCCTGCATGGCTCCGTTGGGGCCGGTGGCGTTGGGTCCTGCGATGGAGGAGCCATCCCAGAAGCCAAACCAGCAGACGTGATCGGGCGCGTCGACATAGGGGCAGAGAGCCAGGATGCGTGTGGAGTCCTCGGGATCCTGGATGAAGAACCAGGAGCCCTCGAAGAGGATGACAAGCTGATTGGCGGTGGTGCTACGGACTTCTTCTGGCATAAGCGTTCTCCTGTGAAGAAGAACGGATTTACTGCGTGAAAACCTCCGTGGCGGCCCAAAAAAACGGGTGCGCCGTGGCGGGCGTGGAAGACATGATCTGCTGTGCCTTGCGCAGCGCGGCCGGTGCGGTGTTTGCCTTGCGAAGGGAGTTGTAAAAGGCGAGCATCAGCTCGCGCGACGACTTGGAGTCGACGTCCCAGAGCGTGCCCGCAACACGGTGGGCGCCGGCCACCAGAAGCGCGTGCGGAAGGCTTCCGTGGTCTTCGAGGCTGTACTCCGCGCCCGCGGTGCTGGAGCAGGTTGCGACGACGGCCAGACGGCATGCGTGCAGCGAAACCCCCTTGAGCGACGAGGCGCTGAAGACGACATCGGGATTGGCAAGCAGCAGCCCGGTCTCGTTGTTGTGCTCGACCGTGTGGCCATCGATGTGAAACAGATGAGCGCTGGAGAGCAGGTTGGGGAGGTCGGCCCGGGCACTCTCCTTGCTTCGGATGAGGAGAGCCTGCGGGTAAAGCATGGCGAGGTCGCGGGTCTCGAGGTACTCCTCGGGCAGCGTGGAGACGACGCTGCCG
The DNA here is from genome assembly GCF_900114625.1 of Granulicella pectinivorans. Taxonomy (NCBI): domain Bacteria; kingdom Pseudomonadati; phylum Acidobacteriota; class Terriglobia; order Terriglobales; family Acidobacteriaceae; genus Granulicella; species Granulicella pectinivorans. The sequence goes on from NZ_FOZL01000001.1 coordinate 496,406, forward strand.
GAAGCGTCGAGGACCGAGGGCGCGCCTTCCACCAGCAGGACGCGCGGATGCTCCGGCATGGGCTCGTCCGGGGAGGAGCGGAGGATCCACCAGGGAGGAAGCATGGTGATCGCGTGGTCGAGTCCCAGATAGCCGCGGGTCGTCTGGGTGAGAGCGGCAAGCGGCAGGCGGCGCAACGCAGCGTCGAGATCGAACTGGATCGCGGAGCTGCCTTCGATCTCATTGGAGAAGGGCGCGAAGAGCAGGCGGAAGAGCTTCGCGCCGAGGATGTGGATGGACTCCGGCGAAGAGTTGCGGTCGGCGCAGAGCTCGCCGAAGGTGCTCGCCATCAGCTCGACGTGCTCGAGCGTATCGGGCACGACTGCCATGCGGATGGCGTTGGGCGAGACAGACCACACGACGTAGCGATCTTCCAGACGAGCCACGACGAGCGTAAGGCCGTGGCGTCGCTCCGCAGGCAACGGAGGAAGAGGTGGTACATCGCCCGCCCGCCTCGGCTGGCCCTGCCGGAAGGCTGCGGAGCGATACCACTCCCAGACGCCCAGCGCGTCTTCCTTGCGGCCCATGGTGGCCAGCGACTGCACAAGCAGACGGTAGCCGCGTCCATTGTCGCGGCCCCAGGCCAGCTTCTGGGATTCGTCGTGGGCCGCATTCAACCCGGCCTCGGCGTCGTTGGTCGCGAGCAGGCTGAAGTGCATGGACTGCGCAGGGTCGGAGGACTTCAGCAGAAGGCTGGCGAGCTCCGTGTTGTGATGCTGCCGCGCGTTGTAGTTGCCGGTCGTCCCGAAGACGGCGGAGGCCTTCTGCATCCGGTCCACGGCTGGTTGAAGCTGGCCTTTGCGCGCCATCAGGGCAGAGCGGTCGGTCTCCCAGTCGGCGCTGTACAACCGGGCGGCGACGCCCTGCGGCATCTGCGCCATGGACGCCGTGGCCCTGGCGAATGCGGCATCGGCGTCCGCGTAGTGGCCGACGGCTGTGGCGGCGGTACCCGCCACCTCCTGCGCGTAGGCCTTGATGGGAACGTTGGCGACCAACTGCGAGGCCTGGGCGGCAGCATCGGCGAGACCGGCCGCCGTCCAGCGCAGCCCCTGCGTGTTGGCCGTGTTGTAGAGCGCATGCAGGAACTGGTAGGTGGACATGCGTGCGCCATGTCCCTCCAGGCAGGTCTCGAGGCCGCTCTGCGCAAGGATCCAGGACGTGCGGGTCTCGCCGGCCATGTCGTACATGGTGACGAGGAAGCTCTCGGCGCGGAGCATCTGCAGGCGAAGCCCCGCGGAGCGCGCGTCGTGCAGCGTCTGCTCGGTCTCGGCGATGCTGCTGGAGACTTCGAGCTTATCGATGCCGCAACTGGCGTGTTCCAGCGCCACGTAGACATGCATCCAGGCGTAGCGCTGCAGAGCGGGCTCGGCGAGCAACCGGGTCGAGGCGTCGAGGCAGAGGTCCACCTTGCCCATCCGCTGGTACGCGTAGACGCGCTCAGCCTCGGCACGCAGCGCACCGGCTGCATTGTGCGCTCGCTGAAAGGATTGGGAGGCGGCTTCGGCCTCGGTGAAGGCCTTGTCGGCGTTGCCGCTGGCGCTGGCCTGCGTGGCGGCCGCCAGATGCTGAGCGGCCTCTTCCGCGGGGCGCGCGGCGAGCAGCTCGGTTAGCCACGGATCGTGGTGACTCGCGCCGATCTCGGCAAGCTTCTTCGCGGCGGCCTTTGCCTCCGGCGAGGCGGCGGGATCGCCCAGACGCCACTCACGCGTGGCGGCGTCGAGGTAGAGCTCGTAATCCTGCGCGGTGGTCTCCGGGGCCGTTGCCGACGCCGCGAGAAAACCGGCCGGTGAGAGGTCCATAGCGGCACCGCGATTCACCTCGCTCTTCTTCTGCTGCTCCTTCACGTGCTCCAGGCGTTGCTCGATCTCCCTGCGCCATCCCGGATCCCGTTCGAGCGCAAGGGCCTGCTCGTAGTCGGCGATCGCTTCCACGAAGACCGACTGCCGCTCCCAGCAGAGGGCTCGGTTGAAGAAGGCGAGGGCCCTGGGGCGCGGATCGCGCTTGCCATCGGTCTCGTCGATGACCTTGCCGTAGAGATCCGCGGCGCGGGACCAGGCGATCGGGTCGTGGTTGGCCTCGCCAATCTCGAAGAAGGCGTCGGCAAGGTCGCTGTCGAGGCCGGACATCCCGGAGGCCATCGCCAGTTGCAGGTCTTTGCGAGCGGCTTCACCGTCGTTCGCGACCAGCGCGATGCGTCCGCGCATCGCCAGCCAGTAGGGATCGTTCGGTCGCGCATGCAGATGCTCCGCGGTGCGCAGTTGAAGCTGCATCAGCTCCGTCGGGAGGTCCTGGGCGGAGGCGCCCCGTGTGGCCGAGGCCTTCGCGACAGAGGAACCGCCGGGCAGGTGCAGATCGGTGCGCCGTTGCGTGTCGTACGCGCGGGCGAGCAGGGCGCTGTCCGTATCGCGACGCGCAAACCAGGTGGCTCCGCCGATCATGAACAGAAGCGCCGCGGCGGTGGCTGCCATCCATACTCTGCGCCGCGGGAACGGCAGGATCTTCGCGGGTGCCGGCACTACACGGTCTGCGAGCGTGCGTGCCATCTCGCTCTGCCAGGGTGCGGTTGAGCTTTCCAGCCACGGCACCTCGTCGTCCAGCGAGGACGGCGCCACCTCGGCCATCGCGTCCTTCAACCGCTGGGCGCAGTCCCCGCAGGTCGCCGCGTGGATCAACATGGGCTGCGCTTGGGCCTCGTCGAGCAGTTCCGCCGCAAGATGCAGCCAGAGCTCGTCATGCGGACACCCGGACGTGGCGGAGGCTGCCGTGCCGGGTTCGCCACGGAGTAGCGCCAGGTGTGTCGCCGCGGCCCCAGCGCAGTCGGTGCAGTCCTCCATGTGCTCGCGCATTCGGCGCAGGCGCTCGATCTGTTCTTCCGCAAGACCGGTACCGGGAAGGGTCAGGAGCTCCAGGTCGGAGAAATCGATATGGTCTTCGGCGTGCCTCATCTCATCTCTCCTAACGCAGACGATGGCGGTAAACCTTCAGCCGGAGGCAGCATCGGAACCATCTTTCGTTTCACGGCCTTCAGCAACCGCAGCAGGCAGCTCTCCACACCCTTCGGGGTCAGGCCGATACCCGGCAGCGCCGCGATGTCGGCCGCGGTGAATCCCTGGCGGTAGTGGAACCAGAAGATCATCCTGTCTCTTGGATCGCTGGCCAGGCCCTCGACATGGCGCTCGATGTCGCGCAGCAGCAAGGGATCGACGATGACCTCGCTCTGCGCAGCGCTGGTCAGGGCGTGATCGTCCATGTCCACGGCATATTCGCCGGCTCGCTTCTGCGCGTTGAGCTTACGGAAGTAGTCGTTGGCGACCGAGGCGGCCACCACGCGCACGAAGGCGAAGATCGCCGCCTCATGGCGATGCACGAAGGTGCGAAGAGCCTTGCTGTCGTCGCGAAAGAGCCGCAGGAAGGATTCCTGCACGAGATCGTCCACCACGGCACGGTTGGGATGGTCATACCGCCGGACGCACCGGAGCACGGTTGAGGCGATAACCGGCTGTAGCGTCTGCACAAGCTCCAGCCACGCGGAATCAGAGTTTGTCTCCAGGCAAATGGGGATCAACTCGGCGACAGTCCGTTTCTGCGGCATGGCAAAATCTCTGTCTATGGTCAGAAGTTCACGATAGTGGGAGTGTTATGGCCAGTATAGACAAAGTCAGAGGCACAGGGGAGGAAAAGCTGCGCCGGCAGCGGCTGCTTGTGGCATCGCCTTCGCTGCCGCGGAGCTATCCTCGCGGAAACAACAGCGAGCGTGGTTCGAAGCGTTTGAGGATTTCTTCTGCGCCATGCATGACATGCGCCCGCATGGCGGCATCAGCCTTCTCCGGGTCGGACTGCGCGAGGACACCGGCGAGCAGGCTATGGTGCTTTTCAGGCAGCTTCGTGCGGTTGGCCGGCGTGTCGTAAAGCCAGTTGAAGGTGCTCGAAGACGAGCCGCGCGTGTTCTACCTGTACCATGAGTATCCACCGGCTGTGCGTTAGCGCCACTCTTCCAGGTTTTCCATACATGGCACCACGAATATCCATGCACAACACCACGTCTTCGCACCCAAAATGTTTCTGGTGAAACATTGGGAAATTTGTGGAGTTCACTCGCAAACCCTTTAGAAGACCACGATTACGGGCGATGCACCAAAATGAGTGCATCCTGGTGCGGATTCGCCGCTACTCTGCGGTCGGAGGGAGCGCAAGAGGTAAACAGCAGAGACAAGACTTGCGCCTCGATACCCGCTCCACAGCGCTAAAATCGTTCTGTGCGAACCCCGGCCCTTACCGTCCCTCTCGTTGTGTTTTCGTCGTTTCTCGCCCTCACCGGCTGCTCAAAGCCCACTCTCGACGTCCCGGAAGCGCCCACGACGATCGGTCAGGCAACGCCGTTTACGGTGAACGTCCACGACGCACACGGCGTCAGCAAGCTGACCTCTACACTCGTGCAGAGCGGGGCGCAGTATCAGAAGACGTGGCAGCCTTCCGCCACCACCAAGGGTCCGGACTCCAGCTTCAACGTCGAACTCGGCACCAGGACCACGCCGGAACTGCATGACGGGACGGCGCACCTGATCCTGGAAGCAACCTCCGGCGGGCTGCTGCACAAGACCACCCGCTGGGAGCGCGACGTGAATGTGGTGACCCAGCCGCCGCAGATCAGCGCGGACTCCGACCAGCACTATCTCTATCTCGGCATGGCCGATCTCGCCACGATGAACGTCACCGGCTCGTACACGTCGGCCGGAGTACGGGTCGGCGACCAGACCTTCCGGGCCTGGCCGATGCCTGGAGGCAAGCCGGGCCTATTTTCGCTCTACGCGTTTGCGTGGAATATGCCGGCAGGGACGATTCCCATGGCGTATGCCTCGAATGCCGCCGGCAACGATGTGACCACGCCGCTGACCGTCATCTTCCCCAAGCGGGAGCAGCCAGTCTACACGCAACACCAGATCCAGATTACGGACCAGTTTATGCAGAAGGTGCTCGGAGAGCTCGATCCGAATGGAACCGGCGACCCGATCGCGCGCTTCGTGAAGATCAACACCGAGATGCGGAAAGCCAACAACAAGACGCTCTCCGACCTTCGCCTAAAAACCGCCGACAGCTTTCTCTGGTCGCAGCCCTTTACGCGGCAGGCGCACTCCGCGGCCGAGGCTACGTTTGCCGATGTGCGGAGCTACGTCTACAAAGGCAACAAGATCGACCAGCAGGTTCACCTTGGCTACGATCTTGCCGTGACTCAGCATGTAGGCGTCGAGGCTTCGAATGACGGGCGTATCGTCTGGGCAGCGCCGCTGGGCATCTATGGCAACTGCATCGTGGTCGACCATGGATACGGCCTGCAGACGATTTATGGCCATCTCAGCCGGATCGACGTGCATGTGGGCGATATGGTCAAGCGCTCGCAGGTGATGGGACTGAGCGGCATGACGGGGATGGCCGGCGGCGACCATATCCACTTTGCCATGCAGCTCGATGGCGTCCAGATCGATCCGAAAGAATGGTGGGACGCGCACTGGATCAAGGATCACGTCGTGCGGCGCGTGGATCTGCCTGGGTTTAATCAATAGCGACCCGGGGATTGATGGTGGAGGGAGAGAGATTAGAACCCCCTGCGGCAGAGCGCAAGAGGCGTAATGGCGGAGGACGCAGGCCTGGTCAAACCCCTCTCCAGTATGCGTTGCAGTCTTGCGCCATGCCTTGCACTCCGAGGATGAGGCCAAGGAGAGAAACTCCACTGATGTCGCGTATCGTATCTGCCATCCGTTCACTGCCTCATGCGGTCTGACCTCGTCCTATCAATCGAGCTACCGCAGCCGGACTCGTCGGAGGTGACGTTCGCCTCAAGGACTTCGGATCCTATCCGGCATCATATGGTCCCCTGAGCCGCAAACTAATTGGTGTGGGGAACGAAGCGATCGGATGCATCGTTCAAAGAGAGCCCGGCGCATTGACGCAGCAGGTCATCGCACGCGTGCGACAGCGAGCCTTTGTTTTCAGTTGGTCCATGCCAAAAACCTAAGCCTGACATTGGCGAAAAAGGCGTGCAGGCGATGAGAGATAAAGTCCAAGACATGACTGAGCGGATCGCAGGCAGCCCGTTCTGAGCAATGCCGAAATATGCTGCTCTGTCTTCCCCATAAACACAGCTTCTTGTTGGGCCGTCATGACGAAGTCGAACACTGGATTGGCTGCCTGCTGCGTTCGACTCACGTCAGGAGCGATATACACTGCCGGCCTCGAGTTTTGAATGGGCAATACAGCGGTTCATTTCGCCTTTGTCGAAGGCGAGTGTTACCGGAGAGAACTCTGACTGCTGAGATCTGTGTGCTCCGCGGTTTGATCCAGTTGCGCAACGGCTGTGCGACCCGCATCAAGGGTTACATCCACCCAAGAAATCGATCGCCCATCGAGCAGCGTTGTGGCATGGGATCGGCGTCTCTGGTGATCGACCAGGATTTGTTGGTGAGTTCCTGGAAAAGTCGCTCTCCATGTAAAAGCTTTGGAGGTCTTGTTCTTCATCGTCACCTGATGCAACCCGACTTCGCCGACATCCACTGTGCCGGTGAAGATACGAAGACCTGTCAGCGTCGCTGTCTCCTCATCGGACATGAGTTGTGGAAACGTCGCGAGTACAACTTTGCGAACCTTTGAGTCGTACTTTGGCTGAACCCCCATCGCGCCCGTCACGACCGCGGCAACTACGGCGTAGGAAACCTCAGGATATTCACGCCGCGGTTTATCCGCACGCGACAGATCGAGAAGCACCCGATGGGCTGACTCTTTGTCGCCATATCGATACAGGGTCTGCGGAAGATAGCTCTCCGCCTCAATTCCTTCGTTCTTCCAATGATCTCCGGAGGCGACATACTTCAGCGACTCACGGACGTGAGACGAATCGGCGAGAGCCTCAAAGTAAAGTGCAAGATCGTCCCCGGTCCCCTTCCACCCTTTTTCGCGGGAGTACGAGCCTCCCAGATGATGATCGGCCTGGTTCCAGCTCTCTTGCTCCAGGAGAGAAGAGAGCTGCGCCGCTTTTCCGTCATACTCTTTCGCAGTGGCAGTATGACCCTGTCGCTCTTCGATAGCTTGCAGGTCTCGAAACGCGCGATACTCCGCCGCGATGAGGTCGGAGCCGACAACAAAGTCCTGCGTCTCTTCTGTGTAGCTTGGGATGCCTCGCGCATCGACAAACTTGCCGTGCTTTTGACGGCGATTCATCAGCCGTGTGCGGGTAAGGATCGTCGTGGGAGAAAGGTTCCATGTATCCACGTACTCATGCGCAGAGTGCGAGATCAGGTTGCGCATTGGGCTGCTCCGGATGTAGGTATCGTCGCCAGTCCATAACCACATGCGATAGGCTGCATCGATTACGTCAAAGTTTGCGGGCAGATTGTACCAGAAATCATCGTCGTTCACGTAGTCGGCCGAAGAGGGATTTCCCTGCTTGTCGATCTCCCAATAGCCGGTCCAGTCTCGCGTCGCGGACACGGCATAACCGAAACGTTGAAGCATATTGCGGTTAGCCTCGTAGAGACCCAACACAGCGGCTCCGGTCGTCTGGTGCGATACATCGCGCATGCAGAAGGAATCTCGGCCCGGCAGAGCCGCTTCGTACCATGGCCCCATGGAGCCCGTCCCGGCATGGGCGTACGCCAGTGCCTGCTGCCTGGCCCACGCAAAGCTTGTGTCCAATGCAGGGTCTGACGAATGAAACTCGAGATGAGAAATGACCGCATCCGTTTGCGCTGCACCCATCTCGCAGGTGAAGGGGAGGAGGCAGAACGCGAAGAGGCACTTCCAGAGGGGTTTGCTTGTCATGATCCTATGCTCAACAATGCTTGAAACGTTAATTGCTTGGCGGCTTGAGTTCGCTTGCCCCGAGATGCGTTACGGCCATGACAAGTGCGGCTGGAAACAGGATCGCGATCGATGGTGCTCTGCGATGCCGCACAACCTGTTCCGCGATCTCACATGCCCCAAAAACCACGCTACTGGTTCTACGAATTTCTCCCGTCGCCTATTGGAGCGTGCGAAGGAGAGAGAGTCAATCCTTCTATGCACTCCGGCAGATCTTTGGTGAGCCCGATGCCGACGAGTTTCCGAAGCCATTCTCCCTGGAGCGTGGGCAGGGACCGACAAATCCACGCTGACGAAGGCACTCACCGTGTGGGTCGCGAACCGTTTGCACACCGTCTCACTCAAGTCCTCTCGCCCCAGTGATTCTCGATCTTCCGAAGCTCCAGATGGGGCCTCGTGAGTTCAGCTCCTCATCCCGCAATCCCCGTCGTCAATGTGATTGATATGGAATCGTTTCGTTTGGCCCTGAATCTTTTTGTCTCGAGCCTTCGTCATTGGTTGGTAGAGAATTCATCTTCCGACGGAAGATTGAGGAGAGTGCAATATTGTCTCTCGATAGCTCCGAGCAGCCGATATCGGATCCCGCCCATCTGCTCCCAGCCACCACCGGCACCCCAGAGCACAAACGCAAGGATGCGTCGCGCTTCATCGTGTGGGGCATTCTTCTGCTTGTTTTCTTCCTCGCCTTCTGGTGGGTGATGCACCGGCATGACACGGCCGCTGCCAAGCCAGCGAGAGCAGGCGGTGGAACCGTGCCTGTGGTGCCTGCTACGGCGAAGCAAGGGAGCATTGGCATCTATCAGGAAGGCATCGGCACGGTGACCCCGGTGTACACTTCGTCGATCACGGCACAGGTCACGGGCGTGGTTGTTGCCGTTCACTACCGCGAAGGACAGATGGTGAAGAAAGGCGATCCGCTTGTCGATCTTGATTCGCGACCCTATCGCGCCAACCTTCTGACCGCGCAGGGAACGCTGCTTCACGATCAAGGAATTCTTGCGGAAGCGCAGATGGACCTTGAGCGTTATCGGCAGGCCTGGGCGAAGAACGCAATTCCGCGTCAGACGTTTGAAGACCAGGAGAAGATTGTGCTGCAGGATCAGGGCACGGTCAAGCAGGACGAAGGCACCGTGCAGTTCGATCAGGTGCAGGTGGACTTCTGCCACATCGTCGCGCCGATCAGTGGACGCGTGGGTCTTCGCCTCATCGACCCGGGTAACCTCGTCACTGCGAGCGGAACGACGCCGCTTGTGGTCATCACCCAGGTCCAGCCCATCACCGTGATCTTCTCGCTTGCCGAAGATGCTCTGGGCCAGGTCCTTCCACGCATGAAGGGCGGCACGAAGCTTACGGTGGACGCGTTCGACCGCACGGCGCTCAAGAAGATCGCCTCCGGCACCTTGTTATCACTTGACAACCAAGTGGATACAACGACCGGAACCGTAAAGGCGCGCGCGCAGTTCGACAATCGAGACGGCACGCTGTATCCGAATGAGTTCGTCAACGCACGGCTGCTGGTCAATACCCTGCAGAATGTAACGCTGTTGCCCAGCTCAACGGTGCAGCACAGCGATAAGAGCACGTTCGTCTACGTGATTGCGAACAACAAAGCGCAGATGCAGCCGGTCAAGGTCGGCGTGACGGACGGAGATACGTCGCAGGTCACAGGCGTCAACCCAGGGCAAGTGGTGGCCAACTCGAGCTTCGACAAGTTGCAGTCCGGGTCGCAGGTGAAGTTTTCCGATCAGGGCGCCGCACCGGGACAGAGCACCGGGAGCAACACGCCTTGAGCCCATCCCGACCGTTTATTCTCCGTCCTGTGGCGACGGCGCTTCTGATGGCGGCGATCTTGCTGGTGGGCATTGTGGCTTATACACAACTGCCTGTCTCGGCTTTGCCTGAGGTGGACTACCCGACGATCCAGGTGTTGACGTTCTATCCCGGCGCAAGCCCCGAGGTGACGGCAACCACGGTGACCGCTCCGCTCGAGCGTCAGTTCGGCGAGCTGCAAGGGCTGAGTCAGATGACCTCCACCAGCGCGGGCGGTAACTCCGTCATCGTGCTGCAGTTCAACCTGTCGCTGAACATCGACGTGGCGGAAGAAGAAGTCCAGGCAGCCATCAACGCCGCGCAGAACTTTCTCCCGGCCAACCTGCCCTCGCCGCCGATCTACAGCAAAACGAACCCGGCGGATGCTCCGGTGATGACACTGGCTGTGACCTCGAAGAATATTCCGCTGCCACAGGTGGAAGATCTCGTCGACACGCGGCTTGCGCCCAAGATCTCGCAGCTCAACGGCGTTGGCCTTGTGAGCATCAGCGGTGGACAGAAGCCGGCCGTTCGCATTCAAGCCAATCCCACGGCGCTGTCATCCTATGGGCTTGGGATGGAAGATCTTCGCACCGCCCTCACTTCGGCCAGTGTCAACGCGGCGAAGGGCAACTTCGACGGTGGCCGGCAGGACTACCAGATCGATGCCAACGATCAGTTGGTTTCGAGCGCGGACTACAGGAAGGTTGTGGTCGCGTATCGCAACGGAGCTCCGGTGATGTTGCCGGATGTCGCGAATATCGTCGACAGCGTGGAGAACACGACGCAGGCCGCGTGGATGAACACGACGCCCGCCATCATTTTGAATGTGCAGCGCCAGCCGGGCGGCAATACGATCTCCGTGGTGAAGAGCATCAAGGCTCTGCTGCCACAGCTCAAGGCCAACCTGCCGGCAGGCATCGAGGTCACGACACTCACCGACTTGACCACGCCCATTCAGGCGTCCGTGAGCGATGTGGAGTTCGAGCTGGTGCTGACGATCGGCCTGGTCATTCTCGTCATCTTTCTCTTCCTGCGAAACCTGTATGCGACGATCATCCCAGCGGTGGCGGTGCCTCTGTCCCTGGTGGGAACGATGGGCGCCATGTACGCTCTCGGCTATTCGCTGGACAACCTTTCGCTGATGGCGTTGACGATCTCCACCGGGTTTGTGGTGGACGATGCGATTGTCATGGTGGAGAACATCTCACGCTATCTCGAAGAAGGGATGCCGCCGATGGAGGCTGCGCTCAAGGGCGCAGAGCAGATCGGGTTCACGATTCTTTCGCTGACCGTCTCTCTTATTGCCGTGCTCATCCCCTTGCTGTTTATGGGCGACGTGGTCGGCCGCCTCTTCCGTGAGTTCGCCGTGACGCTTGCGGTCACCATCATCCTCTCGGCCGTGGTGTCTTTGACGCTCACGCCCATGATGGCCGCGCGCATTCTCAAGCACGATCCCAAGGCGCAGGAAGGCCGGTTTTATCAGGCGTCCGAGCGTGTGTTCGAGAGCATGATCGCTTTCTACGGACGGACGCTGAAGTGGGTTCTCACGCACCAGACCGCCACACTGCTGGTGGCCGTTGCCACGTTGGCACTCACGGTCTTTCTCTACATCATTGTGCCCAAGGGTTTCTTCCCGGTGCAGGACACGGGCGTGATTCAGGGCATCTCGCAGGCGCCGCAGACGATCGGCGTCAAGGAGATGACGGCGAAGACGCAGGAACTCAGCAAGATCATCCTGACGGATCCCGCGGTCCAAAGTCTCTCCGCCTTCATCGGCGCCGATGGCACGAACACCACCGGGAACAGCGGACGGTTCTCCATCAACCTGAAGCCGCTTGAGGATCGCGACGCATCGGCCGCGGATGTCATTCGCAGGCTACAGACGAAGCTGAAGGATGTCGCGGGCATCACGCTGTACATGCAGCCCGTGCAGAACATCACGGTCGACGATCGCGTGAGCCGCACACAGTATCAGTACACCCTCGAAGATGCGGATCAAGCGGAGTTGAATCAGTGGACGGACAAGTTCGTGGCCCAGCTCAAGCAGTTGCCAGAGCTCGAGGATGTCGCGACGGATCAGCAGTTGGGTGGCCTTGCGGTTTCGCTCGTGATCGATCGCCCCACGGCTTCCCGTCTGGGGATTGCGCCGACCACGGTCGATCAAACACTGTATGACGCATTCGGACAGCGCCAGATCAACACGATGTACACGCAGTTGAATCAGTACCACGTGATCCTCGAAGCGCAGCCTCAGTTCCAGCAGGATCCGAACAAGCTGAACCATCTGTTTATCCAGGCAAATGCTTCGAGCGCGGCTACGGGCGCTGCGGCGACGTCGTCCGGCCAAGGTTCCACCTCTGCGGGAAGCAACGCGCTGACTACCACTGCCGCGTACACGGCGTCCACACCGACGCTGAACGCGCCAGTCAACGCGCTGACCCATGTCGCTCCGACTTCGACCAGCGGATCGACCTACTCGAACTCCGTTCCGTTGAGTGCGTTCTCGCACTTCGAAACAGCCACCGAGCCACTGTCCATCACGCATCAAGGGCAGTTTCCCTCCGTCACCGTATCGTTCAATCTTGCGTCCAACGCATCGCTGGGAACGGCAATCACCAAGGTCACGAAGATCCAGAAGGACATGAAGATGCCGCCGAGTGTGCAGGCGGACTTCCAGGGAACGGCGGCTTCTTTCCGCAACTCGCTTTCCAACGAGCCTCTGCTGATTCTCGCTGCGCTGGTCACCGTGTACATCGTGCTGGGCGTGCTGTACGAGAGCTTCATCCATCCCATCACGATCCTGTCCACACTTCCTTCGGCTGGCGTTGGAGCCTTCCTGTCGCTGATCCTGTTTCATCAAGACCTCAGCGTGGTTGCGATCATCGGGATCGTGCTGCTCATCGGCATTGTGAAAAAGAACGGCATCATGATGGTCGACTTTGCCCTGGAGGCAGAGCGCGACCATGGCAAGACCTCGGCGGAAGCGATCTTCGAGGCGGCAACGCTGCGCTTCCGCCCGATCATGATGACAACGATGGCGGCGCTTCTGGGTGGTCTTCCCCTTGCCTTCGGCCATGGCATCGGTTCGGAGCTTCGCCGTCCGCTCGGCATCGTGATGGTCGGCGGACTGATGGTCAGCCAGGTACTGACGCTCTATACGACTCCGGTGATCTACATTTTCTTCGACAACCTGGCGAAGCGCTTCAGCAAGCGCAAGCCGGAGCAAAGGACCGGTGAGCATGCCCCCGGTCACGGTGGCGACGCGAGCGATCATGGTCAAAGCGGTCAGGGCCTGCAGCCCGAGGGCGGACAAGCGTGAACCTCTCCTCGCCCTTCATCCACCGCCCCGTCGCGACGATTCTGCTCACCATCGCCATCGCGATCGCCGGTGGGGTGTGCTTTACCGTGTTGCCGGTCTCGCCTCTGCCCCAGGTTGATTTCCCAACCATCGCTGTTGCCGCGAGCCTTTCGGGTGCAAGCGCGGACATCATGGCTTCGTCCGTCGCGACACCGCTCGAACGCCAGTTCGGCCATATTGCGGGTGTGACGGAGATGACCTCTTCCAGCACGCTGGGAGCGACCTCCATCACCATCCAGTTCGACCTCAGCCGCGATATCGACGGCGCAGCGCGCGATGTGGAAGCCGCTATCAACGCAGCCCGCAGTTACCTGCCTGCGAACCTGCCCTCCAATCCGACCTACCGCAAGGTGAATCCCGCGGACTCGCCGATCATGATCATCGGCCTGACGTCGGACAAGTATGGGGCGTCCAAGCTCTACGATGAAGCCTCGACCGTGGTTCAGCAGAAGCTCTCTCAAATCCAGGGCGTCGGTCAGGTAAACCCTGGCGGCGGTGCGTTGCCTTCGGTCCGCGTGGAGGTCGACCCGAACAAACTGGCCGGCTACGGGCTTACGATGGCGAACCTGCAGTCGGTCCTGAGTCTGCAAAACACCAATCTCGCGCGCGGCCAGATCACCGATGGAGACCACACCGCGGATATTGTCGTGAACGGCCAGCTTTCGCACGCGGCAGAGTATCAACCGATCGTGGTCGCCTATAAGAATGGCGCGGCGATTCGACTTTCCGACGTCGCGGATGTCGTCGATTCGACGCAGAATATTCGCACCTCTGGCTATCTCGACGGCAAACGCGCGGTCGTGTTGATTGTCTTCCGCCAGCCGGGCGCCAACATCATCGACACGGTGGATCGCATCTACGCACAGATCCCGTCGTTGAAGGCCTCGATTCCGCAAGGCATCGATATGACGGTCGTCCTGGACCGCACGACGACCATCCGGGCCAGCGTGAACGATGTCGAACGGACGCTGGTTCTCTCCATCGTTCTTGTGATCGGCGTTGTCTTCTTCTTCCTGCGGAACGGCCGCGCCACACTGATCCCCGCGGTGGCGGTTCCGGTTTCGCTCATCGGCACCTTCGCGGTCATGTACCTGTTGGGCTATTCGATCGACAACCTGTCTCTGATGGCTCTTACGATCTCCACCGGCTTCGTCGTGGACGATGCCATCGTCGTGATGGAGAACATCACCCGCCATCTGGAGGCGGGGATGTCGGCCTTCGACGCCGCGATGCTTGGGGCGAAGGAGATTGGGTTCACCGTTCTATCCATCAGCATCTCGCTGATCGCGGTCTTCATTCCGCTGCTCATGATGGGCGGTATCGTCGGACGCTTGTTCCGGGAGTTCGCGGTGACACTTTCCACCGCCATCCTGGTGTCGATGGTGATCTCGCTGACGACCACCCCCATGATGTGCGCCTATCTGCTCAAGAGCGAGCATGGGATGAAACATGGGTGGTTCTACAACATCACCCAAAGGTTCTTCGACTGGGTTTTGAGAGTCTATCGCTCCAGCCTGCACTGGGCGCTCGATAACTCTGTCTTGATGCTTGTGCTCCTCGGTCTCACGATTGCGCTCAACGTCATCATTGTCGTTCGCATTCCGAAGGGCTTCTTTCCGCAGCAGGATACGGGGAATCTCGCGGGTGCGGCCCGCGGGCCACAGGATGCGTCTTATAACGTGATGAACGACTCGATCCAGAAGATCCAGGGCGTCATCGGGAAAGATCCTGCCGTGCAACATGTCATCGGCTTCACGGGTGGCCAGGGCGCGACCAATACGGGCAACATCTTTATCTCGCTCAAGCCCCTGGCGGTCCGTAAGACGAGCGCGGCGGATGTTATCAATCGCTTGCGGCCAAAGCTGAATGCGCTTCCCGTTGCCTCCGCATTCCTCCAGGCCCAGCAGGACATCCGCATCGGTGGCCGCTCGAGCAATGCGATGTATCAGTACACGCTCGAAGCGGACAGCGTCGATGACCTGCAGACGTATGGCCCGAAGATCCTTGCCGGGATGCAGCGCCTGCCCGGCTTTCAGGACGTCAGTTCCGATCAGCAGATGGGTGGCCTGGAAGAGAAGGTCAACTTCGATCGCGTGACCGCGGCAAGGCTCGGCCAGACCGCGACGTCGATCGACAGTGCGCTCTATGGATCCTTCGGTCAATCGGAGGTGTCGCTGATCTATACGCAGCTCAACCAGTACTACGTGGTGCTCGAGGTTGCTCCGCAATACTGGCAGCGTCCGGATGGCCTGAAGACCGTGTACTTCCACAATCCGAATGCTTCTTCGACAACGGCTTCGGGCAACACGCCGCTCGCATCCTTCAGCACGGCGACTCCGGGCACGACTCCGCTTGCTCTGAATCACACAAGCCTCTTCCCATCGGTCACCGTATCCTTCAACCTGGCCTCGGGCCTTTCGCTCAGCGACGCGACCCAGGCGATCGAAGGCCTGAAGCAGAAGCTGAACCTGCCCACGACGGTTCAGGGGTTCTTCTCAGGAACATTGCAGGCGTATCAGCAATCCCTCGGTTCCGAGCCCTACCTCATCCTGACCGCGCTGCTCGCCGTGTACATCGTGCTTGGGGTGCTTTATGAGAGCCTGATTCATCCCCTCACAATTCTCTCCACGTTGCCCTCGGCGAGCGTGGGTGCGATGCTGGCGCTGATGCTCTTCCACCAAGACCTGAACGTTATCTCGATCATTGGCATTGTGCTGCTGATCGGCATCGTCAAGAAGAATGCAATTATGATGATCGACTTCGCGCTGCAGGCTGAGCGCGAGCAGGGCATGAATACCGAAGAGGCTATCTTCGAGGCCTGCATCCTGCGCTTCCGTCCTATCCTGATGACGACCATGGCGGCGCTCTTTGGCGCTCTTCCGCTGGCCTTCGGTACGGGAACGGGTTCGGAGTTGCGCCGCCCGCTAGGCATCACCATTGTCGGCGGCCTCCTCGTCAGTCAGATGCTCACGCTGTACACCACGCCCGTTGTCTACCTCACGCTGGATCGCATACGGCTTCGTTTTGCAGGTAAGGATCATGCGGGCAACGCAACACCCACGACGGCGCCGTCGGAGGCTCACGGATGAACACCCCTCTACGTATTGGCTCGATTTCCCTTGCCGCTCTCAGCCTGTCTCTGCTCGCCGGCTGCCGTGTCGGTCCGCACTATACGAGACCCGCGGCGTTGCCCGCGCCCCCGCCGACGCAGTACAAGGAGGCCGCGACGCCCGCGCCCGAAGGCTCCGGCGATTGGAAACCCGCGCAACCGCAGGACGCCATGCTGCGTGGGAAGTGGTGGCTGATCTACAACGACGCGGAGCTCAATGATCTTGAAGACAAGCTCAACATCGACAATCAGAACATCAAGCAATACTTCCAGAACTACATGGAGGCGCGGACGCTGATTGCGCAGGCGAGGTCGCAGCTTTATCCAACGCTCGGCGTCGCACCCAGCGTCACACGCTCGCGATCCTCCGCGAACACCACCACCAGTACGGGGACCAACGCCACCACCACAGGAGGAACAACCGCCACCACGAGTACGATCACGACAGGAGGAAGACAGACCTCGCTGTTCTCCATCCCATTCGAGGCCTCCTGGGAGCCGGATCTGTTTGGCAAGGTGCGCAACCAGGTGAGTGCGAACCAGTATGCTGCACAAGTGAGCGCGGCCGATCTTGAGAACGAGCGGCTGAGCGAGCAGTCCAACTTAGCCATCTATCTCTTTGAACTGCGCGGGCAGGATGCCTTGAGCGAGGTTTACAAGAAGACGATCGAAGCCGATCGCAAGTCGGTTGAGCTGACGCGCGGGCTTTACGACACGGGGATCGACGACCAGGCAGCGGTTGTCGAAGCCGAGAACACGCTCCAGAATGCCGAGGCTGCCGCGACCAACCTGGGCATCCTCCGTGCGCAATATGAACATGCCATCGCGGTGCTTGTGGGCGTCAATCCCTCCAGCTTCTCGATCCCGACCAAGCCGCTGGACGCAACTCCGCCCGCGATCCCGATTGGCATGCCGTCGCAGCTTCTCGAGCGGCGGCCTGACGTCGCTGCCGCGGAACGGCAGATGGCCTCGGCGAACGCGCTGATCGGCGTGGCCACGGCAGCCTACTTCCCGACGATCCCACTCACCGCCAGCGCCGGCACGGAGAGCGCAGCGATCGCGCAACTCTTCGACTGGCCGAGCCGAGTCTGGTCGGTCGGCGCCTCCGCATCGGAGACGATCTTCGATGCCGGTCTGCGCCGAGCCACCGTGAATCAAGATATCGCCACCTATAACGCGGATGTCGCCGCCTATCGTCAGACGGTGCTCACTGCCTTCCAGCAGGTCGAGGATTACATCGCATCGTCACGCATCCTTGCGCGGCAGTATCTGCAGCAGCAAACCGCGGCCGCTTCGGCGCAAAAGTCTCTCGATCTGGAAACAGCTCGCTATGAAGCGGGCGTCGACCCGTATCTCAACGTGGTGCAAACGCAGCTCACTCTCCTCAGCGATCAAACGAACCTGGTGACAGTGAGAACCTCGCAGATGACAGCGTCCGTGCAGCTCATACAAGCCTTAGGGGGAGGTTGGAGTAACTCGGACCTGCCGACTCCCGCTCAAGTTTCAGCGCGCTTCAGCAAAGCGGATAGCACCATTCAGAAATGAAGCAGGGGACCTTCCCGGGGCCTCTAAGGATTCAAGTGCCGGCGAGACAGGCATTCGCTTGAGTTGCCATTCCACAGACCAAGCTCCTCATCGCGAGAGAAACGGGTCCAGTATCGCCATGCCAATCGGCTACTTAGCTTCTCTGTTTCCCGAATGAGTTGAAAACTCGACAGAATACCCGTAAAGGGCAACCGTGGTTTACAACATCTCGCAAGTTGATCATTATGAAGGCTGAATGGCGGAGGGAGAGGGATTCGAACCCCCGTAGCCCGTCAAGGCTAAGCGGTTTTCAAGACCGCCTGTTTCAACCGCTCACACATCCCTCCGCGGTCGTACCAGTACGATTGTACGATGACGAAACTACCGCATCGTATCGAAATGCGATAGCGTCTAATGAAGATGGCAACGGCTGGCACAACCAAGAGCACCTTCGACTCGACCCTCGCGAGCGCGCGATCGACGATGCTCTTTTCCGATATCTTCCATCTCGCCATTGACAGCTTCAGGGCGAGCAAGGTTCGGTTCTTGCTGACGATGCTGGGCATGATCATTGGATCCGCATCCATCATTCTCGTTGCTACGCTTGGACTTACGGGCAAACAGTATGCTCTGGACCAACTGACGAGCATGGGCCCCAACAAAATTGAGGTGCAGTTCGCGGGCGGAAGCACGGTTGGCCCGGACAACTCGGCCACGCCGGACTTTATGACCCGCGAGGATATGACTGCGGTACTGGATGAGGTTCCGGGCATCGTGGCTTCGTCGCCGATGCTGGAGACGCATCATCCGATCAGCGTGGGCGGCGGTGTCACCAAGGACACGATGATCCTGGGGGTGTCGCCGGAGTATAAGACTGTTCGGAATTTGCAGGTGCTGGCTGGCCGGTTTTTCGACGAGGAAGATTCGCTGGGACACCAGAAGGTCGCCGTAATGGTCGAACCACTGGCGAAGACTTTGTTTGGGACTTCGAATGCGGCCGTGGGGCAGACGATCAGCGTGCTGGGGATTCCGATCACGATTATCGGGGTGTTCAAGGAGAGCTTCGATACGTATGGGATGTCGGAGATCAGCGAGCAGACGCTGCTGATTCCCTATCCGGTGGCGCGCTACTTTACCGGGACCGATACGGTGAAGGAGATTTTCTTCACCACGAAGGACGCGGCGATGGTGGAGCCGGCGAGCAAGCGGATCCTGGAGATTATCCGGTCGCGGCATCGTCCAACGTCGGTTTATAACGCGGTGACGTTGACGGAGTTGCTGGTGAAGATGGCCAAAATTGCCGATATGTTGACGATTGTGCTGTCGCTGGCGGCGATGGTGACGCTGATCGTTTCGGGCGTGGGCATCATGAATTCGATGCTGGCAAATGTGCAGTCGCGGCTGCGTGAGATCGGGATACGCAAGGCGCTGGGGGCTACGCGTCTGGAGATTCGTCTGCAATTTTTGACGGAGTCGGTGCTGCTTTCGCTATGCGGGGGCATTATCGGGACGGCGATCGGGCTGGCGATTCCGCTTTCGGTGCGTTTTTTGACGCCGTATACGATCCCCGTGGACCCGCTTTCGGCGGTGATCGCGCTTTCGACTTCGGTGATCGTGGGGATCATCTTCGGGACGCTTCCGGCGAACCGGGCGGCTCGTCTGGACCCGGTGGAGACGCTGAAGTACGAGTAAGTGGTTGGACCTCTCACCTCTTAAAGGTGCACTGTTTTCGGTGCACCTTTTTGTTTGTCCGTATCCTGGTGTTCTAAAGGACTTACAGGTGGGCGACGCGAAAATCCCAATGTTTCACCAGAAGGTTTTTGGTCCTTAAAGTGTGGGCAAATGCATGGATCGTGTGGCCAAATGTCTGGAAAATGTGGGTTTCTGTTTGTGCGGGTTATCGGCGGGCTTGAGACACGGATTCCACAGGATGAACGACGGATCAGGCAACGGCAAGGGACCGGGGCTGAAGCCCCCTTTTCCCTTTTCCTTTGACGTGGGGCTGAAGCCCCACTCTCATCCCAAAGGCAACAGCAACAGCAGATCCCTTCGGGGATGACACACAGAAAGGTGACGGCGGGTGCGGCATCGTGCAAGGGAAAACCCCATCCTTTCGGTGAAGCCGAAAGGATGGGGTTGGAGTTGTTTGGAGCTCTGTGAGTTTAGAAGAGGAGGCGGAGGGACATCTGGATCTGGCGGGGTGAGCCGATGGTGTGGGTGACGACTCCGATGCCGTAAGGGGCGTTGTAGAGCGGTTGGCCGGCGGTGGGGAAGGAGTTGTAGTTCTGGTTCTGGGCGACCTCGTTGCCGGGGACGTCGAAGCTGGCGGAGTTGGTGAGGTTGTAGATGTCGAAGGTGTACTTCAACTGGTAGCGGTCGGAGAAGCTGGTCATCTTGACGAAGGACGCATCGGCGCGCTTCTGGAAGGCCTGCCGGAAGATGTTGCGCTGTCCGTGGGTGAAGGTCGTCTCGAAGGTGTCGCTGGTGGGGATGGCTCCGTTGAGGGCTCCGGGTGCGAGGAGCGGGACGGTGAAGCAGGAGGCCTTGAGGGCCGCATCGCCAAAGGCTCCGGAGAGGCCGGTCTTGGCGTTCTGCGGGGTACAGCCGGGGGCGAGGGGCACGATGGGGTTGGTGATGCCGTTGTTGGTGGAGTAGTAGACCGATCCGACGGCGCCGGTGAAGTCGATGACCGAGTAGGGCTGGCCGCTCTGGATGACGGTGAGACCTACGAGGGACCAGCCGTTGACCACGTAGCCTTCGACGGAGTGCTTCCTGGCGAGGTCAGGCAGGCGGAAGACGTAGTTGAAGTTGAGGACGTGGGTGCGGTCGAAGTCGGCCGAGGCGTAGGCATCGCGGAGGTTGAGGGGGTTGTTGCCGTTGTAGAAGAGGCCGATGCCGGACTGCTCGTCGAGAGCGTGGGAGTAGGTGTAAGAGGCTCCGACCTGGATGCCCTTGCTCATGCGCTTTTCGATGTGGGCCTGGAGGGCGTTGTAGGCGTTCACCCCCGCGGCCTTGTAAGTGATGGACTCGGCCGCGTAGCCGACGTAGGGGACGCGGTGGTCGACGTTGCCGCCTTCGTAGTCGGCGTCGTAGTCGCTGCCATCGGGGAGGGTGGCTCCACCGACGGTGTACCCGTAGCTGTAATGCTCCCCGTGAATGGGGTTGGAGGGCGAGGCGATGTTGGGCTGGTTGAAGGGCACCGGGATGACCTGGTGACGGCCAATGTTGCCTACGTAGCCGAGGGTGATGGCGAGGTCGTTGCGGGGCTGCCACTGGATGTCGAGGGTGTAGTTGTAGGTGTAGGGCAGCTTGTTGGTGCGGTCGTAGACGCCGAGCGAGACGGGTTGGCCGCCGTTGTTGATCTGGGCGATGGTAGGCAGGTAGTTGATGAGGTCGGAGGCCTTGGGGCTGGCGGAGACGGGGTTGCGGAGGGTGGAGCTGTAGGGGTTGGCGAGGTTGCCTTCTGCGGCGGTGGGTGGGTTGGTGGGCGGGGCGTAGGGATCGTTGGAGCCGCCGGGGCCGCTGGTGTTCGAACCGCAGGTGGGGATGTAGTAGTCGTAGAGTGTGTTGACCGGACACTGCGAGGAGGTCACGAAGGGCAACTGCTGGTTGACGCCGAAGGGGCCACCGGTGACGGTGCCGATGGCGTATCCGGGCGAGAAGTAGCTGAAGAGTTCGCCGCGATCGTAGTACATGCCGAAGCCGGTGCGGACGACCACCTTGGAGTTGAAC
Source organism: Granulicella pectinivorans (assembly GCF_900114625.1). Lineage (NCBI taxonomy): Bacteria > Pseudomonadati > Acidobacteriota > Terriglobia > Terriglobales > Acidobacteriaceae > Granulicella > Granulicella pectinivorans. Next base: position 517,831 of record NZ_FOZL01000001.1, read on the forward strand.
ATCTCCGGCTGCCAGGCGGCACCGACGCGGGGGCCGAAGCCCCACTGGCGTCCGGTGAGGGTGGTGGGGGAGACGCCCGAGGTGCCGTTGGCGTTGTTGCCGGCGATGATGAGGCCGGAGTTCACGATGGTGTCGGAGTTGGCGTTGTAGTTGTAGAGGGTGGGATCGAAGTTGAAGATGCGCCCTTGCTTCTCGGTGAGGCCTCCATCCCAGTCGTAGCGGATGCCGACGGTGAGCGAGAGGGTGGGGGTGGCCTGGAACTTGTCCTGCACGTAGGAGCCGAGTTGGTTGGCGCGGTAGTAGCGGCTGGCGTTGCCGGAGAGGAAGCTGGAGACGTAGAACCCGGTCGAGGAGCCGCCAGGGGTGACGTAGCCCTGGGCGAAGGCGGAGAGATCGTCGGTGGCGACGGTGCCGGTGCCGGTGCGCTTGTCGATGGTGTTGAGCTGGGTGTAGCTGTAGTTCATGCCGAAGGTGACGGTGTGTTTGCCGAGGGTCCAGATGGCGTTGGCGGCGGGTTGGATGCGGTTCTGGAAGACGCCGGTGTTGGATGCCTGGCCTTCGGCGTTGGGTCCGATGTTGAGGATGCCGCTGCCTGAGAGGCCCTTGGCTCCAGCGAAGCTTCCGAGGTCGTTATAGACGGATACGCCCGGGAAGTACCCGGAGCCGAAGACGTTGATGGACGCGCCGCCGGGGATGTTGGCGGGGCCGAAGGGCTGCTCGTTGGTGGCGTACGTCTTCTGGCGGAGGAAGCCGATGCTCTCGGTGGTGGAGAGGTTCGATTTGACGAGGTAGGTGTTGATGATGGAGAAGACCTGCGCGCCGGAGTCGAGGTGCTCCGTAAAGCCGGGGACCGAGGAGTAGGAGTAGGGGGCGAGGGTGGGGTCGTGCTGGTAGAAGTACTTGAGTGCGAGGGTGTCGCGTGAGCTGATGTTGTAGTCGAGGTTGGCGACGCCCATGTCGGCCTTGAAGCGGCCCGATCCGGGGATGACGGCGTTGAAGGGGTGCGCGGCGGACATGGAGGCGCTGCCGGTGTCGTTGGGGATGAGCCACTTGCCGGGCTGTCCGGGAAGGGAGGGCGCGTTGAAGAGGGCGAGGGCGGTGCGATCGACCAGAGAGGGGGTGGTGGCGAGCGTGGTGCCGAAGGCCTGATCGACGAGACCGCCGAAGCCAGCGGCGTCGCGGTTGGTGTCGGAGAGGCCTACGGGGACGTCGAGGAAGGAGTAGCCGATCTCCTGATCGGAGACCTGAAGGTGCTGGTAGGCGACGAAGCCGAAGAGCTTGTTCTTGATGATGGGACCGCCGAAGGTGCCACCGACGACATAGCGATGCAGCTCGGGGTTGGCGAGGCCCTGGGAGACGAGGATGGGATCGTTCTTGAAGAAGAAGGGCGCGGCGTTGAGGGCGTTGGTGCCGCGGTGTCCGTAGACGGTGCCGTGGTAGGTGTTGGTTCCGGAGGAGGTGCTCATGGCGATGTGCGCGCCGGAGGTGGCACCCTGCTCGGCGTCGTACATGCTGGCGTTGACGCGGACCTCTTCGATGGTCTCGGGCGCGGGCGTGGGGATGGCGTTGCCGATGGAGAGGTAGATAGAGGCGGCGGACTGGATGACGCCGGCGGCACCGTTGCTGGAGGAGACGCCGGTGGAGTTGACGACGCGGGCGGAGCCTACGGAGCTGGTGGATTTGCCGTTGAAGAGGTTGGAGACGTCGACGCCGTTGAGCGAGAAGGAGTTGGAGGTGTCGCGCTGGCCGTTGGCCCAGATGGGCGGGTTGCCGAGGCCTGCGCCGGCTCCGGTGCCGGGGCTGAGTTCGGCGTTGACGCCGGGGGTGAGGATGGCCGCGCCGAGGGGAGAGCCGGTGGGCAGGGGGATGGCGTCGATCTGGGCCTTATCGAGGACGTAGCCGTTGGTGGTGTCGACGGCGTTGAGGAGGGGCGTGGCCTCGACGGTGACGGCGTCGGAGATGGAGCCGAGCTTGAGGGTGACGGGGAGGGTGGCGGTGCGGTCGCCCTGGACGGCGATGCCGGGAAAGCGGGAGGTCGCGAAGCCCTGGCGGGAGAAGCTGAGGGTGTAGGTGCCGATGGGGAGGTTCGGCAGGGCGTAGGAGCCTGTGGCGGAGGAGGTGGCGGTGCGGGTGAGATTGGTGCCGTCGGCGACGATGGTGACGGTGACGTCGGGGAGCGCGGCTCCGGTTGCGTCGGTGACGGTACCGACGACGCCTCCGAGGGTCTGCTGAGCGTGCGCTCGGGGAAGAGCAAGGAAGATGGTGAGGAGAAGAGCGAGCGCAAGCTTGAATTTTGAAGACACGGGGGCGTTACCTCCAACTACTTTGGTTGAGGGTCTAATAAGTGATACGGCGATGCAGAAGGCCTATGTGTTGCCTGTAACTTAAAAAGCCGGGGAATCTGGTTATCGAGCCGATTGAGTTTTAGAGCTAGTACCCAGAACTGTAACGGAAATTCATCCTATGTCCAAAGAAAAAAGTCGTAAGTTTCGTGAGATATTCTGGGTTCCGTAAGGGGTAGACGATGACGAATTTTTCAGAGATGCTGGAAGTAGCTCGGACGGAAGCACTTATCGGTTTAGGAGAAGGCGGGGTTCCGGTAGGGGCCGCGATCTTTGGCGCGGATGGGCAGTTGCTCAGCTCAGGCAGGAACCGGAGAGTGCAGGAAGGGGATCCGTCGATCCATGGAGAGACGGATGCGTTTCGGCGGGCGGGGCGGCAGCGGTCGTACAAGGACCTGGTGATGGTGACGACGCTGGCTCCGTGCTGGTACTGCAGCGGTCTGGTGAGGCAGTTCGGATTTGGGACGGTGGTGGTGGGGGAGTCGGTGAACTTTGCGGGTGGGGTGGAGTGGCTGCGGGAGGCGGGGGTGAAGGTGGTGGATCTGGCGTCGCCGGAGTTGATCGAGATGATGGGTGGGTTTATTCGGGATCAGCCTGGGATCTGGTTTGAGGATATTGGGGTTTAGGGCGGGCGGGGCGGGCCCACTGCGTGGGGGGCGGTTGCTTCGTGACTTTTTACGGCTTCGCCTGGGCCTCCCGTTGGCCGGCTTTGAAGTTGTACCAGATGAGGCCGGCGACTAAGTAGGCCAGGTAAAGGTAGGGGAAGTAACGGTAGGGCGCGGGTGGGATGGGGAAGATGGTTCCGGCCATGGCGGCGAGGACGGCGGCAATGGAGAGGATCGAGAGGGCGATCCAGGGGGCGGTGAGGTGGCCGCGGCGGTGCATGTGGACGGGAAGGGCGGCGGCGATGAGGCCGTAGGCGGTGAGGAATCCGAAGACGGCGACGGAGCCCATGTAGCCGTAGATGTCGTTGCCGGAGACGCCGCGGAAGCAGAGGATGGCGGTGGGGATGACGGCGAGGAGTCCGGTGGCGAGGCCGGCCAGGCCGGGGGTGTCGTTTGCGGCGTGGGTGCGGCAGAAAGCGCGAGGGGCGAGGCCGTGGTGGGCCATGAGCATGAGGACGCGGGCTCCGGCGATGATGCAGGCGAGGGTGGCGGCAAACATGCTGACGAGGACGCCGAGGTCGATGATGTGTCCGATGAAGGGGAGGCCGGCCTGGATGGCGAGGGTGTTGAGGGGGGCGGCGGTGTCGTTGAGGGCGGGATTGGAGCCCTGGAAGGCGAGGACGAGGCCGTAGGCGCAGACGGCGAAGAAGATTCCGGAGAAGACGGCGGAGCGGACGACGGCTTGCGGGATGGTGGTGAGCGGGTTGCGTGCCTCTTCGCCGAGGGTGGTTGCGCTCTCGAAGCCGACGAAGGAGAAGAGGGCGAGCATGACGCCGAGGCGGAGTCCGGTGGGGGAGACGTGGGTGAGGTGGAGCTGTGCGGGGTCGACGTGGAGGCCGTGTTTGACGAGGGTGATGGAGACGATGACGGCGATGAGGAGGACGGAGATGCCCTCGATCCAGAGCATGAGGCGGGTGGAGATCTGGATGTCGCGGTAGGCGACGGCGATGGAGACGGCGGCGGCGAGGAGGGCGAAGAGGACGGAGGGGACCTCCTTGCCGACGGAGCCGAGGACGACGTAGGAGTAGGCGACGAAGCCTCCGATGACGGAAGAGGCGGTGGTGACGTAGGCGAAGAAGAGGGCGAGGGCGGTGAGGTTGGCGTAGAAGGGCGGGAGGGTCTCGCGGATGTAGACGTAGAGGGAGCCGGGGGAGGAGGAGTGGCGGGCGAAGGCGGCGATGGTGAGCGCGACGAGGGTGAGAGCGGCGAGGGCCAGGGCGTAGGCGAGCCAGGTTCCGTTGCCGGCGAGGGCGAAGACCAGGGGGATGGTCATGGTGGGGGTGGTGCTGGGGGCGATGGTGGAGACGGACTGCGCGAGGGTTTCGAGGGGGGAGAGGATGTTCTGTTTGAGGCGGTAGGAGGGGGGTATCTGGTCGATTGCCGCTTTGCCGCTTGCCTCCAACTCCATGCAGACGCTCCTGACGTTTCTATGGGATCAGTGTGGGTTTAGATTTGGGTCTGGAAGCTTGAGTCTGACCGGTTGAGCGCGGGGCGTCAACTTTTTTGCTCGGAGGATGAGGATGTTTGAGGGGATTTCGCCTTTGATGGCGCTGCGGGAACGTCTGGATACGGGAGAGAGCGACGCGTTGGGTGTGGCCCGGGAGTTTGGCGGGCGCGCCAATGGAAATGCGTTGGGGAATACGTATGTGCGGCTGCTGGAGCCGGTGGGGGAGCCGGTGCGGGGGGCTTTGTATGGGGTGCCGATTTCGATCAAGGATTGCTTCGATGTCGCGGGGACGGTGACGACGTGCGGGGCAAGGTTTTATGCGGAGACGAACCCGGTGTCAGAGCGGGATTCGGCGGTGGCGGAGAGGTTGCGGGAGGTGGGGTGTTGGATTCCGGGGAAGACGCATCTGCATCCGCTGGCGTATGGGATTACGGGGCAGAATGCGTTTTATGGGGATTGCCTGCAGCCCCGGGATGCGGCGCTGCTGACGGGTGGGTCTTCGAGCGGGGCGGCGGCGAGTGTGCAGGAAGGGTCGGCCATTGCGGCGATCGGGACGGATACGGGTGGGTCGGTCCGGGTGCCGGCGGCGCTGTGCGGGCTGGTGGGGTTTCGGGCCTCGCAGGGTTTTCCGGAGAGGGCCTGGCCGGGGATGTGGCGGGGTGGGCACCCTCTGGCGCCTTCGTTCGATACGCTGGGGCTTTTGTTTCAGGATACGCGGGATGCGGCGGACCTGGTGGGTGGGGTGTTTGGGATTGAGGTTGCCGCTCCGCGAGGGTTGCGGATGGGGTGTGTGAGCGAGAGCTGGATGGGGGATTGTGAGCTTTCGGTCCTGGCGGCTTATCGGGCGTGGAAGGAGTTTCTGGTGCTGGCGGGGGCTACTTTGGTGGAGTTTGTGCCTCCGTGGGACGACAGCATGGAGATCTTTGCAGGGATCCAGGCGCATGAGGCGGCGGGGATTCATCGGGGACACTATGCGGAGTTTGAAGGGCCGATTGCGCAGCGATTGGCCTGGGGAGAGTCGCTCGCTCCGGAGCAGGTTGCGGCGTTGAGGGAGCGGCGGCGGTGGTTTTGTGCGGGGATGGATGGGCTGCTGGAGGAGTTCGATTTTTTGATGATGCCGTGTGCGCCGGTGAGCCGGTTGCGGGTGGAGGCGGACCAGACGGCGGTGAGGGCGGCTCTCCTGCGGTATACGACTCCGGTGAGCCTGGCGGGGCTGCCGGTGATAGCGCTGCCGGGGGAGGAGTTTGGGACGGGCGTGCAGGTGATTGGGCGGAGTGGGGCGGAGGGTGAGTTGCTGGGGTTTCTGGGGGCGGTTGGGTTGGGGTAGGTCCTTGGCTTGTGCTGTGTTGCTGGGTGAACGGCCTGCGGTGGCTCTGCCCGGGTGATTGCGATAAGGTGTTATTGGCTTTGCACAGATCAGAAGGATAGGCACGAGACAGGCTTGCACGAAGAGTCGCATGAAGCGGGCATCCGCCGCGCTCGAGACAACTCCAATCGCGCGATTGCGCGACGGAATGTGCTTGGCGTTGGCGCCTCCCTTGACGAGGACTATGTCGGAGTCATCGGGGATGGCACGTTCGTCCCATCGCGTGCCGCGTATCTGAAGTTGTTCAAAGAGGGCTTCGACCGGCCGAAGCAAAGCATGACTTATGTGCGCACGCCTGAGGTCGTCAAGGTAGCCGACGATCAGACGCTGGCCGCAGAGCATGGCAGTTGGGTGGCGACGCTTCCCTCCGGTTCCGTCGCGTATACCGGGAGCTATGCTGCGATGTGGCGGCGAACAGCGGATGGCTGGAAACTTCGATCAGAGATCTTCGTTACGCTGCATGGGTGAGTGGGTTGGCTTGAGCCGGGCGTGTTGTGGTGCTGAGGGCAAGTGCGTATGCGGGGATCGATTCCGAGCCGATCGTCAATATCAGTCTGATGCTTCTGGCGGTTCAGCTCTTGCATTCGAAGCCCTGGCCAACCAAGTGACGATGGAGCCGACTATGGCTCCTGCTACAAAGCCGTAAAATCCCCACCTCGGAGCGTAGTCAAACTCCATCCACATAGGTCGCACATGCCCGAGTACTAATGTGCCGCATCCCATGAATCCGCCGCATAAGACTGCGCCGACCATTGCGAAAAGCAGGGCATGTATCCAATGACGCATCTGGTTTCTATCGACGAAGCTAACACCGATGTTGCCTTGTTGTCTCGACGACCGGGGACGATTGGTAATGACAAATCGGCTTGCTGTCAGCGATCCAAAACTGACGAGAACGGCGTTTATCGGGAGTAATGGTCCAAACGGGCACAGGGTGCGTTCAATAAGCGCATCGGCCTGTTGTCAACAGTCGAGATTCGAATCGCTCTAGCCGTTAGCGAACAAAAGGTGACTCGGTGTTACTTGGTGTCGATGGTGGACCTCAGCCCATCATCCGGTTTCTATACCGTGCCTGTTGCCACGTATAAGATGGGGCGATGAAGTCAGACGTATTCAAGCCCCACTTCGGACGTCACCGACTCGCTACGTTTACCGGAAGCCTCATTCTATGCGTTGTTTGTCACTCAGCCTCAGCCAGCTCCAGAATCGAGCTCGGGACCGCCGCGACGAAGACAGAGCAGGCAAACACTTCTGTTTCTTCTGTAACTCTAGACTCCCAACAGGCAACTGCTGATTTCGATCTCCTTCGCGGATCACTTCAGGAGGCCCATCCCGGGCTGTACCGATATACCTCAAGAGCTGTGATAGACCGGATGTTTGCTCGAGAGCGCAAGAAGCTGAACCATACCGTCACGCGAATCGAGTTTGTCAGAATCGTGGCTGAAACTTTGGCCAGCATTCGATGTGGACACACTCTTTACGAACAAGATGCACTAACGCGCGCGGCAATGACGAGTGCGCGTAAGTTTCCGCTAAGTGTGCAAATGGAAGGCGCGCGATTGATTGTTGTGCTGAATCAGTCCGACGACACTACGATTCATCCAGGTGCGGAAATTCTTGCAGTCGACGGCCAACCGACAAGCAAAATCATCGCGATGATGTGGACGGTGCTCGCGGGAGATGGGGATATTCAAACAGGACGAGCGCGGCAGATTCGCCACTTCGATCAGCTCTACTGGCTCTTATTCGGGCAGACAGAGCACTTTACTGTCAAAGTTCGTGAAGCATCTGGCTCTGTACACGTCGTCGAGCTGAAGGGCGTCACCGATGCTGAGCGCGAGAAGTCTAATAATCCTTTGAACGCACCGGTGATGACGGGTTTTCAAAAGATTTCCTGGACCCGCGATAATGTCGCCGTCCGATTTTTTCGCGATGGAGAGGTAGCAGAGTTACATATTGGCTATTTCCTGGGTGATGACTTCCCGAAAAAGCTAGGTGATGTTTTCAAGGCGTTGCACGAGAGGAAGACAAAGGCGCTCATCATCGATCTGCGTGGTAATGGCGGAGGACACGACCAGTACGGTGCACTTCTGGTTTCGGAATTGAGAGATGCGCCCTTTGCTTACTTCGACCACATCGACGTAAAAACACTTGATCCAAGTTTCCTTGCTGACACGAATTTGACCCAGGGCGCCCTTGACAAGCTGCGTGCCGGAACGGTGGCCGAGACCTCCGGTGGCTTTCGGATTACTCCCGCCTATCATTCGGGTGTCGGTATGCAAGCACCGGAAAAGAACTCTTTTGAAGGGCCTGTTTATGTCCTCATCGACGGAAATACATTTTCGACGGCTGCGGATGTTTGCGCTATCTTGCGACATCTGAAACGAGCGGTCTTCATCGGCGAAGAGACCGGAGGCGCGTACTTCGGCAATAATTCCGGGTTGGAAGCTACCTTGAAACTGCCCAATTCAGGAGTCAAGGTGACGGTACCCTTTTATGGCTACTGGAACGCGGTGACTGAGCAAGAGAATGCGCGCCGCGGCATACAACCTGCTTACATAAAACCAACGACCGTGCAAAGTCTGATTGATGGCAGAGATGATGCTTTGTCGAGTGCCCTTAATCTCATTCATTTCTGATCTTCATTCAATATGCCAAAACGGGCTGTTCATCACCCCTCTCCGTTCTCGATTCGTTCATCATCGCCGAGTCACTCATCCACTGCGGTCAGGCCCGATATGCCGGCTTGTCGAACGTCTTGAATAGGAGCGACAGGGTCGGCCTTGGGATGATGGCGGGATGCCAGCAATGGCAAACGCAAAAGAAGAAGCAGATCCCCTTCGGGGATGACAACCAGAAGGGCAACCGCAACAACCAAAAGGGCAACTGCAACGGCCAAAAGGGCAACAGCAACAGCCAAACGGCCAACAGCGACGCTGAGTGGGATTTATGCGGTGGCTTCGAGGGGCATGGGGTGGGGGATGGGCGTGGGGGGCTTCTTGTCGCGGAAGCAGCCTTGTACGACGGCCCGGAAGAGGGTGAGGGCTGGGGATTGGTTCGTCTTGAGGGAGACCAGCCCCAGACGGACGATGGGGAGATGTTCTTCGATGGGCAGGGCGACGACGTCGGGGCGGGTTTGGGCCATCGACGGGGTGCCGAGGAGGAGGCCCGCGCCGGCGGCGAGGTAGGCGAACTTGGCGGCGTGGGAGTGCGGGGCCTCGACGATGCGTGGAACGATTCCATGGGGCGCGAGGATGCGGTGGAGGAAGGGCTGTCCGACGGCGCAGTCTTCGAGGCGGGAGGCGAGGAGGTTGTGGTGGCGGAGCTCGTGGACCGAGACGGTGTCGAGGCTGGCGAGGGGGGACTGGCGCGGCACGAGGAGGACGATGGGCTCGTCGCGGAGGAGGTCGAAGCGGACGCCGGGGATGCAGGGGTCGCTGACCATGAAGATGGCGTCGATGCGTTCTTCCTGGAGGGCTGCGTGCTGTTGTTCGCGGTTGAGCTCGGAGAGCTGGAGGTCGAAGTCGGAGTGGTTGAGGGCGAGCTCGCGGAGGATGCGGGGGAGTGCCTCCTGGCCGAGTTCGGTGCAGCTTAGGCGGAGGTGGTGGCGTCGTTCGAGGTCGGCGAGGCGGCGCTGCGCGCTGGTGACGGTGTCGACGATGGTTTGCGCGTAGTGGCGGAAGGCGAGGCCCGCGGGGGTGAGGGAGACCTCCTGGCGGGAGCGCTCGAAGAGCTTGACGTTGAAGGATTCTTCGAGGGACTTGATCTGGAAGGTGATGGTGGGCTGGCTCATGTAGAGAGCGCGCGCGGTGCGGCCGTAGTGGAGAAGGTCGGCGAGGGTGAGGAAGCACTGCAACTGCCTGATCCTGAAGTCCATTTGGAGTTCCTCGGTGTCGCGAAGACGGCCAGGAGACGCGGGGGAGCGTGGCCGGGGTGCGGTATCAGAAACGTGAAAACGGGCGTACGGACAGAACGTGAAAGTCTGGAAAAAAGTGTTGGGTGTTGGGCCAAGTTTCCACCCTGATTCTGGGGATGTCAACGATTACTGCAGGGTTTTGATCGATTTTTTCTATCACGGACGAAAATCTTTCGATTAGACAGGGTATTGGGCTGCCCCTAAGCTTTGAATCATTCACATTCCATCTCAGTCCGCGATGAACGCTTTGCACGCCTTCACGGTCGTCCCGAACGGCACCAGGAAACCTCGCCGGCACGTTTTGGGAACGACTCTCCTTCGATTCCGGACTCTTTTCGAGGCCCGATGTTGCGGGGCTCTCCGGATCGACTGACACGTACTTCCCCAGGGACTTTCGCCGGTCGTTCGCGCGGTCGATCCACCTTTCAGTGTGCGCTCTTTCCCCCCTCGTCTCTCTGACATCTTTGCGGCAACTTTTCCACTATAAAAAGAGGTTTTCATTCATGAAGAAGGCGTTTCGCAGTCTCCTCCTCCTCGTTGGGTTTGTGGTTGTTTCCTCCAGCCTTTTGGCACAGCAGACGGGTCTGAGCGGGGTCGTGACGGACTCGCAGGGCGCGGTGATTGTCGGGGCGAAGGTGGAGGTGAAGCAGGTCGACGGCTCGTCGTTCTTTGCGACGACGAATGGGCAGGGATCGTATGTGCTGCCGAGCCTGGTGGCGGCGCAGTATGCGATTACGGTGACCGCGCCGGGGTTCAAGATTGTGCAGAAGAAGGTTCTGCTGCTGGTGGGTCAGTTGGCGCAGGTGGATGTGATGCTGCCGCTGGCGGGGAGCTCGACGACGACGGAGGTGGTGTCGTCGGATGCGCTGGCGATCGATACGACGTCGTCGGTGGTGGCGGGCAATGTGACGCCGAAGGATGTGGAGGATGTGCCGATCAATGGGCGCAACTACATTGCGCTTTCGACGCTGATTCCGGGGATCAAGGCGAATGCGTTTGGGAACTCGCCGGTGTCGGCTCCGGGCGGGGCGTCGTATGGCGATGCGGAGACGGGCAAGTTCCAGATCACGATGGATGGGTTGCAGGTTTCGCAGGACTCGGTGGGATCGAGCTTTGGGCAGCCGCGTTTTTCGCAGGATGCGATCTCGCAGTTTCAGATCATTACGAACCGGTTCGATGCGACGGCGGGACGGTCGGCGGGGATCTATGTGAATGCGCAGACGAAGTCGGGCACGAACGTGATTCATGGCGGCGGGTTCGGCTACTTCAGGAACTCGGCGTTCAATGCGGCGGATCCGATTTCGAAGAAGGTGAACGTGTTTGCCGATGAGCAGTATGGCGGTACGTTCGGGGGGAAGATCAAGCGGGACAAGCTTTGGTATTTCGGCTCGTATGAAGGCGAGCACCAGCCGAGCACGTATACGGCTTCGCCCATTATCGGCGCGGCGTTTTCGCATCCTTCGACGCTGAAGGTGAATGAGTGGCTGGGACGGTTCGACTACCAGCGGAACGATAAGAACCATTTCCTGGTGCGGGTGGACAAGTTCGATAACAAGCAGGACTTTGTAGGCGCTGCGGAGCCGAGCGGATCGTACTCGTCGGCTTATTCGAGCTATGGGTATGTGTTCGATTGGGACAAGGTGATTTCGGACAAGCTGATCAACGATGTGCGTGCGGGTTATCACCACTTCGTGTTCCAGAACCTGCCGTACTACAACGACAACTCGATTGTGATTGCGCTGCCGGCGGTAACGGTGGGCGAGCCGTATAACCAGCCGGAGACGTTCAGCCAGGCGACGCAGCAGTATCGGGACGACCTTTTCTGGCTGAAGGGCAAGCATAGCTTCAAGCTGGGCGGCGAGTATCTGTATACGTTCCATGGCGGATCGTTTGCGCAGTATGCGCGCGGCGGTTTGACGAGCTGCTCTTCCAATAAAGGCGCGGTGACGGCGGCGATGTACTCAACGTTCTTTCCGAACGGCACGCTGGATAACACGAACTGGAACTATGCGGCGATTGCGGCCTATTGCAATACGAACATGACGTTCACGCAGGGGTTCGGCAGCTACGACATCAGCATTGGACGCAACATCATCGGCGTGTGGGCGCAGGACGACTGGAAGATTCTGCCGCGGCTTACGCTGAACCTTGGGCTGCGGTATGACAACGATCTGGGGGCGTACAACACGAGCTATGTGCCGACGCCGGGACTGCTGACGCCGAATACGAATCCGAATGCGAACTTCGCGCCGCGTATCGGTTTCTCATGGGATCCTTTTGGCGATGGCAAGACGTCGATTCGTGGCGGTGCGGGACTCTACTTTGCCGATCAGGTGGCGAACGCGATCATCGACGAGCAGCTTTACTCGAGCACGACCAGAGCGCTGCAGGCGACGATTTCGACGAACCAGTCGACGGGCGGCGCGGCGCTGTCGCTGCCGACTCCGTTCGCGGGACAGAACCCGCTGGCGAACCCGCAGAACTATGTGAGCGCACCGCAGCCGGTGGCGCGCGGCGCGAAGACGCCTTACTCGCTGCAGGCTTCGTTCGGGTTCCAGCGAGAGCTTGGGTATCGCACGACGCTGACGGCGGACTTTGTGCATACGCGGGTGTATGACGACTTCATTGCGTTGAGTGGCAACCTGCTGCAGAACCCCGCGAATCCGCAGCAGAACCTGAACCCGAGCAGCGCGATTACGGCCGCTACGTATGCGACGCGTTCGTGCGGCAATGGGAGCATTCTGCTGGACACGGTGAGCAACCTGGCGACGGGTGGACCGGGCGGCATTGCAGCCAAGCAGGTGTGCAACAACCTGTTCGGTGCGACGGTGCGGCAGTTCACGACGTATCCGGGAGCGGGCGTGATTGCGGATGCGCTGCAGGTGGGCATCAAGCATGCGACGACGAAGGGGTTTACGAGCGCGATTGCGTATACGGCGGGGCGGACGAAGAACTCGACCAATGGCCCGTTCTCGTATCCGAACAAGCCATTCAAGAGCGGCATCCAGCAGGAGTGGGCGAATGGCACGGACGACCAGAGGCACACGCTGACGGTTACAGGCGAGTACCAATGGAAGTATGGGTTGTCGCTTTCGAGCCTGTATCACTTCGGGTCGGGACAGGCATTTGCGCCGAGCACGGGCGCGAGCGTGAACGGGTACACGCTGGGTACGCGGACGTTCGCGGCACAGCCGATCGCGCCAGGTACGACGTGCCCGGTGGCGGCCTGCGTGGTGAGCTATGCACCGATCTCGAAGGCCTACTACGACGCAGGCTATGGGTACTGGATCATGCAGCGGGACGGCTTCCGCGGGACGAAGTACAACCGCGTGGACTCGCGTCTGCAGGAGTCGTTCAAGTTCAAGGAGAAGTACCATGCGATCGTCGCGGTCGAGGCGTTCAATCTTTTCAACCACTCCAACTACGGCAACTTCGCGACGACCACGAGCATTGGGACGGGCGCGAATGCGTATGGCACACCGCTGGCTGTGACCGGCAATCCGGTGGAGTACTTTGCCCGTTCGCTGCAGTTCATCGGACGGTTCTCGTTCTAGGCAGCACATGAAGGCAGATGAGCCGCTCACGCGCGTGGGCGGCTCGTTTTGTTGTTAGATTTGTAGTTCCCTACCCCGCAGTGTTCAGGAGATCTTCGCGATGCGCTTTGCTTCGGTACTTCCTTTGGCTCTCTCCAGTGTGGCTTTGATGGCTGCGCCTCCCACTCCGGCTGTAACTCCGCACAAGGTGATCACGGTGCATGAGGGGACTAACATGGCGGTGACGGTTTCGCCGGACCATCGGACGATTTTGATGGATCTGCAGGGAATGATCTATGCGATACCGTTCGCGGGCGGCGCGGCGAAGAGGGTGACGGGGCCGCTGGTGGAGGCTTCGCATCCGGAGTACTCGCCGGACGGGAAGTGGGTGGCGATCCAGTCGTATGCGGGCGGGACGTTCCACATCTGGGTGATGAGGCCGGATGGGACGGGGTTGAAGCAGATGACGACGGGACATGGGGACGATCGCGAGCCGCGGTTCTCGCCGGATGGGAAGACGATTGCGTTCTCCTCGGATCGGGCGAACAAGGGCTCGTACGACATCTGGACCGTGGATGTTGCGAGTGGGGCGGTGAAGCAGATTACGTCGAGCGAGAACGATGAGTATGAACCGGCGTGGTCGCCGGATGGGAGTTCGCTGGCGTATGTGAATGGCGTGTTTGTGGCAGGGGCTCCGGGTGTGGGCGGTGTGGTGGGGAGGACGGTGGAGTCGGTGGATCTGGCGACCGGCGCTACGAAGACGGTGGCTTCGATCGGCAGGCAGGTAGGGAGGATCGAGTCGCCGAGCTGGTCTCCGGATGGGAAGCACCTGGCGTATATCCAGTTCATGGGCGCGGGGATGTTTGTGGATGCGGCGCGTCTGGTGGTGGATGGAAAGCCGGTGGCGGGTGGAGGCGTGAAGGACGACGATGCGTTTCCGTTTCCGCCGGTGTGGCTGTCGGATGCGAGCATTTTGTATACGGCGAATGGCGCGATTTTGAAGGTGGATTTGGGCGCGGGGACGAAGACGGCGATTCCCTTCACGGCGGGGATTGAGTCGATACGGCCGGTGTACAAGGGCAAGGACTTTGGGTTCAATGCGACGGCCACGCGGCAGGCGCTGGGGTTGTTTTCGCCGGCGCTTTCGCCCGATGGGAAGAAGGCTGCGTTTGTGGCTTTGAATCAGCTCTATCTGCTGACGGTGGGGAACCCGGTGCCGAAGGCTCTGACGCATGACACGTATTACAAGCAGGGGCCGGCGTGGTCGCCGGATGGGAAGACGCTGGCGTATGTCTCGGACAAGGATGGCGTTGAGAATATCTACCTGATGGACGTGGCTACCGGCACGGACAAGAGGGCTGCGGCTTCGATGGATGCGCAGATCTTTCCGGCGTGGTCGCCGGATGGGAGGTGGATGGCGTTCCAGAAGCAGGATGGAGCTACGATGCTGCTGGAGTTGAGCAGCGGTGCGATTTCGCCGCTGGCTCCGGCTACCTTTTTTCCTGGCAGGCCGGCGTTTTCGCCCGATGGGAAGACGGTGGCGATCGCTACGGTGAAGCCGTATTCGAAGCGGTTTCGTGAGGGCACAAGCTCGATCCTGACGGTGGACCTCGCGACGAAGAAGACGACGTGGTACGACCCGGCTCCGTTTGAATCGATCACGACGAGGACGGAGGATGGACCGGTGTATTCGCCGAAGGGCGAGATCGCGTTCATCATGGACGATCTGCTGTACGCGATGCCGGTGGATGCGATGGGCAAGCCTGACGGTGCGGCGGTTGCGCTGAATGGCGAGACGTCGGATGCTCCGACATATAACGGCGATGGATCGAAGATTCTGTATGTGTCGAATGGCAAGCTGCGGTTGCTGGACAGGAAGACGAAGGCGATTACGCCGGTGCCGGTGACGTTGACGTACAAGCCGCTGCAACCGAAGCCGACGGACAAGGTGCTGATCCATGCGGGCAAGTTCTGGAAGGGTGAGGGTGCGGAGACGTTGACGGATGTGGATGTGCTGGTGGTGGGCAATCGCGTGGCTTCGGTGAAGCCGCATGGTGGTCCGGTGCCTGCGGGAGCGATGGTGATTGAGGCTCCGCACTCGACGCTGCTGCCCGGGCTTTGGGAGAACCATGCGCATCCGAACTCGGATAACTCGATCTACTATGGCGACCGCATGGGGCGGCTATGGATGGTGTATGGGATTACGACGCTGAGAGATATGGCGGACCAGGCGTATCGGGCTGTCGAGGAGAAGGAGTCGTTTGTTTCGGGGGCGGCGGTTGGGCCGAGGTTGTTCGCTACGGGTGAGGCGATCGATGGCGAGCGGACGTACTACCCGATGATGATTCCGACGACGAGCGAGGCGCAGTTGCACCGGGAGTTCGAGCGGCTGCATGCGCTGGACTTCGACTTCATGAAGCTGTATGTGCGGCTGCCATATACGTGGATTGTGGAAGGCGTGAAGTATGCGCATGGCACGATGGGCGTGCAGACGGCGGGGCATTATCTGTTGCCCGCGGTGGACCTGGGCAACGACGGCATGAGCCATGTTTCGGCTACGGCTCGGACGGGGTATGCGTACTCGCGGTCGTTGACGGGGGCGAGCTACTCGGATGTGCGGCAGTTGATGGCCGAGAGCGGGATGTGGACGACGAGCACGCTGCTGAACCAGGGCGTAATTGCGCAGATGCCGGAGATGGCGGATGACACCCGGTATAACCTGGCTCCGCCGTGGGAGAAGAAGCGGTTGATCGCGGCGCGGGATGCGGCGATGAAGTCCGACCAGACGGCGAATGAGGATCGCGTGATGAAGGAGGAGGCTACGCTGAGGGGCGTGCTGGAGCGCAAGGGCATGTACATTGGCGGGACGGACTCGCCGCTGGATCTGCCTTCGACCTCACTGCATTTGAATATTCTGTCGCAGGTGAAGTTCGGGCTGGCTCCATGGCAGGCGCTGGAGACGGTAACGAGCACGGCGGCGAGGGCGGCGAAGGTGGATAAGGATCTGGGACTGATTGCGCCGGGGTATTTGGCGGATATGATCCTGGTCGAAGGGGATCCGCTGGTGAATATCAAGGATGTGACGAAGGTGCAGTGCGTGATGAAGAACGGCGCGATCCACTCGGTGGGTGAGTTGATGGCCCCGTTTGTGAAGTCGGATGTGGGAGTGGGGATGTGTCCGGCGAAGTAAAGAGAGACAAACAAACGGCCCACGTCCGATTGAGGGTGTGGGCCTTCTTGCGTCGTCCTATACTTCCGTCATGCAAGAGTCGATCGTGAGGGCGTGGACGACGAATGACCGGGTGACGGTCTTTCTCGTGGAGCGGATGCCGATGGCTTTGTGGGAGGCCGGGGTACCGGGTCAGCCGCGCAAGACGATGCGGATGATTGCGGCGCATCTTCACAATGTCCGTTGCCGGTGGATCAAGACACTGGGCAGCGAGCATGGAATCCCGGTTCCCAAGCAGGTGGACCGGCATACCGTGACCTCGGAGGAGCTGGTCAAGGCGCTGGGGGAGAGCGGCGCAGGGATCCGGAGGGTGCTGGAGCTGGGCAGCGAGCACGGAGGGACGGTCCCGGATTCGAAGGGCTATGTCTGGCGGAATCTGCCGCTCGACGTGGGGCATGTGCTTGGTTACTTCGTGGCGCACGAGGGGCATCACAGGGGGCGGATCGTGATGCTGGCGCGGCAGATGGGGATGCGGCTTCCGGGCGAGGTCACGGACGGGCTTTGGCAATGGACGAAGCTGTCGCGCGGTTAGTTCTTCGCCAGCTTGGTATGGTCGTGGACGACGAGGTAGCAGGGGATGACGGCGTCGGGGGTTTGGGAGAGGGCCAGGCGGCTGGCGGTGTCGAAGACGTCATAGTCGGTGCGGCCGAGAAAGAAGCTGGAGCTGACCATGTCGCAACTGGGCTTACGGATGAGGTGCATGACGAGCTGCTTGCGGTCGGTGAGGATGGAGCGGCGGATGGGGTCGCCGTTGCCGCTGTAGCGGTCGATGAGACGTGCGGTTTGGTGACCGTCCTTGAGCGCGACGTCGGCGAGGTAGGTGTCCTGGTTGCCGGCGAAGGCCTGATGGATGCTGGTGCTGATGGCCATGATGCTGACTTTGGCGACGACGTTTTTGGTCGGCGTGACGAAGACGGGGTTCTGCGCGGCGAGGCCGAGGGGGAGAAGGAGGGCGAGGGCGGCGAGAAGTCGGGTCATGAGGTAGGCCTTGGTGCCGGAGTTGGGACTATCTTACAGCGTCTGCCTGGTTTGCTTCTTTGCCCGGGTCTATCGCAGGGGCCGAGGCGATTCCCTTCGGGAATCAGTCCATGCTCGAAAGGCGATGGTTGGGTGTTGCCTTCCGCAAAAAGGCTTTATGCCTTCTCGGCCAGATGCGGGTTGGACGGAACTGGCAGGGAAAGGGTTTGGTCGAGGATGCGATCGGCGAGCTGGCGCTTGGTCGATTCGGGAAGGTCGAGCTGGGTTTCGGGCGTGATCCACTGGGCGGCGTTGCGGTCCGCATCAAAGCCGAGACCGGGGAGAGAGATGTCGTTGAGGACGATGGCGTCGGCGCCCTTGCGGGTGAGCTTGGCGCGGGCGGAGGCGAGGTCGAGGGTGGTTTCGGCGGCGAAGGCGACGATGCGGGTTCCGGGACGGGCGTGGGCAGAGGCTGCGGCGACGATGTCTTCGGTGGGGACGAGTGTGAGGTGCAGAGGGCCGCTGCGCTTGATCTTTTCGGACGCGAGGGTGGCGGGGCGGAAGTCGGCCACGGCGGCGGCGGCGATGAGGATGGTCGCGCGGGGGAGGTGGGTGAGGACGGCGCGGTGCATCCCGGAGGCTTCGACGATGGGAACGAACTCGCAGCCGGAAGGGGGGGTGAGGGCGGTGGGGGCGGAGATGAGGATGACCCTGGCGCCACGGGAGAGAGCGGCTTCGGCGAGGGCGTAGCCCATCTTGCCGGAGGAGCGATTGCCGAGGAAGCGGACGGGGTCGAGGGGCTCGCGGGTGCCTCCGGCGGTGATGATCACGGTCTCGCCGGCGAGGTCGCGGTTCGGATTCAGGGCGCGTTCGGCGGCGTCGGCGATGGTGGTGAGATCGGCGAGGCGGCCTTCGCCGGTCATGCCGCAGGCGAGGTATCCGGCGGCAGGGGAGACGGTGTGGACGCCGCGATCTTCGAGGGTCTTCAGGTTGGCCTGGGTGGCGGGGTGGTGGAGCATGTTGACGTTCATCGCAGGGGCGAGGACGACGGGGGCGGTGGTGGCGAGGTAGAGGGTGGAGAGGAAGTCGTCGGCGAGGCCCTGGGCGAAGCGCGCGATGGTGTGGGCGGTGGCGGGAGCGACGAGGAGGAGGCCGGTCTGCTGGGCGAGATCGATGTGCTCGATGCCGGAGTTGGCGGTGTTGGTGGTGTCGTCCCAGAGGCCGGTGTGGACCTTGTGGCCGGTGAGGGCGGCGAAGGTGAGGGGCTGGATGAACTCGGTGGCGGCGCGGGTGAGGACGACGTGGACGTCGTGGCCGCGCTGCTGGAGGAGGCGTGTGAGCTCGGCGGCCTTGTAGGCGGCTACGCCTCCGGTGACGCCCAGGGTGATCCTAGACATGGTGACAGAGCTCGGGTTCTTCGGCGGCGACGTTGGTCACCGGGGCGAGGATGGCGTTGTCGATGAGGCGTGTCGCGCCGGACCAGGCGGCGATGGCGACGAGGGTGGGGCGGTTAAGGTCTTGGGCGGGCAGTAGGGTTTCGGGGTCGACGATCTCGGCGTAGTCGAGGCGGAGCGAGGGTGCTTGCCGGATCGCCTCGATGAGAAAGGTGCGGAGGCGATCCGGTGTTGCGTTGGGGAGGACTGCAACGTCGTGGAGCGCGCGCGAGAGGGTCAGGGCGGCGGCGCGCTCGGAGGGGGAGAGGAAGCGGTTGCGGGAGCTCATGGCGAGGCCGTCGGGCTCGCGGACGATGGGGCAACCGATGATCCGGATGGGGAAGTTCTGGTCGCGGACGAGGGCGCGGAGGACGGCGAGCTGCGCAGCATCCTTCTGGCCGAAGAAGGCGGCGGTGGGCTGGACGATGTGAAAGAGCTTGGAGACGACGGTGGCGACGCCGCGGAAGTGTCCGGGGCGGGAGGCGCCGTCGAGGCGCTCGGAGAGGCCGGCGACTTCGACGAAGGTGGTGGCTCCGGCGGGGTACATCTCCTGGGGGGTTGGGGCGAAGAGATGCTCGACGCCCTCGCTGCGGAGGAGTGCGACGTCCTGCTCGAAGGGGCGCGGGTAGCGGTCGAGGTCTTCGGTGGGGGCGAACTGGAGGGGGTTGACGAAGATGCTGGCGGCGACCACGTCGCACTGGGCGCGGGCGGCGCGGACGAGGGAGAGATGGCCCTGGTGGATGGCACCCATGGTGGGGACGAACCCCAAGGTTTGCCCGCTGCGGCGGGTGGCGGCCGAGGCCTTCTGCATGGCGGCGATGGTGGTGTGGATCTGCATGACTAAACCTTGGCGAGGGGCTGGGCCATGGCCTGAGCTACGGCGACGGGGAGGTGGTAGCTTTCGGAGTCGGCGGGGAAGGTGCGGGTGGCGACCTCGTGCTTGAAGTCGGCGAGACCATCGCGGAAGAGGCTGGCGGCGTCGCCGAAGCGGCGGACGAACTTGGCCGAGGGGGCGAAGGTGAGGTGGAAGAGATCGTGGAAGACGAGGATCTGTCCGTCGCAGCCGGGACCGGCTCCGATGCCAATGGTGGGGATTTCGAGGTGGCGGGTGATGCGCTCGGCGAGCTCGCGGGGGATACCTTCGAGGACGAGGGCCACGGCGCCGGCGTGCTCGAGGGCGAGAGCGTCTTCCAGGAGGGCTTCGGCGGCGTCGAGGGTGCGGCCCTGCACCTTGTAGCCGCCCATGCGGTGGACGGCCTGGGGGGTGAGGCCGAGGTGGCCTACGACCTGGATTTCGGCGGCGGCGAGGCGGGCTACGAGCGAGGGGTGTGCGCCTTCGAGCTTGACGGCGGCCATGCCTGCCTCGCGGATGAAGCGGAGGGCGTTGCGGACGGCCTCTTCTTCCGAGACGTGGTAGCTGCCGTAGGGCATGTCGCCGACGAGGAAGGAGTGCGGGGCTCCGCGGGAGACGGCGCGGGCGTGGTGGAGCATCTCGTCCATGGTGATGGAGAGGGTGTTTTCGTGGCCGAGGGTGGCCATGGCGAGGGAGTCGCCGACGAGGATGAGGTCGATTTCGGCTTCGTCGAGGAGTCGTGCGGTGGGATAGTCGGCGGCGGTGACGGCGGTGATCGGCTCGTGGGCGCGCTTTTTTTCGAGGAGGGTTTGGGCGGTGATGCGTGTGCCCGCAGGGGTGCGTGGTTGGGTAAGGCTCATTGCTTGGTCTCCAGTGCCGCTCCGCTCTGCGGATGCGTCCTCGATACAGGGAAGAGTATACGCCTGCGGGGTTGAGGCTGTTCGGTTTGGGATCGAGCTGGCGGGTTGAACCCGAAGCGGGGCTCGATCCTTGCGTCGCGATCTCGACCTGAGAAGGATGTCCCACTCGCCTTTGCAAGGAGCCTCTCATTGCAGAGACAAAGGCTGAAGCCCTGGGATATTTGGAAGCAACGACGAACGACAATGGCGGTCCTTCCGGTGAGACGCATTGCCTGATGGGGGAAGGCTGGTGTTCGGGGGGCAGGGCGGGGATAATAGGAAGATGCGCTGTTGAGCCGGATGTAAGCATCCAATGCACAACACGCTGGATCCGATCGGCACTGTGTTGGCCGACGGCTACTGGCTGTATGGAGGCTTCACGTGTCGGTTTCCGTTCTCTCCCCTGTCTCGGTTGACGTTACGCTTCAGTCGTTGTTGAAGCCCAAGGATGGAAGCGCTCCGGCGAAGGGTGCGGCTTGTAACTCGCGTCTGGCGGATGGGCCGTGGGTGTTCGATGAGATGCCGGCGGGGTATGGTCCGGGAGCGTCGGAGAACGATGTGATTCCTGCCGATACGCCACACCAGGGCGTGCTGCCGCAGGAGTACCGTACGGCCTCGACGGAAGAGCTGGATCTGCGGATTCGGGCGGCGAAGGCAGCGCTGGGTGAGCGCGTGGTGCTGATGGGGCACTTTTACCAGCGGGATGAAGTGATTCAATACGCGGATTTTGTGGGCGACTCGTTCCAGTTGGCGCAGGCGGCAAAGACGCGTCCCGAGGCGGAGGCCATTGTCTTCTGCGGCGTGCATTTTATGGCGGAGACGGCGGATATGCTGTCGGGCAAGGAGCAGGCGGTGATTCTGCCGAACCTCGCGGCTGGATGCTCGATGGCGGATATGGCGGATCTGGATTCGGTGGTCGAGTGCTGGGAGCAGCTTGAGGATATTTACGGAACGGGGCCGAATGCCGAGGGCAAGGTACCGGTGATTCCGGTGACGTATATGAACTCGTCGGCGGCGCTGAAGGGTTTCTGCGGGGAGCATGGCGGGATTGTGTGCACGTCCTCCAATGCAGCGAAGGTTCTGGAGTGGGCGTTCGAGCGGGCGGAGCGGGTGTTGTTCTTTCCGGACCAGCACCTGGGACGGAATACGGCGAAGAAGATGGGCGTTCCGCTTGCGCAGATGCCGACGTGGAATCCGTACAAGCCGCTCGGGGGCAATACCGCCGAGAGGTTGCAGGATGCGAAGGTTTTGCTCTGGCATGGGTTCTGCTCGGTGCATAAGCGGTTTTCGGTGGGGCAGATTGAGCAGGCGCGCAGGGAGTTTCCGGGGGTTCGGGTGATCGTGCATCCGGAGTGCCCGATGGAGGTGGTCGACGCGGCGGATGAGAGCGGGTCGACGGACTACATTGTGAAGGCGATTGCGGCAGCTCCGGCTGGAACGACGTTCGCGATCGGCACCGAGGTGAACCTTGTGACGCGGCTGGCGGGACAGTATCCGCAGCACCACATCTTTTGCCTGGATCCGGTGATCTGCCCGTGTTCGACGATGTACCGGATTCATCCGGGGTATCTGGCGTGGGTGCTGGAGGCGCTGGAGAAGGGCGTGGTGCTGAACCAGATCAAGGTGTCGGAGGATGTTGCGGTTCCGGCGCGTGTCGCGCTGGAACGGATGCTGGCGTTGAAGCCGGCGGCGGCAGCACGATGAGCCGTGTGATCGTGGTGGGGAGCGGGATCGCCGGGCTGATCGCGGCGCTGGAGCTGAGCCGGAAGTTCAAGGTCACGCTGGTGACGAAGGCCGAGCTGGTGGAGAGCAACACGCGGTATGCGCAGGGCGGGATTGCGGCGGCGATGGCCGACGACGACACCGTGGCCGAGCATGTGGCGGATACACTGGTCGCAGGCGCGGGGCTGAACTGTAAAGCGGCTGTTGAGGTGCTTTGTGCGGAGGGGCCGGAGCGGATTCGGGATTTGATCCGGCTGGGCGTGGAGTTCGACCGGAAGAACGGGGAGTTGGCGCGCGGGATGGAGGCGGCGCACTCGCATGCGCGGGTTCTGCATGCGGGTGGCGATGCGACCGGATATGCGATCGAGGCGGCTCTGGTGCGGGCTGTGCGCGAGGCTGCGGTGGACGTGATGGAGCATACGTTTGCGCGGGACCTGATGCTGGAGCGCGGGCGTGTGGTGGGGCTGGAAGTACTGGATGAGGCCGGGATCGTCAGGCAGATTGCGGCCGAGGCGGTGGTGCTGGCGAGCGGTGGCGCGGGACAGATGTTTCCGCATACGACGAACCCGGCGGTGGCGACGGGCGATGGCGTGGCGATGGCTCTGCGGGCCGGGGCGCAGGTGGCAGATGTGGAGTTTTACCAGTTCCACCCGACGGCGATGGCGGTGGGCGGAAACTTCCTGGTGTCAGAGGCCGTGCGAGGAGATGGCGCGGTGCTGCGAGATGTGGATGGGAAGCGGTTCATGTTCGATGTCGATCCGCGTGGGGAGCTGGCACCGCGGGATGTGGTTTCGCGCGGGATTGCGGCGCAGATGTTCCAGCAGGGCGGAAAGCCGGTGTGGCTGGATGCGACGGCGATGGGTGCGGCGTTCCTGGCGGAGCGGTTTCCGACGATCGACAAAGCCTCGAAGTCGTATGGATTCGACTGGGGCAAGGAATGGCTGCCCGTGACGCCGGCGGCGCACTACTGGATGGGCGGGATCAGGACGGATCTGTGGGGAAGGACTTCCCTGCCCGGGCTGTTCGCGGTGGGCGAGACGGCCTGCACGGGGGTGCATGGGGCGAACCGGCTGGCCTCCAATTCCCTGCTGGAGAGCCTGGTGTTTGCGTGGCGCTGTGCGGAGGTTTTGCTGGATGGACGAGGCGTGGCTGCGAGTGATTTCGGGTGCTCGGATCGGGATGATCTGCGGGCGGCTGTGATCGACGAGGCGGAGGCGGCTGCGGTGGTGGAGCGCGGTGCTTTGCAGGATGTGATGTGGCGTGAGGTCGGGATCTTCCGGAATGCGGAGGGACTTGGCCGTGCGGCTGCGGCGCTGGCGCAATGGCGTGGGGCTGGTGAGTCCGTTGCGGCGCTGGAGGATGCGAATCTGTTGACGATTGCGCGGGTGATGGTGGCGGCGGCTACGGCTCGGAAGGAGTCGCGCGGGGCGCACTTTCGCGAGGACTTTCCGGAGACCTCGGAGGCGTTTGCGCACTCGCTTTGCTTCGCGCGGGAGGTTCCGGTCCTGTGCTGATGCCGATGGAGATGCGGGAGATCGAGCGGGTGGTTGCGCTCGCGCTGGTTGAAGATGCGCCGTGGGGAGATCTGACCTCGCAGGTGCTGGTGCCGGCGGACGCGATGGCCTCCGCCGAGCTGGTCGCGCGGGAAGAGGGCGTGATGAGCGGGGGCGAGGTCTTCGAGGCCGCGATGCGTTTGACCGATGCCTCGGTGATGGTGAACCTGCTGGTGGACGAGGGTGCGCGGTTTGCGAAGGGCGACGTGCTGGCGACGGTGAATGGTTCGGCGCGGTCGATTCTGCAGGCGGAGCGGGTGGCGCTGAACTTTGTGCAACGGATGGCGGGCATCGCTACGCTGACGGCGTCGTTTGTGAAGGCTGTGGAGGGCACGACGGCGCGGATTGTCGATACGCGGAAGACGACTCCGGGGCTGCGGGCGTTTGAACGCTATGCGGTGCGGTGCGGCGGCGGGCGGAACCACCGTTACTCGCTCTCGGACGCGGTGATGGCGAAGGACAACCATCTGGCGGTGCTGGGGAGTGGGGTCACGGCGGCTCTGATGGCCGCGAAGAAGGCTTTGCCGCACACGGTGCATGTGGAGGTCGAGGTGGACCGGCTGGAGCAGATCGAGGCGGTGCTGGCCGGGGGCGCGGATACGGTGATGCTGGACAACTTTTCGCTGGACGATATGCGGGCAGGCGTTGCGCAGATTGCCGGACGGGCGTTGGTGGAGGCGAGCGGCGGGGTGAAGCTGGAGCAAGTGCGGGCGATTGCAGAGACAGGGGTGGATGTGATCTCGGTGGGAGCGTTGACGCATAGCGTACGAGCGCTCGACCTTGGGTTGGATTTCGCGTGATCTACCTCGATGCAGCGGCCACGACGGCGGTGCGGCGTGAGGTGCTGGAGGCCATGTGGCCCTACCTGACGGGGGAGTTTGGGAATCCTTCGAGCCATCATGGGGTGGGGCGGGCAGCGGCGGAGGCTCTGAAGGGCGCGCGGGTCTCAGTCGCGGAGGTGCTTGGGTGCCGGGCCGGGGAGATTGTGTTTACCGCCGGGGGGACGGAGGCGGACAACCTGGCGATCAAGGGGATTGCGCTGGCCAATCCGCGTGGGAAACACCTTGTAACGACGGCGATCGAGCATGAGGCGGTGCTGGAGTCATGTGCGTATCTGGAGCGCGTGCATGGGTTCGCGGTGACGTATCTGCCGGTGGACCGGTTCGGGATGGTGTCGGTTGCGGATGCGATTGCGGCTCTGCGGCCGGAGACGACGCTCTGCTCGATGATGCTGGCGAACAACGAGGTTGGGACGATACAGCCAGTGGCGGAGATTGCGGCGGCGGCTCGGGCGATGGGAGTGCCGGTGCATACGGATGCGGTGCAGGCGGCGGGGGCTCTGGAGCTGGGGGTGAAGGCGCTGGGCGTGGATGCGATGAGCCTTTCGGGACACAAGTTGGGGGCGCCGAAGGGGACGGGGGTCCTGTTTCTGAAGGGACGGGTGGCGGTGGAGCCGGTGATGCATGGGGGTGGGCAGGAGAAAGGGCGGCGGTCCGGCACGGAGAATGTCGCCGGGGCGGTGGGGTTTGCTTTGGCTCTGCGGATGGCGCATGCGGGGCGCGTGGAGCGGATAGCGCGCGTCTCCAGGCTGCGGGATGCGTTGATTCGCGGGGTGCTGGAGGGGGTTCCGAGCGCGGTGTTGACGGGGCATCCTTCGGCTCGGCTGCCGGGGAGCGCTTCGTTTTGTTTTCCGGGGACGAGCGGGGAGGCGGTGCTGCTGTCTCTCGAGGAGCGCGGGATCGTGTGTTCGAGTGGATCGGCGTGCGCGGCGGGGTCGGATGAGCCGTCGCATGTGTTGATGGCGATGGGTTTTTCGCGCGAGGTGGCGCAGACGGCGGTGCGGTTTACGCTGGGCGATGGCGTGACGGCGGAGCAGGTTGCGGAGGTCGCAGGGGCGGTGCGGGATGGGGTGCGGGCGGTGATGGGGATCGGGGGACGGTAAGCTGTTGTGCTTCGGGACAAGACGAACGGGCCCTTAGCGGGCCCGTTCTGTTTTGGCTGGGTTGTGGTTAGAAGTAGAGCTTCGCGCCCAGTTGGATGATGCGAGTGGCGAAGCCGCCGGAGAGACCGTTGTTGATCTTTCCGAAGGTGGCCGAGGCGTTGCGGGCGAGACCGATCGTGGAGGGATCGGGGTTGTAGTGTTTGAAGGCGTTGAAGAAGTCGGCGCGGAGCTGCAGGTTGCGGGACTCGCCGAACTTGAAGCCCTTGGTGGCGGAGAGGTCGTCGTTGAAGACGCCGGGGAGACGGACGGCGCCGGTACGGGGCGAGGTTCCGAACTCCCCGGGCTGCGCGACGGTGAAGGCGTTGACGTTGAACTGCGCTCCGGGGGTACGTCCACCACGACCGAGGCTGACCTGCTGGCCAGCGACGCTGTCGGGGCGGGATGCGACGCCGGTTGCGGTGGTCTGCGCGGTGTCGGTGACGCCGGCTGGGTCGCCCGAGACGGCGGTGAGGATGGTGGAGACCTGGAAGCCGTCGAGCAGGACCTTCTTGAAGCCGGTGGTGTTCTTGAAGAACGGCACGTCGTAGAGCACGGTACCGACGAAGCGATGAGGGATGTCGAAGACGGAGAGTGAGCGATCCGTACGAGGTGCGTACGGGTTGAGCGGGCCGGCGCCGAAGTTGCCGCCGCCGACGATGCCGCCGATATCGCCCGAGCCCGAGATGGACTTGGACCAGGTGTAGGAGGCGAGCAGGTTGAGCCCCTGGCCGACGCGCCGCTCAAGCTTGGTCTGGAGCGAGTTGTAGCCGGATGATCCAGTGGAGAAGTCGCCGGAGACGTTGCGGAGGAAGGTCTGGTTGGGCCGGCGCGCGTTGACCGAGAGTGTGGTGCTGGCGGGGTTGACGGGGACGGGCAGGTTGATGGTGGGCGAGACGAAGTTGTGACGGCCCTGCGCGCCGACGTAAGCCACTTCCCCGGAGATCTTGCCGGGGAACTGGGTCTGCACGGTGAGGTTGTACTGGGTGGTCATCTGGTCCTGCAGGTGCTGGTCGATGGCGTTGGCGAAGGGGTAGGTGAGCGGGCCGGTCGCGGTGACTCCGGGAAACGGGTTGGCGAAGGTGAGGTTGGGCAGCTTGAGGGCGGCGGTGGTTCCGCTCTGTCCGGGGTTGCCGGTGAGCGACGCGCCGGCCTGAGCCTGGGCTCCTTCCCCCATGGAGAAGGGTGCGTTATCGATCTCCGGAGTGAAGTAGAGGCCGACGCCGCCACGCACGACGACGCGGTTGAGTCCGTAGGGCTGCCATGCGAAGCCGACGCGGGGCTGCCAGTCGTGATAGACGGGCTGGATGAGACCGCGTCCGTAGGGCGAGGTGGAGGGCGTCTGGATGGTGCCTGGGTTCAGGCCGTCGGAGCCGATGTAGATGTCGGCGTACTTGTTGTCGTCCTGCGTGTAGGGCGCGAAGTGATCCCAGCGGAGGCCGAGGTTGACGGTGAGGGTGCGGCTGACGGTCCAGTTGTCCTGCACAGAGTAGGCCTGGATGATGCTGGAGATGTTGGTGCGGGTGACGGTGGGGTTGATGCTGTCGCCATTGACGTAGCCGAGCAGGAAGTCCAGCAGGGCGGAGCCGGTATAGCGGCCGTCGAAGCCGAAGGTGCCGTGGGGATCGCGGGCCTGGCTGAAGTAGTCGGTGCGGCGACCGATGTCGACGCCAAACTTGAGGAAGTGCTTGCCGCGCTGCCAGGAGAGGTTCTCGACGAACTGGTTGATGCCGTTGGCGCGGTTGCGCGGGCCGATGTTGCGGATGTCGGCGAAGAGCCGGTAGGACTGGCCGGGGCCGCTGATGGTGGTGTTGATGCCGCCGTAGAAGTGCGGGTCGGAGGAGGAGAAGGGGATGTTCAGGAGGCCATTGGCGATGTTGTAGGCGGGGTTATCGGTGGTGCCGAAGGTCTCGAACTCCTGAAAGTTCTGGCGGCCATAGCGGAAGTCGTTGACGATGGCGTCGGAGAAGACATGGGTCCACGCGACGACGTAGTGCTTGGTGATGGCGTCGTTGTTGTCGTTGTCGTTGCCGAAGAAGGGCGCGCCGTTCGAGTAGGTTTCGTCGTAGATGTAGTGACCGCTGAGGGTGTCGTGCTTGGTGAGGTTGTGATCGACGCGGCCGAGGTACTGGTGCTGGTAGTTGAGGGTCTTGATGGGCGTGGTGTAGTAGTTGGTCGCGTTGGCGGCGTTGGGCGCGATGGCCAGGGTCGGGTTCGGCGTGATGGTGGGCCGAAGCAGGATGGCCGACTTGGGATCGAGGTTGATCTTGTCGCCGATGTGATAGGCATTGCCGGTGTAGGGGTCGGAGACGGCGAGGGTGGTGGGCACGCCATTGACGAGCGGGCCGGCGAAGATACTGGAGTCGAGGATGCCGGCGCGGACGCTGGCATCAGGCACGGTGGCCTGTTGCGGCGTGGCACCCAGAAGACCGTACCCGGTTTCGGCGTTGAAGAAGAAGAAGGTCTTGTCGTGGCCGTTGTAGATGTGCGGGATCCAGACGGGACCGCCGATGTTGCCGCCAAACTGGTTGCGGTTCAGGCGGGGAGGCGCTACGTCGATCTTGGCGATGGCGTCGTAGGTCTGGGTGAAGACGTTGTTGCGGTTGAACTCGAAGAGCGTGCCGTGGTACTTGTTCGTGCCGGACTTGAGGATCTGGTTGACGTTGGCTCCGGCGGCTGCGCCGGAGTCGGTGCCGCTGGAGCTGGTGTCGACGCGGAACTCGGCGATGGCGTCGACGGAGGTGGAGAAGCTGTAGGTGAACGCGTCGTAGTCCATGCTCTCGATGCCATCGATGGAGTAACGGTTCTGGGTATCGCGCTGCCCGTTGACCTGGATGGCGGTGGAGCCTCCGGTGGCGTCGGTCGCGCCGACGGCACCGCGCGCACGCCGCACGGTAATGGAGCCCTCTGTGCCGCTGTTGACGCCGGGGATGAGCTGCGCGAGCTGGACGAAGTTGCGTCCGTTGAGCGGCAGGTCTTCGATCTTCTTGGCGTTGATGATGGCGCCGACCGCACCGTTCTCGGTCTGGAGCAGGGCGGCGGCGGCACCGCTATCGACGGTGACGGTCTCGGTGACCTGGCCTGCGGCGAGCGAGAAGTCCAGGCGTGCCGTCTGACTGGCGTCGAGGACGATGCCGGTGTTGCGCTGGGAGGCGAAGCCCTTCATCTCGATGAGGAGATCGTAGGTTCCGGCAGGGAGCGAAGGCAGCGAGTACGTGCCGGCGTCATCGGTGACCGTCGTACGGGATGTGTTCGTGGCGGGGTTGGTCGCGGTGACCTTCGCTCCGATGACGACTGCTCCCGAGGGGTCGGCGACGTGGCCGACGATGGTACCGCTGGAGGTCTGGGCGTAGGCGCTGGGAACGCTCAGCACGCTGGGGATCGACATCAATGCACAGAGCAGAAAGCCCTGAGCAAGCCATGTTGTGGCGGCTTTTGTTTTCGTATGGTCGTTCATGGGTGGTCTCCTGTGAAGTGGAACGTGGTGTTGCTGTGCGTAACTCTCCCGAGTGCTCGAACCTGCGCACTTCGTGTGATTGTTGCGAGTTGCTTTGTGAGTTACGTCTTTGAAACCAAACGCTTCGGAAGCGGTTACGGAGGCTTTTGGGATGCACTGCACTGTGCGCCTCCCGACACACCGCCGTCAAGAGAAAATGTTTTCTTCGGACAAAATCGTTCGTTCGCCTCTCAAAGAGGTGGACACGATGGTTACCGGATTGTGCGGCGCACACGAAAAAACCCCACGCCGGACGGCATCGTGCCGGGCGTGGGGCGGGGAACTTCGGTAATGCGGGTTATTTAGGCGGGATGCTCGTTCTTCCAGTAGGTTCCGTGGGGAAAGGCGTAGCGTTCACGCGAGGCGGGGAAGATTTCGATGCTGTAGCCGGGGGTCCCCGGAAGGAGATAACGGCCGCGGCGGATCCTGACCGGCGTGAGGAAGTGTTCGTGGAGGTGGTCGACGTACTCGATGACGCGGTCCGTTAGCGTTGTCGAAACGCGGAGGAAGTCCCAGGCGGAGAGGTGCTGGACATACTCGCATAGGCCGACACCGCCGGCGTGGGGGCAGACGGGGACACCGAATTTGGCGGCCATGAGGATGATGGCGAGGTTCTCGTTGACGCCGGCGACGCGGCAGGAGTCGATCTGACAGACGTCGATGGAGCCCGCCTGCAGAAGCTGCTTGAACATGACGCGATTGTGGCAGTGCTCACCCGTGGCGATGCGCACGCCGGACTCGCGGCGGATGCGGGCATGACCGAGGATGTCGTCGGGGTTGGTGGGCTCTTCCATCCACCATGGGTCGAGCTCCTTGAGGTTTCTGGTCTTTTCGATGGCTTCGAGGACGCCCCATTTCTGGTTGGCGTCGACCATGATCTTGTTGGTCCAGCCGATCTCCTCGCGGACGATGTGGCCGCGGCGGAGGTCTTCGGCGGGGTCGCCGCCGACCTTGAGCTTGAAGTGTGTCCAGCCTTCGGCGAGGCCCTCGCGGCAGAGGCGGCGGATCTTGTCTTCGGAGTATCCGAACCAGCCCGCGGAGGTGGTGTAGGCGGGGTAGCCTTCTTGTTCGAGCAGGGCCAAGCGCTCCGCGTAGCCTTCGCGGCTGGCGTCGAGGATCGCGCGGGCTTCGTCGGGGGTGAGGGCATCGTCGATGTAGCGGAAGTCGATGGCGGAGAGGATCTTCTCGGTGGGAAGCTCGGCCAGGAGCTTCCAGAGGGGCTTGCCTTCGACGCGGGCGTAGAGGTCCCAGATGGCGTTGATGAGAGCGCCAGTGGCGAGGTGGATGACGCCTTTTTCGGGGCCGAGCCAGCGGAACTGGCTCTCGTCGGTGAGGGTGCGGTTGAAGGCGACGAAGTCATCCGTGATGCCGGACAGGGTGCGCCCGACGACGAAGCTGGTGAGGTACTCGAGCGCCGAGGCGACGAGATCAGTGCCACGGCCTAACGTGAAGGTGAGGCCGTGGCCCTCGACACCGGAGTCGGTTTCCAGGATGCAGTAGGCGGCCGAGTAGTCGGGGTCTTTGTTGACGGCGTCGGAGCCGATGCTCTCGCGCGAGGTGGGAAAGCGGAGGTCGATGACACGGGCTCGGGTGATGGTGATTTCGGACACTTGAAGCTCCTGATTAGGGGTGGAGCGGGGTCGGTTCTTCGGCGAGCCAGACCCCGAAACAAGCAACAGCAAAGCAAAAGATTTTGTTGGAAAGCTTTTTCTTTACTCCGCCACAGTGTTGTTGGTGAGGGTTCCGATGCCTTCGATCTCGACGACCATGGTCTCGCCGGGCTGGATCCAGCGCTGCGGCTTGCGGCCGAGGCCGACGCCGGCGGGGGTGCCGGTGGAGATGATGTCGCCGGGCTCGAGGGTCATGATGGAGGAGAGGTAGGCGATGAGGTCGGGGGCCTTGAAGACGAGCTGGTCGGTGTTGGAGTCCTGTAGGACTTCGCCGTCGATGGAGAGCTTGATGCCCAGGACGTGGGGGTCGGGGATGTCGTCCTTGGAGACGATGGCCGGGCCCATGGGGCCGAAGCCGTCGAAGCTCTTGCCGAGCGACCACTGCGAGGTGGCGAGTTGGATATCGCGAGCGCTGAGGTCGTTGACGATCGTGTAACCGAAGACGTAGTCGGCCCAGTCCTCGGCGGGGATGTTCTTGCCTTCCCGGCCAATGACGATGGCGAGCTCGGCCTCGTAGTCGAGCTGCGTGGTCATGCTGGGGATGACGACGGTGGTGTTGTCGCCGGTGATGCAGTTGGAGAACTTGGTGAAGACGACGGGCGTCTTGGGGAGCTGCATGTTGGACTCAATGGCGTGGTCGCGGTAGTTGAGGCCGATGCAGATGAACTTGCCGGGCATGGCGATGGGGGCAAGGAGGTCGGCTTCGTCGGTGCGGATGACCTGATCGGAGTCGAGGTCGGCGGCCGAAGCAGCCTCGGCGGCCTCAGCCCACGCATCTTCGCCGGCGTAGAGGAAGGAGAGGGTGTCGGCGTATCCGAGGGGGGCGAGGGGGAAGATGTATTCGAGCGACTCGGACTGCAGGCCTGCGCCTACTTCCTCGTTGAAGACGTAACTGACTAAACGCATGCTGCTCTCCTGAATCCTGTTGCGAAATGGGCCGCCGGGGATGCTTGACGATACGGGCGGGGCGCTCGACTATTGTATGGGTTCGAGGCGCTACAATCGTAGCGGTATTTCATAGAGGATAATCTTATGTCACTGGCAAAATTTCGGTTGGATGGCCGTTCCGCGATCGTTACGGGTGCGGCGAGCGGGATTGGACTTGCGATCGCTGAAGGTTTCGCGGGCGCGGGCGCTGTCGTTCACGTTGTAGACCTCAACAAAGACGCGGCTTTGGCGGCGGTTGCTGGGATTGAAGCCGCGGGCGGAAAGGCCTTTGCGCACGGCTGCAACGTCGCCGATCAGGATGAGGTCGAGCGCGTTTTCGGGGAGATTCTGGCGTCCGGCAAGCTGGACATTCTGGTGAACAACGCAGGCATCGCCGGGATTGGAACCGTCGAGACGGTGACGGGCGCGGACATGGATCGGGTGTTCTCGGTGAATGTGAAGAGCGTGTACCACTGCACGAAGGCGGTGATCGGGAGCATGGTCGCGCAGGGTGGCGGCGTGATCCTGAACATGGCTTCGATTGCGGCTACGGCTGGATTGGAAGATCGTTTCTCATACCAGATGAGCAAAGGCGCGGTGCTGGCGATGACGTTCTCGATTGCGCGGGATTATCTGAAGAAGGGGATTCGTTGCAATGCGATCTCGCCGGCCCGGGTGCATACGGCGTTTGTGGATGGGTATATCGCGAAGAACTATGCGGGACGCGAGGAGGAGATGTTCAAGGCGCTGTCAGCCGCGCAGCCGATCGGGCGGATGGGGAAGCCGAGCGAAGTGGCCGATTTGGCGCTGTTTCTCTGCTCGGATGAGGCCGGGTTCCTGACGGGTGTGGACTATTCGCTGGATGGTGGGTTTGTGAATTTGCGGTAGAGGCATCGTGCCGGATGGGCTCGCTCTGCGCGGGGCAGTGACTTCGTGACTCGTCTCTGCTTCGCGTGGTCCTCCCGTTGGTCGGAGATTGGCTTCCGGCCAGCGGGAAGACCAGTACGTTTTGAGTCGGCAACACCGGTAGACATGTCGCGAAGGTTCTGCGGAGGGCGCTCTTAGCCGAAGCGACCGGTGAGATAGTCTTCGGTCTGCTTGTTGGTGGGGTTCATGAACATCTTGCGGGCGCCTTCGAACTCGACGAGTTTGCCATTGAGGAAGAAACCCACATAGTCGGCTACGCGGGCGGCCTGCAGCATGTTGTGCGTGACGATGACGATGGTGCAGAGGCCCTTGAGCTCGAAGATGAGGTCCTCGATCTTCGAGGTGGCGAGCGGGTCGAGGGCGGAGCAGGGTTCGTCGAGCAGGAGAACTTCGGGCTCGACGGCCAGGGAGCGGGCGATGCAGAGGCGCTGCTGCTGGCCGCCGGAGAGCGAAAGGGCGGAGACGTGGAGCTTGTCTTTGACCTCTTCCCAGAGGGCGGCGCGGCGGAGGCTCTGTTCGACGCGGTCCTTCATCTGCGAGGCGGGCAGCATGCGGTTGATGCGGACGCCGTAGGCTACGTTGTCGAAGATGCTCTTGGGAAAGGGGTTGGGGCGCTGGAAGACCATGCCGACGCGCTGGCGGAGCACCGTGGGATGGAACGAAAAGAGATCCTGGTCGCCGAGGAGGACCTTGCCCTCCACACGCGTGTTCGGGACGGTCTCGGACATGCGGTTGAGGATGCGGAGGAAGGTCGATTTACCGCAGCCGGAGGGGCCGATGAGGGCGGTGACCTTGTCCTGCGGGACGTTCATGTTCAGGTTGTGGAGGGCCTGGAACGCTCCGTAGTAAAAGTTCAGGTCGGAGACGGTGAACTGAGGGGTGTGCTGGACGACGCTGAGCTGCTGCTCGTCGCCGAAACGTTCTTCACGTACCTTGCCGAAATCGCCGAGTTTGAATGCTGCTGCCGCCATGGGAGTTAGCTCCGGGGGAGATGCGTACGTCGCGAAAGGACGAGGCGCGCGAGGATATTGATGAGTAAGACGGCTGAAAGGAGCACAAAGCCGCCCGCCCACGCCTGCCGATGGAGATCGGCGTACGGCGAGATGGCGTAGTTGAAGATGACGACGGGCAGGGAAGCCGTCTCGTGGTTGAAGCCGGGGCTCCAGTACTGGTTGTTGAGTGCGGTGAAGAGGAGCGGTGCCGTCTCGCCGGCGACACGAGCCAGGTTGAGCATGATGCCGGTGACGATTCCGGGGAGCGCGGCAGGGATGATGACGCTGATGATGGTCTGGGTCTTCGACGCGCCGAGGCTCATGGCACCCTCACGCAGGGCGCGGGGGACGCCGCGGAGGAACTCCTCGGTGGAGCGCAGGGCGATGGGAATCATCATGATGCCGAGCGCGATGCCACCGGCGAGGGTGGAGAAGTGGTGCATCGGCAGCACGACCAGCGTGTAGACGAAGATACCCATGACAATTGAGGGTACGCCGTTGAGCAGATCGGTGGTGTAACGGACGATCGAGGCGAAGGCGGAGCCGGAGAACTCAGCCAGGAAGACACCGCCGAGCAGACCGAGCGGCACGCCGAGGCAGGCGGCGATCATCAGCAGCTTGCCGGAGCCGACGATGGCGTTGGCCATGCCGCCGCCCTCTTCGCCGACGGGCACGGGCAGTTTGGTGAAGAAGGCCCAGTTGAGCGAGCGCGCTCCATTGACGACGAGGTAGCCGAGGATGAAGATGAGCACCGCGACGACTGCGAAGGCGCAGAGGCCGGTGAGCGTGAGCATGACGGCGTTGATGATCTTCTTGCTGGTTGGAGGATAGGAGGCCATTACTCGCGAATCTCCTTGATTCCAGCCGTGAGCATAAGCAGGCGGGCGCCGGCGTTGACGATCATGGTGACGACGAAGAGGACCAGGGCCATCTCGACGAGGGCGTGCAGGTAGATGTCTTCGGTGGCCTCGGTGAACTCATTCGCGATGACGGCGGCGATGGTGTAACCGGGCGAGAGCAGCGAGGCGTGAATCTCGGGCACGTTGCCGATGACCATGGTGACGGCCATCGTCTCCCCCAGGGCGCGGGCGAGCGAAAGGAAGACGGAGCCGATGATGCCGCGCTGCGCGTAAGGAACAACGGCCTTCCAGGTGACATCCCACTTCGTGGCACCGAGAGCCATCATGGCCTCACGCTGCGCGGTGGGCACGGACATGAGCACTTCGCGGGAGATGGACACGATGAACGGCACGATCATGATCGACAGCACGATGCCGGCGGTGAGATAGCTGACGCCGTAGAACGTGCCGGAGAAGATGGGTAGCCAGGCCAGGTGGTCCGTGATGGGCGGGACGACCTGGTTCAGGATCGGCACGAGCACGAAGATACCGATGAGGCCGAAGATCACGCTGGGGACGGCGGCGAGGAGCTCGACCAGGAAGGTGAGGACGTTCGAGATCTTGCGGGGCGCCATTTCCGCCAGAAAGATGGCCGCGCCGATGCCGACGGGAACCGCGATGAGCAAGCCGAGGAACGAGGTGAGAACGGTACCGTAGACGAAGGGCAGCGCGCCGAAGTTTCCGTTGACGGGGTCCCAGGTCCTGGAGGTGAGGAAGTGGAAACCGAACTTCTGCCGGGAGAGCAGGGAGTTGGTCCACAGGTGCTCGGCGAGCAGGGCGGTGATGAGAATAATGGTGAGCGCGGCGACGAGGGTGACGAGGTAGGCGATCTCGTCGCCCTTACGCAGACGCTCCGCGAAGCTCATGGGCTGGCCAGAGCTTCGCGGAGTGGTCCCGTTGGGTGCTGCTTTCGATAATTCCATTTGGCTAGGGTTATCCGTTATGACCTAGTACTGGAGCGTTCCGATGGCGACGGCTTCCTTGGTGACGACTTCTTTAGGAAGTTTCGCATAGGTCAGGGCTTCGCACTCGTTCTGGCCGGTGGTCAGGGACCACTTCAGGAAGTCCTTAAGTACCGCAGCCTTGTTCTTGTCGTTCATATTACGGGGGATCAGCATCCAGGTGAAGGTCGAGATGGGGTAGGCTTCCGCGTTGGGAGCGTCAGTGATGGAGACGCGGAAGTCGGCCGGCATATTCTTGACCGCGCCGGCGGCAGCAGCCGAAACGCTGGCCAGACCCGCCTTGACGAACTTGCCCGACGAGTTGCGGACTTCGCCGTAGCTGATCTTGTTCTGGACGGCGTAGACGAGCTCGACGTAGCCGATGGAGTTGGGGGTCTGCTTCACGAGACCGGCGACGCCGTCGTTGCCCTTGCCGCCGAGGCCCACGGGCCAGGAGAGCGAGCTGTTGACGCCGACGCGGGACTTCCACTCGGGGCTGACCTTGGAGAGGAAGTCGGCCCAGGTGTAGGTGGTGCCGGATCCGTCCGAACGGTGGACGACGAGGATGTTCGCGGCGGGGAGCTTCACGCCGGGGTTCGCGTCCTGAATGTACTTATCGTTCCATTTGGTGATCTTGCCGAGGAAGATGCCGGCGAGGGCGTCCTGCGTGAACTTGAGGTCGGAGGCGACACCGGCGACGTTGTAGATCGGCACGGCCGCGCCGAGGGCGGTGGGGAAATGAAGGATGTCGGTATGGAGCTTGTTCTTCGCGTCGGCGAGCTGTGCGTCGTTCATCGGGCCGTCGGTGCCCCCGAAGTCGACGGTGCCGGTGGAGACCTGGCGGATACCGCCGCCCGAGCCGATGGCCTGGTAGTTGATCTCGACGTTGGGGTGCGACTTCTTATACTCAGCGGCCCACTTGGAGTACAGGGGCGCGGCGAAGGTCGAACCGGCACCGGTCAACGTTACGTTCTGGGCCTGAACTGTGAGAGGAGCGAGGGTGGCTGCCGTGAGCGCTGCGGCGAACATCATCTTGCGAATCATAGTTTTCCTCGGATGGCCTGGCATTGGGTGAAGGTATGCGGGCTCTAGTGTCTCTGTTGATGCTCCCACAGGCTAACGGGCATAGATGAATGGAGAGTGAATTCCGGCTGGCTGTTTTGTTGTTTTCCCAAGCTCCTCGCGGAAGTTGAAGGGTCCTCAGCTTAAAAACCCCATGTTTTGAGCGCTGCCCACCTTGCCGTCCCCGGTTGATCGGGGAATCGCAAGCTTTTAGCTGTGCATTCACACAACAGTAGCCGTACGTTCACAATCCGCTGTCACGCTCTGAGGTACAGAAGAGGCCCATGATCACGGTTCGGTGACCTTCCGCAAAGGCGGCAGGCGCGTTTTAGGACCGGACGTGTGCCCCTCGGAGTGTTCTACGAGAGGAATTATGAAGAAAGAATGGATGCTGGTTCTGGCATTGAGTGTGGCGGCTGCCTCGGCCCCGATTCATGCGCAGACAACGACGACCAAGGCGCAGAAGAAGGCCAAGACGAAGCCCGGCTCCGAGGTTGCGGAGCAGCTTCGGGAGATGCGCGAAGCCGAAGCCAAGATGCAGGCGCAGATCAACGAGCTGAAATCGCAGCTTGCCGATCGCGATGCGAAGCTTTCAGGCGCCGCGCAGATCGTACAGGACGCGCAGACTCAGGCTGCCCAGGCCAACGCCAAGGCCGCCGAGGTCAGCACAAGCATTCAGGAAGAAGATGACCGCGTGAAGGATCTGCAGGGTCAGATCAACACGCTGGGCGTCACCGACACCGCGGCCATCAAAGCCGTCGACGATTCGCAGAAGAAGCTTGCGGCCGACGTGCACGAGCCGGCTTCGATCCACTACAAGGGTGTGACGTTTACCCCGGTGGGCTTCCTGGCGGCTGAATCCGTATACCGTTCGCGTTCGATGAACTCGGATGTCAACACGCCCTTCAGCGCAACCCCTTATAAGAACAGCCCACAGGCTTACCTGAGCGAGTTCAACGCCTCTGGCCGCCAGTCGCGTCTTGGCCTCCAGGTCACCGCTCCTACCCCCTGGGGCAGGATGGGCGGCTACTACGAGATGGACTTCCTCTCCGCCGGTGTCACCTCGAACGACAACCAGACCAACAGCTACACGATGCGTCAGCGCCAGCTCTGGGGACAGTTTGCGGTCAACAACGGCTTTACGTTCACGGGCGGCCAGATGTGGTCGCTGGTGACGGAGACGAAGAAGGGTCTGAACTCCGCGCCCGGCATTGAGAATCTGCCGAACACGATCGATGCCCAGTACCACGTCGGCTTCAGCTTCACGCGTCAGTATGGCATCCGTCTCGCGCAGCAGCTTGGCCGGTACAACCAGGTTGCGCTTGGCATCGAAGAGTCGCAGACGGTTCTGGCCGGTTCGACGAACCTTCCGTACAACTTCTTCTTCGGCGGACAGGGCTCGACGGGCGGTCTTTACTCCTCGACGGGCGGCGGTTCGGCGGACGCTCCGGGCGCGCAGAACTACTCCAACAACGTGGCTCCCGACTTCATCGTCAAGTGGGCGAACGATTCCCCCTATGGACACTATGAGCTGGGAGGCATCGTTCGTCTGTTCCGCGATCGCTATTACCCCACGCTGGGCTACCAGCCGACCGCTCCTGCTTCGGTTCCGCAGGGTGCGGGCGTCAACAACACGGTTGCGGGCGGCGGTTTCTTCGCCAATGCGCGCTTCCCGGTGACGAAGTACCTGGATATCGGTCTGCATGTCATGCAGGGAACCGGTGTGGGCCGCTACGGCACCTCGAACCTGGGCGACGTGACGGTGAAGCCGAACGGAACGTTTGAGCCGCTGCGCAGCTCGCAGGGTCTGCTTTCGATCGAGACGCACCCCACCAAGAAGCTCGACATCTACGGCTACGCCGGTGGCGAGTATCTGCAGCGCACCTACTACACGACGACCCTCACGGCTGCGTCCGGTGTGGCGACGACCTACTACGTGGGTTACGCTCCGCTGCTGTCGAAGAGCGTCTTCACCCCGGCGTCGGGTTCCACCCCGGCTTCGACGGTGCTGACCTACGGACAGGTGGATACGGGTTGCGGTACGGAGCCCACGGTCACGACGAACAACGGCATCACCAACGCGACGGGCGGAAGCTGCTCGGGCTCGACCCGCGACGTTCTGGAAGGCACGGTTGGCTTTACCTACCGCGTCTACTCCAGCCCGAAGCTCGGCCGCATCCAGTACCAGGCGACCTACAGCTACCTGACCAAGGGCGCATGGACCGGCCAGAACACCAACAACCCCTCCGGCTTCGGTTCGCCGAAGGCCACCAACAACATGATCTTCACGGGATTCCGCTACTACATCCCCTAAACAGATCGGAAACGCGGCAAGGGCGCCTCTTTGGGGGCGCCCTTGCTGCGTTAAAAGTGCCCTGCGCGGGCGCCCGTCCCGCAGGACTAGTCTTCAGCAGGCCTTGGCAGGTCGATCAGCACCGGCGGCTGGCGCAGATGGGTCTTCTGCTCGAAGGCGTACGCCCAACCGAGCAGGTCTCCGTCCTTCCAGGGGCGTGCCGAGATCTCCATACCGAAGGGCAGGCCTGTAGCGTAGAAGCCAGCCGGAACCACGACCGCCGGGACGCCGATCTTATTCACCCAGCCGGTGTTCGAGTGCGGCCCGGAGCTGGGACGGCCGTCGGGCTGGGGAATCGTCTCGTCGTTGGGAGGCATCTGCGCCGCGGGATAGACGAAGCCGTCAAGGTGGTACTTGTCGAGCGTGCCGGTATAGGCGTCGAGTGCGGCGCGCTGCGGAGCAAAGAAGTTGGCTTCGGCTTCCGGATCGCCCTCGAGGTTGCGCTGAGGCTGCGGCGCGCGTTGGGGCGGGCCGGAGAGGGTAGCAGCTCCCGCGGGAAAGACACCGGACATGCTGGCCGGTATGGGAGAGCCTATGACCTTCTCATAGGCCGCGACGGAGCGGTACTCGGCGGGACCGAAGTCATGCAGGAAGAGGTCGGCACCCTCGCCACGGTAGGGACGCGTGTTCACGGCGTTGATGAGCTTGGGGAAGGTGTCGGGCAGGATGTCGTCCTCGATGACGATGGTCGCTCCGGCGGCTCGGAGGCCGTCGAGTGCCTTGAGGAACAGGGCACGGGTCTCCGGACGGAGGTAGATGCTGCGGCCGACGGCCCCTCCAGGCGAGACCCCGGCCGTGGCGCCCGGCGCCGCCGACAGGATGAAGGCAGGTACGCCAAACCGCTTGCCCTGCAAGGCTCCCGGCTTCAGATAGTTCGTATACGGCCCTGGCTGTGCCCTGGCCTTTGCGCCTTTGGTCCGGAAGTCCCGCGGGTCTTCCCCTGCCATCACATCGAGCGCAATCGCAGCGGAGGTGACGTCGCGTGCGATGGGGCCGGTGTTGTCGAGGAGCCAGTCCAGCGGCGCGATCCCCACAATGGAAACCAGCCCGCGCGTGGGGAAGACACCGACCACGGAGCTGGTGCTGGACGGCATCCGGATAGAGTTGCCGGTGTCGGTCCCGGTGCCCAGCATGGCGAAGTTCGCCGTCACCGCCGTGACGGTTCCACCTGAAGAGCCACCCGGCGAAAACCGTGCGTCGTAGGCATTGCCGGTGCGTCCTCCCGCCGTGCTCTTGTTCGTGTCGGAGGCGGCGAAGTCGGGCATGTTGGTCTGTCCGAGGATGACGGCTCCGGCCGCCCGCAGATGAGCCGTGACGGTGGCGTCCTCGGGCGCGACCAACTCATGCCCCGGAATCATGAAGCCCTTCCAGCCATCGTTCGTGATGTGTCCTTGCATGCTGGTGTTGGACTTGAGGACGATGGGCACGCCGTAGAGCGGGCCCTTATGCGCGGGGGCGGCGTCTTCGGCCCTGGCGCGGGCGAGCGCGGCGGCGGCATCGACCGTGATGACTGCCTTGTAGCGAACGTCGAACCTCGCGATGCGGTCGAGATACCACTGCGTGACCTGGACGACGGTGTAACGATGCGTCGCGTAGTACTGCTCCAGTTGCGGGACGGTGGCTTCGAGGAGATCGCGGTCCATCTGGGCCTGCGTGGGCGGATGAGTCTGGGCAGGGAGAGCAAGCGTCAGGAAGGCTGCGGCGGCTAGGGTGCGGAGTGGCTTCATCTCTCTCGGGCCTCTGTTTGTAGGGGTGGTGCGTTCAGTATAGGGCTCGCGGGAGGAACAAGGGCATGACCCTGGAGGCAAAAGATTGTGGGGGAAAGACGGAAAAAGCGGGAAAAAGAGGCAAAGCAAAACGCACAAACTCCCCGTTTCGATGCTTTGGACTTTGCTTCTTTTTCCTGTTTTCCGCCTTTCCGGAACAGTCTCTTGCCGCTTACCCGTTGCCGAGCATGAAGCCCGTTCCGGCTACCGAGACCTTGTCGCGGCCGGCGTTCTTGACCGCGTACATCATGCGGTCGGCGGCCTGCAGCATGGCGTGGACGGAGCCCCCATCCTCGGGGAAGGTGGCGAGGCCGAAGCTGCCGGTCAGGCGCAGGCCGATGCCGTCGTTCTCGAGAAAGACGGTCTCGCGGAGGCCGCTGTAGAGGATTTTGGTGATTTCCACGGCCTCATCCTTGCCGACTCCGGGCATCAGGACGACGAACTCGTCGCCGCCGTAGCGGAAGGCGGAGCTGCCGGGCTTGATGCGCTTCTTCAGCATCTTGCCGACCTCGGCGAGGAGCTTCGAGCCCACGAGGTGGCCGTGGGTGTCGTTGACGCCCTTGAAGCGGTCGAGATCCATGAACAGCAGGCTGAACTCCTGCCCGCCCGCCGCATGGCTGTGCAGGACGCACTCGTCCATGAGGCTGTAGAGATGGCGTGCGTTGTAGAGACCGGTGCAGTCGTCCGTGATGCTGAGCAGGTGGATCAGCTTCATCGAGTTCGCATTCTGGATGGCGATGGCCGCGTAGTCGCAGAGGATGCGCAGAAACGAGATGGAGTATTCGCTCAAGAGATCGAGCTTGCTGTTGAGGAGTTGGATGACACCGAGGGTCTTGTTCGCCGAGCGCACCGGAACGCAGGCCATGGAGTGGATCTGGAGCTCTGGGTGACGGCGCGCGAAGGCCGACCAGTGCGGGTCGAGTGAGACGTCGGGCACCACAAGCGGATTGCCGGTCTGGGCCACCCAGCCGGCGACCGAATCGCCCATCTTCACGCGCAGGCCTTTGAGGCTCTCGGCGTCTTCGCCGACGGCGATCTCGTAATAGAGTTCGCCCGTTTCTTCGTCGACCATCAGCAGCGACCAGCGCTCCGGGCCGAAGAATCCGGCCATCTTGGTCATGATGGCCAGCAGAATCTCCTCGAGCTCAAGGGTAGAGGTGAGGGCTCGCGCTACATCGTGGAACACCCGCAGGTGATCCATCTG
Source organism: Granulicella pectinivorans (assembly GCF_900114625.1). Lineage (NCBI taxonomy): Bacteria > Pseudomonadati > Acidobacteriota > Terriglobia > Terriglobales > Acidobacteriaceae > Granulicella > Granulicella pectinivorans. The sequence goes on from NZ_FOZL01000001.1 coordinate 559,961, forward strand.
GCGGCTCTCGATAACCTGAAACGGAATTTTGTTCGGCATTGCATTGCCTGTCGGAACACGAACCGAGGCTCCGGTACCGCGCAGACGATTCTGCTCTGGTCCTCTCCTCCGCCGCACCCACCATATAGGTAACCATGAAAATAGCAGAAAAGTAATCAAAAGGTAATAAACAGCACGGGGCCCACCAACCGTACTTCCATCCATCGTTCTCCACCCGTTTACCGCGTTCTATCCACCAATATGCACCATGCTACGCGATGGCTTTTCAAAGCCAGCTTCGCCGATGTGGTGACGCTCTTCCTTGCGCATGACAACTTGCCGAATATACGCCTTGAGGTCGTCCTCGGTTCCACCGCGCACCATTAAACCTTCGAGGTCGTGGTCGGATTGTGAGAAGAGGCAGGTTCTGATCTTGCCGTCGGAGGTGAGTCGGATGCGGCTGCAATGTCCACAAAAGGGACGACTTACGGGAGCGATGATGCCGATTTCGCCGATGCCGTCGTTGAAGGTGAAGCGCTTGGCGGTCTCGCTGGCGGCGTTGGGCGGAAGCTCTCGAAGGGGCCGCACGGCGTTCAAGCGAGCGACGATTTCGTCCATCGTGACGACCGTTTCGGGCTTCCAGGTGCGATCTTCTTCGAGAGGCATGAACTCGATAAAGCGCACGATGACACCTTCCCGCCGCGAAAACTCGCCGAATGCCTCGATCTGGCTGTCGTTGAAGCCACGCAGCAGCACGCAATTCACCTTGACGGGACCAAGGCCAACCTCGCGGGCCCTGCGCATACCGGCGAGCACCTTCTCATAGCTGCGCGGAACGCGGGTGATGGCTGCGAAGATATTGGGGTCGACGGCGTCCATGCTGACGGTGACGCGGTTGAGGCCGGCGCGTTTGAGGGGCTCGGCGAGGCCTTCGAGGAGATGGCCGTTCGTGGTGAGAGCGAGGTCGAGGGGCAGGCCGTTGGTGGTGGGCGTGCCGTCGGGGAGAAAGGCCGTGCGCATGCCGGCCAGCTCCTGGACCATCTCCACGAGGCCTGCGCGGAGCAGAGGCTCGCCCCCTGTAAGTCTCAATTTTTCAACGCCAAGAGAGACGAACAGGCGGATCATGCGGAGGTAATCCGCGATGGGTAATTCGGAGTACTGGGCGCCTTCGTTGCCGGTGCGGCAGTACACGCAACGGTAGTTGCAACGATCCGTAATGGAGATGCGGAGGTCGGTGATGGCTCTCCCGAATTTGTCCCGCAGACGACCCTCAGCACTCACGCGCGGAGCGTGTTCGAGTTCAGCGAGTTCCGGCGGGAGAAGCGGCATAAAGTTCGTTCAAGTCTACAGTTAGGATGCACTGCCAGGGGCATCGATGCAGCGGAGATCCGCGAGACATCTCTTATGTCTTCCAAAGCGTCTTACCGGTGTTAGTTCGCCGCGGAAATTACTTCTCTTCCAAAGGAGTAACTAAGCGTGTTTCTTTGGTAATGTCACATTACTTTTTCATTGAAGCAATTCATCCAAAGTTCTAGATTTGTCGTATATCTCGGTTTTCAACACTCACGCAACATGCACCGATGACGATTTATCAGGAACGAAAAACTTATGTTTACTCCCAGCACAGTCCAACTTTGGTTAAGCGAGCAGGCGACGCCGCTCATGATCATCGTGGGCGTGCTTGTGGCGGGCTTTCTTCTTTTGAAGTTTTCGGCTGCCCGCCGCAAGGCTGCGCTCCTGCGCGAACGTGCGGGTCATACCGAGGATAGCTTCGTCGAGCACCTGACGACCTTCGGCTTCGATCCCATCATCGCCCGTTCCACTTACCGGTATCTGCAAGAGAAACAGAATGTCCATTTCCCGATCTTCCTGACCGACCACCTGGACGAGGATCTTGGGCTGGGTCTGGGCGATCTGGAACAGACCAAGGTCGCACTCGCGTTCGAGAGCGGACGAGAGTTTCGTCCCGGGGTGCGCCATGAGCCCCTCATCACGGTTGAGGATTTAATCCGGCTTATCCAGGCCTCGCCGCGCAAACGTGAGATGGTCGCGTAATCTTTCGACATCCTGAAGCACATGACAAAGGCCGAACCCCGACGGGGTTCGGCCTTCGCTGTGTCTGTTGCCGATTGCTAGTAGGAGATGAACTCGGTGCTTCCGCTGCGCAGGCGAAGACCGGAGAGCAGGAAGAAGACAGCGAGAGCGCCGGTCGTCATGTTCCAGTAGGCTACCGGGTGCATCCATCCGGGCGAGTAGGTGAGATCCTGTCCGGACCAGAGGGTCAGCAGGCAGGAGACGATCAGGCACTGGAAGCCGATTACCAGAAAGAGCTGGCCGCGACGGCGACGGCGATCGAGCGCCTCTACTTCGTCTGGGGTCAAGTCGCGTTCGTTTACGGGAATCAGCATGTTCGCCATGGGATCGATCTCCTGAATGTCTCGGCTGGCCTGAAAAGAGGTCGCCTACACGTATTAAAACATATCCCCAGCCCGGCTGCGGTTAGAGGAAAGCAACAGACTGCAGTCCGACCACGTCGAAGCGCTTGCGGCAGCGGATATTCTTGCAGGCCATGGGGTCGTCGCGGCGTACCATGTAGCTCTGTGCCTTGGCGAAACGCGCGCGGTCGCGCTCATCGGCGCCGCGTGGGAGTTGTGTCTTTTTCCGCCGTACGATCCACGAAACCTGGTATTCACCCGGCTGCCCGCAGTGCGGACACGACATCGTATGTGTCCGGAGTTCGCTCTTCTCGTCGAAAAAATCCCGTTCTTCCATTGGTCACCTCGCCCGGGTTCACCGGTTGGGTCGTGCTGCCCGGCAACCCATGCATCGCCCTGAGTATTGCATAATCAGCATGGGCTTCGCACGCACCGGGAGCTCCGGGTCACGATCATGAGCAAAGCGAAAAAGCGCGTCTTCTCGACTGTCAAAGCGGTGAAGGAGAACGCGCGCGACCGCATCGGGCAGCCTCCGCCGGAAAAGGTGATTCCGGATCCGAAACAGAAGGAAGCAGCCAAACCAAAGCACAAAAAGACGTTGGCGGATCTGTTAACGCCTGACGCCGATAACGATTGACGCACCCCCCGAGACCCCATGAGCAGCTTTGATGTCGTCCTGATCGTCTTCCAGATCTTCGTCCTCTTCTTTACCATCTCCGTGCAGTGCTGCACCCAGGCCTGGGTGGCGCTGCGGTTGGGCGATCCCACGGCGAAGATGCTGGGGCGCCTTACGCTCAATCCGCTGCAGCACCTGGACGTCTGGGGCATGCTTGTCTTTCCCATCTACTCGTTGCTGCGAGGCGGTGGCCTCATGATCGGCTGGGGCAAGCAGGTTCCAGTCACCCAGCGCAACTTCAAGCACTATAAGCGCGACGACAACATCACGGCACTGGCTGGGCCAGCCAGCAACCTTGGGCTAGCCTTCACCGCCGTTGTGCTGCTGCTCGTTCTCAAACACACGATGGCGGGCGGTGTGCTGGCCATTCAGGCTGCAGTCCTGATCGCGTTTCACTTCCAGGACATCGACATCTCGGCGCTCCCGGCGCTCTTCCCCATCGCGCTTCTGCTCTATTTCACCGTCATCATCAACTGCACGCTGTTCATCTTCAACCTGATTCCCATTCCTCCGCTGGATGGGAGCCGGATTCTGCGCAACTACCTCTCCTACAATGCGCTGAAGACCTACGACAGCATCGGCATGTGGTGGATGCTGATCTTCTTCGTCGCCGTCGGGCCTATCGTGGGGATTTTCTATCCCATTGTGCTCGGGGTGTTCAACGGGCTGCTGGCGGCGCTGTAACCAAGGGCAAGGGATTGTGGGAAAAGGCGGAAAAACGGGAAAGAGAAACAAAGACAAGAGCTTGGTATTCAGATCGGCGGTCTGTTTTTGCTCTTGTCTGTTTTCCCCGCTATTTCCCCAAATTCTTTTCGTCCGAGAGGCGCGGTCGCCCATCATGTACCCTTGAAGTGAAGCGAAATGACCGATCAGACACCTCTTAGCTCGCGCCCCCGTGTTCTCTCCGGCATGCGCCCCACCGGCCGGCTCCATCTGGGCAACTACATGGGTGCCCTGTACAACTGGGTCCAGTTGCAGCATGAGTACGACTGCTTCTTTTTCATCGCGGACCTGCATGCGCTGACGACCGAGTACTTCGACCCGTCGGGCATTCCGGCGAGTTCGGATGACGTGATTCTCGATTTTCTGGCGGCTGGTCTCGATCCGAACCTTTGCACGTTGTTCGTGCAGCAGGATGTCCCTGCACACTCCGAGCTGCATACGCTGCTGAGCATGATTACGCCGGTGACGTGGCTGGAGCGCGTGCCGACGTATAAGGACCAGCAGGAGCAGTTGAAGGAAAAGGATCTCGCCACGTACGGCTTCCTTGGCTACCCCTTGCTGCAGTCCGCCGACATCCTCCTGTACCAGCCGAAGTATGTTCCGGTGGGCAAGGACCAGGAAGCGCACGTCGAGATTACGCGTGAGATTGCGCGGCGCTTCAACCAGCTCTATCCGGGCAGCTTCTCGATGGCCGAGGGTGCGGCCCCGTGGGAGCTGGAGGCGGTGAAGAAGACGGCGCGGAAGCTGGCGAACGATTCGAAGAAAGAGCACTTTACGCCGCATGAATTGATCGCGGCGGCTCCCCAGACCAAGCTGAAGAGCGGGTACGGCACGGAGACGATTCTGCCAGTGCCTGAAGTCTTGCTGACGCCTTCGCCGAAGCTTCCCGGCACCGATGGCCGGAAGATGTCGAAGAGCTATGGGAACACCATCATGCTGGCGGATCCGGAACCGGAGGTTCGGGCGAAGCTGAAGACGATGGTGACCGATCCGGCGCGGATTCGGCGGACGGATACCGGCAACCCCGATGTCTGCCCGGTGTTCGATTTGCACAGGGTTTTTTCCACTGTGGAAATCCAGGAAAAAGCCGCCGAGGGCTGTCGAACTGCGGGTATTGGATGCATTGAGTGCAAGGGCTGGCTGGCAGACGCCGTGGTGGATGTACTGGCACCTATCCAGCAGCGACGTGCGCACTACGAAGCCAACCCGGCCCTCGTGGAAGAGATTCTGACCGCAGGTGCGGCGAAAGCCCGTGCCCGCGCAACCCAAACGATGCACGAGGTCCGCGAAGTGATGGGCCTGCGTCAGCCGAGACCGTAATGTCCGAAGAGACCCTACAATCCGAAGAACCAACCGCCGAAGGCAGCGTGCCTGAGGTTGAAGCTGAGGTTCCGCATCCGCCGTTTGCGCTGGCTTCGAAGCCGACTCCGCCTGCTCCCGAGCCGAAGCGTACGCCTGCGGCGAGGGACAAAGACAAGGAAAAGGAAGAGGCTTCACTCTCACCGTTTTCGGTGCAGGTGGGACAGGTCTATGACGGGCCGTTGGACCTCCTGCTGGACCTGATTCGCAAGCAGAATATCGATATTTACGACATCCCCATTGCGCGGATCACGTCGCAGTTTCTGGACTACACGCACCAGTTGAAGCAGACCGATGTGGACTCTGCGGGCGAGTTTATCTACATGGCCTCGCTGCTGATCCATATCAAGTCGAAGACGCTTCTGCCGCGCGACCCCTCGGATGTGACCGGGGCCGATGCGGAGGACCCGCGGCGCGAGCTGGTGGAGCGTCTGCTGGAGCATGAGCGGTTCAAGGCCGCAGCGCAGATGCTGCAGCAGAAGCAGCAGATCGAAGAGGCTACGTGGTCCAATCCTGGGCTGCGCTACTTCCGGCGGGAGCAGGAGGCAGCACAGATTGGCGGGATGGAGCAGGAGATTGCTGCCGATACGTCGGACCTGATTCGGGTGTTTCGCGACATTCTGGAGCGGATTCGGACTCGGCCTATCCTCAATGTCGATGAGGAGTCCGTGACCGTGGCGCAGATGATCACCTATGTGAAGCAGCGGCTTCTGCTGGAAGACAAGCCGGTTTCGCTGCGGCGGCTTCTGCACAACACACATACGGAGCGGGCGCTGATCTGCATGTTCCTGGCGATGCTGGAGCTGGTTCGGCTGCAGGCGGTTCTGCTGCACCAGCCGGTGATTCAGGGGGACATCCTGATTAAAAAGACGGACAACTTCGAAGACCTGATCGCGGACCAGAGTGTGACGCGCGACGACTGGCGCTAGATCTCCTTGCGCCAGAAGCCGGGAACAGTGGCCATGTAAAGAAGCTTGGAGAAGGCCTCTCCGGCGCGCAACCAGACCCTGGCCAAAGGCAGAGGCAGGACCAGTACGGGATAGGTAAAGAGCCAATAGCGTGGGTTGCCGCCGAAGACGCGGCTGAGGGTGGCGTGGGCCTTGTCGAGCTCGAAGGTCTGGTTCCCTGTCGCGCGGATGTCGTAGATGATCGACGGGAACCAGCGGCGAATCGCGAAGTTCGTGATGAGGCGAGCCAGGTCGAGCCGGTCGGGCAGACAGCGCTGGGTGAGTTCCACCAGACGCTCGCCGAAGACCTGCGCGAGGGCGTATCCGCCATTGTGCCCCTGACGGGCGGCGATGGGGCGATTCCACAGCACGAGTGACTGGCGATGGCGGCGCAGCAGAGGGAGCGTCCAGGAGAGCTGCGTCAGGTTGGTGCCGAGGAAGGCGCTGGGATCCTCGATGCGGAGACCTTCGTCTTGCAGAGCGAGGAGGCGGTTCCGGTTGATGACCATGCCGCTGATGAAGGTAAACATCATGTTGACTACGATGGTGAGGTGGCGGGGATCGGTAATCGTGTGGAAGCTTCGCTGGAAGGGGTCCTCCTGCCGCTCGGTGACCCAGTTCTCGCGGAAGCCATAGCTGGTGAGGTAGACGAGATCGAGTTCCCTGGTGCGGAGGTGGTGCATCAGGTTGTCGACGGCGGGTGGAACGGGGATATCGTCGTCGCCGCAGAGCCAGAAGTAACGACCACGCGCCTGTTGGAAGGCGGAGATAAAGTTGGCGTCGGAGCCGATATTTTCGGGATGGCGATGGATGCGGGTTTGCGGGGTCGCATAAAGGGCTGCGACGGCCGGCGTATTGTCCGTTGAGCCGTTGTCGAGGATGAGAAGCTCTACATCGGCATGGGCGGCCAGTTGCGGCGTGAGCACCGCAAGCAGGGACTCCAGCAGATCAGCACGGTTATACGTGGGGATGGCGATGGTCAGGATCGGCTGGGGATCAGTCGGCATGCCAGAGCTTTCTGTAGCGAAGGAAGGTGTATGTTCCGTAGCCGATCCCGATGAAGATGGTGCCCCAGAAGTAGCAGATGGCGATGCCGTGGGCTCCGGATGTGCGACCGAAGAAGAAGGCCGTCGGGGCCATCCAGAGGGCGCCGAGGATGGAGTTCGTCATGAACTTCTCCTGCTTGTGGGCGCGCAGGTAGAGGGCTTCGGCGAAGACGATGACGTTGAGGGCGTGGCCGGCGAAGAGGAGGGCCAGGGTGGAGGGCGGGAGGATACGCAGAGAGAGCGGGTTGCCGCGGGAGTACAGGTAGAAGACGATGCCCCAGACGGTAGCGAAGCCAAGGAAGGCGGCGCTGGTGGACTGGATGACGGCGCGGAAGAAGGTGCGGTCGAGGGTCTTGTAGTCCTTGAGGGAGATGAGGCGGCCGAGGGGCTGGGCCTTGGTGTTCATCCAGGCGATGGCCATAGCGGAGAGCGTGCCGCAGATGTTGAGGCTCATGCCCATCTGGCCGGCCTCAATGGGGCCGCGGTAGTTCAGCAGGATGGGGTTGAAGAGCTGGAAGGTGAAATAGCCGCAGAGCCAGGAGACGGCGATGCGCCATTGGAAGGGCCAGACCTCGGTTGCCCAGTCGATACGGAACTCGCTGGCCTTGTGGCGCAACAGAGGGATGAGCAGGCCGCGTTTGCCGTAGACGAACCAGCCACCGGCGATGGCCTGGCCGAAGATGATGCAGGCCGGTGCCAGGAGCCCGTGATGCATGGAGAGGGCGGTCCATCCGAGCAGAGAGCCGAGGACGGCCTGGGCGAGGCGGGTGCGGGTGACGTTCGAGACGTAGCCGCAGCCTTCGAGGAAGGAGAATAGGGGGTCGATCTGGAAGGTGCAGGTGGTGGCGATGACTACGGCGAACCAGGCCACGCCCCAGGCGACGGGGTTTCCGTGGGGCTGCTTGAGGTCCTGCAGCTTGAAGAAGTGGCGGCCTACGGGATAGAGGATCACGGCCATGGCGATGGCGGCCACGGTGTACCAGCGGACGGCCTTCTGGAGGACGGAGGCAAGGCGGCCGTGGCGGTCTTCGGGACCGGTGACGGTGCCGTCCTCTGACAGGTGCAGATGCGCGGCCTCATGGGAGGCGGTCTGCAGGATGACGACCGAGAAGCCCAGTTCAAAGACGATCTGAAGGGCGACGAGCGAGTAGAAGGTGTAGTAGTAGCCCTGTTCGGCGCGGGTGAGGAAGCGCGTGATGAGCGTGAGCGAGATCAACCCAGCGACCGACGCCCAACCGCGGGCGAGGAGCGTGAAGACCACCGCGCGATCAAGTCCGACGAAGCGGGCGACACGCAAAAGAACACGGTCGAAGCGCGTCTGCGGCGAGGGATTGACGTGCGGCTCTGGGGGGGTGACCTCCGGAGCCGTCGCGGGGTCGAAGCCTCCGGAGATGGGGGGGCTGGTCGAGATGGGCAGGTCGGCGTTGGAAGTGGTCGGCATGCCTTGGGCGGAGCAGATCGGGTTCGGGATCGTGCGGCCCGTTTGCTGGGGTTATTTTACCAGCCGGGGTTGAGCCAGCCGGAGCGGCTGTACCCCGGCTGAAGGGTTAGATGTGGCAGGAGACCATGCCGCGCTTCTCCAGGTATCGCTGGTGATATTCCTCGGCCTTCCAGAAGGTTGTGGCAGGCTCGACCCTGGTGACGATGGGACTGCGGAAGGAGCCGGAGGCGTTCAGTTCGGCGATCTTCGAGCGAGCCTGCGTGGCCTGGGCTTCGGAGTGGGCGAAGATGACGGAGCGGTACTGGGTGCCCCAGTCGGGCCCCTGGCGGTTCAGTTGCGTGGGGTCGTGGAATGAGAAGAATGCGTCCAGAAGCTGCTCGTACGAGAGGCGGCGCGAGTCAAAGGTGACTTCCACGACTTCAGCGTGCCCGGTGCGGTCGGTACAGACTTCCTTGTAGGTGGGATGGTTGTTGGTGCCGCCTTCATATCCGACTGCGGTGTCGAGGACGCCGGAGAGCTCACTGAACCGGACCTCAACGCCCCAGAAGCAGCCTGCTCCAAATGTTGCTTTTTCAATTGCCACGAGGATACTCCCTTGATGCTTGGTGCCAGTTGCTGACAGATGGTGCAGTCATTGGATGCAAACTGTGCCCGGATGTCTCCCCGGGCCCGGATGAAAAGCTCGTTGATTGTCGGCTCTGGAAATGCCGTCGTCAAGGTGACTCTTGTTGGACGTCGCGGGGTGCGATTTGGCCTCCGGTCGCGCACAAAAGAAACCCACGTCTTCCCTGGGGAAAGACGTGGGTTGCCATGCTTTCAAGGGCTTAGGGGCGGCGCGGAACCCGCTTGCGGAAAGTGGGCTTCTTCTTCACGGGCGCCTTCAACTGGGCATGCTCGGGAAGGTTCTTCTTGGGAACGACCTTCTTGCCCTTGCTGGCTCGGTCGAGGGCCATGACCTCACCGAGGGTGAGTTCGCGGAACTCGCCCGGGGGGACGTCGAGGCGGAGAGCTCCGTAGCCGATACGGCGGATCTTTTCCACGTGGTGGCCGATCTCCTCGAACATCTTGCGGAGCTGGCGGTTGCGGCCCTCGGTGAGGGTGAGCTCATACCAGGGATTGTCGCCGCCACGGACGAGCTCCAGCTTGGCGGGGGCGGTGATGATGCGGTCGCGACGGCCGGAACGAACCTCGTCCAGGCGGCCACGGTCGATCATGATGCCACGGCGGATCTGGTCGAGAGCGGAGGCGGGGGGGACTCCGGAGACTTTGACGAGGTAGGTCTTTTCAACGCCGGCGGCGGCCTTGGAGAGCGCGTTGGCGAGTTCGCCATCGTTGGTCATCAGAAGCAGGCCCTCGGACAGGTAGTCGAGGCGGCCTACAGGGTAGAGGCGGACCTGGTCGCCGTGGGGGCCGGACTTCTTGTTCGCCATCAACTGCATGACGGTGGGGCGCTTTTCGGGGTCGTTCAGCGTCGTGACGTAGCCGCGCGGCTTGTTCAGCATGTAGTAGCGCTGCTTCTCGGGCCCCTGAAGGAGCTTGCCGTCGACGCGGATGTGGTCCTTGTGGGGATCGTGGCGGGTGCCGAGGTCGGTGATGGTGGTTCCGTTGACCTGGACGCGGCCCTCGAGGATGATCTCCTCAGCCTTGCGGCGGGAGGCGATGCCAGCCTGGGCGAGGATCTTCTGGAGGCGGTCGCCCTTGGGTTCTTCGGGCTTGGCAGGGTTTTTTGCGACGGGCTTGGCTACGGCTTTAGCGGGTGCTTTCGCAGGGAGTTTTTCGTTTGGCATGGTGGAGAACCTCTTGGTTTGCGGCGCCTCGCGGCGGCTGTTGGATGGAGAACGCTATCTCCAGTATCGCAAGAAAGACAAAGATTGTGGGGAAAAGGCGGAAAATCGGGGTTAAAGAGACAAAAGCAAAGAACGCAACCCGCGAGAGACAGATCTCGCGCGGGTTGCGTTCCTTGCTCTTGCTCCTCTCCGCATCTTTCCTGGAGTGCTTGCTCTAGAGCTTGTTGGTATCGATCGAGGGTGGGGTTTCCAGGTCCTCAGCGACGGGCTCGAGGGGAGCATCGGGGGGTGCTTCGTTGTCGCCCTCGGGCGTGGCCAAGGTTGGCTCGGCGGTGCCGACGTGGGTTTCGTCGTGAGCCTCGTCGAGTGGGGTGGTGTCGCCGTCGGCCTGCGGGCCGGATTCGCCTTTGCTGGGTTCGAGGTCTTCCGCAAGTTCTTCGACAGCTTCATTCGGTGCGGGTTCGGGCATCGGGATCTCCTCCTGGACGGCTTCGGAGTCGGCCAGTTCACCGGCCAGCTTCTCAAACTCTTCGATGCTGGGAAGCTCCGAAACGTCTTTGAGGCCGAAGCGGAGGAGGAAGTCTCGTGTGGTCTTGTAGAGAATGGGCCTGCCAATGACCTGCTTGCGTCCTGCGGTCGCGATGAGCTTGCGGGAGATCAGGGAGCCGAGCACGCCGCCGGAGTCGACGCCACGGATCTCGGAGATCTCAGGGGCGGTGACGGGCTGCTTGTAGGCGACGACGGCCAGCGTTTCAAGAGCCTGGAGGGTGAGCTTGAGGGGTGGTTTCAGGCTCTTGACGAAGCCGCGGACGGCATCGTGGTACTCGGGTTTGGTGGCGAGGCGGAAGCCGGAGGCGACTTCGCGGATCTCGAGGCCGCGTTCGGACTTGGCGTAGTCGGCGATGAGCTGGTCGAGTATCTCGCGGAAGTACTCGCGGAGACGGCGGGTGCGCTCCTTTTCCTCTTTGGCGAGTTGTTTTTCGTCCTTTTCGACCGGGGCGTCGGGCTCGGCGACTCCTACCGCCACTTCCGCGACGACGGCTTCCACCGGCGCGGCTTCAGCTTCCGCGTCAGGAGGCTCCACTGCGGCTGACTCCGCCGTGGCGGCGTCCGGAGCAGCTTCCCCAGCCGAGGCTTCCACGGGGGCGGCTTCAACCTCCGACGGAACGCTGGGCTCGGCTTCACCGGCGAGAGGCTCTTCGCTGACCTGCTCGATCGCCTCGGCATTCTCCTCCGTAGTCGATTCGGCCATGGCGTTGATGTCTTCGGCGCTGATGTCGTCGGAGTTGGACTCGGCTGGGGCGGACGCGGCGTTGAGAGCAAGCATATGCTGAGCGCTCTCAAGGTGGTCGAGCTCTGCCTGTGCTTCCTGCCCGAGGAGACCCATTAGCTGGGCCAGGGTTACGGGCTCTTCGGAGGCGTAGATGACGGCTTCGATCTTGGCTTTAAGGCTCATAGTTTGCAGGTTTGAGTGTATAAGACGCGGAGGTTTGCGGGTTGAACGGGCCCCCGGATAGTCAACCCCCTGGCGCGTGCCGGGGAGTTACCGAAAGGATGCAACGGCTTTTGCGGGGAAGATAAGATGGAGGTGCCATACCGGATGCTTTTTTTGGCGAACTGCATCCTATTTCCAGGAGCGATCACGATGAAGAAGCTTGGCAATTCGGAGATGGAACTGACGTCGATCGGTTTCGGCGCTTGGGCGATTGGCGGCGGCGACTGGCAGTATGCGTGGGGCCCACAGGACGACGCGGAGTCGGTGGCGGCGATCCATCGGGCGATCGATCTGGGGATCAATTGGATCGATACCGCGGCGGTGTATGGGCTGGGACACTCGGAAGAGGTCGTCGGCAAGGCACTGAAGACCGCGAGCACGAAGCCGTATGTGTTTACGAAGTCGTCCATGACCTGGGGCGACGACCGCAAGATTGTGCAGACGATGAAGCAGATCAAGCGGGAGTGCGAGGACAGCCTGAAGCGTCTGGGGGTGGACGCGATCGATCTCTACCAGATTCACTGGCCCGTGCCGGACGAAGAGATCGAAGAGGGCTGGACGGCGATGGCCGAGTTGCAGCGTGAGGGCAAGGTTCGCTGGATTGGAGTTTCGAACTTTTCCGTTGCCCAGATGGAGCGGGCGCTGAAGATTGCACCCATTACCTCCCTGCAGCCGCCCTACTCGATGATCAACCGTGGCGTAGAGGCGGAGATTCTGCCGTTCTGTGAGAAGCATGGGATTGGCGTGATCAATTACTCGCCGATGCAGAGTGGGCTGCTCACGGGCAAGATGACGGCGGAGCGGATTGCGAAGATGCCGGCGGATGACTTCCGCAAGAATACGAAGCAGTTCCAGGAGCCGCGGCTGTCGCGGAATCTGGACCTGGCGAAGTTGCTGGGGGAGATTGGCGCGCGGCATGGGGTGACGGCGGGCGTTGTCGCGATTGCATGGACGCTGCACCAATCCGCGATTACGGCAGCGATTGTGGGCGGGCGAAGCGCGGAGCAGGTGGATGGGGTATTTCCGGCCAAGGACTTCCGGTTGAGCGAGGCGGAGTATGCGGAGATTGGGAAGTTTCTGACAGAGCGGCCCTAAGCACTGCCGTGAACAAGACCGAGGCCCCCACCTCTCGCTTCCGAGAGTTGGGGGCCTCGGTTTTCAGTTTTCTTTACTTCGCGATGGAGTTGAAGAGCCAGAAGAGGCCGCCCGACAGCAGCGCCGCCGCAGGAAGGGTGAAGACCCAGGCCATGGCGATATCGCGGATGGTGGAGAGCTGGAGACCGCTGCGGTTGGCCGCCATCGTTCCAGCCACGCCGGATGAGAGGACGTGGGTGGTCGAGACCGGGAGACCGTAGTTGTCGGCGGCGAGGATGGTACACATGGCGACGAGCTCTGCGCTGGCGCCCTGGGCATAGGTGAGGTGAGTCTTGCCGATCTTTTCGCCGACCGTGACCACGATGCGCTTCCAGCCGATCATCGTGCCGAGGCCGAGAGCCAGAGCCACGGCGACCTTCACCCAGGTGGGGATGAAGCGGGTGGAGGTGTCGAGGAACTTCTTGTAGTTGGCGATGGCGGCGGTATCCGCAGCGGAGATCTTGGGTGCGTTGGGGGCCTTAGCGAGGATGCGGAGCGTCTCGCTGGTGAGGTACATCTGGTTGCGGACGTTGGCCTGCATCTCGGACGGGACACCGGCGAGCGAGCCGTAGCTGGTGGCTTCGTTGCGGATCTCGTTGATCTCGGACTGGAGGGCGAGCATGACGCCGGGTTCGTAGGTTTTGGTGGAGACGAACTTCTCAAGCTGCGGGCCGGGGTCGGCGACGGCGGCCGAGGGGTCGATGTAGTTCGAGAGCGCTCCGGCAACCTGCGTGGAGACGGCGGCGAAGGTCTGAACCTGCGCGGCGGTGACGGTGTGGTTCAGGGCGTACGCGGTGGGAACGGTGCCGACGAGGATGAGCATGATGAGGCCCATGCCCTTCTGGCCGTCGTTGGAGCCGTGGGCGTAGCTGACGCCGCCGCAGGTGAGGATGAGCAGCGCGCGGATGTAGAACGGCGGCGGCTCGGTGCCTTCGGGGGCCTTGTAGAGACGCGGATCCTTCGCCACAGCCTTGAAGATGAGGAAGACGATGGCGGCGGCGCCGAATCCGACCAGAGGCGAGATGAGCAGCGCCTTGAAGACCTTGGTGACCTGCTCCCACTCCACTCCGGAGGTTCCGGAGTTGCCCTGCATGAGCTGGTTGGCGACGCCCACGCCGATGATGGAACCGATCATGGTGTGCGAGCTGGAGGCGGGCAGACCGCGCCACCAGGTAGCGAGGTTCCAGAGGATGGCCGCGACCAGAAGCGCGAAGACCATGGAGAAGCCGGAGCCTTTGGAGACCTTGAGGATCAGCTCGACGGGAAGCAGCGTGATGATCGAGTAGGCGACCGCGCCCGAGCTCATCAGCACGCCGATGAAGTTCATGATGCCGGAGTAAACGACCGCGACGTGCGGCTCCAGCGAGTGGGTGTAGATGCAGGTGGCGACGGCGTTGGCGGTGTCGTGGAATCCGTTGACGAACTCAAAGCCAAGCGCGATGAACAACGCCAGACCCAACAGGACAAACGGGAATACGCTGGGGCTGTGCACGATCGAGAGATCGCTGGCGAGCTTCGAGCCGATGTAGATGAGGCCGCCGACGAGCATGACGATGAAGACGATTCCACCCCATTTACCGGCGGACGATTTAGCAAGCTTCTGGTCAAGGAGAGAGGCTTCGCGGACGGTAGCTGTCGAGGACATGTTTGAGATCACCTGGTACGGAATATGGGTTGGCTTCCCGACGATAACCGCACAGGGGGCAAACGATGATTACGGAGCAATGAAATCGTCTAAGTTTTGATGTGCCGGGGGAGAGAGGCAGGGCCCCCGAAGGCTGATCCGGAGTTGCTTCGGGGTGACCTGACCGGGCCTGCGGGAACGCGGTGTTGAGTGCCCGTACTCTTCTCTGGCGGCAGGCCGATGGGGCAAGTCACAGGAGAACAGGCCGAGGGGCCTCTATCGTGGTTCAGTCGCGGGGACGACGTTCCAGGGTGGCGGGGCGGCGCGGGGAGGGCTTGATGACATCGCGGTTTTCGGGGGCGGTGGGGTGAACCCCGAAGTCCCAGACGCCGAGATTGACCTCTTTTTCGCTGATGATTTCCATGAGGGCGTACTCGCCGAAGAGCAGGGGCTGGGTGGGGGTGAGCTTCATCCAGTGGCCTCCGGGGAGGACCTCGGTGGTGGTTTCGACGACGTCCTCCTGACGCTTGACGGATCCTAATGCGCTGATTTTAAAGCTGGTAAGGATGCGAACGTCCTGACGGACGTCGGCCCGGACGATGACGTACTGGCTGTTGGGCGAGGCTCCGGAGGGGGTGACCGGGGCGTTGCCGGTGGCTCCGCGGGTGTCGACGACGAGGGGGGCGGAGCCGGTGGGGGCTCCAGCGTCTTCGCCAAGGGCGAGGTAGAGGGCAGGCTGGGCGACGTGCGCCTGGACAGCCGCGCGCTGGCCGCGCAGTTCGACGATTTGGTGCGAGGCGGACATGGGGTTGACGAGGCCTTTGAGGATGGAATGGCCTGTCTTCTTGTTCAGTTCGCCGCCATTTTGCGAGAGCGAAACGAGTTCGGGGGTGCCCTGAAAGGTATCGAGGAGAAGGACGGAGTCGGTGGTTTCGAGGCGGAGGTCGGGGGCGACTTCGGGGGTGCGGGAGAGGCGCTCGGTCTCTTCCCTGGCGAGTTCGGGGTCGAGCACGGGGGGCTTGCCTGCCTGTTCGGGGTCGTGCGCCTTCTCATAGCGTTTGGTGGCTTCGAGGTCGACAAGCGAGAGCGGGATCTCTTCGGTATCGCCACCGCGTTCGGCCGAGACGTAGATGACGGTGTCGCCCTGCACCTTGTAGCTCATGACGACTTGGTAGGAGCCGTCCTTGAGGATGAGGTGGGTGCGGTGCGAGGCAGACGGCTCGGCGTCGAGGGGCTTCCGCACCTGGGCTGGAGCGAGCGAGAAACAGGCAGCGAGGAAGGCTACGGAGAGAGGGCGAGCGAGCATCATAACGTTTCAGACTCCGCAGTTTAGACGCGCCTTGTTGGATCCGGACGCTTGATAAAAGAGGATAGCGCGCAGGCTGGCTTCGCTAACGCGATTTTGTGGCTACGTAAAGTGTGTGCAAGACTGATATACAGGCCTTCGACTATGAAGATGCGACTCCAACGCGGACGGAAGCGTACGGCACTGCCACTCTGGCTGCGGCTGCTTGCGATCTTCTGCATTGGTTTGGTCAGCGTGGGCAGCACGGCGCAGGTATGCCATGCGCACGTGGACGCATTTGAAGCGAGCCTTCTGCAGGTCCATGTGGCAGGTCCCGTCCATGCGGTGGCCTATGACGCGACGAAGGATCCGGCGACCAAGCCGGACTCCGATTCCAGCTCCGCGGTCAACTGCCCGCTTTGCGTGGCGATGCACTCCGCCCTGCCGGTAGCCGATGCGCTGCCGCAGGTGTCGATGGTCACACTGGCTACGCTCACGCGTGAAGCCGATGGCATCGACCGGATGTTCTCCTGGCGGTTCGAGATGGCAAGCCGTCCTCCGCCAGCCGAGCGTACCCACGCTTAGCTGACGGCAGGTTTTTCTCCAGGTTTTCAAAGACTTTGAGTTCCTGCCATGGGTGTCCCTTGTTGCCTCACCTTCTCAGGAGTGCTCCATGCATCGTGTTTCCTCTCTTTTTCTGTTGTCTTTGTTGTTTTTGACCTGCGGCCTTTCGCTCGCGCAGGGTACGTCGGGTGGTGTGAACGGCACAGTGGCCGATCCCACCGGCGCCGTGGTTGGTGACGCGGTCGTGACGATTGCCAACCCTGTGACCCTCTACACCCGCACCACCAAGTCCGATTCCGCCGGCGCCTTTCATTTCTACAACGTGCCCTACAACACCTATCGCATTACTGTGGTGAGTGCCGGGTTCCAGAATGCGACGCAGAGTGTGACGATCAACTCCGCCGTGGCGATGACCCTGCCGGTGACGCTGGCGCTGGCTACTTCGTCGACTGTTGTCAACGTGGATGCGGGGTCGGATCTGATGGAGACCGACTCCAGCATGCACACGGATGTGGACAGGGCGACGATCGACAAGCTGCCGCTGAGCGGATCGAGCCAGTTGAGCGCGCTGGTGACACAGTCGACGCCGGGTGTTGCCTCGGACTCGAACGGCATGATCCACGGCCTGGGCGATCACGCGGAAAACTCGTTCTCGCTCGATGGCCAGCCGATCACGGACCAGCAGAGCAAGGCCTTCTCGAACCAGATTCCGGCAGATGCCGTGCAATCGCTGGAGGTGATCGATGGCGCTCCGCCGGCGGAGTTTGGCGACAAGACCAGCCTCGTCATCAAGGTGACGACGCGCTCCGGGCAGGGCGTGACGAAGCCAACCGGATCGATTTCCGCCTCGTACGGGTCGTTCGGGACATCGGAGCTCTCGGG
The DNA here is from genome assembly GCF_900114625.1 of Granulicella pectinivorans. Classification (NCBI taxonomy): domain Bacteria; kingdom Pseudomonadati; phylum Acidobacteriota; class Terriglobia; order Terriglobales; family Acidobacteriaceae; genus Granulicella; species Granulicella pectinivorans. The sequence goes on from NZ_FOZL01000001.1 coordinate 577,338, forward strand.
CAATGTCGCGTGGGGCACAGAGAAGTTCGGCAACTTTATTGCGGCCAGCGGCATGAACTCCGGCCGCTTCCTCGATCCGGGTGAATTTTCGGTCTTCCACGACAAGGGAAACCTCATCAACTTCTTCGACCGCGCGGACTACCAGTTCTCGGATGTCAGCTCGGTCCATACCAATGTGCAGTTCACTCGCTCTTGGTTCCAGACACCGAATACCTACGACACGCTGAATGTAGGTGTGGTGGATCCGGTGCAGGGATTGCCAGTGGGCCAAGCGGACCAGAAGTCGAAGATCGAGACGGTGCTGTTTGCGCCAACCTACACGCGCACCCTCTCGAGCGACGCGGTGTGGAACTTTGCCCCGTATATGCGGCGCGATTCGTACCAGTACTACCCAAGCGCCAACCCGTTTGCGGACCTTGGGCCGATCCAGCAGGAGACGGTGGGCCAGCAGAGGTCGCTGTTGAACGCGGGCGTTCACTCGGACCTTTCGTATGCGAAGGGCGCGCACAACATCAAGATCGGCGGGATGTATCAGCAGACGTTCCTGCGGGAGAACGACCAGATCGGGCTCGTGGACTACAAGCTGAACGCGCCCTGCCTTGATCAGAATCTGAACCCGATTCCAGGCACCGGCAACGGCGTGTGCGTGTTTACGAATCCGAACTATAACCCGATTCTGGCCCCATATGACCTGACGCGCGGCGGCGGAGAGTATCGTTACCACGGGCAGACAGACGTGAAGCAACTGGCTCTCTATGCTCAGGACCAGATCACGCTCGGCAACTTCCTGATGAACGTTGGTCTGCGCGGCGACTTCTACAACGGCCTCGCCATCCAACGGCAGGCCGAGCCTCGGCTGGGCATGAGCTACAACATCAAGGCGACTCATACGGTGTTGCGCGCCTCCTATGCCCGCGCGCAGGAGACGCCCTTCAACGAGAACCTCGTCCTTTCGAGCCGTGGATGCAACGATGCTGTGATCCAAGCGGTCTTCGAGACGCTGGGCTCATGCAATCCAGCCTCCTTCAACCCGGGCTTCCGGAACGAGATTCACGCCGGGTTGCAGCAGGGCATCGGCAAGCATGTCGTTCTCGGCGGCGACTATATCTGGAAGTACACGCACAACGCTTACGACTTCAGCGTGCTGGGCGCAACGCCGATCACGTTTCCGATCGAGTGGCACAACTCGAAGATCCCGGGCTTCGCGCTGAAGGCGAACCTGACGGATGTGAAGGGATTGTCGGCCTACGTCATCATGAGTTCGGTGGCGGCACGCTTCTTCAATCCGCAGATCGGCGGCGTGGGCGCGACCGTCAGCACGCCGGGCGGACTGCCCTTCCGCATCGACCACGACGAACGCTTCAACCAGACGACGCACATCCAGTACGCGCTTCCGTTCAAGAAGAGTCTCTGGTACGGGTTCAGCTGGCGCTTCGACAGCGGTCTGGTGGCGGGCTCCGCGCCCTGCTACAACGCGACCGGCGCAAACAGCCTGTGCACGCCGAACTCGATCCTGATCAACGGTCAGCCGGGGATCGATCTCAGCTCGCTGACGCCGGACCAGGAGTTTCAGGAGGGGCTGGTCTGCAACGGAGTGAAGGCAACTCCGTACTCGGGCTTCCAGAACTGCCTGGCCAGCCAGTTGACCTCAAACCTGGTGAAGATTCCGGCGATCAACACGGAGGACGACGACAAGAATCCTCCGCGGATTCAGTCGAGAAGTCTCTTCGACATGGCGCTGGGCGACGATAACCTGTTCAACACGGACAAGCACAAGATCGGATTGCGGGTCTCGGCGGTGAACGTGACGAACAAGTATGCGCTGTATAACTTTCTGTCGACGTTCTCGGGTACGCACTATGTGACGCCGCGAGCGGTGACGGCGGAGTTGAGCTACAACTTCTAACCCTGATGGTTGGAGGCGGCCTTCGGCTTCATGCCGGAGGCCGCTTTTTCTTGCGCTCGCGGAAACGAGTAGACTGAGTTGCCTATGAGCAGAATGGCGTTTTCGCGACGGAATTTTCTATCGACGGGTGTGGTTGCGGGGGGAGCGGCGTGGCTGACTCCCGGGCTCTCTGGGGCGCAAAGCGCGCAGGCAAAGCCCGATCGCGGACAGTGGATCGACTGGGTGGAGAAGGTGTCGGAGCCAGTACTCTCCGCGCTAAGCCAGCGCGCGTTGCGGAAGCGGATGCCGGTCGAGGCTGTAAAAGGACATGAGGCGGATCGCGCTGTCGGATCGCAGCTGGAGGCGTTTGGGCGGCTGTTCTGCGGGATTGCGCCATGGCTGGAGCTGGAGCCTTCGGCGGGGGAGCCGGCACGAGAGACGGCGTTGCGGACGAAGTTCCGGGGGTGGGCGCAGGAGGGTATCGCCTCCGCGGTCGATCCGAAGTCGCCGGACTATATGCGGTTTGGGGAGTCAGCGCAGACGGTGGTGGATGCTTCGTTCCTTTGCCTGGCGATGCTGCGGGCTCCGAAGCAGATGCTGGGGTCGATGACGGCTACGACAAAGGCGCGGTTGGTGACCGCGCTGGAGGTGCAGCGAACGGTGATGCCGGGGTTCAACAACTGGCTTCTGTTCTCGGCGATGGATGAGGTTCTGCTCAGGCGGCTGGGGGTTTTCTGGGACCGGATGCGCGTGGACTATGCGCTGCGGGAGCATGCGAGTTGGTATGTGGGCGACGGCATCTATGGGGATGGTCCGCACTACCATGCGGACAACTACAACAGCTATGTGATTCAGCCGTATCTGCTGGCCGTGATGGACGAGGTAAAAGACGAGGCGACGTCGTGGCGGGAGATGGCGGAGCCGATCCGGGAGAGGGCGCGGCGGTATGCAGCGATCCAGGAGAGGATGATCTCACCGGAAGGGACGTTTCCGGTGCTGGGGCGGTCCATCTGCTATCGGGCCGGGGCGTTTCATCTGCTGGGGGATGTGGCTCGGCGAGGAATGCTGCCGGAGGGAGTGACTCCGGCGCAGGTGCGAGGCGCAATGACGGCGGTGCAGGCGAAGACGCTGGGAGCTCCCGGTACGTTCGATGAGAACGGTTGGCTGCGGATCGGGCTGGCTGGGCATCAGCCTTCTCTGGGCGAGGTCTACATCTCCACGGGGAGTTTGTATCTGTGTAGCTTTGCGTGGCTACCGCTGGGGCTCGCGCCAAGCGACCCGTTCTGGAGCGGGGCGGCGGTGGACTGGACGCAGAGGAAGGTTTGGGCGGGCGGGGATTTATTGGCGGATCACGCTCTGGGTGGATAAGGTTTCGCATTCGCCATCGCTCAGCGGCGCTGACCCACACTGCAGAAGCGAGATGCAGGTCAGCGATTCGCAGCCGATTCCCGGTTTCACCGATAGGATGAATGGATGCCCTTCAGCCGCTTCTCGAGCAGCGCCCCGAAGAGCCGTATCCTCATTGCGTTCGCTTGCGTGTACCTCTTCTGGGGGTCGACGTACCTGGCCATGCGGATCGGCGTCGAGGTGCTTCCGCCGTTTTTGCTGGCTGCGGTCCGGTACTGTATCTCGGGACCTCTGTTGCTGTTGATTTGTCTGGCGCAAGGGGAGCGGATTCGTCCGTATGGGTCCCGGGAGTTCTGGACGCTGGGGCTGATCGGCGTGCTGATGCTGTGCGGGGGGAACACGACCGTGATCTGGGCGGAGCAGTGGCTGCCAACCGGGCTGGCGGCCCTGCTGGTCGCTTCGATTCCGCTGTATGCGGCGCTCATCGAGGTTGTGCGACCCCATGGAGACGGGCTCAGGGCGCGGGGCTGGGTGGGCATCCTGGTGGGCTTTGGGGGAATCGTGCTTCTGCTGTGGCCGAAGCTTCGGTTGGGGATCACCGGGGACGCGCGGCAGATTGTCGCGGCGGTGGTGGTGCTGGCCGGGACGCTCTGCTGGACGATTGCATCGGTGATTCAGCGGCGCGTGAAGATCGGGGTCAGCGGGTTTGCGGCGGCCGGTTGGCAGATGTGTTTCGCGGGCTTCGTCAATACGCTCCTGATGGTGGGGTCGCGGGGCTGGCATGGGGCGCGGTGGGGTGTGCAGGCTTGGGGATCGATTGCGTGGCTGGTGGTGTGTGGGTCGCTGATTACGTACTCGGCGTACATCTACCTGCTGGACAACGTGGCGGTGTCGAAGGTAGCGACGTACGCGTATGTGAACCCGGTGATCGCGGTCATGCTGGGAGCGGTGGCGCTGCACGAGCGGCTGGTAGGCGTGGAATGGCTGGGGATGGCGGCAATTCTGGTGGCTGTGTTTCTGATTACGCGCTCAAACCGCGCGCCCGAGGTTGATCGCGAGATCACGGCTCTGCCCGCCGACCAGGCATAGTGGATGGCGGCGGCAAAAACAGGGAAATCCGGGCCCGGGCCCGGATTTCCCTGAGAAACGTACCGCAGTGCAACAACCGAATCTTATTTAGTCGCCTCGGGTGAGAACTTTGTGGATGGATTGGACGGTGACACTGGTGCCGCAGAGGCAGGCTCGGAGGCGGACGGCCTCTTCGATCTGCGCGGCCACGAGCTGGGCCTGACGGCGCTGGTGAGCGGGCGAGAGGAGATCCGCAATCAGGAGTGAATCTTCATGGGCGTCGCGTTCGAGACGCTCAATCCGGGCGAGAACGGCATCCCGAAAGCGTCCGCTGATCTCAAAGTAATGCTGGTCCGACAAGATTTCTCTTCCCATGGCTCATGCTCCCTCAATCTGTGCCGATAGTACGGCGCGAAGGGCGGAAGCGAAAGAGTACGGGGGTGCATTACTCCGGTGTGGACGTTACTTGCGTGACCACTCCGTCCCGGTAGGACCATCCTTGAGGAGAATTCCCTTGGTGAGGAGATCGTTGCGGATAGCGTCGGACTTGGCGAAGTTGCGCTGTTTTTTGGCAAGTGCGCGGTCGGCGATGAGGGCTTCGATGGCGGCGTCCGAGAGCGAGAGGGCTGCGATGAGCGTGGGGTCGGCCTGGTCGAGGCGGCCTTCCTTTTCTGCCCAGGCGAGCGCGGCGCGGGTGAGGTCGGCGTCGTTGTCTTCGAGGACGGCGAAGACCGCTTCGAAGAGGCGCAGGACATCAAGCGCGGCGTCGGCCTCAGCGCGATAGAGCGCGTTCGAGTCTGCGGCGGAGTTGACCGCGCGGACCATATCGAAGATGGCGGAGAGGGCATCGGCGGTGTTGAGGTCGTTCGACAGGGCGGCGGTGTAGGCAGCGCTGGACTTCGCGATCTGCTCGGCTAGCGAGGGGTTCGCGCCTTCGGCGGGCCAGGTGCCCTTGAGGATGCGCTGATAGAAGGTGCGAAGGCGCTCGATCGCGTTGGTCGACTGGGTGAGGCCGTCGAAGGTGAAGTTGAGCTGGTGGCGGTAGGGCACGCTGATGAGGAGGAGGCGGATGGCCGAGGCGCGATAGCCCTTGAGGAGCAGATCGCGGAGGGTATAGAAGTTGCCCTCGGACTTGGACATCTTGCGGCCTTCGACGAGCAGGAAGCGGACATGCATCCAGTGGCGGGCGAAGGTGGTGCCGGAGGCGGATTCGGACTGGGCGATCTCGTTCTCGTGGTGCGGGAACATGAGGTCTTCGCCACCGGCGTGGAGGTCGAAGGAGTCGCCGAGGAGGCTGGTGGCCATGGCGGAGCACTCGATGTGCCAGCCGGGGCGTCCGGAGCCGAGGGCTGTCTCCCAGGCGGGCTCGAGGGTTCCGTCGGGGGCGGCTTTGACGGCCTTCCAGAGGGCAAAGTCCCGAGCCGCGTCCTTGTCGTACTCGTCGAGGTCGACGCGGGCTCCGTCTTCGATGGACTCGAGGTCCTTCTTGGCGAGCTTGCCGTAGTCGGTGTCCTTGGCGATGCGGAAGTACCAGGAGCCGTCTTCTGCCTGGTAGGCGAAGTCCTTGGCGGCGAGACGCTCAATGAGGGAGACCATCTCGGGGATGTGCTCGGTGGCGCGGGGCAGATGCTCGGGGCGCTGAACGCCGAGAGAGTCGAGATCCTCGAAGAAGGCATCTTCGAACTTCCGGGTGTACTCGGCCATGGGCTTCTGGGCGGCGGCGGCGTTGCGGATAATCTTGTCGTCGACGTCGGTGATGTTCATGACGTGGTTGACGGGCATGCCGAGCTGCTTGACGAAGCGGCGCAGCACATCCACATGCAGGAAGGTGCGGAAGTTGCCGATGTGGCCGTAGTCGTAGACGGTGGGGCCGCAGGCGTACATGCGGAGTTCGGGGGCACCGATGGGCGAGAGTGTTTCGAGTTTGCCGGAGAGGGTGTTGAAGAGTTCTAGAGGCACGCTTTATTTTTCCCGCTGCGGGCGACGCGCGCCTTGCAGATTGCTTTCTTTCGCTTGATTTTATCCGAGCTTGAGTTGTGGTGTGGCGCCGAGGTCGTCGGAGGCGAAGTCTTCGGCGAGGAGCTTGGGCCAGGCGGCGGCGGCGATCATGGCGGCGTTGTCCGTGGACATGGCCATGGAGGGGAAGGCGATGGGCAGGCCTTTGGCGGCGGCTTCCTTTTGGAAACGGGCGCGGAGCTCGCGATTGGCGGCTACTCCACCGGAGACGACGATGCCCTGGGCACCCAGGCACTCGGCGGCGGAGAGGGTCTGGCGGATGAGAATGCCGACGACCGCGTGCTGGAAGCTGGCGATGAGGTCGAGGGTCTGGGTATCCATCAGGGCGAGGGCGTCTTCGGGACGCGGGTTGGGGAGAGCGGCGAGGGCCTGCTGACGCAGGTCGGCGGCTTCGCGCATGTTCTTGGTCTGTACGTAGCGGAGGACCGCAGACTTGATCCCGGAGAAGGAGAAATCGAAGCGAGGTCCGGGTTGGGGGGGCGGGGCCTTCTTGTTCGGGGCGGGCTTGCCGTCGCGGTAGCGGGTTCCCTTGATGGCGTTGAACTGAAAGGGGACGGCCCGGGGGTTGCCGTGGGGGGCGAGGGCGTCGATCCAGGGGCCGCCGGGGTAGCCGAGGCCGAGGAGCTTGGCGACCTTGTCGTAGGCCTCGCCGGCGGCGTCGTCGACGGTGCGACCTACGTTGCGGTAGTGCCAGGCGGCCTCGGCGGTGCCGTGACGGGCCAGATACAGGTGGGTGTGGCCTCCGGAGACGACGAGAGCCAACAGAGGTAGGGGAATGGGGGCTTCGCCACGGAGTTGGGACTCCATGAGGACGGCGTGGATGTGGCCTTCGAGGTGGTTGATGGCGATCAGGGGCTTGCCCGACCCGAAGGCAAGGGCCTTGGCGTAGAGGATGCCTACGAGGAGGGCTCCGGCGAGGCCGGGACCTTGCGTGACGGCGATGGCGTCGAGGTCGGCGAAGGTGACGTTGGCCTGGGCCATGGCGGCGCGGACGACGGGCACGATGTTGCGGAGGTGTTCGCGGCTGGCGAGCTCGGGGACGACGCCGCCATAGTTGGCGTGCAGGGCGATCTGGCTGGCGACGATGTTCGAGAGAGGCTCGTGGCCGGCTCGGACGACGGAGGCGGCGGTCTCATCGCAGGAGGATTCGATGCCAAGGATGAGGCCTGTTTTCTGCATCGTGCTTATACCCTCCCCCCTCCCTGAAATGACTCAAAGTCTTCGATCGAAAGGACTTGAGTGTGGACTTACCAACCCTGCTTAACGTCGAAAGTCCGGCTCTGGAGGCCGGACTCCTGCTTGCTGCTCAGGACTTCAGTTTATCAGCTGTGTCAAGCGTCGAAGCATATTGCCGATCTTTGTTCGATGTCGGGTTGACTGTTCAGGTTTTCTGGCCTGGACCAGAATGCAGTACAATCGGGGGAGCGAATGACGACTGGCGATCCCGATATGGGTTTCGAGTTCGGAGCCGCGCAAACCTAACAATCGGAGACCTGCTGATTTGTTCGTGCGTACGTCCACTTTCCCACTTCGCTCGCTGACCTCCTTCCGTGTTCTCTCCGGTTTTGTTCTCCTTATTTTGATGGGTGTCGCCGTTCCTTCCGCGAGTGCGCGGAACCGTTCGACGCGCCGTCATACGACCAAGTTTCGCGCGATGGCGCACGCCTTCGTCGACGTCGCCCTTCCTGCCGCAGGTCTTTTGCCGGAGAGCGAAGCCGACCTGCCCGTGGACGGCCTGAAGTATGAGCTGAAGCTGGTCCGCAGCCATACCGACGATGCGATCGACGTCGTGTACCGGATTGGCGATGTGTACATGCCCGGCGCTCTGATGGAACTGAACCACTTCCTGCGCGACAGCCACAACCAGGAGGTCAGCTTCATCGATCCGCGCACCTTCGACGTGCTGCACACGATGCTGGCGAAGCTGGGCAAGAACGACAGCCCGATCGACATTCTTTCGGGCTTCCGGTCGCAGGAGACGAACGACATGCTGCGGCAAAGCGGGACGACCAACGCGGCCGAGCACTCGCAGCATATTGAAGCCACTGCGATCGATCTGCGGGTTCCGGGTGTTCCGGCGCCTCTCCTGCGCGATGCGGCGAAGTCGCTGGCGATGGGCGGTGTCGGGTACTATCCGGCTGGGCAGTTCGTGCATGTGGACGTGGGTCCGGTGCGGGAGTGGACCTTCTCCGGGCATGCGGCGCGAGCGAGACATAAGGGATCGCGGCGTTCGAGGCGCAATCGCCGGGCGTAAGCCAGTCTCTATAGTGGTGGGATGGACGTTCGGGGCCAGATTGAGTTTCGGCGGGCGGCTGGGGTGGCTTGTGCCCTGGTCGAGGCTGGATTTGTAGCATTCTTTGCCGGCGGATGCGTGCGGGACCTGCTTCTTGGGCGGGTGCCGGATGACTATGACGTCGCGACTTCAGCGACTCCAGAACAGGTAATGTCTGTGTTTGCCAGGCTGGGGCGCAAGACGCTCTCGGTGGGCGCGCACTTTGGCGTGGTGCTGGTGTGTGGCGAAGGCGATGGGCAGGGTGAGGCCGTGGAAGTGGCTACGTTTCGGCACGATGGAGCGTACAGCGATGGGCGGCGTCCGGATGCGGTGCGGTTTTCTACGGATGCGCGCGAAGATGTGGTGCGGCGGGACTTCACGATCAACGGCATGCTGCTCGATGTGATGGCGTTTGAGGCTGATGGAGATCTGGACGGCGCGGTGCTGGACTATGTGGGTGGGCGCGACGACCTGAAGGCCGGGGTAGTGCGGGCGATCGGGGATCCGGTGCTGCGGTTTACCGAGGATAAGCTGCGGATGCTGCGGGGAGTGCGGTTTGCGGCCCGTCTGGGATTTTCGATCGAGGAGGAGACGTTCCGTGCGATGCGGGCGCTGGCCCCGGAGATTGGTGCGGTGAGCTGCGAACGGATTCGCGAAGAGTTGACCCGGATGCTGACCGAGGGGGCGGCGCGGAGGGCATTCGAGATGCTCGACGCGAGTGGACTGCTGGCGCAGGTGCTGCCGGAGATGGTGAAGATGCATGGGGTGGAGCAGCCGCCGGAGTACCATCCGGAGGGCGATGTGTTCGTGCATACGATGATGCTGCTCGAAAACCTGCGGGCCGGGTGCACGGCGACGCTGGGGTGGGGGGCGCTGCTGCACGATGTGGGCAAGCCGGCTACGTTTCAGCCGCCGCAGGGGCCGGGAGACCGGATCCGGTTCAACGGACATGTCGAGGTCGGGGTGCGCATCGCCGAGGTGATTCTCGGCCGGCTGCGCTTCTCGGGGGAGGAGACGGAGCAGATTCTGGCGCTGGTGCGGAACCATATGAAGTTTGGCGATGTGATGAAGATGAAGCGGTCGACGCTGCTGCGTTTTCTGCGGATGCCAAAGTTCGAGGAGCACCTGGCGCTGCACTGGATGGACTGCATGGCGGCGCATGGGCGGATGGAGCTCTACTGGTATGCGAAGCATGAGTATGAGGCGGCTCCGGCTGAGGCGCTGCGGCCTCAACTCTTTGTGACGGGGAGGGATTTGATTGCGGCTGGGTATCGGCCGGGGCCCCGGTTCAAGGCGATGCTGGAGCTGGCGGAGGACGCTCAGCTGGAGGGGCGGATTGGGTCTCGGGAACAGGGACTGAGGCTGGTGCGGGAGAGGTTCGGGGTGGGGTAGGTTGAGCAAAAGATTGTGAGGAAAAGGCTGGAAAGGCGGGAAAAAGAGGCAACAGCAAAAGCAAGAAATGGGCTGAGAGTTTTTGATGGTGGGTGAGGGGGATGGTATGGGTCTGGCTGCGTTCGATGTGGTCGTGGTTGGGGCGGGAATGGCTGGGCTGACGGCTGCGCGGGGATTGCTGGAGCGGGGGCTTTCGGTGTGCGTGGTAGAGGCTCGGGAGCGGGTGGGCGGACGGATTCTGAGTGAGCGGCGGGGCGATGTGGTGGTGGAGATGGGGGCGGAGTTTGTGCATGGGCGGCCTCCGGAGCTTTGGGCGTTGATCGAGGAGGCGGGGCTGGAGACGTATGAGCTGGATGGAGCTCAGGTTGAGGCGGATGGGGAGGGTGGATGGAGGGATGAATCCGGGGAAGAGGATGATCGATTCGCGGTGCTGGAGGAACTGGAGGGCTTCGCGGGGCCGGACTGCGGGTTTATCGAGTATGCGGACCGGATTGGGGTTACGGGAGACGAGCGGGCGGGCATCGTCAGTTTCGTTGAGGGGTTCAATGCGGCGGATGCGCGGGTGGCAAGCGTGATGGCGCTGGGGGCGCAACAGGCGGCGGAGGGTGCCATTGAAGGCGACCGCATGTGGCATGTGCAGGGTGGCTATGCTCGGGTACCGGAGTATCTGGCGGGCCGGGTGACGGAGCTGGGCGGGGTGCTACGGCTGGGGTTTGCGGTGGATGAGGTGCGGTGGGAGCGAGGGCGCGCGGCGGTTCTGGGCCGGGGTGAGGAGATTCGTGCGGAACGCGCGGTGGTGACGGTTCCGGTGGGAGTGTTACAGGCGGGAACGATACGGTTTGTGCCGGAGCCGCAGGATCGGCTGGAGCTGGCGGGGAAGCTGCGGATGGGGCAGGTCTGCCGGTTCACGATGGTGTTTCGGGAGAGGTTCTGGGCGGAGCGGGCGCCGGCGATGAGCTTCCTTTTCTCGTTTGAAGAGACGCCCTCGGTGTGGTGGACGCCGTATCCGGATGAAACGGCGATGCTGACAGGATGGGTGGGTGGTCCACGGTCGGATGCGCTGGCGGGTTTGAGCGCGGAGGTGCTGGGCGCAAAGGGCTGCGAGGTGCTTGGACGGGCGTTTGGGATGGATGTTCGCGAGCTTCTGGTGAGTTGCGCGATGCATGACTGGCGGGGTGATGCATGGACGCTTGGGGCTTACAGCTATATTGCGGCGGGGGAGCTGGATACGCCGCGACGGATGGCTGAGCCGGTGGAGGAGACGCTCTACTTTGCTGGAGAGCATACGGATGTGACGGGGCACTGGGGGACGGTGCATGCGGCGATGCGCAGCGGGTTGCGCGTGGTGGAGCAGATTATTGCTGGATAGGGTTGTGGGACACCCGGATTTTGGGCTGGTTTGAAGCGGAATCACCAAAGAGTTGCCGTGTCGCAGGTGAGCTAACGGGGAGTCTTTCCGTAGCATCTGAATGGGTCTATGCTTATGCCCATGACGACTGAGACGACGCGTCCGCTGCTGAATACGCCTGCCGATATCACTCCCGATACGACTGTTGTGGTGAATGGCCGTGCCGTCGAGGCACATGTGGGAGAGCCGCTGATCGATGTGCTGAATCGCGATACGACACATCGCGCGGCGAAGCCGTTGCCGCAGGTCTGCTATGTGAAGGCGATGGGCGCGATTCAGAGTTGCGACACCTGCATGGTGGAGGTGAACGGGACGCTGGTGCGGGCGTGCGGGACGAGTGTCGCGGTGGGGATGACGGTCGCGACCGAGGGCGGTCGGGTGGATGCGGCGCAGCGAGAAGCGTTCGATCGGATTCTGCAGAACCATGAGCTGTACTGCACGGTGTGCGACAACAACAACCAGAACTGTACGGTACACAACACAACGGCGGATCTTGCGGTGGAACACCAGGCGAGACCGTTCTTGCATAAGCCGTATGTGCAGGATCACTCGAACGCGTTCTACCGCTATGACCCTGACCAGTGCATTCTGTGCGGGCGATGCGTGGAGGCGTGCCAGAACGTGCAGGTGAACGAGACGCTGACGATCGACTGGAAGAGCGCGCATCCACGGGTGCTTTGGGATGGCGGGGAGACGATCGATGGGTCGAGCTGCGTGAGTTGCGGGCATTGCGTTACGGTGTGTCCGTGCAATGCGCTGATGGAGAAGACGATGCTGGGCAAGGCCGGCTATCTCACCAACACGGCGGGCAAGGTACTGGACGACATGATCGAGGTGGTGAAGGAGATCGAGCCGAGCATGGGGTATGGGCCGATTCTTGAGGTCTCGGAGGTGGAAGCCGAGATGCGGCATGCGCGGGTGAAGCGCACGAAGACGGTGTGTACGTACTGCGGGGTTGGGTGCAGCTTCGATGTGTGGACGCGAGACCGGCACATTCTGAAGATTGAACCGATGCATGGCCCGGCGAACGGGATTTCGACGTGCGTGAAGGGTAAGTTCGCATGGGACTTTGTGAACTCGCCGAAGAGGCTGACCTCGCCGTTGCTGCGGCAGGGCGATACGTTTGTCGAGGTGACGTGGGAGAAGGCGATGGAGGTGATCGCCGAGAAGTTCAACGCGGCGAAGGCAGAGTTTGGACCGGATTCGCTGGCTTTTATCGCTTCTTCGAAGTGCACCAATGAAGAGAGTTACCTGATGCAGAAGCTGGCGCGGGCGGTGGTGGGGACCAACAACATCGATAACTGCAGCCGGTACTGCCAGACACCGGCGACGATGGGGCTGTCGCGCACGGTGGGGTATGGCGGGGATACGGGCTCGATCGCGGATATCGAGAAGGCCGGGCTGGTGCTGATTATCGGGTCGAATACGTCGGAGTCGCACCCGGTGCTGGCGACACGGGTGAAGCGGTCACATAAGCATCGGGGGCAGAGGCTGATTGTCGCCGACCTGCGCAAGCATGAGATGGCGGAGAGAGCGGACATCTTTATCCGTCCGAATCCATCGACCGATGCGGTGTGGCTGATGGCGGTGGCGAAGTACATTGTCGACCACAACCTGCATGCGAAGGACTTTGTTGCGCAGTGGGTGAATAAGTTCGATGACTATGTGAAGTCGATTGAGCCTTACACGCTGGAGCATGCTGCTGCGACCACGGGGATTTCGGTCGAGGTGCTGGAGACTGTGGCGCTAGAGATCGCGCGGGCCAAGGGCGTATGCATCCTTTGGGCGATGGGGGTGACGCAGCATTGTGGGGGGTCGGATACGTCGACTTCGATCTCGAACCTGCTGTTGTTGACTGGGAATTATATGAAGCCGGGGGCTGGGGCGTATCCGCTGCGCGGACATAACAACGTGCAGGGCGCGAGCGACTTTGGGTCGATGCCGAATCTGTTTCCGGGTTATCAGAAGGTCGATGACCCCGAGGTGCGGGGCAAGTTCGAGGCGGACTGGGGTGTGACGCTGCCGGTGGTGAAGGGGCTCGACAACCATGGGATGATCGAGGCGATCCACCAGGGCAAGCTGAAGGTGCTGTATCTGAAGGGCGAGGATACGATTACCTCCGACGCGAATGCGAACCATGTGGACGCGGCGTTTCGGAAGCTGGACTTCATGGTGGTGCAGGATGTGATGTTCTCGCAGACGGCGGCGTATGCGGACCTGGTGCTGCCGGCGAGTCCGTCGCTCGAAAAGGAAGGGACGTTCACGAGCACGGAACGGAGGATGCAGAGGCTGTATCGAGCGCTGGATCCGCTGGGGTACTCGCTGCCGGATTGGGAGATCATCCAGATGATCGCGAACACGCTGGGGGCGAGGTGGAACTACACGCATCCTTCGGAGATTATGGCAGAGGTCGCGCGGCTGACGCCCATGTTCGCGGGTGTGACGTATGAACGGCTGGAGGGCTACAAGACGCTGCAGTGGCCGGTGGCGAAGGATGGCACGGATACACCGCTGTTGTTCACGGAGAAGTTTCCATTTCCGGATGGCAAGGCGAAGTTTCACCCGATCGAGTACCTCGAATCGTCGGAGGAGACGAATGCGACGTTCGATCTGCATTTGAACAACGGGCGCGTGCTGGAGCATTTCGAGCAGGGTGCGATGACGTATCAGTCACCAGGCATCATGGCGATGACGCCGGAGAACTTTGTGGAGGTTTCGCCGGAGCTGGCGGCGGAGCGCGGGCTGACGAGCGGGAGCCTGGTGAGGGTGCGGTCGCCGTACGGGCAGTTGCGGGTGCAGGTGCTGGTGACGGACCGGGTGCAGGGCAAGCAGCTCTATATGCCGATGAACTCGGTGCTGGAGCCGGTAAACAAGCTGACGGGAAGCCACCTGGACAGGGCGACGAATACGCCGGCGTACAAGGAGATCTCGGTGGAGATGGTGCTGCTGGAGGCGAAGGGCGAGAGCCCGTTACCGCGGAGCAACTTCCGCAACGGCAAGCGCACGCCACAGATGGGGGTCGAGGTGAGCCGCAAGTGGGATCGCGACGATTACCACCTGCCGGGGACACGGGCAGCCGATGAGCTGGTCCAGATCAAGACAACCTAAGAAAGAGGCATGCGTGGCGAATCCAATTGCGTTTCAACCAAAGATCGCGGACCCAAAGGTGAACCTGCAGCGCAGGCTGGAGGCTGCTCCGGAAGAGCATGCGGAGGCTCTGCTCGTGGTGTGGGATTTGCTCCAGGCGGCACATGACCAGGGACTGCTGGATACGGCGCATGGGCTTGTGACCGCGAAGGATACGATCTTCGGCAAACTGGCCGAGGCCGCGAAGGGGCCGGAGGGCGTGGCGGCGATTCGCAATGGGATTGCGCTGCTGCAAGTGCTGGCTTCGCTCGATCCGGAGGTGCTGGATCGGATGGTGCGGGCGATGACTGCGGCGAGTAAGGAGCATCAGGCGGAGGTTGCCCCACCATCGCTATGGCAGATCGCGAAGAGGGCGATGAGCGAGGACTCACGGCGGGCGCTCTCGTTGATGACGCTTGTGGTGCAGAGTGTGGGAAAGGGTCTTAGGCGATAGATTTCCCGATCCGGGGATTCTCAAGGGATCGATTGCGAATCCGATTAGAAAAACATTGACGTCGTCAAGCCGGGTGCATCAACGAGCCGCTCCCTTGCCGAAGCGGCTTCGTTTTCCCGATTTGGTTTTCCTTATTTTGTGGTGACACCTGTGATGTGGATCTCGGGGATCTGCACGTTCCAGTTGGCGTTGATGTTCTCGAAGATGAGTCGGAACTCGCGGTCCTCACCCGGTGCGATGGGCGCGGCAGAGATGGGCTGCGTGTCGACGTAGGGCTCGCGGGTTCGGATGAGAGGCAGGGGCAGGGTCTCGACCTGCGGGGGCATCGCGACGTCGTTGCGGAAGAGGACCTGCACGGTGACACCGGTTACGGTTTTGGTGCCAGTGTTGCGGATGTGGCCATCGATGAAGGTGGACTTGCCGCCGGAGAGGCTGGTCGATTCGCTCATGACGGGGTCGGCGATGGGCAGGTTTGCGGCGTAGGCGTCGAGCGGAAGGATCGTTCCAGGGGGCACGGGCTTGGCACCGCGGGAGAAGAGGAAGACGACCGCGAGAATGAGGACGACGGCTCCGGCAGCAATGAGAACGGGCACCTTGGGAAAGCCGCCGCGCTCGGACGGGGGTGCGGCGAAGAGCTGGCTGGGCGGGGTCTCGATGGGATCGCTCATATAGGCGCGATTCTAAATGGCGGGCGACCGGACCGGCTAGGAAGCTGTATTTCCGGGAAAAGTACTATCGTGCGCAATCCGGGCAACTTTCCCTGGCGTTTCTTGTTTCAGAGGGTGTAAGGTCGCATCCTTTCGAGCAGGTGATCGGATCGGGTCCCGCAAAAAAAGCGAAGGATGTGAGGATATCTTGCCACTACAGAGCGTTTCCGAGAATCACACAGAACAGACGTGGAAGCCCCAAAGCAGGCGTCCACGCAACCATAGAAGGCTTTTTCTGGTGCCCCCGGCACCGGTGACTCGGAGGAAGCAGATGAGATGGGACACGCGATTGAAACAGGTTGGGGTCGTCCTGGTGGGCGCGGCGTTGGCCTGGCTGGTGCTCTGGGCCTAAAGACGCCGATCTGCCGGACGAGCCCGCTGCGCGCGGTGCGGTCACTTCGTGACTCATCGCTGTTAGGGATGTGCGGGCCTTTTTTTGGCCCGCATGGAATGCTTATGCGAAGCTGGCGCGCTTGACCTTCTGGCGGAAGTCCTCGCCCTGCATCTCGACGACGACGCACATCTCCTGCAGGCGGGAACGCATGCGTTCTCCGATGCGGTCGCCCAGGGTTTCTTCGCGGCTGCGCGCGTTGGGGTCCAATGGAGCGAGGTTCGCGTAGTTCGTGGTGATGATGGTGGTGCGGCGGTCGTTGTAGCGCGTGTTCAGAATGTGCGCGACGGTATCCCATACCCAATCGGTGGGTTTGTTGGCGCCTAGTTCGTCGAGGACCAGGACCTCGGCCTCGAAGACGGGGCGCAGGATCTCCATCTCGGTGGAGGAGTTGGACTTGTTGTAGGAGTTCTGGACCTGCTTGAGGAGGTCGCGGTAGTCGTAGAAGAGGCCGGTGGCTCCGCGCTCGGTGACGAGGGCCTGCAGGATGCCGACGGCGAGATGGGTTTTGCCTACGCCGATGGAGCCGGTGAGGAGGAGGCCGGTGCCGTTGGTTTCGACCGGGTAGCCTTCGACGAAGCGGCGTGCGCGCAGGTGGGCGGCGGTGAGGGTGCGGTTGGACGAGGGAAAGTGCGTGTCGAAGGACTCGAGCGAGCAGTGCTCGTAGCGTTTGGGGATGTTCGCACGGGTGAGGAGCCGGTTGGCTCGTTTCTGGACCTGACAGATGCAGGTGGTCGCGACCTGACGGCCGTTTTCTTGAACAATGCGCAGTCCGGCGCCTTCGCAGATGGGGCAAACTTCAGCCATACCCATCCAGTATGGCAGGGGTTTGAATCGTTGGGTGGGGTGTGGGAATCGTATACAATAGTGGAAAGCATTCCTGCGGGAGTGACTTAGGCTGTGCGACAGGTTCATCGATGTGACGTGAGTATGTCCGTTTGCAAGCGATCCGCGCGCCGACACAATCTGATCGACGAAGGAATTTCAATGCCTAAGGCAAATATTCACCCGGATTACCACGCCACGACCGTCAAGTGCGCGTGCGGTACCTCGTTTGAGACGCGTTCGACCCACAAGGGCGACATCGTTCTCGAAATCTGCTCCGCCTGCCACCCGTTCTTCACCGGCAAGCAGAAGCTGATCGATACGGCTGGCCGTGTCGAGCGCTTCCGTCGCAAGTTCGCCAAGTCCGATGCGGGCAAGGCTGCCGAAGCCGCGAAGTAAGAGCTTTTCAACCAAAACTGAGAGGCCTCCGCGCTGTGCGGGGGCCTTTCGTTCGATAGGCTGGACCCATGAAGAAGCGATACACCCTCGAAAAGAAGCAGTGGGACGATCCCATCGAGCATGCGATGCCCGAGCGGGCGCGTGTGCCTGCCTCGTTCGACATTGGCGGTGTGCGGATTGCGCCGGCGACGGTGCTGGCCCCGATGGCGGGTGTTACCGATACGGTGTTTCGGCGCTTCATCAAAAATGCCAGCATGTTTTCCACCGGTGAGGGTGGAGATGTGGAAACCGCGACGACGAATCAACAGTCCGGCTGCGGGCTCATCATGACGGAGTTTACGTCGGCCGATGGGCTGTCGCGGATGCGGGAGACGAAGCGCAAGCGGTATCTGACGTATTACGACGACGAGCACCCGATTTCGGCGCAGTTGTTTGGGTCCAATCCGGTGACGCTGGCCGATTCGGCGCGGATCTGCCAGGATGCCGGGTTCGATATCGTCGACCTGAATCTGGGGTGTCCGGCGAAGCGGGTGGTGGCGTGCAATGGCGGGTCGGGACTGCTGCGGGATCTGCCGTTGATTGGGGAGATCTTCAAGGCGGTGCGGGCGGCGGTGTCGATTCCCTTCACCGTGAAGTTCCGGATGGGATGGAACGACAAGAACATCGTCTGTGTGGAGCTGGCGAAGATGGCGGAGGACTGCGGGTTGAACGCGGTTGCGCTGCACGCCAGGACGCGTGAGGATGGGTACACCGGGCAGGCTCGCTGGGAGTGGATTGCTGCGGTGAAGGATGCAGTTTCGATTCCGGTGATCGGGAACGGGGATGTTCGTACGCCTGAAGACGCCGCAGCCATGGTCGAGAAGACCAGGTGCGACGCGGTGATGATTGGGCGAGTGGCTCCGGCGAACCCGTGGATCTTCCGGCAGATTGCGCAGTACACGGCAACGGGGCGGTACGACTCTCCGACCGACCAGGACCGGTACCGGATGATTCGGGACTACTTCCAGAAGATGGTCGAAGAGATTGAGATGGAGAACGCCAACGAGATTGCGCGGGCCGAGGCGATCACGGCGGCGGGTCAGATCGCGCGGGAGAAGCAGGCTCGTGACTGCGTGGGGAAGATGAAGCAGTTTGCGGCGTGGTTCACGCATGGTGTGCCGGGTGGTGGCGCGCTGCGGAAGCAGATCTTCGATGCGAAGAAGGGTGCCGCGGTGTTGGACGCGGTGGATGAGTTCTTTACGCGGCGGGCTGAGGCTGCGGTTGCTTCTGAAGAAGATGAGGTCGTGCCAGCCGAGCTGGTGCCGGCAGGCGAGTACTGCGACTAACGGCTTCGTCTTCAGGCCGCGATGGCGCGGCCTTTGGTCTCCGGGATCCAGATCCAGCAGCATGCAGCCGCCAGGAAGGCGAGACCCGCCACGCCGAACGCCGCTCCGAAGCCGTGCTGCTGGGCCATACTGCCGACGGCGAAGGGTGCGATGGCGCTAGCGATGCGTCCGGTGTTGTAGGCGAATCCCATACCGGTAGCGCGGATGCCGGTCTCGAAGATCTCGGACGTGACTGCTGCAAAACCTGTGAAGTAGCCGGTGCCGAAGAAGGCCAGAAACGGCCCGAGGATCAGGAGCAGAAGCGGCGTGTGCAGGTGTCCGTAGAGGAACATGAGGGCCGCTGCCGTGATGAGGAAGACGATGTAACAACGTTTGCGTCCGAGGGCGTCCGCCAGGAAGCCGAACGAGATATATCCGAACCACATGCCTCCCTGCATGGCGATGACGGTGTACGACATGGCGTGCGCAGAGAGGCCGAGGCCACCGCGGGCGGCGGGCAACGAGAGGTAGGCCGGTACCCAGAGGTTGAAGCCCCACCAGGCGAAGAGGCAGAAGGCGTTCATGAGCGTGACGGCCGCGGTGGTCCAGCGGAGGTCGGGGGTGAAGAGGTGTTTGAAGCCAGCGATGGCGTGGGGGTTGCGGTTCGTCAGCCTTCTCTGATGGATCCAGGCATCGGGCTCGGGGACGTTGCGACGGATGAAGAGGGTGAAGAGCGCGGGGATCAGACCGACGAAGAAGACGGGACGCCAGCCTTTCCAGGGAAGGATGATGCCGGCGGTGAGTGCGGCGAGGGCGTAGCCGATGGCCCAGCAGCTCTGCATAAGTCCGAGGGCCTTGCCGCGATGTTCGGCAGGCCATGTCTCCGAGACGAGAGCGGCGCCGGAGGCCCATTCGCCGCCGACTCCGATACCGAGGAGGATGCGGAAGATCGCGAGTTCGACGACGGTGTGGGCGAATCCGCAGGCGGCGGTGAAGACGGCATAGATGAGAACGGACCAGACGAGGGCGCGTGTGCGTCCGAAGCGGTCGGCGATGAGGCCGAAGAGTAGCCCACCGAAGGCGGCGGCAATGAGTGTGATGGAGCCCAGGATGCCGGCGGTCTGTTTGGACATGCCGAGGTCGAGGATGAGCGAGGCCAGCACCAGCGCGTAGAGCATGACGTCGAAGGCGTCGAGCAGCCAGCCGAGCGAGGCAGCGGCCAGGGCCTTGCGGGCGTGCGAGGTAGACTGGCGCCACCAGTCGAAGCGTCCGGTGGGCTGTGTGAGCGGCATGAGTTCGTATACCACAGCAAATGCGGCGAAGCCCTGTCTTAGGCCGGGGAAGGTTACTTTTTCTTTGCCTTCCCGAACGTCGTGCCGAAGTCTTTGCGAATCGGCTTCGGCCAGCTTCAGAGGGTGTCGAGCGTGTCGCCCTCCCAGGAGATGGGCGCGCGTTTGACCTTGGTTTGCATCGCTTCAGACGGATATAGCCATATTTCGATGAAGCCGTCCCGGATATTTTCGGAAGCACCGGGCATTCGTCCCATTTCCACGCCCCTGTCTTTCGGTATCGTGGTGCTCATGATGAAAACACGTGTTCTGGCTTTGGCGGCAGTGGCTTGTCTGGCGAGCGGGATTGCCCCCGCTCAGGATCGTTTTCGCGATGTCATGCTGCCGAAACCGGCGGCGGTCACTGCGGGCTCCGGAGCGCTCGCACTCGATTCGACGTTTGCCTTTACGCCTTCGGGCGATGCGCGGCTGGATGCGGCTGTGGCACGTGCGATTCGTCGCGTTGAAAAAGCGACCGGGCTGCCCCATGCGGGTGCAGGCAACGTCGTTGTGGTGGGCAAGACACCGCTCACACTGAAGGTCGCGGCTCCGGGCGGTGCCGTACAGGGATTCGAAGAGGATGAGAGCTACAAGCTGACCGTGACCTCGGCTGGGGTTGAGATCGACGCGGCGACCGATGTCGGTGCGATGCATGCGCTCGAGACGATGATCCAGTTGATCCAGGCACACGGCGATGGCTATGTTCTGCCTGCCGTCACGGTTGACGACAAACCGCGGTTCGCGTGGCGCGGGTTGATGATCGACTGCGGACGGCACTTCGAGCCGGTTGCGGTGATCGAGCGGACGCTGGATGGTATGGCAGCCGTGAAGCTGAACGTCTTTCACTGGCACCTGACGGAAGACCAGGGCTTTCGCATGGAGAGCAAGGTCTATCCGAAGCTGACTGGAGCTGGCTCCGATGGGCTCTTCTATTCGCAGGAGCAGGCGCGTGAGGTGGTCGCGTATGCCAGGGCTCGCGGTATCCGCGTGGTGCCAGAGTTCGAGATGCCGGGACATAGCCAGGCCTGGCTGTATGCCTATCCGGAGTATGCGAGCGGCACGGTTCCCACCGACATTCGCCGCGAGTTCGGGGTGAGCAAATTCGCGATCGATCCGACGCGGCCTGAGACCTACACGTTCATCAAGGCTTTCCTGACCGAGATGGCGGGGATCTTTCCCGATGAGTATGTCCACATCGGAGGCGATGAGGCTCCGGCGCCGGACTGGAAGACGAACCCGAAGATCGTTGCGTTCATGAAGAGCAAAGGCCTGAAGGACAACGATGCGATGCAGGCCTACTTCAACACGCAGATTCTCGCGATCCTGAAGGGACTGAACAAGCGCATGATGGGCTGGGATGAGGTGCTGACCCCAGGTCTGCCGAAGGATGTCGTGGTGCAGTCGTGGCGCGGCGTGGCTTCGCTGGCAAAGGGTGCGAAGCTCGGCTATCAGGGCGTGTTGTCGGCTCCTTATTACCTCGATGCCATGAAGCCCGCGGGGGTGATCTATCTGGCTGACCCCATCGACCCGGCGGCAGGCTTGTCGTCCGAAGAGACAGCCAGGGTACTGGGCGGCGAGGTGACGATGTGGGCCGAGCAGCTTGACGCTCACACCATCGACTCACGTATCTGGCCCCGCACGGCGGCGGTTGCGGAGCGGTTCTGGTCGGCGGCGAGCGTGAAGGATGTCGATGATATGTACCGGCGGCTTGGGCCCATGTCCGTAGAGCTGGAGGGTCTGGGGCTGACGCACCTGCAGTCGGGCGACGCGGGTCTTCGGGAGCTTGCGGGTACCGAACATATCTCGGAGCTGCGGCGTTTTGCCTCGGCACTGGAGCCGGTAAGCTTCGGCGAGCGGTACAAGGAGCAGAAGACGAACCAGTTGACGGCACTCGACCGCTTCGTCGATGCGGTTCGGCCGGACCCCTCGAACAAGCACTCGGTCGAGGTGGGGATCAATAAGCTGATCGCCTCGCCGACGGATAAGGCGAATGCTGCCGATCTGACGAAGTACTTTGAAGAGCTGGCGGCCACGGTGCCTGAGGTGAAGGCGCAGATGAAGGGTCATCCGCGGCTGGCGGAGATCTCGACGCGGGCGGACCAGATGACGGCACTGACTGGGATCGCCCAGGAGGCGATCGGCTATCTCAGCGAGGGCAAGAAGGCTCCGGCGGGATGGAAGGCCGCGGCAACCGCCAAGCTGGCGGAGGCGAAGAAGCCCTCGGCGGTAGTGCGGTTTATCTTTCTGGAGCCGTTGAACAAGCTGGTGGCGGCTGTGCAGGAGTAGCTTCAATCGGTGTCGTGCAGAGGTGAGTCGGTGTGGCGTTTGCGCCACACCGACTTTACTTTTTTGCGCCAGCGTTCATCGAGCGCGATGAGGGTCCAGTCGACTCTTGGGCTGAGGTGACGGAGGATGGTTTCAGTTGCCGGGTGGATGCGCAAGGCTGGAGCGACCAGGAAGAGGCGTGGCGGCTCGTTGGAGAGGACGATGCCGCCGAAGTAGCCGTGGCGCTGGAACTCTCCCAGACCGGTTACGTTGTCCGGGTTCTGCTGGTGATGATGGCGGACGCGGATCCAGTAGTCCAGCCCCTGGAGCGCGAGGTGCAGGTCCTCTTCGACCTTCAACTCGATGACCGCGAGACGGCCATCGGCGGTCACGGTCAAGAGGTCGAGCATGCCTCGATCGGCGGCGGCGAAGGCGGGCACCTGCGCGTACACCGCGTCGCTCTGGAGCTTTATGTCGTGAGCTTCCAGGGGAGCCACATCGCGACGGAGAGAGGATTCCAGCCAGCGCTCCGGCTGCATGCGGAAGAGGGGGTCGCGGCGGTCCCCATCTGGATGGCGGCGGGCGAAGAGTTGTTGGACAAGCTCGCGGAGGGTAGGTTCGGTGTCGGGGGTGAGGGGCGTTTCGTTGGCCCCGGTGCCGAAGGTGACGATCTGTTCGCGGTTGAAGCTGTTCACCGAGGCCTGCATCCGGACACGGGCAAACTCCAGGCCATGCAGGAGGAAGGCGAGTTCGGTCGCGGAGCGGATGCGCTGCTCTATGTCGGGGTGCCGCTCCGCTGGCACCAACTGCAAGACGCGGGCGGCGGATTCGGCGAAGCGCTCGCGGGCGGTCGTCAGGCTGGGCGCGTGCTGGAGATGGGTGTGCAGGTTACCATGGTCGCCTGCGTCGCGCTCGGTCAGGGCTTCGGTCTTCGGGTCCAGTTCGTAGAGCTCCCACCGGGTTGCGGCGCTGAGCCAGGGGAGACGCGAGAGGGTCAGCGACGCCGTGCCACGGGGCACGATGAGGCGCAGCCCCTGGAAGAGCCTGCGGCCTCCCGCGTTCTCGCGGCAGTACGCCAGCCACAGAATGCCGAGTGTGAGGATGCCGTCGATGGTGGCTTGCTGCTCGGTCTCGTTGATCCCTATGACGGCCCATGCCTTTTGCCCCTGTGTCTGGATGCCCCGCGCGTAGGCCGGACCGAAGGATTTTTCGAGGTCCATCGCGGTCCGGAAGGCTTCGGGCTTCTGCTCGGGAAAGGCGCGCAGGAGGGCTCGTTCGAGTACCCGGAGATACTTCGTCCGGATGGCCTCGCGCGTGGAGGGCGTGCGGCGATCACGGTCGGCGGTCAGTTCGAGAAGCTGGGGTTTGGTCTGGCCGAAGCGTTGCGTGGTGATCTTGAGAACGTGTTTGCGAGGTTCCACCGCCGTGATGCGCCGGACGAGGTTGGCGTCCTCGCTCCAGAGGTGCAGCGTGCAGCGGTTGTGCTCGGTGGAGAGCGTGTACTTCGCGGTGCGCATGTCGAAGAGTGCTTTACCGTCTTCGAGGAGTGCGGCTGCGGGGTAGTCGGCGAGGA
This sequence comes from Granulicella pectinivorans, assembly GCF_900114625.1. NCBI lineage: Bacteria > Pseudomonadati > Acidobacteriota > Terriglobia > Terriglobales > Acidobacteriaceae > Granulicella > Granulicella pectinivorans. The sequence goes on from NZ_FOZL01000001.1 coordinate 601,098, forward strand.
AGGCTTCGAGCGCGGACGCGATCTCGGTAGGACTTTGCGCGGGAAGCTCTGGGCGCGGAGGCATGTCGGCATTATGCCGTGTTTGCGTCTTTGTGAGGAGGGGAGATTGGGCGGCGAGGCCTGGGGCGCAGCATCAGGGTGAAGATCGTTGCGGCCATCAGGATCCAGAGTGCTGCCATGCCGTTCTGGAAACGCGCCTCGCGTGCATCGGCATCGAGCAGGCTGCGCCCGGCCAGCACGAAGCTCCCATCCGGAAGACGCTGGCCCACCAGAAACATGCGGATCCCAGCCTCGGGCTGCCACGTCTCACGGCTGAGCGCATTCGTTCGCATAGCCGAGAAGATGCCCTGCGGCGGATGCGGCATCACGCCGTGCAGCGTCGCATCGCTGGCCAGCGGCTCTCCGTGTGCGTTGTACATCGCGGCAAAGGAATCGCCGCCGGCGAGCCAATCCGGTGTGGCGATTTCGGTATGCATTCCGCCAAGGCTCAACGTTATGTTGGCAGGCTGCACCGCCGCCTCAGCGACCATTTTATTCACTCGCATGGAGGGGTGGCAGCCTACGGCCATCTGCAGGTACCGCTCGTAGGAGATCGCCGCTACAACCTGCAGCGCGGAGAAGAGAAGTGCAAACGCCAGCAGATAGCCGGAACGCAGTGGCCCGGTCCTGCGGGCGTGTTCACGGACGACCCCGCAGGCCGTATCCCCCACGAGTGCGAACGCCAGCGACAGGTCTTCACGCAGCGTCTTTTGCTCCAGGTAGGTGTGGTGTACCGCGTCCAGCATCTGCGCGTGGTAGCGCCAGCGGAACGTGTCCGGGTAGAGCCGGATCGCAGCGCTGTAGGCGTTCAGAAAGAAGCGTTCGGGAATTCTCATGCCTGCACCCCTAACGGACGCACTCCCTTGCCACGCGCCCTGGTCACCGACTGCTCCAGGCGCGTCGTCTCGGCTGCCAGAACCTGCTCGCCGAGGCTGGTCAACCGGTAGAAGCGACGGCGCTCATCCTCGGCGACGGTCTCCGCGATCATCCCGCCGGCCAGCAGCCGGTCCAGCGAGCCGTAGAGCGTGCCGGGGCCCATGGCGGTGTGCTGACGAGCCTCCTGCATGATGGCGTAGCCGTGCTTCTCTCCGTCGGCGAGCGCCAGCAGGATGGCAAAGACAGCCGGGGTCAGCGGCAGATGCGTCTCGGGTGGTGCGGTGGAGGAGTTCATGGGGCAACCATATATCCGCTCACGATATATCGTCAACGGATATATGCTTCACTTCGCCGGGAGGTTCACGTCTGCTGTGCCCATGCGCCCCGTCTGGCTGACGCGAACGACGAACCGCACCCGCACTGCCTTGGAATCGTGTTCCACCTTGGCTGGCAGGTCGACGCTGTGCTCGATGCGGTCGGTAGCCGGTGCTTCCCTGGGCAGGCTGATCTTCATGGCGTTCGCGGTGCGCTTGAGCTCTTTGCCCTTCTTGTCGAAGGTGCTGACCATGAGGACGAGGTCGGCGTGGCGCGGATCCGTGTCGGTCGGCAGGGTCCAGACCAGGCCCTTGGCGTCGACGTGGACTTTATAGCTGTCCGGCTCCGTCGGCGAGGGGATCACCGTGACGGGCACGGCATCGTAGACCATGGTGCTGCTGCCGGCCGAGACGAGATCGAAGGCGAGGCGGCGTGAGGGCTTCTCCGGATTGACGGGCGCTGGTCCACCCTGGAGGTAATAGCCTTCGCGCGTGGTCGCGATGAGTCCTGGACGATCAAGGGTGATCTTGATCTTGCGGAACTTCTGCGGGTCCAGCGAGGTGTTGCCGGGACGGTAGGTGAGCGTGTAGAAGCTCTCGCCGTCGCGAACGGTGGTGCCGATCTCCGCATCGACGTCGTTGCGTCCGTAGAGCGCCTTGCCTCCAGTGGCGGTTGCGAGCTTGGCGAACTGGTAGTTGCCACCCATAGGATCGTTGAACTCGGCAGCGGAGCCGTAGGTGTTGTTCACCTGAATGCCAGCGGGATCGATGGTGTAGAGCGTGATGCGGGCGTCACGCATCATGTTCACGCACTGCTGCACCATGGAGTTGACGCGGTTCTGGCCATCGATGGGGGAGTTTGCAAAGTTGAACGGTGGGAAGCCGCGGCCGATCCAAATCATGTTCTTGTGGCCGATATGGCCCTGGGTCGCCTCGGCGACGCGCATCAGGGTGCCGAAGGCGGTCCCGTAGCGCTCGGCGATCCAGGCGAACTGGTGCGCCTGCCAGGGGTAGGCGACAAAGTGATGGTCAAGTGAGTCGATCAACTCCTGCTTGTTCTGCGTGTAGTCATGGACGACGGTGAACTTTTCGAGGCTGACGGAGAGGAGCATGGTCGGCGTCGTCAGCTTGTCGGGCTGCTTTTCGAGGAACTTCTTCAGCGAGTAGCGGGCGAAGGCCATGTCTTCGAAGCGGGTGTTGAACTCGTCCAGCAGGATGATGTTGACCGGCGCGCGAGGCGCGACCTTGTCGAGATCCTGCGTTGAGTTGATGCTGACGGTTTCGGCGTCGGGGATGTGCGCGCCGGTCTCCTCGAAGTTGAGGATGGTCTGGTCTTCCTTGGCTTCGGTGACGTGGAACTCACTGCGCTTCAGGTCCTTGACGACGTTGCCCTTGGCGTCGTGAACGACGACGTCGAGGATGACCAGCGGGGCGTAGCGGCGGATAGTGTACATGCCGTTGGCGTCTGGCGCGGGGGGCTGATACGCGGGCCGGGGAGCGGACTGGGTTGCGGGTACCGTGATGGTGGGTGGAGGAGCCTGGGGCGCGGGGGCCTGTGGAGCAGGCGTAGCCGGGGCGGATTCGGCAGGCTGCTGCGCGTTGAGGGGAAGGGTCGCGGCGAGGAAGGCGAGGGGCAGAAGACGCAGGTTCATTGTGCCTCGTACGGTAACCGTTTTGGAATTCACTGGGGAGGGCGACACGCTCAACCGGCTTCCGGGGCGGTCAGCCCCGGAGAAGGTAAAGCCGGGGAGGACTTCCTCGTAGGAAACACAGGCATCGTAACAAAGATGCGGTCTGCAAGAGATTTATTTTCAACGTCTCCCGGATCTTCTCCGAGACCGCTACCGTGCCCAGTATCCGGTTCGAGCGGCCACCGTGGCCTCGTTCGCCTGGTGCAGCACCTGAACCTCGATGCGGTGGAAGCCGGGTTGAGCCGAACTTGGGCGGAAGCTGAGGGTGTAACGGTTGGGGATGTGGTTGGCCAAGAGCGTGAGCTGGCGTTCGAGATCGTTCTTGTTCGCGAAGGAGAGGTTTTCTCCTCCTGAAAGCGAAGCGATACCGGCGGCGGTGTCGGCCTGCACGGCTTTGAGCGCCATGCCGAGCGGCGTACCGAGGTCGAAGGTACCGGTGACCGCCGGGAGGTTCGGCGACAACGTGTAGGGTGGATTGCCATGACGCGGCTTGGTGAACTGGTCCTTCAGCCAGGTCTTCGAAGGGGAGAAAGACACGCTGTAGATGGTGGTGTTGCTCTCTCCGAGGCGTTCGATAATCTGTTCGGGGCGTGCCTTGCTGCCCTCGTCGTGGGTCTGGCTGAGCAACAGGATGATGCGGCGGTAGCCTTCGGGCTGACGCTTGAGGACGTCGATCGCGGTGGACACGGCATCCAGCAGGGCGGCGCCGGAGTCGCCCGCGACCGGGTGCGCGAAGGCGTCGTCAAGGCCATCGTGACGGACCGGAAAGTCCCATATCTCCTCGGGCTGGCTATCGAAGGTGATGAGGCCGACCTTGTGCGGCGACGCACCCATCATGTACTCGAGCATGGTGCCGACGTCGCGATAGTACGGAAACTGGCGCGGCGCGCTGCCGCCGGTCTGGAGGAGCACGATCACGGCCAGCGGCTGCCGCTCCATGTGTTCGGCGGCGATCTTCTGTTCGACTCCGTTGTCGGCAAGGCGGAAATCGCTGGCGGTCAAGTCCAGCAGGAGGTCACCCGCTGCGTTGCGCACCAGCGTGGGCACGAGAACGAGATTCGACGTCGCGTGCAGGGTTGAGACATCCTGCGCGTGAGCCGCCAGACTAAGGAGAGACGCCAGCGCTAGACAGCAAGTCCGCATAACGGTTAGACGCCCGTCTTGCCGGACGGGCGCCCTGAGTGGGCGGCAGGCACGTCCGGCAGGACAGAGCACTACCAGTCCATGCGTTTGCGCAGGTGGGTGATATGCGCCACATGATGCCGCGAGTGCCAGGCATAGATCAAGGTCGCCATCTCGATGGTCGTGGGTCCGTTGACCGGATGGAGAAACGACCGCTGCAACTGCGCCTCGGTGAGCGACTGCGAGAGCATCACCCAACGAGCGTGCAGGCCCTCCAGCAGGGTCAACGACCAGTGAATGGGAGCTGCGGAATCGTGCAGCATGGCCCAGAGGTTCTCGTCGTACGGCTTGATGACGGGATCCTTCTCGGTCAGCGCGAAACGGATGCGGCAGAACGCGTTCATGTGGCTGTCGGCGATGTGATGGACGAGCTGCCGAACGGTCCAGCCGCCATCGCGGTAGGGCGTATCCAGTTGCCCGGAGTCCAGTCCTTTGGTCGCGTTCGTGAGGTTCGTGGGCAGATTTCCCAGAGTGAAGATGGCGTACTGCACATCGTCGTTGGTTACGATGTCGGGACGCTGGAAGCTTCCAATGGGGTAACGGGGGTCTTTGGTCTCGGAAGAAGAGGTCGTCATAAGGGCTCGTCGTTTCTTTTCGGTCGAGATGCGAACGCAGGCGATGGATGTAGGCTTTGGATGAGACGGTCGCACCCGTGCGCGTGTCTTGCACCATCTTTTCACGAGGAGTTCGAATGCGGATAGCAATAGTGAGTTTGATGATGGCGCTGGGTGGAATCGCGTCGTGCGGAAAGAAGGCGGATCCGGCCGTTGCGGGTTCGAACGTTGTAAGACCCGTGGCGATGGTGGACCCTCCGATCAAAGACTACGTCGGCTTCGACCGAAACGACTATCCCGGCGACGACGCCATGGCCGAGCTAAAAAAGCAGTTCGCCTATACCGGCTACTGGCTTACCCCGCCCCCGGGCGAGACGGTCAATGGGTGGGTCGGCAAGCGCGAGATCCTCAAAGCGCAGGGATATGGCTTCCTTGTGCTGGCGAATGGCCGGTTCGATCAACAGATCAAGGCGGCGAAGATGTCGCCGGAAGCGTTAGGGAAAAAGGATGCGGCGGCGGCCATCGCGGCGGCGAAGGCCGAGGGCTTTCCCGCAAAGACGATTCTCTTTCTGGATCAGGAGGAAGGTGGGCGGCTGCTGGCAGAGCAGGCTGGGTACCTGTTTGGATGGACGGAGGCTATCGCTGCGTCCGATTTCCGTCCTGGGGTCTATGCGAGCGGACAGCCCGCTCCGGATGAACCTGGAAAGACGATTACGACGATTCAGGACATTCGCGAACACATTGCGAAGGATCACCTGCATCCGATTGCGATCTGGGTGTATCAGGATGCGTGTGCCCCCGCGGGTCCGGCTCCGGGATGCGTGATTACGCCGCCCTCGAAGGACGCGAGCGGCACCCCGGAAGTGATGGTTTGGCAGTACGCCCAAAGCCCGCGTCGCCCCGAGGTGACACAATCCTGCGCGAAGACCTATGGCACGGACGGTAACTGCTACGCGCCGGGTTCGAAGCTGCTGATCGACATGAATGTGGCCGGCTCGGCGGATCCAAGCCACGGACGTTAGTGTGTGCTCTGCCTGGTGCGGAGCTCCTGGTTGCGAAGCAGAAGCTCCGAGACCAGGAGCTGCAGGCGAATGTTTTCGCGCTGCAGCTCCGCCACCAGACTGCTCAGGGACTCGGGCGTGTGCTGCCCTGGGACGATAGGCTCGATCGAATGCCCCATCATGCCACCGGCGCCTGTTCGGTGGTGTGGTTCTCACGGGGTCCGCATGGCCATCCGCCGCGACGTCCGCGAAAGCCGGACCGGAAGCGTTCCTGCTCTTCGGGGGTCATCTTGGCCCAGCGTTCTTCCATAGAGTGGCGCTTCCAGCCGCGGCCGCCGCCGTGCCGATGGAAGCCGCCGAAGAGGAGCTTGCTGAGCAGGATGAGGCCAAGTGACTGGGTGAAGGTGATGGTGTGGAGGTTGAAGAGATCTGGCATGAGCCAGTTCCAGAGATGCATGACGACTTCGCCGAAGACGACTGCGGCGACGACCACCATGAGTGCGATTTTGAGTGCTTTCCAGGGTCCGTAACGGTGCATGGGGTTCCTCATTCCTGAACGAATTGCCGGTTGATCTCCTCAAGCCGCCGGCGCAGATGCAGCACGGCGTAGCGTTTGCGCGAGAGGAGCGTGTTGATGCTGGTGCCGGTCTCGTCGGACATCTCTTTGAAGGAGCGGCCTTCGAGCTCATGCGCTAGGAAGACTTCGCGCTGCTCTTCGGGGAGCTCCTCGAGGGCGTCGTCGAGGGAGTCAAGCAGAAGGGTGCGGGCGTAGATGGCGTCCGGGCCGTCGTCTTCGGAGGGAAGGAGATCGAGCAGGGTGGCTCCGTCCTTGTCCGTGAAGGCCGGTTCGTCGAGCGACGCGGGCTTCTGCTTGCGAAACAGATCGGTGATGCGATTGCGGGCGACGCGATAGAGCCACGCGGTCACCTGTTCTACGGGCTTCATGATGCGGTAGGTCTGGATGAGCTCATAGAAGACATCCTGCAGAATGTCCTCGGCGTCTCCGGTATCGAAGACGCGCTTGCCTATGAAGCTGCGCAGCCGGGGGGTGTCCTGCTCGATCGCTTCCGCGATGAACTGGTCCTGCTCGGCGATGGTCCATTCCTGCGCTGCCATGTTGGTCCCTTTATAGGCCTCGGGCGAGATGGCTTGCCTGGGGTATGAAGGTGTTAACGGATGGGAGTGGGGGATATTGCACGCATCGCGAATCTTTCTGAAATTTCGGAGGGGAAAAGTGAGCGGCGGAGGAGGGCCGTATCGCAAAGTTGCCGTCGGCCCATGCGTAGCCTATCATAGGGAAAGATGACAATTCCCGTAACCGACCACAAACGTTACTTTATCGATAAGTTGGGGATCTCGGAACGGTTGATGGAGCGCTGCCTGGGGGAGGCACTCTCCGCCGGTGGTGAATACGCAGACCTTTATTTTGAGTCGGTTACGTCCACCTCGCTAGGTGTCGATGAATCGATGGTTAAAACCGCGAGCCAGGGGATTTCGGTTGGCTGCGGCGTTCGGGTGTTGTCCGGTGAGCGCACGGGATATGCCTACACGGATGATCTTTCGTCGGAAAAGCTGCTGAAGGCGGCTCGGACAGCGGCGCTGATCGCCAGCGGTCCGGCCAAGGAGCTGATGAGCGGGTTCCGCGCTTCGCCTGAGGGGACTTCACTTTATCCCGTTGCGGGAGCCGAGAGCGATACCGAGATTGCCGCGAAGCTGAAGCTGATTGAGCGTGCCGATAAGGCTGCTCGCGCGTATGACCCGCGGATTACGCAGGTTCGCGCGGGGATCAACGATGAGCTGCGGCGGATTCTGGTGGCGGCGTCGGATGGCACGTTCGCTTCTGACACCCAGCCGCTCGCCCGCTTGAATGTGTTTGTCATCGCCAAGGACGGCGCGAATACTTCGCGTGGCACCTCCGGCGGCGGTGGGCGCGTGATGCTCGACTTCTTCGAGGGCGACAAGTCTCCAGAGCATTTTGCGAGTGAAGCGGCTCGTACGGCGATTCTTCAACTGGACGCGGTTGAGGCTCCGGCTGGTGAGATGGAGGTTGTGCTCGGGCCGGGATGGCCGGGTGTACTTCTCCATGAAGCCGTTGGGCATGGGCTTGAGGCGGATTTCAACCGGAAGAAGACCTCCGCGTTTGCGGGTTTGATTGGACAGCAGGTTGCCAGCTCGAAGGTGACCGTGGTTGACAACGGGACGATGGCCAATCGGCGCGGATCGTTGAATATCGATGATGAAGGCAATCCTACGCAGGAGACCGTGCTGATCGAGAACGGCATTCTGAAGGGGTTTCTGTCGGACAAGTTGAACTCGCGTTTGATGGGCATGCCGAATACTGGCTCCGGACGGCGGGAGAGCTACCACCATATCCCCATGCCGCGCATGACGAATACGTACATGCTGAACGGCGAGGATATGCCCGAGGACATCATCAAGAGTGTGAAGCGCGGGCTGTATGCCGTGAACTTCGGCGGCGGGCAGGTGGATATTACGAACGGCAAGTTTGTGTTTTCGGCGAGTGAGGCTTACCTGATTGAAGACGGTCGGGTAACTCGTCCCGTAAAGGGCGCCACGTTGATCGGCAACGGTCCCGAGGCGTTGAAGTATGTATCGATGGTTGGAAACGACCTGGCGTTGGACGAAGGTATTGGTACCTGCGGTAAGGCCGGGCAGAGCGTGCCGGTCGGCGTAGGGATGCCCACAGTAAAGCTCGACCGCATGACGGTCGGGGGAACAGGAAAATAACCATGGCAGCCGAGCGCGAAAAGATGTACGAGTGTGAAGTCAGGCGCAGGCGAGTAAAGGTTGGCGGAGGCTATGAGCCGTTCTGGAAGGTGAAGAACGTGGCCGTGGCGATGTCCGACTCCGACACCGAGTTCCGCTGCAAAGACTGCCAGGGCGAGGTGAAGATCCTGGGCCGCACGGGCAAGCCTGGTACCGTTCCCTATGTCGAGCACAAGTCGGCCATCGACGCCGAGTTCTGCTCCGGCGGCATGGTCTTTCAGAAGGCCACCGACGGTCGCGAAGCACGCGTCTCGGAGCGGCCTGTCCGATAGCAGCAATGCCGTCGGGTAAGATGGACTCGTGATGGATCAGATTACAGCCCGACGCAGCGATATTGTCCAGCTTTTGCAGGCAATACCGTGTGCGTCGGTTTGCTGTTTTTGGGTCAGCCATCCGAGACGACTTCGACCCCGAACGCAGTGACATCGATTTCCGGGTCGAGTTCAAACCTCTGGAGTTTGGGCAGTACGGGAAGAGCTCCTTCGGCCTCTGAGATGCCTTGACTGCACTCTTTTCGCATAGGATCGACCTCGTGCTTTGGAAGGATGTCGTTGATCCTTCCATGCGCCAAAGCATCGAGACTACGCAGGAACTGCTCTATGCCGCATGATTGGTAACTTCGTTTCTTTTTCCTACCTATGCTCAAAGTCGACGTTAAACATCACCATATGATAAGGGCCGGGGCCGGTCGAGTTTACGGCTGGCAAACAGTCACTGCGCCTGCAGCGAGACGCATGGCTGATCCGCGATTGCGTTGTCCGTCATGCAAGGGTGCCATAGGACTTTTTGCGGGTTCGAAGAACGGCAGAATGCCCGAACTCGGCGAGCGTAAAGTTCGGAATGAGGGATGTCCCCTTGGCGACTGCTATGACGGAACTTTTCGCGTGGCAAGCTTGCCCATTGAACCAGAACAGGAAAGCTATATTGACGAGTAATCAGGTTGTACCCTCCTTCGATCTAAAACAAATGGCCTCCGATGTCGTCGCCAAAGCCCTCCGCGCCGGAGCCTCCGATGCCGAAGCCGTGATCTATGAGGGTGAGGAGTTCTCCGCGCTGGTCCGCATGGGGCAGGTGGAAACCCTGAAGGAGTCCGGCTCGCGTGCCATTGGCCTGCGCGTCTTCCTCGGAACTCGCTCCGCCAACACCTCCTCCTCCGACTTTTCCCCGGAGTCGCTGGACCACCTGCTCGACGGTGCCATGCAGCTTGCCCGCATTACGGGAGAAGACCCCTTCGCCGGCCTTCCGGAGCCAGAGGAGTTCGGCACGCTCGGCGGCGATCTTGGCCTCTACTTTGAAGACGTCAACGAGCAGCCGCCCGCCGAGCGCATCGAGATTGCCCGCGCCGTCGAGGCCGCCGCGTTGGGCTACGACGAGCGCATCACCAACTCCGGCGGAGGCGACTTCGACACAGCCACCTCGCGGAAGATCATGGTCAACTCGCGCGGATTCGTGGGCGGGTACAAGCGGTCGTACTGCGGCTTTTCCGCGGCGCCCATTGCCCAGGGACCGACGGGCGGCATGCAGCGCAACTACTGGTATTCCAGCTCCCGCACCACTCGCAAGCTCGAAGACCCAGTCATGATCGGGCATGAAGCCGCACGACGGACGTTGAGCCGTCTGGGTGCGCGGCAGGTGAAGACGCAGGCTGCGCCGGTTGTCTTCTCGCCGGAGATCGCCCGCTCCATCATCGGCAATATCTTCGACGCGGCCAATGGCGACGCCATCTACCGCAAGGCGACCTTCTTCGCCGACATGCTCGGCCAGCAGGTCGCCGGCTCAAATGTCACGGTCGTCAACGACGGCACCATGGTGCATGATGGCATCGGCGGCTTCGGCACTTCACCCTTCGACGGCGAGGGCCTGCCCACGCGTCGCACGGTGCTCGTCGAAGATGGCGTGCTGAAGAGCTACGTGATGAACTGCTATACCGCTCGCAAGCTGGGCATGAAGTCGACCGGCAACGCTTCGCGTGGACTCGCCGGGGCACCCGGCATCGGAGCCGGGAACTTCTATCTTGAGCCTGGGACGCTCTCGCCGACCGAGATCCTTGGAGACATCAAACAGGGCCTCTACGTCACGGAGACAATGGGCTTCGGCGTCAATCTCGTCACCGGCGACTACTCGCAGGGAGCAAGCGGCATGTGGATCGAGAACGGCGAACTCGCGTATCCGGTCGAGGAGATTACGATCGCCGGGAATTTGAAAGACATGTACAAGAACATCGTCGCGATCGGCAACGACCTCGTCTTCCGCTCGGCCAGCGCCGCGCCGACGATCCGAGTTGAAGGGATGATGATCGCCGGGGCCTAGAGTCTCCTGATTGCCGTCAAGCGATCGATCGTTTCACCGCGCCGGATCTTCCGCGCTTGCCGCATGAGGTGCGCCACGGGATCTTTCGGGGCGCCCTCGTCATCGTCTTCGCTTTCTTCAGACAGGATCTCTGTGATCGTGTGCTCTGCCTGAGGGTCCGCGAACACACTCAGTTGGTGAAGCGCATTGCCCAGCGACGCAGCACCGGGATAGAAACCCCATTTCCTTTTTCCTCGAGCCTTGTGCCATCGCCAACGGAATCGCTGGTAGAGGAATGCGATCGCCACGAAAAGAACGAAACCGTATAGCCCAACCAAAAACATCGCATCGAAGCTCTGCTCAACATGCATCGTTCCCTCGTATCTCTCTGTCGTACGCAGGATGGAAAGCGCACACAAGGCGTCAGAAACGCTTGTGCCCGCAGTCTGCTGTTTATAGAGAGAGCGAGGGCGGAGGGATTTGAAAGAGGGAACGACGTATCGGAGCAGGAGAGAGAATCCCTTCGCGGACCGAAACCATCGGCGAGCACTGGGCTTGATCGATCACGGTTCCGAAGAGAAAGATCGGGACAAGCGAGACCATGGCAAGGGACGTCGCAGTATGCTCCATCCCGTGCGGAATCACGATGGCAAGCAGAAGCGCAGCCATCACACAGAGTAGGACGATCGTATGGAGTGTCCGAATCTGCCGTGTGGTCTTCATCGTGGCACCAGTATAGTGAACGGTCTCCGGATGAACCAGCGTTCTACAATCTCTCTGTGGCAGCCGGCTTTCAATTCGAGCACACCGTAGCTTTCTCCGAAGACTCCCCCGCCGAGTTTCTGCGCCAGATTCCGACAGGCGCTGGCGTTCTCTGCCTGCGTGGCCCCAACCCCACCGACGAGCCCTACCTCACACGCACCGCCGATCTCCGCCGCCGCGCCATGCGTCTGCTTGCGCCACCGGAGCTGACCGAAGGCGGCGTGCCCGTGCTCTCGAAGCGCCTGAATCTGCGTGGCCGTGTAGCCCTCATCGCGTGGTGCGCCACCGGGTCAGAGTTCGAGGCGCTTCTCTCGCTCTATCAGGCTGCGGCTGCGTCCTTTGGCTATGCTGAGGCCCGCCGGAGACTGCGTTTGCATACTCCGTTCTGCCTACGGTTCACGGCGGAGAACGCGCACCCGCGCCTTTATGCCACGAACCGTCTTTCAAAGCGCGGCCTCGCCCAGATGTTCGGTCCGTTTCCTTCGCGTGCCGCCGCCGACCGCTATGCCGACGCCGTGCTCGACCTCTTCAAGCTTCGTCGCTGCTACGAAGACCTCGAGCCGTATCCCGAGCATCCGGGATGCGTGTACCAGGAGATGAAGAAATGCCTCGCGCCCTGCAACCTCGCCTGCACGCCGGACGAGTACAGCGCCGAGGCTGCGGCCGTGAAGGCGTTCCTTGAGACGCGCGGCGAGAGCATGCTGGGCCAGATTGCCCAGGAGCGCGAGCAGGCGTCGGAGGAGATGGACTTCGAACGCGCCGCCAGCCTGCACCAGCAGTGGACCAAGGTCAAAGCCGCTGCGAGCCAGACCAGCGACCTCGTGCAGGAGCTCCCGATGCTGCGTGCCGTGATTGTGCAGGCCACCGCGGGAAGCGACGAAAGACTCGAAGCCGCCGTCTTCCTGCTGGAAGGAGGCTGCCTTGCCGGGCCAGTGCGGCTTTCGACCCTCGGCGTCCGCGCGGTGAAGGAGCAGACCAGCGTTGGATCGAGCCTCTTCGCGCAGCCCCTGATGTTGCAGGCGGTGCCGCTCGACGGAGAAGCCACACCCAGCGAAAGCCCTGAGGAACGGGCCGCGCTTGTGCTGAAGACGCTTGAAGACAAGGCCGGGCCGGAGCGCGATCTTGCCATGGTCAGCGATCATCTCTCTTTGGTGCGCCGGTGGTACTACCGCCCTGAGAAACAGCGGGTGGGTGAGATCTTCTTTCCGAACCCCGATGGCTCCTGGCCGGTCCGTCGTATCCTGCGTGGTGCCGCCCGCATGGTCCTGGGCGATCCCGGCGTGATGGCCGAGACCAACCGCGAAGGCGTGGCGGCCGCCAAGGTGAAGATCCTCCACGAGGGCCGCGAAGGCGTGGAGCGAGCCGTTCCCGTTGTCTCGCGCCGCAGGAAAAAGGTAGCAGCCGCAGAGACCTCCGAGACCTCGTCAAGTTAGCCGCGGCCCAGCCGATAAGCCCTGAAAGCACCCAGGGGATCAAACACAGATGTTTGCAATCATCGGCGTAGTCGTCGTCTTTGGAGCGGTCGTGGCCGGCTTCCTCATGGAGAAGGGGCATCTCCTTGTCCTCTTCCAACCCTCCGAGATGGTCACCATCGGCGGCGCAGCCCTGGGCACGTTGCTGATCGCGAACCCCATGCACATCCTCAAGGGCATGGTCGGGGGCGTTCTCGGCGTGCTGGGGTCGTCGAAATTCGGCAAGGCGCGCTACCTGGAAACACTGAAGATGATGTATGAGCTCTTCGGCAGAATTCGCAAGGAGGGCCTGGTCGCCGTGGAAGCCGATGTCGAAAAGCCCGCCGAGAGCGCTCTTTTCAAGAAGTATCCAGGCTTCCTCAACGACCACCACGTCCAGCACTTCGTCTGCGACACGCTGCGCATGGCCATCACCGGTGGCGTGGAGCCCTTCGACATGGACCAGATGATGGAGCTCGATATGGAGGTCCACCACCACCAGGCGCTCGCCCCCATCTCCGCGCTGACGACTGTAGCCGACGCCCTCCCTGGCCTCGGCATCGTCGCCGCCGTCCTGGGAGTCGTCATCACCATGGGCGCGCTCGAAGGGCCACCTAAGGAGATCGGCGAGAAGGTCGCCGCGGCGCTCGTCGGCACCTTCCTCGGCATTCTCATGTGCTACGGCGTCGTCGGGCCTTTGGGAGCAAGCATGACCAAGGGTGCCGAAGAGGAGAACCAGTACCTCCATGTCCTGCGCGTCATCCTGCTCGCCTTCCTCAAGGGCTCCGCGCCCATGCTCTCGGTCGAGATGGGCCGCCGCGCCGTGCCCGCGCACGTCCGCCCCAGCTTCGACGAGATGGAGAAGGCCCTGAAGGGCGGCGGCGCTGAAGCCGCCGCAGCCTGAGGAGGCAGCCATGGCCGATCCGCGACCCATCATCGTCGTCAAGAAGAGGGCCTCGCACGGAGGCCATCACGGCGGAGCCTGGAAGGTCGCCTATGCCGACTTCGTCACCGCCATGATGTCGCTGTTCATCGTTCTCTGGCTGCTGAACTCCACGCCGCAGGTGAAGAAGGCCATCTCCGGATACTTCAACGATCCAAGCGGCAAAGGAGCCGAGACTGGCACCGGATCGAAGGGTACGGGCGACAGTCTGGCCGTCAACAAAGCCAACGTTGAAAACCTCAAGCAACAGATCGAACAGGCCATCATGAAACAGGCCGACCTGAGCAAGCTCTCCAAGAACGTCGAGATCACCATGACCGGCGAGGGACTGCGGATCGAGTTGATCGAAGGCCAGGGCGGGACGTTCTTCGAGAGCGGAAGTCCACGGCCAAGCGAAAACGGTACGCGCCTCCTCGATATGCTCGCCGGCCAGCTCGGCAAGCTACCCAACCGGGTCATGCTCGAAGGCCACACCGACGCGCAACTCTACTCCGGCGAGAAGGGCTACTCGAACTGGGAGTTGTCGTCCGACCGCGCCAACGCGGCACGCAGGGTGTTGCAGGAAAATGGCCTTGGGGCGGAGCGCATCTCGCAGGTACGCGGGTACGCCGACCAGAAGCTGCGCGTGCCGGACAAGCCGCTCGACCCCTCGAACCGGCGCATCTCCCTCATCGTGCAGTGGGAGAAGGGCGAGGCGGCCAAAGAGACCGGTGCTACCGATGCAAAAGAGGCTGATGGCGGCAAGAAAGAGCCCGCCGAAAAGAAGTAATGCGGTGGGATAGTCTGATGTTCTTCGCAGGAACGCTACGGTCGGTGGCGAGATGCCGACATCTCGGTACCGATTAGCCGCGCGCAGGAAGGAATCCGGCGGAAGTGATCGTGCGGCGGTTGGCATGTCATGCTGCACCGCCGGACACCGCCGTATTCGACGATGAACTTCGGGTGACGCTAGCTGCGGCCCGCACCGTTCCGTCACTCGCACAAGAGAGGTAAGGAGTCTCTTCGAACCTCGGCATGGAAGGCGGCAGCTTGCTCACCGGCAGCGCGTGAGGATCTTCGAAGATGGCAAAGCGATCTTCGAGCCCGTCTCGTGAACCGCTCGAGACTGCATTGCAGACGCCAAAGCCACCGATGTTCTCGCACTGATTGTTCTAACCGGGTTGGAGCCGTCCAGGGTCTATTCTCAAAATGTATAGGAGTCGATAGATGGACAGTCCTGTTGTTTGGTTTCCCCAGATATATGAGGCTACCTGTGAGATGCCTCGCCTCGCCGCCCTGGACGTTCTTGCGTCTCTGAGTGACGAGGCGTTTTCGAAAGAGTATGCAGCACGCTCCGTGCCTTTTCTATTGCGGCTGGGTGCGTTAAAGTTCTCTGAAGCAGAGATCTTAGGTCTGCTGCAAGGGGCCTACGGCGATCAGACCGTGAACGTCCGTTTCGGCAATATGGCGGATCCAGGTACCTACCTGAATCGCCGCGAAGAAGAAATGCCCCTAAGAAATTTCCTTGGGGAACACTTCATGCAGGTAAACGATGCCGGAACGGCCTATGCCGCCGGCACCGTGATACCCGTCGAGATGGCACGCGATCTCGGGGTTCCTTTTCCGATGTTCTACCCTGAGTATTTTTTCAATGAGCCACGGATGTGGATGGGGAAGAAGGGAACCGTGACTGCCCTGCACAAGGACATCCCGGACAACTTCTCTTTCGCATACTTCGGTACCAAAGAATGGCTCCTCTATCCGCCCGCCGATTTTCCTTATCTCTACATGATTCATCCGAACCCGAATGCACTTCCTGACTTCGGGGTCAGCATGGTTAACGCAAAGTCTCCGGACACTACGCGCTTCCCGGAGTTCTCGAAGGCTACACCGATCTCCATCACGCAGCGTGCGGGCGATCTGCTCTATGTGCCTGCGGGATGGAGTCATTTCGTGGAGAACCACGAAGACTCTCTGATGATCAATTTCTGGCTAAGACGCGGAAGATCCCCTGCGGTGCTAGGCAGGGACCGATGACAGGGGTCCACTCCAGTATCCTGTCTCTGTTTCTTCGCATGTGCCAGGGGTAAGTCTTATTTTTCGAGAAATCCACTTTCTTCATTTGGCGGTCGCTGGCGCTATGCCGACATATGAGGAGTAATCCGTTCTGGTTTTGAACATATGGTCTAGTGAGCGCAACGACGGGCTGGGAACAATGTGCCGACCTTTAGGGTCTAATGATCTGAACGGACGTACATCGTGAGGCTCTATGGTAGGCATCTTGGCAGCGCTGCTCCTCATACACGGCGGTTTCCTGGCGCCTGATGACCCGCACAGTTCATATCCTTCGATTTCTTATGAAGTGGCGCGGAAGCATGAAGTAAAACCGCATCGCCGGACAATTCCCGTCGATGGGGTCAGGCCGGGTTTCAATCAACTCCACCTAACGCTCATCGTGTCACCAACTGGTGATGTGACGAAGGCAGACGCAAGCGGAAGCGACGCCGATCTGAAGTACTGGCCCTCTCTGCAGGGAGAAGTTGGACAGTGGCGCTTCGAACCGTTCGATAAGAACGGTATCCCGGTCACAGTCGAGGTAGAGGAATACGTCGATCTAGTGCCACCGGAGCGCATGCCTAAAAAGCACGTGATCGCTCCAGCGATTGGGCCAGATTCTAAGGTAACCGTCAACTTGAAAAGGACGGGATGCTTTGGGAGCTGCCCTTCTTACAGTGTGGCGGTGTCTACGACCGGCATCACGTTCGATGGTCGAGGTTTCGTCGTTGCCGAAGGCAAGCATACAGACACGGCGGATGCGGATGAGATTCGAGAGTTCGCAAAACGCATCGTCGATGCAGACTTCTATTCCATGGATGAGAGCTATAGTGCTTCAGCAACGGATTTGCCCACATATGTGCTGACTGTCTCGATTGACGGGCACCAGAAACAAGTTGTTGATTATGAGGGGGCCTGGGAGGGCATGCCCGCTATCGTTACTGATATCGAGGAGCGAGTGGACGCATTAGCGCGAACTTCGCGCTGGATTGCAGGCGACGACGGTCTCGTTCAGGCGCTAAAGGCTGAAAAGTTCAATTTTCAGAGCTTCGCTGCCCAGACAATGCTGAAAGAGGCGGCAAGTCATGGGCAGACTGCTACAGTTCAGCAGTTCCTTCAGGCCGGGGTTCCGGTCAAACCAATCCCTCCGCCAAAGCTCTACAAAGAAGAGCCTGGTTCTTCCTTTCAGCCGGTTGGACTACTCACCTCTGCCAGCCACCATACCGCCACACTTCAAGAGCTCATTAGTGCCGGCGCAAGCCGCGACGACCAGGGCGATAAAGACCTAGCGCTAGTCGGCGCTGCCCAAGCGGGAAGTGTCGAAGCCGCACGCGCCCTTATCGCTTACGGAGCCAACCCAAGCGCTGACCTAGAGAAATTGACAATCACGCAGGAGAGTGGAGGGATGACGCTACAGGGGCCGGGTTCGGGAAACGTCCTGATCTACGCCGCTGAATCCGGCAATCCTGCAATAGTTCGCGAGATGCTCAAGTATCACCCAAAGCTGGAAGCACGTGACCGAGAAGGCAAAACCGCCATGTTTTCAGCGGGGGATTATCGATCCAGCGATCAGGATGGTGCACGGGTCGAGTGTGTACGCCTACTGGCAAAAGCTGGAGCCAACGTGAATGCCCGAGATCATGACGGCAACACTCCGTTACACGAGACGTTTCTCACCGATGTGGAGGAGGAGTTGCTAAAGCTCGGCGCGAACGTGAATGCTCGTAATAAGGATGGGGAAACTCCCATCTTCACCACTGTGGACAATGATGCGATTCCACTCTTCGTCAAGTATGGAGCCGATCTCAGCATCCGTAACAATAAGGGCGAGACGGTTATGGAAGCAGCTAAGAGCAAAGGGCCGCTGCGGCAGGAGGCGCTCCGCAAAGCCATGCAAACTGCGTCATCTCGTTAGGGTTCCCGCTTGCTCAGAGCCTAGGACAACTCCGGTTGAGTGTGCGAGCCGTCAACTAACTCCCTATAAACGCGCTTATCGCATAGGATGCCCCCCTCACGAACCGCTCTGCAGTCCGCCGTGAAGAGAGACGGCTGATCCCACAACATCGCGTCGCTGACCGAACCGTTTGACGGACCGTCCTCCATCTCCGGCTGGTAAACTCGAAAACACCACCCGGAGGGCTTTCTTTTGGTCGAGTTGGCGTTTTCAATCCTTGCCTCGGACTTCGCGCACCTCGCCGACGAGGTCGCGACGGCTGAGCGCGGCGGCGGCACCATCGTCCACGTCGACGTCATGGACGGACACTTCGTTCCCAACATCACCCTCGGCCCGCCGATGGTCAAGAGCCTGCGCGCCGCCACCACCCTGCCGCTCGACTGCCATCTCATGATCGAGAACCCCGACCAGTTCATCCCGGCCTTCGCCGAGGCCGGCGCGGACATGATCTCGGTCCACTACGAGGCTTGCCGGCACCTGAATCGCTCGCTCCAGCTTATCGCCGACCATAAAATGCTGCCCGGAGTGGTCATCAACCCCGCGACGACGGTGGAAAATATCGTGGAAGTCCTTCCGATGGTTCACTATGTGCTCGTCATGAGCGTGAACCCGGGGTTCGGTGGCCAGAAGTTCCTGCCCCGCTCCGTGGACCGCATTCGTCACCTCGCCCGCCTGCGCCAGGAGATGGGATTGAACTTTCGCATCGAAGTCGACGGTGGAGTGGCTCACGATACGGTCGCTTCCGTCGTCGAAGCAGGAGCGGACATGCTCGTTGCGGGCTCTGCCGTCTTCCAAAAGGGCCGTACCGAAGAGAATGCGCGGGACTTTCTGCGCGTCGCCCGCGAAGCCGAAGCGCTGCGGAGTTTCTCGGCATAGGGCTTAGAATAAAAAGATGTCCCGTGTACGAGTACCGGACAGCCGATTTGAGATTTTCACGAGGTTCCGAGTTGATGGCGAAGCGAGCATTTTTTCCAACCGTACGGGCAGGTCTCTCTGCCGGACTCCTGATTGCCGCCTTGATGGCGCCTTCGTTGCTGCATGGCCAGGTCACCGGCTCCTCGACCACGGGCGTTGACCAGAAGGGCCAGCCGACCGAGACCGTCACCGTCGCAGCCCCGCTCCAGAAGCAGAAGAAGGAAAAGGTCGTCCAGTCCAAGGACACCAAGCGCTTCATCAGCAAGACGAAGAAGGTCCAGACCTCGCTGGAGGGCAAGGACACCAAACTGCCCGACAAGCAGCTCTACGACAAGGCGCAGATCGCCATCAAGAAGGGCCGCTTCGACATCGCCCGTCTCGACCTGCAGACGCTGCTGAACACCTACCCCGACTCTGAGTACCAGATGCGCTCGAAACTCGCCATCGCCGACTCCTGGTACAAGGAAGGCGGTAGCGCGGCGCTGACCCAGGCCGAGCAGGAGTACAAGGACTTCATCACCTTCTTCCCCAACGCGCCCGAGGCCGCTGAAGCCCAGATGCGCGTCGGCGACATCTACTTCCGGCAGATGGACAAGCCCGACCGCGACTACGCGAAGGCCGTTCACGCCGAAGAAGAGTATCGCCTGATGCTGCAGCAGTTCCCGGAGTCGAAGCTGGTGCCGCAGGCCAAGCAGCGCCTGCGCGAGGTGCAGGAAGTGCTCGCCACGCGTGAGTCCGACATCGCCGCGTTCTACTCCACGCGCGATAACTGGCCCGCCACCATCGCCCGTTACCAGACGGTCGAGGACACCTATCCTCTCTACAGCCACATGGACGACGTGCTCGTTGCACTGGGCGATGCCTGGGCCGCCGAGGCCCGCTACGTTCGCACGCTGAAGCAGCTTCCCGAAGCGGCGAAAGCCAACCTTGAGCGGATCTACGACGACCGCTCCTCTGCCGCATATCGCAAGGTCGTTCTCGAACACTCCGCCTCCGCCCACGTCGAGGATGCGAAGGACCGCCTGGCCGCGATGAACCTTCCGATCCCGACGCCGACCGCGGAGCAGATCGCCGCCTCGAACGCGCTCGAAAACAGCCGTGGACAGTACACCCTCTTCGGCCGTACCAAGCTCCTCGTGCTGCATACGCCGGACGTCATCGCCACGGCGCGGGACGGTGAGCCCACACTGGCGGATCCTGCTGCGACGCTGGCGCCCGCCATTCGCAAGACCATCATCTCGGACTTCGAAACGTCGATGAACCCGAACGCTCCCAAGCCTGCCGCACCGGTCGCCAGCAGCGCATCGACTCCCGCGACGGATGCCTCCGCAGCACCCGCTCCTGCCGCACCCGTAGCACCGCTCACGCTCAGCGACGTCCCTGCCGCTGGCGCATCGGGCTCCTCCTCGGATGCGGCGATTACGACCGTCGTTCCCGCGAGCGGTTCGGGTGCCCCTTCCGGCAGCTCCGCCGGCGTTGAAATCGTGCAGCCCGCAGCGGAACGCCGCACCGTCGACACCGGCGGCCTGCCAAGCGCACGTCCCGCGAACGCCGAGGCTCTTCCCGCCATCGAGAAGCCCGCAGCCGCTCCGGATGCCATCAACGACATCAAGCCCGGACAGGCACCCGCCGCCCAGGATGGTGCCGCCAATGGCAAGAACAAGAAGCCCGAGTTCGACAAGAGCGACGAGTCTTCGAGCAAGCACAAGAAGAAGAAGGGGCTGAAGAAGCTCGATCCGCTTCCACAGTAAAGAAAACTCACTATCAAAAAAAGGGATGCGGCCAAATCAGCCGCATCCCTTTCGTCCGTTTGGCCCACTCCGCGTCTACGAGGCCATCCACCCGCGATCCCCGCGCGCAAAACCGGCATGTGGTCCATGGACAAAGCGCCCAGCCTCCACGCTCCAGCGCATCTGCTGCACGGTCATCCGCTGCCGTCCGTCAAGATCGATCAGGTTCCAGCCATTGGGCTCGATCCGCGTTCGCGTCGAGACCGCCGTGCCGGCATGCGCCACCACAGCCGCATACGGTACTCCTGCCTCACGCGTACTGGTTACCATCGCTTGTCCTGCATGCAGATGACCCGAGAGGAACAGGTCCACGTGGCAGTCTGAGAAGGCCTTGATGGCCATCTTCGCGCGCGCGATCGTGGCGTTCTCCCGGTCCTGAAGGGGCAGGTCGATGGGATGATGGGTGACGACAACCCGGACCGTATTCTCCTGCGTCTCCCCCAGTTGCCCGCACGCCAGCGCAACCTGCCGGCGGTTGATGCGGCCATCCTTGCGCTCGAGACGACGCACCGTACTGATCCCAGCAATCGCCAGCCCATCCACCTGCAGAAAGGGCGTCAGATCGTTCGCGATGTATTGCCGGTAGCGCTTCAGCGGCCGCGCCATGCGGTCGATCAGATTTGTCGCCGACACATCGTGGTTCCCCGGCACGATCAACGTCGGCACCTTCGGCAACTCGGCCAGAAACGCTCGCGCCTTGCGGAACTGCCCCTTGCGCGCCCTCTGGGTCAGGTCTCCCGACACAACGATCGCATCCGGCTTCGCTTCCGCCAATGCAAGCAGAAGGCCATCGACGAGATCGCTATCCTCGCGCCCGAAGTGAACGTCCGAGATGTGCGCCAGACGCGTCATGGAACCAGCACCTGCAGCACGCCGGGTCGCGTCCGGTAGTGCAGCGGGCTGCTCAGCCTCACTACCTCGCCATCGAGCGCGACGTGCCCTCTGCGCCTTCCGTGCTCCACCGTAAACGACTCCACGCAATGGGCCTCGAAGTACGGGCTCTCCCTTACCTTGTGACGGAGCGCCGCGAGGGTCAGCCGCAGCAGCGACAGGCGCGTCGCTCCCGGAGCCATGTAGACGTAAAGACGTCCGCTATTGAGCCGCTCACGCGTGCCCGCCTCTACGCCCTCCATCGTGTACTCGTTGTTGCCCACGAACACGAACGGCGTCGTCCGCATCAGCTTCTCGCCGTTGGCCAACGTCACGCGCACCTTCAAATGCCGAAACCGCAGGAACTGACGGAAGCTCGCCACCAGTAGCGACACCCACTTGTTCCACCCGACTTTCTTCAGACGCTCGCGCTGCAGCACCATGCCCGGATAGAAGCCAATGGAGGAGTTGTTCACGAAGATGCGTCCATTCACCTCGCCCGCATCCACGGCCCTGGTCACGCCTGCGCCGATCACCTTGGCCGCACCTTCGAGCGTGAGCGGCAGCTTCATATCCTTGGCGAAGTGATTCAGTGTTCCCACCGGCAGTACGCCGAAGACCGCATCCGGGTGTTTCGCCACAATCGCGGCAGCCACGCAGTTGACTGTGCCGTCGCCTCCTGCGGCAACGATCGCCGTACCGCAGGAGGCTGCATAGTCGATGATGGCCGGCAGGTTGATATACCGATTCAGAATCCTGACCTGGCACTCCACCTCGGCGTCGCGAAAGGCCTGCTCGATGTCGGCACGCGCACGCGCCGTTCCGGAGCGCTCATTGAGAAAAACCAGTGCTGCCGGCATCTGTCGTACTCCGTTGTCCGTTCCGTATACCAACCGGGAACCCACAACTCATCTTAGTATTCGCGACGCTCGCGGGCACGGACACCCTTCTTCACACGGACATGGTTGGCGATCGCACCGCCACCCGCGCCGACACCGGCACCGATGAGCGCACCTTTGGGTCCGCCGAGAAGACCACCCACCACGGCGCCACCGACTGCCGAGCCTACAACAATCTTCGCGCCGGTATGGTGGCGATGGTCGCGCGCACGCTGCGAGGCGACAGCACGGCGGTGGCGGTGGGCATAACTCTGGGAGACACCGGAAAGCGGCATCAGTGTCATCCCGGCAAGAGCAATCATGGCAGCAGAGCGTTTAAGAAACGTCATTCATCCTCCAAAGGAAAAAGTGCAACACACCATTGGATGCGCCAAGTGCCTGAGATGCAGGAAGATCCCGCACAATCGCTGAGATTGCAACGCGAATGCAACATCGGAGAGTTACCGTGGAGGGATGCGCAAACTCCTGTTGAGTGCCCTAGCCCTCGCCCTGCTCGCCCCTGCTGCCCACTCCCAGGCCTACGAGGCCAAGCCCAAGCTCGTGGTCCTTCTCGTGATCGACCAGTTCCGCGGCGATTACCTCGAGCGCTATCGCACCGACCTGAAGGCCACCAACGGCTTCAACCTCTTCCTGAAGAAGGGCGCCTACTTCACGAGTTGCTACTACGACTACGCGAGCACCAAGACCGCCCCCGGACACGCCACCATCGGCACCGGCACCTATACCGACGGACACGGCATCGGCTCCAATGAGTGGTGGGACCTGAAGCGCAATACCGATCGTGTCGTCTCATCGGTCGAGGATGAACGCTATCGCATGGTTGGCACCTTCGACGATCTGCCCGTGCCTCCTCCGCCTGCCATCAGTCCACGCGACAACCGCATCGGCGCCTCGCCGCTCAACCTGCGCGTCACCACCTTCGGCGATGAAGTGCGTCTCGCTACCGCCGGTGAGTCGAAGCTCTACGGTGTCTCATTGAAGGACCGCGCCGCCATCCTCCCTGCGGGCCAGACCGCCAACGGAGCCTTCTGGATCGACACCGCAACAGGCCGCTTCGTGACCTCCAGCTTCTACATGCCGGAGCTCCCTGCCTGGGCGACCGCCTTCAACAAAGGCCCACGCATCGCGCAGGCCGCGAAGGAAGCAGGCGTCGACGATACCGCGCAGTTCTATGCGCTGGTTGGCCGCACCTCTGCCGCCAATCGCTACGAACTCGACTTCGCCCGGGCGCTCATCGAAGGCGAAAAGCTGGGCCAGCACCCCGTCACCGACGTTTTAACCGTGAGCCTCTCAGCCAACGACATCCTCGGTCATCAGATGGGCCCCGACTCCGACACGCAGAAGGCGATGGTCGTTGACCTCGACAAGGATCTCGATGCCTTCTTCACCTATCTCGACAAGAAGATCGGCCTCGGCAATGTGATGGTCGCCTTCACCGCCGACCACGGCATCGCGCCCGTCCCGGCTGAGGCCGCGCGTCTTGGCATCGCGGCCGGCATCATCAACCTCGATACGCTTGCCGAGAAGCTCAACGAATCTCTCAACACAAAGTTCTCCCCCGGCAAGGAGACCGCCTACCTGATGCCCACGCAGGAGCTGCCTAACATCGCCCTCGACCCACGCCCCTTCGCGAAGCTGAAGGTCAGCGAGAAGGACGCCGAAGCAGCCGTCGTCGAGGCCCTGCCCGGCATCATCGAGAGCATGGGCGCGCCCAAGTCCGCACCCAACAACGCAGCCACGCCCGAAGGCACGCGCAAGTACGCCGACGCGCGTCTCGCACCCGACCCCGCCGCCGTCTTTATTCGCTCGCATGTGGACCTCGCCGCGGGCAAGGTACCCAACACCGAGTTCGGCCGTCGCATCGCCCATAGCTACACCGATCACGGCGACTGGTACGTCATGCTCATCCCCGCCGGCTACCAGATGGAGTATCTCAACGGCATCCAGACGACGCACTACTCGCCCTGGAGCTACGACCGCCACGTCCCACTCGGCTTCTTTGGCGTCAACTTTGTCAGCGGCATCTATCGCGACCAGGTAGCACCCGTCGATATCGCGCCCACGGTGACTTCGCTGCTCGGCGTCAATGCGCCGTCGGCAAGCATCGGTCATGTCCTGGTGGAGGCGATCCGCAAATAGGCCTGTGTCGAGCCTATTTCCACACCGGCTCAAGAGGTGGCAGAGCAAAGGTAAAGAGGTCATTGCCCGCGGCAATCGCGAAGTACTGCCTTCCCTCCACCGCATAGCTTATGGGCGAAGAATGCAGAGGCTGACCGGTGTTGAAGTGATAGAGCGGCGCGCCGGTCAGTCCATCCACGACCTCGAACTCCTCCGCATCATCCCCGAAGGCAACCAGCCCGGAAGCCGTGCTCATCACCCCTGCTGAGGATCGCCCCGGCCCGGTCTGCGGGCTGGTCCAGGCAAATGCATTCCTGATGGGGTCGTACGCCATCAGGATCTTCTTGCCGCGCTCTCCCGGCGGGCTCGACGCGCCGGTTGAGTAGTACGCCTTGCCCTCTTCAAACGCCTCCGTCTTCGCCTTCACCACGGAGCACTCATCGAACGCGATGAAGTAAAAAAGGTGCGTGCGTTCGCTGTACGTCGGCGAGTACCAGTTGGTACCGCCCGCATAGCTCGGGCACATTCGCGTGCCCTCTTTGCTCGGCTGCAGGTCCGTACGGATCGGCCGTCCATGCGGGTCGATCCCACTGGCCCAGTTCTGTTGCACCGCGAACTGCTTCGATGCAAGATACGTCCCGTCCGTGCGATCGAGTATGTAAAGAAAACCGTTACGATTTGCCTGCACGATCAGCTTCCGCGGTTTGCCCTCGTACACCGTATCGATGAGCACCGGCGTCTCGGTCGCATCATAGTCGTTCACGTCATGCGGCGTGAACTGGAAGTGCCACCGCAGCTCGCCTGTATCGGGATCGAGCGCGATCAACGATGCCGTGTAGAGATTGTCCCCCTCACGCACTGAGCCATCGAAGTCCGGCGACGGATTCCCCGTGCCCCAGAAGATCGTATTAAGCGCCGGATCGTATGTGCCGGGCATCCACGTCGTGCCGCCGCCATGCTTGTAAACGTCACCCGCGGGCCACGTCTCGGAGCCGGGCTCACCGGGGGAGGGAACCGTCCAGAAACGCCACGCCTCTTTCCCTGTCTCCGCATCGAACGCAGCGACGAAGCCCCGCACGCCGTCGTCCCCGCCCGAGGTGCCCACCAGCACCTTGTCCTTCACAATCAACGGCGCGCTCGTCGCCCCGTAGTTGCGGTTGTCCTGCGCGTAAGCGACATCCCAGATCTGGTTGCCGGAACGCGCATCGAGACAAAGCAGATGCGCATTGTCGGTCTCCATGTAGAGCCTCGTACCCAGCACCGCGACACCGCGATTGATGTGCCCCGATGCATCGTCGATCAACCCGGTGGAGACAGGCCGCGCATGATGCCACAGTGTCTTTCCCGTCATTGCATCGAGCGCATACGCATCGTTCGAACCCGTCACGAACATCACGCCCGCAACCACCACAGGCGTTACCTGCAGGATCCCCGCGTTGTTCGAGTGAAAGATCCACTCCGGACGAAGCTGATGCGCGTTCTTCGGCGTCACCTGCGTGAGACTGGAGTAGCGACGTCCCGTATAGTCGCCGTTGTACGAGAGCCAGTCGGCCCCCACCACGGTCCTGGTCAGGTCGGACGTCCTGACGTCCACCACGCCCTGAGCATGCAGCGCCGACGCGGCAAAGAGTACAAGCAGAAAGCGGATCATGGTCTCCTCCGGCGTGCAGGCCTGGGCGGCGCATCGCTCGCAGTGACGACGAGGTAGCTGATGAGATCTTCGAAGTCTTCGCTGGAGAGGCGCGTCGCATAGTCGTTCGGCATCACCGAATGACCGGTATGCCGCACGCTCCTGAGACTCGCCTTCGCAAACGTACGAAAGGCACCCTCGTTGGTCTGGATCGTGATGGTGAAGTTGTCCTCGGCACGCACGGCGCCGGAGAGGCTCGTCCCGTTCGGGAGAATCAGCTCGGCCACGGTATACATGGGCTGAAGCCGGCGGTCCGGCTCCATGATGTCGAGGCGAATCTCTTCGTTGGTAATGCCGCTCGCATAAGCGCTCAGGTCCGGACCGAGAAAGCCTCCGGCACCTTTGACCATGTGGCACCGCGCACACGCGGCCTTGCCGAAGAAGAGAGCCTTGCCCGCCGCGGGATCGCCGGTGGTCTTGAGGACGATATCCTTGCCTTGCAACACGCGCAGGTAAGCCACAACATCGCTCACGCCCTGCGCCCCAAGATAACCAAAGCCCGGCATCCCCTTGCCCGCGACACCGTTCTGCACGACTGCCTCAAGGTCCTCGGCGCTGCGATCCGAAATAAGGCGATTGGTCGCGATGTTCGGTGCGCGCTCGCCCCCACGGCCATCGGCCCCATGGCAGCCCGCACAGTTCCGCGAGAAGGTCTGCGCGCCAGCAGCCGCGTCGGTCTTCGTCTGGGCGTGCAGGGAGAGAACGCCGCTGAAAAGAAGAAGCAGCGCACCAGCTCGTGATCTTCGTGTGGCCACTTCGTCCTCGTTCCTTGTCGTCGAACGCTCTCTCGAAAGCCTCTCACCCATCGCCGATTTTCGATAAGGCGAGAGCCCTACGCGCACACGAAAAGATGAGTCCCTCCCTGCTCACGCAAACGGCATACGCACTCCTTACTTCACCGCTTGTCCGGCAAGGAAGCGGCCGATCGCATCGTTCAGGAAGGCGCGGTCGGCAGGATTGCTGCCCGCACCCGCAGTATGCCCCCAGAGCGACGGAATGGGAAGCAGCGTGCCCGTCTTCATGAAGCCGCTCTCGTACCGCGCGTCTTCCAACGGGAAGTAAAGATCCGTCGCCGAGGGCATGTAGAGAAACGGCACCTGGATCGAGGCCAGCGCCTTCTCCGTATCGCCCCCGAAGCCCGGCGTCATGCCCACGTCGTTCGACTGCCAGGTACGCATCTGGAGGATCAGGTCGTTCGCATCCGCACCGGGGATAAAGCGTTTGTGAAAGCGCTCGACGACCTGCTCAAAGGTCGTGCCCTTGGGCGTGTTGGTGCGCCACAGCTCCTTGCGCCACCACTCCTGGGAGTAGAGCCATCCGGCCCACACGACGCCAAACGCCTCAAGCCCCTTGGCGGGAGGTGCCGTGTAGTCGCCACCGTTGAAGGTTGCATCCGCCGTCAGTGCAGTAATCTGCCCATCGAGCCGCACGATTCCGTGGCCGTAGGTCTTCGCAGTACCCGAGGTCGCGACGATACGATCGGCAAACGTGGGATAGCTGACCGCCCATTGAAATGCCTGCTGCGCCCCCATCGAGAAGCCAATGATCGCACGCAGATGCGTCACATGAAGCTGCTCCACCAGAAGCTGATGCACGGCGTTCACGTTATCGCGAATCGTCATCACGGGAAAGCGCGGACCATGGAACGGTTCCGGCGTATTCGAAGGCGACGACGACCGTCCGTTGCCGAAGAGCTCGGTCGTCACAAGAAAGAGTTTCTTCGTATCGAGCGCCTGATGCGGAGCCTTGTCCGACTTGATCAGCCACTCATACCCGTGCAGGTCGGCCATATAGTGCGAGGGAAGAAGAATCGCATTGTCGCCCGCGGCATTCAGCGTGCCATACGTCCCGAAGACGATGTGTGCCTCGGGCAGTACGACACCATGCTCGGTCTTGAAGTGATGAATGACGAACTCGTGCCGCTCAGGATCTTCAGCACGCACAGCGGAGACGACGGAAAGCGCAACAAGAGCAACGAGCGCGGTACGGATCAGCTTCATCGAAATCACTCCTAACGCAAAGGCGGAAAAGCAACCGGGGGTTGGCGATGATGGGTGGCCTGCTCATACGCATAGGCATAACGGATCAGCATGGGCTCCGTATAGGCGCGGCCAAGCAAGGTGAGTCCCGCGGGCAGCGTCCCGTGCGTGAAGCCCATCGGCACCGTGATGGCAGGGAAGCCTGACATGGGCGAGAGTACCTGGTTGTTATCGCCGCCCGAACTCTTCAGGTCGCCGACCTTGCGCGGGGGATTGCTCCACGTCGGATAAACAATGGCATCCAGATGGTTCGCATCCATGGCGTCCGTCATGGCCTTGCGAAATGCGATCTTCTTCACATCGTGCCAGGTGTCGGGACACGGATTCGGCTGGCCCGGATGCGCCTCCAGCCCACGTTTGAAGCGGGCCTCGACCGACGGAAGATAGAGGCCCGAGTCGTAGATCTCCTGCGCGCTGTGGTACTGCGCGTTCGGGGCATGCCGCGCGAGATATGCGTTCAAGTCCGCTTGAAAGTTGCCGCAGCCGATCTTCGCCGTGACTTCCTCGAAGTTAGGAATATCGAACGGGTCGACGATCTCCGCGCCCTGCGCCTTCAGATCGGCGATCGCCCTCTCGGTCAGCGCCTTGATCTCCGGGTCGCCAGTCGGCGCATCGACATACCGCCGAAACACCCCGATCCTCGCCCCTTTCAAGCCATGCGGATCGAGCGACTTCGTATAGTCGATCGCCGGCTTACCCTCGATCCCACGCGTGATCGGATCGGCCGGATCGTACCCGGCGACGACACCCAGCACAACGGCGACATCGGCCACGGTGCGCCCCAGCGGCCCACCCACATCGGCCGTGATCGAAAGCGGCACGATCCCGTCTCGGCTGGTAAGCCCAAGCGTAGGTCGCATGCCAACCAGATCGTTATGCGATGCAGGACCACGGATCGAGTCGCCCGTATCGGTTCCGAGGCCCACCTCGGCAAGGCTCGCCGCTACCGAGGCGGCCGTCCCTCCGCTCGATCCCGCCGGAACGCGCGTCAGGTCGTACGGGTTGCGCGTAATGCCCGCGATCGAGCTCTCGGTCAGCACCGGGCTGAATGCCCACTCCGCCATATTGCTCTTGAACAGCACGATCGCGCCGGCCTCCCGCAGACGCTTCACCATGAACGCATCCGTGCTGGGAACAAAGCCCCGCAACGCAAGCGACCCCGCCGTAGTCTGGAGCCCAGCCGTGTCGTAGTTATCCTTCACCACCACCGCAATCCCCTGCAGAGGACGAAGCCTGTGCGTCCGCGCAAACTCGCGGTCCAGCTTGTCCGCATCCACCAGCGCCGTAGGGTTCAGTAACACAACAGTGTTCAGGTGCGTCGTCTGGTCGTACGCCTGAATGCGCTTGCGATACGCCTCAACCAACTGATGACACGTCGTCCGACCCTCGCGGATGGCCCTCTGGGTCTCGGCGATCGTTGTCTCGGTCACCTCGAAACGCGGCTTTCCCTGGGCGGGAAGTCGCGTTGCAAGCAGAAAGCCCAGCATCAGGCAGATACGAATCCGTGGGGAAGCCAAGCCGTGCAAAGGACGCTCCTGAGAACCGGGGATGCCCTCTGGTATATCACGGTTTCGGAGCGTTGGGGCTGGAAGCCAGCCATGCCGGACGCGCCGGAGCATTGGCCAGCGCCACCGCAAGCTGCTGGTAGAACCGATTGAACTTCGCGGCCGCAGCCCAGTTGATGGGCGTATTCAGGTCGTCCTGCGGCTTGTGATAGCGGCGCGTGTACCAGTCGCGATAGATAAACTCCTCCGCGGAACCGGGGTTGTAGCCGAAGATGAAACTCCCGATCGGCACCCCCACCCGGGAGAAGTTGTAGTTATCTGCGCGCCGGTACAGGTTACGCTCCGGCTCGCGATCCGCTCGCAGCTCGATCCCCATGGACGCGGCAATCCCCCGCGCGGTGGCTCCAATCGTCGAGTCGTCGATCCCCTCCATCGTCAGAATTTTCAGCGGAAAGATCGGCCGAAGCTGGTCGAGGTTCAGGTCCGCGACGATCTGCCGCACCGGTACCGTGGGATGCGCCGTAAACCACGCCGAGCCCAGCAGCCCCTTCTCCTCGCCCGTAAAAATGCAGAACAGGATCGAACGCGCCGGGGGATGAGCCTTCAGGTCCCTGGCCATCTCCAGCAGCAGCGCGACATAGGCAGCATCGTCCAGCGTGCCGTTGTACACCGAGTCTCCCAGCACGGCTGTGCCATAGCCGTAGCCGTCCAGATGCGCCGATAGCGCCACATACTCAGGCGCAAGCGCAGGATCGGACCCGGGCAGAATCGCCAGGATATTCGGCGAAGCAATCTCCTTCGCATACGTCGACAGCCTGATCCGCGCCTCCGTGCCCGGCAGCAGCTTCGGAAGCGGAGCACCCTTGATGCCCGCAGGCAAAATCTCCCATGCATGGGGGTCTTCGGGAAAGAGGTCTTCCAGGTTCGCCGAGTTCACCCGAATCACCGGAGGAGTCTGGCTAGGAACGACAGCCGTGGTCGCGAGCGTTACCGATTTCGCATACGCGGCGGGCCAGTGAAACGGCTCGAGCCCGGTCGGGTTGTCGATCGAAAGAATCGCAACCGCCCCCGACTCCGCCAGAGCCCGCATCCGCCGTGCCGCAAACGTCGCCCTCTCTGCCGCCGGAAGCCCTGCCGGAATGTTGTTGAAGAAGACGGCGATCTTGTCCTTGAGGTCGAATCCATCGAGCGGTAGCCCATACCCCGTAAAGACCAGCGGAGCAACGGGTAGCCGCATACTCCCGCGCGGCACCATCGTCACCTCGCTCGTGAAGTGGAGCGTTGTGTCCGGCCCCTGCAGGTGCAGGATGGCGATCGAAGAACCGTCCGGATCGAGCGCGATCTCGCGCATCGGAACGCTCTGGAAGAACGTGCCATTCTCTCCCGCCGGCTTCAGTCCGGCAGCGGCGAATTTGTCCGCGACATACCGCGCGGCGCGGTCGTAGGCCTCGGAGCCCGTATCGCGACCCTCCATCCGGTCGTTCGAGAGCGCCGTCGTCTGGGCCCACCATGCGGCGGTCTCCGGCGTGGGATGCTGCTGCGCGGACAGCACCGAAGCTGCCAGCAGAATGGCTGGAACAAAGCCTGAAACAGAGAATGGACGCATCGTTTCGCTAGTGTAGCGCCGGGCGTCCTCGGAAGCGGATAGAATCGGTCACTCATGGCGTCCCTCCTGGAAAAGACATCCGGCAAACGTATCGGTATCGCGGTCGTCCTCGGCGTAGGCGTCCTGGTCAACTACTTCGACCGCGTCAATCTCTCGGTCGCGCACGATGCGCTCGAACACACCTTCGGCATCTCCGACGTCACCTTCGGCTGGCTTCTCAGCTCCTACAGTTGGACCTACGCGGCCATGCAGATCCCCTGCGGCTCCCTGCTCGACCGCTTCGGCGTCCGCCGCGTCATGATCGTCGCGATCCTGCTCTGGGCACTCGCCTCGGGTCTCGCCACCGTCGCCCCCACCATCGTGCTGCTCTTCGCCGCCCGTTTCCTGCTCGGCATCGGCGAAGCCCCCACCTTCCCGGCCAACGCGAAGGCCGTCGGCCTGTGGTTTCCGTCGCAGGAACGCGGCGTTCCCACCGCGACCTTCGACGCCGCCGCCAAGCTCTCCATCGGCCTCGGAACACCCATCCTGGGCCTCATCCTGCTCCGCTACGGCCTGCGCGCCAACTTCGCCACGACAGCCATCCTCAGCCTCGCCTACGCCGGCCTCTTTGCCTGGGTCTACCGCGACCCCAACCCCACCGAATCCCTTCAGGCCGCGGAGCTCGAAGCCCTGCCTGCAGAAAAGGTCGACTTCGCCAGCCTTCTCCGCCAACCCAAGGTCTGGGGCGCAGCTCTCGGCTCCGGAGCCTACAACTACTGTTTCTACCTTCTGCTCACCTGGCTTCCGTTTTATCTCCAGCGCGGCCTCAAGATGACCGCCCACAACGCAGTTCTGTGGTCGGCCGTCCCCTGGCTCGTCGCCGCAGCGGCAGGCTTCGGCATCGGAGGCATGCTTGTCGACCGCCTCATCAAGCGCGGCGTCGATCCCGACACGGTGCGCCGCTCCGTCCTCATCGGCGGAACTTCCTGCGGGCTCTTCGTCCTCGCGCCGGCGTTCCTGCACGAGCCCCGTATCGTGCTCCTCTGCCTCACCATCGCGATCAGCGGCCTCGCCGCCGCCTCCCCGGTCGTCTGGACGCTGCCCTCGCTGCTCGCGCCCCCCGGAGCCACGGGACGCGTCGGCTCGCTGATGAACCTCGCCAACCAGATCGCCGGCATCACCGCTCCCATCATCACCGGCTACATCAGCGGATGGACACATTCCTTCGCCGGCGCCTTCCTCCTCGCCTCCATCGTTCTGCTCTGCGGCATCGGCAGCTACATCTTCCTGCTGGGCCGGATCGAACGGATGGAGCTAGCGATGGCTTAATGGAATCCTGACGTTATAGGTTTCCAACCCAGCGTCCATCACCGCCAGAATCAGCGTCTCGGGCCCGCCCGCCCCATCGCAGGAGGAGGCATAGCCGGGCGATCATGCCTTCGGGCTGGGCAGAGCACGCGTGGCCCCGCCGGAGATGCCTCCATCCACCAGAAGCGTCTGCCCGGTCACGTAGCGGCTCTCCTCCGATGCGAGGAAGACGACGGGCCCATCGAGATCGTCCGGCCTGCCTGGACGCTTCAGCGGAATACGGTCGCACAGATACTCCACCCACTCCTGGTTCTCGTACATGATCTTGTTCTGCGCCGTCTTGAACCAGCCCGGGGCCAGACAGTTCACCGTCACACCATCCTTGCCCCAGTCGTCGGCAAGGCTCATGGTCAATTGCCGGATGCCGCCGCGGCTGGCACCATACGGCCCAAGTCCCGCGTAACCAGCCACCGCCGTCACGGAGCCGATGTTGATGATCCGCCCATACCCGCGCTCGATCATCCCCTTCGCCACCGCCTGCGCCACAAAGAAACTCCCGCGCAGGTTCGTGTCAAGAATCCGGTTCCAGTCGTCCCACGTCACATCGAGCGCCGGTTTGCGGATATTCATCCCAGCGTTGTTGACCAGGATATCGATCTTCCCGAAGGCCTCTTCCGCCTCCGCTACCGCGGACTTGATCGAAGCTTCATTCGTCACATCGAGCGACACCGAAACCGTCCGCCGCCCCAGCGCCCTGATCTCCGCCTCAAACGGCTCAAGCGTAGCCTTGTCCCGGCTCGTCAAAATCAAATCCGCCCCGGCAGAAGCCAACGCCCGCGCGAAGTACTGCCCCAATCCGCGGCTTGTCCCCGTAACCAGCGCCACCTTACCCGTCAGGTCGAAGATCATGCCGTCTCCACCGCGTCCGGAGTCAGGACGATCTTGATGAGGTTCGGCTCCTTCTTATACAGCCGGTCAAACGCCTCCGCCCCCTTTGAGAGCGGCTGCACATCCGAGATCAGCGGCGTCACATCGATCTGCTTCGACGCCAGCAGCTCGATCGCCCGCGGATACTCTCCCGCCGAGGCAGCCGTGCCCTGCAGCCGGATCTCCCGCGTCACCACAAGCTGCAGCGGAAGCTCCACCATCGAAGCAATATTCCCCACCAGCGTAATCGTCCCGCCCTTGCGCGTGGCCTGCACCGCCGCCTTCACGGTCGCGCCAATCCCCACCGCCTCAAAGACATGGTCGATCCCGCCGGGAACCTTCTCCATCACCACCGCTGGAGCATCCGGCTTTCCCTCCGCAAGATGAATCGTCGTCGTAGCCCCCGACCGCACCGCGCCTTCCAGACGGCTCGCATCGGGGTCCGCCACAAAGATCTGCGAAGCCCCCGCCACCCGCAGGGATTGCACCACGAGCGTGCCGATCATTCCCGCACCAAGCACCAGCGCCGTCTCACCCGCCTTGAACTCCGAAACCCGCACCGCATGCAGCGCGACCGATACCGCCTCGATCATCGCCGCCTCTTCAAACGGCAGCTCCTCCGGCAGCCGGTACAGAATCCTCTCCGGCACCGAGACAAACTCCGCGAACGCCCCGTGCCGCCTGTAGTCCACGCACGAAACCCCCACCACCTGGCGGTTGTCGCACAGGTTCACCTGCCCCTTCAGGCAGTACGCGCAATGCCCGCAGTACACGGTCGAATCGAACGTAACCCGGTCGCCAGCCTTCCAAAACGTCACGTCGGAGCCGACCGCCGCAATCGTCCCCGCGGCCTCATGCCCCATCACGATCGGCGGAATGCGCCGCCCGGAAGCCCCGTCGAAACCATGCACGTCCGACCCGCAGATCCCGCACGCTTCCACGCGAATCAGCACTTCATCGGACCCAATCGCCGGCGTGGGAACGTCGGCCATCTCAAGATTCATATAGGAGGAGAGCAGCAGCGCTTTCATGGTCTTCCACTTTATACGATCCCCCCGATACCAGTCGCCCTTCGCCGTCCTGCCGCTTTTCCTCTGCCCCACCCGCTACGATGGAAGACGAACATGACCGAAGCAAAGCCCCTTTCCCCCGAAATTCTCCTGCACATTGCAAAGCTGCTCGATGTCCCCCTGAGCTCCCTCTCGGCAACCATCGCCCTGCTCGACGAGGGCGGCACCGTGCCGTTCATCGCCCGCTACCGCAAGGAGGCGACCGGAGCCCTCGACGAGATCAAGATCCGCGACATCGAAGAAAAACTCGGCTACTTCCGCGACCTCGTCAGCCGCCGCGAGACCATCCTCGCCTCCATCGGCGAGCAGGGCAAGCTCACCGACGACCTCCGCAAGCGCATCGAGGCCACCTTCGACAAGGGCGAGCTCGAAGACCTCTACCTGCCCTACCGCCCCAAGCGCCGCACCAAGGCCACCATCGCCCGCGAGCGCGGCCTCGAGCCCCTCGCCGACTACCTCTGGTCCCAGCAGGCCACCGAACAGCCCCTCCTCGACTACGCCGCCACCTTCGTCAGCGAAGAAAAGCAGGTCGCCTCCATCAACGAGGCTCTCGAAGGCGCTCGCCACATCGTCGCCGAGCGCATCGCGGACCACGCCGACGTCCGCAAGGCCCTGCGCACCCTCCTGCACGACGAAGGCGTCATCGTGGCCCGCAAGGCGATGGACGCACAGGATCCCCAGGAAAAGTTCAAGATGTACTACGACTACCGCGAGCCGGTAAAAGCCATCCCCTCGCATCGCATGCTCGCCATCCGCCGCGGCGAGGCCGAATCCGTCCTCTACTTCCTCATCGAGATGGAGCCCGAGCGCGCCACCGGCATCATTCGCAAGCACGTCCTCGCCGCCCCCGGCGACTGGACCCCGCAGCTCGAACTTGCCATCGACGACTCCTGGAACCGCCTCCTCTCGTCCTCCATCCAGAGCGAGCTCCGCCTCGAACTCAAGAAGCGCTCCGATCTCGACGCCATCCAGGTCTTCCGCGACAACCTCAACAACCTCCTCCTCGCCCCGCCCGCCGGACCCATCGCCGTCCTCGGCCTCGATCCCGGCCTGCGCACCGGATGCAAGGTCGCCGTCGTCGACGAGACCGGCAAGTTCCTCGCCCACGACGTCATCTACCCTCATACCGGCCAGACCGCCAAGGCCAACCAGACCCTCAAGCAGCTCATGCGCCAGCACCCGGTCCGGGCCATCGCCATCGGCAACGGCACCGCCTCCCGCGAAACCGACGCCTTCGTCCGCGACTTCCTCGCCGAAGAAAAACTCACCGACATCTTCAAGGTCATGGTGTCGGAGTCCGGCGCCAGCGTCTACTCCGCATCCGACGTAGCCCGCCAGGAGTTCCCCGACCTCGATCTCACCGTCCGTGGAGCCATCTCCATCGCCCGCCGCCTCCAGGACCCCTTGTCCGAGCTCGTCAAGGTCGACCCCAAATCCATCGGCGTCGGCCAG
This sequence comes from Granulicella pectinivorans, assembly GCF_900114625.1. Taxonomy (NCBI): domain Bacteria; kingdom Pseudomonadati; phylum Acidobacteriota; class Terriglobia; order Terriglobales; family Acidobacteriaceae; genus Granulicella; species Granulicella pectinivorans. The sequence goes on from NZ_FOZL01000001.1 coordinate 637,143, forward strand.
TACCAGCACGACGTCGACCAGCGCCAGCTCCAGCAATCCCTTGAAGCCACCATCGAAAGCTGCGTCAACAAGGTCGGCGTCGATCTCAACACGTCCTCCTGGACGCTCCTCCGCTACGTCTCCGGCATCACCGAGCGCATGGCGCTCAACATCGTCGAGTTCCGCAACCAGAACGGCCGCTTCACCTCCCGCGCCCAGCTCAAGAAGGTGACCGGAGTCGGCGCAAAGACCTTCGAGCAGGCCGCCGGCTTCCTCCGCATCCGCGGCGGCGACCAGCCGCTCGATTCCACCGCCGTCCACCCGGAAAGCTACGCCGTCGTCGAGCAGATCGCCGCAACCATCGGCGCGAAGATCCCCGACCTCATCGCCAACCCGCACCTCCTCGACGGCGTCGACCGCAAAAAACTCTCCGCCGGAACCTTTACCCTCAACGACATCCTCGAAGAGCTCCGCAAGCCAGGCCGCGACCCCCGCGACAAGTTCGTTGCCCCCAGCTTCCACGAGGGCGTCCGCGAGATCGGCGACGTGCAGCCCGGCATGGTGCTCGAAGGCGTCGTCACCAACGTCACCAAGTTCGGCGCGTTCGTCGACATCGGCGTCCACCAGGACGGCCTCGTCCACATCTCCGAGCTCTCCAACCGCTACATCAAAGACCCCAACGAGGCCGTCAAGGCGGGCCAGATCGTCAAGGTCAAGGTCCTCACCGCCGACCTCGTCTCCAAGCGCATCGCCCTCTCCATGAAGGCCCTGATGGTTCCCTCCGGAGCCCCCACGCCCACCGGTCCGCGCCCCCCGCAGAACAAGCCCCGGCCCCAGCAGGCCGCACCCAAACCGGCCCCGCCGCAGACCATGGAAGACAAACTAGCCGCTCTCTCCAACCGCTGGAAGGTGCGCTAGGCCGAATCGGGCCCGCATGCGGAGCAGCGTACCCGGAGGGGGAGGCTGCTCCATCCACCGTGCAAAAAAACCGGTGCAAAGATGTGATCGGCCGTCGCTCGCATTTTTGCAGTGAGAAAACGCAGATTTTTCTAAGGAAACAATCCGCTGTATCTCCAAGTCCCGTTTTGTGAGATATTGCCCAAAAGCATCGAAGTGGGGCTGCACTTTTTTGTTGAGATCAAAATTCTTGTAATGTCACCCCTTACGAAGCCCATCGGAGGCTTCACGGATGCAAGACGATTTGCTCATCGTCGTGATGGCAGTTCTTTTGGTTTTCTTCCTCTGGTCCTTGAACCAGAGGCGGATTGACCGCCGATTCCACCTGTGGGTGATCGGGTGGTCGCTGGTCATGGTCCACTTCTTCAGCCTGTTGTGGCACCCAGCCGCCGGCCTGGGCCTCCTGCTGCGTCAGGCAAACATCGCCTCGTTCGAAATTCTGGCCGGCCTCTGCTTCATCCTCTCTGAGCCGGCCGTGCTCGTGCAGCGCCGGCGCATGCTGAACGTTGTCGCCGTGGGCATTCTGTTCGGCCTCGGCACCGTGATCGTCGTCTTCTTCTTTCCGCTCGGCCTGTGGCTGCTGTACCTCTCCGTTCCCATCGGCAACGGCGTTGCCATCGAACTCGGCCGACGCTATCTCGGTCGTGAGAAGACGAAGTTCAACAGCCTCGTGGTGCTCATTCTCCTGTGTACGGCGTGGATGCTCGGTTCGCTCCTTCTGCACCGTCCTGAGTTGATGATCGCCAGCATCCCGGCAGAGATCTTCCTCATCAACGCCATCCTCTTCGCGACCACCTACTCCATGTCGCGGCCAGGCGTGGTAACGAGCGTCATCGGATTCGTTCTCTGGGCAGGTACCGCCGCGTTCAGCATCGCACTCCATAACATGGGTGCCGCCGACGCCTGGTTTCCCTCCATCCTGCACCTCCCCGAGTTCTTCGTCGCCATCGGCATGACCATGATCGCCTTCGAGGACGACACCCAGGCCGCGCAGGAACTTGCCCACGAATACGAAACTCTCTTCAACGCCAATCCCAACTCCATCTGGATCTACGACCGTCACACCCTGCAGTTCCTCAGCGTCAATGAAGTGGCCGCACAGAAGCACGGGTACACCATCCCGGAGTTGTTGACCAAAAAGCTCCCCGACATGCTGCCTCCCGACCGGCACCCCACGGCCGAGAGCTATATCGCCAGCGCGAAACCGGTGGAGAACCGCCGTACCCTCCACCTCCACCGGAACGGCTCCACCTTCCCCGTCAGCGTCACCGCCTACGACGTCCGTTTTCGCGGATGCGACGCCCGCATGGCCATCGGCGTCGACCTCACCGAACTCGACGCCATCAACGAGCAGCTTGTGTACCACATGGAGTACGACGCCCTCACCTCGCTGCCGAACCGGCGCAAGCTGCTCTCTCTTCTCGCAGCCATCTTCGATCAGGCGCAAAGGGAGAAGACCGCCTGCGCCGTCCTCGTCCTCCAGGTCGAACGTTCCGAACGCATCAACGAGATCTACGGCTACGCCGTCGGGGATGCCGTTCTCCAGGAAGTCGCCAGGCTGCTCCGCAGCATCACCCACCCGCTCGATGCCATCGGCCGCACAGGCGGGGACCAGTTCACCATCGGCCTCGCGGCGCTCTCCAGCGATGAGGAGGCAAACCGTCGCGCCCAGCAGGTGCAAAGCCTCTTCGAAGGCCTCCTCACCGTCGAAGGCTACCGCCTTGATGTCTCCGTCACCATCGGGCTCGCCGTTTATCCCGAGGACTGCGACGACATGGCAGCCCTCTGGCGCGACGCCATCCGCGCACACACCCTCGCGCAGAAGCCCGGTGGCCAGAGCCCGGCGCGCCTCTCCCGCACCCTCAGCCTCAAGCAGCAGGAGAGCAACCGTCTCGAGCTGCTTATGCGCCATGCCCTTCTCTCCGATGGCTTCGAGCTCTTCTACCAGCCCATCCTCGACCGCGAGCGGCGCCTTCAATCCATGGAAGCCCTGCTGCGCCTCCGCGACGGCGACGGCAGAATGGTCACTCCTACGCTCTTCATCCCCGTCGCCGAAACAAGCGGCATTATCCTGCCCCTTGGTAACTGGGTCATCCAACAGGCCTGCCGCCAGATCCGGAGCTGGCAACTCGCCGGGCACCGCGTGGTCCCCATCGCCGTCAACGTCTCACCTCACCAGATCGCGCAACCGAGCCTCTCGACCGACGTCCAGGTCACACTCGAAGAGCTCGAGCTCGACCCCGCCCTCCTGCACCTCGAGGTCACCGAGTCCAGCGTCATGCTGCACCCGATCGTCGCACTCGAGAATATGGAGAAGCTCTCGGGCCTCGGGATTCAGTTCTCCATCGACGACTTCGGCACCGGTTTCTCTTCGCTCGATCGTCTGCACCAGCTCCCCGTATCCACCCTGAAGATCGACCGCTCCTTCGTCTCCCGCATGATGGATGCCAACGGCACCCGCCCCATCGTCATCACGGTCATCTCCATGGCACATGCCCTTGGCCTCAGCGTCATCGCCGAAGGCGTCGAGACCGAGGATCAGTTCTCCACGCTGTGCGAGATGGGGTGCGACCTCTTCCAGGGCTTCCTCTTCAGCAGGCCTATCCCCGCCACCGAAGCAGTACCGCTGTTCGGCTAAGACACGGGCTAAGACGCTAGGCGACGAAACGTCGTTCCGTTGCCTAGCGTATCCACCTTGGTGACGAAGCTGCTCTCAAATGAAAGCTTTCATCAAAGCCCCGGTTCCTGCTATCCTCTCGACAGAATCCCATGACTCCAAACCAAGAGACGGTCCGGGCCTCCACCGCGACAAGCCCGATCTCCCATGCGCTCGACCGCCTCTTCCACTTCACCCAGCGCGGCTCCACCATGCCACGCGAGATCCTCGCCGGCCTGACCACCTTCAGCACCATGTCCTACGTGCTGGCCGTCAACCCACTCATCCTCTCCACCGCCGGCATGGATCGCGGCGCGCTCATTACCTCAACCGCCGTCATCGCGGCCATCTTCTCCATCGTCATGGGCCTGCGAACGAATTACCCGCTCGCCATGGCTCCGGGCATGGGAGTCAACGCCTACATCGCGGTCCAGGTCTGCCAGGGCATGCACATCCCATGGCAGGCCGCGCTCGGCATGGTCTTCTACACCGGCGTGCTGTTCATGGTCATCTCGCTCACCGGAATCCGCCAGAAGATCATCGAGGCCTTCCCGCCCAGCTTCAAGCGCATCGTCGGCGCGGGCATCGGCATGTTCATCGCGTTTCTCGGACTGAAGAACGGCGGCATCTTCGTGGCCACGCCAGGCAGCATCATCGGCCTCGGCGACATGACCTCGGCAACCGTGTTGCTCGGTCTCGGCGGCATCATCCTGACCATCGTGCTGGTCGCCCGCAAGGTCCCCGGAGCACTCATCCTCTCCATCCTCATCGCAACCGTCGCTGGTCTGTTCCTTCCCGGCCCCGGTGGCCACGGCCATATCACCGGCATGCCCGCGCACCTCTTCTCCATGCCGAACTCGATCATGCCGGTGGCGTTCAAGCTCGATCTCCGATACCCCTTCCAGCACCCCACGCAGAGCATCCCCATCATCCTCGCGCTGCTCTTCACCGACATCTTCTCCGCCATGGCCGTACTCTTCGGCGTAGGCGCACGCGCGGGACTCACCGACGCCGACGGCAACCTGCCCCGGCTGAAACAAGCCCTCTCCGCCGATGCGGCAGCAGCCTCAGGCGGCGCGCTCCTCGGCTCGACCACCGCGATCATCTATCTCGAATCCGCGGCCGGAGTCGAGCAGGGCGGACGCACCGGTCTCGTCAGCATCTCCGCCGCCGTCTGCTTCCTGTTGGCCTTGTTTGTAACACCGCTGATCGCGATCGTCCCCGCCGTCGCGACCACCTCGGCGCTCGTGATGATCGGCATCTTCATGATGCAGAGCCTCGGCGAGCTGGACCTGAAGGACATCACCGTGGCCTCCACCACGGTCGTGACGCTCCTCCTCATGACACTCAGTTCCGCCAGCGACGGCCTCGCCCTTGGCTTCATCGTCCAGGTCGCGTTGCTCTCCGCAACAGGCAGGATCCGTACGATCAAGCCCGTCGCCTGGGGCCTCGTGGTGCTCTTCCTGCTGCACTACTTGTTGTAGTCCGAACATGTTCTGCCGGGCGACCGTTCGTACGTCCACCGACCGCTTCGCCTGGTTCCCCCCGGTGGCCGAGAAGGGAACTTCCCACCGGCCAACGGAGACCCAGCGCAGAGCGCCGTTATTTCGCCGTCACTGTCAGGCTGTACGTCGCCGTATGCGTCAGGAAGCCATCGGCAGCGGTCAGCGTATACGTGTAGCTCCCGGGTGCGGTGTAGGGATTGTTCTGGTCCGGCAGCTTGCCCGAGCATCCCGTCGTCCACGCACCAACCCCGGCCAGCAGAACCACCATCAGGCAAGCCCGCAGAAGCGCATGCCCGCGCTTACGGCGAACCAACCACACCAACACACCCGCGCCGGTCCCCAAGAGCGTCAGCAGCAACCCGCCGCCCAACCCGCCATACCCGACAACTGTGTAGCGCGCCGTCGTCGTAATATTCACCGGGGTAGTCAGCGTGCCACTCAGCACACCGGCCACTGTCGCCGGTGTACACACCGAGCCCGGAGCATTCGTCGTGCAGGAGAGCGTAACCGCTCCGTTGTAGCCACCCAGCGCCGTCAGCGTCGCCGTCGTACTCGTGTTGAGCCCCGCCACGACCGCACCCGAGGTCGGCGACACGCTCAGCGAAAAGTCGACGCCATTTCCGGTCAGCGTGGTCGTCGCGCTGCCGTATGCCGAGTTCACCGCGCTGACAACCAGCGTCCCGGGCCGCGCACCGGATGCTGTCGGCCTGAAATTGACCGTCACCGTGCAGGTTCCCTGCGGCCCAATGGTCGCACCACAGGTCGTCGTCTCCGCGTAGTCGCCGCTCAGCGCAACCGGTTGCAGCGCAATCGTCGAAGGCACGGCGTTCGTAATCGTCACGGTCTGCGGCGCGGATACGCCGCCCACATCGATGTTGCCGAAGGCCAGCGATGCCGCCGAAACCTGGATATCCGGCACGCCGTTGCCAGTCAGGCTCGACGTCAGCGTCGTCAATCCCGAGGTCACACTGATCGTTCCGGTGCGGGTGCCCACCACGGTCGGCGTAAAGTTCACCAGAATCTGGCACGAGCCGCCCGCATTGATCCCGCCTGAAAGACAGGTGTTGCTCACAATCGCATAGTCGCCGACGATGTTCACGGCGCTGACCGCAACTGGGAACGGCGACGGATTCGTCCACGTAAAGGTCTGCGTGCCGGACGTGATGCCCACGGGCACGTTGCCAAAGTTCTGCGATGCCGGCGTCAGCGTCGGAATCACACTATTGCCCGAGAGATCGAAGAGACTGAACTCCAGCAGCTTCTCCTGCGGGCTCATCGAAGTCGTCGGGCACTCATTCGGAAAGGTCGTATTGGCCAGCGAACTCGACGGATTCTCGACGTGATACTCGTTGAACAGCACCTTGCCGCACTGCGCAGCCACCGGCGCGCCGACTGGCGTATCGAAGGTGAACTGCAGCACCGGGTTCCCCGTCGTATTCAACGTCAACACAGATTGCGACGGAGGGCTGATGATGCCGCTCTGGTCCCGCCGCAGCGTCGAGAGCGAAATCTGCCCCAGCGTCGTCGTCGCCCCGATGTTCTGCAGCCAGTCCGCCATCGTCAGGCCGTTGGGATAGCTGGTATCGATGGTCGCGATTCCATCGGCAAGATTCCCTTGCCCCGGCGTCCAGTTGGCCGTGCCGCTGAAGGGAGCATCGTTGTACAGCCATACATAGCTGTAGTGCGTCGCATACACCCGCCCACCGGCGTTGGCATAGTTGATCAAATTGGTCTGCCGGTCCGTCGTCTGGATAAACTGCGAGCCCTGGCACGGAAACATCACGATATCGAAGCTCTTAAGCGTCGTCGGGTCGCTCATGAGCACGTCTTGCGAGGTGCTGTTGGCGACGCTCGCCCCGCCCGCGCCGCTGCCTTTGTACAGCACAACGCGCCCCGTCCCGGAGGCCCCTGTAAACTCCGAATCCTGAATTCCGACCTTGCGCAGCACGCACTCAAGCCCGTCTTCTGCGCCCGTCGCGATCGCAATCTTTGGAATGTCCCCCTCGGCCTGCGTCTGCGCAAAGCGGGTGGAGAAAGCATTGCTCGTGCATGCCGTCACGGTCGAGACCGTCAGCAGCCGACGCCAGCGCCCCGTCTGGATGACGACCGGGATGTTCGCGCCCACCGGAACATTGGTCAGCAGAAAGCTTCCGTCGATTCCCGTCGTCGTCCCCACAATCGGCGAGCCCGACGGCACCACTCCGGCAATGGTGCAGCTCACCGTCGCGGGAAAAGGATCCAACGGAGCATTCGGGATATAGACCAGCACGTTCGGCAAGGGATCGACGCCGTTGGGCGCATACACCTTGCCCGTAAGCGTCGTCGAGCCGCCGTTTGGACAGCTCACCTGCTGCAAACAGAGATTGGTCGTACACGCGGACTGAGCCACCAGGGAAGTGGCCGAAGCCAGAAACATCAGCACCACAGCAGCATGGCAAAGGGGAGTGCGACCAAAGGAGGCAAGCAGGCGTGACACCATGGCGAAAAGCTCAAACTTTCCCGTGCGACAAGAGATGGGCCCTGCAAAACGAACACCATCGCCGCACGGAATGAGCAGCGACGGTCAGAAAGGAAGAGTCGGGATACCCCTAAGGGGTACACCTAAAACCAACGCGGTGCAAGTGATAAATAGCCCCCTTGTTGATCCGGGAAAACCAGGATTGCATCCGGCTGACGACGTTCTCCCGTTCATCGACTACGGAGTCCTCACATGGAGCGCCGGCCCCGCAGCCATGTCGTTGCCTCTTCGTCCAGCACATAGTGCTGCGGAAGGCGAACAAGCCGATCCTCCGACCCCACATATCGCACCACGACGCCATACTCTCGCTCCGCCGCCTCGATCGAAACATACCCCTTGACGACATCGTCCAGGACTCTCTCCGCGGGCCGATTCGTAGGCGACCCATACCCGCCGCCACCCGGCAGGTTCAGCTCAACCCGCGCCTCCGGACTGAGCCCGCGCAGCGTCTTCGCGGGTACGGCCTCTCGGTCGACCAGCATCTCGCCGCGCGCTCCCGGCTGCCCTCCTTCAAGCCCCAGCCCCGGATACTGAATCCGATCGGCCATCCCGGAGATCTCCCACGGCCTCCCCGAGAGATTGCGCATCTCGGTCGCCTGCCCCAGCCCGCCGCGAAACTCTCCCGCGCCACCCGAGTCCACTCGCAGCTCCCGGTGATGCTGCATCAGAGGCGACAGCGACTCGATAATCTCCGCCGGCACACCACCCACGCCGCTCGGAAACCCCGTCGTGCTCAGCCCATCCTTCGTCGCCCGCGCTCCCGCTCCGCCAAGCTGAAAGTGGCTCACGAGAAACGGCGATCCCGCCGCCGTCTCACCCCGCAGCACCGAGATCCACACCGGCTCCGACCCACCCGCCATCAGCCTCCCCGGCATCGCCGGAGCCAGCGCCGCAAAGATCACCCCCGGCAGAAAATGCCCGATCAGATGTCGCGAGGCCACCGCCGCAGGCTCCCGGCAGTTCAGAATCGAGCCCAGCGGCGCCGACACATGCACAGGGCGGAAAGACCCATCGTTATGCGGCACCTCCGGGCTGACAACCGCCTTGATCGCAAACGACGCATACGCCTGCGTGTAGTTCAGTACCACGTTGATGCCGCGCCGGCTCTGCATCGAGGACCCTGCAAAATCAATGTGGATGTCGCGGTCCTTCACCGTGACTGTCACCTTGATCCGCACCGGCTCCTCGAAGCCATCGCTCCACGTCTCCGCCTCGTATATGCCGTTCGGAATCTTTTCAATGGCCGCTCGCAATGCTGCCTCGGACCGCGCGATAATCTCGTCCGCCAGCGGCTCCATCGACTCCAGCCCAAACTCCCCCATCAGGTGCAGCAGGCTCCGCGCGCCGACAGCATTCGAAGACGTCTGCGCGTACAGATCGCCCACCGTCTCCTCCGGCGTCCGCACATTGGCGCGGATCAGCTTGATCAGCTCTGCATTCACCACACCCTGCGCAAACAGCTTCGTGATCGGGATGCGCAGGCCCTCCTCGTACACCTCACGCGCCTCCGCCGAGAGGATGCGTCCGCCAATATCCGGCGCATGACACGTACTCGCAAAGTAGGCGACGATGCTCCCCTCGCGAAACACCGGAGTCAACACCGTCATGTCATTGATCTGCCCCGCGGTCTGCCAGGGGTCGTTCGTCAGCAGAACATCGCCGTCGGCGAGCGTCTCCGGAGGATACGCCTCCAAAAAGTGCCGCACGCCCGTAGCCATCGCATTGATGTGCCCGGGCGTTCCGGTCATGGACTGCGCGATCATCTGCCCGCGCGCGTCGAACACCCCGCACGCCAGATCCTGCGACTCCCGCACCACCGTCGAGAAGGCTGTCCGCAGCAGCGTGACCTGCTGCTCGTTGCACACCGAAAGCAGCCGGTTCCAGAGAATCTCAAGCGTGACTGAGCTGAAGCCTTTCATCGAATCTCCACCACCAGATTCCACTTCTCATCGATCCAGCACTCCGCCCCCGGCCCAATCACCGTCGTCGACTCTCTCTCCTCGACGATCGCCGGCCCGCTAAAGCGGTACCCCCTCTTCAGCCCATACCGGTTCAGCACCGGCACCTCCGCATAGCCATCGAGCTCCGGAAGGTAAGCCTGCCGCGTACCCTTCTCCACGACCGCATCCGCAACGCTCTCGATGCGCAGCCGAATCTCCGGCTTCGGCCCGCTCACCGTCACGCGCCAGTTCAGAATCTCCACCGGCACAGGCGGCCCAGGCCTGCCGTAGAGTTGCCGGTAAGCCCTGTCGAAGCCCTCCGCCAGCCCATCCTCCGAATAGCCGACCGCGATCTCGTGCCCCTGCCCGACGTACCGCATATCGACAGTCCGTTCGACCGTCATCGCGTCATCCGCAACGCCGGAGGCCGCCAGCAACGCCCGTCCCTCCCCCTCCATCTGCCCCAGAATCTCCTCCGCCCGCGTCCAGTCGATCCGATCCAGCGCCACCCGCCATGGCCGGACAAAGTCGAACGCCGTCGGCGCCGTCAGAAAGCCCAGCGTACTCATAATCCCCGCACCCAGCGGTACGATCATCCGCGGCGAACCCAGCGCCTGTGCCACCCGATACCCATGCACCGGTCCCGCCCCACCGAACGCAAACATCGGCAGCGTCGACGGATCTTTCCCACGCTCCAGCACATGCGCCCGCGCCGCGGACGCCATCGTCTCATTCACAATCTGGTGAATCCCCCACGCCGCCTCCGCGACGCTCAAGCCAAGCGGTCTGGCCACTCTCTCCTCCATCGCGGTCTTCGTCGCTTCCAGCTCCAACCCCATCCGCCCACCCAGAAAGAACGCCGGGTCCAGATACCCCAGCACCAGATCCGCATCGGTCACCGTAGGCTCCGTACCTCCTCGTCCATAGCAAACCGGCCCCGGATCCGCCCCCGCAGAATCCGGTCCAACCTTCAACAGCCCAAGCGTATTTACCCGCGCAATCGATCCACCGCCCGCGCCGATCTCCACCATCTCGATCACCGGAATCGTAGCCGGCAGTCCCGACCCCTTGCGAAACCGGTAGATGCGATCGAACTCAAACTCGTGCGCAATGAGTGGCTTCCCATCGTCGATCACGCAAAACTTCGCCGTCGTCCCGCCCATGTCGAACGACACCAGGTCGGGATGCCCGCTCGCCATTCCATACGTCGCCGCCGCCAGCGCCCCCGCCGCAGGCCCCGACTCCAGCAGACGAATCGGAAACGCAATCGCCGTCGCCGCCGTAGCCACGCCGCCGCTCGAGAGCATCAGCAGAAAGTTGCCGCCGAACTCCATCCGTTCCAGCCGCGCCTCAAGATCGCGCAGATACCGCTCCACCCGCGCCTGCACATACACATTCGCAATCGTCGTGCTGGTCCGCTCAAACTCCCGGATCGTCGGCGAAACCTCACTCGAAATCGAAACCCGCATCCCCGGCGCCGCCCTCAGGATCGCCTCCCGCGCAGCCCGTTCATTCGCCGCATGGGCAAAGCTGTTCAAAAATGTAACCGCAATCGCTACAATTCCGTGCTCTGCCAGCTCCCGCGCCAACTTCTCCACAAATGCCACATCGACGATGTGCAAAACCGCGCCATCGGCCAGCGTCCTCTCCGGCACCCCAAAGCGCAGATACCGCGGCACCAGCGGCACAGGCAGTTCGATACCCAGGTCGTACAGGTCGTAACGATTCTCCCGCCCTATCTCGACCGCATCGCGAAATCCCTCGGTCGTCATCAGCGCCGTCAGATCGCCCTTGCGCTCAATCAGCGCATTCGTCACCAGCGTGGTGCCATGAACGAGATCGCGCAACGCGCCCACCGGCTGCCCCGACTCCACCAGCGCCGTCTCAATGGCCAGGGACGGATCCCCCGGCGTCGTCAGCGTCTTGCCGATCGTGAATGCGCCCGTCTCCCCATCGACCACGATCAGGTCCGTAAACGTCCCGCCAATATCCACCCCGGCCCGCAGCATCCCCATCTACTCGATCACCGGAAACCGGCTCAGCGGAAAGGTCTCGACCGGCATTGACCTCTGCTGCACCAGCACCCCGCCATCCACCGCCAGGCAGAACCCCGTAATGTACGCCGCGTCGTCACTCGCAAGAAAAGCCGCAGGCCCCGCCAGATCCTCCGCCGTCCCCATCCTCCCCAGCGGCACCGACTTCGCCCGCAACTCCGCCCCTTCATCGCTCACCGCGTACGTGCGAATGAACCCCGGCACCAGGCAGTTCACGCGAATTCCATACGGAGCCAGATCGAGCGCCATCGCCCGCGTCATCGCCTCGATCCCGCCCTTCGAAGCGTCGTACGCCACATTGCCCCGATGCGCCTTCGTGGCCCCGCCGCTCGACATGTTCAGAATCACGCCCGTCTTCCTCTTCGCCATGCTCCGGGCCACACGATGCGAGCACAGAAACCCACCCTTCAGATTCACATCCAGCACCCGGTCCCACCAGGCCTCGTCCCCATCGAAGAAGTGCCTGTCCGCGTCGATAATGCCCGCATTGTTCACCAGCACATCCACCGGCCCGAACCGCGCCTCCACCGCATCGATCATCGCCCCCACCAGGCCCCTGTCCGAAACGTCCGCGGCAACACCCATTGCCCGGTCGCTCCCCAGCGCCGCCACCACCTCGTCCGTCCGCTCCGCGCGAATATCGTTCACTGCCACCGCGGCTCCTTCAGCCGCAAACCGCTCCGCAATGGCCCGTCCAATACCGTGCCCGGCGCCCGTCACCAAAACGACCTTGCCCGCAAAACGTCCTGGAATGAAACTCATGCTCGTCATCCTCAACCTTCATCATGCGCTGACCCCGTCAACATAGAAAGCCATCATATCCAGTCCGCCGATACCATGACGCAATCGTCATCTGGCAACCTTGCATCCTATCCTCGTACGCGCGCAAAATTGCTGCACCATCTGAAGATCGCCGGAGCATTTCATGGCAAACGACTCAAAAGACCGCAAGCACGGACAGACCCCTCCCGAGCCCGAGACAAAGGCCTCCTCCGGCCTCAGCCGCCGCTCCTTCCTCTCTTCACTCGGTGCAGCCGGTATCGCCTCGGCCGCCGCCGCCGCGCAGCCTCTTCTCGCGGCGACACCGGCCCCCGGCCCCGCCTGCGACCAGGCCGTGCCCTGCAGCCAGGACACGATGCCCATCACCCTCAAGGTCAACGGCGAGTCCCGCGCCCTGAACCTCGATCCCCGCACCACCCTGCTCGATTGCCTGCGCGAAAATCTCGACCTGCCCGGCACCAAGAAGGGCTGCGACCACGGCCAGTGCGGAGCCTGCACCGTTCACGTCAACGGACGCCGCGTAAACTCCTGCCTCTCGTTCGCCGTCATGCACGCCGGTGACGAGATCACCACCATCGAAGGTCTCGGCACACCCGACCACATGCACCCCATGCAGGCCGCCTTCGTCCAGCACGACGGCTTCCAGTGCGGCTACTGCACCTCCGGCCAGATCATGTCCGCCGTCGCCGTCCTCAAGGAGGGCTGCGGCCCCACCGACGACGACGTCAAACACGCCATGTACGGCAACATCTGCCGCTGCGGCGCCTACCCCAACATCGTCGCTGCCGTGCAACAGGTCCGCCGGCAGGCCTAACGAAAAAGCTTCACCACAAGAAGCCTTGCCCCTTTGCGTTTGATCAGGAGCCACCATGGAATCCTTCAGCTTCACCCGAGCCGCCACCATCCCGCAGGCCATCGCCTCGACCGCCGGCCCCGGAAGTCCAGCCCGCTTTGTCGCCGGCGGGACCAACCTCATCGACATGATGAAGCTCAACGTCGAGCGCCCCGCCACCATCGTGGACATCAACGGCCTCGCCCTCGACAAGGTCACCCCCACGCCCGAGGGCGGCCTCCTCATCGGAGCCCTGGCCCGCAACGCCGACGTCGCCAATCACCCCGCGGTCAAGGCACAGTACGCGGTCCTGTCCGAGGCCTTGCTCTCCGGAGCATCACCCCAGCTCCGCAACATGGCTACCACCGCCGGCAACCTCCTCCAGCGCACCCGCTGCGTCTACTTCCGGGACACCGCGCACGCCTGCAACAAGCGTGAGCCTGGCACCGGCTGCTCCGCGCTCGAAGGCCACAATCGCATGCTCGCCATCCTCGGCACCAGCAAGGACTGCATCGCGACCAACCCCTCGGACCAAAACGTCGCCCTCACCGCCCTCGAAGCCACCATCCAGATCCAGGGCACGAAGGGCGTCCGCTCCATCCCAATCCACGACTTCTACAAGCTTCCCGGCACCACCCCGCACATCGAGACGGCTCTCGAGCCCGGCGATCTCATCACCGGCGTCCTCCTGCCCAAACCAGCCGCCGGAGCGAAGTCCCACTACCTGAAACTCCGCGACCGCGCTGCCTACGAGTTCGCCCTCTCGTCGGCAGCCGTCGTCCTCACCGTCGCCTCCGGCAGGATCACACACGCCCGCGTAGCGCTCGGCGGAGTCGGCACAAAACCCTGGCGCTCGCTCGAGGCCGAAAAAGCACTCACCGGCCACACCCCCGACACCGCGCTCTTCCGCCGCGCCGCCGAAGCCGCCCTCCACGGTGCGAAGCCGCAGACCGAAAATGGCTTCAAGGTCGAACTCGCCAAGCGCTGCCTCACCCGCGCCCTCGCCAACACCGTCACCGCCTAAGCGTCAGGAGTCCCTATGTTTACCGATAACCTCGAGTTCATCCAGACCGGCGTCACCGAAGCCCCCGCAGGCGATCCCGCGCCGCTCTCCTCCATCATCGGCTCCGCCATCGACCGCGTCGACGGCCCGCTCAAGACCACCGGCACCGCCCGCTACGCCGCCGACTACAACCTGCCCCACATGGCCTACGCCGTGCCCGTCTGCGCCACTATCGCCAACGGCAGCATCGCCTCGCTGGATACCTCCGTCGCCGAGAAGATGCCCGGTGTCCTGCTCATCCTGCACCACGGCAACATCGACCCCATCTTCCGCATGTCCGCCGGACGCGGTGGCCGTACCAGCGAGAGCCGCCCGCCCTTCGAAGACGAGACCGTCTCCTACTGGGGCCAGTACGTGGCGCTCGCCGTCGCCGAGACCTTCCAGCAGGCGCAGGCCGCAGCCGCAGCCGTCAAGGTCACCTACAAGTCGCAAGCGCCCAATGTCACCAAGCCGATGAACGACCCCGAACCACCCGCCGGAGCCAAAATCGAGAGCCATCGCGGCGACTCCGAAGCCGCCTTCGCCGCAGCGCCCATCAAGCTCGATGCCACCTACACCACCCCCGCCGAGACCCACAATCCCATGGAGATGCACGCCACCACAGCCGTCTGGAACGGGGATAAGGTGACTCTCTATGAGTCGTCGCAGGGCGTCGTCAACGCACTCACGGTCATGGCGCAGCACCTCGGCATCCCCAAGGAAAACATCACCATCATCGCCCGGTTCATCGGCTCCGGGTTCGGAGGCAAGCTCTTCCCCTGGCCGCACTCCGCCCTCTGCGCCGTCGCGGCCCGCCGGACCGATCGCCCGGTCAAGCTGATGGTCTCGCGCAAGATGATGTTCTCGAACGTCGGCCACCGTCCGCGCACGCAGCAGCGCATGCGCCTCGCCACCGACGCCCACGGCAAGCTCGTCTCCCTCCAGCAGGACTACCGCAACCACACCTCCTTCGGCGATACCATCAAGGAGAACTGCGGCGAAGCCACGCCGTTCCTCTACTCCGTCCCCAACCTCAAGGTCACCTCGTCGCAGGTCAGGCGCAACATCGGGACCCCAACCCCCATGCGCGGCCCCGGTGCCGTTCCCGGCCTCTTCGCCCTCGAGTCCGCCATGGACGAGCTCGCCATCCAGCTCAAGCAGGATCCCGTCGCCTTCCGCCTCGCCCACGACACCCTCATCGACGAAGAAAAGAACAAACCCTTCACCTCACGCCATCTCAAGGAGTGCCTCCAGATCGGCGCCGAAAAGTTTGGCTGGTCCAAACGCACCCCAGAAGTCGGCTCCATGAAGAAGGGTGACCTCATCCTCGGCTGGGGCGTTGCCTGCGCCTCTTGGGGAGCGGGCCGTGGCGGCAGCGAAGCCACCGTATCCCTCAAATCCGACGGCACCGCCCGCGTCGCCTCCGCCACGCAGGACATCGGCACCGGAACGTACACCATCGCCGCCCAGATCCTCTCCGACAAAACCGGCATCCCCGTCGATAAGATCGAGGTCGTCCTCGGCGACAGCTCGCTGCCTCCCGGCCCCATGTCCGGCGGCTCCACGGCCACCGCCTCTCTCATCCCCTCGATCGCCGATGCCGCCAACAACGCCATCAAGTCCATGCTGGCCAACGCCGGCAACGCCAAGGGCACTCCGTTCTTCGGCAAGCAGCCCGACGCCCTCGCCATGTCCAAAGGCCGCGTTCACCTCAAGGATGAGTCCCCCGAGGCCGGCATGGCCTTCGCCGACGTCCTCAAGGCCGCCCGGGTAGGCTCCGCCACCGGCGACGGCAAGACCGGCCCCGCCGCCAGCGAAAACAAGGATGCCGCCAACCACTCCTCGCACTCCTTCGGCGCACAGTTCGTCGAGGTCGAGTGGGACCCGGGCATCGCCCACCTCCGCGTCAGCCGCGTCGTCTCCGTCGTCGATGCCGGCCGCATCCTCAACCCCAAGACCGCCGGCAACCAGATGGCCGGAGCCATCATCATGGGCATCGGCATGGGCATGATGGAGGAGACCATCTACGACCCGCGCAACGGCCACGCCATCAACGACAACTTCGCCGACTACATCGTCCCGACCGCAGCCGACTCCCCCGATATCTCCGTCCACTTCACCAACATCCCCGACCCCTTCATCGGCGAGTACGGAGCCCGCGGCATCGGCGAAATCGGTCTCGCCGGCATCGCCCCCGCCATGACCGCCGCCGTCTATCACGCCACCGGAGTGCGCGTCCGCAACCTGCCCATCCGCATCGAAGACCTCCTCCAACAGGCATAGGCAGTTCACACGATGGGTGCGCCACCCTCGTCGCAGCTTCATCGCGACGAGGGTGGGTAGCGCTCGGACCACCCTATCCCTTTCACTCTCGAAAATATGTTTTCACCAGGAACAGATTCCAAACCTCTGGCAGATATGCGATCCTAACCAGCGATGCCCACCCCCGAAGAACTCCGCGCCCTGGTATCCGCCGCCACCGCCCCTCGCCCCCGCTCCCCCCGCCCCATCGTCATCCTTGGCTCCGGCGGCATCGTCCGCGATGCTCATCTCCCCGCCTACCGGAAGGCCGGACTCCCCGTAGCCGCCCTCGCCGATCGCACCGCCGGCGTAGCCGCCGCCCTGGCCGAAAAGTTCAATATCCACCACGCCTACGAATCCGTCGAAGAGGCCATCGCCAAAGCTCCACACGACGCCATCTTCGATATCGCCGTCCCCGCCCCGCAGCTTCTCAATGTCCTGCCTCACCTCCCCGAAGGCTCTGCCTGCCTCCTGCAAAAACCCATGGGCGAAACCCTCGAAGAAGCCCGTGCAATCCGCGACCTCTGCCGCCAGCGCAGCCTTGTCGCTGCGGTCAACTTCCAGCTCCGCTACGCCCCCAACAACCTCGGCGCCACCGCCCTCGCCCAGGCCGGCCTGCTCGGCGACCTCCACGACATGGAGATCCAGGTCCGCACCTTCATGCCCTGGAGCCTCTGGACGTTCCTGGCTAAGGCCCCTCGCCTCGAACTCCTCTACCACTCCATCCACTACCTCGACCTCGTCCGCGCCTGGTTCGGCAATCCCATCGGCGTCTACGCAAAGACCGTCCGCAACCCCCAGACCCCATCCCTCGCCGCCACCAAGTCCACCGTCATCCTCGACTACGGCGACAACAAACGCGTCTTCGTCGTCGCCAACCACGGCCACGACCTCGCCCCGGACTACCAGCGCAGCTTCGTGCAGCTCGAAGGCACCGGCGGTGGCCTCCGCTTCGACATGGGCGTCAACCTCGACTACCCCAGGGGCCGTCCCGACACCCTCGCCTACGCCCAGCGCAACGGCGACGGCTGGCATAACCTCCCCGTCAGCGGCAACTGGTTCCCCGACGCCTTCATGGGCTCGATGGGTTCGTTGCAGGCCCACGTAGAAGACCCCACCCGGCCCCTCCCCACCAGCTTCGAGTCAGCCTACGAGACCATGGCCCTCGTCGAAGCCTGCTACCTCTCCAGCGCCAAACCCGGCGAGCCTTTACCTCTGCTCGAATAGCCGCTCCGGCCCATCCTTCAGCCCGGTTCCCGTCAGCCCCAGCCGCAGGGCCCCGTCACAAAGAAACGCAATCCGCGCCGCAGCAGCCGCATACTCCAGCCCACCCACCCGGATATTCGACACGCAGTTCCGCGCCTCATCCGTCTTGCCCACCCGAGGCCCCCACGTCAGATAAGCTCCCAGCGAATCCGGCGCACTCAGCCCCGGCCTCTCCCCAATCAGCATCACTGTCAGGTCGCTCCCCAACAGAGCCCCGATCTCATCCCCCAACGCCACCCGCGCCTGCTCCGCCACCACGGCCGTGGTCATGCGGAACCGCGAGAGCAGAGGCATCAGCTGCTCCAGCAGGGACAATGCATGCCGATCCGCTGCCAGCGCCGACAGCCCATCCGCCACAATCACCGTAAGCCGGGGCCTGTCCTCCCCGCCATCCCGCAACCGCGTCCCACTCGCCAGACGCCGGCCAAGATCCGGCCTCTTCAAATACGTTCCCCGATCCGGAGCCGCCGACTTCACCGCCACCGCCTCCAGCCCAAGCCCCGAGAGCCCCGCCAGCATCGAGGGCACACTCAGCGCCGCATGCACCGCATCCCGAGCCATCGCATGCGCCGCCCGAAAGTCCAGCTCCGCCGCTGTTCCCAGGCTCACGCCTGTCCGCACCAGCCCCACCCTGGCCGCCGTCAGGCTCCGCAGCAAAAGCTCGCTCATGCCAGCAACCCCTGTATCGACAACGCCGGTCCCGAAGCCATCCACTCCTCAAACTCCGGAGCCGCCCGCAAACCCAGCAACCGCCGCACATAGAGCGCATCGTGGAACGACGTGCTCTGGTAGTTCAGCATAATGTCGTCCGCCCCCGGCACGCCCATGATGTAGTTCACCCCCGCCGCCCCCAGCGCGGTCAGCAAGACGTCCATATCGTCCTGGTCGGCCTCCGCATGGTTCGTGTAGCAGACGTCGCACCCCATGGGCAGCCCCAGCAGCTTCCCGCAAAAGTGATCCTCCAGCCCCGCCCGCAGAATCTGCTTCCCGTCATACAGATACTCCGGCCCGATGAAACCCACCACCGTATTCACCAGCATCGGCTTGAAGTCCCGCGCGACCGCATAGGCCCGAGCCTCCAGCGTCTGCTGATCGATCGCGACGCCTCGCGCCCCATAATGCGCCCCAGCCGACAACGAACTCCCCTGGCCCGTCTCGAAGTACAGAATGTTCCCCCCAACAGGGCAGCGCCCCAGCTCCCGAGCCATCGCATGCCCCTCCCGCAGCAGCGCCAGCCCCACCCCAAAGCTGCTATTCGTCCCTTCGGTCCCGCCGATCGACTGAAACAGCAGATCCAGCGGAGCCCCCTGCTCCATCGCCTGCATCTGCGTCGTGATATGCGCCAGCACACAGCTCTGTGTCGGAATCCGAAACCTCTCCCGCGCCGTGTCGATCATCCGGAGCAGCGTCGTCACCGACTCCACCGAGTCCGATACCGGGTTGATACCGATCACCGCATCGCCCGACCCCAACATCAGCCCATCCAGCATTGAAGCCGCAATCCCTCTTGGGTCGTCCGTTGGGTGGTTCGGCTGCAGCCTCGTCGACATCCGCCCCGGCAGCCCCACCGTCGTCCGAAACTTCGTCACCACCGAAATCTTCTTTGCCACCAGGATCAGGTCCTGCGCCCGCATCAGCTTCGAGACCGCCGCCGCCATCTCCGGCATCAGCACCGGAGCCACCTCCGCCAGCCTCTCCCCCGTAGCCTCATCCGAAAGCAGAAAGTCCCGAAACTCCCCCACCGTCAGCGCAAGCAGGGGCTCCAGCGCCTCCGCATCCGAAGCCGTATCGAAGATCAGCCGAGTCACCTCATCCGTCTCATAGGGAATCAGAGGCTCATCCAGAAACGCCCGCAAAGGCAGATCCGCGAGTGCCCTCTGCGCCGCCACTCTCTGCTGCGCGCTCTCCGCGGCAATGCCGGCCAGTTCATCCCCGGCCCGCGCAGGAGTCGCCTTTGCCAGCAGATCCGCCAGCGTCTCGAACCGATAGCTCACTCCGCCGACAGTATGCTGGAACGCCATTGGCTTCTAAGCTAAAGCATTTTCATGAAGGGCGCAGTCCGCTTACGCGCTACGCCGCAGGTGCCGTCGCTGCCAGCCCACTCTGCTCCGGAATAAACAAGCTGAACACCGTCCCCCCCGGCTGTCCATCTCTCCCTTCCTGACTCCGTACCCGCAACGATCCCTGGTGCTTGTCCACAATCTCCTTCGACACCCAAAGCCCAAGTCCCGTCCCGGTAATCCCCTTGGTCGAATAAAACGGCTCGAAGATCCGGGCCAGCGTCGCCTTGCTCATCCCGGTCCCGTTGTCCGCAATACTGATCCGTATCCCCACCCGGCCCGTACCCCAGTCCTGAGAAGGCCTCGTTCGTATTCGAATCTGCCCGCCATCATGCAGCGCATCGATCGCATTGCCAATCAGATTCACCAGCACCTGCCGGATCTCGCCGTCATGCACCAGGATCAGCGGAATCGTCCCCAGATCGCGCACAATCTCCACCTGCATCCGGCGCATCCGCGACTCCAGCAGCGTCAGCACCGTCTCCAGCAACTCGTGGATATCCGCCTGAGACGTCTGTGTCGATCTCCGGTAGAACCGCAGCGTCTGCACCGTAATCTGCGCCACGCGGTCCAGCTCCTTCTGCGCCAGCTCCAGGAACGTCCTTGCATCCTGCGGAAGTTCCGTGTTCGCAATCAGGAACAGGCAGTTCGTAATCGCCTCCAGCGGATTGTTGATCTCGTGCGCAATCGACGCCGCCAGACGCCCCGCCACCGCCAGCTTCTCCGTCCGCCGCAACACCTCTTCGCTCTTCTTCTGCAGCGTCAGATCCGCGATAAACGCGGCCATCTGCCGCTCTTCGTCGGCCGACTCGGGATTCAGCACCGCCACCCCGATCAGCGTCTCGATCGTCTGTCCATCCGCCGCCTGGCATACCGTCTCGAACGGCTCCCCATTCAGCCACGCCCGGTCGAACGAGCCGCCCATCTGGTCCGTCTGGCTCGCGTCCTCGAGATCGACGTCGGGGCCCAGCGCCGGGCAAAGCGCACCGATCGTCACCTCGCCCGCCAGCATCGCGCCACGCGCGTATCCCAGCAGCCTCTCCACCGAACCGTTCGCATACACAATCCGCCCCGTGGAATCGCTGATCAACAGCCCCAGCGGCATCGCCTCCACCAACCGGTGAAACCGAGCCTCGCTCTCCCGCAGCGCCAGCTCAGCCGCAAGCTTGTTCCGCCGCGCCGAAGCCTCGCGCAACTCACGCTCCAGCGCCGGAACCAGCCGCGCCAGATTCTGTTTCGTCACATAGTCCTGCGCACCCGCACGCATCGACTCGACCGCGGTCTCTTCCGAGATCGCACCCGACATCATGATGAACGGAATATCCAGACCAGCCGCTTTCACCAGTTGCAGAGCAGCCGGACCGCTGAAGTTCGGCAGGTTATAGTCCGCCAGCACAATCTCCGGAAGGTCGGCGGGATCGTCCACGTCGAGCACGCGCAGCATCTCAGCCGCCGTCTCCACGCGTTCAATTTTGAGCGTAAATCCGTTCTTCCGGAGGTGCCGCTCCAAGAGGAACGCATCGTCCGGATTGTCCTCGACCAGGAGAACGTGCAGCGCGCGCTTGTCTAGCTCGGAGGGCATTCGTTCAACACCAGCCAGTACATGCCGAGTTGCCGGGTAGCTTCCGCGAAGTCGTTGAAATTCACCGGCTTGCGGATATAGCTGTTCACACCAAGCTGGTAGCTGCGCACCACGTCGCGCTCCTCGTCCGAAGACGTCAGCACGACCACCGGCAGCATTCTCGTCTCCTTGGTCTCGCGAATCCGCCTCAGCACTTCGAGGCCTTCGACCTTCGGCAGCTTCAAATCCAGCAGGACCACCTGCGGCTTGATCGGACTGTTGCCAAACAGGATCTCGATCGCCTCCGCGCCGTCGCGGGCAACGTGGATGTCGTTCGCGATGTTCGACTTCTTCAGCGCGCGAATCGTAAGAAGTTCGTGGTCCGGGTCGTCTTCGACCAGGAGAATAAGACGTCCGGGATCTGCCATGGGAGTAATCCTAACCTAACGTAAACCAAAAAGTCGCGCCATGATCGACCACGGCGTCGGCCCAAATGCGTCCATGATGCCGCCTGACCACGCGAGCCACGGTTGCCAGGCCAATGCCCGACCCCTTGAAGTCCTTGTCGCCATGCAGCCGGTTGAACGCGTTGAACAACTTATCCTTGTAAAACATGTCGAAACCGGCCCCGTTGTCCTTCACAAACCAGGCCTGCTCCTGCTCATCCCAGCCAAACTCGATCACAGCATGCGGCACCTTGGCCGAAAACTTCACGGCATTCCCCAACAGATTCTCAAGCGCCACTTGCAGCAGCTTCGGATCTGCCTCCGTCTTCAAACCCGGCTGGATCCTGAACTCGATATCCCGTCCCGGATTCTCCTCCTGCAAATTGCTCACAATTCCTTCGGCAATCTGGCTCAGGTCCGCATCGCCCCGCTGAATCTCCGCCCGTGTAATCCGCGAAAGCTGCAACAGCGAGTCGATCAGCATGCCCATCCGCTGCACCCCCGTTCTCACCCGCTTGATATAGTCGCGGCCCGTCGCGTCCACCGCCTCTGCGTAGTCCTCTTCGAGCGCCAGGCTGAATCCGTCGATCGTCCGCAGAGGAGCCCGCAGGTCATGCGACACGGAATAGCTGAACGCCTCCAGCTCCCGGTTCGTCGTCTCCAGCTCCGCCGTCCGCAGCCGCACCCGCTCTTCCAGCGTCAGGTTCAGCAGCCTCACCTCTTCCGCCTTCGCCTCGGACTCCAGCCGAGCCACTGCCAGCTTCTCCGCCGCCTCCTCGGTCGCAATCCGCAGACTCCGCTCCCGCGCCAGGTAGCGGAACATCAGCACAATCAGCAAAAAGTCGATCGCGCTGGCGACTCCGATCGTCAGCCTCGCCCGCAACACATTCGCATCTGTCTGCCGCGTACGCACGGCCAGCAGCGTGCGCTCCTCCGCCTCCATATCGTCGGCGATCTTGCGCATATGGTCCATCTCGGCCTTGCCCGTGCCGCTCAGGACCATCAACTGCACGTCCGTCCCGTTATCCTCCTTCTTCAGCGCGATCCCCTGCTTCAGCAGCGCAATCCTCTGTTGCAGGATGGCGCGCAGCTCCACCAGCCGAGCCTGCTGCGAAGCATTGTCGGACGTCAGGCTCGCAAAGGTATTCAATTCCGCCGGAAGGTCGGCCAGCGCCTCGTGATACGGCTCCAGGTACGCGTCATCGCCCGTGATCAGGTAGCCGCGGTTGCCTGTCTCGGCGTCCTTGGCCGAGCTCATCACCTTCTCCACCTGCAGAATCACCTGCCAGGTATGCTGCATCCACATCTCGCCCTGCACCAGCACCTGCACCGAGCGAAAGGCAAACCACGCATTTAAGGCGACAACAATCACCGCCCCGAAGAGCAGAAAAGGAACGAGGGCGCGGGTAGTCTTAAGCTTCATGGCTGCGCCCATTGTACGGTGCAGCACACTGCAAGTCGTTTACTTTGCCGGTAATAGGGCAACATCGTGCGCATGCGGTGTTGGTGCGGTGAACAGAGCCGTCAAATCCCGCTCCAGCCGGGGAGCATCCACCTCCACCTGCGCATGCACCTTCTGCATCGTCAGCGCCGGCTTATCCCCGTCCGACCACGTCAGCGTATCCCCATAGTTCGCCCCATGCTCCAGGTTTACATCCAGATACACCTCGCGAAACTTCGTCGTGATCGCCGGATCCAGCCACGTCGCCGCCGCCAGCTCATCCCACGCAATCTCCGCCAGGTCGAAGTGCCTCGCATACTGAATCAGATACCGCGCCGCCTGCGCCTTCGACCCCGCCATCTTCTTCAGCACTCCGCTTAGACTCGTCTGCAACGAAGCGTCCACCGTCGTCACCGTCACATCCGCCCACTTCGCGGTCAGCACAATATGCGCCGCCTCCGGATCGAACCAGAAGTTGAACTCATGCCGCGGATCGTTCACCCACTCCGGATTCTCCGTATGCGGATTCAAACTCCCACCCATGATGACCAACCGCTCCGCCAGCTCCGCAAAGTGCGGGTCGAGCTTCGTCGCCAGCGCAATATTCGTCAGCGGCCCCGCCCCGTAGATCGTTACCTGGTGCGGGTGGGCATGCACCATCCTCACCATGAAGTGCGCCGCATCCTCCTCCGCAGCCTTGGTCGTGGGATTGCCCTCCGTCAGCGCCGGTACTTCATCCCACTTTGTCTTGCTCTCCGGATTCCAGGCTCCCATCCACGGCCCCGCTCCATACAGCCTCTGCGCGGCCATGGTCCCTTCCTGCGTCCGCACCAGCGGGAACGCGGCCCCCGGATACACCTTCACATCCGTACGCCCCATCAGCTCCATCAGCCGCAGCGCGTGCGCCACCTCTTCATCGCGCCACATGTCGCCCGAGACCACCGTAATCCCAAGCAGCTCTACCTTGGGCGACTGCAGCAGCACCAGCAGCGCCGCCATATCCGACCCACCTGGCCCCGAGGCATCCTGATCCGCAATCACATACCGGCGCTCCTGCGCCCCAGCCAACACGGCAAACAGCAACACACCAAGAAGACGAAGAGAATTTTTCATGGAGCAGCCAGTCTAAAACATAGGCCGCAAACCGGGTCACCCCACGTCTCGCTTTCGAGATGTGGGTATGCCACCCTCAAATCTCACTTCGTCATCCCATCCAGATCCCGATTCAACAGCAGCACATTCACCCTCGGCTCGCCCAGCAACCCGAACTGCCGCTGCGTCACATGACGATCCACCAACGCCCTGACGGCATCCGCAGACAAACCACGAGCCCCCGCCACGCGCGCCACCTGGTAGTACGCCGCAGCCGGCGAGATATCCGGATCCAGCCCCGACCCCGAAGCCGTCACCAGATCCACCGGCACCGGCCCATCCCCCTTCTCGCTCGCAACCGAGCCCGCCACCCGATCCACCAGCGCCTTGTTCGTAGGCCCCAGGTTCGACCCCGAAGAGTTCCCCGCGTCATACCCGGTTCCCGCAGCCGAAGGCCGCGAGTGAAAATAATTCGCCCCCGTAAACGGCTGTCCAATGATCTTCGAACCCACCACCGTGCCACCCTCGACGATCAACTGCCCATTCGCCTTGTCGCGAAAGAAAACCTGCGCAATCCCCGTCATCGCCAGCGGATACCCAATACCCAGCAGAACCGCCGTCACAACCGTATACAAACAAGCCGTTATCAAAGTCTTCTTCATAAAGCTCCTAAGCCAGGTGCACAGCCACAATCAACATATCGATCAGCTTGATCCCAATGAACGGCACAATCATGCCGCCCAACCCGTACACCAGCAGGTTCCTCTGCAACAAAGCCTCCGCCGAAAGCGCCCGGTACCCAACACCACGCAGCGCCAGCGGAATCAGCGCCACAATCACCAGCGCGTTGAAGATCACCGCCGACAACACCGCCGACTGCGGCGTAGCCAGGTGCATGATGTTCAGCAACTGCAGCACAGGAAACACGCCCGCAAACATCGCCGGAATGATCGCAAAGTACTTCGCCACATCGTTCGCAATCGAGAACGTCGTCAGCGCGCCGCGCGTCATCAGCAACTGCTTGCCGATCGCCACAATCTCAATCAACTTCGTCGGGTTGGAGTCGAGGTCGACCATGTTACCCGCCTCCTTCGCCGCCTGCGTACCCGAGTTCATCGCCACGCCGACATCGGCCTGTGCCAGCGCGGGAGCGTCGTTCGTCCCATCGCCCGTCATCGCCACCAGCTTGCCCTCGTTCTGCTCCCGCTTGATCAGGTCCATCTTGTCCTTCGGCTTGGCCTCGGCAAGAAAGTCATCCACACCCGCCTCACGCGCAATCGCAGCCGCCGTCAGCGGATTGTCGCCCGTAATCATGATGGTGCGGATGCCCATCCGCCGCAGCTCCGCGAACCGCTCCTTCATCCCGCCCTTCACAATGTCCTTCAGGTGAATCACGCCCATCGCGCGATTGCCCTCCGCCACCACCAGAGGCGTACCGCCCGAGCGCGCAACCTCATCCACCGCATCGCGCACCTCGCGCGGCATCGATCCGCCCAGCTCATTCACATAGCGCTCGATCGCATCCGCCGCCCCCTTGCGCACCACGCGATCCCCAAGGTTCACACCCGACATGCGCGTCGTCGCCGAGAAGGGAATAAACTCCGCATCCAGTCCGCTCAACTCACGCCCACGCAGCCCGAACTTCTCCTTCGCCAGCACCACAATCGAGCGGCCTTCCGGCGTCTCGTCCGGCAGGGAAGAGAGCTGCGCCGCATCCGCCAACTGGTCCGCGCTCACACCCGGAGCAGGCAGAAACGCCGTAGCTTCGCGGTTGCCAATCGTGATCGTGCCTGTCTTATCCAGCAGCAGCGTATTCACATCGCCCGCAGCCTCGACCGCACGGCCCGACATCGCCAGCACATTGTGCTGCACCAGCCTGTCCATGCCCGCAATGCCAATGGCAGACAACAACCCGCCAATCGTCGTAGGGATCAGGCACACCAGCAGCGACACCAGCACAAACACCGTCTGCGGCGCGCCCGAGTAGATCGCGAACGGCTGCAGCGTCACCACCGCCAGCAGGAAGATAATAGTCAACCCGGCCAGCAGAATATTCAGCGCAATCTCGTTCGGCGTCTTCTGCCGCTCCGCGCCTTCCACCAGCGCAATCATGCGGTCGAGAAACGTCTCACCCGGATTCGAGGTAATCCGCACACGGATCAGATCCGAGAGCACCCTCGTCCCACCCGTCACCGCACTCCGATCGCCGCCCGCCTCGCGAATCACCGGAGCCGACTCGCCCGTGATCGCCGACTCATCCACCGACGCCACGCCGTAGATCACCTCGCCGTCACCCGGAATCATCTGACCCGCCGCCGCTTCCACCACATCATCGACACGCAGCGCAGAGCTGGCTACTTCCTCATAGCTCCCATCCTTCTTCAACCGCCGCGCCAGCGTCTCGCTCTTGGCCTTGCGCAGCGTATCCGCCTGTGCCTTGCCGCGCCCTTCGGCCATCGCCTCCGCGAAGTTCGCGAACAGCACCGTGAACCAAAGCCAAAGCGTGATCTGCAGATTGAACCCGAAGCCAGGCTTGTGACCCGCCCTGTCGATAACAAGCAGAAGCGTCGTCAACACGCTCCCCACCTCGACCACGAACATCACCGGGTTCTTCATCATGCTGCGCGGATCCAGCTTCTTCAGCGCATCCACCGCCGCACGCTTCACAATCGACGCTTGAAACAAAGGGCTGCTCTTTTTCATAAAATCCTCAAAACCAAATCACTTACTGTTGCACTCGCCGCTGCTACTGCTACTGCCGTTGGCATTAGAGTGGGGCTTTAGCCCCACGTACAGCGCCTTCTCAAAAAGGGGCTTTGGCCCCGGCCCGTTGCTCGTGCATGTGCCTTAATACATCCGCCCCGCATGCATCTGCAGATGCTCCAAAATCGGCCCAAGCGACAACACAGGAAAGAACGTCAACGCCCCGACAATCAGAATCACCGAGCAAAGCAGAATCGTGAACAAAGGCGTCGTCACCGGAAACGTCCCTTGCGAAGCCGGCGTAATCTTCTTCTTCGCAAGATTTCCCGCGATCGCCAGCATCGGCACAATCATCAGGAACCGTCCCGCAAACATCGCGAATCCAAGCGCAGCGTTATACCAGCCCGTATTCGCATTCAACCCGCCGAACGCACTTCCGTTATTGCCCGCGGCCGAAGCGAACGCATAAAGAATTTCGCTCAGACCATGCGGCCCCTGGTTCGCCAGGCTCGAAAGCCCCAACGGTGTCAGTACCGAAACCGCAGCAAGCCCAAGGATGATCACCGGAAAGATCAACAGGTACAGCATCGCCAGTTGCACATCCGCAGCCTCGATCTTCTTACCCAGGTACTCCGGCGTACGGCCAACCATCAACCCTGCGATGAATACGGCAAGCACCACGAAGATCAGCATGCCGTAGAGTCCGGCGCCAACACCGCCAAACACGATCTCACCCAACAGGATGTTCACCATCGGCACCATGCCGCCCAGCGGGGAGAAGCTGTCGTGCATCGCATTCACCGCGCCGCAGCTCGCATCCGTCGTCACCGTCGCGAACAGCGCGGAGTTCGCAATGCCGAAGCGAACCTCCTTGCCCTCCATGTTGCCACCCGCATCGTTCGCGGTCGCCTGCGCGGTCACGTGATGCAGCAGAGGATTCGTCTTCGACTCCGCCTGGTACGCAGCCGTAACGCCCACGAAGAAGAACACGCTCATCGCCGCAAATACCGCCCAGCCATGCCGCGGAGCCTTCACCATGCGGCCCAGCGTCACCGTCAGTCCGGCCGGAATCAGAAAGATCGAAAGCATCTCCAGCCAGTTCGTCAGCGGCGTGGGATTCTCAAACGGATGCGCGCTGTTCGCATTGAAGAACCCGCCGCCGTTCGTCCCCAGCATCTTGATCGCTTCCTGCGAAGCCACCGGCCCCTGCGCGATCGTCTGCGTCGTCACCACTTGCGTGCTGGTCTTGCCATCTGTGCCAGTGGTCGTTACATTCTGCTTTTCCACCAGCGTCGCCGTGTCATACGGTTTCAGGTTCTGCACCACACCCTGCGACACCAGCACCGTGCCATAGACCAGGCAGATTGGCAGCAGGATATACAGCGTAGCCCGCGTCATATCGACCCAGAAGTTGCCCAGCCTGTCCGTCTCGCGCGAAGCGATACCACGAATTAAGGCGATCGCCAGCGCCATGCCCACCGCAGCCGACCAAAAGTTATGCGTGGCCAGCCCAAGCATCTGGGTCAGGTAGCTCATCGTCGTCTCAGGCACATACGACTGCCAGTTCGTATTCGTCGTAAACGAGACGGCGGTGTTCCACGCCAGTCCCGGAGCCACGCCCGCCAGATGCTGCGGATTCAAGGGCAGCCAGACCTGCGCGCGTTCAACCGCATACGTAAACAGTAGCGTCGCCGCGGAGAACAGCAGCATCGCAACCGCATACTCCGTCCAGCGCATGCCCTGTTCTTCATCCACGCCGGTCAGCTTGTACAGCACACGCTCAACGGGCCGCAGCACAACATCGAGCGGAGTCTTGCCCCGCTCGAACACACGGCACATATACAGACCCATCGGCTTCGCCAGCAAGAGAACAGACGCGAAGAAGAAGAGAATTTGAATCCAGCCATTGGCAGTCATTGATGTTCTTCCTATCCCTAAAACTTTTCCGGACGCAGCATTGCGTAAACCAGGTACACCAGGAGTGCCGCGCACAACAGCAGCAGCAAGACGTTCTCAACCATGGTTCTTCCCCCTCAACATTCCATCGCAGGCCGTCGCATACACGACCGCGATCCCGAACAGCAGCAACGTCGCAACCACACTCAGCACATCGCTCATACAAACCTCTTTCTCAAAAGTGATACGTCACATCGCCTGCGACGATGAACTGCGTCTTCTTCGTGCCAAGGTCATACGCGGCCACGTTGTAGGAGTGCTCCAGCCGCAGCTCCGGCCGGAACAGCACACTCGATCCAACCCAGTGCCCATAGCCGATCAGATGTTCGGAGTACTTCGTCACATACCCCGTCCTCTGTCCCTTGATGTCGTCCACATACTCGTTGCGCAGCGAGAGATAGTTCTTCTGACCCAGCTCTTTCTCGAGGTAGTTCACAACCGCGTACTCCGGGGCATAGCAGCGAAGCTGGTTGACATGGCAGAAGGCGCCGTTGGCCCCAACCTCGGGCGTGATGGGGTTCGCCACATTCCCGGCAATGTTCGGAACATCGCGCTGGTACATGTACCAGGCCTCCGTATCCGTATGCCAGGTCGCATTGATCTTGTGGTACCAGGTCTCGTAGTAGCTCTGCACATTGTTGTAGGCGTACTTGCCCTTGTTGAAGGAGTTCGCGCAGGTATACAGCGCGTCGCCGCCCGCCGACCACGTATAGTCCACGCACGCCGTCCCCGTAGGCTGTGCATCCTTCACCCACGGCATCACGTCGTTGCCGCCGGAAAAACCAGCCTGCACCAGCCAGTGGTCGCTCAGCTTCACGCTCGCAACAATGCCCGTCTGCGTATACGGATCGATGGCATACAACACCGAGTGCGAGTAGGTGTAATTGTTCGGCGCAAGCTGCGCCTCAATATCCGGCAGCGACACATACCGTCCCATCCGCACATTCATCCCCTTCGCGACATGCGGAAAGTAGAGATCGAGATAGAACATGATCGGGTCGTACCCATACTCATGATTGCGCGCCAGCAACTGTTGCGAGAACATCCCCTTCGCCGTCGTGTAGCGATAGTCCTGCCCCCAGAGCTGCGCCAGGCGAAAGCCCCAGTCCACATGATCCGTCTGCACCTCATCGGGCAGCCGCTCCACGTACAGCACCATCTGGTCCGGAATCACGCGGTTGGGGTTGTAGTAGTAAGCAGCCGGCGAGTTCGCGCCATCGCCTTTGTTCGACGTGCTGACATCGAAGCCGCCGTTCAGCCACCCATACACCTTCAAGCGGCTCTTGTTCTCGTTCACCGCCTGCATCAGCTCGTAGGTCGACGTGTCCGGCGCGCCAATCACCGGCGTGCCACCAACGCTATAGTCCGAGCTCGGAAACGGGGTCGAATCCAGCGGTCCAGCATACCCGCGCCGCAACGGAGCCGCCGCAGCGGCCTGGGTCGGATGCCAGTCTTCCTTGTACACATCCGCAAGCCGCGCAAAGAAGTTCTTCGCCGAGGCCAATGTTACCGGCTGCTCCGGCGCACTGCTGCTCTGCGCCTCCACCCTCGTCGCACACAACAAAAGACCGGCAAGACAAACAAACAAATAACGCGTTGCGAATTTCACGGGAACGCTCCAAAGCAAGTAGAGCGTCACCCCCCATAGGAAGTCCGTAGAGAGAGCATAAAGAATCTATAAGTGTCCCTCTGCCGAACAATCAGCCTTCGATCGCTTCATCCGCCCGTGGATCCGCAGCAAATCGATATCCCACCCAAGGCTCGTTGCGAATGTACTTCGCCTCACCCGCCGGCTCAATCTTCTTCCGCAACTGCGCCACCAGCACCCGCAGATACTCCGGCTGGTCCTTCCCCGCGCTGCCCCAGATCGCATTCAACAAAAACTTGTGCGTCAGCACCCGCCCCGGATTCCGCGCCAGCAACACCAGCAGCTCGAACTCCTTCGGCGTCAGGTGAATCTCTTCCCCCATCCGCTCCACCACATGCGCATCCACATCGATACGAAAGTCCCCCGTGGCGATCATCGACTCCGGCTCCGGCTCCGCAGGTACCGCTCTCCGCAGATTTGACCGGACCCGCGCCAGCAGCTCCTGAATGCTGAACGGCTTCGTAATGTAATCGTCCGCGCCCTCATCGAGCGCCATCACCTTCATCTGCTCCGCGTTCTTCACGCTCAACACGATGATCGGCGTCTGCCCCCGCTGCCGGATCGTCCTCGTCAGTTCGATGCCATCCATCTCCGGCATCGCCAGGTCCGTGATCACCAGCTCCGGCGCGATCTTCGTAAACTTCTCCAGCGCATCCACACCATCGCGCGCCACCGTCACGTCGTACCCGTTGCTCTCGAGCGCCATCCGCAACACCCGCGCAATCTGCGGCTCATCGTCCACAACCAGAATCTTCCGTCCCATCACGCCTGCTCCTGCGTCACGATATGCAGATCCGTATGCGGAGCTCCACTCATGAATCGTTGAATCGCAAAGTAGTACAGATACATCTTCAGCCCTTTCACCGCAGACCGTCCAAAGATCACCTGCGTCACCCGCTCCTTCGACACAAACTCCGACGTCGCCTTCGCCACGCTGCGATTCACCAGCTTCACCACCTTGGCTCCCAGGTTCTCCGCAAACCGTATATTCGCCTCCAGCGACCGCGCCCGGTCCTCCGTCGGCGTGTCGCCCCGATCCACATGCAGCACCATAAACTCCGCGCCCAGCCCCTCCGCCAGCCGCGCCCCTCGCGCAATCAACTGCCTTGCATGCGGACTCGCGCTGATACACACCGCCACCTTCTCCCGGACGCACCACTCCCCACCCAGCCGCTTCCGCGTCACATACGCATCCAGATTGCGGTCCACCGCCCGCGTCACCTGCTTCAGCGCCATCTCCCGCAGTGCAATCAGATTCCCCCTCCGGAAAAAGTTCGCCAGCGCCCGGTCCACCCGCTCCGCCGGATAGATATCCCCCCGCTTCATCCGCTCCTCGAGCGCCTCCGGCGTCAAATCCGCCAGCACAATCTCATCCGCCCGATCCATCACCCAGTCCGGCACCGTCTCTCGCACCGTAATCCCCGTCAGCGACTGCACCTGCGGCGTCAGGCTCTCGATATGCTGAATATTCACCGTCACCAGCACATCGATCCGCGCCTGCAACAGCTCCATCACATCTTCATACCGCTTCGCATGCCGGCTGCCTTCGATATTCGTATGCGCCAGCTCATCCACCAGCACCACCTCGGGCGCCCTCCGCAAAATCGCGTCGATGTCCATCTCCTCGAACATCGTGCCCTTGTACTCCAGCTCAGTCCGCGCAATCGACGGCAGCTTCTCCACCAGCTCCGCCGTGCTCGGCCTTCCATGCGTCTCGACGATGCCGACCACCACATCTTCCCCACGCATCTTCCGCCGAATCCCCTCGCTCAGCATGCTGAACGTCTTGCCCACCCCCGGCGCATATCCAAGAAAGACCTTCAGCCGCCCCTGTGCCTTCTCCTTCAGCTCAGCATGCTCCAGCCACTGTTCCGCCGTTTTGCCCGGGAACGTCTTGTTCGCATTCATGGGTACAATCAACCTCGTGACATCGAGAGTAACCCGAGCTACCCTCCGCTGGTTCTCCGCCGCGATCATGCTCTCCCTGATCGTATCCCTCTACGCTCGCCTTCTGCACGTCAACCCCACCACCGTCGCCCTCACCCTTCTTCTCTACATCCTCCTCCTCGCCTCCTCCTGGGGACTCCGTTACGCGGTCGTGCTCTCCTTCGCCTCCGCCGCCTGCTTCAACTATTTCTTCCTCCCTCCCCTCAACACCTTCACCATCGCCGAGACCCAGAACTGGATGGCCCTCCTCGCCTTCCTCGCCACCGCCCTCATCGGCTCCAACCTCTCCAACCGCATCAAGACCGCAGCCGCAGCCTCCGACTCACGCCGCCGCGAACTCGAGCTCCTCTACGACTTCGGCCAGCGGCTCCTCTCCACCGAGTCCACCGGAGACCTCCTCAAACTCATCCCCCAGAACATCGTCTCCGCCTTCCGCACCCGCTCCGCCGCCCTCCATCTCACCGCCGGCGACCGCATCTACCTCTCCGACCCCAAAGAGGTCCACGTCTCCACCAACCAGCTCCGCAACGCCGTCTACGCCGGCACCGCCTACGAAACCTCCGCCCCGCAGACCGCCCTCCTCTCCCTCTCCGTAGGCGTGCGCCCCATCGGCTCCATCGCCGTCGAAGGCAACCTCCCCACCCAGGAGACCCTCGAGGCCATGAGCGGCCTCGTCGCCATCGCCATCGAGTCCGCCAACGCCATCGAGAAGCTCGCCCGCGCCGACGCCGCCCACGAGTCCGAACGCCTCCGCTCCGCACTCCTCGACTCCGTCACCCACGACCTCCGCACTCCCCTCACCAGCATCAAGGCCTCCGTCACCAGCCTCCTCTCGCAATCGGCACTCAGCCCCGAGCACCGCACCGAACTCCTCACCGTCATCGACGAAGAGAGCGACCGCCTCAACCACCTCATCGCCCAGGCCACCGAGATGTCCAAACTCGACGCCCGCGAGGTACAGCTTGAGCGCGCCCCGCATCCCATCTCCATCTGCATCGACACCGCCCTCAAACAGGTCCCGCTCGGCAACCGCCGCATCGAGGTCCACCTCGCCGACCGCCTCCCCGAGGTCCTCATCGACCTTGAACTGGTCGTCAAGGTCCTGGTCCATCTCATCGAGAACGCCGCCAAGTACTCCCCCGCCACCGAGCCCATCTTCATCACCGCCGAAGCCGAGCCCGGTCATCTCGCCGTCTCCATCGCCGACCGTGGCGACGGCATCGACCCCATGGAACAGCTCATGATCTTCGACAAGTTCTATCGAGGACAGAGCCAGCGATACCGCGTCCACGGCACCGGCATGGGCCTCGCCATCTCCAAGGCCATCATCGAAGCCCACGACGGTACCATCGCCGTTACCAGCCAACCCGGCCACGGCTCCGTCTTCACCATCACCCTCCCCCTCGCCCCACGTAGCTAGCACCGCAAGTCGAAAAGCCGCAAAGTTTAAAGCAGAGCCAACAATCCGGGTACCCCACATCTCGATTTTGAGATGTGGGTTCGTCCAGGGCACAGAGCGTTTGGGCGACCACCCGCATCTCACCAAGCCATGCCCCTCCGCATCGGCACAGCCGGCTGGTCCATCCCCCGCCTCACCGCAGCCTCCTTCCCCACCGAAGGCACCCATTTAGAGCGCTACGCCCGCGTCCTCCACTGCGCCGAAATCAACTCCACCTTCTACCGCACCTCGCGCCTGGCAACCTACGCCAAATGGGCCGCGTCCACCCCAGACGACTTCCTCTTCTCCCTCAAAGCCCCCAGGACCATCACCCACGAATCCGCCTTGGCCCCGGCCCCACAGCAACTCAAAGATTTCCTCACCCAGACCAGCACCTTGGTGGAAAAACGAGGCCCCATCCTCTTCCAGCTTCCGCCCAAACAAGCCTTCAACCCCACCCGAGCCAAAGCCTTCCTCACCCTCCTGAGAGACCTCTACCAGGGCCCCACCGTATTCGAGCCAAGGCACGAAACCTGGTTCACCCCCGAAGCCGAATCTCTCTTCAAAACCTTCCACATCGCAAGAGCCGCAGCCGACCCACCACGAATCGCCGCCGCCACCCAACCCGGAGGCGATCCCACACTCGTTTACTACCGTCTCCACGGCTCCCCCCGCATCTACTACTCCACCTATACCCCGGAATACCTCGAAGCCCTCTCTAAAGCCATCACTCCCCACACCTGGGTCATCTTCGACAACACCGCCTCCGGAGCCGCCACCGAAAATGCCCTCTCCCTGAACTTCCTCTCCTGAACTTCCTCGAACGACGAGCTCTTACCTGAGACGACAAGCTGGACAAGCGATCGGACCAATGGCGGACCGTCGACCAAAACCGGCGCACGCATTTGGCCATCCATGGAGAAGGCCCTGGACACGACAGCTCCAATCGTTCTGAGAGCACCGGGGCCGCAGTGCTGCATCCCCGGCACGCAAATCCCGGACTGACAATGTCCACCTCCGGACACCTCACCAAAAAACCGAACACTCGCCTTTGTCTCTTCTTCCCGCATTTTCCGCTTTTTCCCCACAATCTTTCGTCTTCCGCCCAGCAGAACTTTGGCCCGCAACGTGCGTATACAAAGGCATGCTGCAGCCCATGCGTTATGCCCTTCGCCAGCTCCGTCGCACTCCCGTCTTTACCCTCACGGTGCTTCTGACGCTTGCCCTCGGCATCGGCGTCAACGCAGCCATCTTCTCCGTCGTCGATACCGTCCTCCTCCGGCCCCTCGACTACCGCAACGCCGACCGCATCGTCGGCATTGAGTCCCGCTTCGTCGCGGAGAACCGCAGCATCCCGCGCATCGGCGGAGACGACTTCAAGGACCTGGCCGCACAGTCCAAACTCATCGAAGCCACGGCGTACTACCAGTCCAGCCAGGACGGCCTCCAGCTCAACGGTCACGCGGTCTACACCCGCATGGCCTACCCAAGTCCACTCTTCGGAACGGTCCTCGGCCTTACACCCGTCGAGGGCCGCCTTTTTTCAAACTCCGCAGAGGCAAAGAATGAGGTACTCATCAGCGCCGCCTTCGCCGAAGAAAACTTCGGCTCGGTCCACAACGCACTCAACAAACCCGTCCAGTACGACGGAGCCACCCGCACCATCGTCGGCATCCTCCCCACCGCCTTCACCTTCCCCAACCGCTCCTCCGTCTGGATCGGCCAGGACCCGAATCCCGAAGTCCCCAACCGCACCGCCTACAACCAGCGTGCGCTCGCCCGCATGAAGCCCGGCGTCACCATCGAGCAGGTCAACGCCGAGCTCGCCACGATCTCCGCCCAGCTCGCCGCAGCCTACCCCGAAGACAAGGGCAAGATCCTCACCGTCGTCCCCCTCCAGGAGCAGATCGTCGGCAGCGTCCGACCCGTCTTCCGAGCCATCATGGGTGCCGTCCTAGTTATTCTGCTCATCGTCTGCGCCAACATCGGGCACCTCCAGCTCGTTCGCGCCACCCGCCGCCAGCAGCAGGTCGCCCTCTGCACCGCCCTCGGCGCACGCCGCGGCCACCTCGCCATGCAGGCCCTTCTTCAAGCGGTGCTCCTCGCCATGGGCGGAGCCGCCCTCGGCCTCCTCCTCGGCATCCCTCTGCTGCGCCTCATCCTCCGCTTCGCGCCTCCGGGACTGCCTCGCCTCCTTGAAATCCGCCTGAACCCCGACGTCTTCGTCGTCTGCTTCGCCGTCGCGCTCCTCACCATGGCCATCACCGCCATCCTTCCGGTCTGGCGCTCCTGGCACGTCGATCCCTCCACCGCACTCAAGCAGGACAGCTCCCGCGGTCTCACCGGCGAGTCCCACACTCTGCGCACGGCCCTCATCGTCGGCGAAATCGCCCTCACCTTCGTCCTGTCGGTCGCATCCATCCTGCTCGTCCAGCAGATGATCGGCTTCTCCCACGCCGCCTTCGGCTTCGACCCCGACCGCCTCCTCCTCGTCGACACCCACGCTCCAGCCCGCTCCGCCGACGAGCGCATGACCAACTCCGCCGCACCCGTCCACCGCCTCGACGCACTCCTCCAGCGCGTCGGACAGGTCCCCGGCATCGACCACATCGCCGCCGTCGGAGGAGCCCCCATGGCCCAGGGAACCTCCTCGGTCGGCTACGCCATCCATGGCCGCACCTCCTTCACCCCCGGCGCCAAGCTGGCCAACGCCAACATCGTCCCCATTACGCCGGACTACTTCACCACCATGCAGATCCCGCTCCTCTCCGGCCGAGCCCTCGCCTCCACAGACACCTTCACCAACCAGACCGTCGTCGTCATCTCGAAGTCCCTCGCCCAGCAGCAGTTCGCCAACGACAACCCCATCGGCCACGAGATCATGTGCGGCTACGACGCGCCCCTGCGCTGGTACACCATCGTCGGCGTCGTCGACGACGTCCTCCAGGACTCGCCCGCCTCGAAGCCCGCCCCCACCTTCTACGTCCCCATCGCCCAGCACCCCGCCCGCGCCGCCGACGTCGCCATCGTCGCCCGCACTCACGGCGACCCCGCCCTCATGCAGCAGACCATCGACAAGGCGATCCGCGACATCGACCCATCCATCGCGACCACCGCATCCACCATGCGCCAGGAGATGGGAGCATCTCTCCGCGCCCAGACCTTCATGACTGGCCTCTTCGCCAGCTTCGCCCTGCTCTCCATCGTCCTCGCCGCCGTTGGCATGTACGGTGTCACCGCCTACACCGTGGCCCAGCGCAAGTTCGAGTTCGCCCTGCGCTTCGCCTTCGGAGCCGACCGGCGTCAGGTCTTCACCATGGTCCTCAGCTCCTCCGCCACCATGGCCGTCCTCGGCCTCGCCATCGGCGCCCTCCTCGCCGTCGGAATCACCCGCCTTCTGGGAAGCATCCTCACCGACGTCAAAATCCTCAACCCCGCCACCTGGCTCCTCGCCTCGGCGCTCATCGTCCTCATCACCCTGGCCGCGACCCTCATCCCAGCCCGCCGCGCCGCCGCGACGAGCCCGATGGAAGCCCTCCGGTCCGAATAGAATCAGGGGAGTTAAAAAAAGGAACCGGTTACCCCTCACAAGGTAACCGGTTCTTCGTTAAGTTCACCCCATCGAAACAGCGCGGTGACGATCAGGAAGTGTGCGGGATTCTGGCCACACTTTCCATACATTTCTCCACGTTTTACCATGCAAAATCAGCACGTTCATCGCGTGAAAGTGGTCTGGATCTTCTCCTCGCGGCGCTCCATGGCGAGCTCAATCAGACGGTCGATCAGCTTCTTGTAAGGCAGGCCCGAAGCCGCCCAGAGCTTTGGATACATAGAGATAGACGTGAACCCGGGCATCGTGTTGATCTCATTCAGATAGATTTGCGGATTCTTCCCCGGCGTCATCAGGAAGTCCACGCGTGCCAGCCCCGAACAATCGCAGGCCCGAAACGCCTTGATCGCCATCGCCCGTATCTGCTTGGATTGAGAGGCACTTATCTCCGCCGGAATGATCGGAATCGAAGGATCGTCCGGCGAATCCGCATACTTGCTCTCATAGTCGTAAAACTCTTTGTTTGGAACGATTTCCCCGACTACAGAGGCTTCTGGATCGTCATTTCCGAGCACCGCCACCTCCAGCTCGCGCGGCTTCACGCCGGGCCCGCCGACACCTTGCTCAATCACCAGCTTGCGATCGAAGGACGCGGCTAAGTCCATTGCCTGCTTCAGTTCCGAGCGGTCATGCACCTTCGAAATCCCCACGCTCGAACCCAGATTCGCCGGCTTCACAAACAGCGGATATTGAAGTGTTTTTTCAATGGTCCGCTGGCATTTCTTCGGGTCGGCCTTCCACTCCGAGCGCAGCAGCGTGACGTGCGGCGTCTGCGGTAAGCCGCTGAAAGCAAAGAGCTTTTTCATCACATCCTTGTCCATCCCGGCCGCCGAGCCAAGCACACCCGACCCCACGTAGGGGATGTCCGCGAGCTCTAAAAGCCCCTGAATCGTGCCGTCTTCTCCGAACGTGCCATGCAGGACCGGGAAGACGAGATCGATGGTCTGGGCGAGCGAAGAAGGCTCCATCTCGGCTCCGGCGGAGAGCGTCAAAGCCGTTGATTGCGATAGACTTAGAAGCGCCTGCGAGGTCTCCGCACCAAGCCAGCGGCCCTCCTGGGTGATGCCTAGGGGGACGATTTCGTATTTGCGGCGGTCGATTGCCTTGAGGATGGAGGCTCCGGAGCGCAGGGAGACCTCGTGTTCGCCGGAGCGGCCGCCAAAGAGTATGCCAATTCTTAGTCTTTTCTTCACTTTTCCAGTATCCGCCATTCCGATGGGGAGGGGAGCGGTGGAACCATCGTGATCATCATGGGGTTTGTGGTGGATTTCGGACTTTTATGGGGTTCGACGCGTTTTTGCCGGGTTCTTACCAGCGATTTTCGGGAGCGTAGAACGTGGGAAAACGCATGGAAAATGTGGACAGGCTGTGGTGAATGGGATGGATTTTGTTGCCGATGAAGCAAGACGCATTTTGTTTTCCATTTGGGAACAAGAGCCCGCTGGAATCAAACTTTGGTCACCCACGCGAGACCATCCGAGATAATATCTTATCCAGCCAGGGTGGGGCTTCAAACCTCACCTGAGGTCAACGTGGGGACTACACCCGCGAGCTTCTTCCTGTTTTGCCTTCGCCTTTCTCTCCCCAGATCAAGCCACCTCTCCCTCGTCGCTGCGCGTGGTGGAGCGTATTTTTTGTGCTGCAAAAGGGATCCTCTCGTGAATCGCGTCGTTCTTGCCAATACGTTCGCTTTGATGACCTTTATCGGGTCGTTCTGGCCCCTGGCCAGGCGTGCGGGTCCGCATGCGCGGGTGTGGCTGCTGGGATGGACGTTTCTCCTGCTGCGGAACCTGGCGCTGCTGTTCAGCGACGACTATCCGCCGCACAACAAGCTGGCGCATCTGGCCGCTCTGTGGTGCATGGAGCTGTGCGCGCTGTGCTTTATCCGGGCTGCGGGCAATGCTCCGCTTTCGACGCGTGGGTTTCTGTTTCTGATCGAGCTGGGGCTTCCGGTTCTTTCGCAGGCGGCGCTGTTCGTGTTTTCGGTGTCTTCGTACGGGGTGCGGGCGGGGGCGGCGCTGCTTTGTTTCGTTCCGCTCGTCCACATGCTGGTGCGGCCGCTGCACAGGACGCAGACGTATGTGGTGCTGTCGGGGGGCTTCGCGGTGCTGGGTGTGTTCAGTTTCTCGGCGGCGCGTCTGAATGCGGAGGCTGTGCTGACCGCCACGCTGTGTGCCGTGTTCGTGTCGGCGGCGTATCTGTACTATGCGGGCGCGCTGCGCGTGACGCGCGGGGTGCCGGTTGCGGCGGCGGGCTTTGTGGGGTGGGGTCTTTCCTATCCGCTGGCGTGGGGGCTGGCGCATCTGCAGACGCCGATCGTGGTGGATCCGATCCTGCTTTCGCTGCCGCAGTACTGCGTGGCGTACGGGATGATTCTGACGCTTCTGGAAGAGCATGTGGGCAGGACGGAGAGGCTGGCACTGGCCGATCCTTTGACCGGGCTGGCGAATACGCGGCACTTTGAAGACCGTTTTGCGCGGGCGCTGGCGAATACGAGTCTGCATGGGAATCCGCTGGCTTGCCTGGTGATCGATGTGGACAACTTCAAGACGGTGAACGATACGCTGGGTCATCCGGTGGGGGATGAGTTGTTGAAGGCGCTGTCGGTGCGGCTGGCGTGGCATATCGGGCCGCGGGATACGCTGGCGCGTACGGGTGGCGATGAGTTCACGGCGATTCTGGTGGGAGAGCATGACGAGCATCATCTGCGGTTTATCGCGCAGGCGATGATGTCGGCGGCTTCGGTGCCGCTGTCCGTGCATGGGCATGCGGTTCCGGTGACGCTGTCGATCGGGATTGCGGTGGCTACTCCGGAGACGCTGAATCTAGCGGCGCTGCGCAAGGCGGCGGACGATGCGATGTACCAGGCGAAGCGGCGGGGTGGCGGGCGGCTGGCGGTGCATGGGGAGACGGCTCCCACGGTGCCTGTACCTTCGATCCCGTTTCCGATGCTGGATGGAGATGCTTTTCTGGAGCAGGGGTATGCGGGTGAGGCTTTGCGGTAGGTGGGTGGAAAGTAAGGCGTAACCAGGATTCGATGGATGAAAGACGGATAAGAACAGGCAACGGCTTTTTGGTCTTTTCACTTGCTTTAGTGAGAGTGACGAATTCCGAGAGCTTTTGTCTCGTTAGTTGTGGTGACGAGAACGGCGTTTATCGGGAGTAATGCTGACTACCGGATTTCCGAAAAGTGTTTTTTCAATCCTTTACGTAAACTGTCATATTTCGCAGCACTAATATCAAAAAATGTAGCGTTTGGGCTGTTCCATCGGAAAGGGCGATCACCGTTCCACGCCAGCCATTCCGTTGGTATTCTCCACTCACGTTTTCCCTCAGC
Organism: Granulicella pectinivorans; assembly: GCF_900114625.1. Classification (NCBI taxonomy): domain Bacteria; kingdom Pseudomonadati; phylum Acidobacteriota; class Terriglobia; order Terriglobales; family Acidobacteriaceae; genus Granulicella; species Granulicella pectinivorans. The sequence continues at coordinate 678,212 of NZ_FOZL01000001.1, forward strand.
CACGACTCTGTTGCGAGCACCTGATTCGAACTTTTCGACCGGGCCCTTCGCTCTTCCAACACCAACGATGCCTTTCCGCTTCGCATACATATAGATCGTGTCTCCCGCTTCAACACGATTCATGTGTGTCGGATAATTGAACTTTTCCCACGCGGTGGCGTAGCCCCGATCATGCATGCTCTTCTCATCGTTGAGTGAGCTTTTCCGGTTTGTGTTGCACACGAAGACCCGACCAGTTCCTTCCAAAAAGTGCTCCAAGTTTTTAGTCTTTCGCGTAGAAAGTTTCGGCCGCTTATTGTTGGCTTTCTCTAGGCTCGAAAACTGATTACGTTCTTCTTCAGTTTCTTTCAGCCAAACTGCTGCCAGTTCAGAATCCAACTCCTCTGCTATGTTCCACAACATGTCGAACCAAGTGACTAGTTCCGTTATGTCAACCCCGGACAAGCGAACGCCTACCTCTAAATTTTCGTTTAGGGCCTTATTGGTAAGATTTGCGGAAGTAACGACAGCATCCTCAAGACCGAATATGTATACCTTGGCGTGCAGTTTGGGCTCTTCAATGAGATAACGGCACAGCACACCGGCATTGATCAACTCAATCAGGGACTCCGGTCTCGTTGCTCCAGAAACGATGTCTCGCCTTGATATGTGAGTTAGCAGGCGCAGATCCCGCCCCTTCAAGCCTGACAGGAGCGCAGTATCGGTGACATACGCGCTCGCTATGCGTACCGGACCATCGACTTTTTCTATTGCCCGACGAAGGGTAGCCCGGTGTTGCCGGTCCCGACCGCCTGGGATCTCAATCAAAACGGTAGCCATGTCTCTCCGTGGAACCATTATCGACTAAGCGCATAGATTACTCCGCATAAGTCGGCTTGTCGGAATGGATCGAGCTCGTGGCGAGAACGGCGTTTCTCGGCACCGATCCGGACACATTTACCGCCTACGGGGCAGACGCATGGGATTGTGGCCGCGCCAATGGTAACGCGGAAATTTCAGTGCATAGTTGGTGATTGCGGCGGTGGCAAACGCCCTGAACTTCTCATCATTCCAAAGCGCCACGATCTTCCCGCGAGGCTCGCGACCCACTTGCGTATCCTTCTGATAAATCCAGCCCCGATAAGCGTCCAACTTGCTCGGTCGCCCAGAGATACGGTGTCCGTGGGGGATAGATGGGAAAAAGTCATCATCGCCCTTGTGAAAGAGCCAATTCGATAGACCAATATTCTTAGCGGTGAAATGAAGAACTGTCGTATCGTCGTCCCGTGGCGAAGGATCCTGAGTGCCTGACGACGAAGCACCGTCAACGTCCGTTTGCTCCCGCTCACCAAACGGCCATTCCTCTTCGGGCTCAAACTTTTGCCAACCAAGAAGTCGGCGCACCGTATCAGCCTGGAGTGAATCTGATTCAGCGTTCTCTCTGACGAACTGCAATCGAAGAAGATACTGATCCCAAGACAGCACGCCAAGGCTCAACGCGAGCAGACTCGACGCCATATACATATCCGTAGCGGCGGAGGTGAGGCGGGTTGGCTGTTCGACTGGCGACACGAACCCAGTGTATTTCAATGGATCGTAGATGCATCATGTCCCAGTTACGTTTTGGGATCGCATCGGTATCGGGAAGTCGGCTTGTCGTCGGTAAGCTCTCGCTCTTGGGCAGCCGAGCCAAGTTCCTCCAATAGCGTTTATGAGGACTAATGCCCGCTAACGCCTCAGCGATAATCCAACTATGGATACTGTGGACTGGGATGACCCAGGTGTTGAGGAGCAGTGGTGCAATCAACGCCGTGAAGAAACGACCGTGTATCTGCACAAAGAAGGTCTCGTGCATGGTGAAATCGGCTCATGGCCTGCATGGCATGTTGCACCCTATATCTCTATCTGGGCCGTCGAAAGCTTGAAAACGCCCGGAGCTGTTGGGTGGTGGGTTATCTCCGGAGATCTTCCAACGGACTACATCTCAGCCTCGTCGGCGAAGCATCCGAGGCAAGCGCTTCGAGCGTTTGCAGAAACTTGGGAAGATGTCGCATCTCATATGCGGGACGGGACACCCCACCCTTCGATAAGCATCGGTCCTCCTGAGATGAGTTCGGAACTGCTGCCCAACTTAGAAAAGCGCTCCGAGATTCTTCGTCGATTCGCTGACGACGATGCTATGTGGGACAACGACGGTCGCTTTATAGATCAGTCCTCATAAGTCGGCTTCTCGTCAGCAATGCAAAACTGACGAGAAGCGTGTTTATTGTGACGTCGACGCGGCGTTGCAACTTCGCGTGGATGTCTTCTTCGTCGGTGCATTTCTGGAATAGCCGTCAGCGTTGCAGCTTCAATGCAAACTGGAGGACGCGGGGAGACTGGGCTTCTACGATCTGGCCGAAGACCGGCGAGTTGATGTCGTTGATGGGCACGATGAAGTTGGTGTGGTTGGTTACGTTGAAGGCCTCTGCGCGGAAGAGCAGCCTGGTCGATTCGCTGAGGGGGAAGCTCTTGTCGACGGCGGCGTCGAGGCTGCCGAAGGCTGGACCGTCGATGCTGTTGCGGCTTTCGTTGCCGAACTGCCCGGCGTTGGCGACGGGATCGAGACGCTGGAAGGCCGAACGGGAGACCCACTGATTGACCGTGTGGGGCGCTCCCTTGTTGGGATTGCCGACGACGTTGGGGCGGTCTCCGAACATGCCGGAGACGCCGGGGTGCGGCGCCTGCAGGGAGACGTTGGCCGAGTCATAGACGGTGAACGGGGTGTTGGAGTTGAGGGCCAGGAGGCCGCTGGCTTGCCATCCGTCGAGGAGCGTGCGGGAGAAGCCCTGGAGGTGGTGGGCGAAGGGAACGGTATAGATGACGCTGGCGGCGAAGCGGTGTCGCGAGTCGAAGAGGGAGCGTCCGTATTCGCCTTTGAGGTTCTGGTTGTTCTGGGGGATATCGAGTTCGCCGAGCATGAGCCAGGGGGCGGGGCCGGACATGTGGAGGCTGGAGGTGTAGTCGAGGTCCTTGGAGAAGGTGTAGGCCAGGGTGTAGTTGAGCGATGGCGTGCCGCGGCGCGTGAGCGAGACCTGTCCGGAGTGGAAGCTGGAGTTTGCGTTGCCCACGACGAGGCCGGCGGTTCCGAGCGAGCAGGTTCCGGTGGTGAGGGTGCAGCCGGAGTAGAGGCGGCGGCGTCCGGAGTTGGCGAGGGTTGCGCCGGGTTGGTAGATGGCCGGGTTGGCTTCGATGAGGCGCGGAAGACGGGTGCCCTTGGCGCCGATGTATCCGATGGACAGGATCTGGCCATGCAGACTCTGGTCGATGGTGACGTTCCAGTCCTGGGTGTAGGGGGGGATGAGCTTGCGGTCGAGCGTGAAGGTGGAGGCGGGCAGGGCGAACTGGCCGGAGGTGAAGGGGTTGGCGATGGCGGCGGTGGGGTTGGCGTAGTTGATGGTGCCGGTGAGGGTACGGATGACGACGCTGGGGAGTGCCGAGGTGGCGGCTCGGAAGGGCATGCCGACGCCATTGAGGAGGGGGTCGTAGAAGATGCCGTAGGCGGCACGGACGACGGTCTGGCTGTTGCCGCGGGTGTCCCAGGCGAAGCCGACGCGGGGTGCGAAGTCTTTGAAGAAGATGGGCGTGATGCCGTCGGCGACGCCGGGGTCTCCGGGGAACAGAAGGCCGGCGGGAGCGTTGGGGTGGAGTGTGGACTGCTGGCCGGGGGTGAAGGCCATGAGGCGGTTTTGAAGATCTTTGAAGGGTGTGGTGATCTCGTAGCGGACGCCGTAGTTGAGGGTGAAGCGGGGGCTGACGCGGAACTCGTCCTGCGCGTAGGCGCCGAGCTCCCAGCCGCGGAGATTGCGGTTGAAGTCGCCGCCGGCCTGGGTGAAGATGTCGGGGCGGCCGAGTTCGAAGTTCGCCAGCGAGTTATTGGTGAGTCCCTGGACGGTGAAGGAAAAGGTGCCGGAGGCGAAGTTGGCCTGGTAGCCGTTCAACTGGATGCGGCGGAACTGCGCGCCAAAGCTGGTGACGTGCTTGCCCTGCGTGTGCGAGACATTCGCGCTGACGGAGTAGTTGTTCTCGACGGAGTCGCGGGGGTTGATGATGGGGTCCCCGACGTTGGAGTAGCCCTGCAACTGGATGAGCGGGGCGCCTGTGGCTTCGGCGCGCGTGGAGGCGTAGCCAAAGCCGAAGGACTGGGGAGAGAGGCCGGAGAAGCGCTTGTCCAGAAGGACGTGGTTCTGAAAGAAGCTGACGTTAGCCGTCATGACGGTCTTCGCGGAGAAGGTATGGGTCTCGGTGAGGCCCGCGAGATGGGTGTTGGTGAAGTAGCCCACGGGGAAGCCGGGGACGTCGGCGCCGAGTTCCGAGTAGGGGCTCAGGGTCTGGTTGGTGGAGTAGTTGTAACGGGCGCTGATGGTGTCCGCGTCGCGGAGAAGCCAGTCCGCCTTGATGCCGCCCTGATCGCTGCTGTAGTGGCCGAGGTTGGTGGTCTGGGCGAGGTTTGGGTTCTGCGCTGTGTTGGGGAGGGGGTAGTAGGCGAGGTACTTTGCGGTGATGGGGTTGATGAGGCCGGCGATGTTGTTGCCGTAGGGCGTGCGGGTAGCGTTGGCGAGGATGGGAGCGTCGGCGGAGAAGTCACCGGCGCGCTCGGCCAATGTGGGGACGACCACGCCGTGGGTGACGTCCTGCGCGTTGCGTATGCCCTCGTAGTAGGTGAAGAAGTAGGCGTGGCGGGGGACGATGGGGCCGCCGGCCGTGAGGCCGAACTGGTTCTGCCTGAGCCGCTCCTTGCGGGGGGCGAAGTAGTTGTTGGCGTTGAGTGCGTCGTTGCGCACGAAGTCGTACAGGGTGCCGTGGAGCTTGTTGGTGCCGGAGCGGGTCACGATGGTGGTGATGCCGCCGCTGGTTCCGCCGAACTCGGCGGGCGCGGTGGCGGTGAGAATGCGGAACTCGGCGATGGCGTCGGCGGGCGGGCGGAAGGCGTAGCCGCCGTCCATGCGATTGATGTCGCGCATGCCGTCCACGAGGAAGTTGTTGGACTCCGGACGCTGGCCGTTGACCTCATAGTTCTGGCCTGCGCGGCGAAAGCCACCCATGACCGTCAGGCTGGCTGAGGCAGGCCGGACGCCGGGCTGCAGGATGCCGAGTTGCGCGAAGTTGCGGCTGCTGAGCGGCAGCGCAGCAATCTCCTTCTCGCTGACGACTGCACCCTGGGCGATTTCGTTGGTTTGGAGACGCGTGGCCTGCGCGGAGACCTCGATGGTCTGCTGCGAGGATGCCAGGGCGAGCTGCACGGCGATTTGCGACTGGTTGCCGACGTCGAGATGAATGCGGGAGTTGACCCAGGTGGCGAATCCGGGCGAGCGCACCTCGACCCGATAGTCGCCGATAAAGAGCTCCTGGAAGGAGAACTCACCATGACTGTCCGCGTGCCCCTCGTGCCTCTGTGCCGTGTCGGTGGAGGTGACCACGACGTCCGCGCCGGGGACGATGGCGTTGGTGGCGTCTGTGACGACGCCTCGTAACGATGCGGTTGCGCTTTGCGCCATGACAACAGTAGCCGCGAGTGCAAAGACAGCCACAACCCCTAAACACAACACCATGCGTTTCATGAACAACCTGTTTTCCGGAAAGTTTGAGTAGAGAGGACTTTACCCGGTGAACAGGTGGTACCGCATCGACATAAAGGTGGAGATGAACGCCCACCTCAAGAGGGACTGTGCCTATCGGACGCGGCTGCTCGTCAGCCGCTGCTGCGAGCATGGGGATAGTCGAAGCCCGACCCTTTCGATACGAGGGAAAGGATGAGGCTTGGACTCCTTTAGAGGACGCGGCTGTGGCGGTAGCCCTCTGCGGTGAGGGCGTCGAGGAGCTCCTCGACCTGGAGACGGCCGCGGGTTTCCATGGTGATGTCGATGACCGTGTCGCCGAGGTTTACGCCGTAGTAGGCGCGGTTGTAGAGGGTGTTAACGATGTTGGCGCGGTGCTTCGCGATGAGCCTGGTGAGGTCGGCGAGGGCTCCGGGCTTGTCCAGCAGGTGGATGCGGAGCATGATGAGGCGGCCATCCTGCACGAGGCCGCGCTCGATGATACGGGCGAGGAGCGTGACGTCGATGTTGCCGCCGCAGACGAGGACCGCGGTGTGCTTGGACTTGAGGCTGGTGCGGTGTTGCAGGAGGGCGGCGAGGGCCGTGGCTCCGGCACCTTCGGCGAGGGTCTTTTCGCGCTCCAGCAGCATGAGGATGGCGGAGGAGATCTCGTCTTCGTCGACCGTCACGATCTCGTCGACGTACTTTTCGACGACGGGGAAGGTGTGGTCTCCGGCGCGGCGGACGGCGATGCCGTCGGCGATGGTGGTGGCGGCGTCGATGGTGGTGGGATGTCCCTCGCGGAGGGCGGTAGCCATCGACGGCAGGCGCGAGGTCTGGACGCCGATGACGCGGATGTCGGGGCGCGTCTCCTTGACGGCGCAGGCGATGCCTCCGATGAGGCCACCCCCACCGATGGGGACGACGACGGCTTCGAGCTGGGGGATCTGCTCGAGGAGTTCGAGGCCGATGGTGCCCTGTCCGGCCATGACGGCGGGGTCGTCGAAGGCGTGGATGAAGGTCATGTTGGCTTCGGAGCAGAGGCGGCGGGCTTCGGCGTAGGCCTCATCGTAGTTGGCTCCGTGGAGGATAACCTCGGCGCCGAATTGGCGGGTGGCGGTGACCTTGACCAGAGGCGTGGGCAGCGGCATGACGATGATGGCTCGGATGCCGCGGGCGGTAGCGTGGTAGGAGACGCCCTGGGCATGGTTGCCGGCGCTGGCCGCTACTACTCCGCGGGAAGCTTCCTCCGGGGTGAGGAGAGCAATACGGTTGAGGGCTCCGCGCTCCTTGAAGGAACCAGTCATCTGGAGGTTTTCGAGCTTGAGGTAAATCTCCTGGCCGGTGAGGCTCGAGAGCATGACCGAGTGGGGGCAGGGGGAGAGATAGACGGAGGACTGTATGCGCTCGCGGGCGGCTTGTATGTCGGCGAGGGTGATCATCGTAGCCATCTGAATAGGGTATCGCGGATGGGGACGCGGCTAGTCATAGATCTTCTCGAGAAACTTGCGGCGCTTCTGCTCGGCGGCAATCCATTCGGGGAGATCTTCGTCGTACCAGACTCGATAACCGAGACGGTCCAGTTGGGACCGGCGGCGTGGGTGCCCCGTTCTGCGAGGCCTTCGAAGAGCTTCGCCTGGGGGGCGGTGAAGACCCAGGCAGGGCCGGTGGGGGTCTGCTTGCAGGTATAGATCTGGACTCCTTCGCCGCGGAGCGTGAGGAGGGGTTTGGTGCTGGGAGGAGGGGTGGTGGAGTCGGTCTGCGCGGCCGCGATGGCGGACAGACCGACGAGTAGGATCGCCTTGGGGAGGATCATGACGTCAACTGTACCGCACAGGAGCGCGCGGACGTGTCACCCTAGAAGAGGATGAAAAAGCACTCCATCGGGTTCTCTTTACTGCTTGCGGCGATCTCCGCGCTTACTTCGCTGGCTATCGATATGGGGCTTCCGGCGATGCCGGTGATCGAGGCGCAGTTTCATCTGCTGCCAGGACGCGGGTCGCTGACGCTGGCGGTGTTTCTGGCAGGTTTTGCGTTTACTCCGCTGGTGGGTGGGCCGGTTTCGGACCGGTTTGGGCGGAGGCCGGTGCTGCTGGGTGGTCTGGCGGTGTTTGCGGCCTCGGCGCTGGGGTGCACGGTGGTGCCGAACTTCGCTACGCTGCTGCTGTTTCGGGTGCTGCAGGGGGCTTCGGCGGGTGTGTGTGTGGCGCTGCCGATGGCGATTATCCGGGACTCGCTTTCCGGGCATGCGGCGCGGCAGGCGATGTCGCAGATGACGACGATTCTGGGGGTGGTGCCGGTGTTTGCGCCGGTGATGGGATCGTGGGTGTTGCTGGTGGCGCCTTGGCGGGTGATCTATGCGGTGCAGGCGGGGCTGGCGCTGGGGATTCTGCTGGCGGTGAGCCTGTTCTTTGGGGAGACGCATCCGGGGGAGAGGCGGCAGGCGCTGCCGGCGCGGGCTCTGCTGACGAACTATGGACTGCTGTTGAAGGAGCCGATTTTCGTGGTGCATGCCACGATCTATGCGTGCACGTATGCGTGTATTTTCTCGTATGTTTCGGCTTCGCCGGTTGTGTTTATGGACCAGATGGGCGTGCCGCAGCATATCTATACGCTGATCTTCGGGGCGATCTCGGCGTGCCAGATTGTGGGGGCGCTTTCGAGCGGTCTGCTGGCGCGGAAGCGGCTTCCGCTGCGGATGTTTCTCCGGGTGGGTCTGGTGATGATGTGCGCCGGGGGGCTGGTGTTGTTTGGGCTGCAGGTGGCGGGGCTGGCGCGACCGGTGATGTTCGTGGCTCCGACGATGTTGATGATGGTGGCGTTCGGATTTATGGCTCCTTCGCTGATGCTGGGGTCGCTGGAGCCGATTCCGCATGTGGCGGGGGCGGGATCCGGGGCGATTCGGTGTATTCAGATGTTGTTCGGGTCGGGGGCTAGCGGGCTGCTTGCTTGGGGATGTGCACGACCGGGGGTGAATCCGGCGATCGCTACGGCAGGGACGATGGCGCTGCTGGCGATCGCGGCGCTGGGGCTGTATGCGATGACGCAGACGAAGCGGATTCCGGTGGCGGTGAAGGGGTAGGCGTGGATAGGAAGGCGTACCCCAGTGGCTAAAGCCCGTTCCTTGGCGATCCTGTGAGACCCAAGACAGAAGCCTTGGGCTACCTAGAAGCACAGGTCATTAAAGGCTAGAAACGATGGACGCGGCCGCGGAGTTTGTTGATGTTGCGGCGATCCTGCTTGGTGGGGCGTCCTTCGGTGACGCCTCCTCCAGCCAGCATCATCTTTCTTTCTTCGGAGACCTTGGCGCGGAGTTCCTTGCTCTCGTCGGTCTCACGGTAGAGGGTGGCGGCTACGGTGGCGGGGCCGCGGATCTCGGAGAGGGCTAGGACTTCCACGTTGAACTCGCCGGCCTCGTTGCGGATGACGAGCATGTTGCCGGGCTTGAGCTCGCGGGAGGCCTTGGCGCGAGCTCCGTTGACGTCGATGCGGTTGAGGTCGCAGGCGTCGGAGGCGAGTCCACGGGTTTTGAAGAAGCGAGCGGCCCAGAGCCACTTATCGATACGCATGGTTCTATTGTCGGCTATCAGAGGCCGGTTTGGAGGGCCTCGATGCCGGCGTGGGAGACCTTGACGTCGTCTTCGGATTTGCCGCCGCTGAAGGCTGCAATGAGATATCCGGATTTGCCGCGGATGATGACGCCACCTTCCCAGCCTAGCTCGCCCTTCATGGGGGTGTAGGGCTTGGTGCCGCTGTTCCTGAGGGTGTTGGCCATCTCGGAGGCCTTCTGGTAGGCGAAGGCGAGGACGTTCGAACCGGGATCCGTGGCATCCTTCGGTTCCTTGCGGAAGGAGCCTACGACGACCATTCTGGAGGACCAGGACTGGAGGGTGTCGCCCTCGAAGTAGGCGACGATGGCAGCGCCCTGGATGTTGAGCTCCTCGGCCTTTTTGCGCATGGCGAGGAGGGCTTTGTCGGCTACGGCGTCGAACCTGGCGGCACCGGGGACCTGGGGTGGGGTCGTCTGGGCTTTGGCAGCGGGGAGGAGAAGAAACGCGGCGAGAAGGCTCAGGACGGCGGCGCGGAGGGTGATTTTCATGGTGGCCAGCATACGCGTTTGGGAGAATCTGACGCGACTCGATTTTGTTTGGAGGGAGGCCAAGAGGGATTGCATCGTCAACGACCTCCCAGGGCTGACGCCCCGGGGTGCCTCGATGCAACGTTAGCGATTGCCCTGTTGGCGGACCCAGCCGAGGGGGACGGCTTCGGAGACGTCGAGGGAGGCGATCTCCAGGCCGAGGTGGGCGGCGCGGGGAACGAGGAGTTCGCGGATGCGGGAGGGGAGGACGGCGGTGTCGGCTACGATCGCGTCTCCGCCGTAGTCGGCGACGGCGATGCGGAGGGCCTGGCGTAGCTCGAGGTAGAAGGTGCCGAAGCCGTCGGAGCTCTCGCGGACGAAGGCGGCGGCGTCCACGATGCGCTGCTCTCCGCCCAGGGAGATGCGGACGGCCATGCCGTCGGCGGCGATGAGCTCCTGCTGGGCGACCTGGAAGGGGCGGGGGCGCATGTCACAGAGAACAAGGGTCTGTTTGGGCTTGATCCAGTGGAGGCCGGGGCCGAGTACCTTCTCCGTCGAAGCCCCGCGGAGGACGACGCCACTCTGGTAGGCGAGGATCTTCTGGCGCTGCGGGGCGGAGAAGATCATGCTCCAGAGACGATAGATGGTGCCGGCAAAGATGACGGCGAGGACGATGGTGAGGACTATCCCGGCAGCGGTGTCGGCGGCGTTGGACATACAGAACTCCAGACAAGGGCTCGTCCTGAAGAACGGACTGTATTTATCGTAGCGCTTGTTGGAGGCGGCTGGTTGTGCCCATGTCTCGGAGGCGAGACATGGGCACACGATGTTGGGGCCTAGGGGGCTTTGGTCTTCCAGGTGGCGATGTTGCCTCCGAAGTGGAAGCTGGGGCCAACGGAGTAGCGGAAGGTCCAGCGGCCGTTGGCGAGGATGTCGTTGAAGGGATGGTTGTAGACGGCGTCCATCTGGGCGCGGAGGCCGATGTGTTTGGTAACGGCGAAGTCGGCGCCGCCGCCGAAGCCGTAGAAGCCGGTCCAGTCGGCTTTGAAGCCGGCAGGGGCGAGCTCCTGGGCAACGACGGTAGCGAAGGCGTCGGTGGGGTGCGGGGTGGCACGTTCGTGGATGGCACCGAGGGATGGGCGCCCGAAGAGGGTCACCTTTTGAAAGTGCCGGTAGGTGAGCTGGGGTCCAAAGGCAAAGGTCTGGGTGGCGGCGTGGGTGGGGACGCGGAGGACGTAGTTCGCGGGCAGGAGGCCGAACTTGATGTATTGCTGCTGGGCGGCGTTGACCTGAGCCTGAAGGGAAGCGGGCAAGAGCTCGGTGGTGAGGATTTCGTCTCCGGTGGCGACGCTGTAGTCGAAGCCGACGGAGTACCAGGGGCGAACGTTCATGCCGGCCTGGGTGTGGAATCCCTTCTGGTTGAGGCCGAGCTCGGGACTGTCGATATCGGTGAAGCCGGTGTAGACGTCGAAGCGGCTGATGTTGCTCTGCTGGGCGTGGGCGGCGAGGCCTGAGAACGCGATGAGGAGGGCGGCGGCGGAGGCAAGAAGGAGACGGATTGGATTCTGCATGTTGTTTTCCCGGAGAGTTAGTTGAGCCGGATCTGGCTTCCACGGACGACGTGCACAATCGCCGGAAGGAGAGGCGATTGCCGGCTGCGGGCGCTTGCTGGCAGAGGACAGGAAAGACCCCGGTACGACTGCGGCGAGCATCCTAACTGAATACCCATTCATTTGTCATTTTTCTTTTTTCCGGGAATGGACATTGCAGTCACGGCAAGGCGTTACCAGGATCGAGGGGAGGGAAACAGATGCTGACAGGCATACAGGCCTGCGAGCGAAGACCTGATGGGCTGGACCAAGCCCGACCCTTCCGATTTTCTGCGCGTTAGGTTTTCTGGCGGGCGCGGAAGGCGTTGGCGCGGTGGAACTCGTCGCGGAGCTCGGGGGTGCGTAGGTTTTCGCGGAGGTGTGCGAGGCGCTGTTCGAGGGCGAAGAGGGTCGCGTCGACGGCTTCGGTGTTGGTCATGGCTACGTCGCGCCACATGCTGTAGGGGCTGGCTCCGAGACGCGTCATCTCGCGAAGGGCGCGGCCACCGATGGCGAGGAAGTCGCCAGCGACCTCGGGGGCGTGGGCGAACTCGTCTTCGAGGAGGGCGGCCATGGCGGTGGAGACCATCTGGGGCAGATGGCTGACCCAGGCGCAGACGACGTCGTGGCGGGCGGGGTCCATGTCAAGGACGCGGCAGCCGAAACGAGCCACGAGGGCGCGCCATTCGAGATCGAGCTCTGCTGCGGGCCCGGGGAGGGGGGTGAAGAGCCAGGTGGCTCCATTGAGGAGCCTGGCTTCGGCAAGGGCGGCTCCGCCGGACTCCTTGCCTGCCATGGGGTGGCCGGGAAGGAAACGGGGCTGGCTGGGGCCGTTGTAGAGCTCGGCGGCGAGTTCGGCGATCTTCTGCTTGGTGCTGCCTACGTCGGTAACGAGCTGGTAGGGGCTGAGGACCGGGGCGAGGCGCTTCATCCAGTCGAGGATACCCATGACGGGGATGGCGAGGATGATGACATCGGCGGCGAGTAGGGTGGCGTCGCCGGCGAGGGTGTTGTCGATGGCGCCGAGGCGGCAGGCTTCGTTGAGTTCTGCCTCGTTGGTGTCCAGGCCGGCGATGGAGCCGGTGAAGCCGGCGGCGCGGAGAGCGAGACCGATGGAGGAGCCGATGAGGCCGGTACCGATGATGGCGATGCGTTCGATCATGAGTCGTCTCAAGGATAGACGCTATCGCCGCACGTGTGGTGGAGAGCTGAAAATGCCCGGGTTTTGGCCCGGGCATTTTTCGGTAAGGCCCGATTAGGCGATGTGGCGGCCTACTACGGGGGCCAGCTGGCGGAGTTGGGCCATCAGCTTTTCGAGCTGGGCCGGGAAGAGGCTCTGGGCTCCGTCGGACATGGCCTTGTCGGGGTTGGGGTGCATCTCCATGAGGAGGCCGTCGGCGCCGGCAGCGACGCTCGCGAGGGCCATCGGTGGGACGAGGTCGCGGATGCCTACGCCGTGCGACGGGTCGCCGAAGACGGGGAGATGGGTGAGCTTCTTCAAGACCGGGATGGCCGAGATGTCCATCGTGTTGCGGGTGTAGGTCTCGTAGGTGCGGATGCCGCGCTCGCAGAGCATGAGGTCGTAGTTGCCGCCGGAGAGGATGTACTCGGCCGAGAGCAGCACCTCTTCGATGGTGGCGGCGATGCCGCGCTTCATGAGGACGGGCTTGCGGATGTAGCCGAGCTCGCGGAGGAGGTTGAAGTTCTGCATGTTGCGCGCGCCGACCTGGAAGCAGTCGATGTAGGGCAGCATGAGTTCGATCTGCGAGATCTCCATGACCTCCGTGATGACGAGGAGGTTGGTCTGGTCGGCGACTTCGCGGAGGAGCTTGAGGCCTTCGAGGCCCATGCCCTGGAAGGAGTAGGGCGAGGAGCGGGGCTTGAATGCTCCGCCGCGAAGGAACTTGGCTCCGGCGGCGGCGACCTGCTGTGCGGAGAGGAGGATCTGGTCCTTCGACTCGACGGAGCAGGGCCCGGCCATGACGACGACCTCTTCGCCGCCGACGACGACGCCGTTGGGGAAGGTGATCTTTGTGCCCTCGGGGCGGAAGCTGCGGCCGGCGAGTTTGTAGGGGCTGGAGATGCGATAAGCATCGAAGACGCCGGAGAGGACCTTGAACTCGGCGACGTCGAAGTGGCCGGGGGTGCCGACGCCGGCGAGGATGGTTTGCTGGGCGCCGGTGGTGCGGTGAACGTCGAATCCGAGCTCGACCATGCGCTCGATGACTGCGTGAATGTCCTGCTCGCTTGCTGCTCCCTGCATCGCTACGATCATTGTGGTTTATGCCTTTTTCTGTATAAGGAACAAATTTTGTTGCTTATTGCGGTATGGGTAACGCGTTTTGTTACGAACTTGTGGGGCGCTGCTGCAAGGTGCGCATGACGTCGACGATGCGCTCGAAGACGTGCTGGATTTCGGTGTCTTCGAGGGGGCCCTTGTTGCATTGGCGGACGTGGTCGAAGACCTGTTGCTCGCGTCCGGGCTCGTAGACGCGGGCTCCGGCTTGTTTCTTCAGGACGCCGATGGCTGCTGCTGCCTCGGCACGCTTGCTGATGAGGTCAACGATCTGCTCATCCAACTCATCGATTTTGGCCCGCCAGTCTGCTATCTCCATCGTGTTCCCTCGTTCCTTGATCTTAAGTGCGCCCTATGCGGGCGGCGGTCACTTCGTGACTTTTATACCGGTCGTGCTGCGATGATGTAGTGCGGGCCTTTCTTTGGTCGGCTATGAGATGCCTAGGCACGTAAGCCTGCGATGAACTTGCCCACCTCTTTTGCTGCTTGTTCGGGGCCGGTTTTTTCGATGAGCGCAACGAGTGCGCTGCCGATGATGGCGGCGTCGGCGAACTCGCCGACCGCCTTGACGTGCGCGGCGTTCGAGATGCCGAAGCCGACGGCGATGGGAAGCTGGGTGAACTGGCGGAGGCGAGCTACCAGCGCGGGGGCGTCCGAGTTGACGGCATCCTGCGTGCCGGTGATGCCGACGCGAGAGATGGCGTAGACGAAGCCTTTGGAGGATTCGCCGATGGCCTTGAGGCGGGCGTCGGGGCTTGTAGGGGCGGCGAGGAAGACGGGAGCGAGGTCATTTGCAGCCATTTCGGTTACATATTCGCCGGCCTCTTCGACGATCATGTCGGTGAGGAGCACGCCGTCGGCTCCGTTCTCCTTTGCGGCGGCGCAGAAGGGTTTCATGCCCATGCGGACGACTGGGTTCAGATAGGAGAAGAGGACGATGCCGCAGTGGGGGCGGGCTTGGCGGAGCTCTTTCGACAGGGCCAACACATCCGTCAGGCGGGTGCCCTTGGCTACGGCGCGTTCCGAGGCGCGCTGGATGACGGGACCGTCGGCGAGAGGATCGGAGAAGGGGACGCCGAGCTCGATGACGTCGGCACCGTTATCGATGGCGGCGAGGGCGATGTCGCGGGTGGTGGCGAGGTCGGGGTCGCCGGCGGTGAGGTAGGCTACGATGCCGGGCTTGTTGGGGAATTGAATGGGCATTTAGTTTTCCTGGTATCCAAGCTCTTGATGCAGAGCGATGACTTCTTCTTCGGTAAGGGGGCCCTTTTGGACGATGACGCCGAGGACGCGGGTGGTGGCGGAGTCGGTGAAGATAATGGGAGTGACGTGCGGATTGCGATAGTAGAGACGGCCTTTCGCGCGTGGTCCTTCGTCGAGAAGAGCGTCCTGCAGGCCGGTGACGAGTTCGGTCCAGCCTGCCGCGAGGGTTCCGCGTTTGGCGGCGAGGTGTGCGCGGATGGAGTAGCCCTTTTCGAGCTCGAGCAGGCTGCCTTCGAGAGACTCGATCTCGCCGGGGCCGGACAGCTCAAGGATGGCGGCTGGGGCTTCCGTGAGGGACGATTCTTCAAGGAGGATGATGAGTTTCTGGTGCATGCTAGGTTCCGTGCTCCGTGGCTTGCTTAGTTCTGGGGTGTGGAAGTCTGTTGAGCATCCTGCGACGGTTGCGTGGATTTTGCCAAAAGCGCCTGGGCTTCCGCCTGCGCCTTGGCCTTTTCCTTTGGGTTGCCCATGGTGAAGTTGACCGTGACTGTGGTGTCTACTTCGACCACGCGGCCGAAGTGCGTATAGGGCTTGTACGTCCAGTACTGGACGGCGTTGATGGCAGCTTCGCGCAGCTCTGGAGGGCCGCTAACGACGTGAATGTCCTGCACCTTGCCCTCTTTGGAGATGGTGGCCTTGAGAACAACGTGACCCTCGATTCCGGCGGCCTTAGCGGCAAGCGGGTACCCCGGCGGTTTTGCGCTGGCAAGCGTTTGCGCGTTGAGAGCGCCCGCAATCGCGAAGAGGCAGAGCGCAGTAGCGAGGAGACGGAGTTTCATCGTTATGCTTCCTTTGGCTTTGCGCCCTTGAGGTCGAGCTCGCGGGCGAGGATGCCCATGTCTTTGTCGCCGCGGCCGGAGAGGTTGATCATGATGATCTGGTCCTTGCTCATGGTGGCGGCGAGGCGGATGCCCTCGGCGACGGCGTGGGCGGACTCGAGCGCGGGGAGGATGCCCTCGGTGCGGCTGAGGGCGATGGTGGCCTTCAACGCGTCTTCGTCGGAGCAGGAGACGTAGGTGGCGCGACCGCTGTCGTGGAGCATGGCGTGCTCGGGGCCGACGGAGGCGTAGTCGAGACCGGCGGAGACGGAGTGCGTGGTGGCAACCTGGCCGGCGTCGTTCTGGAGGACGTAGGAGTAGGTGCCCTGGAGGACGCCGGGGAGGCCTCCGCCAACTTTCTGGAAGCGGGCGGCGTGCTCGCCGAGTGCGGTGCCACGGCCACCGGCTTCGACGCCGATGAGCTGGACGTTGGCGTCGGGGATGAACTCGTAGAAGGCTCCGATGGCGTTGGAGCCGCCGCCGACGCAGGCTACGACGGCGGTTGGGAGCTGGCCCACTTCGGACAGGAACTGCTTGCGGGCCTCGATGGAGATAACGCGGTGGAAGTTGCGGACCATCGTGGGGTAGGGGTGGGCGCCGAGGGCGGAGCCGAGGATGTAGTAGGTGGTGCGGACGTTGGTGACCCAGTCGCGCATGGCGTCGTTGATGGCGTCCTTGAGGGTTGCGGAGCCGGAGGAGACGCCGCGGACTTCGGCACCCAGGAGGCGCATGCGGTAGACGTTGAGCTCCTGGCGGCGCATGTCTTCTTCGCCCATGTAGATGACGCAGTCGAGGCCGAGGAGGGCGCAGACGGTGGCTGTGGCGACGCCGTGCTGGCCGGCTCCGGTCTCGGCGATGATGCGCTGCTTGCCCATGCGGCGGGCGAGCAGACCCTGGCCGAGGGCGTTGTTGATCTTGTGCGCGCCGGTGTGGAGGAGGTCTTCGCGCTTCAGGTAGATTTTTGCGCCACCGGTTTGCTCGGAGAGGCGCTTGGCGAAGTAGAGGGGGGTGGGGCGTCCGCAGTAGTGGTGGAGGAGGCCGTCGAGCTCGGTGTGGAAGGCGGGGTCGGCCTGGGCCTCGGCGTAGGCGTGCTCGAGCTCTTCGAGCGCTGCCATGAGGGTCTCGGGTACGTAGCGTCCGCCGTAGGCTCCGAAACGTCCTGCTACGGTTGTTGCCGGGTTTTCTACCATCGTTGCCATGTGTTCTCCAGGATTGCTTTGGGGCAAAACAAAAGCCGCATACCTTGTGAGGTCGCGGCTGGCTGGGTGCTGAGGTTACTGGTCTGAAGCTAGAACGAAACTGTCAGATGAACCTATCCCGCCGTGGCCGCTACCGTGCGCCAGTAGCGGAACGTAAACGACGGGTTGAAAAAGAAAGTCATCTTGCGATCTAGCCTACATGGAGTTGGGGCTGGCTGCAAGGGTGGTTTTGGGAAAGCAGGGCTTCGCCAGGATCGAAAGGAGGAAAGACGCATGGGGACCGGGTACGACCAAGACAACGAACGAAGCAGGTTGCCAGCGGGAATGACGCTCGTCATTCCCGCTGCTCAGTGAGATGGGACAGGGCTGGAGAGATAGGAGTTCAGGAAGCCGGCGATGAAAGCTGCCTGAAGCATCCTGGTGGGCTCATCGAAGTGGACATGATCGATGTAGTGACCGTCGCCCATCTGCGCGGTGAAGGTGTAGAGGTCGATGGTCGGGACGTTGTTTTGTTTGAAGAGCTTTTCGGCGATCTCGTTGTAGCGCTTTACGTCGGCGTTGTAGCGGAAGAACTCCTTTGACAAGGCGTTGTGCCGCGCGTCGTTCACGGGGGTGGTGTTGATCCAGACGAGATGCCCACCTCTGGACTGGACCAGGGCGAGGATTGCGGCGAGGTTGTCGCGGTACTCGGCTGCGTCGATCGCAATCGCGTTCGTCTTGGGGATGCGCTTGATATCGTGCAGCCCGCAGTTGATGGCGACGAATTCAGGATGAAAGGCCTTGTCTGCGTAACGGCCTTTCAGGTAGTCGAGGACCATCCGCGAGTTGCCGCCCTGCACGTTGGGATCGCTCAACTGCTGGGCGATGGTCTCCGGCGTGGGCGATGTCTTGCGGCTGAATTGGATGAGGCTCGCTGTATCCGCCTGAAGGAACGGCGTGTAGTAGATGGAGATACTGTCGCCTACAAGAAACAGCTTCGGCAGTTGTTGGGCATTGCCGGGCTGACCTACGCAGAGAACGAGAAGGAGCAGCGAAAGCCATTTCATGGTGATCTTCATGTGCGTTGCGTACGCTCCTCTAGAAGTTGAATCGTGCGGACAGGCGCATCGTCCGCTGGTTCGATGCCGATGTGATGATGCCGAAGCCGTTGAGGTTTTGCACGCCGTTGGTGGTCGTTACATTGGAGACGTTTGCGCCGGGGTTGCCGAAGGTGGGAGTATTCGTCAGGTTGAAGGCCTCTCCGCGAATCTGGAAGTTATAGCGGTCGCGGAAGCTGAAGCCCTTGGAGAGGCCCAGATTCCAATTGAAGTATCCGGGACCACGCAGGGAGTTCTTCGACGCGTTTCCGAAGGCGGCGGTCGTGACCGGAGCGAAGGCATTGGTATCGAAGTACGGATTGCCGACGCCATGACCGCCCAGAATCCTGACGGTGGGAAGAACCTGGTTGGCGAACTGCGAGTTACCCGGCGCGTTGAGCGAGGAAGCCGATGCGGAGACCGTGAACGGCGTACCGCTGGTGCGGCTGATGAGGTTGTTCAACTGCCATCCACCAGCGATGTAGCTGAGCACTCCATGCGTGAGGTACCTCTGGTTCTTTCCGAAGGGCAGAGCCGTATTGCTGTAGAGCTGGAGGTTGTGTTTCCGGTCGAAGCCGCTGAGCCCGAAGTTCTTGCTATAGGCGGGCATGTAGCTGACGAGCGGGGTCGCGTCGGAGTTGTCGGCGTAGTTGTTGAGCGAGCGTGAGTAGGTGTAGTTCATGCCAATGGTGTTGCCGTGCGCGAAACGCTTCTTCAACATGGTCTGAAGGCCGTTGTAGCTGGCCGTGCCCATGGGAGTCTCCTGGGTGATGGCCGCCGTGGTGCCAAGGCTCTTGTATAGAGCGCCGCCCGCAGTGCCGGTGCCGGGAGCCGCCGCGTTCAGGTTCAGGGCCACGACTTCGCGGATGGATAACGTTCCAACATAGGTGGTCTGCAACGTGAAGCCTTTGAACAGATCTCGCTGGATGGCGATGTTGTAGGACTCGATATAGCCGCGCCTGTAGTTGTGTGGGTAAGTGGTGGTCGTGAGGGTAAGCGGGATGGGTAGAACACCGGTACTGATATCGGGGAAGGTAGCTGCGGGGATGCCGGTGGCCAGACTTCCTGCGGCTAAGTACGAGCTTGCTCCCGAATACGTCTGCGAGATGACCGCCGGATAGGCAACGAGCATGTTGCGGAAGCTGTCGGGATTGACGGTCATGCCGTATCCCCCGCGGATCACGGTCTTCTCTCCGAGGCGATAGGCGAGGCCGATACGTGGCGCGAAGTTCCCCTTACCGGCGTTGATGCCTGCCGTCTTCGAGACGCCACCGAGGCCGCCCAGATAGACGTTGCCTGTGAGCGGGTCGTAGGCGTTGCCGCCAAAGTGATCGCGCGTGGCGAAGGGATAGACCTCATACCGGATGCCGTAGGTGAGCGTGAGCGAATTGGTCATCTGCCATTGATCGCGCGCGTAGAAGGCCCATACCGATTCACGCAGCGTGCCGGGATTCAGGAACTGGGTGTCCTTGCCCATGGCCTGAGGCAGACCGAGCAGGAAGTCGGCAAAGCTGTTGTAGGAGTTGGTCGCAGCGCCGCCCTTGAGCGAGGTAAGACCGCCGGTAAAGGTGAAGCCGCCACGCGGGCCATAGGTGTTCTGCGGCTGGAAGTGGTTCACATTGTAGTGCTGATACTCCATGCCGAAGCGCAGGGAGTGAGTTCGCTTTGTCCATGTGAGGTTGGCTGCAACCGTGTAAGTGTTGTCATGGTAGAGCTGCGGATTCGGCGCGGATGGATTGCCGAGTGAGGATAGCCCGGAGAAGATAAAGGCGGGGAAGCCGGCCTGCAGCGGGCTTGGTCCGTTGGTTCCGGGAATCTGCAGGAATGTGAGGCCGTAGTTCTGGTCGAGATCGGTGTTCGCGGTCGCAAGTCCGACACGCGAGAATCCCATGTTGGCGTCGGCGAAGACATTCGAGGTGAAGGCATAGGTGCCGCCGAGACCGACCGCCTGGAAGATACTTGGTGCATTGCCGGGCTGACCGCCGTCGGCAGGCGTGCCGCCCGCTTTGCCAAGGGGCTGAGGATCGAAGAGCGACGACTTCTGCACGCCGTAACGAAGGAAGGTGGAGCTCTTCGATGAGGGCTTGTAGTCGACACGGCTATCCACGATGTCGCGCGTGTACTGACCGCTGGCGCTGGTGAAGAAGTTGCTTGAAAGAGCGGATGTCGTCACGTTCGGCGCGGGCAGCAGAGAGAGCATTTGGTTGGCGGCGAAGGCGAAGCGGCTGGCCGGGATGATGTTGTTGGCGAAGGGCTGACGGCCTGTACCGTCGGGGTTTCCCGTGGACGGATCGTAGATGGTGGTGCCTGTCCCCTGGAAGTTTCCTGCCCGCATCGCAAGAGTGGGCACGGTCTGGAAGCCGCTCTGGTTCTGCGACCGGCGGGACCTCTCCCAGTTGGCGAAGAAGAAGGCCTTGTTGCGCATGATCGGTCCGCCAAAGTTCACTCCGAACTGATTGAGGATGTACTTGGGAACATGAAGCTGCGTAACGGGCAGAAAGTAGTTGCGTGCCGCCAGCGCACTGATGGTGTTATATTCCCACGCCGTGCCGTGATACTGATTTGTGCCGGATTTTGTAGCAATATTGACGATGGCTCCAGCCGCGAGACCCTGCTCGGCGTCGAAGCTGTTGGTCACGATGTCGACGGACTGGATGGCTTCGGTGGAAGGGATGTAGGCCGCGACGTCGGGCACCCAGGCGTAGATCGAACTCGCGCCATCGATGCGGGTGTTGTTGTTGGTATCGGAGACACCGTTCACGTTGGAGACGAGGGTGTCGGAAGGCGTGCCCGATTCGGAGTGTCCAAGCACGGGCGGAGAGAAGCCGGGGACGATTGTGTAGAGGCTCTGCACGTTGCGCATGCCTGGTCCGGGGCCACCGGGAAGCGTCTCCAACTGAGCTGCCTCCAACTGCGTTGCGACACTGGCCTGATCGGACTGCAGCACGGCGGGGGCCGAGATCACGGTCACCGTCTCGGTCACCGAGGACACTTCGAGACGCACGTCTACGCGACGCTGCGAGTTGGGCTGAATGATGACACCCTGCGAGGTGACGCCTTTGAAGCCGGGTGCGGTTACCGCGATGGAGTAGTTTCCGGGGGCGAGGTTGGTGAAGAGATAGTGGCCTTCCTGGTCGCTCGCGATCTTCGTGACGATGTTGGTTGCGGTGCTGGTCGCTTCGACGGAGGCGCCCACCACGGCACCTCCCGAAGAGTCCGTCAGATTACCCACCAGCGTGCCATAGAGGACCTGGCAGAGAGCGATCGGCGTGAGGGCAAAAGCGAAGACGAGGGTGAACAGCAGGAGCGAAGACCGGGAGATGGCCTGGGGCTGGATTTCGTTAGAACTCTTGCAAGTGTGCATGACTTGCCTCCATAACATTTCGTTTTTCGAATCTCTTGCTTCCGGTCTGCCTCGAAGCCTCTGCGAGCTTCCTCCATGGGCCGAACCTGGAAGCATTCCCTGTTGCCTGCCGTGAGGAGGTTTCAGGGAACGTTTCCATACACGCGACTCAACACACTCCGCGCTGCCGCTCCTCCAAGGGGAATGCACATGCGATCCCACTCAAAATGAACAAAATATGAACCGATTCATTGAAGCGGCATAATACTGCTCCATGGGGAACGGGCTTGTCAATATCTCTTTTCCGCAGAATTCTAGAGGGGAGTCTTGGTGGACTGCACGGGGCGCGCACCTTTCGATATATGATCGGTGGCATCTTTATGAACGAGTTCATTCCATGCCGCTGACGATTCGGGATGTTGCCAAGAGAGCCATGGTTTCGGTAGGCAGCGTGTCCAATGTGCTGAACAACCGGGATTCCGTGAAGCCTTCGGTTCGCGCCAAAGTGGAGAAGGCCATCGAGGATCTTGGCTATCATCCCAATCGACGGGCACAGCTCCTGGCGCGGAAACCGAATCCTGTGTTGTCGTTCGTTTTGAGCAACCGCGAGTTGTACGATCCGTTCCACTCACGGATTCTCGAGGGTGTAAGCAAGTACTGCGAGGACTCCGGCTTCTTCGTTCTCTTCTCAAAGCTGCACTACGCCGCGAGTGAGACGGTCGGCAGGCTGCAACTGCCTGCTGCGGTCCGGACGAACGGCATGTCGGAGTGCGTGCTTCTTGCCGGCGTGAACTATCCCAATCTCATCGAGGCCCTGGAGCAGCAAAATATCCCCCACATCCTCTTCGCGAACAATCTCGTGAGCCCCGCGCCGATGGGGGTGTCCGATCAGGTTCTCTTCGACGATGTGGCGGCTGCTCGCAATGCGACACGGTATCTGATCGAGCTGGGGCATGAAGCCATCTGGTACATCGGCGATACGGCCCTGCCCTGGTTTGAGCGCCGCTACCAGGGCTACCTTGCCGCGATGCGCGAGGCGAAGTTGAAGCCGCGTGCGCAGACCGCGGCGATCTCCGACGATCGCTTCGTGAATGGGTTCCGTTGGGCCTCGAGCATCGTGAAGGCGAAGCAGCCTTTGACCGCGATCTTTGCGGCCACCGACGAGGTGGCCTATGGCTGCTGGGAGTGTCTGCAACAGCTCTCCATCGGCGTTCCCGACCAGGTAAGCCTCATCGGTTTCGACGATCAGCGCGGTCCGTATAAAGGGCTCGGATTGACGACGGTGCGTGTGGAAGCGGAGACCATCGGCATCGAGATGGCGAAGATGGCGATCGAGAAGATTCGATCGACCGAGAAACAACAGCCCCAGGTTGTGGTGCCGACGGTACTGATGAAACGCGGCACATGCCAGCCCCCACCCGACAATCCGGGTCGGGTGCCTGTTTCGCCGCGCGATGCTCGCTAGGCCCAAATGAAACGCGGCTGCCTGGAGAGCCAGGCAGCCGCGATGGGGTACTGCGGAGGGCGCTTAGATCTCCCCCAGCTTCATCTGCTTGACAGCGTAGTCGCAGGCACGCGCCGTCATCGCCATGTAGGTCAGCGATGGGTTCTGGCATCCGGACGACACCATGAAGGAGCCGTCGGTGACGAACAGGTTCTTGACGTCGTGCGCCTGATTCCAGCGGTTCAGCACCGAGGTCTTCGGATCGTGGCCCATGCGTGCCGAGCCCATCTCGTGGATCCCTTCGCCCGGGGCGGAGGGTGAGTTGCGCAGCGTGATCTCTTTAGCCCCGGCGGCTTCGAGCATCTCTGCCGCCGTCACCTGCGCGTCCTTGAAGGTCTCCCACTCGTTGCTGCGCCACTTCGCGCTGATTCTCATTGCGGGAATACCCCAGGCGTCGACCTTGGTCTTGTCGAGCTCCATGCGGTTGTCGGGGTGCGAGAGACACTCGGCAAAGCTCGCGAAGCTGAAGCGCCATGGCCCGGGCTGACGCAGAGAATGCTTGAAGTCCGCGCCGAAGCCCGGCATCTCGCTGCCACGGCCCCAGTCGTCGCGACCGCCGCCGCCCTGGAAACCATAGCCACGGATGAACTTCGGATGCTTGTCCTTGATATTGCGGAAACGCGGCACGTAGATGCCGTTGGGACGGTTGCCCAGCTGCACGCGGTCTTCGTGGCCGGGGATGATGCCCGACGCGCCGCTGCCCATCATGTGGTCCATGAGGTTGCGGCCAAGCTGTCCACTGGAGTTGGCGAGGCCGTTCGAGAACTCCGGGGTCTTCGAGTTCATGAGGATGCGCGCCGACTCCAAGGTCGAAGCGCAGAGGAACACGACCTTCGCGTGGAACTCTATCGTCTGCCTGGTCTGGGCATCGATGACGCGCACGCCGGTGACGCGGCGAGTCTTCGTGTCGAAGATGAGACTGTGAACCACGCTGAACGGCCGCATGGTCAGCTTACCGGTCGCCTCGGCCGCAGGGAGCGTGGAGTGCAGGCTGCTGAAGTAGGAGCGTGTGATGCATCCTCGCGCGCATGGCCCGCACTGATGGCAGGCGGTGCGGCCACGATGATCCTTCGTGAGGATGGCGGTGCGGCCGATGGTGAGGCGGCGATCGGGAAACTTCTGCGCAATGACGTCGCGCATATGAATCTCGGCGCAGTTGAGCTCCATGGGCGGCAGAAACTTGCCGTCGGGGAGCTGAGGCAGGTTCTCGGCCTGACCGCTGACTCCGATGAAGTCCTCCACGTAGTCGTACCAGGGCTCGATGTCCTTGTAGCGGATGGGCCAGTCGACGGCGACGCCATCCTTGAGATTCCCCTCGAAATCGATGTCGCTCCAGCGATAGCTCTGCCGGCCCCACATGACCGAGCGCCCGCCCACATGGCGGCCACGCAGGAAGAGATAGGGCTGATCCGGCGGTGTGGTGTAGGGGTTCTCAAGATCGTCGACGAAGAACTTCGCGTTCCACTCGTCGCCAATGTGCTTCTGCCGTTCGCGGTGAACATCGTCGTACTTGCGGTCGCGCATGCCGCGGAACTTCATCTGCCAGACAGGAACGTGTTCGACATAGTCCCTCTCCGGCACGATGGTCTGGCCGGCTTCGAGCACAAGCGTCTGAAGACCCTTCTCGGTGAGCTCCTTGGCGGCCCATCCGCCGGTGATGCCGGATCCGATGACAATGGCGTCGTAGGTGTTGGTGTTTCCGGTCTGGATATTCGTTGTCATGTTCATCGCGCCACCTCCGCGAGGGGAGCGCATCCGGCGTGTTTCAACGGAACGATGTCCCTGTCCAGCTCCTGCGTGAAACCAATGTCCGTCGTGTAGTAGCCGGCCAGCGTCAGCTTCTTCATCTGGTAGAAGAAGTTCATCGGCGGCGGCGCGGACGTTTGTTTGACAGCGTGAGTTTGCTGCAGAGAAGCGTTGACCTGCGGTTGCGTCGCGGGCGTCAGCATCGCCTTCTTCTGGCGGGCGGCAAATTCCATGGCTTCCGCATCCAGTTCCGTGAGGATCTCCGTCTGTTGCGCGGGAGTACACGCGACGAAGGCTGCGGAGAATTTCTTTTTGCTGCGCGCGTCGACGTCGGCCAGACCGGCGAGAAACTGCCTGGTCTCCGCGGGCTCGAACCACTCGGTCAACAGGAGGTCGATGAACTCGTTGACCTTCGCGGCCTGGGCACCGGGTGTGTCGGTCGCCGGGATGATCATCTCGGCAATCGTGGTGACGGTGGCATTCTGTGCAGCGTTCAGGGTCCTGAGCCCGGTCGATTGAGCGACCTGTGCGCTTGCATCCTGGATGACAGCCAGGGCCTCCAGCGGGAAAGCAGAGATTGCGGCGGCTGAGCCCAGCAACCTCAGTACTTCACGTCGATCCATGGATACTCCGATTGGGGACAATCCCCTGTTGAGTCGGCAAAGTTAACCGTCTCTCTGCATATGTTTTATCGCGGCATCTTGTTCAGGGAAAATTTCAGCATGCGTTTCCCGACCAGTGCGCGGCTGGGTAGCCATTGTAGCGCGCGCCTCTATCGTCGAGATAGTCATGGAGAGGGGTCGCAAAACGGTCTGCATGGGGATAGAAAAGGCAGGGCCGCGCGTTTGCGGTTCGGTGCTGCGCTGCGAGACGCGGAGAGCTTCCGCGTCTCGCAGCTTTACCGCTGAGCCTACTGCACCGTGAGGGTGACGGTGTTCGATGCCGGCGATCCCGGGTTCTGGCAGGTGATGTTGATGGTGCCCGCCGTGGCGATGTCAGCGGCACCCACAGCCATCGTCAGATGCTGTGCATCGACGAAGGTGGTGGTGTAGGCGACACCGTTCCACAGGACGCTGGCTCCGGGGATGAATCCGGTTCCGGTCACGGTGACGAGCTGGTTTCCGCTACCGACGGCGAGTGAGCCGGTACCGGCAGCCGTGAGGGTTGGCGCGCTGTTGGCGGAGGCCTCCGCAGGCAGCACGAAGGCACCGCGCAGCAGCATGATCTGCGTGGTGGTGGTGGAGCCGGAGTTCGAGGAGAGGAGCAGGGCGATACCATCCTGGCCCCACCGAATACCGGGCACCGACTGGACATAGCCGCTGCCCGTTGGGAGCAGGACCGAGTCTTCGAGGACAAAATGCTGCGAGTCGAAGCGCTCCAGCACGACCGCCCAGGTTCCGGCGGTATTGATCCCGAAGACGAAGCTCTTCTTCGTGCTCTGGTAGGGAATCGCTCCGGCCCCGCTGAGGCCATAGCCATAGGGTCCAGGGCCGAGCGGCAGAACGCCAAGCTGCGTTGGCAGTGTCGTGGTCGGATCGATGATTCCCCCTGCGGAGCCGAAGATGAGGCCCTGATCGAGTGCGAGCGAGCCGCTGAAACCACCCATGCCGAGCATGGTGCTGCCATCGATCATGTGAACGCCGGCGCTATCGACGGTGTAACGGTAGAACTCCGAACCAGTGGATTGATTGTCATAGATATAGGCGTGGCCGGAGTCGGGGAAGACGGCATTGTTGTAGCCGAGAGCCGAGTTTGGACGCGTGGTTGCTGTGGTTCCGGTGAAGTCGAGGATGCCAACGTTGTCGACTGCGACACTGTTCTCCAAACCGGGAATAGCGGCCAGACCGTTGGCCGAGACCGGGCCGCCAAAGTAACCGGTGGAGACCAGAGGGATGGTCGCATCGACCGTCTGCGAAGCCGTATTGAAGCGAGCGAGGGAGTGCGCACCACTGAGAGCGATGTAGACGTACTTTCCGCCAGGGCTCTCGACGAGCAGGTTCGGCTCACTGCCGACCGCGACCGTCGTGCCTGCGGTGCCGGTCAGAGGATCGATGGCAACAATGCTGTTGCCGGTCGGTGTTGTCGAGGAGCTGGGAAGAACGGCGACCAGCTTCCGGATGTAGGGATCGTAGACCATCGCATTCGCGGAGATGGGCAACAGGCTGTAGAGGCTGACGTTCAGATTGCCAGAGGCTCCGCCGCCGGGAGCAGGGTTGGAGACCGAGACCGCCGCCGAACCCAGCGTCTTGAGCAGTGAACTATCGACGGTCGCCGTCAACTGGCTGGAGCTCACCATAGAGGTGGACAAGGCGGTTCCATTCCAGTTCACGACCGATGCGGCATTGAAGCCGCTTCCATTGACGGTCAGCGTGGTCGCGGTCGAGCCGGTGACGATCGCGTTTGGCGACAGGCTGGTGATCGACGGGACCGGCGCATAGAGAGAACCGCTGGCGGTGGTGGTGGAGACGACCATGTTGTTGGTCGTAATTGGATCGTAGGTTTGAGAATCGACCGTGGCCGAGACCTGCGCGACTCCGGAGACCGAAGGCGTTGCCGTCACGGTAAGGGTCGCTGTAGCTCCATTGGCAAGGCTGCCAAGGTTACAGTAGAGGACGCCCGCTCCGTTGCAGGTACCCTGCGAGACCGTGGACGAGCCGTAGAGCAGAGCCGCGGGCAAGCTCGTGCCCAGGACCACTCCGTTCGCCGTGCTCGTGCCAAGGTTCTTCACCTGGACGGTGTAGGTGAATGCGGTTCCAGTGGTCACCGTGGCCGGCAGTTGCGTGGTCACCTGCAGGTCAGCCGGGGTGGAACTGGTGTCCTTGACGACGCTGCCGTGCAGAAGGAAGAGCTGGGTCTGGGTGTGGAAGGCCAGACCGTCCTGTCCCCAGCGGACGAGATCGGCCGGGGTGCCGCTTGAGCCCAGGCTGCTGGCGATGGCACCGATGCCGTTGACGCCGATGGTGGCGACCGGCAGGAAGGTGGTCTCGTCGTAGCCGATCAACTGCACCGTCGAACCGCCGTAGTTGTTGACGACGACCCAGGCACGATTGAGGGAAGAGTCGGAGTAGATGGGTCCGGAGGCCGGGGAGAGGCTGGTGGAGTAGGAAGCGGTAGTGGAGAACTGGCCCAGCGTGGCACCGGTCGTCGGGTCCGTAACAAGACCGTTCGGCGTGTAGAGGCGACCGTTGTCGTACTGGATGGTCGACCCGGCGGCGCTGGAGTTGAGCTGCTTGTAGCCGGTGATGCCGGTGCTGTCGACGGTCAGTTGATAGACATAGTTGCCCACGGCGTAGGCAGCGAGATAAAGCGTGGATGCCGAGGTGCCGAAGGTGAGAGCTCCGCTGTTGGAACTGAAGTAGGTGGAGAGGCCGGTGCTGGTCTTCGGCCGGGCTACCCCGGAGTCGAAGATGGTGACCACGCCGTTGCTGCCGTACACCGCAACCGAGTTCGGCTGGCCAGGAAGCGCGGCGAGACCGGAGGCTGTGTAAGGCGGGTTGTAGACGCCCGTGCTGCCACCAAGCGTGAACTGGACGCCTGCGACTCCGGCGGTGAGGTCCACCTGGCGGACAGCGCCGGCTCCATTGAGACCGACGAAGGCCTGCGTCCCGTCCGTCGAGAGCACAAGACGGGTGGGTTCGCTGCCGACGTAGATCTTCTTCTGGATGGCGCTGGTGATGGGGTCGATCGCCACGAGACTGTTGGCCAGTCCAGGACCACCCGAACCGGCGATAGTGGCATAGAGCAGGCCATCTTTCGCGTTGTAGGCGAGACCGTTGATCGGCAGAGCGAGATAGGTGTTGAAGGGCACCGTCGTCGAGGGCAGACCCATATTTTCAGGCGTCGCGACGCTGATGGTGCCGCCACCGGGGACGGCGAGGTCGCCGGCCGGGATGACCGCGGTGAGGGTGCCGGACTTATAGGTGGTGACGAGCGGCACGCCGTTCCATTGCACGATACTGTCGGCAAAGAAGCCGGAACCGCTGAGGGTGATCGTCGTATCCGGGCTGCCAAGCGGCGCGGAGTTGGGGCTGACGTTGATCGTGCCGAGCGGATTGATGACATTGATGGACGATGCGGCCGATGGCGTCGAACCAATGAAGTAGTTGGCGAGGTTCGGGACCGGGTTCAAGACCTGGACCGGCACCGCGCCAGTCTGGTAGAGATTCTGCGAACTGACCGTGGCGACGATCTGCGTGCTGGTCTGCGAGACGACGGCCAGGCTGTAGCCGTTGAAGGTCACTCGCGGAGAGGCAAGGAAGTTCGAGCCAGTGATGGTGATGTTCGTGTTGGTGACGGGGGATCCGGAGGCGGGGATCTGGATGTAGGTCGGGCTGACGCTGGCAACCACGGGAGGAGCAACCACAGGCAGCGAGAGCGCGGCGCTGGCTCCTGCGTTCGGGGCAGGATTGTTGACCGTGATCTGGCCGGTGCCGGCCGTAGCAAGGATCGCCGTCGTGAGGACGGCCCTCAGAGAGGTCGGGCTGACGTAGGTGGTGGCGAGTGTCGTGCCATTCCAGGAGGCGGTGGAGTTCGCGATGAATCCCGTTCCCGTCAGCGTAAGGGTCGTGGACGTGCCCCCTTGAATGGCCAGGGAGGGAGCTATCGTCGTCAGGACAGGCGTCGGGCTGTTCACAGGCAAGGAGACGCCGGCGGAGACGACTGAGACCGGGGTGGAGTTCTGCACGGTCACGGACGCGGTGCGGGCGCTGGCGAGAGCCGAGGCGGGAATCTGCGCGGTCAGCGAGGTGGCACTGACGTACGTGGTCGTCAGGGAAGTACCGTCCAGTTGCACGGCGGAGTTCGCGAGGAAGTTCGTTCCGGTGACGGTGATGGCCGTCGCTGTTGCGCCCGCCGATACGGAAGCGGGAGCGACCGAGGTGATGGCCGGGACGGCGTAGACGACCTCCGCGGCGGCGGCGGTGTCGGAGCCTCCAGGACCGGGATTGCTGACGGTGAGCTGTCCGCTGCCCACGCTGGGCACGTCGGCGGCCGCGAGGGCGACGGTCAGCGTGGTCGCACTGAAGAAGGTCGTGGGCTTGGCTGTGCCGTTCCACTTGACGACGGAGTTCGCCTCAAAGCCGCTGCCGGTAACCGTGAGCGTTACCGGGACGCCCTGCGGAATGTAGGCGGGGGCGATGGAGGTCACGGTGGGCGTGGGGCTCATGACGGCGAAGGTCGCGGCTGCGGACGCTCCGCCACCGGGCGAGGGATTGCTGACGGTGACGGACACACTGGCACCGGCGGCAAGGGCCGCGGCGGGCACCTGGCCCTGCAGCGAGGTCGCGCTCACGTAGGTGGTCGTGATACTGGAACCGTTGAAGGTGATGACGGAGGAGCTGATAAAGCCGGTGCCGGTGACGGTGATGGTCTGCGCGGCAGCGCCTGCGGTGACGCTGGCCGGGGAGACGGAGCTCACCACGGGAACAGGATTACTTTGCGTCGTTTGCCCTCCGCCTGAGCTGTTTCCGGAACCAGCACAACCGGTCTGCAACAACAAAAGGGCCGAGAAAACGAGGGCAGGAACAATTCGACGCACGACAACTCCGATTGACTGTCCGGTACCCTTGGGGAGACCCGGATGGCCATTGCGTTGGGATGTATTCAGTGACCTCGAAACTATAGCAGAGTCTGTTTAATGTCTGGCAGGGAGGCCCGGGTTATTCCTCTCTTGTGGATGCGGGGCCGGTGGGCCAGGTGTAGGTGGCGAGGGCGCCGGGCTGGAGGGTGGCGTGGAAGGCGCGTCCGTGCCAGGTGACCGCGAAGGCAGCGGGCTGCGGCTGGTTATTGAGGACGATCAGGGCGATCGTTCCAGTGGGCGACTCGAAGGCTACAGTCTCAAGGCTTGTGCGGCCGGGCGAGTTGGAGGCGATGCGGGTGGAGCCGGGCGGAACGAACTGGCTGGCATGGCCGAGGACGTAAAAATCTCCGTTGTATGTGACGGCGGTGGGGGCGACGGTTACGAGGGGGCGGCAGGTGCCGCAGCCCCCGGCATGAGGGTTGTGGGCGGGGTCCAGGGCGACACCCCAGAGCACAACGGCCTTGGCCCAGTTGCGGGTGGAGTCGATGAGCAGGTGGGCCGTAGTCAGGAGGGCGGACTCCGTGTTCCAGGTGCCACCGGAGCACTCGGTCATCCAGATGCCCTTCTCGGGATGGCGGTCGTGGATGGCGGTCTGGGCGTCGGCGCTGCCGCCGTAGCAGTGCAGGGCGGAGCCGGCCATGAAAGGCGCGGCGGACGGGTCTTCGAGGACCTCGAGGGGGTACTCGGGGTGATCCCAGTTGTGATCGTAGGCAAGGATCCGGGTGGAGAGGCCGGCACGGCGGAGGTCGGGGCCGAGGTAGGAGCCGATGATGCGCTTCGCCTGGGAGGCCTGGAGGAGGGTGCCGGGGTAGTCCTTGGTCTCGTAGAGGGGCTCGTTCTGGATGGAGAGGAACCTGACGGGGATTCCGGCGTGTTGGAAGGCCTGAACGGAGCGGGTGAGGTACTGGGCGAAGACGGGCTCGGCATCGGGGCGGATGGCTCCGCCGTTCATGGTGGGGTGGGTCTTCATCCAGGCGGGCGGGCTCCATGGGGTGGCCATGACCGTGATCGCGGGGTTGAGCTTGAGGGCCTCGCGCATGATGGGGAAGATGTAGGCCTCGTCGTGCCGGACGGAGAAGTGCTGGAGCTTCGGGTCCTGCTGGCCGGCGGGAAGGTCATCGTAGCTATAGTGGTCGCGCGAGAGGTCGGTCGAGCCGATGGGGAGGCGGAGGAAGCTGAGGCCGATGCCCTTGTTGGGGTCGAAGAGGCGGGTCATCACCTGCTGGCGGGATGCCGGGCTGAGCCCATGGAGGAGCCAGGCGGAACCATCGGTCATGGACGCGCCGAAGCCGTCCATGATCTGGAAGCGCTGGGTGTCATCGACCGCGATGGTGAGGGACGAAGCGCCGGATGCAGGGGCGAAGACGAGATCCGGCTCGGGGGCCATGGCGCGAGAGAGGTCGGCGGTCGTGACGACGCTGCGGACCGTCTGGGCGGAGGAGACGAGCGGGAGGAAGAACAGAACGGCAGCGGCGCAGAGAGGGAGACGAACGGTCAAGGGTATGTCCTGGGGAGAGGCTGGGATTGGGTTGCATGCGGCTGACGGCGTATACCCTGCCCCACCTTTTCGGGCAAAGTCTTCAGAACATGGACTTTAGGTTTGGACTTCGCTTTCCTGTCCGCGCAAAGTCATGATTCTAAAGAGAAATGAAATGTAAAGTCTTCATTCGAAACGAGATGACCTCATCACGGAAGGGCCACGTGAAAGGAGGCCGCTGATGAGGTCGATACCCCATCGGCGGGTTGAGAGATCGGCTGTGAGCTCTCAGCGAGCCGCGAGCTAACAGCCGAGGCTCTGGCTAGAAGTAGACCTTCGCGGCGAGCTGGATGACGCGTGGTCCGCCGGGACCGGCTGGGTTGAAGGCCGAGGTGGCCTGGCCCCAGTTGGTGTCCTTGGCGATGGAGAGCGGGGTGTAGGTTCTGGTGGTCGCGTTGTAGCTGGGCAACGTTACGTTGGCACCGTAGTCGCGCGAGGCGATGTTGGGGTGGTTGAGGATGTTGAAGAACTCGCCCCGGAGCTGGATGGAACGACCCTTGGCGGCAGAGCCGATGGGGAAGTTTTTGAAGATGGACGAATCCCAGGTGACGAGTCCGCCCTGACGGAGGCTGCCGGGAGCTCCGAGGTTGGGCTGGCCGATGGTGGGGAGGAGGAGGTTGCCGAGGTGGTCGACACCCACGTAGGCCGGGGGAGTCTTGCTGTACTGCGAGCCACCGGTGAGCTGGCTGGCCGGCGAATAGAGCGAGTTGCGAACCGGCGCGCCGCTCTGGATGCTGGCCAGACCGGAGAGCTGGTAGTTGTCGGTGAAGTAGGCCAGGAAGTGCGGCCCATGGAAGCGCTGGGTGAGGTTGGGAAGATCGTAGACGTAGTTGATCGCGGCAATATGACGACGATCGTAGTTGGCTACGCCGTAGCTGTATTTGCGGGGGTTGAAGGGGTCGACGAAGGTCTCGTCGGCGCTGGAGGTGGTGAGGGTCTTGGACCACGTATAGACGCCGCCGAAGGTGAGGCCATGGGCGAAGCGACGCTGGACCGAGGTCTGGAGGGAGTTGTAGCTGGAGGTACCGTCGAACTTGTAGTACTCCATCTGGCCGTAGCCCTTGTAGGGCGACAGGTAGTTCTGCTGGTAGGCGTACTGGCCGCTGAAGTTGTAGCCGGCTGCGGCGTACTCGGGGGGAAGGTTGGGCTCGACGACGGGTACGACTCCACCGGCGAACTTGGAAGGATCCTGTGCGGCGCGGGTGAACGTCGTGCCGTAGGGGATGGTGTTGATGTCGCGGGCGGTGACGAGGTGACGACCCATGCCACCGACGTATGCGACGTCGAGGGTGGTGCCGGCAGCGATCTCACGCTGCACGCCGAGTGAGTAGCTGTAGTTGACGGGAACCTGACCGGAGACGTCCGCACCGTAGATTCCGCTGAGCACGCCGGAGTTGGACTGGGCGGCCGTGGGGATCTGGGCGATGGTGCTGTTGGAGATGGTGGGAGTCTGCACCAGCGCGGGGTTGCCGAAGACCGTGTTGAAGACCAGGTTGCCCTGCTCACGATCGTGCGAGGTGCCGAAGCCGCCGCGAATGACGCTCTTGTGATCGCCGTACGGATCCCACGAGAAGCCGAAGCGCGCCTCGGGAAGGATGCCGTTCGAGTTCCAGCCGCCCTTGGGGAGAGTTCCGTTCGAGGCGAAGGTCATACCGTTGAGGCGGTTGCCGGTGTTGGGGACGATGTTGCCGTTGGTGTCGATCTGCACCGCATTGGCCGGGTTATAGGCCGAAGGCGTAAACAGAGCGATCTGGCTCTTGGCGTCGTACTGGGGAGGGATGTAGACGAAACGGACGCCGTAGTCGAGGGTCAGGCGCGAGTTGATCTGCCAGGTATCCTGCGCATAGAACTCGACCTGGTTGTAGCGGAAGTAACCAGTGGGACGGGAGCTGGACTGTCCGAAGCTCTGGAAGGCTCCGAGCAGGGCGCTGGCGTAGGGAGAACCGCTGTTGCTTCCGGTCTGGTTGAGGCATCCGCTGGCGCTGGTGGAGCAGGCATTGAAGCTGAACTGACCGTTCGAATTGCCGTAGCTGATCTGGTCCTTGCGGTTGCGCTGGTAGAAGGCACCGAACTTGAACGTGTGGCTGTGGAAGCTCCAGGTCAGGTTGTCGTTGGCGCTGATGGTGGTGGTGGCCTGGTGCCAGGGCGTGGATCCGTAGTAGCTGCCGGGGTAGTTCTGCCCGTTGCCGCCGAAGCTGATGTCCGGGATGGACTCCGATGCGGTGGTGGGGAAGAGCAGGGGGAGGTTGATGTTGTTGGCACCAATGGAGATGTTGCCGTTTACACCGGTGACGCGCGAGGTATAGACGCTGGGACCGACGCTGACTTCATTCAGGAGCGTGGGCGAGAGCGTGCTGGTGAGGTCCACGGCGAGGTTCCAGCCGGGCTGCGAGTTGGTGCAGCCGCCGGGGATCTGGAGGGCGCCGGAGCACTGGATGCCGAACGAGCCCATGGGGCCGGTCTGGGTGTCCTGGTTGCGGACGTAGCGGGCGAACATGCGCTCATTGGGGGAGATCTGGTAGTCGATGCGCCCGATGTACTCCGTACGCGGATGCGTGGAGGAGAGGGGATCCTGGCGGTTGTATGTATTGTTGCCGACAACGTTGGGGAGTGGGTAGAGGCTCAGGATCTTCTGGATCTGGGCGAAGGAGGCAGCCTGGGCCGCGCTGAGCGATCCGGTGGTGATGGTGTTGTTGGCGTACTGCGTGCGGGTCTCCGGGTTATAGATCTGGAGCGGATTGCCGGAGCTGTCGACGCTCTTCGAGAAGTCGCCGGAGCGCTCGAGGAGGGTCGGGGTGCGGTACTGGTTGATGCCACCGGGGACGAGCTGGCGATAGAACTCGTTCGAGAAGAAGAAGAAGAGCTTGTTCTTCACGATCGGTCCGCCGACCTGGTAGCCGACCGTGTTGTACCGGTAGAGCTGCTTGGCGGTTCCGTTGTGGTTGCTGACGGTGTCGTTGGCGTTCATGCCTTCGTTCCGGTGGAAGAAGTGGACGTTGCCGTGGAAATCGTTGGTACCGCCGCGGGTGGTGACGACGATGGAACCGCCGCCGGCCTTACCGAAGGCTGCCTGGAAGTTGGAGGTGAGGACTTTGACCTCGGCGATGGCGTCCGTATTGACGGTGACCTGGGTTCCGCCGTTGTTGCCGGTATCGACGTTCGAGGCACCATCGACGGTGAAGTCGTGCTGATTGGTGCGGGTGCCGTTGACGCTGTAGGTGTCGAGGCCGCCGGTGCCGGAGGCTCCGAAGCTGCCCGAACCGGAGACGCCGGGGATAACGCGGACGATATCGAGGACGTTGCGGCCGTTCAGGGCGATGTCGTTGAGCTGTTTGCCGGTAATGAGGTCGGAGCGGTCTCCGGAGTTGGCCTGGAGCTGGAGCTGGCCGCTATCGGCCTCGACAGTGACGGTGGTGGCCTCGGCGCCGACCTTGAGGGCGAAGACGCCCGCGTTGAGGTTGTCGGCAGAGCTGAGGACGACGCCGGTTTTCGTGTTGGTTTCGAAGCCGGGGGCGCTGACGGTGACGGTATAGGTCGCCGCAGGCAGGTTGGTCATCGAAAATGTGCCGTTCTGGCCGGAGGTGACGGTACGCGTGACGCCGATGGTGGAGGCCACCGCGGTGACCTTCGCGCCGGGAATAATGGCGCCGGTAGTATCCTCAATAGAGCCGAGGATAGAACCTGAAGTCACTTGGGCGACGAGCGGCATCGAACATCCCAGGAGGAACGTCGCGGCGATCATGTGCCGGTTCCGGAGGGGCGAAGCCAGGGCAGAAAACAGACTCAACCGTTGAAAGAGTCTCTTGGAGGATCTTTCAGCAGCTTGGGACAGTACAGATGAATAAATCAAGATAGGGCCTCTCTGTTGCTACGGTGGAACGTCCCGAACCATATGTATCTCAAACAACGATGGTCCTGTAGCTGGGCTGAGGGTTCGCTGAGGGTTTTCCGAGGGGGATTAACCTCTTTGTAATCAATGGATGTGGCATTTTGAGTAACGCAAATTTGATGGTGCACGAACGAAAAACCGCATTCCTCGCAGGTGTTTGGAGGGTCGATCCCGAGACGAATACGCTTCTGCGGGATGGTGAGGAGCGGCATGTCGAGCCAAAAGTGATGAAGGTGCTGCTCACTTTGGCCTCGCAACAGAACCACGTCGTCTCGAAGGAAGATCTCATTACAGCGGTGTGGCCGGACACCTTTGTGGGTGACGACGTGCTGACCCGCTGCATCTCGATCCTACGGAAGATCACCGAAGACGATCCCCATGCGCCGCACTTTATCCAGACGGTTCCCAAGGTGGGGTACCGGCTGGTGGCTCCCGTTTCGGAGTTTGCCGAGCCTGAGCCGATGGAGGTGTTGGTGGAGCAGCCGGCTGCGCCTCTGGAGGCTCGGCCTGCGGCGGAGAGCATTGTTCCGCCTGCGGGAGCGGCTCGCTGGCCTCGTGCCAGGTGGATCGCCGGAGCAGCCGCGGCACTTTCGCTCGTCGCCGCCACGGGCTATGGAGTACATGCCCGCCGGGAGGCAACGGGGCCCTCCGGCAGCCTTCGTACGGTGCAGTTCACCTCTTACGACGGGGAGCAGACACAGCCGGCGTTCTCGCCGGACGGCGCGCATATCGCTTTTGTGTGGGCGAAGCACGGAAGCGAGACGCGGCAGATCTACGTGAAGCGGATTGGCGAGGAGAACCTCACTCGGCTGGCGAAGGATGGCGGAGAGCAGTTCAGCCCCGTCTGGTCGCCCGACGGGCGGCAGATCGCTTATCTGGGGAGATCAAGCGACGGTCTGGGACTTTATATAACGGGAACTGCGCCGGGATCGGGGGCCAGCCGCATCTATATTCCGCAGCAGCCCAGCCACTGGGAGCAGGGTGCCCTTTCGTGGTCGCCGGATGGGAAGAGCCTTATTTTTCCGGATCACGACGGTTCGCAGCCGCACTCGTCGCTGTTCCAACTGGATCTGGCGACGCGGAATGTAAGGTCGATTACATCGCCTCCGTCGGGTTGGGAGGGAGACTTGAACCCGGCTTACTCGCCCGATGGGACAAAGATTGCTTTTACCCGGGCGAGCGAGACTGCCGTCCGGGATATCTACTGGATTTCTGTGGGCAATGGCGCGGTCCACCAGCTTACCTCCGACCGGATGAACATCGACAGCCTTACGTGGAGCGCGGATGGACGCTCCATTCTGTTCTCGTCGAACCGAGGCGGGAAGTACGCGCTGTGGAAGATGGCGTTGAATGGGGGAAAGCCGGAGCGGCTTCCGGTGGGGAGTGAGGACGCCTTCGGTCCGGCGGTGGGACCGCGGCCGGGGCAGCTCGCCTATGCGCAGGGTTCGGCCTTCTGGAGCATTCTTCGGCTGAGGGGGGCTGAGGGGAAGTCCGCGGCGGTTCCGGAACGCGTGCTCTCCTCGACCCAGCAGGACTCTGCCCCGTCGCTCTCGCCCGATGGCCGCTTTTTTGCGATCCAGTCGCTTCGCTCCGGATCGCAGGAGATCTGGATCTCGTCGATCGAGGGTAAGTCGTTGCGGCAATTGACGTTCCTGGGGGGTCCGCTGACGGGCAGTCCAGCATGGTCGAACCATGGGGACAGTCTTCTGTTCGACTCACGGCCGGATGGTCACTCGCATATCTTCAGCGTGCCGGTGGGGGGCGGGCAGCCGAAGCAGTTGACTTCGGGGAATGCGAACGATATCGTCCCGCGCTGGTCGCATGACGACCAGAAGATCTATTTCCGGTCGAATCGCGGAGGGAGATGGCAGTTGTGGATGATTCCGGCGGCCGGGGGAGAGCCGCAGCCGGTGACAACGGGCGATGGGATCGAGCCGCAGGAGTCGCCCGATGGGCGGTGGCTTTACTACACGCGTGGAAACGAGGATGGGCTATGGCGGACGCCGGTGGGAGGCGGGAACGAGGTGCAGGTCTCGAAGGCTCCGGCGGCAGGCTTCTGGGGGTACTGGCAGGTGACGCCGCTGGGTATCTTCTACCTGGATCAAAGCCATACGAGCCCGGAGATCCGGATTCTGAACCCGGAGACGCGGGAGTCCAGCCTATACGCCACGCTGCAGCAGACGCCTCCTCCTTATGCGGGGATCTCGGTGGTTGCGCAGGGGCACATCGTCCTGATGACGGACGAGCATGATGCCGAACGGCACATCACGCTCGTCGAGCGGCAGCGGTAGCCGAGTCACCACCGCAGGGTGACGGTCTTGCTGACGTAGCCGGTTCCGCTGGCGTCCCCGAATTTGACCAGGACCTCGTTGCCCTCTATCGTTCCGCCCTCAGCGCTGAGGGTTCGTTGTCTGGCGGCGTTCTGCCGCACGAAGAGACGATGCGCGCTGCCGGCCGGGGCTTCGAGCTGCACGGTGAGGGTGTGGCTGTCGCTCCGGACATCGATCACCTTCATCTGCGATGTTCTGTTTCCCTCGCTTGCGGGGGCCTCCTGCGTGCCAATCTCGACCGCGGGAAGGGGAAGGCGGAGGGTGTGCTGCGTGGAGGGGCGCTCCGTGCAATCCTTCGAGACCGTTTGCCCAGGCTTCGCGAGGCAGAGCGTGGACGGACCGGGTGACGTGGCGCGGACCTGCAGCTCCGCCCCCACGCGCTCGATGGCAACCTCGAAGCTATCGCTGCCCACCATCACGTGCTGCAGGGTGGTTTTGTCCCATGCCGCGGGCATCTGCGGAGCCACCTGGAGGGTATGGTGGAGGGCATCGGCTTCCAGGCCAAAGAGACCGCGGATGGCGGGTGCGAGCACCATGGCGGACGACCAGAGCTGGTGCGAGCTGCTTCTTCCCAGAGGCGCGAAGAACTCACCCGAGACCACCTCGGTGATTGCACCCGCATCCTGCAGCCAGGTCAGCTCCGCCGTATTGCGCAGGTTGGAGAACGCCTGCACGGGACGCCCGGTGCGATACTCCGCCATCGAGGTCCATCCGCTGTAGAGCGGCCAGACCGATCCGTGATGGTAGCTGACAGGGTCGTAGATGGTGGCGCTCGTTGGAACGGACCGAATACCCCAGTCCGTGCTGAAGGTGTGTCCGGCCCATTGAGCGAAGGTCGTGTCTGCCTGAGGCAGCGCGAGATGGCCGCTCCACCATGCGACCGCGGGGAAGATCGAGGGCACGTTCTCGTACGAGCCATCCTGCTGCCGGTTGAAGCGGTACACGCCGTCTTCTCCGCGATAGGCGGCGAGTTTCGCTGCGATATCGGCCGCCGTTTTGCCTGCCTCCTGAGCCGCATCGGTTTCGCCCATCAGCCCTGCGAGGCGGGAGAAGGAGGCGGCGGACTGCTGGTCGAGCGCAGCGAGGTAGATCTCCTGATGCGGCATCTTCGGCCACTCCTCCACCCAGCCTGTGCCCTGGGAGTTGTCGTAGACGCCTTGGGTGGTGTGGCTGCGGGTGAACTGGTAGGCGCGCTTTACGTTGTCCCAGTGCTGCTTCAGGTAGGCGATGTCTCCGCTGGACCGGACGTAATCTTCTATCTGCATGACGAATAAAGGGGTTGAGTCGGCGGAGGCGTAGAGATACGGCATGTGTTCCCAGTCGACCTGGGCTGCGGTCTGGGAGTACTCGTGCATCATCTTGCCGTCGGCCCGTTGGTGGGCCAGCAGGAAGTCCAATGCTTGCTTCGACATAGCGAAGTCGCCGAAGCTGTTCACCGCGTAGAGGGTCCATAAGGTGTCGCGGCCGAAGAACCAGCCGAAGCCGGGGCGGGCGGAGTCGCCGGAGGTGTACCAGCCGCCTGCGAGACCGGCTCCGCCGGCGGTGGAAACCTTTGATTCTTCGATGGATACCTCGGCCCAGCGGAGGGCTTCGTCGAAGCGCTTGTCGGGGGTGGATACGGTGAGGCGGTGGTCAAAAAAGTGGTCCCAATCCTGGGATACTGTCTGGTAATCGTGGACAAGGTGCTGGTTCGCGCTGGTGAGGCGCGCGAGGAGGGCGGCGCGTCCCGCTACTCCGGTTTCGCCCTTCTTTGCCAGACCACAGAGCAGGGGGTAGAAGCTGTGGTCGTCCTTCGCGGGGTCGTAGGAGAGGTGGAACTCGACCGGCGTGGTCACGGGGCGTTCCTGGTAGGGAGGGATGGGACCATGCTGCGCGTTGGGCATGGCGACCATGCCGTAGAAGTCGGGGTTGTCGGTCTCGAGGGTGTAGGCTCCGCCGGTTCCGGATGGGGTCCAGCTTGCGCCGGGGCGGCCGAAGTTCGGGGCGGGCCACTGCTGCTCCATGCTGGGGGCGAAGGAGAGGGTGATCTCGGCGGGGCGGGATGCGTGGATTTCGAAGAGGACCACTGCGGTCGCCAGGCCGGGTTCGGAGGTGTGGGGGATGAACATGTGCTGCTTCACGGTGATCGCCGCGTGGGCGTAGGTGATGGTGGTGTGGTCGGGGCGGACCTCGATGGACGAGGCGTGCGCGTTCAGATCGATGACCGCGTCGTAGTCCTTCAGCTTCGCCGTGAGGTGTGCTTCGTGCAGGATCTTGACCGGAAGGAGCCAGAGCTCGAAGGTGCCGTCCTGCTGCCCGAGGATCGCGCCGCGCTCGCCCGTGACGGAGAAGGGCTTGTTGGCCATCGCGTCTTTGCGGATGACGAGGGGGTTCGCGTCGAGGGGGAAAGAGGGGATGGTGGTGAGGCCGGTCTGGGTGCTGCTTTGGGCGTGGAGGGCGGGGGAGAGAGAGAGGAGCAGAACGGCAGCGGTCAATCGCACGGAGAAGGCCTCATGGAGAAAGTTGGGAAACGAAGGATAGCAGGTGGTTTGGGAACGACAAGAGTAAAAGAAAAAGCAGATCCCCTTCGGGGATGACAACCAAGAGTAAGAACAAAACCAACAACAACAGCAAAAGCAAAATGCGGGGGTCTCTCCACTCCGCTTCGCTTCGGTCGAGATGACGCGAGTTGGTGGAGGGATAAAGAGCGTAAGAGCAAGAGCAAGAGCAACAGCAACAGCAACAGCAAGAGCAACAGCAACAGCAACAGCAACAGCAAGAGCAACAGCAACAGCAACAGCAAGAGCAACAGCAACAGCAAGAGCAAGAGCAACAGCAACAGCAACAGCAACAGCAAGAGCAACAGCAAGAGCAACAGCAACAGCAACAGCAACAGCAAGAGCAACAGCAACAGCAACAGCAACAGCAACAGCAACAGCAACAGCAACAGCAAAAACAAAATGCGGGGGTCTCTCCACTCCGCTTCGCTCCGGTCGAGATGACGCGCGTTTGTGGAGGGATAAAGAGCAAGAGCAAGAGCAAGAGCAAGAGCAAGAGCAAGAGCAAGAGCAAGAGCAAGAGCAAGAGCAAGAGCAACAGCAACAGCAACAGCAACAGCAACAGCAACAGCAACAGCAAAAACAAAAACAAAAACAAAAACAAAATGCGGGGGTCTCTCCACTCCGCTTCGCTCCGGTCGAGATGACGCGCGTTTGTGGAGGGATAAAGAGCGTAAGAGCAAGAGCAACAGCAAAAGCAAGGCTGACCCCCATGCCTCTGGCGAGGCATGGGGGCTTTGGGGTTAGAAGGTGACGCGGGCGGCGAACTGGAGACGGCGCATCGTGCTGTTGCCTTCGAGGGCGGTGATGACACCGGCTCCCTGGGCGACCGTGCAGTCGATGCAACGCGAGTTGCTGCCGGTGGGGATATCCAGAGCGGCGTGGTTGAAGACGTTGAAGGCCTGGAACTGGAACTGGCCCTTGAAACGCTCGGTGAGGGGGATGTCCTTCAGGACGGCGACATCCGCGTAGAAGTCACGCGGGCCGACCATGGAGAGACGCCCGATGTTGCCGAAGTTTCCGAAGGCCGGACGCTGGAACGGTCCGGAGACCGCACCGTTGGTGGCGAGTGCCGCGACCGGCGTGAAGTAACGGCGGGCGTGGGTGGTGGTGTTGAGACCGCCGGTGCTCAGGGCAAAGGCCTTGGCATCGCCGTTGGGACGGCAGTCGCTGGTGGTGCCGGGACCGCCGAAGTTGTTGTCGAGGTCCTGATCGGCGCCGCACTCGGCGTAGGTCGGGGTGAACGGACGTCCGCTCTCCCAGGTGGTCTGGCCGGTGAGGCTGTAGCCGCCGACGAGGTAGTCGACGAGGCGGTTGGAGTGAGCAAGGAAGATGCGGTTCTTGCCGAAGGGAAGCTCATACACGCCGCTCAACACGAAGATGTTGGTGCGGTTGGTGTCGTTGCGTCCGTAGCTGAACTGCTTGTAGTTGGTGAAGGCTGCGTCGTTGGCGTAGTTCATGGCCTTCGACCAGGTGTAGTTGGCGTTGAACTGGAGGCCGTGCGCGAATCGCTTGTCGAGCTTGGTCTGCAGCGAGTGGTAGTTGGCGTGGCCCGAGGGCGCGGCCGAGGTCATGGAGTTGGAGCAGCAGAGCGTCGCGGCTCCCTGGTAGCTGCCGACGAACTTGCCGTTATAAGGACGACGTGCCGCACTGCCCGCGGCGAGTTGTGCCTGTGTGGTGGGAAGCGTGGGCTCGTTGAGATCGTAGCCGTAGGTCTCGCCGGGGTAGACGCGTTCCCCGACGTTGCCGACGTAGGCGATATCAAGCGTCGTGGTGGCGCCGAACTGCTGCTGCACGGCGACGTTGAACTGATCGACCTTCGGAAGCTGGATACGGGCCGGACGGAAGGTCTGGCTGTACGCATTCTGAAAGGGAATGAGACCGGTGGTGGGGATGGTGGGCTGCGCCGGACGAACCGGCGGGGAGGCGAGGGTTGCGCCGACGCTGTTGACGCTGCCCGTGGTGCCGAGGTTCTCATTGGCCTGGACGGGCAGGTTATGCGAGAGCACGGAGCCGAAGAGCGTTCCGAAGTAGCCGACCGTGTCGTAGACAGTACCGACGCCGGCACGGATGACGGTGTTGGGCAGAACCTGATAGGCGAGACCGACGCGTCCGCCTAGGTTCTTATAGTCCATCAACTGGCCGCCGTTGGTGCCGTAGGGGCCTGCTCCGGCGACGCGGATGCCACCGCTGTCGATGGAGGCGAAGCCGCCGTGTCCGGTACCGTTGACGGTCTCAGGAAAGATGATGTCCCAGCGAACGCCGTAGTTGAGCTGCAGCTTGGAGGTGATGCGCCAGGAGTCCTGGCCGTAGAATGCGCCACGCTTCTGGTAGTTGTACTGGTCGTTGATGTAGACGTTGAAGCGCTGGAACTGCGCGGCATCGCCGATGAGGAAGGAGGCGAGGTCGTTGCCGGTCGATCCGGCACCGGCCGTCG
Organism: Granulicella pectinivorans; assembly: GCF_900114625.1. Classification (NCBI taxonomy): domain Bacteria; kingdom Pseudomonadati; phylum Acidobacteriota; class Terriglobia; order Terriglobales; family Acidobacteriaceae; genus Granulicella; species Granulicella pectinivorans. The sequence goes on from NZ_FOZL01000001.1 coordinate 720,987, forward strand.
TGGCGGAGTCGAAGGTGAAGAGACCGGAGCGGTTGTTATCCGACGCATTGCGGATGTTCTTCGCGTAGCGGATGTCGCCACCGAACTTGAAGGTGTGGCGTCCGCTGGTCTTGGTCCAGTTGTTGACGAGCTGGAAGACCTGCTCGCTTTCCGTCAGCGGGCAGTTGCAGCCCTGGTTGCCGAGTCCGCTGAGCGAGCTCTGGTTGAAGTTGAAGGTGGGCAGCCCGGCGGTGTCGGCCGAGACGTTGAGGTTGGGCATGCCGAGCGCGGTGGCCGAGGTCTGCCCGGCGTACTTGCTCTCGGAGACGTGGTAACTGAGGAAGCCGACGCGAAGATCGGTGAGGAGGCTGGGACGAAGAGCCCAGTCCATGCCGACCGTGGCGCTCTGGTTCTGCGTGACGGTGTTTCCTGTGGTGCCGCCGAGGCCGAAGCCGTTGCCGCCAGCTGCGCCGAAGACCGGGACGCCGACGAGGCGGAAGAGAGCATAGTCATAGCGCCCGAAGAGGTGGATGCGGTCGTTGAGCTGGTGATCGAGGCGCATGTCGGCCTGATCGCTGTTGAGCGTACCCTTGCCGGCGGCCACATAGTTGTTGGAGGTGCCCTGTCCGGTGGCGTTGGGGGCAGGGAGGAGCTTCAGCACGGCGATCGCCTGCGGCGAGAGCGCGGAGACGGGGATCTGTCCGGCGGCGCCGTAGGGGGTCTTGGTGATGGGGTTATAGAGCACCTGCGAGGTGTACTCGGACAGGTTGCAGGTGCCGCCGGTGGCGTTGACGCAGGTGCTGCGCACGAGGTTCGTGGGTACGTTCTGGGTGATGCTCGAACCGAGGCGATTGCGAAGACCCTGGTAGTCGAGGAAGAAGAACGCCTTATCCTTGATGATCTTGCCGGAGACAGCGCCGCCGAACTGGCTGTAGAGCTCGCTGGGGATGGTCTTGCCGGTGATGGGGTCGGGCTGGAACTGGGTGAAGGGGTTGCGCGCGTAGAAGGCGTCGGAGTGCCGGAAGAGGAAGGCGTCGCCGTGCAGGGCGTTGCCGCCGGACTTGGTGGTGACGTTGATGATGCCGCCGGCCGCTCCGCCAAACTCAGCATCTGGGTTCTGGGTGGTCACCTTGGTCTCGTTGACCGAGTCCAGGGTGGGGTTGATGACGATGATGCCGAGAACGGGGTCGCGGTTGTCGGTTCCGTCGAGGATGAAGCCCTGCTCACCGTAGTTCGAACCGTTGGTATTGAGGGCGAGGCCTGCCTGTGGGTTTTCGGGTCCGGCGATGTTGAAGCTGGAGTGCTGGACGCCGGGGGTGAGGAGCAGGAAGCTGGTCAGGTTCCGGGTGAAGTTGGGGAGGTTGCCGATAGTGCGTGCGTCGAGGGTTTGGGAGATGTCGGCGCGGTCGGTCTTGAGGGCAGGCGCCTCGGCGGTGACGGTGACGGTCTGGGCCGTGCCGGTCGCACCGAGAGGCGTATCGATCTTCTGCGACGAGTCGGCGTGCAGCTCGATGCCGGGGACCTCGGACGGCGCGAAGGACGGGGCCGAGATCTGCACGGTGTAGGTATCGGGGATCAGGTGGTCGACAGCCCAAGTTCCATCGGGCTTGGTCTGGACGACCTGTTGGGTTCCCTTCTGCTGGTCACGCACGGTGACGGTTGCCCCGGCGACGACCGCGCCTGTCGAGTCCGTGACCGTTCCATACAGGGACCCATAAAGCGCCTGGGCGAACAGGCTGCTGGTGCTGGACAGAAAGATCGCCGCGAGGGCGAGTCTTTGCCCGCATCTAAAGATTCGGTGTTTGGTATTCAAGTGTTGCCTCCTGAAACTCAGATGCCTGCGAGGCAGGTTTCTGAGCACGCATGAGGGTCCTCGATGAAACGTCGATTTGTAACGCAGTTCACGGTGCGGCACGTGGTTTGACGGGTGAAATTGAAGGTGAAACAATATACCTGGTCGTCGGAAGTGATTGAAACAAAAGCAAATGAGCTAAACCGCTCCGCAATGGGCGACGTTGAGGCTCTCGTCGGAAGAATTACGGCCGCGCCGCAGATCAGCGGTTCTCCCAAGCTGAGGGAGTTCTTTCTCTACGTGATGGACTGCTATATGAGGCAGGCTCCGGAGGAGGCGACCGAGCAACAGATCGGCATTCATGTGTTCGGGCGCAGGCCCGGTTTCAACTCCAGCGACGACAGCATTGTGAGGTCGCAGGCCAGGCTGTTGCGCATGAAGCTGGCGGTGTATTTTGCCAGCGAAGGCGCGGACGAGCCGGTCGTGATCGAGATTCCCAAGGGCCACTACTATCCTGTGCTGCTCCGCCACAAGGGAGGTACTCCGCCGCCGGATGCCGTGCCGCAGACGGAGCCCGAGGAGGAGATTCCGGCGATTGTGCCGGTGGCCACCGTGGCTGAGACGGGGCGATCCTGGCTGTTCTGGGTGGCGATGCTGGGTCTTCTGGTGCTTGGGCTAGTCGCCGGCATGGCGCTCGACCGGCGGATGACCGCACCGGCTTCGAGCGAACTCGACCGGCTTTGGGCACCGTTTCTCGCTGCCTCCAGCCCGACGCTGATTATCTACAGCAATCCGGCTTTTACGGGGACGCCACGCACCGGGCTGCGGATTATCGACGGAAACGGAAAACAGAGCGCACCGATCGACGAGACGTATACGGGAACCGGGGAGGTGGCGTCGATCTATGAGCTGACACGCCTGTTCGACCGCCGCAAGGCGACGTTCACGCTGAAACGAAGCCGTCTGGTGACGTGGGACGAGGCAAAGTCGCGGAACCTGATCTTCATTGGCGCTCCGAGCCAGAATACGGCACTGCAGGAACTTCCGACGGCGACGGAGTTCGCGGTGGTGATCGACGAGCACGAGCAGGGGTACTTTGTGAACCGGCATCCGCACCCGGGGGAGCCAGCCAGGCTGCCGTACGCCGATGCGACGCAGGAGACGGCGCTGATCGCGTTTCTGCCGGGGCTGCAGCCGGATCGGCACATTCTTGTGTTCAGCGGGCTGACGACCATTGGGACGCAGGCAGCGGTGGAGTTTGCGTGTCAGCCGCAGAATGCCGCGAAGCTGCTGGAGATGGCAGGAACGACGGGGGGCGTCGTGAAGCCGTTCGAGGCGATTCTGCGGGTGTCGGTGAGCCGAGGCGTGGGTGTCGGCGCGGAGATTGTGGCGTTGCACCTGCGATAGCGCATCGTACTTTTGGCATGGCGGATGCGGGGATTTCTTCGCCGATGGGGATGAGAAGCGCGGATGGTGGCAAAAAGCATGGCCAGACAGTTTGCACTGTCTGGCCATGCCGGTTTGGGGTTAGAAGGTGAGCTTGAGAGCCGCCTGGCCGACGCGGGCGGGGATGGGACCGCTCGAGGTGATGGCACCGAAGTTTGAGTCGTCGGGGTTTGAATCCGGCTGACCGTAGCTGGGGTGGTTGAGGGCGTTGAAGGCCTCGAAGCGGAACTGCAGTCCGTAACGTTCGCGGTAGGTCCAGTTCTTTTGCACGCCGAGATCGGCGGTGTAGATGGGGGGCTCCTGGATGAGGTACTTGGGTGAGTTGCCGGCGGTGCCAACGGCGTTGACCTTGAAGGCGGCAGGGTTGAAGTAGTGGTTGAGCCAGTTGGCCTTGTTGCCCTGACGTACATTGAGCGGCGCACCGGTAAGGTCGGCGCGATCCTGATAGACGAGGAAGCCGGAGTTGTTGTTGCCGTTGCCGCCGTTGATGGTGAAGGGAGGTCCGGACTGCAGGGTGACGAGACCGCTCAGCGACCAGCCGCCGAGGACACTGCGCACGATGGGGTTGAAGTGCTGCAGCCTGGGCGCTTCATAGATAAAGTTGGTGACCGAGACGATGGGGTAGTTGAGGCTCGAAGGACCACGGTCGTGACCGATGTTGTGGGGATCGCTGACGCTGGATTCGAAGGAGGGATCGCCGGATCCGCCTACGTCGAACGAGTGCGACCAGGTGAGATTCGATTGCACCTGGATGCCGTGGGAGAGGCGCTTTTCGACGCCGACCTGGAGCGAGTTGTAGTTGGCTGTGGCACCGATCTGGACCTGAATGATGGAGCCGAAGTTGGCCATCGAGCGGGCATCGCCGGGGTTCGCAAGCGAGCCGGGATTGAGCTCGATGGGGGTGGTGAGGTGATAGGTTTCGCTGCCGACGTAGGCGATGTGGAGGGCGAGCGTATCGGTGAACTGCTGCTCCACCGAGAGGTTCCAGCTCTGGACGATGCCGAGGCGGAAGTTTTTGGGGAAGACGGCGCCAAGCTGCATGGGCAGGGTGAAGGTCGAGTTGGAGGGCGGGGTGACGGTGGGTGAGGCGAAGGGAGGGAACGGGCTTTTGCCACCGGTGGCGGTGAAGCCGCTCCAGGGGCTGTCGAGCGAGATGGCGGTTGAGCCGGCGTTGAGCGAGAAGGACGGATCGAAGGGAGCCGTGTCGTAGACGTGGTTGTAGCTGGCGTCTTCGAGGGGCGTGGTGAAGAGACCGAACCCGGCACGGACGCTGGTCTTGGGGGCGGGCTGGTAGGCGATGCCGATGCGAGGCTCGAAGTAGAGCCAGGAGGTGGGCATGATGGCGTTGTTGACGCCGGTGTCGCCCGGGAAGACGACGCCGATGGGGGCGTTGGGATAGCGGGTGCTCTGCTGGCCGGGAACGAAGGCCGCGCCGCGTCCACCATCAATGCTCATGGGGGTGTAGGGGTCCCAACGGAGACCTGCGTTGATGGTGAGGTTGGGGCGGACCTTGTACTGATCCTGGGCATAGAGGCCGGTCATCCAGCCGCGAATGCTGCCGCTCTCGCCTGCGTTCTGCGAGAAGCTGGTGACATCGCCGAGCAGGAAGTCCGAGAGGGTAAAGCCGGTAAAGGAGTTGGTGATGCTGACGGTGGGATTGGCTCCTGCACCCGAGCTCTCGTGCGTGTAGCGATGCAGGATGTCGGTACCGAAGTACATGGTGTGCTTGCCGTGGGTGAAGGTGAGGGTGTCGGAGAAGCCGAAGTTGCGGCGCTTGGTGTCGTTGACCGAGCCGGAGAAGAGCGTGAAGCCGAGGGCACCCCCGTAGAGCGCGTTGCCATCGACGGCGGAGAAGCCACCGATATAGCAGGAGCCGACGGGATCAGAGACGGCGATGTAGTTGGACAGGCACTCCTGCTGGCCGCTCTTGTTGTAGAGGGCTGTTCCGGAGCCGAAGTCGAAGGACTGGTAGAAGGCCGTGACGCTGTTGAGCAGGTTCTGGGTGATGGTCCAGGAGTGGTTGACGGCATCGTTGACGTAGATGCCGTGGAGACCCTGGACGCCACTGAGCAGATTGCCCGGGGTGCCGAGGCCGGGCTGGTTGAAGTTGTACATGAAGTTGCGGACAAAGACGCGCTGGCGATCGTTGATGGTGTAGTCGATACGGGCGGTGCCTTCATCGTAGCTGTCGCGCTGCTTGGGCGAGGCAAAGTTGGTGAGGCCGGTGGCTGCGTCGCCGCCGAGGGGAAGCGATGCGGCGATGGCCACCGCACCGGGGCTGAAGAGCCTGGGGTCGATCTGGTTGCGCTTGCCGTTGACCGTGGCGAAGGGCGCTTTGAGATCGACGGCGACGGCGCTGAAGTCACCGTTGAGCATGGCGGCAGTAGGGGTATAGGTGGAGTTCTGAGTGGAGACAGTGCTCGCGCGGGTGCCCTGGTAGTTGGCGAAGAAGAAGAGCTTGTCCTTGATGATGGGACCGCCGAGATAGCCACCGAACTGGTTGCGCTTGAGGGGATCGCGGGTGTGGCTGAAGTAGTTCGAGGCGTTCAGGTCCGCGTTGCGGAGGAACTCGAATGCGCCGCCGTGGAAGGCGTTGGAGCCGCCCTTGCTTTGGATGCTGACGACGGCGCCCGGGGAGAAGCCATAGCGGGCATCGAAGTTGTTCGAGATGACGCGGAACTCCTGGGTGGCGTCGGCGTTGGGGAACGGAGCCGCAAGGAGGGCGAAGTAGTCCATGTTGGTGACGCCGTCGAGCAGGTAGTAGGTACTGCCCTGGCGACCGCCGCCGGCCGAGCCGCTGGACTGGGTCGGGAAGGAGTTGGTGGTGGGCAGGGTAGAGGCCTGCGACTGGAGTTCGTTGGTCACACCGGTGGTGAGGAAGACGAGGCTCGAGGGGTCTCGGCCGTTGAGAGGAAGCTCCTTGATGGAATCCTCATTGACGACGGCGCTGATCTCGGCGGTGCTTCCGTTGATGATGGTGGGGTTGGAGCTGACGGTGACGGTATCGTTGGCGCCGCCGACCTTGAGGGTGACGTTGATGATGGCGTTCTGACCGATGGTGAGGGTGATATTGGTCTGGAGCGTGTCGGCAAAGCCGTTGGCCGTGGAGAGGATCTTGTAGGGACCCGCGGGCAGGGAGGGAATGCTGTATTCACCCTGCTGGTCGGAGACGGCCCTGGTGGAGGCGTTGGTGCCGGTGTTGGTGATGGTGATCTGGGCCTGGGGGATGGCGGCACCGGTGGGGTCGGTGACCTGACCGGTGACACGGGCTCCAGTCACCTGCGCGTGTGCGGCAACGCCCATACAGAGCAGCAGGACAACGGCCAGGGAGTAGAGAAGACGTGGGAGGAATTTCATGAGAGGCTCCTTTCGCTCGCAGGGACGAGCCAAAAAGTTTTGTTGAAGGGGGAGAACGAAACTCTGCGGGACAACGACCACGCTCCGGCGGTGGACGATCTCGCCGGGGCTGCAGGTGCCGGTTGTCTTGTGAGAGCTGCGTTGCGTCGGGGTCATAAGGTCTCGTTCGGTCTACAGCTTGATGAAGATGCGGTTGCGATAGAGCAGCCAGGTGGGAATGAAGCAAACGACGACGAAAAGGAAGGAGTAGAGGAACGAACCGAAGGCCGGGTTGACGAGGTGGATGAACCAGGTGTTGTAGGCATGGACCTGAAAGCTCTGGGTGGCGTTGACCTTGAAGACGGAGACGACGGTCGAGAGCAACTCCGAGAACACGTAGGCCGTGATGGCGTTGGTCCCGAAGACGAGCAGCGGATACGACCAGCGGCCGCGGGATTGGCGGATTTCGACCACGAAGTAGAAGGCCGCCAGGAGGAGAAGGCTCAAGCCGCCGGCGAACAGGACGTAGGAACTGGTCCAAAGGCGCTTGTTGATGGGGAAGGTTTGGGACCAGAGCAGGCCGGCCGCCACGAGCAGAACACCTGCGACGAGGAGGCCGATCACTTTCCGGGCGGCGGGGCGCGGTTGCGTGATCCAGGTTCCGGCGAGCAGACCGAGCAGTGTGGTGGCGAAGGCGGGGAGATCGCTGAGCAGACCTTCGGGATCGCGTGTGCCTTCAAAGAGACGGCCGGGGAGGAGGTGACGATCGATCCACGCGACAAGGTTGAGGTCGTGATCCATAAACGGGATGTCGCGGCCCGGGACACCATGGCCGGGGATGGGAACGAAGCGGAGCAGAGCCCAATAGCCGGCGAGCGCGGCGACGAAGAGGATTACCCGGGGAGCCACACGGCCGGTCGCAAACTGCAGCAGGGCGCAGAGAAGGTAGCAGACGGCGAAGCGCTGGAGGACGCCGTAGATGCGCAGGGTGCCGAGGTGGAAGTAAGGGAAGCCGTTGACCACCAGGCCCCAGAAGAAGAGCAGGACGAAGCGGCGGAGGATGCCGGGAAGCATCGCGGCCTTGCTGGTGCCCCTGGCGCGATGCGCGCTGAAGGAGAGCACCATCGAGATGCCCATGATGAAGAGGAAGGTGGGGAAGACGAGGTCGGTCGGAGTGAAGCCGTTCCAGGGGGAGTGGTTCAGGGTGCGGTAGGCGAGGTCGTTGTTGCCGTTGTTGTTGACGAGGATCATGAAGGCGACGGTGAGGCCGCGCAGGAGATCGATGGAGAGGAGACGCGTCGACGGCGGCGTGACCTGGAACGGGGCTGCAGTTGTGGTCGACATGATGCGGTCTCTCCTTTCGGTTCGGATGTTCGAATGCGGTTAGGACAGGTGCTGCAGTTCGGTGAGCAGGGCATGCGATTCGGCGATAAGGTCAGGCACCTCAAGCGGTTTGCTGGGACGGTAGGGTGACGACAGCCAGGTCTGCTGCCAGAGGTCGAGCGAGAAGGAGGCGCCGGTGTGGCGGGCGGAAAACCATGCCTGCCAGCGGGCGGCGTAGTAGTCGCGGATGAGACCGGACCAGACGCGGGAGGCGTAATCGGAGAGCTCGGGCCAACCCCATGTGGTGATGAGGAGGCGTGCGTTTTCGTCGTAGAAGGCCGCCTCGTCGGGGGCCTGGGCGTAGAGTGCGGAGGAGGCGATCCAGGTCTCGAGGCGGCGGTCGGCGCGGAGGTTGACGAGACCGTCGATGCGACGCATCCAGGCGATTGCGCGGTCGGCCTCGAGGACTGCGAGTTCGGGCTGTCTCGCGTCGCCGGCCTGGACCGCGAGGGCCAACGCCTTATCGACGCCCCCACCCACGGCCTGGGCGATCATCTCGATGAGGTCGTTGCGGTAGAGCTGGTTCTGGCCAAGCACGGGGGCGCAGGAGAGGAAGAGCTCGACGGCGCGGACGAAGGTTGGGCCGGAGTCGATGGAGGCGGCGACGGGATGGGCGCTGGGCTCGCCCTGCCAGGCCTGCTTGGTCATCCAGATGTGGCCGCTGTAGGCGCTCTGGAGCAGAAGCGTCCAGGCCTGGGCCATCGCCTGCTCCGTGGCCGGCGGACAGAGGCCGTAGCGGGAGCGGCAGTAGGCGGGGATCCAGGTAGCGAGGTCGATGGGTTCCGTCTGCCAGCCGGCATCCGTCATCAGCTCGTAGACGACCTCGTTGGTCTCAATGCCTTCGGGGCACATGCCCCAACCGACGAGGTTGCCGCGGTCGGGGCTGGCGAGAACGGCGGCGGGTTCCGAGGCCATGAGCTTGAGGTTGCCCTTGAGATTGTTGTTGCCGCCGAAGGTGTGGGCCATGCCGTTGATCCACTGCTTGCCGAAGAACGCCTTCTGGACCTTCCACTGGCTGGGCGAGTACTTGCCCTGGACGGCGGGGGTCAGGTCGTTGGCGTAATCGATGATGAGCATTCGGTCGTTGGGGATGCCGCGCAGGAGCGCCTCAACGGAGTCGTTGTTCCAGAAAGCGGCGTCGTAGACGAAGGTCCATGCCTGCATCACCCAGGTACCGTTGGGGTCACCGGCCTGGATGCTTTCAAAGACCGTGCGGCCGAAGAGCTCGAGGTCTTCGAAGCGGTGGTCGGGACGGACCGGGACGGCGAGTTCGTTGAAGGTGTCGGCGAGGTAGTACTGGACCTCACCGTACTCGGCCTTGTAGGCGTCGATGAAGGCCTTGCCGATCTGGCGGTAGAGGCCCTGCTGGGCGGGGTGGAGGATGAAGGTGCGCGTGCTGCGGGGGATGGTCTTGAACTCTTCGGGAAGCCAGAGGAGGGTGAAGGTGTCCGCTTCGGGATGGAGGCGCTTGAAGCCCTGGGGGACGAAACCGGCGAAGGCGGGGGCGACAGGCTTCATGCCAAGCTCGCGCATCCGGTCGAGGATCTTGTGCTGGAGGAGGCGCTTTTCGTCGATGAAGTGCTGCGGCAAGGGCCCGGCAAGGTTGTTGATGTTGCCCATGCGGTGCCAGGGCAGATGGGCGGGGCCGACCGAGAAGGTGTCGATCTCGGGCTGGGTGAGTCCGAGGGCGAGCCAGACGCGATTCCAGATGGCTTCCTGGCCCTCCAGGGCGAGCGGCATGGTGATGCCGTGCAGGGCCATCCAGTCGAGTTCGCGCTCCCAGCGCGGCCAGTCCCAGAACGCCATGGTGTATCCGTAGGTGCAGGGATTGAGGTACTGGACGAACTTGTAGGGGCAGACGACGCGCTGGTGCGCGACCTCGGGAAAGCTGGGGGGAAGAGCCAGGTTGCGGCCGCTCCAGGTGATCATGACGTTGCAGTACTGACGGAGATAGCTATAGATGGCGCGACAGAGGCTGACTCCGCTGGAGCCGGCGACCGTGACGCGGCCCCCGGAGGATGAGAGTTCATAGACCTCGTTGCCTTCGGCCAGGGGGAGGAGTTTGAGGTCGAAGTCGGCGGCGCGGGCGCCGAGCTGGCGCTCCAGGACTCCGCGGCAGGAGGAGATGGCCGTCTCCGCGGAGGGCTTTCCGGGCTTCCTGCGAGGCGGCGCAGGAGCAGGCGAAACGGATGCCTCGGCGGCCTGGGTGACGATGGCGGCCCCGGCGCTGGCACATGAGAGTTCGATGAATTTACGTCTCGTCCACATTCGAAAGTCTTTTCTCCGATACGCGACATTCGCACCCGGCGTGGTCAAGAGCAAAGCGTTTTCACCGTTCCCGGCTCGGTTTTCACCGTGAAATCAGGAGTTTCCGGGGATGTTTGCCTTGTTCGTCGAAACGGCGCGGATTGGAGGAACCCTTTGACGGGATGGGCAGGGGGAAGGAAATGGCGGTGCCGGGCACTCAACAAGAGTTCGGGGCAAGCAAAACGACGAGGAAGGAGCTTTGCTCTTCTCGATGCTTCCTACCTGGATACGGATCAGGGCTGGATGATGCGGAAGGTGATGACACTGGCCTCGGGAGCATTTCCTCCGACGCTGCTGGTCTCGAGCAGCACCTCGAAGTAGGGCATGTGGTCCTTCGTCGCACCGATGGTGCGGGCGAAGTTCTGGAAGGCGACCGGGGAGAACGGGAAGTCGGCGGCGGACTCGGTTCCGGCCATGCCGGTGCCCTCAAAGAGCAGCGCGTCGCCGTTTCCCTCAATGCCGGGCAGGAAGGCCAGCACGCCATAGCTGTGGCGTGCGCCGTCCGCGAGGGTCTCGCGATAGATGGAACCCTCCCCTTTGGCGGGGTGTTTATTGAGGACAAAGCCCTCAGAGGCCTTCCAGTCCCAGGTGACGTCGAAGTTGAGTCGATTCTGGAAGAGGCTGACCCAGGGATTGGCTCCGCTGCCGCCGATGAGGATGACATTGCGGCTCTTGAGGTCGTCGATGCGGAGGACACGTGCGTTGCGGGTTTCCACCTCAGCCCCGATCGCCTGGGGAAGGCGACCGAGCCGGAGTGCGAGGTTCAGGTCGGCCGAGCTGGTGTATTGATGGGAGGCAAACCACTCGGCACTGAGCGGCGCACCGCCGATGCTGGGGAGATTTGCCTTGGAGAGGTAGGTGCCACTGAGGTAGTCGTCCAGTTGGACGGGAGTCCGGGTGAACTCCTGAAAGAGGACAAGGGCGTCGTCCGATGGGACGATGAGCACGGGACGCTCGGGCGTGAAGAGCTTCGACCAGAGAGGATCGGCCGAGGCCTCTGCGCGCTGGCTCCGCATCCGGCGGTAGAGCAGCCCAGCAGAGAGCAAGAGGACGAGAACCGCTATGACGAGGAGGGCTGTCCCGAAGCGTGGACCACGAGAAGAAGGAGCGACCGCGATGGGCGTGGAGGTCTCTTCCGGAGTGGGCGCGTGGATTGTTGGAGCCCGAACGACCGGTGCCGCGGTGCTGCTGCGCGTCTCAAAGACGGGTACGTAGCCACCCTTGGGAATGGTGACGATCAGTGTGCTGAGCGGGCTCTCGGTCTCGAAGTACTCCTCGAGCCGCTGACGGAGGAGGCGAGCCTGGCTGCGAACGATACTGTCGTCCGAGGCGCTGTAGGTAGCGGAGCGTCCGAAGACGTGGATGCCGATCTGCTGCTCGTTGATCTCACGGGCGCGACCCTCGATCAGCGAGACACAGATGAATTCAAGAAACCGGGTGAGCCGGGGAGACTTGGCGAAGGTACGCGAGGCAACGATGCGCTGAAGCAGCAGCAGCCGTTCGTCCACGACCGGCTGAGCAGGTTCACGCTGGGACGAGTCCCCAAGCTTCGAAGTGGCATCGATGGCAATTCTTAGAATTTATCATTTTCGTCCATTGAGCCGCACTGAAGGCGGCCAGGCCGGGATTCGTGGAGGGATGCTGGCTAAGGGTCGAATCACTTGCTCTACTCTCCAGAGCCAGAACACGAACATGCAAGCAAGGGTGAGGTTCCGGGCTACCTGCAGAGAAGTGGTGGCCAGAGACGGGATCGAACCGCCGACGCCGGCCTTTTCAGGGCCGCGCTCTACCACTGAGCTATCTGGCCTTGGCATTGCTACACAACTATCGCGCTGAAACCGCCAAGTTCCGTTTCAACACGACTGACCCAGACTTTATCCGCCGAACCTGCCTACGAAAGGCGTTGTCTGAGGAATTCACCAGCCAGCGGGGAGCCGGCTTCTCTGCTGTCTCTGTGAGTATACCAACGCTCAGCCAAAAAAGCGAAGGGAGCGCATTCTTCGCGCTCCCTTCGCTCTTCTGCGGTCGGTTGTGGCTAGAAGGTGAGACGACCACCAAGCTGAACCAGACGGGGGAAACCGAGCGTACCGGTGATCTGACCCGCACTGGCCGGTGTGCTGATGTTGAGAGCAGGTCCATTGAACTGCGGGGTGTTGAAGGCGTTGAGCGCCTCCGCCCGGAACTCAGCGTGGATCTTCTCGGTGATGTTGAAGTTCTTGTTGAGCGACAGATCGGAGTTCACATAGCCAGGTCCGTAGCAGTTGCTGGTGCGGGGCTGGTTGCCATACCCGAACTGCGGCGTGATCGAGAAGGCCGCCACGTTGAAGTAGTTGGTGAGACGGCCCTCGGGGCTACCCGATTTGCAGGGGTTGACTCCCGGCACGATCGTCGGACGCATCGCCCCGTTTCCGAGCGAGGAGTTCGAGTTCGACTGCGTGATCGCCATCGGACCACCACTCTGCAAGATCATGACGTCGTTGAAGCGCCAGCCACCCACGACCAGGTCGAGCCACTTGCTCGCACCAGCCATGAACTGCTTGCCACGTCCGAACGGAAGCTCGTACGTACCGGCCACCGTGAAGCGGTTGGGAAGGTTGTTGATGGCACGCGAGTACTCGGGAGCCAGGTTGTAGATGTCCTGGGGACCGTTGTTGCCGGGGTTGAGGGTACTGGACGCGCCCCACTGGTTATCCCAATTCGACGACCAAGTGTAAGCCGCCAGCAGCGTAATGCCACGGGTAAAGCGCTTCTGTACCTTCAGGTCCAGCGAGTTGTAGTCAGACCGGCCATCGCTGACCGACTCGCTGATGCCCTGGTACTGGGGGAAGGGAAGAAGCGTCTGGTAGAGGGCAACCTTGCCCGTACCGAATGCGCCAAGTCCAGCGTAGGGATTGGTCGTGGTGCCACCCGTCGTGAGAGCGGCGCCCTTCGAGTACTGGTTGTCCGGAAGCTGGTTGATATTCAGGCTGTTGAGCAGGTTGCGTCCGTGACCGCCGACGTAGCCGACCTTGAATGCGATGCCGAGCGGGAACTCATGCTCGACGGCCAACGAGAATGAGTCATAGAGCGGTCCGCGGCGATTCTGGTCGATTACCGTCAGGGACGTTCCAATGTTCGTGCTCAGACCGTTGCTGTTGCCCGTTGCCTGTGTCTTGAGGGTTGGAAACGGATTGCTCAGGCTGATCGTGGCCGAGCTCTGCGAGAAGCTATTCGTCAACACATAGCCAGGAGCCAGCGAAGCCGATCCGCTGTACACGATGGGAATGTAGAAGACACCGGCGCCACCCTTGACGACCGTCTTGTTGTCGAGGGCATAGGCGAAGCCGGCACGCGGAGAAAACTTGCTGCCCGTTGCTCCCGTTGTGGTGGGATAGCCGTTCTGTCCGGCGAACTCGACGCCACCCGTGGCCTGTACTCCGGAGCCGAATGCGCTGTAAGTTGCGCTGCGATCGAAGCCAACCGCGTAGTGGTTGTTGCGCTCGTGGACGCCGGGCTCATACTCGTAGCGGAAGCCGAGGTTGAGGGTCAACTTGGATGTCACGCGATAGTCATCCTGGAGATAAGCCGCCTGATACGCCGTGGTGATGGCCAGAGGAGCAGGAATGACGAGCGAACCAGAGGTGGCATACCCGAGGAGCATATCCGCTGCGGTTGCGCCTGCAGTCGTACCCGTCGGAATGTTCGCAGCCGGAGCCGCAGTCAGCGTGCTGTCGAAGGCAAACGTACCGGACGTGGTGCTCAAGCTGGTGAAGCTGAGGCTGATCGCGCGGAACACGTATCCTGTCTTCACGCTGTGCTTGCCAAGGCTCTTCGCGATACCGACGACGAAGTTGCGCGAGAAGTAAACAGCCGGACCGGAGTTCGATGTGCCTTCGTTGCTCAGGCCCGAGTCCGTCGTGATGGCCGGGAAACCCGTCTTCGAAAGGGCTGCAACATAGTTCGCAGGGAAGCCGAGGGTCGCCTGGTTGAAGCCCTTGCTGATGTCCTGCGTGTCATTCGGGAAGCGGTTGAAGCCGAAGCCGATCGTACCGACGGTGGTTGGGTTGATGGTCACCGTGTTCTGAATACCGATCGCGTCGACCTTGCGATACAGCAGGTATGAAGACGAGCTGCCGGCTGCCGTCGTCAGGGCGTTGCCGCCCGGCTCCTTCGAGCCATAGTGCAGGTAGTAGAAGTCGGCCAGCCAGCGCTCGCCGAATTGATGCGTCAGCTTGCCGTTGAACTCATCCGCGCGATCACCCAGGGTGTCGCCGCCATTGAAGTTGAAACCACCATATGACGTCACCGTCGTGTTCGGGAGAGGATACGCATTGATCAAGTTCTGGCCGACTGTGTTGATGCGGCTCGCCGGAATGATGTTTCCGGGAAATGGCTTGCCGGTCAGCGGATCGTAGACGCATCGGCCAGTAGCGCACAACCCGGTCGCTGCATTCACAGTGCCGATCTCGGAGAAGTTACCGCCTGGTACCGTGCTCGTTCCGCGCTGCAACACCGTGGGAACCGCGAAGGCATTTGCAGCGGTCAGCGGAGAACGCTGGCGATAGCCCTCTTCCGTAATCGCGAAGAAGGTCTTGTTCGGCCCACCGAGGATGTGCGGCAGGGGAATTGGACCGGAGAGGCTGCCGACGTAGCTGTAGAACTCAGCGGCACCGCGTGGGGTGGTCGGAGAGGTGACACCGTTGATGGTGGAGGGTGTGCGGTTGTTGAAGAAAAGATTTGCGCCCCAGTTGGTCTGGCGGGTCTCACCTTGCAGTACGCCATGCAGGCGGCTGGAGCCACTCTTCAGCGTGGTATTGAACATGCCGCCCGAGGTACGGCCGATCTCGGCATCGTAGGTGTTGGCCTGCAGCTTCACTTCATCGACTGCTTCGATCGAAGGAATGATCACGGCGCGGTTCGACATATCGGTGATTGGGATGCCGTCGACGGAGTAGTTGTTCGAGCTTAGCGGAGCACCTGCAATGGAGATGGTCGAAGATCCGGACTGATCCTGGAAACGCACAAAACGCGGATCGCCGACGGGCGTCACCGCGTTATCGAGCTTGGAAAAGAGGAAGGGGTTGCGTCCGGGATTAGGCAGGTTCTGCAGTTTCTGCGAATCGATCAACTGCCCGTTGTAACTGGTTCCGTTATCCACCAGGGGTTCGGAAGCAGTCACTTCAACGACCTCACTCGTCGATCCAACACTTAGCTTCGTGTCCACCGTCAGCGCATTTCCGGTTTCGACGATCAGGCCGGACTGGCTGCTCTTCTTGAAGTTCGCTGCCGTTACATCGACCGTGTACACATCGGGATCGACCGCGTTGAAGACATACTCGCCGGAGCCGTTCGTCACCGTCGTACGCGCAATCTTCTTTGCCTGCGAGGTGAGAATCACCGTCGCGCCCGCGATCGGAGCACCCTGCGGGTCGGCCACGATACCGCGGATTACACCGTAGTTCGACTGCGCCATGCCGGTCGCCAACGAGGCGACCAACAGGACGGCAAGCATAAGAAGTTGGACTAGCTTGTTTTTTTGGATCAAGGGTAAGCCTCCGAAAGGTTGTGTAGCGGTTTGACTTGGAAGAATAGGGTGGTGTCGTCGCAGACGGATCGGTGCCGTCGGCAAAGGGTGAAACGTTGACGATGGAAAAGCTCTTGGAAGACACCTCGATCGAGGCCGCCTATAAGGCAACTGCAAGACCGGCACCATGATCGGTGCTCCGGTGTTGGCTCAACTCATCTCTGAACTATCTCTGGACTACAAGGAACAAACTAGAAAGCTGTGACATCTCTGCAAACAAACGAACCGTTGGACAACTGATGAAGCAAGACGAACGGGTTACAGATAAGTACAGCGGGAGAGAGGGACTCTCCCTGTCGACGCACGGCGAAAGGCCCGTGTGTGCGGCGGATGGCAGATACACTTTTCATGAGGGCCGTTTTCATTGGTGGCCTCATTGACGCATCTTTTTGCCTTTTCGGTAATGTTCCCGAGACTATCGGGGCATCTATCTCATGTCAATAAGTTTTTTTGGGAATTTATTCTTTGTGGTGTGTTCCTGTGATCGCGCTTCTAAATAACGCGCGCGCGACCGATCGGATTTTCACCCAGGGGTACGGATTAATTTGCCACGTTTTCGGTTACATTCAGTGCGATGCCTTTGAAGCCACTCGGGGCATCGCACGCGAAGACGGTCGCTACGACATGACGGTGAGGCTGAACGGAGTGAAGGAACGCAACATCGCCGTCTACGCCGGGTCGAGCGAGCCCCTGCATGACTTGGTGCTTGCCTTCAGCTTTCACGGCAAGGGATACGTCAGCCTGCTCGACACCGAGCCCGGGAGCAATGGCCAGTCGGCGATCGCGGCCATGCGCTGGAAGGACGTCTCCCCTGGCCGCACGTGGCAGATCGAGCCCAACGTGGTGGGCGTAAGGACTTCTGCCTAAATGGCGTGGTCTAAAACTGCTTCAATTTTTTGATGGATACACCCACCGTCGCCGCTGTTTACAGCCCTTTCGACGTAGTTTTCTTTCGCGCACTTTCGTCGTTTCGCGAGATGGAAACAAGAAGGCCCCGGACGGGTTCCGGGGCCTTCTTACTTTGTAACTAGAAGCGTTACTTACCTTTGACCGCGATCACTTCGATCTCGAGCGCTGCCCACGGGGCCACCAACGCCGCAACCTGCACCGCCGAACGCGCGGGCTTGTTGGGCTGCTCTTTGGTCCCGAAGTACTTCACGTACTCCGAGTTCATCTGCGCGAACTCGAGCTTGCCCGTCTTGGGATCAGCCGAGAGGAAGACCGTCATCTTGACGACTTCCTTCATGTCCAGTCCCTGCGCTTTCAAGAGGCCCTGGATCTTTGCGAACACGCTGGCCGCCTGCGCCTTCGTGTCCCCATAGTCGGCCGGGATTCCCTTGGCGGCATCCGCCGGAGTGACCGGGGAGGGGAGCTGTCCGCTGAGATAGAACGTATCGCCTGCCCATACTCCCGTGGCAATCGGAGACGTCTCCGACTGAATATGCTTTACAGCAACCTGCGCGTTCATCGAACCCGCAACCATCAACGCACCAGCCAACATCATCCTCTTCAGCTTCATCATGCTCTCCTCGTTACGCGTTGATTGTCGTGTTTGCGTGACCGGCCAGACGTGCCGCCTTCACCTTGTCGGAGATCATCTGTACCGCACGCCGCGCGCTGGCTGCCGCGCCCTCCTGCCAGCCCACCACATGGCTTGCATGGTCGCCTGCAAAGTAAATGGGGCCGTCCGGAGTTGTGATCGTGTCGTAGTCGGCTGCGGGAATCGTACCGATCCAGGAGCCCTCGTTCCACTTGATGTGCTTCCATCCGCAGAAGACCGGCTTCGTCAGTTCCGCGCCGTGGCCAGGGTGCAGCTTCTCGACCGACGCCCGCGACTTGGCAAACTTCTCTTCGAGCGTCAGCGCCGCGAACCCATCGTTCGATTCATCCATATATCCCGACACGATGATGCCAGTGTCCGACATGAGATTGGCCGATGGATACCAGATCGGGCTCGGCCCCTGCGACAGGAACGACAGTCCGCCGTAGATGTTGTACTTCTTCTCCCAGAAGCGCGGTGCTTCCCATGGGATCTTGTACGACCCGCGATACGACTTCGCGCAACGCTCGACCGTCGCTTTGTGTGCCGGATCCAGGTCTGCCTTGATCTTGTTCAGGATCGTCAGAGGCATCGCGCACACGCAGTAGTCCGCGTCGATATGGTGCGTTACGCCACCCTTCGTATAGCTCACCTTGACGCCATTGCCGCTCTTGAGAATCTCCGTCACGGGAGCGTCGTACACGACGACAGGTCCCAGTGCCTTCGCAAACGCATACGGAATCTGGGCCATGCCGCCAACCGGCTGCATCATGGTGGCCTGCCAATCCCATGCCTCTTCGTACAGAATGCCGCCCCAGAAGTTCGCATCCAGCAGCGTATGCATGGGGATCGGGTCGTTATCCACGATCATGTCCTGCGCGCCGGCACCCGGATACTGCTTGATCGCCGAGCGGTCCGAACCCTTGTATGAACCCGTCTTGTCGAGAGGCCCATAGACCTTCAGGAACTCGACCATCCTCTGCTTGTCTTCCTTGGAGAGGTCCTGGTCCAGCGCGCCACCCGCAACAGCCTTCGACAAGAGCTCGCTCACATGGCCGCGCGTATCGTTCAGCGCCTGCCTCTGCACGTATGCCTTGCCACCATTCACCTTGTCGTTCTGCAGCATCGTCGAACGCGACGTATTGACCTCGACCTCGAGTGGAACTTTGAGCTCACGACAATACCCCAGAATCGTCCCATGTACCGAAGGGAGACGCGCCGGTCCCATGTTCTGATAGAGCCCAGGGCTCCAGGTGACATTCTGCTTCGTGCCGTCGACGAACTCGACGACATCTCCACCCTTGGCGCTCCAGTTCCTTCCGCCAGGACGCGTCCGCGCTTCGAGTAGCGTCACGTTATAGCCGAGCTTCTTAAGCTCGTATGCCGTTACCAGACCGCCAATTCCGCCGCCGGCCACTACGACCTTTGTCCCCGCGCCCGCACCGGACTCAGCCCGAATCGGTTCCGCCGCCATCGCCTTCATGGGCATCAGCCCCAGAGACTGCATGGTGGCGAACGCAGCGCTGTAACCACCAGCCTGCCCTACGCGCGTCAGGAAATCGCGCCTGGTAAATGCCATAGAAACACCTCACAACCGTGGTGATACTGCGTTGACCGGTGCAGCGATTCGCCCAGATATATCAGCGCCTTCGCCGCCAGAAAAGACAGAGGAGCCCGGCATCGGATGCAACAGAAAAGCCCATACGACGGTGCCGGGAAACGGTGAGGGGAGCCGGAGCGTTCTCCAAAACGGGGAGCGTCCGCACAGCCAGAGATGAAGAGATTGTTCTTTGACAATACCGCATTTCACCCGGAATGCAGTGACCAAAATCACACCTGACGCACCACCGCGCCATGGGTCGCAGAGACGGACCTCATTCTAAAACCGCCAGAATGCACGGCAAATTGCAGAAACCATTACCAGATGGACTCATCTTCGGAGCGGCGTTTGACCGGTGCGGCGGGCACCGAGGCGGGCGTCGGTTTGCTCTCCCGCAGACGATGCTCCTGCTTCATCGTCGTCGGCAAAGCCACTTCCTGACCCACCGGAATATCCTTCAACGTGTAGGTCTGCCCAATCACCGGAGCCAGCGGAGCGGTGGCCTTTACGCGTGGCGCGGGGGGCGCGGCGCTGGCCGTAAACTGCTCCCACGTCTCCGTATTGCGCAGCGCTCGCGCCTGCTTGTAGGACGAGGGAACACCCGAAGCGGCCACCATGAAATTGACCACCTGCCTTTGCCCGCAGCGCAGACAGCGCACCGAGTAACGCATGGTCAGAATCTGCATGACATCCTGCAGACGGAACCGCGACCGGCGAAACGCCTGCGCCGGACAATACTGACACCGAATATCCAGCGCATCCCGCAACAGCGCGTGTGGAATCGCATCGCGGTTATCTGCGTGCTGCGCTCTCACCCCGGACTCAGTCAGGGCTACAGGCCGCACAGTCCGTGAATCCCGTACGGGCTGCACGGGTGGAATTGGCTGAGCGACAGGCGGGGCCGGAACGATCGGTTGCGCCGGCTGCGGCAACCGCACCTCATGCGTCGGCCCATTGCGGTTTCCCGCCGGCAAGGCCGACTTTGCCGTTTTCAAACTGATCGTCTGCAACTGCCCGCACTTCAGACACCGCGCTGGCCGACGCAGACGCAACAGCGTCAGCAAGTCCCCTGTATGCAGGCGCGAGCGCTTGAATTGGCGGCTGGCGCAAAACCGGCACGTATCCCCCGATGAGCTCTCAGGCTGCGCGGTTTCGGGAACTACCGTGTTTTCAAGCGTCTGCTGCGAATCCGGCATGGCGGTCGAGCCCTGGGTTGGCATGGTGTATCTGCAATTCTAGCTGTCCCGAGACGTATCCAGAAGATCCAATTCAGGATAAAGATCGAACAGCCCCAGAGTTGGTGCAAGCGGGACAGACGGAGTGACCGGAGCGATCGAGAGCGTACGCACCCGCGGAGCGCGAATCGTCTGCACAGGGGCGGGTGCCACCGCCGCAACCGGCCGGGACAAGAGCGCATGCAGCTCTTCCAGCTCTTTGCGCAGCTTCTCCATCCGCTTCGTGTCTCTTGCAGGAACAGAAACTCCACCCGGAGCTGACTCGATTGCCAGGGCAAGTTGCGGCGCCGCAGAGCCTCCCCGTGGCTCGACCTTCAACAACTGCCTCGCCCCGGGAATGGTGTAGCCCTCTTCGTACAGCAGCTTCTTGATCTTCAGTGCCATCTCGACATCGCGACGGCGATAGAGTCTCTGCCCCGTACCGCCCTTGTTGGGCTTCAGTTGCGGAAACTCACTCTCCCAGAAACGCAGCACGTAGGCCGGAACCTCGCACAGCTTCGCGACGTCCCCGATACGGAAATACAGCTTGTCCGGAATCTCGGAGCCTTGCGTCGCCTGACGGATTGGCTGTTTTTGCCCCATAGTCTGGAACCGCGGAGAAGGAATCGTCCGGCGGAATGTGCCCTAAGTATAGGGCAACCATGGCTGTTATTCGCGCATTTATTCCCCGACTGACCCAAGCCGGATACCCGCACCGCTGCACCCTGCATCGAATCCAGCAGGAGAAACACCATGCCCCAGAGCCCTCACGACCGTGTCGCCGAACTTCACAATCTTGCCTCGCACGCCCATGCCGCCGCAGCTACGGCTCACGGCAAGGGGGACCACCTGACCGCCCATGAGCTCACCCAGCAGGCCCACGAGCACTCCCTGAATGCTCACCGCCACAGCGAAGAACTCAGCAAAGCAAAACCAAGGGACTAACGAAGTCGCGTTCTGCGCAAAAGGACGGCCCCCGAGGATTCGGGGGCCGTTTTCACTTGGGCTCTTCGTGATGTTCAACCGGTCTTGGCGGAGGCTGCTGCCGCTGCGGGCCGGGCTGTCTCTGCGGTTGCGGAGCCGCCGCCTGCGGAGGCCGAACCTGCGGCTGTGGAGCAGCCGGGGCGGGTTGCGGCCTCACCTGCTGTTGCGCCGGAGCGGGCGTGGGCACAGGCGTCACCGGCCTCTGAGGCTGCTCCTGACGGCGGTCCTGCTGCGGCCTCTGGTCCTGCGTGGGCCGCTGCGGCTGCTGCGTGGGCGCGGCAGGAGTTCCAGGACGGATCATGCCCGGATCAGCCTGCCTCATGTTCCGTCCGCCGCCCACGGGTGCGTTGAGGTCCTGTCCATCCTGCGTCCGGCCTGGCTGCTGCTGGGGCGTCGGCCGCTGCACCGGGTTCGGAGGCAGATCCGGATTGCTGTTCCCCGGGTTCTGCGGCCTCATCCCGCCTGGAATTCTCGCCGGTGTAGGCGTCTGCAACACGCCGCCCGGAACCGGAGGCTGAGACTGACCGACGGGGCGTCCCTGCGCCGGCTGCGGCCGACTGGGCTGTTGCGTCTGACTGGGCTGCTGCGTCTGACTGGGCTGCTGCGGGGTCTGGACTGGCTGCTGCCCAAACCGCTGTCCACCCTGACCCTGAAACCGCCCCGGCCCCTGACTGGAGCCCTGCCCCTGGAAGCGTCCCTGGAAGTGCGGTCTGGCCTGCTGCTGCGGCACGGCTCTGGCAGGAGCAAGACCCTGCGCCGGCTGCGGCCTGCCTCCCATCTCCGGAGGACGCGTCATTACCTGGGCCTGCTGTATCTGCCGCGGATCCACGCGCAACTGCACGCTGCGCACCTGGCGGCCCTGCACAAACGCCTGCTGCGGCACCGCCACCATGCCCCGGTCGCGATTCACATACACATTGGTCGTGTTGTTCCCATAAACATTGGTCGTCCTGTTCACGTACACGTTTCGCACCTCAACCGTGTTGCGGTTGTAGATATTCGAGACATTGACCCGGTTCACATACCCCGGGCTGGCTCTGTACCAGGGCACAAACGGCTCGCGGGGTCCCAGCGGGAACCATGCGGCAACCCCTCCGCCGCCGCCCACCCGTACCGAGAGCGAGAACCCGCCGCCGCCCACAAACGCAACCAGTGCCGGCGAGTAGATCGGTCTTACGACCGGCGGTCCGGGGACCCAACCCCAACGACCGCCAAACTGAGCCCACCTCCCATAGTGGAACGGCGCGAAGCCCCAGGGTTCCGCCTCGACCCAGGTGTATCCCCACGGAGCGATGTAAGCCCAATGCCCATTGTGGTACGGCGACCAACCCGCATCGATCGCCCGCGGGTACCAGACCTGCCCGTAGTCGGGCGAAGGCGCCCAGTCCCCATAGGTCTGCAGATCGTCGTACCCGACCATGCCCGGATTCACATACTGATCGCGAATCTCAGCCGCGGCCGCCGCTCTCTGCTCATCCCTCTGCTGGTCGAACTGGTCGAGGGTATCCATCGGCAGCATCTGCACGAACTGCGCCTGTGCCTGTCCGTCCTGACCGGTGCTGTCGATCCGCAGTACCTGCCCGGACTCCACGACCGTATTCACGCCGTTCGAAACGGCCTGGACCCGGCCTGCATTCACCGTGACGATCGTGGTGTCCGGCCTCTGCCCAAATCCGGGATAGCTGCTGACGCGCACGTCGCCGGCCTGCAGCACGGTAAACGCCCCATTGGACGTATCGATCTCAAGCGACCCGGGCTGGCCGATCGAGTAACTCCGCACCCGCATGCTGCCCTGCGCCAGCCCCAACTGCACATAGTCCTGCGAAAAGCTCTGGAGCGTCACATCCGTAAGGCCGCCAAGCCTCAGCGCCAGGTTGTCGCTTTCCAGCTCTCCCATACCGTTCTGCCCGGTGTAGAAGCGATCTCCTACGCTCAATGTGTAGTTGATCTCCGCCGCCGCAAACGCTGCGTCCCCGTTCGGTGAGGCCGGTTGCAGCGACACGTCCCCCTGGAGGAACGAAACACGCGCGATGCGGTCGGGTGGATCTTGCGCCTGTCCCTGCTGCTGGTCTTGCGGCATCGGCTGCTGATCCTGCGCCCGTGCTACCGCCGTCGTTCCACCCATCAAAACCACCGCGACCAGCGCAAACCGATGCAAAGCAAACCCTCTAAGAACGTTCATTCCTGCCTCCGACACAAAACCCCGCGTCTTTCCCTAATAACCCTAATCGCTCCGGTTCGGCATCGCACGCCTGTATTTTGTTGCCGTTGCCTTCGCTTATCCGTCTTTCCTCTCTTTGATTCGGTTCTCCGTGGCTTCCGTTCGGACACACTGAACTTTTTCTCCGGCCGGGCGTATCTTTGGTTGCAGAAAGCCCTTCGTGTGCGAAACTTTAGACCGCCCAAGCGCTTTTCTCGAGGAGTTTCGTCCGATGAACCAGCACCGCGCCCTCACCGCCCTTGCCGCCCTCACGCTCCTCGCCGCTATCGGCTGCCGTGTCGAAACCAACAAACACGGCGACAACGAAGACGTGAAGATGGCCACCCCCTTCGGGAACATGCAGGTCAAGACCGACGACAAGGTCGTCGCCGCCGGCGTCGGCCTGCCGCTCTATCCTGGCGCGGTTCCTATCAAGAAAGACGAGAACGGCAAGGGCGACGGCGCGGCGGATGTCAACATGAGCTTCGGCTCCTTTCAGATGCGCATCAAGGCGCTCAGCTTTCACTCCAACGACTCCCCGGAGAAGATTCTCGCTTTTTACCGGCCCGCCCTCGCCAAGTATGGCGACGTCATCCAGTGCGACAACGACCGTCCCGTGGGCACTCCCACGAAGACCTCCCAGGGCCTGACCTGCGACAACAAGAAGTCGAACCACATCACCATCACCGACGATAACTCCGGAAAACATGAGTTGAAGGCAGGCTCCGAGCAGCACCAGCACATCGTCGCCGTCGACAAGGATGGCGACGGCACCAAACTCGGCCTCGTCGCGCTCGACCTTCCCGGCCACATCTCCTTCGGGGATGACAACAAGGACGACGACAAGCAGTAAAGCGCACCCTGCGCGGGCATCGGTCACCCGTTTGCGCAGGGCACCCTTCGGGGAGGAGTGGTAGCCTCAAGACGTATGCCTAGCTTCTGCCACCGCTGTCACGGAGAGCTTCCACCCGTCACCTCCGATGCCACGTTCTGCCCCCACTGCGGCGCTCCACAGCTACGCGTCATCGAAGAAAACGTCGTTGCCCTGCCGGCAACCCCCATCCCATCGACCACCGGAGCCGCTCCTCCGCCCTCCCCCGGCGGACTCCACTGGAACACCATCGTCGCGCTCGCCGCCATCGTGGCCGGTGTGGCGACCGTCATGATGGCCATCGTCTTCCTGCTCCCCGGCGCCTTTCCGATCGCCTGGCTCTGGACCGTCTCCGGAGCCGTCATCGTCCTCGGCCTCTACCAGCGGCGGCACCCCGAAACCCCGCTCAACGCCGGTCTGGGAGCGCGTGTCGGCATCGTCTACGGCCTGCTTGCCATCTCGTCGCTGGCCATCCTCACTGCTGTCTCGGGCGTCGTCGCGCGCTATGGCCTGCACCACATGGGCCCTGTCGACACATGGCTTACCAGCACCATGCACCAGGCCATGGAACAGCAGCTCCAGCAGCTTCAATCCTCGGGTAAGGCCTCTGACCCGGCGCTCTCGCCGGACCAGATGCGCGCCTTCTTCTACTCGCCTGAGGTCCGCGCCGGCCTCTCCCTTGCCATGCTCTCGGTCTCCGCCCTCTTCCTCGTCGGCTTCTCGGCTCTTGGAGGAGCCATCGGCGGCATCCTCCGCACACGCCGCCGCTAAGCCCAAACTGATAGAATCCGAGTCGTCATGAGTGAAAATACGGAAGTCAAAGCCACCCCGAACCTCCGCCTCAAGGGCCGTCTCATGTCCGCCTCCGAGATCGAGCGCACCCTCGTCCGCCTCGCCCACGAGATCGTCGAGCGCAACAACGGCGGCACCAACCTCGGTCTGGTCGGCATCAAGCGCCGCGGCGTGCCGTTGGCCCAGCGCCTCGCGGCTCATATCGCCAAGATCGAGAAGCACCCCGTCGACACCGGCGTCCTTGACATCGCCTTCTACCGCGACGACCTGTCCACCCGCGACATCCGCCCGGTCGTCACCCCCGGGGCCCTCGGCTTCGACGTCAACGGACGCGACATCATCCTGATGGATGACGTGCTCTATACCGGCCGGACGATCCGCGCGGCGCTCGACGCGCTCTTCGCGCATGGTCGCCCCAAGAGCGTGCAGCTTCTCGTTCTGATCGACCGCGGCCACCGCGAGCTGCCCATCCAGGCCACCTTCGTAGGCCGCCACATTCCCACCAGCCGCCGCGAGATCATCGAGGTCAAGCTGAACGAGATCGACGGCCAGGAAGAAGTGCTGCTTGTTGAGTTGGCTGACTAAACGGGGATGGTTTTTTGTCGTTCTGAGCGAAGCGAGAATCCCGGTATTGGTTCTTGCTGCTGCTTTTTCCTGCTCTTGAGATAGGCCCGGGCTCCAGCCCGGGCATTCCCACGCCCATCCCATCGGAGGCCCTACACACGATGCCCACCTACGCCCCCGGCTCCCTCCTGACCGTAGCTAACCTTCCCATTGAAGAAGTCGCCAAGGTTCTGGCCCTGGCCGATGAGCTAGAAGCGCTTCCCGCCAAAGAGAAGTCCCAGAAGCTCTCCGGACGCCGCGTCGCTCTCCTCTTCTACGAGTCCTCCACCCGCACCCGCACCTCCTTCGAACTGGCTGCCAAATCCCTCGGTGCCACGACCACCCTCGTCTCCGACAAATCCTCCTCCATTGAAAAGGGCGAGTCTCTCAAGGACACCGGCCTGACCCTCAAAGCGTTAGGTGCCGAAGCTATCATCCTTCGCCACAACTCCGGCGGAGCCCCGATGCTGCTGGCACGCATGACGGGCCTTCCGGTCCTGAACGCCGGCGACGGCATGCACCAGCACCCCTCGCAGGCTCTTCTCGACCTCCGCACCATCCTCCAGCGCCTTGGCAAGCCTACCCATACCGTCACCGAGACCACCCTCACAGGCACAACGGTCGTCATCACCGGAGACATCCGCCACTCCCGCGTGGCCCGCTCGAACGCGATGCTCCTGCCGCGGCTCGGCGCGAAGGTTATCCTCTGCGGGCCGCCTGAGCTCCTCCCTGAAGAGGCCCATACCCTGCACCCCACCCTCGAGATCGCCCGCGACTTCGACGCCGCCCTCAAAAACGCCGACGTGACCATGATGCTTCGCATTCAGAGCGAGCGCCTCGCCAACCTCAAGCTGGATCTCCCCGACTACATCGCCCGCTTCCAGCTCAACCAGGACCGCCTCGCCGCCTGCAAGCCGGGAATGGTCGTCCTGCACCCCGGTCCCATGATTCGTGGCCTCGAGATCGCCGGCGAAGTTGCCGACGGGCCCCAGTCCGCCATCGAACAGCAGGTCACCAACGGCCTCCACATTCGCGCCGCCCTCCTGGTCCGCGCCCTGCACGAAGGAGCGAAATGAGCGACCTTATCCTCACCGGCGGCCACCTCGTCGACCCCTCCCAGAACATTGACGGCCCCCGCGATCTTCTCATCCGCGATGGCCGTATCGCCGCCATCGAGCAGCCCGGCCTCCTCAAGGGCGAACACACCATGGACATCACCGGCCAGACCATCGCACCCGGTTTTGTCGACGTCCACGTCCACCTCCGCGAGCCGGGACAGACCTACAAAGAGACCATCGCCACCGGCACCAACGCCGCTGCCGCCGGAGGCTTCACCACGGTGGTCGCCATGCCCAACACCGTCCCGGTCAACGACACCGTTGCGTCCCTGGACTGGATGCTGCAGCCCGCCCGCAACGCCCGGGTCAACCTCCTCGCGATGCCCGCCGCCACCATGGGTTCGATGGGCGCGTTGCTTTCGAACTTCGAAGCGCTGGCAAAAGCCGGTGCCGTGGGTTTCACCGACGACGGCAAGCCGATCCTCGAAGATCCCATCATGCGCGAGGCTCTGCTGACCGCCGGCCGTCTCGGCCTGCCCGTCTCGCAGCACGCAGAGGACACCCGTTTGACTGGCGGATGCAGCATGAACGCCGGTCCGGTGGCCTTCCGCCTCGGCCTGCGCGGCATGACCGTCGAGGCCGAATCGAAGATCGTCGAGCGGGACATCCGCCTCATCGAGGACATTTGGAAGAAGGATGGCGTACGAGCCCATCTGCACGTTCAGCACGTCTCGACAGCCAAGGCCCTCGAAGCGATTCGCCGCGCGAAGGCCGATGGACACACCGTGACCTGCGAGGCGGCGCCGCACCACTTCACCCTGACGGATGAGGCCATCGGCGACTTCAACACGCACGCGAAGATGAACCCTCCCCTCCGCTCCGAGCTGGATCGCCAGGCCGTCATCGCCGCCCTCCTCGACGGAACCGTGGACTGCATCGCCACCGACCACGCTCCGCACGCCGCCCACGAAAAGGAGGTTGAGTTCGAACGGGCGCCCAACGGCATTACCGGCCTCGAGACCGCACTCGGACTTGCTTTACGGGTCCTCGTCCGGGAATACGGTATGCCCCTGTCGCGCGCCGTCGCGCTCCTCAGCACGCATCCCGCTGCGCTCATCCACCAGAAGGATCGCGGCACGCTCCGCGTTGGAGCACCTGCCGACCTCGTCCTCTTCGAAGCCACACAAGAGTGGACCTACGAGACCGCCAAGACGCTCTCCAAGTCGAAGAACTCTCCCTTCGATCAGGCACCTATGCTTGGACGGATCACCCAAACACTCATCGCCGGCAAGACGGTCTACGGGCGCTAGCCCTGCCGGACCATGGCCGCTCTGTACGGAGCGGCCATGATGCCTCCGGCAAAGCTACTGCATCTGGGCCGCGTTATGCTTCCGCGAGTGGAAAAGCTTGTGGTTGATATCCGGCCAGTACTCCTTGAACGCGAAGTTCGCGCTATCGATGATCATGCTCGTCAGCCACTTCTGCCCGACCTTCGTCCAGTCCCGGTAGACCGTTGGGTAGTACACGGACGACAATCCCGCGGCCGCACCCGCACCGACCACCTCGGCGAAGTTGAACACCGGTTTGCCCGAGTTGCTCCGGCTGATTACCACGCGCGACGCCGCATAGGTCAGCCGTTTGACCACACCGCCATGTCCCAGCGTGTAAAACCGGCTGTCCTGATGAAACAGCACCGGCCCCAGCCCACCTACCATGAAGTTTTCATCCGCCGTATCCGCGAAGGTATGCCAGTAGTAGCGTGAGTAGCCCATAACCCCCTGGTGAAACTCCGGGTAGGACTTACTGTTGAACGAGATCCCAGCCTGAATCGCCACGATGATGAATGACGAGTAGTCGAACGTATCGTGGGCCGCAATCGAGATCTTTTCGCCCGCGGTCTGCGGCGGCAGTACCGTCCCCGCACTCACCGACCGGAAATTCGGCATGATTCCCGCGATCCGCTTCGTCTGTTGCGGCCCGCCATCGGGGTCCACCTTTTCCTTCGGGGCCGTCTGGGACACCTGTGCCTCAAACCCCGGAGCATCCGGGAGATCGGCCTGCGCTGTTGCGGCAGCGGACGAACTCTCGGCCACCGCGACATCCATCAACTGCTGCGCGTCGAGTGAAACGGAACCAAGGGTCATCAGACCGAGGATAAGTATGGCCTGGCGCGCAGGGGCGCACATGCACTTCAAAAAAGATGGGGCCATATAAAGATTGACGTGACCGCGCCGAATTAGATTCGGGGCCTCTCTGGTTTAATCGCTTCTTTACAAGATACCGTGCATTTTTGCAGTTTCGACGATCACATCCAGTGCCTGGTCGATTTGGGCGCGGGTGTGTTCGCTGGTCATGATCGTCCGGATCCTGGCCTTGCCCTCCGGTACGGTGGGAAACGCGATTCCGGTTGCCATGACGCCGCGTTCGAACAGCGCCTTCGAGAACTCCATGGTCTTGCGGCCATCGCCGAGAATGATGGGTGTAATCGGCGTCTCGGACTTCGGCGTCGACATACCACCCACATCGAAGCCGACGTTAGTCAACTGTTCTTTGAAATAGGCTGTATTCGCCCACAGCCGGTCGATGCGTTCCGGCTCGTCTTCCAAGAGATCGAATGCCGCGATACACGTGGCCGCGACCGAAGGCGGATGAGACGTAGAGAACAGGAACGGCCGCGCCCGGTGGTACAGATAATCGATCAAATCGCGCGATCCGCAGACATAGCCGCCCAAGGCACCGATGGCCTTTGAAAGCGTTCCGACCTGCACATCGACCTTCGCGGTTGCGCCGAAGTGGTCGACCGACCCACGTCCATTGCGGCCCAGCACACCCGAAGCATGGGCATCGTCGACCATCATGATCGCGCCATACCTCTCGCAGAGATCGGCCAGCTCACCGACTGGCCCGATGTCGCCATCCATCGAAAACACGCCGTCCGTGATGACCAGTTTCTTGCCCGGCTCGTTCTCCAGCTCCTTCAGCAGTTCCTCGCAGTGGGCGACGTCCTTGTGGCGAAAGACCTTGATCTTGGCCTTCGATAGCCGCGCGCCATCGATGATCGAGGCGTGGTTCAGCTCGTCGGACAGGATGAAGTCGTCTTTGCCCAGGATGCTGGACACGGTACCCGCATTGGCCGTGAAGCCGGACTGGAAGACGACACACGCTTCGACGCCCTTGAACGCCGCGATCTTCTCCTCGAGCTCCATGTGGATCCGCATGGTTCCGGCGATCGTCCGTACCGCGCCCGAGCCCACGCCGTACTTGACCGTCGCTGCCAGAGCAGCCTCGCGGAGCTTCGGATGATTGCAAAGGCCGAGGTAGTTATTCGAAGCCAAATTGATGACCTTGCGCCCGTCGTAGTGGCACACCGGGGCCTGCTCGTCATCCAGAACGCGGAGCTTGAAGTAGGTGCCGCGCGCCTTCAGGTCGTCCATGACGGCAGTCAGGTGAGCGAGTTGCGGGCGTGTCGAGGAGGGCGAGGTCGAAGTGGCCATGACGAATATCTTAAGCCTTATTTGCTCCTCCGGGCTGTCTCGCCGCCTGTCCGCTGCATCACACCGCACATAAGGGATGCTGCAACCTGCGCATCCCGCAGGCTTTAGAACGACACTCCAGTGAGGAAACGTACGATGATCGTCACACGCAAGCCAAATTCCCTTGCCACCCGCACCCTGGTGGCTGCTTCTTTCGCGCTGGTCCTTCTGGCCGGCTGCAAATCCAAGCAGGACATCGCGATCGACCAGGCCAAGCAGCAGGCGGCCTCCTCGGGTCAGCCACAGCAGGTCGTCTGGACGGACAAAGACGGCAACACCACCACCACCATCGTTCAGCCACCCGCTCCCGGCCAGACGACACAGGCCATCACCACGACGACCAGCAAGACGACCAATGGGACCGTCGCGGCAGCGACGCCCGCCACAACGCCCGCTGCCGCACCGAACGGTGACCCGGTCGTCGGTCCGGTGGGAGCGCCTGCTTCACAGCCGCTCGCAGCCCAGCCTGCTCCCTCGGCTCCGCAGCCGAACACCGCGACGATCAGCCCGGTCAATGTCCGGGTTCCCGCCGGAACGTCGCTCGCGATCCGAATCAACCAGCACATCAACGTCAAGACGAGCCACGCCGGAGAGCGTTTCACGGGTGAAGTTGCCGAAGACGTTGCAGGTCCCGACGGCGGCATTGTGATCCCGCGTGGCACGCATGTGGATGGAGTTCTGGATGCGTCGCATCGGCGTGGACACTTCAAAGGTGCATCCATCCTGGAGCTGCGCCTGACCACGATGACGCTGAACGGCCAGCAGTACGCGCTCGACACGCATGACATTGTCCGCACCAAGAAGGGCAAGGGCAAGCGCTCGGCGGCCTTTATCGGCGGCGGTGCCGGTCTCGGCATGCTGGTCGGCGGCATCGCGACGGGCGGCGTCGGGCTCGTTGTGGGCGGTCTGGCGGGCGGCGGCGCGGGTACGGCCATCGCCGGCATGACCGGCAACCGCGATATCGATATCCCGGCTGAGAGCCTCATGCGCTTCCGCCTGGCTGACGATCTCGTTGTTCAGCCAAACAACTAATCCGAAATCAGAAAAACGAAAGGCCTGCCGACGACTCGGCAGGCCTTTTTTGTTCGATTGGAAATCGATGGATGTGATTCCCGGAATCCCTTCAAGCCTCCCGGCTTTGGGAGAGCGTCGTCGGTTTCGCGTCGGCGCATCCACTCGCGTGCTTCTAGGTATTCAGAAAATTCGTTACCCGTTCCATTGCGGAACGCACCACGGCAGGGTCGTCTCCAAAGCCGGCGAGCCACACGAACTGCGGCTCACGGCGGAACCACGTGCCCTGCCGTTTGGCGTAGTTTCTGTGGCCCTGCTGTGCCTGTGCGATGGCCTCGGGCTCACTCCGTTCACCGGCCAGCACTGCACATGCCTCGGCGTATCCCAGTGCCTGCAGGGACCGCTGTGGGCCGTACTTTGCCAGAAGGCCGCGTGTCTCCTCGACGAGCCCCCTCGTGAACATTGCCGCTGCCCGTGCGTCGATGCGCGCATATAGGGCCGAGCGCTCCGGTTGCAGGCCGAGACGCAGGATCCGGTAGCCCGTGAGACGGTCGCGGCCTTGCGACCACTGCTCGGTCATCGGCTTGCGCGCGGCGAGGGAGACTTCGATGGCACGAACGAGCTTCGGCTGGTCGTTGGGATGAATGAGAACCGCCGCGGCAGGGTCGAGACGAGACAGGAGCTTGTGCAGGTGACCGGAAGGCCGCTTGCGCAGCCGCTCGCGCAACGCTGGATCCTGGGGTGGGGCGGGGAAGAGGCCATCGATCAGGGCGCGGAGATAGAGGCCGGTTCCGCCGGCCACAATCGGCACCTTGCCCCGGGCTGTGATCGCTTCGAGCGCCACGCGGGCCTGACGGCTGAAATCGCCTGCTGTGAAGCCCTCGTCCGGGGTCACAACGTCCAGAAGGTGGTGCGGAATCCGGATCCGGTCGGCGGGCGAGGGCTTCGCGGTGCCGATCTCCATCTCGCGGTATACGGTCATGGAGTCGCAGCAGACAATCTCGCCGTTGTGCGCTTCGGCCAACTCCAGCGCAAGGCCGGTCTTGCCGCTGGCGGTGGGTCCGGCGAGCACGATTAAGGGGTTGCCGGTCGTTATCGGGGTCACCAAAGCCGCCACCAGCCCACGCCGAAGACACGATGCACCCCGGCACGCAGGACGCTGAAGACGACAACACCCAGGGCGATCCATACGAGGCCGCGAATCTGCCGGCGGCGTTCGTGGTGTTCAGGGCGCTCGTGCGGGGTCGTCATTCCCCCAGACTACTTCGGCTGGATGTTGTAGAGATAGTGGATCCGAAGTACCAGTTCGGGACCGTGGAACTCCTTCGGCAAGGGCGGGAACTGTCCGACGCTGGTGATCGAGCCCCAGGCCGCGCGGTTGAGTGCGTCGTCGTGCGTCGAGTACTCGAGGACCATGCCGTTGTGGACGCCGTCCTGGACGTGGATGCGTCCGTCGGGCAGGATCGTGATGCGGATCTGGGTCTCACCCTGCTTGTTCAGCGGGGGCTGCGCCTCTTCCGGAATGAGCGGATACCAGGCCGACTTGATCTGCCGGAGGATCTTGGTCAGATACGGGCCGAAGTCCACGCCTTCCGTATCCGAGAGGACCTCCGCGCCGGATGCGAGACCGCCATGCGGCCCTGGAGCATGGTCGTAGTCCGCGCCCCCGCCGCCGCCGGAACGCGCACTGCGCGCGGCCTGCTGGATGGCCGATCCGGGGGACTGCTGGCCACCGAAGATGGGCTTCGTGGGCACCGGAGCATCCACCATTGCCTGCTGTGAAGGGGCCTGGGGCAAGGGCTTCGGAGCGGGCTGCTGCTGTTGCGGAGCCTGTTGCTGGGGGGCGGTCTGCTGCGGGGCAGGGGACGGCTGCGGCTGGGGAGCGACCGGACCACGCATCGACTTCAACTGGTCCAGCGTCTTCTTATCCAGCTCAGGATGCGGCGTCTGCGCTGTGTGCGGCTTTTCCGCGATCTTGTCGGTCGGCTTATGCGTCAGCTTGGTCACATCGGGCGGCAGGTCGAGGAAGGTCATATCCTTCTCGTGCTGGCGGATGGCGTCGGCGGGATTGATGAGGCGCGGCTGGTGGAAGATGACCTGCGGGCCGTAGAAGATGAACCAGCCGATGGCCATGCAGATGATGACCGAGATGTAGATCGACTCGCGAAACCGGGCCTTGGCTGTCTCGTCCTCGATGGTGTCCAGCAGACGGATCAGTTCGTGCTC
Source organism: Granulicella pectinivorans (assembly GCF_900114625.1). Taxonomy (NCBI): domain Bacteria; kingdom Pseudomonadati; phylum Acidobacteriota; class Terriglobia; order Terriglobales; family Acidobacteriaceae; genus Granulicella; species Granulicella pectinivorans. The sequence goes on from NZ_FOZL01000001.1 coordinate 754,425, forward strand.
GTTCAACTCACCGAAACGGGAGGAACGAACGATCGCTGGCTGTACCTGACCCTCGGTCTGGTCGTCTTCGGATGGGGGCGGGTTGGGCGGCGTCAAGAGCGTTGGCATCTGCGTCAAGGTGTGACGTTGGCCGGAGCGGAAAGGTCTCGCTTCGGACCTGGCATGTCCTTCGTAAAGTAGATAAAACCGCGTAAAGAAGCGTTCGGAGCCAGACGGCGGAAGCCCAGGCGGCGTGCCCGCTTGCTTCCATCTTCTCATCTTTCCGTGGTCTTTTTGAGCTAAACCCGGGTTCACGCGATTCGATGCGCCTCGGCAGTACACTAAATCCCGTGCCAGAGACCCGCTTCCCGCCCGATATCCAGCCCGTCATCCTCACCATCAGCGACCGCTGCCACGCGGGTTTGCAGGTGGACCTCTCCGGTCCTGCCCTTGCACGGATTCTGGACGAGTGCGGGTTGCAGGCGATGCTGGAAACATTACCCGACGAGCAGGATCAGATCGCCGGGGCACTGCGCCGCCACGCCGCAATCTCAAAGCTCATCCTGACGACCGGAGGCACCGGGCTGGCTCCGCGGGATGTCACACCTGAGGCTACCCGTGACGTTTGCGAGCGCATCATCGACGGCCTTGCCGAGCGGATGCGTGCCGCCAGCCTGCTCGAGACGCCGATGGCCGCGCTGAGCCGGGCCGTGTGCGGTTCGGTTGGAGCTACGCTGATCGTCAACCTGCCTGGATCGCCATCGGGTGCGCAGACCTGCCTGCTGGCTATCCTGCCGCTTCTTCCGCATGCCCTGGACTTGCTCGCCGGGCGTACCGACCACCCCGCAAAAGGGTAAGATCAAGGGAAATACCGTGATCCTCTCAACTCTTCTCTCTCCGGCCAGCCTGTATCACAAGTTCAGCATCGGGCTCTTCGCCCTTCTGGCCCCGCTGGGCATATGGGGCGTCTTCTTCCTGTCGATCATCGACTCGACCTCCATCCCCATGCCCGCCGATCCGCTCATCATCCATTACGCGATCGAGCGCCCTCACACGTTCTATATCTATTGCTTTATGGCCGCACTGGGATCGGCGATCGGCGCGTTGGTTCCTTATTACATTGGCCGTGCCGGTGGCGAGCTTGTCCTGTTGAAGCGGATCAACCGCGAGCGCTTCGAGAAGCTACGCGATCGCTTCGAAAAGCAGGAGTTCCTCGCGATCATGATTCCGGCGGTCATGCCTCCGCCCATGCCGGTGAAGCTGTTCGAGCTCGCTGCAGGCGTCTTCGAGATGCGGCCGCTGATCTACTTCCTCGCGATTCTGACGGGGAAGTTTATCCGGTTTCTCGTCTGGGGACTGCTGGTTGTGTTTTTCGGCCAGACCATCCTGCACACCGTAGGACATGCCATTCGCCAGCATGCTGGCGTCGCCATCAGCGGCGCGCTCTTTCTGGTACTTCTGCTGGCTATTTATGTCGTCCGCCGCATCTTCGATAAGCGCCGTGGAACCACGCTGCCTATCGAAGAAAATGTATCCCGCGCACCCACCGAGTTTGTACCACCCGCTGAATAGGAGAACCACCATGGCCGGATGCCCGTCCCAGACCTTCCACGGAATCACCCCCGCGATCAAAGCGTACTTAGAAGCCAAGGGTGCGGCTGCCGGCATGCCCATTACCGGAGATAACGGCTCGGCCACGACCATGGGCGTCACGATCCAGTGGGCCTACGATCCGGCTGCGGAGACGCTCACCCTTACCTGCACCGATGCGCCCTTTTTCGTGCCTTGCAGCACGGTGTCGTCAAAGGTGACGGAGTTGGTGGAGGGCGCCAAGGCGCAGTCAGCTTAGGGTTTGGGCGGTTCGCCTGCAATCTGCCGCTTGCCGCTATTGCGGATGCCTGCGACACTCAGCGCATGCCTCATTTCTTCCCTGGTCACACGCCACTTCACCAGGTGAACCTCGCGATCCACGTGCTGTTCGGAACGATTGCGCTGGCGCTCGGGCTCGTTGCCATCGTGAGTCCCAAGCGGCGTGGTCTCCATACACGGGCGGGGATGCTGTTCCTTTATGCCTACCTGGTGGTTGTGACCACGGCAAGCATTGGTCTCGCCGTCTTCAACTTCCGCTCGTTTCTGGCGGTCGTCACGATCCTGAGCATCTACGACGTGTTCTCGGGATACCGTGCGCTCAGCCTTCGGGGCCGGCGTCCGCAACTCGTCGATCAGATTTTCAGCGTGGCCGGGATGATGACCCCGTGGATCTTCCTCGCGATCATGCGGAGGCTGCAACAGCCGTGGGCTCCGGCGCTGACCTGGTCGATCCTGGGTGGGCTGTTCGCCGTCAGCTCGTACGATCTGTTGCGGAACGTGCTGCCGCTCTCATGGCTGCGCCGCACCTGGGTGCAGGAGCACCTCTACAAGATGATGAGCGCCTACATCGCGATTACCTCGGCGTTCGCGGGTACGGTCTTTGCCGCGTATATGCCGTGGGCTGCGATTCTACCTTCGGTAGTGGGCACGATGGTCTCCGTTGGCTTCCTGATCGCGGGGCCGCGTGCGTGGAAGGGCAATCGCCGTTCGACCGCCTAGTTAGTGGTCGATGCGGCCATCCATCTCCATCCGCACCACCTGGCGATTGCCATCGAGCACCACCTTTCCCGTGAGCGGCGGGTTCGTCCGGCCCTTCAGGAACGGGACGTCGTACATGAACCGCAGATCTCTGAAGGTGACGGTCCATACGGCTTTGGGATCATCCGGATCGACGCTTGCTCCCGAAATATCAGTGACGACAGGGAACTGCGACCAGTCCAAGTACGCCTGACCAAGGCGTGACCGCTTCGCTACCAGGGTGGACACAGTGGTGGGTGGGCGGAAGAAGACATCCTCGGGAGCCGAGGTGTCGATGGTGGAGTTGAGGGTATTCGCGGTGGCGAGTTGCGCGAAGTTCTCGGTTTCCATGACGATGTGCCACTTGTATGGGTTGATGGGGTAGGGGCTGGCCGAGATTCTGCCGACCATGACCGGGGTGCCTTCGGGGACCGAGGCGGAAAGGTCCATCTGCGCTGCGAGCCGGATGGCCTTTTGCTGCTCGTTGATCCTCCACGTCCAGATACCGCAGATGCCCAGCAGGGCAGCGAGCGCCCAGCCTTGACCGCGGAACTTGGGCTTCTGCGCTCCCACTTCGGCGTTGATGAGTCCGAAGAGCACGGGCATGATGAGTGCGCCGAGCAGCAGGATAAAGATGACGGGCTCAAAGATGAAGACGATCGACCCGGCGTACCACCTGGGATTGAACGGGAAGAAGGGGCGGAGGCCGTAGTTGTTGGTGAAGTCGAGGAGCAGGTGACTGAGCAGGCCGACGAGCGATGCCACCCAAAGCATCCACCAGTTGACCGGGGCGGCCGTCTCCGGCTTGCCGCGCTTGACGCGGAATCGATGCCACGTCCAGACCAGACCCACGATCAACGCCGCCTCAAACGGTATCGCCACGAAGGTGTGCGTGATGCCGCGGTGATGCTGGAAGCCGGCGATCGGGCCATCGAGCGACCAGAGAGTGTCGATATCGGGAAATTCCGCCGCGATGGTCATTGCGAGCGTGGCGTAGGCCGCCTTCTTGTTGAGGCCAGCCCGCGAAAGGCACGCCCCCGTCAGCATGTGTGTCACCGGTTCCATAGGGACCAGCTTACATGTCCCGCTGCGCGCTGGAGTCACCGCGTGATTTGTCTTCGGGTTCAGGCCGGGCTTGATCCTGCGGCCTTCCCGGAAGATGAAGCGGACGGATGGCCCCTATAATTTTCCAATGACTCCCGACCAGCAGATCGCGGCCCTGCGTGACGAGATCCGCCACCACGAACATCTCTACTATGTCCTCGATACGCCCGAACTGACAGACGCCCAGTACGACGCGAAGATGAATGCGCTGAAGAAGTTGGAGGCGGCGCATCCGGAGCTGATCACGTCCGACTCCCCCACACAGCGCGTCGGCGGCAAGCCCCGCGACGGGTTTCTGAAGACACCGCACTCCCGGCCCATGCTCTCGCTCGACAATGCCTACAATGAGACCGACCTGAGGGCCTGGGACATGCGGATCCGGGAGTCGCTGCCCAGCTCCGAACAAGTCCGCTATGTGTGCGAGGTAAAGCTGGACGGCCTGTCTCTCGCGCTGCATTACGCAGCAGAGCCTGGCCAGTCCGCGCCTCTGCTGCGCGGCATTACGCGAGGTGATGGCTCGATCGGCGAGGATGTGACAACGAACGTGCGAACCATTCGCTCCGTGCCGTTGAGCATAGGGGCTTCCAGGCTGGAGAAACTCGGTCTGCCTGAGGCCTTTGAGGTGCGGGGCGAAGTGGTTCTCCCCTTTGCGGCCTTCAAGAAGATGAATGAGGAGCGGGAGGCGAACGGCCAGGCTCCCGCCGCAAACCCGCGCAATGCCGCCGCCGGCACCATCCGGACCCTGGAGCCGAATATCGTGGCGCAACGCCGGCTTGAGTTTTACGCCTACTTCCTATTGCACGGCATGGGCGAGAAGGTTGGGGAGATGCTGATGTCGACCCAGACGGCGGCACTCGAAGCGCTGCGCGGTGCTGGGTTCCTGGTCAACCCCCATATCGAGACGGTCGAGACGGTTGAGCAGATTCTTGGGTTCATTGCGCGGATCGATGCTGCTCGGGACGGGTTGGCGTACGAGATCGACGGCGTCGTGATCAAGGTCGACTCGGTGGCCCAGCAGAGACGCCTGGGCTTCACGGGCAAGGCTCCGCGTTGGGCGATTGCCTACAAGTTTCCCGCGCGGGCGGGAGTTACTCAGCTACTCGGCGTGGCCTTCCAGACCGGACGCACGGGGAAGATCACCCCAGTGGCACAGCTCGACCCGGTTTTCATTTCGGGCACGACCGTCTCCCGCGCGACGCTGCACAATGCCGACGAGATCGCTCGCCTGGGCGTGCGGATCGGCGACTACGTCCAGGTGGAACGCGGTGGCGACGTGATTCCGAAGATCATCCAGGTGGTGGAAGACAAGCCGCGCGGGGCGAAGGAGATTGTGTTCCCAGTCCGCTGCCCACGCTGTAATACGGAGCTGATCAAGGCCGAGGGCGAGGTCGACTGGCGCTGCCTGAATATCTCCTGCCCCGCACGCGTGGCGGAAGAACTGCTGCATTGGTCGGCGCGCAAGGTGATGAACATAGAAGGGCTCGGCGAGTCGATGGTGGCGCAGCTTCTTGCTCCTCGGACCGCTGCAGGTGTGGCGATCATCGCCCCTGAACCCGATGACACAGGGGAGCTGCAAGAGGCAGGCGTGCGCGCGGAAGCCGATGCCGAAGCTGCACTTCCTCCACTGATCGGCGGGATCGCCGATCTCTATTCGCTGAAGAAGGAAGAGCTGACCGCGCTCGACCGGGTTGGCGACAAGTCCGCCCAGGCCCTGCTCGACGAGATCGCCCGCTCGACATCGGCACCGCTCTCCCGCGTTCTGTTTGGGCTGGGAATTCGGTTTGTCGGTGAGCGGACCGCCGCGCTGCTGGCCCAGCACTTCGGCTCCATGGATGACATCATGCAAGCGACCAGCGAGGAGCTGGAGGCGGTGAACGAAGTCGGCCCCCGGGTCGCTGAGGCGATCGTGGAGTTTTTCTCGATCGATCGGAATCGCACCCTCGTCACCAAGCTGAAGAACGAGTTGGGATTCACGATGGAGGCTGAAAAGCGGGTCACGACCACAACGCTTGAAGGCTTGACCTTTGTCCTGACCGGAACCCTGCCCACCCTCACTCGCGACGCCGCCAAGGCCCTGATCGAGGGGGCTGGAGGCCGCGTCTCCGGATCCGTGAGCAAGAAAACGGACTATCTCGTCGCAGGGGAAGATGCGGGCTCGAAGCTCGACAAGGCCATAGCGTTGGGTGTGAAGACGCTGGATGAAGACGGATTACTGATGCTGTTGGAGGTCCCCGGGGAACTCCGCTAAGCGGCCATCAAAAGTTTCGGTCGTTGGTGCCTTGGAGAGGAAAGGCTGGATGCTGTTTTTCGAGATCAGCGAAAGGCAGACGACACCATAGACTACCCACTCTGAGTTCACTCGAATCTCAAGCGGGTCCGAAAGCTTGAACATGACCATGGCCCAGGGAATCGCGAGCCATGCAATTCGTTTCATCCGCTGGTTGCCGATACGATCGAAGAAGAGTGCGTAGGGGATCCAGAGAAAGCCGAATAGGCTGAAGTAGGTGGGCCAGTGCGTGGGATTGATCAAGAGATGGAAGTTGATGCGGTAAAGCGACAGGCTCGGTTCCGGTCCACCTGACACATAGATGCACGTCTGGTTGACAACATACCAAAGGAGGAACTGCGCTAACGTCTCCAGCACAAGGGCAACACGGGTTGATTTCAACGCCTGCCAGAGGGATCCGGCACTCCCAAGACCAAAGAGGAAGAAGACCATCGGCAAAAAGATCGTGGACTCGCGATTGGTGGTTGCGATGAGGAAGACCGGATAGAAAAGCCAGCGGTTTCGCGTAAACGCTGCGTAGGATGCCAGCCCGAAGAACGCCATGCTGGGCACATCGTAAGGCGTCTGCCAATGCATCTCGGGCGTGAGCAGAAAATGATAGTTTGTCACCCAAATCACAAGGAGTGACATCCACTCCCAGGGGCTATCCTGTCCTATCATCTCCCGGATCCAAAATCTTGCTACGGCAATCGCCAGGAGCAGCATTGCCGCGTTGACCACGATACTGAATATCTCGTTTGCGCCGAGGCTGGAAGTCTTGAAATGCACATGCAGCCCAAGCCGGAGGAAGCCACGGTACACGCAGGCCATAAAGATGCGCCGCCGAAAGGGATATGTGACCTGCCCCATCGCAAAATCGACGAATTTAAAGCCCTTCTGCGTGACAACGTAGGTAATGGCGAACTGGAGTGAAGACACGGCAGCGAGAAACCAGTACAGCCAAGGCGCAAACTTTTTCATAGAGGTCCAGGGATTTCTAAGTTGTCGCGGTATGCCGAGAGTTTAGCACAGCAAATCCGCGCGAAGGCTGCTGCTAGGCCTTTCGCTAAGCTACACGACAGGGGCCTTTACCGGCTAGCTTCGCTTCCCGGCGTGATGATTCCGATCTGGTCGACTCCAGCCCGGTGTGCATCGTCAATGACTTCGGCGATCTTTGTAAAGTCGAGATCCGCATCACCTTTGACAAACATCTGCTTCTCCGCTCGGGTGGCAAACACCTCCGCGAGTTTCGCCTCGATGCTGTTTTTTGAAAAAGCTGCGCCGTTGATCTCATAGCTGACTGCGCCGTCCGGGCGCGACAACACCGAAACCACAATCGGGTCAGAGGGACCGAGAGGCTCTTCGTGCTTTGATGGCTGCAAAGCCTCTGCAGCGAGCCCCTTCGGCGCTACCGGCACAATGACCATGAAGATAATCAGCAGGACCAGGAGCACATCGATCAGCGGTGTTACGTTGATCTCGGAGACACTTCCACCATTTCCACTCGCGTGCATCGACATAGCAACCTCCGTACACAGCTCGAGGCTGTGTGTCAGAAGAATCCGGCCCACCGGAAGCTCGCGAGAGCGGGTCACAGGGCTTATGCAGCCATTGACATCAGAACTTTTAGAGACAGAAACGGGCGCCTCCCACAGCATGGTCGACGCCCGTCCTACAGCCTTACGAAAACCTTGCTTACTGGCCAGCCTCAACGCGAGGCGTGATCAGACCGATGTTATCGACGCCGGCCTGATGGCCCATGTCGATGACTTCGGCAATCTTGACGAAGTCCAGATCCTTGTCACCCTTGACGAACATCACCTTCTCCTGGCGAGCGGCGAAGATGGTCGCAAGCTGGGATTCGATGGCCGACTTGTTGAAGGCAGTCTCGTTGATCTTGTACGAGGGCTCACCCGCTCCATTGGACTGCACCTGAACGACAATGGTGCGGTCGTTAGGCGTGTCATTTGTCTTGTTCTTCGGCGGCTGGGGAACCAGCGCGTCAAGACCCTTCGGAGTCACCGGCACGATGACCATGAAGATGATCAAAAGAACCAGTAGCACGTCGATGAGCGGGGTTACGTTGATTTCAGAAACCGCGCCGCCTGTACCTCCACCACCCATTGCCATAGCTAACCTCCTGAAGAATCCCGGCAGTCCCTTGGGAGATGCCGTCCTTGCTTATCTTGCGTGGAGCCGGGGTTACCCGGCCCACAAATCTTTTACTTCTTCGCCGGTGCTGCTTCTTCGTCCGTCTTCTCGGTCAACAGGCCGAGTTCGCTGACTCCAGCGGAACGAACGCCGTCAACAGCGTCCATTACCTTGCCGTAGTTCGCGCGGACGTCCGCACGCATGTACACCTGCTTGCTGCCAACCTTTTTTTCCAGCTTTGCCGCAACCTTGGGGCCGAGATCGTCCAGCGAGACGACATCGCCACCGAGGTACGTGCGGCCATCGCGAGTGACTGCGACAACAACCGCGTCTTCCTTGTTCGCGTCTTCCATCACCTTGGCCGAGACGGCCTTCGGAAGATCGACGTTGACCTTGTTGTTCAACATCGGTGTGATGACCATGAAGATGATCAACAGCACAAGCATCACGTCTACCATGGGTGTGACGTTGATGTTCGAGTTGACTTTCTTACCTTCGTCGCGCTTTACGATTCCCATTGCTTCACTCCGCAGACTGCAGAAACGACCGATCCGTTAGAGGTCGCCCTCATTGACTTCGCCTGACTTCCGTTGTGCTGAACAACTGCTCCTCGGTCGTCCAGGCGCGCTGTTTGACGGCCTGTCCGGAGTCAGCCTGGATGCCGCTCGCTTGCGGCATCCAGACCACTCTCGATTCTCGCGAGGTACATCCTCACGCGGCGCTCTTGCACCGCGCAGGGTTTAGCGGTGGCTCTGCTTGATGAAGTAGTCGACCAGTTCCGACGAGCTGTTGTCCATCTCGACGTCGAAGGCTTCGACCTTGTTCGTGAAGTAGTTGAAGGTCATAACGGCCGGGATAGCGACGAGCAGACCGAAGGCGGTCGTCACGAGCGCTTCCGAGATACCGCCGGCGACTGCGCCGATACCCGAGGACTTCTGGGTCGCAATAGCCTGGAAGGCGTTGAGAATACCGGTTACCGTGCCGAAGAGGCCGATGAACGGTGCGCAGGAACCGATCGTGGCGAGACCGCCGAGACCGCGCTTCAGCTTGGCATGCACGATTGCCTCAGAACGCTCGAGGGCGCGCTTGGAGCTTTCGACCTGAGCTTCGGTGATGCTGCCACCCGAACCGAAGGAGCGGAACTCCTGGAGACCGGCGGTGACGACTTCAGCAAGGTGCGACTTCTTGGAGCGATCGGCAATCTTGATCGCCTCGTCCAGACGGCCATCCTTGAGCGCGCCGGCAACTTTGGGAGCAAACTCGCGGGACTGCTTACGCGCTGCCGAGAAGTACAGGTAGCGGTCAATCATCACGGCCAGCGACCAGATCGACATGATGAACAGGATGATGACGACGGCGCGGGCAAGGTTACCCATATTGCCCCAGAGCTGCATGGGGCTGAAGCCGACCGCCGGAGCATCGTCGAAGAACATGGCGAGGGAAGCGGGAACGTGAGCGAGTTGGGTGAGATGAGCGAGAATCACTGAGTCTTTCCTCCAGACCGATTAGGTCGGTTTGATAAAGTCGTTGTTTGAACTGACAGCAGACCTCTGTAACGTGCTGACAAAGGCCTGCCTGCTGAGAGTTCCAAGAGCGTCAGCGCTGCTCTGTCCTAGCCGCCGCCGAAGGTGAAGTTCACGGTGACCTGCGTATCGACCTCGGTCGGTTCGTTATTCAGCAGGTACGGCTTGTACTTCCAACGCTTGACCGCGTCGATGGCACTCGCCCGGAGCATCTCCGGCCCACTGATAACCTGCAGATTCTCGATCGTTCCCGTCTTCGAGATGATGGCGCGAAGCACCACAGCACCCGAAACGTGAGCGGCCTTGGCGATCGGAGGATAGATCGGGTCAGGACGCGAGATCAGCTGACCAGCCATCGTACCGCTCGACACGCGCTGCGGCCCGGTCGGCTTCGGAGGAGCAGCCTTGACCACCACCGGTGGCCCACTGCCGATGCCGCCCATCACACCGCCAAGCGCACCGCCGGCAGAACCGCCCATCGATCCCATGCCAGCGACACCAGCGACCTGCGGAGGAGGAGCAGCGTCCTCCTTCAGCATCTTGATGTCCTTCGGGATCTTCGTCGGCGCATGCAGGCCCTGGTCGATCTCCGAGACCATCTTGATCGGCTTCACAATCTGCGCCGGTGGCGGCGGAGGAGGAGGCGGTGGAGGCGGCGGAGGAGCCGACAGCATCGCGGTCATTGCCGTCTTCGGCAATGCTTCCGGATACAGCAGCGGGATCAGGATCATCACAGCGAGAATCGAAGCGTTGAAGATAAACGTCCCAATCATCCAATACTTGGACTTGGTCTTCAACTGCCCGCCGGATTCCATCAAAGAACTTTCAAACATGGGCAACCTCTTTACTGAGGAAAAGAGCTACCAAACGTTAGACACCGGGGACTTCGATATTGTTCCCGGTGGTTCCAGGAAATTTTTACCGCAACCACGTCCACTTGGAAACCATCGCGTTTAGACCTTGGAGCGTCCTGCCGGCAGGGAAGCGGCCTTGCCCTTCGATGCCCGCCAGTCCTGGTACGCCACCAGCATCGGTGCCGCGACCGCGATCGACGAGTACGTTCCAATCAGGATGCCCACAACCAGCGCGAATGAGAAGCCATGCAACACCGCACCGCCAAAGAGGTACAAGCTCAACACCGTCAGGAACGTGAGGCCCGACGCAATGACAGTCCTGCTCAACGTATCGTTGATGGACCGGTTGACCACAGCGGCCAGAGGCTCCCGGCGGTTGGTTGCCAGGTTCTCTCGGATGCGATCGAAGACCACGATCGTATCATTCATCGAGTAACCCACAAGGGTCAAAATTGCCGCGATCACCGTCAGGTCAATCTCTTTGTTCGCGAGCGAAAACGCACCAAGGGTAATGAGCGTGTCGTGGAACACGGCAACCACCGCCGCAACACCGTAGATGAGCTCAAACCGGAACCAGAGATAGATGAGCATGCCGATGAGCGAGTAGAGCGTCGCATAAAGGGCCTGCTTCTGAAGCTGCTTGCCGGCCGTCGGTCCAACTACGTCAACCTTCTGCACGGTGAACGCGGAGTCATGATAATTCGCCGAGAGAGCCGCCTCGATGGAGGCGCGGCCCTGATCCTGCTGCGACTCCGCCTGCTGTTCGGGGAGCGAGATCACCTCGGTATTCGCCGAGTTGCCCGACGGATCCGAGATCTGCTTGACGCGTGCGTCGTGGATGCCCGCAGCCGCGAGCGCGGCGCGGACGTGATCCTCATTGGGTGTACTGGAGAAACCCACCGTGATCTCGGTGCCGCCCTTGAAGTCAACGCCAAGCGGAAGATGATGCCAGAAGAGCAGCGAAAGCACACCCGCTACCGAGAAGATCAGAGAGAAACCAAGGAAAAACCACTTCTTCCCCAGCCAGTCGATATTTGTTGTCCGGAACAGTTCCACGTCTTGTCATCCTTGGCAGAGCCTCAGCGGGCTCCGCAAAAACTTTTGTTGTACCGCTTTTTCTTTAAATCGACAGCTCGAACGTACGATCCTTGCCTTCAAGGTGCTTGTCGAAGATCAACCGCGACACAAACACCGCCGTGAACAGGTTCGAAAGCAGACCGATCGTCAGCGTGACCGCAAAGCCCTTGATCGGACCGGTTCCGAAGAGGAACAGAATGGCCGCGGAGACGATGGTCGTGACGTGCGTATCGATGATGGTCGTCCACGCGTGCGCGAAGCCTTCCTTCACGGCACCGACGGCCGTCTTGCCCGCCCTAAGTTCTTCACGGATGCGCTCGAAAATGAGTACGTTCGAATCGACGCCCATACCGATGGTGAGAATGACTCCGGCGATACCGGGCAGCGTGAGCACCGCGCCCGAGAAGCCCATGAAGCCGAGCAGGATGATGAGGTTGAGCAACAGGGCCAGATCCGCGTTGATGCCGGAGCCCTTGTAATACACGAGCATGAAGACCATCACGAGGAGCAATCCGGCTACCGCCGCGATCACACCCTGACGGATGGAAGCAGCACCGAGGCTCGGTCCAACCGTGCGGGTTTCGAGGAAGTCGAATGAGGCCGGGAGAGCTCCTGTGCGCAGCATGAGCGAGAGCTCGTCGACCTCGGCCTTCGAGAAGTTACCCTCGATTTCGCCCTGATCGCGAATGGCAGAGTTGATGGAGGCCACCGAACGAATCTTGTTGCCAAGGACGATCGCCATCGAGCCGGGATTGGCGCTGTCGCGCGAGTGCGCGCTGGTGTACTTGTAGAAGCGGTCGCCGGCGGCGGTCGTCAGCGAAAACTTCAGGTTGGGGCGACCATTGATGTCGGTCGAAGACTGCGCGTCGCGGAAGTCCGTGCCTTCCACCTGGCTGGCGCGCTCGAGGAGATAGACCTGGTCCGGTCCGCCCGACATGGCGCTGCCGTGGACGAGCTGGTCGTCCGGGGGAATAATGCCGGAGAGTGCCGCCAGCGCGGCCTGGTCGCTCTCATAAGGCCCGCTGACCACCGCGTAAACGGCAAGCTTCGAGGTCGACGAGATCGCATCCCGCACCTGGTCGAGGTTGTCGATGCCAGGCAGCTCAACGAGGATCTCGTTGTCGCCGAGCCCATACTTCTGCACGGTAGGCTCGCTGACGCCGAGCGCGTTGACGCGCTCATAGATCGTCTCGATCTCGGTATCGAGCGTGCGTGCCTCAAGGTCGTTGATGGCCGACTGCTTCAGCGTCAGCTTGTAGCCGCCATCGCCGGCGGTGGACACATCATAGATCGCATAGTCGGTGCCATTGAGGAGCGTGCGAACATCGCTGCCCTTGCCGGCGGGAATGCCCGTCACCGAGATGGTCTCGGGGTGCGCGGCGTCCAGCTTGCCCACCGTCACGCCGGTCTGGCCGGAGGCGAGCAGCGCCTCCTTCAACCGCGCCACGTCACGATCCGTCGCCGAGGCGATTGCCTCGTCCACATGCACCTTCAGCACAAGATGCGCTCCACCCTTGAGGTCGAGACCAAGGTGAATGCTCTTGCCCAGCAGCGTCTTGACCGAGCCTGTCCGAGGAGCGTTGGCTCCAAAGAAGATCCCATAAAGAAAGACCGCGATGACCGCAACGATGAACGCCGTCTTACCGGCTGAATTCTTGAACATAATCTCTTGATCGGCTCATGCTCTCACCGCGAACGCGGCGAAAGCGTTTGCCTAATTTCCCTTATCCGTAATGACGGCCAGAATCTTACTGCAAAACTTTCCCTGCACACACCGAAGCCGCCTAAGCACCCTCGCCCGTCGTGACCGAAGCGATCGCACTCTTTACAAACTCCAGCTTCAAACCATCCGGCGCAATCTTCAGGACGATCACGTCGTCCTTGACCGAAAGAATCGTTCCGCGGATTCCGCCGTTCGTTACGACCTTATCCCCGGTCTTCAACTGCGCCAACATCTCGGCCCACTTTTTCTGCTTTACCTGGTTGGGCTTGATCATCAGGAAGTACAGCAGACCGAAGAATGCAACCGGCAGAAGCAACTGGCCATAGTTCGCCAACGCCCCGCCTCCCAGACTCTGGATCAACATCGCAAGCATCGAAACTCCATGGAACAACATCTGAAGACTGGAAGTCCGTCTCCGGCAAACCGCCCGGACGACGGGTTGCGTACGCGCAACGCCGCGCCAGACCACGCAATGCGCCTAGCCCCTAAGCATCGCGTAACGGCTCTCTCATGTCAAGAAATCCACAAAAACTCCCTCGGCCCTAGTTTTCGGATGGCATCTCGACGTGATCCACCATCAGGAGCGGCACAGTCGCCTTGCCGGACCTCAGTTTCAGCCCTAACTGCTCGTCCAGAGCCTCAAGAAACGACGGTCCCTGCGGCTGGGCCGGCGATTCGGCGGCTGGCGATCCGCCCGGAGGTGGCGGAACGTCACCCTGGTTCATCACCCATTCGAGCGTAAAGTCATACCTCCCGGTCAGTCCGGTCTCGTTAATCATGGTCCGGCAATCATGGTCCGGCCCTGCTGGCCGATGCCGGGGAGTGCATCCGCCATCAGGTCGAGCGTCGTGTTGCGCGACCCGAGATGGAGCATCCGCGACTGTGTCAGCATGGCCTGGTAAATCCCGCACTGCGGTGGGAACACGTCTTTCGGCTGGGCTGGCTGGGCATCACCCGCTTCCTCAACGCAAGGCGGCCCGCTGGTATGCGGTATCAGCCTCGGCCCGGTCACCCCGGCCTTCTTCAGCGTGAGGATAAGTACGGGAAGCTCCTTCTTTTCATAATGCACCACCAGTTTGAACCGCTCCGCCAGCAGATCCTGCATCATCAGACGCATCTGGTCCTTGGTGGCCGTCGCCGGGCCGCGTGCTTTGATCGTAAATTTTTCTTCAGCCAGTTCTTTGGGCAGTTGCGACCTCAGCGATTTGGTCTGATCGGGGCTGTACGGCAGCTTGTACGCAAACGATACGTAGACCATCAGCGGAAAATCTGCGGAGAAGGCTCCGCCTGTCTGCTTGTAGGAGTCGTCGGGGCCGAGTGGGAAGCTCGGCGGAGTGAACTCGCCCGGCTTCGTCGGCCGATTTGTCGCCACGTCGAATGCCATCTTGCCCCCTGCAGCCTTCTGCCAGTCAGGCACCTGAGCCCAGGCTCCAGTGACCGCCAGAAGCAGCCAACACACCAAACCAAAAGTCTTCATAGTGGCCTCGTTTGTGACGATAGACGAGGCAAGAACACCTTCGCTGGAAAAGTCTTCACTTTGCCCTTGTAAACACGACTTTTCCATCGACGAAGGTCATCTCGCAGCGCAGATTCTTCAACTCTGAAGCCGGTATTGCATAGGGATTCTTGTCCCAGACTGCGATATCGGCGCGCTTTCCGACTTCGAGGGTTCCGACCTCGCGCTCCAGAAAGATCAGCGGGGCTGCCCAAGCGGTGTAGGATCGCAACGCCGTGTGAACGTCTACCGCCTCCGCCGTGCCAAACGAATGCGCTCCTCCCATCACCTCGCGTTCGACGGATGCCCATATTCCCAGCCGTGGTGCCAACGGGGCAACCGCGTAGTCGGAGCCGGCCCCCCACCGGATTCCGTGATCGAGGTAGGTCTTCAGGGGCATCGTGCGGGCAAGCCGCTCCGGCCCGAAGTTCGGCGGCATGCTTTTGCCCAGCCAGTACAGGAAGACTGGCTGTACCTCGGGATATCCTGCGTCATATTTCGCCTCGAGCATCGCCATCGTCTCGGTGGCGTGGGGCGTCGGAAGGTAGGCGTGG
Organism: Granulicella pectinivorans; assembly: GCF_900114625.1. Classification (NCBI taxonomy): domain Bacteria; kingdom Pseudomonadati; phylum Acidobacteriota; class Terriglobia; order Terriglobales; family Acidobacteriaceae; genus Granulicella; species Granulicella pectinivorans. The sequence goes on from NZ_FOZL01000001.1 coordinate 769,758, forward strand.
ATGATCGAGTCGCGGAGGCCGATCGTCGGTTTTTCCTTCAGGACCTGCGCATAGGTGTCCACCACCCAGTCGATGGCCTTATCCCCAATCGCATGGGTGCCCACACTCACGCCGGCCTGGTGGAACATCCGCACCATCGACCGGTAGACCTCGGGATCGAAGCCCGGGTAGCCGGTATTCGTCCCGTCCGCGACACCGTCTTTGTCCCACGGGTCGTAGCTCCAGGCGGTCCGCGCGATGGAGCTGCCGTCCATGAAGATCTTCGCCCCGCAGGTCGCCAACCGCCCGTCGTAGACCCTCTCTACCGGCGAGGCGGCCCGCATCTGAGCGAGCACCGCGTTCGCCGTAACCATCGACTGCCCGGCGCGCCAGAGCATGCAGACCCGGAGATCGAGCCTTCCCTCGCGATTCAGATCCCGGTACGCCTCCCAGACGTGCTCGGACGCCGTATCCTTCACCGCGGTCACGCCCTCGCTGTGGAGGTTTGCCGCCTCCATCAGGATTCCATCGCGCATCTGCGCGGGCGTCGCGGGCGGAATGAGCGCGGAGATGGGGCGCAGAGCGTTCTCCTTGAGGATCCCGGTTACATGGCCCGACGCGTCACGGTCGATCGTCCCGCCTGCTGGGTCTGGCGTGTCGTCTGCAATCTTCGCCAGTCGAAGTGCGACGCTGTTCGCCGTCAGGTAGTGGCCAGTCGAGTTCGTCATGACGACCGGATTGTTGGGTGATACTGCATCGAGGTCCGACGCGTAGAGATATCGCTTCTCCGCCAGCTTGCCCTCGTCCCATCCGAAGCCGACGATCCACTCTCCGGGCTTCGCCTTGTCTACTCGTGCCTTCACGCGGCGTACGATCTCCGCAATGCTGGTGGCATCGGGCAGGGTGACGTGGAAGAGGTCGTCCGACCCTGCCTCGCCGTAGTGCCCATGCGTGTCGATCAGACCTGGGGTCGCCGTTCTCCCCTTCAGATCGACGATCTGCGTGTGAGAGCCCACCAGACGCATCACCGCCGCATCCGTCCCAACCGCGACGATCCGGCCACCACGCACGGCCAGCGCCTGCGCCGTCGAATCCTTCGCATCCACGGTCAACACCGTACCGTGTACCAGAACCATATCCGCGACAGGACGCGTCTGCGCCCCCGCCACACCGCACGCCATCAGAAGCCAGCCAGCACACCTTGGAGGAAACATACGGCCACTATATCGCCAGCACTTCAGGCTTTCGCGTGCCTCGCCAGTAAATCCAGAAGCCCACCAGATTGAGCCCGACCGCCGTGAGCAGCACCTTCACCGCGAACCCCAGCGTGCTGTTGACCTCGACGATCGGGAAGTTTGCGAGAATGACCTCCGCCACCGTGACGATCAGGCCGAGGACTGCACTGACCAGAATCCAGAATCCCGGCGTCTTCTCCGTACGCCGGAACGCCATCGCCAGCGGAACGCCAAACATCGCGCAGTAGTAGACACCGAAGCAGATCTGGTTGCTGTTCTGCAGAACCTGGAAGGCCTCCTCCCGGCCCGCGCCCACGCTAGCCAGCACACTGGCCAGCGCCGACAGCCCGACGATGACGGTCAGGCTCCGGACCGGGGTCCTGTAACGGGGATGAAGCTTCGTGAACCAGGCGGGCAGCACATCGTCCCAGCCCGCGACAAGAGGTAGCCGGCTCGTCTCGGCCATGATCATGATGTATGAGGCGATCAGATAGAGCATGAGCCCGAGGATCATGACACGCCCCAGCCACGCGCCAACACCCACGCCGAGAGCCGCCGCCAGCACCTGCGGAATCGGACCGGCCAGGTCGATCTGGGAGGCTGGCGTGTAGGTCAGCATGGAACTTGTCATGAGCACATAGATCACGACCACGGCGGGAGCTGCGATCCACGCGGACAGCATCACCGAGCGGGCCGCGTTCTTGGTCTCGCCGGCGAAGACCGCCACCTGCTCAAGACCCGACAGCGCGTTAAAAGCAACTTTGAAGTAGAGATTGATCGCCATGACGGTGAAGACCGGCCAGGCCAGCACAAACGGCTTCTGCGGGCTGATGTGCGGGTGCGCTGCGGTGGCTCCGGGGTGCCAGACGAGCACCAGAAGGAGCGTCGCCGTCACGATAAGGATCATGCCCGCCCCAAAGTGGGTGACCCACTTGCCGAGCTTCATTCCGGGGATGTTCACGCCGAGCATCAGGGTGAACAGAAACAGATTCAAACCGAATGTGAGCCCGCGGCTATCCGCCATCCACGCGGCCTTGGGGCCGAACGCATAGGCCAGACTGGTCGCCGCTTGAATCCCGATCGATGAGACGAGCAGCACCGCGTACAGACCGTAGTTCCACGCGCTCAGAAACCCAGCCATGGGTCCGATCGCATGCTTCGCCCACTGGTAGACCCCACCCTCGAGGGGCCAGAGCTGTGCGCAGTAGGTGACCACCGCTACCTGCGGCAGGAAGAAGAACAGAACACCCACGACCCACATGGCAGGATGCGTTGAACCCTGTTTCGCCGCGATTCCGGCCCACGAGACCCCGATGACCAGAAGCAGTTGCATGGGGACGAGGTCCCGCAGACGCAACTCCCGTTTCAGCCCATGCTCCCCCGCCTCAACCAAGCCGCCACCCCGTAGATGTTTTGGCTCAGTCTAACCCAGTCCCACGATCGCTACAGGTCAGTCGCCCAATCCACCAATCCAGGCAGGTCATCGACCTGGCGGAACACTTTGTCAGTTGAAACAACTCCTGCGATGTATCACGATAGAGAGCATCTACTTCAACGGCAACGCTACCATCAAGCCGCCATCGCGTCCCAACCGGTTCCATCCCCGCAGCAGGCCCATTTCGGTCTTAGGCCCGAGATCCCGCTCGTAGATCTCGCCATAGTTCCCCACGGCCTCGACCACCCGCACCGCCCAATCGTCGGGAAGTCCAAGCCTGTCCCCCAGGTCATGCGTCTTGCCTGCCAGGCGCCGCTCGTTCAAATCCCATTCGGCAGCGACTCCCACGGGATGAGCCTGCGCCACCCCCATCTCCTCGGCCCCGATCAGCGCCTGCACCACCCAGTCGACGATTCGCCCAAAACGCTGATCGGAAGCGAGATACGCCGCCGCCAGGGGATCTTTCGACACCACACCGGGCAGCACTTTGAATTTGCCCGCAATCTCCCCAAAGCCGGCCCGCGTCGAGGCGAGTCGCGTCAGATCCCCGGCGAGCACAGGACACGTTCCCGTCACGAACGCGGCCTCCATCTCGCCTTCTTCGGTAAACGGAAATACGTTCAGGGCGACTCCACTCCGCTGGACCCAGGCCTTCACGGTGTCCTCGACCTCGGTCTCCGCGAGCACACAGGTCTTCTTGCCGCCCAGATCCTCCATCTGCTGCGCTTTGGACGTGACGGGCACCATGAAACCGACGCCATCCCAGAGCACCACCCCGCTCAACCCAATACCCGGCTCCGTGGCGTGCGTAAAATCCAGCGGCGAGGTGGGCAGAAGATCGACGGTTCCGGCCTTCAATGCCGCAATCGCGTCGACATCGTCCGAGAACACCTTGACCTCGGTCCTCGCGGCAGGCCCGAGGATCGCGACCGCGACGGCCTTGCACAGGTCGCGGTCGAAGGCCTCGCGTGTGCCATGATCGTCCGTCCGCGAGTACTCGCCATCCTCTTCGTTCAGCCCGCAGACGAGTGTCTTTGCGGTCTTCACCCTCTCCAGCGTTTGTGCACCGGCGGTCGCGGCCAAGGCCAGCAGAACGACAAGGAACTTCAAGGCTTCCATCCCCCGTCCGCCGGAATTCCCGGCGAATCTACGGGACGGGGGTTGAAGTCGGCGGGCAGCGGATTCGGCCTACCCCAGTCTGTGGGCGTGATCCCGAGCGCCTTGCAACCCTCGCCGCCAAAGTGCGGGAACTTCGGCAGCTCCTCGGCCGGAATCATCGCGTAGCTTCCAGGCAGAGGCTTCTTCTTGCCGGTCAGCCGCGCATCGTCGAACCCCGACAACATATCCCCTACCCCTGCGACCAGGTCATCGGCGGGCCCCATGTTCTTCAGCCCCTGTGCCTCGCCGATCTTCCGGCCCTTCATCTCGTCGGGCAGGTCCGCCAACGGAATCAGACCAAACAGCTCATCCACCAGCTTGATGATCGAGCTATGTTCCACCGGCTCATGCGAGACGCCGTGCGCCACGCCATAGGGCGAGATAAGCAGCGAAGGAATCCGCGGCCCTTGGTGCAGTGCGAGACCGACCCGGTCAGCAGAACGGATGATGGGCCGCACATGGTCGTATAAGCCATCCGTTTCGTCGTACGCGATCAGAATCACCGAGTCCTTCCAGTACGGCGACGCGGCAATCGCGTTGATCTCCTCCGCCAGCAGGGCCTCCGAGATCTGCGAGTCCGAGTAACCCGGATGGTCGTCGTCGCCGGAGTACTTGTCCTGCACACTCACCGTCGGGTCGAGCGGCTTGTATCCATGTAGATTGCCCTGGCCCCCGCGCACATAGAATGCACCGCCGCCCTTGGGGAGAGCCTCGGCCTTCATATCGGCGAAGAAGTCTCCAAGACCGTGCATGTGCGCGTTCACATCCGGATTGTTCGAGATATACCCGAAGTACTGCGGCGCGTTGTGATGCACCACATAGCCCGCGTGCTTTGCTTCCGCGCCGAGATCGGAGGGCTCGTGGTCATAGCCCTCCTGGTACCAGCCCCACGGCACCGCCGCGACGCCATGCCCAGCGATCTTGGCGATGTCTTCCTTCACGTCGAGCAGATCGAATGCCTTGTCGCGGTCCTTGGCCGTGGTCTTCTCGATCGCATCGCCCATGAACGACAAGGGCAGGGTCGCGTAGGTCAGGTTCGGCGAAGGATTGCTCGAGGCCTTCACCTGTGGCTGCTTGCCCTCTTTGGTTGGATCGAGCTTCGAACCCCAGTAGGGATAGGGATCGGCCAGCATCGGCACACCCTTCTCCTCGGGATGCAGCATCCACTGCGTCTCGCCGACCTGCCCCGAGATCATGGCGATCGCGTTCGGCGTGGAAGGGCCAATCTCCGTGTCCATGAAGTGATCGAACAACGTGAAGCGATCTGCCCACCGCCACATAAATGGGGCCATATCGCAGTCGATATGCCCCATCACCACCTCGCCCATCTGCTTGCGCGCGAGCGTGGGGAACTTGTTCGGCTTGCCGTTCGCATCCAGTTCCAGGCCTTCTTCGGTGACCGAGTAGCGGTCGTTCGCCGCGACGTTCTCTGCGTCGAGATGCAACTTCTTCACCGAAGGCACATGCGCATGATTCACGCTCGCCAGGTCCATTGGATAGAGCTGCACCGTCTTGCCGGTCTTATCTACGATCGAAGACGGGATCCGGAACGGCGAGATGGTCCCCACAGTGCCGTCCACGTTCACAATGGGCTGCACGAACCCAGGAACCTTGCCAGACTTGGGGTAGAGTCCATCTGCACCCGGATAGGTGCCGAAGTAAAAGTCGAACGAGCGGTTCTCCTGGAATAACACGAAGACGTACTTGACCTTCTGCCGCAGCAACTTCAGTTTGGCATCATGGGACAGCGTCTCCGAGACCGGTCCGGCCATCTTCATCGTCTCTTTGCTGGAGGGGGGAGCGATCTCCACCTGCGCACGCGCCGCACCGGTCAGCGCCAAACCCACCCCAATCGCCCCTGCCAGCCCGAAAGCCATCCTGTTCAAAATTAATCCTCCTGAAACAAACCGATCCCATCACGATACCGCACAGAGGGGGGTGCTCTCTATCTGCCTGATTCGGAAAGCCTCACCTTGTATTTGGTCCACTACCGCGCCTAGCCGCTGGAACAGATTTCGGTTTTGGGCGTTTTCCTTGGGAAAACACGCACAACGCCGCCACGATATCTCGAATCGTACGGAACAGGAGATACTCATGAACCGCATTCGCAAGGCTCTTGCACTCTCGACCGTCGCCCTTACCCTCAGCGCCGGACTTGCCTTCGCCCAGGATCACCATGACGACCACCACGACGATCCGCATGCCGGTTACGTCCACCATGACGACTGGCAGAAGGGCCACCGGATGAATCATGACGACTGGAACCGTGGGCAGCGCATCGACTACCGCGCCTACCATCTCAGCGCGCCACGCCGCGGGTATGAGTGGCGTCAGGTGGATGGAAACTATGTGATGGCCGCGGTCGCTACCGGGCTGATCGCCTCGGTCGTCGTCGCCTCGGCTGCTCACTAAGCTCCACTAATGGAAAAGGGTGGAGGGCCCGCTCCCCACGGATCTCCACCCACCCTTCCAGACCGTAGCCAGACTACCCGTGCTTTTGCGGAGGCGGCGCACCCGGACCATCCATCGCTCCGCCACACACCAGCTTGAGTACTCCGGCGTCGAGAAACAGCAAGCCGTTGAACCGGACGGCACCTCCCACCACAATCGAAGCACTGTTCATCATCTGCGTCGACGCAGTGGTGAAGACGACGACCGACGTAGCCCCTGTCAGAGTAGCCAAGGAAGATCCCGCGTTCAGTGTGACCGTGTAAGCCGTGAAGCCGCCCTGCGACGAGATCGCCGCCACCGTGCCGTCGATCGTCTGGGGAACCAGGGTCACGGTTCCGGCTGTGGCACTCGTACCGCTCACTGCCGAAGCATCGACCTCCACATTCTGCCCGGCAAACAGCGTTCCCGCTGTGAACACAGGCGTAAAAGGAAGGGAAGGCAGCGTCCCGAAGTTCGCCGACGTGGCAAACGTGGTCCCGCTGGCCACCGCGATCGTGTAGCTGGTACCGGCGATCGTTCCGGCTGTGCCTGGCCCGATCCACTGCCGCACGGTCTGGGTGAAGCTCGTCACCGGACTACCTGTCGTAGCCGTCACCAGGCCCACCAACTCGTTCGCCGCTATCCCAGGTACGCGATGAATGCGCGCGGCGAGCAGCGTTCCAGACGTCTGCTGCACAAGGTCGACATCCACCAGGGAGCCTACCGTCAGTGCGGATAGGGAACTGAAGCCCTGGAGCACCGTACTCGCATTCGTCGTAATGGTTACCTGCGTCGCATTCGGCGTCGCAAGAATCAGGGTCGTACCGCTCACCGAGACCACCGCCCCATGGATGTCGTCCAGCTTTCCGTTGCCGCCATTGGTCGGGTTCGAAGCCAGCGGAATCGCCCGTACATCGAAGACCGGCGTCACCGTCGCCATGGTGCCAGAGAGCGCCACGGACTGGCCCACCATCAGATCGAAGCAGAGCGGAGTGGAGGTCGCCGTCACGGTAATCGGAGTCGAAAACGTAACCGTATCGGTCGCCGAGGCCAGCACGGTCGTTGCCTGCACCACCTTCTTTGTCGCCGGATCGACGTAGCTCACGGTGGGGCTCGAAACGGTGATGACCGCCGAGGTATAGGTATCCTGCGGGATCGACAGTGCGGCCTTGAGCGGCTCATCGACGCCGTCGAGATGCGACGCCTCGATCGTCACTGGGCTCGTCAACACGTCGGCGTACTTGCCGCTCGCGTCGTACATCCGAATGCCGTTGACCGTGAGCCCCAGCGCCACCACCTGGTCGCCCGGAGCGTCCGTCATCAGGGCAGAGGTGGCCGTCGTATTCCCCGTCACCGCCGTTCCGCCCGTCAGCGCCGTCACGGCCGAGTTGCAACCCGCCAGAATCATCGACGCGGCTGTAGCTCCAGCCAACAGCGCTTCCATCGTTTTCGTCCTCTTCACCATCGCACACCCTCCATGCCGCAATGGCACGCCTGCGCATGCGATCGCCTCCACACAGGGGAGCAACCCACGCAAAATCAGCAGCATGCCCTCGACAGCCGATTAGTGGCCGAACGGCAGAAAAGCGGTTACACCCGCCTTGAGATTATTTTCAGGTGCCCCTCCAAGCCCTGTACCCTGTTTCCATGCCTCCCACACCCGCCGAAGACGCCGCCCACATTCTCCTGCAGGAGCAGACCCTCACCCTGGAGCAGTTCGACGCCTCCGTTGCCTGGACGCTCGGCTCCATGCTCCATGCCATGGCCGTCGAACGCCATTATGTCCTCGTCATCGACATCCGTCGCTTCGGCCGGCCAATCCAGCCTCTCTTCTACGCCGCGCTGCCCGGAACGACCCCGGACAACGCCCGTTGGGCCCGGCGCAAATCGAACGTCGTGGGCCGCTACCATCGCAGCTCCTATGCGGTTGGCCTCCGCCTCGAAGCCCAGGGACAGACCCTTACCCAGCGCCACGCCCTGCCGGCAAGCCAGTATGCCACCCACGGAGGCTCCTTTCCTATCGCGGTGCCCGCCGCCGGTGGCGTCGTTGGAGCGATCACCGTCTCCGGCCTTACCTCCCGCGAAGACCACGAACTGATCGTGGAAGCTCTGTGCCGGCACCTTGGCCACGACTATAAAGCTCTGCGTCTGCGTTGAGCCCCGGATGTGAGTGAACTTCCATCATATTTTCTTCTTGACATGAATCCTTTTCAGCGCCAGAATCATCTCACGTAGCAAATGGAGGGTGACGAATCCCCTCCACAAAAACCTGACTTGTGAGGAAACTTCACCATGACCACTCTGGCTCGATTTGTTCCGTTCCGTTCCCCGCTCCACGATGTCGCCGTCCTGCAGAACCGTCTCAACTCCGTCTTCCAGGAGTTCACGCGGAATGACACCCCCGAGATGAGCCTCTCCGAGAGCCTCGCCTCCGGCAGCTTCATCCCCGCCGTCGATATCTTCGAAGACGATCAGCATCTCGTGCTCCATGTGGAGGCACCTGGGGTCAAGCAGGAAGACCTCAATATTCACATCGAGAATCAGACCCTGACCGTCAAGGGCCAGCGCAACTTCGAGTCCAACCGCAAGGAGGAGAACTACCACCGGATTGAGCGCCGCTACGGTTCGTTTACCCGGACCTTCACCCTGCCCCCGACCGTCGATACCGACGCGATCACCGCGCAGTACGACGCCGGGGTTCTGACGGTATCCATCGCGAAGAAGGCCGAGGCCAAGCCGCGCCAGATCAAGGTGGAGCTCTCCGCACCGAAAGCCGAGGCCAAACAAGTCGAGGCAAGCACCGCCGCCTGACCGAATCACGAGATTGAGAACGAGGGCAGAGCCATGCGGGCTCTGCCCTCGTTCTTTTCCGTGACGGTCGCTAGGGCTTCCGCACCACGATCTTGAACCCACCCGGTAGCTGGCCACCCGACACGGGCTCGTAGTGCGTCCGCAGTTCGTCGCAGATCGGATCCATCGTATGCGACTCCCGGAGAGGAGCCTTCGCGTAGAGGCCGTACGTCACGTGCATCACACCCAGACGCGTCGAGTGTGCCACGCAACTCCTGTCCACTGTCACGATTGGAGCCTGTCCCTGCCCGCGCAGCTCCTCGACCTTCTCCCGCACCTGCTGGGGGTTCATTACGTTTTCCAATCCATAGAACCGGCCCGTATCCACTCGGGCTATCCTGCCATCCGGCCAGGGAGCGATCTCGCCGAACGGGGCATACATCCGCGGCCCCTCTGGCCTCACCACGGGCAGCGGATGCTGCTCCGCCTTCACCCACTGGCTGCCCAGCCACCAGGCTCCGATAACAGCCGTGGGCGCTAACAGCGTCAGGGCCAACCCCGCATAACCCCGCCATGCCCACCACCAATAGCGCTCCTTCCGCGCGACCGCAAACCACCCTACCAGGGTTACCGCCGAAAGATTGGCCAGGAAATGAATGACATCGAACCGCCCGAACGCCGCCGGCACGCAGAACACCCCGCAGCAGACGACGTAGAGGCCGATCGAACCCTGTGCCCTGCGCCGTACCGCCTCCACCAACATGCATCCTGCGGCCAGCATCAGGCCGATCCCAGGAACGAGGTAGGGCGCGGGGGTCACCGGGACCCCATATCCGCCGGAAGCCATCGCCATTGCCGTATCCAGGCCGCCCAGCCGGTACAGCTCCCACACCATGCCCACTCCACCAAGCCCAACCAGAACCAGTCCCAACCAAACCCTGCGCCCATGCAGGAACAACGCGCCGAACAAGAGGGTTCCAGCAAGCAGCGCCACGCCCTGCTCCGGCGAGACAAACAGGAGCAGGCCGACCGACGCCAGCGCCACGCAGAGCGCCGCTGCATAACGGCCTCGTTCCAGGCCAAGCCGATAGATGGACATCGCCAGCCATGGCCCCATCCAGTACCGCATCGGGGTGTACTGAGCCCCGAACAGAATCGCCCAGACGAACATCGTGCCGTAGACCAGCCAGAAGATCGCCCGCGCATGTCTGGATCCCCTGGCCAGCTCCTTCGCCACTGCCCAGAACATCGCCACGCCGAGTAGATTTTCCAACACCAGCGACAGCAGGTACCCGTTCAGCAGCGAGACCTTCAGCCCCCGGCTCAGCCATAGCGGCACGTACAGCAGTCCTGCGCCGTAGGCGAACTCGAAGTCCGCGAAGACCTTGCGGCCCTCCGCCAGGTGCCCCAGACGGTCCATGAGGTACGGCGCCTCGAACTGGGGCCCGAACCGCGCGCCGTACCACCAGAGCGCAACCTGCGTCACAAGCGTCAGCCCAAGCGCCCACAGGAGCTGCTTTCGGCCCAGCGGCGCCATCTCCATGGTGCCCGCGTCCGGCTCGATCTCTCCTCGCCACCAGCAGAACACCGCCGCGAACGCCAGAAACAGCATCCATGCCGCTTTGTTGCTGAACCCAAGCGCGTACGAGTCGCCCACCGAGGGCGGTACCGGAACGAAATAAGGCACGGCAAGGACGACGGCACCACCCAGCATGCAGGTAGCCATCACCGACCGCAGCGAGCGCCTCCTGGGCTTCCTCCAGCGGTCAGGCATCACGCCAGATCCCCTCGAACCCTCTCCATCGTGTCGAGATAAAACGCCAGATTATGGATCGAGTTCAGCACCGCGCTCAACGGCTCCTGCGCCGCATACAGGTGACGCAGATAAGCCCGCGTATACCGCTGACACACCATGCATGCGCATGTTTCGTCGATCGGACCCTGGTCCTCGGCGAACTCCTTCTTCTTGATGTTCAGCCGCTCAATTCTCCCGTCCACCCGCGCAAACAGAAGCCCGTGGCGTCCTGCACGGGTCGGCAGCACGCAGTCCATCATGTCGACCCCCATGCGCGCATACTCCTCGATCTCATCCGGATAGCCGACCCCCATCACGTAACGCGGCTTATCCTTCGGCAGATGTTCGAGGGTGCGCGCAATCATCTCGCGCGTCACCTCGCGCGGCTCACCCACCGCAAGGCCGCCGATCGCATATCCTGGAAAGCCAATCTCCACCATCTTCTCCGCCGACTCCTTCCTCAGGTCCGCGTACATGCCCCCCTGTACGATGCCGAAGAGACTCTGCGTCCTTCCGCCGCGTGCCTCGAACCAGGGGACTTCCGTCTTGTGCTCCTCGAAGTATGCCTTCGAGCGCTCCGCCCAGCGGTGCGTCAGGCCCATCGATTCGCGCGTGCGCTCCCACGTCGCCGGGGTCTCCACGCACTCGTCGAAGGCCATCATGATGTCCGCACCGAGCGCGATCTGCACTCCCATCGAGTGTTCCGGCGAGAAGAAGTGCTTCCCCCCATCGAGATGCGAGCGAAACTCCACGCCCTCTTCCGAGATCTTCCTGAGGCCCTTGAGGCTGAATACCTGAAATCCGCCTGAGTCCGTCAGCATGGGCCGACGCCAGCTCATGAACTGATGCACGCCCCCCATCCGCCGGACCAGTTCATGCCCGGGACGGAGATACAGGTGGTAGGTGTTGGCAAGAATGATCTGCGCGCCCTTGCCATTGGCCCCATTCACTTCCAGCACATCCTGCGGAACGGCCTTCACCGAGGCGACGGTGCCCACCGGCATAAACACGGGCGTCTGCACGTCCCCATGCGGGAGCCCGAGGACAGCACGCCGTCCACCCGCCTCGCTCGTCTTCAAAACGTCAAACGTCAAATCCATCCCACTAGTCTATTGGCTGGCGATGAGGAGTTTGCGGCGTTCGGTCTCGTTGTAGGTGTAGCGGATGCGATGGATCACGGTAATCGTCGAAAAGAGGGCCAGGGTCCACAACGCCGGGGCCATGACGCCCCAATGGTTGAACAAGGCTCCGATAATGACCAGGACGATGCGCTCGGGGCGCTCCATGAAGCCGACCTTGCAGGTTCCGATCAGGGCTTCGGCGCGCGCACGGGTGTAGGACACCATCAGCGACGCGGTCATGCAGAAGGCCACGAGGACCACGTAGAAGAAGCGATTGCCGCGCGCGTAGTAGACCAGCAGCCCGAAGAAGAGGGCGACGTCGGAGTATCGGTCGAGGACGGAATCGAAGAAGGCACCGAAGACCGAGACCTGGTTCGTCTGGCGGGCGACGCGGCCATCGACCATGTCGAAGAGACCAGCACCAATGATGACCAGGCCGGCGTAGACGAACATGCGATCTTTGTTTTCGGCACGGGCGTAACCGAAGAAGATCGCGGCAACGACATTGATGATGAGCCCGATGAAGGTCAGGGTGTTGGGGGAGATCTTCGACAGCGCAAAGCCGTTGACGATCTTCTGCAGCAGCCAGCCGCTGCCCTTACCGAATGCGCGTGTCCAGGTCATAGAAAAGAGAGAAAAGTACGGGGCCCAGGGCTTAGCGCCCGCAAATCTATTTGACTTCGGGAATCTCGGTGACTTCGACGGGTTCGTCGGGGTCGAGATCATGGATGGTGTAGAGCTTGAGGACTTCGAGCTCGCGCTTGCCGTTGGGGGTGACAACCGTTGCCGTGTCGCCGACTTCTTTTCCTAGCAACGACCGGCCAATGGGCGAGGTCGTCGAAATGAGTCCCTTGGAGACGTCGGACTCTTCGCTCGTGACGAGCTTGTAGCGGATGGTCTCGTCTTTGGACGAGTCGAAGACCGTGACGGCCGAGCCGAAGCCTACCTTGTCGTTGGGGATGTTGGTCAGGTTGACCATGGCGAGCTCGCCCATGCGCTTCTTGAGCTGGCCGAGGCGGGCGTTGACGAACTCCTGGCGCTGCTTGGCGGAGTGGTATTCGGCGTTCTCGGAGAGGTCACCGAGGGCTACGGCCTTTTTGATCTCGGCGGGGAGTTCGGTGGTGAGCTCGTACTCGAGTGCCTTGATCTGTTCGGCGAGACGGGCTTTGATTTTTTCGGGCATGTTGCCTTCCGTGGATGAAAACTTCATTATAACGGCGATTGTCCTGCCGGACGGGTTCGCTGCGCGCAGGGCGGTCGTGAAGGGCGTCCTTGCATCTGAACGTAGAATGTTTTGGCGAGGTGCTGGGTGCGATTTTTCAAGTTCCTTCTTCTGCTGGTGGTGATCGCGGGTGCGGTGGTCGGGTATTGGATGGTGGTGCCGGCAGGACCGTCCACGGAGACGTTCGTCGATATCCCGAGCGGAACAGGCAGTGAGGCGATCGCGGCTCAACTGGAGCAGGCAGGCGTGATCCGGAGCCAGTATGGCTTCGACCTGCTGCGGCTAGTGAAGGGCGGAAGACTGCGGGCGGGTGAGTACCGGTTCGACCATCCGGCGCCGATGACCGAGGTGTACGCCCGGCTGGTGAAGGGCGACTTCTTTACCCGGACCATCGTGATTCCGGAGGGGTTCAACCTCTTCGACGTGGCCGCAGCAATGGAGGCGGCGAAGCTGGGAACGGCGGCGGACTTCCTGGCAGCCGCGCGAAAGCATACAGAGCTGGTGGCCGCCTGGTCCCCCGGCGCGACCTCTGTGGAGGGATACCTGTTTCCCGATACGTACAAGTTTTCTCCACACGCCACTGAAGAGCAGATGCTGCGGGTGATGGTGAAGCGCTTCACAGACCGCGCGGCGAAGATCGGGCTGGTCGCGGGACGGGTGGATGTGGGCAAGACGGTGACGATGGCCTCACTGGTGGAGAAGGAGGTGAGCGTCGACAGCGAACGACCCATGGTGGCAGGTGTGTTCGTGAACCGTCTGAAGCTGGGTATGCCGCTCCAGACGGACCCGGCAGTCGTGTACGCGGCCCTGCTGAACGGGCGGTGGCGCGGGACAATCTACCGGTCGGATCTGGACTTCGATTCGCCGTACAACACTTATAAGACGAAGGGCCTGCCGCCGGGGCCAATCTGCAATCCGGGGGTGGCCGCTCTGAAGGCTGCGATGAACCCAACCGAGACCGATAACCTTTATTTTGTGGCGGATGCGAATGGTCACACGAAGTTTTCGCCCACGCTGGAAGGGCATCAGGCGAACGTGAAGAGCTACCGGGCAGCGGGTGGAAGGTAAGAAAGGCAAAAGACTGTGGGATACGGCGGAACGACAGAAAAAAGAAACAGCGGGGAGAGCGGAGAAACGAGCACACCCGTTGCCAACCAGAGGCGTCGTTTCTTTTCCCGCTTCTTCCGTCCTTTCCCCACGGTCTTTTGTTTTTGCCGATGAGAGGTAAAATTCATCCGTGAATATCAACCGGCGTACGCTGCTCTACTCGATGACTGCCGCGGGGCTTCTGGCTCCCTTTTCTGCGTCTCTGTTTGCCGCCGCGCCGGTGCTGGCCCGGCCTTCGAAGCAGCAGATTGCCTGGGCGGACCTGGAGATTGGGATGTTTGTCCACTTCGCTCCCAACACCTGGCAGGATCTTGAGTCGGATGATCTCTCGACCCCGCTCTCCGCGATCAACCCGGTCAAGCTGGACACCGACCAATGGGCGCGGACGGCGCTGGAGCTGGGGGCCAAATATATCGTCTTCGTCGCCAAGCACCAGGGCGGATTCTGCATGTGGCAGACCCACACGACCGACTACGGGATCCGCAACACGCCCTGGAAAGACGGCAAAGGCGACGTTCTGGCCGAGGTCCGGGCCTCCTGCGACAAGTATGGGTTGAAGCTGGGTGTCTATGTTTGCCCGCGGGACGACCATGCGGGGGCGGCGACCGGCGGCATCTGCAAGACGCCGGAGTTGCAAGCGAAATATGACGCGATGTACCGGGAGCAATTGACCGAGGTCTTCTCGCGGTACGGCGAGATGGTCGAGATCTGGTTCGACGGGTCGAGCAAGACGGATGTGGGGGATCTGCTGGCGAAATACCAGCCGAAGGCGATGGTCTTTCAGGGCCGGCAGGCCACGATCCGCTGGGTGGGCACCGAGGAGGGGTCCGCTCCCTATCCGTGCTGGAATGGAATCGACAGGGCCGGAGCCCGGTCGGGGGTTTCGACGGCGCTCGATAGCGATCCGAATGCGGATACATGGCTGCCGAATGAGGTGGACGTGTCGATCCGGCGGCCGGACTGGTTCTGGAGCACCAAAAATGCCGACAAGGTGCTGACAAAGGCCCAGCTCATGTCGATCTATTACCGTTCGGTGGGGCGCGGGGCACAGTTGCTGCTGAACCTGCCGGCAAATCGGGATGGCCTGCTGGACGCCCCGGATGTCGCTTCCGCCAAGGCGTTTGGGGATGAGGTCAAGCGGCGATTTACCTCTCCGGTGGCAGAAACAAAGGGCCTGACGTTGATGCTGGCGAAGCCGACGCGTGTGGATACCGTGGTCATCGAAGAGGAGATCGCGCTGGGAGAGAGGATTCGCGGGTACAGGCTGGAGGGGTTTGCGGAGGGGGAGTGGAGGCCGCTCGGCGAGGGAATCTCGGTGGGGCATAAGAGGATTCAGCCGATTGTGCCGCTGACCGTGAGCGGGGTAAGGCTGGTGGTGACCAGTTCGGCGGCTCCGGTGCGCCTGAAGCGGTTGGCGGTCTTCGACACCGGGGTACCCGCGCCGGAGGATTGGAACGCCTCTTCGAAGCTATGGTCCTCGAACCTGGCAGGGAAGTGGGTCGATGAGAGCTTTTCGGTGGATCTGACCAAGCACATCAAGGTGGCGGGCCAGTATGCGCTGCGCTTCCAGGGAACGACCGGGACAGTAACAGGCTTCTCAGGAATCGTCCTGGAGCAGGGCGGGGTGGCCACGCCGTCGCTGATCAAGGCATCGCGCACGAAGAAGAACGAGCTTCTGTTGAATATTACGGGGCTGGATTCGTCGATCAAGGTGTCGGGCAAGGTTCTGGGGGCGGAGGCTGGGTCGATTCTGCTGGAGCGCCGGTAAGATAGCTTGAGCCATGGCGATCGACCGGACCTACATAACGGATTTGCGGTTCGACCGCGCCGACTTTTCCGATTTGAAGCGGGAGGAGCATTGCGCGTGGTGTACCCGCACTCTGGAGGAAAGCTACTTCGAGGTGCTGGACCGCCGAATCTGCGACGTGTGCGCGGACCGCGCAAGGAAGGCGTTGCCGGAGGACACGCGAGCGGTCTTCTGGCGCTCGACGGGTTTTGGGGCTCTGGCGGCAGCGATGCTGGGGATGGCGTACTTCGCGCTCTTCCGGGCAACCAGTGGCGGGTGGATGGTGTTCGCGTCAATCGGCGTAGGGTACCTTATCGCCCGGGCCATGCGGGTCGGGTCGCACGGCATCGGAGGGCGGCGATACCAGTGGATGGCGATGGGGCTTACCTATGTGGCGGTGGCGATCGCTTCTTCCGTGGCTGCTTTTGGATTGCGGGATGTGCCGATCTGGTTTGTTCCGCTGTTTGTGCTGACTCCGATTGCTTCGCTTTTCAGGAATGTCAGCTTTGGGGCCTTGCAACTTCTGCTGGTGGGGGTCGGAATGCGGTGGGCGTGGGGGATGATGGCAGGAGCTCCTCCGAAGGTAACCGGGCCCCATCGGCGTCCCGAATGAAAGTTTCTTGGTCCTTCATGGCGCCCGCCGTCGTCTAACCAAGTAACTGATAGGAATGGTGGTTTGGCCAAGGACGCGTCTCCGCGGTTTCCCGGGCTGAACCTGGGTCGTTATACTTGCGTATTGTGTTGCTGACGATGAGAAAAACCTGCGCGATCCTGTTGGCGGGAACGCTTGCGCCCATGTTGACGGGTTGCTTCAGCTCGACGCGCTATGTGAAGGTGCATGCGGCGCCCCCGGTCGTGATGTCGGTTTCGCTCGATACGCTGGTCGATAAATTGGACAGGCAGTTTGAGGCGATCAAGACCCTGAATGCAAATGTCACCATCGCGGCCAGCACGGCGGGAGCCACGGCGGGCGAGGTGAAGGACTACTCGGCGTTTCGCGGATACATCTTTGTGCGGAAACCGGAGGATATGCGGGTCATCCTGATGGTGCCGATCATCGGCCGCGCGCTCGACATGGTCAGCACGGGGAACGACTTTACGCTGCTGATGATGTTGCCGAACAAGACCAGGGCCATCAAAGGTACCGACACGGTGACGACGCCGTCGAAGAATCCTCTCGAAAATCTGCGGCCCGGCGTCTTCTTCGACGCGCTGATCGTGCGGAGTATCGGCAAGGACGAGTACGTGACGATGACCGAGAGCTCGCGGCTGGTCGAGCCCGAGACCAAGAAGCATGAGGCCATTTACGAGCCGGACTATGACATCGCGGTGATGAAGGTGAAGTCGGGGCGGACAATGGTCCGGCTCCGGACGATTCACATCAGCCGTACGGATCTCGAGCCATATCAGCAGGATATCTATGACGAGAACGGCAGAATCGTAACGACGGTGCAGTACTCGAAGTACCAGACGTTTGGCGATCTGCAGTTTCCGACGGAGATTGCCATCGACCGGCCTCTGGATAAGTACTCGCTGAAGGTGGCGGTGCAGAAGCTGACGCCGAACCAGAAGATCGATGACGACCAGTTCGAACTGCAACTGCCGACCGGGGTCACGGTGGAGACGCTAAAGTAGGGTTCGGCGGGTAGAACAAGCAAAAGATTGCCGGGAAAAGGCGGGAAGAGCGGGAAAAAGAAGCAAGTTCGAAACTTGCTTCTTAGAGGCCGGCGCGCTGGGCGTGGGTCGCGATGGCCACGTTGATTTCCAGCGCCAAAGCCAGGGCGGCTCTGCCCTGATGGGCCGTGACCTGCGGCTGGGTGCGGGTGCGGACGGCGTTCAGGAACGACTCGATCTCCAGCCGCAGCGGCTCGCCCTCCTGCACGTCCAGCTTCTTCAGGTTCAGGCCGGCGGTGGGGTGCCCCCCTTTGGCGGCGTGCGCAGCGGCCAGGGCGGCGAACTGGGCGGGATCGAGCGCGGCGGCCGCAGCGGCGGCTTCGCTGACGTCGATCAGCAAAAGGTCCCGGCGTGCGAAGTCCAGGGAAAGGTACTGCCTCGGCTGGAAGAAGCGGAGCTTGCGGACGGTCTCCGTCGACACCCGGCTCGCCGTGAAGTTGGCGATGCAGCCGTTCTCGAACTCCAGCCGGACGTTAGCGATGTCGACTTTGCGCGACAGAACCGGAAGTCCAACCGCGCGGACCTCGCGCACAGGACTCTGGACGAATGACAGGACGATGTCCAGATCGTGGATCATGAGGTCCAGCACAACGTCCACGTCGAGCGACCGCGGCGTGAAGATGCTCAGGCGGTGGCTCTCGAAGAACATGGGCCGGTGAATGTGGGCGCGGGCGGCGAGCACGGCAGGGTTGAAGCGCTCCAGATGCCCTGGCTGAACGATACGGTCATGCTCCGCAGCAAGCGCGAGGATCTGGTCCGCCTCCTGCAGATTCGCCGCAAGCGGCTTTTCGATCAGGAGATCGACTCCGGCGACCAGGAGCTTTGCCGCCGTGGAAGCGTGGTGGACGGTAGGAACGGCGACCGCGGCTGCCTTCACTCCAAGGTCGGCGGCGAGGAGCTCTTCGACCGTGGAGAAGGCGGGGATCCCGTACTTTTCGGCGGCGGCCTGCGCAGTGGCGGGGTTTGCGTCGACGACGGCGGCGAGTGCCACATCGTGGCCGGTGGCGTCCAGCTCGGCGAGAACGCGAAGGTGGTTGCGACCGAAGGCTCCAGCGCCGATGACGGCCGTTTTGAGCTTAGACATGGGCTACTTGACGGGGGTTTCGACGGCTGCGCGGCACTTCGCGTAGAGCTCGAGGAGGTTGGCAACCTGGTCTTCGGGCTTGGATGCAGCCGGGACCCCGAAGCCGGTGGTCGAGCCGGAGGACTTGCTGGCGACGTTGGTGTGGGCGGCGACGAACTTGAGAAGGTCGAGCGCGATGTCTTCGGGGCGGCGTGCTGCGGAGTTCGATTCCATGCTTTTCATGCTATCGCATGTCCGGCCGTAGGCGCCCCGTCCGGCAGAACCACGCGATATGTCGCTCTGAGTCCACAAAGAATCTCGTACGGCAGGCAGTGAGCCAGTCGCGCATGATCTTCGGCGGTCGCCCCGGGCCCCAGCAGCGTTACCGGGGTTCCGGGCCCACAGTCAATATGGGTGACGTCGACCGTGGTCAGGTTCATGGAGATGCGGCCCACAACGGGTGCCTTGTGCCCGCCGATCATGACCCACCCTCCAGGTTCATCGTTGGTGCTGGAAAGCGATCGGCGCAGACCATCGGCGTATCCCACGGGCAGAAGAGCCAGTCGCATGGGACGGCGAGCCGTGTACGTAGCGCTATAGCCGATGCGAGCTCCAGCCGGTACGTCCTCGATGGCGGTAACGGTGGTCGTCCATGTGAGCACCGGATGGAGCTGGCTGTGGAGACGTGCTTCGTTCGGTGCGTCGGGTTCGAGGGGCAGCGAGTAGCCGTAGAGGCCAAGACCACAGCGCACGATCGGAGTCGCTCCGTCCTGTGCAGTCTGAAGCGCGAAATGCTGGATGATCTCGGCGGCCGCAGGGCTCGCGTTGTCGAGCGTGGAGGTGTTGCCGAGATGACGCCACGCGGGCATGAGATCGGCCCGGGCAGAGAGATCGCCAGAGGACATCGCGAAGCGTTGAAGCTGCTCCAGGGTTTGTTGGGCATCGGTGCATTCGGCGGAGGCGAGATGCGTGCAAACGCCGTCGATGTGGAGCTTTGGGTAGTGGAGAAGTGCTTCGCCAAAGGCCCTGAGAACCGGCCCCGGGGGCACTCCCTGACGGGACATGCCGCTGTCGATCTCTACGTGAATCGGAAGGGTGTGCGGTGTGCCGGCAACGGCCCGGGCGAGAGGCGCGAGCTGCGATGCAGCGGAGACGATCGGCGTAAGGTTATGGGCGACGGCAAGTTCAGCAGCTTCGTTCGCTTCGTCAGGATCGCCCGGAGGCGCCGTCATGATGAGGATGCGCGGGCCTTCTGGGAATCCCGCAGCCTGGAGCGCTTTGCGGACCTCCGCTCCTTCGAGGGCGTCGGTCACCCCCAGCCAGGGAAGCCCGGCACGAGCAAAGAGGGGCGCGCAGAGTGCCGCTCCGTGGCCGTACGCATCGGCCTTGATGACCGCCAGGAGATCAGTTTCGCCAAGAATGCGGCGAGCGGCGGCGATATTCTGCCGGAGATGCGGCTCGGAGATGGTAATGGTGCTGGACATCGCTGTCTGTATGGTACCGGCTCGCTGGCTGGCCGGGGCGGGGGGCCAAGTGAGAGACACCACCTGGACTCGCTCTGCGGTTTGGCGCACTGGATGGTGTTTCCAGTTTGAATTCCCGGGCAAATGGCCTGTACGGAACAGCGTTGCGGCGATGGGGCGCGTCTAAGATGGGTATATGACCAAGCTGTCTGGGCTGCGTCTGATTGCTGCGCTTGTAAGTTTTGGAACTGTCTCCGCGCTGTCTCAGGGTGGACGGTTCGACCTGCCCGGGCCCAAGATCGACGTGCGAGTGACGCGCGGGGGGAAATCGCTGCCGATCGCCTCGGTCCCCAACCTGATGGCCGGCGACACGATCTGGCTGCATCCGGCTCTCCCCCCCACGCAGTCCGTGCGGTACCTGATGGTGGTGACGTTTCTGCGTGGAACGACGAACCCGCCGCCCGACGACTGGTTCGTAAGGATCGAGACCTGGGACAAGAAGGTCCGGGAAGAGGGCGTCGAAGTCAAAGTTCCGGCGGAGGCACAACAGGCGATCCTGTTTCTTGCCCCTGTCACCGGAGGCGACTTTACGACGCTGCGGTCGGCGGTAACCGGGCGCCCGGGAGTCTTCGTCAGGGCGTCGCAGGATCTGAATGAGGCCGGTTTCGAGCTGCAGAGGACTGAGAAGTACCTGGCTTCCATCCGGAAGGTTCCGCCTGCGGATACGAAGGCTCTTCTGGACCACTCCAACATGCTGGCGCGGACGCTGGCTTTGAAACCCAATCTCGAGTGCTTCAAGCAGCCCGTGGAGCAGCAGTATGGGTGCCTGACGCAGACTGGCTCGCAGATGCTGCTGGACGATGGTCATGGGCAGACGATCGTCGCGGCGCTGACGACCGGGTCGAGCTCCGACCTGATTGGGACGGCGGCGAACACGCGATTGATGGGATCGGGCGTGTACAGCGCCTATGTCGGTGCAATTGTGGATGTGGCGCGGATTCTGGGGGGGCTGCACACGGCCCAGTACCAGTACATTCCGGCGATCGCGTTTCCACAGGGCGAGAGCCTGAACCTGCGCCTGAATACGCCTCCCTCATTTCATAACCCGAAGTCGGTCATCGTGATCGGCCTGCCCTCCATCCAGAAATCGGTGGCACCTCCGCTGCGTGCGTCGGACGGCAAACGTGTGACATGCCTTCTGCAGCCCGATGTGGCTGTACCGGTCGAAGGCGCTCCGCTGGTGTTTTCCACTGCATTCGCGCACGACCTTGTGCTGCACATGAGCGATGGCAAAGACCTTCCGGTGGAGGCCGACGCGTTTCAGGGCGGGCTGGTGCTGGCCAAGGCTCCCGAACGCAAGGTTCTGCCGGAGCCGACGGCACCGAAGCCCGCTCCGCCGGTCGCCGCAGAGCCAAAGAAGGCCGGTGTAGCCGTGGACGCACCGCTGACCGGGACGATTCGCGGCTTCTGGGGATTCGATCCGTTCGAAGGCCCAACGCTCCCCCTGCAGGACCGGCCCGGCACAGGCTGGAAGGTTTTGTCCGGTGAGCCACTCATCGCCGGCCGCGAGGACCACCTGGTCCTGAGCTCCAACGGAAGCGCCTGCCTGCGGTCGGTCGCGTTCGACGGACCGGATGGCCGCATGGTGACAGCAGGCTGGAAACCGATGGACCCCGAAGGCGCAACGGCGGGTGAAGCGATCGACGTGACCCTCCCGCTGGGCAGGGTGCAGCCCGGCTCGGTCGAGCTGGCGATTGAACAATACGGAGCTCCGAAAGAAGTCGCCCTGGGACTGCGCACCTACTCCGAGCCAGCCGAACTCTCTGCCTTGACCCTGCACGCCGGTGACCGGATGGCGACCCTGACCGGAAAGCATCTGGAGCAGGTGCGCCAGCTCAAGATCAACGACCTCGAGTTTATGCCGGCAGCCGGCGCAGGCGGCAGTTCCGTCCCCCTCACCCTGCCCGAGGCCGCCGCTTCTCCCGGCTTCAAGGCAGGCGAACGCGTGACGGGCCGGGTGACGCTTTCGGATGGACGCGTACTCGACGTGCCAGTCACCGTGGCACCTCCAAGACCGCAGCTCACGCTGAAGAGCCGCTCCGTGCCCAAGGACAAGGACGCGCCGATTACACTTCTGGGCAAGGACGACCTGCGTGCGGATCTTCCGGTGACACTGGTGCTGAAGTCCTCGCGCAACATCCCGCGCACCGAAGAGATTGAGGTTGCCACGGTCGATGGCTCGCTGAGCACGCGCCTGAACTTCGCATCGGGCGCCCTGGTCCTGCAGGACGCGCATACGCTCCGGGTCACCGTCGACGCCGTGAAGGCTCTGGGTGGCTCGGTCTTTGGTCCGGTCAGGCTGCGTGCCATCGAGACCGGGATGGACCCCGGCGACTGGATCGCGCTGGGAACCCTGGTGCGCGTGCCGGCGGTGACATCCCTGGCCTGCCCGTCAGACGCCGCAAAACCCTGCGAGCTGGCCGGCGCAAGCCTCTATCTGATCGATGCCGTCGCCTCATCGGTCTCGCTCGATGAGGCGCTGGTGAGCCCAGTGGCCGTACCGGAAGACTTCTCCGACACCACACTTCAGGTTCCGAGGCCAGGAGCCGGTCCGCTGTATCTGCGCCTCAGAGACGACCCAGACACCCTGGCAA
Organism: Granulicella pectinivorans; assembly: GCF_900114625.1. NCBI lineage: Bacteria > Pseudomonadati > Acidobacteriota > Terriglobia > Terriglobales > Acidobacteriaceae > Granulicella > Granulicella pectinivorans. Next base: position 792,670 of record NZ_FOZL01000001.1, read on the forward strand.
CGTTGAACCTGCCGGTCGCCATGGAGCAGCGCCCGATGCGGCCGGCTGCGAAAGCTCCGGTGGCGAAGCTGGGTGGCGGGTCGGTGGAGTAAGTTGACATCGCTCGAAGCCAGAGCGTGAGATGCGCCTTCTCAACCCCGTGCATCCTCTCTCTCGGCATTGCCGGCCCGTGCCGCTCAATCGATCTTGATGTCGATGTAATAGGCCTGCTTGATCGCTTCGAAGTCAGCCTTCGTCAGGGGAGACGTCGTGTTCTGCCACCGGTTCGTAGGGGTCAGCATCCGGCTCCCTACCTGGATCGGCATCGCGAAGCCAAACTCATCCGTCTGCCACCGGTATTGGATGTTGCCGTCGGCGAGCTTTACCTCCAGCAGGGGAATCTCGGTATGCCGGAGGTACTGGTTGAAGACCGGCGTCAGGTCGCGGCTGGTGCGATCGTTGAAGAACTTGACGACGTCCTCGGTCATGAGCGTCTTGTACTGATAGGTCTGATAAAAGTCGTGGATCAGCGCGAACCACTCCTTGTCATCATGCAGAACGGAACGCAGCGTGTTGAGAAAGAGCGCTCCCTTGAAGTACATATCCTGCGGCGGCTCCGCGTTGCGATCGTGCGGCGGAATGATCGGCAGCTTGTTATGCACCTTCTTCTTCAGCGCGTTGACGTACGTGACCTCGTCCGCATGCCCCCACATGTATTCGACATACAGGCACTCCAGGTACGTCGTGAACCCTTCATGAATCCACATGTCCGAGCGGTCCGCCGCCGTAACCGCATTGCCAAACCACTCGTGCCCACTCTCGTGGATGATGATGAAGTCGAACCGCGGGCTGATCCCGACACCCGTCCAGTCGCGGTTCAGATAGCCGTTCGCAAAGTGGTTGCCGTACGTGACCGCAGACTGGTGCTCCATGCCCGCGTAGGGGACCTCGATCAGCTTGTACCCATCGCGGAGAAACGGATACTCCCCAAAGTAGTGCTCGTATGCGTCGATCATCGCAGGAGCCTGTGCGAACTGGAGCTTCGCCTTCTCCAGGTCTTCGGGCAGGACGTAGTAGTCCATCGTCAGCCCTTTATGCGTCGTGCCGAAGTGCGCGTACGCTCCGATATTGAGCGAGACATCGTAGTTATTGATCGGGTAGGAGACGTGGTAGTTCCACTGCGTATACCCATCGTGAAGATCGACCTTCGAGACAAAGCGTCCGTTGCTCACGTCGGTCAGCGCGTTCGGCACAGCCACCGAGATGTCCATCGACTCCGGCTCATCGCGCCACTGATCCTTATTCGGCCACCAGACGCTGGCCCCTTCTTCCTCGCAGGCCGTGTTGATCCATGGACGGCCGGCGGTGTCGGTCTTAAAGGTCAGTCCACCAAATCGTCCACCTTCCACCGGCGCACCCGAGTAGAAGAAATCGATCGAATAGGTCTTCCCCTTGCGCAGCTTCTTGGGAAAGTCGATGTACACGGCGCGTTCCTCGCGGGTGTACTTCAACGGCGCGCCATCGAAAAGGATCTTCTCCACAGCCAATGTCTGGACGAGGTCGATCTGGATCCGGTCTCCATCCGCAAGCATCTTGAAGCGAATGGTGTTCTTGCCCGAGAGGAACTTCTTCTCAGGGTCGACCCGCACGTCGAGATGGTAGTAGAGAAGATCGTTGTTCGCTCGGAACGGCCCGTTCGGCCCGCGCAGAAGATCGTCGGCCGTAGGCGGCTTGAGGATCTCAGGCGGGGGGTTAGGGCGTCCGGTGTTGGCGCGCGAGGCGTCGGCCTGCGTGGCGGTCGGCTGGAGTTTGAGCTCGATCGCGCCAAGCGACGTGCCTCCGGACTGCGTCACAACGATGTTCTCGACGCAGTTGCGGACGAAGACCTGGGCCTCCACACAGACGGTATAGATGCCGGGCTTCTGCGCTGCAAAGGAGAACGTGCCGTTCTGCGCGGTCGTGACCGTGATGGGGGCCGCGGGGTGATCGCTGGGAGCGAGAGTGACCTGCGCGCCGGGAATGACGGCGGTGGCGGTGTTCGTCACCGTACCGGTGATCGTGGCTGTCTGGAAGAGGCCTGCCAGGAGCAGGGCGGCGAGAAGCGACATGCGGATTAGTGTATCCGGCTTCTCCCCCGGGAGCGGCGATCGACGATGATGAAGATGCGGTACCGACCTCCTTGCTGGGGAGAATTCGACCATCGATACCGCGAAGACCTACACTCAACAGGCAGGTTTATTTCGTTCACGATGAGGATCTATGTCGCAGACGGTTGCAGAACTGAATGAGCACTTTGGAATGGCGGGCGTCCTGGCGTTTCGCGAAGAGCACGGTCTCATCTTTGCCGATATCACCACGCCGGTAGCCAAGGCCAGCGTCTGCATGCAGGGCGCGCATGTGCTCGACTGGCAGCCCAACGGGCAGGAGAAGGTTCTCTTTCTCAGCCAGAAGTCCGACATGGCACCAGGTAAGCCCATTCGCGGAGGGATTCCCATCCTGTTTCCTTGGTTTGGACCGCGCCATGACGGCAAGGAAGGCCCGATGCACGGCTTCGCGCGCATTCAGCCGTGGACGCTCGGTTTTGCCGCCCTCGCCGGGGACGATTTGCACATGACCTTTACGCTCGGCGGAACCGACGTAAGCCGTGGACTCGGCTTCGACCACTTCCGTGTCGCTTACCAGGTGACCTTCGGCAAAGCACTCAAGCTTCAACTGACGGTCGCGAACGACGGAACCGAGCCGCTGGTCTTTGAGGAAGGACTCCACACCTACTTCCACGTGAAGGATGTGCGCGCGATGACGCTTGCGGGGCTCGACGGCACCCATTACAAGGACAAAGTCGACGACTTCAAGGTGAAGCCGCAGATCGCTGGACCGATGCATCTCACCGGCCCCACCGACCGCGTCTACATGAACACCACCGCCACCTGCATCGTCACCGATCCCGGCTTCAAGCGTGCCATCACAATCGAGAAGGCCGGATCGGAGACCACCGTCGTCTGGAATCCTTGGAAAGAGGTTCCCGACATCCAGACGGACGGCTGGCATGAGTTTGTCTGCTGCGAGACCGTGAACGCAGGGGATCAGACCGTCACGCTTGGCCCCGGCAAGGCACATGCGATGGAAGCTCATATCTCCGTCGCCTGAGACCCCGCTGGACAGGCTCACTCCGCGCGGGGCGCTTTTACCAAGGATTCAGCATCAAAATGAGAATGATCGTACTTGCATCAGGATCGCCGCGTCGCAAGGAGCTTCTCGCCCAGGCTGGGCTGGAGTTCGTCGTCGAAACCTCGGATGTCCCGGAAGACCTCCTCGCAGGAGAACTCCCCGCGGACTACGTCTCACGGCTCGCCGAAGAGAAGGCCCGCGCGGTCTTTGCCCGGAGAGGTGGAGGAGAGGATCTGATGGTCATCGGGGCCGACACCTGCGTGCTCTCAGGCAGCGAGATCCTGGGCAAACCTGCGAACCGCGCGGACGCCGAGCGCATGCTCGGGGCACTCTCCGGCCGAACCCACCAGGTACTGACCGGGGTCGCCGTAGTCTCTGAGGCAGGAGCGCAGGTCGCAGTCGAGATCACGCAGGTGACCTTCGACGTGATTCCGCCGAGCGAGATGGCCGCGTATCTCGACACGGATCATCCCATGGACAAGGCCGGAGCCTACGGGATCCAGGGGTATGCCGCCCGTTGGATCCCCCGGATCGAAGGTTGCTACTTCAATGTGATGGGCTTGCCCATAGCTCGAACGATCAGCCTGATTGGTCTCGCGAAAGACAAGCTGGCAAAGCCCCCACTCGACCCCGAGGCAACTGTAAACGTGGCGTAGGCCGGAGAAGAGGATTCTTCGCCGCGTTGTTACGCCCTGCTCTTACCCGCGACCATAGCCGCCAGCAGCGCGGTCCGCGGCACCAGATGTTCCAGCACAACGTTCTCGTGCGAAGCATGCGCCCCTTCGCCCACAGCTCCCATGCCGTCGAGCGTCGGGACACCCAACGCCGAGGTGAAGTTGCCGTCGGAACCACCCCCGGTCGATGCCTCTTCGAGATCGATTCCCAAACTCGCAGCCTGTCTGCGAGCCTCCTCAAAGAGTGCGACCGTCGCGGGAGTGCGCTCCATGGGGGGCCTGTTGATCCCTCCTGTCATCGTCAAGGTGCAGTGAGGATCGGCTACCTTGAGCCCTGCAAACAGCGCCTCCACCGTGGCAGCATCGGACATCGTCGCGATCCGGACATCCACCTCGGCATACGCCTCGGCCGCCACCACGTTCGAGCGCGTTCCACCGGTGATCCTGCCCACATTGACCGTGCGCTTCAGCGCAGGCTCCGTAAAGTTCGAGACGGTCTCGATCAGCCGCGCCAATTCACGGATCGCCGAGTGACCCCGATCGAAGTCGACACCAGCATGGCTCGCGACGCCAGAGACGTGCAGATTGAACTGGCCGACACCCTTGCGAGCGGTCTTGTAGGCGAGAACCTGCGGCGGCTCAAGGACATACACCGCCTCGGACTCCAGCGCGAGACGCTCCGTAATGGGCCGCGACACCGGGCTGCCGATCTCTTCGTCAGAGTTCAAAAGCATGGTGGCGGGCCGCTCCAGCCCAAGCTGCTGCAGAGCTTTCAGCGCGGTCAGCGCCATCACGACGCCCACCTTCATATCCAGCGTGCCCGGTCCGTAAAGACGCCCACCCCGCTCTTCGAGGGGCATTGCTGCCAGCGTTCCAAGCGGCCACACCGTATCGAGATGGCCCAGAAGCAGGATCGGCTTGCGCGTATCGCCATCCCGGAAAAAGTCGAGCTGAAGAACGTCGCCATACCCGGTCTGAGGGTACCGGATGACCGTCGGATGGAGTGGCGCAGCAAGGCCAATCAAGGCATCGGCGGCAGCATTGATGCCGGCTGGATCGTCCGAGGGAGACTCCACTCGAACCAGCGTTTCTACGCCTTTCAGGAGCCACGGAAGCAGGTTTTCTACGGTTTCAAGGAGCGCGGAGGCCATGGTGGATGGTACCGTATTCGGCGTTATCGCTGCATTTCACTGATTCTGGATGAGTTACAGGAGCGTTAACCAAAATAAGGAAGTGTGGTCAATTTGCCACACTTGCTGGAGGAAAAGTCGTACTAATCTTGATCACGCATTTACGTTTGGCACCGGACGGTAGGGATTGACGCCGCATCTCGAACAGACAATTCGGACGGAGATCGAGTTTCACGGCGTCGGCCTGCACTCCGGGGCGATGGTGACGATGAAGCTGATTCCGGCGGCGGCGGGGTCGGGAATCGTCTTTCGCCGCACCGATCTGGACAACTTCGAGATTCCGGCAACTGGACGCAACGTCGCCAAGGTCAGCTACGCGACCAGCCTGATGCGTCAGAGTGTGCTCATCCAGACGACGGAGCACCTTCTTTCGGCGCTGATCGGCTACGGCGTGGACAACGTCATCGTCGAAGTGGATAACCTTGAAGTCCCGATACTCGACGGCAGTGCGCTGCCCTATGTCCTTGCTTTTGAGCGGGTTGGGTTGAAGCAGCAAAGGCGCAAGCGCGAGTACCTGAAGATTCTGAAAGAGGTCGAGGTTCGGGAAGGCACGAAGTTTATTGGGGTTTATCCAGGGCAGGGATACGGCATCCGGTACGCCATCGATTTTCCGGAACCTATTGGTTTTGCTACGTTTAGCGGCGATCTGGCGACCGGCGATTACACCCGCTGGATTGCCCCGGCCAGGACCTTCGGATTCAAGGAAGATGAAGCCATGCTACGCAATATGGGGCTCATCCGCGGGGTGTCGGATGCGTGCGCCATTATCCTTTCCAAGCGTGGCGTGGAGAACGGGCCGCTGCGTTTTCAGGATGAGTTCGTCCGCCACAAAGTGCTTGATTTGATTGGAGATCTGGCTCTCGCTGGACGCAGGATTCAGGGCCTTGTGGTGGCCGAGCGAGCGGGTCATGCGATGCATACGGCGCTTGTGCAGAGGCTGATGCGAGACCGCTCGGCGTGGGAGCTGGCGTATGGGTACGACGAGGTGGCGGTGGAGCGGGAAGATGGGGATTTCCTTCCACATGTGGCCATTGCTTAGTGGTTTTTTGCGTGGAAAACGTGGGCAGCGGATGGTAACGGTTGCGGCCGTGGCACTGGGTTCGAATCTGGGGGACCGGGTCGGGAATCTGCTGGAGGCGATCCGCCAGGTTCGGGGCCTCGGCACCGTCACAGCCGTCTCCTCCTTTTACGATACCGAGCCGGTGGGCTACGTCGACCAGCCACGATTTGTGAACGCGGCTCTTCTTCTGGAGACGACCCTTACGGCGCAGGATCTCATGACGGCGCTCCTCGCGATCGAGACCGCGATGGGCCGTGTCCGCGTGGTGGACAAGGGCCCACGGCTCATCGACCTCGACCTGCTGCTGTTCGGCGATGCCGTCATCAGAAGCGACGCTCTGACCCTGCCGCATCCCGGTTTGCGTGAGCGGCAGTTTGTGCTGGAGCCCCTTGCGGAGATCGCTCCGGGGATGGTGGATCCGCGGTCGGGGCTGACGGTTTCCAGGATGCTGGCGCTGGTGACCGGATAGGTTACGAAAGAGCCTGAAAATAAATTCAGTTTCAGACCTCCGGGCCATGGGCAGATGGCGAGAAGAGGAATAGACTAAGGTCCGCTCCGCAAGGGTATCCTCCGCGTTTTTTCACAAGAGCCTCAGCAGAGAGACGGCTGTTCGTTGTGCCATTTTTTTTGAGAGGTGTGATTCGATGACCGAGACGATGACGATCGAACCGCGTTTTGCGGCGTTCTGGAGCCGGTTTGAAGCGCGCGTGGCGAAGTACGACCTGCTGAAGCATCCCTTCTACCAGGCGTGGTCGCGCGGCGAACTGACGACCGATGACCTGCGTGCCTATGGTGCCGAGTACTGGCACCATGTGGCCGCGTTCCCCACCTACCTGAGCCGTCTGCATGCCGTACTTCCCGAGGGAGAGCTGCGTCGCGATGTGCTCCGCAACCTGGCCGAAGAAGAGGGTATCGACCGGACCGACGGCCGCGCCCACAGCGGACTCTGGATGGACTTCGCCAAGGGCATGGGCGCCTCAGAGGGCGAGGTGCGCGGCTTTACCGTGCAGCCCGAGATGACCTGCCTGCTCGAGACCTTCCGTGGACTGATGAACCGCGCGTCGGGCGGAGGATGCGGTGTGTCCTCGGCGCTGGCAGGGCTCTACTCCTACGAGTCGAAGGTTCCGGAGATCGCGGCCACCAAGGCCGACGGGCTGGCGGAGCACTACGGCGTCACCGGCGGCGCGGCCAAGTACTTCACGATCCACCGCACGGCCGACCTCCAGCACGCGGCGGTGTGGCGCGGACTGATCGAGGAGCAGATCGATACCGTTCCCGGAGCCGAAGAGGCCGCGCTGAAGGGCGGCGAGTGTGCAGCCAAGGCCCTGTGGTCGGCTCTCGATGGCATCGAGCGCCGACGCATGGCGGCGTAGTCTTCTCATCTTCAAAACGGATCAGAGCGGGATACGACAAGCCTTTTGCTTGCGTGTATCCCGCTCTGATCCGTTCGATCCGGCCCAGGCCCTGCCGCTCAGCGGTCAGGGCCTGATGGTGACGGTCTTGATCGACACAGGCTTCAGCGGTTCATTGTGCGCATCGCGCGGGACCCGGGCGATGGCCTCAACGACCTTGACCGCAGCGTCGTCGCACTGCCCGAAGATCGTGTAGTTGCCGTCCAGCCGATGCTGCGCATGCTCGGTCACGAACCACTCGCTCTGGTTCGTCGTTGGCCCGGAGTTCGCGTAGGCGAGCCTTCCGGGCCGGTCGAAGGTCAGGCCAGGAACGATCTCGTTGTTGAACTGATAGCCGATGCTTCCGTCGCCGCTCCCATCGCCGGGCAGATCGCCCTGCTCGACCATGAAATCCGGGATGACACGGTTGAAGTGGAGGCCATCGAAGAACGGTCTTCCATGCTGCTTCACCTTGGTGGAGGGCATCGCCCACTCCTTCGTGCCTTTGGCCAGACCGATGAAGTTGGCGGTTGAAACCGGCGTCTCCTTGAAGAGTTTGCAGGTCATGGTGCCGAGCGTGGTTGCGATGACGGCGGTGGGGCCGGTGGGCTCGGGGGAGGGAAAGGCTGCGGCGGGCTCTGCTCCGAAGCGTGGCACGATGGCGCTTTCAGCGATCTCAGGGGCAGGAGGCGGCAGAGCCGTTCCCGCCGGAACGATGGCGACGTGGCTGATCCCGATCTCTTTCTCCGGATGGTTGCCGGCCGCGAGCAGCGTGTGGGAGATCGTCTGTACCCGCTGGATGGAATCCTCATCGCACAGGCCGATTACGGCCATGGTCCGGGCGTACTCCAGGTCCGCATGCTCGATGATGACGAAGAGCGAGGAGCTCGTCTCGCCCTTGGTGACCTTCATGCCGAGCAGCCCGGCGCGGTCGGGCTTGAGCAGAGTCTTCTCCGTGGGAGTCGAGGGTCCCGCAGTTCCTTGTTGGAGTCCCGTGCGGTCTCCGCCGCCGATGCCGTCGGTGACTCCGTAGAGGGCGGTGCCGTCGTAAAACGGCTTGCCATGCATGGGAGTCCCGGTGACCGGATCCGTCCAATCCTTCGCGCCCGTGGCAAGGTCGATGAAGCGCTGCGTGGTCTCCGGCGCCTCCTTGCTGAAGAGCCTGCATGCGAGCCTTCCCGCAGTGGTGTCGATGACGGCGGTGGGGCCAGTGGGCGCAACGGCGTGCGGCGCAGGTTTGTGGGCCTGGGCAGAGGCGGCACCGCAGGATGCAAGGAACAGAACGCTAAGAGGAAGACGGAAGTTCATGCGGACGTGGCGAGCCTCAAGGGTGAAAGTAGGCTGATTGTAGCGTGCGGGACAGACGGTTCCTGGGAGCGATGAGCCCTGAATGTGGAAGTTTTTTGCTTGAGTACGATAAACGTCGTTGACATACGATGATCGTCGTACTAAAGTTCTGCTTCAGTGGCTTCCGTGAGACGGGAGTCTCGCCTACGGATCGTTCCTCGCCTCGCTGGCTGCTGTCTCCGCGGCGAGGCGGAGAACCAAATTCTTCAGGAGCGTCTATGAAGCACGATGACGAAACGCCGGTTTTGACGCAGCTTCCGACCGAGGCCGAGTTGGAGATTCTGAACGTGCTCTGGGCGCTTGGGCCCAGTACGGTACGGGATGTCCATACGGCCATGACCAAGGAGACGGGCTACACCACCGTGCTGAAGCAGATGCAGGTGATGGCCGAGAAGGGGTTGCTGGTGCGCAGCGAGCGGTACCGCTCGCACGTTTACGAGCCGCGGGCCGCCAAGGAGGAGACGCAGCAGAGGCTGGCGGGAAACCTGCTGCGGCGCGCGTTCGACGGGTCGGCGAAGAACCTGGTGCTGGGTGCGCTCTCGGCGCAGCCTGTGTCTGCGGATGAGCTGAGTGAGATTCGCAGGATACTCGACGAATTTGAGAAGGGGGATCGATGACACCTCTCTACGGACAGGGTTGGGTCGTGCATGTGCTTGGCTGGACGTTGCTGCACTTCTGCTGGCAGGGGGCGGCGGTGGCGGGATTGCTGTGGTGTGTGCTCGGCCTGATGGGTGGGCGAGCCTCGGCGCTGCGGTATGGTGCGTCCTGCGGGGCGCTGCTGCTGATGGTCGCGGCTCCGGTGGTGACGTTCTGGGAGCTTGCCGTGGAGGCTCGGCGGGCGGCGCTGCATGGGACGCTGCCGGTGGTGGAGTGGGTGATCACGGTGGTGCCCGGAGGCGCGGGAGCAGGGCACTGGATGGAGCGGTTCGCCGGGGAGCTCGATCGAGCCACGCCGTTCGTGCCGTGGATCTGGATGGCTGGGGTGATGGTGTTTCTGCTTCGCCTGAACGTTGGGCTGGTGTTGGCCAGGCAGATGAGGACTGTGGGAACCGTGCCGGTCGAGGGCGAGTGGGCGGGTCGTTTTGAGGAGTTGAAGACGCGGTTTGGGGTGCGGCGGGTGGTGCGTCTGCTGCAGACGGCGCGGGTGGAGGCTCCGGCGGTGATCGGGTGGCTGCGGCCGGTGGTGCTGATGCCGGCAGGATGCCTGACGCGGCTTTCGACGGCGCAGGTGGAGGCGCTGCTGGTGCATGAGCTGGCGCACATCCGGCGGCACGACTACCTGGTGAATGTGCTGCAGTCGGTTGCGGAGGCTGTGCTGTTCTACCACCCGGCGGTGTGGTGGGTGTCGAAGCAGATGCGGTTGGAACGGGAGTGCCGTTGCGACGCGCTGGCGGTAGAGGCAGGAGGGGATGCGCTCGGGTACGCGCGGGCGTTGAGTTTTCTGGAGACGAGGCGGGCTTTTCTACAGGAAGTGACACTTGGAGCGAATGGAGGGGTACTGACGATGCGGATCAAACGGCTACTCGGAGTGAGGGAGCGTTCAGTGGCGTCACAGGGTGCGGCCTTTGCGCTGCTGGCTGCGGTGATCGTGTTACCTGGCGGGTACTGGGCGACGACGGCAAGGGCGGAGCGGAACACGGCGCATGTGGTGTTGGCGCAGGCAGGCAGCGAGGCAGCACCGGCACCGTACCAGCGGTGGGTCGATCAGGACGTTCTCTGGATCATCGCGCCTGAGGAGAAGGCAGCGTTTCTCAGCCTGAAGTCCGATGAGGAGCGGGATCACTTTATCGAGCAGTTCTGGTCGCGCCGGGAGGCGGCGCAGAGCGGCGCGAAGGCCGAGCACTACCGCCGGATCGCGTATGCCAATGCGCACTTTGCCACCAGCCAGCCAGGGTATCTGAGCGACCGTGGACATCTCTACATTGTGATGGGGAGGCCAGAGTCGATCGACTCGCATCCGGCGGGTGCAGCACCGTATGAGGTGTGGCGGTACGGCGGCAAGGACTATGCGTTCGTCGACGGATGCGCGTGTGGCGACTATCGCCTGAAGACCTTCGCGGGGAAGCCGCTGGCGGCCGTGGCGCAGAAGCCCAAGGTGCAGATGGCGCGGTTCGAGCCACAGACTGCGCAGACGCCACAGCGGATCTCGGGCGGGGTGATGGCGGGGCAGCTTATTTCGCGGGTCGATCCTGTGTATCCGGCTGAGGCCAAGAGCCAGAGGATCGAGGGCACGGTCGTACTGCGGGCCGTGATCTCGAAGGAAGGCACCATTGAGAATTTGCAGGTTGTGAGCGGGCCGAAGGAGCTGATGGGGAGCAGCATCGACGCCGTGAAGCAGTGGACGTATAAGCCGTATCTGCTGAATGGCGAACCGACGGAGGTGGACACGACCATTACGGTGAACTACACGCTGGGGGATACGGCCTCGGGGGCTCCGGGGAAAGAGAGCGTCCGGCTGCCCGCAGTGAAGAGCGTGCCGAGCTCGGTGATGGCGGGACAGTTGGTGTCACACCCGCCTCCGGTGTATCCACCGGAGGCGAAGGCCAAGGGGATACAGGGAGCGGTGGTGCTGCGGGCGCTGATCACGAGGGAGGGGAAGGTGAAGGGCGTTGAGCTGATGAGTATGCCCTCGGACCTCGACCGCAGCGCGATCGATGCCGTGCTGCAGTGGGTGTATAAGCCGTATCTGCTGAACGGCGAGCCGACCGAGGTGCAGACGACGATCACGGTGAACTACACGCTGGCGGATGAGCATGCGACGGTCACAGAGCCGAAGTACATTGGCAATGGCGTCTCGTCGCCGATCCTGGTGCATATGGCAGGCCCACACTATTCGGAGGAGGCGAAGAAGGCGAATATATCCGGCGATGTACTGCTGAGTCTGACGGTCGACAGGAACGGCGATGCGACCCATGTCCGCGTCGTGCGAGGGATCGGTTACGGACTGGACGAGAAGGCGATCGAGGCAGTTAAGCAGTACAAGTTCAAGCCAGCCATGCAGGACGGAAAACCGGTGGATGTCGCTTTGAATATCCAGGTCGACTTCAAGATCTTCTAGTCGAGGCAGGGTAGAAAAGAGCCGGTTCGCCATTGCGGCGGACCGGCTCTTTTCAGGTGGACTCCATCTCGTGGATGTACTGGACGACGGCCTCGGAGAAGCCGTCGATGTGGTTCCACGCGTCGTAGCCTACGCCGTTCTGCGCGGAGGCTACGTTGATGAGGTAGCCGCGGCCCCGGGGTGCGGGCACGCGGTCGTGGGACTGCTCGTCGGTGATGACGACGATGCGATCGTAGGGTTCACGGATCGCGTCGAGGGCTGCGCCGAGGTTGGTTCCGCCGTGCTGCTGGCTCGACTCCATCGCGTCGCGCAGGGCAAAGCCGCGACGGGGCGGAACGAACTTCGCCGCAAAGGAGAAGGTGTAGACCGCGACCTCCTCGGCGATCTCGCGGAGCAGGATGGCCAGACCGTAGGCGGCGTCCGTCCGAAGCATCTCGGACTTGCGCGCGAGCGGGTAGACCATCGAGCCGGAGACGTCGACCAGGACGATGGTCCTACCCTTCAGGCGCGGTGCTCCGGCGATTGCCCGGAACATGGCGCGCTCAAGGGGCTCCTCAAGCTGCGGGGCGTAACGCGCGGCGGAGAGGAAACGGAAGGGAAGAACCCGCTCCGTGCTCATGCCGTCGAGTGCCGCGATGACGAGCTTCTGGTCGACCTGCGCCTCCTTCATGTTGCGGAGGTTGCGCAGGATGGCCAGGGCTCCGAGCTTCCGCTCGAGCAGAAGGCGCTCCCAGCTCTCCTTCTTGTCTCCTCCCGCGGAGAGTGCCACTTCCCAGGTGTCGGGGGTGGCGAGCTCACCGGCGATGAGGCGCTTCCAGAGAGCGGCCTGCGCGGCATCCACAGGCTTCGCGTGGCAGAGGAACAGGACATCACGGAGACGGACCTGACCGGCGCGATCGTACTTCGCGAGTTGGTACTCGTTGAAGCGCGGAAACGCGGCGGCGAGGCCCTTCTTGACCTGTCCGGAGAGAGGCACGCGGCCATCGTTCCAGTAGATGGCGACGAACTCGGCGAGTTCATCGGCACGCTGGATGACGGCGGCGAGCGTTTCGGCGACCAGGCCGCGATGCGTTGCGTGCCGGGCCATCTCGCGGACCAGCAGAAGAGGCGCGTGGCGCAGCTTCATGCTGGTGCGGGCTTCGATGGCGAGCGCGGCGACGCGGGCGGGTTCCACCTGCGGGACGAGCATGCAGATGCGGTGCGCGATGGTCTGACCGGACTCGTAGAACTCGGCCTCCCAGAGCATGCAGGCGAGTACGGAGCGGCGGAGAGACTGCTCGGGCGTAAGGACGGCAGCGGGTGCTCCCTCGTGGGTAACCAGCGTGGGACGGCCTAGGACCTTCTCGACGGTGAGCTTGAGGATGTTGAGCTTCATGTTGGGCCTCCCTTTCCTGGAGGTGGTGCGATCGCCGGGGTATGTGTGGCTACGGAAGTTTTTGAAGGCTGAGCTACTGCAGGCTTTCGCCCCAGGCAGGATTTGAACCTGCGACCTCCCGCATGGCGGGCGCTCTACGATGAATCCGTTGCCTTCGCCACCGGCGAGGGGTTGAGGGTTAGTCGTCGTCTTCGTCGTCGTCGGGTGGTCCAACTCGGATTCGGACAGGCGGTTCTGCGAAGCCCGGTCCACTCCTGAAGCCGGAGATGGACTTGGGCGGTCCGGGTGAGACGGTGATGGCAAGCTCCTCCATCTGCTTCCAGCTCGGGCGGTTCTTGTCGTAGTAGTTCGAACAGTCGTAGAGAACGAACGGAACAACGAGCGAGGGACCGGGGTAGTTGCAGAGGGTGATCTGCTCGGATTCGCGGTAGCCGGTCATGATCTGCGCATGACTGCATGTGCGGCATAAAGAGGCAGAGCCCGTGGGGGTGCCTCCCTTGATGTATGGCCTGGCCATGGCAAAGGTCTTCCTTCCCGCTTGAAGCGGGTGGTTAAGCCGTCCGGGGAATAAGGCGAGGACAGTACAGATCGTTGCTCTGCCAGACTGAGCTACACGGGGAACCTTCCGTGGCAGGATTCGAACCTGCGACCCGCGTGTTAGAAGTAACTGTTCTCTATGCCACCGGCACAACCGGGTTCGCCAGGGAATATTCGGTATGAGTTCGGGAGCAGTTGTCTGATGGAACTTTGTAAGTCGAGGCTACGCCTCTGTCCCATCATGTCCTTACTTCCGGCAGGGTCCGCACCCTGCGAGTTAGTCGGAGCGAAGTAACTCATACCTATCACCACTGGCGGTGACTTACTTATTTACAGACACAGGTCCGCGTCTGCGCGGGCATGCGCTTTGGTTCTGTCAGGGAATAAGTCTCTCAGGGTGAGTGGGGAGTCGAACCCCGTCCCTTGCGGGACTTCAACCGAAGAAGTAACCCTGAAATGCGCCACTGACAGACTCTTTCCTGACTGAGGGAATGAACGAGAACGGAGCCTTGCGGCGATCAAGTGACAGTTGATGTATCCGTGCTCTTCGCCACTCAGCGCGAAAAGAGATTATGCGTATGGATGTGCGTGCGATTGTGCGTAGGATCGTCCGCTTAGGAAGGGAGCCAGGTAAATGGCAGAGTCCGGCGATCGCTGGCGAGATAACCCACCAAGTGCGACCTACGCATCGAGTTTTTCGTATGCAGATTCATCGGACATTGCTCCTACGCAGGAGTTACTCTTACATGGCTGGAAAATAATTGCAAGTGATTTATTGCATTCTTTTCCATTGCTCTTTTTATTCCTAACTGCCCGAAGTTCATTTACTGGGATATCTTCTCCTGGACGATCCGACACTGCCCGATCCTTTACTGGTGCGCCGATCGGTCGGCGCAAGATCATGCGTTCGTCCAAGAGAAGCCTCCCAAAACGCGATGGCCGCTACCCCACCCGAAGGACGACACACTTGAGGTAGTCCGTCTCCGGCAGGGTGACGACGGAGGGATGATCCGGGGCAGCTCCACGGGTTTCGAGTACCTGCACGCGGCGTCCGGCGTCGATGGCGGCGCTGCGGACTACGCCCATGAAATCCACCAGGGGCACATGATGCGAGCAGGAGCAGGTGATCAGCGTGCCGCCATCGCGAACCATCTTCAGCGCGCGCAGATTCAGCTCCTTGTATCCACGGAGAGCACCCTCGGCGGCGCGGCGCGACTTTGCGAACGCCGGAGGATCGAGCACGATCGTGTCGTACTCCGACCCGGAGGCCTCCATCTCGCGCAGAAGCTCAAAGGCGTCCGCTTCAATCCAATCGACCTCGGCTACGAGTCCGGGATTCAAGGCGCGGTTCCGTTCCGCCACCTCCAGCGCCCCGCGGCTGGCGTCCACGCCGGTTACGGACTTGCAGACCTGTGCCATATGCAGCGCGAAGCCACCCTGGTAGGTGCAGACGTCGAGAGCCTCGCCCCGCGCGTAGCGGGCGGCGGCGGCGTAGTTCAGCCGCTGATCGAGAAACGCTCCGGTCTTCTGGCCCGATCCCGCGTCGAAGTTGAACTTCAGCCCGTTGAGCTCAAAGACCGAGGCGAATCCAGCCGAACCGGGATCGGCACGATACAGTGCTTCCGCAGGAGGAAGCCCAAGCTTTTCGAGCTCCCGCACCTTCGGATCGGGACGCTCGACGATCACCAGACTTTCGTCTGAAAACGACGCACGGAGAGCCTCCACGACCGCTGCGCGCACATCATCCTGAGCGGTGCTCTGTGTCAAAAGCTGGACCACCACCAGCGAACCGTACTTATCGGCCACGATTCCGGGCAGCCCGTCGCCCTCAGAAAAGCAGAGCCTTAGCCCGGTCGTACCGCTTCCTGCAAAACACTCCGGCGAGACCTCACGGCGGAGGGCGAGCGCTACACCCAGCCGCTCCTTGACGTCCTCGAGATAGACGGCGCGGGTAAGGCCGACCTCCGGCGAGACGATGCGCAGCGTGATCTCGGAGGTGTCGCTGTAGGTTGCCGAGCCCAGTGGGATGCCACGCTGGTCGACAACCGTGATGATGCTTCCGCCGTCGATTGCGGCGCCGTCCAGCGCGGGCACGAGCTCGACGATATCCGAGCGATACACCCAGAGGTGCCCCTCGCGCAGCTTGTCCGTGGCGCGTCTCGTTACCACTGCCGCCGGACCGTATGCCTTTGCCCCACCAACCCTCAATGCTGCCTTCGTATTGACCATCCCCCATGGTCGCACTTGCGCGCCCTAAAATGAAATGGGGGATAGCCATCGAAACCGTCGACGTAGCAATCCTGGGGGCCGGGGCCGCCGGCCTGATGGCCGCCATCCATACGGGGCGGCGTGGACGCCGGACGCTGGTGCTCGACCATGCGGAACGGGCCGGCAAGAAGATCCTGATCTCGGGTGGGGGGCGAAGCAATTTCACCAACGTCCACGCGACACCGCTGAACTTTCTCTCGCAGAACCCTCACTTTGCGAAGTCGGCACTGGCTCGATTTACTCCCGCGGATATGGTCGCGCTGGTGGAGCGGCACAAGATTCCGTACCACGAGAAGACGCTTGGCCAGCTCTTCTGCGACCGCTCCGCGCATGACCTGCTCAACCTGCTGCTGAAGGAGTGTGCCGAGGCACAGGTTGCGATCCAAACAGGGACTTCCATGCAGTCCATTACGCACGATGGGGCCCACTTTCACCTTGCAACCAGCGGCGGAGCGATCAGGGCCAAGTCTCTGATTGTGGCCACGGGAGGCCTGTCGATTCCGAAGATGGGGGCGACGCCGCTGGGCTATCAGATTGCGGAGCAGTTCGGGCACAGGATCGTCCAGACACGGCCTGGGTTGGTTCCTTTGACGTTTTTACCCAAGGACCTGGCGGACTGGAGCGACCTTTCGGGACTCTCGACCGAGGTGGTGGCACACACGCGTCCTGCGAAGAAGCAGCGGGTTCCGAACCCTGTTTTTCGCGAGAAGATGCTGATTACGCATCGGGGTCTGAGCGGGCCGGCGGTGCTGCAGATCTCGTCGTACTGGATGCCGGGGGAGCCGCTGGCCTTCGATCTGGCGCCTGGCCGAAGCGTGGTGACCGAGCTGGCTCGGCGGGATCAGGGTGCGCTTTTACAGGCCGTTCGGGGAGTGCTTCCGGGGCGGCTTGCGGAGCGCTGGGTGGCGCTGAACACGCCTGATTCCTGGACCAACGCGAGCCTTACGGCGCTGGAGGCGCAGTTCCATGCGTGGACCGTCACACCCTCCGGAACGGAGGGATATGCGAAGGCCGAGGTGACGGTGGGTGGCGTGGATACGGCTCAACTCGACTCCACGACGATGCAAAGCAAGCTGGTGGCGGGTCTGTATTTTGTGGGTGAGGTGGTGGATGTGACGGGGTGGCTGGGGGGCTATAACTTCCAGTGGGCGTGGGCCTCCGGGGTGAGCGCGGGCGAGTCTGCCTGAGTTACTGGACCACAAGCGTTACGTTCGCTGTCCGGGTGAGGCCGGCGCTGGTAGCTGAGACGGCGATGCTGTAGCTGCCGCTGGGGGTGGGTGTGGTGGATCCGCCACCCCCGCCTCCGGTTCCGCTGCCGGGGATGAGGCGGCCGGCTCCGCAGCCGAGGAGGGTGAAGCAGGCCAGGGTGAGGGCTGCCCGGCGGAGGCGGCGTTTGCGTCCGAAGAGGGGGAGGAGGAGGAGGGAAGCTAGCCAGAAGGTTTGTTTGAGGGTGAGTTGGCCGTGGGTAGTGGCTACTCCGGTGGCGATGGTGACGATGACGCTGGTGGTGCCGCCCAGGTTCGGGCTGGGTGGGATGACCGTGCAGGTGGCGTTGGCCGGAGCACCCTGGCAGGTGAAGGTGGCGGTGCCCGGCGTGTTGGGTGCGGAGGTGAGGAGAAAGGGGAAGACGGCGGAGGTTCCGCTGGCTACGGTGACGGTGGTGGGGCCGCTGGCGGTGAGGGTGAAGTCGACTCCGGTGCCGGTGAGGGTGAGGGTTTGGGGGGAGTTGGCGGCGGAGTCGGTGAAGGTGAGGGAGCCGCTGTGGGGGCCGCTGGATGTAGGCGCGAAGGCGACGGACAGGCTACAGGATGCGCTCGGAGCCAGGGTGGCGCCACAGGTGTTGGAGCCTGCTGCCACCTGGAAGGCGGCGCCGGTGAGGGAGAGGGAGGCGATGGCGAGGGGAACGCCGCCGTTGTTGGTGAGGACGACAGACTGGGGCGCGGATGTGACGCCTACGGCGGTGACGGGGAAGGCGATGGTGGCGAAGGGTGAGAGGGAGACGCCGGCGGGGGCGAGGCCGGTGCCGCTGAGGGGGACGGTCTGGGTGCGGTACTGGTCAGTCACGGTGAGGATGCCAGTGGCGGAACCGATGGATTTGGGAACGTAGGCGACGGTGATGGTGCAGGTGCTGTGGCCATTGAGCGAGTTGCCGCAGTGGTTGACGGCGGTGAAATCTCCGGAGGTGATGGTGGCGGCGATGAGGGTAAGGGGGACGTCGCCGGCGTTGGTGAGGGTAACGTCTTGTCCGGGGGAGGGGGTGTTGAGGATCTGCGGAGCGAAGGTGAGGGCGAGGGGAGCGAGGGTGTCCGTGGCGGGGGAGGTTGCGGTGCCGGTGAGGCTGGTTGTCTGGATGCCTGCGTCGCCGGTGACGGTGAGGGTGGCGGTGCGGGTTCCGGGAGTGGTGGGCTGGAAGACGAGGGAGACGGTGCAGCCGGTCTGGGAGGGAAGGGAGGAGCCGCAGGTGTTGGCGGTGGTCTTGAAGTCGGTGGCCTGAGAGCCGGTGAGGGCGATGCTTTGGAGCGAGGCGGGCAGGCCTCCGGTGTTGGAGATGGTGACATTGACGACGGGGCTGGTGGAACCGACGTTGGTGGTCGCGAAGGTGGCGGATACGGGGTTCAAGACAATGGCGGCGGCGGTGGTGGCGGAGCCGGTGAGGGCGACGGTGGTCTGTCCGCCGGGGATGTTGGCGTAGACCGTGAGGACGCTGGTGCGGGTTCCGGTGGCGATGGGAAGGAAGCTGACCTGCATGGTGCAGGTTCCGCCGGGGGCCAGGGTTGCGGCGGCACAGGTGCCGGTGACGGTGAAGTCGGAGGTTCCGTTGACGGTGGGCACTGGGGCCGGTGCGATGGCGAGGCTGGAGAGGGTGACCTGGGTGTTGCCGGAGTTGGTGGCGGTGACGGTCTGGGTGGGGCTTTGGCTCCCTACGGCCTGAGTGGCGAAGGTGAGGGTGGTGGGGCTGAGGGTGAGGGCGGGGTTAGCGGGGGCGGCGGCGGTGAGAAGCGGGATGGACCAGACGCCGCGTCCGTAGGTTCCGGCGCGGAGCAGGCCGAGGCGGCCATCGCCGGTGGGGAGGGCGGCGGTGGCGATGAGGGCTACGATGGGAGCGTTGGGAAGGCCTGCGCCGAGGTTGGACCAGCAGTTGACGGTGGCGCAGGTAGAGACCTGGGTGGTGGCGTAGACGCCGGTATCGGTGGCGACGTAGACGATGTTGGCGTCGTTGGGATCGACGGCGAGGGCGTTGGCGGGCGCGTTGGGGAGGTTGCTGGAGATGTTGGTCCAGTGGGTGCCTCCGTCGAGGGAGCGGTAGACGTGGGGTGCGTTGAAGCCGTTGCCGGCGAAGCCCATGATGGTGGCGTAGACGGTTTTGCCGGTGGCGTCGTGAGGATCGACTGTGAGTGCGGAGACGTCGAAGCCTCCGGGATTGAACAGATTGGCGGAGGCGGGGTCGTTGGTGACGTTGGTTCCGGCGAGGTCGGTCCAGACGGTGGTGCTGCCGGCGGTTCCGGCCGCGTAGGTGGCGAAGACGTGTCCGGCGAGGGTGCCGCCGCCGTCCAGGGCACCTGCGGCTCCGGCGTAGAGGACTGTCGAACCAGTGTTGACGGGAGTGGAGGACGGGCTTGTGGGACCTCCGGCGGCGAGGGATCGGATGAGGGGGTTGGCGGTGGTGCAGGAGCCGCCGTGTGCTCCGCCGAAGGCCGCGCTGAGCTGGTTGGCGCTGGACCAGGCGGAGCCGTTCGCCGCGGGGCCGCGCCAGACGCGGCAGGTTCCGGCGAGGAGGTTGGCGGGGGTAGCGGGATCGAGGAGCCAAGGGGCGTCGATGAGGGCGGTATCGTTGCCGACCTGAGGCTCGCCGATGGTCGAGGTGAAATCGGCGGCGGTGCAGGCAGCGCCTTTGGTGCAGGAGGCGATGCTGGTGCCGGGACCAGTGGAGAGGTAGAGGTTGGCGGGGGTGCTTTGGTCGATCGCGACGGATCCGCCTTCGCCGGTGGCGAGTTGCTGCCAGGGGCCGGTGGTGGAGAGTGCAGTCCCGTTGGCTCCAACGCCGATGAGGAGGGTGGCGGGATCGGTGGGGTGGGCGGCGAGGGAGACGGTTTCGGCGAGGGACCCGAGGCCTCCGTTGAGGTTCTGGAAGTGGGTGGCATCGGTGGCGGAGCAGGAGGGGCCGGTCTGGGCGATGCCGTCGGTGGAGCGGTAGAGGCCTCCGTCGTTGCCTGCGTAGACGAGCGCGCCCTGGAGGGCGATGGCATGCTGGGAGGGGGCAACGGCAGCGGGGGCGGAGCATCCGTTGAGGGCGTTGGTGGTGTTGCGGAGGCGGCAGGTGGTGGCGTTGCCGTTCGTGAAGGCGCAGCGATAGAGGTCTTCGGTGCCGACGAGGAGGAGGGTGGTGCCGGCGTCGAGAGGTGTGACGGCAAGGGCTAAGTTGTAGTCGGCCTGGGGGATCACTGTGCTGCCTGAGCCGGAATCGAGGATGGTGCTGGGGATGTTGGTCGTTAAAGCGACATTGCTGTTGGCGCAAGTCGATCCGGCGATTCCGCATACATCCTGCCAGAGTCCCTGGTCCTGGTTAGCGCGGTCTACGCTGAGTGCGAAGAGGTCTCCGGTGGAGGGCTGAACGGCGAGGGCGGCACGGAAGAACGGACAGGTGGGCGAGCCGGTACTGCCGGGGTTCGTCGGACAGGCGGTGAGGGAGAGACCGGGGCCGGGCTGGATGGTGAGGCGGGACCAGGTGGCTCCGTCGGTGGACTCATAGACGCCGTGGAAGCGGACGGCAGCGTAGAAACGTTGGCGGATGGGGTTCCAGACGACGGCGGTGGCGGCGTTTCCTCCGGCGTTGGCTCCGCTGGGGAGCGGGGTTTGGACGGTCTGGGCTCCGTCCTGCAGGGTGGCCATCTTCCAGGTGACGCCGGCGTCTGGCGAGTAGTAGAGGCCCATGACGGAGTTGGTGGCGTCAGGGGCGTTGACGATGACGCCCTCGGCGGCCTGGCTGAGGGCGGCTACGACGAGGGTGGGGGTCGTGGTGCTCCACGCAAAGCCGGCGACGCCGAGGCCGGTGAAGGAGTGGTTGCCGGCCACACCGTCGCGGGAGCCCTGAGCGAGGGTCCAGGTGTTGCCGCCGTCGACGGAGCGGAGGATGCCGGAGCCGTAGTAGGAGTCGGTTGCGTCGTTCGGGTCTCCGGTTCCGGCGAGGATGGCGGCTCCCAGGCCGGCGTTGGGTTGGATAGAGACGGCTCCGATGGAGATGGACGCGATGGCCGAGGTGCCGGCGTTACCGGAGAAGACGGGGAGAGTATCGGTAAGGGGGAGGAAGGACACGGAAGCGCCGGGGCCGGCGGCGTTGGTGGACTTCCAGACGCCTCCGCCGGTGGTGCCGACGTAGACGGTGTTGCCGGTGGCGTCGTCGGGGTCGATGGCGATGGAGGTCACGCGCCCGGTGACGAGTCCGTAGGCGAGGCTGGCGATCTGGGCGGGGCCGATGGAGGTCCAGGTGTCGCTTAATCCAGTGGCGCGGGGGCGCGCGAGTGGAGCGTGTGGCGCGGTGTGGGTGGGGGCGGCGCGGCCCTGGAGGAACCGGCCGGCACGCGTTCGATAGGAGGGGGTTTGGGGTCGCGCGATGGCTGTTGCGCACGCCAAAAGGCATAGGCAGGCACGGACAAACCGGCGGGTTTGCGGGACAACGGAGCACATAGGCGAAAGAAGCTCTGCGGCGGAGATGTGACTCAGAGAACATCCTGAAGCGCAGGCGACGCTGTGTCAACCAGATGCACGTTTGTGGCCGGATTTATTGGGAGGGATGTGGGGAGTCTTAGGTACGGACGGGGAGACAAAGATTGCGGGATTGCGGGATGAAAAGCAGTAAGGCCCAGAGGGGCAAAGGCAACGACTAGCAGCGGACGATTTTTTCGGATGCGATGCCGCGGGTGGCATTTCTTGTGTCGATGACCAGCTTCGCGGCTCTTACGATGGCGGGGTAGTCGTACTGGGTGTGGTCGGTGGCGATGAGGACGCAGTCGAACTCGGGGATGCTCGAGAGGGGAGTCGACTTCATGTGGAGACGGTACTTCCGGCCCTGCCCGACGGCGGGGAAGAAGGGGTCGTTGTAGCTGACGAAGGCTCCCGCTTCCTGAAGGAGTTCGATGATGGTGAGGGCAGGGGACTCGCGAAGGTCGTCGACATCGCGTTTGTAGGCTACGCCCAAGACGAGCACCGTGGCGCCGGTGATGAGCAAACCGTTGCGTTTGAGCGCCGACTCTGTCGTTTTAATGACATAGGCCGACATCGATTCGTTGACCTCGCCGGCGAGGGCGATGAACTTTGTCTCGAAGCCGAATTGCTTGGCCTTCCAGGTGAGGTAGAAGGGGTCGACGGGGATGCAGTGGCCGCCTACGCCGGGGCCGGGGTAGAAGGCCTGGAAACCGAAGGGTTTGGTCTCGGCGGCTCGGATGACCTCCCAGAGGTCGATGCCCATGGCTTCGCTCATCTGCTTCATTTCATTGACTAAAGCGATATTGACGCAGCGGTAGATGTTCTCAAGGAGCTTGGTCATCTCGGCGGCGGCGGGACTGGACATGGGGACGGTTTTCTTGAAGACGCTGCCGTAGAGAGCCTGGGCGGCGGCGGTGGCGCGGGGGTCCACGCCGCCGAGGACCTTGGGGATGTCGCGGCGGGGAGTAACCATATTGCCGGGGTCTTCGCGCTCGGGAGAGAAGGCTACCATGATGCCTGTCAGGGCTTCGCCCTCTCCCCTGAGAACGTGTGCCCCGAGGCGTTCGAGGGTGGCGACGACGATCTCTTCGGTGGTGCCGGGATAGGTGGTGCTCTCGAGGATGACGATCTGGCCGGGGCGGACGTGGGGGGCGATGGCGTCCATGGTGGACGTGACGGACCTCATGTCGGGGGTGTGGTCTTCGTTGAGGGGGGTGGGAACGCAGATGAGGACGGCATCGACCTCGGGGATGCGGGAGAAGTCGGTGGTGGCCTCAAACCCGGCAGACTGGGCGGCGGCGATGTGGGCGGGTTCGATGCGGTGGATGTAGGACTCGCCGGCGTTGAGGGTTGCGACCTTGCTGGGGTCGATGTCGAAGCCGGTGACGTGGAAGCCCTCTTCGCTGAAGAGGAGCGTCAAGGGGAGGCCGACGTAGCCGAGGCCGATGATGCCGATACGGGTGGTGCGGGCGTCTATGTTTGCGATCCAGTCCTGGAGCGTCATTTGCCGGCCTGCTCGCGGTACCAGGCTACGGTGCGGCGGAGACCCTCTTCGAAGCCTACTTCGGGGTTGTAGCCGAAGGCGTCGCGGGCGGCGGTGATGTCGGCGAGGGAGTCTTTGACGTCGCCGGCACGGACGGGACCGTAGGCGGGCGGGCCTTCGTGGTCTAAGAGCCTGGCGATGACCTGGTAGGTCTCGTTGAGGGTGTGGCGTTCGCCGCAGGCGATGTTGAAGACCTTCCCGGCGACGGCTTCGGCTGGGGCGGCGGCGGCTTTCAGGTTGGCCTGGACGGCGTTGGCGACATAGGTGAAGTCGCGGCCCTGTTCTCCGTCGCCGAAGATGGTGGGCTGCTGGCCCTGCAGCATCTGGAGGATGAACCTGGCCATGACGCCGGAGTAGGGTGAGTCGGGGACCTGGCGGGGGCCGAAGATGTTGAAGTAACGGAGACAGACGGTTTCGAGGCCGTAGACGCGCCAATAGCTCTGCATGTAGAGCTCGCCGGCGAGCTTCTGGACGGGGTAGGGGGCGATGGGCTCGGGCTTCATGGTCTCGACGCGGGGGAAGCCGGGCTGGTTGCCGTAGGCGGAGCTGCTGGCTGCGTAGACGACTCGCTTCACCCCTGCTGCGCGGGCTCCCTCGAGGAGGTTGAAGGTGCCATCGAGGTTGGCTTCGTGGGAGGGGCGAGGCTCCTTGACGGAGCGGGGGACCGAGGGAAGGGCACCGAGGTGGAAGATGGTTTCGATGCCTTCGCAGGCGTTCGAGACGAGCTCGGCGTCGGCGAGGTCGACGACGTGGACATCGACGGGGACGGCAAGGAGGTTTTTTCGGCTACCGGTGGAGAAGTTATCCAGCCCGCGAACCTCGTGGCCTTGCTCGACGAGAGCGCGGGAGAGATGGGAGCCTATGAAGCCTGCTACGCCTGTGACTAGGACTTTTGCCAAGATGTTGCCTCGGGTATCAGGATACCGTGGCTCCTTGGGAATGTGCCGCCGGACCCCACCCTATCGGAGGATGGGGCACCCGTCATTGAGGCATCCCACGCGGCTTAGCGGTGGCCCAGGACGCGGTGAGGTTCGTAAGGCTCCTCGAGGCGCTTTACCTCGTCATCGGTGAGCTTGATGTCGACCGCGGCGATCGCGTCGTCGAGTTGATACATCTTGCTCGCGCCAATGATGGGAGCCGACACGACGGGCTTGGTGAACATCCAGGCGAGGGCTACCTGGGCAGGTTTTACCCCGCGGGCGGTGGCGACCTCTTCCACGCGCTCGACCACGACGTAATCGGACTCTTTGTAGTACGACTTCTTGAGGTCGTCGGTCTGGGCTCGGACGGTGGCTTCTCCGGGCTTTCTGCCGGCCAGGAAGCCGCGCGCGAGGGGGCTCCAGGGAATCATGCCGATGCCCTCTTCCAGGCAGAGGGGGATCATCTCGCGTTCTTCCTCCCGGTAGACGAGGTTGTAGTGGTTCTGCATGGTGACGAAGCGGGCGAGGCCGTTGGACTGCTGGAGCTGGAGCATTTTGAGGAACTGCCAGGCGAACATGGAGGACGCGCCGAGGTAGAGGACCTTGCCCGACTGAACGAGGCTATCGAGGGCGGTGACGACCTCCTCGATGGGGGTGTGGGGGTCGCGCCGGTGGATCTGGTAGAGATCGATGTAGTCAACGCCGAGACGTTTGAGGGACTGCTCCACGCCCTGAACGATGTGCTTGCGGGAGAGCCCGCCGTCGTTGGGGCGGCCGGACATGGGCTGGAAGACCTTCGTCGCGATGACGACCTCGTCGCGACGGGCGAACTCCTTGAGGAGCTTGCCTGTGATGCGCTCGCTCTCGCCATAGGAGTACATATCGGCGGTGTCGAAGAAGTTGATGCCGGCTTCGACGGCTCGCTGGACGAAAGGACGCGCTTCATCCTCTTCGAGGACCCAGGGACGCCAGGATTTGGCTCCGTAGGTCATCATGCCGAGGCAGATGCGCGAGATGGTTGCGCCGGTGGTTCCTAGACGTCCGTATTCCATGAGTTGCTCCTGACGGTCTTAGTTTAGTCGAGGCAAAAGACTGTGGGAAAAGGCGGAAAGACGGGAAAAAGAGGCAAAGACCAAACAGCTTGCACTTCCTCAGTGCGAGGTAAACCCTCTTGTTTGTCATCCCCGCAGCGGTCTGCGGTTCTTTCCTTGTCTTTGTCCTTGTTCCCGCCCGTCGCCCCTAGTCTTTTACTTGGGTTCTGGGAGGGCGTTCATCTGCCGGATATAGGCTTTAGAGTCGAACTTCTTGCCAGTGCTGGCGCCGGACATGAATCGGCGCTTGCCGAAGATGGGACGTTCGCCCCAGGCGCGGTCGAACTTGCCGAGGATGGCCCATGCGATGCCGGCGTAGCCGTTGGGATCTCGGCCGTCGAGGAAATATTTGTCGTTGAGGTAGATGGCAATGTCCATCGCGGTGGCAACGTCAGGGGTCCACTCGAGGATCTTCTTCGCCCAGTACATGCGCAGGTAGTTGTGCATCCATCCATCGCGGAGCATCTGGATCTGGGCGGCATTCCAGAGGTCGTCGTGGGTTTGGGCCTGTTCGAGCTGGGCGCGGGTGTA
The DNA here is from genome assembly GCF_900114625.1 of Granulicella pectinivorans. Lineage (NCBI taxonomy): Bacteria > Pseudomonadati > Acidobacteriota > Terriglobia > Terriglobales > Acidobacteriaceae > Granulicella > Granulicella pectinivorans. The sequence continues at coordinate 818,505 of NZ_FOZL01000001.1, forward strand.
GAGGAACTCGCGCTCGTCTTTGTGGTGCTCCTGGATGGTGGTGCGGGCCCAGTCCTCGGCGGCTTCAGGGGTATCGTAACGGTCGTTCTGGTACTTGACGAAGTTGACGGCCAACTCGCGCCAGGCGATGAGCTCGTTGAAGTAAGCGTCCTTGGCGGGGATGAGGGTGTTGTCTTTTTCGGCCGCATCGGCCACGGCGAGGGCGATGGTCATGGGGCCGATATGCCCGAAGTGGAGGTAGGGCGAGAGGGCAGAGGTGCCGTCGAGCTCGGGGTGATTGCGCTTCTCATCGTAGTCGCGAAGCATGCGGGAGACGAACTTTTTGAGGCGGGCCTGCGCGGCGTGGGTTCCGCCTACCCAGGTTTCGACGGGCTTGACGCTGCGGTCGAGGTCGTCCCAGTGGGCGGTCATGTCCTGGTGGATTGAGTCGGTGTGGAGGTCTTTGGGTTTCTTCCAGGCGACCTTCGCGTGCAGGTTCTCGTAGGGTACGAGGAACTCGGGGAGAGCGCGATAGAGGCGGGGGCGGATGGTGTACGCGCCGTACTGGGCCTTTTCCATGAGCTTTGAAGGGATGACGACGTCGGTGTCGACGGTGTAGAAGGGCACGGCGAGGTGTTTGGCCACGCGGCGGCGCCAGCTTTCGGGCTCGCGCATAGGGTTCTCGTCGCCGATGACGAGGGCGGGGCGGAGATCCTTGAAGAACTCGCCGGGAGAGGCGTTGGGGGCGAGGCGCATGCAGAAGGAGATATTGCGCGCGGCGAGGTCTTCTTCGATGTCCCAGAGGCCGCGGTTGAGGAAGGCGTAGTGGCGGAGATTCGCGTGGGGAAAGTTGGAGATACCGGCGAAGTAGACCACAACGGGGAGAGCGAGGTCGTTGGCGATCGCTACTGCGAGGTCCACGGCGTGGTTGTCGATGCCGCGCTGGGCGCGCTGCATCCAGTAGCAGACGCAGGTGCCTGCGGGGTCGGGCGTGCCGTCGCGCCGGACGGTGACGCGTGCATTCGTCAAGCGGTCGGTGATCTTCCGGGGGGGCCAAACGGTCATCCTACCAAGCTACTCGGCTAGGATGAGGAAAGATGGAGGAATGACCGTGGCTGTTGATGAGATTTCACTTCGTGCCTGCACGCATGATGACGCCCAAATGCTTTCGGCGGTGAGTGTGGCCACGTTTCTGGATGCGTTTGCGGGGATCCTGCCGGGGACGTCCATGGTGGAGCACTGCCGGGTGAACCTTTCCGCTGAGAAGTATGCGCACTATCTCGGCTTGCCGCGGACGCGGATCTGGGTTGCAGAGACAGCGGTGCAACAGGGCCCGGTGGGCTACGCGATGGTATCGGCTCCGGAGCTGCCGATCGCGGATCCTGAGCCCACGGATCTCGAGTTGAAGAGGATCTATCTGCTCTCGCGGTTTCATGGAGGCGGGGCAGGACGAGCGCTGATGGACCAGGCAGTAGAGGGAGCTCGGGCACAGGGCGCGAGGCGGCTGTTTCTGGGCGTGTATGGCGGAAATACGCGAGCCCTGGCTTTCTACGCCAAGGCGGGTTTTGCAATCGTTGGAACGCGTCGCTTCCAGATGGGCTTCGAGGTCTTCGACGACTACGTGCTGGCGCGGGGGCTGTAAGTCCGCTGTTATCCTGAACAGGTCTCATTTTCGACTATTTTTCTTTATTGCAAGGATCCACACGCCATGGCTACTCTTCTCGACGCGATCGACGTGAAGCGCAAGATGTTCTTCGAGTTCGAAAACGCTCCGTACCGCTGCCTCGATGCGGACATCTCCACCCCCACAGCACGCGGCGGCCAGACGCTGGTGCGGCTGAAGATGCGCAACCTGCTGACACGCGCCGTAATCGACAAGACGTTCAAAGCAGGAGACAAGTTCAAGGAACCCGATCTGCAGACCGTCGAGGCTTCGTATCTCTACTCGGACAATGACGGCAGCTACTTCCTGGACCAGGAATCGTTCGAGACGCTGAATCTATCGCCGGACATCATGGACAATGCGCTGGATCTGTTGCTGGAAGGAACGCTAGTGCAGGTAGAGAAGTACAACGGCAACCCGATCGGGCTGGAGCTGCCGATCCAGGTGGAGCTGACGGTGAAGTATACGGAGCCTGCGGTGCGTGGCGATACGTCGTCGGGTTCGGTGACCAAGGCCGCGGAGCTCGAGACGGGCGTGACGGTCCGGGTGCCGCTGTTCATCAAAGAAGGCGAGAAGATCAAGGTAACGACGGAGACACGGGAGTTCGCTGGACGTGCATAAGTCTTGTCCTATGGGACGGCTCTGCGAAGCAGATGCCTTGCTTCCTATGCGACGCCCTTGAAGCGATGACGTCGGAGAGGTCCTCCTTCGACTGGCTCGAAGTTTCGGGATGAAATGCAAAGAAGCGGAGACCAATGGCCTCCGCTTCTTGTTGAATCCACCCGCTCGAAAAGAGTTACCAGGTACCCCACGCGCGCGAGACATAGTCGGCCATCGTCATCATGATAAGGACGAAGAAGGTGAAGAAACCCGCACCGACGGTCATCTTGATGAGCTTCGACTGATACTTGACGTGCATGAAAAAGAGCATCACGACTACGGCCTTGGTGCTGGCGATGGCCAGCGCAAGGATCGGGTTGAGCGCTCCGAGGTCGAAGTACGCCGCGACTACCGTGATGGCAGTGAAGACGAGCAGGAACGCGAACACATAGCAGTACTCGAGCGGCGAAACGATGTGATGCTCGGCATGCTCCGGATTGGTCACATTCGAAGCGTCGTGATGTTTGATATGTTCTGCCATGTTTCCAGTCCTTCCCGCGCGTCGTCGAGCGCGTCGCGGTTTTTTAGTGCAGGGGGTGACGGTTGATCAGATAAAGCAGCGGGAAGAGGAAGAGCCACACGATATCGACGAAGTGCCAGTAGAGGCCGAAGTTCTCGATCGGCGCGACATATCCCTCCGAGAATTCACCTTTCTGGGCCCTCACGATCAGCCAGACGAGGATGCCGATTCCGAGGATCATATGGAAGGCGTGCATGCCGGTCATGGCGAAGTAGAGGAAGAAGAAGAGTTGCGTGTGCTGCGCCATGTCTGGCGAGAGCGGCTCTTCCGTCGGCTTGCCGGTCTTCGCGTCGATCGGCGGATTGACGAACTCGGAGATACTGAAGCTGGCTCCGGGGACGTGATGCTTCTCGAACTTCTCGTGGTACTCAATACCCTTGACGCCGAGAAAGACCAGGCCGAAGACGGTCGTCAGCACGAGCATCAGAACGAGGAAGCCCTTCTTACGGACTTCCGCGGCCCAAACGCCGAGCGCCATGCAGAAGCCCGAGGCAATGAGCATGACCGTGTTGAAGGCGCCGAGCGGCACCGAAAGCTGGTTGGAAGCCGCGGCAAACGCCGGGTAGTACCAGTTGCGGTACAGCAGGTAGGCGAAGAAGAGTCCGCCGAAGAACATGATTTCGGTGAGCAGGAAGAGCCACATGCCGAAGCTGCCGGCTTCTCGCTGCTGCTCTTCCGTCTCGAAGTGATGCCTGTGCTGCGGGAGAACCACATGCTCGTCGTGAGCGTGGTGGCCGTGCACGACTTCGGGGTGCGTGGTTGCGATCGTATTAGCCAACGGTCGTTACCTCTTGTTCCGTCTTGTGGGCAAGCCACTCGTAGTCGTACGCTTCATGATCCATGATGGGCGTAACGAGGAAGTTCTCGGTCAGCGGCGGGGACTGAATCTGCCATTCGAGACCAGTAGCCTGCCAGGGATTGTTGCCCGCGATCGCGCCATACTTGAGCGACCACGCGAGATAGATCATGGGCAGCATGTATCCGACACCCAGCACGGTGGCACCGGCCGTCGAAAGAACGTTGAGTACCTGGAATTCCGGCGGATACGCGTGGTAGCGGCGCGGCATGCCGAGGTAGCCGAGGATGAACTGCGGAAGGAAAGTAAGGTTGAAGCCGATGAAGGTGACGACTGCAGCCAGCTTCGAGAGCGACTCGGGGTACATGCGGCCCGTCATCTTCGGCCACCAGAAGTGGATGCCGGCGAGGAACGCCATAAGCATACCGCCCACCATGACGAAGTGGAAGTGCGCCACGATGAAGTAGGTCTCGGTGAGATGGATATCCATACCGAGCGATCCGAGGAAGACGCCCGTAAGCCCACCGATGGTGAACAGACCCATGAAACCGAAGGCGTACAGCATCGGGGTCTCAAAGGTGAGCGAGCCCTTCTGGAGGGTGAACGCCCAATTGAAGATCTTGATGGCGGAGGGTACCGCGACCAGCATCGTCAGCAATGAGAAAACCAGCGCCGAATAGTTGGACACACCCATGATGAACATATGGTGAGCCCAGACGAAGAAGCCGAAGAGCGCGATCGCAACCGACGAGAAGGCGACGGCGGTGTATCCGAAGACGCGCTTACGACTGAAGGTCGAGATGACCTCGGAGATCACACCCATGCCCGGGAGAATCATGATGTACACGGCCGGGTGAGAGTAAAACCAGAAGAGATGCTGGAAGAGGAGGGGATCGCCTCCCTTCGTGGGGTCGAAGACGCCGATACCAATGGTGCGCTCGAGAGCGACCAGGACGATCGCGATGGCAAGCACCGGGGTACCGAGCACCATCAGGATCGAAGCAGCGTAGTTGGACCAGACGAACAGGGGCATGCGAAACCAGGTCATCCCGGGAGCGCGCATGCGATGAATGGTCACGATAAAGTTCAGCCCGGTGAAGATGGAGCTAAAGCCGGCGATGAAGATCGCTGTCGCGGCGGTGAGGACGTGGGTGTTCAGATAGTGGGTCGAGAGCGGCGTGGTGAAGGTCCAGCCGGTATCGACGCCGCCAAGCACCAATGCCGCGAGGGTGAGCGTTCCACCTGCGAGGTAGAGGTACCAGCTCAGCAGATTGATCTTGGGGAACGCCAGATCCTTCGCGCCAAGCATGATCGGGATCAGGAAGTTGCCCAACGTTGCCGGGACCGAAGGCACCAGGAACAGGAAGATCATGACGATGCCATGCATCGTGAAGAACTTGTTATAGGTGTCGGACGCGACCAGGTCAGGCTGAGGGGTGAGCAGCTCCAAACGGATGAGGCCTGCGAAGGCTCCGCCGATGAAGAAGAAGAAGGTGATCGAGACGAGGTACAGCATCGCGATGCGCTTATGGTCGCCCGTAAGCAGCCAGCTGAGGATGCCGTGCTCCGCGTTGATGTAGTTTTTCTTCGGAATGGTCGCTGTGGCCTGGTCCGGAAGATTCAGAATCGTTGATGTACTCATTACTTCACCATCCCCGGCGCCGCAGGCGTCGTTTGATCGGACTGTGATGTGACCAGCGTCTGCTGGACACGGTAGTTATTGGGCATCGTCTTGATAAATTCAACCAGATCGATCAGGCCGTCTTCGCTGATCTGTCCCTGATAGGTCGGCATGATGGGCGCAAAGCCCGCCGTCACATGCTGCGATGGATTCAGGATCGCATCGCGCAGGTACGCGTCGTTGACGAGTACCTGGGAACCGTTGGTCAGGGTCAGCTTCGAGCCATAGACGCCGGCAAGGTTCGGACCGCGGGCAGCGGCCGTGCCGGAGTGACAGGCGTTGCAGCCCATGGAGGCAAAGAGTCGCTCGCCGTTCTGCGCCAGCGACATGCCGCTGGTCGACTCCTTGGTCCACTTGTCGTAGTCGTCCGGCGTGAGCACGGTGACTTCGCCGATCATCCCGGAGTGCTGCGTGCCGCAGTACTGGGTGCAGAAGATGTGATAGGTGCCGGGGGTGGTGGCCTCGAACCAGACGGTCGAGTAGCGGCCCGGGATCACCTCACGCTTTACGCGGAAGTCGGGAATCGAGAAGCTATGAAAGACGTCCTGCGAGATCATGGTGAGCTGCACCGGCTTGCCGGTGGGCACATGGAGCGCATTGATCTCGTGCTGACCGCCGGGATGCTCGGCCTTCCACATCCACTGTTTGCCGACGACATAGATGTTCATCGCGTTGACCGGCGGGCTGTAAATGCGGAAGTACAGGAGCGCGCCCCAGACGAAGCAGACCAGGAAGATGGCCAGCGGGATGATCGTCCACGTCGCTTCGAGCAGCGTCGAGCCCTCAATGTGGGTCGCGACCGGATTCTTCTCCTTGCGATACATGAGCGAGAACGCGAGCAGCAGCGCACCGACCAAGATCACGCCGACGACGGTCATCGCAAGCAGGAAGAAGTACAGCGCGTCCATCCACGGAGCGATGGTGGATGCCTCAGCCGGGAAGAGCGCTGAAGCGTGGAGCCATTTCACCAGAAATTGCCACAAGACTGGACTGATATGCATCGTTACCCTTTATCCGTTGAATCTCTTGTCAGGTCGTGGTCGCGCCCAAGCTTCAAATCCCGCCGAAACATCAGGAAGATAAAACCGCCGAGTCCAGCCACGGTCACCATGCCACCGAGCTGCACCACCCGCGCCACGATCAGCGAGTGTTTATTGATGGATGGATCGTAGTGGTAGCAGTACGTCAGAATGTTCGCAACAGGGGACCCGATCTTGTTGTTGGAGGCCTCGATGAGCCCCAGCAGAACATCCTTCGGCGAATACTCCACTCCGAGGTAGTACTGCGCGACCTTGCCGCTGGTCGTTACCACTTCCAAAGAACTTGCATGCGCATACTGCGTCAACTTGCCGTCCGGTCCGGGAACGCGAACGTAGCCGAATCCAATGGCCGATGAGACCGCCTCGATTGCCGGTGTCTGTCCGGTGAGGAAGTGCCAGCCGGCAGCGGTCTCCGGGTGGCCGTAGCGCTTCAAGTAGAACTCTTTCTTCTTCGCTGCCAGCGCGGGCGTCTCAGTCGGATCGATGCTGATGACGATTACGTCGAAGTCCTTACCAGGAACAAGATGAACCATCTCGAGCGAACTCGTGAGGCCATCCAACTCTTCCGAGCAAAGCATGGGGCAGTTGTAGTACACCAGCGAGACCAGGGCAGGATGCTTCCCGAAGTAGTCGCCTATCTCAACCTGCTTGCCAGTCTCGTCGACGAACTTCGCGTCGAGGGGAAGCTGCTGATTGAGATGCTGCTGTACGCCGACCTTCTGCAGCACATTGGGCAACTGGTCGCCCTGATTCTCACCAGCCTGCTTGTCGCCGTACGAAGCGACCTGTGCCGTAAGGTACAGGGGAGCCGATAATGCGAAGGCAAACGCCGCAAGCAGCGCGGCACCACGCACGACGGAGAACCGCCTTGCACTGCCGCTCCGAATTGTGGTCGTCTTCTTCATTGCTTGTCCCTGTCTTCCAGTCCTGCCGGTTCGAAACTCGATTACTTACTTTTGTGGAACCAGAGCCGCGTGCTGCTCGCCTTCAGCCTTGGTGTAGCTGAGCTTCTGCTCACGCGTCTCGATCGTATCCAACTCGTAGCCGGTGCGAGCAAAGCCTGTAGTCAGCGGCGCATGCACGACGGGTTCGGCGTCACCGACCATGAGAACCTTTGGCCCGGTGCTTGCAGCCACAGGAAGCCCACGCTGGACGATCAGCTCCATGGCGCGATCGATAGGGATCCGGACTGCATCGGGCTGGCCATCGATCGTGCTGTAGTGGTCGAGCAGAAGATCCTCGCGCGCGTGAAGGTCGGCGGTGGACTGGTTGCCGTCATCCGTATCCAGGCGCGGCGTCGGGAAGACGGCCGTCATATGGGCGAGGTCCTTCTGATCGATCTCGGGATTGCTGGTCAGATTCTCCCGGTGACGATCGGCAATCGCCGAAGCACCCGAGGCCACCTGCCACTTGTTCGCCTTGCCATCCTGGTCGATCCAGAGGCTGTTGATGCCGCGGCCCATGATAAAGCAGAAGCCGAAGAAGACGAAGACGAATCCGAGCAGACCGGCGAGGAAGACGACTACGCCGCTCACATTGACGTCGGTCAGCTCGTAGCCGGGGTTCCCCTCCTGCAGGTCCGATGCCGGCTTGGTGTTGCCTACGGCTTCTTTGCCGAGATCGTGGTTATCAGTGGGCATGTTCAGCCTCCAACAGCTCCTCGAGGTGAGGATCGTTCACGTTGACCAGCGGACGGCTGTTCAACTGGTGCAGATAGTAAGCGCCCCAGGCTGCGACGACAGCGACCGGAACCGTAATATAAGCCAGAATCCCGAAGTTGCCAGCGAGATGCAGGTTGCCGGCGGCATCCTTGAAGTTCGGCTCGATGATCCAGAACATATCGATGAAGCGAGCGAGGATCATGAAGATCGCCAACGCCTTGAGACGGCCCTTGTCGCGCTTCAGATTCCGGGAGAGCAGCAAGCAGAATGGAATCAGCCAGTGGCAGACAAAGTCCAGCGTGCAGATTGTCCACCAGCCGCCATGGATGCGATTCAGGTACCAGGGAATCTCGTCCGGTACGTTGCCCGACCAGATGATGAGGAACTCAGCAAAGGTCAGGTAGATGTTGAGCATAGTGAAGGCGAAGGCAAGCTTGCCGAGGTCATGCTGCTCGGTGGTGCGGAGGAGCGTCTTGATGGGCTCGACCTTCGAGAGCGAGATGACCGTGATGAGCGAGAGTGCGAACACTCCATACCCCTGACCGACGAGGAACTTCAAGCCCCACATCGACGAGTACCAGGTCACGTCGAGCGACATCACCCAGAGCAGAATAACGTCCGTCATCAGCACGACATACAGGAAGATGCCAGGCCCACTGAGATTTTCGAACTTGGTGCGCCACCGGTCGAAGCTGGGTTCGGTTCCTGCTGCGGGATCAGCATCGCGCTCGAGCGACCACTTGTTCAGCAAGTAGGTGAAGAGCAACAGGATGGCGAAAACCACAAGGGACTGAATCATGAAGGCACTCGGGCTGAACATCGCTCGCTTCGCGATCATGGTCAGCTCCTGCTCCTTGCCGATCAGACCGAGGTCAAGCGCCTGCTTGGCTGCCTCGTTGGTCGGGTACCGCGCCCACATATAAAGATGCTTCGTGAAGACAGCGATCGCGAGCGGGATCCACATGAGGAAGACCAGGGGGAAGGTCCGGCTCATCGCTTCGAGAGGCCTGCGCAGCAGAAGGCCCCACTTACCGCCCGAGACATACTGCAGCATCAGGAGGACAAGACCGCCGCCGGCGAAGCCGAAGGAGAGGATGAAGCCCATGAGGTAGGCCCGCAGGATGTGGCTCGCGCCGCCGGGGACCAGCAGAAAGACGAGGCTCAGCAACGCCGCGACCACCGCCACGATGACCGACTTGGTCCGCCAGCCGGAGATGAGATCCGGAGAGTTCAGCACCGTCGGCATGGTGCGTGGGCCGTGTTGGGCTGCGTGGTGCCCGTGTTCCCCGTGTTGTTCGTGTCCAGATGCCATGTGTTCAAGCCTTCGTTCGAAAATCGCGAATCGTTCGTTCCGTTACTGCTGTGCGGCAACCGCGGGGGCTGCAGCCGGTGCGGGCCTGGTGGCCGGCTTCGGAGTGGCGGATGTGGTACTAGCTCCCTGTCCGGGGATTCCGTTGTCCTGATTATTCGGTGTGCCGTAGACGGCCGTCGAGGGGAGACCCCAATCTTCCGCGAATCCCTCCGGGAAACCCTCATCGGTGGAGATCTTGCCAAGCGGCTCGACCTTCGCGCCAACAGCGACATCGCTGGGCTTGGCGTTCTGGCTCAGCTGCAGTGCCTTGATGTAGGCGACGACTGCCCAGCGGTCCGCGGGAGTCAACTGCGCCGAGTAGTCGGGCATGGCGCCGTAGCCGTTGGTCATGACGTCGAAGAAGTGACCGAGGGGCATAGCCTCCATGCGGGCGGTGTGAAAGTTACCGGCCGGACGGTAGCCGCGCTGCACGATCATACCGGCACCGTTGCCTACACGGGAGTGGCAGGGCGTGCAGTACACGTTGTACCGCTCCTGGCCGCGTGCGATGAGCTCAGTGGTGACCGGGAAGGGAAGCGCATTGCCTTCCTTGCCGTCGACCATGCCGGTATAGAAGTAGGTATCTGCGTGGAGCTGACCGCGAGCGACGGTATTCTCGACCTGAGGACGTGCCGAGCGGCCATCGGCAAAGAACGATGTGCCCCGCTGCGGGACGAACTTAGGCTGGTCGTGCATGTCCTGGCGGCAGCCCACGCTGAACAACAGCGCGGAGCCTGCGATCGCGGCCAGAAGATGGCGGGTAATGCGTTCGGTCCTAATGATCCACCTCCACGACCGAAACCGGTGCGTAGCTTTCGAGCAGCGCGCGCGTATCGGTCAGCGAAAACTTCGGGTCAGCCGCTTCAAGACACAGGAAGAACTTGTCCGTGGTTGCGCCGTTGCGGAAGTTGGGCGCGTTGAAGACGGGGTGGTAGAGCTGCGGCATGCCGTTCAGAGCGATCATGCCGAACGCCGCCGAGAGGCCTGCGAACAGAATCGTCCACTCGTAGGCGGGGATGATGAACGCCGGCCATGAGAACAAGGGGCGTCCCGCGATGTTCAGCGGATAGCCATAGACCGAGATCCAGGTCTCCATGAGGAATGCGGTGGTGACACCCATGATGCCGCCAAGCAGGCAGACCAGGGGAACGCGCGTCTTATGGAAATCGAGAGCCTCTGCCGCTTCCTCAACCGGGTAGGGCGTGTAGCACTCCATGCGGCGGAAGCCTGCCTTGCGCGCCTGTTCGGTCGCGTAAACCAGCTCCGACGGAGTATTGAATTCGGCGAGCAATCCGTAGATACCTTCGCGAATGGGCATTAGACGGCCTCCTCAACAACGGTCTCGGCATTGTGACCGCCACGGGTAACCTTCGTCTGCGGAAGCATCATCTTGATCTCGGACATCGGGATCATGGGGAGGAAGCGCGCAAACAAGAGGAACAAGAAGGTGAACAGACCCCAGGTTCCGATAAAGATCATGTAGTCCCACTTCGTCGCGCGGTAGGTACCCCAGCTCGACGGCAGGTAATCGCGGTAGAGGCTGGTGACGACGATGACGAAGCGCTCGAACCACATACCGATGTTGACGATGAAGGAGAGCACGAACAGGTAACCGACATTGACACGAAGCTTGCGGGACCAGAGCGTGGTCAGCGGGATCGCGATGTTGGTCAGGATCAGCATCCAGTACGCCCAGCCCATGGGGCCAAACATACGGTTCCACATCATGAAGAACTCCCAGTGCGAGGCCGAGAACCACGCCATGAAGACTTCCATGCCGTATCCGTAGGCGACGATCAGGCCGGTGCCGAGCATGACCTTCGCCATGTTGTCGAGGTGCCGCAGGGTGACCAGGTCTTCAAGGTGGTAGAACTTGCGGATCGGAATGGCCAGCGTGAGCACCATGGCGAATCCGGAGTAGATAGCACCCGCGACAAAGTAGGGCGGGAAGATCGTGGTATGCCATCCGGCCAGGGCCGCGACCGCGAAGTCGAAGCTGATGACGGTGTGCACCGACAGCACGAGCGGCGTGGAGAGACCGGCGAGAAGAAGCGAAGCCGTCTCGTACCGAATCCAGTGACGGGTGGAACCGCGCCATCCGAGCGACAAGATGCCATACATCGTCTTCGCAAAAGGCAGGGTAGCCCGGTCGCGGAGTGTTCCGAAGTCAGGGATCATGCCGATGTACCAGAACACGATGGAGATCGTCGCGTAGGTCGAAACGGCAAAGACGTCCCAGCAGAGCGGCGACCGGAACTGCGGCCACACATTCATTGTGTTCGGATACGGGAAGAGCCAGTAGCTGACCCACGGGCGACCGACGTGGATGAGCGGGAACATACCCGCGCAGACCACGGCGAAGATGGTCATGGCTTCGGCGAATCGATTGATCGAGTTACGCCATGTCTGCTTGAAGAGCAGGAGGATGGCGGAGATCAGCGTGCCGGCGTGGCCGATACCGATCCACCAGACGAAGTTGATGATCGCGAATCCCCAGGCTCCGGGAATCGTGACACCCCAGATACCGATGCCCTTGAGCACCAGCCAGGTGATGCCGACGAGCACGCCCTGGGCGATCGCGGCCGCAACGATGAGCCCGAAGAACCAGGCCAGCGGTGTATTGCCCGTCAGTACGATCCCGCCGATCTTCTGCGTGACCGACTTGAAGTTGTGGCCCGGGGCGATGACCGCGTACTCACCGGTACGCGGGTCGATCATCGGGTCAACGACCGGGTTGATTGGTCCTTTGGTCGCCATTTATGCCAGCTCCGGATTCGGGTTGATGACGCCAGCCGTGTAGGTGGTGCGCGGGCGGTAGTTCAGGTCGGCAAGCACACCGTATTCGCGCTCGGCAGCCTTCAACTTGGCAACCTTGCTGGCGGGGTCATTGATGTTGCCGAAGATAATCGCGTTGGTCGGGCAGCTCTGCTGGCAGGCCGTAACGATATCGCCGTCGCGGATCTCGCGGTTTTCCTTGTCCGCTTCGATCTTCGCTGCTTCGATACGCTGCACGCAGTAGCTGCACTTTTCCATGACGCCACGCGAACGAACGGTAACATCGGGGTTGCGCATGAACTTCAAGCTCTCCGTGTCGTAGTCGGAGTAAAGCAGGAAGTTGAAGCGACGCACCTTATACGGGCAGTTATTGGAGCAGTAGCGCGTACCCACACAACGGTTGTAGACCATCGTGTTGATGCCCTCGGGCGTGTGGACCGTGGCACCGACTGGGCAGACCTGTTCGCAACCTGCGTTTTCGCAGTGCTGGCAGGCCATTGGCTGGAAGTGTGCGCGCGGCGCGTTGAGATCGCCCTCAAAATAGGTGTCGATGCGGAGCCACTGCATATTGCGGCCCACCTTCACCTGCTCGCGTCCAACGACCGGAATGTTGTTCTCCGCGTAGCAGGCGACGATGCAGGCGTTGCAACCGACGCAGCTATTCAGATCGATCGACATGCCCCAGGCGTTCTGAATCTTCCTGGTCGAGCCGTCGGTCTTCTTGTAGCTCCACGCTTCGGGGAAGAAGGTATCTTCTTTCCCAGGCTCTTCGCCGTTCGGCATGTAGCCGACCTTGTTCACCAGGGCGCCACTTGCGCCTTCGTGAGCGTAGTCCGGCTTGGCCTTGGCCTCGGCGACCGTAGCGTAGCGGATGATGCCACGCTCCTCAGCTTCGTGTCCCGCGAGCGAGTACACGCCGGCCTTGTCCGAGAGCGGCTTCTCGAGATCGTGCTGCGCGAAGGCTCCGCGGTGCTCAATGTTGTGCACCTTGGTGACGCAGAGATCGTACGAGCCGGAGCCCTTCTTGATCGCGGCGTCCGAGGCGAAGGCAAGGGAGTCGCTGGAGCGCAGCTTGTAGGCGTTGAAGCCGACCGTTGCGGCGACGCGGCCCGCTTCGACCGTACGGCCAAAGCCCAGGTGAACCGTGATGGCGCCATCGGGATGACCGGGCGAGGCGAGAACGGGAGCAATGACCTTCTCTCCGCCCTTCGTGATCTCGATGACGTCCCCTTCTTCCACCTTGAGCGCGAGCATCGTGCGCAAGCTCATGAGTGCGGCGTTGTCCCAGCTCAGGTTTGTGACCTGTTTGGGCAGCTCCTGGAGCCAGCCGACGTTTGCGAAGCGCCCGTCATAGATGGACGGATCGGCGCGGAAGGCCACTTCGATGGCATCGCTGGAGGCAGGGACAGCAGGCACGGAGGAGCTGGGCGAACCACCCTTGGGCGAGAAGGCAGTGCCCTCTACCCATCCGTCGTGCAACGCCTTGCGCCAGCCGGCAGCGAAGTCACCCTTGATGTACGTCTTGGCATTCTCGACGACCACATCGTAACCGGACTTGCTCGGGTCGAGCAGGGCCTGGAAGACATCGTGGGCAGAGACTCCGTCGTAGAGCGGCTTGATCATCGGCTGGATGATCGAGATGGTGCCGTCATACGCGCGAGCATCCGACCAGCTCTCGAGATAGTGCGCCTTGTTCAGGTGCCAGATCGAGATCGAGCCCGTCTCGTCGGCGTGCGAACCAAGGTGAACCGTGACCGGAACCTTCTCGAAGGCTTCAGCGAACTTCAGGTCGGCGGGCGCGGTGTAGATGGGGTTGACGCCGAGCATCACCAGCCACTGCACCTTGCCGGAGTTCATGTCGTCGACCAGAGACTTCAGGTCGGCGGTCTGCTCGCTCGGAAGCGGGTTGACCGTCTCGGTATAGACGACCGTCTTGCCGATGGCACCGATTGAGGCGTTCAAGGCATAAGCCGCAGCGTGGACGGCGGGGGATGCCTGCTCGCCAGGGATAACGACTGCCTTGCCCGCAGCGGACTTCAGATCCTTGGAGAGGATCGCGAAGAACTTCTGCTGATCGGCATCGAGGCCGGCAGGAGCCGCGCCGCTGGCCAAACCAGCCGCAAAAGCCGCGATCAGGCTGGGCTTGAGCGCAAGCCTGTGCTCAGCCTTGAATCCGGTGACGGTCGGTGTGCTCTCGACCACATACAGCCGGTTCAGCTCCTTGGACTCTTCGTACTTATGGCGCTCTGCGTAACCGGCTGCCAGAGGCAGGAATCCGGGGTGACCGATGCCGCCGAGGAAGTCTGCATCGAGCGAGAGGATAACGTCAGCCTCTTCAAGCTTGTACTGCGCGTCGGTGTAGCTGCCAAAAGCAGCCTTCGAAGCGACGCGGCTGGAATCGGAGTTGACCGGATCCCACTGAACGAGCTTCGCCTGCGGATAAGCGGACTGGACCTGCTTCCACTGCGCGGCCAGCGTGGGCGACGTAATGGTCTCCGAAAGAAAGTAGACGCCGGCTCCACCCTTGGTGGCCTTGGCGGCTCCGGAGAACTCCTGCTGGAACTTGCCGAAGCTTGAAACCTGTCCGCGATAAACGGGGTGCTGCGAGCGATCGGGATCGTACAGGTCAAGCAGCGTGCCCTGCGCGAAGGCGTCGGACTTGCCCTTCGACATCGGATGCTCAGGGTTGCCCTCGATCTTGATGGGGCGGAACGCATCGGTCTTGACGAGGACCGGAATCGCACCGGTGGGGAAGGGGAAGGCCGTTGCGAAGAACATCGGCTTACCGAGAACGAGATCCTCGGGCTGCTTCACATAGGCGAAGATCGGCTCATCAGGCTGCTTGGTGCAACCGGCCAGGCCGGCCATCGCCATCGATGCGCCCATGACCTTGAGGAAGCCACGGCGGCTGACGGCATCGACCCACTCCGACGAGGAGCCCATGGACTGACGCGGAAACTCTTCCTGCATCAGTTCATGGAACGCCGGCGTCTCGGCCAGCTCATCCAGATTCTTCCAGAAGCGCTTACCGGTCTTGCCATCCAGCTTTGCCTGCACCTGGGCAAGCGTGAGCTTTGCCGGTGCAATCCCGGAGACCATCGCGGGTGCTTCCGGTACGGCCACTGCGGGGAGGGAATCCACCACTTCGACCTGTTCGTTGTTGTTCATCAGGTTCCTGTTCATCGGTGGCACACCTCGCAGCTGGAGAGCTCGTTCGGCGTGCGGATGTGGTACATAGTCGTCAGATACTTGCCAAGATCCTGCTGGCTATGGAACTCCGTGTAGCTGGGAGCCACGGAGATGGAACCAGCCGGAGGACCGTCGCTGATGGTCTTGCCCTCACCCGTCTGCGGATGCGGCTGAATTTCGGTACCGGCCTGCAGCATGGCGACCTGAATTGGGCCATCGGTGGGTTTGGTGGTGACGCAATTGACGCTCTGCGCGGTTGCACCCGACTTCCCGGTGGAGGTACACCAGACCGGCTTCTCACCGGTGGGACCAGCCCATGCCATGTTGTAGATCTCGCTGGTGGGACGCAGATTGACAGCAGGATTGCGGTGGCAGTTGAGGCACCACTCCATCTGCAACGTGTTCTGCTGATACATCAACGGCATCTCGTCGACGCGACCGTGACAACTGGCGCATCCAATGCCTTTGTTGACGTGGATCTCGTGGTTGAAATAAACGAAGTCCGGGAGATCGTGAACACGGATCCACTGCACGGACTCGCCCGTCGCCCAGCTCTGACGAACCGGCTCAAGCAGCGTGGCGTTGGTCCAGATCTGCGAGTGGCAGTTCATACAGGTCTTGGTCGGAGGGATACCGGCGTAGCTCGACTTCTCCACCGACGTGTGGCAGTACTGGCACTGTAGGCCTAGCCCCTCGACGTGGTGCTTGTGGCTGAACGGTACCGGCTGATCGGGCCTCTGGCCCTGCTTGGTCACCCACGGCGACCGCTGCAGCTGGTCCAGGGCAACTCCGAGCGCGATGACGATCAAGCCCGTCAATACAAGGCTCATCCGGGCCAGCGCGTTCGAACTGCGGTCAAAAACTTGCGCCATGAGTGCGTTCCTGCTTCCTCTGCGTCTACTGAGTAGATTTCGAAGTGCTTCTAACTGCCGTCAACATTGCCGATCCGGACGTGCATGGACCGTTCCTAACTTCGAGAACTTACAACAGGCTTTTGCCCCGCCCGTTCAGACTAAGCTCGCCTCCGGAACCCGCTGCGTGACCCAGGTCACCGGTGGAAAACTAGCCTTAGAAGTTCCGAGTATAGCAGTCTGAAATGATTTGAAAACCCACTCAGGCAACCCGGAACGTAAAAGTTTGATCCCTCAATTCGATAATCGGCGGCAAGAAAAAATAGCACCCCATTCTGTCGTGGCTCGAAATCCGTCTGTACGAAATTGACCACTATATCTTGGGTTCTATACTTTGGTCTCATTTTCAATATGCGACCGTTTAGGACCTATTTCTAACCGTTCGATGTTCGAACTTTACCGTTGGATGGGACGCACGTTTTTGAATAGACATATGCAGCAGTCGGGCGGTGCCTCACGAAGATTTCGTCTTTTATTCGCGTTTGCCATAGATCTGCGGTAGCGTGGTGATGACCAACGCGAGCCTGCCATGCCCCACACCCAAGCCGCTCCTCGATCACCACGCTATAACTCCGACGCTGCCCTTGCGCACCTCGCCAAGGCCGACCCGAAGCTGGGCCGGCTGATCGCCCGGGCAGGGCTTTTCACCATGAAGGTGTCTTCGACTCTTTCCCCGTTCGAGTCGCTGGTCGAGTCGATCGTTTACCAGCAGCTTCATGGCAAGGCAGCGGCGACGATCCACGGGCGGCTGTTGGGGAGCTTTCACCCGATTGCGGGTCTCGGCGTTCATTTCTCACCCGAACACATTCTTGACTGTCCTACGGCACAGCTACGCGCGGCGGGGCTCTCGGCAAACAAGACGCTGGCGCTTCGGGACCTCGCGGCGAAGACGATCGACGGCACGGTACCTACGCTGGCGAAGATCCGGCGCATGTCGGATGACGCGATTGTCGAGCATTTGACGCAGGTGAGGGGGATCGGCGTGTGGACCGTGCAGATGATGCTGATCTTCCGGCTGGGTCGTCCGGATGTACTGCCAACAAACGACTATGGGATACGCAAAGGGTTTGCGCTGACCTTCCAGAAGCTGAAGCCAACCGATAAGGTGACGCCCGGGGACCTGCCAACACCTGCCGAGATGGAGAAGCGGGCGAGGCGCTGGCAGCCCTGGCGCTCGGTGGCGAGCTGGTATCTGTGGAGGGCATGCGACCTGGCGCAGGGGAAGCCGATGGCGGAGTAGAGGAGTTGCGCCGATACAATAGAAGTCCCTATGCCAAGAAACCCCCTCACTCTCTACGGATTCGACACGAAGGCCAAGAAGAAGGCGTCCGCGCCGGTGGCGATTGCTCCTCATGACCACGAGGCCCATCCTCGCTACGTGTGCGTTCACGGGCACTTTTACCAGCCGCCGCGGGAGAATCCGTGGCTGGAGACGGTGGAGGTGCAGGACTCCGCGGCGCCGTATCACGACTGGAACGACAGGATTACGGCAGAGTGCTATGCGCCCAACGGCGCATCGCGCATCGTCAACCTCGAGAACGAGATCATCCGCATCGTCAATAACTACTCGCGGATGAGCTTCAACTTCGGCCCCACGCTGCTGAGCTGGCTGCACGATAAGGCACCGCGCGCTTACCGGATGATCCTGGATGCGGACAAGGCCAGCATGCGCCGGTATCGCGGGCACGGATCGGCGATGGCGCAGGTTTACAACCACATCATTATGCCGCTGGCGAACGAGCGGGACGCGATCACGCAGATCCGTTGGGGCATCGCGGACTTCGTCTCGCGGTTCCATCGCAAGCCGGAGGGGATGTGGCTGGCTGAGACGGCCGTCAATAAAGCTGTGCTCGACCTGATGGCCAAAGAGGGGATCAAGTTCACGATTCTTGCGCCCAATCAGTGCGCGCGGGTGCGCCGGATTGGCGCGGCACCGGTTGGGGCCGTCGACATGGAGGTGTCGCCGAAGACGGAGAACGATTGGATCGGCACCCCCAACGCCTCGGTGGATCCGACGCATGCCTATCGTGTGCCTTTGAACGAGGGACGGAGCATCGCGGTCTACTTTTACGATGGCCCGGGTTCGCGCGCCATCGCGTTCGAGGGGCTGCTGAACTCCGGCGAGACGTTTGCGCGACGGCTGCTGGAAGGATTTCATCCTGATTCTCCTTCCGATCCGGAGGTCGCACAGCTCTCTCACGTCGCAACCGATGGCGAGAGCTACGGGCACCACCATAAGCATGGCGAGATGGCGCTTTCGTACGCGATGCACTGGATTGAAGAACAGGGACATGCGAAGCTGACCAACTACGGCGAGTTCCTGGAGCTGTTTCCGCCCAAGTGGGAGGCGGAGGTCGCCGAGGACACAAGCTGGTCCTGCGCGCATGGCGTGGAACGCTGGCGCTCCGACTGCGGCTGCAACGGCGGCAAGCCGGGCTTCAACCAACGCTGGCGCGGACCGCTGCGGGCCGGGCTGGACTTCCTACGGGACGCCACCGCACCGTTGGCCGAGGCCTTTGCCAAGCCCTTCCTCACCGACCTCTGGGCCGCGCGTGACGCCTATATCGATGTGGTGCTCGACCGTGGGCCTTCGTCGATGGAGCGGCTGCTGCTTCGCTTCGGGACGCGCGATCTCACTGCGGATGAGCGTGTGCAGGTCTGGGAGCTGCTGGAGCTAGAACGTCACACGCAATTGATGTATACGAGCTGCGGCTGGTTCTTCGACGATATCTCGGGCATTGAAACGATCCAGATCATCGCCTATGCGGGGCGCGTGCTGCAGCTTGCGGCCAAGCTGTTTGGCAAGGAAGGCGAGGCGCTGGAGGAAAAATTTCTCTCCTATCTGGCTGAGGCCAGGAGCAATGTACCGGAAGAGGGCGACGGCGCGCAGATCTATAGGAAGTATGTGAACGGCATGAAGATCGGCCTGGAGCAGGTCGGTGCGCACTATGCCATCTCCTCCATCTTCCGCAGCTATCCGGACGACGGCGAGATCTTCTGCTACGACGTCCACCGCGATGAGCAGGAGTCCTTCACCTCGGGCCGAGGCAAGGTAGCGATCGGCCGCGCCAGTGTTCGTTCCCGCGTGACGGAGGAGACGGAGGACATCTGCTTCGCCGTGCTGCATCTGGGGGACCAGAATCTTTCCGCCGCGGTCAAGCGCCGCGACATTGAGGTGGAGGGTGTCACACCGGCATTCGTCACGTTTACGGAGGAGATTCGCGCGGCCATCCGCAAGGCCAATCTGCCGGAGATTATTCGGCTGATCGATCGTCACTTTGGGGGCACGGCCTACTCGCTGACTTCGCTGTTCGCCGACGAGCAGCATCGCATCCTGCGAACGATTCTCGACCAGACGTTGTCGGAGATGGAGGATTCGCTGCGGACGATCTACGAAGACCACTCGTCGCTTCTGCACTTCCTGACCGAGTCTGGGGTTTCGCCGCCGCCGGCGCTGGCACTGGCCGCGAGCTTTGCCATCAACGCCAGCCTGCGCCGCGCGCTGGAGGCGCAGGAGTTCGACGCAGTCGAGGTTGCGAGCCTGTTCGCACGTGCGCTGACCGACCAGGTGAAGCTTGAACTGCCTACGCTGAACTTCACAGCCAGCCAGCGCATGAAGCGCGCGATGGTGGCGCTCGAAGCGGCCGTCGCGGGCGAGAACCATACCAAGGTGGCGCTGCACAAGGCGCTGTCGCTGGCCGACGCTCTGAAGACGATGCCGCTCGAGGTTAATCTCTGGCAGGCGCAGAATATCTGGAACGACATCTTGCGAAGAGCCGACTCGAGCTTCTGGCCCCGCGACTGGAAGGAAGACTTCGGGCGCCTGGGCCATGCGCTGAACATCGCCGTCGACCAGTTGGTGGTCGAAGAGGGCGTGCCTACGTTTTAGGGTGTACGGCGCAAACGCCGATAGGTCCGAGCCTGAGGCCCGGACCTATCGATGCGCGCTTTGTCGTGGGACTACGTCGCCTTGCGCTGGAAGTTGGTCTTCTTGGTGGCGGCGAAGGAGTCCTTCGCCTTGAAGGCGGACATGGATGCGCCAGGGGCCGGCTTCGCGCCGCTATTGGCATGCGCGGCCTTCTCCTTGAGAGAAGCCAGCTTCGCCGCCTTCCGGCTCAGTCCGCCAATCTTGATCGTGCCTGCTTTGGGAATAAATTCACTCATAGCTAAATCCTCTCACGCCTGCGGTTTTCGATGGAAGATTCACGGAGGGCTGTGTGGAGCTCACGGTAGGCCGTGACCAGCGCCTCCAGCGTAAAAGACCGGTTCAGTCCGCTTGGGTTGGGAAGCACCCAGATCTCCGCACCTTCGAATCGGATGTCCTGGCGGCCCCATGAAACGTTTTTTTGCTGGAAGAGAGCAGAGAAGGCCGGCTTGCCCAGGAACACGAGGTATCGGGGCCGAAAGCGACGGACCTTCTCTCGCAGAGCATCTGCGGACGCCTGGAACTCTCCACGCGCTACCTGGGAAGCCTTCACCGTGGGGCGTCCCACGGCTGCGGTGAGACCATGCCCGTAATGAAGGATCGTCCGGTCGTCTTCGGGCCGGATGAGGTGTGGCGTGAATCCAGCCTGATGGAGGACGCGCCAGAACCGGTTGCTTGCGTTCGAGAAGTGATGCCCGGAGCGGGCTGCGCTGAGTGCGGGATTGATCCCGCAGAAGAGCACGTCCAGATCCTCGGCAAGAAGATCGGCCAGTGTGGGCGTGGCGCTTTCCATCGTCTTCCTTATTTGCCGATGCAGAAGGTGGAGAAGATGAGGTTGAGGACGTCGTCCGCGGTCGTCGCACCGGTAAGTTCATCGAGGCCACGGAGGCTCCCGTAGAGGTCGAGGAGAAGCATCTCGTGGGGCACATGGCCTTCCACGGCCAAGCGCGCGGCTCCAAGGCCGGCCAGCGCCCGCATCACGGCTTCGTGCTGGCGCAGATTGGTCAGCAGACCGGACTCCGCTGTCGCGCCTCTCTGCAGGATGCTCGCGATGGCGGTCCGCAGGGCTTCGAGGCCTTCCCCGGTCAGAGCAGAGGTGAGGAGGCCGTTTTCGGCAGCGATGGAGCCAAGGTCGCACTTGTTGCGAACGAGAAGATACGGGCGTTCGTGCAGGCTGCGCAGGATTGCGTGCTCCTCTTCGGTGAGGGCGCGGGAGGCGTCAGTGACGAGCAGGACCAGGTCCGCCGTCGCCAGCGTCTCGCGGCTCTTTGCGATGCCCAGGGATTCGGCTTCGTCGACGGCGATGCGAAGGCCGGCGGTGTCGATCAGCTCCACGGGAATTCCGTCGATCGAGAGCTTCTCGGAGATGAGGTCGCGTGTGGTTCCGGCCTTAGCGGTCACGATAGCGCGGTTGCGATCGAGCAGGCGATTGAAGAGGGACGACTTGCCCGCATTGGGCTCTCCGACGATGGCCAGCGTAAGACCTGCGTGCAGGATACGTCCATAGTGAAAGGAGTCGGCGAGTGCTTTGAGTGCGGGCTCGATGGCTTCGATCGCCTCTAGAATTGCGCTTGCGGGCATCACGTCGATGTCGTCTTCGGCAAAATCGATCCCCGCTTCCAGCGTGGCGATGAGCTTGACGAGCGCGTCCTTCGTGGGGGCGATCCGGCGTGAGAGCGCCCCACCCAGTTGTTCGGCCGCGAGTCTCGCTTGATGCAGCGTGCTTGCCTCGATGAGATCGCGGACGGCTTCGGCCTGCGTGAGGTCAAGGCGTCCACTGAGGAAGGCTCGTTCGGTAAACTCACCAGCTCGTGCGAGCCTTGCGCCAGCCGCCAGAGCCTGCTCCATGAGGAAGTGCAGGACCACGGGCGAGCCGTGCGCGGCGATCTCGAGGACATCCTCTCCGGTATAGGAGTTGGGCGCAGGGAAGTAGGTCACCACAGCTTCATCGACGAGTTGACCGGTCGTGGGCTCGTGGATGCGTGTGAAGTGTGCGACACGAGGCTTTAGACCACCCTCTATCGACAGCACGGTCCGCACGGCGCTACCGGCAAGGGGCCCCGAGAGGCGAACGACGCCAATTCCGCCACGTCCGGGCGGTGTGGCGATAGCGACGATCGTGTCCTGGTCGAGATGCATCCCTTCTAGAATCCCACAGCGGTACGATGGAGGTATGGCAACTCACTTCACCGAAGCCGGCCTGAAGTTCCTGCGGGACCTGACCAAGCACAACGAACGCGAGTGGTTTACACCGCGCAAGGAGATCTTCGAGCGTGAGCTGAAGGCCCCGATGGCGGCGCTGATCGGCGAGATCAACGAGGCGTTCCTCAAGTTCGCTCCCGAACATATTCGCCCACCGCAAAAGGCTGCACTGCGCATCTACCGGGATATTCGGTTCTCGGCCAACAAGGCTCCGTATAAGACGCATGTGGCTGCATGGTGGTCGCGGGATGGGCTTGAGAAAACCTCGGGCGCGGGCTTCTACCTCAGTGTCGGTCCCAAGGGAGTGATCATCGCGGCTGGTTCGTACATGCCGGACCGCCTGCAGCTTCTGGCGATTCGACGGCACCTGATGGAGCATCATGCCGAGATGAGCAAGCTGCTGGCCTCGAAGAAGCTGCGCACGGCCTTTCCGGAGTTTGAGGGCGCCCGGCTGACGCGGCCGCCGAAGGGATTTCATGATGCGTCGCCCGAGGCTCTGGAGCT
This sequence comes from Granulicella pectinivorans, assembly GCF_900114625.1. Lineage (NCBI taxonomy): Bacteria > Pseudomonadati > Acidobacteriota > Terriglobia > Terriglobales > Acidobacteriaceae > Granulicella > Granulicella pectinivorans. Next base: position 841,362 of record NZ_FOZL01000001.1, read on the forward strand.
GATCCTCAACCGGCAATGGGGAATCTCTGCCACGCTTCCAGTGGAAACAGCTCTTGCGAGCGGTCTTTTGAAGCAGGTGGTCGATCGCTTCAAGATTGCGTCGCCGATGGTCGAAATCCTGAACGCTCCGTTGATCGTGAAGACCCGCAAACCGATGTTTTAGAAGCTGTCTGGCAGGGCGGGGTCGCTCCGCGAGCGGTCGGCGACCACGTCACGAATTGACCGTTTTTGGCGGGTTTATTGCCCCTTTTGGTGCGAATTGTCATAAAAAACAGGGAAAACCCAAAGAAAACGGTGGAAATCTGGGAAACACGGTTGACAAAGAGTTTTGAAAGGCCGAAGGTGAATGGCGGTACGGTTCTCCGCACCCGCATAAACACTGGGGATTTCGATCCTGCCGTGAGCGGTGGCGACCCGTAATCTGTCGCGCAAGCGGCAGCACATTCTGTATCAAGGAGCAACACACATGGCAAAGGGAATGACCAAGACCGCACTCGTGCGCGCACTGGCAGAGAAGATGGAACTCACCAACAAGCAGACCTCGGGCTTCCTCGAACTGCTCGCTGAGACGGCCGTCAAGGAGACCAAGAAGAACGGCGAGTTCACCATCCCCGGTATCGGCAAGCTCGTGAAGGCAGAGCGCAAGGCACGCCTCGGTCGCAATCCCCAGACCGGCGAGACCATCAAGATCAAGGCGAAGACCGTGGTTAAGTTCCGCGTCGCCAAGGTTGCCAAGGACACGATCGCTCCCCCCAAGAAGTAGTTCTTGGATTCGATCGAACGCAGACGAGCCTGCCGTGAACTCCGCGCTATGCGCCAGGGTTTGCGGCAGGCTCCTGTTTTTGCGGGGCCGGTGGGATGGCAGCGCGGGCGATCAGAGAGAGACCCAGCGAGATCAAGACGCATTTAATCAACAGGATACGGTCATAGCGCCAGCCGAAGACCGCAAGGCTGAGGGCGAAGCCGATCATATAGATTTCGCCCAGGATGGCCTGGCCCCAGCGCGGACGCTCTCCAAATGCTGGAATGCGTGGGGTAAGGGCTGGCAGAATACGGGGCACGGCGGCCTTGTAGGCGGTGTAGGAGGCGCCGATGGTGCTGGAGAGGAAATACTCCTCACCGGCGATGAGGCGGGCCTGTACGAGGGCTGTGAGGAGCACGGCGAAGATGGCACCCGTGGGGGGCATGAGGAGAGCGAGCGCGACCGCGTGGAGGAACGTGCCTAAATACAGCGGGTTACGGACGAAGCGGAAGGGGCCGTCGGCTACGATGCCGGCGTGCATGGCGCCGTCTTTGACCACGCCGGAGCCGAGGTAGGCGCTGCCCCATGTGCGGAGGAACGCTGCGAGGGCGGCACAGAGAATTCCAAGGACGAGAACGAGTTCCGTAGAGACGGGGAAGCTGAACCACCCGGCACGCCAGGGGAGCGAGGCGAGCGCAGGCCAGGCTGACGCGTTGACGACAAAGGAGTTACCGCGCGGGAGAAGGCGGTCCCAGGGGGCCCAGAAGCCTAATCCGAAGATGAGGAGGTGGGTGAGGTAGCGCAGACGGAATTCGAGGGCAGAGGCTCGTAAGTAGTTCATGATTTGCGACTTCCCAGCGCCTCGAGGATGGCGTCGAAGTCCTCGATGCCGGAATACTCAATGATGACGCGGCCCTTGCCCTTCTTGTCTTCGATTTTTACCTTCAAACCGAGGCTGCGCTGGAGGGTCTGCTGGGCCTCCTTGACGTTGGGATCGATCTGTTCGGTGGGTGCAACCGGCTTATTTTGTTTGGTTTCCGGGTTCATCAGACCGTGGACGTAGGTCTCGGTCTGGCGGACGGACATGGAAAGGGCCTGGACTTTTTGGGCGGCGGCGGCGATGGATTCGGGCGAATCGAGGGCGAGGAGGGTGCGGGCGTGGCCGAACGAGAGTTCGCCGTTTTCTACTTTGTTTTGAACGACTTCGGGGAGCTTGAGAAGGCGCAGGAAGTTGGCGACCGAGGCGCGTTCCTTGCCGGTGCGTGTGGCCATCTGCTCCTGCGTCATCTTGAAATCGTGCGCAAGTCGTTGATAAGCCCGGGCTTGCTCCATGGGGTTGAGGTCGGCTCGCTGGAGATTTTCGACGATGGTCATCTCCATCGCCTGCTCGTCGGAGACCTCGCGGACGATGGAGGGGATGTGAGTCTTGCCGGCTTTCTTGCTCGCGAGGAGGCGGCGCTCTCCGGTGATGAGCTGGAAGCGGTCTGAATTCAATAGCTTGCGGACGACGATGGGCTGCACGACGCCGCTGGCCTTGATGGAGTTGGCGAGATCGTTCAACTGGGCTTCGTCGAAGCGGGTACGCGTCTGGAAGGGGTTGCGGTCGATCTTATCTACCTGAATCTCAAGGGGTTGTCCGCTTTGAACGATAGGCGCGGCGACGGGCGAGGGTGGCGGGGTCGCGGGGCGCTGGGGGAGGAGGGTTTCGAGGCCTTTGCCTAGGGCGCGGCGTTTGGGGTCGGGTGTAGGGGCCATGTCGGTGACTTTCGTGGTGTTTTTGATGGTTAGAACGTGGACAAATGGATGGATAACGTGGCCACGCGGATGGTTATTTTGTGTAGGGCCAGAAGCGGACGGGCTTTTCTTCGCGGATGGGCTGCTTCGCTCGCTCGAGGGCCTTGGGGGTTACTACATTGTTACGGACCAGGAGTTCGACGGCGAGGGCCTGGTAGGCGTCGGCGCCGCGGGAGCGGGGGTCGTAGAGCATGACCGGCTTGCCGTGGCTGGGGGCTTCGGCGAGACGGATGTTGCGCGGGATGGTGCTGGCGAGGAGCTTATCGCCGAAGAAGCCCTTGAGGTTTTCGGTGACCTGCTGGGAGAGGTTGGTGCGGTCGTCGTACATGGTGAGGACGACGCCTTCGAGGGCGAGGCCGGGGTTGAAGGCTTCGGCGACGCGGTCGAGGGTTCCGATGAGCTCGGAGATCCCTTCGAGGGCGAAGTACTCGGCCTGCATGGGGACGAGGAGGCCGTCGGATGCGACGAGGGCGTTGAGGGTGAGGAGATCGAGGGCCGGGGGGCAGTCGAGAAAGATGAAGGGGTATTTGGCGCGGATGGGGTCGAGGGCTTCGCGGAGGCGGAACTCGCGACGCTCCTGGGTGACGAGCTCGATGTTGGCCCCGATGAGGTTCTTCGAACCGGGCACGAGCGAGAGGGTCGGGATCTCGGTGGGGAGGATGGCCTCTTCGGCGGTGGCGTAGCCGAGGAGGAGGTCGTAGACCGAGATGCGGGGCTCGTCGCCGGGGGTATCGCGTGCGAAACCGAGACCTCCGGTCGTGTTGGCCTGGGGGTCGCAGTCGATGAGGAGGGTATCGAGTCCTTCGAGGGCGAAGGCCGCGGCGAGGTTGATGGCCGTGGTGGTCTTGCCGACTCCGCCCTTCTGGTTGACGATGGCGATGACTTTTCCGGTTTTTGGGGCTGGGTTTGGCGTGCTCATGAGCGGTCTCTTGAGGGTACCTCAGGGGTCAGGGGTCGTGGAGTAGGCAACTGGGATCATCCGTAGGAAATGCTGTGGGAAGTTTGGGAAAGCGGTGGAAGATGGGTGTTCCCTGGGAACATTTTCTAGATTGAGCTTTTGGCTGGAGCTGTCGTGCGGCGGCGAGCGGCGATGTTTTCTTGATCTGGCTATTGGCTACCGGCTGTTGGCTGTTCGCTGCCGGTTCGCTTGAAGGTTACGATGATGCGGTCTTCCGATTGGGGCATGGGGGTAGTTTGGGCTGGGGCGAAGCTGGGCAGGGTGGGAATCTCTTTGGCTCCGGATTGGCTGGTGAGGATGACCAGATCGTTCTTTGCCCGGGGTTCAGCACCCTGGATCGCGGGGACCATGGCGTCTACGGCACGGAGGGTTACGGTGTCGTAGCGCTGCGCTGGGGGCATGTCTTCCACACGTTTGGCCCAGATCTCCACTGGGATGTTGAGGGTACGGACGGCTTCGCGGAGGAAGGAGACCTTTTTGTTCTGGGATTCGGCGAGGGTGACCTTGATGTCGGGACGGAGGAGGGCGATGGGGAGTCCTGGGAAGCCGGCTCCGGTGCCGTAGTCGAGGAGGGTCTGGGTGGGGGGGAGAATCTGCGCGGTGAAGAGGCTCTCTCCGAAGTGGCGGGTGACGATCTCGGCCGGGGTTCGGATGGCGGTGAGGTTGGTGCGGGCGTTCCATTTGAGGAGGAGTTCGAGGTACAGCGCGAGCTTTTCGGGGAGGCCTTCCGGGGGGGCAGGGAGGAAGGGGGTGAGGAGTTTGGCGATTTCCTGCGTGGTGAGGGAGGGCATGGATTGATGGTAAATGTGTGGGGTGTTCCACGTGGAACATGCTCGGAGATGCGGTTTGGATAGCTTTCCCGGCGGGTGTCTCATTTGGCTTGGAAGAGCCCGCATCTCAGAAGCGAGACCCGTTCGGCATGCTCAGGGCAGGTTGTGGGGCACCGGGATGGGTGGGGGGTGTTCCACGTGGAACGTTATCGTGCGGCCTGCCAGTCTTTGGCGGCTTCGAGGAAGCGGGTGAAGAGGGCTCTGGAGGTGGCGCTGATATCGGTGCTGCGCTCGGGATGCCACTGGACCGCCAGGACGTAGTGGCCGGGGTCCGTGCCTTCTACCGCTTCGATGACCGCATCTTCCGGGCAGCGCGCGGAGACGGCGAGGCCCTCTCCCGGGACTCCGATGGCCTGGTGGTGGCTGGAGTTGACGGGGAGACGGAGGAAGTCCTGGGTGAGTGGGGCTTCGGCGGGGTCGGCGGCTTGCGTGATTTGACCAAGGAGGGAGTCCGGCGCGACGGAGATGGTGTGGGCGACCGCGACCGACTTCCCGGCGCCGTGGTTCACGGGCATCGGAGCGAGGTGCTGCACGAGGGTTCCGCCGCGGTAGACGTTGAGGATCTGGGTGCCAAAGCAGATGGTGAAGATGGGCTTCTTGTGTTGGTGGGCGTCTTCGAGGAGGAGGGTATCGACGGTCTCGCGGGCGGGATCGGGGTCGTTGCACTCAGGGATGCGGACGTGTCCGTAGTGGTTGGGTCCGACGTCGGCGGGGCTGCCAGGGAGGAGAATGGCGTGGCAGGAGTGCATGAGGGCTGGGAGGCCGGTGGAGGTGAGGGGCACTTCGACGGGCTCACCGCCGGCCTGACGGACGGCCTCGGCATAGGCGGGCCAGGAGCGCTGGTTGTATTCGAGGTCGGTCAGGGTGGGGATGGGGATGGCGATGCGCGGCTTCATGTCTGATTGGATGATAACGGCAGGGAGTAGGGATCAGGGAACAGGAATAGGGTCAGCGGAGCTGATTTCGGGGTTTAAAACTGCCTCCAGGACGGTTTTCAGGGTAGTGGGATGCCGGAAATAAAAATCGGTGGCTTGTAGGGCGATTCTGTGCGATTTCAGGTTTCAGAAAAGCGAAGATTGGGTGAAAAAGGGGTGTTCCACGTGGAACACTGCGATTTCTCCTCCAACGACGCGGATGATGGGGTACGGAGACGTTTTTGGAGGATCCGGCTTCGTTTCACGATGTTCCACGTGGAACATCGTCGTAAGAGGAGCCCCCGCTTCCACTCATCCGATGGAGCGGTGTGAGTTTTTGTGGCGAAGCCCGACGTCTTCGGGTTCCTTCGACTGCATCCGGCGAAGAGTTCGCCGGGCTTCGCTGAGGATGACAGGCATCGGGCTCTGCGGATGTGTTGAAACTATGGGGTGGGTCGGGAGTGGGTGAAGTACATCCTGGTGATGGCGTCGCGGACTTGCTGGGTGAGGGCTTCGGCGTCCTTGGTGGTGAGGCCTTCGGTGAGGATGGGATCGCCGATGACGACCTTCAGCGGACGCGGGCTGAGGTGGTAGGTGTGGATGGGCAGGAGCTCGTAGGTTCCGATGAGGGCCACGGGAACCATGGGCACCTGGGCCTTGATGGCCATGAAGGCTGCGCCGGAGACCATGGACTGGAGCTGGCCGGATTCGGAGCGGCCTCCTTCCGGGAAGATGACGAGAGGCAGACCGGCCTGGAGGGTCTTGACGCCGCGGAGGAGGCCGGCGATGGCGGAGCGGCCGGACTTCTGGTCGATGGGAACCTGGCCGGAGCGGTTGAGGTACCAGCCCACGAAGGGAATCTTCCAGAGGGACTGCTTGGCGAGGATCCGGAACTGGAAGGGGAGGCGGGCGAAGAGGACGGGAGTGTCCATGTAGGAGAGGTGGTTGGAGGCGTAGACGGCGACGCGGTGGGTGCGGAGGTGGTGCTCGTCGATGAGGGTGACGGGCGAGAGGGTGATCAGGAGGAGGGAACGGGCCCATGCGTTGGCGACGGCGTGCTGCTGGCGACCGGACTTATCCCAGAGGCCGCAGACGAGCGAGATGCAGCCGAAGAAGGCGGTGGAGGCGGCCATGAGCGGGATAGCGATGAGGTAGGTCAGCCACTTTTTCGCGGTGAGGCTCATGCCATGACCGCCAGATGGCGGAGTTCGCCGACGAGATAGACGGATCCGGTGGCGAGGATGATGCCGCCTTCCGGGGTGATGGCGCGGGCCTGGGCGAGGGCGGCCTCGAGATGAGGCGCAGCGTGCGCGGGGATGTCGAGGCGGTGGGCGGCGGCGAGGAGGTCTTCTACGGCGGCGGCGCGGGGGTTGTTGGGGATGGGGGCTAGGACGATGTGATCGTGCGCGCGGGCAGGGTCGCCGGAGGTCTTGTCGAAGAGCGGGAAGAGGATGCGGGTCATCTCGTCGAGATCCTTGTCGCGGAGGCAGCTGAAGATGAGGGTGCGGGGCTGATCGTCGGGGAGCCGGGTGATGGCGGCACGGAGGGTCCAGGCGCCGGCGGGGTTGTGGGCTACGTCGAGGAGGAGGTTTGGGGGGATGAATTCGAGACGACCGGGCCAGTGGGTGTTGCGGATTCCGGCTTCGATGAGGGGGATTTCTATTTTGTAACTAAATTTGTTACTTATTGCGAGGGTGTTGACGACCGCCAGGGCGAGGGCGATGTTGCGCTGCTGGTGCTGGCCGGGGAGGGGGGAGTCGACCACGAGGGGCAGGCCGTTGAAGGCGACGGTGTAGTGGTTGCGGGGGAGGGGTGTGGCGGAGGCCTTCTCGTGATGGATGGCTTCTGGGGTGGGGATGTAGTCGGCGGCGTTGATGGCGTGGAGGTCGAGTCCGGCGGCAGCTTCGCCGATGGCCTGGTTGGCCTCGGGATGCTGGGGGAGGGTGACGAGGGTTCCGTGGGGGCGGAGGATGCCGGCCTTCTCGCGGGTGATGAGGGTGATGGTGTCGCCGAGGTAGTCCTGGTGGTCGAGGGCGATGTCGGTGAGGACGGAGATGAGGGGGTCGACGATGTTGGTGGCGTCGAGCCGGCCGCCGAGGCCTACTTCGAGGACGGCGATGTCTACCTTTTGCTCGGCGAAGAAGGTGAAGGCGATGGCGGTGAGGACTTCGAAGAAGCTGGGGAGGTGAGGGAGCTTCTGGTCGGCTACGAGGTCTTTGGCGGCTTCGGCGACGCGGGTGTAGAGGCGGGCGAAGTCTGCGTCGGGGATGGGGGTGCCGTTGACCTGGATGCGCTCGTTGACGTGGTAGAGGTGCGGGGAGGTGTAGAGGGCGGTACGGGCTCCGGTGGCGGCCAGGATGGAAGAGAGCGTGGCGGCGGTGGAGCCTTTGCCGTTGGTGCCGGCGATGAGGATGCTGGGGTAGGTGGATTGCGGGTCGCCAAGGGATGCGGCGAGGAGGCGCATGTGGTCGAGCTCAAACTTGCGGCGGGGGGCGGTGGGGGCTAATTCGAGGCCGAGGGAATAGAGCTGATCGACGGCTTCGGCGTAGGTAAGCATGGGGCCATTCTACGATGACCAATGGTAATGGGTGAGGGAAGAGAACAGTGCCGCAACTCGCGAGGATCGACCGATGATGGAGGAGGCGCGATGGAGTTCGCCGCGGGAGGCGTGGATGGCGATCGCAGTGATGGGGCTGATTGCGGTGTTGGCGAGTGGGCCGCTGGCGGGATGCTGGACGGCGCTGGTTTGGCTGAGGCGGCAGCGGAGCGCGATGGATAAAAAGGAAGAGGCGTGGGGAATTCTCGTGGTAGCATCGGCACACTCCCCTATGCGCTGAAGGATTTTTTACACCCTGCGGAAAAACTCATTCCGTGGGCAAATTTTCATTTGTGTGGCTTAGGGCTGCCCCTTAAAATCGCGTCTTTATGACTTTTCGATCCTGTACTTGCTCCAGTCCGCAGTTTGTCCGATCCCGGAAGAGGAATCTCTGGGAGCAGATGCTTTCCACGATTGGGCTTTATCCGTGGACGTGCGAACGATGTGCGTGGCGGAAGTTCCGGTGGGCGCGGCGGTAGTTAGTTTTCGGCCAACTGCTTGAGCAGAGCGAAGCGCTTTTTGAGCAGGCCTCGGATGTGCGGGATGAGGATGACGTGCGCTACGGCCACTCCGAGAGGGCCGAAGGGCAGGGTGAAGCGGACCTCGTCGTCGAGCTGAGTGCCGGTGGCGGTTGGGGTGAAGTGGTGATCGTGCTGGAAGAAGGCGAAGCGGCCCTTTTCCTGGGTGTCCTGGAAGAACGTGGGGTCGGTGTAGGCGGTGATGAGGGTGTGGTGGACCTGGGGGAGGAAGAACTTCCAGCCGCGCCAGACGACCCGGTCGCCAAGGACGACGTGCCCGGCGGTTCGGCCTGAGACAGGGGTCATGGCGAGGGTCTGGCGAACGGTGTCGATGTCCGTGGAGAGATGGAAGACACGCTCGATGGGGGCGGCGATTTGGGTGGTAGCGCGGAGGGTATGCATCATTTGGCGTGGCGGGGGTGGTAGGTCCAGCCGTCGAGGGGGGGCTCTTCGGGTTTGGGCCTGGGGAGCTCAATGACTTCGCCTACGGCGCGGACGACTACGCCGTTGGTCTCTAGATGCGTGAGCTGGTGGTTGTGGTCGTGGCCGCGCTGGATCGTCTTCTTGAGCAGCAGGATGAACTTGTGGGACTCCTCTTCGAAGAAGCGGCCCATGCTCTCGTCGTAGTCGGCGATGAGATTGTAGGTGACGTGGCACTTGGGGCAGGTAAGCTGCTCTTCGAGGGTGCGGTGGAAGGCTCCCGGGGGAAGAGGGCCCTTGGGGTCGGTGCCGGATTGGATGGCGGCGATGGTGAGAGGCATAGTGATCGGATTATGGCATGCCGCATCAGGATGCGGGATCCACTCCAATTTTGCTCCTGGATGAGAGAGGAAAACACCCCGGCTCCGAGATGATGTTGCTCGTGGGCGGTCTGTGAGCGTTTTGCGGTAGTGGCGCGAAAAAGCCACATCTCGGAGACGAGATGTGGCTCTTGCGTTCGTGACGCTTCAGTTGGCGGTGATGCGGCTGGAGATCTTGTCGTACTCGGTGCCGGTGACGATGTGGCGGCCTACGAGGTCGGAGGTCGAGGTGTAGGGGCGACCGTCGACGATACGGCCGGCCATGCGGGCATCCATGCCGGGCAGGGCGGCGAGGTCGTCGCGCGAGGCGCTGTTGATGTTGACGGGGTGGCCGAGGTTGAGGCCGTCCTGCACGCCCTGGACGGCGGCCTTGGCGTCTTCGGTGGCGACCGCGGCTACCTTGGAGGCCTGGCTGGTCGCGTTCTGAGCGTCCTGGCGGATCTGGTCGGGAGTCTTCGTGTTTTGATTGCATCCGCAGAGAGCGAGGAGGCTGATGGTCGTGATGATCAGACGTTTCATGTTGGGTGAGATGCGAATGTGCGGTGGGGGCGTGGCTTTTTGTTTGGGAAAGATTTTGGCTCTTCCGCCCAGCCCACATGCGACGGTGGATCCATCGCGGCGGTGGAAGCCCACATCTCAGAATCGAGATGTGGGGCACCCGGTTTGCAGGCTCATTTAGAGGGTTGCGGCGTTGGTTTCGTTCAGGGTTTTGGCGCGGGTGATGAAGTCCGCCAGGGAGACGCTGCCTTCGTCGCCTTTGCCACGAGTGCGGACGGAGACCGATTGCGTGTTCGATTCCTTGTCGCCGAGGATCAGGACGAACGGAACCTTCTGCAGAGTGAACTCGCGGATCTTGGCGTTCATCTTTTCGTTGCGTTCGTCGAGCTCTACGCGGAGGCCGGCCTCTTCCAACTGCTTCTTCACCTCGTTGGCGTAGTCGAGGTGCTTTTCGCTGATGGGAACCAGGCCGATCTGGACAGGAGCGAGCCAGAGGGGGAAGGCTCCGGCGTAGTGCTCGATGAGGACGCCGAAGAAACGCTCGACCGAACCGAAGAGGGCGCGGTGGACCATGACGGGCTGGTGGAGTTCGCCGTCCTCGCCCTTGTAGGTGAGGTCGAAGCGCTGGGGGAGGTTCCAGTCGAACTGGACCGTGGAGAGCTGCCACATGCGGCCGAGGACATCGACGAGCTTGATGTCGATCTTGGGGCCGTAGAAGGCGGCTTCGCCGGGTATGGTTTTATACGGGATGCCCTTGGCGTCGAGGACCTTGGTGAGCGAGCCCACGGCTCCATCCCACTTTTCGGCAGAGCCGATGAAAGCCTTGTCCTTGGGGTCCCAGGTGGAGAGCTCTACCTTGAACTCCTGGAAGCCAAAGGTGTGGAGGACGGACTCGGCGAAGTCGATGCAGGCGGCGATCTCGTCTTCGATCTGCGAGGGCGTGCAGAAGATGTGGGCGTCGTCCTGCGTGAAGCCGCGGACGCGGAGCAGGCCGTGCATGGTGCCGGAACGTTCGTAACGATAGACGTTACCTAATTCCGCGTAGCGTACGGGCAGGTCGCGATAGCTCTTGGGGGAGTTCTTGTAGATGAGGATGTGGCCCGGGCAGTTCATGGGCTTGAGGCGGTACTCCGCGTCGTCGAGCTCCATGGCCGGGTACATGTTTTCGCCGTAGTTCTCTTCATGTCCGGAGATCTTCCACATCTCGCGGCGCATGATGTGCGGGGTGTAGACAAGATTGTAACCGCGCTTGATACATTCTTCGCGCATCCAGTCTTCCATCGCCTTGCGGATGATGCCCCCCTTGGGATGCCAGAAGATGAGGCCGGAACCGGCGACCTCCTGGATGGAATAGAGGTCCATCTGTTTGCCGATGATGCGGTGATCGCGGGCCTTGATCTCTTCGAGGCGCTTGAAGTGGGCTTGCAGGTCCTTGTCGTTGAAGAAGGCGGTTCCGTAGATGCGCTGGAGCTGCTGGTTCTTCTCGTCGCCGAGCCAGTAGGCTCCGGCGACGGACATGACCTTGAAGGCCTTGACGCGGCCGGTGGAGGGCACGTGCGGGCCGCGGCAGAAGTCGGTGAAGTTGCCGTTCTTGTAGAGCGAGATCTCTTCGCCGGGCTTGGTGAAGCGCTCGATGAAGTGGACCTTCATGAACTCGCCCTGCTTCTCGTAGTCTTCGAGGCCCTTCTCGCGTGGCTCTTCGGCGCGGACGAAGGGTTCGTTGCGGGCGACGACTTCGGCCATGCGGGCTTCGATGGCGGCGAGGTCGGCGTCGGTGAAGGGGCTGGCGCGGTAGACGTCGTAGAAGAAGCCCTGGTCGGTGGCGGGGCCGTGGCCGAGCTTGGTCTCGGGGAAGAGCTCGAGGATGGCGGTGGCCATGACGTGCGCGGCGGAGTGACGGACGACCTTCAACGAGGCTTCGTCCTGCTCCTTGAGGAGCCAGAGTTCGACGGACTCGGTGAGCGGGGTCGTGAGGTCCACCAAGCGGGTGCCATCAGCGTCGGTTGTCGGACCGGCGTACATGGACTCTTCCGACGAGTCGGAGGCTTCGCCGGCGGTGACCTTGGCGAGCGGGCGGATGCGGGCTACGACGACGGCGGCGGCGAGGCGCGGGGAGATCGCGTTGGCGATGTCGAGGGGGGTGGTGCCTGCGGGGACTTCGCGGAGGGAGCCATCGGGAAGCTGTACGGAGATGTTGGCAGTACTTTGGAGTTCGCTCATCACCTACCAGCATAGAGGTTCGGTTTGGCTGCGTCGATAAGGGGTTGTACTCGCGCCGGACGAAAGTGTCATACCGGTTGTGCGAGTGTGGGATGGGGCGAACGGATGGGTATGGGTAAAGTCAGTTCATCGAAGGGAAACAGCAACGGGCTGACTTCGAAAAACTTTCTGGAGGATATGACCATGCAGGTACTTTGCGAGCGTTCGAATTCTGGTTCCGATGTACGGTGTGCAGTGTGTGGGCAGGGTTTCCTGGTTTACTGGGAGCGTTCTTCGCGCTCTGAGCGCGAGGAAGCCCGCAAAGACGTGATGCAGGCGATCCGCGAGCAGCACGAGGATATGACGAGCGGTCACCATGCGCATCCGGTAGCGCGGTTCACGGTTCCGAGCTGGAGCGGAAATCCTTCGCACTCGGGCGCGGCTCTGCTGGGCGGCGCGATGGCGTACGCGATCTAGTCCTGCCGGACGGGCACCCTGCGCCGGGCGGCGGTCACGGCGCCTGCGGCAGAACCTTCGTGACCGATATACCGGTCTGGGTGGTGCGATGTCATGCGGGCCTTCCGTTGGCCGGCATGAGCCGTAGAAAGGCTGCATACGCCGCTGGACGCACTGGACGCATCTCACGGTGGGTGAGGTGATGCGATGAAGGCAGCGGTTTTGCACGAGTATGGCGGTCCGTCGAAGCTGCAGTATGAGGATTTCGACGATCCAGTGGCAGGCACGGGCGAGTTGCTGGTGAGGGTAGCGGCGGCGAGCATCAATCCAATCGACTACAAGATGCGGTCGGGTGAGGCGCGGACGAGGTTTCCGGTCGAGTTTCCGGCGATCCTGGGGAGGGACTTCTCGGGTGTTGTGCGGACGGTGGGCGAGGGCGTGACGGGCTTCGAGGGCGGCGAGCGGGTGATGGGGCTCGCGTGGAAGACATACGCCGAACTGGTGGTGGTGAAGGCCAGCGATACGGTACGGGTTCCGGACACGATGGAGTTGACGACAGCGGCAGCGCTGCCTTTGGTGCTTTTAACCGGCGGCCAGTTGATCCGGCTGGGGACGGCGATTGAACAAGGCCAGACGGTGCTGGTTTCGGGCGCGGTGGGTGGCGTTGGCCGGGCTGCCGTCCGGACTGCCAAGATTGCCGGGGCAAAAGTGATCGCCGGCGTGCGGAAGAAGCAGATGGACGAGGCTCAGGAGATTGGAGCAGACCAGGTGATCGCACTCGACGATGACGAGGCGATGGCGAAGGTAGGTTTTCTGGATGCTGTCGCGGATACGGTCGGGGGCAAGACGGCCGAGGCTCTCCTGGGCAAGGTGAAGCAGGGAGGCGTGTTCGCCTCGGTGCTTGGGCCTCCGGCGAATGCGGCGATGCACCCCACGGTGAAGGTTGTGCCGGTGATGGCCAAGCCGGACGCAGGGATGCTGGCGGAGCTCGCCGAGGAGGTGGCCTCGGGGCGTCTGGTGATTCCGATCGACCGCATGCTTCCGCTGGCCGAGGCAGGCGAGGGCCAGGCCGCGGCAGAGAAGGGCGGCATTGGGAAGGTGCTGCTGACGGTCTAGTGAGTCGTCTCTTTCCCGGCACGTTCGGGGTAGAGGACGACGGCACGATGTGGGCCCTCCCCGGTGGACGAGGTGCGAAGTCCGCTGGGGGTAAGGGCGAGGTGAAGGAAACGGCGCTCGTGCGAGGACATGGGCTCGAACAGGAAGGGGCGGCCGGTCTCAAGGACGCGGGCGACGGCGCGGCGAGCCTGGGCGCGGAGGGCCTCGTTGCGCTGCTGGCGGTAGTTGCCGGCGTCGATGGAGAGAAGGTCGTGCTGGTTGGGCTCCAGGCGGCGAATCTCAAAGGCGAGGTGCTCGATGGCGCGGAGGACCTCGGCGTTGCGGGCGGTGAGGACGGGCGTGTCGGGGCCAGAGATGGCGGCGACGAGGTCCGGAACGGCGCCGGGGTGGGTTTCGATCTCGCAGGTGAGATCCAGTTGAGCTGCATCAAAAATACGGTGCAGCAAGTGGCCGAGACAGTCCTGGGTAAATTCTTTCATGTCGCAATACCTGCTCATGGATTCTTCTTTGATGGTGCGGGAACGTGGAGGATGAAGTGGCGTGTTGGCGCGGTCACTTCACAGGTTTGCCTATAAGAACGCAAAGACGACCCCGCCCTCCTTCGAGTTTCTAAAGGATGATGCAAATCTCTGGCAACGATTCCCATTTTGGGAAATTGATGTGGTGGACTGTTCTCGCAAAATACTTCAGGCCCCGCATTTTTCCGATGCGGGGCCTGAGGTGGAGCGGGAAAACGATCAGCGACGGTTGGTTTTGCCCTGGATGACGGCAGGCTGCCCGGCCTTGCGGCGGGCTCGCTTGGCGGCGAGTTCGCGGGTTTCGCGGCCGAGAGCGGTGCGATTCATGACGGCCTGCTGGGCGATACCGATGAGGTTGCCGACGGCCCAGTAGAGCGCGAGACCGGAGGCGTAGGTCCAGGTGATGTAGCCGGAGAAGGCGGGCATCATGAAGGCCATCATCTTCTGCTGCTGCGGATCGACACCGGGAGACGGCGTGTAGAACTGCACCAGGAACTGGCTGACGATCATGAGGATGGGAAGGATATGGTAGGGGTCGGCGGCGGAGAGATCGTTGAGCCAGAACCAGTGCGCCTGGCGGAGCTCGACGACTTTGGGAAGCATGCCGAGGAAGGCGAAGAGGAGAGGGAGCTGGATGAGGGTGGGGATACAGCCACCGAACATGTTGACTCCCTCGCGCTTCTGGAGCTCCATGATCTCGGCGTTCATCTCGTTGCGCTTGGGGTCGGTGACCTTGAGGTTCTTGTACTTGGCCTTGATGGCGTCCATTTGGGGCTGGATGCGCTGCATCTTGAGGCCGGACTGCATGGTCTTGATGCGCAGGGGCAGGATGATGGCGTTGATGGCGAAGGTGACGATGACGATCGACCATCCCCAGTTGGCGACGATGTGCGCGTGCACGAACTGGAGGGAGTAGAAGAGGAGCTTGCCGATGATGCCGAAGAAGCCGAAGTCGAGCAGCGGCTCGAGGGTGACGGCGGGGTTGGCGGCGTGGATGTTCTTGAGGATGTTGGCGGCCTTGGGGCCGACGTAGATCTTGGTCTGGGTGCGTCCGGAGAGGTCGCCGGCGGCTACGCCGAGGAGCGGGACGTCGACGGTGCCCTTGCCCTGGTCGGACTTGAGGACGGCCTTGTCGACCTTGATCTGGTTATGCAGGGTGGCGATGGTGGCGGACTGGGCGTTGTCGGGCAGGAAGATGGCGCCGAAGTAGGGGTCGGAGACGCCGGCCCAGTCGAAGGGTCCGTTGAGGGTGTCGCCGCCGGAGACCTTCTTGAAGGCGATGTGCTCTTCCTTGCCGTTGGTGCTGGTGTCGATCTGGGTGGTGGCGTAGTCCTGGGGCTTGGACATGTCGCCGAAGCCGCCCGGCCAGGCGACGAGGGTGCGGAGGGGCGTGCCATTGCGGGTGACCTCGACGTCGGCGTGCAGGAGGTAGGTCTCGTCGAAGGAGAAGGTCTTGGTGGCCTTGTACTCGCCGTTGGCGTAGGTGAAGGTGACGGAGGTGGGGCTGGCGACCTGTCCGGTGGCGGAGGCGACGAACATGGCTCCGTTGAGGTTCTTGGTCAGGCCGGCATCGTAGGTGTAGAGCGAGAGCGGGTAGCCGAACTGCCTGGCGGCATCGCTGTGGACGATGTCGAGGGGCTTGCCGTTGTTGTCCTTATAGGCCTTGAGGATCCAGCTTGTGACCTGCGCGCCCTTGTTCGAGAAGGTGATGCGGTAGAGCTCGTTCTCGACGATGGTGGTGGTCTCGGCGGTCGCTACGACGGCGGGGACGGCGGCTGCGGCAGGTGCGCCGGATAGAGACACAGCCTGCGGCGCGGAGTCGGCCGGCGCGGAGGCAGGGGCGGAAGCAGCCTGGCTCTGGGTCGCGTTGGGGTTCGCGAGAGGCGGGTTGTGCTTGGTCTTCCAGTACTGGGCGAAAAAGAAGACGGAGACCAGGACGAGCATCATGACGATGAGGGACTGATTGTTTCCCTGCGGAGCGCCTGGCTGGTTAGGGTTCTTGAACTCTGCCACTGTGGAACTTCCTATCTGGTGATGCCTTTTTAGAGCTGTTTTGGGTTGCTTGCGAAACGCTACTTCGATGATAAATGCTGGGGTTTCGTTTTGCTTGGGGGAACGGGGTCGAGGCCGCCGGCGGCGAAGGGGTGGCAGCGGGCGATGCGGCGGGCAGCGAGGAGCGATCCGCGGAGGAAGCCGTGGCGGGAGAGCGCGATGTAGGCGTACTCCGAGCAGGTGGGGAGGAACTTGCACTGGGTGGGGCTGATGGCGTGGATCAGCGGGGAAAACAGGGACTTATAGGTGCGGAAGGCGAAGCGGAGGAGCGGATTGGGGGCTTCGTCGCTCATTCCGTGGGGGGTGTTTGCTGGGCGGTCAGCTTCTGGGCTTGATTCTGGACCTGGCGGAAGACGTGGGCCACCTCGCGCTCCAGGGCGGCGAAATCGAGGTCGATGACGGAGCGGCGGGGGTGCAGGATGACGTCGACCGGGAGGGTGAGGGAGGGGAGGTTGTGGCGGACCGCCTCGCGCATGCGCCGCTTGATGCGGTTGCGATCGACGGCCTTGCCCATGACCTTGCCAACCGTCAGGCCGACTCTGGGAACGGACGCGTCCATGGCGCGGATGGCGGTCTCGGGGGAGCGGAAGGCGAAGAAGAAGGCCATCTGCTTCGAGAACTGCTTGCGGCTGGCCTTGTACACGCGCTGGTAGTCGGCGTGCTTGCGCAGGCGAAAGACGATATACGGTTTGGATTCGGGGGCGGGCATGGGGCTGGTTCTAGTTTACCTTCGCTTGATTCCAGGCATTTGGAATTGCCTCACATCAACCAGTTGCTCCGAATGCGCGTAAGGCCAAGTGGCGTGAACGGCGTTTATCGGGAGCTATCACCTGAAGTCGCCGAAAACTCAACTTTCGAGAGATGAGCCCATTTCCTATTGCGGTTTACGGGGATACCGCTTCCAGGATTCGTTGACGATCTTGTCTGGTGTCCAGCCCTCTTGCCTCAAAATCGAGTTCACAAGTTCTACTCTTTCCTTCGGTGCTTTGGCCGCGACTGCCAACTTTACGGACGTGATTGGATGAGGATCGTTGTCGTTGTAGCAGCCTGCATGAAGAACGCTTTGCAGCATCTTCGGGCCGGTCTTGTACCAGCCGTGAAAGCGGTCAAAGAAGATAACCCCGTCGTTCCCGACACCTATCGTTAGCGGGCAGGGTTGTTGCATCAATGCCAGCGCAAGGACCGAGATCATCATGGCGAAACAATACCAGAAGTGGAAACAGATTCAATAGAAATGGCGATATCGGAAAGTACGTGATTAGTCCTCATAAATCGGCTTATTGCCAGCGACCCCCAGACGAAGAAAGTGGTTTTCTTAAGAAACAAGATTTAACCCTGGCACACGCGAAGAAACGAGTAAAGGATGCTGGAGTGAACCCTTGTCATCGGTCCCTGCCTAACACCGCAGGGGATCTTCCTCGCTTTAGCCAGAAATTGATCATGAGAGAGTCTTCGTGGTTCTCCACGAAATGACTCCAACCCGCAGGCACATAGAGCAGATCACCCGCACGCTGCGTGATGGAGATCGGTGTAGCCTTTGAGAACTCTGGGAAGCGCGTCGCATCGGGAGACTTTGCGTTAACCATGCTGACCCCGAAGTCTGGAAGTGCATTCGGTCTCGGATGAATCATGTAGAGATAAGGAAAATCGGCTGGGGGATAGAGGAGCCATTCTTTGGCACCGAAGGATGCGAACGAGAAGTTGTCCGTGAGGTCCTTGTGCAGGGCAGTTACCGTTCCCTTCTTACCCATCCACATACGTGGCTCATTGAAAAAGTGCTCGGGGTAAAACATCGGAAAAGGGACCCCGAGATCGCGCGCTATCTCGACGGGTATCACGGTGCCGGCGGCATAGGCCGTCCCGGCATCGTTTCCCTGCATGAAGTGTTCCCCAATGAAATTTCTCAGGGACATCTCTTCTTCGCAGCGATTCAGGTAGCTACCTGGATCTGCCATATCGCCGAAACGGACGTTCACGGTCTGATCGCCGTAGGCCCCTTGCAGCAGGCCTAAGATCTCTGCTTCAGAGAACTTTGACGGCCCGAGCCGCAATAGAAAAGGCATAGAGCGCGCTGCATACTCCGTCGAAAACACCTTGTCACTCAGAGAATCAAGCACGTCCAGAACGGCGCGGCGAGGCATCTCGCAGGTAGCTTCACATATCTGGGGAAACCAAACGACAGGACTGTCCATCTATCGAACTCCTACACATTTTGAGAATAGACCCTGGATCATAGAGCACGGCGGTGTCTGACGGTGCAGCATGGCACGCCAGCCGCCACACGATCACTTCCGCAGAATTCCTTCCTTCAGGCGGCTAATAGGTAACGATAAGTCGGCTTGTGTTGACTAGTCCCGCCCCTGCTAAATCTCGACTACTGCTGACAGGCCAATGCACTCGCTGACAGCTTCCGGCTTTGGAGCTTTCTGCGTGGACGACTCCGCACTGGCTTGTGGAGGATGATCCGCGAGGCTTGTACGGAACCGCCGCACCGGTTCTATATCCACTCCGAGTTATGCTCCCAGCGGGTTGGGCGCATGGAGATATACTGCACCACGCGTGGGCGGCTGGCGCGGTTTGGGCTGCTGCCGTGGGGCAAGGACTGGTGCCACAGGACAAGGTCGCCACGGCCGGCCGCGATAGGCTTTGCGGTCAGCGTGCGCAGCGCTTCGGCTCGTGGATCAGCCCCCTTCGGCAGCGAATCCAGCCAGGGGATCAGGCCCTTGTGGAAGCCGGGAACACAGCAGAACGCGCCCTGTGCCGCTTCGGTCTCCGCCAGGTAAAGGATGCCCTGAATCTCGAGATGATGCGGCTGCGCCAGGGTGCAATCCCAATGCAGCTTGGGGCCGGGAAAGAGCCAGCCCGGCCGCTCCGGCGGATTCAACCCGGCCTGGTCCACGGTTGCCCAGAGGTCCTCGCGCCCCCACAACTGCGCGAACGCCTTCACCACGCGCGGAGCAAAGCGGTTGGCGACGAGCGCCGGATGGCGCAGCAGGGGCACCCAGATCGTGTGACCCAGGGTCTCGGAGTACCAGCTCTCCGGATCATCGCGGCTCATCCCGAGATGTTCGTAGATCGCCATCTCCGCAGTCTCGGCAGCCTCGGTGCTCACCGCGTTTCGCACGATGACATAGCCGTGCTCGTCCCATTGGGCAAGCTCGGCCTCGCTCAGACCTTCGACCGCGTCGAGTGCGCCGATCGGCGAACCCACCGCATGGCCGTCGAGGGCACGCCGCAGACGATCCCGCTCGCTCTCGGCGAAAGCGTCGTCGCGCTGCGCGACGATCCACGCCTCGAATGCTTCAAACGTGGGGCGTTGCATCCTGAGGTAGCGCAGAGCTTCAAGATGATTCAGCCCGAGGCCGGCCAGCAGCGTCTTCTGCACGTCCCAGGACACTGCCTCGCTGGACGAATCGCCGTGGAGCGTTCGATCCCAGAAGGTATGCAGCGCCCCGATGCGAAGCTTCGTCGTGCTCTCTTGCGTTGTGCTCACGTCCGCGGAACCTCCGTCGCCTGTCTTGACCACGCCATCATTGTGCCAGCCTGGAGGACCTAGTCAAGCGTATCGGGAAGTTAATTCGGAGGCACAGTCTGTTATGCCAATGGAATTGAGCCTTGAGGACTAGTTCGCGGAAGGCTTTTCGAGGTGGTCGATCACGAGGATGTCGATCGGGGCCTTCCTGGGGATGAGCTTGAAGCCGAGGGGCTCGATCGCGTGGAAGTACTCGGCGGCGGTGTCGTTTGCGGGGCCCTGGGTGGAGGCGGTCGCGATCGTCATGGTGAAGTTGACGCGGCCTTTCAGGCCGGTCTCATCGAGGATCTGCCGCTCGGGGAGAAAGCCCATCAGGAAATCGGCGACGTCGGGCATGGTGAAGTCCATGAACTGCCCGAGGGTTTGTCCGTCATCGATCTGTTTGACGAAGATGTGGGAGTGGCCGTTGGGGTCGTCGGCTGGGTCGAGCCGAGGGGTCTTGTTCTGGAGCGTGAGCGCGTAAACCGGAACGACCCTCTGGAGGATGTGAGTTCTAAGCTGGAAACGCTCTGCCAGGAGTTTTCGCAGCATGAGGCGGTACTGCTGCTCGTTGGGTACGCCTTCCGTATCGGGTTCGGCGTCGATATCGAAACGTACGCTCTCGAACCATTCCGGCGCGCCTTCGATCTGACGGGATTGCAGCGCGTAGGCGAACTTCACCATCTGGAAGACGGTCGAATTTCTTGCGTTGAAGTGACGGGTCCGGAGTGCGAAGCTTCTCTGTGTCTTACCGGGCTCGCTTGGCCGGATGACAGCGACCTCAAAGGCGGGATCGGCCGAGAGAGCCATGGGAGCGCCGTTGTCGCGCTTCCAGAGGGTCTCAGGGGTGGCGAGGGTGAAGGTGAGGGGGTAGGAGTGTTTGGCCTGTTGCCAGGTACCCTGCAGGGACTTGCCGTCCGGGCCCAACCTGGCGTGGAAGGCGATGTCGATGACCGGGGCGGCTGCGTTCAAGTCAGGGGCCAAAAAGGTGATGGTAGAAAGCGGGACGGAGGTCGTCCAGTCGAAGCGATCAAAGACGCCGCGGAGAGCGCCATCGCTTGCCTGGGTGATTCGGAGCTGGACGTGCGGGGAGTTGTCGACGGGCAGCGTGGCCTGCCAGGTGCCAAGGATGCCTTGGGCGTACAGTGCCGGGGCAAGAAGGAGGATGACGGAGAGGCATCCTGTGGCCATCGTTCGAACTTTGCGCATCGTCTTCCTCACGGGATAGACGCGTCAGCTCAACGTTCCGCTCGGATGGATTGCATGGGTTTCTCTTTGCTGGGTTTGTTTCGTCCGGTGGGTCTTAATCATTCCCGACACACCGAGTCCAGCGTTAAGTCTATTTTTCCGGAGACTTTGGAACTTTTCAGGGGGAGGGGTGCCGTCTGAGGTTAGGGCTCGACCAGAGCCTTCATGGCGAGGGCTTCGGGGGTATTGAGGTCGGCGAGGCCTTCGGCTACGCCGGCGCGGTCGGCCTGAGTGCGGTTCTGGCTCACCTTCCACTTGCCCTGAAGGGTGCGGATGGGAAGCTCGATACCGATGATCCCGCGGGACTGGCCGACGATGTAGTCGGCGGGTGCGTCGGTGATCTTCCAGGGCTTCGGGGAGGTCGCCTCGTGGATGCTCGTGAGGGTTTCGAGGTGGGTGAGAAGCCAGGACGAATCTTCGATGAACGCGATGGGGGCGTAGGCGTGGACGACCGCGTAGTTCCAGGTGGGAACTGTCCTGGGATCTTCGTGCTTACTGGGGTACCACGTGGGGCTGATGTAGTGGCGCGGGCCGGCGAAGATGGCGAGGGCGTCGATGTCCGCATGCGTGGCACGGCCCTGCAGGTTGGCCTTGGAGATGTGACCGCGCAGGGTGCCGTATTCGCCCTCTTCCGCGTGAAGGACCATCGGAAGATGGGTGGCGAAGAGGCCCTTGTCCGTCATGGTGACGAGGGTGGCGAGTGGGTGGTGGCGCATGAGGTCGTGGATGACCGGGAGGCGCTTCTCTTCGTTGAAAGGAGGGATGTACATGGCTATCCCAACTGCTCTTCGATGGAGCGGGTCTGGGAGAGCACGGTGGTGCCGGTGTGCAGCGTGGTGGTGGTCTCGATGAGGGCTATCCAGGTTTCGACGTCGGCGCTGGTGTTGTGGTGCAGGCCGGCGGGGACGACGAAGAATTCGCCAGGCTGCAGCGTGACGGGGCCGCCATCGGCCTCGGAGCGGCCTATGGTGAGGGCTCCGCGGAGGACGAGGAACATCTCGTCTTCGTGGTCGTGGGTGTGCCAGGGGAAGACGCCTTCGACGCGCGCGACCTTGATGTACTGATCGTTGACCTGGCCGAGGATGCGTGGCGACCAGAGCTCAGGCAGAGCGGAGGCGGCAGCTTCGAGCGAGATGGGCTTGGTCTGGATCATGCATCCCCCTGGTTGCAGATGAGGTTCGGCCCGGAGTGTTCGATGGCGTGTGCCGATCGACAACATCCGGGCCGAAGAAAAAGCTATGTTCCATCGCCAGAGAGGCGAGAGAGAACTAGTCGCGGAAGCCAGCGGAGACGGCGATCTTGTGACGGCCCTTGGCGCGACGGCGGCTGAGCACGGCGGCTCCGGCCTTGGTCTTCATGCGGGTAAGGAAGCCGTGGGTCTTGGCGCGGTGGCGGCGGTTGGGCTGAAAGGTACGCTTGGGCATGGAACTGACTCCTGAACCTTATTTCAAAAGGTTGCGTTCTAAAGATGTGCTTGTTCGCCGTAGAACCCGGTGGGTCTCAAAGCGCCTGTTTCAAAGCGCACCACGATCCGGGATTGCGATCTGAACGGCAGGAACATCCAAGCCGCTTCGTGTGGCGTACGACAGCAATTACTGAGTATACGCGAGTGGTGGAAAAGTGGCAATGAACCTCGCCACACCACGATGGTCCGTCATGCCGGGTGACCAGGGCGACCCTCTTCCGTGAGAGATCCCGCAGGGAGGCGGTGCAGACGACCTTGCTACCCCTTTCCGAGTCTTCCGTCAAGACTGAAAAAGGCCATTTTCCGGGGTAAAATGGGAGATGTTTTCGTGACCGGACTGGAAAACTTTTCAACCTCTTGGACAACCATTTCAAACTTCACCAGGAATGGTGCAACTCGCGGTAACCAAAGATTTTCTCGTGAAAAGGCCGAGAAAAGGGACTAGTTTTCCTGCTAGTATCAAACCCGTTCCGCAAGAAGGCTTCTTCGTTCTTTTTGCATGATTCTGGTTCGTTTTACCTGACTTACTCCCCTGCGACCCGTACGTTTGAGCGCGAGGAATTTCCGGCCAAGAAGATGTTCCCCCACTTGCCCTATTGAAGGGCAGGATGAACTTCTTGTTGCCTTTACCGGCTGTGTGCGTTTCCCCAGGGCACAGGCGGCTTGATTGAATCGCACGAACGTATGAGGCCCATGCCCCGAGGCAGACGATCCCCTTGGGTGCGTGTGGTTGTGGTGTACGACATCGTTGAAAGAAGGTTCTAAAAAAGTATGTCCTTTGTACCGACAGCAGCGGCTGTATTGAATTCATGGGTCCGTATCCTGGGCGCGCTCGAAAAGAAGATCAACCGTCAGTCGTTCGAGACGTGGCTGAAACCCACGCGGTTCTCGCACATGACGGGCCGGACGCTGTACGTGCGCATTCCGTCGGCGGAGTTTGAGAAGGTGGGCGAGAAGTATGCCGACCTGATCCAGGAGGCGATCGACAACCTCCAGTTGGACATTGAAGAAGTGATCTTCCAGACGCCGCAGCAGGATCCGGCGGCGGTTCGTCTGCGGGAAGATGGTGGGTTTGCTCCTCTGCCGAGCCACTCGTTGAATGCGCCCCGGTCGGGACGGGCGGCGGCGGGTAATGGCAGCGCGGCTCCGGAGCAGGCGCGGTTCGACTGGAACACGGCCTCGCAGTTGAATCCGCGGTATCAGTTCGATGCGTTCGTGATTGGAAGTGGGAACCAGTTCGCCATGGCTGCGTCGCAGGCGGTTGCGGAGAGGCCTTCGAAGGCTTACAACCCGCTATTCCTGTATGGCGGCGTGGGCATGGGCAAGACGCACCTGATGCATGCGATTGGCCATGACGTGAAGCGCAGGCAACCGCATGCTTCGATCTGCTATGTGAGCGGTGAGAAGTTTACGAACGAGATGATCAACTCGGTCCGGTACGACAAGATGACGTCGTTCCGGGACAAGTTCAGGAACGTCGATGTGTTGCTGATCGATGATATTCAGTTTCTCGCCGGCAAGGAGAGGACGCAGGAAGAGTTCTTCCATACGTTCAATACGCTGCACGAGAGCATGAAGCAGATTGTGATCGCGTCGGATCGGCCTCCGAAAGAATTGGCGGACTTTGAAGATCGTCTGCGGTCGCGTTTTGAGTGGGGTTTGATCGCGGATATTCAGCCACCGGATCTCGAGACGAAGGTTGCGATTCTGCAGAAGAAGGCAGAGAGCGAGCAGACGCAGTTGCCCACGGACGTCGCTTTGTTTATTGCGAGCAATGTGCGGACGAACGTGCGTGAACTTGAGGGCGCGCTGGTGCGGCTGATCGCGTGGTGCTCGATGCATGGCGTGGAGATTACGCTGCCGGTAACGCAGCAGTGCCTGAAGCAGTTCATCGATACGCAGGTAAGAAAGATCACAATCGAGGCGATTCAGAGGGCCGTAGCTGAACACTTTGGTATGCGGGTTGCTGAGTTGAAGCAGAAGAACAACTCGCGGCAGATCGTGGTGCCGCGGCAGATTGCGATGTATCTGGCCAAGCAGATGACCGAGGCCTCGTTGCCGGAGATCGGGCGTCAGTTTGGGGGCAAGCACCATACGACCGTGATGCACTCGATCTCGAAGATCGATGAGCAGAGACGGAACGATAAGGACTTGAACCGGACGATCAATAAGCTGATGGAGACGCTGAACTAAAGGCAGGGAACAGGGAGTAGGGATCAGGTCCGCTTTCGGCGGGCCTTTTTCTTGTTTGGGAGTAAACTAAGTGGAGTGAACTAAGGTGGAGGACCGATGCGGACAATCAACATCCACGAAGCAAAGACTCACCTCTCCAAACTGGTTGAAGAAGCCTTCGAAGGTGAATCGTTCATTATTGCCAAAGCCGGAAAACCAATGGTAAAGGTCACAGCACTCGACTCCCCGAAGAAGGCAAGCCGCCTCGGGTTCATGGATGGCCAGTGCTCGACTCCCGCCGACTTCGACACCATGGGCCAGGAGGAGATCATCGCTCTGTTTGAGGGGAACGGGTGAACTTCCTGCTGGACACCCACATGCTTCTTTGGGCGACTGGCGAAACCCACCTGCTACCCAGAAAGATTCGGCCTCTTCTTGCCGATCCAGCCAATGAGCTAGTCTACAGCGCGGCGAGCATATGGGAGATCGCGATCAAGAAGAGCCTGGGCAGGCCTGACTTTCAACGCGACCTGCATGTGATGCAGCGAGGACTACGCACGAACGGGTATGTCGAATTACCGGTAAGCAGCTCGCACGCCCTTGCCGTTGCAACGCTTCCGCCGATTCACAAGGATCCGTTCGATCGACTGCTCATCGCGCAAGCGCTGGTGGAGGGTATTACGTTGCTGACTGTCGATTCCATCGTGGCTCGATATCCTGGGCCGATACGGAAGGTCTAGTTATTCGAGCTAGCGAACCTTCAGGTACTTCTCGGGGATCGGCGTGGATGGCGTTTCAGCACCCCACATGATCTGCACGACCCAGTAGCGGTCGCCGTCTTTCAAGAGCTGGAAGCTGTTGATGCCTCGGGCGAAGGGTTTGGGGTCCGCTGGTGCGTGGCGGGACTCGTAGGTGCTCCACACCTCAACGAGATTGCCGTAGACCTCGACACGGTTGGCGATGGATTTTTCAAAGAAGCCCTCGGCCTCCATGCGCTTGCTGGCGCGCTCGATGTAGCCGTCGATGTCGAGCAGGGTGACGTCGGCGTGGGCGCCGCTCTCGTGGATCGGTGCCAGGCGTGCGCCGGGGACGAAGAGGGTGCGCATGCGGGTCCAGTTGCGTGGCTGGCCCTTGGGGCCGGAGATCACGTTGTAGACGGCGTTGATGGTCGATTCGATGGACCTCACATCTGCCGGCGCGGCCTTGGGCCAGTCGGGGTGCGTGGCGATGGCTCCAGCAGACTTGGGAGTCTGCGCGAAGGCTGGCAGGGCAAGCGAGAGGGCGAGCAGGGCTGGGACGAGGCGGAGACGCGTCATGGGAGTCATCCTACGCGCTTGCCTACCTACCAGGAAATGTAGACGCCGCTGCGGCTGTAGTCGGAACGGGTGAGCTGCTGCATCATGAAGTCCGCCACGTCGACGCGGCTGATGCGGCTTGCGCCGCGCGGCAGGGCATCGCGGTCGATGCGGAGCTTGTCGAGGCCTCGGCCGTCGACGTTCATGAGCATGGGCGGCATAGGCATGGTCCAGTCGAGGGTGCTTGCGGAGAGGGCCTTGTACTGGGCGATCTGGCTGGCTACGGGGTACTTGAGGAAGGTGTTGTAGACGATCTTCTGGACGAACCAGCGCCGCCATGCCGCCTGTTTGTCGAGCGAGGTGGGCTCGGCACCAGCGGAGCCCAGGGCTACGATGCGTTTGGGTCCGTTGCGCTCCATGGCGGCGACGATGAGGGGGATGGCTCGCTCGAGGACATCCTCCTTTTTCAACGAGCGAGCCCCGAGAGCGGAGAGGACGGCGTCGGCTCCGGAGAGGGTCGCCTCGATCGCCTTGGGGTCGAAGGCGTTACCCTCCACCGTCTGTACCCGGTCGCGATAGGAAAAGGAGGCGGGTGTCCGCAGCAGGGCGGTGACGGTGTAACCGGCGGCAAGACAGCGCTCGGTGAGTAGTTTGCCGGTTGCTCCGGAGGCTCCAAAGAGCGCGATTCGCATGGTTGTCTTCTCCTCGTTCAGAAACGGGCCTCAGATGGTTGTACCCGGTTTTTCCTCAGCCCGTGCGCCGGCCTGTGAACAATGTGGGCCGGGTAAACAACTGATTCCAGATTTGTTGGATGCCCTTCCCACGATTTCCGCCTAGTCTTCTCAGCATTGTGAAGAAAGCCGTGTGCGAAATGTGGAATCTGCGGTACCGATCTTTTGATTTCCTCCCAGTCTTACCTGCTCTCCTTTTTTGCACACCGGGTTTTCTAAACTGGGGGCACAGGCTAAGAGTTTTGGTTTGTTTGGTTTAAGTTGGTTATCCACATTTGAAGCGCAAACGGTTACTGCTTCTAGCACTCTCTATCCTTTTTCCTCTGTATTCGTAGAAGCAGTCGCTCGACCTGAAGTTTGGGAAGCAGCATGAGGGAAAGACCTTCGCTCCCTCGGGCGTTCCCGGCTTGCTCCGGCCTGAGCATCGGGCGGCCCCGCAACCCACATACGTTCGCGGTTTCCCACAAAGAAAGCTGTCGCTTCCGCAGGGCATTCCTCCATAGAATCGAAGCTGTTGGCGGGCCTGGCGGCGTGAAGGGTGGCCCGTGCTGTAGAGTTTTTTTAGTACCCCGTTTACCTCTTGGAGATGCAATCGTGAGCACATCAGTCCCGAACCTTGAAAGCCCCGTCGCCCAGGCCCCTACCGGCAACCTTGAACTGACCGTCTCGCGCGCCGAGTTACTGCGCGAGCTGACGGCGGCGCAGTCGGTGGTGGAGCGCAAGACGACGATCCCGATCCTGTCGAACTTTCTCTTCGAGGCGACCGAGGATGGCAAGCTCACCATCACGGCTACGGATCTCGACCAGTCGCTGCGCACGAGCTGCACGGCCAAGGTGAAGAAGCCGGGTGCCTGCACGATTCCGGCACGCAAGCTGTACGACTACATCAAGTTGCTGCCCGAAGGTGACATCTCGATCAAGCTGATGGACAACCACTGGGTGCAGATTCGCGCAGGCCGCTCGAACACCAAGATGGTGGGCATGGCGCGAGCGAACTTCCCACAGGTTCCGGAGTTTCCGGCGTCTGGCGCGTTCAAGATCTCGGTGCCGTCGCTGAAGGGCATGATCGCGAAGACGATCTTTGCGATCTCGAACGAGGAGTCGCGGTACACGCTGAACGGCGCGCTGCTGGTGATCAAGGCCGAGTCGATGGCGATGGTGGCGACCGACGGTCACCGCCTGGCGCATGTGGAGAAGCTGGGCGAGACGATCGAGGGCGTGTCGGGCGAGAAGAAGACGCTGATCCCGCGCAAGGCGCTGGCGGAGCTTTCGAGCCTGCTTGGCTCGACGGAGGCCGATACGCTGGAGTTCGGCGATGACGAACAGACGCTGTTCTTCAAGGTAGGCGGACGCGTCCTGACCAGCCGCAAGCTGACCGGGCAGTTTCCAAACTACGAGGCTGTGCTGCCGCGCGATAACAATAAGTTCGTGATCGTGCGGTCGGAAGACCTGATGGGCTGCATCCAGCGCGTGGCGCAGTTTGCCGATGAGCGCTCAGGCGCGATCAAGATCCGGCTCGAGCAGAATGAGCTCAAGTTATCCTCATCTTCCACAGATGCCGGTGAATCCGAGGACACGATCGAGACGCCATATAACTACGATCCGCTTGTGGTTGGCTTCAACTCGCAATACCTGATCGACTTCCTGAAGGCGATCGGCACGCAGGGTGAGGTGCGGCTGGAGTTCAAGGACGCGCAGTCGGCCGGGCAGATGCGGCCCGAGGATGGCAATGAGGATGTGAAGTATCGGTACATCCTGATGCCCATGAGGATCTGAGGTACTTCGTACCGTGGATCGCGGCTTCCGCCGCAAAAGACTAAAAGACAGCAGCTACACGGTTGGGCTTTCGGGCTCGACCGTTTAGTTTTTAAGGTGGCTGGGCATCGTTATTTGCCGCCTTTGAGTCTCACTTCCTAGTTGGCCTGCGGCTTCGCGGCCACATTGACAAAATTTTTTGGAGCTTCGCGTGACGAAAACGAACGCTGTTTTGATGCTTGGGCTTTGTCTTGCGGCCGGGGCCGTATTGTCCGCGCAGGAATCGATGCCGTCGCAGATGATGGGCAGTTGGAAGATTGTGCGTACGCTGCCGACGAAGACTCCCGGATGCTGGGATGGTGCGAAGGATCTGGTTGGATCGACGTTGACTTATAGCCCCCGGGCCATGCGGTGGCGTGGCGGATCGGTGCCGTTGACGGGCGTGGTAACCCGCTCGCTGACGAATGAGACCTTTCAGCAGGAGAGCGAGAGCGCGTTCGGCGCGCCGCTTACGCTGGCGGATCTGAGGATCATGAGCCCAAAGGTGATGGAAGTCGACCTGCAGCATGAAGACGCCGATGTGACCGGCGCCACGACCGAGGTTCCCGGGGATTCCGTGCTTCTGGTGGGCCGGAACACGATCGTGGTGAGCGCGTGCGGGACGTACTTTGAGGCGACGCGGGTAGCGGCCGGGATCAAGACGACGAAGACCGGCCTCTAGATTGACGGGACTGTTTGAGGCGCATGCCCCTTGAGCGGGACATGCGCCTTTTGCTTTAGTAGCCGATGGTGAAACGGGCGCGGCGGTGTTTGGGCGTTTCGAGCTCGTCGACCAGGGCGATGGCGTAGTCCTCCAATGAAATGCGGGAGTCGTGCTTCTCATCGGCGATGAGAGTGTCGGTGCCGAGGCGGAACTTGCCGGTGCGTTCGCCGGGGACGAAGAAGGCAGCGGGGCTGAAGTAGGTCCAGTCGATCGACGAGGCCTTCAGCAGATCGAGCGCCTTGGCATGCGAGCTGGCGATGGCGACCCACTCCTGCGGCAGGTGGCCGGAGGCGAGCAGCGTCACGCCCGGGGCGACTTCGAGCGAGGCGGCTCCGCCGACCACGATGAGGCGCGGGCTTCCGGGGTAGGAGAGCGCGGCGACCTGGCGCTCCGTGACGCCGATGACCTGGTCGGTGTCGTCCTGCGGCGGAGCGTAGGCGCTGACGACGGCGTCGGCACCTTTGACGGTGGCGGCGATCCTGGCGACGTCGCTGAGGTCGTCCTGTACGGCTTCCACGCCCGCAGGCAGGGACGCGGTGTTGCGGGCAACGGCTACGACCTGGTGTCCGCGTGAGGTGAGTTCGGTGAGGATGCGGCTGCCGGACTTGCCGGTTGCGCCATAGAGAACGACTTTCATGGTGGTGACTCCCTTCAGATTGCGCTGCTGGAGAGTAGATGCAGCTCGAATCGTTCTCGTAACAAAAAAAGTTACGATGATTTAGGATGAACCAATCGCGCTCTCCTGCGACTCTAAAATCTGATGAATTCGCGCTTCTCGATCGCCGCTCATATCCTGACGCTGCTGGCCTCGACGCCGGGAGAGCGGATGACCTCGGAGTGGATTGCGGGCAGTGTGGGGACGCATGCGGTGGTCATCCGGCGGCAGTTGGCGCTGCTGCGGCGGGCTGGGCTGGTGGGCTCGAAGGGGTCGACGGGTGGCGGGTGGCTTCTGCTGCGAGCCCCGGAGGCGATCACGCTGGCTGAGGTGAGGCGCGCGCTGGGCGAGGAGGCGAGCTTCCGGATGCATCAGGAGCCGAATCCGGAGTGCATGGTGGGGCAGGGCGTGAAGGGCGCGCTCGAGGATGTCTACGCGGATGCCGAAGCGGCGGTGGACCGGAGCCTGGAGGGGTGGACGCTGTCCGACCTTCTGGACAGGACGCGTGTGCGGGGGAAAAGTTCGTCCAGTAAGACACAGGTCTGAGCCAGGCTGTCGAAAAGTGAGGCAGAATAGGGTATGCAAGCCCTTACGAAAGACTTCATCGAGCTCGAAGAGCGGTACGGAGCCCATAACTACCATCCCCTGGACGTCGTGGTCGAGCGCGCCAGCGGATCGTGGGTGACCGACGTCAACGGAAAGCGGTATCTCGACTGTCTCGCGGCCTACTCGGCCGTCAACCAGGGCCATTGTCACCCGCGGATCCTCGAGGCGATGGTGGAGCAGGCGCAGCGTGTGACGCTGACTTCGCGCGCGTTTCGTAACGATCAGTTGCCGCTGTTCTACGAGGAGATGCATGCGCTGACGGGCTTTGAGATGACGCTGCCGATGAACTCGGGTACCGAGGCGGTGGAGTCGGCGATCAAGGTGGCGCGGAAGTGGGGCTACCAGGTGAAGGGCATCCCGGAGGGGAAGGCCGAGATCATCTGCTGCACAAACAACTTTCATGGGCGGACGATCTCGATCGTCAGCTTCTCGTCCGATGAGCAGTACCGCGAGGGGTTCGGACCGTATCTGCCGGGATTCAGGGTGATTCCGTTTGGCGATGCTACCGCGCTGCGGGATGCGATTACGCCGAATACGTGCGCGTTCCTGGTGGAGCCGATCCAAGGCGAGGCTGGCGTGCTGATTCCGCCGGACGGCTTCCTGGCGGAGGCTTCGGCGATCTGCAAAGAGCACAACGTGCTCTTCATGGCGGACGAGATTCAGTCGGGGCTGGGGCGTACGGGCAAGCTGTTCGCCTATATGCACGAGGGCATCGTGCCGGATGTGCTGATCGTCGGCAAGGCGCTTTCGGGTGGGTTTTACCCGGTGTCGGCGGTGCTGGCTTCGCGGGAGATCCTGGGTGTGTTGCATCCGGGCGATCACGGCAGCACCTTTGGCGGCAATCCGCTGGCGTGCGCGATTGCGCGGGCGGCGCTGAAGGTGATCGTCGAGGAGAAGCTGTCGGAGCGGTCGGCGGAGCTGGGCGTGGAGTTTCTGGCGCGTCTGAAGCGCATTGAGAGCCCTCTGATCGAGCAGGTGCGCGGTCGTGGACTCTGGATTGCCATGGAGCTGAAGGGCGCGGCGCGACCGGTGTGCGAGGCGTTGATGGAGGAAGGAATCCTCTGCAAGGAGACGCACTTCAACGTGATTCGCTTTGCGCCGCCGCTGACGATCGATCGTGAGGATCTGGAGTGGGCTGGCGACCGGATCGAGGCTGTGCTGACACGGCGGTAGGTTTATCGAGAGACATAAGGCTCCTGTGGCCAACTGAAAAACGTGGATCAGCCTCTAAACAGAGGCGATATTCGCGCACGATCAGTTGGGCCACAGGAGTTTTTTATGAGTCTGCAGGATGTATTTCTCGAAGAGCTTCGCGATCTCTACAGCGCGGAGAACCAGTTGGTGAAGGCTTTGCCGAAGATGGCGAAGGCCACCAAAACCGAATCGCTGAAGACCGCGTTTACCAATCATCTTGAAGAGACCAAGGGTCAGGTCGAGCGCCTGAAGCAGGCGTTCCAGATCCTGGGCAAGAAGCCGACGGGCCAGCACTGCAACGGCATGGAAGGCGTTGTGGAAGAGGGCAAGGACGCGATCGAGTCCGATGAGGAAGGCGCGACCAAGGACGTCGAGTTGATCGGTGCCGCGCTGCGCGTGGAGCACTACGAGATCGCCGGATATACTGCGGCGATCGCCATTGCGAAGTCGCTTGGTCAGAAGGAGATCGCAGCGCTGCTGAACGCCAACCTGCAGGAAGAGGTTGCCGCCGGCAAGCTGCTGCTGGGCGAGAGCAAGCCTGCTCTGGCTGGCGCCGCCTCCGCAAAGGACGCGACCAAGGCGGAGAAAAGCGACACCCCGAAGACCGCGAAGGAAAGGGAATCGAAGAAGAAGAGCGAGCAGGATCAGGCTGCGGCCGCTCCTGCGCTGAAGAAAAGTGCGAAGGCGTAACCGCTTGTCGCACGAAAAGAAAAATCCCCGCCGGGTTGGCGGGGATTTCTTTTGCCTGCAGCGTGTTGCCGGTTCTGGAGAAAGCTTCTTGTTGAGAAGCCTTTTCTTTATCCGATATCTTCCGACCAGTTCTCGAGATACGCCTTGAAGTCCGACATGAATTTGCCGGCGTCCGCGCCGTCGACGATGCGGTGATCGAAGCCGAGCGTGAAGCGCTGCACGTTGCGGATGGCGATGGTGTCCTGGCCATCCTTATCGGTAAGGACGAGGGCTTCCTTGTTCAGGCCGCCCACGCCGAGGATCGCGGCCTGGGGCTGGTTGATGATCGGCGTGCCGAACTGCTCGCCGAAGATGCCTGCGTTGGTGATGGTGAAGGTGCCGCCGGAGACTTCGTCCGGAGCGAGCTTCTTGTTGCGGGCGCGATCGGCGAGATCGACGATGGAGCGCGCGACGCCGAGGAAGTTCTTCTCCTCGCAGCCCTTGATGACGGGAACGATGAGGCCCCAGTCGAGCGCGACGGCGATGCCGATGTTGATGTTGCGGTTATAGAGGATCGCATCGCCCTGAATGGCGGCGTTGACCACCGGATGCTTCCGCAGCGCATTGACCGCGGCGCGCGTGATGAAGGGCATGTACGTGAGCTTGGTGCCGTTGCGCTGCTCGTACTTGTTCTTCTCCTTCTCGCGGAGCTTGACGATGCGGGTCATGTCCACCTTGAAGATGGTGTGGACGTGCGGGCTGGTGTGCTTGGACTCGACCATGCGCTTGGCGATGATGGCGCGCATCTTGGTCATGGGGACGAGCTCGCCGGGCTGAGGCGTCGCAGCCGCCGCAGCGGGCTTGGCAGCAGCAGGAGCCGGTGCCGCCGGTGCGGGAGCAGCCGCAGGAGCCACGGGAGCGGGCTTCGCCCCGCCCTCGAGATGACCGACGATGTCGGCTTTGGTGATGCGGCCCGATGCGCCTGTGCCCGAAAGCTCAGCCAGATTGACGTTGTTGTCGGAGGCGATCTTGCGCACCAGCGGCGAGGAGACGATGCGCCCGCCCTCGGAGGCCTGGGCATTTGCCGGGGTAGCGGGAGCGGCAGCAGCAGGCGCCGGAGCGGCGGCGGCAGGCTTCGCGGCCGGGGCAGCAGCGCCACCGCCGATGACGGCGACCACGGTGTTGATCGTCACCGTCGAGCCTTCGGGAACCTTGATCTCGGTCAGCTTGCCAGCGACGGGCGAGGGGATCTCCGCGTCGACCTTGTCGGTGGAGATCTCGAAGATGGGCTCGTCGCGCTGGACGGTGTCGCCAACCTTCTTCAGCCACTTGGTGATGGTGCCCTCGGTGATGGACTCGCCCATCTGCGGCATCAGAACCTCGGTGCCGGCGGCAACGGGCTCCACGGCGGAGGGGTTGTCCGGTGTCTCGTTGGCGGAGGGCAGATCGACGGCTGCGGGCGTCGTGGAGTCGACCACGGGCGTCGCGGCAGTCTCAGCGGTGGGCGCAGTGCTCGCCGAAGCAGTTCCGCCCTCTTCGATAGAGCAGACGACCGTGTTGATCTCGACGGTGGCGCCTTCCGCGATCTTGATCTCTTTCAGAATGCCGGCTGCGGGCGAGGGGATCTCGGCGTCGACCTTGTCGGTCGAGATCTCAAAGAGCGGCTCATCGCGCTGGACGGCTTCGCCGACCTTCTTCAGCCACTTGGTGATGGTGCCTTCGGTGATGGATTCGCCCATCTGGGGCATGACTACGTCGGTCGGCATGAGGCTCCTCTTCATTACAACGGCGTCCGCGCGGATTCGTGCTCCGCACGCGGCGCGACATGGAAATTATAGTGCTGTGGAATAGACCGTGTCGTCCGGCAG
Source organism: Granulicella pectinivorans (assembly GCF_900114625.1). Taxonomy (NCBI): domain Bacteria; kingdom Pseudomonadati; phylum Acidobacteriota; class Terriglobia; order Terriglobales; family Acidobacteriaceae; genus Granulicella; species Granulicella pectinivorans. The sequence goes on from NZ_FOZL01000001.1 coordinate 875,285, forward strand.
CTGCCCGGTTGTTCTATTACCGGACGGTTTGGGCGATTTCTGGCGTGCCCAGCAACTCGTCGAGCGAGTTGACCCATAGCATCTGCCGTTCAAAGACGCGACCGAGGTTGCGGGCGGTGACGTTGAGCGCGTTCTCCATGGTGGGTGCAAGACGGGCTGCGTCCGCCTCCATCTCAAGGCTGGTGACGGTGCGGTCGGAGATGCCGCAGGGGACAATCCACTCGAAGTCGCGCAGGTCGGTGGTGACGTTGAGCGCGAAGCCGTGCGAGGTGACGCCCTGCGAGACGTGAACGCCGATGGCGGCGATCTTCTTCTCGCGGATGCTGCCGCCGGCGATCGTCCATACCCCGGTGAGCTTGCAGATGCGCTGCGTCATGACGCCGAAGTCGCCGCAGGTGCGGATAAGCGCCTCTTCAAGCAGGCGGACGAAGTCCACGGGTCCGAGATGCGGCCCGCGTTTGCCGGGCAGGTCGCCGCGCAGGTCGATGATGGGGTATCCGATGAGCTGTCCGGGGCCGTGGTACGTCACGTCGCCGCCGCGGTTGATCTCGTGGATGACGACCCCTTTGCTGGTGAGCAGTTCGTCCGAGGCAAGGATGTTGGAGCGATGCGCGTTGCGGCCCAGGGTGAGCACGGGCGGGTGTTCGAGCAGGAGGAGCGTGTCGGCGATGGCCCCGGCCTTGCGTGCGGCGATCACCCTTTGCTGGATGGCAAGGGCTTCGTCGAAGGGGATGCGGCCTAAGGAGAGCAGATTGATGTGCATGATGGCTTACGAGCGGAATAACCCTGAACGGAATGGATGAGTTCAACTTTGTAGGTCACGCCGACCTTCATCTCCAGTATAAAGACCTTCACAATCACAAAGCCCCGCCGCATGGACGGGGCTTTGTGACGCCTGGGCGGCAAAACTACACGTTGACGGCCATGCCCTCGACGCTGGAGAAGCCGTCAAGCAGGCTTTCGGCGAGCGTTGGGTGAGCGTGGATGGTGAACATCATCGCCTCGACGGTCGCTTCGAGCTCGATCGCCGTGACGCACTCGGAGATGATCTCCGTCGCCTGCGGTCCGATGATGTGAACTCCCAGGATCTCGCCGTACTTGGCATCCGAAACCACCTTCACGAAGCCGTCGTGCGAATCGACGATGGTGGCCTTGGAGTTGCCGACGAATGGGAACTTGCCCACCTTCACCTGGTAGCCCTTCTCCTTGGCCTGCGCCTCGGTGAGGCCCACCGACCCGATCTGCGGATCGCAGTACGTGCAGCCCGGAATGCGATTGCGATGCACGGGGCGGGCATACTTGCCCGACAGCTTGGCCGCGACCACCAGGCCCGACATGGCACCGACGTGCGCAAGTTGCGGCAGACCGGCGACGATATCGCCGATCGCGTAAAGGCCGGGCTCCGACGTCTCCATCCACTCGTTGGTGGAGATGAAGCCGCGATCGAGCGTGATGCCGACCTTATCCAGACCCGCGTCGTAGGTGCGTGGCGCACGGCCTACCGCGACGAGAACCTTCTCGGCAGTCTTGGTCTGCTGCTTGCCGTTCGAATCGGTAAAGGTGACGACCGCGCCGTCGGCGGTCTTGTCGATCTTGTCCACCTTCGACGAGGTGAAGATCTCAATGCCGCGCTTCTTGTAGAGGCGTGTGAGTTCCTTCGAGATGTCCTCGTCTTCGACGTTCACGATGCGGGGCAGCGCCTCGATGATGGTGACGTCCGCGCCAAAGCTCTTGAAGACCGAGGCGAACTCGACGCCAACGGCACCTGCGCCGATGACGACCAGCGACTTCGGCATCGCGGGCAGCGACAGGATCTCAATGTTGGTCAGGATCGTCTGGTCGGCTTTGTAGCCGGGCAGCATACGCGCGTCGGAGCCGGTCGCGATCACGACCTTCTTGCCCAGCACGGTGGTCTTGGTCTGCAGAGCCGAACCGGCACCCGCCGTGGCCTTGTCCTCGGCCGTCACGTCGACGGTGAAGACACCGGCCTTCGCCGGACCGGTCAGGCGGCCATGTCCGCGCACGACCGTGATCTTGTTCTTCTTCATCAGGAAGTCGAGACCCTTGGTGTGCTTCACGATGATGTCGTTCTTGCGCTGCAGCAGGTTTGCCCAGTTCAGCTTGGGCTGGTCCACGTTGTCGATGCCGTACTTGGTGGCGTGCTTGATGTGGTCCCAGATCTCGGCCGAGAAGAGCATCGCCTTGGTGGGGATGCATCCCCAGTGAAGGCATGTTCCGCCGAGCAGGTCCGTCTTCTCGATGAGAGCGACCTTCAATCCGTACTGTGCGGCGCGAATCGCGCAGGTGTAGCCCGCGGGCCCGCCGCCCACGACGACCAGGTCAAAAATTGTGTCTGCCAAGGAGTACTCCGTTCTCGGGCACATGGGCTTTGCGCACCGGCGTGCCTACGGAATAATTTTACGCTCCGCGTCAAGGGAAGGGCAGGGAAGCGTATCGAGAGGAGTGTTCTAAGCCTTAGTGCGGCCTTAGTGCGCTGGGCTCTGAAGCCAGCGCTTGGCCAGCATCTCGGCCGTCAGGGGAGCCGACGCAGCCTTGGTGGCAGGAGCCTGCTCGACCTTCGCTTCGGCGCGTTTCTGCGTATTTTCACGCACCTGCGCGGCGGGAATAAACACCGGACCGGTGGGCACGGGGCTTACCAGCGCGCTGGGCAGCGGAACATGCTTTCGCCGCAGAGCCGGAATCGCGGTCTGGATCTCGGCGACCGCACGCTGCGCGGTGGCGACGACCGCGCGGCTGGCGGAAACCTTGGTCACGGCCACGACCGGAGCCTCGACAACGACCGGCATGGGGGATGCCTCAGGCGCCTCGGGGAGAGCCGCCGCGGCTTCGATCTCGGGGGTGGAGGTGAAGAGGCTCGGTGTGAGCTCAACTCTTTTCTTCTTGATTCGGATTGCGGGCCTTACTTTCTTCGTCTTGACGACTTGATCTTTCGAGGTCTGATGCAGAACTTCGACGACCGCGTTGTGATACGGGGTGCTGAGAAGCTTTCGAGCCGCGTGGAGACGCTCCAGGCAGGCATCGATCATGGCGATGATATGGCCGTACTGCATCGCAGGCAATTCTACTCCGTACTGATGAGACTGGTTTTCCTCAGAATTTGTTGCAGGAAAACACAGTATTTTTGCAGGCTGGCCAGGACTCCGCCAGGAAGGGGAAGCAGCGCTTCCGTCCTACGCCAGCACCTTCGCCGCCTCCAGCGCAAAGTACGTCACGATAAAGTCCGCGCCTGCCCTGCGGATGCCCAGCAGCGACTCCATCATCGTGCGTTCCGGCTCCAGCCAGCCACGCTCGAACGCCGCGTGCATCATGGAGTATTCGCCCGAAACCTGGTATGCGCCCATGGGCAGGTCGTAGCGCTCACGAGCCGCGCGAATCACGTCGAGGTACGGCATTGCTGGCTTCATCAGCAGCATGTCCGCGCCCTCGGCGATGTCCTGGTCGATCTCCCGCATGGCTTCGCGCATATTGGCGCCGTCCATCTGGTAGCTGCGCCGGTCGCCGAACTGCGGAGCGGAATCGGCCGCCTCGCGGAACGGCCCGTAGAACGCTGAGGCGAACTTCGCGGCGTAGCTCATGATCGGCGTATCCTGCAGGCGAGCCTCATCCATGGCCTCTCGCATGGCGGCGATGCGGCCGTCCATCATGTCTGAGGGCGCAACGATGTCCGCCCCAGCCTCGGCGAGTGAGACCGCTGTCTTCGCCAGCAGCGCCACAGAAGGGTCATTGTCGATGTGGTAGTGATCGCCATCCCTCTGCACCACGCCGCAATGCCCATGCGAGGTGTACTCGCAGAGACACACATCGGCGATGGTGACCAGCGATTTCAGGCTGCTCTGCCGCTTGATGGCGCGCAGAGCCGTCTGCGGAATGCCGTCTTCCGCCCACGCACCCGTGCCAAGCTCATCCTTCTCCGCCGGCAGCCCAAACAGCAGCAGCCCGCCCACACCCAGCGACGCAGCCAGCTCCGCCTCTTTCAAGGCCTCGTCGACCGAAAGATTGAAGACGCCCGGCATCGAACGGATGGGCTTGCGCACGCCCTCTCCGGGGCAGATGAACAACGGATAGATCAGGGCTTCGGGGCGTAGGTGTGTCTCGCGGACGAGCGACCGCATCGCTTCGGTCTTGCGCAGACGGCGCATCCGCGTTTGAGGAAAGTTCATACCCTCTAGTTTAGTCCCGAGCTCAGAAACCCGGCCGCGAGGTATCCGCGATCGTGTCGTACTCCACCGCCGAAGCAGCGGGTGCCAGCACCCAAAGCGTAAAGATGCTCAAGCCTGCTCCGAACGGGAAGACGCTGATCATGGAGAGAATACTCATCACGATCGCCATCGTGCGTCCCCACGGCCTGCGCTTGTACAGCCCGTACGCGACCATCAGCGAGAGCGCCGTCATCACCACCGTCGTGGTCAGCGTAAAGGGCATCATGGCCGAAAGAAACGGGCCTCCGTTGCCGAACGGAAAGTGATGGCCGAATCCGCCTCCCCCGCGTATCCACGACCGCAGAAAGAACATGCCAACCATGCCCTTGGCGAAGCGCAGGACCGCAAGCCCCACCCACAGGAGGCTCAGGATCTGAAGATTGCGCTGCACCCGCGGCGAAGCCTGCACATAGGGTGCATATCCCGGTGGCGGCGCCGCGTAACCGTATCCCGGCGGCGGAGGTCCCAGAGGCCCAACGAGGCGCGCACCGCACTGACGGCAAAAGCTGCCGACGCCATCGAAAGGAGCACCACAGGTTGGGCAAGTCATCGCAACACCTCCGCGGGAACCAGGTGGGATATCACAGATCCCGTCTGTATAACCTACGCGAAACCCACCGATTCGGTTCAACACAAATATCCCACGCGCATACGATAAAGAGTGTGAACCCGTCGAACCTGCTTCCCCTGATCCCGTCCCCGCTTGCCCAATCCAGCTCCGCCGCCCTGCAGTGGCCTATGCTGCGCGAACATATCGCCGGCCACACCTTTTCGCCGCTCGGCCGCGCCTGGATGCTCGCGCTCGAGCCCAGCGCGGACCTCCTCTGGATCGAAACCCAGCAGCAGCGCACCGACGAGTGGCGGCGCTTCCTCACGCGCGGCGGCAGCTTCGACTTCCACGGCCTCTTCGACCCCACGGCGCTGCTCGAAAAGGGTCGTATCGAAGGATCCGCGCTCGAAGGCCTCGAAATCCGCGATCTCCTCGAAGTCGTGGAGCGCGTAGCCGCCTGGCGCAACCTCCTCACCAACGCCCCCGCCGAAGGACAGCGCAACTGGCCCGGCATCGTCGCCCTCTCGGAGCGCCTGCTCGGCTACGATCTTGCCAACCTCCTCCGCATGCTGCGCGGCAAGATCGAGCCCGATGGCTCCCTCTCCGACGACGCCAGCCCCGAGCTACGCCGCATCCGCCGCGCCATGGAGCGCCAGCACCGCGCCATCGAAGAGAGCCTCCGCAAGGCGCTCCGCAGCTTCTCCGACGGAGGTTCCACACAGGACGAGCTCATTACGGTCCGTGGCGAGCGCTTCGTCATCCCCGTCAAGGCGGAGTTCAAGCGGAAGGTCCCCGGCGTCATCCACGGCTCATCGTCCACAGGTCAAACCGTCTTCGTGGAGCCCTTCGAGACCATCGAGCAGAACAACGAGCTCGTCCGCCTGCTCGACGAAGAGCAGGGCGAGATTCACCGCATCCTCGTCGCCATGACCCGCGCCCTCGCCGCCGATGCCACGCCCATCCTGCTCGGCACAGCCATCCTCGCTGAGGTCGAGGCACACTCCGCCCGTGCTCGCTTCGCACAGGATCTCGACTGCGTCCGCCCGCGCTTCAGCGTGCCCGGCGCCAAGCCCATTCCATCCGGCATCAAGGGCGTCATGGACGAGCCCGCCGCCGTCGGCCTCTCGCTCAAGTCCGCCCGCCACCCTCTGCTCGAACTCCGTATGCGCCGCGACCATCGCGCCCGCCAGCTCGAAGAGGGAAGTGACCCAACTTCCTCACCCGGTCCCACGCCCCTCACCCTCGCGCTCGAGCCCGAGGCCCGCCAGCTCATCATCTCCGGCCCCAACACAGGCGGCAAAACGGTAGCCCTCAAGACCACCGGCCTCCTCGCTCTCATGGCCCAGGCCGGCATTCCCGTGCCCGCCAACGAGGCGATCCTGCCTCTCTTCACCGGCATCTACGCCGACATCGGCGACGCGCAGTCCATCGAATCGAACCTGTCCAGCTTCTCCGCGCACATCGTCAACGTCAACCGCATCGCCGCCGAGGCCACCGAAGACTCCCTCGTCCTGCTCGACGAGCTAGGCTCAGCCACCGACCCCGAAGAGGGCGCAGCCCTCGCGGTCGCCATCGCCGGACACTTCCTGCGCCTGCGTACCTGGTGCTGCATCACGACTCACCTCACCTCGCTCAAGGTCTATGCGGCGAATAACAAGGGCGTCCTCAACGCAGCCGTCGGCTTCAACCAGCAGACCCTCACCCCCACCTACGAACTCCGCCTCGGCGTCCCTGGAGCCTCCGCAGGCCTCAACATCGCCTCCCGCCTCGGCCTCGCGCCCGACATCCTCGCCGAAGCCCGCGCCCAGATGACCACGCAGACCGCGGACATTGGCGCCTTCCTCGACCAGCTCCACGAGCAGCTCGCCGCCGCCCAGACCGAGCGCCTCGCCCTCCGCCAGCGCGAACAGGAACTCACGCGCGAACGCCTCCGCGTCGAAACCGAGGGCCGCGCCGAGCAGAAGCAGCGCACCCGCGAGCTCGAAAAGAAGCTCCACACCCTGCTCGAAGACTTCGCCTACCAGCTCAAGGAGACCGTCAAGAGTATCGACGATAAGAAGGCCGCGCAAAAGCTCTCACGCGACTCCGATTTGCGCATGTCCCGCCTGCGCCGCGAGTTCTCCGAGCAATTCAACTCAACCGTCGTCGCCCACACCACCGGAGCCGACAAGAACGACCCGCACGCCGTCCCGCACCAGCCCAAGGGCATCAAGGTCGGAGATTTGGTGAAGCTGAAGAGCCTCGGCCGCCAGGCCCGCGTAGACCGTCTCATCGACGCCCGTACGTACGAGGTCTCGATTGGCCCTATGAAGATGCGCGCCACCATCGAAGACATCGCCGAGGTCGAAACCGTCAAGGCCGTCACGCCCCTCGAAGCCGCCAAGCGTCGCGGCGGCATCACCGTCTCCACCAAGAACGAGGATCTCGACTACACCCCGTCCGAGATCAACGTCATCGGCCGCACCGCCGACGAGGCCCAGCAGGAGGTCGAGCGCTACCTCGACCGCGCCTTCCTCGCCGGCCTGCCAAGAATCCGCATCGTCCACGGCACCGGCATGGGCATCCTCCGCCGCACGCTGCGCGACTACCTCAAGAGCCACCCCCACGTAGCCACCTTCTCCGAACCCGCGCAGAACATGGGCGGCCAGGGTGCCACCGAGGTTGAACTACGCCAGTGAAGCACGCCTTGTTGGTTGTCATTCCCAAAGGGAATCTGCGGTTGAAAGCGCCACCAAACCGGGTGCCCCACATCTCGATTCTGAGATGTGGGTATGCAGCCACTGAACTCCAAGGGAACGCTAAAGCGCAGCCTTGGCCCGAAGCACCCTCTCCACCGCCTCATCCGGAGTAGCCCCCACCGCGCTCAGATGCCCCATCTTCCGCCCTTTACGTGGCTTCAGCTTCTCATATAGGACAACCCTCACCCCAGGCACCGCCAGCGCCCGATCGAAATGCGGCTCGCGATGCGCACCCTTCTCATCCAGCCAAACATCCCCCAGCAGATTCGCAATCGCCGCCGGCTGCACCACATCCACGTCGCCCAGCGGCAGGTCGCACACCGCCCGCACACACTGCTCGAACTGGCTCGTCACACAGGCCCGCTCGCTCTGGTGATAGCTATTGTGGGGACGCGGCGCGAGCTCATTCACCAGCAGCTTCCCCCCCGCCGTCACAAACATCTCCACCGCCAGCAGCCCTTCCAGTTGGAACGTATCGGCGATCTCATACGCGATCTTCCGAGCCTCCTCTTCCATCGAGGGGGGAATCGGTGCCGGAATCACGCTCCAGCTCAGAATCTGCCGTTCATGGTGGTTCCATGCCGCCGGATACACCTTCACCTCACCGCTCGGGCTCCGCGCTACCATCACGCTGATCTCCCGCTCCAGCTCCACAGCCTTTTCGACGACGCCCGGCCCCTCACCCAGAGCCTCCCACGCCCCCAGAACCTCTTCCTCCGACCCCGTCGAAGTCTTCCCCTGCCCGCGCCCGTCATACCCACCCTGCGCGCTCTTACAAAAACAAGCCCCACCCAACTCCCCGATGGCCTCTCTCACCTGCTCCAACGACCGCACTGCACGATACTCACCCACCGGAAACCCATGTTTCCGCAGCCAGTCCTTCTGCTCAATCCTGTCCTGGATCACCGCCAGCATCGCCCCACCCGGCCGCACCGGGCAAAAACTAGCCGCCGCCTCCATGCTCCGCGGAGCGATCTGCTCGATCTCCAGCGTCACCACATCGCACCCACGCGCCAGGTTCGCAGCCCCGCGGCTGTCATCCCAACCCGCCTCGATATGCCCATCCACCACAAACCGTGCCGGAGCCCCCGGATCCGGATCGAGCACCAGAATCCGGTACCCCATCGCCCGTGCCGCCATGGCGATCATCCGCCCCAACTGTCCACCACCCAGAATCCCAATCGTCGCCCCGGGCAGCAAAGGCCTCGGCTCATTCCTGCTCATACAATCTCCTGCGCCAGCACTTCATCCCGCCGTGCCTCGCGCCAGCTCACCAGCTTCGCCTGCAAAGCCGCATCCGTCGTTCCCAGAATCGCCACCGCCAGCAGAGCCGCATTCGCCGCGCCCGCCGCACCAATCGCCATCGTCCCCACCGGCACGCCCTTGGGCATCTGCGCAATCGACAACAGCGCATCCATCCCCTGCAGCGCGGTCGCCGCAATCGGAACACCAAGCACCGGCACCACGGTCTTCGCCGCCATCATCCCAGGCAGATGCGCCGCGCCGCCAGCACCCGCAATCACCACGCGCAACCCGCGCCCGGCAGCCGCCTCGGCATACTCAAACAGCAGATCCGGAGTCCTGTGCGCGCTCACCACCCGGACCTCATGCGCCACGCCGAACTCCCGCAGCATCTCCACCGCGCGCTCCATCACGGAGTAATCGCTCTTGCTGCCCATCACCACACCCACCAACGGCTCCGCGCTCATGGCCTCGATTATACGAGGTTCCCCGACCCATCCCGGCCACCCCGCCTCCGGTTGCACACACACGCATTCCATCAATGTTTCCCTCCAAAGTAAGCAATCAACCCATGCACCGCCGTCAGCAGCCCACCGAAGGCTCCCGCCATCCCCTTCAGCCTCTGCATCGCCCTCTCATGCCCGGAGACCCTCTGCTCCAACTCATGCAGACGTCCCGGCTGCCCGATGCCGATGAGCTCGTTCATCTGGCTCTTCAATACCGAAAGATCCGCTAGAACCTGTCCTTCAAACTCCGTCATTTTCCCCCCTTGTGTCCTGCCGGACGGGCCCGCTACGTGCGGGGCGGTCACTTCGTGACGCGTCACTGCTTCGCGTGGCTCTCGCGATGGCCGAGAACAAAGTTCCACGCCGACCACCGGGAGGCCCACCGCGAAGCCCAATACATGTCACGAAGTGACCGCTCCGCGCGTAGCGGGCTTCTAGCGTGTAGGCAAACTGCAAAACACCGCACTCGACCACCGCGAATACACCCCGCTGCCGTCATACATCCGCACGTAATACCGCTCACCCGCCGAAACCCTCGGAATCGAGAAGCTCCGCACCGGGCTCCGCAGCACCAGATCCGCCGCATTCCCCAGTCCGAAGCCCCCATCCCGCACCCGCACCTCAAACCCGCCGCCCACAGGTGCAGCCGTTCCGGCATCTACCTGCAACGCAGTCCCCGTCGCGCTGGTCACGGTCAGTTGCTGCAGGTTCGCAAGCACCTCCGCCGCGCCAGCCGACGCCGTCTGAGGCAGCAGCGCATCCGCCGCCACCGACTCCGAGAGCGTCAACCCCAACCCATCCGCCCAGTCGTTCGCAAACGAAATCCTGTAGCCCAACACCTCCGGCGCGGCACGCCCATCCTCGACCACCACCTCCCGCACCACGACGTTCAGCGTCGCGCCGTCCGCCGTCAAGGCCAGCACATCCCCCGGCCAGACATCCCCACCCGGAAACGTCCCGATCACGCAAGCCGTATAAGTCCCCCGCAAAGCCGCCGCCCGAGCCGTGGCAAAGCGCAGCACCGCCATCGCCGCGCTCTCGCAATCCGCCGAGCACCGCGCCACCGGCCTCACGACCTTACCCAGCCAACGCGCCATCCCCTCCGCCGCCACGCTCGCCGCATCGGCCATCCGCGCTACCGACCGCCGCGACCTCCGGTACATCACCGAAACGATCTCCCCCGCCGCCGGAATCCGCCCCGCAAAGAACGTCACCTTGCCCGTCCCTGCCGACTCCGTCAACGCACCATCTACACCCTGACCGGCCACGCCCATCAGCCGCGTAAACGAAACTCCCGAGGCCGGCGTACTCACCACCCACGCCGAACCCGTCTGCGTCAACCGGCAGTACCCCATCGACCCGAAGATCTGCACCGCATCCACCGCACAAAACGTGCAGCTGGCGGGCGTATCCATCACCAACCCCGCCGAAGCCGTGTCATACAAAACCGTAGCCGGCGTATTCGACGAAACCCCCAGGTCGATCACCTCGAAGCACATCGACATCGCCGCGCTCACCAGCCCGCCGCCAAAGCTCTCCACACCTCCATCCACCCGCGCATAGTACGTCTGCATCACGCGTTCCATCTCCGCGCAGTGCAGCCGCATCCGGAACGTATACCGATGCCCGCTCAAAGCCGGATAGCTCGTCCCGACCTCGACCCCATACACCATCGGCGTCACGATCGTGTTCCCCCCGCTCTGCCGCACGTTCCAACCGGCAAAGCAGTTCGTCCGCGACACCGCCCCCGAAAACAACCCGCACAACACCCCGTCGCTCGCCGTAGCCAGCACCACCGCGCCCGCCTCGATCAGCAACGTCCCGCCCATCTCCACCGGGTCGATCGCCGTCAGCGTCGTCTGCCCATCAAACCCATTGCCGCCCGCCATCGCCAGCCCGCCACCACCAAAACCAAGATGCGACCCCGGATCCGTCACCACCCAGGTCTGCGGGTTGAACACTCCCGCATCGAAAGCATCGTCGACCAGCCGCCCCTGCAAAGCCGCCGGTCGAAACGGAGCCTCGCTCAGCACAAACTCCGCCGTCGCTCCATCCCCTGCGAACATCTCCGTCACATACGTCCCGGGCTCCACCGCCCCGGAGACCGTCACATCGTTCGCCAGCTCCTTCACCGCCCCAGCCACCAGCGCACCCGGGCGCAGCGTCCCATCCCCATCGCTCAAGGTATGCGTGACGGTCCCCACAGACCCAAAGGACAGAGCCCCATTGACCACCCGGTACGTCCCGTAAGCCGCGCCAGCCAGCTTACCCGCGTTCACCGACCACGCCTCCGCGGGCACCGGCTGAAACACCCCCACCGCCCGCCCCGCCGCAACGCCGCCCGTCGAAACCGACGATCCACCCACGCGCTGGGTCAGCGTCTGCAACAGCACCCCACCACCCACCGCCAGCCCCGCTCCACTCGATGGCACGGTCAGCTTATCCAGCACCCACTCATCGCTCACCGCGCTCAACGCATAGCGATACACCGGCCCCATCGTTCCCGCACCCAGGTAAACCGCCTCCGGCTCCACCGCCAGGTATCCCGTAAACAGTACGTCTCCCTGCGCATCCGAGACCACTACCCGCCCCCGCCGCACCGGCACCGCCAGCCCGCCCGAGTTCACCACGGACGCTAAACACCGCGAAGGCGCGTTCAACGTCCTCAACACCTTCAGCGGCTCCCCGGACCAAAGCGCCCCGCTATAGTCCACCGCTCCCAGCCCATCCATGTTGTCGATCGTGATCGTCAAGCCGCACCCCGCTTCGCCTTCAACGCAGGCAGCCCACGCATCGACCTCACCTCCGCCACCGTCAACACCCCGGCCTCCAGCAACTGCGTCTGCACCGAAAGCTCCGTCATCGGATCCCGCGCCTCCAGGTCGTTGAAGACGAACTCAAACTCCCGCCAACCCAGCCTCTTCCCAAACACATCCCGCGTAATGTGCTCTGCGATCAGCTTGGCCACCGGAACGATCGCCGACTGAAACGCCTCCTCCGCCAGCTCCGCTGCAGAGGCCTTGTTCACGTCCTGCGTCACCCCCAGCAGCATCGGCGGCAGGTCGAACGCATTCGCAATCATCCGCAGCAGAAACTCCTGCCACTGCAGGTGAAGATCCGCATCCGTCCCTCCTGCAAACCGCAGCACCTCCGGCTTCTGCTCCGAGCTCAGAATCGGCACCTTCCCCGTGCCCTCGATCTCATCCTGCCACCAGTGAATCAGCCGCTCATGCTGCTCCGGCGTAGCCTCGTTCAACCACAGCGCATACTGCACCACCGAGTTCGACGCCAGCCGTCCCGCATACCGCGTAGCCCCCAGCAACTGGTTCACCGTCTCAAATGCAACCTCCAGCCGCCCCAGCCCGAACGGCGTATGCGTCCGCGGATTCAGCCGCACATACATCAGCTCGTCATCCAGCAGAGGCACCAACGCATCCTTGCCCACACGCCCGGTAGCCTGCGCGTACCGAGGCTTCGCGGCATCCCCATCCCAGCTCTCATCCACCTGGATCGTCGCCCCATCCACCGGCCACAACCGGAACGGCTGCGCCGCATCCCCGGTCAACTCCATCTCCACCGCGCCAAATCCGCCGACCAGCACATCCTCCAGCACCTGCTCGAACAGCGTCCGAAAGCTGTCTCCTGCGTTCGGCTCCTCCAGCGCAATCCGCAGCGCCTTCAGACGCGCATCCGCGTCGGTTACCTCGCCAGTGACATATCCACGCCGCACCCTCACCTGCCAATCCATGCTCGCGATCCTGTCCTTTACGACATTGATCGCCCGCCGCGCCACCGGCGTCTCCGCGAACCGCCGCAGGTTTGCCGGCGTCATCTTCATCACGCTCTGCCCCTGCCGCGCACCGCCGTACGGCGTCAGGATGGAGGGCAGCATCGCCGTCTTGCGCACTGGCTCCACCTTCGTTTGAAATATCCCCCGAACCCGCTCGATCCAACCCATCCCTACCCCCTGAAAAGAAAAGGGGTGAAGCCTAAAGGCTTCACCCCTGCTAGAAACTCATGTCCTGCCGGACGGGCCCGCGACGCGCGGGGCGGTCACTTCGTGACGTGTATACCGATCGTGCCGCTACCATCTCGTGCGGGCCTTCCGTTGGTCTCCATGGAACTTTGTTCTCGACCAACGGAAGGGCCACACGAAGCAGTAAAAAGGCGTGTGAACGCCCGCCCCCCCCCGTAGGACGAACCTAAACCTGCAGCTCCATCCTCGCCGTCGCCGCCGCTCTCGCCAGGTCGTTCACCGTCACCACCCGAATCGCCTCCCGCTCCATCGCCTCCACCCCAAACCGGTACCGCTCCATCGCCTCATCCTCCAGCTCCGAAACCTCCCGCAAAGGCTCAACCACCGCAGTCAACTCCAGCGAAACCCCCTCCACCCGCCCCACACCCTCACGCAGCGAAGCCGCCGAATAAGCCAACCCCTTGGCCCCCTCCACATCGCCCTCCAGAGAAACCGCCTGAAACATCCGCACCAGCTCCGTAGCCCGATACCCGCAATCGATCCGCATCGGATCCCCCGCACGCGTATACATCGAAGCGCCAATCCTCTTGCGCATCAACCCCCAAACCCCGGCCCGCTCGAACTCAGTCCGCATCGCCCCCGCAATCGCCGCCCGCCCCGTCTTCGTGCGCGGACGAGCCACCCGCAAAGGCTCCACATACATCCGCATCAGCAGCTCCATCTCGCTCGCCATATTCTCCGCGAGACACGCCCCTGCCGGCGACATCTGCAGCGAGTTCGAAAGCGAGTCCTCCAGCACTTCCATCACGGCCTTCGGGTCCTTTGCACTCACCCCCACAGCCAAACGCGAAGCAATCTCCCCCTCCAGCCCCTCCAGCAACCCGATATCCGCATCCGCATCCATGCACCGCACCCGCGACCAGTCCCGCGTAAACCGCACAAGGCTCTCCCCACCGCCCGTGGCCTCACGCAGCACCACGCCGATGTTGGTGAACTCGCCCTTCACCACATCCGGCACATACCGGATCAGGAAGAACTCACACGGAACCCGCTCGCCCAAACAAAACCCTCCACTCCAAACCTAAGCAATCCAACCACCAAACCCTACATCAAAAACTTGCCCATATTCCCCAGGTCTTCAAACTGCCGGGGCACCACCACCCGCGTATTCGCAACCCAATTCGGGAATGGCTCCCGATTTGAATCCCGAAACGACCCAATCAACTCCCGCACGCGCCCCCGCCGCACCAGCATCGTCTCCATCAGCCGCTCGATCGTCGCAAGATCCCCACCGTACCACTCCGGCGGAACTCCCTCGGCAATCTCCCAAAGCACCTCCGCCCCCATCTCTTCGATCTTCGTCAGCCAGGGCTCAAAGCTCCCCCATCCAGTCACCCCGCGATACACCATGTTCCGCGCAAACACCCCCCGCAGCGGCGAGTCCGGAAAGGTCCAGTCCCCCGCATTGAAGCAGTATCCCTGATCGACAAAATGCGCCCGATACTTCCTCTCCCGGGGCTTCTTCTCATACACCGCCTGCCGCCCGTTGCAGTTGCCCGCCCACTTGTCCAGCGCCAGAATCCCCGCGAACTCCGCCAGGTTCCGCACCTCGTCCATCTGCTGCTCCGGCAGATAGTCCACCACCTGCCCCGGCATCATCCCGCCGACAAACGCACTGCCAAACTGCAACCCCGCCGCGCACCGCAGCCTCTGCCCCTTGCCCAGGTCGATCACCATTCCCGCGCTATGTTCCACCAGCCAGGGCGTCACCTCGACCACATCGCACACCGGCACGGTCAACCCCGCTGCCGCCGCCAGCCGCGAAGCGATCAGTTCATTCGCCAGCACCCGCAGATGCTGCGGATTGTTCTGAAACTTGACGACCCAGAGCTTCCCATCCGCCCCCAGCATCAACTGGCTCTGCGCCCCACCCCGCATCCGACGAATCGCCTGTACCGCCAACACCGCCAAGCCATCACCCCACGCGTCCAAGCAGAATACCCGAAGCACACCCTGAGCGGCGTGGGCGTCGATTCCCGAGCAACACGATGCTCGGCACGGATCCTATTCTCGACCAACGGGAGAGCCACCCGAAGGAGTAAAAGGGCGTGTGAACGCCCGCCGCCCGCGCAGGGTGCCCGTCCGGCAGGACATCTCCGCCCTCACCGCCTGGGCCACCGCCATAGCCATAAAGCAATCGTCATGTCCGCCATTCGCCGCGCCCGTCCTGCCTCCTTCAAATGCCACATACGTCCGGCACTCCCCCAGCAGTCGCCTCGAAGAAAACATCCAAGGCGCTTCCACCAGCAGAGCCCCCATCCGGCTCACCATCCCCGGCTTGGACCCCGCCGTCGTCAGCCACCCAGCCACGCCATCCCGCCCCGCCCAAACCCTCTCATACCGCTCCGTCGCATCCAGATACGCCAGCACCCCGGCCCCATGGTTGTTCCTCTCCACCGCGACAACCGCTCCCCCATACTCGCGGGCCAGAGCCGCCACCACCCGAGCCAGCTCCAGCGCCCCCAGCCTCTCCTTCAGCTCCGCGCACTGCAACCCGCTCTCCCGCTCGATTACCTGCACCGCGGCAAAGTCCCCACTCGCCCCACCCCCGGCCGTATCCACCCCCACTAGGTACTCCTCACCCAACACCGGAGGCAGCCAAACCAGAAGAGCTCCGCCCCGCCGAACCTCCAGCGGATCTCCCACCGCTGCCATTCGCTGTTCAATGGCCGAAACCTCGAAACAACACTCCCCCGTAGCCCGGAAGCAGGTCTCCGCATCCTCCGCGAACTCCTGCGACCGCAGACCCCGGTAGCTCGCCTCCAGCCCTCGCCGAAACCCGATCTGCTCCGCCGTCAGCCCCAGCGCCCTCTCTTCCGGGGTCCAGTCGAACACCGGCTCCGCCACATAGGCCTCCTCCCACCACCACGGCAGAAAGTGCCTTACCAGCCCGGCCCCGGAACACCACTCCTCATAGAACGCTCCATACGCCCCCATCGGCGTCGACTCCATCACCATCTCTCCCCCCGGAGCCAGAGCCGCCCGCAACCCCGCCAGCGTAGCCCTCGCATCTCCCGGCCACCGCGCCACCTCGCTGCAATGCAGATTCTGCATCGTCAACCCACGCCCCGCATTCTCATCCGAAGCGCTCACCACCCGATACTCGCTCTCCAACTCCCCAAACACCATCTGCCCCGCATTCGACCGGCTCAACCGCAGCGGTCCCTCTTTCATCTCCTCCGGCAAATGCATCCAGAACCGCCGCACAATCTCGAAGATCGCCTCCGCCGCCTCCCGCGTCTGCGCCACCTGGACCGTCAACACCCCGCAAGCGCTGATCGTCTTCAGGAAGAACCGTCCCGCCACCCACGTCGTCACGCCCATCTGCCGCGCCTTCAGCACGATGTTCGCTCTCCCTCGAGTTGCCTCAAAAGCCCTCTGCGCCCGGTTCGCCACCAGGGGCCGCAACCTCCCCTTCCGGTCCCGCACCTTCAACAACGTCTTCGCCGCACGAATCCCCGCGCCCGGCCAATCCATCTCCCGCCCAATCTGCAACAGGTCCGTCTCATCGTTCGTCAGCCGCTTCACCCAACCTCCACCACGAAGCGGGCCAGGACCACCCTCCCAGCCCGCTCCCGTTACCGCACCGTAGCCCAGTAGTCCCCCGGCGCCGCCGAGTTTCCATTGAACGTCGACGTCAACTCCACGCATCCTCCCGCCGGCACCGTCAGCGTCGTATTGCCCGCCACGTTGTTGAACGGAAAGTCGCTCGGAGCCGTCAGCGTCAGCGTATTGCTCCCTATCGTCGTCGCGTTGCACATCGAGATCTGCCGCCCCGTCTGCCACAGCGCCGAGTTCATCGTCGCGTTGATGCTGTTGCTCGCCGTATTGAAGTTCAGCCCGCCATCCGCGCACGTAGCCGCGTACGTCGATGCCGTAATCGCCGTCGGATTGAAGTTCGCCGGCGAAGACCCATCCAGCCAGTTGATCGTGCACGCCACGCTCAGCGCGATCCGCGCCTGCCCCGCAATGCTCGGATGCGTCAGATCGCTCGTAAAGTAGGAGTTCGCATTGCACCCGTCGCACCCCATCAGAGGGTCCGCCGTCATATCGTCAAACGCGTCATACCCCGCCGTCTTCCATCCAGCCCTTGCCAGCGAAGCCAGCGCATTCTTCGAGGTCTCGTTCAGGATGCCGCCGCCCCCGCTGCCTCCCCGCGAAATCATGCTGATGTAGAACGTCCTCGGCCCATACGCCTTCTCGATCCGGTTCCACCCCACCGCCAGATCCCACACCTGCCCCGCCGTCTGCCCCAGCCCGGCCCCGAAGTTGTTCGTCCCTTCGAACAGCGACACGATCGACGAACCCGCGGCGCTCTTCGACTGTGGCCCATACAGCCACGGAATCTGAGCGGTCTGCGCCTGAACCAGTGCTCCCGTCGCCCCGTAGATCTGCCTTCCATAGGCCTTGTTCAACATCGAAGCAGGCAGTGACGTCGTACCCGCATAGGAGTACGCTCCCGTCGTCAGATACCCGCACGCCGGCGTCCCCGCCAGGTTATAGCCGCACGTGATCGAGTCGCCCGCCGCAATATACTGCGCCGTGGGAAACACATACGGCGACCCCGTCATCGCAATCCCCCGTTGCGTCGCAATCTGCGTCGCCAGGCTTACGTTCGCCGCAATCTGCGCCGCCGTCATGCTGTTCGTCGCCGAAAAGCGCACCAGGTCGACCTTCCCGATCAACGCAAGGTTGCCAAGCGCGACCGTCACCGTATTGCTCGAGCTCCCCAGTTGGTAATTGCCATTCGGCAGCGGATTCGCCCCACCGCACGCATGCGACAAACCCGAAGTCGTATCGTTCAGAATCAGCGTCGTCCCCAGGTAAACCTGCGGGCCTCGTCCCGTCGGACAAACCACCGTAATCACCTGCGTCCCGGTAAACACGTCACTCGCACTCACGGCACTTGCGCTGCCCGAGCCGTACCCCGCGACCGTCGCCCCATACATCCCCACATTCACCACGTTGGCCTTGCCCAGCACATCCGCGCCCACGTTGTTCGTCGTGGAGTGCGTCCCCAGCAGAATCGTATTCTGCGTGTACTGGTTCGCCGGATTCGACCCATACGCATAGATCGGAAGCTCCACCACCATCGTCATCGTGCCGAAGTTGTTCACCGACGCTGGAAAGTCCGCCTGATTCCCGTACGCGAACTGATAACCATTCCCGGTTCGCACCGGCGGAGCCGTGCTCGAGACCGCTCCCACATTCGCCGTGTTGCACTGGTCCACCATCGCCGCGCCCGTCGTCTCCTGGAACGTGAAGTACCCCAGGCAGTCGCCGTTCCACGTATACGTGTTCACACTCGTCAGCGCGGTGGTAAGAGCCGCGCCCACAAAAGCCGTCGTCGCCACCTTCGTGCTGTTATCCCCATTCGCCGCCGTGGGAGCCGTAGGTGTCCCCGTCAACGCCGGCGAAGCCAGCGGTGCCGCGCCCGTCACCTGCGCCACGCCATAGTCGCCGCTCGCCGGTGCCACTGCACCCGTCCGCGCATTGAACGAGGTCACGCCGCCCGCCGGCGAAACCCAGGTCCCATCCTCACGCAGATACCGCGTCGTCCCCGCAGTAGCACCCGGATCCGGAACCGCACCCGCCGCATGCGATCCACCCGAACCGACCATCACCGGCAACCGCGCCGCGCTCAGTGTTCCAGTCGTCACATTCCCCGCATCCAGCGCACCGTTCAGCGTCGTCGCCGTCACCACGCCCGTATTCACCGCCGCCGTGCTCATCGCCGCCGCGTTCAGGTTCGTCACATTCAGCGTCGTAAGATTCGCGGTGCCTGCCGTAAAAGCCAGCGGCGAAAAACTGTACCCCGTGCCCCGCAGCGAAAGCCCCAGCGTACTCGTCTGCGGCGAGTAGTTCATCGTGTCCAGCCCAGCCGAGCTGTCCAGCTCAAACAGGTTGTACGCCGAATCCCACCGGTTGCATCCCTTCGAGTTGCAGTGCAGCGAGAACACCGACTGCTCGCCCGCCTGCGCATCGAAGTCCCTGTTCCAGATACCCTGCGACACATACGCAATGTCCGGATACCCGCGCGTCCCTCCATTGCCGAAGTAGTTCGTCGCCGCGGACAGGTTCTGAATCGTGAACCCCCGCATCGTCGGACCCACGTTGTCCTGGTAGCTGTACCCCGTGTTCTGCTGAATCTGCGGCCTCGGCGAATACTGCGAGATGATCGCCATATCCCCACCGATCTTCACCTGGAAGTAGTGCGGCTGCTCCACCGGATCGTTCGCCGCCCACGCCACCGTATTCGGAGCCAGCGTAAACAACCCATCCACGCTCTTCGTCGCCGGGTTGTAGACGCTCAGCACCTCCGCCATCGGATACAGCGCATACCCACCCGTCACAAATGAGATCGTGCCGCCCGCGCTTGTGCTGTTCGCGCCGGCCTCCGTGTACGTCAGCGTATTCGCGCTCGTCGACATCACCGCGAAGTTGCCGTTGTAGCTGGAGTCCGTCACCCCCGCCACCGTCATCGTCAACCCCGACACGTCATAGCCCAGGGTCGAAGGCACCGTCACCGTCACCACACCCCCGCTCCGCACCGCCGACACCACCGGAAAGGTCAGATTCGCATACGCGGAGGTCTGCCCCATCTGTCCCACGACCGCCGTCGCCGACCCCGCATAGTACAACCCGTTCGCGGCATACGATCCCACCACCGGGAACACCTGGCGTATCCCGTTGATCGTATCGACCTTCTGCTCCAGCCCATACCCGCACAATCCGCCCATCGCAATCGTCGAGCTCGCGCCATGCGGCTTCAGCAGCGTCATCTGCAGATGCGTCCCATCGACCACCGTGTAGGGAGCCATCTCCCAGTTCGACAGGATCGTCGACTCACCCGCGATACACGCAATTCCCGAGCTGCCCGGCGCCGCCGCCGTATTCGTCGAAAACCCCGCAGGAACGCCCGTCGTCGCAATCGGCACCGTCACCGTACCCGGAGCGACGTTGTGCGCCTGCGAAGGAATCAACGAAGCCGACAGAAAGAACGTGCTCACCGGAAACGAACTGCCCGTAAACGTAGCCACCGGATGGATCGTGCCCGCACTCCCGCCCGTCAGCGACCCAGCAGAGATCACCCCCGCCGGATTCTTATCGATCAGGTAGCGTCCATCCCCCTGTGTCCCGCCATTTGTCTGCGACCCCACCGTCACGCTCTGCGATCCCACCGTGCACCCCGCCGAGCACTGTCCCGTAAACACCCTCGGATCCTCGCGCACCTCGATGTCGTACGGATGCGTGCCTTCATCGGCATTGTCCCGAAAACCGCCCATCGAATGCAGGAACTGCGCCCCAATCAAACAGTCGCCCACCGCATAGCAGTTTGTGTTCAGCCCCGCCAGAACATGCTGCCCCTGCGTGTTGTAAACGCCCACCACCTCGGAGCCTTCATACGTCGTCTTGAAGTACGGAACACTGCCCAGCTCCGCCGAAAACAGGTTCGATCCACCCGCCAGCGCCGTATGCTTCACGTTCAGCGCCGTCGACTGCAGCGCACCCGTAGCCATAGCCTGCGCCACCGTCCCCGTGCTGTCCGTCGTCGTCACATCGATGCCCTGGCCGGACTCATTGCTCCCGTCCGCCGGATTCTTCGGATTGAAGTACGTATCGTGCTGACCGCCCAGCCGCATATCCTGCACATGCGTCTGGCTCCCCCATCCCGTCTTGAACAGGTAGTTCTCCTGCCCCGTCACCGTGGGCTCCACCGTCACCGTGCATCCCAGCCCAGCCGCACTCGCGCCCGTGCAATCGCCGGAGTTCGTGGCGTTCGCAATCCCATTCACATTCGGCACCGTCGCATACTGGCTCGCATACTCGGTCCCGTTCAACCGGTTCACCTCGAGGTCCGTTCCCGTCGGCTGCGCCACCACCTGCGTCCCGCTCGGCACCAGCGCTACCTTGCCCGCCGTTCCACCCCCGATACCCGCAACACTCGCATCCACATAGTGCTTGTCCGCGGCCTGGTTCCCGCTCACCGGATCGCCCGGCAGCACCAGCGGACCCGTCATCGTGTCGCCCGTCTTCGCCACGTACGGCGAAGAGTCCAGCGGATGCCCCGTCACCGCCGCCACAATCGCCGTATCCACATAGCTCTTGCTTACCGTCTGCATCGCAACCGAAGTCGGCAGCACCGTATTCTTCACCCGTGCGAGAGTCACCGGGCTCGCACTCAACGGAACAACCCAATACTCCTTCTGCACGCTCCCATCGTCCAGGTGATACACCACCGTGTAGTACGTCCCAATCGGAGTAGCCCCCACATTCGGAACCAGCGCAACACTCAGCGCGCCTCCCGCCCCAATTGCCGTCGACTGACTCCCGCCCTGGATCACCTCACCCGCCATCGTCGTAAACGTAGGCCAGTTGATAACCAACGTCCCCGCCGCCGCCGTCCCATCCGCGTGATACACGGTATCGGCAACAGTAGTGGTTACAATCTGCATCGCATACGCCGTCCCCACCCATCGCGGACCGGCCATCCCCACCATCCCGAACGCCAGCGCCAGCAGAATCTTCACCAGCGTCTCCCACCGCATCGACTTACTCATCCATCCCCCAATCCTTGTTGTCACTGCGCTGCTGGCAAATAGCTCCTGAAGCAAACGCACGTCTCCCCATCGTTCCCATCCACGACCGGCAACGCCCTGAAGGCTCCCATCAGCCGCACCCGCTCCAGCCCTCCGCCCATCGCCACCGGCATCTCCCGCGAGCCCTCCATCGCCTGCAGCCGCGGATAGTGAAAGATCGCCCGATCCCCCTGCTCTCCATCCAGCACAAACAACCCCGACCACTCCTGGAAGAAGCTCCCACCCTCCCGATCGCAGAACCCCACCATCGCGCTCACCTGCATCCCCGCACTCGGAGCTCCCGCCATCAGCGGTGCCTCCAGCGTCAGCGTCCCCACCCCAACCGCAGCCACCCGACCCACATTCAGCGTCACCCGCCGGATGTAGTTCACATCCCCGCCCACCGCAGCCGAAGACCGCACATACGCCCCACTCACGCCCGTCCCCACAAACCCCACCTGACCCGCATAGTCCACATCCACCGCCACCAGATCCCCCACCGCGAACCCGGCAGTCGAACCCACCATCAACACCGAAGCCGTAGACCCGCTCACCAGCCCCACCGGAGCCTCCGCCAGCCCACCACTCCCATTCGCCGCCGCCCCGCTCCCGGCCTTCAACACATTCAAACTCTGCGCCCCCGCAGCCAGCGCCACCTGCAGCCGCCCCCAAGTCTCAAAGCAAAACGAAACCTCCGCGCCCACCGCCGTCCGTACCTGCGCTCCCGCCACCCCGGGAGCCCCCGTCACCACCGCACCCACCGTCGTCGCGCTCGTCCTCTTGAACCCCGAGCACCAACCCAGATCCACCCACGGCGCCGGCATCTCCACCGCTCTCCCCAGCACCGCCGGATCGAACATCACCGGCACCCCCGCCGCCCGGTTCACCGCAGCAAAGTACCCCCGCACCCGCCGCCCTTCCAACCCCGTATCCGCCATCAGCTCCCCGCCTCCAGATACCCAAACACCGTCACCGTCGCCACTCGCTCCAACCGTTCCCCGGCAACCACCGCAGCACCAAACGCCACGTCTCCCCAAAACACCTGCGTCCCCAGCGCCACCGCCGCCCCGCTGGCGAAACTCATCTTCGGAACGTTCCGAACCCCCGCCCCCAGCGCCAACCCAAGCTCCGCATCCATCTGCGCCAGCAGCCTCCCCCGGTCCATCCCGCCATGCGCCGCATCCCCATCCGTGCCGTACCGAATCGAGCATCCCAGAGCCGCCAGCGGCACGTCTCCACTCCGATCCACCGCCACATCCCTCCACCGCACCGAGAACACGCCCGTAGGAATCCACTCCGTAGCCAACTCGTTCTCCTCAACCATCACCCCAGGCCGCACCACGCCCCTCACCACTACCGTCCGCGCCGGATTCCTACTCGCCACCCGATCCCGCAGCGCAACAAAAAACGTATCCTTCACATCCTGCATAAATAAGTAACCCTTTCCGTTGCATAACTGCGAAGCCACCACGCTGGGTGAAGCCACACCAATCTCTCCGCCGCCTAAACCACCAACCCCACCGGCCCCCGCAACCCCAGGCGATAGCAATAAATCTCCCCACCCGCCTCGCTCGCCGTGCAGCTCTCCACAAACAGCAGCCTCTCCCCCACCACAATCCCCGCACACTCCCGAAACAACACCGCCACCGACTCAAACCCCAGCGACCCCACCAGCCCCATCACCGCCGAAACCGAAACCATCAACTCATACCGAGGTCCTTCACCCGCCTTCAACAAAGCCCGCGCCTTGCGAAACGCCACCGGCCCCATCTCCACATCCTGAAACCCCGCCGACGCCAGCCCCAGCTGCTCCGCATCGTCTGAAGGCACACCTGCCAAAGGCATCCTCACCTTCACCACCCGACCCCCGGCCATCCGCAACAGCGCATCCGCCGCCCTCACCAACCCAGCCCCCTGCATCACGCCACCTTCGTCGCGACATAGGGCCGCAGCAGCGACTTCACCGACTCATCCAGCAGACTCCCGCTGAAGTACTGCATCTGCATCGTGTCCATCCTGGTCCTGCTCACATTCAGCGCCGGCATCGCCTGCGCATTCTTCACCACCTGCGCACACGCCACCTTCACCCCTACCGGCACCACGCTCACCCCCGCGTTGTAGCTCACCTCAACCTCGTTGTAGTCCAGCCCCAGCACATGCCAGCCCAGCGTCACTTCGCCCGTAGACACATCCAGATCCACCAGCGAAAGATCGAGCACACTCCAGCTTCCCGGCAGCCCAAACGCCATCGTCACCTGGCTCAACCAAGAAGCCTGTATCTCGCCTCGACGAGCCTGCCCATACCGCACCCGCACGCCCGTCACCGCACTCACCGGCCCATAGCTCAGCCGCATCGTGCGATTGCCCGCCACCAGCCTCACCCGCTCCACATACGCCGTCACCAGCAGACTCGGCCTCCGGCAGTGCGCCTCGATCAACGCCGAAGCCATCGCCACCCAGTCATCCGGCGTCTCCGCCGTCAACCCATACGCCACATACTCACCCGGCTCCAGATACCCCATCCACCCTCCATCTCCTCTTCAGCAAACCCAATATCCCGCTCCGATAGCTCAGGTCATTCACCCTCACCCCAAAGAAGCGTCATCTCGACCGGAGCGATGGACAGTTTCACCGTCCATCGCGCAGTGGAGAGACCCCCGTATTGGCTTTTGCCGTTGCTTGTTCTTGCTTCAACCCGACCCGAGAAACTGTCACCCTGAGCGAAGCTGCTCGCGCACGTTGCGAGCAGCGCAGCCGAAGGACCTGCGGTTGCCGTTGCTCGTTCTTCCTCTAACCCGCCACCGAGGCAGAGGCCGGAGCAGCCGCCACATTCAGCACCGCCACCACCGCATTCACCAGGCTCGTCACATACGCCGTATCCGCATGAACCCCAAACTGCGTCAGAATCGCCGTCACCGCGCTCTCCGCCAGCGTCATCACCTCCGCCAGCTTCTGCGCGCCGGTCCCATTCTGCTTCCCGGCTGCCGCCCACTTCTGCTCCACCAGCAGCACCGCATTCTGGATCAGCGTCGCCGCATCCACCCCCGCCGTAACCGCCGGAGCGAACTGCGGAAACAGCAGCTTCGCCAGCGCCTCCACCGGAACCGCAATCTTCACCACGTAGCCCAGCCCCTTGGCAAAGTCCTTACCCGCAGCCTCAAGAAACCCAACAAAACTCATCACCCCTCCATACGTAATCAATAAAGTTACAAAACGGGAGCAGGAAGTTTTCTACTCCCTACTCCCTATTGCCTACTGCCTGCTTCTAGCGATCTACCAGCACCTGGTAGTGTGCATAGTTCGCACCCTTCACCACCACGCCGCCGAACTTCACCACCACATGCTGCGACGCCAGCGACCCCACCGCACCCAGCCGGAAGATCCGCGGATTCGGATCCGTCAGCCAGTGGTACTCGATCATGTCCTCCGTCACAATGTAGGCCGGCAGCACCGCGCTCCCCGAACCCGGCGTGCCCGTATATGAGAGCGTCCACTCCGGAATCAGCGGAATATCGCCCGCCTGCGTCGACAGCGTCTTCACCGTCAGCCCCGCCTCGATCTCCCGCGTGTTCAACACCACGTTGAACTCCGTCTTCATCTCGCGATCGATCAGATCCAGCAGCACCGGATTCGCATAGATCGCCGTAGGCCTCACACCAAACGACGTGTTCGCCAGCATCTGCGCAATCGTCGACTTCAGCCCATCGACAATGCTCTGTCCGGTCCCGATCGTCACCGTATTTCCGCCACCTGCAATCTGCGCCGCCGCGCCAAAGTACTGCGCCGTCGTCGGCGAGCTCAGGCTCGTATCGGTGCCATTCCAGAGCGCCAGGTCATGCGTACGCAGCACACCATCCACAGTGTCGGTCAGGTCCTTCGCCTGCAGATACGCAAACTGGCTCTGCTGCTTGCCCAGCTCCACATCGAACAGGTTGTAGTTGATCTGCGCCACCAGCGCCTTCAGCGGAACCGACCTCTCCACACGCGTCGGGCTCACCAGCGGAGCCACAATGTTCCGCGGGTCGACGAATCCCGCAGAAGCGGCAGGCGAGGGAATCGCCGTCTCTTCAAAGAACCGCGAAGGATGCCCCGTAGCCGGCACCTGCTTGATCCTCTGCCCAAACACGCCCCGGCGTCGCACCAGGTCGGTAATCTCCGTCTGGTACAGCGGAATCTCGATCGCGCCAGGCCCAATGTAATCGGCCGCCGCACTGATCTCTGTAAACTTAGCGTTCATCCAATCTCCCTTTCAAAAAACAAAAAGGGCCTGAGCCTCAGCCCAGACCCTGCCACCAACCCGGGTGCCCCACATCTCGCTTCTGAGATGTGGGTTCGTCCCCGCCACACATTTTCGCGCGACAACAGAACTAACCCAGCAAACCACTCCGCATCAGCTCCGACTTCACCGCAATCCTCTGCTCCAGGCTGAGACTCGTAAGCGCGCCATCGATCGCCCCTTCCAGCCCCTCGCCACGCGAGCCGCCCTTGGCCTGCAGCGTCTTCCGCCCAAAGCCGGCCCCACGGGCCGCCAGCTCCGCAATCCTGGCCTCGGCCGCCGCCAGCTTCTCCTCCAGCTCCGTCAAAGCCGAGCTCTCCGCCGACATCGAAATCCCCGCCAGCCGAGCCACCGCCGTCTCCAGCATCGCCGCCGCAGCCGTCAAACGCTCCAGCCCTTCATGCATCTCCACGCTCATCTCCATCTCCATCCAACCCTCCCATTCCGCAGCACCGGCACGCAGCCGATGCACACATCGTTGCCCTTTGTTGTCGTCCCCCAAGAGGAATCCGCTTCCATCTGTGCCGTTGCTCCTGTCTTCTGAGCCCTAAGCCCTGCCCTTAAGCCGCTCGCCGCAACCGAAAGCTCGTCCCCCGGTAAGCCGCTTTATCCCGCAGCAAAATCGCCGCCCCGGTAAACGTAGCCCGCGTCAGCGTCCACACGGAAGCCCGCATATCCTCGACATGGGCATCCGCAAGCTCATAGCTCATCCCCATCAGCCCATCCGTCTGCACCCGGGCCTCCATCTCCGGAAAGTCCCGCGCAAACAGATATCCCGCAACCATCACCTTCCTGCCATCCACTTCAGCCGACGTGATGATCCCGCACTTCTGCCGCGCGTCATGCCCATCCCACCCGGCTTTGTAGTCGACCGCCATCCCCATCAGGCTAGGCAGAGCAGCCTCCGCCGCGGCCCGCGTCAGCACTACCCGGTGCCCCCGCGCCCCACTTGGAGCCTTGTCGCTGGCCACATCCACCAGCGTCAGGCACCCTTCAAACGGCAACCGGTTCGGATGCCCATGCACCTCCGGAAACTCCACCGCCATCGCCCGCATGCTCATCCCGTCCGGCTGCCGCACAAACCGCCCACACCGTCCCAGCCCCGAACCAACCCCCGCCCGAAGCGCAGCGCCCCGCCGATGAAGCTCCCTTGCATACTCCATGCCACCTCCTCAACCCACCAATCAACCGCATGTCATTCTGAGCGCAGCAAAGAATCCCATATTGGCTTCTGCCGTTGCGTGTTCTTGCTGTTGCCCTTCTTGGTTGTCATCCCCGCAGGGGATCTGCTTCTGTTGTCTTCTAATCCCTGTCTTCTAATCCCTGTTTCTTCATCTCCGCAATCTCCTCCAGCAGCCGTCCCGCCAGCGTCTTTCCCCGCCTCTTCACCACCTTGGGCTTCGGTGGATCCTTCGTCACCCCGGTCAACTCCAGCAGCACCTTCGCATGCGGAACACTCCCGCCCTTCGTCCCCTCGATCAGCGCCGACACGATCCCCGGCATCTCCTCCGCCATCCTCTTCCGCGCAAACGCCCTGCAATTCTTCGCCCGAGGAGCCCCCACCGCAGCCGGCCCAGCCTGCTCCGGCTTCGTCTTCTCCTCGACCGAACCCTCCCGCGCATACCTCCCGTTATCTCGCTTCCGTTCCTTCTTCACCACAGGCCCTCCCAGCCAAAAAAGAAATGCGGGAGCAGCCGCCAAAGCGACTCTCCCGCATCTCTTGATTGCCTTTTCAGAATACCAACCTGACCCAAACTACTAGCTCACCGAATCGAAAGTTTTATCTACTCCCGAATCATCGAGTTACAAAGAAACGGCGCATCTGGACCTATTGACAGCTCATTTTGGGCTGCAAAAGCCCCTTTTCCAGAAAGTGACCCGTCAGCACATCCAGCGCCTTTCCATACTGACGCTTCACCGTCGCCAGGCTCATCCGCAGCCGAACCGACACCTCGCCCTGTGTATATTCCTGCATGGCAATCCGCCGAATCAGTTGCATCTGTCCCGTGTCCAGCTTTTCCAGACATTGGCCCACATCGTGGACGAAGATCACCACATCGTCGAAACCCCTCACTTTGTAGTGCGTCACATTGCCCCGAAACATCTCCCGGCCCAATAAAGACGGGGCTCTCCCCGCCTCCATCGACATCTTCACGTACCGCCTGAGAAGCCCCTCCGTGTACTTCCGGTAGAAGGCCATCTCCTCCGGCACCTTGCGCTCCTCAGGAGCCTCCAGAACCAGCCGCGCCGGCCCCTTCCGGCCCTCCGCAGCCGCCGTCTCCGCATACGCCCAAACCACCGGCAAAACCGCCACAGCCGCCCTCATCGAACACCTCCGTTTACCGCGTCTTTGTTGGGGTTCGAGCACCTCTTCCGCCCTCCCGCGTGCCGTCCCCGCGGAGCCGGAAACTCCGCCAGCTTCTTCACACACCCACGGCAATACACCCCGTCCGTACCACGCATGCGAAGCCATAAAACCCCGCACCCTTCACACACTTTCAAGTCCATACGCAAGCAATTCATCTTCTTTCTCCAGGCAAAGTTCTCCCCCGGCAAGCCTCGATAGTTTTCTGCGGTCGAAGGGGCTCGCTCAAGTTGCTGTGAAGTGTCGTCCCAGTCGTCGCGGGGTTCTCGCTTGACCCCGTCGATGCCGCTCCGCACTTATTTGTCGTTTCGCTCAGACGTATCCAGGGATAAGCCCAATCCACCCACCAGCATGTCCGCCCGGAGGTCGCGCCCGGCGCGACCCGATCCCATCCTCCGTCTCGGCTGCCCCGGTTTGCGTCCCGTTTTGGAAAGTCTAGAGGTTATAGCTCCGCCCAAAATGGGTGTCAAGACGAATCTTTCCCACACCGAAACCAGATCGTAAGTATCTTATTAAGTTATGCTTACGTGTTTTCGACAGGCCCAAAACTCCGCGAAATAAATATTCGCCTTTCGTTCGCTTTCTGCATCTCCCGATTCCGCCTCTTGATAAAATGAAGTCCATGCTCTCCCAGCTTTACGCCAAGTGGATGGTCTCCTGGGAGACTGCCCTCACCACACGCGATACAAACCGCATCGTCCGTCCCCTCGAATGGGGCTTTGACTGGCTCGAAGGCTTCGATCCAGACGCCTCCAACCCCAACGATCTCCAACGCATGATCGCCGCCAACCAGGACATCGTCGCGCGTTCCGAAGAGTTCTTCGCCTACGCCACACCCACTGACTTCCGCCTCGAACAACGCCATCCGCAGCTCTTTCCCACCAACGTCCGTCCCGAAACACTCGCGCAGGACGCCGATTGGAAGCACCGCGCCTCGACTGGCGAGCTCCCCACCGAGCCCTTTCTCCGCTTCACCTCGCCCGTGCGCACGCCCTATCCGGAGAACGATCAGGTCAATGCCCGCTGGTACCCCTGTACGCCTGAACAGCAGGCCGGCAAGCCCAAACAGGCCATGATCGTCATGCCCCAGTGGAACGCCGACGCCTTCTCGCACAACGCTCTCTGCACGCTCTTCAACCGATTCGGAATTAGCTGTTTACGCCTCTCAAAGCCGTACCACGACATCCGCCGTCCGGCTGAGCTCGAACGCTCCGACTACGCCGTCTCCGCCAATATCGGGCGCACCCTCTCCGCCTGCCGCCAGGCCGTCGTCGATATCCGCAGTTGTATCGATTGGCTCCAGGTGCAGGGCTACGAGCAGTTCGGCGTCCTCGGCACATCGCTTGGTTCCTGCTACGCCTTCATCGCCGCGGCCCACGACCCGCGCATCGACGTCTGTGCCTTCAACCATGCCTCGACGTGGTTTGGAGACGTCGTCTGGACCGGCCAGAGCACACGTCACATCCGCGCTGCCTTCGAGCAGGCCAACCTGACGCAATCGCTTGTACGGGAGTTGTTCCTGGGAGTCAGCCCCATGGCGTTTATGGAGAAGTTCGCCGCTTCACCCAAGCGGGTTCTGGTCGTTCACGCTACCTACGACCTCACGTTCCTCAGGGAGTTCTCTCTCGACGTGCTCAAGAACTTCGACCTGCACCACGTGGACTATGTTTCAAAGGTCCTGCCCTGTGGCCACTACACCACAGGAGAAACGCCTTACAAATACATCGACGGCTGGTACTTGGGTTCTTTCATCTACCAAAGCTTCAAGCGCCTGGCGCAAAAGGTCGCGACTTAAGCTGCTTCTTCGGCGTCTTTTCCCGAGAACATGGCGGAGATGCAGGGTGCAAGCAGCATAGCGATGAAGATCGAGGCGAGGATAGCGTCGTGCATGGTGTTTCTCCTTCGTTCTATTGCATCAGTCCTGCGTGAAACGCTTGCGCCACCCAGCCCAGTGGCGCACTCTTGACGTGGTGCTGCTTAGGCTGCGTCTTCGGAATCTTTGCCGGAGAACATGGCGGAGATGCAGGGTGCGAGCAGCATGGCGATGAAGGCGGAGGCGAGAAGAGCGTCGTGCATGGTGTTTCTCCTTAGTGTTTGGAGGGCTTACTTTCCCTCTCGACAACATAAGAATCGCGCACCCCATTCGTTCATCCCATCCCTCACACGTCTCATTTCCCGAACGTTAGGGTGAGTGTCCTATGCCACCTTTGGGTCACACGGATAAAATATCCATATGTCGATTGACCTGAACGCAACCCTCTCCGCCTCCGACCCCGAGATCGCAGCACAGATCGAGAACGAAATCGCCCGTCAGCATGAGGGGCTGGAGATGATTGCGTCGGAAAACTTCGTCAGCCGTGCCGTCCTCGAAGCCGCCGGTACCGTCTTCACCAACAAGTACGCCGAAGGCTACCCCGGCAAGCGCTACTACGGCGGTTGTGAGTACGCCGACATCGTCGAGAACATCGCCCGCGACCGCGCCAAGCAGCTCTTCGGCGCCGCGCACGTCAACGTGCAGCCCCACGCCGGCTCGCAGGCCAACGCCGCCGCCATGATGACCCTCCTCACCCCCGGCGACACCATCCTCGGCCTCGACCTCGCCCACGGCGGACACCTCACCCACGGCCACAAGCTCAACTTCTCCGGCAAGCTCTACCGCGTCGTCGGCTACAAGGTCCGTCAGGATACCGAGACCATCGACTACGACGAGCTCGAAGCCATCGCCGTCCTCGAAAAGCCCAAGGTCATCATCGGCGGAGGCTCCGCCTACCCGCGCCAGTTCGACTTCGCCCGCATGCGTGCCATCGCCGACAAGGTCGGTGCCTATCTCATGGTGGACATGGCCCACTTCGCCGGCCTCGTCGCCGGGGGAGCGCACCCCTCGCCCATCCCGCACGCGCACGTCGTCACCACCACCACTCACAAGACCCTCCGCGGGCCTCGCAGCGGCATGATTCTCTGCCAGCCGGAGTTCGCTGCCGGCATCGACCGCAGCGTCTTCCCCGGGCAGCAGGGTGGCCCTCTCATGCACATCATCGCGGCCAAGGCCGTGGCCTTCCGAGAGGCACTCCAGCCTGAGTTCGCCGCCTACGCCCACCAGGTCGTCGCCAACGCCAAGGTCCTCGCCGAGGCGGTCGCCGCAGAGGGTTACCGCATCATCTCCGGCGGAACCGACACCCATCTCATGCTCATCGACGTCTTCTCCAAGGGCATGTACGGCTCCGAGGCCGAGGTCGCTCTCGGCGCGGCCGGCATCACCGTCAACAAGAACGCCATCCCCTACGACACCAACCCTCCCATGAAGCCCAGCGGCATCCGCATCGGCACGCCGGCCCTCACCACGCGCGGCATGAAGGAAGCGGAGATGCGCATCATCGCGGGTTGGATCGCCGAAGCGCTCGAGCACCGCAACGATCCCCAAAAGCTCGCCGACATCCACGGCCGGGTTACCGAGCTCGCCGAAGCCTTCCCGCTCTACGGATTTCTCCGCGCCTAAGCCGCCGACCATGTACCTTGGGTAAGGGCCAGACACCATCAGCCTCTGCATGAAGCGAGGAAACCCGTATGGCAGTTACCGTGATGACCTGGCTCTTTGCCTTCCCCCTGCTCGGGTTCGCCACCGGCATGCGCACCATGACGCCCATCGCGGTCCTCTGCTGGTTTGCTTACTTCAAGTACCTCCCGCTTCAGGGCACGTGGGGCTCGTGGGCCGCGATGCTGGTCTCCGCCTGCATCTTCACCGTCTTCGCCTTCGGCGAGTGGATCGGCGACAAGCTCCCCCAGACGCCCAACCGCACCGACGCCTTTCCCCTTATCGCACGCCTCACCTTCGGTGGTCTGGTGGGTGCTCTCGCCGCCACCGGCGTCCGTGGCCCGGCCATCGAAGGCCTCATCCTCGGCGTACTCGGAGCCGCCATTGGAACCTTCGTCGGTTTCATGCTGCGCCGCTCCTTCGCGCAACACTGCGGGCGCGATCTGCCCGTGGCCATCATCGAAGACGGCATCGCCCTCCTCTTCGCGGCTCTCTCCCTGCACATGATCACCAGCTAGCACAAAGGCAAGAGCCCGAACGCGCGTGCGTTCGGGCTCTCATGTCTGCAGACGGCCCGTAAGCCGAATTTTGTTCTAGGCGATCATTCCTCTAGGCGACGCATTACTGCGGCGCTCCAGCAACCTACCCGCAGGTTCCGGCTCCCACGGCATGCCGTGGGTCTCTCCGCCTGGACGCATCGGGCCGATGCGCACGCCCGCCTGGAGAGTGGCGGATGCGTTCCCTGCCTATTTGGTCTTGCTCCGTGTGGGGTTTACCATGCGATCTCGTTTACACGAGACCCGGTGCGCTCTTACCGCACCGTTTCACCCTTACCTTCGAGCCTTGCGGATCGAGTCGGCGGTCTGTTTTCTGTTGCACTGGCCGTCCAGATGCCTTGAAGCATCCGTCCCGGACGTTATCCGGCACACTGCCCTGCGGAGTTCGGACTTTCCTCCCCCCTCCAACACCTTTCGGTCCGGAGGGCAGCGATCGCCCGGCCGCCTGCATGTTCAAGTGTACCAGCGGTTGCTTTTGTCTTCGCCGTTACCTCTCTGGTTGTCATTCCCGAAGACAATCTGCTTCTTCTGTTGCCGTTGCTCTTGCTCGTGCGTCGAAAAGAGCGGAGTCCAGACGCGAAACGTGCGGAACAACCCGCACCCGCCTTGCGTACAGTGGGGAAGGGGAGCGTGTCGCCCGGCAAATCCTCGGCATATACTCTCATCACCAGGCAAAACGTACAAACGAAAGCGGTCAGTCTCCCATGGAGTTCAAAGAAGGCCTCAAGCTGGCACTCCAATCCCTCTGGGCCAACAAGCTACGGACGGTCCTTACCCTGCTCGGCGTCGTCATCGGCGTCGCCTCGGTCATCGCCGTCGTTACGCTCGTCAACGGTGCGAACTCCTTCATCGAGACCAAGTTCTCCAGCTACGGCGCCGATGTCTTCACCGTCTCGCGCATGCCGCAGTTCATCACCAGCGCCGATGACTACGTCAAATTCCAGCGCCGCAAGAACATCCTCCTCGACGACTATCGCTACATCGAAGCCAACTGCAAGTCCTGCGTCGGGATCGGAGCCCAGCAGGCCACCGTCGCCAAGGTCGTCCGTGGAACCCAGTCCGTCACCGACTCCACCGTCCGCGGCTACACCTGGCAGATGCCCTCGCTCCAGAACCTCAACATCACCGAAGGCCGCGACTTCACCCAGAACGACGAGGAGCACGCCTCGCACGTCTGCATCATCGGCACCGACATTCGCGACAACCTCCTCGCCGGCGTCGACCCCATCGGTCAGGAGCTCCGCGTCGACGGCTCCCCCTACACCGTCATCGGGGTCAGCGAGAAACAGGGAAGCACCTTCGGAGCCAGCCAGGACAACTGGGTCGGCATCCCCCTCACCGCCTACCAGAAAAGCTACGGTACGGCGAAGTCCGTCACCATCTACATCAAGGCCGGCCAGGCCGGATCGGTCCTCGAAAGCGCCGCGGACGAGGTTCGCGTCCTCATGCGGTCGCAGCGCCACGATGCCCCCGGTGCTGAAAATTCCTTCGAGCTCGACACAAACAACACCCTCGTAGGCTTTGCCAGCGGCCTCACCAAGTCCTTCGGTGCCGTCGCCGGAGCCATCGCTGCCGTCTCGCTCATCGTGGGCGGCATCGTCATCATGAACATCATGCTCGTCTCCGTCACCGAGCGCACTCGCGAGATCGGCATCCGCAAGGCCCTCGGCGCACGCGGCAAAGACATCCTCATGCAGTTCCTGCTGGAGTCCGCGATGATGGCGCTCGTGGGCGGGTTCATCGGTGTTCTCGGCGGCGTCGCCGTGGCGGAGGCGGTTACCCTCGCCATCGGCTTCCCGTCGTCCGTCGCCGTCTGGAGCGTTGTGGCTGGCCTCATCGTCGCCACCGCCACCGGCATCTTCTTCGGCGTCTACCCCGCGCGCAAAGCCGCCATGCTCGATCCCATCGTAGCCCTGAGGGCCGACTGATGATGCCACCAACCTCCAAGCCGACCAACGGACGGCTCAAGCGAAGCAGTCGTCAGTCACGCCTTGCCCGCCCCGCACGCAGCGGGCCCGTCCGGCAGGACAGAAGAGGTTTCACATGCGTTTAGGCGATCTGAACGAAACCATGCGGATGTCCATGGACACCCTGCGCACTAACAAGATGCGCAGCTCGCTCACCATCCTTGGCATCGTCATCGGCGTCCTGACGGTCATCGTCATCTCGTCCGTCATCAACGGCCTCAACGCCAACGTCGAGAACCTGGTGCAGTCGCTTGGCTCGAATGTCATCTTCGTCTTTCGCTTTCCCGTCTTCGCCAACCGCCCCACGACGGAGATGCTCACGCGCAAGCAGCTCACTTACGATGACTCCGTCGCCATGCGCGATCTTCCGCACGTCGTGGCTGTTTCCCCGGTGCTCCAGTACACCGACCACAACGTGGCCGGCGGCGTCGGCTCCACGGCCATCAAGGGCAACGGCCGCAAGATGCAGAACACCACCATCGAAGGCGACACGCCCTCGCAGAAGGATGTTCACGACCTCAGCCTTCTCTCCGGACGCTTCTTCAACGAGGGTGATCAGGAGCGCGCCGCCAACGTCGTCGTCCTCGGCTACGACACGGCCGACGAGCTCTTCGGGGTCGACAACGCCCTCAACCGCGAGGTCGAAGTCGGCGGCATGCTCTTCAACGTCATCGGCGTCTACGACAAGCAGAAGCAGGCCTTCGGCGGCGGCAAGAACCCCCAGGACAACACCGCGTACTTCCCCATCACCACCTTCCACAAGCTCCATCCCGAGATCCTCGACTACTGGATCACGCTCAAATACGACGATCCCAAAAATCGCCCTCTCGTCGAAGATGAGCTGACCGAACTTCTCCGCCGCCGCCGCAAGGTACTCAACAACGCGCCCGACAACTTCGCCATCTTCGGCACCGACACCCTCACGCGCCTCTGGAACCAGGTCACCGGCGGACTCTTCCTCCTGCTCTTCGCCCTCTCCAGCGTGGCCCTGCTCGTAGGCGGCGTGGGCGTCATGAACATCATGCTCGTCTCGGTCACGGAGCGCACCCGCGAGATCGGCATCCGCAAGGCCATCGGAGCCACCAAGCGAACCATCCTCACCCAGTTCACCCTGGAGGCGATGGTCCTCTGCGCGGTCGGAGGCCTGGTCGGCATCACGCTCGGCAGCCTCATCGCCTTCGGCCTCAAGTTCACGCCGCTCGGAGCCCTCGTCTCGCCCCTCTGGATCATGGTCGCCTTCGGCAGCTCCTGCGCCATCGGCCTCATCTTCGGCATCTATCCCGCCTGGAAGGCCGCGAACCTGAACCCCATTGAGGCGCTCCGGTACGAATAAAGCAAAGGCCTCCCAACAAGATCTCTTGCCGTTGTCGTTGTCTGTGCTCGTCGGCCTTTCATCCCTGTAGCCTGTGTTTTTCCCCAAGACAGCCACCAGACTCTCCGCTGGAGACCACTCCACCCACCACCACACTTTTGCTTCCGATCAACGTCTCTATCCGCCTAACTCCCACCTTCTCAGTCCTGTTCGGTAGACTGGAAGGATGGCATTGGCGATTCAGGTGGTCATGGTATTGCTCACCCTGAGCGGGTTGGCATACCTCCTGCTTGCGCTCTGGGGCGCCCGCGACTTCGGTCGTTCGGGCCGCACGCTCTCCGGATTCTCCCCCGACGTCACCATTCTGAAGCCCGTCAAGGGCATCGATCCCCGCATGTACGCCGGCTTCGTCAGCCACTGCCGCCAGGACTATGCAGGCCGCTTCGAGCTCCTCTTCGGCGTCAGCTCGCTCTCCGACCCAGCCGTCGCCGAGATCGAACGCCTCAAGGCCGAGTTTCCCGACATCGCCATCCGCCTCGTCGAATGCTCCGAACGCCTCGGCACCTCCGGCAAGGTCTCGAACCTCGTCCAGATGATCGCCTCCGGCACCTACGACTACGTCGTCATCAACGACAGCGACATCGCCGTCTCCTCCGACTATCTGACACGCATCATGAGCGGCTTCGCCGACTCCACCGTCGGGATGGTCACCGCTCCCTACCTCGGCCGCACCGCGGACCAGGGGCAGGCCCTCACTCTCTGGGCCAGGCTCGAAGCCCTCGGCATCTCCACAGACTTCATGCCCGGCGTGCTCACCGCCCGCAAGCTCGAAGGCGTCCGCTTCGGACTCGGATCGACCCTCGCTATGAGCCGTGCCGCACTCGAAAAGGCAGGCGGCTTTCTTCCCCTCGTCGACTTCCTCGCCGACGACTACGAAATCGGCGTGCGCATCGTCGGCGCCGGCTATCGCGTGGAGCTCTGCCCCATCGTCGTCGAAACCAGCGTCCCCGGCTACGACTTCCGCGGCTACTGGGACCACCAGATGCGCTGGGCTCGGTCCACCCGCGACTCACGCAAGCTCGGCTACGTCGGCCTCGGCATCACCTACGCCGTTCCCTGGGCCTTCGCGACCATGGTCGCCAGCGGCTTCGCCCTCTGGAGCTTCACGCTCATGAGCATCGTCCTGCTCGCCCGCGTCTGCGTCGCGCTTGCCGTCGGCGTAGGCCTCCTGCGCGACGGCCAGGTCCTCCGCGACCTGTGGTTCCTGCCTCTGCGCGACCTCACCGGCCTCATCTTCTGGGCCTGGAGCTTCGCGGGTGACACCGTCGTCTGGCGTGGCGAGACCTTCCGCCTGCACAACGGACGTCTCACCCGTGTCTGACGCTACTGCTTCTTCCTGAGCAGCTCATCCACGTCGTCCAGCTTGTCGTTCAGCAGAATCAGCTTGCGCGAAAGGTTCTGGATCTCCGCCTCCGCACGCCGGTTCACCTCGTAGTCCAGCTCGCCGCGCACCCGATCCTTCTGGTCCTGCCGGTTCTGGCTCATCATGATCACCGGGGCCTGGATACTCGCCAGCATCGAGAGAAAAAGATTCAGCAGAATGAACGGATACGGGTCCCAGGCCTTACCTCTCAAAATCACGTTGATGGCCGTGTACACCGAGAGCACGATCCCGAACGTAATGATGAAGGTCCACGAACCGCCAAAACGCGCTACGGCATCGGCGACTCGCTCCCCGAAGGTGAAGCTTTCATCGATCACATCGTTCGGGTTGCGATTGGCGCGGTCGCGGATAAGCTGTTGTGCTGCGTGGAATTGCCGCGCGAGCACGGTCATCATGTCCATGCCGGCCATCGGTTTTCTCTGCACCAGCGTAGCGATGTCGCTTCTATCTACCTCAATCAACGAGGTTTCGGTCATGCTCGTCGCGCTGGTGTG
This sequence comes from Granulicella pectinivorans, assembly GCF_900114625.1. Classification (NCBI taxonomy): domain Bacteria; kingdom Pseudomonadati; phylum Acidobacteriota; class Terriglobia; order Terriglobales; family Acidobacteriaceae; genus Granulicella; species Granulicella pectinivorans. Next base: position 913,103 of record NZ_FOZL01000001.1, read on the forward strand.
GTGCGGTGTTCCTTCCAGCATGGACGCAAAACCGAAGAACTCTCCATGCACCGGCTCCGCGACGACCACTTCCTGCTGGTCCTCGTCCACGACCGTGACGTGGACTGTGCCGCTCAGCACAATGTAGGCGCGCTCTCCGGGCTCGCCGCGCTTGTAAATACGCTGGCGCGAGGCGAAGGTACGGAGTTCGACCTGCTGGGCCAATACGGCCAGTTCTTCGTCGTCGAGCAGGGCAAACAGGGGGATGTGGCGGAGCTCTTCAGCTTGGCAGGGCATGGGTTTCCTCGACAAATGTGTGGTGCAGACGCTGGGCCAGTGTATGGAAAACGTGGACAACGGATGGTGAATTAGCGGTTCGGTTGATTCGAGAGGATCTGTTTCCCCCCGGAGCTCGCCACGACGTACATGGGATGCATCCGGAGCACGGGACGCTCTTTGTCCGAGGGGTCCTGCCACAAGAAGATTCGCTGCGGCCCCTGCCACTTCTCCGCCACCGACTCGCGCGTCTCGAAGATCTTCGGCGCGTCGGAGAAGAAGCTGCCGTACCAGAGGTTCGACGACCGCCCCTCGCAGAGATGCAGGTCGTTGCGCCGCAGGTAGAACCCGAGCGTCGATCCCGCCTCGTACTCGCCGTGCAGGATGATGAGATCGTCCGGGTGAACCTGCGGCGCGATGGCCGCGGCCATCCGCTCCGAGCTCAGGACCGGCGAGAACGTCTGCAGCCCCAGATGCGCCGCCAGCAGAAACAGGAACGACGCGGCAGCCAGCGAGAGCGTCGCGGCATGCGGACGATGCGCGCGCCGCAGCAGAAAGTGCGCCAGCGTCCCTGCGAACAGGGCGAAGGCGGTCAGGGCAAGCGGCAGCCGGAACAGACCCAGCGCCTGTGCGTTGAGATCCAGAAAGTGCCCGAACGACAGCGCGTAGTCCCCCGGATTCTGTTGCAGCAGCGACGCAAGATCGGTATCGGGGGAGGGCTTCGCGCTATGGACCAGAAAGAAGAGGATCGCCGCCCACGCCAGCGTGCCCAGCAGAAGCATGCCTCCGGCGATCCGGATATTCGCCCTGCGGATGCATCGGGCGTCCGCCGTAATGGGAGGCCAGGCGATCCGCCCCTCCAGCGTCAGCCAGTTGGCCAGCAGCAGGATCAGCGCGGGCAGCGCCGGCAGCACGTAGTACTCCTGCCGCGTGGAGAGCGAGAAGAACAGCAGAGGCACCGCCGCCCAGAGCAGAAGCAGAAGCTGGGTATTGGGAGGGACGAAGTAGGCGTGCAGCCGGACCCGGCGCGTCAGCCCACGCTTCCACAGCGCGGAGAAGGGAAACGCGCGCCCCACAGCCTTGAAGAGGAAGGCGCTCCACGGCATCAGCCAGACCAGCAGAAGCCCCCAGAAGAGCCAGAGCGGGACGGTGTCGTAGTCGCGCGGCACCCGCAGGTTCAGGTAGCGCAGCACATGCTCGTTCACAAAGTAGAACCAGAACCACCCATGCACATTCCCGTCGGTCGGCAGAGGCACCTGCCAGTGTCCGCCCACGTAGCGGACGCCACCGGGATCTCCCTGCGTGGGGTTCGCGAGCCCGATCAGGATGTGCCACGGCGCCGCGATCGCCAGGAAGACGAGCAGGCTTGCCATCGGATGGAGCTCCCCAAGGCGCTTCAATCCACCCACCACCCCGCGTGTCAGCAGCAGGTACAGCGCTACCACGGCGACCGGGAAGACGATGCCGATCAGCCCCTTGGTCAGAACATTCAGCGCGCAGGCCACGGCGAAGACGAGGCAGGGAAGCAGCCGCACGGCTGGCGCTTCGGGCTTGAACGCGGCTCGCCGATGTCCTCTGCGGTCGGGAAAGGCTGCATCCTGCCGTGACCCCGTCCGGTGATCCAGGTAGGAGTCCGAGTCCGTGCGGTCCCAGGTCTCAAAGTCGAACTTCCCGCCCTCGTCTTCGACCGGCTCGGCGGGAACCGGCACCGCGGCGGGTCTTACGCCGGAAGCAAACCTCTTGACCTTCGTCTTCAGCCGGATGCTGGCCCGCCGTTCCGTGTTCGCGGGCTTCATGGGAGCGGGCGGGTGTTCCGTCCGCCAGAACGCGAACAGCGCCAGCGTCAGCCACAGGCAGACATCCGCGTCTGGAATCGTGATGCGCGTAAAGATGAAGATGCCGAAGCTCGAAAGCGTGATGAGGCCTGCATACAGGCCCGCCCGGTTGCTTCCAAAGGCCCGCCGCGCGAACCCTTCCAGCACCAGACACAGGCCAAGGACGGTGAGTGCGAGCGGCACGCGGGCGGCGGCCGTGGAAACCCCGAAGAGCTTGAAGCTGGCAGCCATGGACCAGTAGAGGATCGGTGCTTTCTCCAGGTAGCGGATGCCGTTCGCGTACAGCGTCACCCAGTCGTGCCGCTGGATCATCTCCCGCGCCACCTCGGCGTGGACGGAGTCCGCGTCGTCCAGCAGGGGCGGAAGAAACAGTGTGAAGGAGGCGTAGACGAGGGCCCAGAGCGCGATGAGGATGAGCCGGTTACGGGTTGTGGAAGAAATCGGCACACCGATAGGGTACAGGGGGACGAGCCGGTGGAGACGGGGTTATCGCGCGCGTCCCTCGAAAGTACCGCACAGGGCACCGCCCGCCACGGAAAGACGCCTGCAACCCGCGCTCCTCCCGTTACCGCCCCATCGCCTGCTTGCCGGCTGGAGCAGGCCGCTCCCGGACAGCGAAGAAGACTGCCACCGGCGACAGCGCCAGCGATACATACATCAGCAACCGAAAGCAGTCCGTGTAGCAGAGCAGAAGCGCCTGCCGGTTGATCTCCTCGTGAATCCATCCGAGGGCGCGCACCATGGCTTCGCTCTTCGAGTCGCCGGAGAAGGTGCTGAAGAAGGAGGCACGGTTTCTGACCGCGGCCGACAGGGCACTCGACGATCCCGGCAGGTTCTGCACGAGGTACGTTCGATGGACCTGAACGTCTCGCACCAGCATGGTGTTCACGACGGAGATGCCGATGGCGGAGCCGAGATTGCGGAACAGACCATACAGTGACGCCGCCGCATCGTTCTTTCCCGATTTCAGGCGAGAGAACGCAAGCACGCTGATGGGCGTAAGAAAGAGCGCCACCCCTGAGCTTTCGAGGATGCGAAGCTTCACGATCGTTCCGTAGTCCACCTGAAGCGAGAGGCCGCTGAGCCGATAGAACGCGCACGTCGTCACCATCAGCCCACTTACGATCAGCACACGATGGTCGATCCGCTTCATCAGCCACGTCGTCACCGGAAGAAACAGCAACAGGACGAACGATCCCGGAGAGAGCACCATGCCGCTCTCCGTGGCGGTATACCCCAGCATGCCATGCGTGAACTCCGGAAGCAGCGCTGTGCTGGCATAGCGGGCGAAGTACGTGAAGAAGATCATCCCGCTGGCCAGCGCGAAGTTGCGATTCGCCAGCAGCCGCAGTTGCAGCACCGGATGCTTCGCACGGAACAGCTCATGGTAGACGAGCAACAGAAGAGCCACGCCCGAGAGGGCCGCCGCCATGCAGATGGCGGGCGAGGCGAACCAGTCCGCGCGCTCACCGCGATCCAGCACATACTCCAGGCAGCCCAGACCCAGCGCGATGCCGCAGAGCCCGGAGTAGTCGATCGGGGCATCCTTCGTGTGATCCTGCGGCGTCTCCGGTTGCAGGGCCCGGTTCAGGAAGTAGGCCGCAATGCCGCACGGGATATTCAAGAAGAAGATCCAGCGCCATCCCCAGTGATCGCTCAGCCAGCCGCCCAGCACCGGCCCCAGTGTCGGTGCCAGCACGATGACGACGGAGTACAGGGTGAAGGCGGCCGCGATGCGTTCCTTCGGGAACAGGTCGGCCAGGATGGCCTGCGTGGTCGGCTGCAAGCCTCCACCGCCCAGCCCTTGCAGCACGCGAAACAGAATCAGAATCGGCAGGCTGGGCGCGATGCCGCAAAAGAACGAGCTGACGGTAAACATCAGGATCGAGAGCAGGTAGAACCGCTTCCGTCCCAACCGGCCTGAGAGCCAGCCGCTCATCGGCAGCACCACGGCGTTGGCGACCAGGTACGAGGTCAGCACCCACACCGCTTCGTCCAGCGACGACGAGAGATTGCCCGCGATATACGGCAGCGCAACATTGGCGATGGACGTGTCGAGCACCTCCATGAACGGCGCGATGATGGCCGCTCCTGCGATCAGCCATAGGGTGTGGTTGGGGGTGACAAGGCGTTCGCCGCTCATATACTGAAAGGCTAGGGCGGCTGAACTCCGGTATGCAGACAGAAACTATCGATATCAGGACAGATGAAGCACTCGCCGCATGTTTGCGCGTGCCCCGCCCGGTGGCGGCACTGGCCTTCGATTACGCCGCGGACGATCACATTCCGCCACACGAACACGTCAAGGCGCAGCTTCTCTACGCGATCGAAGGCACCATCGTGCTCTCCACTCGCGAAGGCAAATGGGTCCTGCTGCCGACGCGCGCCCTGTGGGTGCCGGCAAACACGCAGCATTCCATCCGGATGCGTGGCCCGGTTCGCATGCGAACGCTCTTCTTCGACCACACCGTGACCGCCCCGGCCCCCGGCTGCGCTGCGGTCAGCGTATCTCCGCTGCTGCGGGAACTCATCGTCGGCATGCTGCAGGAGCCGCGCCGGTACGCTTCCCTCAGCCGCGGCGCGCAGATCGCGGCACTCATCGCCAGCGAGCTTCGCGTGTGCCACACCCTGCCGCTCTCTCTTCCGTGGCCGCGGGATGCCAAACTCCGCAAGACCTGCGATGCCATGCAGCGGAGGCCGTCGTTAACCGGGGATATGGAGTATTGGGCGGCACGCTCTGGCGTAAGCAGTCGGACCCTTGCACGGCTCTTCCGGTCGGAGACGGGAATGAGCTTCGGGGAATGGAAGGCGCAGCTTCTTCTGCTGGAGGCACAGGTCCGGCTGGCGCAGGGACAGTCCAGTTCGCGCATCGCAAGTGCCCTGGGCTATGCAAGCCATGCGGCCTTCTCCGCGATGTTTCGCAAGGCCACCGGACTTACCCCCTCGGAGCATCTGGCGAACCTTCACTGATCCAGCCGCAGCGTCTCAATCAGCGCTGCCAGCGCGGCGGGTTGATTCCGCCGGCTGGGATAGTAGAGGAAGTAGCCGGGAAACGACGGACACCAGTCCTTGAGGACCTGAACCAGCTTGCCCTCCGCGATCAGGCCCAGCAGGCCATTTTCCATCGCCGTTCCAATCCCCACACCCTCCAGCACGGCCTGGATGACGAGTTCCGGATCGTCGAACGAGACAGGCCCCTGCGGGCTCACCGTCAGCGCCCTGCTCCCTTTTTCAAACTCCCACCGGTACAGCCCGTTGCTGAAGCGAAATCCGATGCAGGCATGGTCTTTCAGATCCTGCGGATGCCGCGGAATGCTCTTCGCGGCGAAGTACTGCGGCGATCCGACCACGGCGAGGCGCATCTCCCGCGTCACCCGCACGGCGATCATGTCCCGCTGGATGAACTCGCCCAGTTGCACCCCGGCGTCGTACTCTCCGGCGACGAGGTCGACAGGATCGTTCGACGACGTCACTTCCAGGACAATCTCGGGATAGTTGCGCGTGAACTCGGCCAGTTTCGGCAGAATCACCACCTTCGACGCTGTGCGGGGGATGATGAGGCGGATGCGCCCGGAGGGAGCCTCTCTCTGCTTTCTGGTCTCCGCGACGGCGCGTTCAATCCGCTCCAGCGCCGGCGCAAGCTCCTGCAGCAGCGTCGTGCCCGCCGCGGTGGGGGAGACGCTGCGCGTCGTTCGTGCGAGCAACTGGAGTCCAAGCCTCTTCTCCAGGCCACGGATCGAATGGCTCAGCGCCGACTGCGAGATGCCCAGCCGCGCGGCGGCGCGTGTGAAGCTTCGCTCCTCCGCTACCATGGCGAACGCTGAAAGCTCTCCCAGGTCATTCTTCATGATTCATGAATTTTATGCATAACTGTTGGAAAAAGACACCCTCTAGTCTCATAGACGATCCAGTCCTAGACTTGAATCAGTCGAACCGTGCACGACCGACACAGGAGAACATCATGCAGAAGCGCACACTTGGAAAGAGCGGCCTCGAAGTCTCAGCACTCGGCCTGGGTTGCATGGGCTTGAGCTTCGGCCTTGGCCCCGCCACCGAAAAGTCGGAGGCCATCCGGCTGATCCGCGCCGCGGTCGAGCGCGGCGTCACCTTCTTCGACACCGCCGAGGTCTACGGCCCGTACCTCAATGAGGAGGTCGTGGGCGAAGCGCTCGCGCCCTTCCGCTCCAGCGTCGTCATCGCCACGAAGTTCGGCTTTGAGCCCGATGCCGGCAACGACGGCAAGTGGACCGCCACCAACAGCCGCCCCGACCATATCAAGCAGGTTGTGGAGGGATCGCTGAAGCGTCTCAGGACGGACACGATTGATCTGCTGTACCAGCATCGCGTCGACAAGAACACGCCCATCGAAGAGACGGCCGGGGCGGTGAAGGACCTCATCCAGGCCGGCAAGGTCAAGCACTTCGGCCTGTCCGAGGCCGGTGCAGCGACCATCCGACGCGCCCACGCGGTGCAGCCGGTCACCGCGCTGCAGAGCGAGTACTCGCTCTTCTGGCGCGAACCCGAAACCTCCGTGATGCCCACGCTCGAAGAACTCGGTATCGGCTTTGTTCCCTTCAGCCCTCTGGGCAAGGGCTTCCTCACCGGCAAGATCGATGCGTCCACCAAGTTCGACAGCACCGACTTCCGCGCGGTCGTGCCGCGCTTCACGGAGACAAACCGCAAGGCGAATCAGGCGCTCGTCGACGTGATCACGAAGTTCGCGGAGCAGAAGAAGGCCACGCCGGCGCAGGTCGCTCTTGGATGGCTGCTCGCCAAGAAGCCATGGATCGTGCCCATTCCGGGCACAACCAAGCTCTCGCGGCTGGAAGAGAACCTCGGCGGCGCGACTATCGAACTCACCGCGGACGATGTCAAGGCGCTCGAAGCAGTCTCCTCCGCCATTCAGGTGGAAGGCGAACGCTACCCCGCAACGCACGCGAAGCTGATCGACCGCTAGCGCGATTCCGTGGAGCCTTAAACGACCCATGGTGAGCCGCGCAGGCTCACCATGGGTCGTTGCTTTCGCAGGGCTACTTTGCCGTGGGTTCCGGAGTGGGGATGCGCGGCAGCATCTCCGCGCGGGTCGCGGCGTTGTAGGCAAACCAGGCCTCGAGCAGCGAGCTCTGCATCACGTCGGCCTTCTGCACGCGATCGTACAGATCCATGTTGGAGTGGTGGGTGCGTGAGCCGTACTCCAGCGGATCCTGCATGAAGCCAACGCCATCGAGGCCGATCCACGAGAAGCTGGTCGAGTCCGTACCGCCGGGCGCGAGCGTGGGTCCGGCGTTCAGGCCGGTCACCGCCACGATGCCCTGGTCCTTCACCGGTGCGATCCACGAACCGAAGATCGCGGCAAGCTGCTTGTTCCCCAGCGCCGAGACGCCACGGAACTTGCCTGAGCCGGAGTCGTCGTTGAAGTACACATCCAGCTTGTCGTACTCGGGGGTCTTCTTCATGGTGTCGCGCGGCGCGAAGTGCGATTGCACATAGGCCAGCGAACCGTAGAGACCTTCCTCCTCTCCACCCCACAGCGCAACGCGCACGGTGCGCGCCATCGGCTTGTGCAGCGCCGCCAGAATGCGGACGGCCTCCATCGCCACCGAGGAGCCGGTGCCGTTGTCGGTCGCGCCTGTGCCACCCTGCCAGCTATCGAAGTGGCCGCCCACCATCACGATCTCATCAGGCTTGCTTGTGCCGGGAATCTCGCCGATGACGTTGAAGCCCATCACATCGTCCTTCTGGTATTCGGTCTGGATGTCGAAGGTCAGCTTGGGCGTCGTGCCGTGCTGCAGAAGGCGGCAGATGCGGTTGTACTGCTCGGGCGTAATCGCCGCCATCGGAGGCCCAACCGGATCCTTGGGATCCTGCGATCCGCCGTAGGAGGCGAAGATGGTGCCGCCGTCGCCGTTGTAACCCGGCGTCAGCGCCACGGCCACGCCCTCTTCCTTCAGGAAGGCGTTGACCTCGTTGCGAAGAATGCGGCCGGTTGGCGCTGCTGTGGAGAGCGTCGAGGGAGTGTACTCGCCCGGCTTCGGCGCAGCGCCTGCACCTCTGCGGGCCCCGCCAAAGCCATTGCCGTTCACGCGTGCCTGGATCTCCTCATCGGTCAGGCGCTTGGCTTCGACTTCCGTGTGGAGCGACAGCTCGCGCGGGTCGAAGATCAGGACGATCTTGCCCTTCAGCTTGCCTTTGTACTTGGCGAAGTCGTCCTTCGAGTGCAGCGGAGCCAGCACCGCATCCGCCGTCACCGGCCCGTTGGTCCCGGGCGTCCATGCCAGCGGGAACCCGATCAGCGAGGCATACGCCGGGGTCTCGAGCGCGCCATAGAACTTCTTGATCTGCCATCCGTAGCCGAAGGGGCCCCACTTCTCCAGGTGGACGTTCTTGAGTCCCCACTCCTTCATCTGTTTCATGGCCCACTCGGCGGCGGCGCGGTGGTTGCGGCTGTTGTTCACGCGCGGACCATAGACCTCAGACAGGTAGTAAAGGTTCTCCATCGCCTGCGAGTGCTCAAGAGCCTCGCTCTTGATCTGCGCCAGGGCATCCAGATCGACTTTGTCTCCACCCTGTTCCTGCGCGGGTGCGGTCGAGATGAGCAGAAGAGCCATGCAGGTAGCAGAAGCCGCAACCTGCCGCAAACGGGACAGATTCATAGAGGGTCTCACTTTCAAAACACGAAATCCGGTTACGAGAGAGAAAGAAAAAATGGTCCGCGACAGCAGCCAGCAGGCCGTCCGGGTAGTTTCTGAAAGGGTGTAATGGCTCCACGCTATCGAATTCGGGTTCACAACGCAATCCATCTTTGCCCGGAGAATAGGATCGGTGAAGCCTCGTCTCTGCGACTGTCATCCAAAACCCACCATGCAGGAACCTCTCGACAATCCGATCTGGAACTCACTGACCACCATGCACGCCGCTCTCGCAGTGGGTGCCGGAGCAGGAAAGGGGCTGGCGCGACGGTTTCCCGCAACGATCGGGCCGCTCGCCGGCCTCAAAGAGGCCACGCCCGAGGCCTACGCCGATCTCGCCGCCATCACGCCGGAGGGCGATCTTGCAGTGCTCTTCCTGGAGCAAAAGGCTGTGGTTCCCGCAGGTTGGGAGCTCCTGCGCGAGGGTGCTCTCATCCAGATGGTCTGCCCCGAGGTTCCAGACGAGCCGGAGATCGCAGCCTCCATCGCGCCTCTCGGTGCGGAGGATGCCGCCGAGATGGTGGCGCTTGCCAAGCTGACCGAGCCCGGCCCGTTCCGCGAAGGAACGCCCACTCTGGGCGGTTTCCTGGGCATCCGCATGGACGGGCGGCTCGCCGCGATGGCTGGCCAGCGCCTCTCGCCCGGCGCGTTGACCGAGGTGAGCGCCGTGTGTACGCATCCCGATTTTCGCGGTCGCGGCTACGCCAGGGCTCTCGTCGCAGCGGTAGCGCGGCAGATCCACGCCAGGGGACGGACGCCTTTTCTAACGTCGTATGCCGCCAATGCGGGTGCGATCAAGGTGTACGAGCAGGTGGGCTTCGCGACGCGGCGCTCGTTTGAACTGGCCGTGTTGAGGCCGACCCCGTCAGCTATATGATTTGGGAATGGGCAGGGAAGAGACCGACACAGGCGTAAGCGGCGCAGCACCGGCGGCGGAGATGATCTTCGGTGACTGGTACCCGGCGCTGCGAGCCGGCGTGTTGAAGCCGGGCAAGATGACGACGGCCTTACTGTTGGGCATCCCTCTTGTGCTCGGCCGCAAGAAGGATGGCGCAATCTTCGCGATGCGCGATCTCTGTCCGCACCGCGGCATTCCGCTCTCCGCCGGCTGGTTCGATGGCGAAACCGTGATGTGCAAGTACCACGGCTGGCGGTTCGAGCCCTGCGGCGGCCAGTGCCAGGAGATTCCCTCTCTCACCCAGATCGACACGCTGGAGCCGACGAAGATCTATGCGACCAGCTATCCCTGCGTGGAGCGCGACGGATACGCGTGGGTGTACGTGCCCCCCGCAGGTTCCGGCCGGGTGGATGCAACGCAGCTTCCGGCGGTGCCGGAGTTGCCGAAGTTCGGCAAACGATTCCGTTCGGCGCACCTCGTGGCTGATCTGCCATGCAACGTCGATCATGGAATCATCGGTCTGATGGACCCTGCGCACGGTCCGTTCGTGCATCAAGCCTGGTGGTGGCGCAGCCAGGCGAGCATCCATCCGAAAGAAAAGAAGTTCGAGCCCATCCCCGAGGGGTTCCGCATGTCGGCGCACGCGCCGTCCTCGAACAGCGCGCCCTACCGTCTGCTCGGCAAGCCGGTGACCACGATCGACTTCGTGCTGCCGAACCGGCGCATCGAGACGATCCGCGCCGTCTCGGCCAAGGGCAAGGAGAGCTGGTTTTCAAGCCTGACGACCGTTACTCCCATCACCGCCGCCACCTGCCGGATCGATGTGCTGGCCGCCTGGGACATCTTCTATCACGTACCTTTTGTCACCGCGATTGCGACATACTTCGGAAAACGCTTCGTCCAGCAGGATCAGGAGACGATGATCGAGCAGGCGCAGGGGCTGCGTTTCAACCCCGGGCTGATGCTGATCGACGACGCGGACAAACCCGCGAAGTGGTACTTTGCCCTGAAACAGGCCAGGCTGACCGGAAGCGGCGCCCATCCGCTCGCAGGCCCGGTGACCCTGCACTGGAGGAGCTGACCGGATGAGTGCCGAGGAGTGGACGCTCGACGACGTGAAGCGATTCCTGCGCTGGACCGCCGTCGGTCTGCTTGCGCTCGCGGCCCTGGTTTACCTGGGAGACTGGGCGGTGTGGAAGGTGAAGGTGGCGCGCGGCGTCGGGATGGGGTCAATCACTGTGGGCCGCGTCGTGGTGGCTCCGTTGAAGGGTGGCAAAGAGGAGTACTACCCGGACGGAAGCACCGACGTGCCCTGCAGCCGGTCGCTCTTTCCCCAGGGCGGGGGTGACGCCTGCTGGTGGCTGGCGCGCAACCCCGTGATCTACGAACGCTGAAGAGAGCGCAATGCCTCGATGGTAAAATCGCGGCAGACAAGTGCGTATCCCCTTCCCAGAGCGAATTCCCCTGATGCCCGCGGTCTTCTTCGCGTCTGCGCTCGCGGTGGGGCTCGTCATGAGCGGAACGGGGCTTTTGTTCAGTTGCCTCGCATTCGTCTTTGTCGTCATCGCAACCCTGGCCTCCAATATAGGAGGCGGCGTAACGCGACCCTCCGGTTCCTATGTCTTTTTCTTTGCCACCCAGGCCGTCATCATCGGACTCTGCGTGAAGGTGGTTCTCTGGGAGCCTGTAGAGCTCTATCTGTTGTCTCCAGTCACGACCATGGCGATGTACACCGGCGGCGTTCTGGCCATGCTCGGGGCGGTCTATCTGAGCAGACGCTTTTCGCGTGACGAGGGCTTCCTCCAGGATATCTGCACCACAAAAGATCTGCGCCTGGGTGCCACCGGATGTGTCATTTTTGGCATTGTCGTCCCCACCATTGCGGAAATCATCATGGAGACGAGTACGAATCCGGTGCTCTTAGCCCTTGCGACAGCGTCGAACCAACTGAACAAGTTCCTGCCCTTTGGAATCATTCTCGGTGTGACCTACGAGATTAAGAGCAGCGGAGGAAAGCGAAGCACGAATCTATGGGTCTGGTTCGCCGGAATCGCGATCTGGGTGCATAGTTTTATCCTTGGGTTTTCGAAGGAGGGACTGTTCCTGCCTCCCGCATGCTGGCTGATCGCCGCTGCCGCATTACGCTACCAATTCCGTAAAACGCAGGTTATAGCCTTCGCCTTGTTCATCTTTGTCTCGCTTCATTATTTCGTTCCTTATTGTCAGTATGGCCGGAACTTTCGCGGGGATGGGGATACCCTGAGCGAACAGATTAAGATCTCTACCGGGTTGCTCTCCAATCTGGAAGACGTCCGCGAAAAGGATCGTGAGAACAACGAGGCAATTGATCGACAAACCAACATTTTCGTGTTTTTCAGCAAGCCAATGGGGCTTTTCGACCGCCTTCAAATGATAGGCATCGACGATAAGTTGGTCACCGTGACGGATGACAAAGGACCCTATGGTCTGTCACCGATCGTCTTCTACCTTGCGTCCCTGATTCCAAAGTTCATTTGGAAGAACAAGCCGTTCATTATCATGGGGAACACGTTCTCTCATGAGATCGGATACGCATCGGATGACTTGACAACCGGTATCTCGTTCTCCCCCGTGGTCGAGGGATATCACGAAGCGAAGTGGTTCGGGGTCTTCGTTGTCTGTCCGCTGGTCTGGTTTGCAGCGTTTATGATTCTTGATTCCTTGTGCGGAGATGTGCGGAAATCGCCATGGGGACTTCTTGCGATTGCCCAGATAGCGCACATCGCTCCTGAGGGCCTTTTGCAGGCCCTCTTCTATACGATGACCTACGGCGCGCTCATCGTCTTTGTGGCTGCTATGGCCGCCGCCTATCTGCTGCCGATGTTGGCTCACTTTGTGTCTCCTCCAAAGAAGGTCTTCCGTCCAGTGGAGGTCAAAGCCCCTGGTGCACGTCCGGCCTTTATCAACGGGCGGCCGGCACCGACCCAGCTATAGACAATTACCGGGCTGCGCGACCCATGCAAGTGGTTGCGGTCCCATCACCTTCGGGCGAGAGGCTCGATTTCTTCGTAAAGGAACAAAGCGCAATGCGGATTGGCATCGATCTGGGTGGAACCAAAATTGAGGGTGTCGCACTCGATCCGGGTGGGGTAGAGATCGCCAAGTACCGCATCGATACGCCGCGCGACGACTATGACGCCACGGTCGGCGCCATCGCGGGCCTGGTGCACAAGCTCGAAGCCGTCACCGGCGAGCAGGCTACAGTCGGCGCAGGGATTCCGGGCACCGTTTCGCACGCCACTGGCCTGGTCAAGAACTCGAATTCGCTCTGGTTGAACGGCCGCCCCCTGCAGGTGGATCTTTCCAACGCTCTCGACCGCGAGGTGCGCGTCGCCAACGACGCCAACTGCCTCGCCGTCTCCGAGGCCACCGACGGCGCCGCCGCCGGCAAGAACGTCGTCTTCGCCGTCATTCTCGGCACAGGGTGCGGTGGTGGCGTATCCTTCGCCGGTGGCGTACACGCCGGACCCAATGGGATCGCGGGCGAGTGGGGGCACAACCCTTTGCCGTGGGCTACCCCTTCGGAGCTTCCCGGTCCCCCCTGCTACTGCGGCAAGCATGGATGCATGGAGACCTGGGTCTCCGGGACGGGCGTCGCGCGGGATCACGCGCAGGTCAGGCATGACCGGTTGGCTCTCGAAGGGCACTTTCCCCCCAACGAAAAGCCCATGACCACCAAGCAGATCGTCGCGGCCGCAACCGCCGGAGACGCCGAGGCCAAGGCCACCCTGGCGCGCTTTGAGGACCGCCTGGCTCGCGGCCTCGCTCATATGATCCACATCCTCGACCCTGACGTGATCGTCTTCGGCGGTGGCTTGTCGCTGATCGATGGACTGTACGGACGCCTGCCCGGCCTCGTGGAGCCCCATATCTTTGGCGGCGAGTTCGTCACGCCCCTGTTGCCCGCGAAGTACGGAGACGCCAGCGGCGTGCGCGGGGCGGCGTGGCTCTGGCCGCTCGCAAAGAGGTAGATCCGCCCCAACTCAAGGGGTGAACTGCTGCACTTCGCGACGGAAGTGCTCGCACGTCACGCAATCGTCGGTGGACCCAATGGTTCGGTTGCAGGTCTCGCACGCCGGACTGAAGGCGATGCGGACCCTGCCTAGCAGACGTCGGATCCAATTGAGCATGCATGTACCCCATCGTCTATCGGGCTGCGGCGCAAGCTCAGAGGGACCATTCGGTCGGAACGTTCGCAGTTAAGACAAAAGTCTAAAACTCATTTCTCCGTTTGATCAATCTGCGATCCGTTCCGAGCGGAAGAAGAGCAGGTTGCCATCCGGGTCGGTCGCGATGACCTCCTTCTTGCCTCGCTTCGTCTTCACGCCACGCTTCTTCAGCTCCGCTGCCGTCTTACCCACATGGTCGACCAGGAAATACGTCCGCGAGCGCAGGTCCGGCGTGGCTGCAGAGAAGAGATAGATCTGCTGCGTGCTTCCCGGAATGACCAGAATGTCGTTCCGTCCCGGCAGCGCGGAGAAGTTGAGTTTGTCCTTGTAGAAGCTCATCGCCGCGGGCAGATCGCTCTCCGGTAGCGCCACCCCGAACATCTCGGTCGAGATGCGGTTCGCGCCCAGGTGCTGGCCCTTGTCCAGCGAGTGTTTGGAGTCCGGCATGTACTGCGTGTACTCGATATTCTGGTCGTCCGGTCCACGCATCGTGAACAGCAGGTTGCCCATGCCGGCCTTGCGCAGCGCGTTGGGCTGCAGACCCTCGTTCAGGTAGTGTGTCCGCAGCGTCTCCAGGTCCAGCCCGTCGAAACAAAGGTGCAGAAAGCCGATGGGATTCTTCGCCGGATCCGCCGTCAGGATCGGATAGATCTCCAGGAACTCGCGATCGTTGATCTTGTAGAACGCCTGGGTGACCGTGCCGTTCTTCTCCGCGGAGAACGCCTTCTCGAAGCCCAGCTTCTCGTAAAACGCCTCCGAGGCGGCAAGATCCCGCACGCGAATCGCCGTGTGGGCCAGACCCGCATACGGGTTCACCGGAATCGTATCGATCTGGGCGTGCAGGGCGGGAGCGGCGAAGGCGACGGCAAGGACGAGTTGGGTGAGCGTACGCATGCTGACATGATAGCCCGTACGCCTTCCCACGCCGGCCGTCGGAAGGCCCGCGCGAAGCAGTGACGCATCACGAAGTGACCGCCCCGCGCGAAGCGGGCCCGTCCGGCAGGACTAACGTGCCGGAGTCAGTTCAATCTGGAAGATCTTTGGCCACTGCTTCCCGGTGACGAACAACCGCTTCCCCTTCTCATCCCAGGCGATCCCGTTGAGCACCGACTCGGAGTCGACCTTCTCCCCCTCCGGCAGAATCCCTGCCAGGTCGATCCACGCGATCACATGCCCGTCCGCCGGAGCGATCCGCGCAATGCGATCGGAGTGCCACACATTCGCATAGATCTCGCCATTCACATACTCCAGCTCGTTCAACTGGTCGATCGCCCGCGCGCCGTCATGCACCTCAATGTGGCGCACCTCCCCGAAGGTCTCCGGATTCCGGAAACGCAGCGTCGCGCTCCCGTCGCTGGTGACGATCTCGGTCTTCGTCCGCGTCATCCCCCAGCCTTCGCCCGTATACGAGAAGTGCTTCACGAACCGCAGCGAAAAGCGGTCGTAGACGAAACAGATGTGCGTCGTCCAGGTCCACTCGTAGACGTATGGCCCCCAGTCGACGATGCCTTCGCCAAAGTAGATCGGATCGAGCTCCGTATGCTGCAGCACGCGTCCGGTCTCAGGATCCGTAGCCAGCACCTGCGACCGCCCCTTCATCCCCGTGCCCTCGTAGAACAGACCATCGCGGTAAAAGAACCCCTCCGTATACGCGGTCGTCGCGTGCGGAAAGATCCTGACGACCTTGTAGCCCTGAACCGGCGCGGCCTGGGAGGGAACAGCGAGCAGCAGCAGAAGAAGAGCGAAGACGATGCGCATGTTCCTCCACGATATCGCGGTGTGGGAGGGCCGTCGAAAGCCTTGCGCAAAGAACCCTCTTGCGCGATATTACAGATTGCGATATAAATATTGCAGATCGCAATAACGCTATGAAGCTCTCAGAAAAAATACGGTACTTACGCGAAGTCGAGGGGTCCCTCCGCGGGATGAACCGCGCCATGACCCAGCAGGAGGTCGTCCAGGCCATCCACGAGTCCGAGACCGGCGGCAAGACCATCAGCCAGAGCTATCTCTCGCAGATCGAGTCCGGTGCCCGCCCGCACCTCACCAACACGACCAGGCTCCTTCTGGCGCGTTTCTTCAAGGTGCACCCCGGCTACCTGGTCGACGACCCCGAAGGGTATAACGCCCAGTTGATGAGCGACCTCGAGACCGTCGAGGACAAACTCGACCTCTGGCTCATCGGCGGAGCCGAGCGCTTCCGCCGCGATCCCTGCCTCGGACAGGCGCTCCTCACGCTGGCCCGCCACGACGACTCCCGCCGCTGCCTCCTGCTGCTGGAGTCGATCCTCGACACGCCCAACCTGCTCGACCGTCTCCTGCACGTCCTGCGGCCGGATGCCTTCGAGACCGAAGGCGAGCCACCCTGCGCGCCCGTTCCCACAGAGAACCCCGCGCCCCAACTTCTCCTTCCGGAGACGAAAGCCCGGAAGACCACCACCAAAGCTCGCAAGGCGAAATGACCATGGAAAACATCTTCCTCATCTGCTTCGGAGTCGGCCTCAGCATGTCGGTCCTGGCCATGTTCGCCGGCACGGGCCACCTTCACCTCGGCCACTTCCACTTCGGACACGTCCACACCGGAAAGGCCGCCGGCACCCACGGCCTCGGATCCGCCTTCAACGGCTTCACCATCCCGGCCTTCCTCTGTTGGTTCGGCGGAACCGGCTACCTCATGCTGCGCTCGGGCATCTGGTCGATGCCGTTGATCGTCCTCTTCGCCGTCGTCAGCGGCACCGCCGGAGCATCGCTGGTCTACGCCCTGCTCTTCAAGGTGCTCATGCCCAGCGAGCGTGTCCTCAGCAGGGAAGACACTGAGATGACCGGCGTCGTCGCCCGCGTCTCTGACCAGATCCGCACCGGAGGCACCGGCGAAATCCTCTTCTCGCAGATGGGTGCCCGCAAGTCCGCCGCGGCCCGCAGCGAGGATGGCCTGCCCATCCCGCGCGACGCCGAGGTGGTCGTCCTCCGCTACGAGCGCGGCATCGCCTACGTCCGGGCCTGGGATGTAGCCCACCCCTACGACGACGTCCTGCAGCCGCCCGCCCGCACGGCGCTGCACGACTAAACAAGTTTCCCCGGGACAAGAGAGGCCGTTCCAGGGAGTTTTCACGCAGCAAAGGCTGTCCTGCCCTCCGCGTCGCAACGGAGTAACCCCAACCCACTCACCCGCTCCAAAGGAGCATTAGAAAGTCATGTCACTTTCCATTCCAGTCATCGTAGGGCTTTGTGTCCTGGGTATCTTCATCCTCTTCTCCGCCGTGGGTAAGCTGTTCCGCAAGGTGGGGCCGAATGAGGCCGTGATCGTATACGGTTACCGCGGGGCGCGTGTGATCACCAAAGGCGGCGCGGTGATCTTACCGGTGGTCGAAACGTATCGCGCGCTCACGCTCGAACTCATGAGCTTCGACGTAGCTCCCCAGCAGGATCTCTACACCAAGCAGGGCGTAGCCGTCACCGTCGAGGCCGTGGCCCAGATCAAGGTGCGTTCGGATCACGAGTCCATCCTCACGGCCGCCGAGCAGTTCCTCTCGAAATCGCCCGACCAGCGCGAAGGCCTCATCCGCCTCGTCATGGAAGGCCATCTCCGCGGCATCATCGGTCAGTTGACGGTCGAGCAGATCGTCAAGGAGCCCGAGATGGTCGCCGAGCGCATGCGCGCCACCTGCATGGACGACATGTCCAAGATGGGGCTCGAGGTCGTCAGCTTCACCATCCGTGAGGTCCGCGACAAGAATGAGTACATCACCAACATGGGCCGTCCCGACGTAGCGCGCATCAAGCGCGACGCTGAGATCGCCGCCGCCGAAGCCGAGCGCGATACTGCCATCCGTCGTGCCAACGCCCTCCGCGAAGCAGCCATCGCCAAGGCCGCCAGCGATCAGGACCGCGTCATCGCCGAGACCGCCTCGCTCGGGAAACAGGCCGAGGCCCAGCGCGACCTCGACATCCAGAAGGCGCAGTTCACCGAGCAGAGCCGCAAGCAGGAGGCCCAGGCCGACAAGGCGTACGAACTCCAGACCAACGTCATGCAGCAGCAGGTTGTCGCGGAACAGGTCAAGGTCCTTCAGATCGAGAAGATGGCTCAGGTCAAGGTGCAGGAGGCTGAAATCCTCCGTCACGAGGCCGAGTTGATTTCGACCATCCTCAAGGGCTCGGAAGTCGAAGCCAAGCGCATCCAGAACATTGCTGCGGCGGAAAAGGCTCGCGCCACCATCGAGGCCGAAGGTAAGGCTGCCGCACAGCGCGTACAAGGCGAGGCGCAGGCTGCCATCACTCGTCTCCAGGGTCAGGCCGAAGCCGACGTCATCTTCCAAAAGGGCGAGGCCGAGGCCAAGGCGATGAACGTGAAGGCCGAAGCGTACCAGGAGTGGACGCAGGCCGCGGTCGTCGACAAGCTCATCACCAACATGGCGGATGTAGTCCGTGCCATGGCCGAGCCGCTGTCGAAGGTCGACAAGATCACCATCATCTCCACCGGCGACGAGGGAGGCGGCATGGGGGCCAACCGCGTCACCGGCGAGATCACCAAGATCGCCGCGCAGGTCCCCGCACTGCTCGAATCCCTCACGGGTCTCAAGCTCGCCGACCTCATGGGTCAGGTCAAGCCAATGGCTCCCCGCAAGGACGACTCGACACCCAACACGTAAACCAGACCCCCCGCCCGGCCCAACCAGCCGAGCGGGGGCCGTCCCTCACAACTGGCAACTGACAACTTCATCACTGGCCCCTGGAGGCCGTCATGCTCACCCTTCTCATCCTCGCTCCTGTCTTCGTCGTCGTCCTGGTCATCACCACGCTGGTGCGCCTGCTCGTCGGTCCTCTGCGCTACCACCCTCGTTATCACCGTCATTTCTATGGCTACGACCCCTACGGTTGCGGCGGCTGGGGTTATCGCCGTCATCGATTCGGGGGCCTCGGACTCATCCTCTTCCTCACCGCCGTAGACCGCTTCTTCGACCGCCACTTCTAAACCGCCGCAACACCGGGTGCCCCACATCTCGCTTCTGAGATGTGGGTTTCGACTTACCGCGGAACCCCACCGGAACCCGCATCCAAGCTCAGAAAGGAACCACCATGGCCCTCCTCGAACGCGTCTCCACTCTCCTCCGTGCCAACATCAACGACCTCATCGAGCGCGCCGAGGATCCTGAAAAGCTCGCGAAGCAACTCGTCCTCGACATGGAAAACCAACTCCTCCAGGTCAAGACCCAGGTCGCCATCGCCATCGCCGACCAGCATCTCCTCCAGAAGAAGCGCAAGGAGCACGAGACCGCCGCCACCGAGTGGCATCGCAAGGCCGAACTCGCCGTCGACAAGGGGCAGGACGACCTCGCCCG
This sequence comes from Granulicella pectinivorans, assembly GCF_900114625.1. Taxonomy (NCBI): domain Bacteria; kingdom Pseudomonadati; phylum Acidobacteriota; class Terriglobia; order Terriglobales; family Acidobacteriaceae; genus Granulicella; species Granulicella pectinivorans. The sequence continues at coordinate 932,327 of NZ_FOZL01000001.1, forward strand.
CGCCGCCCTCGAGCGTGCGCTCTCCAGCCAGGCCCTCGCCGAAGGCTTCACCCAGCAGCTCGAAGACCAGACCACCGAGACCGAGAACCTCCGCGGAGCCTTCCAGCGCCTCCAGCAGAAGCTCACCGAGACCCGCACCGCCACCGAGCTGCTCATCTCCCGCAACCGCCGAGCCCGCGCCATCCAGAAAGCGCAGAGCACCAGCGTAGCCAACCCCGCCGCCACCCTCGGACGCCTCCGCACCACCATCCAGCAGGTGGAGTCCGGCAACGCCGCGCAACAGGCCCTCCTCGCCGACCCCGGCCTCAACGCCCGCTTCGAATCCATGGAACGCGACGACAAGGTCGAAGCTCTGCTCGCCGATCTCAAGTCGCGCCAGCAGAACCGTCTTCTCCAGTAAAAGCATGCGGACCGGCTGTTATGATTCACACCTGCCCGCATGCAAAATCTCGTTCGTCTCCTTCTCCTGGCCGTCATCGCGTCACCCCTGTGCGTCCAGAAAACGCTCGCCCAGAATCCGCTCGCTCAAAATCTGCCCGCCCAGAAACCGGTCGCCCAGAAGCAGCCAGACCCTGCGCCTGCACCCGCACCCGTGCCGGTCGCCAGCCTCCACGGCATTGTGCGCGACGAGATGACGCACAAACCCCTCGCCGGCGCGCGCGTCCAGCTCGTCTGGATCACGCCTCACTCCAAGATCCCCCGGGGCACGACCACCACCTCGCTCCCCGACGGCACCTACAGCTTCAGCCAGCTCACGCAACACCCGTATCTCCTTGTCGCCACGCAGCCCCACTATCTCCGCCGCACCGTCTTCGCCAGCCCCCTCGGCGAGGGCCAGCTCGAGCTCCTGCCCGGAAGCGACCGCGCCATCGATCTCAGCCTCCTCCCCGAAGCCGCCATCGACGGAACCGTCACCGACGCCTCCGGCGCCCCCATCCCCGGAGTCTCCGTCGCCGCCATACGTGAGCGCCTCACCCACGGCGTCCTCACCTACGACTACACCGACGACGGCACCCACCAGACCAGCCCTCCCGCCGTCACCGATCCCTCCGGCCACTACCGCATCGGCAGCCTGCCCGAAGGCACCTACGCCGTCCTCGCCCTCCGCGACCCCCTCCAGACCGCCCCCACGCCCTCCGCAACCACCGCCGTCGACAACGGCAGCCTCCCCGTCTACCTCGGTGGAGGCTTCTCCCTCGCCCACGCCGCCCGCCTCACCCTCAATCCCGGCGCGACGTACCACGCCAACTTCAGACTCACCCCGCACAAGCGGCACATGATCCGCGGCGCCCTCAACTTCACCGTGACGCCTGACCCAAGGTTCGACCAGCCCATCGCCAGCCTCGACGAACCCTTCGACGGCCCCCGCAACTTCCAGCCCTGGAACCTCACCTACGACCGCAGGAAGGCAACCTACGAGCTCGGCCCCCTCGTCCCCGGGGACTACACCCTCACCCTTGCCACCGGCCTCGACTTCGAGAAAGACCTCTACGCCCGCAAGACCATCACCGTAGCCGACACCGACCTCGACCACGTCGACCTCACCCTCAGCCCGCGCTTCTCCCTCAACGTCCGCATCATCACCAACCGCATCCTCCCCCGCGGCGAAAAGGCCCCACTCCTGCGCCTCCACCGCGACGGCGACCCATTCACCGAGTCAGGCGTCCCCATCGACCGCTCCGGCGCCCTCGCCTTCCTCAACCTCGAACCCGGCCACTACACCCTGCACCTCATCGCCCAGGAAGGCATCTCCATCGAGTCCGCCCGCTTCGCCGGCCAGGACGTCCTCGCCCGCGGCCTCACCCTGAAAGGCCCGTCAGACGCCTTCCTCGAAGTCACCCTCACCCCCCGCCCCCCGCGCTAACTTCCGTGGCGAATCGCCTTTGCCTTGGCCTTGGTTTCTTTGCCTTGGTCTTGGCTTCTAGATACCCCAAGGCTTCAGCCTTGGGTCTCACAGGGATGCCAAGGAACCGGGTTTAGCCCCTGGGGTATCAAGTTCTAAGGCATCCACGAAGATGAGAAGCGCGGTATCCGTCAGGGGTATGCCTTCTTGCCTCGGCCGCGACTCCGTCAGGCAATCGACCCTGCCCCACCCCTCGTACACTAGACGCATGATCGCTCACCTCCGCGGACGTCTCCTCGCCAAATTCCCCAACCAGGCCATCGTCGAGTGCGGCGGCGTGGGCTACGACGTAGCCATCTCGGTCACCACCTTTTCAGCCCTGCCCAACGAAGGCGCCGAAGCCACCCTGCACATCTTCACCAAGGTAGCCGAGGACCAGCTCGCCCTCTTCGGCTTCGCGGAGATGCAGGAGAAGCGCCTCTTCGAAAAGCTCCTCACCATCACCGGCATCGGCCCCAAGCTGGCCATCACGGTCCTCAGCGGCATCGCCGCCGAACGCCTCGTCAACGCCATCCGCTCCGCCGACCACGCCACCCTCACTCGCATCCCTGGCATCGGCAAAAAGACCGCAGAACGCGTCGTTCTCGAGCTCAAAGACAAGCTCGACGACCTGGCTTTCCCATCCCTGGAGCACACGCCCACCCATCACCACACGCCCGCAGCCGAAGACGCCTTGTCCGCTCTGGTGAACCTGGGCTACCCAAGACCCGCCGCGCAAAAGGCCATCGACACCGTGATGGCCAAGCACCCGGAAGCAGCCGGAGACTTCGAAACCCTCTTCCGAGCCGCGATGGCTTCGGTCCGCTAACCCCGAGCAACGCGAGGGCCGCACGATTTTGCAGCGCCACGACCGGTATACACACCACGAAGACCCTGCCGCAGGCCCCGTGGTCGCCGTCCGCGCAGGGCGCTCTTAAGCTCTGCGCCGGTACTTGATCGCGAACTCATACCCCGGGTTTGGCGGAAACAGCTTCGCCACGTGCCGCAGCCTCTCCGCCAGACCCTGCGGAGCCAGCAGCGGATACTCCCGCTCCCGCAGCTCCGAGTAGTCGAAGTCCACCGACAGCGACAGCAGGTAGATCGCCAGCGCATCCGAGAACGCCGCCTCCAGAAACATCGTCTTGCCCTTCTCATCGACGCTGCCCTTGGTCGCCAGAGCCTGATTCCGGCCCTCCCACGCATCCTGGCTGGTCTCGCCCCGCACCTCGTCCTTGGCCTGCGTCCAGCACAGCTCCGCAAAGCTCGGCGGCACACCCGCCACCTCCACAAACGCATGCCCGACATTGATGAACAGCTCAAACGCAATCGCGAACTTGTCGCCCAGCAGCCGCGTCGAAAGAAACACCCCGTCCTTCGTGCCCAGGCTCACATTGCGGTGACAGATCGCGTCGTCGGCGAGCTCCGGCGTATACGCGGTCGCGATCATCGTCTCCGCCTCCGCACCCCGGCGGCTTCCGTTCATCGCCAGCGGTACAAAGAAGAACTCCTTCAGTGTCAGCGTTCCCGCCACCACCCACGGAATCGCCTGTACCAGCCGCTCGATCTCTCCCGGAGTCAGCGCAGGCTCGCCATAGATGCCATACGCGACGCCATTCGGCGCACGCTGCGTCCCCGCATCGCGTGCGACATCAACGGCGCGGATAAGACCTTTGCTGCTCCCTTCGGCCATACGAGGTATTCTATCTGTAGATGACGATGACCACGGACATGACCAATTCGACCGCACCCGTAAAGCCCGGAACGCTCTTCGGCATCCCCGTGGGTGAGCTCGGCTGGTTCGCCAGCCTGTTGATGGGCACCGCGGTCGGCTTCGCGGCTTTCTTCGCCGCGACCTTTGTCGGCATCATCTCCATCATGGCGATCAACACCATCGGCCACCACGCCATCGACTACTCCCTCGCGTACAAGCGGATCGGCCTGCCCATCGGCCTCCTCGTCATCGCGGTGGCCTACGCGTACCTCGCCACCCTCTGGACGAAACGCATCCTCCGCAAGGCCTAGACGTTCCTGGAACCGCCGGGATACGCGTCAGGAAGTGACTTTTGTTACTCTTCCTTCACGCAACATTTCCGGAGGCTTTCCCCGCATGTCCATCGCTCGCCGTTTTGTGAGCCGCAGCATCTGCTCGGCCACCATCGCCTGTCTCGTTCTGCCCAATCTTGCCTTGGCGCAGAAGAAGTCCGAAACCAAGGCTGAGAAGAAGTCCGAAGGCTACTACGGACCCCAGCCCGCCGTGGAAGACATCGACCTCACCATGTACGCCCGCATCCGCGCCGAAGGCCTCCAGCACTCGCACGTCATGCAGTTCGCCGGAGCCCTCACCGACGGCATTGGCCCCCGCCTCACCGGATCGCCCAACATGGCCAAGGCTAACGCCTGGACCCGCGACACGCTAACGAAGATCGGCCTCGAAAACGCCCACCTCGAAGACTGGGGCGAGTTCGGCATGGGCTGGCAGCAGATCAACACCTGGGCCCGCATGGTCTCGCCCGACCCCGAACCCCTCTGGCTCCAGGCCGCGCCCTGGTCCCCCGCCACCAAGGGCCCCGTCACCGGCGAAGCCGTCCTCATCGACCTCGCCGCCACCCCCAGCCTCGACGCCTACAAGGGCAAGCTCGCCGGAAAAATCGTCCTCCTCGGCGCCATGCGCCCCACCGGCGACATCACCGAGCCCCTCTTCCACCGCTACACCGAAGCCGAGCTCAAGGAGATGGAAGGCCCCCAGGCCCCCCGCGCCGGAGCCGCTCCCAACATCCAGCAGCTCCTCGCCGACCGCCAGCGCCTCGCCGCCCTCCGCACCCAGGCCCTCAAGATGATGCAGGAAGAAGGCGTCGCCGCCATCATCACCCCCACCCGCGACAGCGGCGAAAACGGCGGCACCGGCATCATCTTCGACGACAACGGAGCCAACCTCTCCCGCACCGCCTCCCAGGCCAGCGGCAAGGTCGAAATCCCCAACGCCGTCATGATGATCGAGCACTACAACCGCCTCGGCCGCATGCTCCAGAACAAGGTCCCCGTCACCCTCGAGGTCAACATCGACACCAGGTTCACCGGCGACCACGAGCACGGCTTCAACACCGTCGCCGAGATCCCCGGCACCGACCCCAAGCTCAAGGACCAGGTCGTCATGGTCGGCGGCCACCTCGACTCCTGGATCTCCGGCACCGGCGCCACCGACAACGGAGCCGGCTCCATCGTCGCCATGGAAGCCGTCCGCATCCTCAAGGCCCTCAACATTAAGCCCAAACGCACCATCCGCATCGCCCTCTGGTCCGGTGAGGAAGAAGGCCTCTACGGCTCCCTCGGCTACGTCAAGCAGCACTTCGGCGAGTTCGCCGCTCCCGCCACGCCCGACCCCGCCGGCATGCCCGCCTTCATGTCCACCAACCGCGGCCCCCTCAAGACCACCAAGGAGTGGGAGACCCTCGACGCCTACTACAACCTCGACAACGGCACCGGCATGGTCCGCGGCGTCTACACCCAGGGCAACTTCGCCATCGCCCCCATCTTCCGCCAGTGGATCGCGCCCCTCCACGACATGGGCGTCACCACCATCACCACCCGCAACACCGGCGGCACCGACCACCTCGCCTTCGACGCCGTCGGCCTCCCTGGCTTCCAGTTCATCCAGGACCCCATGGACTACGAAACCCGCACCCACCACTCCGACATGGACACCTACGATCGCCTCCACCCGGCCGACCTCATGCAGGCCGCCATCGTCGAGGCCATCTTCCTCTACAACACCTCGGAGCGCGAGGCCATGATGCCCCGCAAGCCCTTCCCCCACCCGGAGAACGAGCGCCAGATGACCGCGCCCATCCCCGGCATCTACCCCAACGCCACCGGCGAGCCCGACGCCCCCGGCGGAGCAGGCCGCCGTCGCGGCGGCCAATAACAAACCCGTCAACCAAGGCCCCGTCCGCACATGCAGACGGGGCCTTTGCCCTTTTGGTTGTCATTCCCGAAGGGAATCTGCTTCTGCCTTTGCCTTGCCGTTGTCTTCGCGGAGACGAGTTGGCATCAAAGTAGCAATATGCTACCGTCAGCATCATGAGCCAGCCCGTCAAGTTGTCCGATACCCTGGTCCTCGAAGCCCGCCTCACCGGCAAGGCCATGGAGCGCTCCATCGCCGGACAGGTCGAGTACTGGGCCCGCCTCGGCAAAGCCGTCGAAGGCCTCTTGACCATCCGGCAGGTCACCGCGCTGGGCAGCGAAGCCGTCCTCGCCCGGCTCGACGACGTCGACACCCCCGCCGGACGCCAACGCGTCAAGGACTACCTCGAAACCGGACCCTACCCTCGCTTCACCGCTCATCCCGACGGAGGCCAGCTCCTCATCCGTGAAGACGCGGATGGCAAAAAGACCGTGGGCCGCTTCCTGAACCGTGAGTTTGTCCCCGTCAAGCGAGGCCGCAAGACGGTCGCCGCGTGAAGATCCCGCGCGACGCCCGTCCCCTGGTCGTCGCCATCGCCGGCCCCAACGGCGCGGGCAAGAGCACCTTCTTCCATAGCCATCTCGAAGATCTGGGCCTTCCCTTCGTAAACGCCGACATCCTCGCCCAGCGTCTCCACCTCGAGGCCTACGCGGCTGCGGAGATGGCCGGCGCCCTCCGTCGTCATCTCGTACAGCAAAGGCAAAGCTTCGTCTTCGAGACCGTCTTCTCCGATCCCGTCGGAGACAAGGTGTCCTTCCTCAAGCAAGCCGAAGAGTCCGGTTTTCAGGTGGTCCTCTGCTTCATCGGCCTCGCCAGCGCGGACATCTCCGAAGCCCGCGTGAGCATGCGCGTGCTACGCGGCGGCCACGACGTCCCGACCGCAAAGCTCAAGGAACGCCATCCCCGAACCCTGCAGAATTTGAAGCGCGCGATCGAGACCCTCCCCGACGTACGGGTCTTCGACAACGACGATCTACGCCACCCGTACCGATTGGTGGCGCTCGCTGAAAAGGGCCGGGTAGTGTCCTTGCGTGAGCCTGCACCGTCGTGGCTGCGTATTAGTTCTTCACGATAAGCCGACCTATCGGCACTCATCCAATTTGGAGGGAGAGGTGGGGGTCGCAGACGATATGCTTCGAGATTCTTCGCCTATCCCAAACTTCCTCACCGCCGGTATCGTTCTTGGTGTGATGGGCCTGTCAAGAACCGTCTGTCCATCCAGTAACCTTTTACCTGAGCGGTCGGCATGCGTAATGCGTACACTGGCAAAGTCCACCGGCAAAGCTAGAGGGTGTCGGGGCAAGGGAGAATATGCGGAAGAAAGCAGGAAGTAGAGGAAATCTGACTCTAGTAGGCCCGCCGGCGTTGCGGCAGCACCCAAACCCGCTGCGTACCATTGATCTATTTTCCGGTGCCGGGGGCATCACCGAAGGATTCCGCCAGGCTGGATATGAATGCCTCTACGGCAACGATCAGATGCCGGAAGCGATGGATACCTTTCAACTTAATCATCCCGAAGCATGGCCAGACTGCCGCAACATCGAGCGAGTAGAACCGTCAGAAATCCGCGCCAAACTAAACCTTCGGAAAGGCGAATTGGATGTCCTGGTCGGCGGCCCACCCTGCCAAGGATTTTCGATCAATGCCCCCGACCGCTTTATCAGCGACCCACGTAACAAGCTGTTTAAAGATTATGTCCGCTTCCTTGAGGAGTTTGAGCCAAAAGCGTTCCTTTTCGAGAACGTGCCTGGGCTTCTTTCTTTAGGGGACGGCAAGGTGCTTGACCGCATCGTCAGTGAGTTTGTACGCCTTGATTACCATGTCAGCGTAAAAATCCTCTTTGCTGCACATTATGGCATTCCCCAAGAACGCTGGCGGCTCATCGTGCTTGGCTCTCGATTCGGAGAAATCGCGCCGCCGGAACCAACGCACTACGCTAAAGGACGCGCAAATTTCCGCAGCGCCGGCCTCACCTTCCAACTCACAGAATCCGACCAAGCCAAGCTTAAGCCGGTCGTAACGGTCGGTGAGGCAATCGCAGATCTTCCACGCCTTGAAATGGGTGAAGGAGCGGAAACTATTGGGTACACAGGGCGCCCGGTGAGCGAGTATAGCCAGCGGATGCGCAATCCGACCGGCGTCACTTATAACCACTATGCTGCCAAGCTTTCCAAGCAGAATGCCGAACGGATGAAATATGTGGCGCCAGGCGGATCATGGCGGGACATCCCTCACCATTTGCTACCTAAGGGCATGCAGCGAGCCCGCAAATCCGATCACACAAAGCGCTATGGTCGGCTCCGTAATGACGGCCTTGCCGGCACAGTTCTCACTAAATGTGACCCTCATTGGGGAACAGTGTTCTTGCCGGACCAGAACCGTTCTCTCACAGTGCGAGAAGCTGCCAGGTTTCAGTCGTTCCCTGATGCCTACGAGTTTAAAGGGTCACGCGTCTCGCAATATGAACAGATCGGAAACGCTGTGCCGGTGCTGATGGCCAAGGCGATTGCCGAAAGCATTCGGGCCCACCTAGAAGCACACGGCTGTATCAAGTCTGAGCTTCCGGATGTGGTGAATGGCTGAGAAAATATTCGAGTTCTTCGGCTACGCACCCAATGACCAGTCGCCCGAGGCCGTTCGCGCGAGGTCGACTCATGAATGCCCATTCCTGCAAACGCGCTGTACCAAGAAGCTGCACACCAAAGAAAAAAATGGCATTCAAGAGGCCAGCGGCGTCTGCACCCTCCTTCAGAAGAAGGCTGGACCAGTCATCATTTGCCCCATTCGCCTTTATGCTGGCGATTATCAGATTCTTCGCGACGTAGCCAATCAAGCATTTCCGAAAGACCTGGAACTGGTCGTCGGCGGGGAGATCGAAACATTCCGACGGGAAAACCCAGACAAGGCATGTGTTGTTGTGTTTGGCCAGAGGTGGGGGAAGGAGCTGCGGCTTCCGAATCGCGACACAAAAAAGGCCGGGGCCTACTTCGTAGACTGGATTCTTGCCCACATCAATGCGGGTGGAACATTACTTGATTTCGTCGCCGTTGAGGTTCAATCGATCGACACCACCGGCAATTACCAGGCCGAACGCAAATCTCACCTCGGCGGTCTGCCATTTGTTGGCAGGACAACCGCTAACTTTAATTGGGAAAACGTTAACAAGCGCATTCTCCCGCAGATCATCTACAAGGGGCATGTGCTGCGGCAGGAACCTCTCTGTCAAAAGGGCCTTTTCTTCGTCTGCCCGACGCCGGTTTACGGCAAAATATCCGAACGGCTTGGCGGGAAGCTATCGTCGATCCATCAACAGGCAGGCTCCGTGACAATGATGTGGTACGACGTTGGTCCTGCTGTTCACGCGGGTCAAATTCGTGAGCTACAGTTCGTCGGCCAGTTCACAACCACAGTGGATAAAATCGCGTTGGCCTTTACTGCTCCTGACAACTTGCCTCCTGCGGGCGTCTACGAAAAGGCGATTCGGGCCGAGCTATAGCCATCAACCGCAGCTATAACCTGAGCCGTTACGAGGCAAGAATGAATGCTTCGCATGCGTAGCCGGATACCGCCGCCCTCCACCTTCACCACCGAAGAAACCTCCTCCAGCGCCCGCACATCCTCCACGCTCAGCGCGAACGTCGCACAGCCCAGATCCTCTTCCAGTCGCGAAACCTTAGTCGTCCGCGGAGTCGGAAGGATCCACGCCTTCTTGGCCAGCAGCCACGCCAGCGCAATCTGTGCCGGCGTAGCGTCCTTCTCCTCCGCGAACTTCATAATCACATCGACCAGCGCCTGTTCCCGCATCCCTGGCGGATCAATCCGCCAGCCAGAAAGCCCGTCTCGCTTAAGGGCACGGCTTCAGCCGTGCCGCAGACGCCGCTCTTTCGATCCTGTACTGATTCCCGAAGGGAATCGTTGCGCCTCCGCCTCCACGCGCAGGCCAACGAAGCAGCAGAATCCGCTGGCTATCGCACACCCGTGCGATAAAAGAACAAAAACAGACCACTTTTCAACGAAACGCATTTTCCGAACATTTGGCCACAATATCCATACATTGGCCCACGTTTTACCGCTCAAAAGTTTCTGGTGAAACCTTGAGATTCCAGCGCCGCCCACCCGTAACCCCTTTAGATCACCAGGATGCACCGCACAAGAAAAAGTGCACCGAAACCGGTGCACTTTCATACCACTTTTGAGAGCAGAGGTCTGACCTCTAGCTCTTCGTAACCATCCAATCGAACGTCTTGGCCAGATATTCCTTCATCTCTTTCCGCGGGACGATCGCATCCAGAAACCCGTGCTGCAGGATGAACTCCGACCGCTGAAAACCCTCCGGCAGCTTCTGCCGAATCGTCTGCTCGATCACCCGAGGCCCCGCAAACCCAATCAGGGCACCAGGTTCCGCGATGTTCAAATCGCCCAGCATGGCAAAGCTGGCAGTGACACCACCCGTAGTCGGATCCGTCATGATCGAAATATAGGGAATCTTCGCGTCATCCAACCGCGCCAGCCCCGCCGAGATCTTCGCCAACTGCATCAGGCTCGCGATCCCCTCCATCATGCGCGCCCCACCCGAAGCCGAAATAATCACCAGCGGCCTCTTCGTCGCCAGCGAACGGTCCACCGCCCGGGCGATCGTCTCACCCACCACCGCGCCCATGCTGCCGCCGATAAAGCCGTATTCCATCACGCTCAGAACCACATCGTGGTTGCCCATGCGGCCCACCGCGTTGACGATGGCGTCGTTCAGCCCCGTCTTCCGCTGCGCCTCGACCAGCCGCTTTTTATAGGGCTTCAGGTCGGTAAACTCCAGCGGATCGGTCGAGCGCAGCTCCAGGTCCACCAGCTCATAGCCCGGCTCCAGCAGCATCGCCACGCGTCCACGCGCGTCCATCTTGAAGTGGTAGCCGCAATGCGGGCAAACCTGCAGGTTTGCCTCGAGATCGGCCTTCCAGATGATCTTCCGGCAGCTCGGGCACTTGATCCACAGGCCCTCCGTCCGGACGGTCTTCTCGTTATCGGTGATGATCTCGTGATCTTCTCGTTTGAACCAGGTCATTGCTTGGGTGCACTCCGCAAAGCTCCACCCATTGTACCGGCCCACGTGCGAGTGGGATAGGCTTAGGGTGCGTTCCTGCTTTCAGAACGCGGAGATGCCGTGCCCTATATCTACATCGACAAGCTCTTCAACGAGCTCAAGGCCGAACTCCTCTCGGCCATGCACCAGGCGGTGGAACGCGAGCTGCACAACGGCCGCATCGACCCCAACAAGCTCCTGCGCTCCTTCACCCGCGCCGCCGCCGGCAAGATGTCGAACCCCGTCCAGGTCTCCGACAAGTGCATCGAAGAGCACGGCATCCGCAGCAAAAAGGGCAGCAAAGCAAACTCTTCCGACTAGTGCCCGCAGTGGTACGGATGCCCCGCCAGAATGGTCAGCACACGATAGATCTGCTCCGCCAGCACAGCCCGCGCCAGCTCATGCGGCAAAGTCACCCGTCCCAGCGAAAACAAAAGCTGCGCCCGCTCCCGAGCCGCATTGGTCCAACCATCCGCCGGCCCAATCGCCAGGATCATCCGCTGCACCCCCTCATCGCGATGTTTCCCCATGTACGCCGCGAACTCCTCTGAAGTCAACAGCTTACCCCGTGGATCGAGAAGCACCAACAACCCCGCGGGACGCCCTGGCTGTCTCTCCGCCGAAGCCAACAGGGCCGCCTCCGACTCAAACTGCACCGCATCGCACGGCGTAAACCGTGTGGAACGTTGGACATACTCGGAGACCATCGCATCGACGCCCTCCACCTTCGAGCGCGACCGACGTGGTACGACCGATGCGAGCGTGATCTTCAAAAGCACCTCCACCGTCAGCCTACCTCTTCCGCCGCAAACGAGGTGAAACGGCTCCTGGAAAGGAGTCGGCTCGATGACAAACTGGAGGCAACTTACAGATATTCATATCTTCGTAATATGACTCGCGCCCTTCCCAAATGAGGGAGCCCTCATAAATGTCCGCAAATCAACAAAACCGTGCATGTGAAGCAAATGGCACGCAACGTGCAATGGCTTATGCATACCTACTAAAAGCCAGAATCACATTGGCGTGAAATTCCTGCATCACTTTTCCGAGAGTACGACTTGCCCTCATAAACGATTTCCTAAATTTATTGAGGATGAAAACTATAAATGCGTACTCTGATCAAGGCACGCTCTCTGTTTAAGGCACTTGCTGCCATGGGTTTATTTCTCATCCTGATGCCGGGTGTCTGGGCGCAGGAAACAACCGGCGGGTTGCAGGGAACCATTAAAGATGCATCCGGCGCTGTGATCTCTCGCGCCCAGGTCCATGTCGATACACCTACACTTCCTGGTGGAAAGACGGTTCTTACCGACGGTAAGGGCTACTACCGTTTTGCCAATCTTCCCCCTGGTGCCTACTCCATTACCGTCACGGCGAAGGGTTTCGCGACATCCAAGCAGACCGGCCTCGTTCTTGAGGTTGGCCGACTTCCCAGCGTCGATCTGAGCCTTTCTGTCGGCTCCGAGAGCACAGTGGTTGAGGTCGCGTCTGAGAACCCTGCAATCGACGTCACCTCGGTAACCACCCAGACCAATGTCACGCAGGATGTCGTCAATTTCGTTCCCCACGGCACCTCGTTCCAGTCGGTCATTCAGTTCGCCCCTGCGGCCAGCAATGAGCCTTTGATGGGTAGCACTACCACGAACGGCACGGGCGGCACATCGCCTGGAAGCGGCACGAACGGAAACTCGTACGGCTACTCGGTTGCGGGTGGATCGGACTCGGAGAACTCCTACCTGGTTGAAGGTCAGGAGACGGCAAACCTCATTGGTGGCTACTCGCACACCAGTGTGCCGTTCGATTTCATCCAAGAAGTCCAGATCAAGAGTTCCGGTATCCAGGCTCAGTACGGTGGTGCTCTTGGCGGCGTCGTTGACGTCATCATGAAGAAGGGCACATCCAACTATCATGGATCGGTCTTCAGCCAGTTCGAAGTCAGTGGTCTCGATGCGAACACGTACAACCGCTTCACACGGTACGACCCGGCAAGCCAACCAACGGCAACCAACTGGGGTGCGATCGATCAGCCCTTCCAGAGCTACCAGCCTTTCAAGCCCAAGACGAGCCTCGTCTATCCCGGATTTGTCATCGGCGGCCCTGTCGCTCCCTGGTCTGCGAAGTTGCGGGATAAGGTCTTCTTCTTCGTTGGCTTCAACCCTGAGTTGCAGCGCTATGAGGAGTTCATCAACTACGGCCCCGCGAGTATAGCCACTCCCGGCAACGCGCCCGGCCGGGTGCCGTTCAGCTCCAACACCAACACCTATTACACGACGGCTCGTATCGATGCCCGCATCACAGACAAGATCGCGGTCTTCGGCTCGTGGCTGTACCAGCTCCAGCGCCAAAATGGACAGGCGCTCCCCTCGGCCGACTCAACGCAGGGTTACCTCAACACGGCAACCTCCTGCTTCGGTCAGAGCAGCACGGCCTGCCTTGGTGGCGCTCCGTTCCAGTTCTCCTTCGCGCATAACCTGGGCTATGTTGCACCTAATATCACCTTCAACACCGGTGCCGACATTACCATCACTCCGCACATCGTTTCGACGACGCGCTTTGGCTACTACTTCGAGAACTACCACGACTTCGGTTACCCGACGACTGGTAACTCCTACTACTTCGAGACAACTGGAACTTCACCGGGTGTTCAACAGAACCAAGGCTTCCAGAACGACGCAATCAATCAGAACTTCACCAGCTACAACGCCAACAAGGCCATCCAGATCGACCAAAGCGTAGCGTGGTTCAAGAGCACCTCGTTCGGTACTCATAACTTCAGCTTCGGATATCAGCTCAACCGTCTTTCCAACAAACTGAATCAGCACTACAACAACCCCATCGTGGAAGTGTTCGCAGACAGCAGCTATTCGCCGCAGACCAACGCCGGAGCGACGAACTGCGCGGCTGCAAACCTCCAGAACTTTGGTGGTTGCGCAGGCGCGAACGGTTATGTGGACATCGTCGACTACGGTTCGAATGGTCACGCAACCAGCTATAACAACGGTCTTTTCGGTCAGGATTCCTGGACCATCGGCAAGGGCGTTACGCTCAATGTCGGAATCCGCGACGAGAAGGAGTTTCTGCCGGGTGAAGCCGCTCCTGGGCCCGGTGTTCCGAACCACCCTATCAACTTCAGCTGGAAAGACAAGTTTGCACCCCGTCTCGGCGCTTCGTGGGATGTCTTCCGCGACGGCAAGATGAAGGTGTTTGGCGGCTACGGCAAGTTCTACGACGTCATGAAGTTGAACCTGGCGATCAGCTCGTTCGGCGGCCAGTACTGGCAGAACTGCTATTACGGTATCGACGGCAGCTACACCGCTGTCAATCCCTCCTTCAACTCCAACAATCGTTACTGCGTGGGTTCTTCCTCGGCTTCGACGGCGAACTTCGGCTCCGGAGGCGCGCCAGCCGGTGTGAACTTCATCGAAAACATCAACTACCGCGGCTTCCCCACAACCTGTTCGACCTGCAGTGCAACAGAAGAGGGCGTCGCCCCGAACCTGAAGCCCTACCAGCAGCATGAGTCGGTCTTCGGTGTCGATTACCAGCTCACCCGGACCGTCGCATTCGAAGCACGGTACGATCGCAGACGACTGGATCGAGTCATTGAAGATTCATCGGTCTATAACCCGAATTCTGGCGAAACATTCGTCATCGTCAACCCGGGATTCGGCATCAACAGCACCTTCGCAGGATTCTGCAATTTCCTCTACGGCGCGGGTGCCTCTAACTGCGCGGCTACCCCGACTGCTTCCGGTGCAAACGGAGCCTATCCTCCCAACCAGACGATTCCCGCCGCACGCAGCTACGACGGAATGGAAATTCGTCTCAACAAGGCAGTCAGCCAGCACTGGGCTGGAATGCTTTCGTACACCTACAGCCACTTCCGCGGGAACTACACTGGTTTGACCAGTTCAGATCTGTCGGATGGCGACAGTGGTGGACGTAATGCCCCGAACAACAGCCGCGCCTTTGACGAGCCGTACTTCTCATACAACTCCATGGGTGGTTCTTCGAGCGGTCTGCTTCCGACGGATCGTCCGAACAAGCTCAAGGGCTATGCGTACTACCAACTGAAGTATCTGCGCAAGATGACCAGCAACCTCGGAATGTTCTCCTACATCTACCAGGGTTCGCCGAACACCAGTTTCATCCAAGATGTTGGTTATCCCTCCTCGGGCGGCTTCCCGGTTCAGGTCTTCAACCGTGGCGTTTGGGCAGATGTAGGCCAGAGCGCGGCTACCGGTGCCATTACGATCGGTACACCGCATGTCTATCGCAACCCGCTGTTTGTTCAGTCTGACTTCAACTTTGAGCAGGGATACCAGGTCTCTGAGAGCAAGACGGTCACCTTCTCGGCAACCTTCACCAACCTGTTCAACGAGCATGCCGTAACCGCGGTCAACGAACAGATTGACTCGAACTCGAGCTACATCAACAACTCGCAGTACTCAACCCTGGGGGGGAACTACGTTGGAGCAGGCGTACCGTTCTACGCGGCCGCCGAAGCTCCATACAATGTAACCAACATGCTGAGCAACGGTGGTGTCTCCGGTGGTCCTCAAACCATCAACAGCGCCTACGGCAAGCCCCTTTACTACCAAAACCCACGTACGATTCGTCTGCAGGTTCACTTCAACTTCTAACCCATCCGGAGAGTTGGACCCGACTGTTCTGGTTCAGCCTTCGTCTTCAACCTCAAGCAGGGAGCCGGTTCCACCGGCTCCCTGCTTTTCTTTGTAGCCATCCACCGCAAAACAAAAGCCCCGGGGATTCCGGGGCTTTTCTATCGCTTGGAACGAAGATACTAAGCTTTTTTCTTGGCCGCCTTCTTGGCGACCGTCTTTTTTGAAGCGACCTTCTTTGCGGGCGCGACCTTCTTGCTTGCTGCCTTGACTGTCGGCTTTTTGGCGGCAACCACTTTCTTTGCCGGAACAGTCTTAGCGGCAACCTTCTTCGCCGTCTTCTTAGCGGGAGCCGCCTTCGCTGCGGGAGCTGGAGTCTTCTTGCGCGTGGAGGCGATCGCCGCCGTCAGCTCCGCATTCAGCGTGTCCACCGAGATCGTCGTCGCCGACTTACGCAGCCGCTCCAACCCGTAGAACGCGCGCTTTTCAGCCGAGAACACATGGACGATGAAGTCCACGTAATCCATCAGAACCCATTCGCCGTTGCGGCGTCCTTCGACTGAGTTCGGGTACACGCCGAACTTGCGCTTGAGTTGAATTTCGATCTCGTCGGTGATCGCGACGTTCTGGCGATCGTTGGTTCCGTTGCAGATCAGGAAGTAATCGGTCAGACCACTTTCGCTCGGATCGAGCTTGAGGATGCGGATGTCTTCAGCTTTCTTGTCTTCGCAGGCTGCGGCAGCGGTAAGAAGGAGCTGGTAACTTTCAGGAGTAGCCATACCTTATCGTATCGGGTTGTGCCCCGCGAGGCCAGCGAACGCACCCCGAAAATCCACGTTTTCCACTTAGCGATAAAGCCTGTGGGAATCGATATATTCAAGCACCGACGATGGAATCAACCCTTCGCAGTCCAGCCCTTGATGCAGCCGTTCCCGTACCCCGGTTGCTGAAACATCCACGTGTACGGTCTCCAGCCAGTGCACTCGCCCGGCCGGTGCGATTCCCAGGGGAGCCAGGACGAAACCCGGACGCGTCGCGACGATCCACTGCGCGAGCTCAAAAAGCCGCGCCGGCTCCTTCCAATGCTCCATTCCCAGGTAAGCATCCGCGCCAATCAGCGCGAACAACTCCGCCTCCGGGAACTCCCGCCGCATCGTTTCCAGAGTATCCACGGTAAAGTTCGGAGCTCCGTCGGCGCGTGGCCGATCCAGATCCGACGCCACCAGGCGCGGATCGCCGGCGCAAGCCAGCCCCACCATCGCCATCCGATCGGCGAACGACTCCGACTGAATACCCAGCTTCAGGGGCTGCTTTCCCACAGGCGCCACAAGCACCAGGTCGAGCGCAAAAGCATCGGCGGCAGCCGACGCCAGCGCCACATGTCCCGCATGCGGAGGGTCGAAACTGCCGCCGAAGAGCGCGACGCGCACCGGTTAGCTCGACCGGCGCCTGGCGGAGCTGGGCGGAGGAGGATAGGCGGGCTTGCGCGTTGCAAGCGGCTCCGGCTCCTCGTCCAGTTGGATCGGCCTGTGTGTCTGCACCATGTCGGCAACGGCGTACTTCAACTCTTCAATCCCCTGGCCGCTTACTGCCGAGATCGCATAGAACGGCAGCTTCCGCCGCTTCGCCATTGCGGTCAGCTTCTTCAGCTTGTCCGGATTGGCGACGTCGATCTTTGCCGCCACCAGCACCGTGGGCTTCTTGCCCAACTCCGGGTCGAAGCTCTTCAGCTCGTCCAGAATTGTCTTGTAGTCCTCCACGGGGTCTTCGCGTCCCGATCCGTCCGACACATCCACCAGGTGGACGATCACGCTCGTGCGCTCGATATGCTTCAGGAACTGGATACCCAGCCCCGCGCCGAGATGCGCGCCCTCGATCAGTCCGGGCAGATCGGCGACGGTAAACGAGAGCACATGCGGCCAGTCGCCCACGGAAACCACACCCAGGTTCGGCTCCAGCGTTGTGAACTCATAGTTCGCCACCTTCGGCTTCGCTGCTGAGATGCGCGAGATCAGCGTCGACTTGCCCACATTCGGGAATCCGACGAGACCTGCATCGGCCAGAAGCCTGAGCTCCAGACGATAGTTGCGCTCTTCGCCTGCGCGTCCGAGTTCATGCTCGCGGGGCGCCTGGTGGGTGCTTGTGGCGAAGTGCTGATTGCCCCGTCCGCCACGTCCGCCGCGCGCAATCACGATCTCGTCGTTCTGCCGCGTGAAGTCGTGAATCAGCTCGCCAGTGTCGTCGTCGAACAGCAGCGTGCCGATGGGAACTTCCAGGGTGGTGTGCTCGCCGGAGTAGCCGGAGCAGTTCGAACCCAGCCCGTGCCCTCCGCGCTGCGACTTGTGCTCCGGGTTGAACCGGAAGTGAACCAGGGTGTTGTGGCTCAGCGAGGCCTTCATGATGACGTCGCCGCCATGGCCGCCATCGCCACCGGAGGGACCGCCGCGCGGAACGAACTTCTCCCGGCGAAAGGCCATGCAGCCATTCCCGCCGTCGCCGGCCTTTACTCGAATTCTCGCTTCATCAATAAACATTGCTTATTCAGTGTAACGGAACGGCGGTAGACTGGTTCTCAAGCACAGAAAGCAAGACAGATGATCCGACCGCCCTCCTCCTGGCGGCAGATACTCTCACCAGTTCCAGCATAGGAATTGAGTCAAAAGATGCCGATAGATCTGTCGTCGTTTGTCAGAGGTTTGTCTGACGTGTGGACGTGTGTTAAGGGTTCGTCATCGTCCCGTAACCGAAATGTGCGACCATTTGAGCAAACATAACACTGCCCCGAGCAGGTGCGAGTACGCAAGCGCCAGGACTCAAGTAACCTTTTCTATCCATTTCAGGAGACCAGAATGTCGAAAATTCATTTCAAATCACTGCTCACGTTCGCAGGTGCGGTTCTTTTGACCGCAACCGCCGGGCTTGCGCAGTCGACCACCCAGGGTGCCATCGCGGGTACCGTCTTTGACGCCTCCAACGCGATCGTCCCCCATACCGAGATCGTTATTCACAATGACGCAGACGGATCCGAGCAGAAGCTGACCTCCGGAGACAGCGGTACCTTCCGCGCTCCGCAGCTCACCCCGGGCGTCTACACCGTCACCTTCAAAGCCGCCGGCTTCAGCACGGAGCGCCAGACCAACGTGATCGTTCAGGTCAACGGCGTCACCGAAGTCGATCCGCATCTCACCACCGGCGAGATCGCGACCTCCATCGAAGTCCGTTCTGAAACTCCCGTCCTGAAGTTCGATTCGGCAGAGTTCGGCGGTCACCTCGACAATACCGAAATCGAAAGTATTCCCATTAACAACCGCCGCTGGTCTTCGCTAGCGCTCACCACGCCAGCCGTCGTCAACGACGCCAGCGGTTTCGGCCTTCTCAGCTTCCGCGCCATCTCGGCCGTCCTGAACAATGTCGAAGTCGACGGTGCCGATGACAACCAGGCATTCTTTTCGGAAGAGCGTGGCCGTACTCGCGCCGGTTACTCCACCTCTCAGGCTGCTGTCCGTGAGTTCCAGGTCAATACCGGAGCCTATTCCGCGGAGTTTGGCCGCGCCGTCGGTGGAGTCGTCAACTCGGTCACCAAGAGCGGCGGCAACGGCATCCATGGTGAAGCCTACTTCTACAACCGCAACTCCAGCCGCTCGGCCTTCCAGCCCTTTGCGACCAACACCGTCTACACGGGCGGTCAGTATGTGACCTCGCCTTACCGCCCCAAGGACAACCGCAACCAGATCGGTTTCGGTGTCGGCGGTGCGCTCATCAAGGACAAGCTCTTCTGGTTCTACGCGTTCGATACCTACCGCCGTAACTTCCCCGGCACAGCCAAGGCCGCTACGCCAAGTTCGTTCTTCGTGGCCCCCGATGCGACTCTCCCCACCAACCAGGCCTGTAACCTCGCCACGGGCGCTGTCACCGCGACCGGAACCCCGACGGCTTCCGCCGCCGATGGCTATGCCTGCCTCCTCGCCGCCCGTCTCAAGTACGGTTCCTACGCTGCCGGCGCAACCGCCTTCAACACGCAGCTTCAGGCGCTTCTGCCTAACCTCGGTAGCGTGCCGCGCTTTGGCGACCAGAACATCAATACCCCTAAGCTCGACTGGCAGGTCAACCAGAAGAATCACGTCAGCGCGCTCTACCACCGTCTCCGTTGGGACTCGCCCGGCGGCGTTCAGACCCAGGGTACGAACAACTACGCGATCGACACCTTCGGCACCGACTTCGTCAAGCTGGACTACACGCTGGTCAAGCTCGACAGCCTGATTACTCAAAGCCTGACCAACGAGGTTCGCTACCAGTACGGACGCGAACTCAACTACGAAGGTCTCCAGCCTTCCAGCGCCTACACCACGACCAACCTCATCAATAACACCGGCTTCGCGCCGGAGGTCAGCCTGCTCGGAAGCACCACCGGCTTCTTTATGGGGCAGCCCTACTACTCTTTCCGCGTCGCGTATCCCGATGAGCGCAAGTGGCAGGTTGGCGATACTGCAACCTACATTCTGGGCAAGCACTCCATCCGCTTCGGTGAGGACATCGTCCACAACTACGATCTGCAGAACAACCTCTACGAGGGCAACGGCTTTGTCTCCTACACCACGGGCGGCACAGGTCTTGTGAACTACTTCTCCGATCTTCTGGCCCGCAAGAACGCTCAGCCCGGCACCTGCGGCACCAGCCAGGCCGGCGTCGGTAACCTCCTCTGCTACAACAGCTACGCCCAGGGTTTCGGACCGTCGACCTTCGACCTCGCCACCGTGGACTACGCCTTCTTCGTGCAGGATGACTGGAAGGTAACGCCGCGCCTTACCCTCAACCTCGGCGTGCGTTACGACTACGAGAGCTTCCCCAAGCCCTACACCAATATCGCCACAATTCCGCAGACCCTCTCCCGTCCCAGCGACAAGAACAACTTTGGTCCTCGCTTCGGCTTCGCCTGGGATCCCTTCGGCCTTGGCAAGACGGCTGTTCATGGTGGTTTCGGTCTCTACTATGGCCGCATTCCCAACGCAGTGATCCTGAACGCCTACCTGAACACGGCCTCGGCTGCCGGTCAGAACCTTGCAACCTTCACCCCGACGACGGCCGTGGCGGCTGGTCAGAACCTGCCCACCCTCAGCACCGCAGCGACTTCTGCTGTGCTCGGAACCGGATCGGTCCAGTACCTCGATCCTCACCTCCAGAACCCTTATACGGAGCAGATGGATCTCGCCGTCCAGCAGGATCTTGGTTTCCACAACGTTCTCTCGGTCAGCTACCTCGGTGCCCTCGGTCGCGAGCTGCCGAACTATCTAAACGTGAACCTGGATCCGACCAAGACCTACACCTATACCTACACCATCGCTCCTGGCTCTAACGGCTCCTGCGGACCGGCAGCGTGCGGAACATACACCCAGAAGGCGTATGCAAGCAAACTCCAGACCGGAGCGACGGCGAGCGTTTACAACAACATTCTCATCAATCCCAGCTACAGTGCGGTCACGGATACCGTCAGCAATATCAACTCCAACTACCACGCGCTCAGCATCGATGTGACCAACCGCTCCTTCAAGCTCGTCACCTTCGATGCAAACTATACCTGGGCACATGCGCTCGATTACAGCCAGGCCCAGTTCACCTCCAACGGCACCAATAACTGGCTCGATCCCTTCGCGAATCAGCGCTCGAACTACGGTACGTCGTCGCTCAACGTTCGCCACCGGGCTGTAGGCTGGGCCGTCATCAACATCCCTGGCATGCACAGTGGCAGCGCGCTCAAGTACGCCACCAATGGCTGGTCGATCAAGCCGCTCGTGCAGATCCAGAGCGGCCTGCCCTACTCCGCTGCCGTGTCCGGTACCACCCCCAGCCAGTGCTATGTGGCTGGATGTCTCGAGGCGGCGGGTACTTCCGGCGTCACGGCAACGGGTGTCACGTATCTCCCGCAGGTTGGCCGCAATTCCTTCACCCTGCCCCGCACCATCGTGGTCGATACCCGCGTCCAGAAGGATTTCGCTCTGACGGAGCGCAGCTCACTCCAACTCATCGGCGAGGCCTTCAACCTGGCGAACCATCAGAACGTAACCGGCGTCAATACCGGTGCGTACGCGTTCTCGACCAACACTGCCACCAACGTCAACACCATGACCTACCAGAGCGGCTTCCAGACGGTCCAGACCGCAAACTCCAACTACGCCTACAGCCCACGCCTGATTCAGATTGCAGCGCGCCTCGTCTTCTAGGCGTTCACACTCTGCATCAGCCAGCCTGCATGGCGAAAGGGCGGTCACTTCGGTGGCCGCCCTTTGCTTTGCCTGCGCTACAATTCGGCAACCGAGTTCCTCCGAATTTCTACCTGCTGCCGTGCAGAGGAGATCGCCGTTGCTGTACCCTTCCGGCCCACACGCAGCACCGGGCAAACAACACGAGCCTGTGGTTTGTCGCGCGCTCTTCCGTGCGCTTGTATCCGCAGCGGCGCTCCTCCTGACGGGCTCTCTCCACGCCCAGACCGCCACCGACGGAGCCATCGGCGGCCGCCTCACCTACCCCGGTCGAGGCCCTATCCAGGGCAACATCTCAGCCCGTGACACCGAAACCGGATTCTCCCAGCAAACCTCCTCGTCCCGCACTGGCCTCTTTCTGCTTACCCACCTACCACCCGGCGACTACACAGTCGAGGTCTCCGCTCCCGGCCTCTGGCTCCTGCGCCGCGAGCACGTCCTCGTCCGGTCCGGCACCCTTACCGATATCAACGCGTCGGCTCCCCCTGAAGAATCCCCGATTCCTGACTCCGACACGGAAGGCGAATCGCTTCCATCCTTCCGGGGCCTTCCCGCTTTGTCCACTGCTCTCTTCGTCGATGGATCCGTGACCACTCCACCCTCAGCCGCAAGCCCCCAAAGCACAGACGAAGAAGACACCGACGCCGGCGCGACCCATCGGAGTCCATCCGCCCGCAGCATCCGTAGCTCCGCTGTCCCATACACCTTCGCGCGCTCCGCCATCCGCGAGTTTCACATCGCCGGCGAGCACTATTCGGCCCTCTTCGGCGCAGCACCCGGAGGCATCCTCCATACCACCACCCATAGCGGAGGCCGCACCTTGCACGGGGAAGCATTTGTCCTCGTCCGCAATAGCGCCTTCGCTGCCACTAGCCCCTATGCCATCGCGACGACGTACAGCAGCGGCATCTCCCAGTCGTCAGTGGTCAAACCACACGACGCCCGCCAGCAGTTCGGTGGAGCGATCGGTGGACCCATCCTTCGCGATCACCTCTTCTTCTTTGCCGCCACCGACATCCAGCGCCGAGGCTTTCCTGCCATCTCCTCCCCGCAGGATCCCAACTTCTACAACCTGACTCCCACCCAGAAAGCCCTCCTGGCCAACCGTGGCGTTCACCCTGCACAGATCGATTCCGCGCTCTCCTACCTCAGCTCCCTCACAGGCCTCACGTCGCGCCGCTCCGACGGCGACGTCAACTTCCTGCGCCTGGACTACCGCCTCAGCCCTCGCATCACCACGGCCCTCGACTACAACCGGGCGCGCTGGACGCAGCCCGCAGGAGCCCTCAGCGCTCCCGTCGTCTCCCGCGCGCGGGCCAGCCTCGGTAACCTTACCGACAAGGTGGACACCGCAAGTGCCCGCACTCTCCTCTTCCTCACGCCTCACCTGAGCCAGGAGGTCCGCGTCCGCTACGGACACCAACTCCGCTTCGAGACTCCACAAACACCTCTTCCGCAGGAACCCGCCATCGCTCCGGGAGGCCTCGCCCCCGAGGTCGCGATCGCCCCGCAGGGTCTCATCTTCGGCACGCCCGCCTCGCTCGGCCGATCCGCCTACCCTGACGAGCGCCGCCTGGACACCGCCGCACTCCTATCCTGGGTACGAGGCCGCCAGCACCTCCAACTCGGCGCAGAAGCTGCGTTGGTGAGGACGGATGTTGCTTCTTTGACGAATCAGCAGGGCACCTTTCGCTATGACAGTGGTTCGACCAATGGTCGCGCCGGTGGCCTCGTTGACTTCATCACCGACTACACCTTCAACGTCCACGCGTACCCCAACGGGGGCTGTCCCTCCATCACGGCCTCGGTCCATCTTTTCTGCTTCCGCACCTTCACCCAGAGCTTCGGCCCGCAGGCCGTCACCTTCGACACGCAGGAGTGGGCGGGTTACCTTCAACAAGACATCCGCCTCCTGCCCAGCTTCACGCTCGGTTTCGGAGCGCGTTACGACTATCAGCTTCTTCCGTACCCGCAGCAGCCCAACGCAGCTCTCGACGCAACCTTCGGGCCGATTGCCGCCACCTCCGTCTTTCCGGAAGATCGCAACAACTTTGGCCCTCGCCTGTCGCTCGCGTTCAGCAGGGGGCTCTTCACCCTGCGCGCCGGGTACGGCCTCTTCTACGGGAAGGTCCCGGGCGCAACGATCCGCTCTGCACTCCTCAACACCGATCTCCCCGCCTCGACCACGCACATCCGCATCACGCCCAGCACTGAAACCAACTGCCCGCAGGTCGCGAACCAGGGCTTCGGCTATCCCTGCGACTACCTTGTCTCGCCCGCCGCCGCCCTTGCCAATGCAACCTCCGCCACCGTCTTCTCACGCCGGTTCCGGCTGCCCATGGTCCAGCAGGGAAGCCTCACCCTCGACCGGGAACTTCCCTGGGGTCTCGACCTCTCCGCCACCTACCGGATCAACCTCGACCGCCAGTTGGCCTCCTCCGTGGACCTCAACATCGCCCCATCCACCGCGTCGGCCACCTACCAGATGCAGGGAGGCACCGGAGCCCCTGGCGTCCGGGACGGCGAAACGTTCTCGCTTCCTCTCTATACGGCGCGACGCCTCGCCAGCGTAGGCCCGGTGACCGCGATTACCTCTGCCGCCAGCGCCACGTACCACGGTGCCACCCTCGAGGTCCGCCGGACGGGCACCCGCCTGATCTTTCTCACGGCCTTTACCTTCTCTCGCGCCATCGACCTTGCTCCCACGCAAGGTGCCAACCCCTCCCAGAACCAGCAGCTCGACCCCTTCACCAACCGGTACGACCGCGGCCTCTCCACGCTCAACTTTCCCCTGCGCCTTACCGCCTCCGCCACCTGGAACCCCCACTTAGCCTCCCGGCATCGTGAGGCCCGGGCCATCGCCAACGGCTGGACCCTGACCCCTGTCTTTCTCTACCGCAGCGGCGCACCCTACACCCTCACACTCTTCGATGGAACCCATCTGCCCGGAGGCCGCTACACGCTGAACGGCTCGGGTGGCGCGCTTTACCTGCCCACTGTCGGACGCAATACACTTCGCCTGCCCAACGCCACCAACCTGGATCTTCGGCTCACCCGCACCATCCTCATTCACGACCGGTTCCACATGGACCTCACCGCCGAGGCTTACAATCTACTGAATCATGTCAACCTCTCCGGCATCGTCCAGCGCGCCTACCTGGTGGGAACCCCCGTTGCCGGCATTACGCCGCTCGTCTTCCAGAGTGCCGCGAACATTGCCGTGGAGGGCCTGAACGCGCAACCCTTCGGTACTCCCACCGACTCCGGAACCAGCTCCTCCCGCTCTCGTGCGCTCCAGATCGGTCTTCGCCTGCGGTTTTAGCTTTTCTCCGTCACCACCACAACATTCCAGCGAATTTCGCATCCAACTGAAAACTAACGTCCGGAGTCTGTCGAACCATGGGAATCCTCGGCATCATCGCGCACCACGGATATGCCGTTGTGGCCCTCGTGTGCTTTCTCGCCTCCGCAGGCCTGCCTCTTCCCATCTCCATCGTTCTCCTCGGAGCAGGTGCAGCCGCGCATAGCAGCCTGAGTCTTGCGATCCTCATCCCTCTTGCATGGTTCTGTGCCGTCGCCGGAGACTCCGTCCTCTACTGTGGGGGCAAATACACCGGATGGTGGCTTCTCTCCGGCCTCTGCCGCATGTCGCCCAACCCGGAGAAGTGCATCTTCCGCTCGGCCGCTTACTTCTACCGCCGCGGTCCCAAGACGCTGCTCTTCGCCAAGTTCCTGCCCGGTGTCTCCTCCATGGCCGCGCCCCTCGCCGGCAGCCTGAACATGCGATACGCGCGGTTCGTCCGCTACGACGCCGCCGGTGTCCTGGCCTATGTCTCCGCCTGGACGATGACCGGCTACCTCTGCTCCCGCTTCATTACGGACGTCGTCCGCTGGGTGCAGGAGCTCGGGCACGCGGTTGCCTTCTGTGTGCTTGCTTTGCTCATCGCCTATGGGGTGATGTACCTGATCGTCCACATCCGCAACCGCAAATACCGGATGATCGAGCGCGTGACCGCGCTGGAGCTTCACACGAAGCTCCAGGAAGCCCACAACCCCGACCGCCTCGTCATCATCGCCGACGTCCGCAGCCATGGCTATTACGATCCCGGCGGGCACCGCATCAAGAACTCCATCCGGGTCGAACCCAGCCGCCTGAAGGAAGAACTGATCGCCCTCCGCGAGTTCATGCAGCCGGAGTGCGAGATCTACCTCTACTGTTCCTGTATCAAGGACACGACGTCGGTGCGCATCGCGCATATGCTCCAGCAGGAGAACTGCAAGACCGCCGTCATCGAAGGTGGCCTGAAGGCGTGGATCAAGGCCGGCGGCGAGATCGAGATGGTTCCGGCCACCGATATCGAGCATCTTCCGCGCTTCGATTAGAAGCAAAGCCGACGGTTCCCTCAGGAAACGGTTTCTATATAAAATGGCCGCACCCATGCGCCGCCTCCTGACAACAGCCGTACTTCTCTTCGTCCTGATTGTCCCCGCCTTTGCCCAGCAGGGCAAAGTTGCTCCCAAGCCTCTCTTCCGCGATCCTATCCACGACGGCGCCGCCGACCCCACCCTCATCTGGAACCGCGCGCTGAAGCAGTGGTGGATGTTCTATACGAACCGTCGCGCCGACCAGGCGACGGATGATCCGAAGGATGTTTCGTGGTTCCACGGGACGCGTATCGGCATTGCCACGTCGGTCGACAACGGAGCTACGTGGAAGTACAAAGGCATCGCCAACATTCCTTACGGCAACGCCGAAACCACGCACTGGGCGCCTGAGATCATCGACGACGGCAAGCTGTATCACATGTATCTGTCGATCGTTCCGGGCATCTTCAAGGACTGGAATGCACCACGCGACATCATCCAACTGACCAGCCCGGACCTCGTTCACTGGACTTTCGTCTCGAAGCTGGACCTGGCTTCGGAGAGGGTGATCGACCCCACCGTGTTCCCGGTAGGCGACGGTACGTGGCGGCTCTGGTACAAGGACGAGCGGGACGAAAGCCTGATCCACTCTGCGGATTCGTCCGACCTCTCACACTGGAAGCCCATGGGGCGTGCCCTCACCGACCGCCATAGCGAGGGCCCCAAGGTCTTCCGCTTCCATGGGACCGACTGGATGATCGTCGACTCCTGGGACGGCCTCGGCGTCTACTCCTCCACCGATCTCGCCGACTGGAAGCGGCAGCCTGAGAATATTCTCGCCACGCCCGGCGCCATGCCGACCGACCGCGGTATCGGACACCATTGCGACGTGATCGTCAGCGGCGATCGCGCTTTTATCTTCTACTTCACCCACCAGAACGGCCGGGACCTCGATCCGAGGCTTTCCCACTCCGAGGGGCGCACCGTTCTCCAGGTGGCAGAGCTTCATATCAAGGACGGAAAACTGACCGCCGACCGCGACACACCCACCCGTGTTTTTCTCAAACCCGGCTCGTCCTTCGGCGCCGAGTAGGCAGACAGCATCTCAACCATGGTGATACGTTCGTTCTCGATATGAGGTAACGCCATGCCGACACTCTCAGCCGCACTGGAACAGATCATAGGAGCCGACCGCGCGTCGCGTCTTACGCGGGTCCTGGTGGTACCCGCAGCGCTTCAGGAAGGCGGCGAGAAGCTCTCCCGGGCCGTGATCGCCCAGTTGCTGAATATGCTCCTCTTCGAAGACCTGCTGGGGCGCGTCCCGATGGCCGCTGCGTATGTGGAGGACTGCCTGCGCGACGGCAAGACCGTGCTGCACGACCATGGGGCCGTCCGTACCGTAGCCCTGGCCGGTATGGGGGCTCTCCCAGCCGGCGAAGGAGCCATTACGCGCCTTCTGCGCCCGCTCGGTTACGAACTCAACGGCACTTACCCCCTTGAGCGGCTGAAGATGACAGGCCGATCGTACGTGCAGGCGGACTACCCCGAGGAGATCGCCCAGTTCTTCCTCAGCGAGCTGCACCCAGAGCGCTTTTCAAAGGAGTTCCAGACCGCTGTTCGCAACGTCACGGAGACGTCCGTCGATCCCCTTACGGCTTCTGCCGCGGTTCTGCTGGCGGAGCTCGACGGGGACGGAGCTCTGGAGTTGGAAGACGCTGTGCATCTGTTACCGGTACTGGTCCAGTGCTTTGCCCGGCAGCACGCCACGCCCACGCTCGCGGACTACGAAGCGCTGAAGGCGGAATCCGACGAGATGGCGTGGATCTCGACCGAGGGCAACGCCTTCAACCATGCCACGGATCGTGTGGCGGATGTCGAAGCCCTGACCGTTGAGCAGAAGGCGCTTGGCCGTCCCATGAAGGAGGTCGTCGAGACCTCGCGTTCCGGACGGGTGAAGCAGACTGCGTTCCTTGCGGCGAAGGTGATGCGGCCGTTTCGCTGCGAGACCGGCATGGTGGAGCGTGAGGTGCCGGGGTCGTTCATCGAGTTCATTACGCGGCTCCCGGTGGAAGATGGCGCTCTGGATCTGAGCTTCGACAGTTCCAATGCGCAGGCCATCTTCAAGATGACGGCGACAAGCTGAACTCCCGGCAGGACACATGTCCTACGGGATGGACGCGGCGGCTTTCCTGCCACAGGCCTTTTCAGGGATACTGATAGGCCTATGGCTTCCCCTGCATTCGTGATCCTTCCCAGTTCGCATGCCACCGCGCATGACGTTTTTCCCGCGTCCTCCGCCCTTGAATCGCTGCTTCGCGAGACGGTCAAGGGCGAGGTACGGTTTGATGAGGGTTCCCGCGCTCTTTACGCGACCGACGCCTCGAACTACCGGCACATTCCCATCGGGCTGGTGATTCCGCGCGACGAGGCGGACGTGATTGCCACGGTCGCGGCCTGCCGCCAGTTCGGAGCGCCCTTGCTGTCGCGCGGCGGAGGGACCTCGCTGGCCGGACAGTGCACGAATGCCGCGGTCATCATGGACTTCTCGAAGTACATGAACACGATGGGGCCGGTCGATCCGGTGACGCGCACGGTTGAGGTGCAGCCGGGAATCGTTCTTGATCGTGTGCGGGAGTCCGCCGAGAAGTTTGCCCTCACCTTCGCGCCCGATCCAGCGACGCACAGCCGATGCACGCTGGGGGGGATGATCGGGAACAACTCGTGCGGAGTGCATGCGCTGATGGGTGGTAAGACCGTCGACAATATCGCGTCGCTCGATCTGCTGCTCTATGACGGGACGCGTTTGCGCGTGGGTGCTACGAGCGAGGAGGAGCTGGAGAGGCTGATCGCGGGCGGTGGGCGCGTTGGGGAGATCTATGCCGGGTTGAAGGAGTTGCGGGACCAGCATGCGGAGCAGGTGCGGGCGCAGTTTCCGCGCATTGCACGGCGTGTCTCGGGCTTCAACCTGGATGAGCTTCTGCCAGAGGCGGGGTTCAACGTCGCGCGGGCCCTGGTGGGCAGCGAAGGCACCTGCGCGGTGATTCTTTCGGCGACCCTGCAGCTTACACAGAGCCCGCAGTTTCGTACGCTGGTGGGCGTTGCGTTTGTGGACATCTTCGTGGCGGCGGACTATGTGCCGGAGTTGCTGAAGTATCCGCTGATCGGGCTGGAGGGCATGGACGGGCTGCTGCTGGACTCGCTGCGGAAGAAGCAGAAGTCGCTCGAGGACCTGAAGCTTCTGCCGGATGGCGAAGGGTTTCTGCTGGCGGAGTTTGGGGGCGACAGCCAGGAAGAGTCCGATGCGAAGGCGCATCAGCTTGCCGAGGCGCTGAAGGGGATTGCGGAGGCGCGGGTTTATACGACGGCGCAGGCGGCTCGGGTGTGGCATATCCGTGAGTCCGGGCTGGGCGCTACGGCGTTTGTGCCGGGCAAGAAGCGGACCGGGTGGGAGGGTTGGGAGGACTCGGCGGTGGCGCCGGAGAAGCTTGGCGCGTATCTGCGGGAGATCTATGCGCTGATGGAGGAATTTGGGTACTCCTGCCCGATGTATGGGCACTTTGGCCAGGGCTGCGTGCATATGCGGCACGACTTCGACCTCGAGACGGAGCAGGGGATTCTCGACTTCCGGATGTTCATGGATCGCGCGGCGGATATCGTGCTGAAGCATGGCGGATCGCTTTCGGGCGAGCATGGCGACGGACAGGCGCGCGGTGCGTTGCTGCCCAAGATGTACTCGCCGGAGCTGATGGACGCGTTCCGGCGGTTCAAGCGGCTGTGGGACCCCGCGAACAAGATGAATCCGGGCAAGCTGATCGATGCGCATGAGCCGCATGCGGATCTCCGGCTGGGGGTCGACTATAACCCGTGGCAGCCGGAGACGCACTTTGCGTTCGAGTCCGACCATGGGTCGTTCGCGCGGGCGGCGCTGCGGTGCGTGGGCGTGGGTGCCTGCCGCAAGGTCGATGCCGGGACGATGTGTCCGAGCTTCATGGCTACTGGGGAAGAGCTGCATTCGACGCGTGGGCGGGCGCATATGCTTTGGGAGTTGATGCAGGGCGAGGTGCTGCCGAACAAGTGGAAGAACGAGTCGGTGAAGGAGGCGCTGGATCTTTGTTTGTCGTGCAAGGCGTGCAAGAGCGAGTGCCCGGTGAGCGTGGATATGGCGACGTACAAGTCGGAGTTCCTGGCTCACTACTACGAGCAGGGGCATCGTCCTTTGTTCCACTATGCGTTTGCGCGGATCGACCGGTGGGCGCATATGGCTTCGTTTGTTCCCTGGCTGGTGAATGCGTTGTCGAAGGCTCCGGTTGTGAGCGGCCTGATGAAGAAGCTGCTGCATATTGCGCCGGAGCGGACGATGCCGAAGTTCGACTATGCGTATACGCGGCGGACGCGGGTTCCGAAGGATCTGAGCCAGCCGGAGGTGTTTTTATGGGCCGATACGTTCAATAACTACATGCATCCGGCGACGATGCAGGCTGCGGAGCAGGTGCTGAACGACGCGGGTTTCCGGGCTACGCTGCCGACGCAGCACCTTTGCTGCGGGCGTCCGTTGTATGACTTCGGCATGCTGGATGTGGCGAAGCAGTATCTGCTGACGGTGCTGGATGCGATGGCTCCGCAGCTTGAGGCAGGCACGCCGATTGTGGTGCTGGAGCCGAGCTGTGCGACGGTGTTTCGCGATGAGCTTTTGAACCTTCTGCCGCACGATCCGCGGGCGAAGAAACTGGCGGATAACACGTTTCTTTTGAGCGAGTTTCTGGTGAAGTACGCACCGGAATACAAGGCTCCGGCGATCGACCGGAAGATCGTGGTGCATGGGCATTGCCACCATCGGGCGACGATGTCGATGAAAGACGAGATGACGGTGCTGGGATCGAGCGGGGCGGAGGTGGAGCTGCTGGATTCGGGGTGCTGCGGGATGGCTGGTCCGTTTGGGTTCGAGGCGGATAAGTATGAGGTTTCTCAGACACTTGCGGAGCGGGTTCTGCTGCCGGAGGTGCGCCGTCAGAAGGAGGCGTTGATCGTGAGCGACGGGTTCAGTTGCCGGGAACAGATTGCCCAGAATTCGGAGCGGCGGGGGTTACATCTGGCTGAGATTCTGGCGGGGAAGAAGAGTTAGAGGTCTGACCACAGGGCTTGAACGTGGTACGAAAGCGCACCGATTTCGGTGCACTTTTTCTTTATTCGTATCCTGGTGTTCTAAAGGACTTATGGGTCGGCGATGCGAAAAAGCCAAGGTTTTACCAGAAGCATTTTGGACCGGTAAAACGTGGAGAAATGGATGGAAAACGTGGTCAGCATGTGGTGAAACGCGTGTTGGCGAAAAGTGGTCTGTTTTTGTTTCGGTAAACGCACGTTTTGGCGATTAGCGGATATGGGCGGGTGGTTGAGGCGGGACGATTCCCTTCGGGAATCAGTACAGGATCGAAAGGGCGATGCGTTTTCGGCATGGCAGAAGCCATGCCCTTCCGGTTGTTGCTGCGTAGGCGCTTGGGGGCCTTTTGGGTTGGTGCGCGAGTGGAGTGAAGGGTGTTATGCGCGTGCGCTCATCCTGGTCCAGACGAGGTAGACGGGGATGCCCATGAGGACGATGACGAGGCCGGGCCAGGTGTACTGGGGTTTGTAGAGGAGGAGGACGCCGCAGATGAAGAGGGCGGCCAGGATGTACAGCGCCGGGAGGATGGGGTAACCGATGGCGCGGTATGGGCGGGGGGCTTCGGGGCGGGTGCGGCGGAGGACGAAGAGGCTGGCGATGGTGAGGATGTAGAAGAGGAGTGCGGCGAAGATGGTGTAGTCGAGGAGCTGCCCGTAGGAACCGGACATGCAGAGGAAGATGGTCCATGCGCCCTGGATGAGGAGCGAGGCTACGGGGGTCTTGTATTTCGGGTGGAGCTTGCCGACGGCCTTGAAGAAGAGGCCGTCCTTGCTCATGGCGTAGTAGACGCGGGCTCCGGCGAGGGCCATGCCGTTGGTGCAGCCGAAGGTGGAGATGAGGATGGCTCCGGCCATGAGGTAGGCACCGCTGGAGTGGAAGATCTGTTCGAGGACGGCGGTGGCGACGCGGTCTTCTGAGGCGTACTGGATGCCGCGGGCGAAGATGGTGGCTCCGTGGGGGTCGCCGTGGAGGGGCAGGACGGTGAGGTAGACGAAGTTGACGAGGATGTAGAGCAGCAGGACGGAGCCGGTGCCGAGGACGAGGGACAGGGGCAGGTTTCGGCTGGGGTTTTTGATCTCGCCGGCGGTGAAGGTGACGTTGTTCCAGGCGTCGGAGGAGAAGAGGGAGCCGACCTGGACGACGGCGAGGATGGTGAAGAAGCCGACCAGAACGGTTGGGCCGCCTACTCCTACGGTGATGGGGTGGAGGGACGAGAGGGAGGCGTTGGCCCAGAAGTTATGCCAGTGGGGGCCGAAGTTGGCGGCGATGGCCTGGGCGTTGTGGCCGAGGGTGAAGCCGAAGGCGAGGAGACCGAGGAGGGCCAGGACCTTGGCGGTGGTGAAGATGTTCTGGACGGTCGCGCCGGTTTTGACGCCGAAGATGTTGATGACCGTGACGGTGGCGACGACGAGGACGGCGACGAGGTTCTGGGTGTTGAGGCCCATCTCCATGTTGCCGACGACGATGGAGCCGATGGTGAGTGCGGGAATGTGGCCGAAGTGAAGGATCCAGTTTTGCGAACTGATTGTGGGAAAGAAGACGCCGAGGAATTTTCCGAAGGCGACGCCGACGGCGGCGATGGTTCCGGTCTGGATGACGAGGAAGAGGGTCCATCCGTAGAGGAAGCCCCACATGGGGCCGAGTGCCTCGCGGAGGTAGACGTACTGGCCGCCTGCCTGGGGCATCATGGCGGCCAGTTCGCCGTAGCTGAGGGCTCCGACGATGGTCATGAGGGCGGTGAGGATCCAGGCACCGATGAGCAGGGCGGGGGAGTCGACGCCGCGTCCGATGTCGGCCGAGACGATGAAGATGCCGGAGCCGATCATGGAGCCCATGACGATGGCGGTGGCCGAGAAGAGGCCGAGACTCTTGATGAGCTGCTTGTCTGGAGCTTCGGGGGGCGTCTGCATGTCTGGGTGTGGCCTGCTTTCCAAGGATGGATGGTTCCTTTGTATACGAATGCGGGGATAGAGGTCGCGGATGAGGAGCCGATCCTCGAAGGACGCGCCCGATCGGGAGGGTGAGTTCGCCGGCCGGGCTTTCGCTCCGATGGGACGATCGATTGCTGTGCGCGATGTATTTCTCAGGGTTCGGCCTGCGCCGATACCGCCGTGTCGCTGTTGGAACAGGCGGCGTTTGCGGCTGCGTGAGGGCGATGCGGAACGGCAGGAGGGGCGCGACGATCCGTTCTGCTTTGTCGCCTGCGTTTTATGTGGTGGATTTCCTTTGATTTACGTAGGCGATTGGGCTTAGGCTTGGCTGGTGTTCTCCCCGCCGTCCAAGACGAAGTGGAAGCCTTTGGCTTTCGCCGGCATCGCCCTGCTTTTTATCGGGGCAGGCTGGCTTTTCTGGTTGGGTGGATTCAGCCAGATTGGCTCACAAGATTTCCTTCCGCATGGGAGCGATTTCTTATGGAATAAAGACCTTCTGACCCTGCATGTGGTGTCGGATACGGTGATTTTTATTGCCTACCTGTCGATTGCGGCTACGCTGGCGCTGCTTGGGTACCGGGAACGACGGAAGATGCCGCTGGGCTGGCTGATAGTCGCCTTCGTCCTGTTTATTGTGGTGTGTGCGCTGACGCATGTGATGGACATTGTCGTCCTGTGGACGCCGCTGTACTGGCTGGCCGGTGACATCAAGCTGATGACGGCGGTGGCCTCGGTGGTGACTGCGGTGGCTTTGCCGTTCTTTCTTTCCGATGTGCGGAGCCTGCTGGACGCGGCTTTGCTCTCGCGGCAGAATGAGCGGCGTTTTCTGGCGGCTTCGAACTCCAGCCAGGATGCGTTCTACATTCTGGAGAGCGTGCGGGACGGGCAGGGCATTATCCGCAACTTCCGGTTTGTGTTCGTGAATCCGAATGGAGCGAAGCTGATGTCGGCGCGGAGCGGTGGCGCGCTGGAAGGGCAGATGCTGTTTCACAAGCTGCCGAAGGCGGTGTCGGCGGAGTTGCTGGAGGCGTACCGGCAGGTGGTGGAGCGCGGTGAGCCGACGGAGCAGGAGTTCCTGGTGGACACGCCGGAGGTGCAGGCGACGTGGCTGCACCAGAAGGTCGTGAAGCTGGACGACGGCATTGCGATTACGGCGACGAACATCAGCGCACGGAAAGAGGATGAGCTGAAGCTGGCGCGTCTGGCGAAGTTTACGCAGTCGATTATCGCGAGCTCGCCGTTTGCGACGATCGTGACGGATCTGGAAGGGACGATCCGGTCGATGAATCCGGCCGCGGAGCGGATGCTTTGGTACGAGAAGACGGACCTGGTGGGACGCACCAGTCCGCTGGTGCTGCTGGATGAGCAGGCGGTGATGATGCGGGCCGCGCAGTTGACGGACGAGCTGCGGGAGACGGTGGAGCCGGGCATTGGTGTGTTGATGGCCAAGCCGCTGAAGGGTTTGATCGATGAGTCGGAGTGGAAGTTTATCCGCAAGGATGGTTCGCAGTTCGACGCGCAGTTGACGGTGAGCGCGATGACGGATCAGACGGGTGTGATCTCGGGTTTGATTCTGACGGCGTATGACATTACCGAGAGGAAGCGCACCGAGGACTACATCTCGCACCTGGCGCACCACGATGCGCTGACGGGTCTGCCGACGCGCACGTTATTCCATGACCGGCTGGGTGTGGCGCTGGCGAGGGCGGCGCGCAACCGGCGCAAGGTCGCGCTGCTGATGGTGGATCTGGACCACTTCAAGAAGGTGAACGACCTGTACGGGCACCATGTAGGGGATGAGCTTCTGATTCAGGTGGCGAAGCGGCTGCAGGGGTCGGTGCGCGGGTACGACACGGTGGCGCGCATGGGTGGCGATGAGTTCGTGGTGCTGCTGGACGATCTGCTGCATGTGGAGCAGGCGGAGGCGATTGCGGAGAAGCTGATTACGGCGCTGCATGCTCCGGTGCTGCTGGGAACGCAGTCGTTGCTGCCTGCGGCGAGTATTGGAATCTGCCTGTATCCGGACAGCGGCGAGACGGCGGAGGCTCTGCTGAAGAATGCAGATGCGGCGATGTACCAGATGAAGTCCGAGGGACGGAACGGCTACCAGACGTTCACGGACGACATGGCTTCGGCTTCCACGCGCAAGCGGCAGTTGGAGGCGGGGCTGAACCATGCGCTGACGTTGAATGAGATGGAGTTGGTGTATCAGCCGCAGATCTCACTGAAGAGCGGCAGGGTGACGGGTGTGGAGGCTTTGCTGCGGTGGCGGAGCGGCAAGCTGGGACTGGTTGCGCCGAACGAGTTTATTCCGCTGGCCGAGGAGAGCGGGATGATCGTCCCGATCGGCGAGTGGGTGTTGAAGACGGCATGCCGCGAGGGGCGGGCGTTGCAGCTTGAGATGGGTCGCGCGCTGACGATTGCGGTGAATATTTCGCCGCGTCAGTTCCAGCAGGATGCGTTGCCGAAGACGGTGCGCGAGACGCTGGAAGAGAATGAGCTGGACCCGGCTTCGCTGGAGCTGGAGATTACGGAGAACATCCTGGTGAGCGACTCTCCGAAGGCGATGACGATTCTGGAGAAGGTGCGTTCGCTGGGGGTGAGGGTGGCGATCGACGACTTCGGCACGGGTTTCTCGAGCATGTCGTACATTATGCGATTCCGGGTGGACCGGTTGAAGATCGACCAGTCGTTCGTGCGGGATATGGCGGTGAACGAGGATAGCCTGGCGGTGACGTCGGCGGTGATTGCGCTGGCGGCTGGGCTGCATATTACGGTGGTTGCCGAAGGGGTGGAGTCGGAGGCGCATCGCGATCTGCTGGCGAGCAAGGGATGCGATGAGGCGCAGGGCTATTTTTACTCGGCGCCGGTGCCGATTGAGCGGATGCGCGAGCTGATCCGGGGGCTGGAGGTCTCGATCGAGAGCCTGGCCGGTGGGTTGGGTGGCGTTGGGGATGGGTTAGTGTTGGATTGAGTTTGTCCTGGAGGCGTGTTGGAACTACGGGTTGGTCTGTTTGGGATTGGGTTGGCGGCGTACTGGGCGCAGTTCGAGGGGCTTGAGGAGCGGTTGCGCGGGTATGTGGGGGTGGTGGAGGAGAGGCTGCAGGGTCCGGGGCGGGCGATCGTCAACCTGGGCATGGTGGACTCGGTGGACCGGGCGTATGCGGTGGCGCATGCGGCGCGGCGCGAGGATGTGGACCTGCTGGTGATCTATGTGACGACGTATGCGCTGTCGTCGACGGTGCTGCCGATTGTGCGGCGGGCGGGGGTGCCGGTGATCGTGCTGAACGTGCAGCCGGAGGCCTCGCTGGACTATGCGCGGTTCAATGCACTGCCGGACCGGACGGCGATGACGGGGGAGTGGCTGGCGTATTGCTCGTCGTGCCCGGTGCCGGAGATGGCGAACGTGTTTCTGCGGGCGGGCATTCCGTTTCATGAGGTGACGGGTGTGCTGGAGGGGGATCCGGAGTGCTGGGATGAGGTGGAGGGATGGATGCGGGCGGCTGGGGTGGTGTCGACGCTGAGCCATCTGCGGCTGGGGCTGATGGGTCACTACTACAGCGGGATGCTGGACATTGCGACGGACCTGACGGCGTTGGCGAAGGTGTTCGGGACGCACCTGGAGATGCTGGAGGTGGATGAGCTTTCGGGGTTGCGTGGCGAGGTTTCGGATGAGGCGTTGAAGGCGCGCGTGGCTTTGTTCGGCGAGGTCTTCGATGTGCAGACGGATTGCTCTGCGTATGAGCTGGAGCGGGCGGCACGAACTTCGGTGGCGCTCGATGCGTTGGTCGAGCGGTATGGGCTGGGGGCGATGGCCTACTATGCGATGGGCTCGGGCAATGCGGCGAACGAAGATACGATGAGCTCGATCATCCTGGGGACTTCGCTGCTGACGGCTCGTGGCGTGGCGGTGGCGGGTGAGTATGAGGTGAAGAACGTACTCGCGATGAAGATGATGGATGGGCTGGGCGCGGGGGGATCGTTCACGGAGTATTACGCGATCGACTTCAAGGACGATGTGGTGCTGATGGGGCACGACGGGCCGGGGCACATGGGGATCGCGGAGGGCAAGACGAAGGTGAGGCCGCTTGCGGTGTACCACGGCAAGGTGGGGAGTGGGCTTTCGGTGGAGATGAGTGTGAAGTCTGGGCCGTGCACGCTGCTGTCGGTTGTGGAATGTAGCAAGCATGGTTACAAATTGGTTTTTGCCGAGGGAGAGGTCGTTGCGGGGGAGACGATGGCGATCGGCAATACGAACAGCCGGTTCCGTTTCGCGGGTGGCGCGCGGCGGTTTGTGAAGGATTGGAATGCTCAGGGCCCGGCGCATCATTGTGCGGTGGGCGTGGGGCATGTGGGGGCGGAGCTGGAGAAGGTGGCTGCGCTGCTGGGGATCGATGGGGTGCGGGTGCGGTAGGGGTCGCGCTGAATACCGGACGTTCATCGTATTGAAATGCCCAAGATGACGTATTTGTCAGAATCTGTTCAATAGCCCTTAACACTCCTCTCACGGGGCCGTCACAGAGCGCGGCTAAGGTCTGAGCTATCGCTGTCATCGCTCAGTCTGTTTCCCGGAGGAAACACTTGTCCTATTCTGTCCTTTCCCGGATTTCGCGCGCCTTTTTGCTGGGTGGCGCTCTTTGTAGTTTGTCCTCATTGCCTGTTTTTTCTCCTGCCGCGGTGGCGCAGGTCGCGGGCGGCGCAACCATCACGGGTTCGGTGATGGATAGCAAGGGCGGTCTGCTGGTGAAGGCCAGCATTGCGGTTCGGAGCGAGGCTACGGGCAAGACGATGAACGTCGTGACCGATGCGACCGGACATTTTACGCTGACCGGCCTTGCGGCCGGGACGTATAACCTGCAGGCGACGGCACCGGGGTTCGGCACGACGCTGAAGGGTGTTCGCGTGACGGACGGCGGCACGATGGATGTGGCGCTGACGTTGACGATCGGGGATCTGACGCAGCAGGTGACGGTGGAGGCGAACGCGCAGGGCTCGGTTGCGGCGGCGCTGGCTCCGATGGATGCGCTGCTGGAGGCGACTTCGGCGCGGACGGAGATTACGTCGCAGTTCATTCAGAACTTTACGGCTCCGACGGCCGACTATGGCGAGACGGTGCAGATGGCTCCGGGGACGTTTACGACCAATGGCAACGGGGTTGGGCTGGGGCAGTCGAAGACGTACTTCCGCGGCTTCTCGGATGGCAGCTACGACATCGACTTCGATGGGATTCCGTTCTACGACACGAACTCGCCGACGCATCACTCGTGGGCGTTCTTTCCGTCGCAGTGGCTGGGTGGGGTGGACTTCGACCGCAGCCCGGGCACGGCTTCGACGATCGGGCCTACGCCGTTCGGCGGTTCGATCCACCTGCTTTCGAAGGAGGTTTCGCCGGTGCAGAATCTGCGCGGCGGGGTCTCGTATGGATCGTTCAACACGATGCTGATCGATGGACAGTACGACTCGGGGATGATGCTGAACCGGAAGTTCGCGTTTGAAGCGGATGTGCATCACATGTCGTCGGACGGGTACCAGACGTTCAACTTCCAGAATCGCTCGGCCGGGTCGATCAAGGCGCAGTACAAGATCTCCGATAAGACGATGCTGACGGGCTTTGCCGGTGTGGTGTTCCTGGATGCGAATACGCCTGGGTTCAATGCGACGCGCTGCCAGATCTATGGCGTGCAGACGGGGTATACCTGCACGGGCACGCTGGCTCCGTTCGCGGGGTCGGGGCTGAACTTTTACCTGACCGACAACTCGGATCCGAACAACTATCTGAACTACGGGTACAACAAGTACCATGTGCCGACGGACTTCGAGTATGTGGGACTGCGCAAGGAGATGGGCCACGGGTTCCGGCTCGACTTCAAGGGCTACACGTACAACTATGACAACTCCGAGGTCTTCACCAACGCGACGCCGATCACCGAGGCGACGACGATCAACGGCTCGAAGACGTATAACGGCCTGACGATTCAGCCTTGCAACGTGCCGGTGACGACGTCGAGCAAGAAGACGGGTATCTCGGTGACGGCGCTGCCGTGCGGTGTGGACAAGTACAACAGCTATCGCAAGTATGGCGAGACGGCGACGGTGAGCCAGGTGTCGAAGTTCGGCGTGGCGCGGTTTGGCATGTGGTACGAGTGGGCGAAGACGAATCGTCACCAGATTCCGAGCGATCCTTTGACGAACTACACGGACCAGGCTGTGCCGAGCTTCTCGGAGTTCTTCTGGACGAACTCGTTCCAGCCGTTCGGCGAGTATGAGTTCCATGTGACGCCGAAGCTGAGTGTGACGGCGGGAACGAAGTTTGCGTACTACACGATCGACCTGAAGCAGCTTGCGGATACGGGCAAGACGATCGGCAATCTCTGCTCGCTGACGACTCCGGTGGTGTGCGCTCCGTTCAAACGCAACAACGGCAGCTATAGCGCGTGGCTGCCTTCGCTGGATGGGAACTACCGGCTGCGGAGCAACTGGTCGGCCTACGGGCAGGTTGCGACCGGGAGCGTGGTGCCGCCGAGCAACGTGTACGACTACTACCAGACGCCGACGAAGGCCGTTCCGAATCCCGGGCTGCTGACGCCGCCGAAGCAGCAGCGCTCGACGACGTACCAGGTGGGTACTGTGTTGAAGCTGAAGCGGGTGACGTTCGATGCGGACTTTTACCATATCCGGTTTCAGAACAGCTACTCATCGACGACGGATTTGACGACGAGCGAGCAGGTGTTCTTTCTGCAGCCGGCTTCGATCACGAAGGGCTTCGAGGCGGAGAGCAACATTTACATCGCCAAGGGTCTGAGCGCTTATCTGAATGCGAGCGTGGGACGCGCGACGTACACGGGCAACATCTATCAGTCCTGCGTATCGGGGGCGCCGGGTTGCACGAGCACGACGCCGGTGCTGACTCAGAGCGCGCCTTCCGGTCTTTGGGTGGCGCAGGCGCCGTCCGATGTGGAGACCGAGGGCGTGACGTACCAGCGGAAGGCCTGGGATCTGGGCGTGTTCAACAAGCGGGTGGGACGTCAGTATGTCGATAACGGTTCGTACCATAACCAGTCGCAGATCGATCCGTTCAGCCTGACGAACCTGTTCTTCAACTACACGATCCGCAGCGGTTCGCGTTTCGACCAGACGAAGATCCGGGTGAGCTTCAATAACGTGTTCGACAACCACAACCTGACGGGGAACACGCTGGCAGGCTCGACGGTGGCGGCTCCTGTGATTGCGGCGAACGGGACGACGTATGCGGATGCGTTCAACACGGCTGGTCCGACGGCTCCGAACGGCGGCGACAATGTGAGTCTGCTGGCGGGCCGCAGCGTGATGCTGTCGGTGACGTTTGGACTTTCGCCAAAGCGCTAACCGGCGTTTTGAGGCGGACGCCCCGGGCACCTCATGGGTGCCTGGGGCGGTTTTACGAGAGGAGCAGGATGAAGCGATTGCATGGGGTGTTGTGGACGTCTGTGGCGTAGGAGCTGGTAGGTGCGTCTAAGGAGGGACACCCGATGGTGGCTGGTCGGGTAGTATCTTGCTCAGGCGGATTGCTGCGGATGAACGGTATGCGGTACAGGTTGCTGGTGGCGATGGTTCTGGTTGGGCAGGCGGGCGGGCAGACGCTGGCGCATAAGAACTGGGCCGGGTCGGGGATGTCGGCGCAGAGCTGGTGGGAGCGGGCGGTGTTTTGCCGGGTGAGCGAAGGCGCGACGCTGAAGCAGGCCGAGGCGCAGATGGACCGGATGCAGGCTATGGGGTGCGACGCGGTGGTGCTGAGTCCGCTGGGGGCCGGGAGTACGCCGGTCGATGCGAAGCTTGGATCGATTGAG
Source organism: Granulicella pectinivorans (assembly GCF_900114625.1). Classification (NCBI taxonomy): domain Bacteria; kingdom Pseudomonadati; phylum Acidobacteriota; class Terriglobia; order Terriglobales; family Acidobacteriaceae; genus Granulicella; species Granulicella pectinivorans. The sequence continues at coordinate 973,406 of NZ_FOZL01000001.1, forward strand.
GACGCGGATGCTCTGATCGAGGATGTCGGCCACCGGAAGATGCGGCTGGTGCTCGACCTGGCGCTGGCGGGAGCCACGGAGGAGGAGCTGACCGGGCGGATGAGGCTTTGGCTGAATCGGGGCGTTGCTGGTTTTGTGCTGGTGGGGCAGCCGGTGGATCCGGGGATGGTCAAGAGGCTGCGGCAGGTGGTGGCGGGCGCGTTGGGGGTGAGGGTGCTGATCGGCGATGGCGCGGTGCCGGATGCGCAGATGATGGTGAGGCACCTGGGTGGTGGGGTGGCGGCGGTGCGGGCGGAGCTTGCGGGTGCGAGTGGGCCGGTGGTGCTGTCGGGGAGTGTTGGCGCGGCCAAGGTTTCGGCGGCGGTTTTGCTGGGCAACGGTGCGGCGGCAGAGCTGCCGGTGGAGGCGGGGCATGCTGGGCTGAAGGCGAAGCGGGCGTTCTCGGCCGATGAGCTGATGCTTTGGGTTCCGGTGGGGGATGCGAGCCTGGTGAAGCAGGATGAGGCCGGGTATGCCGCGATGACGGCCTGGGACGCGAAGCTGGTCGAGCTGCACCATGGCCATGAGGCTCTGCGGACCGGGCAGGCTACGTATCTGGATCATGATGCGCAGGGCGTGCTGGCGTGGGTGGTGAAGGGGCGCGTGGGGGTGGCTCCGGCGATCGTGCTTTGCAATCTCTCGGGTAAGCCGGTGAAGGTGGCGCTGCGGGCGGAGGTGAAGGCGCTGGGGGTGAAGGGCGGGTATCTGCGGCCGTTGCTGCGGTCGGAGGAGGGGAAGAACTATCCTTCGCTGGATGGGGTGGAGCTGGGGGTGGATGAGGTTTTGGTGGGGGAGATTCGGTAACGGCAGGGAGTAGGTTCGTGAGCTGGGAGCTTGGTAGCGATCGGCTTAGGGCTTAGAAGGGTACGGGTAGGCGGCGTAGACGCGCTCGAAGACGGCGTCCCAGGTGCAGGTTTCGGCGTAGTCGCGAGCTGCGATGCGCATCCGGGCGAGGCGGGGTGGGTCGTTGAGGAGAGACGCGATGGACTGGGGGAAGTCTGCGTCCTGGGCGATGTAGCCGGTCTCATGGTCGCGGACGATGTACTTGGGGCCTCCGTCGGGGGTGACGATGGCGGGGACGCCGGAGGCCAAGGCTTCGAGGACTACGTTGCCGAAGGTGTCGGTGTGGGAGGGGAAGACGAGGAGATCCATGTTGGCGTAGGCGTTGGCGAGTGCCTGGCCGCGGAGGACACCGGCAAAGTCGGCGTTGGGGAGGGCCGCCTTGAGGGACTGCTCTTCGGCACCCTGGCCAATGATGAGGAAGCGGACGCTGCGATGGGTAAGGGCGGTCAGTTCGCGGGCGATGACAGGCAACAGCGCTACGTTCTTTTCGACGGAGAGGCGGCCGACGAAGCCGAGGATGATCGTCGGGTCCCCGGCTGGGCGGGTGCGATGTTGGGGCGAGAAGAGGACGGTGTCGACGCCGCGCTGCATGAGGTGACAGGGGCGGTGGGTGGTGGCTTCGAGCATACGGCAGAGCTCGGCGTTGGGGGCGAAGAGGACCTTCGCTAAGCCATAGAAGCGGGCGGTGGCGGCGAGGGCCGAGGACTCGATGGCGTGGTCGATGCCAGGGTGCAGGCGGGAGGTGAGCCAGGCGAGGCGACGGGCGGCGTACTCGTGCACGTTGGTGTGCCAGGAGGCGGCGAGGGGGATGCCGAGCTTCCAGGCGAAGTAGGCTCCGAAGATGCCGAGCTCGGAGGGGCCGGTGATGTGGATGACGTCGGGGGAAAAGGCGCGGAGGGTGCGGGCGATGAGCGAGGCGTAGCGGAAGAAGAGGGGGTCGAAGAAGAGGTCTTTCTCCATCTGGATGGAGATGCGGCTGCGGGGCAGTTCGAGGGTTTGGAGATTGCCTTCGGTCTCGAAGAGGTACTGGCGGGGCCTGGATCCGGAGGCGCGCACGCAGAGGAACGGGAGGTCGCGGCGCTGGGCGAAGGACACGAAGTTGCGGCTGGTGTGGGCGACGCCGTTGACTTCGTGGAAGGAGTCCGGAAAGTAGGCGACGCGAGGCGGGCGCATGGTGTGTCTAGCCTACCGGTTTTTCTTTGCAGTGGCGTGTCGTCGATGGCGGCTGGATAGAATGAACCGATGAGCTTGGAAGCACGTGTTTCAACGAATGGTTCGCGGGTATGGGCGGACAGGATGGGTGTGTGGACGTCGGCCCTGTGTGTCGTCCATTGCCTGCTTACGCCGGTGTTGCTCTCTTCTTCGGCGATCCTGGCGCACTTTCTTCCGGCGGAGGAGAAGACGCATCGCAGTCTGGCTGTGCTGGTGGCGCTGTTTGGCACGATGGCGCTGATTGCGGGGTTTCGCCGGCATCGGCGGGCTACGGTGCTGGTGTTGATGATGGGTGGGCTGGGGTGTATCGCGGGGTCGGCGTGGTTTGGCGACAGGCTGCCCTCGCATGCGTATGAGGTGGCGGTCACGATGATGGGCAGCGCGCTGATGATCGCTGCCCACCGGTTGAATCACACGTTCTGCAAGTCCTGTGCGTGCTCTTCGGGCTGTCAGGCCTGACGAGGGGCGAGTCGCTTGCCCTGCATGTCGGCGGCGCTCTGGCGGTCGTTCCAGGCCATGCGAAGGGTATGGGAGACGGGACGGGCCCCGAGGAGGCGGACGGCGCTGAGGATCATGCTGAGGTAGCGGGGCGCGTGGGGGTCGGGCCAGAGGGTGGAGAGCTTGACCATGTCGCCGTTGGCGTTGGGGTGGAAGACGCGCTCGTCCCAGTTCTGGGTGCCCTCGGGGAAGTGGGGGTGGTTGCGGATGGCGTCGAGGGTGGACTGGAGAATGCGGTGCTTCCAGGGTTCGGCGTACTGGGGCATGAAGAGGACGTGGGACTGGCGCTCGACGCGGAGCTCGTGGACGAAGTCGTTGAAGGTCCTGGCGCGGGAGAGATTGACGTTGGCGTTGGGCTCGATGCCGTGGCGGTCGCCGCCGGAGAGGACGAGCTGGTTCCAGCGCTCGGCGAGGGCGGTGACTTCGCGGTTTTCATCCCAGTTGCGGAGGCCGTTGAGCTCAAGCGCGTGGCAGTACTGACCGTGGAGGGCGAGGAAGTCGTTGACGAGGAACTGGTGCTTCGCGGCACCGATGCGATAGAGATCCCAGAGCGGGTGGTTGAAGACGATGAGGACCTGCGGGATGGCGGCGAGCTCGGCGAGGAGGTCGTTGAGGAGGGCGGGAGCGCGCTCTTCGACGGGGGTGGCGGTGAAGGCAGTGAAACGGGCCATCCACTCGGGGCCTTCGGCGGAGGGAAGGTTATGGATGCCGAGGTGGAAGCAGGTTTTGCCGGCCTGGGGGTTGCCCTGGCAGTTGAAGGGGACGGTCCATTCGAGAGAGACCGGGATGTGGCGGGCGCTGGGGACGGCGCGGAGGAGCATGGGCGCGGAGATGTCGTCGTGGTCGGTGAGGGAGACGAGCGCGGGGAGGGCGAGCTTGTCTTCGATCTGGGATCGTTCGAGGTCGAAGGCGAGGCGCGGGGTGAGGGGCGGGGTCCAGAAGGCGCGGGCGTAGTCGGGCTTGATGCCGGAGATGCCCTCGCAGCGCGTTTCGAGCCAGCGAAGGATGGGCTGGAGGGGCTTCCAGTCGGTGGAGAGCTCGGCGATGAAGTCGAGGGTTTCACGGGACTGGCTGGTGTGGGAGTGCAGAGAGACGCCGGTGGCGAATGGCTTCGCGGCGTTCGGCTCGCGCCAGAGGTAGGATACGGTGGATTGGCTCATGGGGGTTGCCCTCCTGCTTCTTCAGACAGGGCCAGTATCGGTGCTGTTCGTGACGGGAAGATGACTGCACCGAGAATGATGCTTCAATTGATGACTTTGTGGGTACCTATGTCGTGCCGGATGGGCCCGCTGCGCGCGGGGCGGTCGTTTCCACGCGTTTCTACTGCTTCGCGTGGCTCTTCCGTTGGTCGGGTGGAACTCCGCGCCGCCCGACGGCGGGCGTGCTGCTTGCGCGCAGCGGTCATTCCGGCAGGAGATGCTGCTAGTTCAGTTTTTCGAGGACGAACTGGTCCAGCTTGCCGTCGTTCATGACGTAGATGAAGACGCCGATGGGTGCTCCGGTGCCTTGCACCTTGTAGAAGATGCCGGTCATGCCGCCGCGTTCGCTGCGGTTCAGAGGCTCGATGGACTGGATGGGGCCGAGCGGGGCGAGGCTGGTCTTGTAGTCGGCGATGACCTGATCGGTGAAGTAGAAGTTGAGATTGGGTGCGATCAGGCTGCGGTCGAGCTTGCCTTGCTGAAGTTGGGCGATCACGTTTTTGACGAGGGCTTCGGCGGCGGGGTCGCGGGGGATGGGGGCCTTGGCCTCGGGGGCGAAGACGGCGGTCTCGACTGCCTGGGTGAGCGCGCTGGTGGAGCTTTCGGCGTTGGTGAGGATGGCGATGGCGATGCCTTCGGCGGGGTAGAGGGTGTTGAGCGAGACGAAGCCGTTGACCTCGCCGCCGTGGTCGATGAGGCGGCGGCCGTCGCGGACGCGGAGGAAGAAGCCCATGGCGTATCCGCTGCCCTTGCCGTCGGGGAGGGTGTACTCGGTTTGCAGGGTCTGCCAGGATTCTGGTTTGAGGATCTGGTGGTGGAGGACGACGGCGTTCCACTTGGCGAGGTCGCCGATGGGCATGGCAAGTTCGCCGGCTCCGAAGACGGTGCCTTTGCCCTCCTGGATGGCAGGGCGTATGGGGCCGAAGCCGTTGCGGATGTAGCCTACGGGGACTGCGGGGACGCTGGGGCCGTCGAGGTCGATGGCGTGGGTGAGGCCGGCGGGGAGGAGGATGTTTTCGCGGAGGAACTGGAAGAAGGGTTCACCCGCTACTTTCTGGACGATGAGGCCGGCTAGGCCGTAGTTCGTGTTGGAGTATTGCCAGCGGGTGCCGGGGGCGAAGTCGAGGGGCTTGGCGGTCCACTCCTGGATGAGTTTGTAGGGGTCGATGGGAGCGGCCATCTCGGGGGTGAGGTAGTCCTCGGTGTAGTCGTCGGAGTAGCCGCTGACCTGGTTGAGGAGCATGCGGAGGGTGATTTCGCTGGAGTGGCCGAACTCGGGGAACCAGGTGGAGACGGGGTCGTCGAGGCGGAGCTTGCCGCGTTCGACGAGGACCATGACGGCGGCGGCGGTGAACTGTTTGGAGACGGAGCCGACGCGGTAGGGCATGTCAGGGGTGGCGGGGACGGCGGGAGTGGTTTGCGCGAGGCCGAAGGCTCCGGTGTAGATGACCCTGCCGTCCCTGACGATGCCGATCTGGGCGCTGGGGGTGGCGGTCTGCTTGAGGACAGCCGGGATGGCGGCTTCGAGCCGGGCTTTGAGCCCGTCGGTCTGCTGTGTGTGCGCGGGGAGGGCGGTGAGGAGCAGGGAGGCTGCCGCGAGAAGGCGGCGGGACGGGATCCGTACGGCGGATGGGTTGACCATGTAGCTGTTATAGCGCGACTGTGCGGGTGTTGCCTGGGTTGTTACCCGATTGGCGGTGAGGATTCCTCCCATATGGGGGGTTCCTGTTGGAGATGCTACCGCTTACGGTAGAAGAGCCTGGACGCGGTCGAGCATTTTTCCGTCCGGGTCCGATTTTTGATGGACGAGATTCGCGGACCGACCCGGCATGCGCGATTTTCCTGGGCGATGCGAGGGTTGCGGCGCAAACGAGGGTGTAGCGCATCAGTGGGTATGCTGGCGCGCTCTTGATCGCCTCTGGGACGATTACCATGGACCGGGCCGCGAGAACCCGGTCCATCTTTTTGACGTTTAGCGGGTGGTCGCGATGTCGGGGCCGAGGAGATCCTGGGCGGACGGGGCTGGTTCGGTGGGAACGCGGCCGTGTTGGGGCTCGCCCTCTGCTGCGGGATGGATGGAGGCAGCCAGGCCGGCCTGGAGCATGGCGAAGGCCTGCTCGGGGGTGTCGGCGAACTGGAAGAGATCGGTGTCCTTGAAGGCGATGGCGCCTTTTTCGGCGAGGAGCTCCAGGTTGATGACGTTCTTCCAGTAGTCGGATCCGTAGATGATGATGGGGATCTGCTTGTCGAGCTTGTGGGTCTGGGCAAGGGTGAGGAGCTCGAACATCTCGTCGAGGGTGCCGAAGCCCCCGGGGAAGACGACCAGCGCCTTGGCGAGGTAGGCGAACCAGTACTTGCGCATGAAGAAGTACTTGAAGTTGAAGTTGAGGGCGGGTGTGACGTAGGGGTTGGGCTGCTGCTCGAAGGGCAGCTTGATGTTGAGGCCGATGGTCTTGCAGCCTGCCTCGTAGGCACCGCGGTTGGCGGCTTCCATGATGCCGGGGCCACCTCCGGAGGTGACGACGAAGCGGTGGCGTTTGCCGGGGAGGGTGCAGGCCCAACTGGCGACCATGTGGGCGAGGCGGCGCGCGTCTTCGTAGAAGCGGGCCATCTCGACGGCGGCGGCGGCGAGTTTGAGCTGTTGCTGCGAGGCCTGGCCTGCGGCGATCTCGTGGGGAGTGGCGGGCTGCTCGTTGGGCGGCGCGGGGTTGAGGGAGCCGGTGTTTTCGAGGAGCTCGAGGGCCTTGTTTGCCTCGTCGAGGGCGCGGAAGCGGGCGGAGCCGAAGAAGACGACGGTGTCCTGGATGCGCTCGCGGCGGAAGCGGGCGAGGGGTTCCTGGTACTCGGCCATGATGCGGAGCATGCGGCCGTCCTGGGACTCGACAAAGTTCTTGTCTTCGAAGGCGAGGGGCGCGGAGACGAGCGGGGAGGGTGGGGGGATGGGCATTGTCTTAGTCTTTGTAGTCGCGGTAGTGGATGGCTTCGGAGATGCCGATCCAGATATCGAGCAGGCCGAGGCCGGAGATGATGCCGCGCACGTATCCGTTATGGAGGATGTGGGCGAGGGTGGGACGGGCGGCGAGGAACATGTTGTGGTCCCAGACGCGCGTCCACCAGGGCAGCACCGTGACCAGCACGCCGAGGTAGATGCAGAAGAGCACCAAGACAAAGAGGGAGACGCGCTGCAGCCAGATGGGGGCTCCGGGCGTTTCGTCGACGCGGCTGGGCAGGCCGGCGGATGCGGGGGCACCGGGGACCGTGCGTTGAGGCTCCGGAAATAGCTGTCTCTGTACCGCCATTTGCCCTCATGTTGACGGTAACAGAGGGGTCCGGGGTGTGTCTTGGGGGTGAGGCGGTTCGGAAGCGCTCCGAGGATGCGAAAATGGGTTCATGTTGCAACTCTCCGGCGCTGGAAAGCGCTTTGGCCAAAAACTGCTGTTTGAAGATGCGAACTGGCTGATTACGCCGGACGAACGGACCGGCCTGGTGGGCGGGAACGGGACGGGTAAGTCGACCTTGCTTAAAGTGCTCGCGGGCGTCGAGACGCTTGACATGGGCGAGCTGACGCGTGTGAAGGGCATGACGCTGGGGTATCTGCCGCAGGATGGACTCGCGCTGCGGGGCAAGACGGTGTTCGCCGAGTGTCTTTCGGTGTTCGACCATCTGCACCAGCTCGAGGCCGAGGCGATTGAGCTGATGGACACGATGTCCACGGCGGACCCGAAGTCGAAGGCGTACCAGACGGCGGCGGATCGCTACTCCGATATTGCGGACACGCTGCATGTCCACGATATCTATACGCTGGACGCGCAGGTGGGCGCGGTGCTGGGCGGGCTGGGGTTTGCGAAGGAAGACTGGGAGCGGTTCACGGAGGAGTTCTCCGGTGGATGGCAGATGCGGATTGCGCTGGCGAAGCTGCTGCTGCAGAAGCCTTCGCTGCTGCTGCTGGATGAGCCGACGAACCATCTGGATCTGGAGTCGCGGAACTGGCTGGAGGAGTATCTGCGGGACTATCCGAATGCGTTTATTTTGATCTCGCACGATCGGTATTTCCTGGATCAGACGGTCTCGAAGACGGTGGAGCTGTGGAACAAGCGGATGCATACGTACCACGGCAACTACGAGAAGTATGTGACGCAGAAGGACGAGCGGCGCACGCAGTTGATGAATGCGTACAAGAACCAGAAGGACCGGATCGAGGCGCTGGAGGCGTTCATCAATCGCTTCCGCGCGCAGGCGACGAAGGCCAAGCAGGTGCAGAGCAGGATCAAGGAGCTTGAGAAGATCGAGCGGATCGAGGTTCCGGAGGACGAGGCGACGATCCACTTTACGATTCCGCAACCGCCGGCGAGTGGGCGGACGGTGATTGAAGTGAATGGGCTGACGAAGCACTTTCCCGCGAAGGATGGCGGCGTGAAGAGGGTGCTGGAGGATGTCAGCTTCGGGATTGAGCGTGGGGACCGGATTGCTCTTGTCGGCGCGAATGGCGCGGGTAAGTCGACGCTGATCCGCATGCTGGCTGGGCTGGATGCGCCGACGAGCGGTGAGATCAAGCTGGGGCACAATGTGCTGGCGGATTACTTTGCGCAGGATCAGTACAAGGTGCTGGATCCACAGGCGGAGATGCTTTCGGACATCTGCGGGATTGCGCCGAAGGTACCGGTGGTGGAGCTGCGGAGCCTGCTGGGGTGCTTCATGTTCTCGGGCGAGGATGTGTTCAAGAAGCTTGGGGTGCTCTCGGGTGGGGAGAGGAATCGCTACGCGATGGCGAAGATGCTGGTTTCGCCGGCGAATATGCTGCTTCTGGACGAGCCGACGAACCATCTGGATCTAAGGGCGAAGGATGTGCTGCTGGACGCGATTCGGAACTTTACCGGGACGGTGCTGTTTGTTTCGCACGACCGCTACTTTATCGATGGGCTGGCGACGCGGGTGTTCGAGGTGGAGGACCGCCGGGTGCATATCTATCCGGGGAACTATGAGGACTATCTGTGGCGGAAGCAGGGTGGGCCGCAGAAGGTCATCACTTCGATTACACAGTCGTCCCAATCTGTAACCGTTCCGGTTGCTCTTGCGGAAAAGCCGGTGGCTGCGCCGGTTTCGAGCAATGTGAAGAAGCTGAATCCGATCAAGCTGAAGCAGTTGGAGGACCGGCTGGCGTTTGTGGAGACGGATATGCCGCGGCTGGAGAAGGCGATCGAAGCGGCCGAGGAACAGATGGGGATGTACTCGTCGGCGGATGAGTCGCAGAGGCTGGCAGCTTCGCTGGAAAAGATGCGGATCGAACATGCGGCGCTGATGGTGGAGTGGGAAGAGCTGGCTACGCAGTTGGAGGAGCAGCGGGGGTAGGAACAGGCAACGGCAGAGGCAGATTCCTTACGGGAATGACAACCAAAATGGAGAGCCTAGCGGCCTTCTTTGAGGCGGGCTGCGAGGCGCTCGGGGAGGCCGGCCATGAGGATGCGGCCTTGCGAGGTGGTCACGTCGTAGGGAATGCGGTGGTAGACGATGCGGGCGGCTTCGACGTCGTAGATGGCGTATGCGGCGCGCCAGTCATGGTCGCGGGGCTGGCCGACGGAGCCGGGATTGATGAGATGGCGGGTGCCGGGCGGGAGATCGAGGATCCAGTGTTCTTTGTCGGAGCGCGTGGCGTAGCGCGGGCGGACCTCGTGCCAGTCGTGCTCTTTTTGCGAGAAGCCGCCCTGGACGTGGGTGTGGCCGAAGAAGGTGATGGGGGTGGGCATCTGCTGGAGGGGCATCCAGGCGTCGCGCATGCTGAGGATGTAGGTGTCCTCGTGGAGCGGTGAGCCGTGGGCGCAGGTGATGCCGGGGACTTCGGTGGACGAGAGCGGTCCCTGCGGGACGGCTTTGAGCCACTCGAGGTTTTCTGCGGTGAGCTCTTTGAGGGTCCAGAGGGCGGCGGCGCGGGCTACCGGGTTGAAGCCGAGGGCGGAGGTCTGGCCGGTGCAGACACGGTCGTGGTTGCCGCGGACGTTGAGATCGGCGAGGGGGCGAACCATGTCCAGGCAGGCGTTGGGGCTGCCGCCGTAGCCGACGACGTCGCCGAGATTCCAGATGAGGTCGTAGTGACCGTCGGCGTCAGCGAGGACAGCGGTGAGAGCTTCGAGATTTCCGTGAATGTCGGAGAGGATAAGGGCGCGCATGCTCGTCGTTTCGAGCTCGGGCCCGAAGCTACAGGGTAACTCTCTTTTGAGGCAAACGGGGACGGTCTTTTTGAATGAATGGCTTACGGGCAGGCGAGAGGGCGGGTGGGGTCCGTGTGCATGGTGGGCGCGGAGGCGAGCAGGCTGCGGGTGTAGGGGTGTTGAGGATTGGTAAAGAGGGCCTGGGTGGTGTTTTGTTCGACGATTTTTCCGTGTTGCATGACGGCTACGCGATCGGCGATCTGCGAGACTACGGCGAGGTCGTGGGAGATGAACAGCATGGAGAGGTTGTGGGTGCGGCGGATGTCTTTCAAAAGATGGAGGATCTGGGCCTGCACGGTGACGTCGAGGGCGGTAGTGGGCTCGTCGGCGATCAGGAGCCGGGGGCGGTTGATGAGGGCCATGGCGATGAGGATGCGCTGGCGCTGGCCGCCGGAAAACTGGTGCGGATAGTCGTCGATGCGGCGCTCGGGATCGGGCAGGGCGACATCTCGCATGAACTGTAAGACCTTATTGCGCAGGGAGATACGCGTTTCGCCCGGGTGGTGGGCGGTGTAGGCTTCGGCGATCTGGGCACCGACCTTCATGACTGGGTTTAAGGCGGTCATGGGCTCCTGGAAGATCATGGAGATGGAGGAGCCGCGGTGTTTGCGCATGGATTCTTCGGGAAGTGTCAGGAGGGAATGGCCGTTTAGCTCGATTTTGCCGGTGATCCGGGCGCTTGCTGGCAGGAGGCGGAGGATGGCCAGGGAGGTTGCGGATTTTCCGGAGCCGGATTCGCCGACGAGGCCGAGGGTTTCGCCTGGGGCTATGGTAAGTGATAGACGGTGCACGACTTCGCGGGTGCCGAAAGAGATGGACAGGTCTTCGATGTTGAGGAGAGGGGATTCCATTCGCTGGGCTGATAGTAGCGAATTCTGGTCATTTTTGCTGGTGAAGATGTGGGCGGATGTACGGTTAGTGTGGACAGGCGTAGGCGTGTTCCTGGGACATGCGTCTAACGGGACGAGAGTGCGGCGGGACGGGAGTGGGCGATGAAGCGTTGGGTATGGATGGGATTGCTGGCGGGTGTGGCTTCGGGGCAGATGCATAAGGTGGAGCGTCCTGAGCAGGTGGTGCGGGCGGTGGGAGTGTATGAGTGGACGGGCGACCTGGCGAAGCCGAAGGGGATGCGGCTGGTGCCGGTGACGATCTTTATCGATGGGCAGGTGGAGGACGCCGCGGTGTATCTGGCGAGGCCGATTCCGATGGCTCTGCAGGGTGGGACGTTGTACGAGCTGGATGATGCGGGCGTGGAGAAGGGGCTGGTGGACCTGATGTCGGCGCGGCATGTTCAGGTTCCGGATGGGGCGGATCTGCCGCCGTTCGATGACGGCTGGTTTGGGTATGGGAAGTTCGAGGCTCCGGCGGCGACGAAGGTTTCGTCGCGGACGGCGAAGCCTTCTTCACGCGCGTCGATGAATGGGAAGGCGCTGGATGACTCGAAGCCGCACTTCGGCAAGAGGAATACGGATGACGACGACAAGCCCGAGGCCGGGTCGCCGGAGGATGTGAAGATCGATTCCGGGACGGGCGACAAGGACGATGTGGACAGGCCTACGCTGCGGCGTCGGCCTGCGGTGGATCCGAAGACGGCGAAGAAGAACAAGAAGGCGCAGGGGGAGTCGGGGGTGATTGCGGAGAAGGGTTCGCTGAACGACGATCCGGACCGCCCGACGATCAAGCGCAAGACGGGGCTGACGGAAGAGGATTTTCCGGCGTTGAACGGGCTGCCTGCGGATATGAAGCAGATGGTGGCGGTGTCGGACCCGAAGAGGCGTGAGCCGCATCCGTTTGCGCGGGCGTGGGAGGACGATGCCGAGAAGCAGATGGTGCTGGGGAAGATGCGGGAGATTGCACAGGCCGAACTGGTGAAGTATGGTCCGGTGCCGGTGCAGGCTGTGTCGACGGCGACGCCGTATACGGGACCACAACTGAGTGCAAATGCCGCTGCTGCTGCGGCCGCTGCTGCGAAGGCTCCGGTGGCCGAGGGTCCCGGGCTGGCATCGCAGGATACGACGAATGGCGCTCCGGTGTTGCGGCGGAACAAGGTGGCGGCGGATGCGGCGGCGCAGGAGCAGGTGAAGGCTCCGGTGGTTGCTGCTGCTCCGTCTGCTGCTGCTGCGTCTGCTGCTGCTGCGAAAGCTGCTGTGCCTTCGGCGGCTGCGCTGGCGAAGATGACGCCGGTGCAGCGCAGGGCTGCGCTGGCCAAGGCCAAGAAGGCGGCGGCGGATGCGGCGAAGGTTGTGCCTGAGGTGCTGGTGGAGGAAGAGGTCAAGGGATTCACGCTCAGCTATGGCGGGGCTCCCACATATGTGTATACGGCGCACACGGCGGGCACGGGCGCTGCGTTGCGGTATGTGACGATCGTGGCGCAGGGGAGTGCGATTCCGGGGGCGCAGTTGGAGCTGAAGGTTGCGATGAAGAGCGTGACGGACGCGGCGCATCTCGACCGGACGGCGTGGATGCGGTTTGTGGATGTGGTGGATGTGGAGGCTTCGAACCGGGCGAGTCTGTTGTTTGAGCTGAGAGGGCAGAGCTCGCGGCAGTTTGGGGTTTACCGGGTGATCGATGGGAAGGCGGATACGGTGTTCATGGGTGGTACGACGCAGTAAGGCATCGTGCCGTGCTTGCCGTGAGCGACTCGTCTTCGTGCGCTCTTCATTTGCAGAGGGCCGGATTGCAGCGACCTCTTTGGTGGCATTGAGCGTTGCCGGCGGCATGGTATTTCCAGGGTGCGGGAGGCGGGTTTCTGTCTCTGCGCTGCACAAATCACGTGCGCGATAGTCCTACGCCGCGATGGGACATTTGTCCGAGTCACTTCTTCGAGCAGGTGATGGGTGTGCTGACTTCGTAGCGAAAATGTGTGCCGTGCCTACAAAAAAGAGGTATGGCGGACATTTTTTTGCCGTTTGTTTTCTTTCAGTTTGCCCAAAGTTAAACGTTCTATGAGCTTTGCAGCATGCCATGTGGAAATAACTCTGGCATAATGCACCAACTTGTAACAATTCTAGTTCTTTAACTTCCTTAACGAAGTCCCCTTGGAGAACTGCATGCGCATCTTGAGGATCCACTGTTTGCTTTTTGTCCTTATCGGTCTCTGCCTTTCCGCTCGTGCGCAGACCGTCGATACGTCTATCAGCGGCACTGTCGTCGATGGCGCTGGAGCTGCGATTGCAGGCGCGATCGTTACGATTACCAACCCTTCCAACGGACAGAGCAAGACGTTCACCTCGGGCGGCTCCGGGGAATACAGCGTCACGTACCTTATTCCCGGCGTGTACAACATTTCCGTTTCGGCGGCCGGCTTCACGACGTATCAGACGAAGGGCATCACGCTTGAGATTAACCAGCAGGCCAAGATCGATGTGACGATGCGGGCCGGTGGCGCGAATGAAGTGGTGGAGGTGAAGACCACGCAGCCGTTGTTGAATGTCGATAACGGCACGCTGGGCGCGGTGGTGGGCACGACCGAAGCCGCAAATCTTCCTTTGAACGGGCGCAAGTTCAACGATCTTGCGGTGCTGACACCGGGCGTCACGGTCTCGAATCCGGACAACCATTCGTCTTCGACGGCGGGCTCGACGGTTTCTTCGAATGGCAACCAGAGCACATGGGGTCAGGTGTTTCTCGACGGCATTACGATGGTGAACAACCGCAGTCCGTATGTGAATGCGTATCCCTCAGTGGATGCCGTGCAGGAGTTCAGCGTGCTGACGAGCAACTATGGCGCGCAGTACGGTGGAGGCGCGGGCGCGATTGTGAATGTGCAGTTGAAGAGCGGTACGAATCGGTTTCACGGGACGGTGTTCGACTTCATTCGCAACTCGGCGGTGGACGCGCGCGACTACTTCCGGCCTGCGCCTCTCTCGAAGACGGTGCTGAAGCAGAACCAGTTTGGCGGTGTGGTGACAGGTCCCATCTTCAAGGACAAGACGTTCTTCATGGTGAGCTATGAAGGCATCCGTTCCATTCAGCAGAGTGTGCAGGTCTCCACGGTCTTTACGGATGCAGAGCTCAATGGCGACTTCTCGGCGGTTTCGGGGACGCTGCGCAATCCGTATACGAACACGGTGTATGCGGGCAATCAGGTGCCTGTGAACTCCGTTGCGCAGGCGATTGCACGCACCTATATGCCTCGACCGAACATTCCCGGCACCAGCAATGGCACGGTGAACAACTACAGCGGCGTGCAGACAGGCAACCAGACCAACAACCAGTATCTGACGCGTATCGACCATGCGATCAGCGATAAGGATCAGTTCGCGATCCACTACCTGTACCAAGGGCGCGACTTTCCGTTGACGAGTTATAACCCGAACTTCAGCTACACGGGGACGTACAAGATCCACAATGCGGGGATGCAGTATGTGCATATCTTTTCGCCGACGCTGATCAATGAGTTCCGCGGAGGCGCGGACCTGGAGCATGTGCAGCAGCTTCCGAAGGGCTACTACAACAGCGGCTTTACGGCTGCGCAACTCGGCATCAACCAGTTCACGCTGAATGGGGCTCCGTTGCCACCGACGCAGGAGGGCTTCCCGACGATCTCGATCTCCAACTTCGTGACGGTGGGCAGCGGCACGGCTGCGTCGAATCTCGATGACAGCAGAACGTACCAGGTGACCGACAACCTTACGTTGACGAGAGGGAAGCACACGATTCTGGTGGGTGCGGATATTCGTCATATTCAGGACAATGCGACCACCAACAACACACCCTTCGGCTCGCTCAGCTTTACGGGTTCGATGACGGGCAATGCGGGTGCGGACTACATTCTGGGCGTGCCGGCCTCGGTGATTACGCCGGAGGGTGTGCCGCTGACGGTCGCGCGGGAGTGGCGCTATGGCTTCTATGTGCAGGACGACTGGAAGCCCACGCCGAAGCTGACGCTGAACATCGGTCTTCGTTACGACCTATGGATGCCGCCGCACAACAACCTGAACACATCGCGCACGCTGGACTTCAGCACGCCGACGCCTACGCTGGTTCCGCTGCCGAATCCGCTATGGAAGATTACGTACAAGGACTTCTCGCCACGTCTTGGTTTTGCGTACAGCCTTCCCTGGAAGACGGTGCTGCGCGGGGCGTATGGGATTACCTTCTACGGAGGCAAGTTCGACAACATCAATATCCTGCAGTTGAATCCTCCGGTCGACTCGAGCTTCTCGATCTCCAACACCACGGGACCGACGGCGGCTGCGCCCACAACGCCTGTTCCACAGGCGACGATTCAGAATCCGGTCCCCGCCTCCATTACGCCGGCGAGCGCGAACGTTGCGACGCTTCCGGCAGATGGACGCCGCCCGGACCTGTATCTGCAGACCTATACGGCGACCCTTTCTCGGCAGTTCTGGAACAACGTGCTGGATGTCTCGTATGTTGGCGTGAAGGGAACGCATCAGGATACGTCGATTCCGTACTTCAACTCGGGGCCGCCGACGAATGGCGCGATCTCGGCGCAGGCGAATCGTCCGTACCCGACGTTCGGGCGTATCCGGTATGTGGATTTTCATGGTGCGTCGCAATACAACGGCCTGCAGGCGAAGTTCCAGCACAAGTACTCGCGCGGTCTTACGTTCATTGCGTCGTACACGTTCTCGCATCTGATGGACAACCAGGGTGGCGACACCAATGGGTCACGGAGTGAGACGCAGATACCTACGTCGAAGGAGTGGGCCAACGGTCTTACGGATCAACGGCACTATCTCTCGATCGGGCTGGTGTATGAGACGAAGTTCGCGATGGCGAACCGTCTGATGAAGGGCTTTGCGAACGGATGGATGTTGACGAGTCTTTATTCCTACGTCACGGGTACTCCTCTGTTTATTACGCAATCGCAGGATCTGGAACACAACGACAATCTGTTTCAACGGCCCGACTTTACGGTGGGCAATAACGTGAATACGCTGGCGCTGCCTGCGGGTCAGCGTACGCTTGCTCACTGGTTCAATACTGCGGCGTTCACGGCTGCGAATGGTCACTATGGCAATGTTCCGCGCAACCCCGGCACGCTCCGGGTTCCTTCGCATAATCCTGTGACGTTGGGAATCTCCCGCAGCTTCCCGATGCCATACAACGATCATCACAGTCTGATGATTCGGTTCGAGGCGTTCAATGCACTGAACACACCGCAGTTTGCGAGCCCGGGTTCAGCCTATGGTTCGAGCAGCTTCGGTGTGATCAGCAGCACGGCATCGGGTTTCTCGAATCGTGCTCTGCAGCTTGCGGCGAAGTACAACTTCTAAGCTGCGCGGCCCGAGAGCGGGAGGAGAATCTCCTTCCGCTCTCGGGCTTTTCTTTTGCCGGGATTCTAGAATAGAGGCAGCATGTATACCGTTGCCGCCTACTATCGCTTTGTTACGCTTGCCGATCCTTCCGCGCTGCGGGAAGAGCTTCGCACGATGTTTGCAGGGACCGACCTGCTTGGAACCACGCTGATTGCGCCTGAGGGCGTGAATGGGACGATGGCTGGGGACGCCGCTACGATCGATCGGCTGCTGGATTTTCTGGGCGAGCGGACGGGGCTGGATCGGGGTGAGGTGAAGTTTTCGGTGGCGGAGGTGGCTCCGTTCCGGAGGCTGAAGTTCAAGCTGAAGCGGGAGATTATTACGTTTCGGAATCCGGTGGATCCGACGAACGCCGGGCAGTATGTCGAGGCGAAGGATTGGAATGAGCTGATTGCGGATCCCGGAGTGCTGGTGCTCGATACGCGGAATACGTATGAGAGCGAGATTGGGACGTTTGCAGGGGCGGTGACGCCTGCGCTGGCTACGTTCTCGGACTTTGCTGCGTATGTGCGGGCGAATCTGGATCCGGAGAAGCATACGCGGGTGGCTATGTTTTGTACGGGCGGGATTCGGTGTGAGAAGGCTTCGGCGTACATGCTGGAGCAGGGATTTCCGGAGGTGTACCACCTGAAGGGCGGGATTCTGAAGTATCTGGAAGAGGTGGAGGCGGGGAAGAGCCAGTGGCAGGGTGAGTGCTACATCTTCGATGAACGGGTTTCGGTGGATCATGAGGACTTTGCGGGGTAGTTATTCCGCGCGCAGGGCCTGAGCGGGGTCAGTGGAGGCGGCGCGGCGTGCGGGGATGAGTCCGGCTATGCAGGCGGCTGCCGCGAGGGTGGCGATCGCGATGGTCATGACGTATGGGTTGATTGCGGTGATCTCGTAGAGCTGCGCCTTGACGTAGCGGACGCAGAGCAGGGCGACGGGTATGCCGATGGCGAGGCCGACGACGGTCTGGAGGATGGCTCCGCGCATGACCATGGCTACCACGGAGAGGCGCTCGGCGCCGAGGGCCATGCGGATGCCGATCTCGCTGGTGCGTCGGGCGACGTGGTAGGCGGTGACTCCGTAGAGGCCGATGGTGGCGAGCAACAGGGCGAGGATGCCGAAGAGGCTGGTGAGGCGGGCGAGCAGGCGCTCGTTGGTGAAGCGGTCTGCGATCTGGTCGTTGAAGGTCTGGAATTTGACGACGGTGAGATTTGGATTGATGCCGGCCAAGGTGTGGCGTGAGATGGACTCGAGGTCGGACATGGGGCGGGAGGTCTGGAGGACGATGGCGCCGGCGTAGAGGGTGTCGTCCTTCTCGATGGGGCTGGTGTCACTGGGGGAGCGGCGCATGAGCGGGATGAAGACCATGCGGTGGTTCTTCCACCGGACGCTGGTGTAGACGCTGTCTTCGACGACGCCGACGATCTGGAAGTCATTGGGAGCGCCCGCGCCGAAGCGGTGTCCGATGGGGCTTTCACCAGGTTTGAAGAAGCGCCTGGCGAAGCTCTCGTTGACGATGCCGACGGCGGGAGCGGTGGAGGTATCCTGCGGGGTAAAGCCGCGGCCCTCGATCAGACGCGTGCCGACAGCGTTGAAATACTCGGCGTTCGTGCGAATGATGGAAGCGGCGGTGGACTGATTGGGAATGCCTTCCACCTGGAAGCCCCAGCCGTTGTTGTTGTCTTCCATGGGGGTGTAGCTGGAGATGCCGACGTTGAGCACGCCGGGGATGGCGTGGAAGCGGTCTTCCATGGTGTGGAAGAGTGCTTCGAGCTGGGTCTGCGAGTAGCCGGCGGCCTGCGGGTTGATGTGGATGATGTAGCGGTTCTTCGTCTGGATCTTGAGGTCGGTGCCCTGGAGCCTGCCAAGGCTCTGGGAGAAGAGGCCGGCTACGACGAGGAGGACCAGAGACAGGGCGGCCTGCAGGATGACCAGGCCACGTTGCAGCAGGGAGGCTCCTGCGGCAGTGGTGCGGGTGGTGCTGCGGAGGGCGTCGACGGGCTGTGCCTGGGCGGCGATCCATGCGGGAGCTACGCCGAAGAGGACGCCAGTGAGCAGCGAGAGGCCGATCGCAAAGCCCATCACGGGAAGCGATGGTGTGGCGTGGATGGGGACGTTTTGCGCTCCGGGAAAGGCTAGGAGGAGAAGCGCGCGGGTGCCCAGGTAGGCGACGATGAGACCGGCGAGGCCGCTGAGGAGGGAGAGGACGAGGCTCTCGGTGAGAAGCTGCTGAACGATGCGTCCGCGCATGGCGCCGAGGGCGGTGCGGACGGACATCTCTGCCTTGCGGGCCATGCCACGCACAAGGAGGAGGTTCGCGATGTTGGCGCAGGCGATGAGGAGCACAAGGCCGGAGACGCCCATGAGGAGATGCAGGTTGGAGGCGTATCCCTCCTGCATGGACTGTATGCCGGCGCCGCCGGGGGAGAGGGTGGCGTGGACTCTGGGGAGGAAGTCCTTATCCTTGGCGGCGGACAGGCTGCCCTGATCGAGGAAGACCTGGCGCAGGTGCGCATTGATCTTTTCCTGGAGCGGCCCCAACGCTACGCCGGGTTTGAGGCGGCCGACGATGTAGAGCCACTGCGTCCTGTCGTGGACGTACGGCGCGTTGGCGAGTGGCGGCATGGACTCGATGGGGAGATAGAACTCGGGCGGTTCGGGCGAGAGGCGGTCGCCGTAGAAGCCTTCGGGCGCGACGCCGACGACGGTGACGGCCTTGGTGTTGATCCAGAAGGTGCTGCCGACGACCGCGGGGTCGCTGTTGTACTGGTTCTTCCAGGTGTCGTAACTCATGACGGCGGAGAGGGGCGCGCCGATCACATCGTCGGAGTCGGTGATAAGGCGGCCGGCCTCGGGCGTGAGGCCGAAGGTGCGGAAGTAGTTGCCGGAGACGAACTCACCCATGACGGATCGGGCGGTTTCTCCGTTGCGGTCGCGACGGGCGATGATCGGGCGGAAGCCGAAGCCAGCCTGCATGGCAGCAAGGTCTTCGAACTCGGGCAAGCTCTTCTTGAGCTCGGTATAGGTATTGGTGGAGAAGTAGGAAAACTCGCCATCGTCGGAGTGGCCGTTGCCGACGCAGCAGTCGGGCTGGTCGCCGATGCGGACGAGGGTTTTGGGATCGGTGACAGGCAGGTTCTTGAGCAGGACGGCGTTGACGAGGGTGAAGATCGCCGCGTTGGCTCCGATGCCGAGGGCAAGGGTGAGGACGGCAGTGGTGGTGAAGGCGGGGGTGCGGGCGAGCTGGCGGAGGGCATAGCGAACGTCCTGAAGCACAACGTCGATCCACCAGCCGGGGCGCTGGCGGTAGCTCTCTTCGCGGGTGCGCTCGATGCCTCCGAAGACGATGCGAGCTTTGCGACGGGCCTCCTGTGGGGTGAGGCCCAACTGGATATAGGTCTCGGTAAGCTCTTCGAGGTGCAGGCGAATCTCTTCGTCGGTATCGTCCGCAGGTTTGCGGGTGACGAGGAAGCGGAGTCGGGAGAGGGTTTCGCGGATCATGCGGTCACCTCGCCCTCTCCCAGCACCAGACCGATGGCGGAGCTGAGGCGGTTCCACTGGGCGAGCTCGGCGGCGAGCTGTTTGCGGCCTGCCTTAGTGAGGGAGTAGAACTTGGCCTTGCGGTTGTTCTCGGAGACGCCCCAGTCGGACGCGATCCATCCCTTGTACTCGAGGCGGTGGAGGGCGGGGTAGAGCGAACCCTGGCCGATCTGCAAAACCTCGGAGGAGACCTGCTGGATGCGCGCGGCGATGCCCCAGCCATGCATGTCGCCGACGGCGAGGGTCTTGAGGATGAGGACATCGAGGGTTCCCTGGAGCAGGTCGGTGGATGGCGGCATGTGTGGCTTCTCCCTGTGACGTTCGACAGGAGAACGTCTGAGGAGAGGATGCTTGCGTTCCTGTCGGATGTCAAGGGGAATTGTGGTTGATAGATTGTTGTGAAGGAGATTTCTCCATGATGCGTCGGTTGATGTTCGTGTTGGGTATTGCGGTGTTTGGTGTCACGGGGCAGGCGCAGCAACCTTCGGATGAGGCGGCGGTGCGCGCGGTGATTACGCGGGAGTGGGATGGATGGGCAAAGTTCGATCCGAAGCAGGTGGCTTCGTCGTATACGGACGATGCGATCTGGCAGAACCCGTTTGGTGTGCGCCTTCATGGTCGGGTGGAGCTGGAGAAGTTTCTTATCGTGCTGATGGCGCGGCCCGGCTATCGGGCTGGGGTGAGCACGGCACCGACGAGGATTCTGGATGTGCGGATGACCTCACCGACGACGGCTACGGTGTGGAGCGACGAGAAGATTGAAGGGCTGGTGAATGACGTGAGCGGACACCCGATGGAGCCGCGGCATTCGTATTATCTGGAGGTTCTGGTGAAGAAGGATGGGGAGTGGAAGGTGTGCGATGCGGTGGTGATGGATCTGATCCATTTGAAGTAACGGGTGGATAGCCGGAACAAGCAACGGCAAGAGCGAAAGCAGATTCCCTTCGGGAATGACAACCAAAAGGCAAAACGTTCTCTACGAGGGCAGAAGCTTATCTTCGGCAGGCAGAAGGCCCTGCTCGCGGTAGATGGGCTCGATGGCGGCGTCGACGCGTGGGAGATCGAGGGTGAAGGCCAGGCATCCGGCGAGGCAGAAGCCTCCGGTGACGAAGACCGTGTGGGGAGCGCCGATGCGATGCGCGAGGGCTCCTGCCATGAGGCTGCCGAAGGGAGCGGCGCCGAAGAAGGCCATGGTGTAGAAGCTCATGACGCGGGCGCGCATGGTCTCCGTGACCAGCGACTGGATGATGGTGTTGGCTCCGGAGGCGCACTGCATGATGCCGAAGCCGACGAAGACCATGAGGATCAGCGAAAGCCATAGCGCGTGCGAGAGGCCAACGCCGATGAGGGCTGTGCCGAGGATCGCGGAGGCGATCTGCAGGTTGCGGGTGAGGCCGACGACGGACTTGCGGACGGCGAGCGACAGGGCCGAGGTGAGGGCTCCGAGACCGGCGGCTCCGCTGAGCCAGCCGAGGGTGGTGGCGTTGCCGTGGAAGATCTGCGCGGCGAAGACGGGCAGCAGCACGGTGTACGAGTAGCCCATCATGGCGAGCAGGGCGAAGAGCATGAGGATGGTGCGGATGGGACGAAAGGTGACGACGTAGTCCCAACCCTCGCGCATCTGCTCGAGCATGGTCGCCTTGTGGCGGAGCGCGGGAGTGGCGTGGATGCGCATGAGGAGCAGCGAGGCGATGACGGCGAAGTAGCTGACGCCGTCGATGGCGTAGCACCAGCCTTCTCCCACGGCAGCGATGACGAGGCCCGCGATGGCGGGCCCGATGAGGCGCGCGGCGTTGACCATGGAGGAGCTGATGGCGATGGCGTTGGGCAGGTCGGCGCGGTCGTCGACCATCTGCACGAGGAAGGACTGGCGGCCGGGCATGTCGAGGGCGTTGATGAGCCCCTGGAAGATCATGAGGGCCACAATCTCCGGGAAGGTGATGCGGCCCGCAAGCGTGAGGGCGGCGAGAGCGAGCGACTGCACGGCCGCCGCGGACTGGGTGCCCAGCAAAAGCTTGCGGCGGTCGAGGCGCTCTACCCAGACACCGGCGAAGGGGCAGAGCGCGAAGGCGACGATCTGTCCGGAGAAGCTGACGACGCCGAGCAGAAGCACCGAGTGCGTGGTGCGGTAGACGAGCCAGCTTGTGGCGAGGTTGGTCATCCAGTTGCCGAGCAGGGAGATGCCCTGTCCGAAGAAGTACAACTGGAAGTTGCGATGCCGGAGGGCTCGCCATGCGTGGGAGAAGCGACTCAACGCTTCTCCGCTGGGTTGAGGCCGCCGTGGAACGGCGCGAAGAAGT
The DNA here is from genome assembly GCF_900114625.1 of Granulicella pectinivorans. Taxonomy (NCBI): domain Bacteria; kingdom Pseudomonadati; phylum Acidobacteriota; class Terriglobia; order Terriglobales; family Acidobacteriaceae; genus Granulicella; species Granulicella pectinivorans. The sequence goes on from NZ_FOZL01000001.1 coordinate 995,518, forward strand.
GGGAGGACATGAGGCTCATGAGCAGTACACCGGCACCGAAGGCGATGGCGTGGTGCGGCGTGCGCAGGTGAAAGCGGCCGACGCGTTCCAGCAGGAGATAGGCGAAGACGAGATTCGCGAAGCCCCAGAGGATGTTGACGTTCGCCGAGGAGAGGCCCTTGCCGGAGGGTTTGGCAAAGGGCGACTGGAAGGGCTCGCCGCGCAGGCCGGAGACCCAGTGCGGGATGGCGTTGGTGAGGAACATGCCGCCGAAGAAGTAAGCAATGAGATGAGTCGCTGGCATAGGCACCTTTAGCGTGTGGCTTGGAGCAGTGTGATGATCTCTTGGGCGGTGCCGGTTTCGGCGATGCGGGGGAAGATGCGGGCGATGCTGTGGTTGTGCGCGTCGAGGTGCAGGTCGGTCATGGCGTCGATGGCGAGCGTGACGTTGAAGTCGAGCTCATGCGCCTGGCGCGCGGTGGATTCGACGCCGATGCTGGTGGCGACTCCAACGATGACGACCTGCGTGACGGACTTCGATTGCAGGTACTCGGCTAGGCCGGTGTTGGTGAAGGCACCCCAGTTGCGCTTGATTACGAGGTGGTCTTCGGGCTGATGGTTGAGCTCGGGGACGAGGTCGGCGAAGCCCTCAGGGAGGTTGTAGGCGCGTGGCGCCTGGTCGGCACGGCCGTGTACGGCGGGGTTGACGCTGACGAGGACGACCGGCAGATGTTGGCTGCGAAAGGCCTCGGCGAGCGCACTGGACCTGGCGACGACGTCTGCGGTGGGGTGGGCGGTGGGCATGGCGACGATGCCCTTGACGAGGTCGATGACGATAAGCGCGGTGTTGGGGTCGAGCGTGGTGATGGGCATGGAAGCACCTGCTTTAAACATGAGGGTAGCCTCATGTTTCGGATAGCCTTAGAATATGAGGGTGTCCTCAACGATGTCAAATGTACGACGTACGCCGCAGCAGGGGCGTGGTGCGCGCAGGGTAGCGCAACTGCTGGAGGCGGCGTCTTCGGTAATGGCCGAGGTGGGGTACCAGGCGGCGACGATGACGGCGATCGCGGAGCGCGCGGGCGCGTCGATCGGCACGCTGTATCAGTACTATCCGGATAAGGATGCGGTGCTGGATGCGCTTCGTGTGCAGTATGTGAAGGAGTTCGAGGCGCCGTGGGCTGCGTTGAAGGCCGAGGGTCAGAAGCTGGACCTGAAGCGTCTGGTCGACAGCATGGTGGATCTCTTCGTGGAGTACATTGCCCGGCGTCCGGCGTACCTGCCGCTGATGACGGTTCCCCGCAATTCGGCTCGCGATATGGGCACCCGGAACCGCTTGCGGGAGCACCTTGCGGGGCTGTTCCGTGAGCGTCAGCCCGATCTCACGCATGAAGAGGCGTTTCGTATCGCGAATATGACGATGCAGGTGTTGAAGGGGTTGAGCCCTCTGTTCGACGGCGCGAGTGCGAAGGAGAAAGAGGCCATCATCGGCGAGTTCAAGGTGTTGCTGGTGGAATATCTCAGCGCGCGGTTGAAGGCTACGGACTAGATTGTCTCGTTGACATGCCTAGTGTTCTAGGGGTATGTTTTCTCTAGACTAAGATGTCTAGGGGTAGAGACGCCGTGGCCAAAAACGATCTGCAGGGTACGCTGGATCTCCTGGTGTTGAAGACGCTGTCGCAGATGGGTGCGATGCATGGATATGGCATTGTGCTGCATGTGCAGAATGCTTCGGCCGAACTGCTGAAGGTGGAAGAAGGGTCTCTCTATCCGGCGCTGCATCGCATGGAGCAGACGGGGTGGATCGTGTCGGAGTGGGGGCTGACCGAGACCAATCGCAAGGCCAAGTTTTACAAGCTGACGGCGGCAGGCAGGAAGCAGATGCGCGCGGCGGAGGAGAGCTTCGAGCTGCTGGTGAAGGGTGTGCGGGCGATGCTGCGGTACGCGTAACTGATTCGCAAACGGGGAGGATGTCATGTCACTGATGCGGCGCATTGCCAATCTGTTTGTGCGGTCGAAGGTGGAGAGCGAGATCGAGGCCGAGCTGCGGGCGCACATCGAGATGCGCATGGAAGACAATATGCAGCACGGGATGACGGAGCAGGAGGCGAGGCGCGATGCGCTGGTGCGCTTCGGCAACGCAGCGGCGACGAAGGAGCGTGTCGTGGGGGTGGATGCGGCGTTGTGGCTGGAGAGCGCGTGGGCGGACGCGCGATATGCGTGCCGGGGACTGGTGAAGAATCCGGGGTTCGCGGTGACGGCGATTGCGGTGCTTGCGCTTGGGGTGGGTGTGGTGACGGCGATCTTCGCGTTTGCGGATGCGGTGTTGATCAAGCCGGTGCCGTACAAGGAGCCGGCACGGCTGGTGGGGTTGTTTGAGAAGACGCCAATGGGGCCGCGGTATCACCTGTCGTATGCGGACTATGTAGCGTGGAAGAGTGGAAACAAGAGCCTGAGTGCGCTGGAGGCGTTCGATGAGGGGCCGTGGCCGTTGAAGACCGATGCAGGCATGGAGCTGGTGGATGGCGGCTCGGTGACGGCGGGGTTTCTACGCACGCTTGGCCTGGCTCCGGTGCTGGGAAGGGACTTTCGTGACGGCGATGATGCCCCCGGCGCGGAGGGTGTTGTGCTGCTGAGTTACAGCGCGTGGCAGAAGCGGTTTGGCGGCCGGCGCAATGTGCTGGGCGAGTCGATTGTCGTCGATAACGAGGTGAAGACGATCGTCGGTGTGCTTCCGCCGCAGGCCGCGTTTTCGCCGGTGGGCACATGCGAGTTCTGGACGACGGTGCGGGTGCAGACCGGCATCGACAGCAGAAGGGACCATGGGCTCGGCGCGATTGGGCGGCTGAAGGATGGGGTGTCGATCGAACAGGTCTCGGAGGATCTGGATGCGATCTCGGCGGGGCTGGCGCGGCTGTATCCGGATACGAACGGCGGGCATAGCGCGACGGTGGTGCCGTTGAGTGAGGTGATGATCGGGAGGCTGCGTCCGCTGCTGCTGCTGATGTTGAGTGGTGGTCTGCTTCTGCTGGTGATCGCTTCGGTGAATGTGGCGAGCCTGCTGCTGGTGCGGACGGAGACGCGGCGCAGAGAGTTCTCGTTGCGGGGTGCGCTGGGTGCTTCGCGTTCGCGGATGGTGCGGCAGTTCTGCATCGAGGCGATGGTGCTTGCGGTGGCGGGGAGTGCAGTGGGGCTGGGGTCGGCGTATGGCTTCATGCATCTTCTGCTCGGTTTGATTCCGTCGACGATGCAGGACGATATGCCGTATCTGCGTGGGCTTGGGCTGAGCGGACATGTGCTGTGGTTTGCGGCTGCGATTACGTTGGGGATGATGGCTCTGCTGGCGGTGACGCCGCTGGGAAGGATCGCGCGGGGGGATCTGCGGGGTGGCCTTGCGGATGGCGGCCGGACCGCGGCGAATGGAGTGTGGAAGCATCTTGGCGCGAACCTTGTGGTGCTGGAACTTGGCATGGCGATGGTGCTGCTGGTGGGTGCGGGATTACTGGGCAAGAGTCTCTACAAGCTGATGCATACGGAGATCGGGATGGAGTCGAAGCATCTTGCGATTCTGCGGATGCGGGCTCCGGATGCGGGGTATGCGACCGATGCGCAGAGGATCGGGCTGGCGCAGCGGATCGGCGCGGAGGTACGCCGTCTACCGGGAGTGAAGGACGTGGCGATGGCGGAGCTTGTGCCGGTGTCGAGCGGGTCGTGGGCGAGCGCGGGGTTTCAGATTGTGGGGCGGCCGAGCCATGACAAGAACGAGGCGAAGAGTCTTACGGTGAGCGCGAACTACTTCAGCACGCTTGAAGCGACGCTGCTGCGTGGCCGGTATTTTCGAGACGGAGAAGATGCTTCGAAGCCTCCGGTGGTGGTGGTGAACCGGACGTTTACGCAGCGCTATTTTCCCGGCGAAGAGGCTCTTGGGAAGATGATCCAGTTCGATGGAGCGGTCGCGGCGATGGAGGTTGTGGGGGTGGTGGAGGACATCCAGGAGGGGCCGCTCGATACGATGGTTCCGCCTGTGATGTACAGGCCGCTCGAGCAGGATCCTATGCGGAACTACTTTGTCGTGGTGAGGACGGAGCAGGCTCCGCGGGGGATTGTGTCGGCGCTGTCGTCGACGGTGCATGCGCTGGATGCGGGGATTCTGGTGCTGGATGCGGAGACGATGGATGACCGGATCAACCGCTCGCAGGCGGCGTATCTGCATGTTGCATCGGCGTGGCTGGCGAGTGGATTTGCGTCGATGGCGCTGCTGCTTGGGGTGGTCGGATTGTATGGTGTGGTGGCTTACTCGGTGAGCCAGAGGACGCGCGAGATTGGCGTGAGGATGGCGCTGGGGGCGCAGCGTAGCGGCGTGTATGGGCTCATCCTCAAAGAGGCCGCGCGACTGGTGGGGGTGGGTATCGGCGTCGGCATGGTGTGCGCGGTGTGCGCGGCGAGCCTGTTGGGGAAGATGTTGTACGGCACGGCACCCTGGGACGCAGCGACGCTGGTGACGGTCGCGGCGGTGCTTGGAGGCTCGGCGATGGTGGCGAGCTATCTGCCGGCACGGCGGGCTGCTTCGGTGAATCCGGTCGAGGCGCTGCGGGCGGAGTAAGACCTCTTCCCCGCGAAAATATTTTTCTCTATCTACGAAACTCTTCGTTGACATGTACGAATAAGTTCGTATATGTTTCTCGCATGATCAAGACGAAGCTGATTCCGAAGCCGACCGAAGGGGAACTGGAGTTGCTGACGATCCTTTGGGAGCGTGGGCCCGCCACGGTACGCGAGTTGTTCGACGCGGTGAATGTCGAGCGCCGCGTGGTGTACACGGGTGTGTTGAAGCTGCTGCAGATTATGACGGACAAGGGTCTTGTTGTGCGGGACGAGAGCGAGCGGGCGCATGTGTATCGTGCGGCTGTGGAGCGCGCGGATACGGAGCGGCAGTTCGTGCAGGAGTTGAGCGAGCGCTTCTTTGCAGGCAGTGCGGCACAGCTTGCGCTGCGGGCGCTGGAGATGGACACGGCTTCGGATGCGGAGCTGGATGAGATTCGGAAGCTGCTGCGGAAGAAGAGGTCGTAAGGGCGTTTCCAGGGGATCGGGAGGCAAGGCGATGACGGCTCATGGATGGATCGATAACGGTGAGATGGTGGCTCTGGGATGGACGCTGCTGCACTTCTGCTGGCAGGGTACGGCGTTGGCGTTGGTGTACGCGATCGTCAACCGCATGACGCGTCATGCGGCGACCAAGACGCGGTACGGCATTGCGATGCTGGTGCTGGCGCTGATGCCTGTTGCTGCCGCCATCACGTTTCTGGAGCAGGAGCGGCTGGTGGTGCGGGTCGCGCGACCGGGGTATGCGGTGATGGCCTCGCAGCTTGGCGCGCTGCACGGCACACTCGTCGCGGAGATTCCGGCGGCGGCTCCGGCGGTGGAGACCAGCGAGCTTTGGATTGCCTCGCATGCGGATCGTCTGCTGCCGTGGGTCGACTCGGTGTGGATGGGTGGCGTGATGCTTCTTGCGCTGCGTGCGTTGGGAGGATGGTGGCAGCTCGAGGGTATCCGCAAGCGCGCGCAGGGCATGATGCCGGTGGAGGTGATGGCGAGCTTCTATCGTGTGTCGCGGCAGCTGCGTATGGGACGCAGGGTGGTGCTGCGTGTGTCGGACGAGGTGATCTCGCCGCTGGCGATGGGAGTGTGGCGCACGGCGGTGATTCTTCCGGTGTCGGCGATGCTGCGCCTGGAGAGGGAGCAGTTGGAGGCGGTGCTGGCGCATGAGTTGGCGCATGTCCGGCGGTGGGACTATGTCTGCAACCTGGTGCAGACGGGCGTGGAGTGCCTGCTGTTCTTTCACCCAGCCGTGTGGTGGGTGAGCCGCAGGACGCGGGAGCTGCGCGAGGTCTGCTGCGATGAGATTGCGGCGCGGAGTTGTGAAGACCCGCTGGTGTATGCGGAAGCGTTGTTGCAGCTGGAGGAGCAGCGTTCGCAAAAGCTGCATTTGGCGATGGCGCTCGATGGCCATCGTGGGACGTTACTCACGAGAGTGAAACAGATTCTTGGAGAGGGGATCATGATGGAGAGCAAGACGGTAAGTGGAATGCGTGTTGCGGTTGCGGGCGCCGTGATGATGGGGCTTCTTGTTGCCCCGCGTGTGGCGAAGGGGCTGAATGCGATGCCTGTGCTGACGAATGTGGGGCCGGCGATCTTTGCGCCGGAGGTGGAGGTCGCGAGCAAGACACCGGTGGTGCATGCCGTTGTGCCGGTGCCTGCGTCCGCTCCCGTCGCGGCGCCCGTACCTGCGCCGGTTGCGGCAGCGATGCCCATGCCTATGCCAATGGCACTGCCCATGCCGACGCCCGAGCCAGGCGATCGCCAGGACGAGGTGAAGGGCAATGGCACGGACTATATCAACGGCATGCGTGCGGCGGGCTATCCGCTGGACCTGAACAAGGATCTCGACACACTGGTATCGTTGCGCGCCGTGGGGGTGACGCCCGAGTATGCCAAGGCGATGGCGCAGTCGGGGCTGGGTACGCCGGGGCTGCACGATCTGGTTGCGCTGAAGGCGCAGGGGATTACGCCGGAGTATCTGGCAGGGCTGCACGCCTCGGGAATTCCGCCCAAGGACTTTCACGAGGCGATCGGCGAGAAGGCTCTGGGCGTGACGCCCGAGTATGCGAAGGAGATTGCCGCGCTGCACATGGGCGACCCATCGGTACACGAGCTGATGTCGCTGAAGGCGCAGGGCATCACGCCGGAGTACGTGGCGCAGATGAAGGCCTCGGGTATCGCGTTCAAGGATCTGCATGAGGTGACGAGTGCGAAAGCTGTCGGCGTAACGCCGGAGTTTGCGAAGGGCATGGCGGCATCGGGCTTCCCGAATATGTCCACGCATGAGCTGATCTCCATGCGTGCGCAGGGTGTGACGCCGGAGTACGTGACCTGGGTGAAGAAGACCTTTCCCGATGCCGACATGCATAACGTGCAGCGGGCCATGGTCTTCCACATCGACGATGCCTTTATCGCCAAGGCCAGGGCACATGGCTTCAACGATATGAGCCTGGACAAGCTGGTGAAGTTGAAGATGACCGGCCTGCTCGACTAAGAGCGAATACCCCTACACAAGCTGGCAGCAGGATAGACACCACACGTGGGACGTGGGCTGCCCTTACTACGTTCTTTTTCAGGAGAGAAGATCATGAAGCGAATGATGATGATGGTGTTGTTGGGCGGTCTTGCGATGTCGGCGCAGGCGCAGATGCGGAAGGGGCTGTGCATGCTCTCGGTGTCGGAGGGCAAGGTGCAGCAGGCGGACCTGGTGCTGCGTCGTAACGAATGCAGTGATTCCGAGCACGGGAGCTGCGGGACATCGGAGAACTCAAACCTTGCGTGGAGCCGATGGAGCGGTGTTTCGGCCTCTCAACTGGGGCAGGAGGGTGCGCAGTTGAAGGCTGCGATGAGTGGCGAGCCAGGGCAGCTTGTCTGCACCGGGACCGTGCATGACGGCATCCTTGCGGGGCGGTACGAGTTTACGCCCAACCCGACGTTTCTCGCGTCGATGGGTGCGCTGGGCTTCGACGACATCTCGCCCAGCAAGCAGGAGGGCTTTCTTCTGCTGGACATTACGACGGATTGGGTGAAGCAGATCAAGGCGGCGGGCGTCACGGAGCTTTCGACCGGCAAGATCATGGGGCTTCGGGCACTGCATGTGGATCTCGACTACATCCACGGGATGGCGGCGGCGGGGTATCCGGAGCTGCGTGCCGGCAAGCTGACCAGCATGAAGGCCGTGGGGGTTACGCCGGAGAAGGTGCGCGATGCGAAGGCGATGGGCTTTCAGCCGACCGAGGAAGAGCTGATCCAGATGTCGGTCTTCAAGATCGACAGGCCATTCCTGGAGCGGATGAAGGCGCGGGGCATGGGGAACGCGACGATTGCGCAGTTGATCAAGATAAAGATCTTCAAGCTCGAAGATTGAGCCGATGCGATTCTCTTCGGAAGCGGCATCCTTACGGTCTTCTGCATCGTATTGTTGAAGAAGACCGCAAGGAGGCCGCCCTTTTTTATGGGAAAACGTAAGAGTGTTGTTTTGTCGCTTGTGCTGACCTTTTTCTTTGGGCCGTTCGGCATGCTGTACAGCACGGTGCCCGGCGCGCTGGTGATGATGGTGCTGTATGTGGCGATTGGCATTCCAACCCTGGGTTGGGGGCTTGCGGTGCTGCATCCGATCGCGATGATCTGGGGCGCAATCGCGGCGGACCGCGCCAACCGCTAACAACTAAAACGACGATGCCCCACGCGGATAGGCATGGGGCATCGAGCGTTGCGCGTGTGGGCTACTTCTTCAGCGATGCGATGTCGATCACGAAACGGTACTTCACGTCGCTCTTCAGCAGGCGCTCGTAGGCGTCGTTGATCTGGTCGATGTCGATCATCTCGATGTCGGAGACGATGTTGTGTTGGGAGCAGAAGTCGAGCATCTCCTGGGTTTCTTTGAGTCCGCCAATGCCTGATCCTGCAAAGGAGCGGCGGCCCATGATGAGGGGGAAGGCGGCGACGGGCATGGGGTTCTCGGGTGCGCCGACCAGGGTGATGGTGCCGTCGACGGCGAGCAGGTTCAGGTAGGCGTTGATGTCGTGGTCGGCGGAGACGCAGTCGAGGAGGAAGTCGAAGGTTCCGGCGTGCCTGGCCATCTGCTCGGGGTCGGTGGAGAGGATGACCTCGTCGGCTCCGAGGCGGAGGGCGTCTTCGATCTTGCTCTTCGAGGTGGTGATGACGACGGTGTGGGCTCCGAAGGCGTGGGCGAACTTGACGCCCATGTGGCCCAGTCCTCCGAGACCGACGATTCCGACCTTCTGGCCTGCCTTGACGCCCCAGTGCTTGAGCGGCGAGTAGGTGGTGATGCCGGCGCAGAGGAGGGGAGCGACGGCGGGCAGATCGAGGTTGGTGGGGACGTGCAGGACGAAGGCCTCGTCGACGACGATGCTCTCGGAGTAGCCGCCGTAGGTGCTGCCACCGGAGATCTTGTCGGGGGTGTTGTAGGTCTGGGTCGCGCCGTTCAGGCAGTACTGTTCGAGGTCGCGGGCGCAGGAGCTACAGGTGCGGCAGGAGTCGACGAGGCAGCCTACGGCGGCGAGGTCGCCTTGCTTGAACTTCGTGACGGCCGAACCGACGGCGGTGACGCGGCCGACGATCTCGTGGCCGGGAACGACGGGGAAGGTGGAGAAGTGCCACTCGTCGCGGGCCTGATGCAGGTCGGAGTGGCAGACGCCGCAGTACAGGATCTCGATGGCGACGTCGGAGACGCGCGGTTCGCGGCGTTCGATGGTGTGGGGAGCGAGCGGGGAGGTGGCGGTCTGGGCTGCGTAGGACTTGGTCGCGGTCGACATGGTGTTTCTCTCCTGAGGTACTGTTCTATCTCACCGCATACGGGCGTCCGGGACAATGCATAGAACTGCCTATCGCTTGCCTGATTCTGCAAAGATCATGACAGTGGGGTGAAGATTGGGTAGGTTAAATGTATGGATATCGTGGAGCAGAACCGGAAAAAGATGGTGACGCTGCTGGAGCGGATGGCGAAGCCGGAGGGGATGCGGGAGACCTCGCTCCCGGGCGTGCGGACGATGCGGGCGAGCAAGCCTTCGCGGCGGATTCCGATTCTCTATGAGCCGTCCATGATCTTCGTTCTGCAAGGGAGCAAAAAGGGCTATCTGGATCAGGAGACCTTTACCTACGATGCGCTGAACTACCTTGTCCTGACCGTGCCGCTGCCGTTCGAGTGCGAGACGACGATTGGAGAGGATGGGCCGTTCCTGGGGCTGTCGGTCCAGGTGGACCTGGCGCTGGTGGGCGAGTTGCTGATGACGATGGGGATTCGCGCGGTACCGCCGGCGGGGGGGTGCCTGGGCGGGGTGCAGTCGACGCCGCTCGAACTCGACTTGAGCGGGGCTCTGCTGCGTCTGCTGGAGTGTTTGCAGTCGCCGGTGGAGGCGCGCGTGCTGGGGCCGGCGATCGTGCGGGAGATTACGTACCGGGTGCTCCGTGGCCAGCGTGGCGGGGCGCTGGAGCAGTTGCTGCCGATGGACGAGACGCGGATGCAGATGCATCGCGTTCTGCACCGCATGCATGCGGACTATGCGCGGCCTCTGCATATCGCTTCGCTGGCGAGTGAGCTGGGGATGAGCGTTTCGGCGCTGCACCACAACTTCAAGGCGGTGACGGCGACCTCGCCGCTGCAGTATCTGAAGACGATTCGACTGCACAAGGCGCGGATGCTGATGGTGCAGGACTCGCTGGGGGCGTCGGTGGCTGCGGAGCGCGTGGGGTACGAGAGCCCGTCGCAGTTCAGCCGGGAGTTCCGCAGGATGTTCCAGGCGACGCCGATGGAGGAGACGGAGCGGGTGCGGGCGGCGATTGGGCTGATGCGAGAGACTGCGGTGGCGTAATCGGCACTGGAACTCGCTAAAATAAAGGGTAGATGGCGTATACGGAACAATACGATGTGCTGATCGTCGGCGCGGGCCATGCGGGCTGCGAGGCTGCGATGGCGTCCGCGCGGATGGGGCTGCGAACGGCGCTGTTTACGCTGAATCTCGACCTGATCGCGCAGATGTCGTGCAACCCTGCGATTGGCGGGATCGCCAAGGGACACCTGGTGCGCGAGATTGACGCGCTGGGCGGCATCATGGGCGAGGTGGCGGATGCGACCGGGATCCAGTTTCGACTGCTGAACACTTCGCGTGGGCCCGCTGTGTGGAGTCCACGGGCGCAGTGCGACAAGGCGCTCTACCGCGTGAAGATGCGCGAGGTGCTGGAGTCGCAGGCGAACCTGTTTATCAAGCAGGCCGAGGTGATCGATCTTGTCCTGAACGAGGGCGTGGTGGGTGGGGTGCAGCTTCGGGATGGTCGAACTATCTTTGCCAAGGCGACCATCGTTACGACCGGCACCTTTCTCAATGGCCTGATCCACTGCGGGGAGCAGCAGTACACGGCGGGCCGTTCGGGGGAGCCCGCTTCGGTGCTGCTGGGTGAGGCGCTGAAGCGTCTTGGTTTGCGGGAGTGCCGGTTGAAGACGGGGACGCCGCCACGTCTGGACGGGCGGACGATCGAGTGGTCGAAGTTTGTTGAGCAGCCCGGCGATGCGGACCCCACGCCGTTCAGCTTTCGGACGCGCTCGCTGCCGTTGCGCCAGATTTCGTGCCACATTGCGACGACGACGCCGGAGACGCTGCGGCTGATTCGGGAGAACGTTCATCGGTCGCCGATGTATACGGGGCAGATCGAGGCGATTGGGCCGCGTTACTGTCCTTCGATTGAGGACAAGATCGTCCGTTTCCCGGATAAGGCGCAGCACCAGTTCTTTCTTGAGCCGGAGGGGTTGAACACGCACGAGGTGTACGTGAACGGCATGTCGACGTCGCTCCCGATGGAGGTGCAGGCGGCGATGGTGCACTCGATTCCGGGGCTGGAGAATGCCGAGATGCTGCGGCCTGGATACGCCATCGAGTACGACGCGATCGACCCGACGGAGCTGGACCGCACGCTGCGTGTGAAGCAGTATGAAGGGCTCTACCTGGCGGGGCAGATCAATGGGACGAGCGGGTATGAAGAGGCGGCTTGCCAGGGGATCATGGCGGGGATCAATGCCGCGCTGTTTGTGAAGGGTGAGCCGGGCTTTACGCTGGACCGCAGCGAGGCTTATACGGGCATCCTGATCGACGACCTGATCGCCAAGGGCACCAATGAGCCTTACCGGATGTTTACCTCGCGGGCTGAGTTCCGGCTGCATCTGCGGATCGATAATGCCGACACGCGGCTGACACCGCATGGACGGCGGCTGGGGCTGATCGACGACGCGGCGTGGGCTGCCTATGAGTCGAAGCAGGCGCGTGCCGTGGCGTTCGAGAAGCTGCTGGCGACGACGCGCGTTACGACGGAGCAGCCTACCGATGCTGTTCGGGCGGCGCTGCCGCATGAGGACATGCACACGCTGAAGGGGCAGACGTACGCGCAGCTTTTGAAGAGGCCGGAGCTGACCATTGAGCTTCTGGTTCCGATGCTTTCTCTGAAGCTGGTTTCCGAGTCCGCGCTTGCGCCCTGGGCGGACGCGATGCAGCAGGGTGCCTTGCCGGCGTGGGTGCGGAATGAGATGAAGACGGTCGAGACGGAGATCAAGTACGCGGGGTATCTCTCGCAGCAGAGCAAGGCGATCGACAAGCTGAAGCGTGCCGAGGGCCGGTTGATCCCGGAGTGGTTCGACTATCGCGCCTGCTCGGGGCTTTCGCGCGAGATGGTGGAGACGCTGAGCCGGGTGCGGCCGATGACGCTTGGGCAGGCGGGGGGGATTCCCGGGGTGACGCCTGCGGCGGTGGCGCTGGTGAACTGCTTTCTGGAGATTCAGGGCAAGGCGCGGGCCTCGGCGTAGCCGTGCGGAGAATCTAACTGTAACCTGCGGACGTCCTATAGGCAGAGGCATTTTATGAATACGACTCTTCGCACCGCCGTTTATACCGCTCTTATCCTTGCCGCTGTCTTCCTCGGCTACCGGGGGATTCTGTCTCGTGCGCAGGCTGCGCCTCTGCTGAAGACGCCGGCTCCTGTCCCGCAGGTCGATGAGGCCGCGCACCCCGGACGCGAAAAGGCCGTCTTTGCCGGAGGATGCTTCTGGGGCACGCAGTCCGTCTTCCAGCGCGTGAAGGGAGTGACGGCCACCAAGGCCGGATACGCCGGTGGCTCGGCCGCCACCGCGACCTACGACCAGGTCACGACCGAGACCACGGGACATGCCGAGTCGGTCGAGGTGGTCTACGATCCGTCGAAGATCACCTATGGCCAGCTTCTGCGCATCTTCTTCACGGTCGGGCATGACCCCACGCAGTTGAACCGGCAGGGTCCGGATGTCGGCACCAGCTACCGCTCGGCGATTTTTTACTCGAACGAGGAGCAGAAGAAGGTGGCGACGGCCTATATCGCGCAGCTTGAGGCAGCGCACATCTTTCACGGCAAGATTGTGACGGAAGTGACTCCGCTGAAGGGCTTCTACGACGCCGAGAGCTACCACCAGGACTACGCGACGAACAACCCGAACAATCCTTATATCCAGGTCTGCGACAGGCCGAAGATCGAGGCGCTGCGGGCTGAGTTTCCGGAGCTTTTCCAGACGTATAAAGGCAAGTAAGCCAGCGGGACTGTGCGGTCCTCGCGTTGGTCGGAATTCAGATTCCGACCAATGCGAGGACCTTTTTAGTTCACTTCGCCTTCGGGCTCGTCGGTTGGATCGTCGATCTCGGCCTGGAAGCCTTCGAGGAGTCGCTCGAGGAAGGCTTCGGGGTCGACCTTTTTGTCCTGCATCTGGTGGGCGTTGGCGATGTGCCGGGCAAGATCTGCCAGGACGATGCCCCAGGCGAACGGGTCTTCCCACGCGCCGCTCTGGATCGAAACGTGCTGGCCCTTCTCCGCGATCCAGACCCGCATCACCTCAAACGACGCCTTATCCCGCTGCGCCGCCGGCGGAATCGCCAGACTTTTCTCGACACCCATTCGCAACCCTCCCGATCTCTCTCCATTCTGCCATCATCGGGTTACTTTGCCTGAAACAGGAGGGGGAGCAGGTTGCTGAGGTTGTCGCGCCAGACCGGCCAGACGTGTCTTCCGGGTGTCACGACGACCTTGGGGTCGACGTTGCGCTCCTTCAGCCAGCCGATCAGCTTCTGGTTCGGTGCGAATAAACCGTCCTCCGATCCACAGGAGATCCACAGGAGCTTGAGCCGCTTGCTTAGGCCTGCGCCGGAGGTTTCGGTGATTCCGGGGAAGATCAGCTCGAAGTTGCGGTCGCCCAGGCCGCCGGCGCTGAATCCAGCGACATAGGCGAAGTCGTCGGGATGGTTGAGGCCCACGAGCAGGCTCTCCGCGCCGCCCATGGAGAGCCCCGCGATGGCGTGCTGGTCGCGCCCGGGTGCAAGTGGGTACTCCTGCGTCACGCGCGGCATGACTTCCTTGTAGAGCGCCTCGCCGAAGCGCGAGAAGTTCAGCCGGACGAGCGCCTGATCCTGCCAGGCGGCCCAGCCGCGCGTGATCATCTCCATGGAGCCGTAGCCCGTCGGCATCACGACGATCATCGGCTTCGCTTTGCCGGCGGCGATCAGGTTATCGAGGATGAGGTTGGCCTTCGCCATCGCGGTCCAGGCGCTGGCGTCGTCGCTGTAACCGTGCAGCAGATACAGGACGGGGTACTTCTGCTTCGACGCCGCGTCGAAGCCGGGCGGGGTGTAGACGTAATATTCGCTGTCGGTGTTGACCAATGCGGAGTGGTAGCGGTGCCGGTGGACCACGCCATGGGGCACGTCGCGCAGCTCCCACGGCTTGCCGCCGGGCACGAGGAAGACGTTTTCCACGCGGAAGTAGCTGGTTTTGACGGTCTGGTTATGGGGGTCGACGACGTCGGTGCCGTCTACCTTGAAGGTGTAGGAGTAGTACTCCGGGTCGAGGTGTGCGGCGGTATAGGTCCAGGCGCCGGTGGCGTCTTTCACCATGGGAAACGGCGCGGCGTAGCCCTCGATGGAGATGGTGACGGCTTTGGCGTTCGGCATCTCGAGGCGGAAGTCGACGGAGCCGTCGGGATGGACGACCGGGCTGGCTGCGGGAGCGGCGACCAGGGGCACGGGGGCGGTGGACTGGGGAACCGCCTGCTGGGACCATGCGGGGGCCGCGATCGCGATTGCAGCGAGCGCCAGAATGCGCGTTACATCGAGGAATCGAGGAAAACTCGGGTTTGTCGACATCAGAAGACACCTTCTTTCGAGGCACCCAAAATATCACGGGCGCATTTCGTCCGGTTCTTCCACGGTCTGAGGCGTTAAATCACAGGCGCACACAGCCTCAATTCGCCGGACAATAAGCTATGGCTAGCTTCGCTCAACTCCAAGACCTGCAGGGCCTCCCCGCCTCTCTCCACGCCGAGGTCGCCATCCTGGGCGCTATGATGCTCGACGCGGTCGCGATCTCCGACGCGACGGGCCGCCTCAAGACAGAGGACTTCTCGCTCGACTCGCACCGCCGTATCTTCGACGCCATCCTTGAGCTCATGACCGTGGGGCATGCCGTCGACCAGATCACCGTCGCCGAGGCGCTCTCTTCCAAGAAAGAGCTGGAGGCCATCGGGGGACGGGCTTACATCGCCTATCTTGTTGAGGGGATTCCGCGCAATCTGAATATCGAGTCGTACGTCCGCATCGTCAAGGACAAGTCTCTTTTGCGCCAGATGATGTCGATCTTCCAAGAGGGAGCGACGCGCTCCGCCGATCAGTCCGACGACGCCATCAACGTTCTCTCCGACATCGAGCAGCGGCTGGGCGACGTCGCCGACCAGGCGATTACGCGTTCGTTTTCCGGCATTGCGGAGATCGTGGCTTCGTCCTTCGGCAGTATCGACAAGCTCTATGAGCAGGGCCGCGAGATCACCGGGTTGTCTACGCACTACACCGAGTTCGACCGCATGACCTCCGGTCTGCAGCAGTCCGAGCTGATTATCATTGCCGCGCGCCCGTCGATGGGAAAGACGGCCTGGGCTATCAATATCGCGCAGAACTCCGCGGTGCGCGATGGCAAGGTGGTTGCCGTCTTCTCGCTGGAAATGTCGAAGGAGTCGCTGCTGCGACGTATGCTGGCGTCCGAGGCGCTGGTGAACTCGCGCAAGATTCAGACGGGCTTTCTGCCCCGCGAAGACAAGGGCAAGTTGCTCGCGGCGCTGGAGCGCCTGATGGAGTCGAAGATGTTCATCGACGATACCCCGGGCATTTCGCTGGCTGAGATGAGAGCCAAGGCTCGGCGTCTGAAGCAGCAGGAAGGCGCGCTCGATCTGATCGTGATCGACTATCTGCAGCTCATGACCGGATCGGTCTCGGGCGGGCAGAAGAAGTTCGAGAACCGTACGCAGGAGGTTTCGTCCGTTTCGCGCGGTTTAAAGGCTCTGGCCAAGGAGATGCGCGTGCCGGTGATTGCGCTTTCGCAGCTCTCGCGTTCCAGCGAGCAGCGCGGCGGCGATAAGAAGCCCATGTTGTCGGATTTGCGTGAGTCGGGATCGATCGAGCAGGATGCCGATGTTGTTGCGTTTATCCATCGCGACAGCTACTACAACAAGGATGAGAACGGGGACGAGGATCCTGAGTCCAAGGGGAAGGCCGAGATCATCATCGCCAAGCAGCGTAACGGGCCCACCGGCTCCGTGCATCTCGCTTATCTGTCGGACTACACTCGCTTCGAAAACCTAGCGGGCGGCGGCGGTGAAGGCGGCGGCTACTGAGTCGTCTGCCTCGTCGCCCACATCGGCGGTGTCACCGAGCGCTGCCGGTTTGGCCTCACCCTCGGCGGGTCTCTCCGGCGCGGAACCTGGCGCGGTCATAAAGTTTCCCAGGGACGGTACGGCGTGCACCACATCGCCCCGTACGACGTCGGGGATGGTATCGACCTTGGAGTAGACCCTTGGCCCCCCGCCCTTGTCCGATTCGAGCGCCAATCCGCCCTCTGTCGTCATCTTCGCGCGCAGCGGCGTCATGCCTGCCTTGGCGGTCTGCGTACACATCTTTTCGGCCACGACGAACTCGCACAGCGGCTTCTGCTGTCCCTGGATCAATCCGCCCGGCGTGACCCATAGCCGGATCGACAGGTAGTACTCCATCTGCAGGTAGGTCGCGGGCTTATCCTGGCTGGCGTTTCCAGTCGAGGCCGGCCTGTGCTCCCTGACATAGTCCACCTTCACAAAGCCTACGACGGCATTCCCGTCGATCATGTTCAGGCTCATATTCCGGTGATAGCCATAGAAACAGTCGTAGGCGGGATGCGACGATCCTTCGGTCCGCCCGCAGTTGTTGCTGCGCGCGATCGCTTCGGCTTCCTTCGTTTCGCCGCTGTAGAGGCCAATCAGCCGCTCGAGAACGTCGCGTCCCGCGGCTGGCGGTTCCGGTCGTTGGCTGGCCGCCGGGTCGGTGCGCTGGGTGATTCCGATGGGAGGCAGATTGGCCGGAGGAGTTGTCGCGGGAGCTCGTTGCGGAACCCAGACCTGTGCGTCGGGGGCGGTCAACGGTCTCGATGCCGGAACGGCCAGACCCTGCAGCTCGGGACGAACCCTCTCCTCCGAGTGGCGGTTGACCTTCTCTTCGGCCTCAACATACCGGCGTAGAGCGAGTTCGTAGTATTTACCCTGTTTATCGAAGTGTTGAAAGTAGGTGTACAAGACCGCCTTGTCGGCCTTCCAACGGCCTAATGCCCCCAGACTTGCCGCATAGTCCAAATAGAAGCTCTCGGGAGGATCGGTGTCGAGCTTGGCGGCGCGTTCGTAGTTTTCGGCCGCGGTCCGGTAGTCTCCCTTCGCGATCGCGTTGCGAGCGTGCATCTGGTATCGATCGAATTCGATCGTTCTGGATAGTTTCTCAGCGTGGACTGGAAGCGAGCAGAAGATGACGAGAGAGCACACAACGAAAAAGCGTTTCATGGCGGTCTATTCCTCCGGGACCAAGGGCAATCAGGGAACCCATCCCGCACCGGGCGGGCTCTTGCACCTCATCGCTCCTGCGTCTGGGGCCGGAGTAAACGTGAGTAGAACCTGAGTATATTCACGACATCGAATATTTTGGCCACCTTGCCGGAAAAATAGATGGAGATGGTACTTCGTTCGCCAACCCCGCGCCATACCTACCCATTTGAGTAGTAACCACCTTTGTTTATTACCCTTTCTCACTTAAGTAACTCCTGTTCTTACCAGGGAAATCATAGGGTTGAAGTGCTGGTATGCGTCTTTTGGCGGGTCTGCACTTTGATGTGAGCAAAATTGCACAGCCTTGAGCTCACCCGGAAGGACGTGGTTCGACCGTCGCTCCGCCCGTGGAACGCAAGGCCGGTTTCCGCACGTCGGTGCTGGTTACTTTTTCTGTCGTTTCGAACAAGCCTTTGGAGCGGGTCGAGAGAGGAGACGGATCCGCCTCGGTGGGTATCCGGTCCCTGCGGAAACGCGAGCGGTGCCCAGACCGGGCGGGCCCCAGCTCTGACCGTCCGTGAGAAGCGGATGTCGCGGCTGGTCTGTTCCTCTCTGTTCCTCACTGTTCCTCTCTTCCGGTACGTCCTCTGTCCCTTCACGGAATCGTTTCCATTTGCTAACCTTCCCAGCATGCGCACCTTCGCCTGCACGCTCGCTCTGGCTCTGGCTTCTACCGCCGCTTTCGCCCAATCGTTTACGCCCGTCCGCGAGCAGAAGAACCTTTCGCCTGCCGCAATCGCCAAGCTCCACACGCTGGAGACGCTCAACGCGCTCCCTGCGGGCAAGTGGCGCTTCCACGCGGGCGATATCCCGCACGGCGAAGCCCCGACCCTGGACGATTCGTCGTGGCCACTCGTCGAGCCCCGCTCCAAGGCGCCCTTCGATGCCGTCTGGTACCGCCGCGAGATCACCGTCCCCAAGACCCTGAACGGCTACGACATTACGGGAGCCCGCATCTGGTTCCAGTTCCGCGCCGACGCCAACGGCCCCATTCCCGAGATTATCTACTTCAACGGCAAGCGCGTCGCTCTGGGCGACGACCTCGAACCCATCGTCATGTTCGAGCCCGCCAGGCCCGGCGACAAGATCCTCGTGGCGGTCAAGCTCCTGCGCACCGTCGACGAGAAGCGCTTCTCCGGCGTCAATCTCCGGATCGACCGCGATCCCAGCGCTACCAACAGCCGTCCCAGCCCCGAGGACATCCGCACCGAGATCATTACCGCGGCGAACATCCTGCCGGCGCTCGCCACCCCGCGCAAGGACCTTCTGCCGAAGGTGGAAGAGGCGGCCGCCGCCATCGATCTGAAGGCACTGAATGCCGAAAACCAGGTTGCCTTCGACGCGTCGCTGCGGAAGGCCCAGGCGATCCTGACGCCCCTGGAGCCCGTTCTGAGCCAGGCCAAGCTCGACCTGACCGGCAATGCCCATATCGATGCCGCTTGGCTCTGGCCGGCGTCCGAGACGGTGGATGTCGTCCACCGCACCTTCACGACGGCACTGCAACTGATGAACGAGTACCCGGACTACACGTTCAGCCAGTCCGCCGCTCAGTACTACGAGTGGATGGCGGACAAGTACCCTGCGCTGAACGCGCAGATCAAGCAGCGCATCAAGGAAGGCCGCTGGGAGGTGGTTGGCGGCATGTGGGTCGAGCCCGACCTCAATATTCCCGATGGCGAATCGCTTGTGCGCCAGCTTCTGGTTGGGCAGCGTTACTTCAAGTCGCAGTACGACACGGTGGCCCGCATCGGCTGGAACCCGGATTCGTTCGGCTATAACTGGCAGCTTCCGCAGATCTACAAGCGCTCCGGCCTGGACTACTTTGTCACGCAGAAGATGCACTGGAACGACACTAACCAGCTTCCGTTCCGGCTGTTCTGGTGGGAGTCGCCCGACGGCTCCAAGGTCCTGACGTACTTTCCCACGGACTACACCCACGGTGACGTCAACCCGACCCGCATCTCGGCCGATTTCGCCGAGTCCGCCCAGCGCAACCCCGGCACGACCGAGCACATGGACCTGTATGGCGTAGGCGACCACGGCGGCGGACCGACGCGCGCCATGCTCGACCAGGCCGACCACTGGATTACGGCGGGCAAGTCCGGCAAGGACGCCGTTCCGACGATGCGGTATCACACGGCGCAGCAGTTCTTCACCGACGTCGAGGGCAAGCTCAGCACCGATTCGCCGACCTGGAACTACGACACGATCGCCAAGGGATACACCTTCCCCCAGCCGTCGGCGCCGGGTCTGATTGGCCTTCCGACCTGGAAGGATGAGCTCTACTTCGAGTATCACCGCGGCATCATGACCTCGCAGGCCAATCACAAGAAGGGCAACCGCAAGACCGAGGTGGCCACCCTCGACGCCGAGAAGCTCGCGTCGTTCGCGTGGTTGAGCGGCAAGCCCTACCCGGGCGATGCGCTCACCGACTCGTGGAAGAAGATCACCTTCAACCAGTTTCACGATCTCGCCGCCGGCTCGGGCATCGCGGTCATCTACCGCGACGCCCAGAAGGACTATACGGAGGTCTTTCACTCCGACGAGGAGATCGCCGCCGGCTCGTCCGCCACGCTGCTGGCGGCTGCCGATACGCGCGTGAAGGGCGGCGTACCGCTTGCCGTGATGAATCCCTCGGGCTGGGCCCGCAGCGAGACGGTCAAGCTCTCCGTGCAGCTTCCTGAGTCGGCCGAGGGCGTCCGCCTGTTCGATTCGCTCGACAAGCCCGTGCTCGCGCAGGTTCTCTCGCAGGATCCTGCGACGCATCGCTTCGAGGTGCTGGCCCGCGTCAACAGCGTTCCGGCCCTTGGGTACCGGATTCTCCACGCGGAGAAGGGCGATGCCAACAGCAACGCCAAGCTTCCCACCGACCTGCTCGTCGCCGACGATCCCGGGGCCTTTACGCTTTCGAACAGCAAGCTCAAGGTCAAGATCGATCGCACCAACGGCTGTATCACCTCGCTGCAGAACCTGGGCGGGGCCGAGACCATCGCCGCTGGCGGATGCGGTAACCAGCTTCAGACCTGGAAGGACCTGCCGAAGCAGTACGACGCGTGGAACATCGACCCGGGCACCCTGGACGGCACCATGACCCCCATTACCGCCGTCGACTCGGTCACGCTCGTCGACAACGGCCCGCTGCGCGCGACCGTCCGCGTCGCCCGCACCTGGCAGTCGTCGAAGTTTGTGCAGGATATCTCGCTGGATGCTGCGGCCGACGCCGTCACGGTCGCCAACGACATCAACTGGCAGGAGGCGCATGTCCTGCTGAAGGCGTCGTTCCCCCTTGCCGCCACTGGTCCGAAGGCCTCATATGAGATCCCCTATGGCTCCATCGAGCGTCCCACGACACGCAACAACTCGTGGGAGAAGGCGCAGTTTGAGGTTCCGGCGCTTCGCTGGGCGGATCTTGGCGACTCGAAGCAGGGCGTGTCGATCCTGAACGACTCCAAGTACGGCTACGACGCCGTGGGCAATCAGCTTCGCCTCACGATGCTCCGCGCGCCCACCTGGCCCGATCCTGACGCCGACCGCGGCCGCCAGCGCTTTACCTATGCCATCTACCCGCATGCCGGTACCTGGAAGCAGGCACTGACGGTTCGTCACGGGTACGAGCTCAACGACCCGATGACTGCCCAGCAGGTCTTCCCCCACACCGGCTCGCTGCCCAATGTGTATTCGTGGGGCGCGGTCGAGAACGAGGATGTCGTCCTGACCGCCGTGAAGAAGGCCGAGGACTCCAACGCTCTGGTCTTCCGCATGTATGAGTGGAACGGCACCCCCACGGACGTGAAGCTCCATGTCCCCAAGGGAGCGACCTACGCCGTCGAGTCGAACCTGATGGAGAAGACCGAAGGCGGGCACCTGCCACTGACAGACGATGTTGTGACGGTGCCCATCAAGCCCTACGAGATCCTGACAGTTCAGGTCGCCTACCCCGTCAAATAACCACTACCGCAAACGCCCCCGGCCAGAAGCTCTCTGGCCGGGGGCGTTTGCTTTGCTGCTGACACTCCGCTGACACGCCTGAGCGCTCCAAAAGAAAATCACTCCTGACAGTACGCTGTCAGGAGCCCCCTTCCATACTCACCAGGTCGCACCTCATAAGGAGACGAAAGACATGCCGCCTGCCAACGCCATTACCTGGTTCGAACTTCCGACTGCGGACCTCGCCCGCGCCGCCAAATTCTACGAGACTGTCCTGAACCGGAAGCTCATCGAGTACGCGGAGGAGCCCGACGACGTCATGCATCTTTTCCCGGCTGACGTTGCGGGCCTGACCGGAGCGCTGATTCACCGCACCTTCATGAAGCCGGGTAGCGGCGGGGCGGTCGTGTACCTCAATGTGGATGGGGATATCGACGGAACCATCGAGCGCATCCCCCGGGCTGGAGGCCGTATGCTGATCCCACGCACGAAGATCCCGGGCGGCATGGGCGTCTATGCGTGCTTCCGCGATCCCGAAGGCAATGTCGTCGGGCTGCATTCCTCCAAATAAAGCGTCCTGCTGAACGGGGCCGCTGCCCATCGTGACAGCCGCCCGCGCAGGGCGCCCTTCCCCTTGCAGTAGGCTGGAAACGAGCACCACATGCGCCGAGCCGACCGTCTCTTTCGAATCGTCCAACAACTTCGTGGGGGACGCCTCACCACCGCCCGGACCCTTGCCGAGCGCCTCGAGGTCTCCGAGCGCACCATCTACCGCGACGTCCGGGACCTCCAGCTCTCCGGGACGCCTATCGAAGGGGAGGCCGGCGTAGGGTACCGGTTGCGCAAGGAGTTCGACCTGCCGCCGCTTATGTTTACCCACCAGGAGCTGACGGCGATCGTCCTTGGAGCCCGGATGGTGAAGGCCTGGGGAGGGGCCGAGGGGGTGACTGCGGCTGAGAGCGCACTCGCCCGCATCGAGGCGGTGCTGCCTCTGGACCTTCGCGCGCGCCTCGACCGTATCCTGCTGTTTGCGCCGGATTTCTATATCCCGCACTCGGACCGGAGGCGTGTCGACCTCATCCACGAGGCCTGTGTGGCGCGTCATCCGCTCACCTTCCGCTACAAGCGGGAAGACGGTACGGAGTCGAAGCGCACCGTTCGCCCGCTTGGCCTCTACCGGTGGACGAACTCCTGGACGCTGGCGTCCTGGTGCGATCTGCGCCGCGACTTCCGGACCTTCCGCATCGACCGCATGGACGAGATCGAGGTAGAGCAGACGACCTTCGAGGACCGCTCCGGGCAAACGCTCGCGGACTTCCTCGCCAAGGTCCGCGCGGAGTGGCCCGAGACCGCACGCGCGAACTAGGGTCGGGTGTGCTTTGTGCCGTAGGGGCAGCGCTCCAGCAGAGGACAACTTCCGCACCTGGGCTCGGCGAAGGTGCAGAGCGTCTGCCCATGGATCTTGATGAGTGCGTGGTGCTCGTCGAGCATCTCCGCCGTCCACTCCGGAGGAACCAGTCGCATCAGCCGCTCCTCGGTGGTGGCCGCGTCGGCGCGTGGCGTCAGGCCAAGCCGCTGCGTCACGCGGAGGTGGTGCGAGTCGATGCAGAGGGCCTTTCGGCGCAGCGTGGAGAAGTTCACCACCGCCGCCGAAGTCTTCGGCCCCACGCCCTCGAACTGCTCCAGCCAGATCCTGATCTTGTCCGTCCGATACTTGGCCAGGAAGTCGAGCGTCAACTCTCCGTAGCGCGCCGTGATCTGCATGAGCGCGGTCTTCAGCCAGGGAGCCTTGGTTTCGGGGAAGGTGATCATGCCGATGGTGCGTTCGATCTCCTCCACGGGCGCGTCGCGCAGGTTGTCCCAGGTGCCGAACCGGGCGCGAAGAGCGCGCAGCGCTTCGTGTGAGACGTCTGTCTTCGTCCGGCTCGACAGGATGGAGTAGATGAACTGCGTCAGTGGATCCCACGGCTCGCGTGTCTTCGGCTGGCCGTAGCGTTCGAGCAGAATCTGGTGGATCTCCGGGAGGCGCGGGTCGGCTGGGGGCTGGAAGAGGAGCTCGGTCATGCGTTCCGCGTCACCCCAAGCCGTGCGCCCTCGGCGTCGTGGATGCCCCAAGCCATGCGCGGCGTGTTGTGGGCGAGGCCGAGGGTGCCGTCGGGGGCGAGAAGGATGATGCCGCCGTGGCCACCGAGCCGCTTGTACAGGTAGGCGATGGCCTCGTCGGCGGCCTGCTGCGCGGTGGCTCCCGCGGCGACGCGGTCGACGGCCCACTTGCCGAGGACGAGCTTCATGATGGGTTCGCCCCAGCCGGTGAGCGAGACCGCGGCGGAGTCGTTGTCGGCGTAGCAGCCGCAGCCGATGAGCGAGGAATCGCCGACGCGGCCCGGGGCCTTTGAGAGCGTCCCGCCGGTGGAGGTTCCGGCGGCAATGTTGCCGTTCGCATCCATCGCAACGGCTCCGACGGTGTCGTGCGAGTGCAGCGTCGGGTCTGGAAGCCCTTCGTCCAGGATGAGTTCCCCGGAAAAGGTGGTGTCGACTGCCCCGGCGAGTTCGGCCTTCTGGAAGGCGATGAGGCGGTCGCGCTCACGGGGGACGATCAGCTCGGTGTTGTCGATCAGGGGCATGCCGTTCTGGAAGGCGAATCGCTCGGCCCCGGTGCCGACGAAGTAGACGTGCGGGCTCTTGTCGAGGACGAGCCGCGCGGCCTGAATGGGGTTGCGGATGCGCTCCACGCAGGCGACGCCGCCGGTGCGGAGGTTCGATCCATCCATCAGCAGCGCGTCGAGCTGCACGCGACCGTCGCGGGTGAGGAAGGAGCCGCGACCGGCGTCGAAGGTGTCGTCGTCTTCCATGACGGTGACGGCGGCCTGTACGGCATCGAGTGCGGAGCGGCCCATCTCAAGCTGCCTGTAGCCCGCGGCGAGGGCGTTGGCGATGCCGTTTTCGTGCGCTTCGATAGCGTCGTCGGGCATGGCCCAGGCACCGCCGTGGATGAGGAGAACGGGTTTTCCTGCCATGTTTTTCTCCCTTTCGAGGGTTGCACCCCGACCCCGGTAAACACCGTAAAGTCTTCAGAAATATGAGCTTACTTGCAGACCTGGGGCTTCCGGTCCGTCCATGGCACTGGGACCAAGTTTAGCAGGGCAATTTTAACGCAGCCTGGGCGTTGGGATCGCATCTGAAGGGCTATGGAATATCGTCAGCTTGGCAGGTCGGGTTTGAAGGTTCCGGAGCTTTGCTTCGGGGCAGGAACATTTGGCGGCAACAACGAGTTCTTCAAGGCCTGGGGTGCGTCCGATGTCGCCGAGGCGAAGAAGATCGTCGATATCTGCATGGAAGCCGGGATGAATCTGTTCGACACGGCGGATGTGTATTCGGACGGATCGAGTGAAGAGGTGCTTGCCGGGGCGGTTGCGCACCTGAAGCGCGAGGACTATCTCATCTCGACCAAGGCGACCTTCCGCCTGGGCAAGGGGCCGAACGATGTGGGTTCGTCGCGCTACCACCTGATCCAGTCGGTGGAGAACAGCCTGAAGCGGCTGAAGACAGACTATATCGACATCTATCATCTGCATGCGTTCGATGCGATGACGCCCGCCGAAGAGGTTCTCCGGACGCTCGATGGTCTGGTGCAGTCGGGGAAGATCCGCTACATCGCCTGTTCGAACTTTTCGGGCTGGCACCTGATGAAGATGCTCTCGGTGAGCGAGCGTTACGGATGGAGCCGGTATATCGGGCACCAGGTGTACTACTCGCTGGTTGGCCGTGAGTACGAGTGGGAGTTGATGCCTCTGGCGCTCGACCAAGGGGTGGGTGCGCTGGTGTGGTCGCCGCTGGGCTGGGGACGCCTGACCGGCAAGCTGCGCCGGGGCGCGCCGATTCCGGAGCAGAGCCGCCTGCATGTGACCGCGCAGTATGGGCCTCCGGTGCCGGATGAGTACCTGTACAAGGTGGTCGATGCGTTGGATGAGGTGGCTGCGGAGACGGGCAAGACGATCCCGCAGATCTCGCTGAACTGGCTTCTGCGCCGCCCTACGGTTTCGACGGTGATCGTTGGGGCTCGCAATGAGGAGCAGTTGAAGCAGAACCTCGGGGCGATCGGCTGGGAGCTGACGGCTGAGCAGGTGAAGAAGCTGGATGCAGCGAGCGAGCAGACGAAGACGTATCCGTATTGGCACCAGGTGCAGTTCGTGGAGCGGAATCCCTTCCCGGTGTAAGGGAACGCCAAAACGGGATGGCGAGGAGTGTGGCGGCGAGTACGGCTCGGAAGAAGGAACGCATGGGAACCACCTGCTTGCTAAGGGATGGTGGATGGGGCCGCTGGATTTTAGCGTAGGCTGGGCGCATGGCGACGGCGAGGGTGATCGGGGCGGGACCGAACGGGCTGGCGGCGGCGATTGTGCTGGCCCGGGCCGGGGTTCGGGTGACGGTGTACGAGGCCATGGAGCGGGTGGGCGGAGCGTGTGGCACGGAGGAGTTGACGCTTCCGGGATTTCGGCACGATGTGGGTGCGGCCGTGTTTCCGATGGGGCTGGCATCGCCGTTTTTGAGAACTCTTCCACTGGAGCAGCATGGCGTTCGTTGGGTGCAGCCGGCGGCTCCGCTGGCGCATCCGCTGGACGATGGGACGGCGGTGATGCTGGAGCGAGGCGTGTTCGAGACGGCGGATGGGCTGGGCGAAGATGGAGCCGCATATCGACGGATGATGGAACCGTTGGTGTCGGGCTGGAGCGGGCTTGTGGGGGAGATTTTGCAGCCGCTGCTGCATGTGCCGCGGCATCCTTTGGCGCTGGCGCGGTTTGGTGCGATGGGGCTGCTGCCGGCGACGGCTCTGGCGAAGATGAGCTTCAAGGGAGAACGGGCACGGGCGCTGTTTGCGGGGAATGCGGCGCACTCTGTGATGCCGTTGACGAAGGCGTCGACCGCTGCGGTGGGACTGACGCTGCATGGAGCGGCGCATGGGGAGGGGTGGCCTGTCGTGGAAGGAGGCTCGCAGGCGCTGGTGGAGGCGATGGCTTCGATTCTGCGCGGACTCGGTGGGGAGATTCGCCTGGGAGTGCGGGTGGAGCGGCTGGGGGATCTGGAGCCTGCCGACCGCACGCTGTGCGATGTGACGCCACGGCAGTTTCTTCGGATGACGGATGTTCCGGTAGGCATGCGGCGCCGGCTGGAGGGCTGGCGGTATGGGCCGGGCGCGTTCAAGATCGACTATGCGCTCTCGGAGCCGATTCCGTGGCGCGCGAAGGAGTGCCGGCGTGCGGCGACGGTGCATCTTGGAGGGAGCTTCGAGGAGATTGTGGCTTCGGAGGAGGCGGCGTGGACCGGGCGGATGGATGGGCCGCCGTTCTGTCTGCTGGTGCAGCCTTCGCTGTTCGATCCCACGCGGGCTCCGGCGGGGAAGCATACGGCGTGGGTGTACTGCCATGTGCCGAACGGCTCGGGGCTCGACTGGTCGAGACAGATTGAGGCGCAGATCGAGCGGTTTGCACCGGGGTTTCGCGAGTGCGTGCTGGCGCGGCGGACGCAGACGACGACGCAGATGGAGGCGTGGAATCCCAATCTTGTCGGGGGAGATGTGTCGGGGGGAGCGATGAGCCTCGGGCAGATCGCTTTCCGGCCGACGGCGAGGACGTATGGCACGGGTGTGAAGGGGACGTATCTGTGCAGCGCTTCGACGCCGCCGGGCGGTGGCGTGCATGGGATGTGTGGCTATTGGGCGGCGATGAGGGCGCTGGAGACCCTGTAGTGCGTAGGTCTGCCCTCGCGGCCGATCGGCAGGACAGGAAGCTCAGAATGCTATAGTCCCCGCATGGGAGAACGAAAACATATTCCAGCGTTGGATGGGCTCCGCGGATGCGCCGTCCTCGCTGTCATGTGCTATCACCTGGGCGGAGGAGTTCAGTCCCACAACCCTGTCGTACACCTGGCCGGGGTTGCGACGCGATACGGCTTTGCGGGGGTGCAGCTCTTCTTTGTACTCTCCGGATTTTTAATCACCGGCATACTCTGGGACTCCAAGGGATCGGCTTTCTGGTGGCGCAACTTCTTTATGCGGCGCGCCCTGCGTATCTTCCCGCTGTATTATGCAAGTCTGCTGCTGAACCTGATTGTTTCCGCGCTGTCGGGCCTTGGCTGGATCGCGTTGAGCAGCCTCTGGATCTTCGCGCTTTACCTGCAGAACTTTCAGTTCCCAGGCCACCTGCGGGAGCTGGCAGATCACCTCTCACTGCCACTTGCTCACTACTGGTCGCTTGCCGTGGAGGAGCAGTTTTACCTCATTTGGCCGTTGGTTCTGATGAAAACCCGCACATCCGGGCAGGCCAAGGTATGTTGCCTTGCCGTGGTACTGATCTCTCTCTGCGTCGATGTGGGCACCGGACTTCACGTGTTGTCGGGCTTGGACTCTTCCTTTCTGGCAAATATGGGAGGTCTCGGTGCCGGCAGTTTTCTTGCCCTGGCCTATCGGGCACCCTCGTGGCCGCGCGTTATCGTTTGGGGTCCGGCGGTCACCCTCGCGGGTCTCTGCGGGTTTCTGCTTACCGCTCATTTCATGGGGTATCAAGCACCCTTGTTTCATCTACCCGTCTTCTGGCTGCTTTTTACGGGGATGCTGATGCTATGTCTGAGACCAGGGCTCCTCACTCGCCTGATGAGTCTGCCATGGCTGCGCTGGGTAGGCAGGATCAGTTATGGGCTTTATGTCTTTCCTTCTCTTCTGCTTCCTTTGACCTTCTGGCTTGTGGGCCGACTCGTCGGTCCGGCTCACCGTGAGCTCTATCTCGGTCTCGTCTTCGTGGTTGGCATGTGTGTCAGCTTTGCCGCCGCTACGCTCTCTTTCAACTACTTCGAGGAGCCTATCCTGAAGCTCAAGAGAAAGTTTCCCGAGGGTACGGGGAAGGTGGCCCGGGCCGAAGTTGCCCAGCGGGTTGAGGCTTCCGGCGCACCGTTTGCCTGAGCGTCCGCCGGGTTGTTCGGCGACGGGTTACGAGACGTGCGGCTGGTTGCGGGGCTGGTACATCCATTTGCTGCGGTCTGCCCCGTTGGCACCGAACTCGTGCAGGGTGCGGGTGAAGGCGCTGACATCGGCGAGCGTCAACGGCTTCGAATAGAGGTAGCCCTGAGCGGAATCGCATTCGAGGTCGCGGAGCATCGTGGCCTGATCGACGGTCTCGACGCCCTCGGCGATGACCTCCATGTTGAGCGAATGCGCCAGGGCGATGATGGCGGTTGTGACCGCGAGCGAGTTGGCATCGGTGAGGCACTTCGAGACGAAGGAGCGGTCGATCTTGAGGCGGTCGACCTTGAAGCGGGTGATATAGCTCATGTTCGAGAAGCCGGTGCCGAAGTCGTCGATGGCGGTAGTCACGCCCAGGGCCTGGATGCCCTCGAGGATCTGCAGGGTCTCTTCGGAGTCGCGCATGAGCAGGCCTTCGGTGATCTCCACTTCGAGCGAGCTGGGCGAGAGTCCGCTGACGCTGAGAGCACGCTCGATGGTCTGTTGGAAGTGGACTCCGTGGACCTGGTTGGGCGACAGGTTGACGGCAACCGAGAGTTCGTAACCGACCTCCCGCTGCAACTGGGCGATATCGCGGCACGCGGTCTCCAGGCACCATGCGCCGATATCGGTGATGAGGCCGCTCTCTTCCGCGATGGGGATGAAGACGCTGGGCAGCACGAGCCCGATACCGGGACGTCGCCAGCGCATCAATGCCTCGACGCCTACAAGGGTGTGGTCGGTCAGCGAAATCTGTGGCTGATAGACGAGGAAGAGCTCATTGTTGGCGATGGCCTTGCGGAGGGCCGTCTCGAGATGCAGCTTTTCCAGCAGTTTCTTGCCCAGGTCCGGCGTGAAGACCGCAAGTCCATTGCGCCCCTGCATCTTGCCATGGTCCAGCGCGATATCGGCGTGCTTCAGCAGTTCGTCGGCGGAGCTGGTCTCAGGATAGATGCTGATGCCGACGCTGGCGGAGATGACGATCTGATGTCCGTCGGCTGAGATGGGCGGGGCGAAGGAGTCGCGCAGTTTCCTTGCCGTGATTTCCGCCTCGGATCGATCGGCGAGTCCGTTGAGAATGACGACGAATTGATCGCCGAAGCGAGCCACGGTGTCGGAGTTGCGGCTGGTGGAGCGGAGCCGGAGAGCGACCTCGCGCAGTACGAGATCGCCCGTGTCGTGGCCGAGTGAATCGTTGATTCGCTTGAACTGGTCGAGGTCGAAGATGAGTACTGCGAACTGGCTGCGGGTGCGTGCGTTGACCTCGATGGCGGTCTCGATGCTGTCGCGCAGCAGAGAGCGTCCAGGCAGCCCGGTGAGGGGATCGTGATGCGCAATGTGGTAGATGTACTGGTCGGTCTGCTTGCGGTCCGTCAGGTCATAGGAGGAAGCCATGTAGGCGATGACCGAGCCGCGTTCGTCCTCGATGGTATTGACGTTGACCTGCACCGGAATGCGGAGGTTGTTGCGGCAGAGGTAAGTCCACTCCCGCTCTTCTTCCAGGCCATGTGCGAGGCGCACTCGCAGCACGGAGCTGTCGGGAGGAACGGTTTCGCCGAACTCTTCGGTATAGCGTTGCGCGATCTCGGTGAGTTCATTCTGGTCGTGGAGGACGATGATGTTGCGGCCAACGAGTTCCTCCTCGCTGTAGCCCAGCATGATCTGTCCGGCCGGGTTCACGGACGAGATGGTGCCGTCGGGCTCGGTGATGATGATGGTGAAGGAGGAGCTGGCGACGATGGCCTTGTTGTAGGCGAGCGAGCGCTTGAGGCTCTGGGTGGAGAGGCGCTCGGCGGTCACGTCGAGACAGGTCACCAGGGCTCCATCGCCCAGCTTCGAGATATGGATGCGCACGAAGGAGCTCTCGCGCCCGGTGCCGGCGTTCAGGATCCTGGTCTCGGTATCGAAGACCCATGGCTCGCCGGTCTCCACGACCTTGCGGTAGAGCTCGAGGCGCCCGTCGCGGTAGACATGAGGATTGATCTCGCTGAGCCGCTTGCCGACCAGATGTTCCCGGGAGAGGCCGATCATCTTCTCGGCCGTTGGGTTGGCGAAGACGAAGACGAAATCGACGATGGCTCCGCTGCGGTCGCGGACGGTATCACACATGAAGATGCTGACAAGCGTGCTTTCCATCGCGGCTGAAAGGCGTGCCTCGTCGCGAACGCTGATGGAGGCGCGTTCCAGGATGGAGCTGATACGGCGGTAGTAGAGGGGCAGGCAGCATGCGGTCACCACGGCGAGCGCACCCTCGAAGATGCTCATCGCGGTGTCGAGCCAACTATCCGGATAGGCGGCGACGTGTTCCTCAAGGTAGTGGCGCGCGGCGTGCCCGCCACAGAAGAGCAGGAAAGCCAGTGCGATCGGCTTTACCGGGAGTATCTTCCGCAGGTTATACAGGATGGCGAAGAGCACCGCGGCAAAGGCGGTGTAGCCGAGCCAGAGGAAGAGCTCTGCCGGGGTATCGTAGCGCAGAGCGCTCGGTTGGCGGTAGCCTGGGGAGCCAACTGCCCAGTTCCCCAGAAAAAAGAGGCAGCAGGTCGTCGAACCTGCTAGGACAAAGAGGACCGGCCCAAGCCGCAACTTACGGGTTTGAGTGTGTTCCACCAACATCGGCATCGTGAACCTGAATGGGTCTTGCGAAGGTAACACGCGCCTGGGAGCGGGAGCATGAGAAACACAGCTAGAAACGCCAGCCTGCTGCCGGTTTGGAGTCCCCGTTGCGGCAATGGTGTATTCAGGTAAGCGTGTCGAAGCTGGACCGGAGTGCGCTCACATCTATGTTCTCATTTGACCCGATGATTACCCTATACAACCTACAACTTTTGGGGGATGTATCCGCGTGGATACGATTTTATCGAGGCAAGCCATAGGGTTAGTGCATGGGTGCGTCGCCGGAGGGCGGCTTGATCTTGCCGATGGCGAGCACGATCGGGATCATGCAGGCGCAGAAGACGACAAAGATGGAGATGATGTCCAGGTAGGCGAGCATCGAGGACTGGCGGTGCATCTGTTGATAGATAAAGGCTTGTGCCGTGTGGGCGCCAGGCCCGGTGAGCGGGTTTCCACCGCCATGTCCACCAAAAGCACCCTTCAGGCTCTTGACCTTGTCGACGAAGGCCTGGTTGCCGGCGGTGAGATCGCGGATCATGTAGCTTTCGTGCTTCTGCGTGCCACGGGCGAGCATGGTGGCGACGAACGCAGTACCGACCGATCCTCCGATGTTGCGTGCGAGGTTGGTGAGGCCGGCCACGTCGTTATTCTGCGACTGCGGCACGCCGGAGTAGCTGATGGTGTTGATCGGGATGAACAGGAATGCGAGGCCGGAGGCCTGATAGACGCGGACCCACATGATGTACTTGAAGCTCGAATCGAGCGAGAAGGTCATCATGACGATCATCGAGGTCGACAGGATGAAGAATCCGCCGCAGATGAGGTAGCGCGGGTCGACTTTGCCGATGAGGAATCCGACGACCGGCATCATGAGCATGATGCAGATGCCGCCCGGCGAGATCACGAATCCGGCGAGTTCGGCTGTATAGCCGAGTAGCGTCTGGACCATCTGCGGGATCAGAACGGTGGTGCCGTAGAGCGAGAAGCCCAGCACAAACATCAGCACGAACGGGATGGCGAAGGTCTTGCGTTTAAAGAGCGTCAGGTTGAGAATCGGGCGGTTTTTGATCTTGAGCTGGTAGAGCTCCCACACGATGAGGGTGATCAGCGAGATCACGCAGAGCACGGTGAAGAAGACGATGACATGCGAGCCGAACCAGTCGTCTTCCTGGCCCTTGTCGAGGATGAACTCCAGCGAACCGAAGCCGGTCGCGAGGAGGCCGAAGCCGAGAAAGTCGAGTTTGAGGCCCTCTCGAGCCGCCTGCTTCACCTGCTTGACGATGTGCGGTGGGTCTTCGACGAGGCGGTTGGTGAGGAAGAGCGACACGATCGCGATGGGGACGTTGATGAAGAAGATCCATCGCCAGTTATAGTTGTCGGTGATCCAGCCGCCGAGCGAGGGTCCGATGGCGGGGGCGCAGACGACCGCCAAACCATAGAGCGCAAAGGCCTGTCCACGCTGTTTGGGGGTAAAGGTATCGGCCAGGATGGCCTGTTCGGAGGGTGCGAGTCCGCCTCCGCCTGCGCCCTGCAGGACACGGCAGAAGATGAGGATCGGCAGCGAGGGGGCGAGGCCGCACATCATCGACGAGATGCCGAAGAGGACGACGCAGATCATGTAGAACTTCTTGCGGCCAATAAAGGTGGTGAGATAGGCCGACGCCGGCAGGATCACGGCGTTCGAGACCAGGTAGCTGGTGAGGACCCAGGTGGCTTCGTCCTGCGAAGCGCCGAGCGAGCCCGCGATGTGCGGCAGGGCCACGTTGGCGATGGAGGAGTCGAGCACCTCCATGAAGGTGGCGAGCGTGACGGTAAGGGCGATGGCCCAAGGGTTGGCGCGGGGCCGCCAGGGTGCGGGGGCAGAGATCGTCTGCTCGGGTAAGGATGCGGTTGCCGTAGCCATGTGTAGGTTTGGATGGCCAAGGGTTGCCTGGGATTCAGGATGTTTCGCTCTGCACCGCGATTGGGGCAGTGATCCGGCGTCCGCGCGGGCGGGAATCAGGGCTCATCTGAGCCTGGGATCAGGCTACAATGATCATGAGAGGTGATCCATGATCGCACCCCAGGCAATTGCGTTGATTCTCGGTCTCGGCGGGAATGTCAGTTCTTTGAGTGAACTGGATGGCGCCGTGTCTCGCGGTTTGTCGAAGCAATCGGTCACACGGTTGGTGAGCCGCGCCGCAACCGACGTGAAGGCGGCTCGGGCGTTGCGCGATCAAGTGGTTCCGCTCGCGACATGGAAGCGGACGAAGGGCAAGCTTTCGGTGGCGGCCAGTGAACGGGCGGAGCGCATGGCGAGAGTACTTGCCTACGCGGAGTACGTGTGGGACGACACAGATCAGGCGCGGGCATGGATGAACCGCCCCCATGGTGAGTTACAGGGGCAAACGCCACTCGAAGCGGCGAAGACCGAACTGGGCGCGCGCAGAGTGGAAGACGTGTTGGACAAACTCTTCTATGGATTGCCGGTCTGATGATCGTTTTTCGCATCGCCGATCGTCGCCGGCCCGGGCTTGACGGTGTGGGAGCCTATTTGAAGGGTGGTCGATGGAATTTGCCCGGACGCCGTGTTGTGTACACTGCCGATTCGTATTCGCTCGCTCTTCTTGAAGTACTGGTTCATGCAAGCAGAGATGCGGTGCCAAAGAACCAGGTCGTGATCAAGATCGAGATTCCCGATGAACTTGCTCTCGAAACGCTGCAACCTCCGTATGTCTCTGGTTGGAAGTCGTACGAACCGGTTGCGAGTTGTTCGTTCGGCGATGCATGGCTTGAAGAAGGAAGAACGGCGTTCCTGAAAGTTCCGAGTGTCGTTGTCCAAGGGCGTCAGTGGAATGTATTGCTCAATCCCGAACACGCTGATTTCGCGAAGATTTTGGTTACCGCCCCTGAAGAAATCGAGTGGGATCCTCGTCTCCTTCCTGGAGGGTTCTAGATCCGAGTTGCATCGATGGGCAGTCCGGCGTGTAATCGGATTTTGCGGGAGGCACGATGCATCCGGATCTTGAGAAGTTGATTGTGTTGCAGCGTTTGGATCTTGAGGCGAAGAGGCTCAGGGATGAAATCTCGGCGCTGCCGAAGCATGTTGCCGGGTTGTCGGCCAAGCTGGCGGCTCTCGAAGGGCAGAGAGCTGTGGTGGTCGACCTGCTCGCCAAGGAGGAGGCTCTGCGGCGGCGGCAGGAGTCGGATGTGAAGGACTTCCGGCTGAAGATCGAGAAAGGCCGCAAGAAGGTCGATGCCGCGACGACTTCGGCGATGGTCGAAGGGTTCGAGCGCGAGATTGCCTTCTCCCAGGGCGAGATCGCGAAGCTCGAGGATGCTGAGCTCGAGAGCATGCTGCGGACCGAGGAGATGGAGGCGCAGAAGACGCTCGCCGATGCCGCCGTCGCCGAGGCCAAGGCTACGCTGAGCCGGGAACGTGCCCGTGCGGTCGAGACGATCGACAAGGATAAGGTGTTGCTGGCTGGGGTCGACACGGAGCGCGAGGTTCTACGGCCGACAATCGGTGAGGCGATTCTGTCGAACTACGATCGGATCGCGAAGGGCAAGGGCACCGGACTGGCCGAGGCGCTGAACCAGAAGTGCATGGCGTGCCAGATGATGCTGCGTCCCCAGCGCTGGAACGACATTCGCAATCGTGACAACGAGGACGAGATCACTACCTGCGAGAGTTGCGGGCGCCTGCTGTACTACGATCCGGCTCGCGATTCGCCGCAGCGCAAGGTGGTCGAGGTGGAGAGCATCGCGGCCCGCATTGTGCGGTCGCTGTAACGGAAACCGGCGTATGGTGGGTGAGTGAGCGCGTTGAAACGAATTTGCATCGATATGGATGAGGTCATTGCGGATGCTGTGGCGGAGCATCTGTTGCGTTACAACCAGGACCACGATGAGCAGATCTCGAAGGACGATCTGGCCGGGAAGTGGCTGTGGGAGGTCGTGTCCGCGGATCGGCACGCGAAGCTCGATGCGTACATGCGCTCCGAGGACTTCTTCGCCGTTCTGGACGTCATGCCCGACGCCCCTCGGGTGATCGAAGCCCTGCAGTCGAAGTATGAGGTCTTCATCGCCACCGCGGCGATGGAGGTTCCCACCTCATTCAACGCGAAGTACCTGTGGCTCAAACGGCACTTTCCGTTCATTCCCTCTTCGCACATCGTGTTTTGCGGGGACAAGGGGATTCTGCGCGCCGAATACCTCATCGACGACAACCCGCGGCAGCTCCGGCGGTTCGAAGGCGAGGGGATCTTGTACACGTCTCCCCACAATATCCACGTCAAGGGGTACCGGCGTGTGGATAACTGGCTCGATGTGGAACGGATGTTCCTCTAGTTGGCGGGTTCCGCGTAGAGACCGGATTCGAAGGTCCTCAGCGCTTCGTCGTCCCAGGCATGGCTGGACTGACGCCATGTCTCGCCCTGCGCCGCCATAAAGTTCGGGAAGTCGAGCCGGCAGGATCCGATGCGTTTGGCGAAGTCGAACAGGCCCTGTGCGACGCCGTCGAGGTACATCACCGCCTGCATGCCGTCGCGCGACCACTGGATGCTGGCCAGACGCTGCTTTTCGGGGTCGCGGAGGGAACTGACGTTGTAGACGAGCATCGCGTCGACGATCGCGTCATCGTCGGTGCCGCGGGTGCGGTCGCAGGCGTAAAAATAAGCGGCAACGCCCTCGTCTTCAAAGACGACGTACCAGGGATAGGTGGACGAATCGGCTGCCAGGTAGGCATCGCCAGGGGTAAAGAGGAGCGACTGCATATGTCTCCACGATACACTTAGGGCCATGCAGGATGGGATTTTGAACGGCTGTGCGCGGGGGCTTTGTCGATGAAGTTTCCGAAGATTCGGATTGGTCGGGCGCAGCGCTGGGCTGGGTTGCTGCTGTTGGTATTTCTGGCGCAGTGCTCGTGGGTCATCGGGCACCAGCGGCTCACAGCGGCCGATTATCAGTATGCGGAGTGCGGGCGTGAGATGTGGGAGCGCCCGTCGCCACTGGCGGGGTATTTCACAACCTGTGGGAATCTGCACGGAGACGGCACGCTGGCCTATCGGGACGCGGGTCTGCCGCTCACCATGGAGCGCCTCGTGCTTCTGGGGGCGGACAAGTTTCGCAAGCCGGAGAACCGCCTCTACGTCGGCGGTACGCTGAACGGCTCGACCTGGGAGGCGCGCCACCAGCTTGGAGGTGTCGTCTGGCTCATGCATCTGCCGTTTGTGCTGTTCGCTATGTGGCTTGGCGCCGGACTGTGGTGGGTGGCCCGACGCCTCTTCGGGAATGAAGGTGCGTTCTTCGCGCTTGGTCTCTACTGCTTTTCGCCGGCTGTGGTCCGGTATGCGGTGGTGCCGAACAACGAAGTGCTGGCGATGTGGGGTCTGTACGGGCTGGTGTACACGGCCATCGGCGTGGCCCATGCCATGCAGGGACCACGCAGGAAATGGAAGCCGCGCATTGTTCTGCTGACCCTGGCGCTTGGTCTTACGGCGGCGGCGCATCTGGTGGCGGCCATGGTGGGATTTGTGGCGGCGCTGATCCTGATGATGTACCTCGCGGAGCGCCGGCGCAGCTACGTGATGCAGATCCTCATCTTCTCCGCGCTGGGCGCGCTCGTGTTG
Organism: Granulicella pectinivorans; assembly: GCF_900114625.1. Lineage (NCBI taxonomy): Bacteria > Pseudomonadati > Acidobacteriota > Terriglobia > Terriglobales > Acidobacteriaceae > Granulicella > Granulicella pectinivorans. Next base: position 1,032,158 of record NZ_FOZL01000001.1, read on the forward strand.
GTGTTTGCCTCGTTTGCGTTTCGCGCGGCGGCGTTCACCTATGTCTTTACCGGCGGCGGCGGACGCTTCTGGTTCTCGCTCGACGGGGTAAAGACCTTCTTCGGCGCTCTGGCCGAAGCCCCGATTGTGGGTGCCATTGGTGTGGCTCTGGTCATGTGGGCTGGCGTCAAGCGCAGCCGCTACTTCGGCAACACGGCACCCCTGATCCTGGCGGCACTCATCAGCCTCGTTCAACCTTCGCAGGTCGTCGCGGCGGCCTGGCTTTGGGCGGTGCCGTTCGGTCTTACGTTTACCGGCGGAGTCTTTGCCGACGCCATGGAGACCAAACACCGGAAGATGTTCCTCGGGCTGGCGGCCTGCCTGATGGTCGCGCAGGCCGTTGTCTGCCTCGGTTCGCTGGGAGTCATCGCCCGTCCCTGATCCTCCCGTCTCCGAATTTGCCTTGACGCTGTTCGCGTGGAATCTGCATCTTACGGTGTACATTGCACACAGATAGATGCGGATTGAGGACGGGGACCAGGATGAACGGGAAGCAGGCGTGGGGACGAATCGGTGTGGTCGCAGCGTGTGGGCTGCTGGTTTTATCAACGGCAACGGGCTGCAAGCGGCATAGAAAGACGCGGTCGAAGGAGAATACCGACGCGTACTCTTCAAAGATTCAGCCGCTGGTGCAGGCGACCAAGCTGCCGTTCATGAAGATTCCGGACGTGGGCCCCTTCCAGACACCCGCCCAGACCTTCTATGACGATCGTAACTACGAGATCGCCTGGACCCGCGATGGCAAGCCTACCCCGCAGGCCGCGGCGTTTACCCAGGCCTTCTCCGATGCTGCCCAGAAGGGCCTGAATCCGGAGGATTACGATGCCTCCCGCTGGGCCGGACGCGTAGCCGCGCTCAAGTCGAACTCCGATGAGGCCTTCGCGGAGTACGACGTTGCCATGACTGTGGCGGTCATGCGCTACATGTCGGATATCCGCACGGGCCGCATCAATCCGCAGCACTTCAACTTCGACATCAACGCGGAGTCGAAGCGCTACGACCTGCCCGAGTTCGTCTCCGACAATGCGGTCGACGCCGACGATGTGCCGAAGCTGATCGCCTCCGCCGAACCGGACAACGATGAATATCGCCAGACCGAGCAGGCCTTGGCGAAGTATCTTGTGCTCGCCAAGCAGCAGCGGGAGAGCGGCGTCGAGCCTTTGCCCACGGCGGTGAAACCGATCGGCGTGGGTGGGGCGTACCCGGCGCTCGACGCACTGGCCGCCCGGCTGCAACTGGAGGGCGATCTCAGCGGTCCGCCCACGGCCGCAACGGCGTATACGCAGGAGTTTTCGGATGGCGTGAAGGCCTTCCAGGAGCGTCACGGCATTACTCCGGACGGCAAGCTGAACGCCCAGACCATCGCCTCGATGAACGTTCCGCTCGAACAGCGCGTCCTGCAGTTGGAGTGCTCGCTGGAGCGGTGGCGCTGGCTGCCCGATCCGTATGTCCACGCTCGCCTGGTGGTGAACCTGCCTGAGTTTGTGCTGCGCGGGTATACGCCGGACAACAAGCTCGATTTCACCATGAAGGTCGTGGTGGGCAAGGTGCTCGGTGAGCACGAGACGCCGGTCTTCACTCACATGATGAAGTACCTCATCTTCCGTCCCTACTGGAACGTGCCTACCGATATCGCCCGTAAGGAACTGGTGCCGCACATCGAGAAGAACAAGGGTTATCTAGCGACGAAGAACTTCGAGGTCACCAATGCGAAGGGCGATGTCCTCACCGATTACACCTCCGCCCAGGTAGCGCGCGGCGGCGTGATGGTGCGGGAGAAACCCGGGCCGAAGAACTCGCTCGGCCTCGTGAAGTTCATGTTCCCCAACGAATATGACATTTACCTGCACTCCACGCCTGCAACCGAGCTCTTCAACCGCACGCGCCGCGACTTCAGCCATGGATGCGTCCGGGTGCAGAAACCCGAGGATCTTGCGGCCTGGGTCCTCCAGGACCAGCCAAACTGGGATCTGGACAAAGTCCGCGAGGCGATGAACAATGGAGCCGACAATCACCAGGTGAATCTCAAAACTCCCCTGCCGATTGCGATCTTCTACCTGACCGCACGCGTGGGAGATGACGGACGAGTCGATTTCTTCGACGACATCTATAAGTACGACGAGAAGACGCAGGCGATTTTGCAAAAGGGTCCGCCGTATCCGACCTACTCGGAGCCGGTCAAGGCCAAGACCCCGGGGGATACAGTCTGATGGATGATGCTACGGAACGCCGGCAGTATGAGCGAGGATGGACGACGATGCGCATGACGGGGAACACGATCTTTATCACTGGCGGTGGCTCCGGGATCGGGCGCGGTCTGGCTGAGGCGCTGCATCACATGGGCAATGAGGTCATCATCTCCGGGCGCCGCAGGTCTGTGCTCGACGAGACGACGGCGGCGAATCCCGGCATGCATGCCGTGGAGCTCGACGTCGAAGATCCGGCCAGCATCGCGAAGGGAGCGGCAGACCTGATCGCGCGCTTTCCGAAGCTGAATGTCCTCATTAACAACGCCGGCATCATGAAGATGGACGACGCGTCTTCGGTGATCGACGAGGCCGTGCTGGTCTCGACGATCACGACGAACCTTCTCGGTCCCATCCGGGTAACCTCCGCTTTCATCGAGCACTTCAAGAGCCTCGACGAGGCGACGGTGATCAATGTCACCTCCGGCCTGGCCTTCGTTCCCCTGGCGATGACAGCGATCTACTCCGCCACGAAGGCTGCGCTGCACTCCTATACGCAGTCGCTGCGGTTCAAGCTGAAGGGCAGCTCCGTGGCCGTGATGGAGCTGGCGCCCCCCTACGTGCAGACCGACCTCATGGGCGGGGCGAACGATCCGCGTGCCATGCCCCTGTCCGCGTTCATTGAAGAGACGATGGTGCTGCTGGCGCAAGGCGTGGAGGAGATTCTGGTGGAGCGGGTGAAGCCGCTGAGAAACAATCCAGGCCCCGCTGAAGCCGCATTCGTGAATCAGTTCAACGACATGATGGCGCAGCAGACGCACTGAAGTTGTTGCCATCACGCAGAGGAGGGTAGACGGGTGGATGCTCGCGTCGATGCGTATATCGGAAAGGCGCCGGCGTATGCGCAGCCGGTGCTGCACCATCTCAGGGATCTGGTCCACAGGGCGTATCCGGCGGTGGAAGAGGGGATGAAGTGGTCGCGGCCTGCGTTTTTGTCCGGCGGCCAGATCGTCTGCGGCATGTCTGCGTTCAAGGAGCACTGCGGCTTTGGTTTTTGGGGATCCGGCATGGCGGGCCCGCTGGCCGAGGCCGGTTTTGAGCGAGAGGGAAGTTCGGGATCGTTGGGGAAAATCACCAGCCTGAAGGACCTTCCCAGGGATAAAGTCCTGCTCGGGCTCCTGAAGACGGCCTTCGCGTTGGCCGGAGAAGAGGGCGGCAAGTTGAAGCGGCCACCCAAGCCTGCGGCGAAGAAGGCCGCCGCCAGCATCCAGACACCCGAGGATCTCGAGGCCGCGCTCGCTCGCATCGGGGCGATGGAGCGCTTCGAGGCGATGAGTCCGAGCTGCCGCCGGGAGTATATGGAGTGGATCGTCGAGGCCAAACGGCCCGAGACGAGGACGAAACGGATTGGCGAGGCGGTTGGGTGGATCGCCGAAGGCAAGAAGCGGAACTGGAAGTACGAAAACTGCTAGAACCTGTCGCTTGAGGGTCGTCTCATGGGGCGTTTTGGTGCGCTCCGGCGACCCACTGTGTGCGTGGGGTGGGCGGACCGGTGCGCCGCAACGCGCTCGGGAGGACTGACCAATCCGCAGAAAACCAGCCGAAAACAATTTCAGTTGACAGCCCTCATCTGCGGTATCTATATTCCGCTCCGCATAAAACAGGCCTGTTTTGCCGTTCTGAACCGAAAACGGTCAGGACGAAGAGGTCTGATCTCTTTGACCACGGAACGGTCGGATGGCCGACAGTCCAAGGGGTTTTGGAGAAGAGCAGGGAACCGGACGGCGCAGGATTTCAATCATCGCGATCGCCGGTTGGAAAAGCATTTTTGGGGGTTTTAATGGTCGATATTTTCTTGAATCAGGTCAGGCGCACGTCCCGGTGGGTCGTCGTTGCGCTTGTTGCGTGTCTCTTTACGGCCGGCGCGGTCGCGCAGGTCGCCGGCGCGGGTAACATTCAGGGCACGGTTACCGATGCCACGGGCGCAGTCATTCCTGGAGCGACGGTCGTCGCGACCGAAGCCTCCACGCACGTTGCCCACACGGCCGTCACGGATGCGGTCGGTGTGTACACGTTTCCCAACCTGGTAGTTGGTTCGTACTCCATCAGCATCACCGCAACCGGCTTCCAGGGCTACACCAGCACGGGCAATGTGCTCGAAGTCGGCAGCAGCATCTCGATCAACGCCAAGATGACGGTCGGCGCCGCCGATCAGAAGGTCGAGGTTCACTCGGAAGGCCTGGCTCTGCAGACGGAAGATGTCTCGTTCAAGCAGACGGTCGACTCGCAGACGCTGACCGAGATGCCCCTCAACGGCCGCCAGATGGCGGCGCTCATCACCCTCTCGGGCGGATCGTCCCCCGCGCCCGCTGGTGACTTTACGGGCAGCAAGTACTCCTACCAGACGATCGCGGTCTCGATCGCAGGCTCGGGCGGCAACACGACGCAGTGGAAGCTCGACGGCGGCGACAACAACGACTACATGGCGAACGGCAACCTGCCCTTCCCTTTCCCGGACGCAGTCAGCCAGTTCTCGGTGGAGTCCACGGCTCTGGGCGCGGGCGAAGGCGAGCACTCGGGCGGACTGGTGAACGTGGTCACGCGCTCCGGTACGAACAAGTTCCATGGCTCGGCCTTTGAATTCCTCCGCAACAACTACCTGAACGCGAACAACTTCTTTTCGGCCACCAAAGACAGCCTGCATCAGAACCAGTACGGCGGTACCTTTGGCGGGCCGATCAAGCGCGACAAGATCTTCGCGTTTGCCGGCTATCAGCGCACCCAGTCCAAGTCCAGCCAGTCTTCGGTGACGGCATTCGTTCCCTCGGCGGCGAATCTGGCCGGTGACTTTTCGCAGTCTGACGATCCGACGAAGGTCCCGCTCGTGAACCCCCTTACCGGCGCACCTCTGCCGAATAATCAGATCAACCCGTCGCTCTTCAATCCGCAGGCTTTGGCTCTGGTCAAGTATCTGCCTCAGACGACGGCTGCGAACGGCCAGGTCAGCTATGCCATTCCGCTCCAGACCTCCGACAACTCCTTTGTCACCCGTGTCGATTACACCATCAACGCCAAGAACAACCTCTATGCCCGCTACTTCATCGATGGATACCAGCTTCCTGCGTTCTATTCTCCGACGAATATCCTGATCACCACGCAGTCCGGAAATCTGCAGCGTGTCCAGAGCTTCACCCTGGGTGAGGACTTCGCGATCAGTTCGAAGACGGTCAACTCGGCACACGTTACGCTCTCACGGCGCCGCAATAACCGCGGTTACGCACCCAACGCCATCAATGCCACGACGCTTGGCGTCAACGCGTTCCAAGCTGTTCCGAACGGTCTTTATGTGACCGTCGCGAACAAGTTCACCCTGGGTGGTGGCGGAAACTCCGTCTCCCACTTCAACGACAACTTCCTCGCCATTGAAGACCTGGTTACGATGCTGCGCGGCAAGCACCAGATCGTGATCGGCGGTGAGCTTGTACACAACCAGCTCAACATCTCCAACGCCTACAACGGGAATGGTATCTTCACCTTTGGCGGTGCCCTGAACTATAGCGCCAACGGTCCGACCGGCGTCGGCGGTAAAACCGCTGTCGACAACAACCTCGACTTTCTCATGGGGGCGATGAACTCCTTCGAACAGTCCAAGCAGCAGCAGAATGCTCTGCGCGGCAACATCCCCAGCATCTACGTGCAGGATACCTTCCACGCGACCAAGCAGTTGACCATCAATGCGGGCATCCGCTGGGCACCGGAGTTCATGCCGGTCGATTACTTCAATCGCGGTACGACCTTCGATCAAACCGCCTTTTTGGCCGGTACGACCAGCTCGGTCTACCCCAACTCTCCGGCCGGTACCTTCTACTACGGCGATAAGGGCGTACCTCGCCAGTTCACCAAGAACTCACCCTGGCAGTTCACGCCGAACTTCGGAATGGCGTATGACCTGACCGGTGACGGCAAGACGGTCATCCGTGCGGGTGCCAGCTACATCTACGACCAGGTGAATTACTTCACCGGTCAGCGCAACCAGCAGAACCCGCCCTTCGCCACGGATATCAAGCAGATCCCCACCGCGACCTCGGGGCCCATCCCGTTCTCGGCTCCCTGGTCGGCTGGCACGCTCACCAGCAGCCCCTTCCCGCAGCCGGCTGTACCCACGCCAGCGACAGCGCTGTTTTACGCTCAGTCGCAGTACATCGTGCTGCCGACCCAGTATCACCCCTCCGTCACGATGCAGTGGACGGCGAGTGTGCAACATCAGTTCAGTCGTGGCTGGCAGTTGCAGGTGGACTATATCGGCAATAAGACCACCCACGTGCCCCTCGGTCTGCCGCTCAGCCCGGCCGTCTATGTCCCCGGTGTCTGGGGTGCGAACAACACCGGATGCCCAGGCGTTGTGACCACTGGACCCGCAGGCAAGAATGGCGTTGCTGGAACGAACTGCTCCACGCTGGCCAACTCCGCGCAGCGATACAAGCTCACGCAGCTCAACCCGCTCGTCGGCAACCAGTATGGCGGTGGCAACAGTTCGGCAATCGTGGGCGATGGTGGTACCGGCAACTACCATGGCCTCATCACCACCGTGCAGCACCGCCTCTCGTCGACCTTCAGCCTCCTCGCCAACCACACCTGGTCGAAGTGCCTGAACAACGCCGACGCCAATGGCGATCTCGCCGGCTCATCCGTTGAGAACCCCAATAACCCCGGCATGGACTATGGCCCGTGCGGATCGGACTATCGCCACATCGAGAATCTGGTCCTTGTCACGCGCAGCAAGTTCTCCATCGCGAACCGCGCTCTCGCCTACGCGGTGAACGGCTGGGAGCTTGGTCCGCTTGTCCATATTCAAAGTGGTTCGGTCATCAATGTCACCTCCGGCGTCGACACCTCGCTGACTGCTGTCACCCTGGATCGCCCCAACCGGATCGCGGGCGTGAATCCGTACCTCCCTGGTCCCATCCGGTCCGGCATCGGAATCACATCAACCGCTGGTCTTCAGGCAGCACGCGGGTCCTTGAATCCCGCCGCTTTCTGTTCCGCCATCACCGCAACCTGCCCCGGCGGACCGGCACCCGGAACCTTTGGAAACGTCAGCCGCAACGCCTTCCGTGGTCGGTCTTCGTATCAGTTCGATGCGCAGCTCTCCCGTACCTTCCCGATCCACGAGAGTGTCAACACCGTCCTGCGGCTGGAGGCATTCAACGTTCTCAATCATCCCAACCTGAGCAACCCGGGATCTAGCGTCGCTTCCACGACCTTCGGCCAGGTCACGGCTGCCTCTGCGGCCCGTATCTTCCAGGCCTCGGCGAAGGTCAACTTCTAAATCGTCAGACGCACCTTGCCCCTCTTCTCACGAAGGGGGGCAAGGTGTCTTTAGTAGCATAGTTTCCAAAGACTAAAAATCATTTTTGATTCAGGAGATTTCCGATGAAGGCACCAGAGAGCAATCGCAGGGACTTCCTCAAGACGGCCTCTGCCGCGGCGGCCAGCGTTGCGGTCACCAACTGGACCGCGGCGAGCTACGCCCAGATCGCGGGCTCCAACGACCGCGTGCGCACGGCCATCGTCGGCTGCGGCGACCGGATGAAGCAGGCTCTCGTTCCTGCCTTCCTCAGCCATGCCAAGGCCCAGAACTTCCAGTTCGTTGCCGTCTCCGATATCTGGAACATGCGCCGCGATCAGGGAGCCGCCATGCTGACCACGAAGACCGGCAATAAGGTCGACGCCGTCCGCAACAATGACGAGCTCTACGCCCGCAAGGATGTCGATGCGGTCCTCATTGCAACCGCCGACTTCCAGCACGCGCAGCATGGCATCGAAGCGGTCAACGCCGGCCGTGACGCCTATGTCGAGAAGCCCACGGCACACACCATGGAAGACGCGCGCAACTTCCGCGCCGCCGTGCATAAGACCGGAAAGATCGTTCAGGTCGGCACCCAGCGCCGCTCCACTCCCAGTTATCAGAAGGCCTACGAGTACATCAAGAGCGGTGAGTTTGGCGACATCGTCATGGTCGAAATGACCTGGAACGTGAACCAGCCCGGCCGCTGGCGCCGCCCCGACGTCGTGCCCCTCCTGAAGGAAGAGGACACCGACTGGAAGCGCTACCAGCTCAATCTGCCCAAGGTTCCCTTCGATGCGCGCAAGTATCTTGAGTTCCGCCTCTTCTGGCCCTACTCCTCCGGTCTTCCCGATCAGTGGCTCGTCCACCAGATCGATACCGTTCACTGGTTCACCGGTCTGCCGCACCCGCGCTCAGTCGTTGCGAACGGCGGTATCTATGCATGGCGCGATGGCCGCGTGAACTGGGACACCCTCACTGCTGTCTTCGACTACGGCCCGCTGGACGATCTGACCAAAGGCTTCCAGGTCTCCTACTCCACCCGGCAGACCAACGAGGCAGGCGGCGTCAAGGAGCTCTACTACTCCAAGGGCGGCATGCTCGACATGGACAAGCAGGAGGTCACCCCGACCGGAGGCCTCACCGCGAAGTATGCCAAGGAGATGAACATGCAGCCCGACCTGCTCAAGCCCTTCTCGCTGGCGACAGCGAAGGCCGAAAAGGTCTCGACCGACGCCAACACCGGCGGCGGCGACCCGCAGACGGGCGCCAACATGCTCAACTGGATGGAGTGCGTCCGTTCGCGCAAGACACCGAACGCCTCCATCGAAGCCGGCTACAGCCACTCCATTGCGCTGTGCATGTGCATCGCCGCCATGCAGACCGGCACGCGCGTCACCTTCGACGACAAGACGCAGCGCGTCATGGCGGGAGGCAAGTATGTCTAAGGCACTTCGCCTTGGGGTCGCGGCACTCAGCATGGGCATGGCACTCGCAGCACACGCACAGGTCAAGGTGACATCGAACGAGGCTCAACGCCGCGTCGATGTCACGATCGACGGCCAGCGGTTCACGTCCTACATGTGGCCGACGTCGCTCGAAAAGCCCGTGCTCTATCCCCTGATCGCTCCCGATGGGACGACCGTCTCGCGCGGCTATCCGCTTGAGCCGCGGGACAAGGAGCGCGTCGACCACCCGCACCACGCCGGCATGTGGTTCAACTACGGCAACGTCAACGGCTTCGACTTCTGGAATAACTCAGACGCCATCAAGCCCGAGCAGAAGCCGAAGATGGGCTCCATCAAGATGGACAAGATCGTGTCCACCAAGAGCGGAAAGGACAAAGGCGAACTCGTCGTCGAGTCCACCTGGACCACAGGCACAGGCGTCGACATCCTCAAGGAGACGGATCGCTTCGTCTTCTCGAAGCGCAACGGAGCCCGCGTCATCGATCGTGTCACCACGCTGAAGGCGCTCGACAAGGCCGTCTTCAACGATGACAAGGAAGGTGTCCTCGGCATCCGCGTAGCATCCTTCCTGGAGTCGCCTACCGAGAAGGGCGGTATCTTCATGGATGCAGCCGGCAATCCCACCAAGGTCGCCGATGCGGATACTTCGAAGGCCACCGGTGTCTATCGCACCAGCGAGGGCATCGAGGGCGACAAGGTCTGGTCGACGCGTGGCAAGTGGTGCACGCTGACCGGCACGACCGACGGCAAGACCGAGACGATTGCGATCCTCGATCACACCGGCAATCCCGGCTACCCCACCTACTGGCACGCCCGCGGATACGGCCTCTTCGCCGCGAATCCGCTGGGCGATCACATCTTCGACCCCAAGGCCAAGGAGCACAAGATGACCATCGAGAAGGGCGGAAGCGTGACCTTCAAGTATCGTGTCCTCTTTTATTCCCACGCCGCTGGGGCTGACGAAATGAACAAGGAAAGCGCAAAGTTCGACGCAGAGTACTAGACGCTGTTCCGGTCCACCCCAGAGGAGGCGCCCTGCGATGGGCGCCTCCTCTGCGTTGGCCGGCTAGTCTTCCGTGGGCAGCTCTGCATGGTCGATCACAAGCGTCTCCACGGGCCCCTTTGCCGCCACGAGCTTCAATCCCAACTGCTCCTCCAGAGCCTGCGCCAGATATGGGGCCGACCTTTCCGGTGAGGGATCATCATCCCGCGTCCAGTTCAATTGAATATCGTAGCTGCCAGTCAGGCCCGTCTTATCGACCACCTCGCGATGAAGCTGACCTGCCACCACGTCGATCAACCGTGATAGCGAGACGTCATGCGCCACCAGAGTGCCGTTGTGAATGATCATGCCACCGGCGGTGGCATTGTTCCATCGCTTATCTTTGTCTGCGGGCGAGGCCTCACTGAACTTGGGTGTACCTTTCACCACGACAAGCTCATAGATGGGCAGCGTCTTTACCTCGGTGTGAATCTTCAGACCGAACCGCTCGCCCAGCATGGGCCTGAGCAAAGCGCCACGCTGCTGATTGCTTAGTTTACTCAGCGCATGCGGATCGGCATCCAGCACCTTGGCCTGGATGTCGAAGCCGTTCGACTCGATCCAGGACGGGCCTCCCGAGATGAGATCCCAGCGAGTCCCGTACGCCTGTGCCACCAGCTCCTTCAACGAAATATGAATCGCGTTGAAGATATTGTTGTTGATATGAATGCTGACCCCGCGGCCATGGTCGTTGGGCTTGATCGAAACGACGTCATAAGCAGGAGCCTTCGTCTCCGTAACCGGAGCGGTCTGGGCGAATCCAGACGATGCGGCAAGGATGGCGATGAAGCACAACATCCGTTTCATGGAGAGTTCTCCTTTGGTCGTCAGACGAAGCACGCTCGCGGATGTCGCCTATTTTTTTGCCATGCCATGCAGCCGGCGGTCGAAATCCAGGAAGGTCAACGCACATGGCGAATACCCACCGGGATCCGGCTGTGTGAACACGCCGGTCTGCGGATCGACCTGCTGGCGAAACTCGTTGTGCCTCGAGATCGCCTCGACCCACTGCTCCATCAGGTACCGGAACTCGGCGTTCTTGCCGTAGTGCGGCATCCATCGCGGCGCACGCAGAGCCGTCAGCGCCTGGCTTGCTCCGCCCCACGAGTTGCGCGGAATCGGCCGCACAAACGTCGGATCGTCCTGTGCGATCGACGAGAGCGGATATGGTGCCCAGAAGGCCTTCGGGTTATGAAGCTGACGGGTCCAGACCGCTTCGAAGATCGCCTTATCCCCTCGCTGCGAAAGATCGAGCACATGCTCGCCAAGCACGCGCGAGATCGCGTCCGACCGCACCTTGACGAAGTTGTTTTGCGCGTCCAGATCGTAAAAGGCAGCATCCTCGGGGCTGTAGAGCTTCGTGAGGATGAGTCTGCGGATATGCTCGGCATCGGCCAGCCACCGCGCCTCCTCGTCCTTCTTGCCCAGAGCCTTCGCCATCGCCGCCAGCGCGATGCGCCCGCCAAAGACCGTGGCGGAAAGATCGGGGCAAAGTCGTGGCATGCTCGCTATGGCCGGACATTTCCGCGCATCGGAGTCGGGGCAACGGTTTGGAATTCCCGCCCAGCGCGGGCTATTGTCATGGCCGGTATCGTAGGTGCAGAAGCCTTCGACCAGACCGGTCTTCCGCGTATCGCGATACTGACGAAGCCACGCGTCCCACCGGCTGCACGCCTTGTACGTGACCTCCAGAAACTCCTGCGCCTCGGGCAATCCCTTCATCTGCGCGAGCTCCCAGGCGGTTGCGGCGATGGGAACCACCATCTGGATCTGCCCCCAACCCGTATCGCTCACCTTGACCGCGGAGGGAATCTGACCGTCCGCGCGCTGCAGCGAAAAGAACGCCATGTGGTTGTTGCGAGCCACCTGCAGAGGCGACGGCGCGCCTTCGTGCTCGACGCCTAACTGCGCCCACACCAACCCCTCCAGCGGGGCACACTCCATCCAGACACCCAGGTAGGTGCTGCCTTCAATCAACACCGGCTCGGTATATCCCACGGGGCGAGCAGGCAGCGTGCGGATGTTGCCGGACAACGTTGCCATGGCGGCTGCCCGCGTCGCGGCAAGGTCACGCGTCTGGCCAAAACCGGGCAGAGCAGTGGAGGCAGCTGCCAGGGCGGAGGTCTGTAGGAAGGTGCGTCGTGTCGTCGTTGTGCTCACCGGAGAAGTGTAGAGCAAACGCGACCCATCTAAAATCACAACATGGCGTTGGAACTCGAGGTAAAAGCATTCCGAAGGATGCTTGGCAGTTGGTATAAGCAGCATGCGCGCGTCCTGCCCTGGCGCGAGTCGGCCGATCCCTACCGCGTATGGGTATCGGAGATCATGCTCCAGCAGACCCGCGTGGCCGCCGTCATTGAGCACTACACCGCCTTCATGAAAAAGTTCCCCACGGTCGTCGCCCTCGCCCTCGCCGACGAGGCCGAAGTCCTCGCCGCCTGGTCCGGTCTTGGCTACTACCGGCGTGCCCGCATGCTCCACAAGGCGGCGCAGTTCTGCACCCGCGAGATGGGCGGCATCATCCCACGGGGCTCGACCGAGCTTCGCACCCTTCCCGGTGTAGGAGAGTACACCTCTGCGGCCATCGCCAGCATCGCCTTCGGAGAGAGCGTCGCCGTCGTCGACGGCAACGTGGAGCGCGTCGTCTTTCGCATCATGGGCAAGCCCGAAGACACCTCGTCCGTGGGCCGCGCCTTTGTCCGCGAAGTGGCCGGCGCTCTCGTCCCCCCCAAGCGCATGCTGGCCAGGATCGACGGCCTTCGCGAGCGCGTCAACGCTGCGGGCGATCACAACCAGGCCATGATGGAGCTCGGTGCCATGATCTGCACGCCCCGCGCTCCGCTCTGCCTGGAGTGCCCCGTCTACAGTCTCTGTCAGACAAAAGGCGAACACGTCACCGTCCCGCGCGGCAAACAGCAGAGCAAGCCCGCGGACTTCCTCCTCGCCCTGCGCAAGGCCGGCACCTCGACTGAAGTGCTTCTCGTGCAGCGTTCCGCCGAGGCCAGCCTCATGGCAAGCATGTACGAGCTGCCTGCACTTCCCATCGACGCCGCCGGAGACACCGAGCCCATGCTCCGTCTTCGCCACTCCATCACCAACACCAACTACTATGTGCAGATCTTCGGAGATACCCGCGAACTCCGCCGGGAACTGGTCGCCAAGGAAGAAGACCTCACCTGGATCAGGACCAGCAAGCTCGGCGAGATCCCACTGACCGGCCTCGCGCGTAAGGTGCTCAGGCGGCTCGGCGTGATCGAGATAGAGGCTATCGGCTAGGCCTTGGTCCGGAAGCGGCGTTGCGCGTGCGTCGCCGGAGCCTGCGTCGAAGTCGCCGCGTCCTCCAGAGCCACTTCCACTGCGTTCCGTCCATGCCCCTTCGCCCGATAGAGCGCCGCATCCGCCAGCTCCAGCAGCCCCGTCAGCGACACCCTGCCGCTCGCCGCCGCCACCCCGATACTCACCGTGCAGTGGCTCCCCTCGCCTTCCAGTTGGAACTCTCCAATCCGCTTGCGAATCTTCTCCGCAATCTCCCTCGCCGCGTGGAGCGGCACATGCGGAAGCAGAGCCGCGAACTCGTCGCCACCAATCCGCGCGCAGCACGCCCCCTCGATCTCTCCGACCTGCTCCTGCACCTCTTCCGCGATCGCCTTCAGCAACTCATCTCCCGCCAGGTGCCCGAACGTATCGTTGACCCACTTGAAGCGATCGGTGTCGATCAGCAGGAGCGCCGAGGGAATCGGCGACCCGGTCTCCAGCAGCTCGAATGCCATCAGCTCCAGCGACCGGCGATTTCCGATCCCGGTCAGCATATCGCGCGTCGCCAGCTTCTCGAGCTGCCCCGTGCGCACCAGCAACTCTCTCTGTTCGCGGAACATCTGCTGGTAAAGCAGGTGGGTTCGCAGCACAAAGCATGCGACGGACAACAGGATCGTCAAGCTATACAGGATGGGATGGCTTACCAGTCCATGCAGCGCAAAGGTTACCGTGGCCAGCAGAATCATCGATGGCAGCAGATTCGCCCAAAGCGCGGATGGCCTGCTCACGGTCTTCCGCCTTGGACCCCACAGCAACAGCCGCAACGTCAGCAGAGCGAAGCACAGCGGAGGGATGCCGCAAAACAGATCGAACGGCAGCTCACGTGGCGTCGCGAGCCAAACCGCATTGACGATGTTCACCAGGAACAGCATCACCACGCGCGTGATCAGGTAGATCTCCGTGACCTCGGCGAAGAGCCGGTGGCCATCCTGGGTGACGCTTCGTCGTGAAGACTCCGCGGCACAGAGCAGGAAGACCGCGGTGATCATCGATACCTGCAGGTGATACCGGCTGAACCCCGTTGGCCCCGGAGAGAAGGCAGTGGAGAAATTCAGTCCGCAAAGAATCAGCGTCATCGCCGCATCCAGCAGTCGCTTACTCCTCGTCGATGACCCTGAGAACACGCTGAAGCACAACAGGCAGCACATCGAGGCTGTTGCCGCGAATCCACTCACGCACCACGAGCTCTTCTGCACGGTCGGCCAATGCACCCAAAGCATCAGGCTTGGAGCCCACAGGCTCAAACTCATCATCGCGAAGTGAGCGCCAAGCACCCTCCACTGGGTGCGCATCATGCCCGGTTGGCGCGCCGCCCACCGGAAGCAGAAGGCCATGGGCAAAAGCTGCAGCGTGGCCCCATAGGGATACATGAAGAAACGGCCATCGTGCGGCGTCAGCACGGGAACCAGCAGAGGAAGAAGGCAAACCGCGCACGCACCGCAGAGCGCAGCCCACCATGCACGAGCGCGGGAACCTTCCGCCGCCCGATCTGCATCCCCTACGGAAAGCTGCCGCCTTCTCCACCGTGTCAAGAAAACAGCCTCCAAGCCCCGATACGCTGCGCCTGTGGATTCAGCATAAGCGCGTTTGCCTGTCCGCCGCCTGTGTTTGTTGTCCTATGGTTCTGCCGAATGCGGGCAAGAGCCTTTGTGGCTCCATGGAACGCGCGCACAAAACCTGCGCGTCCTGGGGGATGACGCACCCCATTTGGCGGTAGACTGCCTCTTATCCGTTGTTGTGACGTGGAGGGTTTGTGAAGAAGCTTTTGGTGACGGCGTTGACGTTGATGAGTCCCGCTTTGTTGGGTCAGGTGGTCCCCCCCGCGGTGAAGGCAGCAGAGGCATCGGTGGATGCCGGGAAGATCCGCGCGCACGTCAAGTTCCTGGCCGACGACGCCCTCGAAGGCCGCTATCCCGGTCTGCGTGGAGCCGATATCGCGGCCAAGTACATCGCCACCCAGTTTGCCCTCGACGGCCTCCAGCCTGCCGGCGACAACGGCACCTTCTTCCAGTCGGTCAACTTCGTCGGCGTCAAGACGATTCCGGAGAAGACCTCGCTCAGCATCGGCTCCATGCCGCTCACCTTCGGTTCGGACTTCGTCGTCAGCAACCAGCAGCACACCGCCGGCGCGGAGATCGACGCGCCCATCGTCTTCGTCGGCTACGGCGTCACCGCGCCCGAGTACGGATGGGACGACTACAAGGGCATCGACGTTAAAGGCAAGGTGGTCCTGCTCATCGTGGGCGACCCACCCTCGGACGACCCCAAGTTCTTCAAGGGCAAGGCCATGACCTACTACGGCCGCTGGACCTACAAGTTCGAGCAGGCTGCCCGCATGGGTGCCGTCGGCGCGCTCATCATTCACCGCACCGACCTCGCCAGCTACGGTTGGAGCGTCGTCCAGCACTCCTGGAGCGGCGAAAAGACCTATCTCCGCGACGATCACAACCCAGCCCTGCAGGCCGCAAGCTGGATTCAGCTCGACGTCGCCGGAAAGATCTTCGCTGCAGCCGGCAAGAGCCCCGATGCCAACGCCGCCATCACCGAGGCCGGCAAGAAGGGCTTCAAGTCCTACGAGCTTCCCCTCCGGATCAAAGGCCACGTCGAAAGTGTGATCCGGCCCTTCCAAAGCCCGAACGTCGTCGGCAAGATTGCAGGGACGTCGACCGGCAAGGATCAGGCCGTGCTCTACTCCGCGCACTACGACCATCTCGGCTTCGTCCCCGGCATGGCTGGCGACAACATCTACAACGGAGCCGTCGACAACGGCACCGGCTCAGGCATCCTCCTCGAGATGGCTCGCGTCTGGGGTGCCATGCCCATCAAGCCTCCGCACACCGTCATCTTCGCCGCCGTCACCGCGGAGGAGCAGGGTCTGCTCGGCAGCGAGTACCTCGGCCAGCATCCACCCATCCCCGCCGGCCAGATCTCGCTCAACCTCAACTACGACGCGCTTCAGCCCATCGGCGATCCGCTCGAAGTCCAGGTAGCCGGAGCCGAGCGCACCACCTTCTACCCCACCCTCGAGGCTGTGGCCAAACGCTTCCACCTCGGCATCGTGCCGGAGGCCCATCCGGAGGCCGGCGGCTACTACCGCAGCGATCACTTCAGCATGGCGCGTATCGGCGTTCCTGCCTTCTCCATCGATGCCGGCGACCTGTATGTGGGGCACGACCGCGCATGGGGTCTGAAGCAGGGTGAAGACTATAACGAGCACCGCTATCACGACTTCTCCGACAACTACACCGAGTCCATGGACTTCACTTCGCTCGCCAAGATGACCCGCTTCGGCATCGAGCTTGGCTGGGAGGCACTCGCCGCCCCCAGCTCGGTCGGCTGGCAGCCCGGCGACGAGTTCGAACCCGCGCGCAAGGCGAGTCTCGCGCCATAACGCCAGCAACCCCGTCCGTTCCTGGAAAGAGTGTTGTTTTGCCGGGAAAAACGACAATCATCGCCGGTACACTGGTCCAACCTTTCCGTTTCCTTGTTTTGCTTCCTCAGGAGCCCAACTCTATGTCGCGTCGTGTTCGCCGAATCCAACAGGCTCTCTTGCTCGCCGTCTGTGTCTCTTCCATCTCCACCCTGGCGATCGCGCAGGACACGCCGATGGTGCCGATCCGGTTCCATCCCCAGAAGGAAGTGCGTGCCGACGGACCAGCCCCGGATCATGTCGAGATCTACGCGGGCTACGGGTACATTCACCCGTTCAGCAGCGGCATCGGCGGCTATCTCTACCAGCCGGTCTATAACCCCAATGCGACGGTGAGCATCACGGACTACTTCACGCGGCACTTCGGCGTGCAGGTGGAAGGCGGCTACTTCTCCGGGCCGAACTCCGATGTCATCGCGAATCAATGCAAGGCCAACGGGTTCGGCTGTTTGTACCGCGATCCCTCGTACTACACCGCGGAGGCCGGCCCGGTCGCACGGATGCAGTTCGGGCGGTTCGTCCCATTCATCCACGCGCTGGGCGGCGCGGCAAAGATCAATGGGCCCGTCTACCAGCCGCTCACCTGGGGTTATGCGGCGACAGGCGGGGGTGGTGTGGACTACATCCTGCCGTTCTGGCACGACCGCATCGCGATCCGCCCCATTCAGGCCGATTACCACTACTCGCATGTGGACTACGGCCCGCTGCTCGCCAACAACCTGGGTGGCGGCACCAGTGCGTTGTCTGCCTTCAAACTCTCCGGCGGTCTGGTCGCGCGGTTTGGCAGCATGGGCTCGGCCCCGCAGCAGGTAACGTTGGCCTGTCCCGTCTCCCCGGCTTCGATCTATCCGGGTGAGCCGCTCAGCGTGATGGCGCAGCCACTGAATCTCGTCCCCGGCCGCAAGGCGACCTACACCTGGACGACAACCGGCGGCAAGATCACGGCGGGCGAGGGCGGGGCGTCGATCGACACCACCGGCATCCCTCCCGGCGAGTACACCGTCACGGGACACGTCACGCAGGGCCGCAAGGGCATGCAGAGCGCGAGCTGCCAGGGCATGTTCACCATCCGCGCCTATGAACCCCCCACCATCTCCTGCACCGCGACCCCCAGCACCGTGCAGCCCGGCGGCTCCTCCACGATCGCGTCGAACGGCTTCAGCCCGCAGGGTCGCCAGTTGACGTACATGTACACCGCGAGCGCGGGCACCATTGTGGGCACGGGCTCGACCGGTACGCTTTCGACGGCTGGGGTGCCTCCAGGCACGATCCGTGTGACCTGCAGCCTGCTGGACGACCTTGGCAAGACTGCTTCGGCGACCACGATGGTGACCGTGACGGCACCGCCGGTGGCCATGGCTCTGCCGATGACCCAGCAACTATGCAGCGTCTCGTTCGAGCGGGACCGCAGGCGTCCGGTGCGGGTCGACAACGAAGCCAAGGCCTGCCTCGACGACGTGGCGCTCAACCTCAACCGCGACACGGGTGCGAAGCTGGTCGTCGTGGGGCGCTACTCCCCCGACGAGCAGCCTTTGCAGGGCGAGCAGCGGAGCGTGAATATCCAGACGTATCTTCTGGAAAAGGGAGTGGATGGAGGACGGATCGAGCTGCGCGTGGGCGACCCGTCGGGTCGTTCGGCAGACAGCATCCTGGTACCGGTGGGAGCGACCTACACGGATATCGGTACGACCTTCGATGCCGCTTCAGTGCATCCGCCGACGTACTCCATGAGGGCTCCGCGCCGGCATGTGACGCGTCGCCGCACCACGCACCGGGTGACCCGGCGCAGGAAGAAGACGAAGTAAAACGCAGGCGGAAAACGGCCAGGGAGAGCGATCTTCCTGGCCATTCTTATGTCGATTCACCGGAACTCAGGCCCTGACGCTAATCCGCTGACACCAGTTCGGCGGCGGCCGCCTTCTCCGCCTCCTGCTCTTCCATGGAAGCGAGCAGGGCATCCCGCACCAGGCGGATGTGGCGGCTCATGATCTGCTGCGCCCTGGTCCGGTCCCGCTCCTTCAGCGCACGAGCCACCTCGCGGTGCGACTCCGGGGTATCCGGAGACGTGAGCCGGTAGGTCTGCAGGCGGCACAGCCAAAGCTTGTTCTGGATGTTGTCGAAGACCCGCCGCAGCTCCTCGTTGCCTGTCCCGCTGACGATCAGGTCGTGAAAGTGGACATCCTCGTCGATGTAGTGGACCTTGTCGTTCTCGGCGAGATACTGGCAGGTGCGGGCGACGCTCGCCTCAAGTTCCGTGACTAGTTCGGTGGTGATGTCGCAGGTGGCTGCCGCGAAGACCTCGAGGGCCTCGCGCAACTCATACAGGTCGGCGATCTCCTTGGCGGTAAACCGGCGCAGAAACGCCCCGCGGCGCGGCTCGATGCGGACCAGTCCCTCACCCTGCAGCGTATTCAGGGCCTCACGGACGGGGCTCTTGCTGATGCCGAGGTGGCGCGCGAAAAAATCCTCGGTCAGGCGCGCCTCCACGTCGAGGTGTCCCTCCAGGATGTACTGCTTGATGCTCAGGTGTGCTCGTTCAGTGAGACTTGCTGATGAATCGAGCTTCTCCAGCTTGGTGATTGCGCCATAGCTCATGCTTTTTCGTCCTCGAAACAAAACGAGTCTACAGCACCAGATGACAAAACGATGACAATTGGTTTTTTAGCCTGACGGGAATGGGCCGAGAAAAACAATTCATCGAATTTTGATATCTGATATCTTATCCACGTACCCACCTGTATCCAGCGCTTTTCCGAACGAATCACGACCCCTCCCGGAGCGTAGAGTCTCTCATCTCCGCCGAGCCTGGTCATAGATTTCGCCTCTGGTTTGCAGCAGCTTCCATTGGACCCGCTTTCTTTTCTCCCCGCGACGAGCGTGGCCTTCCGCCGCACCGCACGCGGTCCAAAGAACGAACCAACTTGTTTCATTTACAGGAGACCTCCCTTGAAACGCACCGTCTGGCTCTTTATCCTCACCCTCTTCTTCGTTACCGCGGGTGCGCTTGCGCAGTCGACCGGAACCATCTCCGGAATTGTGACCGATGCGACGGGAGCGGTTATCCCGGGTGCGCAGGTTGCGATCCTCGGCCTTGCCACGGGCTCCGCGCGTAACACCGTGTCCGACAGCGCCGGCAGCTTCACCGCCCCCTCGCTCCAGCCCGGTGAGTACTCCATCGTGGTCAACGCCTCCGGTTTCGGCAAGTTCACCATCCCACGCCTCGTTCTCGAGGTGAACACCACCGCGACCGCCAATGTGAAGCTCTCCGTGTCGAGTGCGGGTGAGACGGTCCAGGTCGAAGCCGCTCCGGCCCCGATCGAGGCCCAGACCACCACGCTTGGACAGGTCATCGACCGCGAGACCGTACAGCAGATTCCGCTCAACGGCCGTCACTTCCTGGACCTCACGAACCTGACCCCCGGCACGGTCGTTCCGCCCAATAATGGAAGCCTGACCGCTCCCAGCCGCGGCCTTGGAGCCAACTCGTTCGATACCGCCGGCAACCGCGAAGACACCAATAACTTCCAGGTCAACGGCATCAACCTGAACGACATGACGCAGAACCAGATCACGTTCCAGCCTTCGATTAACACGACCTCCGAATTCAAGATCATCAACTCGACGTTTTCTGCGGAGTATGGCCGCTCGTCCGGATCGATCGTGAACGTGAGCACGCGCTCGGGCACCAACAAGTTCCACGGCGAAGGCTTCGACTACATCCGCAACAACTACTTCGACGCCCGCAACTTCTTCAACCGCGCCACCCCCCTCGCCTCGGGCCGCCAGAACCAGCTCAACCGCCACAACTTCGGCGGCGCCTTCTCCGGGCCCGTCTTCAAGGACAAGACCTTCTTCTTTCTCAGCTATGAGGGCCTCCGCCAGAAGCAGGGCATCCTGCTCACCAGCAACGTGCCGACCGCCGCCCAGCGCGCGCAGTTCGCCACCAGCCCGGCGGGCGCGGCATATGCGACGATCATCAACGTTCTGCCCATCGGCGTGGAGACCACAACGAACGGCGTGACCACGGCCGTGGCCTCGGGCTCCTCGCCCGGACCGGTGAAGACCGACCAGTTCAGCGGCGATCTCTTTCACAACCTCACCACCGCCGACACCCTTCACCTCTACTATGCGTGGCAGCAGGATGCCCGCACCGAGCCCAATCTGCAGGGCAACACTGTTGCCGGCTTCGGCGATCATCGCGGAGCGCACCGGCAGATCGGCACCATCAACGAAGTTCACGTCTTCTCGCCGCGTATGGTCAACGAGGCCCGCATCGGCTTCAACCGTATCGCGATCTCGTTCAACCAGAACTTCACCGGGCTCTCCAGCGCCTACGGCATCAACAACGGCGTGACGTCCCCCCTTGGTCTTCCGCAGATTACCGTGACCGACCTTGGCCTGAACTTCGGCGGGCCCTCGGGCTTTCCGCAGGGACGCTTCGTGACCACCGGGGTCTTCTCCGACACCCTCAACTACCTTGTCGGCAAGCACTCCATCAAGGTGGGCGGCGAGTTCCGCCGCTTCGAGGGCAACAACTTCTCGCAGACCGCCGGCACCGTCAACTTCACCACCACCGCCAACTTCATCAACGGCCTCGCCAACACCTTCACCGGCAACGCCTCGAACGTCGTCAGCCGCATCTTCGACTCCTCGGCTGCCGGCTTCCTGCAGGATAGCTGGAAGATGACCCCCCGCCTCACGGCGGAGCTTGGCTTCCGCTTCGAGTGGAACGGCACCTTCACCGAGGGCGCTCACCGCTTCGTGAACTTCCTTCCCGGGTCCGGCACCCTTACTCAGGTCGACCAGCCCTACAACCAGAACTACAACTACTCGCCCCGCGTCGGCTTCATCTACGACTTCTTCGGCACGGGCAAGACGGTCGTCCGCGGCGGCTTCGGCATTATGGCGGACCAGCCGAACGAAGGTGTCGTCTCCGGCCTTGCGGGCAATCCGCCGAACTCGTCGCCGGTCTCGCTCTCGGGCGGCAACCTGGCGGTGGGCACGCTGTACACCAAGGCGGCTGTCAGCGGCCTCGCTCCTTCGGCCACCAACACCAACTACCGCAACGCCTACATGGAGTCCTACAACCTCAACGTCCAGCAGGATCTTGGCTTCGGCACCGTCCTGCAGGTCGGCTATATCGGCTCCGGCGGACGTCACCTCCGCATGCCGCTGAACATCAACCAGTTCGTTACGCCCAACGGCACGAGCACCGTGCGGCCCTTCCCCACCGTCTCCGCTGCCAGCCTCATCCGGCCCAGCGCGGCGCTCGGCAACATCTCGCAGGTCGCCTATGCGGGCATGTCCAGCTATAACGCTCTATGGATTACCGCCCGCAAGAGCCTCCACGGCGGCCTTGAGCTCAACTCCAGCTACACGTTCTCGAAGTCGCTCGATCTGAACTCGCTCTCGGGCAACGGCGTCCAGAACAACGTCAACCCCGCCGGCGACTACGGCCGCTCCGACTTCGATGTCCGTCATCACTTCGTATTCAGCGGCATCTGGACGCTGCCCTTCCACGGCAACCGCGCCAAGGAAGGCTGGCTGCTGGCCTCCATCGTGCAGGCGCAGGGCGGCAACCCGCTCAACGTGACGACCTCCAACACGTCGATCACGGGCAGCGGAAGCATCCGTCCCACGCTGATCGGGACCTACTCCACCGGGCGCGGCGCCCTCCTGCCCAGCGGCAACATCCCGTTCATCAACGCAACCGTCTGCACCACCATCACGACGGGCTGCACCTTCTACACGCAGACCAACGGATTCGGAAACCTGAGCCGCAACAAGCTGAACGGACCCGGCTTCTCGGACGTCGATCTCTCGCTGCAGAAGACGACGAAGATCGCCGCGTCGGTCAACCTGGTGCTGCGGATCGACTCGTTCGATCTGCTGAACCACGTCAACCTTGCCAACCCGAATCTGACGGCATCGACCACGGGAACGTTCGGCCAGATCACGGCGACGCGCAACCAGGTCGGCGATGCCGGCTCGTCAAGGCAGCTCCAGTTGAGCGGCAAGTTCACCTTCTAACCCTCACTCGCAGCAAAGCAAACGGCGTCCCTTTCTCGGGGCGCCGTTTTTCTTGTTTCGAAAGGCTGTCCTGCCGGACGGACCCGCTGCGAGCGAGGCGGTCACGGCGCTTGCGGCAGAACCTTCCTGACGTGTATCCCGGTCGTGGCGCAGTGTTGTCGTGCGGGCCTCCCGTTGGTCGGGACTTTATGTGGTCGTTACGGCGAGCCACTCCGGATCCGCAGGGACCTCGCCACCCGGCCAGAGCCAGCCGTCCGCATCCTTCTGAAATCCATTCGCCGCGAACACCTCCCGGCAGGGCTGGTTGCGCTCCGTCTCCACGATCGCGCCACGCAGCACCGGCGTTCTCCGGCGAGCCTCGTTCAGGAGAGCCGTCTCGATCCCGAAGCCGAAGACGCGGCAGCTCAGCACCCAGATCGCAATCTCCTCGCCCTCCAACACCATGACCGACACAATGCCCATGCCGCCGAACTTGTCCGCCGCCTCTGCCACCAGGATGCGGTGCGTGTCGCTCTTCGACCATGCCGCCATCTGTTGCCTGGTCACCCGGCTGCCGCGGATATTGAACTGATTCGTCCGGTTGACGAGCTCCACCGCCCGGTCGAGCTCCTTCGGCACTAGGGTGCGGATGGACACACGCAGGCCAAGGCCGGCCAGGACTGCGCCGGAATCCCCCCCGAGCTCCTCCTGGAGCTCCTGCCGCTTCTTGCGGTCGGCGTAGAACTGGGTGCGGTCGGCCCCCTTCTGCTCGGGCAGGGAGGTGGCCCACCAGTCCAGCATCCTCCAGGGCCCTTCGTCCAGCGCATCCAGCGCGAGAAGCCCCGGATGCGCGGCAGAGACCATCTCCCGCTCGTCCGCGCGATCGTCGATGAAGACGAAGTCCTTGGCGTCGAGGTTCAGCTCGGCGGCGATTCTGCGGACGCTGGTGCTCTTCAGCTCCCAGTGGATCTGCTGGGAGACAAAGTCGTTCGCTCCCAGCACGGCACCGTCCCAGCGGATATTGCTGGCGTCGTTCTTCGAGGCGATCGCGAGCAGAATACCCTTGGCGCGGAGGCGCTTGAGCGTCTGCTGGCGGTCGCGGTGGTGCTGGACGGCACCCTCGCCGATGACACCCGCCCAGAGCGTGTGATCCAGGTCGACGACGACGACCTTTCTCCCGGTCAGGCCGGCGACCGCGCCGATGAAGTCGGTGTAAATCTCGGCGAGGCGCAGCGAGAGCACGGTGGGATGGACCGACTCGGTCGAGTAGAACTTGCGGGAGAGGTTGATGTCTCCGAATCGGGCCAGAAGCGCGCGTTCATCGATCAGCATCGCCGGACGCGGCGCGCTGGCATTGTGCTCACGGAGTGTGGTGTCGAGTAGCTCGTTGACGCGTTTGGCCGCCGTCCGCCGGGCGTAGGCGGTGATGAGGTTCTTCGCGAAGGAGAGGGGCGTGCCGTCGTGGCGGCGGACGTTCGCGGTGTTGTGGACGTAGACGCCGCACTCGAAGAGGTCGCCCAGCATCCGGAACGTGGGCAGCATCTGGGCGTGGGCCTCGTCCGCCAGGGTCCGCAGGGTGGCCGGACCGCTGCGGATGCCCTGCAGGAAGTGGGTGCGGGCCAGCGAGAGGTTCTGCTCGTAAGTGTAGGGGCTGTAGCAGACGAGGTCGAAGCGATCCGCGGCGTGGGTGCGCAGAAGCGCGTTCATTTCCACAGGGTTCTTGCTGGCGGCGAAGACCGGCCGGAGCGTGATGCCGCGCTCCAGCAGAAGAGCGGCCAGGAAGGTCGTGATATCGAGGAAAAGGCAGTCGCCCACCAGCAGAATCTTGATCTCGCGGCTGGTCCGCACGTTGGTCGTAACCAGTTCGCGCCAGCGGTCCAGCCGTGCGGTGAAGGCCTCGAGCTCCGCCGGGGGAACCTTTCCGGCGAGGATTTTCACAAGGGCGTCGCGGTCCTGTTGAAAAACCGTCTCGCGGCGCGCAATCAACTCGTCGAGGGTTTCGGCGGGCCAATGCAGTTGCTTCATGCGTTCGCCCAGAAACAGGCTCCGCCAGTCCGCGCCGTTCGGGCCGAGCGAGCGGATCAGGTAATGCACCAGGGGAAGAGTCTCCCAGGTGATGAACGTCTCGTGACCCATGGAGGCGACGGTGGAGGAAAACTTGTCCCACCGCGCTAGGGGCTCGCCCAACGCCTCGGCGGCTGCTCTCTCCGCCGCGGCCAGCGCACGGGCTACTGCAGGCAGAGGTTCCTCAGGGCCCACGCTCGATGCTCCTTGTCCTGTCATTGCGTTCATGGATAGGTTAACCCTCTCATCGTCGCATGAAGTCCGTACGGAAGCCCCGGTTTGCCGTAAACTTCTGTGCATTGTGTCGAAAAAGAAAACAGACAAGCCGAAAGTGCCCACGACACCCATTCTTCCAGCCGTCGCGCCCCCCTCGGCAAAGCTGCTTGCCCGCTGGGACCCCAGTCTGCGCACCTACGATCCGCTCGCGCTTCTCGCGCGCGCCATGGAGGGACGCGTCCCCGCGCTGGCTTCGGTCAAGTACGAGCGGATGGCTGCCTCTTCCTTCGGCTTCTTCCGGGGTGCCGCTCCCATCATGGCGGCGGATCTTGCGCTGACGCCGCACTCCGGCATCGTGAACCAGATCTGCGGCGACGCCCACGTCCAGAACCTTGGGGCCTACGCCGGACCCGATGGCCGGCTCATCTTCGACATCAACGACTTCGACGAGACCATCCGAGCGCCGTTCGAGTGGGACGTAAAGCGCATGACCACCAGCATCCTGCTCGCGGGCCGGCAGGCCTGCTTCAAACACACCGGCTGCGCGTCGGCTGCGTCCATCTTTCTGGCCACGTACTGCAACCTCATGCGTGAGTTCTCGCGCATGCCTGTGCTGGAGGTGGCGCGCTACCAGGTCCATCGCCTTGCTGCGTCGGCACCCATCTCCCGGGCGCTGCGCAAGGCCAAACGGCAGACCCCGGACCTGACCGTGGAAAGCCTCACCGAGCCCGGGAAGCCGGGCCGCATCTTCAAATCGCAGCCGCCTCTCCTGCGCCGCGTGACAGGAACCGAACGGGCAGAGGTGCTGGCCTCTCTCGATACCTATCTCCCCAGCCTGCTCCCTGAGCGACGGCACTTCTTCGCGCAGTACCGGCCCGTCGACGTCGCGTTCAAGGTGGTCGGCACCGGCTCCGTCGGGCTCCGCGACTACTGCGTCTACATGGAAGGCAACGGCCCAGGCGATCCGCTCTTCCTGCAGGTCAAGGAGGAGGTTCCTTCCTGCTACACCCCTTACGTCACCCCCAGCCCGTCGCAGGCAGCGCACGAGGGGCAGCGCGTCGTCGAAGGCCAAAGGGCGATGCAGCTCCAGTCCGACCCTCTGCTGGGATGGACGACCTGCGATGGGCGCAGTTACCTGGTGCGGCAGCTCCATGACCATAAGGCAACGGTCGATGTCACCAGGCTCAGCCTCGAAGGCCTCATCCAGTACGCGCTGGTCTGTGGCGAAATGCTGGCCCGCGGCCACGCCCGTTCCGGCAACGCGCGCGATCTCGCTGCGTACTTTGCCAAAGCCAAACCTTTCAAAAAAGCCATGCTCACCTACGCCCTCGCCTACGCCGACCAGACCGAAAAGGACTGGAAGGCCATGCTGAAGGCCGGCAAACCGAAGGCTTAACGACCGCACAGGCTACGGAAGGCCGTAAGCGACACGGTCTTCCGTAGCCTGTGCAGGCATGCTCTGAGCAAAAGTGGCGTTCCCGGGCAGTTAGTCGGCGATGCCTGCGTCGGGTGGATCCTCGTTCAGGGCGGTGGCAAGGGCGACCAGGTGATCCTGCTCGTCGGTGAGGATCTGGCGCAGCGTCTCGGAGAGGGCAAACTCGTTCAACTCGTCGGCCTGCTTCACGCGCCGGCGGTAGTTGGCAATCGTCTCCTTCTCGTTTTCGAGATCGAAGCGCAGCATGTCGGTGGCCTTGTCGCTGGTCTTGACCGGCTTGGGCGTCACGGAGGGCATGCCGCCCAGGTAGTCGATCTGGTAAGCGAGCTTGATGGCGTGCTGGAGCTCTTCACCGGCATGGACCTCGAGTTCGGCGGCGATATTCATGTACTGCGCGCCTTTGAGCACCTGCGAGTAGTTCACGTAGGCGATGATCGCCTGGTATTCGCGGGAGAGATCCTCATTGAGGAGTTCGATCAGCTTCTCCCGGGTAATTCCGGTCTTCGTTTCTGGGGTGGACATGGTGCCTCCTGTTTCTTTCTCCGTGAGATGCCATCCGGCTGAATTTTGATGGCTTCAGCCTAGGGCCCCACGGTGCAGTACCCTCCGGAAAACTTAACCCCGAAGTCACGCGGATACGGATATGCTTTGAATCAATCCAGCATTCCCGAAGTGGAACCTCCCCGTCCGTGCGGGATCCATGTGCTGCGATGAGGCTTTTTTGAACGACGAGGAGTGAACCATGCGTATGCGGTGCAGGATGATGGCCTGGATGGTGGTGGCGGCTTCGAGTTTGGGGTGGGGACAGCAGACCGGGACAGCTCCGGCGATGCCCGCCCCGACGGTAGAACAGGCTCCTGTGGAGGCAGTTCCCGCGCCAGCCGCGAAGGCACCGGAGAAGCCCAGGGGAAAGAAGGGCAAGGAGGTGTACACGGGGCCGGCCAATATCGTCGAGCAGCCCGCGACGCCGATGCTCGATGAAGAGGGGCGGCAGCGTCTCGACCCGGACGGCAAACCCATGTTCAACGCGCCGGTGAAGCAGCAGAGGGACAAGAAGGGGCATCCGCTGTTCGATGGCGACGGCAAGCCGGTGTTCCAGACGGCGACCGACCTGGGCTACGACGAGAAGGGCAAGAAAATCAAGAACAAGAAAGAGAAGCCGCCCAGGGTGGTGAAGGTTGCAATTACGCGGGGGACGCTGACCATCGACGGCATGACGGGTAAAGCGGCGCTGAACTATGACATTCCCGACCTGAAGTACATCTACCTGTACGCACCGGGCATCGGCGTGACGATCGTTTCGAATGAGCCGTTTCCGGGCGCTACGGAGCAGAAGAACGGGTTCAACGACAAGACGCTGCTGGTGACGGCGGAGGGCCACACGCTGGAGCTGTATTCCGCCGACACGCGATTGTTGGGCAAGAAACCGGCGTCGGCGTACGTGCGTCTGGATCGCGAGTTCAAGCTGCCGACGAGGTTTCCCGTCATGGGGTATGGGACGCTGCGGGTTCCGCCGTACGGGTGGCCGGGCGCGAAGGAGGTCAAGGCCTTGGCGGGGGCTCCTCCGCTGCCGAAGAACCTGCGTCCCGTGGTGTTGCTGCCACCATGTCCGGCGGGGCAGATGAGGGAGGCTGGGCGGAGGCCGCTGCCGGGAGAGACGCTGCCCGATCCGCCGTGCGTGGCGATCAAGCCCAAGGCGTCTCCAGCGCAGTAAAAGGCGTGTCCTGCCGGACGGGCAGGCCTTTTTCTGCTTCGCGTGGTCCTCCCGTTGGCCGGAGATCAAATTCCGAGCAACGCGAGGACCAGCGACATTTACGACATGTGTTTCGGCTGCATGCGGCTGTAGAGGTCCGCGATCACCCGAACGGCGCGTTCCGCCTCGCCGCGATCCGGCGTCTCGTTGGCATCGTTCCAGCCTGAAGCTTCGCCCTGCTCGCTGGACTGAACGACGATTCCGTCGCGCCGCGCCAGCACGTTCACCTGCCGGTAGTAGAAGCCGTAGTTGACCTCGGGCTGAGGGATCAGCCAGCCGATCTGGCCGCGCACCGGCGTGATGGAGGCGTCGTTGAAGAGCGCCTTGGCCCCGTAGCCGGTGCAGTGGATGATGGACTTCTGCGGGATCTTCACGAACTCGGACGGCTCGTGGAACTCCATCGTCTCGATCTTGCCGCCGGCGATGTAAAAGTCGTTGAGCAACTGGCGGGAGTAGTCGGCGACGTTGAACTGGAGGCTGGTGGTGCGACGGCATTCATCGACCGGGAAGGGATACGAGCCCGGGGGCAGCGTCTGAAACTTCGGTGTCAGATCGCCGATCAGGTGCTCGTACCGGGCAAACTCGAGATCCTCGGTGCCGGCCGGTCGAGGGCTGGGCGGCGGGGAGTTCTTGTCCGAGAGCATGTAGCGGTCGGTGTACTCGATGGGGTTGCCGGGCATGCCCAGATAGGACTGGTACATCGACCAGGACGCGCGGGCCATCTTCTCCCACTGCGCGGCGAACGTGGGCGGTGCGTCCTTGACGAGGGCGATGCGGGAGTCGGGCGTCCAGGAGCCGGTGGCGCGTGCGCTGCGGACTTCGGGCGGACGCTCCTTGGCGTAGATCGTGACGCTGGCACCCGCGCGCTGGGCGAGGATGGCGCTGGTAAGCCCGAGCGCCCCGCAGCCAATGACGGCGATGTCGCGGTCGCCGTTCGAGAGCGCTTTTTCGACAGCGAACTTGCCGGATCCCCAGGAGAGCGACCAGCCGGAGCCGCCGTGGCCGTAGTTGTGAACGACGAGCTTGCCGGCGATCTGTTCCGTGTCCATGCGTGGCCCCATCGCCCGAAACGGCCGGAGGCAGACGGTGATGCGGAAGAGCCGGTCTTCGTGGGCGCGGATGGGGTTGATGGGCTGCACGGCGTCGTAGAAGGGCAGGCGCGGCGGCGGCGGTGTGGCGGCCAGGTTCTTCTTGCCGGGGGCGCAGCCGGCGAGGGCGAGGGCAGCGGTCGAGGCGGCTGCCTGATGCAGGAAATGACGGCGATTCATCCGGGCTCCTGGTTGAGCGTGCTGTGGT
Organism: Granulicella pectinivorans; assembly: GCF_900114625.1. Taxonomy (NCBI): domain Bacteria; kingdom Pseudomonadati; phylum Acidobacteriota; class Terriglobia; order Terriglobales; family Acidobacteriaceae; genus Granulicella; species Granulicella pectinivorans. The sequence continues at coordinate 1,061,759 of NZ_FOZL01000001.1, forward strand.
TGGTCTTACTGTAGCGTATGACGGAGCTCCAGCCGGATGGGCGCGGAGCCATGAAGGTTATTGTTTGCCGGTCAGGTTCTGGAGCAGGTCGACCCAGCGATCTCCATACTGGGTCCATCCGCCGAGGTGCTGGACACGCTCCAGAGCGGCGGCGCTCATGCGCTGCTGAAGGGCGGGATCGTCGGCGAGTTGCTGCATGCGGCTGGCGAGGGCATCGACATCGCGGACGGGCACGATGTACCCTTCGACGGAGTCGGTGAAGAGGTCTTCCGCACCGGTGTTGGTGCTGGCCAGGACGGGGAGGCCGCAGGCGAGAGCCTGTCCCTGGACGAGGGCGAGGCCTTCTTCGATGGATGGGAGTACGAGGACGTGGCTGCTGCTCATGATCGCGGTCAGCTCCGACTGCGGGACGGCACCGAGGATCTCGACGTGGTCCTGCGGGAACCGGGCGATGACGGGACGCATCCAGTCGGGCACGGAGCCGATGATGCGGAGACGCTTGCCGGGATGCTTCAGCTTTGCGAAGGACTGCAGAAGGTAGGGGATGCCTTTGCGCAGAGCGACGCCGCCCACGAAGAGGACTTCGAAGCGGTCTGCGGGAGGGTCGGCTACCTTTTTGAAGTTTTCAAGGCGGACGCCGTAGGGGATGGTGTGGATCTTTTCGGCGGCCACGCCCATCTCGATGAAGGAGCGCGCGGCAAAGGTGCTGGGGACGGTGATGGCGTCGGCGGCTGCGTAGATCTTTTCTTCGCGGATGGTGTCGCGGATATCGGAGACGGGGCGGTCGACATTCCAGCGGCGCTGCTCGTCGGCGACGATCTCTTCCTGGTAGCGCTGGTGCGAGGAGCCACGGTCGCAGACGAACTTTCCGCCGCGGGATTGGACGAGTTGCCCGGTTTTGAGGCCGGCTCCGGAGATGCCGATGAAGGCGTCGCAGGGCGGAATGCGGCGGAGGGTCCACTCGTCGAAGAGGAGTGCGTTGGCATAGCCGAGGTGATCGCCCAGCCAGCGGGGCATCAGGTTTCTCTGGCCCAGAATCATCTCGGGTGTGTGGATCCAGGGGAAGGACTCGACCCGTGGCTGGGGAAGACCCTCGCGTTTGAGCCGCGCCCATGGCCAGGTGGAGTAGATGCGCTCGAGGTGTCCACGGCGCTCGAACTCGCGGGCCAGCTCAAAGTGGTGGTACACACCAAAGACAGCCTGGGTGACGATCACGGAGGTTTGGTGCCTTTCGCCTGGAGGGTTCGCGATGCGCGTGCCTCCAGTGTACCGTGAGCGTTTCGTGGGGACGATTCGGCTGCGCCGGGAAGCCGCACAGCACCGTCCGCGCAGTAAAATCGGCGGATGCGCGTTGCAGTGGTCACAGGTGCGGGGCAGGGAATTGGGCGGCGGACGGCAGAGATGCTCGCCGCACGTGGGTATGGCGTGGCGATGATCGATCTGCGCGGCTCGGCGGAGACGGCTGCGGCGATTGCGGGCGATTGCCTCGACTTTGCCGGGGATGTGTCGGACGAAGGCACGGTCGCGGCTTTTGTCCAGGCAGTGATGGCCCAATGGGGGCGCGTCGATGTGCTGGTGAACAACGCCGGGATCAGTTTTATCGCCCCGGCTGAGACGGTGTCGGTCGCGGACTTCCGCAAGGTGCTGGAGATCAACCTCGTCGCGCCGTTTCTGTTGTCGAAGGCCTTTGGGACGGTGATGCTGGCGCAGGGCGTGGGGGCGATGGTGAATGTGGCCTCGATCGCCGGGTTGGTCGGTATCGGAGACCGCTCGGCCTACAACGCCAGCAAGCACGGCCTGATCGGCCTGACGCGGACGCTCGCCGCGGAGTGGGGCGGGCGTGGCGTGCGCTCGAATGCGGTGTGTCCGGGGTGGGTGAAGACGGAGATGGATGTCGCGGACCAGGCTGGTGGCGGCTACACGGACGCCGATATCGGGAATCGCGTTCCGATGGGGCGCTTCGCCAAACCCGAGGAGATCGCGCAGGCGATCTGTTTCCTCGCGGACCCGGAGTTGAGCGGCTTTGTGAATGGACAGACGCTGGCCGTCGATGGAGGATGGACGGCGGACGGAAGCTGGGAGACTTTGCGGATGCGGAAACGCTAGCCGCCCCGCTGCGCGCAGATCCCCGGAGGACCAGGCGCAGTGGGAAAAGGCGTGTGGGCGCTCGCCGCCCGTCTAGGGCGATCTTAGAAGTTTTGTGTCTTCAGCCAGTTGCGGAAGTCTCCGCCCAGCTTCGGATGCTTCAGCGCCAGCTCGACCGTCGCGCGCAGGAAGCCCTGCTTGTCGCCGGCATCGTGACGCTTGCCCTCATAGCTGAATCCGTAGACCTTCTCATACTGCAGCAGCGCCAGAATGGCGTCGGTGAGCTGAAGCTCGCCGCCCGCGCCGGGCTTGATGGTTTCGATCATCTCGAAGATGCGCGGCGTAAGGATGTAGCGGCCGATGATGGCGTTCTGCGACGGCTGCGTCCCGGGCGCAGGCTTTTCGACCATGCCGGAGACGGAGAGCAGACGCGGGTTGGTCGCATCCGGAGTGCAGTCCAGGCAGCCGTACGCGGAGATCGCGTCGCCTTCGACGACTTCGGAGCCGAGGATCGACGACTGTGTCTCGTGGAAGGCTTCGACCATCTGCTTCATGCATGGGGTGGAGGCGTCGACGATATCGTCTGGAAGCAGCACGCAGAACGGTTCATTGCCGACGATCTCCTTGGCCATCAGCACGGCGTGTCCCAGGCCGAGTGCTTCGGGCTGGCGCACGTAGACGATCTTGGCGAGCTTCGAGACCGACTGCGCGATCTCGAGCAGGGCGATCTTGTTCTTAGCCAGCAGTGAGGCTTCGAGTTCGGCGGACTTGTCGAAGTGGTCCTCCATGGTGGTCTTGCCGCGGCCCGTCACAATGATGATCTCGGTGCATCCGGCCGCAACAGCCTCCTCGACGCCGTACTGGATCAGCGGCTTGTCGACCAGACAGAGCATCTCCTTCGGCGTGGACTTGGTGGCGGGAAGAAAGCGGGTTCCCATGCCTGCGGCGGGGAAGACGGCTTTGCGGATCTTCTGAGGTGTGGACATGGGTCTTGGGACTCTCTCTCTCTCGTGAGGGGTTTAGAGCATCATCCTAACAAACGTGTGGATATTGCGATGTGACACGATTGGGTCATTGGACATCGATGCCATCCGCGAGGTCGGGAGCCACGAGACGAAAGCGATTCGTATCGAAGGTGTAGAACTCGGTCGCATCGACCTTGCGGGCGCAGGCGAGCAAAAGAGCGTCATACGCAATCCCTCCCGTGAGGCCTTCCTCAGGGCGAATAACGATCGATTCGCCCGCCTGCTCCAGAGGAATCCGGGTTCCCGAAACAAGGTGCAGTGCGTCCCGCATCTGCTTCGGGACGACGAACCGGCCTGCCTTAACGATCTCCGCCACGGTGGTCATCATGCCATGATGTCGCTCGAAAATGCCATGTATGGATCATCTTCTCCTACATGACTGGCGAATCGTCATGCAGCATCGCCTTGCGAATCACCTTCACCGGCGCAAATCCCTGGTGCATGAACGCGTTGTGGAACTCCTCCAGCGAGAAGGCCGCGCCTTGCTGCGCCTTCACATCCGCCCTCAGCTTCATGATCTCGAGTTTGCCCAGCGTGTAGTAGAGATAGGTGGCATCGGCGGTGCCGCGCTTGGTCTCCATGGAACCGATCGAGGGGGACTGGTAGCCCTCCTTGACGAAGAGCTGGGCTGCTTCGTCCGTGGTCAGCGGGCCGCCGACGCCGGTGTGCATCCGGATGGCGACAATAAAGCGCGCGTCGCGCAGAAGCGCATCCTGCAACTGCCCCAGACGGATCAGTTTGGCCTGCTTCGCATCCACGCCGTCAGGAAGATACCCCTCGTCCAGCATCATCTGCTCGCAATAGTGCGCCCACCCTTCGATGTTGGTGTTGGCCCCAAGCAGCTTGCGGATCTTCGAGGGAAACTGGTTCAGATAGAGGAACTGGACGTAGTGTCCCGGGTACGCCTCATGCACCGCGGTGGAGGTAATCGTGCCGATATTGAACGCGGCCATATGCTCCGCGATGCGGGCGGCGGACCAGTCCTTTTCGGGCAGCGTGACGTTGAAGTAGGCCTTGGTGGAGTGCGTCTCAAACGGACCCGGAGGGTCCATCGAGGCCTGCGTGGTCGCGCGCAGGAAGGGCGGGGTCTCTTCGAGCGTGGGCTCGACGTCCGATGGGATCGTGATGATGTGGTGCGTCTTGATGAAGGAGATCAACCCCGAGAACTGGCCCTGGAACGTCTCGAGCAGCTTGTCCGGCGGAGGATGAATGGTAGCCAGTTGCGCCAGCACTTCGAGCGGGGTCTTGGTCGGATCGACCTCTTTGGCCACGCGTGCGAACTCGGCCTGGTTGCGGTGCGCGTCGTCGTAGGCGATCTGCAGCAGCGTCTCGAGCGGCGTGCCGACCATCTCGTCATAGGCGAGCTTCTTGCGGAAGGTGTCGGCGCCGAAGCGGAAATCGCCATTCGAGCGCGGCAGGAGATCGGTCTTCATCCAGGTGGCATAGTCCTTCAGAGCCTGGATGACGGCGGCGTTCGACTTCGCAAAGGCGGCCTTGGCGACGGTGCTGTCGGCGTCCTTGAAGGCCGAGGGAAGATCGTTCTGGAAGAAGCTGATGTTGCCGTCGATCTGTTCGAGGGCGATCTCGGTGTAGATCTTAGGCGGGTTCTTCAGGTTCTTCCGCGCTTCGAGAAGCACCTGTGGCATCAGGAGCTCGCGCGCGACGACCGCCTTCAGCCGCGTGTTCGCGGGGGCGTAGGCCCGGCTCATGATGACGAACGCCGAGTTGGCGATGCCGGAGGAGTAGGTGTCGGGGTTCTTCTCCCAGGGACGGATGACCTCGAGCGTGAGCAGCGTGGACTGGATGGTGTTCAGCAGGATCTCGCGGTCTGCCTGAACGGAGGCATCGAGCGCGTCGGCGGGAACGGCCTCAATCTTCTTCTCGATCGCGTGCAGAGCGGCAACCTCACGCTGCATCTCGGCGGCGGAGTAGTCCTCAAGCTGCGTGTCGTACTGGTGCAGTCCGGCCTGGGTGCCGGTGGTGGGGCTGTAGCGGAAGTAGATGTCGGAGAAGAACTGCTCCGCGAGAAAGTCGAAGGTCTGGGGCGCCCCGTCGGCTGAAAGGCGCTGGGCCGGAATGTTTGCAGGAAGGAGAGCGAAGGCCGCGAGGGCAAGAGCGAGGAGTGGCTTGCGCATGGGGATACTGTATCGCGTTGTGCGTTGCTGCGTTGATTCACCTCGAGAAATCATGACGCTCGCTTCTCGACATAGGACAGCCGGTGAAGCTTTCCGATGAGCTTAATCTTCACGCGCGAGTCGCCTGCGAGGGAGTGTTGCAGCCTCAGTTCGTGGCAGGATCCAGCGAGTTCAGCAGAGCCCGCGTCTCCGCCAGCACGTCTTCCGCCTTGGCGCTCGACAATGGCCAGCGCAGCACGCCCTGCGGAGTAAACTGCGCTCCATTCTTGGTGTTGCGGGAGACCAGCTTCATCAGCAGTCCGGGGTCGACACCCATGCGTTGCTTGCCCGTCTCGATCGGCGCGTGCGTGCGCTCGGTGAACTTCACGTACAGCATCTCGCGCATGGGCCTGATGCTGCCTCCCTGGCCCGGTCGCGTGAGGGCTGCCGTCGTGGCGCGCACCGCCATCGTCGCGTTGGTCACGGGGCGTGCCGCGACCTGGCGATAGCTGTGCTGCAGCGGATTGTGGATCGGGGCCTGCCCATGACGCCCGGGTAGACCGGGGCGCTGCTGGGCCGGCTGCTGTGTGGGTTTGGCCGCAGCTTTGGGCTCTTCGATTGCGGTGCGCTTGCGCTCGAGCGAGGCGATCCCGAGCCGCTCGCAGTGGATGCGGATCGCGCCCGCGGCAAGCAGGTTCAGCACCGCTTCGGGAATCTCACCATAACGGTCGACCAGCTCCGCCCGCACGTCTTCAAGCTCCAGGTCCGATTGCGCGCCGGCGATCTTCTTGTACATGCGCAGACGCTGGTTCTCCTCGGGGATATAGCTGGCATCGATACGTAACGAGATGCCGAGCGAGAGCGTCGCCGTCTCCTCATCCGGCTTGTCGTCACCCTTCAGGCGAGAGACCGCCTCCGCGAGCATGGTCGTATACATCTCAAAGCCGATGGCTTCGATGTGGCCGGACTGTTCGCCGCCCAGCATGTTGCCCGCGCCGCGCAGTTCCAGGTCGAGCGCCGCGATCTTGAAGCCCGCACCCAGGTCGGAGAACTCCTTGAGCGCGGCGAGACGGCGGCGCGCGATCTCGGTCAACTCCGTCTCCGGAGGGATCAGGAGATACGCATACGCGCGGCGATTCGAGCGGCCGACGCGGCCTCGCAACTGGTACAGCTCGCTCAGGCCATGGCGATCCGCGCGGTTGATGATGATCGTGTTCGCCAGCGGAATGTCGAGGCCGTTTTCAATGATGCTGGTCGCGCACAGCACGTCGTACTCATGATTCATGAAGGCGAGCATGACGCGTTCGAGCTCGGCCTCCGGAAGCTGTCCGTGGCCGATGCCGATCCGCGCGCTTGGCACCAGCTCGCGGATCTTCGCGGCGAGCTCATAGATCGTTTCGACGCGGTTGTGGACGAAGTAGGCCTGGCCCCCGCGCTCCAGCTCCATCTCGATCGCCGTGCGGACGAGCTTCTCGTCGAACTTGGCAACGATCGTCTGGATGGCCATGCGGTCCTTGGGCGGTGTCTCGATGACGGACATATCGCGCAGGCCGATCAGCGACATATGCAGCGTGCGCGGGATGGGCGTCGCGGACATGGCCAGCACGTCGATCGAAGCGCGCATCTGCTTCAGCCGCTCTTTGTGCTTCACGCCGAAGCGCTGTTCTTCATCCACGATCAGCAGTCCCAGGTCCTGGAACTTCAGCGACTGCGCCAGCACCGCATGCGTACCGATCAGGATGTCGATCTTGCCTTCCGCTGCCTTCTCCAGGATCGCTGCCTTCTCCTTCGCGGTGCGGAAGCGCGAGAGCATTTCGATGTTGACCGGGAAGTTGGCGAAGCGCTTCTTGAAGCTCTCAAAATGCTGGAAGCTCAGCACGGTGGTGGGCGTCAACACAGCCACCTGCTTCGAGTCCTGCACCGCTTTGAATGCGGCGCGCATGGCGACCTCGGTCTTGCCGTAGCCGACGTCGCCGCACAGCAGCCGGTCCATCGGCTGGGTCGACTCCATGTCGCGCTTGATGTCGGCAATGGCCGCAAGCTGGTCGTCGGTCTCGGTGAAGTCGAAGGCGTCTTCGAACTCATGCTGCATGTTGGTATCGGGCGAAAACGGCGTACCCTGCGCGGCCTTGCGCTGCGCGTACAGCTTCAGCAGCTCGCCGGCCATGTCGGCCATGGCCTTCTTCACGCGGGCTTTGGTCTTCTGCCACGCAGGGTTGCCAAGCTTGTTCAACTGCGGAGCCGGTCCCGTATCGGTGCTGCGGTACTTCTGGATGAGGTCGAGTCGCGTCAGCGGAACGTAGAGCTTGGCCTCATCGGCGAACTCGAGGATCATCAGCTCCAGCGGATTCGCGGCGGGGTCCTCATCCAGAATCCGGAGCCCGCAGTACCGCGCGATGCCGTGCTCGACATGCACCACGTAGTCGCCCACCGCAAGATCGCGGAAGTCGGAGATGAAAGCACTCGTCTTGGACTTCGAACGCCGCACGGGTCGCGCCTCGACATCGGCATCGTCGGAGAGATCGTTGGCCCCGAACAGCACGATCTGCTTCGCGCTCGCCTTATCGAGGTCCAGCACCTGCACGCCATTCGCGAGAGCAGCCTTGACGATCACGGGCGTACTCAGCTCGCCCGCAAGATAGCTCGACTCCGAATACACCGTCGTGCTGCCGCCCTGCTGCTGGTTGCGCGAACCCAGCCGATACGGCACGGCGTACTCCTGCAACAGCGACGCAAGCCGCTCGACCTCGCCCTGGTTGGGCGCGGTCAGCAGCACCCGCGCGTCCAGCCGGACAAGATCCTTGATCGCTTCGATCAGCCCGGGGATCGAGCCATGGAAGCGTTGCGTGGGGCGCGTATGGAACTCGACCTCGGAGAGATCGCTGCGGTCCGCGTCGAGAATATCCACCGCGCCGAGCTGGTCGAGCTCGATGCCCGAGAAGTCGCGCAGGCGATCCGTCAGATCCCACGGCGAGATGTACACATCCTCGGGCCGCACCAGGTTCCCGATACCCGATCGCTCATGCCTCTGTTCGACCTTGTTCCACCAGCGCTCGCCCTGGTTCTGCACCATCGCGGGCTCTTCGATGAAGACGCGCGTCGCGGGGCCCAGCAGATCGAGCAGCGTGCCGCTGGCTCCGGCCACGGGTGCGAAGAACTCCCATCCGGGGAAGATCGTCGCCTCACCGCTGCGGGTTTGTAACTCGCGCGGTTGCTCACCCCCTTCCAGGTTCGCGCCGGCCGCGCTGCCGCTGCGCGTCAGCCGCGCATTGATCGCGGTCAGCAGCTTCTCGGTGACGGGAAACTCGGTCAGCGGAAGCAGAAGAACATGGTCCCTGGGTGAGGATATCGACCGCTGCGTCTCCGGATCGAACGTGCGGATCGACTCGATCTCATCGCCGAAAAAATCGATGCGGACGGGCCTCTCCTGCTCGGGAGAGTAGACGTCGAGGATGCCGCCACGCAGCGTCACCTGCCCCGGCATCTCCACCACATCGACCTTCGTATACCCGACCGTCAGCAGATGCTCGACGAGCATATCGGGCAGGTGCTCTTCCCCCACCCGCAGCCGCAGGGCAAGGCCGTTGTAGAAGTCGCGCGGAAACAGCCGCATGCAGGCCGCTTCCACCGGCGCGATGATCAGGCGCGGCGTCGCGGCGGTCTTGGCCGGGGACTTTTCGCACAGCTTCCACAGCGTGGCGGCGCGATGCTCCTGGATCTCGGGGTGCGGCGAGAGGTTCTCAAACGGCAGCACGTCGTGGCCGGGCAGACGCAGCACCGCCTCGGGCGCAAGCGCTCCGGTCAGTTCACAGGCCTGGACCACGGCAAGGTGCAGCGCCTCCGCGGCCTTGTTGTCCGCGACCAGGATGAGACACGGCCCGTTCGCGGCCTTCACAAACGAGGGCAGGAACATGGAGCGCGCCGTGAAGGTCAGTCCCGCGACGCGGCGACGTCCCGATCCGGCGGCAAGGTGCCGGCGCACACGCTCGTACGCCTCGGATCGTTCGAGGTCGGCGAGAAGTTCGCGGACAAAGGGAAGCACCATCCCTTCAAGTTTAGCCGGTTTAGCCGAAAGAGGCTCCGCAGCCGCCCGAAGAGGGAAGTCCCGCCAGACACCAACGCCGTGCGGACCCGTGCCCCCCGTCGCGCCTCAATCCGGCGTCGGCTGCGTGGCGGAGTCGACAAGCAGCACATCGACCGGTGCCCGCGTCAGCTTCAGCTTCAGCCCAAGCTGCTCCTGCATGGCCGTGAAGATGCCCGGGTGAGCGGTCGCATCGGCATGAGTGTCCGCCGGTGCATTCGCCGGCGTGTAGTGCAGTTCAAAGTCGAACTTCCCCGGAATCCCGGTCTGGTCGATCACAGGGCGATCGATATCGCTGCTCGCAAAGCGCTGCAGAAACGCGGCAAAGTTGGTCATCGTCGCGTTCTTCACGTAGAGGCTTCCCGGAGGCACGAGCCCGCCCGTGGGCATATGGATCGCATTGCCCTCCGTCACCCTCAGCACGGGTTCCTTGTTGCCCTTCACAATGGCATAGACCGAAAGCTCGCGTTGCTCATGGTGCAGCACCAGGTGGAACCGCTCCGTCAGCAACTCCGCGAGCATCGCCTTTATCTCCGGCGAGGTGGACTGTCTTTCGCTCTCGGGATCGGCCATTACATCGAACTTGCTGGTGCGAAGCCACTCCGGGCCGCCGATCAACTGGCTTCCATGGATGTTATAGGCGAAGACGAGCAAGTCCAGCGGCGTGGTGCCCGTGGTCGCAAATCGATTGCCGCGAATCTGCATGCCCTTCGGCGTATCGGGAGCACTGGGTTTGATGGTCGCGACCTGAAACGTCTCTTGGGCGCACGCGGTGGAGCTAAGTAGTACAAGCGAAAGCAGAAGACGCATGGATGTCCTTGGAGCATGGGGAGATGATGAAGAACTGACGGAACAATCCCGCGAAGGTTACCGTTCCTGATACAACGACCGTTTGCGGGCGAAGGCGCTAATCTGGAAAGAGCACCGTCGAAACGGTCGGGATCGTGCATCCGGAAGGGGTTTTCTTTGCGTAGCTGTGCTGCTGTGTTCTGGGCGTTCTTCCTCCTGTGTGTCGCCGGACCGGCCTGTCGTGAGGCCCGTGCCGATGACCTCAAGCCGCGTGTCATCGTCTTCGTCCACGGCCTTCACGGCGACCATGAGACGTGGCGTGCCGCCAACGGAGCCTACTGGCCCGATCTCATCAAGACCGATCCCCGCTTCCAGCGCTCCGACGTCGTGGTCGCCGAGTATCCCACGCCCTCATCGCACGGCCGCCTCTCCACCGACCAGCTCGCTCGCATCCTCTACGACGGCCTCAAGCAGAAACGCGTCTGGGAGCACAGGGAGATCGTCTTCATCGCCCACTCGCTCGGCGGCCTCCTCACCGAGGAGATGCTCCTCAGCCACCCCGAAGACGCCGTCCACGTGCCCTTCATCGTCGCCTACGCGACGCCGCACCAGGGATCGTTCGTCGCCAGCCTCGCCAAAATCTACGACGGCGACCCCCTGCTCACCGACCTCCGCGACAGCAACGACAACAGCTTCCTCATGGATCTCGAACTCAAGTGGCGCAGCACCCCGGCCGTCACCCGCATCCACCGCTTCTGCGCCTATGAGACGCTGGATACCGCCGCCGGCGAGGGCATCGGCAAGTACCTCCGGGCGCGCACCCGTGTCGTCAGCTACTACAGCGCCACCTACGGCTGCGACGTCGATACGCCTCCCCAGAAGATCGTCGCCGACCACATCGGCATCGTGAAGCCGGCGGACCGCAACGCCGACGCCTATACCTTCTTCGCCAAGCTCTACCGCAGCCACCCCATCATCGACACCGTCGAGACCGTCCGCGACAACAGAATCGCCAACCTCACCGTCGACTGCAACAAGACGAACTCTGCCGACGACCTCCAGGTGCCCATCGTCCTCGACCCCGCCCTCCACGAACAACTCGTGTCGGTGGAGGCGGAGTTCGTGGACACGGAGAAGATCAAGGACATCGCTCCGCCCGAGGTCCGCAAGATCGACCCCGTCGGCATCGCGCACATCGCCTACAGCTTCAAGGGGCAGGGCCATGGGCTGATGCTCGGTTGCCCTACGGGAAAAACCACCCTCCTGGTGCACTTCAAAATCCGCGGCGAAGTCCCCCTCACGGAGTAGGCCTGGCGGCCAGGGAAGCGGAGAACGCATAAAAACCATCTTTTTTGGCGTTTCGCCTTGTAACCGTCGGTGCATTCATATATATACCTACTAGTACGTATTTTTTATTGAGGTGAACGATGAAGTCTCTGTCCGGTGTCTCCCTGTTTCTTTTGATCCATGCTCTTCTTCTCGTTCCGCAAGCGGCGTATGCCCTTCCGGCGCCATCCGCCGTTCAGCCGGAGACTTCCTCTGCCCCGGCCCCCTCGGACTGGAACTCCCAGGCCGCCAAGCACGTCTACGGCCTCCCGGAGGCCAAGCCCAACGAGAAGGGAACCCTGACTCTCTCGGCGCACGACTTTACCTTCACCGGCAAAGCCAGCCGCGTCACGATCCCCCGGCAATCCATCATCGCCGTCAGCGCCGGAAACCAGAGAGTCGAAATCTGGGGGATGAAGGGGCGCATTCTCCGCATGGTCATCCCGGATGGCGGCGGCGCGGCAGCCGCGCTCTTCATGCATCATCGCGTGGACATGCTCACGGTGGAGTTCGCCGATACCCACGGCGGCTACCACGGAGCCGTCTTCTTCCTGCCCGCCAAAGAGGCAGACGGAGCGCTCGAAAGCTTCTCCCGGACGCCACCCGTCCCGCGTGAGGCAGTCACCGCTGTCTGCCACGACGGCATGGTCAGGCCGCACAGCGTGCTGCTGCAGGCTCCCGTCTGGCAGCAGGCCGAGGTCCCCGCGGCCTATCGGGCTCTCGTCTACGAGCGCCTCTACGACCGGCTCCGTCAGGTCAAGGGCATGGACCACGTCTACCGCGACGGCGAAAACTACGCCCAGCAGGGATGCCCGCAGTACAGCATGCAGATTGCGGTCAGCGGATTCAAGGAGGGCAATCAGGCAAAGCGCGCGATGTTGGGGCCGGTCGGTATGTTCGTCGGCACCACCCAGATGAAGTTCGACGCCAACGTGACCGATGCATCGGGCAATGCCGCGATGCACGAGCAGATCAAGGCCACCGTCCGGGGCGAGACGGAGAGCACGAATGTAGCCGGCGACGTCGCCAAAAAGCTGTCGAAGGACTATGCCGCCATGTTGAAAAAGGCGGGAGACAAAGACCCGCTGGTCCCGGCATCCGTCACCAGGCAGCCTTAGCCGCAGGCTTCGCCAACGAGTTTCGCCTCATCCATGTCGTGAGGCGGTTGGGGGAGGGGCGGATCGTCACGCAGGAAGACGCTCTGGCGCGGCGGGACTCCTCCCCTTTTGTTTTCTATGGATCGGTAGACGGAAACGATCATGTCGATGGAACAATTCCTGGAACAGGACAGTGAGAAGCTCGCCCTGTTGCGCCGCATCGAAAGCCTGCAGGAGGTCGTCTGCGAGCTGCTGGCGCGCAATGAGCAGCTACGCACCGCGATGCGCAGCCTGGAAGACGAACTCGGCCCCGCACGCATCGGAACCGAAGCAATGGAATAGGATATGAACCTGAAATGATCGAGAACACGGTCCAGAAGATCAGCAAACACGAAATGCGGACGAGGGCCACACGGGAGCTCTTGCTCCAGGCGGCGGAGACGGTCTTCGCGCGGGACGGATACGAGCGCGCAGAACTCGGCGCGATCGCCACGCTCGCCGGACGCACCAAAGGGGCAATCTACGCGCAGTTCAAGAGCAAGGAAGACGTCTTTCTGGCCCTCGTGACGAAGCGGGTCGGGTGTTACCGGGCAGAGGTCGAGGAACTCCTTCGGCGTTCCAGCAACCGGGAGGAGAGTCTCGCGGCATTCCGGCAGTACTGCCTGCGATTTGCGTTTGACCAGTCCTGGGCGTTGCTGATGATGGAATATAAGCTCTACGTCATCCGGCATCCGGACGCGAAGGCCGCACATCTCCTCTTCCGCTCGGAGATGACGTCCGGAGACAGGGAGCGCGGGCTCACCAGGATCTTCGGTCCAGCCGGAACCGGGCAGGGCGCCCTGAGCCGCGCCGTCGGAATCGAGATGGTGTATTCCCTTCTGCTGGCGCTCGCCGTGGACATGAGATTTTCATCCGAGGCACCCAACCACGAGGTCGTGAACAACATCGCAAACCGCATCTTCGACGCCCTGCTGGACACCGCGGCGCAGCCGGAGAGCTAAGCCACGCAGCACTTGTTCCGGCCCGTACGCTTGGCCTCGTAGAGAGCCGCATCCGCCTTCGCAAGCCACTTCTCGAACGAAAGGCACTCCGCATCGAGGGCGGCGATGCCGAAGCTTGCCGTGATGCGGATGGGCGGATCATGCTCGATGACGGTCGTCTCCAGGGCCTCGCGCAGACGCTCCGCCGTCTCGGTCGCCTGCTCCACCGTGTCCCCGGTCAGCAGGATGCCGAACTCCTCGCCCCCCAGACGTCCCAGCAGGTCGCCCGAGCGGATCAGCTCGGAGAGCTTCGTTCCCACCGTGCGCAGCACGATGTCCCCTGCAGGATGGCCATACGTGTCGTTGACCTTCTTGAAGTGGTCGATGTCCATGACAACAAACGCCGCCGGCGTCTGGCCGCGGAGAAAGCGGCTGATCGTCTTGTCCACCTCGACGGTGAATCCGCGGCGCGTGGCTGCCCCGGTCAGGTGGTCCACCTGCGCGATGCGGCGCAGCTCCATCTCGTTCGTGACGATCGCGGCGAAGCTCTTCAGCACCTCGATCTGCGTCGGATCGAAGTCGCGCGGCTTGGTGTCGATCGCGCACAGCGACCCCAGGTTGTAGCCGTCCGGCGAACTCAGCGGCACGCCCAGGTAGCTGCGGATATATGGTGCTCCGGTCACCAGCGGGTTCTCAGCGAATCGCGGGTCTTCGGCGGCGTCGGGGATGTTCATCGGGACGCGGGCCTTGATGGTGTGAGTGCAGAAGGAGATGTCGCGTGCCGTACCGTCGACGTCCAGGCCAACACAGGACTTGAACCACTGACGGTCGGCGTCGATCAACGAGACGGCACAGATGGGAACGCTCAACACGGTCTTGACGAGGCCCGTAATCCTGTCGAAGGCTGCTTCCTTGGGAGTGTCCAGGACTTCATAACGATGCAGTGCGGCCAGCCGCCCCGCTTCATCTTCCAGTTTTGTATCGACCACAGTTCACCTCATCATCATTTTGATCGCGCGTGTGAGCTCGTCTTTGTACGAGGCGACAACGACCGAGACGCTCATTTCAATCTGCTCCTCACTGATGCCTGCCGATTGCAGGCTGACGATCAGGCGGGCGAGGTTTTCGCGGTGGCGGTCCAGACTGGACTGGAGCGCTTCGGGGATCTCAAGGTCGCCGAATGGATCCTTCCCGGCTAAAACCCCAAGTGGCTCGAGTGGATGCTCCATACGTCCTCCGGTTCTATCGGCAAAGTCGCCGTTCGTTAAGGTTATACACCGGATAAACCGCACATTTGGCGTCAATGGAAGATGCGGTAATGGATGTTGGGTTACCCCGTCCACGAAATGGAATCGGTGTTTCGCAATAAGAAAACCGCCCACCAGATAGGGGGGCGGCCTTCTCACTGCGGTACGGTTATGCCGTCGGGTGGTTCAGAATCTCCGCCAGCGCATGCAGCCGCTTCGCATCCGCCGGGGTCTTTGCCGACGCCGCGCTCTGCTCGAGCGACGAAGCCAGCTTCGCATCCGTCTTGTGCGCTTTGATCGCCTTCTGCACACCGGCCACCTGGTCGGCGGGCAGCGCCTCCGAACGAACCAGTTGGTCAAGGTACGCCTTCGCCGCAAGCGTCGGCGAAGGCCACACAATCTTCTGCTGGTCCTGCACGTTCAGCTCGGCCACCTTGGCGCTCTTCGCCGCGTCGATCTCGTTCTGGCTCAGGAACTTCGTCGGAGTCAGCTCGAAGATGTCGAGACCACGCGCGATCTCGGACCCGTAGATGTTGCCGTTGTACCAGTACGCCGACCAGTCGCCGCCCAGCACCAGCACCTTCGGATCGATCGGCCCCCGATCGAAGTACGCAATCTCAAACGGCTTCTTCGGGTCCGTGAAGTCCATGATCGAGATGCCCCCCTGATACCAGGCCTGCACCTCGATATCCCGTCCCGGAACCGGAATCAGCGACCCGTTGTGCGCCACGCAGTTCTCCGTGTCGCCCTGTGCCGCAGGCAGCTTGTAGTAGCTGTCCAGCGTCAGCTTGTCGTCCTTCAGCGAGAAGATCGCATCCGAGCCCCACTTGTTGGGGTCGTTCGGACGGCACCGCGCGCCCAGACCCCCGCCCCACTCGTCCGTGAACACGACCTTCGTGCCATCGTTCGAGAACGACGCCGAGTGCCAGTACGCGTAGTTCGGATCGTTCACCGCATCCACCCGCTTCGGATGCACCGGATCCTTGATATCCAGCAGCAGGCCGTTGCCCGAGCACGCACCCGCCGCTAGCCCAATCGCCGAATACACCGTAATGTCGTGGCATTGGTCCGTGTCCGCCGACTTCTCGTGTCCCTTGTCGTGGCTGCCGCCGTTGTTCAGGCCGTTCAGCGCGCCCGACCGCGGATCGATAAACACGCGCGGGCTGGCCACGATCGCCGCGTGCTGCGGAGCCGCCACCGGCACCTTGATCACATCGATGCGGAAGAGAGAGGTGTTGGGATCCTTGTCGGGAGTCTCACCGGAGCAGCCGGCGAGTTCATCCGAGCCGCGGACGAACGAGGTGCCGGACACGTACAGGTAGACGTTGTTCTTGTCGTTCGGATCGGTGACAAGCGTGTGCGTATGCGATCCGCGGCAGGTCTGGACCGCGGCGACCTGCTTCGGATTCTTGAGGTCGGAGATATCGAAGATGCGCACGCCGCGGAAACGCTCCGGCTGCGGTGTGCGGTGCGGCGGATCCTTCTCGTGACCGGCGGCCGGCGGCGGCTCCGGCGGAAAGCCCTGTCCGCCGCAGTCGAGGCGGCCGTTCGGCATCTCGACCGACATGAACAGCAGGTTGCCATAGACCGAGACGTCACCCTGCCCGCCTGGGCACACCAGCGACGTAAGCAGCTTCGTCTTGCCTGGGTTGGAGATGTCGAAGATGTTGACGCCGTAAAAGTTGCCCTGAAACAGGTGCGTCCCCTGGAACGCGAAATCGGAGTTGGCGAAGGCCAGCCCGGCGATCGGCAGCTTCATCGCCGCAGGCATCTTCGACGGGTCGCCGACGCCCAGTTTGGTGAGCGTGTCCTTCACCTTGGGGTCGTCGGGATTCGAGGTCCCCAGGTCGAACGCGGCAGGCTTCTTGATCAGCGCAAGGTGCTTGATGCCCATCGCCGCCTCGCCCGCATCGTACATGCCAGGCTTCAGCGTATAGCGCGGATCGCTCGTGTCCGAACCCGTCATCCCAGCCGGCAGTGGCGGAGCCGGCGTGGGCGCAAACGGATTCGCCTCGGCCTCGGGAGCCTTCTTGTCGGCAGGCTTCGCATCCTGCGCAAAGCCAACGGTCGTACACATCAAAGCAAGGGCTAACGTAACGCGCTTCACTGGCTTCATTCTTTCTCCTTCAACATGGACTGCATGATCTTGATCTCGGCGCGCTGACTGTTATCCGCGTCCGTCGCAAAGTTGAACAGGTCGGCATCCTGCCCGGCGCCTGCGGTGTCGAACAGATCCTTCACCATCGTCAGCGCACCGTTGTGGTGTTGGATCATCCCGGTCAGAAACAGGTGGTCGAACGCAGCACCGTGGGCAGCTTTCAAGGACTTCATCTGTGCAGCGGTCAGCATCCCCGGCATCGGAGCCATCGCATGTCCGGACATATCCATCTCGGGCATCCCCGGCATCGCCATGGAGGTCGCCTCGCCACGCATCGCCAGCCATCGCTGCATAAACTTCATCTCGTCGGACTGCGAGCTCGAGATCCTCGCGCCCAGCGAGATCAGTTCCTGATTCGTCGTATGCGTAGGAATCAGCGCCGTCATCTCGATCGCCTGTCCGTGATGCATGATCATCCCCTGCATAAACGCGACATCCGCCTGCGACCGGAGCGGAGCCGTGGGACGAGTATTCGCAGGCAACGTCTTGCTCGGCTGTCCCGGCGCGCCAGGCTGCACGACGACCGCCTGCCCAAAAGCCAAAACGGCTGCAAGCATCGATATCGGAGAGAGAAGCCACATCGCAGGATGCTCCAACGCTAACACAAGCCATCCCTTTCAAAAGACTCTGGGGAAAAGACGGAAAAGGCGGGCAAAAAAAACCAAAACAAAAACTCAAAGTTTGGCTGCTTCCTTCCCACCCGCGCCCAGTCGCGAAACCCGCAGATCCGCTCTCGCCCACCCCTCATGCGCGCTTTGCCGTGATCTCTTTTCCCCTCTTTGTCCGTCTTTTCCCCACAATCTTTTGTCTGTCCTTCGATATCGTCGCTCTCACACAACAAAGCCGCCTCCATGAGCGTCCAATAGTGGATGAACGTCCGGATCTTTGCAGCATGCGCGCTCGCCCTCTGCCTTTCGGCTCCTCTCCATGCTGACAATGCACGCTTCGATCTCGTAGGCCCCAAGATCTCGATCCGCGTCACCCGTGGCGGAGCCACCCTCCCCATCGCCGAAGTGCCCAACCTCCAAGCCGGCGATAAGCTCTGGATCAAGGCCGAGCTGCCCACCACCCAGTCCAACCATCTCCTTCTGATTGTTGCGTTTCTGCGCGGCACCACCAACGAACCGCCCGACAACTGGTTCACCGAGATCGACACCTGGGAGAAGAAGACCGTCGAAGGCACCACCATCACCGTCCCCGAAGGAGCCGAGCAGGCCGTCCTCTTCGTCGCGCCCGAGACCGGCGGCGACTTCAAAACCCTCCGCGGAGCCGTCCGCGGACGCCCCGGCGTCTTCATCCGCGCCGACGCCGATCTCAACCAGGCCTCCTTCGAGCAGCAGCGCATCGAGCGCTACCTCGCCGCGATGAAGACCATCTCACCCACCGATCCCAAGGCCATTCAGGATCACTCCGCGAAGCTCGCCTCCACGCTCGCCCTCAAGCCCAACGCCGACTGCTTCAAACAGCCCGTCGACCAGCAGGTCTCCTGCCTCACCCAGTCCAGCGCTCCCGTCCTCCTCGACGACGGCCACGGCCAGAGCATCGCCGCCGCCCTCTCCAGCGGAGCCTCGTCCGACTTCATCAACGCCGCCGCCGTCACGCCCATGGCCGGTGCCGGTGTCTACTCCGCCTACGTCGGCGCCGTCGTGGACCTCGTCAAACTCACCACCTCGCTCCGCACCGCGCAGTACCAGTACATCCCGGCCATCAGCTTTCCCGAAGGCCAGACGCTGAATCTCAAGCTCAACGCGCCGCCCTCCTTCATCAATCCCAAGACCGTCATCGTCATCGGCCTGCCCGCCATCCAGAAGGCCATCCCGCCGCCGCTCCGCGCGCATGACCCCGACGAGACCGCCTGCCTCCTGCAGCCCAAGATGCCACTCCTGCTCGAAGGCGCGCCACTCGTCTTCTCGACCAGCTTCGCGCATGACATGGTCCTGCACCTCAACCGCTCCGGCAGCGATACCGAACTCGCCCTCACCCCTGACGCCTTCGAGGGCGGTCTGGTGGTCGGCAAGGAAGAGACCCGCAAGGGTCTCGTCGCCGTCAAGCTCGGCGAGGGCAAGCCAGCCGCCAAACCGGACGAGAAGCAGGGCAGTCCCACCGACCTCACCATCACCGGCACCGTGCGCGGCTTCTGGGGCTTCGATACCTTCGAAGGCCCCACCCTCAAGCTCCAGCAGATCGACGGCAAAAACTGGAAGATCGTCTCCAACACCCAGCTCCTCGCCGGGCAGGACAACCACCTCAGCCTCAAGGGAGACGGTGCCGCCTGCGTGCAGAAGATCGCGCTCACCACCGACAAGGACAAGGATATCGACGTCACCTTCAAGCCCGCGCCCTCCACGGAGAACGACAAGGCCCAGAAGGACATGCTCGATCTTGACGTATCGCTCAAGAAGGTCCAGCCCGGCGGTTACTCGCTCGCTATCCAGCAGTACGGCAGCCCCAGGAAGGATAAGGTTCCCCTCACCGCCTACACCGGAGCCATCCAGCTCGACGACATCAAAATCCACGTCGGCGACAAGACCACCGTCCTCACCGGCCAGGGCCTCAGCGACGTCGTCTCCGTCCAGATCGCCGGCCAGACCTTCACCCCCGCGGGCGATGGCAACGACGACAAGACCATTCACCTTGCATCCAAGACGGCCGTGACCCCTGAAGACGGCTCCGACGGCATCGTGAAGCTCAAAGACGGTCGCACCATGATCGTGAACATCTCCGCCGCCGCCGCCCGCCCCGGACTCAACCTGCTCTCCTTCAAGGCCACGCCCATTCCGGGCGCGGGTCTGCCCATCACCCTCGCCGGCAAGGATGAGCTCCCGCTGAACAGCAAGCTCGTCTTCGTCGTTCAAACCAAAGACGTCTTCCCCCGCAGCCAGAGCATCGAGATCGCGACCGTCGACAACTCCGTCCACACCAAACTCTCACTCGCCGACAACAATCTCGTCCTCCAGGACGCCCACACCGCCATCGGCACCCTCGACCCCTTGAAGGCCTTCGGCCAGTCCGGCTTCGGCAAGCTCCAGATGCGGCCCGTCGCCGAAGACGGCACCACCGGCGACTGGACCCCACTCGGCACGCTCGTCCGCACGCCCGTCATCAGCGCCGTCCACTGCACCACGCAGGACGCCCCCACCTGCACCGCCGACGGCCAGAACTTCTTCCTGGTCCAGAACTTCGCCGCCAACAAGGACTTCGCCAAACCCGCCGAAGTCCCCACCGGCTTCGCCGACGCCACCTTCACCGTCCCCACCCCCGCCGACGGCACTACCCTCTACTTCAAGCTCCGCGACGACCCCGACGCAATGGCGACGGTCACCCTGCCGGAACCCGTGCCACCCGCCCCGGCACCAGCTCCAGCCGCTCCGGCTCCGGTTGCCGATGCTTCGAAGCCCGTCGCGCCGCCTTCACCAACCCCCGCCGACGCGAAGCCCGCCACACCACCAGAGGCAAGCGTCCCGAAGTAAGCGGACAACGGAAGGGCATGGCTTCAGCCATGCCGAAAAGCCGCCTTCAGGATCATGGACTGAGATTCCCGAAGGGAATCGTTTCGGTTGTTATCGTGATAGCCGAGAGGCCCCATCCCCATGGGCATGGTGCGGGAAGAATAAGGCAACAAACAACGAGGCCCGGACGCAAAGCATCCGGGCCTCGTTACACCGTGCAAACGACTACGACAACTGCGGAATATGCTGCACGTTCTCGTAAGGGTTGTTGAGCATGGCCTTCACCGGCGTGTCCATCACTTCCTTGAACGCCGTGCGGAACTTCGCCATGTCTTCCTTCGTGCCCACGGTGATCCGGACCGTATTCGGCCAGATCGGCCACGTGCGCCCGATGATCACCTTCTTCTGCGCCATCGCCGCCATCACCTGCCGGCCATTCCGTCCCGTATCGATCATGAAGCAGTTCGACTGCGATCCCGGAATCACCTTGTAGTTGTTGTCGGTCAGGAACTTGATCGTCTCCATGCGCGCCTGCCCGATATAGGCCTTGCGCGTCGGAATCAGATCCTTATCCTCAAGCGAAACGCGCCCGGCGATGCAGCTCGTAATCGCCATCGGGTTCTGCCCACGCTCTTCGAGCTTCTTCAGCACATCCGGATGTGCAACCGCAAACCCGCAGCGAATCCCCGCCATGCCGTAGATCTTTGAGAACGTCCGCAGCACGATAATGTCCTTGCGGTTCGCCGTCTGGTCCACCACCGACTCCGCATCCGACAGATGAATGTAAGCCTCATCCACCATCAGCATCGTGCCCTTCGGCTTGTTGTCGAGCAGCCAGAGAATGTCCTCGCGCGAGGTAATCGTGCCCGTCGGGTTGTTCGGGTTGCACAGATAGATCACGCCCGCGTTCGGGTCGGCCGCGGCCATCGCCTTCACATCGTGCGCGTAGGTCGAGGTCAGCTTCGTCTTGATCGTCTTCGCGCCCGAGATCTCCGCAGCGCGGCCGGCCGCCTCATACGTCGGATCCGCGGCAACAAGGTTCTTCCCAGGCCCCGTATACGAGAGCACCGAGTAGTGCAGAGGCTCCGACGACCCGCCGTACACCGAGATCGAGTCCGGGCTGATATTGTTCTGCTTGCCGAACACATCCATCAGCGTCATCATCTCGAAGAAGTCGTACCGTCCGCCCTTGTTGGCCGACGACGCGATCGCCGCCCGCGCCGCTTCGCACGGACCCAGCGGATTCTCATTCGCATTGATGAGGACGGCGTCCTTGGGGATCGACATCATCATCTGCTTCATCATTTGGAGTTGCGAGACAGGTGCCTTGGCAGCAGAGCCCTGCTGACCCGCGGCAAACGCAAAGTGCGATTCGGAGAGGATTCCGGCAGCGGCGAACGCGGGCAGGCTGGCACCGGCAACGCGCAGAAAGGAACGGCGGGAAAGATCAAGTTGCTCACGACAATGGTTCATACGGGACTCCTGCTTTCGGACCATGGTGGGATGGAAACGACGGGGAAACCGGACAGCGATGGGCAACGGGGGAACGTTGTTGTTACTGTACTGCAAATGTCCTAAAAATGCGGAAAATTCGCATTCCCACGCAGGGCCTTCCATGACGAAGAGACGAACCTCCGCCCATTGGCATATCGTGATTTGGTAAAACGTTTCCCTCTGGAGAGTGCCGCGTGTTGAAGAAAGTCGTTCTGGCAGCGTCAAAAGTAGTTGCCCTTGGTGGAGTACTGACATGCAGTTTCGCAGGCGTCATGAGCGCTCAGGACGAAGCGCGAGGCAAAGGCCTCGACCCCGGTGCCGGTCATCCCTCCACCGTCCTCGCCGACTTCGACCACCGCCAGTCCCTCTCGCTCAATGGCGACTGGCACATCATCGCCGACCCCTACGTCGCCGGCCTCCTCGACTTCCACATGCACGTCAACCCCAACGGATACTTCAACGATCAGGTCGCCGCCCCCGGCTCCAACGCCCTCGTCGAGTACAGCTTCGAAAAAAGCCCCACCATCAAGGTCCCCGGCGACTGGAACTCCCAGAAGGAGTGGCTCAGGATGTACGAAGGCCCCCTCTGGTACGAGCGCAAGTTCGACTACACCCCCCAGCCCGGCCACCGTGCCTTCCTCCACATCGGCGCCGCCAACTACAAGTCCCGTATGTTCCTCAACGGCAAGCTCGCCTGCGACCACGAGGGCGGATTCACCACCTTCGACTGCGACGTCACCGGCATCATCAAGCCCGGCTCCAACGACGCCGTCATCTACGTCGACGACACCCGCATGGCCGACGGCATCCCCACCCTCAAAACCGACTGGTACAACTACGGTGGCCTCACCCGTGACGTCTCCATCATCACCACACCGCAGGCCTTCATCGACGACTTCGACCTCCACCTCGACCGCGCCACCCGCTCCGTCATCGAGGGCTACGTCCACGTAGAAGGTGCCCAGGCCGGCACCAGGGTCTCCGTCTCCATCCCCGAGGCCCGCCTCACCGCCACCGCCACCACCGACGCCACGGGCAAAGCCCCCATCAACCTGCCGGCAAAGAACCTCTCCCTCTGGGCCCCCGGCAACCCCAAACTCTACAAAGTAACGCTGAAGGCCGGCAACGACACCCTCGAAGACGACATGGGCTTCCGCACCGTCGAGGTGCAGGGCTCCAAAATCCTCCTCAACGGCAAGCCCATCGTCCTCCACGGCATCTGCATCCACGCCGAGGCCCCCTACCGCGGCGGACGCGTCAACACCGACGCCGACGTCGCCACCCTCTTCGGCTGGGTCAAGGATCTCAACGCCAACTTCGTCCGCCTCGCCCACTACCCGCACGACGTCCGCATGGAGCGCGCCGCCGACAAGCTCGGAATCCTCGTCTGGTCCGAGGTCCCCGTCTACTGGGCCGTCCACTTCGACGACGAAGCCGTCTTCCAGAAGTCCAAAAAGCAGCTCACCGAAGAGATCACCCGCGACCGCGACAAGGCCTCCGTCATCCTCTGGTCCATCGCCAACGAGACCCCCAACACCGAAGCCCGCACCGCCTTCCTCACGCGCTCCGCCGAGTTCGTCAAGAGCTTCGACCCCACCCGCCTCGTCACCGCCGCCCTCCTCGTCCGTGGCGAAGGCAACACCAAGATCATCGACGACAAACTAGGCTCCGCCCTCGACGTCATCGGCTTCAACGAGTACATCGGCTGGTACGAAAAGACCCCCGAGGCCATGGACCAGATCACCTGGAAGATCGCCTTCGACAAGCCCCTCATCGTCAGTGAGTTCGGCGGCGAAGCCAAGGCCGGCCTCCACGGCTCCGAGCACGAGCGCTGGACCGAGGAGTACGAGGCCAACATCTACAACCACGCCATCGCCATGCTCAACCGCATCCCCCAGCTCCGCGGCTCTACCCCCTGGATCCTCATGGACTTCCGCTCGCCCGTCCGCCAGCTCCCCGGCATCCAGGATGGCTACAACCGCAAGGGCCTCATCTCCGACCAGGGCGAAAAGAAGCTGGCCTTCGGCGTCCTCCAAAACGCCTACAAGACCGGCGGCCTCGGACACGCGGACTAAACACCTGGACATCACGAACACCCGCGAGTCACACCGCATCAACCGATATGACAACGAAACTTCCGGATTGACTGGTTAGACCAATGATCAATCGTTTTGGCCGATAATCGAATTGCTCCAGACCACTTTCCGCGACGCACCCCATGCATGGAAAATGGCCACATTTTCCATGCATAACCCCATCATGATCCAGGAAAAAACCACGTTTTAACCTCCAAAAGAACGCTGGAAGACCATTGGCTTTTTCACAACGAGCGTCTGTAACCCCTTTAGAAAACCATCATTACGGAAGGGCGTTTAAACGAAAATTGCCCCGGCTCGCAAGGAGCCGGGGCAATTGGTCAGACCTACCGCAATTTGGCCACTTCAGACCCCGCCATCATGAACGCTCCGGTCCCGAACGCATAGCTCGATCCTGCCGAAAACGCCCCCGGAG
The DNA here is from genome assembly GCF_900114625.1 of Granulicella pectinivorans. Taxonomy (NCBI): domain Bacteria; kingdom Pseudomonadati; phylum Acidobacteriota; class Terriglobia; order Terriglobales; family Acidobacteriaceae; genus Granulicella; species Granulicella pectinivorans. The sequence continues at coordinate 1,086,115 of NZ_FOZL01000001.1, forward strand.
CAGCCCCCACCGGCTGAATCGAACCCAGCCGCCCATCCGCGTAAATATTTGAAACTAAAGCCTTCCACGCCTTGTCGACGACGGGCCGGTAGGTCCTGGCGTCGAGCTGATGGTGGTTGATTCCATAAGCCAGCGCGTACACGAAGAACGCCGAACCCGACACCTCAGGCAGCTCGTAGTTGGGCGTATCGAGCAGCCCAGGGCTCCACAACCCATCCGGCCGCTGAATCGTGATGATCTTCGCCGACATCTCCTTAAGTCGTTCTACATAAAAGGGATAGCTCGGATCCGTCTTGGGCAGCACATCCAGAACCCGCACCAGACCACCCATCACCCACCCATTCCCACGCGACCAAAAAATCTTCTGCCCCCCTTTTTCCCGCTTCTGGAAGTAGCTGGCATCCCGATAAAAGAGGTGCTCGTCCTTATCCCAGAGAAGATCGTCGGTGATGTGCCACTGATGATCCATATAAGTGTTGTACTTAGGGTCGTGCGTCACCGCGGAGAGCCTTGCCCAGACGGGGGGAGCCATGAACAGCGCATCGCACCACCACCAGATGGGCTTTGCGGCTGCGACCGGATCGGGCTCGTCCATCATCTCGTCGAACTGCTTCCTAAGTGATTCAATATAAATGGGATTTGGATTCCGCTGATAAAGCTCGAGATACGTCTGGCCGATCGCCTGGTCGTCGGCGTGAGTGCGCCGCGGTCCAAGCGTCCAGTTCCAGTGCTCGCCCACCTCCTTATCGAAGGCCGCGTACTTCGGGTCATGCGTGAGCGAGGACGCAGCCATAAAACCCGCGTAGAGCGTGGCGATCGTCCAGTCCTGGCTGTACTTACCCTGCATGCGGGCCAGCTCCCAGTCCGCGACCTTCTTGACGGCGGCCTTCACATCGGCAGGTTTGGTCGAACCAGAGAGCGTGGCGCGGGGTCCGGGATCGGTCGCCGTATCGCCCGCCATGGCGGATTTTTCAGCAGCGGTCTGACCAAAAACAGGGCTAACAAGGCTGAGGGATAAGAGCAGAAGCGCATTTGCACGCCGGGTGACGGACGCCATGGAGATTCCTCGAAAGAAAACAATGGGATCTCGCCGATCTCCGTGGGTGGGAGCCCGGCGAGTGGGATCAGTATAGAGATCGAAGCAAATTGTTGTCGTGACTCACCGTTTGACACCGGGAATCTAGAGGGGAAGCGCGAGAACGGCACCCCAGTTCAGCCCGACTCCGAAGGCGGAGAACATCAGTGGCGCCGCGAGTGGGGCCGGGTTGGCGGTGCGCCACTCGTCGGCGGCGATGAGCATGGAGGCGGAGCTGGTGTTGCCGTAGTGCTGGATATTGGCGAAGAAGCATTCGACCGGAACCTTGAGGGTCTGGGCGATGCGGGAGAAGAAGTTGGAGTTCGCCTGATGAAGCAGAAATGTGCCGATCTCGCTTGCCTTCATCGTGTTGCGGTCAAGGAGCTCGGCCATGGCCTGGGGCATACGGCGTGTGGCATGCCGGATGATGACAGACCCATCCATGGCGATGCGGTTGTTCTGGATGGTAAGGGCTTCCGCCGAGTTCCCGTCCGTATGGAGACAGGAGTCGGTGATCTGCGCAAACCCTTCTGTCGGTGAAACGACACAGGCTCCGGCCCCGTCGCCGAAGAGGATGGCGGTGTTGCGGCCCTCGGGGGTAGGTTCAATGCGCCGCGACATGATCTCGGCTCCGAGGACGAGGATGTTCCCAATGCCATCGGCGAGCCGCGAGGCCAGAGCGAGGCCAGCTAAAGACCCGGCACTGGCGATGGGGAGGTCGAGCGCGGGTGTAGCGCTGAGGCCGAGCAGAGCGGCGATGGAAGAGGCGGGCCCTGGGCAGAAGCGGTCTGCGGAGCCGCTCGCGACCAGAATCATGCCCAGGTCTTCGGCTTTAAGTGCTGCCTTTTCAAGGCATTGTTGAGCCGCCCGGTGGCCCAGGGTGGCGACCGTCTCGTCTGTGCAGGCGTAGCGCCGCTGTCGGATGCCGGACTGCGAGAAGATCCAGTCGGGCGAAACACCGAGCTGGGGTGCGAGCTCCTCGTTCGTGACGATGCGCTCGGGCAGGCTGGATCCGAAGGCGCGGAGGAAGGCCATCTACTTGCCTTTCTGTTCGAGGTACTGTTCGACCTTGTCGATGGTGTCGAACTTTCGCGCGGAGAAGTCCGAGTCGGGAATCGTGACGCCAAACTCCTCTTCGAGGCCGGTGACGAAGTCGGTCAGGGCGAAGGAGTCGAGCAGGCCGGAGGTGAAAAGGCTCTCGTCGGGTGCAGGGGTAATGGGCTTGTCGGCTACGGCCTGAAGGACCTTGAGGATACCGGGTTTCTTGTCCATGAGACGAATTCCTTTCAATCGTTACATTAGTTTACGGGGTCGGATTGCGCCTGAAACTTCTTATAGGCGGCGAGGAGGTCCAGGTACAGGGCCTGCGCGAGGGCGCGGTAGCCAGTACCGGTAAGATGCGTGCGATCCGGCTGGCCGTAGCCCGCGGAGACCCAGCGAATGGCGGAGCCTGGCCCTCCCTGGCGGGCACGCTCATCGTAGAAGGCGCAGTGGTACTGCCGGCAGGACTCCTTCTGGTCGGCGATGATGCGGTCGGTTCCCGCAAAGGTGTGCCAAGAGGCCCGCCGTCCTCGACCGGTCTTCATCGCGCGGTCGTAGGGGCCAAGGACCAGGATGGCGGCTTCGGGGACGATGCGGTGCAAATTCTGGAGAAGCCTATTAAAATCATAGATATAGTCCTCATTGTGAGCGGCTGATTGGGCAGCCTCGTTGGTTCCGTAGGCCAGGACGATGAGATTGGGATCGCGCTGGCGGAGGTAATCGGCGAAGAGAGTCTGGTTCCACTGGAGCATCAGCGGCGCATAGGCTCCGTTGATGCCGAGGCACTCGTAGGTGATGCCCGGTTGCTCTGTGACGAGCCCGAGCAGGCGAACGGGTGCGCGGTCGAAGGTGGTGAGCTCGAAGTCGTGGACGCCGGGGGTGCAGGCGTAGGTCATGGTCCCGGCACCGCGCGGGTCGGTCGTTGGGCTGGCGACATCCGTTGCCGCTGGGCTCGTATCAACGCCAGTGTCGATGTCGGAGATGAAGGTGCCGTTGTCGGTGAAGTGCAGGTGGCCACCGCCAGGCTGGCGCAGGTATTGGATCTGGAGGGTAGTGCATGTTGTTGATAATGTGACCGATTCGCCGGGTCGCTCGGTGGAGATACTGAGACCGCCGAGGCCTACGTACCCGTCGCCAAGATGCGTGAAGTGGTTGCCGTCTGTGATCCAGCCGGAGGTCTGGGAGCGGGAGGAGCCGGCGAGGCGGTAGCCGTTAAACGGGTGCCCGGGGAACTGGTAGCCGAGGCCACCGTTGCCGAAGCGGGACTGGAGAAGGTCGCGGACGGCCCCAGTGAAGTAGTCGGCGGCGGTGTGGGAGTCGCCGAACTGGAGGATGCGGATGGTCGTATCGGTCTTTCCGGCTTGTTGGGCGGCGAGGGCACGGAAAAAGGGATCCAGGTTTCTGGCGTAGAGGAAGGGGTTCGCGGGGGACTCGGCGAGGGTGGCCTGGACGGATTCAGCGGCGAACGTGCCGCGCTCTGGGCTGATGGCGTCGTCGTGGGCGACTGGCTTACGTCTCCCCTTGGCCAAGGGCTTTCGTGTGGTCTTGGCCGCAGGTTTGGCATGGTGCGCGGGAGCGGATTTCTTTGGCCTTGGTTTGGCGGCAAACAATGCCGGCTGGGCGGCGCAGAAAAGCGGCAAAGCGAGCGCCACAGCTTTGGCCACGCGGGAGAACGTGGTCGGGAAGCCATGGAGTGGTGAAGCGAAGATCATGCTATGAGGACTCCCGGTTAGGCGTTCGGCTTGCACGGCGGAGCAGGAAGGCAGACCCATAGGGAATAGCCCGGTCGATCGACGTCCTGTAGGACCTTGGGCAAAGAGCAAAGACAGCGGATCTCCCTGTGAAGGATGACAACCAAAAGGGCACTCCAAAGGCTATGACTGGTTCGGCGGATCTGGTTTTGGTTCGGTTGTGGGGACAGGTTCAGGTGACGGCGGGGTCGGGGCTGGGGTGGAGGGTACGGGATCTCCCGCTGCGGAAGGTTTGGGCTTTGGGATGACCGTCAAGGGTGGCGGCGACGGTTTGGACGGGGCTGCCTGGGTTGGCGGTGCGGGCTTCGGGGCTGGTGGTGTGGATGGCTGAGTAGGGACTTGAACTGATACTGCAGCGTCGTGGCCGAGGTAGCGGTCGTAGGCGAGGCTCAGGTCTTTGACGAAGAGGTTGGCCACGATGGCAGCGCCCTGCGGTGTGGGGTGGATGAGATCGCCCGCGACGAGGCGGGGGTGGCCGGTGTACCAGCGGGACATGGTGCCGTCTCCGCCCATTGCACTAAAGGTATCGAAGAATGCGCAGTTCTGCTCGGCGGCGATGCGGCGCTGGATGGCGATGATGCGCGGGATGGTGTCGTAGGTCTTGATCTCGTCGACACCGGAGCGCTGGCCGCGGTCCATAGGAGCCATGACGAGGATGGGGACGCCGGGCAGGGCGGCGCGGATGCGCTGGATGGCGTGGAGGAGCGTGGGCTCATACTGCTTGTCGACATAGGCTCCGAAGCCGGATTCGTTGGTGCCGTAATTGATGATGACGAGCTTTGGCTGGGTGTGCTGGAGCGCGGCGGCCCAGGCAGCGTTGTTGAAGCCGTTCGAGAGGACGGACGTGGAGGCTCCATTGAGGCCGAGGGAGTCGTAAAGGATGCCGCGTTGCCCGGTGCGAAAGCTCTCGCCGTAGAGCCGTACAGAGCCGCCCGTGGGTTTGAGGTCGACGGTTTTGGTTCCGGGGGGAAGCATCACTGTATGCCAGGAGAGGGCTTTCGCGTCGGCGGAAGTCGGGACGGACTCGAGTGCGGTGTCGTTCGCCTGGATGGAGAGGGTGCCACCGTCGGGCTTCGCGAGGTACGCGATCTCCACGGACGACTGGTCCGCTTTGGTGATGGTGATGTGGGTGGACGCACCTGGACCACCTTCAAAACTGGCTCCGCCGAGGCCGTAGACGTCTTCCTTGCCTTTTCCTACGGCGGTGGAGATGGTCCAACCTTTGTCGGAGAGGTCTACGCCGCGGTGGCCGTACCACGCCCAGGGTTTGGCGGCGAGGAGGTAGCCGCGTCCGGCGTCGCCGAAGCGGGTTTGGAGGAGTTCGCGCACGTCTCCGGTGATGAGGTCGGCGGTGGTGGGGGAGTCGCCGTAGTGGAGGACGGTGACTACCTCGGGGGCGCCGGGTTTGGCTGGCTGCTCAAGGTCGTGCAGGGCGGCGAAGAAGGGGTCCAGGGTGTGGCAGTCGTCGATGAAGTAGGGGGAGATGGGGCGCGGGTTGGTGTGGGCTCCGGGGATGGTGGGGCAGGGGGTTCCGTCGGGCTTCTTACCGGTTGCGTGAGGCTTGACCGCTGCGATCGCCGGTGGCGGCGCGGGTTTGGCGGCGTGGTGGATGAGGTTGAGGTGCGCGGCCTCGGCGAAGATCGCGGGGCTGAGGCCCTTGTCGTGGGCGATTTGGTGCGTGATCGCGAGGATGCCGACGGCGGTGGTGAAGGTGAGCGCGGTTTTTAGGGGGAAGGTCTTCATTTAGAAGCTCCCGTAGATGAAGGTTGCGGAGCCGCGACCGGAGAGGGTCTGGATCAACAGGACGAGGGCGGCCAGGGCGGCTCCCTGCAGCCAGAAGGGCAATGAACCGAGCAGGTTGGCGCTTCGGTCGAGGAGCTTGACGGGGAGGCAGTGCAGGACGGCTGCGAGGGCGAGGACGCCGAGGATAGGGAGCGAGAGGTTGTCGTGGGACCAGCTCTGGGCGGTGGTTGCGAGGGTGCCGAGGCGGGTGAGGATCTCCCAGGCGTTGGCAATGCTGGATGCGTTGAAGAAGATCCAGGTGAAGCAGACGAAGTGGAAGGTGAGGAGGGTGGCGGCGATGGTGCCCCAGCGCGTGGCTTTCTTGCCTCTAGGTTGTTGATTCTTATAGATGCGTACGCATGCGAGGACGACGCCGTGGAGGGCTCCCCAGGTGAGGAAGGTCCAGCCGATGCCGTGCCAGAGGCCGCCGAGCAGGAAGGTCACGATGACGGTGTAGCAGTAGCTGAGCATAGGCTTCTTGCGGCGGTTCTGGGGGAGGCGTTCCTGAATGTAATCCCTCAGCCATGTCGAAAAGCTGATGTGCCAGCGTCGCCAGAAGTCCATTAGATTCAATGCGAGATAGGGGCGGTTGAAGTTTTCGGGGAGTCTGAGGCCCATGAGGAGGCCAGCGCCGAGCGCGATGTCGGTGTAGCCGGAGAAGTCGAAGAAGAGCTGGAGGGCGTAGCCGTAGATGGCGGCGAGGACCTCGAGGCCGCTGTAGAGGGTGGGGGTGTCGAAAACCCGGGTGACGAGGTTTTCTGCTAAGTAGTCTGCAATCAACAGCTTCTTGACGAGGCCGATGCCGATGAGGAGGAGGGCGCGACCGGCCATCTCGGGGGTGAGCTGCAGGGGTTGGACGAGCTGCTTGAGGAAGCCGTTGAGGCGGAGGATGGGGCCGGCGATCATGACCGGGAAGAAGAGGGCTCCAGAGAGATAGGTGAGGTAATTGGCCTGGGCTTCGGCGTCTTCTTCTCGCCGGTAGAGGTCGATGGTGTAGGTAAGTGATTGAAAGCAATAGAACGAAAGCGAAAGAGTCAGGAGCGGGGCGAGTTTGTTGGCTCCGACGAAGGGGATGAGCTTGGTGGTGAGGAGGAGGCCTACGTTCACGACGAGGGAGGCGGCGAGGAGGAGGCGGCGCTTCGTCGTGTCTTCCGTGCGGGCGAGGCCGAGACCGACGCAGTAATCGACGGCCGCAGTGGCGGGGAGCAGAAGCAGGTAGAGGAGGCCGAACTTGCCTAGAAAGAACAGGTTAGCGGCGACGACGATGGCGAGTCGAGCGGTGCGGTAGCTGGCCAGCGCCCAATAGAGCAACCAGATGAGGAGAAAGAAGACAAAGAAGGCAGGGGTGCTCAACAGCATGGGGGAGTGGGCTCGGGCGGGCGGAGAAGATGATCGCGCGCTAATCCTCAGGGTATGCGGGATTTGGCGTTTGGGGAGTGACGTTCTTGGTGCGGGATGATTGGGTCAAAGAGGTCTGACCTGTGGGCTTGAAACGTGGTCTGAAATGCACTGTTTTGGGTGCATATCGTGGATGCTTCGTATCCTGGTGTTCTAAAGGGGTTACGGGCCGGCGATCGAAAAATCCCAATGTTTCACCAGAAGTTTTTTGGACGGTAAAACGTGGGAAAATGCATGGAAAATGTGGCCAGGGTGTGGTTCTTGGCGTTCCTTGAAAAGTGGTCTGTTTTGGATTCGATTATCGCCCCGGGGAGCGGCGGTGCCGCTGCTTGTTGCCGGATCAAGCCAGCAGGTCCTCGATCTTGACGGGGAGCTCGCGGACGCGGATGCCGGTGGCGTGGTGGACGGCGTTGGTGATGGCGGCGGCGATGCCGGCGAGGCCGATTTCGCCTACGCCGCGGGCTCCGAGAGCGTTGAGGTGGAGGTCGGGGTAGTCGAGGAAGGTGACGTCCAGGTCGGCGACGTCGGCGTTGGTGGCGAGGATGTAGTCGGCGAGGTTGTTGTTGATGGGCGCGCCGGAGCGTGGATCGTAGTGGGTCTCCTCGAAGAGGGCCATGCCGATGCCCATGACGACGGCTCCCTCGATCTGGTTGCGGGCGGGGCGGGGGTTGAGGATGCGGCCGGCGTCGATGACGGTGACGATGCGGGAGACGCGGAGGCGGGCGATTTCGGGCTGCCAGGTGACCTCGACGAAGTGCGCGCCGAAGGAGTGGGTGGAGAATCTGGGGTCTTTTTCGCCGAAGGTGCCGTTCGATTTGCCGTCTCCGGTGGCGGCGCGGACGTTGGCCTTTTTGAGGACGTCGGCGAAGGGGATGCCGGTGGCGGCGGGCTGGGTCTTGAGGTGGACGCGGCCATCGGTGAAGGCGAGGGCATCGGGCTTCTGGCCGGGGAAGCTTGCGGTGGGGGCGGTGGTGGCGATCTGGAAGAGGAGGCCCTGGGCCTTGTCGATGGCGTCGAGGACGGCGGGGATGGTGGAGGCGGTGGCCCAGGAGCCTCCGGAGATGGCTCCGGCGGGGAGGTTGGTGTCGCCGAGGACGACGTGGATGCGGTCGTGGGGGACGCCGGTGCGGTCGAGGACGATGTTGGCGAGGACGGTGTAGGTGCCGGTGCCGATGTCCTGGGTGGCGGTGGCGACGCGGACGGTGCCGTCGTTGGTGAACTCGAAGGAGGCGGCGGCTTCCATGCGGACGGCGATCCAGGTGCAGGCGGCCATGCCCCAGCCGAGGGTGAGGCCGTCTTTCTTCATGGAACCAACGGCGGGGGTGTAGCGCGACCAGCCGAACTTTTCGGCGCCGGTCTTGAGGCACTCGGGGAGGTGGCGGGAGGAGAAGGGAAGGTTGTTGGTCTCGTCCTTATCGGCCTCGTTGAGGAGGCGGAGCTGGACGGGGTCGAGTTTGAGCTGGATGGCGAGTTCGTCCATGGCGGACTCGAGGGCGAAGAGGCCGGGAACGGCTCCGGGGCCGCGCATGGAGGTGGGGGTGCCGATGTTGCGGCGGGCGAGGCCGGAGGTGGCGCGGAGGTTGGGGACGGAGTAGAGGAAGCCGGTGGCTTCGGAGCAGCCCTCGGAGTAGTCGTCGAGGAGGGAGGTGTGGTTGAGGGAGTCGTGGAGGATGGCGGTGAGCTTGCCCTGGGGGGTGGCGGCGAGGCGGATGCGCTGCTGGGTGCGGGGTCGGTGGCCTACGTTCTGGAACATCATGTCGCGGGTGACGACGAGCTTGACGGGGCGGCGGAGGTCGCGGGAGGCGGCGGCGGCGATGAGGCAGTGGGGCCAGGGCCAGAGCTTGCCGCCGAAGCCGGAGCCGAGGAAGCGGGAGATGACGCGGACGTTCTCCTGGGGGACGCCGAGCATCTGGGCCATGACGTTCTGGTGGTTGACGACGGCCTGGGAGGTCTCGTAGAGGGTGAAGGTCTGGCCGTCGAAGTCGGCGACGGAGGCGTGGAGCTCGATGGGGTTGTGGGTCTCGGCGGGGGTGGCGTAGGTCTGGTCGAGCTTGTGGGGGGCGTCGGCGAAGGCTTTGTCGGGGTCGCCGCGATGGGTGTCGACGGTGGGCTTCTCGTCGGTGGAGAGGTGGGTGCTGACGTCGTGCGGGGCGGCCTTGTAGGTGACTTTGACGGCGTTGGCAGCGGCGGTGGCCTGCTCGAAGGTGAGGGCGACGACGGCGGCGACGTACTGGCCGTAGTAGCGGACGGTCTCGTCCTCGAAGGGCGGGCGGCGCTCGTCGAGGATGCCGGAGAAGCCCTGGGCGGGGGCGGTGCGGAAGAGCGGGCCGATGTTGCCGTGGTGGTAGACGGCCTTGACGCCGGGCATGGAGAGGGCGCGGGCAGTATCGAGGTTGGTGATGGTTCCGCTGGCGATGGTGGCGCAGACGGGCACGGCGTAGAGCATGCCGGGGAGGTTGTGGTCGGAGGTGTAGATGGCCGTGCCGGTGACCTTGAGCTGACCGTCGATGCGGGGCTGCCTGGAGCCGGGCTCGAGGGTCATGCGGGGGGGAAGGGTGGAGGATGCGATGGGCATGTCAGTTCTCCGTTCGCTTGAACTGCGGGTTAGGCCGTCTGGTTCGCGAGGGTGAGGGCGTGGGTGATGCAGCGGCGGGCGAGCTCTACCTTGAAGCCGTTCTGGCTCTGGGGTTGGGCGCCGTGGAGGGCTGACTCGGCGGCCTTGCGGAAGGTGGCCCTGGTGGCTGGATGGCCGATGAGAGCGTGTTCTGCTGCGAGGGAACGCCAGGGGCGTGTGGCTACGCCGCCGAGGGCTACGCGGGCGTGGGTGATCTTGCCGTTGGCGGTCTCGAGGACGATGGCGGCGGAGGCGAGGGCGAACTCGTAGGAGGCGCGGTCGCGGAGCTTGAGGTAGGTCTGTTTGGCGTTGGGGCGTGGGGGCGGCAGGGTGACGTGGGTGATGAGGTCGCCGGGGTCGAGGACGGTCTCGCGCTCGGGGGTGGCACCGGGCAGGAGGAAGAAGTCGCCGATGGGGATGGCGCGGTCGCCTTTGGCACCCTGGACGTGGATGGTGGCCTCGAGGGCGGTGAGGGCTACGTTCATGTCGGAGGGGTTCGTGGCGATGCAGTGTTTGCTTGTGCCGAGGATGGCGAGGGTGCGGTTTTCGCCCTCGATGGCGGAGCATCCGGAGCCGGGGGTGCGCTTGTTGCAGGGCATGGCGTCGTTGCGGAAGTAGACGCAGCGGGTGCGCTGGAGGAGATTGCCACCGGTGGTGGCCATGTTGCGGAGCTGGGCGGAGGCTCCGGCGAGGAGGGCCTGCGAGAGGACGGGGTAGGTTGCCTCGACGGCGTGGGCGAGGTCGCTGTTGCGGACGAGGGCTCCGATGCGGAGGCCGCCGTCGGGGAGCTTCTCGATGGAGGCGAGGGGGAGGCGGTTGATGTCGACGATGCGGGTGGGGCGCTCGACGGAGAGCTTCATGAGGTCGAGGAGGGTGGTGCCCCCGGCGAAGAAGCGGGTGCCGTCGGTTTGGCCGAGTTGGATGGCCTGCGGGACGTCGGCGGCGCGGGTGAATTTGAAGGCTTCCATGAGGGCTCTCCCTAACGCGAGGCGTAATTCGGATCAGAACGGATAACGGCGGGATGATAAGGACAGGCAACGGCAAGAGCAACGGCTTTTGTGGAAAGGCTTTTTTTTTAGGCGCGCTGGCGGACGGCCTGTACGGCGGCGACGATGTTGGGGTAGGCACCGCAGCGGCAGATGTTGCCGGCCATGGCCTCCTTGACGTCGGCGTCGGTGGGGCCGCAGGGCTCTTTGAGGAGGGCTACGGCGGACATGATCTGGCCGGAGGTGCAGTAGCCGCACTGGTAACCGTCGTGCTCGACGAAGGAGGCCTGCATGGGGTGAAGGGCACCGGGCTGGCCGAGGCCTTCGATGGTGGTGATGTCCTGTCCGTCGTGGAGTACGGCGAGCGTGAGGCAGGAGTTGATGCGGCGTCCATCCACGTGGACGGTGCAGGCTCCGCATTGGCCATGGTCGCAACCCTTTTTGGTGCCGGTGAGCTGGAGGGTCTCGCGGAGGGCGTCGAGCAGGGTCGTGCGTGGATCGATGCGGAGGTCGACCTGCTTGCCGTTGACGCGGAGGGCGAGGGGGATGGCGCCTTCGATGGTCTCCGATGGGGCCAGGGGCGCGGGGGCTGCGGGGGTTTTGGCTGCTGCGGCTGCGAGGGGTGCGGCGGTCGCGGCGACCCCGGCGGCTCCGAGCTGCGAGAGGAAGGAGCGGCGGGTGACGCGGCCGGTCTCCGGGGCTTTCGGGTGCTCTGATTCAGACATGGGACCCTCCAGGGCAGTGCGGGGGTGATGGAGGGAAGTATAGACGGTTCCAGGGTTACGGCGCTGTGTTGCGGTGTCTGTGACACGGGGATGAAAACAAGACAATCCGGCAGGATACCTCCCATTTGGGAGATGGCAGGATGATCGGGCTTCTGACATGATCGGGTTCATCGAATGAACAGAGAGTTCCGATTGCAGGTTTTTGCCTGCGATGCGGCGGTGTCGTCTGCCACGCGGCAGGATCACTGCTCGTTCGATGCGTTGTCGAACTTATCCGCAAGGGGATTCTATGAATCGTGTTTCGATGTCTGCCGTTCTGTTTTGTTTCGTTCTTCTTTCGGCTGCGGTGGCACAGGCGCAGAGCGGATGCACAAACTCTCCCGAGAACCCGACGGCTCTGCTTGGCGTGGTGGGTGCAGGCGGCCTGCTGATCGCACGCTCGCGTGGCAAGATCCAGAGCTTTGTCCAGACCCGGTTCGGCAAGCGCCGGTAGCGCGCGCGACGGCGAGGGGGAGAAGCTATGGCAGCGACCACGACACCTTTCCACGGTGTAGGCCGGGACTATGTCGAACATGACGGAACCGCGACCAGCCTTCGGGGCTTTCCGATGCTGATGGCGGTGGTCGTGGGCGCGTGGATGCTGGCGATGATCCCGGTCTTCCATGAGGCGGTGCTGATCTGGATGGGCGACCCGCTGCGTTCGCTGGGGATGTTCTTTCCGGTGCTTGCGGTGGTGTTGATCGCGAGGGTGTGGCGTGGGCTTGGATGGGAGCGCAACGGGACGTGGTGGGGGTTGGTGCCTCTGCTGGTTGCGGTGGCGATGGTGCTGGCGCGGGAGAGCTATCGGATTACGTTTCTGCCGAAGCCCGAGATCTCGGTGGATCTGCTGCCGAATGGGCCGATTCTGTTTCTGTCGCTTTCGGCCGCCGTGCTGATGACGGGTGGGGCGCGGGTGTGGAGGAAGAGCCTGTTTCCGCTGATGCTGGTGTTGTTCGTCAATCCGTTTCCGAGCGCGTTCAACGCGCTGCTGGATGTGCCTTTGCAGCATGCCTCGGCGGCGACGGCGCGGCGGTTTGCGTTGCTGATTGGGGAGCATCCGGATGGCGAGCAGTTGCGGATGATGTTCACGCCGGACTTTGGGATGTTTATCGCGCCGGGGTGCAATGGGATTCGCGGTGCGGTGACGCTGGGGTATATCGGGTTGATCGCCAGCTACTGGCGGGGGTTTTCGGTGCCGATGCGGCTGCTGGCGGCGTTCGGCGGAATGGCGATGGGATACCTGTTCAACTTTCTGCGGCTTTGCCTGGTGGTGGTGTATTACAAGGTGGGCCGCACGGTGACGTGGATACAGCCGCATGGCGCGCTGATCGACTATCTGATCGGTGGGATGTTGTTTTTGTTTCTCTCGGTGTGCTTTGGACTGTTTCTCTTCCGCCCGGACGCGGAGGATCCGGAGCTGACGGAGATGGAGTCGCCGTACTGGCTGGAGCCGAGCCCGGTGGTTGCGGTGAACCGGGTGTGGGTTGCGGGTGCGTTCGTGCTGGTGTGCCTGACGCTTGGCGTCTCCAATGTGTATGCGATTGTGCGCGATGGGCGTGCGGCGAAGGTGATGGGGCCGAAGGTGGAGACGGCGGTTGTGCTTCCGCAGACGGTGGGGCGCTATCGGCTTGTGAGCCAGTGGATGGAGGGGACGGATTATCTGTGGGGGCGGTACACGGATGGGCATGCGGGGAACGATGTGTCGATGGGGCTGTGGACGTCGGGCGGCTATCACGATGCGACGCTGTGCCACCTGTATCGCGGCGAGCGTGTGACGTTCGGGCAGGTGCTGGCGCATCGCGATGCATCCGGAGCGCAGACCACGTTTCGCACGTTCCAGTATGACGACGGCGTGACGAACTCGTTTGCCGCTTCGAAGATTTGTGCAGGCTGCACGGAGGTTTCCGATCCGGTGCGGTGGGTGGGACCGGTGCAGTTGATTCGTAAGCCGGCCGACAGCTATTTCAAGAATCCTTCCGTGGTTGGCGTTCTGATCACGCACGAGGCCGACCGTGGGCTGGGTGCATCGCCCGCGGGCTACGAGCCGCTGCGCGCCGTTATCGATGCACTCGATGGCGACGCCCTGATTTCCAGAGTGAAGCACTAACAATACGGAGATAGTTCTATGCCCCCCGCATCCACGCTGCGCCGCCGCATCTCGTCCGCATTCGCCGTTTTCACCGTTGGCCTTTTGGGGCTGGGGCTTAGCTCGTGCTCGAAGACGCCGGTTCCTGTGGCGGCTTTGGCTCCCGTGGCGGGCGCCGCCTTTCACGGACTGGTGCATGGCGGGCAGCAGCCGGTAAAGAATGCGTCGATCCAGATCTATGCGGTGGGCTCGGGTGGCTCGACGGCTTTGTTGAGCCCTCCGGTGTCGACGGACAGCCAGGGCAACTTCAATGTGACGGGGAGGTATACCTGCCCTTCGGCGAGTGCGCTGGTGTACATCGTGTCGATCGGCGGCGATCCGGGGATGGGGGCGAACAACCCGAACCTGGCCGAGATGGCTGCGCTGGGCGCGTGCGGAAGCCTGAGCGCGAGCACGTACATCACGATCAACGAGGTGTCGACGGTGGCGGCGGTGTTTGAACTGGCTCCTTATATGACGTCGTTCAGCCAGGTGAGCTATGGAACGGACCTTGCGGGGATTACGAACGCGTTCGCCGAGGTGAATGTGCTGGTGAACCTGGCGACGGGACAGGCACCGGGTTCGGGAGCGTCTGCGGGGACGGCTGTTCCGGTTTCGGAGATCAATACGCTTGCGGACATTATCGCGAGTTGCGTGAACTCGACGGGTGGGACGGCGGGAGATGGAAGCATCTGCGGCACGCTGCTCTCGTTGACGGGTGTGGGGGGGCAGGGCAATACGATTGCGGCGATGCTGCAGATTGCACGGAACCCGAGCCTGAATGTCGCGGGGCTGTACAGCCTGATCTCGCCGAACAGTCCGTTTGGACCGGTGCTGACGTCGGCTCCGGGAAGCTGGGGGGTGAATCCGCTGCCGGTTGTGGCGACCCCGGTGATCTCGCTGGCGGCGGGGACGTATGAGGGGATGCAGAGTGTGACGATCACCGACGCCACGGTGGGCTCGACGATCTACTACACGACGGATGGGACGACGCCGACGCTGAACTCCATGGTGTATGGGGGATCGGTGGCGATTGCGGCGACGTCGACGTTGCGCGCGTTTGCGGCGGCTCCCGGATCCTTGAGCAGTGCGGTGGTTTCGGCGGCGTACACGATTACGGCTCCGACGCACTTTACGGGAGGGCTGATTACGACGATTGCGGGGATCGGCGTGCAGGCCGAGACGGGCGACGGCGGACAGGCGACCATCGCTTCGCTGGCTCCGGTTGGCGTCGCGGTGGATGCGGCGGGGAACGTTTATACGGCCGACAGTGCGGGGAACGTCGTTCGCAAGATTACGCCGGCGGGCATCATCACGACGATCGCGGGTACGGGTACGCAAGGGAGCAGCGGCGACGGCGGCCTGGCTACGAGCGCGCGGCTGAACAATCCGTATTCGGTGGCTGTGGATGGAAGCGGAAATATCTTCATCGCCGATGAGGGCAACGAGCGGATTCGCGAGATTACGAAGGTCGATGGCAAGATCAACACGGTGGCGGGAAGCGGCGTGGAGTGCAGCACGACGACGGGCGATGGCGGGCAGGCGACCTCCGCTTCGCTGTGCGGAGCGTTCTATGTCGCGGTGGATGCGAGCAACAACCTCTTCATCTCGGATCACTACGCCTCGCGGATTCGCCAGGTGACCGGAGGGATCATCTACACCGTTGCCGGTGCGGTGAATGGTGGTTTCCCGAACGATGGACCGGCCGCGAGCGCTAACTTCAACGGTCCGGACGGCCTGGCGGTCGATGGCGCGGGCAATCTTTACATCGCGGATACGGGGCACAACACGATCCGCATGATGACGGTGGGACGGATCATGTCGACGATTGCGGGGACCGGTGTGCAGGGCACCACGGGCGACGGCGGCGCCGCGCTGTCGGCACGGCTGACGAGTCCTGTTTCCATCGCGGTCGACGCGAACAGCAATGTGTACCTCTCGGACGGCGGGACCAGGGTGCGGAAGATCGATGCCACCTCGCACAGCATCTCCACGGTAGCCGGAAACGGCACCAGTGGATTCAGCGGCGATGGCGGCGATTCGCTGCAGGCGGAGGTCAACAACCTTTACGGCATGGCGTTCGATGCCAACGGCGCTCTCTATCTCGCGGACAACGGGAACAACCGCGTTCGCAAGATTGTGTTCGGGAGGTTCAGCATCGCGGCGGCACCGACCTTCTCGCCGGCTGGAGGCACTTATGACAGCGCGCAGACGGTGACCCTGAGCACGACGTCGACGGGAGCGAACATCTTCTACACGACGGATGGATCTGCCCCGAGCGTAGCGTCCACGCTGTATACCGGGGGGATCACGGTCAACAATGCGGACACGGTGATCAACGCCATTGCAACGGGCAACAACTATGCGACGAGCGCGCCGGCCAGCGCAGAGTACGTTATTTCCGGAGCGCAGGTTTCGGCGCTGCTCTTCAGTCCCTCGGGGGGGACGTACACGACGACGCAGAACGTGACCATTACGGCTCTGACGGGGAATCCCACGATCTACTACACCACCGATGGCACGCAGCCGACGACCTCCTCCTTTGTCTACAACGGGGGACCGATCACGGTCGACCACACGCAGCGGCTCTCGGCGATCGCGGTGAAGAACGGATACGGGACGGATTTCGTTTACGAGGCGAACTACAAGATCAATGTGCCGGAGACGCCCGGTATTATTACGACCGCTGCGGGGGGAACGATTCTGACCTCGGGACTTCCCACGACTGCCGCGCAGTTGGTTGCGAATGGAGTCGCGTTCGACGCGGACGGGAATATGTATATCTCGGACGACTCGACGGGTGGTGCCGGAGCCGACGTCCGCAAGGTGGATGCCATTACCGGAGCGGTGACGACGCTGGTGGACCAGAACACCCGGGTGAGCGGCACGGCGGGACTCAGCTTCATCGCCGCGGGTGCGCTGGCTGTGAATGGCAACGGCGATCTTTATATCGTGGATACGGCCCAGTCCGTGGTGTGGGAACTGCCTGTGGGCAGCTCGCAACTGGTTGAAGTCGCCGGCTTCAATCAGTCTGGCCTGGTGTCGAGCTTCAGGCCGACCGGTATCGGGGTGGACGCGCAGAACAACCTGTACATCACGGACGGAAGCAGCGGCGTCGTGCGCAAGTGGGATGGCTCGAACCTGACTATCGTTGCGGGGTCGCCGACGGCGTCGTCGTCGGATCCGACGCAGGTAGGGGATGGCGGTCCGGCGACCAGCGCGTGGCTGAGCAACCCGACGGGCGTGGCGGTGGATGCGAGCGGCAACCTGTATATCGCGGACACGTATCACGGGCGCATTCGCAGGGTGGACGCGAAGACGGGCAACATCAGCACCATCGCCGGGACGGGGCAGATCAGCGTTGTCCAGCAGGGAGGGTACACTGGCGACGGCGGACCGGCGACGGCGGCCGGTCTCTCGGAGCCGGATGCCATTGCGCTGGACAGTGCGGGCAATGTGTATCTCTCGGACACGCTCAACGAGGCGATCCGGAAGATCGACATGACGACGGGAATTATCCGGACGGTCGCCGGCAATGGAATCGAGGGATATAGCGGGGACGGCGGGCCGGCTATCGCCGCGGAGCTGAGCCTGGGCAGTTACGTAGGGCTGGCGTTCGATAGTTCGGACAATCTGTACATCGTGGATCGCGCCAACAGCAGACTGCGCAAGGTCGCTCCCGGCGGTACGCCTTCGACCGTGACGGCTGCACCGTTCATCAACAATCAGACGCAGCCTTTGAGCTCGGATAGTTCCGGGAACTACGTGGTTGCCGGGCCGATTACGATTCTGATGAGTTCACCGACGACGCAGTCCACGATCTACTACACGCTCGACGGCTCGCCGCCGACGACGACCTCGATGCAGTACAACGGGGGCATCAGTCTGTCTTCCTCGGCGACGATCCAAGCGATTGCGGTGGCTCCGGGGTACACGGCCAGCCCGGTGACTACGCAGGCGTTCCACCTCACCTTCAAGGTGGCGCCTCCGAACTTCAACGTCAGCTCGAGCAGCAACACGGGGCCGCAGACGGTTTCGATCAGCACGACGACCACGGATGGGGAACCGTCAACGCCAGGCGCCACGATCTACTACACAACCGACGGCACGACGCCGACGCGCGCCTCGACGCAGTACACGGGGCCGTTCACGCTTTCGACGTCCACCGGGCTGCAGGCTTTCGCGGTGAAGACCGGCTACCAGGACAGCGATGTCTCGTTCGATGGCGTGGTGGTGAACGGCACCGCGATTGCGCCGGTGCTGTCGCTGCCTGCCGGGACGTATACGTCGGTTCAGACGGTGTCCCTGAGCTCTGCGAGCAGCAGTGCGTTGATCTATTACACGCTGGATGGCTCAGCGCCTTCGGTGGGGGACAACCTTTACTACGGCCCGATCACGGTATCGAGCACGACGACCATCCAGGCGATTGCGGGCGGCAGCGGCTATAAGCCGAGCGCGGTGACGAGTGCGACCTATACGATCAATCTGCCTGCGGCTGCCACGCCTACGTTCTCACCTGCGGCCGGCACCTATACCTCGGTGCAGACGGTTGCGATCAGGAGCGCGACGAGCGGAGCCTCTTTGTATTACACGACGGACGGGTCGACACCGACCACCTCATCGTTACCGTACTACGGTCCGATTACGGTCTCTGCGTCCCAGACGTTGAAGGCGGTCGCGATTGCCACGGGCTACTCCGTCAGCCCGGTGGGGAGTGCTGCCTACGTGTTGAATCTGACGGCTGCGGCGCCGACGTTCAGTCCGGCACCGGGAACCTACTCCACCACGCAATCGGTGACGCTCTCGACGACGACGCCGGGCGCTTCTATCTACTACACCCTGGATGGCACGCCACCCACTTCGGCATCCGCTCTGTTCACGGGCGCGATTTCGGTCAGCGCGACCGAGACGGTGAGAGCGGTGACGGTGGCAAGCGGGTACAGCAATAGTGGTGTGGCCACGGCGGCGTATACGATCGCGCCAGCGGCGGGGACACCTATCTTCTCGCCGGCAGCGGGAACGTACACCACGTTGCAGACGGTCACGATTCAGGCGGCAAACTCGGGCGCTACCCTCTACTACACGCTGGACGGGAGCATGCCGACCACCTCTTCCACCCGCTATATCGGCGGCATCACGGTATATGCGTCGGAGACGATCAAGGCGATTGCGGTGCTTTCGGGCTATGCGAACAGCGCGGTTGGATCGGCGGCCTACACCATCAATTTGTCGAAGGGGACGATCAGCACCCTTGCCGGTACGGGCACGGGTTCGTACAGTGGCGATGGGTCGGCAGCCACCTCCGCCACCATCAACGGGCCACAGGGCGGGGTCTATGACAGCGCGGGAAATCTCTACATCGCGGACACCGCGAATAACCGTATCCGCAAGGTGAACACGGCCGGTGTGATCAGCAACTTTGCCGGGACCGGGACCGCGGGGTTCAGCGGTGACGGAGGCGCGGCGACATCGGCCAAACTCAACGGTCCCACGTCGCTTGCGATCGATGGGCTGGGCACGGTCTATGTCTCCGATACGGGTAACAACGCGATCCGGGCGATCGCGTCGAATGGGACGATCAGTACCTACGCCGGTGCCGTTGCGGGTTCAGCCCACTACCTGACGCTGAGCACGCCGAGAGGAATCGCCGTGGATTACTACAACCGGCTTTACATTGCCGACTCCGGGGCACAGCGCATTATTTCGACCAATTCCAACGCACCCTCCATCAGCGGAGGTTTCCATGTGCTGTGCGGGACGGGCGGGTGGGTCGGTCAGTTGTCCAATCCGACCGGCATCGGGTTGGGTTTCAGCACTTCGGATGGCCAGGTCTCCATCTATATTGCCGATGCCGGTACGAAACAGGTGTCCCTGTGCGGCATTGGTGCTGCGAACTTCTCGTTCACGACGCTCGCGGGTGGTGGCACTTCGGCTCTCGCCGATGGGGCGGTGGCGACGAGCGTGGCGCTTACGTCTCCGGTCGCGGTGATGCTCGATCCCGGTTATAACGGCAACGTCTACTTCCTCGACCAGGGTGCAGGGAAGCTCCTCAAGCTCTACGGCGGAGTGCTTATCGACCTTGCGGGCAGCGGTGCTACCGACCCGGTGAATGATGGGGGACTGGCTACCGCCGGGGGCCTCAGCAGCCCGGGTGGATTCCTGATGGATACGAGCAGTAACTTCGAGATCTTCGACACGGGCCATAACCGGGTGAGAAAGGTGACCTTTTCGCACTGATCTTGATTGATTGTTTGAACGCGATCGGGAACGGCTTCCGTGAAGACCAGGGGGCCGTTCTCCTTCCGCTCGATGGGTCGTACGATTCGTTTTCTCTTATGCAAACCAGATACTCCAGGCCCCTCTCCCTGCTCTGCACGCTGATCGTTCTGATCGGGTTGAGCGGGTGCGGGATGCCGTCGGGGGAGCTGCTGGTGACGGCGGCTCCGGTGATCGCGCCGGCCGGAGGAGGCTTTGTGTCGGCGCAGACGGTGACGATGACGGATGCTACGGCGGGAGCGAGCATCTTCTATACCGTCGATGGAACGACACCGACGAGCGCATCGGCGCGGTACTCGGGGCCGATTGCGGTGAGCCGGAGCACGGTGCTGAAGGCGATGGCGGTAGCACCGCCGTCTGAGGCGAGCGCGGTGGTCTCGGCCAACTTTACGATTGCGGTTCCGCAGGCGGCCGCTCCGGTGATCTCGCCGGCGGGTGGCGCGTATACGGCGGTCCAGACGATTTCGCTGACGGATGCGACGCCGGGGGCGGCGATCTATTACACGGTGGACGGCAGCACTCCTGGCGCTACTTCGACGGCGTATACCGGGCCTTTTCCGTTGGCGGGGTCGGCTACGGTGAGCGCGGTGGCGATTGCAGCGGGATACGGGATGAGCCCGGTTGCCGCGGCCTCATACACGATTACGCTGCCTCTGCCGTTGACGGCTACGCCGGTGATTGCGCCTGGGGGCGGGACGTTTGCGTCGGCGCAGACGGTGACTCTGAGCGATGCCACGAGCGGGGCGACGATTTATTACACGTTGGATGGGTCGACTCCCACTGTGGCGTCGCCGGTGTATGCGGGGGCGTTTTCGGTGGGGAAGAGTACGACGGTCAAGGCTGTGGCCGTTGCTGCCGGGTACAACCTGAGTGGCGTGGCTTCGGCTGGCTTTACGATTACGCCGGTGACGAGCACGCCGGTGGTTTCGCCTGGAGGCGGGACGTTTGCGTCGGCGCAGACGGTGAGTGTGAGCGATGCGACGGCTGGCGCGGCGATCTTCTACACGTTGGATGGATCGGTGCCGACGACTTCATCAGCGGTGTACACGGGGCCGTTCAGCGTCGCCAGGACGACGACGGTTCAGGCGGTGGCGATCGCTTCGGGCTACCGCTTGAGTGGCGTGGGTTCGGCGAGCTTTACGATCACGACGGTTACGCCTACTCCGGTGATCTCGCCTGGAGGCGGGACGTTCTCTTCCGCGCAGACGGTGAGTTTGAGCGATGCGGCCGGCGGGGCGACGATCTACTACACGGTCGATGGGACCACGCCGACGGTTGCGTCGCCGGTGTATACGGGGCCGTTTGCGGTGGGGAAGACGACGACGGTGCAGGCTGTGGCGGTCGCTTCGGGGTATCGTTTGTCGGCTGTGGCCTCGGCGAGTCTCACGATCAACCTTCCTGCGGCAACACCCGTGATCTCGCCGGGGAGCGGGACCTTTGTGGCTTCGCAGACGATCAGCATCGGCGATGCCACGAGTGGGGCTGCGATCTATTACACGGTCGATGGGACGACACCGACGGTTGCGTCGCCGGTGTATACGGGGCCGTTTGCGATTCGCGCGACGACGACGGTGCAGGCTGTGGCGATCGCTGCGGGGTTCAGCCTGAGCGGGGTTGCGTCATCCACGTTTACGCTGACGGGTGTGACGGCGATGCCGGCGATCGCGCCGACGAGCGGGAGTTTTGCGACGTCGGTGGTGGTGCGGCTGAGCGATGCGACGAGCGGGGCTAGGATCTACTACACGCTGGACGGCAGCATGCCTACGGCAGGGTCGGCAGTCTATACGTCCGCGCTTACGGTGACGTCGACGACGACCGTGAGGGCTGTGGCGCAGTCTCCGGGGTTCAGTGTGAGCGGTGTGGCGACGGCTACATTTACGAAGATCGCGGCGGGCTCGGGGATCTCGGGGACGGTGGCGTTCAGCAAGAGGGCTTTGCAGGGGGCGTTCGTGTCGCTCTACGCGGCGGGGCAGACGGGGTATGGGTCGGCCTCCGCGGTGGTGTCGTCGAATGCGTCGATTACGGACAATGCGGGAGCGTTTACAGTGCCCTACAGCTGCCCGGACCCCTCGCGGCAGGTGTACCTGGTGGCGAGCGGCGGGCAGGTGGCGACGACGCCGGCGGTTTCGGGGAGTTCGTTGGTGCTGGTGACGCTGCTGGGGAGGTGCGGCTCGCTGAATACGGCGTCCGCGACGGTGGTGAATGAGATGACGACGGTGGCCGCGGCGTGGGCGCTGGCACCGTTTGTGCAGGCTGGCGCGACGCAGGTGGGCAGCAGCAGCACCAATGCGGCGGGGCTGGCGAGCGCGTTTCTGACGGGGATGAACCTGGTCGACAGCGTGCATGGGACGGTGGGGGGTGCGTCGCTTCCGGCTGGGGCGACGCTGCCCACGAGCGAGATGAATACGCTGGCGGATGTGCTGGCGAGCTGCGTGGCCACGCCTTCGGCGGTGTGCTCGGGGCTGTTTCAGGCAGCTACTCCTGCGGGCGGGACGGCTCCGGCGGATACGTTCGCGGCGGCGGTGAATGTTGCGCGGTATCCGGGGAACCAGGTTGCGGCGCTGTATGGGCTGGTGTCGTCTTCGTCGCCGTTTCAGCCGGTGCTGAGCGCTGCGCCGTCGGACTGGACGCTGGCGGTGCGGTATGGCGGGGGTGGGCTGGCTGCGCCGAGCTCGATTGCCATCGACCAGAGTGGGGCGGTGTGGGTGGCGAACCATGCGGGTTCGGTCTCGAAGTTTACGGCGCAGGGTGCGGCGCTGTCGCCGTCCACGGGATTCACGGGCGGAGGCATGTATGAGAGCTTCGGGCTGGCGGTGGATGGCAGCGGGAATATCTGGGTGACGAACGCGGAGAGCAGCGGCTCGGTAAACGGCGGGCTGGGCAGCGTGACGAAGCTGGATGGCACGGGCGCCGTGCTGTCGGGGGCGAACGGCTTTACCGGGGGTGGAATCGATTTTCCGGAGGCGGTGGCGGCGGACACGAATGGAAATGTCTGGGTGGCGAACTATGGCGGCTCGACGGCTACGCTGCTGGCTTCGACGGGCGCGGCTCTTTCTCCTGCGGGAGGATATGGCTATGGGGATCTGGTGTTTCCGACCGGGGTCGCGGTCGATGGGCAGCACACGGCGTGGTTTGCGAACCAGGGGGGATCGACGGTGACGGAGGTTCCGGCGAGCGGCGTGGGGGCGATACAGGTGTCGTGCTGTCAGGGAGCTTCGGGGATTGCGCTGGACCAGCAGGGGAACGTGTGGGCGGCGAACTACTATGGAGACAGCGTCAGCGCCGTCAGTGGGGCGGGGAGCCTGATCTCGGCCGGGTATACGGGCGGAGGGCTGATGGGGCCGCGCGGGATTGCGGTGGATGGAGCGCAGCGTGTCTGGGTGGCGAACTACCAGGGCAACACGGTGACGAACCTGCAGGGCGCGGCTGGAAACGCTCCGGGTGCGCCTCTCTCGGGGGCGAGCGGGTATGGGGTGGCGGCGGGTTTGAGCCTGCCGTATGGGCTGGCGATCGATGCGACGGGGAGCGTGTGGGTGACCAGTTCGGGCAACGATGCGGTGGTGCAGTTTGTGGGTGCGGCTTCGCCGGTGAAGGTCCCGCTGCTTGGACTGCCGGGGTTGCCATGAGTCCCATCGCAGTACCGGCGGTACCACGGCGGCAGGGATTTGCCCGCATTGTTACCTGGAGCATGTATCCTGAGCTTCTAAGCGAACTTCATTTTTGCCTGCTGTCGATCAGCCCTGGCTTGTCCGACTGGAGGTATCTTCTCCCCCGGCGAACGTACACGATCACCGCGTAAGGGCGCAAAAAGCGATTCTTCACCGCATGGAATCGAAGGGCGGAACGAGCCTGGAGATTCTTGACCCGGTGAAATCAAGTCCTTTAGGCTCAACCTTACCCCTCGAGGTTCCAATGCCTTTTGCAACACGGCCCTATGCCGCTCGTCCTGAGTCCGCCTGGAGGCGGTTCACCCTGAACCGGAACGCCAGTCATGGCGCAATCAGCCTGACGGGCGCGGTTGCGACGACGCTGCTGGCGCTGACGACCACGCTGGTCTGGGGACAGTCTTCCAAAGCGCCGGTGAGCGCGAAGCAGAAGGCCGAGATGCTCTATGCCCGGACGCCGATGAGCTTCGAGCCCAACCGTGGACAGGTCTCGTCCCCGGAGGTGCAGTACCTGGCGCATGGCGCGCGGTACGGTGTGGCGTTGACGGCGGAGGGGGCGATGTTGTCGCTCGATGCGGGGCCGGTGGATGCTGCGAAGAGCGATTCGCTGCGGCATTTCGACCAGATTCGCCTGGAGCTGCCGCGCGGCAATCGTCATGCGCAGGCTGCGGCGGAGGAGAAGCTGGGCGGGCGGGTGAACTATCTGCTCGGCAACGATCCTGCCAAATGGCATACGGATCTGCCGACCTACGGCAAGGTGCGGTACGCGGGGGTCTATCCGGGGGTGGACCTGGTGTACTACGGCAACCAGGGACGGCTGGAGTACGACTTCGTCGTCGCTCCGCATGCGAACAGCAGGGCCGTGGGGCTGCACTTCGAGGGAGCGAAGTCGCTGCAACTCGATGCGCAGGGAAATCTGACCATCCAGGCGGCGCATGGCGCGGTCGTCTTCGAAAAGCCGCTGATCTACCAGGAGAAGGACGGCAAGCGCGAGTTGGTGGAAGGATCGTTCCGGCTGGAGGCGAACAACACCGCCGGGTTCACGATTGGACGTTACGACCATAGCCGCGCGCTGGTGATCGATCCGGCGCTGGTGTATGCGACCTATCTGGGTGGAAGCACGAACGAACTGATCTCCTCGGCGGTGGTGGACGTTAACGGCAGCCTGTATGTGACGGGCACGACCTACTCGAGCGACTTCCCGACGACGCCGGGTGTCTTCCAGCCGACGGCTGCGCATGCTTCGTCCGGGCTGGCGTTTACGACGAAGTTCAATCCGCAGGGGACTGCCATCTCCTATAGCTCGTTTATCGGCGGCGTCAGCGGGCAGGGAAGCTCTCGTGGCTACGCGAACGTGGTGGATGCGAACGGCAGCGTCTATATTGTGGGCTCGACGACGGCGACGGACTTTCCGGTGAGCCCCTCGGCCATCCAGAAGACCAATCCCGAGGGCACGACGGGCAATACCACCGGCTTTGTGTTTCGGCTGAATATTCCGGGCAACGGTTATCTCTACTCGACGTACCTGGGTGGGAGTGGCGGCGGGCAGGTGGGGGATACGGTCAACGGGATCGCGATCGATGCTGCCGGCGACGCGATCGTTGCGGGCACGACGGACTCGAACAACTTTCCGGTGACGACGGGCGCGTACCAGACGAGCAGCCCGAATCCGAACCTGGGAACGAGCACGGCGACGAGCACCGGTTTTGTGGCCAGCGTGAACCCGACCGGGTCGGCGCTGAACTATGCGACCTATCTTGGCGGCAGCGGGACGGCCACGCTGACGGCGGTGAAGATCGATAGCGCCGGGAACGCCTATGTGACGGGGACCACGGCGCTGCCGGTGAACTCCACCAACTACCCGGTGACCAGTGGCGCGTTCCAGACGACCAACAGCAGCACGGGCACGGGCCTGAGCGGTGTGGTGACCAAGCTGAATCCGACCGGGACGGCGCTCGTCTACAGCACGTTCCTGGGCTCGAATGGCACGATGCCGACCTCGATTGCGGTTGACGCCAGCGGCAACGCGTATGTGGGCGGTACGGATCTGACGGGTGGATTTCCGGCGACCAGCGGCGCGTATCAGACGACGTGGGCGAGTGGATCGGGCTTCGTCGCGAGCCTGAAGGCGGCCGGCAACGGACTTAACTTTGGCACCTTCCTCTCCGGTCCTGTGAACGCCCTGGGGCTGGATTCGACGGGCTTGATCGTAGCCACGGGATCGACGACGAACAGCGCGTTCCCTGTGTCGCCCGATGCTCTGCAACTGACGTTCCCGACTGTTTCCGGGTACTATCCGGCGACGGCTGCATATCTGGTTCGGTTGAGCGCGAGCGGGGCCGCGGCGAACTACAGCAGCTACTTCAGCGGCAGCTCGTATACGGCTGCTTCTGCACTGGCGATCGATGGCAACAACAACGTTTATATCGGCGGGCAGACCTGCTCCACCGATCTGCCGGTGAGCGCGACGGCTGCGCAGCAGACGAAGTTCTCTCCCGATTGCTCTGCGACAGGCGGCCTTGTGGGTTTTGCCGCGAAGTTCGCGCTCGGGACCGCGCCAATCGCGACGGGCACGTCCTTCCAGTCGCCCACCGGCCAGGTGCAGCTTGGCACGAGCATCACGCTGGTGACGGCCACGGCTCCGTCGACGGCCACGGGCAACGTGAACTTCTTCGAGGGCAGCAAGGCACTGGGATCGGCCCCGCTGGTCAATGGTGGGGCTTCGCTGACGAACCAGACGTTCTCGCTGGGAACGCATACGATCACGGCTGTCTACACCGGCGACATCAACTATGCGGAGAGCACCGCGGCGCCGAGCTCGTTTACGGTGGTCCAGACCCTGCCGGTGGCGTTCAGTCCGGCGACCATTACCTTTGCCACTCCAGTACAGGTTGGACTCGCGAGCGGAGCGATGAACGCGCAGATCATCAACAGCGGCACGACGGCGGTGACGCTCTACTCGCTGGGGATGAACGGGGATTTCACCGAGGAGGACAACTGCCCGGTTTCGGTTCCGAACGGGCTGGCTGCGGGCGCGAGCTGCGGCCTGCAGATCACCTTCCGGCCTTCGGGTACCGGTACGCGCATCGGGAATGCGAGCCTGATCTCCAGTATTTCGAGTATCCCGCAGACGCTGTCGCTGACCGGTACCGGCACCGCGCCGACGGTGGCCCTGTCGGCGACCAGCGCTTCGTTCCCGGATACGGCGGTGGGGGCGACCAGCGCGCCGACAGTCGTGACACTGACGAACTCAGCCTCAGCCGGCGTTCTCTTTATCAGCTCGATCGTGGCGACGGGCGACTTCGCCCAGACCAACACCTGCGGCTCAAGCCTGAGCGCGGGTGGGAGCTGCACGATCAGCATCACCTTTTCGCCGACGACCCCGGGCGCCAGGACCGGCGCGGTGACGATCACGGATAACTCGTCGACCGGTACGACGCAGACGATCAGCCTGACCGGTAACGGTGCGTCGCTGATTACGGTTTCGCCCAGCAGCCTGACGTTCGGTTCACAGGCCCAGGGGACGACCAGCGCCGCGCAGACCATCAAGCTGACGACGGCGGGAAGCTCCTCGGTGACGATTAACTCGATCGTCGCGACGGGCGACTTTGCCCAGACGAACAACTGCGGCGCAACGCTGGCCGGGAACTCCAACTGCACGATCTCGGTGACCTTTACGCCGACCGTTGGAAGCGGCACCCGGACGGGTTCCGTGACGGTTACGTCCAGCGCCTCGCCCACGCCCCAGACGGTGTCCCTTACGGGAACGGTGGCGGCTGCTGCCGTGACGCTTTCGCCCTCTTCGCTGAACTTCAGCGGGCAGCTTACGGGAACGACGAGCGCGTCGCAGAGCGTTGTGCTGACGAACTCCGGTAACGTCGCGCTGGGTATCAGCTCGATCGGGGCGACGGGTGATTTCGCCCAGACGAATGCCTGCGGATCCAGTCTTGCGGCGGGTGGAAGCTGCACGATCTCGGTGACCTTTACCCCGACGGTGACGGGCGCACGGACGGGCGCGGTGACGATCGTCGACAGTGCGTCGGGCTCTCCGCATACAGTTGCGCTGACGGGTACGGGAACGGCTCCGGCGGGATCGATTGCGCCGTCTGCACTGACCTTTGCCGCGCAGTCGCTGGGAACGACGAGTATGGCCCAGATCGTTACCCTGACGAACGTGGGCACCGCTCCCCTGACCGTGAGCTCGGTGTCGATTACGGGTGCGTACGCCCAGACCAATACGTGCAGCACGAGCATTGCGGCGGGTGGGAGCTGCGCGATCTCGGTGACCTTCAGCCCGACCGTGAACGGGACCCTCACCGGCACCCTGACGGTGACCGACAATGCGGCTGGCTCGCCGCGTGTCGTGAGCCTGACCGGAACGGGCGTTACGCCGGTGACGACTGTGACGGTGTCGCCGAGTTCGCTGACCTACACGACGCAGAACACCGGAACGACGAGCGCGGCCAAGACGGTCACGCTGACCAATACCGGGAATGCGGCGCTGACGATCAGCTCGATTGGGACGACGGGCGACTATGCCCAGACCAACACCTGCGGCACCACGCTGGCGGTCAGCACGAGTTGCACGATCGCGGTGACGTTTACGCCGACGACGAGCGGCACACGGACCGGACTGCTGGTGATCGGGGACAACGCGGCGGGTTCTCCGCAGAGCGTCAGCCTGACGGGAACGGCGATTACGCCTGCTCCGGTGGTGGTGCTTGCGCCGGCTTCGCTGACCTTCGCCACGCAGAACACGGGAACGACCAGCGCGGCGCAGACGATTACGCTGAGCAATACGGGCAACGCGGCGTTGACGCTGACCTCGATTGCGGCCTCGGGCGACTATGCCCAGACCAACAACTGCGGCACGAGCGTGGCGGCCAGCGCGAGCTGCACGATCGCGGTGACATTTACGCCGACCGCGAGCGGCACGCGGACGGGAGCGATTACCGTCCTCGATAACGCGACCGGCTCTCCGCACATGGCGGTGCTGACGGGTACGGGCGTGGTGCCTGCTGCCGTCGCGACGTTCTCGCTGACGACGCTGAACTTCGGTTCGCAGCAGACGGGAACGACCAGTGTGCAGCGCTCGGTGTCACTGACCAATACGGGCAATACGAACCTGACGATCAGCTCGATTGTGGCTTCGGGCGACTTTGCCCAGACGAACAGTTGCAGCACGGGCATCGTCGTTCCGAATGCGAGCTGCACGATCTCGGTGACCTTTACGCCGACGACCACAGGCACGCGAACGGGTTCGATTACGGTGACCGACAATGCAGCCGGTTCGCCGCAGACGATTGCGTTGACGGGAACGGGAACTGCTCCCGCCCTGTCGGTGGCCTTCTCGCCGCTGGCGCTGAGCTTCGGGAGCGTGACCACCGGATCTACAAGTGCGGTGCAGTTCCTGACGATGACCAATACGGGCTTCGTGACGCTGGCCATCACCTCGATTACGGCGACGGGCGACTTTGCGCAGACGAATACCTGCGGCACCAGCCTGGCGCCGAACGGGAACTGCCGCATCTCGGTGACCTTCTCGCCCACGACCACGGGAACCCGCATCGGTTTCATCACGGTGGTCGATAACGCGACTGGCTCACCGCAGCAGGTGGCTTTGTCGGGGACCGGGACGGGCATCTCGCTTACCTCCACAGCCGCCAGCACCGGGTTAACGATTTCGGCTGCCGGCGCGTCGGCAACGACGACGCTGCAGCTTGGATCCACCAGCTATACGGGACTGGTATATGTGACGTGCTCGGTGGCTTATACGGGGACCGGTACGGCGGTGGACCTTCCCGGGTGCAGCCTGGCCCCTCCGAGCCAGACGATCACGGCGGGCGCGGCTTCGGTTCCTGTGGTGCTGACGGTTTCGACGACGGCTTCCGCCGCGATGAACCACCCGGCGCATCGCTTTCCCTGGACTCCGGCGGGTGCCAGTCTGGCAACGCTGTTCCTGATGGGCTGGATCTCGCCGAAGCGCAGACGGGGGATTCGCCTGCTGACGCTTCTGCTGGCTGTGGTTCTGGGCGGGCTGGCGGGCTGCGCCGGCGGCGGCACATCCGGTACGTCGCTTACAGGAACTTCCACATCGGCCGGCACCTACAACGTGATCGTGACGGCCGCCAACGGCGGTACGGCGGCCTCGGTGACGATCTCCGTGAAGGTGCTGTAGGGGAGAACTGCAACGCGTGGCGGCGAGTCGGTTAGTATCGTCGCACCATGCGAATCTTCCTCGTTCTCTTCCTGCTTGCGGTGCCGCTTTCGGCGCAAGGACCTTCTGCCTCTGGGCGGAAGACGGATTTTGCGGCGATGGACCACGACCTGATGGATGTCACGGTCGAGGGGCTGCATGCGCTCTATCAGCAGCACCGCTACACGGTGACGCAGGTGGTGGAGTGGCATCTCGACCGCATCGCGCGGTACAACGGCATTTACAGGCCGGTCCAGACGGTGACGGCGGAGGCGGCGCTGGCGGTCGCGGCGCACGAGGATGCGGAGGCGAGGCAAACTGGGTTCGTGCCGGGACCGTTGTGGGGCGTTCCGATGGTGACCAAGGCGAATACCAGCGTGAAGGGCCTGGTTACGACCGACGGCTGGCGCGGTTATATGCTGCCCGGGCATGAGCTGGTGGCGCCGAAGGATGCGACGATCGTCGCGAAGCTGCGTGAGGCGGGCGCGGTGCTGATTGGCGTGACGAATATGCCGGACTTCGCGGCGAGCGACACCAACCGTTCGACGGCATTCGGGCGTACGGGAAACGCCTACGATGTGCGCTTTTCGCCAGGCGGTTCGTCGGGCGGGACAGTGACGGCGGTGACCTCAAACATGGCTGTGCTGGGTAACGGGACGGATACGGGGAATTCGATCCGGATGCCGGTGGCGACCAGCAACCTGGTGGGGATCTTTCCGACGCGCGGCCTGGTGAGCACGGCGGGGATCGCGCCGATGGACTGGCAGCTCGACAACACGGGGCCCATTGCACGCGATGTGGCCGATGCGGCGATTGGGCTGACCGTGATGGCTGGCGAGGACCGGATGGATGCGGCGACGATCGGATCGCAGGCCAAGGCTCAGAAGGGGCCGTATACGCAGTACCTGAAGGCGGGAGCGCTGAAGGGCGGGCGATTCGCGGTGCCGGCCTTCATCCTGGATGGGGATAGCCCGGTCTTTCAGGGGATCTGTCCGAGCGCTACGCCCGAGCAGGCGGCGAAGGCAAAGGCTGACTCGCAGATGGCACTGCATCCCGAGACGCGTGCAGCCTTCATGAAGGCTATTGAGGAGATTCGGGCGGCGGGAGCGACTGTGCTGATGGACGCCTCGATCCTGCCGAACAGCTTCGCGGATGCGGCCTCGCGGATCTGTACGCTGCCGTATCTGCGGGAGGGAACGGATATGTTTCTGGCGGAGTATGGGCCTGCGGACTACCGGTCGGCGGCTGGATACGAGAAGGCGGTCGGCAAGCCTCTGCCGGATGTGATCGTTGGGGGAGAGCATGCGGGGATGTCGGTGGTGGCGGGGGTGAAGCAGGCTCGGCTCGAGAGCGATCCGGGTGCGGAGGCGGCGTTGCTGAAACCGCGGCGCGAGGTGATGGCGATGTACCTCGCGGAGATGGATCGGCTGAAGCTGGACGGGTTTCTGTATCCCGCGATCCAGATGCCCCCGGTGGACGAGACGATGGCGCAGGATGGCCGTCTGAGCGAAGGGCCGCACTCCGCGACCGGGTGGATCAACATGCTTGGGCTTCCGGCGATCAGCTTTCCAGCCGGGTTTTACGATGATGGGCTGCCGTTCGGGATCGAGATCAGCACGAGGCCGTGGCACGACGGCGACATGATCGGCTGGGCCTACGACTATGAACTGAAGACGCACCACCGGCGGCCTCCGGTGCTGGTGGACCGGGGTTTGCTGCCTGCGGCGGCCAAGGTTCCACAGCCTTAGCGAAGATGCGCATATCTGGATAAGGAGGATGACGGACGGATAAGAACAGGCAACACCTTTCCTTTTTTTATGGCTGGGAGGCGGCCGACTTCTTCTCGAGGATCGGCTTCCAGTGTTCCTGCGAGGTGGGCTCCATGTCGGGGATACGGGACTGGGCGATGGCATAGGCGGCCTGTGCTGCCGGTTTGTCGCCCCGGGCGAGGAGAAGGTCGCCGAGGGCGATGTTCTCGTCGAAGCCTCTTGGCACGAGGGCTACGGCTTGATGGGCTGCGGTCAGCGCTGCGGCAGGATCCTGCTTTGCGAGACGCTTGCTCTGCTGGATGTACTGGAGAGCGGCTGCGTCGGGCAGGGAGAAGTCGCCCTCGTAGACGGCGATGCCGTCGGCGATGATCTCGTCGGGCTTGCGTTCGAAGAGCGTCTGGTAGGGATTGCGAACCTTGGTGCCGAACTCGAAGCCGTTGAGGTCGGACATGCTGAGGAGCAGAGGGCCGTGCAGCACGGGTGGAAGGGAGATGTCCTGCTCGTACATGGTGTCGAGGGTGGGGAGCAGCCTGCAGGGGACGCCGTAGTCCGAGGGCAGGATGAAGGGGGCGGGGAAGTGGGCGATCCAGCACTCCTGGACGTGGTGCTGGTCGGTCCACGCGCGGACGAACTTCAGGTCCTGTCCCCACTCGGTGGTGGAGTCGGAGAAGAGGTCGTGAGTGTGCGACGGACCGCCCCAGAGGACGTTCGCGTAGGGCATATAGTTCGGGAACATCCGCAGCGAGTCGGCTGCGTGCCAGAGCAGGAGAGCCGCGACGGGGTAGGCCCAGACGCGTTTCTCGGCGATGAGGAAGGCGGCTCCCGCGCCGGCCAGCGCGAAGGCAAACGGGAAGAGAGGAAGCACGTGGCGGATGCCGATGTTGAGCGGCGACCCCATGGCCACGGCCAGGTAAAAGAAGAAAGGGAAGGCGAGGAAGAAGATCTCGCGGGCGCGGTGGATCCTGCCCGTGGCGCAGGCATAGAGGGACAGGATGAGCAGTCCAAGAACTCCGATGCTCCACTTCAGGGAGAGCAGCACGGGGAAGTAGAACCACTGGCCGTGCGCGTAGAGCTTGCCGAAGATATAGGTCGGCATGTACGCGCCGACGCGGACGACATCGACCAGGCCGTAGAGGTAGCTTTCGGGCAGCAGATGGTAGTGGGCGCAGAGCTGGATAGCGGCAGACATGGCCGGGGAGAGGGTCGTCATCTGTCCGGCGAGCGGAGGCATGTCGACGCCTGTAGGATGCATGGCGAAACGGAAGCTGTAGACGCTCCACAGTATGGTGATGGCAAGGGCTGCGATGGCGGCCATGCCTGCGGCAAGGCGTATGGCGGCGCGACGGGGGAAGAGCCGTGCCGCGAACCAGCGTCCTCCGATTTCGCCGACAGCGAGCAGGATCAGTAACGGCAGCAGCAGGACGGCGTTGTGTTTGCTGGCGAGCGCGATGCCCACGGCGACTCCGCAGGGGATGGCTCGCTGCCAGGTCATCTGCTTGACGAAGCGGTAGAAGGTGAAGGCGCTGAGGAAGAAGCCCAGTGCCGCTGCAGTGTCGGTGGTGACGAAGGGGGCGTTGGTGAGGACGGTGGGGTCGAAGACCCAGAGTGCCGTGGCGATGAGCCCCGCGAGCGGCGAGAACATCTCTCTGCCGGCGACGAAGAGAAGCAGCGCCACGAGCAAGGAGAAGATCATGACGGCAAGGTGAACGCGGAAGATGAGGGTCTCGGCGGAGTACTGGCCACCGTATCTGGGGTCGTTGCGGAAGAGGAGTTCGCGTCCGCCGTAGTAGGCCTCGCTCTTGAAGTAGCGGTTGTCGCGTGGGGCGACCTTGAGATGGAGAGGAAGGAGGGGCAGAGCGGCGACGAGTTTCACGAGCGGGGGATGCTCGGGGTTCAGGCTGTACTCGCGGTGCTTCCAGTTCATGTAGCCGGAGTAGATGTGGTCGCCCTCGTCCCACGAGAGGGAGAGCCGGCGGGTCGAGAGAGCGACTTCGGCGACCATGATGAGGAGCAGAGCAATGACGGAGGCCGCGATCCACGGTCTTTTTTGCATGGAGGCAGTATAGGCGGGGAGACCTTACTGCGCGCGAAGTTTTGCCAGGCGTGCCTGGGCCAGAACGTACGTGTTCAGAGGATCGAGTTCATGGGATTCCTTGCGGCTGGGGTTGAGGCGATTGTCGCAGAAGATTCCCGCAGCACGACGGGCACGTGAGAAATTTTCCATCCAGACTCACCGCGAACGTTAAAACTGCATCAAAGGCAGGGCAGTCGAAACATAGGTAAGTTCTTGATTCTGATCGGTTCGACCACGAAAAGGGTGCCTGAAAGGGTGCCTTTTTGTGCGAATAACGGTAAACTTATAGATGGCCGGAACAAACACCGGTTTGGAGACTGATTGCTTCGATACCTCAAGATGGACCTGATTGCAGCGGTTGTTGCTGTGGGGACATTCTTCATCCCACAGAGGGCCATCCAGATGCCAGTTACACCGGCAGTCCAGGTGGTTTCTACACCCGTCGCTCAGGCGAATATTGTGCCGATTGCAAAAAAGACGCGCCATCCGTTTCAGATGATGGCAAATCTTGGAAACGCCTCTTGGTATGGGGCGGTTCTCGAGGGGCATCGAACGGCGAGCGGGGAAACCTTCCGCAAGGAAGAGATGACCGCAGCCCACAGGACGCTTCCATTTGGAACGCTTGTGCGTGTCGTCGATGTCAAGAGCGGCAAGTCCGTCGTGGTCCGGATTAACGATAGGGGTGTTCTGTTCCCCGACCGGATCATCGATCTTTCGTCCGGTGCAGCAGAGGGTCTAGGTATCCTCCGCTCCGGCGTGGCGAAGGTTCGGCTGGAGATTCTGAAGAAGGCTGGGGATACACCGGCCGGGAAGACTCAAGCGACGACCAGCAAGACCGAGGGTTCGGTTGGGGGAGCGTCCACGACGGACCTTCCCGGCACCGAAACTGCTTCTCTGGTCGCGCCGCAGTAGGAACAACCAGCCTGGCGAATCCTTCTCCGCGATTCGGGAGGAGGATTCGGGCCAGGCACAGGGCGCTTATCCAAGCGTCTGCATGACCGCCAGGGCAAGAGCCAGGGCGAAGAGAACACCAGAGATCCAACCGGCAGTCCAGGAGACTCCACCCGCTTGCGCGAGCGTGTCGAGGAACCTCTGCCTGTCATCGGGGGCTATCTCGGATGCCTTGCTGCGCAGTGTGGTGATCGTCCGGATGGCGTGGTGGACGTAGGCCCAACGTGTGAACAGGGCCATCGCGATTCCCAGGCCGATGTCGACACGGCTGGTGAGCGGATAGGCTGCGAGCGCCAGCAGGCCGATGACGTATCCCGTGCCCCAGAGCCACATCTTGCGATAGAAGAAGTAGACCGGACCAAGGAAGAACGCGGGTGCGGAGAAGCCGTTGTAGGCGAGTCCCGATCCCAGCCGATTCGTGGATTCGCTCTCGGGGTGGCGAACGAGGTAGTCGTAGAGATGCAGGAAGCCCTCGGAGCGCGGGCCAACAAAGGCGAGGAACTCGGCGCGGCGTGCAGCGGGGTCGGGATCGTTCAGAAATGCGTCCAGTGCGTGATTGGCCATGAGCCCCTTCAGGAGGGGATGCGGGACATGGCGGCTTCGTGGCGATCAAGGCCCAGGATGCTGCCCGCATCCTGAGCCGTATTTTAGACCGTGCGCACTCTTCTGCCATTGGCACAATGTTGTATGCGCACGAGTTATCGATGAGGCGCGAAGGTTCAGATCCGGGCTTCGTCCGGCGCGGAGCTTTGTTCCCGGGCAACCGGAAGCAGCAAAGAGGCGTGGCAACGCCCACTGGTAAAATTGTGTCGATGCCTACCGTTACCGGACTTTCTCCTGAGGTTCTCGCCAAGTACCAGCCTGTGATCGGGCTGGAGGTCCATGTTCAACTGCTCACGAAGTCGAAGGCCTTCTGCGGCTGCGTGAACCAGTACGGCGGCGAGCCCAATACGCACTGCTGCCCCACGTGCCTCGGCCTGCCCGGCGCGCTGCCTGTGCTGAACCACCAGGCGGTGGAATTCGCCGTGCTGGCGGCGAAGGCCATCGGATGCGAAATTCGCGAGACGAGCATCTTTTCGCGCAAGAACTACTTCTACCCCGATTCGCCCAAGGGCTACCAGATCTCGCAGTTCGACAAGCCCATCGCGGAGAACGGCTCTCTGACTGTGCCCGATGGTCTTGGTGGCGAGAAGGTCATCGGCATCACCAGACTGCACATGGAAGAGGATGCCGGCAAGAGTGTGCATGATGGCTTTGCGGATTCCGTGAACCGCACCTATATCGATCTCAACCGCTGCGGCACGCCGCTGGTCGAGATCGTGAGTGAGCCCGATCTGCGTTCGGCCGATGAGGTCTTCGACTACCTCACGAAGCTCAAGGAGATTCTGCTGTACACCGGCGTGAGTGACTGCAACATGGAAGAGGGTTCGCTGCGTTGCGACGCGAATGTCTCCGTGATGCTCAAGGGCGCGAAAGAGTACGGCACGAAGGCTGAAGTCAAGAATGTGAACAGCTTCCGCTATATTCGTTCGGCGGTGGAGTACGAGATTGAGCGGCAGATCGGCGTGCTCGAAGAGGGTGGACGTGTCCAGCAGGAGAGCCGCCTCTGGAACAATGCCGAGGGCCGGACGTACTCGATGCGTTCGAAGGAAAAAGCGCACGACTACCGCTACTTTCCCGAGCCCGATCTTCCGCCGCTCGTTGTCGGAGCGGAGTGGCAGGCGAAGATTCTCGCGGCCATGCCTGAGCTTCCGGAGGCGCGGCGTAAGCGCATGATTGCCGAGTATGAGTTGAATGCGCAGGACGCGATGACCTTGACGTCGTCGATCGCCTTTGCGGATCAGTTCGAAGCAGCGGCGAAGAAGGCGAAGTCGCCCAAGCGTGTCGCGAACCTTATCCTGAGCGAGCTGACCAGCCGCCTTCGTCTCGCCGATCTGGAACAGGATCAGTCTCCTGTGTCGATGGACGGCGTTGTGATGGCCGCCGACCTTCTTGAGTCGGGCGATCTTTCGAGCAAGATGTTGAAGCAGTTGCTCGACACCTGCTTTGCCAACAGCGAAGACTTTCCCGCGGTCTATGAGCGCGAGAAGCCGCAGCAGATCTCGGACTCATCCGCGATCGAAGGCATGATCGATGAGGTTATCGCCGCCAACCCGAAGCAGGTCGATCAGTATCGCGGTGGAAAGAAGACCGTGGCCGCGTTCTTCGTCGGACAAGTGATGCGTGCCTCGAAGGGACAGGCGAATCCTGCGCTGCTGAATGAGCTCGTCGCGAAGAAGCTGGATGCGTTGGGGCCTCTCTGAGGTGCGGCGACGGCACCTGACCGCCGGCATGTTGGTTGGGCTGTTGTTCTGTCCGTTGCTTGCCCTGTATGCACAGACCAAACCCTCGGCTTCTGCGGCTTTGCCCATCTACGACGTCACCTCGGTCAAGCTCAACACGTCCGGAAGCTTCGACAGCAGCTACAACACATCCGGCGCCGGCTTCTCCGCGCGCAACGTGTCCTTGCGCCAGCTCATGGAGTACACCTTCGAGATCAAGGAGAACCTCATCGAGGGCATCCCAGGCCCGGTCAACGCCGCGCGCTTCGATCTCGACGGCAAGATCTCCGACCCCGATCCGGAGACCATCAAGAAGCTCACAGACGATCAGCGCCGCGCCATGATGGCACCGGTTCTCGCCGAGCGGTTTCAACTGCAAACGCACCGCGAGACGAAGATGCTTCCTCTCTACGAGCTCGTCCCCGCGAAAGATGGCTCGAAGCTGAAGCCCTCGGCGGCAGAGGGTGCTCCCGAACCAGCCGGCATCGACCCGCGCGTCCGCACACGCGGCGACGTCAACTGGGGCTCCGAGCATCTGCTTGCCCACGCCATTCCGCTCAGCGTGCTCGCCCATACCTTGTCCGACATCCTCAAGCGTACCGTCACCGATAAGACCGCACTCGAAGGCGAGTACGACATTACGCTGCACTGGACCCCCGACACGGCGATCGCGTCCGACGATCAAACTGCAGGCTCGATCTTCACCGCGCTGCAGGAGCAGCTCGGTCTGCGCCTGAGGCCATCGAAAGGCCTCGTCGAAACACTCGTCGTCGATCGTGTGAACATGCCGTCGGACAATTGAGCTTTGAGTTCTAATAGGCGGATGAATGTTCTTCGCAGACGCGGTGCACGGATCGGAGTGGGTGTGATGGCGATTGGCTTGATGGGTGTGGCGGGTCCGAATCGCCTCGCACCGCCGGGGCAGATGCCGCCCAACACGGTCGCTCTCTCCGAGATGATGCGCGAGCTGTCGGCGCGTCCAGGCTTCACTGAGGCCATGCTGGCGGAGCTCGACAAAGGCGGCAAGAAAGGCCCGGCGCTCCTTACGCCCAAGCTGATCGACGAGTTGCGCAAACGCATCCTCGGCAAGGACTGGGAGTCGCTCGATCACTTTCCCGGATGGACCATGCAGGCGATCAACCCGACCGTACGCGTCATCGGCCACGTTGCAGGGAAGAGTGAGACCGCAGAAGACATGTCGGCGGTGCATCCCGGGGCGTCGCCTTCGGCAGCGCAGACCAGCGAGCATCTCGACCTTGGGCCTTATGCGTTGGATAAGCCCGACACGATCTCGCTGGAGAAGCCGTCGGATCTTCCCGGCTTTACCACCGATGGCCTGGTAAGCTCACTCGGCGCGGGCGTGGTGCGTGGCGATGGCCCCAATGACCTTGCGCCGGAACATGCGCAGAGCCAGCGACTGGCGTATGTGTTGAATCGTCTTGCCGCCAACAAACTCGAAGGTGCGGAGCTGTTCACCGTTTCGAAGTCGACGACACCCGACGATGTGATCCGCGACCTGCAAAGCACAGGCCACGAGGTCACCGTCACCGACTCGCGCTACTTCGCCAACTTCGGTCATCTCCACTACAACGGCAAGGATGTGATGATGCCGTTCTACGTGAACTCGCAGATCATGGTGCCCGGTACGAAGCGACCTCTGCTTGTGCCCGTCTCGCACGCCGAGTACGAGTGGCACATCCGCGGACCTCATGTGAATGCGGACGTCAGCTATTACTTCGGTGTCGACGGCAAGAGCGAGTGGCGCACGATGGATACGCTCGATCAGCCGTGGGTGATGAAGCGCGACGCCCATACCTATCGTGGTGCGGACGCCGTCGAGGTGACACGCCTCGCATCGGCATTGACCGTCGCGTACATGCACCTGCATGCGTCTCATGCGGCGCTACCCTTCGGCGGATACTACGCGCTCGGCGTATGCCAGGATGGCGTGTCGGCGATCGAGAAGAAGATGACCGGCAAGGTGACGCTCTTTCCCAACACGGCGGACGCATCGTTCTTCACCGACGCGCGCGATGCGGAGATCAATGCACTGATGCTCGCGATTCCGAAGGACCGCGATGGCAAGGCGCCGGAGCCGGAACGCATCTTCGGCTCTCTGCCGACGGAGGATCTCGAAGGCATCTCGATCCCCGGGCTTGGCGCGGATCTCGTCGCGGTGCATACGGCATGGATGGATGGCTCGCTGAAGCGCACGCGCACATGGAAGAGCACTGCAGCGGAGGTGCTTCTCTTCAGCATGGGGGCGCTGCTCCTGGTGGGCGCTGTGCGTCGAGCGCGTCGTATGACACGTTAGTGTCGTCCCATAAAAAATGTCTGATAAAGCTACTGGACGTGTTCTTGAATTGCACTACAATTGGTGCAACTTCAAAGACGCTTCAAGGTCTCTGATGTCATGAGGTGATTCAACATGGCAACGAAGAAAGTGGCAGCGAAGAAGACGGTAGCGAAGAAGGCCGTGGCCAAGAAGGCAGTTGCGAAGAAGGCTCCCGCAAAGAAGGTTGCGGCCAAGAAGACGGTAGCGAAGAAGGCACCGGCAAAGAAGGTAGCAGCAAAGAAGACGGTCGCAAAGAAAGTCGCAGCGCCGAAGAAGTAGTTTCCCTTCGGAGCGCGCAGGGCAGGCGTGGCACACATAGCTTCGACGTTGAGGCAGTGGGTGAACACGCCTTCTTTTTTGCCTGTACAGAGGCTCCACGGCGCGCGCGGCTTGGCTTGTGCGTGTTGGTGGCAGCGTCTCCTTCCGTGGAAGGCGAAGCAAAGAGATCTCTCCGTTCGTACAACGCTTGTGTTGCCACCCACTTCTTAGAGAGGTGAGGTGAATCGTGATGGCGACGAAGAAAGCAGCGACGAAGAAGGCATCCGGCAAGAAGGTTGCGGCGAAGAAGATACCTGCGAAGAAGACCTCGACCCGCACGTACAGCCCAGCCGCCGGCGAGAGCGTCGAACGCGAGATGAAGGCGATGAAGCAGGGCAAGCTGAAGAGCGGGTCGGGTGCGAAGGTGACGAACCCGAAGCAGGCCATCGCGATCGGACTATCCGAGGCCCGCAAGGCGGGGAAGAAGGTTCCGCCGCCTAAAAAGTAACCACTTCCGTTGCAATTGCCTTAGGGCTTGGTGGCCGGGGCTGGTGCCGCTGCGGGGGCCGGTGTGGAGCTTGCCGCTGCCGGCTTGCTCTCCGTGGCTGCGGGCTTGCTTTCGCCGGAGGCTGCCGACTTCGCGGAGCCGTATCCATCGGCGAACCAGCCTCCACCCTTGAAGGAGATGGCGGGCGCGGAGATGACGCGCTCAAGTTCGCCGCCGCAATGGGGGCAGACGGTGATCTCGGGGTCGGAGAACTTCTGGATCTTCTCCGTGTGTTTGTGGCAGGTCTTGCATTCGTATTCGTAGAGCGGCATGGTGTGTTCCTTAGTACTAGCTTAGCGGATTTGCCGCTCTCCATGCGCATTCTGACCATTTCATACAATGGAGGAAGCATGCACCATCTCTTCCTCATCGGCCCGGGCGGCGTCGGAAAGACGAGTGCTGGGCGTCTGCTTGCGCCGATGCTGAGTCGTCGTTTTGTCGATCTCGATGAAGAGTTTTGTGCGCACGTCGGACCCTTGCGTCCGTTTCTCGACGCTTTTGGATACGCCGCGTATGTGCGGCGCAACGGTCTTCTTTTTCATGAGCTTCTGGAGGGCACTCCAGAGCCGGTCGTCCTCGCACTCTCTTCTGGCTTTTTGGAGACCGACGTGGAACCTGAGACGATCGCGTCGAATCGAGCGCTGGTGAAGAGCGCGGGGACTTCCATTCTCCTGATGCCATCCCGTTCCCAGGAAGAGAGTAGCCGAATTGTCGTGGAGCGCCAGATGGAACGCGGCTTGAATCTTGAGCGCGTGTCACAGGCGCGCATCTTCGCAGAACGCTTCGCGGCCTACATGACGATGGGAGATATCCAGCTCTTCAGTGTGGGTTCGCCGCTGGAGATTGCAATGCAGATCAAGCAGGAACTAGCAAAGAAAACCCCCGGATCCCACAACGGGATCTGGGGGCATTCTTGTTCGTAGCTACGCCTTGGGCAGTTCGACGAGCCGCACACTGGCGATCGCCTCGACCTTGCGCAGCGCCTCGACAGCGGCGTTCGCTACGGCTGCGGTCGGTACATCGATCTGCACGACCGCCAGGGCCTGTCCCTGTGGGACGCGGCCTGAACGCGTGCTGATGGCGCGGCCCAGCGCGAAGTTGGCGATGTTCACCGACTGCTCGCCGAGGATGGTGCCGATGCGCCCGACCACGCCCGGGACATCGTGGTTGCGAATCGCCACCAGCGTCCCGTGCAGCGGTGCTTCGATGTCGATCCCGTCATACGTCAGCAGGCGCGGCGAGGTGCCATGCAGTACCGTCGCGGACGCCGAAGTATCGCCTTCGGCCGCATGCAATGTCAGCTTCAGAACTGAGCCTGCGCCGCCGGTGGTGAACTCCTTTTTGTCTTCCTGGATGCGGATGCCGCGCTCAGCCGCGATGGTCGCGGAGTTGATGCGGTTGACGCCCTCTTCGCCGGACAGAATGCCGCACAGCGCCGCGTTCTTGATGAGGTCGGTCTTGCCCGCGGCCAGACGGCCCGAGTACGTGAGTTGAATGTTCTCGAGATTGCCGGGGGCAGCGTGCGAGAGGAAGCTTCCCAGACGCTCGGCCATCTCCACGTACGGCGCAACCTCTTCGTACTCCTCGCGCGAGAGCGAAGGTACGTTCACCGCATTCTGCACCACGCCAAGCTTCAGGTAGTCGCGCACCTGCATCGCAAGCTGGATGCCGATGGCCTCCTGGGCCTCGTCGGTCGATCCGCCGATGTGCGGGCTCAGCAGCACGTTCTCCAGACCGTAGTACACCGACTCCTTGAGAGGCTCCTGGCGGAAGACGTCGAGTGCCGCACCGCCCACCTTGCCGGACTTGATGCCTTCGGCAAGCGCCTCGTCGACGATCAGTTCCCCGCGCGCGCAGTTCACGATGCGGATGCCCTTCTTCATGATGCCGATCGAGTGGGCGTTGATCAGGCCTTCGGTCTGCGTGGTCAGCCCGACGTGCAGCGTCAGGTAGTCGGATTCTTTGAAGATGGTGTCGATATCGACGAGCGTGACGTTGTTCTCGCGCGCGATCACCGGCGCGATGAACGGATCGTAGCCGATGAGGTTCATGCCGAACGCGTGCGCACGACGCGCCACTTCGAGACCGATGCGGCCCAGGCCGACGATGCCGAGGGTCTTGCCGCGCAGCTCCTGTCCCTGCAGGGTCTTCTTATCCCACTTGCCGGCGTGCATGGTGGCGTTGGCACGGGGAATGCTGCGGCCCATCGCGATCATCAGTCCGATGGTCAGCTCGGCGACGGCGACGGCGTTCGCGCCCGGCGTGTTCATGACGACGATGCCCTGGTGCGTGGCGGCGTCCGTGTCGATATTGTCCACACCGACACCGGCGCGGCCGATGACGCGCAGCTTCGGGGCATGCGCGAGCAGAGCGGCATCCGCCTGCACGGCCGAGCGAACGACGAGCGCGTCGGCATCCGCGAGTTCCGCGGCAAGGCCATTCTTGATCTGGTCGGGGGAGACGATCTGCCAGCCCGCTTCCTTCTGGAAGACGGCAAGGGTGGCAGGGGAGACTTTTTCGGCGAGAACGATCTTCATGATGCCTTTCTTGGTGCGTTACGGATGTGGGATTGGTTTCAGGAATGGTGGTCGCGCGGCTACCAGCCGGGACAACACTCAGCCAGCGACACGGCCCCAACGTGCGAGGCGGCCGCGGTGTGCGACGAGAGCCAGAGGCCGTCTTCTTCCTGTTCGAACTCGATGGGGTGCTTCATGGGTCTGCTTCTTCCGAGTCTTAAGTATAGGCGGATGCAGGCAGGCGCACAGGACTGTGGGGAGCAAAAGCGTGGGATTTTACGGGAAATTTAGGGCTTCCGGCCTAGGCGCAGCGCAGTTTTCTAGCTGGGAAATGGACCGAAGGAGGCCGTTACGGTGTCTGTCTCGTCCTTTGGGTTCACGAGGAAGACGGTGAAATCGCGGCCTCCCGGGGGCACGCGGACCACGATGTGCCCCGTCGTGCTCGAAAGCTTTGGGGCGAGACGTTCGTTGACGAGAAGCGACTCCGGGGTCATGCCCAGCGCGAAGAGAGACCGGTCGCCGGGGTAGAGCTCCGGGCTCAGCAGTGTGGCGAGTGTGCTCAATGCCGGGTGCGTGACATGCCAGCCGGGAATGATCCACGCCCGGGGCCGGAGCGCACGGACCGCGGCGGGGCCTTCGGCGTCGTAGTACCCGTGATGGTTGGCGACGGCCATCGACACCGGTCCGCAGGCCGCAGCTACGGGAGATTCGATGTCGTGCCATGGAAGGCGTCCATAGATGGTGTCATCGGAAAGATCGCCACCCGTGTAGTAACGGAATCCGCCATACCGAAGCCGCACAGCGATGCTGCACATGTTCTCCGTGGGCAGGTCGGCCGCGGGCATCCCGGTAACGGCGGGGAAGAAGCTTCGCGATGCCTCGCCGTTACCTTGCCAGACGTCGCCGTTGACAGCAAGAATGCGTGCATTGAAGTCCGGATATCGCGAAGGTTCTTGCCTGAGTCCGCACTGCGAAGCGGAGCCCGCGATGGCTCTCTGGACCCTGGTGCCGTGATCCGCCATGCTTTTGGCGAGCCGGGTGTAGTTGATGGAGTTGGGGTCTTTGAGGGCGGCGGGATAGCTGTAGTCGGGCCATCCGCGGTCGATGCAATCGCGGACGGGCAGCGCTTCGGCGACGAACGCCGCGCCCGTCACCCGGTAGTCTCCGCGGCTGGAGGCGGGACTCGTCGCGGCGACCTCGCCGACGTGGTCGCCATGGAGATGGGTCAGGAGCATCAGGTCGAGTTCACTGCGGTGGATACGGCCTATATGCCGGCGTACGTAGCGCGCGACCCACTCTCCGGCGGGACGGCTGGCGTCGGGGGACGCCGGGGGCATGGTGCGGAGCGCGCTGTGGGCTTCACCCGCGTCGATCAGGAGCGTGGTGCCATCCGGATAGAGGATCAGCGTCGCATTGCCGCGGCCCGTGTCGATGTGGTGAATCTCCAGCACCCCGGGCGCCCATGGCGGAAGCGTGTTGGACTCACCGCGAAGCGACAGAGGCGTCGCCATCGAGGCGGCCGCGGCAAGCATCAGAAAGCTGCGTCGATCGAGCATGGGAACCTGTCAGAGACTGGCGTTATTTCTTCAGCGCTTCCGTATACGAGCCATCGAGCGACTGCATCATCTGCTTCAAAATCTCGATGCTCAGCGC
Source organism: Granulicella pectinivorans (assembly GCF_900114625.1). Lineage (NCBI taxonomy): Bacteria > Pseudomonadati > Acidobacteriota > Terriglobia > Terriglobales > Acidobacteriaceae > Granulicella > Granulicella pectinivorans. The sequence goes on from NZ_FOZL01000001.1 coordinate 1,130,212, forward strand.
AGTCTTCGCCGTGTCCAGCAGCATCGTCGTGCTCAGGTCAGGGGGGATCGCATCCGCGCCCTTCGCCATGATCATCGGGGCGACGACCAGCGACTGGCTCGTATACAGCTTTACGGCGGCGTCGTTGACGATCTGCTGTTGTCCGTACAGGTCGGAGTAGCCCTGGACTTCGTCGTAAGGCATGTAGGTCAACGCACCCATGTCCCGGGCGGAGCGCCATGCCGAGTCGTTGAACGACGACCAGCTCATGGTGTAGGCGAGATGTCCATGAAAGTCTTTCGGGGCGGCGCGCATCCTGCGGATGGTCTCGATGTTGGTGTCGATGCGCCCGGCATCCTCCTGGATCGACGTCACGTTCTTTGCCATCTGCTCATGGTTGGCCTCGATCTCGTGGCGGATATTCTCGCGCGCTTCGGCGACGATGTGCCGGTGATGCAGGTACTCGACGCCGGCCTCGAGTCCAAGCGCGATCAGCAGGCCGATCGTAATCGTCAGGATATGCAGCAGAAAGTCCTTGATGCCGTGGACCGGCGCGTGAGGCGGGTGGACGTCGAGCATGGGCTTCTCCGGTTCAGCCGGGGGATTGGCGGTTACGGCAACAACCGCCGGGAGATCGATCGGGTTGGGTGGGGGCGTCGTCATTGGGAGGGTTGCCGCCGGCTGGCTCTGCCTTGATGTGTCGTGCCAACCTTCGCTCGCGCCCTGGGGGTCACGCTATGGGAGACGTTCGAGTGCGGCGAAGAGCTGCGCGTACGCTTCGAATCGCGGAGACGATGCGCCGGCACGGGCTCGGGATCGACCGGCAGAGGCTGCGCCGGCAAACCGGAGACCGCCAGCAGGAGGTTGTTGATCTGCTGGAACATATGCGTGTGGGTAAAGTGGGTTCCGTCGGTCGCGGCTACGAACACACCTGCATGGCGCGCCGGGTCGAGCGCGATGTAGGTGGTAAATCCCCCGCCTCCGCCCGTCTTCTGGATGATCATCGATGGGTCGCCGGGGTAGCCAAGGCGCAGCCACCCGAGCCCGATGCCGGTCGGCTGGCCGGCGTGGTCGAGGCCTTTGGTGCCCTTCAACTGCAACGGGTCCACGTAGACGGCCTGCGCGGCGGAGTTCTGGTGGACCGGCACCCCTGGAAGGCCGAGCAGGTACTTGAGCCACAGGGTCATGTCGGCGGCCGTGGAGTACATGCCGCCCGCACCAGCCGAGGCCTGTGTATCTCCGCAGGCATCGCTGCGGTGCGCCCCGGCCATCAGTCTTCCGCACTGCTCGGGCGTGGGAGAAAGCGTCGTCTCGGTGAGTCCCAGAGGCTTGGCGGTGCGCTCGGCGAACAGCTCCGCATACGGCTTCCCGGAGGCCTCTTCGAGCGCATCGCCCAGCAGCGCGAAGCCGATGTTCGAGTAGGAGGAGTAGGTGCCGGGCGTCGTCGCCAGCTTCTGCTTCGCCAGCCACGCCCAGCGCGTCTCGTGATCGGGGTAGGCGAAGTAGGAGACACCGCGCGGCGTCGGCCCAACCTCACGGGGAAGCCCGGAGGTATGCGTCGCCAGGTCGCCCAGCGTCATCGCGCGCACCACCGGTCCGTGGAGCGTGAGGGTGGGCACATGGCCGCCGGTGGGCGCGAAGTGCTGCAGCGTATCGGTAAAGTGAACGGTGCCATCGACGACGAGCTTGTTCAGCAGGTCGGTTGCGATGATCTTCGAAAGCGAACAAAGCCGCACCAGCGAGTGCTCATTGGGCTTCTGGCCGCTCCCCGGAGAGGTCTCGCCATACTCCTGGACGAACACGTCCCCGTCCCGGACGACGACCATCACCATCCCGGTCGAGGCCGTAGCGGTATAGATCTGCGCGCCGAGCGCATCGGCGGTGACCAGAGGCGGGACCTGTTGCGCGTGGAGCGACGCCCCACCAAGCGCCCATAGAAGAGGAAGCACGAGCAGGGAGAAGCGCTTCGCCCTGGCGGCAGTTACGGAATGATAGGCAGGTCCCATTGCTTCCTACAGGATGACAGAAAACATCCGGGGCAGGCAGCTTCTCAACGCTTGGTATAAGAAAACGTTCCGCAAAGGTTCACATTATTCTGAAGAGACTCTGTCGTGAATACGGGCGGGAAAGCGTTCGCGAAAAAGATGATCCCCAGTCCCTTGCCGGAGACGTAGGTCGCCATCCACTGCGTCTCCTCGGTGCCGCAGAGGCTGTTCTTATGCAGAAACCGCTTGTCGCCAGGGATGCTGAGCCGGTAGAGGTGACCGACGCCCGCATTCGCATCGGAGGTGTCGAACGCCGCCAGCACCTCGTCCGGCTTCAGGAGTCGAATCTCCGCGATGGGAAAGGTCAGAAAGTTCATCGACAGACGCTCGTCCGTGATGATCAGGTCCCCGGTGATCGATTTTGCGGTCTTGCTGACGGCCCGCCAGTTGCCCCGCTCCTGCGCACCACCCGGCAGCGCACCGAGCACCAGAAACAACGCGAAGATTGCCCTTAACTTCATCTGTCGAGCATGACACCCGGGCGAGTACTTGAGCAAGTTGCACTACTGCGCCTTTTCGAGCTCGATCAACATGACCTCGACCGGCTTCTCTCCCACATTCACATCGGCATGCATCGCTCCGGGAGGCATCGAAGGTAGCCAGTATGCCTTGCCGGCCTCCCATACCGCCTCTTCCCTGGTGCCGCTGGAGTCGACGAAGTTCATCGTGCCGCCGGTCAGCGCGACCACCACCCGGGGATGGTCGTGCCGGTGCAGCGCCAGCGGCTGATGAGGCAGAATCACCGACTTCCAGACCTTGACCTCGGAGTTCTCGAACTGCGGAATCCTCTGGCTGGTCATCGCCTGCTGCGCTGCCAGCACACATCCCGCGCCCAGAAGCACACCCACTCCAAGCGTCCCCAAAAAGCGCAGATTCCTTCTCAGATCCAAGGCAGACTCCCTATCGGTGGAATAGCCGAAGTATATCCGTCCGGAAGCCATCGCCAAGGCAATCAACACGATCGGCCCAACCTCCGCTTCGCGCGTCGGCGTTCCTGTGGACGTAATATCTCACCAACGCTACACTGACCACTCCACCAGTAAAAAATCCACCATATCTACGCATCCCGGTAGAGAGGGCTTCATGGCGTTCCGGCTTTCGCTTGTCTGCGCAGCTTTGCTTCCCTTGTACGCGTCGTTGGCTACGGGGCAGACCCCTGCGGCCAATCCCGTTCCACTGATGCAGCCCGGAGCCCCGGGCCAGCCGACCAAAACGCTCACCAGGCCGACCGTCGGCACCGCCGTCCGCGCCGTCACCGACGGCGACGTCAAGTTCATGCAGGACATGGTGATGCACCACTCGCAGGCGGTTGAGATGGTCAACCTGATGGAAGACCACACCCGCAATCCGCAACTGCTTGAGCTTGGCCAGCGCATCAAGATCTCGCAGGGCGACGAGATTCTGTTCATGAAGCGCTGGCTCACCTTTTACGACAAGCCCCTCGAAGCCGACAACGGCATGGGCGGCATGGATATGTCCACGATGCCCGGCATGGAAGACACCCCCATGATGCCCGGCATGCTGAGCCCGCGACAGATGAACGCGCTCCGCAAGGCTCGCGGCGCGGAGTTCGACCATCTCTTCCTCACCGGCATGATCCAGCACCATACCGGTGCCCTCTCCATGGTGAAGGATCTCTTCAACGGCCCCGGATCGGGCCAGGAGCCTCAATTGTTCGATTTCACCGCGGATGTCGTCGTCACCCAGCAGGGCGAGATCGACACCATGCGCACCATGTTGGCCTCGGAAAAGCAAAAGGAGAAACAATAGTGCTCAAGAGACTCACCGCCTCCCTCGTGGCGATTACGCTATCTGCCCCCGTCGCCGTCCTCGCGCAGGTTGCGCTGCCGGCCAAGCCGACCGTGTACAACAATCCGCAGCTTCCGAACGACCCGCGCGTCGGCCTGAAGGGTGGCGTCACGGATGCCGGCATCGCCGAGTCCGGCATGCACCTGATCGTGAACCTGCCCAAGCCCCCGGGCTTCGCTGCCGGAACCACCCCGCAGGAGGCCGCGCCACCACCGCCTCCGCCTGCTCCCGTCCCGGGTGCGCCGGCTCGTCCGCCGCGGGCGCTGCAGCTCGGGTCGACCAACTCCGACCTGGCCTTCAGCGGTCAATACATCATCGTCGGCAACTACAACGGATTCAACATCTACGACGCCTCCAACCCCGAGAAGACCAAGCTGACCACCTCGGTGATGTGCCCGGGCTCGCAGGATGACGTCACCGTCTACGGCCACCTGCTCTTCCTCTCGATCGAGTCGACCGGATCGCGCCTCGATTGCGGCACGCAGGGCATTCCTCTGCCTCCGGGCTTCGTCGCTCCGGTGCGTCAGGGTCCGCCGCCGGCCGGTGCTCCCGGTGCAGGTGCTCCGCCGCAGCGCTCGCCTCGGGCTGTTGAGCCGCCGAACCCGGAGCGTTTCCGCGGCGTCCGCATCTTCGACATCTCGGACATCCTTCATCCGAAGCAGGTAGCCGCCGTCCAGACCTGCCGTGGCACCCATACCAACACGCTCGTCACCGACCCGGCTGACAAGGACAACGTCTACCTGTATCTCTCCGGCTACGCTCCGATTCGCTCGTCGGAAGAGCTTGCGGGCTGCTCGGCCGGCGGCGTCGACGACCCTAACACCGCGCTCTACACCATCGTCGTCATCAAGGTGCCGGTCGCGCATCCTGAGCTCTCGAAGGTCGTCAACAGTCCTCGCATCTTCTCCGATCCGGCCACCGGCGCGATGAACGGCCTCGCCGTCGGCAACCTGCACGGCGAAGGCGCGGCCCCGCAGCCGGTCAGCGGATGCCACGACATCACCGTCTACCCTGCCATTGGACTCGCCGCCGGTGCCTGCACTCGCGTCGGCATCCTGCTGGACATCAAGGATCCCGTCCACCCCAAGCGCGTCGCCGCCATCTCCGACCCCAACTTCAGCTTCTGGCACTCGGCGATGTTCAACAACGCCGGCGACCGCGTCATCTTCTCCGACGAGTGGGGCGGCGGCGGACAGCCGCGCTGCCGTGCGGCCGATCCCATGACCTGGGGCGCGGACTCGATCTTCACGCTGAAGGGCGCGGAGCTCACCCTCGACTCCTACTACAAGATGCCTGCGCCGCAGACCGAGCTTGAGAACTGCACGGCGCACAACGGCAACCTGATTCCGGTCCCGGGCCGCGACATCGAGGTGCAGTCCTGGTATCAGGGCGGCGTCTCGATCATGGACTACACCGATCCGAAGAAGCCGTTCGAGATTGCCTACTTCGACCGCGGCCCGCTGGACAGCACCAAATTCATCGACGGTGGGCTCTGGTCGGCATACTGGTACAACGGCTACATCTACGGCGCGGAGATCGCGCGTGGCCTCGACGTCTACAAGATGGTGCCGAGCACGTTCCTCTCGGAGAACGAGATCGCCGCCGCCAGGCAGATTACGATGAGCCAGATGAATCCGCAGTACCAGGAGAAGATCGTCTATCCGCCGACCTTCGTCACAGGGAAGGCGTACGTCGATCAGCTCGTCCGCTCGAACGCCCTGCCCGCCGCCAAGGGAACCGCCTTGATGGCAGCGATGGACAAGAAGAAGACGAAGGAGCTGAAGGCCTTCGCGGTCGCGCTGAACAAGGACGCATCCTCGGCCTCACCCGCGGACGCGGCCCGCATGACCGCCCTCGCGGCGATCCTGACCAGGTAAAGAAGATCCTTCAACCGGGAAGAGGGTGCGGCTTCGGCTGCACCCTCTTTTTCTTGGATGCAGGCGGCCAGGAGGCTAGAATGCCCCAAAGCCCCGAAGCAGAAGGATCTGCCATGCGTACGATTCTCGCGTTCCTCGTTCTCTCCATCGCGACCGCTCCAGCCCATGCCGCACCCGCTACCCTGAGCGAGACCGGAGGCCACTATCGCATGGAGAATGCAGCCATTGCGGCGCACTGGACGGTGGCCGCCGGCAAGCTCTCCGCGCTCACCGTCACCGATCGCATTCATACGACAGAGCTGCCCGTGGCGATGCCGTTCGCCATCCTGATGAAGGATGGCGCGCTCTGGAACGCCGCGACGCTCGCCGTGTCCGGGGAGCCCAGCCGGCACGAACTGACCCCAAACCCCCATGCCTCGCGGCTCGCCGGCCGCATGCATGGCCAACAGTTCGATCTCCCGCTGGAGAGCGCGGACCACGCCGTGCGCGCCGTGTGGTCGGTGATCCTGCTCGACGATGCGCAGTATCTGCGGCAGCGTCTGACCATTACCGCGCAAGGGCACGACGCGGCCATCACCCGCATCGAGCTCATCGATCTACCGCTGCCCGGAGCACAGGTTGTCGGCTCCGTGAAGGGCTCGCCCATCGTCAGTGGCAATCTCTATCTGGGCTTCGAAGACCCGCTGTCGTTGAGTCGCGTGACCGCTGGTCGCGCCACCGCATGGGTCGAGCGCGATCTTCCGTTGAAGGCCGGACAATCCATCACCTACTCCTCGGTCTTCGGCGTCGCACACTCGGGACAGATGCGCCGCGACTTCCTCGCGTATGTGGAACGGGAACGAGCGCATCCGTACCGGACCTTCCTGCACTACAACTCCTGGTACGACCTCGGCTACTTTACGCCGTACGATCAGGCCGGCGTGCTGGACCGCATCCACACCTTCGGGCGGGAGCTGACGGAGAAGCGCGGAGTGAAGCTCGATTCGTTTCTCTTCGACGATGGTTGGGACAAACACAACTCGCTCTGGAAGTTCAACGACGGCTTCCCGAACGGCTTCACTCCGGTGAAGGATGCGGCGGCGAAGTACGACGCCGCGCCGGGTATCTGGATGTCGCCGTGGGGCGGCTACTCGAAGCCCAAGCAGGAGCGCATCGCCTTCGGCAAGGAGGCCGGTTACGAGATCGTGCGGAACGGCTATGCGCTCTCCGGACCCAGGTACTACGCGGCCTTTCGCGATGTCGCGCTCGATATGGTCAAGACCTACGGGGTCAACCAGTTCAAGTTCGACGGCACGGGCAACGTCGATTCGGTCTTTCCCGGCAGCGCCTTCGATAGCGATTTCGCCGCGGCGATCCACCTGATCGCGGAGCTGCGCGAGGCCAAGCCGGACCTCTACGTCAACCTCACGACCGGCACCTGGCCCTCGCCCTTCTGGCTGGAACATGCCGATTCGATCTGGCGCGGCGGCGAGGATGACGGCGTCACGGGCGTGGGTACGTACCGCGAACGCTGGATCACCTACCGGGATGCCATCACCTACGAGAACATCGTGCAGGCGGGTCCGCTGTTTCCTCTCAACTCACTGATGCTGCACGGCATGATCTATGCGAAGTTCCGCAAGCTGCTGGACGTGGATCCGGGCAACGATCTGCGCAACGAGATTCATTCCTACTTCGGCACCGGCACGCAGTTGCAGGAGATGTACATGACGCCGAGTCTGCTGACGGAGGCGAACTGGGATGATCTCGCCGAGGCCGCGAAGTGGTCGCGGGCAAACGCCGATGTGCTCCAAGATACCCACTGGGTAGGCAGCAATCCGGCGTGGCTTGAGGTCTACGGCTGGGCCTCGTGGTCGCCGCGGAAGGGGATTCTGGTGCTGCGTAACCCGAGCGACAAACCGCAGACGATCTCGCTCAAACTGGCCGACACCCTGGAGTTGCCGCCGGGTGCGGCGCAGAGCTATCGCGGCAGGAGTCCGTGGAAGTCCGATGCGGACAGGAAGCCGCTGCTGCTGCAGGCGAGCCAGGCCCACGCGTTCACCCTCGCTCCCTTTGAGGTGATGACGCTCGACCTGACGCCGCGATAGCGCATCGTCCAACGGACCAGCTAGAATGGCGGCCATCCTGATTTTTCCTGGAGCCAATCATGCATCGTCGCCAGTTTCTCTCGCGTTCACTTGCCGCCTCTGCCGTCGCGCTCGCCGGGGATGCTGTCGCCCAGACAAGCGGCGCTCCGAAGGGGACGCCGCAGTTCTATGAGCTGCGCAAATATCACCTGCAGAGTGGTCCACAGGGGAAGATGACCCAAAGCTACTTCGCCGATGCGCTGATCCCGGCCCTGAACCGGATGGGCATCACGCCGGTGGGAGCCTTCTCGCTGGACTTCGGTCCGGAGACGCCGACGTACTATCTTCTGCTGCCGAGCGCTTCGGTGGAGACGCTGGTGACCGCGGACCTGATGCTGGCCAAGGATGCAGCGTTCATGAAGGCGGCTGAGCCCTACTGGAATGCGCCTGCGGCCTCGCCTTCGTTCAACCGCATCGAGAGTCAGTTGATGCGCGCGTTCACAGGCTGGCCCTCGATTACGCCGCCCGATACCAAGGCCAAGCGGATCTTCCACCTGCGAACGTACGAGTCGCCCACCTATCGCGATCACGTCACCAAGGTGGACATGTTCCACAACGGGGAGTTCGATTTCTTCGCCAAGGCCGGTGCGCATCAGGTCTTCTACGGCGACAACCTGATCGGCGCACGGTTGCCGAGCCTGACCTACATGCTCAGCTTCCCCGATACGGCAACGCTTGAAAAGGACTGGGCAGCGTTCAGCGCGGATCCCGACTGGAAGAAGCTGTCGAGCAGTCCGAAGTATGCGTTTGAGCCGACCGTTTCGAATGTCTCGAACCTGATTCTGAAGCCTCTGCCAATGTCGCAGATCTAGTCCTGCCAACGTGCCGCGCAGGGTGCTTTCAGAGAGCGATCAGGCCGCTGCGAATGGCCAGCAGAGACGTTACCGCAACGATGATCCAAAGGACTACGCCCTGCACCATGGGGCGTAGTCCGACGTTGCGGAACATCTCGCGCGACAGCCCGGTGCCGATGACGAAGAGCGTGACCGCCATGCCGCTGCGACCCGCCCGGCTTGCCGTGTCATAGAGCGTGTGCAGCGCGGGGAGATAAGTCCGGGCGATCGCCGCAAGGCAGAAGAGCAGGATGAACCACGGAATCTGCACCTTCGCCTTGCTCTTCATCGTATAGGCCGTGGCGAAGGACAGCGGCACGATCCAGAGAGCGCGGGCCAGCTTGACCGTCGTGCCGATGGTGAGGGCGACCGTGCCGTATCGGGCCGCGGCTCCGACCACGGAGCTGGTGTCGTGAATGGCGAGGGCGGCCCACAGGCCGAACTGGCTCTGGGTGAGGCCAAGCTTCCAGCCTACGAAGGGGAAGAGCACAAGCGCGATGGAGTTGAGGGTGAAGACGGTGCCGAGGGAGACGCCCATCTCCTCGTCGTTGGCGTCGGTAATGGGCCCGAGCGCGGCGATGGCGCTGCCTCCGCAGATGGCGGTGCCGCAGGTGATGAGGAAGGACGCCTTGCCGGGTACGGAGAGGATGCGGCCCAGGAGGAGTCCGAGCGAGATGGCTACGGTGATGCTGATTGCGGTGTAGAGAAAGCCGGAGCGGCCCGCGTGAAGGACGTCATGGAGGTCCATGCCGAAGCCGAGGGCTACGACCGAGGCCTGCAGGAGAAACTTCGAGAGGTTGCGGCTCTCCACAGCGAAGGGGTGGGGCAGCGTGAGGGCGAAGAGGAGTCCGGCGAGAAGGGCCAGGGGCGGAGAAAGGACACCGCATGCCGCGAGGATGAGACCGACGAAGAAGATGTTTTTGCTGCCCATGAAATGCCTCTGAGACCGAGTATTTCGGGCTCCGGAGGAGGCGTCCAAGGAGAAGTCCTGATGGGCGATAAGCGTGGCTTATCGGTGCCTGTGCTCGCGCAGGAAGTCGAGGAGCAGGGCGGCGTTCCCGCGCGGCTCGGTGGAGCGAAGGGTGACGAAGGAGAGGTCGCGGGCAATCTTCAATCCTTTGACGGTCACCGGAACGAGGGTGCCCATGCGGATGCGTCCACGGACGGCGGCGCGGGAGTGGAAGCCGATGCCAAGGCCCTGTTCGATATAGGCGAGGAGGGCTTCGGTCGAGTTGAGCTCCATCGCGGGGATCATCCTGGGCCCCGGCAGTCCGGCGGCTGTGAAGGCTTCCTCAATGGCGGCGTCGACGACCTCGCGGGTCCCGGAGCCGCGCTCGCGCATCAGCAGTGGGGCTGCGGTGAGGTCTTCGAGGGAGATGGTGCTACCCGCCCAGGGGTGGCCGGCGGGGACAACCAGCACAAGCTCGTCGCGGAGCCACGGCTCGAGCTTCAGCTCAGGCCGGTGGACGGGCCCCTCGACGAGTCCAAGGTCGACAGAGCCATCCAGCACGGCAGAGGCGACATCGCCGGTGTTGGCGCTTTGCATGCGCAGAGCGATGCCAGGGTAGCGGCGCAGGAAACGGCCAAGCATGGGCGGAAGAATGTACTGGACGATGGTCATCGAGACGGCAAGGCGGAGCGGGCCGGCGACACGTCCCTCCAGGGAGGCAAGTTCGGCCTGCGCGCGCACAAGGAGATCGTGGCCTTCGGTCGCGCGATGCAGCAGCAGTTCGCCTGCCGGGGTCAGGGCTACCGCCTTGCCGGTGCGGTCGAAGAGGGATGCACCCAGCTCCGCTTCAAGAGCTTTGATCTGCTGGGTGACGGCGGGTTGGGTGAGGTAAAGCGCTTCGGCAGCACGGCGAAAGCTCTTCTGTGCAGCTACGGCACGGAAGACGGTAAGCCGGAAGTTTTCAAGGGTGGAGCGATCCGGAGGGGGCATGGGAGCCTGGTGGCACGCCCACCTTCGCGTGGAGACGGCTGTCGCGAAGGTGACGGCACACGGTAGGGGTTTACTTGGCCAACTCCGCCTTCACCATCTCGGAGACCATCTTGCCGTCGGCGCGAACGCCGCTGGCGAGGATGCGCTGCTGCACGACCTTCATGGCGACACCCATGTCCTTCGGACCTGGCTTTGCGCCCTGCTCGGCGAGGTAGGCAATCGACTCCCGCACGATCTTCTGCACCTCTTCGGGGGTCGCGGCCTGCGGCATGTAGGCCTCGATGAGAGCGATCTCGACCGTCTCCTTCGCGGCCAGCTCCGGCCTTCCGCCCTTGGTAAACGACTCGACCGACTCGCGGCGCTGCTTGAGCAGGGTGGTGAGGATCTGAGCCTCTTCGGCGTCCGTCAGAGGCTCGCGCTTGTCGATCTCCTTGTTCTTCAGGGCCGATTTCACCATGCGCAAAGTGGTGAGCCTATGCTCATCCCTGGCCTTCATGGCCGTGATAATGTCCGTTTGAATCTTCTTGCCGATACTGTCGCTCATCGATTTCCTTTCGCCTTCACAGGACTCCCATTATAGGAACAGTGCGCTGGTGACCGATAGAATGGGGCATGATCCGTAAGACGCGCCTCTTCACTCCAGGACCGACGCCCCTACTCCCCGCCGCCCAGTTTGCCATGGCTGCCGCCGATATTCACCATCGTACGGCGGAGTTCCGTGCCCTCTACACCCGTGTGCTCGCTCAGTTGAAGGAGTTCGTCGGGACCAGGAACGATGTGATTATTCTTTCGAGCTCGGGAACGGGCGCGATGGAGGCTTCGGTCTCGAACCTGACCTCGCCGGGCGACCGCGTCCTGGTACTGACGGCCGGAAAGTTCGGCGAGCGCTGGACGGCTCTCGCCAAGGCCTTCGGCTGCGAGGTCGACGTCGTCTCCGCGCCCTATGGGCAGACGTTCTCGATGGACGAGGTGAAGGCCGCGCTAAAGCTGGAGACGCGGGTCGTGTTCATGCAGGCATCGGAGACCTCGACCGGCGTGCGCCACTCCGTCACCGCCGTCGCGCGCGTGCTGAAGGAGACACAATCGGAGGCCCTGCTCGTGGTCGACGGCATCACCGGACTGGGCACCACGCATCTCGACATGGATGCGGACGGCATCGACGTGCTGATCGGCGGCTCGCAGAAGGCGGTCATGATTCCACCGGGACTCAGCTACATGGCGGTCTCCGAGAAGGCCTGGGACCGCATGGAAGCCACCTACAACCCGCGCTACTACTTCGACCTCCGCAAGGAACGGAAGAACGCACGCAATGGCGAGTCGGCCTACACCCCGGCAGTGGCGCTGATCGCCGCCCTGGGCGCAGCGCTGAACTACATTGCCGGTCAGGCTGCGACACCCGAGAAGCCCGAGGGCGATCTGGCAACTGGACGCCGCATGCTGGTCGACAACGCGGAGACGATCGCCGCGATGACGCGCGCCGCGGTAAGGGCGATGGGCATGAAGCTGTTCGCGCCCGACGCTCCCTCGGCTGCCGCGACCGCTGTTCTGGCCCCCGCCGGTGTCGATTCGGGGCTATTCGTCAAGGAGCTGAAGGGTCGTTTCGGGGCCATCATCACCAACGGACAGGGAGAGATGAAGGGGCAGATCTTCCGCATCGCACACCTCGGATTCTTCGACTACATGGACACCATCGCGCTCATCGGCGCTCTGGAACAGATCGTGGTGAAGAGCCTTCCGCACCTCAATATGCCCTTCGGAACCGGCCTGGTGGCGGCACAGAAGGTGTACGCAGAGCGTATGTCGCGGTAAACGAGTCGAAGATGGACCCGGAAGTCCCATTTTGGGAAAAATCAAAATGGGGCTTTTTCGGCTCTTTGGACGCCTTTTTTGTAGTGTGATGCCATATACTTTCATGGCATGAAGATGATTCTTCGATATCTTGAGCTGATTCTCACCTTCGTGGGCGTCATCGTCGTCTTTGCGGTCTTCGCGATCTTTCGCGATGGGGCCCCATGGAAACCCGCGGCGGTGTGTGCCGTAGCGGTTGGCGTGATTCACGGCATCATCTTCTACGTCGTGCGTTCGAAGCAGCGCAAGGCCCGGAAGAGTGAAGTATTCTCGATTCGCGAGATGCTGGACGACATGATGGGCCGGCTGGACGTGGTGCTCTATCCGACCAAGGAAGGTGACGACTGGCGGGTGCGGGCGCAGCATGCGGTGTGGGAGATCCAGGCCAGGTTGAACTTCATCGAAGCTGAGGGTCTCAAAGCGCACGGCCCCGTTGAAGACGAGTCGAACGTGGGGGACTAGGATGTCCTTGCGCGATGCGGGTGGAAGATCCCGGGGCTCAGGCACCCGCCTTCTTCGCAAAAAGCTTGCTTCCCCCTATCGATTGTGAAATCGCTGCGTCTACACTGGGTCCCTGCCATTCTCTGTACTTCCTTTTCTTTCTGCCGCTCCGCGATGCGTGGGCGAGGCTTGCTTCGAGGAGACCTGTCATGAAGAAGATTCTGCTTCTGCTTGGAGTCGTGTTGCTCGCGGCCGTTTCGGTGGTTTCGCTCAGCGCCCAGGAGATCGCCGGAAGCTGGCAGGGCACGCTCCCCCTCGGCAAAGGCCTTCGCGTGGTGGCGAAGATCACCAATGGCGACGGGACCGCGGTCAAGGTGGTGCTGTACAGCATCGATCAGGGGGCGCAGCCGATTCCGGCGTCCACCGCGAGCTTCTCCGGGGGCACGTTGAAGATGGAGATCGTGGCGCTCTCCGCGCTGTACGAGGGCAAGATGAGCGCGGATGGCGGGACGATCACCGGAACCTTTACTCAGGGCGGCAATCCGGTTGCGCTGGTCCTGACCAAGGCCACCAAGGAGACGGCCTGGGTGATCCCGGAGCCGCCGGTGCAGTTGCCGCCGATGGCCGCCGATGCGGATCCCTCGCTGGAAGTGGCGACGATCAAGCCTGGGGTGCCGGGCGCGCAGGGCAAGAACTACGGCGTGCAGGGCCGGACGATGCGTCTGCGCAACTTCAGCCTGGCGGACATGCTGATGTTTGCCTATGGCATGCAGTTGAAGCAGTTCGTCGGTCTGCCGAGCTGGGCGGAGTCGGACAAGTTCGATGTAAGCGGACGCATCGATATCGAGGGCCGGCCGAACGATAAGCAGATCCGTCTGATGGTCCGGAAGCTGATGACCGAGCGTTTCGCCCTGAAGTTCACCAGGGAGAAGCGAGAGCTTTCGGTATTCGCGATCCGGGTGGCGAAGGATGGACCGAAGCTGACGGCGACGACCGCCAAGGCGACCGATGGAAGCGGCGCGGGCTTCCGTCCCGGGATGAAGGGCGGGCTGAACTACATCGGCCGGAACATGACGGTCACGGAGATCGGCGACGCGCTGCAGGAGGTGCTGCTGGATCGCCCGGTGGCGAACCAGACGGAGATCGAAGGGCGTTACGACATCAGCGTGACGTTTACGCCGGATGATTCGATGGCGGGAGGGATGTTGTCGAAGCTGCCTCCGCCACCGGATGGCGCTGAGGCTCCGCCGTCGTTGTTTGTGGCGATGCCGGCTACGCTGGGGCTGAAGCTGGAGGCAACGAAGGCTCCGGTGGATGTGCTGGTGATCTCGCATGTCGAGAAGCCTTCAGAGAATTAGGGCGGGCGGGACGACCGGGGAACAAGAGCCGATCCGGTAACGTAATACTGCTAGTCTTATTCCCAACAGGGACCACGTATGCGCCGCTCCACGCAAGTTGCAGCACCTCTCCTCGCCTTGGCTGCCTCCGCCATGATCGCGGGCTGTCGCAAGCCCGAGATGCAGCGATGTGTCGATGAACATAATGTTGTCGTCGACGATAAGCTCTGTCAGGCCCAGCAGGGTATCCAGAACGGTCAGCAGCAGCGCCAGCCCGATGGCCATGGCGGGTTCATCCCGATCATTCTGCCCTACCACTACTACTACGGTGGATACGGAGGTTATGGCCTCGGCTCAGTGGTGGGCGGGGGCAGCTATATGCCTTCTTCCGGACACTCCTACGCGACCTCGAGCGGAGCCCGCTCCGGCACGGTACGCGGAGGCTTCGGCTCGACGCATGGCGGAAGCGGCGGCGGCGCGGGCGAGTAGGAAACCCATACCCCGAGGGCGCAAGCCCGCATCGGTGATGGAGATGGCATGCCCGGGCTGAAGCCCGAACATATCTCGGAAACAAGAGCAACGACAGAGGCTTACTCGATGAAGCGCATTACACTCTCCCCCCGTCCTGACTGGCAATCGAAGGTTGAAGCGGTTGGCCTCACCTACCACTCCCCGGAGTCGATGCCGCATCCGTACTGGGATGAGTCGGCGGCCTATGAGTTCACGTCGGGCGAGATCGATACCCTCGAGGCCGCCGGCAACACCATGCAGGAGATGTGCCTGGCCGCCGCGCAGCATGTCATCGACAACAAGCGCTACACCGAGCTCGATATCCCCGCCGCCGCCATTCCGGTGATCGAGCGGGCCTGGGAGCAGGAGCCGCCCGCGATCTATGGACGCTTCGATTTCTCCTGGGCTGGAGAGAAGTCCGGCCAGGCTCCGAAGCTGCTCGAATACAACGCCGATACGCCCACATCGCTGCTGGAGGCGGCGGTCGTCCAGTGGGACTGGCTCAAGGAGCAGACGCCTCATCTGCATCATTCCGCATTTCTCGGTGGCGATCCCGACCAGTTCAACTCGATCCACGAAAAGCTCATCGCGAAGTGGAAGGACCTGATCCCGTACCTGCAGCAGCCGCTCTACTTCGCCGGAGTGGATGAGCCGGAGGACCAGTTGACGCTCGTCTACCTGCGCGATACGGCGGAGCAGGCCGGGCTGAAGACGCTGCAGATGTTCATGGAGGAGATCGGCTGGAACGAGGACGCGAAGGCGTTCCTGGACCCCGCCGAGGACCAGATGTTCTCGATCTTCAAGCTGTATCCCTGGGAGGCGATGGTGCGCGAGGAGTTCGGCGTCCACGCGCTCGATACCTATCCGCAGATGCGCTGGATCGAGCCGATCTGGAAGATGCTGCTCTCGAACAAGGGCATTCTGCCGATCCTCTGGGAGCTGTATCCGAATCACGAGCTTCTGCTCCCGGCCTTCTTTGAACCGGAAGCGACCGGGCCGGTCACCAGCGAGTGGACGCAGGTCAACGACGGCGGCTTTGGGCGTGGGCATAACTCGGCGCCCATTCCAAGCTCGCTCTCGAAGCTTGCCTCGGGGCCGTTCGGCATGCGGGACTACGTATCGAAGCCTCTGCTGAGCCGCGAAGGGGCGAACATCAAGATCGTTCGGAACGGCAGCACGGTGATGGAGACGGACGGCATGTACGACGGGCCGCGGATCGTGCAGGCGCTGGCCCCGGATGCCGTCTTCCAGGCTGCCGACAACCAGATGCGCTATCCGGTGCTTGGGGTGTGGATGGTCGACCAGGAGTGCTGCGGCATGGGGATTCGCGAATCGCGAACGCCTGTGACGGACAATCTGAGCTCGTTTATCCCGCACTACTTCGTCTAGCGCCGCGCACGACCCTTACTCCCGGATAATCTTGACGAAAATCCCGTCGGGCAGCCGCGCATCGCCCAGGATATGCACGACGCCGTCGCGGGTAAATCCCCGGAGCATGGCATCGGCCTTTGGAACGGGCGGTGCGACTGGACGCGGTGCCGCCGCTGCTGGACGTGCGATGACCGGCGCCGGGGCAGCGGGTGCGCGATTCATGCCGCGGTCCATCGCCTCGTTCGCAAGACGGTCGGCTTCCTTATTCTTATGGCGGAGCGCGTGGGTGATCTGGAAGCCGTCAAGCTTCGCGATGCGGCGTTTGGCCTCGTCGAACAGCGGCTTTAGATCGGGGCTCTTGACCTGGTACTTGCCCTGGATCTGCTTCACCATCAGCTCGGAGTCGGAGACGACCTTCAGCCGGGAGTGACCGTGTTCGAGCGCCCAGTCCAGGCAGCCCAGCAGACCCGAGTATTCGGCGAAGTTGTTGGTCTTGAAGCCTAAAAACTCCGAGAGCTCGGCGAGCGTATTGCCTGCGTCGTCGACGATCTGGGCTCCATAGCCGGCTGGGCCGGGGTTGCCGCGGGCTCCACCGTCGCAGTGCGCATGGATCCATGTTCCGGCGCTTTTGGGGGTTGGGTCGGAGTCGGCGAAGAGGTGCGTGGAGGGGGTGCGAAACGGCATTTCCAGAGTGTATCGCGGGCCGCTGTGGACCCATGCCTGCGACTCCCGGCAGGTTGCTTACCTTTCCAGGGTGGCTGCGGTCTATTCAGAGGAAGCATTTCATCTTTTTTGTCGAGAAGATTGTCCCTATGAATGCTGAGGCGATGGGCATGGACCTTACCGGGGAGTTGACGTCGGTACTCCCGGTGGCGGGAATCGGGCGTTCGCATGTCTTTTCCGGCCCCCTTCGGGTCGCCGATATGGGTGCCGTACAGGTAGAATCGGTGCCATTGATGGCGAAACCCGTGGCACAACCCGGAGTACGAGGCGGCAAGCTGACGCAGGCGCAGTTGGACGCGCGCGCGCAGCAGCGTTCCGAGGATGACGACCTCATCCGCGAGGCGCAGGCCGGGCAGCGCACCGCCTTCGACGCTCTGGTCCGCCGCTACGACCAGTCGGTGCTCCGGCTTGCTCTGCACATGCTCGGCAACGAGCAGGACGCGCAGGATGTCCACCAGGAGGCCTTTATCAAGGCCTACCGGCATCTTGGCAACTTCCGGTTTGAGTGCAGCTTCTACACATGGCTGTATCGCATCGTCACCAACCTTTGCCTGGACCAGCTTCGCCGCCGCAAGAGCCGCCGCGAAGATCCGGCGACCGTGCTGGACGCGAGCGGCGACGAGATGGATCTGCTGTCGAATATCTCGGACGACCGCGCGATGGCGAATCCGGCCCGGGAGCTGGAGCGCAAGCAGATGGGCGTCTCGATCAACGAGGCGCTGGACAAGCTGACCCCGCGTGAACGCACCGTGTTTGAGTTGAAGCACTACCAGGGGCTGAAACTCCGGACCATCGGAGAGATGTTGAACACCACGGAAGAGACGGCGAAGAACACGCTCTTCCGCGCAACACGCAAGTTGCGGGCGAATCTTGCTATCTTGCGCAATTAAACAAAGTCTTTATCAGTAGAAGTTTTTTCGAGTACTCCGGGAGTCAGGCAGCGAACGGCATCAGCCGATCGACGAGACCGCGACCCCGGGCAGCAGGCGCAAGACAAATTTTGAGGCTAGTTTGAGGTCAACGATCATGAAGTGTGAGCAGGCACAGGAGAGCATGGTGCTCGCGTCGTACAGCGAGCTGCCGGACGAAGACGCGATTGTGTTGGAACGGCATCTCGCGGAGTGCGCGAGCTGTCAGGAAGAACTCGCCGGCATGCGTGCGATGTTTTCGATGCTGGAACTGACTCCGGTGGTGGAACCCTCGCCGAATCTGCTGGCACAGTCGCGCATGCGGCTGGATGAGGCTCTGGACCAGATTCCCGCGCATGGCTTCTTTGCGCGAACCCGCACGAACTTCTTTCGCTGGGTGGGCAATATTCAGAGCGCGCCGGCGCTGGCTACGCTGCTTCTGGGCGTCGGCTTTCTCTCCGGCAACTACCTGCACCGCTACCAGGACGCGCATGCCCCCAAACAGATGCCTCCGGTGACGATCACGGACCAGGCGAACAGCTCGATCCAGGGGGTGAACGGCATTGTGCAGACGGCCGATCCGAACGTGGTGCAGGTGCTCTATAACCGGGTGGTGCCTGAGTCGATCGAAGGAAACCTGAACGATCCGCAGATTCGCCAGTTGCTGCTGATGGGTACGCGTGCGGCCGCCACGAACGGCGTGCGGACCGATTCGGTCTCGCTGCTGGCGAACGAGTGCCGCGCGGGCAAGGGCTGCTCGGCGGAGACCGACGACAAGGGTGTGCGTGGCGCGCTGATGGTTTCGCTGCGCTACGACAAGAACCCGGGCGTGCGTATGAAGGCGCTCGAAGGCCTGCAGCCGTACGTCGGGCAGGACCGCCGGGTACGCGACGCGGTGCTTGAGGCGCTGTTGCACGACTCGAATGCGCAGGTGCGGACGGCCGCCATCGGCGAGCTGGAGCCTGTTCAGGCTGATTCCAGCGTGCGAAATGTCTTGCGCACGGTCTCAACTTCGGACGAGAATCCATACATTCGTACAGCATCGTTTCAGGCCCTGCAGGGTTCGGATTCGATTCAGTAACCTCCTTTCGACTCCTTCGCTTACTGCTTGTTTCGCAGGGAGTCGAAGACTCTGGGAGACGTGCCGGACAACGGCACGCGTCTCCAATGGATTGTGTGAGATGAGGTACATGAACGGCTTGAGGACGGCAATACGGCGGTCGAGGTGGCGGCGGGGTTCGTTCGGTCTGGCAGCGGTGCTGGCAGCGACGGCGCTGAGCCAGGCTGGCGTCGCGGGGGCGCAGAAGCAGCATATGGGGTACTTTCTGCACGGCACGCGTTCCGGAGCAGGCGCTGCTGCTGCCTCGCGGAATACCGCGCAGGGCTATCTCGGAGTGGACATCCGCGATGTCAGCAAGGATCAGCTCGCGGCGTGGAAGGTCGACGCTGCGCACGGCGCCGTCGTGATCCTGGTGGACCACGATGGGCCCGCGGGAAAGGCCGGCCTGCGCGAGCATGACGTCATCTTGCAGATGAACGGCAAGTCGGTCGAAGGGGAAGAAAATCTGCGGAAGATGATCCGGGAGACACCTCCGGGACATGCGGTCACGATTCTGATCAGCAGGGAAGGGCAGAGGCAGACGCTCTCCACGCAGATGGCGGACAAGGAAGAGGTTCTGCGCGAGGCGTGGGAACAGCACATCGCGGTGCCTGAACCGGATGCCTCCGTGCCCTCGCCTCCGCTGCCTGCCGAGGAAAAGCACAGTTTCTTCTCTTCACCCGGCAAGGCCAGCCGCAGCTTTCTTGGTTCGATCGTCAGCCCCACCTACACCGGCGCGATGCTTGAAACGATGGCGCCGCAGTTGGCGGAGTACTTTGGCGCGCAGGGGAAGACGGGGTTGCTGGTCCGCTCGGTCGACACGAACAGCCCGGCCGCGCAGGCCGGAATGCACGCAGGTGATGTCGTCGTGCGGGTCAATTCCGCAAACATCGCCACCAGCAGCGACTGGCTGCGGGCCGTGCGCGAAAACAAGGGCAAGACCATCTCGGTGGTCGTGCTGCGCGATCGCCATGAGCAGACGCTGCTGATGGTACCGAACTCCAAGCATCACTCGAGCCTTCTGCCCGATATCTGGCCCTTCAACACCGGCAACCCGCACCCCGCGCCGACCCAGTCTGCCTGTCTGATGCCCTTTTCGATGTAAGATTCTGTCCAATACGAGGTGACCTATGCGTCGCGTCCTCCTGGCTCTTCCCTTCCTCGCAACCTCCATGGCCTTCGCGCAATCCCCTGTGCAGGCCCCCGCGCGCCCATTCACTCTCAAGCATATCTATCCCCTCGGCCAGCCCCCCGCCTCCATGCGCACCTCCTGGAGTTGCCCCGTCGGCATCACAGCCGAGCAGCAGGCAACCGGCGCAACCCAGTGGGTGGTCTCGCTCGAAGACGCACGCAGCGACGATCGCATCTCCCCAGGCAGGATGGGCGTACACGTCAACCTGAAAGCCCCCACCGCATTCCGCAAGGCCCAACTCGCCGTCTACTTCATGGTGCCGCCCACCGGCGCCATGATGGTGAGCAGCCAGCCGCAGGAAACGTCCCGCACCTTCGACATCTGGTCCGGCGACGACCCCGCCGCGGAGCTGGAACGCAGCCTCCTCCTCGGCTCCGGAGTCAGCGTAACCCGGGTCAAGCTCTTGGTCGTAACCTACGCTGACGGAACCGTATGGCAGCCGGCAGCAAACTACAACTGTAGCGTCCGCGTCAGCCACTTCATGCGAGTGGCCGCAGCCCATTGAAACGTATCGCCGCAGTCATCCTCTGGAGCGCACTGGCGCTCCAGCTTGCCCACGCCCAGACCGCCGGCTTCACCCCCCGCCCCGACGCCGCGCAGATCCCCTCCTACGAACTCGTCTCCATCCACAAAACCCCCGACGCCAACTCCGGCATGTCGAACAACGATCAGCCGGACGGACTCACCATCACCGGGATGACCCTGCGCGGCCTAATCGCCGAGGCCTATGGCTTCTCCCTCGGAGCCCTCAACAAACAGCAGCTCACCGGCGCCCCACCCTGGGCCGACACCCAACGCTTCGATCTCCACGCCAAGGTCGACTCCGACGACGTCCCGAAGATCAAAGAACTCACCAAGGCCGAAACCATGATGGTCGCCGTCCGTCAGATCGTCTCCCGCACCCCCACCTATCGCATGCTCATGCTCCAGCGCCTCCTAGAGGACCGCTTCCAACTCAAGATCCACTACGAACAAAAGGTCATGTCCCTCTACGAGATGACGATCGCCAAGGGCGGCGTGCGGATGAAGGTCGCGCACCCGGCCGATCCCGAGAACGGAACGATGAGCTGGAATCCCGGCAAGCTCACCGGCCAGAACGCACCCATGCCCTTCATCCCCGTCATCTTCGCCATGGTGCTGGAGCGTCCCGTCGAAGACAAAACAGACACCCCCGGCAACTACGACTTCGAGATGCACTGGACGCCCACCGAAGGCACCCAGCAGACCGACGCCGGTCCCTCCATCTTCACCGCCGCCGAGGAGCAGCTAGGCCTCAAACTCCACCCCTCCAAAGGACCCGTCTGGATCATCGTCGTCGACCACGCCGAGATGCCATCCGAGAACTGAGACAGGCCCGACGAGGCGCAACACACCCCGCCTGTGATTCAATAAAGAGAGCATGACCCAATCCACCAGCACGCCCGAGCAGGCCCCCCGCACGATCCCCGCCGCAGTTCCCAAATCCTCCGGAGGCAAACGCCGCTGGAAGGCCGTCACTCGCAAGCTGCGTGAGCTCGGCTCCGTCGGCTCCGCCCTGGCGTCCACCGGCCACCCCTACATGGCGCATATCGTGCCCATGCGCCGCTGCAACCTCGCCTGCACCTACTGCAACGAGTTCGACAACTTCTCGGACCCCGTACCGATCGAAGAGATGTACCGCCGCATCGACCACCTCGGCCGCCTCGGCACCTCCGTCATCACCATCTCCGGTGGCGAGCCCCTCCTGCACCCTGATCTCGACCTCGTCATCGCGCGCATCCGCAAGACCGGCGCCATCGCCGGCATGATCACCAACGGCTACCTCCTCATGCCCGACCGCATTGAGCGCCTCAACCAGGCCGGCCTCGATCACATGCAGATCTCCATCGACAACGTCATGCCCGACGACGTCTCCAAGAAGTCCCTCAAGGTCCTCGACGCCAAGCTCAAGATGCTCGCCGAGTACGCCGACTTCCACGTCAACATCAACTCCGTCGTCGGTGGCGGCATCGCCAACCCGGAAGATGCGTTCACGGTCTCCGAGCGCGCTCTGGGCCTCGGGTTCAGCTCGACCATCGGCATCATTCACGATGGCAGCGGGCAGTTGAAGCCGCTGGGCGAAGCCGAGCGCAACGTCTGGGATCGCGTGCGGAATCTCACCCGGCGCAGCTACTCGCGCTTCAACCACTTCCAGGAAGCCATCGCCAACGGACAGCCCAACGACTGGCGCTGCCGTGCCGGTGCGCGCTACATCTACATCTGCGAGAACGGCCTGGTGCATTACTGCTCGCAGCAGCGCGGCTACCCCGGCATCCCCATCGCGGACTACAAGACCGCCGACGTCAAACGCGAGTTCCTCACGGAAAAGTCCTGTGCACCCAACTGCACCATTAGCTGCGTCCATCAGGTCAGCTACATCGACCACTGGCGCGCTCCGCAGAACGCAACGGTGACGCCGGGCGGCGGCCACCACACCAGCCCAACCCCGGAGCTCGTGCAGATTCGCTGAACGCGCTCTGCGATGACGGAGCGTCCTTGGACCGCTGTACGCCCCTGCGTACGGCTAGGCGGCTGGCAGGAAGAGCATAAAGACCGTGCCGTGATGCTTGGCGTTTTCGCTGCTGCGAACGCGCAGAGCGCCTTCGTGTTTGGCGACGATGCCTTGCGAAATCCATAGCCCAAGCCCCGTCCCCATGATCCCCTTGGTGGTGAAGAACGCTTCGAAGATGCGATCCACCGTAGCCTTGTCCATGCCATGGCCCGTGTCGGCGATGGTGATGCGGTACCCGTTCTGCAAAGCCCGGGAGCGAACAAGCAGACGGCCCCCCGTTCCGCGCATGGAGTCGATGGCATTGCCAATGACGTTATTCAGCACCTGCCGAATCTCACCCTCGAAGCAGAGCACCGCACCGATCCCGCTCACCCTGCGTTCCACCACGATCTGCGCATTGTGCAGGCGGCCCTGGTGCAGTGCGAGCACGGCCTCGATCGTCTCGCCCAGGTCGGCAACAGCCGCAGCGGTCGACTGCTTGAAGAACCGCAGGGTCTGGGTGGCGATCTGGCTCACGCGGGCCAGCTCCTGCTGGGCAATCTGCGCATAAAGCACCCCCTGCCCGGGATCGTCGCGCACCGTCGATTCGATCAGGTACAGCAGATTCACCACCGATTCGAGCGGGTTGTTGATCTCGTGCGCGATGCTCGAGGCCAGGCGTCCCACGGCGGCCAGCTTCTCGGACTCAATCAGGGCCTGCTCCGCCCGGCGCTGCTCTGTGATGTCGTAGCCGTGAATGATGGCGCCCAGCACGCGGCCCTCCGCGTCGAAGTCGGGCGTATGCGTCACCAGCAGGATGCGCGGTCCTGCGGTCGTCTCGACGCGTGGCTCAAGCTTCTGCGGGATGCCCCTTAAACAGGCCTCCAGGTGCTTCCCCAGCACGGCGAACGCAGCAGATCCGACGACATCCTCAACCTTGCAGCCGACGACCTGCTCCGTCGTCCTGCCGAACTGGATCTCGTACATCCGGTTGGCGGTGACGTAGCGCAGATCGTGATCCACGTACGCAATGTACGCCGGAAGCGTGTCGGTCATCCGCCGCAGACGGGACTCGCTCTGTTCGGACGGCTCTGGTTGGAGAGGAACGCGCAAAATTGCTCACCGACAATTCTAGACGTCTCTGCCGGGGCAGCAAACCATGAATCGACAGGGCTTTCCGCTTGCGGTAACGGACGCGTTGACCATACCTTCTTCAGCAACCATGTTTTTCCAGCATTTCGTCCACAGTTTCCATGCATTGGACCACGTTCTACCGCCCAAAAAGTCCGTGGGGAAACATTGGTCTTTTCACCCCGGACCCCCGTAAGTCCTTTAGACAGCCAGGATACGGGCAAAGAAAAAAGTGCACCAGAAACGGTGCACTTCTTCCATCGCATTTGACGGCCGCAGCCGGCCCGTCAGTCCATCAGCTTGCGCGTCAGGTAGATGAACTGCGTCGCCCGCGTCCCTGCCTGCTCCTTCAAATCCGCACCCGCACCGTGCCCTCCTTCGGTGATCTCCTGATAAAAGAACGGTTGATGAAACTCCTCCATGCGCGCAGCGAACTTGCGAGCATGCACCGGCCCGACGCGGTCATCCTTGGTTGTTGTGAAGATAAGTGGTTCAGGATAAGTAACATCCGGACGAAGCTGGTTGTATGGCGAGATCGATCCGAGGAACTTCCGTTCGTCCGGCTTCGAGACCGTGCCGTACTCCCCGACCCACGAAGCTCCGGCTGCAATCTGTTCAAAACGCAGCATATCGAGCAGAGGCACCTGGATCACCACCGCGTTCCAGAGCTTTGGGTGCTGGGTCATCTCCACGCCCATCAGCAGGCCGCCATTTGAGTCGCCCACGATGCCGAGACGCCGTGGCGTGGTGATTTTGCGCGCGATCAGGTCTTCGCCCACGGCAGCAAAATCGTCGTAGATGCGCTGCCGGTGGGTCTTCAGTCCGGCCTCATGCCAGGCCGGGCCGAACTCGCCGCCGCCACGGATGTTGGCCAGTACGTAGACGCCGCCATGCTCCAGCCACAGCTTGCCCGTGATGGCCGAGTAGGTAGGGGTCTCCGAGACCTGGAAGCCGCCGTACGCGCCCATCAGTGTCGGGTTGGAGCCGTCGTACTTCATGTCCTTGCCGTGTACGACGAAGTAGGGAACCTTGGTGCCGTCCTTCGACGTGGCCTCGAGCTGCTCGACCGTCATCTTCGAGGCGTCGAACTGGGCGGGCAGGCTCTTGGCCAGCACCAGCGATCCCGTGGAAGCGTCGCCGAACTGGAGCGATGAGGGCGTCAGAAAGCCACTGAGTTGCAGGTAAAACGTGTCGTCCGCCTCGTTGGTGGAGGCGATGGAAACGGACTGATTGTCGGGAACGGCGAGCTTGGTACGGGTCCACGCGCCGGACTTCGAGACCCTGTAGACATAGGCGCGGCCCTGGACATGTTCGAGCGTCGTCAGAAGAAGCTTCGTACGGGTAACGGAGACCTCCTGTGAGAACTCCTGGGCGGTGGGCTGGAAGACGATGGTGGGTTTCAGGTGTGCGGGGTCCTTCTTGACGGCATCGAGGTCCATGGCGACCACGGAGCCCTGCGCAAAGGTCCTGTCCAATCCGGCGGGCTTCCAGTCCTCGTTGAGGGTGACGATGACGTGTCCGTCCAGCAAGCCGTCGATCTCGCACTTGCCGGGGAGACCAAGCTTCTGTGTGCCCTTGGGGGTCAGCAGGGATATCTCCGCCTCGAAGAAGTTGATGCCGCGATTGGCGAGAGTCACGGTATGCCCCTGCGCGTCGTGCAGCACGAAGGCGGATGCGCTGATGTCGTTCTCGGTGCCGCGATAGACCTCGACGGCGCTTTCGAGCGGTGTCCCACGCTTCCAGCGCTTCACGACAAAGGCATAACCGGACTTGGTCATCGTCCCCGGGCCCCAGTCGCGTGCTACCAGCAGAGTATTGGCGTCTTCCCAGGCGACGCTCTGTTTGCTCTTTGGCAAGGCGAATCCGCCGGCGACAAACTTGCTCGTACGCAGATCGAACTCCCGCTCGGTCGTCGCGTCCTCGCCGCCGGCCGAGAGTACAGCCAGGCAAAGTCCGGTGCCGGGATAAAGGCAGCTCATGCCGTGTCCCACCCACTTTTCGTGGTCGGCCTTGCCCAGCGCGTCGTAGTCGATCACAGTCTGCCAGTGCGGCTGCGCCGTCAGGTAGTCGGCCTGGGTGGTCTTGCGGAGCAGGCCGCGGACATGCTGGGCGTCCTGCCACTGGTTGTAGATCATCTCGCCACGCTGGTCCGGATAGGCCAGACGATCGGGCGATTCGAGCACCTTCAGAGCATCGGCCTGCATGCCGGCGTAGCGCGGATCGGCCTCGAGCACTGCGGCGGAGCGGGCGTTCTCCGCCTTCACCCACTCCATGGAGCGCGCACTGGAGACGTCCTCCAGCCACTGGTACTTCTCGGGCTGTTCGGTCTGCAAAGGGGTGTACTCTTGGGCGGAAGCGGCGGCGAAGCTGGCAAGCGAGAGCGCAAAGACAGCGGAGGACGAACGAAGACGCGTGTTGAACAAACTGGGGGCTCCTGGTGCCGGGGATCGTACGTCGAAGACTAGACGATCTCCACCAGCGCGTCCAACGGCGAATTTGACCGCGCCAAAAGACGACTTGCACGCTCTGCGCCGGAGGACGATCATCGTCCGATGAAGCGTCTATGGATTCTCGTCTTCGCCTGTTTGCTTGTCCTACCGCTCCACGCGCAGCAGGAGAGACCCTCCAGCACGCCATACGCGGGCGACCTCTCCATCTTCGAGTACCCGGACCGCGACAAGAAACTGCAGATCGACCGCGTGATGGATCTCTTGGGTATTCGTCCGGGTAAGAATGTCGCGGACCTGGGTGCGGGGTCGGGCTGGTTTACGGTCCGCGCGGCGCGCCGCGTGGGGCCGCACGGGACCGTCTTCGCCGAAGACATCAACCCCCAGTCCATCCGGTACATCGACGAGCGGGCGAAGAAGGAAAACCTGACCAACGTGAAGACCGTGCTGGGTACACCGGACGATCCAAGACTTCCGCAGGCGAGTGTAGACGCTCTTCTGATGCTGAAGGTGTACCACGAGATCGCACATGCGATCCCTGTGATGAAAGCTCTGCATGCGTCCTTGCGACCGGATGGGGTGATCGGAATCATCGACCGCAACGGCAGGGGCGACGATCATGGGCTGAACCGGGATGTGGTCATCCGTGAGATGAAGGAGGCCGGCTACAAGCTCTCCGCCAGCTTCGACTTCACCAAGGCCGATGGCCAGGACTACTTTCTGATCTTCAGGCAGACGCCAGTTTCGCTGCGGAGGTAAGCCACCGCTCCATCTGCTGGTGGTCGACGAGACCAGCCTGCTGCATCATCGTGCGTCCACGCAGAAGCACCACGAAGTTTGGAATCCCCTGCACCTGGTATCGTGCGGCGAGGTCTGGATGCGCCTCGGTGTCGACCTTCAGCACAATAGCCTTACCGGCCATCTCCTTGGCGGCCTTCGCGACCTCCGGGGCTGCCGAACGGCACGGCCCGCACCACGCCGCCCAAAAGTCGACGAGAACCGGCACTGGCGACTCGCGAAGTACTTCATCGAAGAGCGCGGTATCGGCGGCAAGCGGCTCGGCCAGGGCAGGCAGCTCTCCCTTGCAGGCGCCGCACCGGCCTGTATCGGCGAGGTGCTTGGCGACGGTACGGTTCTTCTGACCACAATGCGGACAAGCGCGGATGACGGGCATGATTTTTCCTTCTACTCCCATGGATTGAAAAGAGAATCGCCGAGATGCACGAAGTCCTTCACATTCCGCGTGACGAGGTGCAGAGTGTGTTCAAGGGCTGTGGCGGCGATCTGGCCGTCTGCTGGATGCAGGGGAACTCCGCGCAGCCGGCGTTCTGCAGTCAAGATTTTCCACCTCTCAGCAATGGGATGCGTGACGGGCAGAAGACGATTTTCGAAGTGGCGAATCAGATCGTTTCGAAACCAGAGTTCGGTTTCGTTGCGTTTTCTGCCCTGCGTCAGAAGTGCGATTCCTTCTCGCAGCTCACCGATGGAGATCACACTTAGAAAAAGATCTTTATCCGATTGGCTCGATCGCCATTGCATCACGTCCGCATCGGGATGCGGACGGATAGTCTCCGACGGAATATTTGTATCGTGTAGAAACCCGCTCAAAGCCCAACTGGCCGATCCGAGACAGGGTGGCGAATAATATCGAGTTCCACCCCAAGGTCACTGGCTCTTGCCCAGACTTCCTTAAGGTCCTTCGCGGGCTCGAGCTGGGAGGCCGACTCTGGCTCGGTTGACCTGAGAGCAGCCGTAAGGATGTCTTCAATACTTTCGAAGCGACCGCTCTTCATCCTCTGCCGGATGATAGCTTCCAGCTCGGATTCCTGCATCTCAATCGTCATCGCAGGACCTCAGCGCGGCAGCTCGGACGGTCTTCCGTCCTGATTGAGTGTGGAACGGGAAGCATTCGCTGTCAATCCAGGCGCATACGAGGCTGTCTCTTGCTCCCGATCGACATAGCCCAATCCTCAAAACCTCCAAAATACAACATGCCCGACCGTATCGAGATCGGGCATGCCGCTTGCGTCCTTGATCGTGGAGTTACTTGTGCCTGGCTACCGTCTTTGCTCCGGACCTGGGAGCCGTCTCCGCCAGTGCGGCGTCGATGGTCTGATAGAGCAGTGTCGGATCGGTAATCTGGGTCCAGTGGTTCGCCGTCACGACCCAGATCGTCGGGGTCTGGGAGATGCCGATCCGCTCGCCGATCGCGAAGTCCGCCTTCACTTCTCTCGTGAACTGGCCGGTTGGGTCGATGACAAATGGCATTGCGGTGCCGTGGGACTGGAAGAACTTCCGCGTGAAGTTGCTCAGATCGTCCTTGCTGGCGATTGCGGTCTGCGACGCGAAGACCGCGCGGCGGTACTCCTCGGCGAGCGACGGGCTGACCTTGTCCTGCAGATAACGCGCGTTCACGGCGGCGTCGAAGCTCCAGACGTGCATCGCGAGCGGGAAGTCGTGCCGCTGCAACGGGATCTTGTAGTGATCGACCGCGGCATGGACCATCGGAAACGCCCGGGCGCACGCCGGGCACTCCAGGTCTTCAAACTCGATGATCGCGACGCGCGAGCCTGCGGGCGGCTTCAGCAGGGAAGTGTCCTTGAAGTTGTTGCCCGTGTTCTCCGGCGCGGAGCTCTGCGCGGAGGCTGTGGTGACACCGGTAAACAGGCTAAGGGCGAAGGCGGCGGTGAGCAGGCGACGGTTCATAGAGGTCAGACGCATAGTGTTCTGTTTCGTATTCTAGCCGAGCCTCCGGGCTCCCCCCATGCAGATTCTGCGTGTCATTTCGCAACCGGAAGCGCCCCGTGTCACTCTAAAGGGAGTGAGTTCGACAAAAAACACCATGCGGCAGCCCCTTGCGGGCTCCGAAAACCGGCGGACGATGACTCTGAACCTCTTTTCCCGCACCTTCCTGGGAGCCTCTCTTGCGCTGCCCCTCACGCTGGCGGCGCAGGATCACGCCTCCCTGACAACGAACCTCTACCTCGTCAATGCGAAGTCCGGTTCCAGCAGCAGCACCGACGCGCGACCGGATTCGCTCCCGCAGGCGCCCAGCGCCATTCCGCCCTCCGATTCCTCGCGGACCGTTGGCGGAACCGTGATTCCCCGCGCCACGGACGGTGCGCTCGCTCTGTCGCTCGACGACGCCATCGCTTTCGGGATGAAGAACAACTATCAGCTCGAGGCGCTGCGCAGCGAAGACCGCCAGGTCCGCGGTGCCATTCTGACGGCTGAGAACGCGCTTCTGCCTTCGCTGACGGCCAGCGCCCGCACTGCCACGCAGGAGATCAACCTGGCCGCCATGGGCTTCAAACCGGCCAGCCTGGCCGCTTTCGGCCTCCCGGCGGGCAGCATCCACACGATCGTCAAGGTCGATACCACGGCCGCGCAGTTGAACCTTGACCAGACGGTCTTCAACGTGCCCACCTATTACCTCTTCCGCGCCTCACAGAAGGCCGCGCAAGCCACGAACCTTGGGGTGCTCAACGGTCGCGGTTCGGTCACGCTCGCCATCGGCAGCGCGTACCTGAAGGCTCTGGCCGATACCGCGCAGATTGCCGATGCGCAGGCCCTGCTCAAAGCCGATGAGGTCGCTTACAACCAGGCGAAGCTCTCGCACGATGCGGGCGTCAGCCCCAATATCGACGTACTGCGCACCCAGGTGCAGTTTCAGCAGCAACAGCAGGCACTGATCTCGGCGGAAAATACCTTCGCGAAGGACAAAATTGCCCTGAACCGGCTGATGGGTCTCCCCGCCGGGCAGGAGCTGAACCTGACCGATACGGTTCCTTACGCGGATCTCGCCGAACTTCCCCTGGCCGATGCACTCTCGCTCGCCTACACGCGGCGCAAAGACCTTTTGATGCTGGAAGCCGAGGTCAAGGCGACCGAGGTGCAGCGCAAAGCCTCGCGCTACGAATACATGCCCACCGTCGCCGTAAACGGCTACTACGGCGTGCTGGGCGAGACGCGCGGTCTCTACCATGGCGTCTTCAACGCGCAGGGCACGCTCAAGATTCCGATCTTCAAAGAGGCCCAGTTCCGCGGTGAGCGTGAGGTTGCCGATGCGCAGCTCATCAGCCTTCGCCAGCAGATCCAGTCGCTGCATGTGACGATCGAGCAGCAGATCCGGTCCGCGATGCTGGACGTCGAGTCCACCGCGCAGCAGGTCAAGGTCGCGCAGAGCAACGAAGCCCTCGCGAAAGAGGAGCTCGATGAGGTTACCCAGCGCTTCAAGGCCGGCGTCGACGACAGCCTTCCCGTCGTCCGCGCGCAGGCCACCCTGGCCGATGCCCAGAACCGACTTATCTCGACGACCTTCCAGAACAACCAGGCGAAGCTCCAGCTCGCCCGCAACACCGGGGTGGTCGAAACGCAGTACCGTCAATACCTCAACCGGTAGCGCAAAAAGCATCTGCTCAAAGGAACGCCTCGGGGGTACGAACCCCGGGGCGTCTTCTTTTCGACAGAATAGGAGCGATCTTTCTCCCCGGAAAGAGATCACATACGCCGCATCCGGTACCATTCAAACCGCCAAAGTATGAAACCATGGAGCATGGCGGATGGTGAGAAACGAGCAGAGTTGAAGGCCGCAGGGGCCTTCTATTCGAAAGACTTTGTGCTCTACCAGGTCGCCCGTCTTTTGGTGATCCTGGGTGCTGAGGCGCAGTCGGTGGCGGTCGCCTGGCACGTCTACCAGATCACCCACTCCGCGCTCGATCTCGGCTACACCGGCCTTGCGCTCTTCCTGCCCGGCATCGTCTTCGTACTGCCTGCGGGGCACGTTGCGGACCGCTACGACCGCAAACGCGTCATCCTCTCCTGCTACACGCTCCAGACCATCTGCTCGGCGATGCTCCTGTATCTGGGGCTCCATGCGAACGACCATATCTGGCCGATCTACCTTGTGCTCTTCGGCATCGGCACGGGCCGGGCCTTCAGCGGGCCTGCCGCCAGCGCGCTTCTGCCCTCGCTGGTCGCCAAGGAGAACTTCGTCAACGCCATCACCTGGGGCGCGACCATCTTTCAGATCGCCAACATCATCGGGCCAGCCTTCGGTGGCCTTCTGTTCGCCCTTCGCTTCCACGGATCGCTCGTGCAGTGGACCGGCGCGCCGGTCGTCTACCTGTTCACGCTTCTCATGCTGTGCTGCTTCCTGGTGCTGGTCAGCATGATCCACCCGCGCCCTGTACCGCAGATCCAGAAGGCCTTCAGCCTTCGCACCATGCTCGTCGGTCTCGAGTATGTGTGGAACTCGAAGCTCCTGCTCGGCTCCATCTCGCTCGATCTCTTTGCCGTACTCCTGGGCGGCGCGGTCGCGCTTCTTCCCATCTTCTCGCAGGAGATCCTGCACGCCGGGCCGCGCGGTCTTGGGCTTCTGCGTGCCATGCCTTCCATCGGGGCGCTGACGGTTTCGATCCTCTTGACCATCCGGCCCGTGCAGCGCTCCGCCGGAAAGATCATGCTGATCTGTGTCGCGATCTTCGGAGCGGCGACGGTGGTCTTCGGCCTGTCGAAGAGCCTGTGGGTTTCGATCGTAGCGCTCATCCTCATCGGTGCCAGCGACATGGTCTCGGTGGTTATCCGTTCGAGCATCCTCCAACTCGCTACGCCGCCCGAGATGCGTGGCCGCGTCTCCGCGGTGAACTGGCTGTTTGTCGGCGCGTCGAACGAGTTCGGCGAGTTCGAGTCCGGTGTCACTGCACAGTGGTGGGGGGCCGTCCGCGCGGTCGTCATCGGCGGCATGGCCTCGCTGGTGGTCACCGGCGCATCCAGTATTCTGTTTCCGCAACTTCGTCGTGCCGATAAGCTGACCGCGGAGAGCCTGATGGAATCCAACTGGGAGCAGGCCATCGCCGAACCGGTCGATTGAGAAGAGGAGTCAAGATGGAAACAGGCAAGAAAGCAGCCCTTGGAGCAACGCTTGTGCTGGTTGCCGCTGTCGGCATCCGCGTCGGCCTCATCTACCGTGAGCGTCATGAGGGCGACAAAGCCGTAGACAAGGCTCCCACCTACGTGGTGAAGGACGACGACCTCGTCTTCCTGAAGAAAACACGTCCCTCGACCATGCAGGATCTGAAGGATCTGGCCGGAAAGCCGCTATGGATCTCGGCCGGCGGCCAGCTCGACTACTACCCGTACACGAACAAGAAGGTCGACTACGCGCATCCGGCCGGGTTGTTACTTGGAGCCGATCGCCTCGACATCAAAGACGCAATCCAGGCGGTCGCGCCCAAGGGAACGGTAGCGACCTTCCGCATCCCGGGAGGCGATCACCACGTCCTCTTCGTCTTCACCAAGCCCGGCTCCACCACGGAGTACGCCGTGCCTGTCGGGAATCACGACGCGACCGGCTTCAACCTGAACAACGTCGACGACATCTTCTTCTACGACGACCCGCACGTCCTTTACAAGCACTGGTCGCCGGAGATCTGGAAGGCGATCGACGAACACCGCGTCATTCTCGGCATGAATGAACGTCAGGCCATGCTCGCGCTGGGCCAGGTGTCGAACAGCGGAAGCACCGACTACGACAACCGCACCGTCGAATACGACCACCAGGGGCATCCGGTCAGCGTGACGTTCGAACACGGCCACGCCACCAACATCCGGGACGAAAAACCCTAGCCGCCAGAATCAGAGTGCCCACATCTCGCTTCTGAGATGTGGGCACGCAGCCGCACAGAACCTACCCTCGCCGAGCCTTGGCGGCAGTGACCGTATTTTGCATCAACATCGCAATCGTCAAGGCCCCCACGCCGCCCGGAACCGGCGTATACGCGCCCGAAATCGCAAACGCCGCGGGATGAATATCGCCCACCACCACCGAACCACGCTTGGCGAATAGGGCTGCCCGAGCCTCATTCCCCGGGAAGAAGCCTTCCACCTCGGCCGCATCCGTCACGCGGTTGATGCCCACATCGATCAGCGTCGCTCCCGGTTTCACCATCTCTGCGGTCACAAACCCCGGACGGCCAATCGCCGCGACCAGGATATCCGCCTCCCGCGTGTACTTCGCCAGATCCTTCGTGCGGCTATGGCATACCGTCACCGTGGCCGAAGCATTGATCAGCATCGAAGCGGCAGGCTTGCCCACAATGTCCGAGCGGCCCAGCACCACGGCGTTCTTGCCCGCGATTTCAATGTCCGAGCGCCTGAGAATCTCCATAATCCCAGCCGGAGTGCATGGCGCGAGCGCCAGCTTGCCAGACTTCGACGACGTGCTCCCCGAATATCCCTCGGCCAGCAGACGTCCAGCATTGATCGGGTGGAAGCCGTCGACATCCTTCGACGGATCGACCGCTTCCAGCAGACGCCGCGTGTCCACATGCGAGGGCAGCGGAAGCTGAATCAGGATTCCGTCGATGTCGTTGCGATCGTTCAGCTTCGCGATCAGCTCCAGCATCTCGTCCGTCGTGATGCTGTCGGGCGGCGTCAGCATCTCGGAGTAGATGCCCAACTCACCGCAGGTCTTCACCTTCGAGCGAACGTAGATCTCCGACGCGGCGACATTTCCGACGAGGATAACGGCCAATCCGGGCGTAACGCCCTGAAGGCCCAACGAACGGACCTCGGCGGCGACTTCGGTCTTGATACCGGCGGCGATGGCGATGCCATCGAGGAGGCGGGGGGTGGTGATCTTCGTTTCCATGCTCTCTCCATGGTACTTCGCCCGAAGCTCAGGGGGCGATTCCCCAAAATCCGGACCGGCGCGCCGAACGTTAGTTCAAAGAGCGCCCTTTGTCGTTGACACGACAGAAGAATGGAGCTGGATCGCTGTCTTTCCCTGTTCCGGCACAACCCGTGTGACGGGATATGGCTCTAAACCCCCAGTTGAGCGCACTCCCCGGGCCACATGGGATTTCTCAAATTCCAATCGAACGAGGGACTTACATGAAAATGGAACCAATGCAGGATGTTGCGGTCGAGAAGTTTGCAACCTCCGACCTCTCCGGTTTGCGGGAAGAGTTGAAGCAGGCTGGTCTGGACTCCTGGCAGGCCGCGGAACTGATCTCCAGCTTCCTGATGCTGCGCGGATACGGCGTCTCCAACCATGCTGCACGCGGCGTCGTCACGACGATCGAGGCTTCCGGATGCACGCTGGAGCATATGCAGCGGGAGCTCGAAAAAGTCGCCATGGTCATGTAGCGTGTGTTGGCCATCGAAGTAACCCTTGCTATTTCATAGGTGCAGCTTGTGAAACCCCCGGTCGAGTTTCGCAATCATACGAGCATGAGCTTTGGTACGGTACGGTTTTGGAAGACGGGGCGCGCGTTGCCTCTGTTGATGTTGGGTGTTCTGGTTGGCGGTCTCCGGGCCGATGCGCAGGCGGGCACATTGCCGGCCGGAGGCCAACCCATGCAGGTTCCGGGCCAGAACAGCGGCACCGCGCCCCGAGCCAGTTCCGGCGATCAGGGCGGTTCTACCAAAACAGCGAACGCAGCCCCGGGAGAGCTCGCCGCATTGGCTCCCGCCCCACCTCCACCCGGTCCGGTGGGCCGTAAGCGCATCGGACTCGCCCTCGGCGGCGGCGGCGCGCTGGCCATGAGCGAGATCGGCGCACTGCAGTGGTTCGAAGAGCACCATATCCCGGTCGATATGATCGCCGGCACCAGCATGGGCTCCATGGTGGGCGCGCTCTACTCCACCGGCAAGACCATCGATGAGTTGAAGGTCGTCATGAACGACGATGTCTTCAACCAGGTCTTTCGCATCGCCTCCAGCTACAAGAGCCGCAGCTTCCGCCGTCGCGAAGACAGCCGTGAACTGCCCAACGCGCTGACCGTCGGCCTGAAGCACGGTGTCTCCCTGCGCAACTCCGTCCTCACCGACCAGGGCCTCAACGGCTTTCTCGATCGTGAGTTCCTGCGCTACGACGATCAGACCGAGTTCAACTCGCTTCCGATCCCCTTCCGCGCCCTTTCGACCGACCTCACCGACGCCAAGCCCGTCACCTTCGCTCGCGGCTCTCTCCCCGACGCCGTCCGCGCCTCGGTCTCACTGCCCGGCGTCTATCGCCCGTTTGAGCTGAACGGCCATGAGTACGTCGATGGCGGCGTGCTCGAAAACCTGCCCACCCGCACCGTCCGCGACATGAAGGCCGACGTGGTCCTGGCCGTCAGCCTGCCTCTCGAACCCGTCGGCAAAAACGACCTCAACTCCATCCTCGGCGTCCTCGCCCGCAGCTTCTCGGTGGCGATCGAGGCCAACGAAGC
The DNA here is from genome assembly GCF_900114625.1 of Granulicella pectinivorans. Taxonomy (NCBI): domain Bacteria; kingdom Pseudomonadati; phylum Acidobacteriota; class Terriglobia; order Terriglobales; family Acidobacteriaceae; genus Granulicella; species Granulicella pectinivorans. The sequence continues at coordinate 1,165,551 of NZ_FOZL01000001.1, forward strand.
CGCCTCGCGCAAGCTGGCCGACGTCGTCATCATGCCGGATATCGCGGGCTTCTCCGCAACCGACTACCTGCGCACGAAGGAGCTCGCGCAAAAGGGCTATGAGGCCGCCGAGAAGCAGAAGGCTCTCCTGATGCCCTACGCCCTGAGCGATGCCGACTGGGCCGAATATCTCGCCGAGCGCAACGCTAAACTGCACGGTCCCGCCGGGACGCTCCTTCAGGTGCGCGTCAAAGCTCCCAACGAAGATACGCAGCACGTCGTCGAGGCCCGCTTCCGCGGCCTGCTCAACCAGCCCGTAGATACAAAGAAGGTCGAGGCTCTGCTGGAGGACATTCGCAGCGATGGCCGTTTCGACGCTGACTACTCCGTCACCTACGAGACCCGCAACGAACATCGCCCGGTGCTGCTCGTAACGGTCGCCGACAAGAAGACCGGCCCACCCTTCGTACTCGTCGGCGCCAACATCGAGGCGCAGACCGGAGGCGTCACCCGCGCCACGATCGAAGGCACCATCATCGATCAGGACTTCCTCGGCTATGGATCCGAGCTGCGCGGTCACGTCAAAATGGGCTACGAGACCAACCTCGACGCCGAGTACTATCGCAAGTTGCCGACGCTCTTCGGCGTAGGCGATCCCTCTCATCCCGGAGGCTTCTTCATCGCGCCGCGCCTGGCCTTCACGCGCAAGCCGTACCAGATCTACGATGGCAACACTCGCGTGGCCGAGCGCCTGCTGACCACCTTCGGCGGCGGTGGCGATCTCGCCTGGAGCGACCAGCGCAAGCGCGAACTCCGCGCCGGATGGGAGGTCAAGACCATCTCCTGGCACGAGAACATCGGCCAGGACACCCTGCCCGACGTCAAGGGGAGCGCCCAGCGCGCCCGCATTCGTTACGTCTACGACGAACAGGATAAGGCGCTGGTGCCGCAGTTCGGCATCCGGGTCGTCTCCGAGGGAGCGTACCTGTACAACGCGGCGGGAAGCGTCAGTGCGCCGCAGATCACCACCTCCGTTAGCCTCGCGCACACGTTCAGCAAGAACATCGTCATCCTCGGCCTGGATGGAGGCACGATGTTCAACCGCAATGTGGGCCAGCCGTACCGCTTCACGCTGGGCGGTCCCATGCGCCTGTCCGCCTCGGTGATCGACCAGTACCGTGGCACGGACTACTTCCTCGTGCAGCCCGCGATGCTCCGCAGGATCGCAAGCCTCCCGCAGGTCCTTGGCCAGAGCATCTACGCCGGAGCGGTCTACGAGGCCGGCCAGATGCGTGGGCCCGACATGCGCACCATCACCCGGCAGGACGTCATGTTCGGTGTCGTCGCCGAGACACCCATCGGCATCATCTCCATCGGGCCGGCCCTGGGCGATGGCGGCAACCAGCGCCTCGTCTTCACCCTCGGCAAGCTCTTCTAGTCCGCCGTAGGCTGGTCGATCTGGTCGACCACCATCACGGGCATCTGTGCCTTGCCGGATTCGAGCTTGAGGCCCAACTGCTCCTGGAGTGCGGTGTAGATGGAAGGTGCCGTCGACTCCGCCGAGGCGGGTGTGTTGTCGTCGGTGAACGTGATCTTGAAGTCGTAGTGGTCCGTCAGTCCCGTCTTGTCGACGACCAGATGGTGGGTCACATTCGAGAGCACCTGAACCAACACCTCCGTGGGGCAATTCGTGCCGTTGAGCTCCCCGCGGCTGCCAAGGATGCCTTGATTGCGGCGTTTACCCTCCTCGCCCGCAGGCGGCGGTGGCGTGGAAGTCATCTTCACGCCGCCTTTGGCGACGACGAGGTGGAACACTGAAAGCTCCCGGGTGTCAGGATGCGTCTTGAGGTGGAAGCGGTCGGCGAGCAGGGCTTGCACCATGGCCGCGCGTTCCTGCCGGGTGAGCCGCTTCAGCGCCTCGCGGTCTTCATCGTCCACCTTGGCCTCGATGTCGTAGCGGACGTTCCTGGCCCAGGCGGGCGTGTTGAGGAGTTGGTCGTCCTGCAGTTGATAGGCGTTGCGGATGACGCTCTCAAGCGTAATGTTCCTGATGCTCAGTCCGTAGGGTGTGAACAGGAAGCTGATGTTACCGCCGGTGCTGACAGCAGGCTTGACGGTCGAAACCGCGAAGACGATCGGCTTCGCTGGAGATGAAGTTTGGGACTCGATGGGCAGCACGGCGAAAAGAGTGGCGGCAAGCAGGAGAATGCGCTTCATCGGTGAGGTCCTCGAAATGGCTCTGTGTCTGTGGAACGAAGGGCAAGGTAGGAAAGTTCCCTGAGGCGCTGTTCCGGCGCGGGCTGCTCCAGGCACAAGCGAGCGGAGAAGCATGGCGAGGGTTTGGAGCGCTTGAGAGCCGCATCCGAAGCAGCAGTGAGCATCGAAACCGTCAAAATTTTACGCCGCGAGAAGCAGCCTCTCCCGCTTAGGACGCCCGCCGCTTCACGCCAGCCCCCGCATCGGGGATAATCTATCCCTATGCCGTCGCTATGGAGTACGTCCGATTGGACGCAACGTCTCGCGGAGCTGCAGGCTCCGGTGGGTGATCTGAAGGAAGTTCCGCTGCGCCGCGATGTCCGCTCGCTCGGCATGCTGCTGGGCGAGGTGCTGCGCGAACAGGCCGGGGCGCCCGTCTACGACGCCGTCGAGACCCTGCGCAAGATCGCCATCGCGCGTCGCGAGGAAGACTCGGCCGGCGAGGCGGAGGCCGCACGCGACCACCTCCAGCAGGCCCTCGTGCAGGTCGGAACCCTCGATCTCGCCACCGCCTACCAGCTTGCACGCGCCTTCGGCTTCTACTTCGAGCTCATCAACCTGGCCGAGACCAACCACCGCAAGCGCCGCCGTCTCGCCAGCATCCTCAAGGCGGATGCCGCCCCCCAGCGCGGCTCGCTGCGTGGCACCCTGCGTCGCTTGAAATCTGCCGGACTCGATGCCGACGCGGCCATGAAACAGCTCTCCCGCATCTGCATCACGCCGGTCTTCACCGCGCACCCCACGGAGGTCGCACGCCGCTCGGTCATGTTCAAGCGCCGCCGCATCTCCGACCTGCTCGAAAAGCTCGACCGCGTGCCTCTGCCGGAGGCCACCCTTGAAGGCCTCGAACGCGACATCCTCGCCGAGATCACCGCGCTCTGGCAGACGGACGACGTCCGCAGCGCTCGCCCCACCGTGCGCGACGAGATCCGCATGGCTCTTGATTACTACGAGCAGTCTCTCTTCGATACGCTTCCGGTCCTCTACGAAGAGGTGGCCGGAGCCCTCGCCGATGAGTACGGCCTGCACCGCGACCTCGCCGACCTGCCCCAGCTCGTCAGCTTCGGATCCTGGATCGGAGGCGACCGCGACGGCAACCCCTTTGTAACTCCCGCGGCGACAAAAGAAGCCCTCGGCATGGCGCAGAATCTGCTCTTCGCCCACTACCGCCGCCGCCTCCAGGTCGTCTTTGAGCAGCTCGGCAGCTCAACCCAGCAGGTGGCCATCTCGTCCGAGCTCTCCACGCGTATCGATGAGTACCTCGACGAGATGCGCCACGCCGGCAACCCCTCGCTCGAAAACCGCTTCCCGTTTGAGCTTGTGCGCCTCACCGTCGCCTGCATGATGATCCGCCTCGGCGGCGTCCCGCAGAGCGCTGTCTCCATGGCCATCGGCGGCCTCAAACCCTACCAGCACGCCTCCGAGTTCGTCGACGATCTCGCCATCCTGCGTCGTAGCCTCATCCGTAACAAGGGGCATCGTCTGTCCAGCATGCTCGTCGACCCCCTGCTCATGGAGGCCCGCACCTACGGCCTGCATCTGCAAACCCTCGACATCCGGCAGCACGCCCGCGTCCACGCCGTGGCGATCAAGGAACTCTCCGCTTGGCAGGCCCCCGTCGCCGGCCAGCCCCTCGGTGTTCCACCAGCCCTCACGCCGCAAACGCAGGAGGTCCTCGACACCTTCCGCGCCATCGCCGCTCTCAAGAAGGAATACACCCCGGAGGCCATCCGCATCTACGTCATCAGCGGCGCCACCTCGGCTGAGGACGTCCTGCAGGTCGTCTGGCTGGCTCGCATGGGCGGCGTCCGCGTCGAAGCCGTCGATAGCAAGGGAGACGGAGACCCCGGCCTGATGCCCGTCCCCCTCTTCGAGTCCATCGAAGACCTCCAGAACGCCCCCGCCATCTGTCGCGAACTCTGGTCCTCCGAGGCCTACAAGCCCCTGCTCGACTCCTGGGGCCGCAAGCAGGAGGTCATGCTCGGCTACTCGGATTCGAACAAGGATGGCGGCATGATCGCCAGCACCTGGGAGATCTACAAGGCACACCGCGCCGTCCACACCGTGGCCCGCGAGTGCGGCATCACCCTGCGCCTCTTCCATGGCCGTGGAGGCACCGTAGGCCGCGGCGGCGGACCCACCCACCGCGCCATCTTCGCCCAGCCCATGAACAGCTTCGAGGGCGAACTCCGCATCACCGAGCAGGGCGAAGTCCTCAACTGGAAGTACTCCGACGTCGTCCTCGCCGAGCGCAACATGGAGCTGATGATCGCCGCCTCGCTCGACGCGGTCGTCCGCCCCGACGCCCTCCTCGCAGAAGAAGGCAACGCCCACCTCACCGGCGTCCTCAAATCCGAGTGGGAGAACACGCTCGACACCCTCTCGGCCACCAGCTACGACTTCTACCGCGCTCACATCGTCAACGATCCCGAGGTCTTCACCTACTTCGAGCAGGCCACGCCCGTCTCGGAGCTCGAGCACGCGCGTATCGGCTCCCGCCCCGCCCGCCGCAGCGACGCGCAGGCCAAGCGCTCCATGGCCGATCTCCGCGCCATCCCCTGGGTCTTCGGCTGGATGCAGAGCCGCCACCTCGTTCCCGCCTGGTTCGGCGTAGGCCACGCCCTCTCGCAGTTCGCCCAAACCGAAGGCGGTCTCGAGCAGATGCGCACCATGGCCCGCGACTTCCCGCTGTTCTTAGACATCGTCCGCAACGTAGAGATGGCGCTCGCCAAGGCCGACTTCGGCATCGCCCGCCTCTACGCCTCGCTCGTGCAGGACGAAGCTCTCCGCGACCGTGTGTACACCATGCTGCACGCCGAGTTCTGCCTCACCAAGCAGATGATCCTCGCGATCACCGGCCAGTCCAGCCTTCTCGAAAAGAACAAGGTCTTAGAGCGCTCCATCCGCCTACGAAACCCCTACGTCGACCCCATGAGCCTCATCCAGGTAGAGCTCATGCGCCGCAAACGCGAGGGCGACGAAACCGAAGAACTCAACCGCGCCATCACCGCCACGATCAATGGCATCAGCGCGGGGTTGCGCAACACGGGTTGATACAGGGAGGATGACGTGCTGATCCGGCATCTTGATGGGAGCTTTTTGCTCGACACCAACGCGCCGTCCGAGGAGTTTTTCCAAGATCTGCGTGGTGCAGATTTTCGTGGATGGGATTCGCAGGCTCCCTACCCCGATGCGACAGACATGCTTCTCGATCTCGGCATGGTCGATCTGCGCGGTGCGGACTTCACTGGCGCCGATATGTACTGGGTCATGTTCTTCGAAGCCGATTGTGAAGGCGCTATCTTTCGCAATGCAAGGTTTTATGGATGCGACCTGAAGAACGTGAACTTTCGCGGTGCCGATCTGCGTGGTGCCATTCTCGCGTTGGACAACTTGAACGGTGCAACACATCTGATGGGCGCTGATCTATCGGGCGCTCTGCTCGAAGGCTGCAACATGACCGGAACGGAATATGACAAGTTCACCGTCTTTCCCGAGGGCTTCGATCCTGAGGCACATGGCATGATTCTGCTGCCTTCTGAGGCCGAAGTGCGAAGGCCATATTACTGGGAACGTTCCAAGGACCAGGAGTGAGCGCTGCTCGTATACTGCCGCCATGCGGCTCTCCGGTCTACTTCTTCTATTCGTCGCTGGTACCGCCCTCCACGCCCAAAACGACCCGCCCGACACTCTCCACGTCTCCACCCAGCTCGTCCTCCTCGACGCCACGGTCGAAGTAAAAAAAACCGGTTCCCGAATCCCAGGCTTAGCCCTCGCCGACTTCATCCTCACCGAAGACCATCACCCCCAAACCCTCACCTACCTCTCCACCGACGAGCTCCCGCTCTCCATCACCCTCCTCTTCGACGTCACCGAATCCGTCATGCCCGTCCTGCACGAGCTGGCCAACGGCGCTAACGACGTCCTCCTGCACCTCAAGCCCACCGACGAAGTCGCCGTCCTCACCATCTCCTCCCACACCTACCTCCTCCAGCCCTTTACCACCGACCGCTCCCTCGCCTTCGCCGCCATCCGCCGCGCCGCCGACACCCGCCAGACCAACGATCCCACCTTCATCTACAACGACATGGTCCATGTCGTCCGTGAGACCGCCCTCTCCACCATCCCCAACAGCCGCCGTGTCCAGCTCTGGCTCACCGACGGCACTGCCAACCGCGAAGAAGACTTCCTCTCCCCCTTCGGCGGTCGCAACGGTCCGAAACTCCCCAACAAACAGGACGCTACCGACGCCCTTCTGCGCTCCGGACAGGTCGTCTCGGAGCTCATCGAAAAGAGCACCATCACCACCCGATCGATGGGACAACATGACCGCACAGGCGACATCCAGGCCTTCGCCGACCTCACCGGAGGCCCCGTCGTAGAAAGCTCCGCCCCCCAGGTCACTGCCCGCCTCAGCGCCCTCATCGACCAGATTCGCCAGCGCTACACCGTGGGCTACAAACCGTCGGACCCTAAACCCGCCGGCACCCTCTGCCACGTGGAGCTCAAGCTCAGCGACTCCTTCTTCACCCGACACCCCGAACTCCGCCCCAAAGACCTCACCGTCCGCACGCGCACCACCTACTATCGCTAAAGGATCGTTCCCTCGTCTGGTACCCTTGGCATCATCCGCTTCAAGGAGTTCCCCGCATGACCGTTCGCGCCCGCCTATTCGCAGGCTTCCTGTCTTCTGCCCTCCTGCTTCCCGTAGCGCACGCCCAGCGCCCCAACGCGAATCTCACGCCCGCTGAACGCGCCACACTCATCGCCCACCGCGAAGAGATCGAAAAGCAGCTCGAAGACATCGCCATCATCGACCGCAAGGTCATGGTCCCCATGCGCGACGGCAAGCGAATGGCCACCGACATCTACCGCCCCAAGGACACGTCGAAGACCTACCCCATCATCTTCAGCCGCACACCCTACAACTTCAACTTCTGGGACGTAAAGACCGGCACCTATCGCGATATGAGCCAGGAACTCGACGCCGTCAAGCGCGGCTACGTCCTCATCGAGATGAACGAGCGCGGCCACTTCTTCTCCGAAGGCAACTACGACATCCTCGGCGCGCCCCTCACCGATGCCGATGACGAGTTCACCTGGATGGCCGGGCAGCCCTGGTCGAACAAGAAGATCGGCCTCATTGGCTGCTCCTCCACCGCCGAATGGCAGCTCGCAGCCGCCTCCCTCGGCAACAAAGCCTTGACCACGATCATCCCCCAAAGCTTCGGCGCCGGCGTCGGCAAGGTCGGCCCCTACAACGAGCAGGGAAACTGGTATCGCGGCGGCGCGGTCCAGATGCTCTTCATCGACTGGATCGCCGGCGAGCAGAATCAGGTCCGCCCCCAGTTCCCGCCCAATACCTCCCAGGCCGATCTCATCAAGGCCTCCAAACTCTTCGACCTCGCCCCGCAGCTCTCTCCCATCGACTGGGCCAAAGCCTTCGAGCACCTGCCGGAAAAGGACATCATCGCCGCCGCCGGCGGTCCCGACGGCATCTATGCGGACAAGATGCCCGTCGATACCGGCGGAGCCATGATCGAGCGCACCCCCGGCGACCCTGCCTGGCGCAAGGGCGGTCTCTGGCAGTCCGAGACCATGCCTATCAACGTCCCCGGTTTCTGGTTCATGACCTGGTACGACGTCTCCACCGGCCCCAATCTCGCTGCTTATAACTTCGTCCGCTCCACTGCCAAAGGCGAGGTCAAAGACCAGCAGTACGCCGTCATCGCCCCGACCCTGCACTGCGGCTACAAGCGCGCGACGGAGGATACGGTGGTTGGCGAGCGCCATATGGGCGACGCCCGCCTCGACTACGACGCTCTCACCTACGCCTGGTTCGATCACTTCCTCAAGGGCGAGGATAACGGCTTCCTCAAGAAGCAACCCAAGGTCACCTACTTCACCATGGGGTCGAACAAGTGGCAGCACTCCGAATCCTGGCCACCCGCCGGAGCCAAACCCGTCACCCTTCAACTCACCAGCGGAGGCAAGGCCAACACACTCAACGGCGACGGCAGGCTCGTCCTCAAGACCAAGGCCGAAGCCGCTCTGCTCCCCATCCCGGTAGAGTCCCTGAAGAAGGATCCCGCCAAGGCGAAACTCGACCTGGCTGACACCTTCACCTACGATCCCATGCACGCCACCCCCAGCTACGGCGGCAACGTCTGCTGCGCTGCCAACACCATCCAGGGCAACGGCGGCGCGCTCGACCAGCGCAAGATGGAAGCCCGTCCCGACATTCTCGTCTACACCTCCGAGCCCCTCATGGCAGGCGTAGAGGTCTCCGGCCCCATTACCGTCACCTACTACATCTCGTCGGACGTCAAAGACACCGACGTTACGGCCAAGCTCATCGACGTTCTCCCGGATGGCACGGCCTACAACCTCGACGAGACCATTCAGCGCCTCCGCTACCGCGAGGGCGACGACAAGAAGGTCTGGCTAGAAAAGGACAAGGTCTACAAGATCACCCTCACCCCCATGGTCACCAGCAACTTCTTCGCCGCCGGCCACCGCATCCGCTTGGAAGTAGCCGGAGCCAACTTCCCCCGCTTCGACCGCAACCTGAACACCGGCGGCGACAACGTCTCCGAGACCACCAGCGTCGTCGCCCACACCTCCATCCACCACTCCGACCAGTACCCCTCAACCATCACCCTCACGGTCGTTCCCACCAAATAGCTGCAAAATCAAACAGGATGGGTGCTCCATCCTGTTTGATTTCATCGAAAGCGTGGGGTCCTGCGGTCCAATCGTCCACTGCCTCTACCGTTGTCGCCGCTGTGATGTGGGTGAACGGTCGATGTTTCTATCCGTTGCGATAGGCTTGTTCGTGCCTCATGCGTTGTGAGCAGGAAGGGGAATCGGATGATCCGCATCGGCTTGACCGGCAATCTCGGCAGCGGCAAATCCACCGTCGCCACCCTCTTCCAAAAAAAAGGCACCCACATCCTCGCCTCCGACGCCATCGGTCGCGACCTCATGCAGCCCGGCCAAAGCGTTTTTGAGAAGATTGTCCAACACTTCGGCCCCGAGATCCTAACCGCAGACGGTAACCTCAATCGTCCAGCACTAGGCCGCATCGCCTTCGCCGAGGGCCGCGCTGAAGAACTCAACGCAATCGTCCACCCCGCCGTCATCGCCAAACAGATCGAACTCGCCGCCGCTCTCGAACGCGAAGACCCCCACGCCGTCCTCATCATTGAATCCGCCCTCATCTTCGAGTCCAAACACTTCGTCGCCAACAAGCGCTTCGACAAGATACTCCTCGTCACCGCCCCCGAATCCGAGAAGATAGCCCGCTTCACCCGGCGCACCGGTCTCCCCGCGGAAGAAGCACTGCGCCGCCTCGCGCTCCAGATCCCCGACGCCATCAAGCGCCCGCTGACCGACTATGTCATCGAAAACGACGGCTCCCTCGCTCACCTCGAGCAGCAGGTCGACGCCCTCTGGCCCACCCTCCAGACGCTTGCCGCCCAATAAAAAGTCGAAAATCGAAAACGCACGTCAAGGGCCAAACCGCACCAAGTCCACCGTTAACTCATTCAGATGGAAGACTTTGCGCAGAAACACCAAGGGGGAGGGTACACGCTCCAACCCCGAATCGCTACAATAAGACCCAAAGTAATGCCCGAGAAGGATCTGCCCCTTGAAGCCCACAAAACTGCGCCCTGTTCTCCTGGTCCTCGTCCTGCTCTCCGGTTTCTATTACCTCACCACGCGCGTCGGCTCCTCGGGCGCGGCCAGCCCTATCCTGCACAACCTGCTCCATCCCAGCGAAGCCCTCCACACCGCCTCGCTGAAGGGGCCCATGGGCACCTTTGAGCTTACCCAGGCCGCCGCTGCCCCCGCCTACGACACCGAAGAGCTCCAGAACATCGCCGTCTACAAGAAGGCCCTGCCCTCGGTCGTCAATATCACCTCCACCACGGTCCAGTTCGACTTCTTCTACGGCGCCGTTCCCAGCCAGGGTCAGGGATCCGGCTTCCTGCTCGACAAGCAGGGCCACATCCTCACCAACGCCCATGTCATCGAGGGCGGCCAGCGCATCGAGGTCACCCTCTCGGACAAGCACAAGTACAAGGCCACCGTGGTCCAGATCGACAAGGGCCACGACCTGGCCCTGCTCCTGATCAACGCACCCAACCTCGTCCCGGCAACCCTGTCCGAATCCACCGGCCTCACCGTCGGCCAGCGCGTCTACGCCATCGGCAACCCCTTCGGCCTCTCAGGCACCATGACGCGCGGCATCATCTCCGCCATCCGCTCCATCCGCGGCCCTCAGAACAACCCCATCGACGACGCCATCCAGACCGACGCCAGCGTCAACCCCGGCAACTCCGGTGGCCCCCTGCTCAACTCCCGCGGCGAAGTCATCGGCATCACCACGCTTATCGCCTCGAACGGCGCCGACCAGTCCTCCGGCATCGGCTTCGCCATCCCGATCAATACCGCTCGTGCCTTCATCGACGACATCGCCAAGTACGGCCGGGTCCGCCGCCCCTCGCTCGACATCTCCACCATCCCCATCGGCCCCGACATCGCCGAGCAGATCGGCCTCGCCGCCGACTACGGCATCCTCATCGAGAAGGTGCTCCCTGGCGGAGCCGCCGAACGCGCCGGCTTGAGGGGCGGCACACAGCGCGCCTACCAGGGCAACATCCCCGTCATGCTGGGCGGAGACCTGATCGTCGGCTTCGACGGCCAGGAGATCCAATCGCCGCAAGACCTCTCCGCGGCGCTGGTCAACCACCACGCTGGCGACCAGGTCACAGTCACTATCTTCCGTGGCCGGAAGAAGATGGACATCCGCGTCACCCTGAACGACGCCAAGGACAACCCCACCGGCCCAGTCGCCTGATGTATCGTAACCAAAAGTAACTACAATGCTTCTCTTCCGAGGATTGCTTGAAGCTTCGCTGGTTTTCCGCTCTGCTGCCCCTTGCCTTATGCACCGCCGTTCACGCTCAAATCGCCGCTTACGGGCTCTTGAGCATCCCCCACGTCGCGAACAACAGTGCCCAGACCACCACCTGGAACTATGGCCCCACCGTCGGGATCTACGACGACTTTCTCCACCTCGGCCCTCTGTCGCTCGGCGCTGACCTCCGTGCCGGCTTCTCGCATAACACCAATCAAAATTACCGGGACGTCCTCTTCGGAGTGCGTGTTGCCGCCAAGGCGCCCGTCCTTCCCATCAAGCCTTACATCCAGGGAGAGGTCGGCGTAGGCAGTGTAGGAGGAGGCAAGCAAACCGGTCTCTTCGCACCGAGCTACAGCAACAAGGCCACCTACGGCGTGCTGGGCGGAGTCGACATGACGATCTTGCCCCACATCGACTTCCGGGCACTGGAGCTGGGTTTCACCACCCAGAAGGGCACCGCATACCAGAACCCCTCCAACACGAACGTCTTCACCCTCAGCACCGGCATCGTGATCCGCCTTTAGCCAACGAGTCGCCGCAAAACCGGGCCCCCCACGCTCGTATTGAGATGTGGGGTGCCATCTTCCCTAAGCGTCAAATCTCCGCGTCAACATCCCATCCGCCGCCGCCGTCATCGCCCGCAGCCCCCGCCACATCGCATCCCAGTCATCCTTCCCCATGGCGCTCTGCAGCTCCGCATGAGCCCGCTTCCAGCCGATCTTCGCCCGTGCCATCAACGCACGGCCATCCTCGGTAAGAGAAGTCCCCCGCACCCATCCCTTTTTCTCCAGCAAACGAAGATTCCGTGAGAGTGTAGCCTTTTCAAAGCCCAGCGTGGCCCCCAGCGCAACCTGACTCTTCCCAGGCTGCGCCTCCACCGCTGAGAGCAGCGCAAACTGCGTCGTCTCCAGCCCAAACTCCCGGAGGTGTTGGTCGTAGCGTCGCGTCACCAACCGCGAAGCCCGCCGCACCGTGGCGCAGGCACACATCAGCTCCGGCAGGCTCATTTCGCCGCCGCCTGTCCCGGTGCATCTCCGAGCAGCCAGTGAAGGGGAGTCAGAGGACCCAGCGGCATAAAGGTGAACTCCGCATACCCAGCCTTGTCCAGCGGCAATTCTGCCGTGAGGGCCTTCGCCTCATCGACCGTCGCGCAATCCATCAGAAAGACGACACCCTTGCCGTCGCCACGCGCGTACCACTCGGAGATCTTGCCCTCGAGATAGAGCCGCACGGTGGCCTTCACCTCGTCCGGCATCAGCTTCGCGAACTCCGACCGCTGCACCCCCGGCTTGATCGTCAGAATCGCGAGAATCCGGGTTGTCTTCACGGGACCCTGAGCATGTAAACCAGCAGAGAGAAACGCGAACGAAAGAAGAACCAGCAGAAGACGCTTCATAGATGACCTCGCATGGATGTGTTGCATATACAACTATCACGACGCGGACCCAAAGCCAACAAAATCCGTGACATCTCCCCCGAAGCCTTTATGCTTGGAACTCAGCCCGCATCCATCCCTTCCGCACCCGAGAGACACGCAATGTCCGACCTGAACTTCGATCGCGCAGAATACACTGCCAGTCCGACCATCGTTCCGCCTGAAGCGCCGATCCCCGAGTACTACCGGTCAAATACCGGCGACAACGCAGCCTTTCTGAAGGCAATCGTCTTCGGCATTGGCGGAGCCATCCTCGGCAGCCTGCTCTACGCGGCGTTTTCGATCGCCACGCACATCGAGATCGGCTACATGGCGATCGGCGTGGCCTTTCTGGTCGGGAAGGCGATGATGCTTGGCTCCGGGCAGCGCGGAGGTCGCAACTACCAGATCGCCGCCGCGATCCTCACCTATCTCTCGGTCTCCGGCGCTGCCGTCCCGGAGATACTCTGGAGCCTGCATAAGGGGGAGGGAGGCATCGGCCATATCTCCGCGCGTGGCTACCTTATCCTGGCCCGCTACGGCGTCGCCTCGCCCTTCCTGGAACTGACGGATGGCGTCAACGGCATCATCGGTATCTTTATCCTGGTCATTGGCATTCGCGCCGCGTGGCGGATCACGTCTTCGAACTCGAACACAGCGCACCATCCGTTCTCCGCGTCCTGATCCCCAAGCGTCGGATCGAATAAACTGTGAGTCAGCAGTCAATTCACCAGGAACGCCAGGCGCATATCGCAACCCCGACCCTCATCGACGCACCCGCACCGGTCACCAACTGCCCGGATTGCTCTCTGTGGCTTCCTCCGGGCACGCTCGCCTGCCCGGACTGCCACGCGATCACCTACGCCCGCTATCTCAACGGCCTCGCCCAGACCGCGACCGCGCAGGAGCAGGCTTCGGACTGGATCGGTGCTCGCCAGACCTGGCATCAGGCCCTGGCCTGGCTGCCGCCGGAGACCAAGCAGTCCCAGGCCATTACCGCGCATCTTGCGCAACTCGACGCCCAGGCCAAGGCCGTCACCGACCAGAAGGCGAAGTGGACCAAGCGCCTCGGCCCGCTCGCTCCGGTCGTTTTCTTTCTGCTCAAGATCAAGTCGTTGCTCTTCTCGGCGAAGTTTCTCTTTAGCTTTCTGGCCTTCTTCGGCTTCTATTGGGCCATCTTCGGATGGAAGTTCGGCCTCGGCTTCACGCTCGGTATCCTCATTCACGAGAGCGGTCATTACATCACCGCGCGCCGCAAGGGGCTCAAGGTAGACCTTCCGATCTTCCTGCCGGGCTTTGGAGCGTACGTCCGCTGGTACAACCAGGGCGTCTCGCTGGAAACCCTTTCGCAGATCGCACTCGCTGGCCCGCTCTATGGCCTGTTCGTGGCCATCGCCTGCCTCGGGCTTGCCTGGAAGACGGGGAATGCCCTTTTCCTCGCACTTGCCTATACAACGGCCTTCCTGAACACGCTGAACCTGATCCCTCTGCTTGGCCTCGATGGCGCACAGGCGACTTACGCGCTCAACCGGCTGCAGCGTGTGCTGATCACGGCGACGAGCATCCTGCTCTTTCTCTTCCTGCGCGAATGGGTCTACTTGGCCATCGCGGCCGGTATGGGCTGGCGTACCTTCACGGGCGTCGCTCCCGAGGAGCCGAGCAAACGAGGCATGATTGTCTTCACGCTTCTGCTCTTTGCCCTGGCCGTCGTCATGTGGGCCGCCCCGGATGCCTCACGCGGCCCTTACGGTATGCACCCGCGCTAGAGTTTCCAAGAACAGGGCATCAGGGACAAAAAAATGAAAGCTGATAGAAACAAGCAAACGCGGAGCCATCGAAAGAGCCAGGCTCCTGCTTGTTGCTGATCCGGCCCTTTGTTTTTCCTTGTGAGAGAAGCCTTTTTTTAAGCCCGGATATATCGACGGCCAACCACCGTGTACTGTCCGCTGATCACGCGCGCAATCGCCTCGGGGTAAGCCTGGTGCTCTTCTACCAGAATCCGGGCCGCCAGCGTTGCCGGTGTATCCGCGTCCAGCACTTCGACCGTGCGTTGCAGCACGATCACGCCATGATCCACAGCCTCATCGACGAAGTGGACGGTGCATCCGGCGAACTTCACGCCATATTCGAGAGCGGCCTTCTGCACATCGAGCCCCGCGAATGAAGGCAGCAGGGAAGGATGGATATTCAGAATCGCCTGGGGAAACGCGGCGATAAACGCCGGGGTCAGCACACGCATATAGCCGGCGAGCACCACCAGCTCCACCCCAAAGCTCTTCAACGCTGCAATCACCGCCGCATCATGCTCGGCGCGCGGTACGCCCTTGGAGACGATGCACCGTGCGGGCAGGCCCATCTCCCGCGCGATCTCCAGCCCGACCGCATCTTCGCGGTTCGCGATCACGACCGCAATCTCGCAGTCGCGCAGTGTGCCTTCCTTGATCGCCTGTGCGATGGCCGAAAAGTTTGACCCGCGTCCGCTCAGCAAAACTCCCAGCCGTGTCATCCCGTGTAGCTGACCTTCCGCTCGCCCCGCGTAATCCGTCCGATGATCGAATGACGCTCGTTCGCACGATTCAGGATGGCCTTGGCTTTCTTCACCTTGTCGGCCGGTACCACGCAGATCAGCCCGATGCCCATGTTGAAGGTCCTGAGCATCTCGTCCTGTGCAACATTGCCAAGCTCACGCATATGCTCGAACAGGGGAGGCACCGTCCACGACGCAAGATCGACGAGAGCACCCATGCCCTTCGGGAGAATGCGCGGCAGGTTCTCGGTAATGCCGCCACCCGTGATGTGCGCCATGCCGCTCACTAGGTCGCCACTGCAAAGCTTCTTGATGATCGCCAGATAGCTGCGATGCGTCCGCATCAGCGCCGCGCCGGTCTTGTCCTTCAGCTCGTTCACATACTGGTCCGGCCCATATCCAGCCACTTCAAAAAGCAGCTTCCGCGCCAGTGAATAGCCGTTCGTATGTAGACCGTTTGAGGGCAGGCCGATCAGGACGTCGCCTACCTCAATCGTCGAGCCTGTAATGATCTTGTCGCGGTTGACCGCGCCCACGATAAACCCTGCAAGATCGTACTCGCCATCTGCGTAGAAGCCCGGCATCTGGGCCGTCTCGCCACCGATCAGCGCACAGCCATTGGCCTTGCACGCATCCGAGAGACCCTGAACGACCGTTTCAATGACTAACGGATCGATAGCGCCCGAGGCGAGGTAGTCGAGAAAAAACAGAGGTGTCGCACCCTGCACGGCGATGTCGTTCACGCAGTGGTTGACAAGATCCTGCCCAACGGTATGGTGGATACCGAGCTCGAAGGCGACCTTCAGCTTAGTTCCCACGCCGTCTGCGCTTGAGACCAGGACAGGGTTCGAAAACTTTTCCAGGTCGAGGCCGAACAGCCCGCCAAAGCCGCCGATCTCGCTCAACACGTTCTTGTTGAAGGTCTTGCGCGCCAGCATCTTGATGCGCTGCTTGCTGCGATCTCCACTGGAAATATCGACGCCCGCGTCGGCATAGCTGATGGAAGCTCGCTTGGCTGGCGCTGCGGCCTTCGCGGCTTTCTTGGTGGCTGATGGGGTGGGCTGCTTCTCGTCCGGCAAAGATCATGCTCCAAGGTCAGAGTTTGGGAAGGGCCAAAGCACAAGTCTAGCAGTTCAGCTTTCAACAGCCTGTGGGCGGTGCTGAATATACTTGAAGAGATGCCTTTGCCTACCCGAATCCTCGCCCGTTCCCGAGCTCTCCAGCAGCGCGCCGAATCCTTTCTCCCAGGCGGCGTCGACTCGCCTGTCCGGGCCTTTCGCGCCGTCGGCGGCGATCCACCCTTCGTCGAACGCGCCGAGGGAGCCTTTCTCTGGGATGTGGACGGCAACCGCTACCTCGATTTCTTCGGGTCCTGGGGGCCGATGATCCAGGGGCACGCCTTCCCGCCGGTCGTCGAGGCTATCCAGAACGCGGCCACCCGCGGAGCCAGCTTCGGAGCCTCCCACGCGGGAGAGGCCAACCTCGCCGAGCTCGTGCAGCGCTGCTTCCCGTCCATCGAAAAGCTCCGCTTCGTCAGCTCCGGCACCGAGGCCTGCATGTCCGCCATCCGGCTGGCGCGCGGCTTCACGGGGCGCAAGTTCGTCCTCAAGTTCGAGGGCTGCTACCACGGCCACGCTGACGCCCTGCTCGTCAAAGCGGGCTCCGGCGTCGCGACCTTCGGGATACCCGGCTCAGCCGGCGTCCCCGAGGAGACCGCGATGCACACCCTCGCGCTCCCCTACAACGATCTGGCTGCGGTCGAGCAGGCCTTCGCCACCCATCCCGGCCAGATCGCCTGCATCATCGTCGAGCCGGTCGTCGGCAACGCCGGAACCATCCTTCCCGCCACCGGCTACCTCGAAGGCCTCCGCGCGCTGGCGACCGAGCACGGCGCTCTGCTCATCCTCGACGAGGTCATGACCGGCTTCCGCCTCTCGCTGGGTGGCGCACAAGAGCTCTTCAGCATCCGGCCGGACCTGACAACCCTCGGCAAGATCGTAGGCGGAGGCCTTCCCGTAGGCGCCTTTGGCGGCCGCGCCGAAGTCATGGATTTTCTCGCCCCCCTCGGCCCCGTCTATCAGGCTGGAACTCTCTCCGGCAACCCGCTGGCGATGGCCGCCGGAATCAGCCAGCTCCAGCACCTCATCGACCACGCAGACGTCATCTACCCCAAGCTGGAAGCCACCACCAAAGCCATCGCGACGGGAGTCGAAGCCCTGGCCCATGCGGCTGGAATCCCACTGACCACCAACCGCATCGGCTCGATGTTCACCTGGTTCTTCACCGGGCAGCCGGTGAACGACTTCGAAGACGCCGCCACCTCCGATACCGCAGCCTTCGCACGCTTCCACCGCGCGATGCTCGACGCTGGAGTCTGGCTCCCGCCCTCGCAGTACGAGGCAGCTTTCATCTCCACCGCACACGGTACCGACGAGATAGAGTTCACGCTTGCCGCTGCTCGACAGGCTTTCAGCCTGTAAGTCCTCCACTCAGGTCTCACTGTTGAGTCCTGGGTGGAGGCAGTCCGAAGTTACGCGGCAGTCACTTCCTGGGGCTCCATCCAAAGCTTCCCCACGCCAATCAGCAGCACAAGCATTACCGCGCAAACTGCAAACACATTTCGCACGCCGATCCACTTCGCCAGAAACCCCGACAGCACCAACCCCGAAACCTGTGCTGTCGAAATAAACGACATTACCGTAGACCCCACGCGCCCCATCAGCTCGGGAGGCGTCTCCTGCTGGATCATCGCCTGCGAAGGCACAATAATCCCCGCCACCGAGAACCCGATGATAAGATCCCCCAGCAGCGTCGACCACACCTGCGGGACGAACGTCAGAAGCACAAGCCCAGCCGCAATCCCACCAAGTCCCGAGTACACCAGGAGGGAATTCTTCACGTTCTTCGCAAACGCATTCAGCGTATTCATCCCCACGAGAATGCCCAGTCCAATCGCTCCCGAAGCATACCCAAACACGCGCGTCGAAGCATGCAGGCTATCCCGCACATAGATGGCGATCAGCGGGCCAAAGCACGCCAGCACAAAGATTCCGGCAGCCAGCGAGAGCAGTACGAACAGCAATCCGGCATGGTGGAAGATGAACGAAAACCCCACCTTCATATCGCGCCCAATCCGCGCCACGCCCTTGACCTCTTCCTCCAGCGTCTCGGCGGCGGTATGCACCGGAGGAGCCTCCACTTTGCCAAGCGCGACCGTCGCAATCAGGCATCCCGAAGCCACAAAGCTTGCGGCATCCGCCCAGTAGCAGACGTTCGCCCCAAAGCTCGCCACCAGCAGAGCCGCAACGGTCGGGCCCACGATCCGCATGACGAACATGACCTGCTGCATCAGAGCATTCGCTGATCGCAGCCCGCTGAACGGCACCAGCGAGCGAATCGCCACGCCCTGCGCTGGCCCAAAGAAGCTCGACACCACGCTGATTGCGGCCAGCACGAGGTAAAAGTGCATCATGCTCGTCGCAAACAGAAGCAGAAGCACAAGCCCTGCGCGCGCGAAGTCGCTCCCCACCATCGTCGGCTTGAGCGGCCAGCGATCCACGAAGACGCCGGCGATTACGCCAAGCACCGCAATCGGCGCAAGATACGCGATCTGTACCGCCGTCACCTGCTGCGGATTCGCCGCCAACTTGAACGTCAGGATGCCGATCACGGCAAACAGTGCCAGAAAGTCCCCAAAGTTCGAGACAATCTGCGCGTACCAGAGACGGCGCATCGCCGGAATGCGCAGAACCTCGGCCATGGACATCATGGCGGGCGGAGCCGCAGGAGTAGGTGTGGAGGCCATGGGTGTTTGAGTATCTTAGCGCGTGCCGGGATTCGCAGAATACAACTCAACCCCAGGCATCCACCCCAACCATCCGAATCCTTCGTTCCGCACACCTCGTCAACAAGGTGTCCACCATCTCCACCGTAGGCAGCCGGTCTGCTCCACCAAGCACCCGGTCCCACCCATCGTGCAGCACCACATTCGTACTCTTGCCGCTGCGCTGAGCGCGCCGAATCCCGGCCTTTACCCGCTCCTCCAGCACCCTCGCGGTGTACGGGTTCCAATCACCCACAATCACGTTCCACTGCACTGGGACCATACCCAACTCCCGCGCATACCGGACCACATAAGGCCGACGAGCCCCATGCGGAGCCCGAAAGTACCGCACCGGTTCTCCGAGCACATCCTCAATGACCTTGTTGCACCCCGCGAGCTCCTCGCGAATCCGCGCATGCGTCTGGATGTGCAGCCACGGATGGGTCATCGTGTGATTTCCCACGATATGCCCCGCCGCCCGGATGGCCCGCACCACCTCCGGCTGCTGCTTTACAAACCCGCCGATCACAAAGAACGTAGCCTTCGCCTGATGCCTGGCCAACACATCCAGCAGACGCATCGTCGTATCGCCGTTGGGCCCGTCGTCGAAGGTCAGCGCCACCTCGTTCGGATCGTTCCCCGCGATCAGTGTCTGCCCAAAAAGCTGCGACCCCGCCGAGAGAGCTCCGTACGTCCCCAGTCCTCCCGCCGCGACGGCCACCCCCGCCACGGCTCCCGCGATGCCCAGCATTACTTTGCCTTCTTCAGCAGCTCGAGAACCTCTTCCGCGTGTCCAGCCGGCTTCACATCCGGATAGATATGCAGCAGCTTCTGCCCCTCGCCCTTATCCGCCGAGATGATGTAGGTCGTTCTCTTCACGCCCTTCACGATCTTGCCGTACATGTTCTTCGGTTGAACCAGATCGTACCGGTTGATCAGCTCCATCTCCGGATCCGCAAGCAGCATGTAGGGCAGGGAATACTTGGTCTGGAACTTCTTCTGCGCCTTCACGTCGTCGCGCGAGATCCCAAGCACGACAGCTCCAGCCGCCTTCAGCTTCTCGAACGTATCGCGGAAGCCGCATGCTTCAATCGTGCAGCCCGGTGTATCCGCGCGAGGATAGAAGAACAGCACCACCGGAGAGTTCTTGAAATCGGAGAGCGACACCGTCTCGCCATCCTGGTTTTGAAGCGTGAAATCCTCAACGATATCGCCAGCCTGCATAGCCATGGAAGTCTCTTTCCTTCGAAGTACGGGTTAGGTGGCCGAAGTCTCGGTCAACGCGGCCAATGTCTTTTCCAGTGAAGCCGAATCTTCCACATTCGAGGTAGCCTGTGTCCGGTCGATCTGCCGCATCAAGCCGCTCAGTACCTTGCCGGGACCGACCTCGATAAACCGCGTGGCGCCCTGCTGGATCAGCCCCTGGATGCACTCCACCCAGCGAACCGAACCCGTCACCTGCCGGATCAGGCAGTCGCGAATATCCGAGCGCCGCGTCAGCAGTCGCGCATCCACATTGCACATCACCGGAAACGCCGGATCGAGCACAACCACTGCCTCCAGATCCGTCGCCAGCCGGTCCTGCGCCAGCTGCATCAGCGCGCAATGGAAGGGGGCACTGACGGGCAGCATGACAGTGCGCTTGGCTCCTGCCGCCTTGCATAACTCGGCAGCGCGTTCCACAGCCGCCTTCGCTCCCGAGATCACCGTCTGGTCGGGCGAGTTCAGGTTTGCCGGCGACACGATCGCACGCGCCACAATCGCACGCTCCAGGTGCGATTCCGAAGGAGTGGTATCCGTGCCCGGTACCTCGGAGACCTCGTCGCCAACCTCTGCACAGATGTCGTTGATCCGCTCCGCAGGGAGGCCAAGAATAGCGGCCATCGCCCCCTCGCCGGCAGGCACCGCCTCCTGCATATACCGGCCCCGGTTCTTCACCGTGCGGACTGCCTCGGCAAACGAGAACGTGCCCGCAGCGACATGCGCGGAGTACTCTCCCAACGAGTGTCCCGCAGCGAACGCAGGGGGCATTCCGAGCGGAGCCAGTGCCTCGGCCAGCACGCGATAGGCAGCGACCGAAACCGTCAAAATGGCAGGTTGCGTATTTTCCGTCAGGCGAAGGTCTTCGTCCGGTCCCTCGAAGATCAGCTTAGAAAGCGAGAATCCAAGTGCCTCGTCGGCCTCGTCGAACACAGCGCGCGCCGAAGGGAAGCGGTCATAGAGGTCGCGCCCCATGCCAACTGTCTGGGAGCCCTGTCCGGGAAAGAGAAGTGCGAGTTTCTGCGTGTCAGGTAAAGTCATCGGCTTCGATGGTAAACCAAGCCACTGAAACAGTGTCTAGGTCCCGACCCCGAACTCCATCTCCTGCTCGTCGCCGGAGTGTGCATAGAAGTCGTACGGCGTACGCCGCTTGAACTTGTATCGAATGCGAAGCTCGCGGCCGACGATAACGCCCAGCGCGACCGCGCCCACGCCCGCGGAGATCAAGGCGGCCGTACGCAGCAGACTGCTCTCCGGTTCCGACTCCGGGTCAGAAACGGCCACGGGGGCCGGAGAAAGGGAATCGGCGTCATCCGGAGCGGCGTCGAACAGGCGGAATGGAAAGAGGGACTTCATGGCAAGCATCATAACGCAACTCCCTTTACCCCTGCTGGCTTCCTGTCAGACGCGTCTGACAGGGGGATGTCACTACTCGACATCCACCTGGTTGAATCCGAACGAATAGAGCAAAGTCGTCACCGTGGCCCGCGCATTCTTCCGCGCCGTATCCAGAATCCCATCCGAAAGCGCTGCCTTCTGCAACTGGTCCTGCGCCTTGGCCCGCGTCTCCGACTCCAGATTCTGATCCACCGGAACCAGCAACCCTGTCGACCGCGCATATACCCGCGTGTGCTGGTTATCGATCGTCGTGACGAACATCTCCGAAGGAGGCAGCGTCATCTTGATCGACCTTCCCGAAGGGGACTCAGTGATTTTGACGTCCTCCGGCTTCAGCTTCGAGAGGTCGATCCCTGCGATCGACTGTCCATGCACAACGAGTAGAAGACGGTCGCCCGTCAGCAGATCCGGAAACATCGGGCTGGACTTGTTGCCCTCGACGACCGTATCCAGCGAGTACACCACCGACTCCAGCCGGCTGAGCCGCTGCACCTTCTCAACGATAGTTGGAACGGAGGTGTCATAGGTCGTGGCGCGTCCGGTAATCAGCGTAGCGATCCGTCCGAGCGGACCGGTCGTCGCATTCCGCAGAAACACAGCCAAAGCGACCGCGCCCAGCACCAGCGCGAGCAGAAAAGCGATAAAGGTGCCGGAAGAACCCCGGTCACGGTCATAGTTGTACTGCGTCGTCATAGTCGTACTCGTTTCCTAAGGGGTCAGATGCAAGGATACGGGATCGCGTCCCCTTCACCGATCCGGAGGGGTAAGGAAGACTTTCGTCATGAAAGTGACGCCCGAAATTCTCGACGAAATGCACCGCAAGCACAAGGAAAAGGTGGTTGCTGAGGGAACGACTTCGAGAGCGCTCAGCCTGCTGAGGGATAGAGCTTTCGAAGGCGCGTGAGAATTCCTAATTTGGTTGTATAGAAATTCCCACGCGTCTTGTCGGAACATGCCTCGGTCACCGCGTTCGCTATGAATCCTGGATCGCAAGAGGCATGATTTTCTGATCAGCCGACGACGATATTCTCCGCCGAACCCTTCTCCCGAACCCTCTCGCCGCCATTCTTATAGCTGGCCCCGATAAAGTCCTTGAACAGTGGGTGCGGCTCCAACGGCTTCGACTTGAACTCAGGATGGAACTGGCAGCCCAGGAAGAACGGATGCCCCGGAATCTCCACGATCTCGACGTAAGTGGCATCCGGGGTCGTTCCCGTCAGCCTCAGCCCGCCGCCCGTCAACACCGCCTCATACTCGCGGTTGAACTCGTACCGGTGCCGGTGCCGCTCGGAGATCTCCGTCGATCCATACGCCTTGTGCGCCAACGAATCCGGCTCCAGCACGCAGGCCCACGCGCCCAGACGCATGGTCCCGCCCATCTCTTCGACGCCAGTCAGCTCACGCAGCTTGTAGATGATCCGGTGCGGTGTAGCCGGGTCGAACTCTCCCGAATTCGCATCCTTCAGACCGCAAACGTTCCGCGCATACTCAATGCAGGCGGTCTGCATGCCGAGGCAGATTCCGAAGTAAGGAACCTTCTGCTCACGCGCATATCGGATCGCATTCAACATGCCTTCAATGCCGCGCTTGCCGAACCCGCCCGGAACCAGAATGCCGTCGAAGCCGGCGAGCTGGCTCTCGTACGCCTTATTGCGCTTGCCATCTTCGTCCCGCGTCTCCAGACCCTCGGCCTCAATCCACGTCACGCGCAGCTTCAGGTTGTGTGCCAGTGCTCCGTGAACCAGAGCTTCCTTGAGCGACTTGTAGCTGTCCTCGTACTCCACGTACTTGCCGACGATGCCGATTGAAACCTCATCCGTCGGGTTGTAGGCGCGATACACGATGTCCTGCCACTTCGAAAGATCCGCCGGCTTGGTCTCCAGCCGCAGATACTTCAGCGCGAGCGTATCCACGTGCTGCTCGGCGAGGTTCAACGGTACCTCGTAGATCGAGGGCACATCCCGCGCAATGACCACGGCGGCCTCTTCCACGTTGCAGAACGCGGCGATCTTCGAGCGCATCTCGCGCGGCACCGCGCGGTCGCTGCGGCAAAGCAGGATATCCGGCTGGATACCGATCGAGAGCATCTCCTTCACCGAGTGCTGCGTCGGCTTGGTCTTCAGCTCCTGGGCCGCGGCAATCCAAGGCACCAGCGTCATGTGGACGAAGCAGGTATTCTCGCGCCCCAGCTCCTGCCGCATCTGCCGGATCGCCTCGAGGAAGGGAAGCGACTCGATATCGCCCACCGTTCCGCCGATCTCCACCAGCGCAACCTCGCAATCGGCTGCAACGCGCCGCATGGCGTTCTTGATCTCGTTCGTTACGTGCGGAATCACCTGGACGGTCTTGCCCAGGTAGTCGCCGCGTCGTTCCTTGGTGATGATCTGCTCGTAGATCCGCCCCGTCGTCAGGTTGTTATCGCGCGTCAGCTTGGCGTGCGTGAACCGCTCGTAGTGGCCCAGATCGAGATCCGTCTCCGCTCCGTCGTCCGTGACAAAGACCTCGCCATGTTGAAACGGCGACATGGTCCCGGGATCGACGTTCAGGTACGGGTCGAACTTCATGATGTTGATCTTGATGCCGCGCGCCTCGAGCAGGCAGCCAATGGAGGCTGCGGCGAGACCTTTCCCCAGGGAAGACACGACGCCGCCCGTTACAAAGATGTACTTTGCAGACATGTCCGCGACCTCTTTAAATGTGTTTTGGTTTTGTGCAGTGTGGGCACGGTTAAGTATCGCAGGGTCAGGGCGTGGAAGCAACCGGTGCCAGGAGGTAAGATTTCCGCAATGATCCCGTGGCCTGTGCAAGAGTGGGGAATTCGCCGTCTGGATGCGCTTGCTGCCCGCTTCGGACGGCCCACAGGGCTGCCCGCGCACCTCGAGACCGGCCTACGCGGTGAACGCGAGGCTTTCTTCTACCTCCGCCGCGTGGGAGACACGGTTGTGGCGCGTCGCTGGACCAGCGCCAAAGTCCGGGGAGACGTCGATCTTATTGCCTGGAGCGGGCAAACCCTTTGTTTTGTAGAAGTCAAAGCGCGCACGGCCCGCGACCCCTTCACCGCGGAGTCAGCCGTGGACCGCTCCAAACGCGAGCAACTCCGTCGCCTTGTCAACGTCTATCTGAAGGCGTTCGAGGAGCCGGCTCGCGACCGGATTGAGGTCCGATTCGATGTGCTGTCGGTCTACTTGCTTCCAGGCGGCCCGGAGTTCGAGCGTCTGGAAGGCGCGTTTGGCTGGTATGAACGATCCAATCGCTCGTAGGGCTGGTAAAGGGCGCAAGGGATCAATCCGTCTTGCGCCGGTGTCTAAGCTCTTAGATATCGGAGGATCGAAGGTGTATTTCGGCGAGCACAGGGCGCTTATGAAAACGATAGAACCTGCCGCGGCACTCATCGCAGCGGAAGGGGTAAAGACCGATCAGACGCAGCAGCGCGTCGAACGCACCGTGACCTTTCGAGTACCGGACATAGCGGGATTGCTTGCAGCGACGGCAGATTGGACGGGACATGTCCCCAACTTTCCATGTGGGAGGGTAAACGGACTCTGTCTCACACACCACCGACCCTAGCCCCTTTCCACCACCGTTGACTGCCCGATGGACTACATTGGGAGAGATCGTCGCCGACCGCGCGCTGCAACAAGAGGAGAAGTTCGATGACCCTGCTGAACGCCCCCGAGTACAACGAGAAGGTTGAAAACACCAAGAAACGCCTCCTGATCGGCATTCCTGTCGTCATTCTTCTCGGCGCCGTCATCGCCCTGGCCGGCGCTTTTACCGGTCACGGCTACTTTTTCATGAACCTTCCGGTCGAGCATCATGTGAGCGTCTTCCTCTCCGCCTGCCAGGCCGGCGAGTATGAGAAGGCCTATGGCATCTGGTGGAACGACCCCAACTGGAAGCAACACCCCGAAAAGTATCCGGACTATCCCTTCAACAAGTTCACCCGCGACTTCGAGACCGATACCGACTGGCACAGCCCGGTGAAGACCTACCACGTTGACCTGTCCAAGCGCGACGACACCGGAACAGTCGTCGCGGCAACGATCAACAACAGCCGCAAGAAGCTCTTCCTCAAGTACCAGCGCGCTGACGGCACCCTCAGCTTCACGCCGATGATCATCGAGTACTGAAGATCAACGATGCCTTTTCGGGTAGCCTCCCCCCCCGGGGTGTTGAGGTAAAGTCTATTCTTTTCTGCAACATGCAGAATGTGCTTACTGTAAAGTCTTCTCGATAAAGACTTTACAGGTAAAGTATTCAAAAATATACAGTTAGCTTTTCGTTTGCGGACTGAAGCTGAAGAAGCCCCGGCGTTGGCCGGGGCTTCTTCAGCTTCCAAGTAAATTATATGCAACAGAGGGAAACTCGCGATTCATCCGGATCTTGTTGAAGGGATGGGGTTTAACTGTTTCAGGGGCTTGACATGCGATTTTGCCGGGGTTTCCATGGAATGATCGTTACGCTGGCAGCATCTCCACCAACTCCGCCTCCGAATACTCTCCCAGCACCCGCGCATAGATGGAAAAGCCCTTCCAGAGCGCAAGGATGCAGAGCATGCCCCGCGCCGCTTCCTCCCCTTCAATCTCCGGGAGCCTTTTCATGCACTCCTCTGCCAGCGTGGACAAAGCCGCTCCATACTCCTCTGCCAGCCACCCCGGCACATCGGGATTTTCTCCTTGATTGCGTGCCATTTCAATGGAAGCCACCAGCGCCAGCATCTGCCATGGCATCCGCTCCAGCTCGACCCCAAACGAAACCATGACCGGCACGGCAGCGTACGAGGCCTCGCCTACATCGCCCTGGTGGTAGAGCCCTTCGATCAATTCGCTCCAGAGTACTGCATCCTCAGGCGCAAGCCGCAGGTGCACCAGCAGCGTCCGCGGGTCGAACGGAACCCGATACCCACCCTCTAACCCAACCCAGCGTTCATCATCCATCCGCATCAGATCATCATCTCGCAAAGCTCGTCCGATACAAACAGCGGAGCCCCGGTCGCCGCCTTCACCTCATCCACGCTCAACCCTGGAGCGATCTCCATCAGCACCAACCCATGCCGGTGACACTCGATCCACCCCATCTCCGTTGCAATCACATCCACCACCGACAGCCCCGTAAGCGGCAGCGAGCACCGCTCCACGATCTTCGGCGATCCATCCTTGGCGGTATGCTCCATCGCCACAATCACCCGCCGCGCGCTGGCTACCAGATCCATCGCCCCGCCCATCCCCTTCACCACCTTGCCGGGAATCATCCAGTTCGCCAGATTTCCCCGCGCATCCACCTCCATGGCCCCCAGGATGGAGAGATCGATATGGCCCCCGCGAATCATCGCAAAGCTCTCCGCCGACGAGAAGAAGCTGGTGCCCGGCAGAGCCGTCACCGTCTCCTTTCCCGCATTGATCAGGTCGGCGTCCTCCGTCCCAGCCGCCGGATACGGCCCAATCCCGAGCATCCCGTTCTCGCTTTGCAAGGTGACGTGGATGCCCGGAGGCACATGGTTCGCGATCATCGTCGGCATCCCGATTCCCAGGTTCACGTAGAAGCCATCCTGCAGCTCCCGCGCCACGCGCCGGACGATCCTTCCCCGCTTCTCCGCATCCGTAGCCATCAAGCCTCCGCGTGCTGCGCCAGCGACAGCAGATTGCCGTCGGGATCCTTGAACCACGCCACCCGGTCTTTGCCCGGAGCGGTCCAGATCCCGGCCTCATCGTGCTCCAGGAAGCCGAAGCGCTCAAACACCACGCCCGCGGTCGTCAGCGTCGTCACCTCGCCAACGATATCCGCGACCTCCCAGCCCAATACGGTAAACGGCATCGGGGTAAAGCTTCCGACGGTTACGATCCGGACGACCGAAGCCCCCGCCTGCACTACCAGGGCAAACGGATCCTCGCTCACGGGTGCGAGCCCAAGCTTTCCCACATAAAAAGCTCGCGCCCGTTCACGGTCCGCCGTTGGGATGAACCCCATCAAGATCCCTGTCGAAAGCATGCTGTCCCTCCTAGGTTCGAACTGTTCGCCGCTCAATTCTTCTTTCGTACGAAGGCCCCACGACCACCCGCTGCACATATACCCCAGGCGTATGAATGCCCTCCGCAGGCAACGCACCCGGTTCGACCAGTTCCTCGACCTCGGCGATCGTCATCGTTGCGGCCGCCGCCATCATCGGGTTGAAGTTCTGCGCCGTGGCCTTGTACACCAGGTTCCCATGTCGATCCCCGCGCCACGCCTTGACGAACGCGTAGTCCGCCTTCAGCCACTGCTCCATCAGGTAGGTCTTTCCCTCGAACTCCCGGGTCTCTTTCCCTGCGGCCACCAGCGTGCCTACGCCCGCCGGGGTAAAGAACGCCGGAATTCCCGCTCCGCCCGCGCGAATCCGCTCCGCGAGCGTTCCCTGCGGAATCAGTGTCACCTTCAGTGTCCCTGCGATCACCATCGTCTCGAGCAGCTTGTTCTCGCCGACGTAACTGCCAATATGAGAGGCGATCATTCCGGCCTCCAGCATTAGCCCCATTCCGAAACCATCCACGCCCATGTTGTTCGAGATGGTGTGCAGCCCCTTCACCCCGCGCCGCACCAGCGCCGCAATCAGGTTCTCCGGAATCCCGCACAGCCCGAACCCGCCCAGCATCAGCGTGGCCCCGTCGGGAATCTCCGCAACTGCCTCTTCGACGCTCGTCCAAACCTTATCCATGACGCGATCAGTCTACGCGCGTCGGCCGCGGCAGGTCGATTCTTACGAAGTGTGTCATTTGTCACACTCCGTAGGTATGATGGAAAACATTCGAGCCGCGCAGCATCTCCGCGCTGGCCCCTTTGTCTCAAAAAAATTCGGCCAGCGTACGCGTCTTCCATGGACACCGCTCTCTGAAACCACCGCACCGTTCCCGGAAGGTTGGATTTTCGCATGAGCGTTCACCTGGTCAATCCCAGCGACAACTCCTTTGGTACCGCCGTCATCACGCCGCGCTGGCTCTTCGTCCTCGCCGCCGCCACCCCGCGTTCCGCCGGCGATCCCATCCTGGTCGACGAGTCGATCGAACAGATCGCCCCCGAAACCATCCAGCCAGGCGACATCGTCGGCATCAGCGTCCATACTGGCAACGCCCTCCGTGGCTACGCGGTAGGTCGCATGGCGCGCGCCCGGGGTGCCTGGGTCATCTACGGCGGTATCCACGCCACGCTGTTTCCGGAAGAGGCTCTCGAGCGCGGCGAAGGCCACGCGATCGTCAAGGGAGACGGAGACGTCGCCTGGGGAAGGGTCGTCAACGACATCCTCCTTACCGGCAAACATGAGCAGATCTACGAAGGTGGCCGCATTGAGGGCAATCAGTTCCTCGCCGCCCGCTGGGACCTCATGCCGAAGGATAAGTACATGTGGGCCTCCGTCCAGACCATCCGCGGCTGTCCGAAACATTGCTCCTTCTGTTCCGTCTGGCGTACCGACGGCCAGAAGCCCCGCCAGCGCCAGTTCCAGTCCGTCATCGACGAAATCATTACGCTCCGGCGCCTCGGCTTCCGCTTCATCGCCCTCGCCGACGACAACTTCTATCCGGTCACCCTCACCGATCTTCGCCTCGCCCGCGAGCAGGGCAACGACACCAAGGTCGCAGAGCTTACCGCGATTCGGGAAGAGCGCTTCTCCCTCATGGCCGAGCTCGCCAAGCTCCCTAAGGACATGGTCTTCTTCACCCAGATCACCATGGAGGCAGGCGAAGATGGCGAGTACCTGGACGCCATGCGCAAGGCCAACATCAAGGGTGCCCTCGTCGGTGTGGAAGCCGTAACTCCCGAGGGACTCAAGGCTGTCTTCAAGGACTTCAACTACTCGGGCGAAGCTCTGGCCCGTCAGCTCCAGACGTTCAAGAAGCACGGCGTGCATGTCCTCGGCTCGTTTATCTTCGGTTTGCCGACGGATAAGCCGGAGACCTTCGACGCCACCGTCGAAATGGCCCTGAAGGCCGGCGTCACGTTCGCGCAGTTCGTCATGATGACGCCCTTCCCGGGCACGGTCGACTTCGGTCGCTGGGAAAAGGAGCAGGCCGCCCATCCGACCCTTGTCGGCGATGTTCCCATTACGCGTTACTGGATGATCCCAACGGAGGTGCGGCCCAAGATGTTCACGCCTCACCCCACGATGAGTTCCGGCGAGATCAGCGAGCGCACGCAGCGCGTCTGGGACAAGTTCTACGACTGGGGTCCGGTCTGGAAGCGATCGTCCTGCACGCCCAATCTGAAGTCCCGTGTGGCATTCGTCCTGCTCTCCAAGCTCTACCGGCAGATGTATGCGGGCACGGGCATCTCCACCGACTCCGCCCGCAAGCAGAAGTCGAAGAAGGCGGCACGCTGGACCGCGTCGCAGGTGCGCAAGTTCTTCTCGGCCACTCCCATGCCGGAGCTTGCATCACCGACCTGGGACATCTCGTACCAGCCGCCCATGGTGCTCGACACAAGCCCCTTCGTGCTTCTGCCCAAGTAATCTCCAAGGACGGGTGCCTCATCCTTGGTCGACGGCTGTATCGCCGGACGGGGTGGGGTTCTGCGGGCTGCTGTAAGGCTTTTTTCCACCTGCGGACCATTCCGCATCTATCGAGGGAGACATGACTCCGACAACCCTCCTCTGTCTCTCTCTCGCTCTCCTGACCACCACCTGTGTCGGTCAGGATCAGATCAGCCTCAACCCCACCCGCCCCACCATCGCCAATGCCGCGACCATTCAGGACAAGGGCGTCCTTCAGGTCGAAACCGGCTACGACGCCTATCCCGACAACCCTCCCGGCAACCAGCAGACCGTCGACACCAACCTCACCTTCGCGGCCCTCGAAAAGCTCCGTCTCGATCTCACCTGGTCCGCGTTCAATCACGAGCACGACGACTCCGGTACCACCAACGGGATCGGCACTATCACGCTCGGCGGCAAGTACGTCCTGCATAAGGAGGACTACCACCGCCCTGCACCGGGCGTGGCCTTCCAGTACGAGCTCGAACTCCCCACCGCCTCGCAGACGGACCTCAACAACCTCGGCCAGCAGTTCACCGTCCTCATCAACCATCACTATGGCAAACAGGGCGACCTCGATATCATCGCCAACGGCTCTATCGTCCAAGCCAACTGTCAGCAGAAATGCAACTACGGCGGCCAGCAGTCCTTCGCTGTGAGCTACCATCTGCAAGCGCAGACACGCCTCTACGCCGAGGTCTTCGGCCAGAACGTCTCCCAGTCCAATACCCCGCCCGGAACCTACGTCTTTACCGGCTTCTACCGCCAGGTTTCAAGCTTCTTCGGCTTCGACGGAGGCCTCCGTTTCGGCGTCTCCAACCACTCGTCCACCTACGGCACCACAATCGGTCTCGTCTTCGGCAAACGCATGTACCCCGAATCCGCAAAGAACTGATCCGAATGCCAGGAGACCCGAGATAGTCTCTACCTGGGCTCTTCCTCGTTCTTCTTCGGAGTTGTCTTCGGAGCAACTCCGAGAGCCTTCCCCACATGGCTTGCCGAGCTTCCCAGCGCGTGGATGGTGGACCGATAGCCCTTCTTCACCGCGCCGCCCGCGCTCGAAAGCGCTCCACCCGTGGACTCGCTGGCCGTATCCAGAGCGGAGCCCGTCGAACTCCCCGCCACGGAGATCGCCGAAGCCGTATTGCGTCCGCCTCCCGCCAGCGCTTCCTCCGTGCTGCTGCTCCGCGCGATGATGCCCTGTACCGGATGCCGCCCTGCATGGAACCACGCGACGTCTGTGACCGGCAACGTCTCCAGCCGCGCAACCGGGCCGGCGGGGAAGTTCGACTGCGACATCTTCGCACGCAGGGGCCATGCCGCCGACGCAATAAACAATGACCCATTCATCGGAGCATCTGCCTCCCCAAGATTGATCACCGCCGCTACCGGCAACTCCGTCATCTTCTCGCACCGGTCAGCCCCACACCCGCCCCGGCACAGCGCCTCGTTCAAATAGGAGGCATGCTTTCCCGGCGACACCCACACCGTAGCCCCATGATCCTCCGCATCGATCGTCGAGGCCCGCGCAATCTGGCTCACATCGCACACAGTCTGCTCATGCGCTCCGGCGTACCAGTAAACCGCTCTCCAGTCGGCGTCGGCGGTGGCTCTCTCCACGAGGACCGCGACATGTTCCGTATCCAGCGGATGCCCGTGACCACCACAGTCTTTCCGCCACAGGTGGTAGTAGTGAATCTCAGCCCTCATGCCCACGGCGATCTTCAGCGGGAACACCTGCCCGTAGATCGTGCCGTTCTCCGCCTCGACCTCAGGCGTCGTCACTCCAGCCTTGAACTCGGCCGGGACCGTAGAGCAATCGAGCTTGCCCACCATGAACCGTGGCTCAAACTTAAGCAGTAGTCTCTCCTCCACTGCATCGTTCAAACCGTCGTGATCGCTGTCGATCTGGGCCTTCGCCGGAACAGCCCCCACACCCGCAGCCAGCAAAAGAGCTCCAAGGAACCCAAAAAACGCACCACGCCTCGTCATAAGGCCCCTGCTCCAGAAAGTTTGAAACGGATCGGAGAATCTCGACGAACGCGCGGGGCGCAGGGAGTGGTGGGCCCACCAGGACTTGAACCTGGAACCAACGGATTATGAGTCCGCTGCTCTAACCAATTGAGCTATAGGCCCTTGCCCACTATCTTACTTGACCGTCGTCGATCCCGGCGTCGTATTCCCATCCTCGGGCGACGACGGATTCAGGTGTCCCAGCGCGTTTTCCGGCGTTCCGGACACTACCCCCACCGGCCCGGGTCCAGCCGTAGCCGGGTTGTCGCCCTTTGGCCCTGAAGGCTGCGGTGCCCCGCCATGGCCTCCGCCCTTGTTCACGGGCTCTCCCGGCTTTGCCGCATTCCGTACCTCATCCGCTGCCTGATTCGATGCCTGTGCCATCCTGGACCTCCTTCAGCCCACCGTCCGTAGGATGCAGTCCAGGGCCGATCCGCTTGTTTGCTCCCGTCATGTTCCGCTTTGCCTGTAAACTAAGCTGTCTTAGGGGCTCTTCTGTCTCCGCCCGGTCCAACGCCATCCCCTGGCATTGCATCGAAGGATCGAAGGCCTTCAAAATAAGCAACATAAAGAACCAAGTGATGGGACGGAACGCGTGACAGAAGCAGCAGGTCGTTGTTTGCAGCACACCACAGCGGTTTCGAAGCGTGCAGCGGCGTTTGTGCTGTCTGCGGGCCTTGTCCTCGCCGGCTCGCTGGCCACCGCGCAAACCGGTGCCGCACCGGCCCCTGCCGCGCAGGCAACTCCCGCTCAGCAGGCCCCTACGGTCAACACCGGCACCCCTGCCGCGACCCAGACCCGCTCCGCCGGATCCAACACGCAGCAGCAGCAGAACAACTTCGACCCTGTCACCGGACGCCGCCTCACCGACACCGACCGCACTCCCCAGGACAAGGACAACACCACCGTCGAGCGCACCGGTGCTACCCAGCCACTCAGTGAGTTTCAGCAGCTCGTGGCCACTTCCACCGGACGTACCCTCCCCATCTATGGCGCGAGCCTCTTCGGTGGCGTTCCCTCGACCTTCGCGCCTGTCGACGACCTTGCCGTCGCTGCCGACTACACCCTTGGCCCCGGTGACCAGATTCATGTTCAGGTCTTCGGTCAGGTCAACCTCGACGCAACCTACAACGTCGACCGTACCGGCTCCATCTTTATCCCCAGCGTCGGCACCTTCCACGTAGCCGGCCTCAAATTCTCGCAGCTCGCCGACTACCTCCGCACCCAGCTTGGACACGTCTACCGCAACTTCGACCTGACCGTGAATATGGGGCAGCTCCGATCCATTCCCGTCTTCATCCTCGGACAGGCTGTCCGGCCTGGCAGCTACACCATCGGTTCGCTCTCCACGTTGCTCAACGCCCTCTTCGCCTCCGGTGGTCCCACACCCCAGGGCAGCCTCCGCGACATCCAGGTCAAGCGTGCCGGTAAGACCGTCATCGACTTCGATCTCTACGACCTTCTCCTGCACGGCGACAAGAGCAACGACATCCGTCTCGAGCCCGGTGACGTCATCTTCATCCCGCAGGTCGGCCCCCAGGTCGCCATCTCCGGTTCGGTCTCCACCCCGGCCATCTACGAGCTTCACGGCGAAACCAGCCTCAAGCAGCTTGTCGACCTCGCGGGTGGTTTCACCAACGTCGCCTCCATCGCTTCGGCGCGCCTCGAGCGCATCTACGAGCACACCGAGCGCAGCATCATCGATCTCGATCTCACCGCTTCCGCCACCACCCAGCTCCGCAACGGCGATATCGTCACCATCTCGCCCATCCTAGGCCGCTTTAAGGATGCCATCACCCTCCGCGGAAACGTCGCCAACCCTGGCCGCTACGTCTGGCACGAGGGGATGCGCCTGCTCGATCTCATTCCCAGCCGCGACGCTCTCGTCACCCGCAACTACTACGACAAACTGAACCAGCTCGGCAGCGTCACCACGCAGGCCGCCAACCCTGATAAGACCGGCGAGCTTGGCGTCCGCTCCGGCATCGTAGCCGCCCCGACCACCGGCGGCAACAGCTCCTCCGGAGCCCCCGTGGCTGCGGCCCTCACCGACACCAACACGCCCTTCGCTGCCGTCAACGACGTCGTCCTGCCCGCTCCCGACATCGACTGGAGCTACGCGGTTATCTCGCGTCAGTCCAAGGTCGACCTTACCACCTCTCTGCTCGCCTTCTCCCCCGGCAAGCTCTTCCTCGAAGGCGACCAGACCCAGAACCTCGAGCTTCTCCCCGGTGACGTCGTCACGATCTTCTCCAAGGCCGACATCCGCGTCCCCGTCCGGCAGCAGACGCGCTTCATTCGTCTCGAAGGGGAGTTCAACGCCCCCGGCACCTACAGCGTGCTCCCCGGCGAGACGCTCCGCCAGCTCTTGCGGCGTGTCGGTGGTCTCACCCCAGACGCCTACCTCTTCGCCTCCCAGTTCACTCGCGAGTCCACCCGCCGCGTGGAGGTGCAGCGTCAGCAGGACTTTGCCGACTCGCTCGATGCCCAGATCGCAAGCGCGACCGCGAGCCTCGCCAATAGCGCCATCGGCACCAACGACCCAACCGCCTCCACCGCTGACGCCCGCCAGGCCGTAGCCCGTCTGCGCCGCATCCAGCCGATGGGCCGCATCGTTCTCTCGCTCCTGCCCGACAGCCGCACCGTCGACGACGTTCCCGACCTCGTCCTCGAAGACGGTGACCGCTTTATCGTCCCGCGCACCCCCTCCAGCGTCTCTGTGCAGGGCCAGGTCTACAACGCCAACGCCTTCCTCTTCGAGCGTGGCAAGCGTGTGAAGGGATACCTCCACCAGGCCGGTGGCCCCGACCGCCTCGCCGATAAGAAGCGCATGTTCGTCGTACGAGCCGATGGCTCGGTCTACTCCCAGCAATACGGCAACGTCGTGCATGCCAACATCTTTCCCGGCGACACCATCGTCGTTCCGCCCATCCTCACCCGTTCCAACCTCCTGCGGAACATCATCGGACTTACCAGCGTCGCCTCCAGCGTAGGCTTCAACCTTGCCGCACTTGTCTACCTCACCCGATAGGGCGCCCCGACGAAATGACGACTATACCGCCCAATCCGGCCCTTCCCGAGCAGCCTCAGCCCGAAGGCCGTTCCATCGACCTCTTTGAGCTCCTCGTCCGCATCCTCGCCCAGTGGAAGTTCGGCGTCGCCGTCACGCTGGTCGTCTTCATCCTCGGTGCCATCTACACGCTCCATATTCCCCCGCAGTTCGAGGCCACGGCCACCATCTTGCCGAAGCAGTCCTTCGCCGAGTCGAACTCCCTCACCACCCTCTTCAGCGGCAAGCGTCCCGCCGATCTCTACACCGGACTCCTTCACAGTCGCTCCGTCACCGACAACGTGATTCGCGCACTGAAACTCACTCCTGCCGAAGGCAAGAGCTGGGAGGGGATACGCGGTGCGCTCCAGGGCTCTCTTACGGTTGTCGTCGGGGCCGATGGTCTCCTGCGTCTCACCGTCCGCAGCGTCGACGCGCAGATGGCCATGAAGGTCTGCAACGCCTATCTGGAAGGCCTGAACGCGCAGCAGCAGACCATGGCGCTCTCGCAGGAGGTCCTGAACCGCAAGTTCTACGAGCAGCAACTGCAGATGGAGAAGGACGCCCTCGTCAAGGCGGAGAAAGACCTCGAGCAGACGCAGCTTTCCACCGGAATCATCCAGGCCGGAAGCCAGAGTGCCTCAGGCCTCGGACAGATAGCCGGACTCCAGAGCCAGATTGCGACGATGAATGTGCAGCTCGCCGGCCTGCTCCAGAGCGAGACGGAGGATAATCCTCAGGTCAAGACACTCCGCTCCCAGATTCAGCAGATGGAGGCCCAGCAGCGCGCCATGCAGACCGCCGCCCCCGCCGGGGCCGGAGCGCCGATCCCGGCAGGACGCATCCCCTCCGCCACGCTGGAGTACCAGCGCAAGCAGCGTGAAGTCACCTTCCACGAGACGCAGCTCAACTCGCTCGCTCAGCAAGCCCAGCAGGCCCGCCTCGTCGAGGCCTCTTCCGCCGATGCCTTTCAGGTCGTCGATTACGCCATCACGCCCGAGTCTCGCTCCTTTCCGCCGCGTCGCACCTATCTTTTTGCCGCTCTCGCACTTGCCGTCGCGACCGGCTTCTTCTCCATGTGCCTCCTTCTCATCTGGCGCAGGGTGCAGGCCGATCCCGACTACCAGCGCAATATGCTGGAGCTCCGCAGGATCTTCGGGCTGGCGAGGTAGACCGGCATGAGGTTCGCGGTCCGCATCCCTACGCTCGCGGACGTCATCCCCTGGCTCCTGCTCACCTTCCTGGTCCTGTTTCCCAAGGGAGGCGTCAAGTTTGCCGGCATCCCCCTTACCTGGGGATACCTCTTCCTTGGACTCATCTTCATCCCTCTCGCCCTCCTGCGCCTGGTGCGCCTGCCTATGCGTGGCTCACCGCTCACCATTGCGGTCTTTGCCTCTCTGCTGCCTTTTCAGTTCCTCTTTCTCTTCAGCATCTGGCTCAATGGAGACGACGGTCCTGCCGTTCCCGTGGCCCTCCTCACCAGCTTCATCTTTTTGCCTGCCATCTTCCTCGGTGTCTTCCCGGCCTACCTCCACCTCATCAACTACGAGCGATTTCGCCGGCAATTCTGCTTCTGCATCCTCGCCGCCGCCCTGTGGGGAATCTTCCTGTTCTTCTATCACCCGCTCATGGGGCATTACATCGAGATCCCCTACCTCACCGTCAACATCGCCGACTACGGCCTGCTCGAAACCACCAAACACATCGACCGCGGTGGCTATCTCAAGCTCATCTCCACCTACAACAATGGCAACCTCTATGGTGTAGCGACCCTCATCCTGTTTCCGTTGTATCGCCTGCTCGAACCCAAAGCCTGGAAGCGCAACGTCGTTCGGATTGCGCTCGTTCTCACCCTCTCTCGGACCGTCTGGTTTGGTCTCATCATCGAGCAGTTCCTCTCGCTCATCGTTCAGCTCCCCACGATTCTTGGCAGTTTTCCCCGCATCCGTCCCGGACGCAGCCTTCCGCAGATCATCGCCATCGGTGCCACCGTCTGCCTCGTCCTTGTGGGACTTCTCTTCAACGGCAACGGCCTCGGATTCCTCTTCAACGGCGGGCTGGGCGGTCGCGAAGGAGAAATTCCAGCCTTCAGCCAGCAAACCCTCGTCCCCACCGTCCCCGTCGGCCCAATCGCCGAGCTCGTCTACGCCTCCGTCCTGGCCAGTTACGGCATCATCGGACTGTTGGCCTTCCTGCTCATCTTCTTCATGCCCGTCATCCTGCTCATCTTCAATCCGTGGTTGGCCCAGACCCCATCTCGACGCGCCGCCGTCAAGGGACTCATCCTCTACTCCATCGTTGCCAGCATCGATGGAGCGATCCTCCTCATCCCGGTCCTGGTCTTCTACTTCTTCTGCTACATGGTTCTTCTCCACGGCCTACCCGGGGAATCAACTGCGAACAGGCCGGCTGCTCCGCATCTCGATGCTGAGAATGGGTTCGCCCGGAGCGTCCTCACCTGAAGATGCCATGCGGAGGGTTTCAACACCTTCCGCCAAGGACACAACAGCATCCAGCACCGCCGTACCCAAACTGGGCCTCCTCCCTCGTCCGCGCTCGCTCCTTCCCCCGCAGTTGCAATAGACTGAACGTACAGGCAGTCACGAAAACGGAGTCATGTGAGCGAACAAAACAGCATCCTCGTCACCGGCGGAGCGGGCTTCATCGGCTCGAACTTTATCCTCGAATGGTTTGCTGCGGGTGAAACTGCATCCGTCGTCAACCTTGACCTGCTCACCTATGCCGGCAACCCGGCCAACCTGGCCAGCCTCCAGGACAATCCCGCTTACACCCTCGTCCATGGCGACATCTGCGACCAGGCGCTCGTCACTGAACTCTTCACCACGCACCGCCCCCGCGCGATCGTCCACTTCGCCGCCGAGAGCCACGTCGACCGCTCCATCGTGGGCCCCGAAGCTTTTCTAAGAACGAACATCGACGGCACCTTCAACCTCCTCCGCGCTGCTCGCGCCTACTACGACACTCTCGAAGGTGCCGAGAAGGAAGCCTTCCGCTTCCTCCACGTCTCGACGGACGAGGTCTACGGCACTCTCTCGCCCACCGACCCCGCCTTCCACGAGAACACTCCCTTCGCGCCCAACTCCCCCTACGCCGCCTCGAAGGCCTCGTCCGACCACCTCGTCCGCGCCTGGCAGCACACCTACGGACTCCCCACGCTCATCACCAACTGCTCCAATAACTACGGGCCCTACCAGTTTCCGGAAAAGCTCATTCCGCTGATGATCAACAACGCTCTCAGCGGCAAGCCTTTGCCCATCTACGGCGACGGCCAGCAGGTCCGCGACTGGCTCTACGTCGGCGATCACTGCTCGGCTATCCGCACCGTCCTTGCGACGGGACGGATCGGTGAGACTTATAACGTCGGTGGCGGCAACCAGCGCGCCAACCTTGACGTGGTCGAGACCGTCTGCGGCCTCCTCGACGAGCTCCGCCCGGCGTCCCCCCACGCACCACACATCCAGCTCAAGCGCTACGTGCAGGACCGTCCCGGCCACGATCGCCGCTACGCCATCGATGCCACCAAGCTCGAGACCGAGCTGGGCTGGCGCGCTGCTGAAAGCTTCGAAACGGGCCTCCGCAAGACCATCGAGTGGTACCTCGCCAATCCCGAGTGGATCGAATCGGTCACCTCGGGCGCGTATCAGCAGTGGATCAGCAAAAACTACGGGCACCGTAGCTAAACCGCAACTTAGGCAAGCAGAATGGTTTAGCCGTAATATGCTCATCGACGATCGTTGTAGCGACAACCCAACGGAAGCAGGGCGTCACATGAAGGGAATCATCCTTGCCGGGGGCTCCGGCACCCGTCTCCACCCGGTCACGCAGGCGGTTTCCAAGCAACTCCTGCCCGTCTACGACAAGCCGATGATCTACTATCCGCTTTCGGTCCTCATGCTGGCCGGCATCCGCGACATCCTCATTATCTCCACTCCCGTCGACACCCCGCGCTTCGAGCAGCTCCTGGGCGACGGCAAAAAGTGGGGCATCAGCCTCCAATACGCCGTCCAGCCCTCTCCCGACGGACTCGCCCAGGCATTTTTGATTGGCGAAGAGTTCCTCGCCGGCGAAGGCTGCTGCCTCGTCCTTGGCGACAACATCTTCTACGGCCACGACTTCGCCAAGACACTCCGCGAGGCCGGCCAGCGCGCTTCGGGAGCCACCGTCTTCGCCTACGCCGTCCAAGATCCCGAGCGCTATGGGGTTGTCGAGTTCGATGAGAACCGCAAGGCCATCTCCCTCGAAGAGAAGCCTCTCAAACCCAAGAGCCGCTACGCCGTCACCGGAATCTACTTCTACGACAAGCAGATCGTCGATGTAGCCAAGTCCATCAAGCCCAGCCCCCGCGGCGAACTCGAGATCACCGACGTGAATCGTTGGTATTTGGAGCGCGGCGAGCTCCGCACCGAGATCATGGGACGCGGCATGGCCTGGCTCGACACCGGCACCCACGACTCCCTCCTTGAAGCCTCCAACTTCATCTCCACCATCGAGCATCGTCAGGGCCTCAAGGTCGCCTGCCCGGAGGAGATCGCCTACCGCCTCGGCTATATCGACGGCAACCAGCTTAAGACCCTGGCCGAAGCCATCAAAAAGTCCACCTACGGCCAATACCTCGCCCGCCTCATCGACGAAAAGGTCTACTAGCGTGGCTCTCGACCCAATCCGCATCCTCGTCACCGGAGCGGCCGGACAGGTAGGGGGCGAACTCCTCCAGTGCCTCGCTCCCCTCGGCGACATCCTGGCACCCTCTCGTGCCGAGCTGGACCTCGCCAATCCTGTCGCGATCGAAACCTATCTGCGCGAAACCGAGCCCCACTGGATCGTCAATCCGGCCGCTTACACCGCCGTCGATAAAGCCGAGTCCGAGCCAGAGCTCGCTCACGCCATCAACGCCCTCGCCCCCGCGGTCATCGGTCGCGAAGCCAAAACCCTCGGCGCCAAGGTTATCCACTTCTCCACCGACTACGTCTTCACGGGGCAGGGAACCATCCCTTGGGTCGAAAGCGACGCTACCGGCCCCCTGGGCGTCTACGGAGCCACCAAGCTTGCCGGCGAACAAGCCCTCCTCGCCACCGGAGCCGAAGCCGTCATTCTCCGCACCTCCTGGGTCTACGGAGCGACCGGCAAGAACTTCCTTCGCACCATTCTGAACCTGGCAAAGGCAAAAGAAGAGCTCCGCATCGTAGGCGACCAGCACGGCGCGCCCACCTGGTCACGCGACCTCGCGCGTCTCTCCGCCCACATCCTCCGTAGCGGCACCTTCACCCCCGGCATCTATCACGCCGCCGGATCCGGCGAGACCACCTGGGCCGGCTTTGCCGACGAGGCCGTTCGTCTCACGCAGCTTCGTCTCCCCGAAGCCAAGCTCGCCAGAATCACGCCTATCCCATCCAGCGAGTACCCCACACCCGCCGCTCGCCCCGGCAACTCCCGTCTCAACTGCACCAAACTCAAAGAAACTTACCACTACACCATGCTCGACTGGCACGACTCCCTCGCCCAGGTGCTCGCGGAGCTCGCATGACCTTCGACCACATCGGCCTGGTCGTCGAAGACATCGTCGCCGGCCGTGCCTTCCTCGAAGCGACCCTCCAGCTTAACCAGTGGACCGCCATCACCCATGACGAGGTCCTCGGCGTAAGCGTCCAGTTTGGCCGCTCGGAGACCACACCCACCATCGAGCTCATCTCCCCGCTTGGCGCCACGAGCCCCATCACCGCCGCTCTCCGCGGCAGCAAAAGCATCCTCAATCATCTCGCCTACACGGTTGAGAACCTGGCCGAAGCAGGCCTGGATCTACGCGGCCAGGGATGCCTCCCCGCCGGCGATCCCAAGCCCGCCAGGGCGTACGGAGGAGCCCACGTTCAGTTCTGGGTCTCCCCCCTCCGCTTCCTGATTGAGCTTATCGAAGCCCCGGGCCACGCTCATCCCTTCAGCGACTAGGCTCGGAAGATTCCCGCGAACGCATCCCGCTCCTTCGCGAAGACGACAAACCACAGCACCGTAGCAAGGGCTCCCGGAATAATCCCGGCCGGCTGCATCAGTCCGTGGAACAGCAGAATATTCACGATCACGGGCCCGATCAGCGTAAGCGCCAGCGGCACATACTTGCCCACCAGAAACAAGATTCCGCACACAATCTGGATCGCAAACACCAGCACCATGTAATGCGTGCCTGCGAGCACCATGACAAAGGTCAGCGCATCCCCCGGAGCCATCGGCGGCTGCGGAATAAAGTGCAGAAACCCGTTCAAACCAAACACCGTAAACATCACACCCAACAGAATCCGGGCAATCAAAGCGGCAATCTTCATACATCCTCCTGAACGACATCTGTCGTCTACATATAAACGACAGATGTAGCTTAAGCAACACAAGTTGCAAAAATTGTTACCCTAAAGCGAGAGCCATGCCGCCAAATTCCACCGATCCACGCATTCGCCGCACCCGCCATCTGCTCCAGCAGGCCCTCGCGAATCTCCTCGCCACACGCGAGTTCGACAAGATCTCCATCCAGGAGATCGCCGACGCGGCGACCGTCAATCGCGTCACCTTCTACGACCACTACGCCGACAAGTTCGCGCTCCTGGACGACATGGTCGCCACCCGCTGCCACGACCTGATCACCCAGCGCGGCATCACCTTCGATTGCTCCACGGCTCTCACCGGCATCGTCCAGGCCCTCTGCGACTTCCTCACCTCGACCCCCGGCCCATCCTGTCCCTCCCAGCAGATGGAGCCCCACCTCGAGTCCGCCGTCATCCGCGTCGTCCGCACCATGCTCCTCGATGGCATCCAGCGTCATCCCGTTCCCGGCGTTGCTCCCGGTATGCTCGCCTCCACCGTTGCGTGGGCCATGTTCGGAGCCGTCAAGGAGTGGTTCTGCACCCCCAACCACGGCCCGTCGAGTGAGATCGTCGCAACCGTCGTTCATCTCATCGATCCCCTTATGCACGTCCAGCTCCCGTCCCCCCAATAACCCGCAGCTTATTGATATCCTTCAGGGATGACAGCACCGTTCCACCCCGGGTGTCTCCTTTGAGTTCCGCAGCCTGCACCATCGTCTCCCCCAACTATCTTGCCTACGCCCGCACGCTGGCATCGTCGTACATGGCGCACCACCCCGGCCACCGCTTCTTCGTCCTCGTCGTCGCCGATCACGCCGAGCCCTCCGTCTTCGCCTCCGAAGCCGACGTCTTCACCCCGGTTTCGCTCCATCACATCGGCCTCGAAGACGTCTATCGCGAAGCCATGAAGTACGACATCCTCGAGCTCAACACCAACGTCAAGCCGACCTTCCTCAAGCACCTCATCGGCACCTATGACCTTGAGAAGCTCGTCTATCTCGACCCCGACATCTTCGTCTACGCCCCCCTCACCCCGGTCTTCGACGCGCTCGACCATCACGACGGCGTCCTCACCCCCCACATCACCACGCCGGTCTTCGACGGCAAATCACCCTCCGAGCAGGACCACCTCTACAACGGCACCTACAACCTCGGCTTCTTCGGTGTTCGGCGGTCGCCGCAGAGCGACCGGATCCTCGCCTGGTGGGAGCAGCGCTGCCTGGAACTCGGTTTTAGCGAAGGCCGCAGCGGCCTTTTCGTCGACCAGAAGTGGATGAACCTCGCGCCTGTCTTCTTCGACGTAGGCATCCTTCCTCACCTTGGCTTGAACATGGCTTACTGGAACCTGCACGAGCGCTCTTTGACCGAAACCGCCACAGGCTATGTGGTTAACCAGACAGAGCTTCTCCGCTTCTTCCATTTCAGCGGCATCACCGTCTCCGATCCCGCGATGCTGTCCAGGAACACCGATCGCTACACGCTCGCAGACCGACCCGACCTCCATCGCCTCTTCGCCGACTACAAGGCCCACGTCAACGCCAGCCACGACCTCGCCCTTGAGGCCATCCCGTACGGCTTCGACACTTTTTCAGACGGAACCGCCCTCAACCGCCTCGCCCGCCGGATTTACTCAAAGCACCACGCGCGCTGGACTGGGCAGAACCCCTTCGACGCTCGTGGCCCCTTCGCCGCGTTCGCCAAAAAGCTTGGCCTCGTCAAAGGGAAGGCCGCCCCGGCGAAGGCCGGATGGAGTGAGTTCAACCCCCACGACCGCCGGATCGACCTGGTTCACCGCCTCCTCAAGACCGCCCTCCGCGCCCTTGGCCCCACCCGCTACGACATGCTGATGCGCTACCTTGCCTTCATCTCCATCCTGCGCAATCAGAGCGTGTTTCTCGACGACAGCAAGCCATGAAGTCCATCCTCATCGTCAAATTCGGCGCGATCGGCGATGTCGTCATGGCCGTCGCGGCCGTTCGCGCCTTCGCACGGCCGGCCGATACAGTGGACTGGCTTTGCGGCAAAGCCGTCGCCCCCCTTCTCGCATGCTACCCCTGGATCAACCCCATCGTCGCCGACGACAAGGCCATTTTCGGTGGCAGCGCCCCGGCCCGCGTTCGCGAGATCGCCCGCATCTGGCGTCTCCTCTCCCGCCGTCGCTACGACCTCTGCGCCACCCTCTACTACGACCCCCGCTACCGCATCCTCACCCTGCCCGTCCGCGCCGCCAGCAAGCTGCATCTCGATAAACAGGACCGCGCACGCCGCATTCTGCCCGGTCGCCATCACTCCCGCGAAATCCTCCGCATTCTTTCCGGCCGCCCCGACGACGCCGACGAAATCAGCATCCCGCCCGCGCGCCCCGAACATCTCCCTCCCAGTCCTCTTCCCAACCGTGCCGCGCCCATCCGCGTAGCCATCGTCCCCGCGGGCGCCAGCAACATGCTCCGCCAGCAAACCCTTCGCCGCTGGCCGGTCGAGCTCT
Organism: Granulicella pectinivorans; assembly: GCF_900114625.1. Classification (NCBI taxonomy): domain Bacteria; kingdom Pseudomonadati; phylum Acidobacteriota; class Terriglobia; order Terriglobales; family Acidobacteriaceae; genus Granulicella; species Granulicella pectinivorans. Next base: position 1,209,546 of record NZ_FOZL01000001.1, read on the forward strand.
ATGTCGAGCTCACCCGCCAGCTCCTCGCCCGCGGTTGGGAGGTCGTCCTCATCGGCGGCCCCGACGACTCCTGGGTTCAGCCGGCCTTCGCTCCGCTGGCCTGTCCCGCGCTCATCGATACCATCGGCTCCCTCACTCTGCCGCAGGTCGTCGCCGCCTTCGGCGACTCGGACGTCGCCATCTCGCACGACACCGGACCCCTTCACCTGGCAGGCATCACTCCCGTCCGGATCGTCGCACTTTTCGGCCCGACCGACCCCGCCTCGTTCCTCCCTCGCGGCCAAAACGTCACGGCCATCTGGGGTGGAGACCATCTCTCCTGCCGCCCCTGCTACGACGGACAGGACTTCGCCCCTTGCACCAGCAACCTGTGCCTGCAGGAGATCACCCCAGCGATGGCCCTCGGTCAGATCGATGCCCTCTTCGGAGGCCCTGGCGGCCAACCGTGGCAAATTCTTCAACCCTTCAACCTGCGTGGAGTCCCATCCGAATGATCCAAAGAGCACTCTTCCTCGACCGCGACGGCGTCATCAATCACGAGATCGGCTATCTTCACCGCGCCGAGGACGTCACCTTCGTCGAGGGCATCTTCTCCCTCTGCCGCACCGCCATGAGTCTTGGCTACCGCATCATCGTCGTCACTAACCAGGCCGGCATCGCGCGCGGCTACTACTCGGTCGCCCAGTTCGACGGCCTCATGGACTGGATGCGCGCGCAGCTTCGCAAGGAGCATGTCGAGCTCGACGCCGTCTATTACTGTCCGTACCATCCTGAGCACGGCCTGGGCGAGTACCGCCGCGACCATATCGACCGCAAACCTGCTCCGGGCATGCTCCTGCGCGGAGCCGCCGAGTTCGGCATCGATCTGGCCCAGTCGGTCATGATCGGCGATCGCTGCTCAGACATTGGGGCAGCGAATAACGCCGGTCTCCGTCAGGCCTTCCTCATCGCGGGCACGGAGGAAGGCCCCTGCGAGGGCACCTACACGCCTATCGGAAGGCTGGACGAAGCCGAATCGTGGCTCAAAAGCATCGGATAGGAACTCCATGGAATCCGTCCGGAAGGACATACGGCCTAAACCGGAGGCAAATCCGCCTCTAAGAACGCGGTACCCACCGCATCCTTGCCGGAAACAAGAGGAGTGATCCCCTCCAGCGGCCAGGTGATCGCCAGCGTAGCGTCATTCCAAACGATGCACCGCTCGCCGGCGGGGTGATAGAGATCGGTCGTCTTGTAAAGCACGTCAGCCGTCTCCGACACCACCAGAAACCCATGCGCGAAACCCTCCGGAATCCAGAGCATCTGACTCGCCTCGGTCAGCTCAGGTCCCTTCAGGTCGAATGCTGCCCATTTTCCAAAGTCCGGCGAGTCCTTCCGCAGATCCACGGCCACATCCCAGATGTGTCCCCGGAGTGCCCTCACCAGCTTTCCCTGCGGCTTGCCCAGTTGGTAATGCAGCCCCCGAAGTACGCCGCGTGCCGAGTGCGACTGGTTGTCCTGCACGAAATCCGTCGGTAAACCCGCACCGGCAAACGCCTGCCGGTTATAAAACTCCGCAAACCACCCACGGTCGTCCCCAAATCGCCGAGGCTCAACCAACTTCACATCCCGCAGTGCTGTTTCAATGATCTTCACCCTACCAGTCTAGCGAATAACTTTTCCATGGCCCGAATCGGCACCTTCGTCGTCCCGGTTCTGGTTTTTTCACGCATTTTCTCGCTCCGCAGGTAGAGTATTGGGAGACATCCACACCATAAAAGACCGGTTCGCATCCTCGGGCAGCACTTGTTCCTCTTCCTGCATCACAGTAAGCAATAAGACATGAGGGTTTCCCTTCAGAGCCTGAGGGTCAGCAACTGTCTCTATCGTTTGAGGTTAGACTTGAAGAAGGGTACCCCTTCACGTCCGGACTCCCGCGCAATCGTTCGCAAACCGCGTATTAGGTGACAACAAGCAGGCATAACAGTCTGGCTTCGCGCACCGCGAGCCACAAGGATGCAGTGATTTGAGCCAAGCGGAACACCAATTTACGAACTCTCCAGCCGACTCCTCGACCATGGACGTCGGCTTTGGCTATACGGAGACTTCAACCCGCACCCAGACGGACTCAGGTCGGCGCAACCGCGTTCCTTCCCAGCTCTTCCGGTACCGCGTCATCAAGCGCTGGGCAGACTGCCTCCTCGTCATTGCCTCGGCCCCGTTTTTTCTTCCCATACTCGCCGTCATCGCCGCTCTGGTCGTCTTGACCTCGCCGGGCCCAATCTTCTACTCGCATCGCCGCCTCCGCCGGAACGGGAGCTTCTTCTCGATGTGGAAGTTCCGCACCATGTGCGTGAACTCCGCCGAGGTGCTCGAAGACTACCTCGCTCAACACCCCGAGGCCCGCAAGGAGTGGCAGCAGACCCACAAGCTCCGCCGCGACCCACGCATCACCCGCTTTGGCTATTTCCTGCGCCGATACTCGCTCGACGAGCTCCCGCAGCTCTGGAACGTCTTCAACGGCACCATGAGCCTTGTCGGCCCGCGCCCCATCGTCGCCGCCGAGGTCGAAAAGTACGCCGAATACTTCAGCTTCTATTGCCGCGTGAACCCAGGCCTCACCGGCCTGTGGCAGGTCTCCGGACGAAGCACCCTCAGCTACCCCGCCCGCGTCCAGCTCGATAAGAAATATGTAGAAACCTGGTCACTCACCAACGATCTGAAGATTCTCGCACGCACCCTCCGTTCGGTCGCCAATCAGGACGGCGCCTTCTAAGACCGTCAAAATAGACCGGCAAAATAGACCGTCAAAATACGCTGTTCCGAGCGAAACGCCGCGTATTTTTCCGTGTCAGATTCCCGCTGCCGCCCCGCCTTTGCCCGCCCCGGAACATCCGGTATCCTCGATGGAGAGGCCCATCACCCTGCGCGTAGCCATCGTCCATCATTGGTTCGTCACGCGCGGCGGCGGAGAGCGCGTCGCCGAGTGCCTTGCCGCCCTCTTCCCGCAAGCTGAACTCTTCACGCTCGTCGCCGCTCCTCCCGGCCTGCCCGACTCTCTCAAAAACCGCACCCTCCACACCTCCTTCCTCCAGAAACTCCCCTTCGGCACCACGCATCATCGCCACATGATGCCCCTCTACCCGGCTGCAGCTGCCAGCCTCGACCTCCGGGCCTTCGACCTCGTCCTCTCTTCGGACTCAGGCCCCGTCAAGGGCATCCGACTCTCTCCCCACGCGACTCACATCTGCTACTGCCACTCCCCCATGCGCTACCTCTACGACGGCTACGAGGCCTACCGGGACGGCATGAAGGGTCTCACTAGGGCCATCTTCTCCGCGACCGCCGGATACGTCCGTCGCCGCGACCTTGCCTCCGCCGCCAAGGTGACATACTTCCTCTCCAATTCCAACTACGTTGCCGCCCGTATCCAGCGCTTTTACCATCGCGACTCCAGAGTGATCCATCCTCCCATCGATCTCCATCGAGCCGTGATCGCTGAAAACCCAGGCGCACACTACCTGGCCGCCGGGCGCCTCGTCCCCTACAAGCGCACGGAGCTCATGATCGAAGCCTGCAACCGCCTCGGCCGTCCGCTGCGCGTCTCCGGCACCGGCCCCGAGATCGCGCGTCTCAAAAAAATCGCAGGCCCCACCGTCACCTTCCTCGGCGAGCTCTCCACCGTAGACCTCTGGCGTGAGTACTCCCAATGCCGCGCCCTTCTCTTCGCCGCCGACGAGGACTTTGGCATGGTCCCCCTCGAGGCTCAGGCCTGTGGACGCCCCGTGATCGCCTACGGGGCCGGTGGCTCCCTCGAGACCGTCAGTCCCACCACCGGCGTCTTCTTTCCCGAACAAACCGCTGCATCCCTGGAGCAGGGTATCCTCGATTTCGAGGGCAGGGAAGCGTCCTTCATTCCTAAAACGACGCAACTCTGGGCCGAAACCTTCGCCACCCCGGTGTTTCTCCGTGCCATCCGCGATTTCGTCCTCGAGAAGCTCCCCAGCGCAGCGAACGAGATCGTTCCAGCCGCCGACATCGACCGCATCGCAGGAGCTTCCTAAATGGAAAATATGCGCGATCTCCTCCGCCACAACCTCCGCCAGAGCCTCCGTGCCCTGAGCCCTGCCGATCGCCTCGCCTCGGCGTGGCCCATCGCCTGCGGCCGGGTGCTCGCCGAGCGCGGAGAGATTGTAGGCCTTGAGGAGGGCACCCTCACGGTCCAGGTCGCCGACCAAACGTGGCTGCAGCAGTTCAACGCTACGCGCTCCATCCTCCAGCACGACCTCCAAAAGATCGCGGGCGTCCCCATCACCGCGATACACTTTGAACGAAAGAGGTAAGTACCCGCAATGAGCATCGCATCCGTCACGATCGAAGACGTCCGCCGCGTCGCCGAGCTCGCCAACCTTGAGCTCACCCCCGAAGAGGAGCCGCTCATGCAGCGCGACCTCAACGCCATCCTCGGCCACGTCCAGCAGCTTCAGTCCCTCGACACTACCGGTGTCCCCATCATGGCTCAGGTCGGCGACATGCTTGCCCACATCGGCAGCCGCGAACTCGATACCACCGGCTCCGAGCTCCGCTCCGACGAGATCCGTCCCTCCGTCGATCGCAAGGCCGTCATGCAATCCGCCCCCGAAACCGACGGCCGCTTCTTCAAGGTTCCGAAGGTCATCGAGCGCTAAGTACAGCTTCTCAGATAGGTCCGGGCTTCAGCGCGGACATGCCAAATTGCCACGAAACGGGGCTTTAGCCCCTGGGACATGGGGTTCATCGCTACACCGAACCCGCCGAGGAAGACACCGAAGTGACCGAACCAACCATCGACAGCGTCCGTTCCGCCATCGCCGCCGGCACCACCACCGCCACTGCGCTCGCGGACGCCCACTACGCCCGGATCGCCGCCGAAGACGGCCCGGAAGGCAAGGGAATCAACTCCTACCTGGCCCTCACCCGCGACCGCGCCTACGCCCAGGCCAGCCGTATCGACGCCCTCGCCGCCGCCGGCCAGCCCCTGCCTCCTCTCGCGGGCGTCCCCGTTGGCATTAAGGACGTGCTCGCCATGACCGGAGCGCCCGCTACCGCCGGCTCTCTTATCCTCAAGGGTTATCGCCCGCCCTATGACGCGACCGCCGTCACCAGACTCGAGGCGGCCGGAGCCATTCTCCTCGGCAAGCTTAACTGCGACGAGTTCGCCATGGGCTCATCGAACGAAAACTCCGCCTATGGCCCCGTCCGCAACCCACGCGCCCTCGACCGCGTCCCCGGAGGCTCCTCCGGTGGCTCCGCCGCAGCCGTGGCTGCCGACTTTGCCGTAGCCACCCTCGGTACCGACACCGGAGGCTCTATCCGCCAGCCAGCCGCCTTCTGCGGTGTGGTCGGCCTCCTGCCCACCTACGGACGTGTCTCCCGCTACGGCCTCATCGCCTTTGCCTCATCGCTGGACCGCGTTGGCCCCTTCACCCGCACTGTCCGCGACGCCGCCACGATGCTCCACGTCCTCGCCGGTCAGGATACCTTCGACGCCACCAGCGCCGATCGCCCCGTGGGTGACTACGTCGGCGCGCTCGAACGCCCAGTCGAAGGTCTGCGTATAGGCGTCCCTGCCGAGTATTTCGAAGAAGGCCTCGACCCCGAGATCCGCGCCGCCATCGACCGATCCATCGAACAGCTCAAAGAGAAGGGATGCACCATCGTCCCGGTCTCGCTCCCACACACCAAATACGCGATCCCAACCTACTATGTCATCGCCACCGCCGAGGCCAGTTCCAACCTCTCCCGCTTCGACGGTGTCCGGTTTGGCCTCCGCTCCACCGAAGCCAACACCCTCTCCAATATGTTCAAGAAGACCCGCGACGAGGGTTTCGGACCCGAGGTCAAGCGCCGGATCCTCCTTGGAACCTACTCACTCTCCGCGGGTTACTATGACGCCTACTACGCGAAGGCCCAGCAGGTCCGCACGCTGCTCACCCGCGACTTCCTCAAGGCCTTCGACGTCTGTGACGTCCTCGTCACCCCGATGACCCCCACCCCGCCCTTCAAGCTCGGCGAAAAGACCGACGATCCCGTCGCCATGTACCTGGCCGATGTCTACTCCGTCTCCGCCTCGCTCGCCGGTATCTGCGGTATCTCCGTCCCTTGTGGCACTACAAGGGAAGGCCTCCCCATCGGCGTCCAGCTTATGGCCCGCCACTTCGATGAGACCACCCTCTTCCGCGCTGCCCAGGCCGTCGAGCAAGCCCAATAGCACCACCACGCGGGTGCCCCACATCTCGATTCCCGGGATGTGGGGCTCCAGCTCCAGCGCCCTCGGTACATCCTTTCCCTCCATCCGCGCCTCTGAACTTCCAGGTGCGAAGGGAGAACTCATGATCCAGACTGTTGAACAAACCACGCTCCTCTGCCTGTTCCGCGACGACGCCTCGGCCTCCGGGACGGTCCACGATCTCCTCGAACTCGGTGTCGACGAGTCTTCCATCGCCGTGGTCGGCGACGCGCGCACCGCACTCACCGGCAAAATCTCCACCGAAACCCTCGCCGGAATCCGCGTTCCCGATGCCGATCTGCCGCACATCATGGACGGCATCGTCAACGGAGGCACGGTCGTCGCCGTCGAAACCACCGAGCCGATGACCGAACAGGTCGATGAGATCTTTCGTAGGCATCACCCGGCCATCTCCATCGAAGAGACCACCGAAGTTCCCGAGCCGGCTCCCTCCGGATTCCACCCGGAGCCTCACGTTGAAATCCTCGAAGAGAAAAACCGCCTCGACATGATTGAATCGGAAGAGAACGCCTAACCCCGGACGCGAGGAAGCCGCATGTCGCAAGACCGCATTGAAGCCGAAGAAGCGACCAATCGACTCTCTATCTGGCTCTGGATCCTGCCCTTTCTCGCCGTCCTTGCCTTTTCCGTCTGGTTCGTGCGCCACCACCGCATTGCGCCGCCTACCACGGCACCCGTTGTCACGGCCCTGCCCCAGCTCGGCAATGTCACCTACGAGACCTCGAAACCGGCCCTCGACCCCGATGGTCTGGCAACTGTCGACCGTGCCGCGCAGGTCATGCGCGGCAACCCGAATGTCGGTCTTCGCCTCGAAGGCTACCCCAACACGTCTTCCAAGCCAATGAACCAGGATCTCCTCACCCGTCAGCGCACCGAGTCCGTGCGCAAAGAACTGGAAGCCCAGGGCATCGACCCCAACCGCCTCGTCGTCGAGCCCTTTCCACCACCGACCCCAGCCGACACGGATCCCATCCCGGACAAAGCCCCGGATACCCGCCGCATCTCCCTCTATATCCGGAAATAACCATCCGGCTCCTTTTCCCGGGAATCCAAAAAAATCGTAAAACCACGAAACTCCCGCACTGAATGAGTGTTCATTTGTATGTAGCTCAGGAGGTTGTCATGAAAACGAACTCTATCAAAACCAATGGTTTGAAGGGTATCTTCACGAAGGTCATACTCGCCGGGACGCTTGCCGGAGCGGTCCTGATGGCAGCACCGCAGAAGGCGCAAGCCCAGCAGTTCGCCGTCGGTGTCCAGTTCGGCCACCCCGTCTATCGCGGCCCCGTGTACGGCCCTGTCTACGACCGTGGCTTCTACGCCGATCGCCGCCGCGAGGAGTTTCGTCGCGAAGAGTTCCTCCGCCACGAGCGTTGGGAGCGCGAGCACAGTTTTTACCGCGGCTACTACCGCTAGACCCAACAGGCTTAAACGAAACGGGGCCGTCTGCCAACCAGACGGCCCCGCTTATTTAAGCCCGAACATGCGAGCAGCCTGAGTGCTTCATACCTCGCCTTTGCGAGGTGGGTATGCCGCTACGTCAAAGGTTGAAAATACCTCTGCCCCGGTGCCGCACACCCCAAACAAAGCGCCCGCCCCTCTACCAAGACCTCCCGGTCGTAGTTGATTCCCTCCCCACACTCCGCACACACGATCCGCGCCGATTTGTAACCAGGCATCTCCCGCGCTTCGATCGCCACCGACACCCACTGCGCGGAAAACAGCTCATCATCCGGCATCTCCCGGTAAGCGCGCATCTGCTGCTGATTCTTATCCCCCATCTCCGGATAGAGCTCACGAGCCCGGGCCTTCGAGGATTCCAGAGCCGCCACCCGTACCGCCTTGCCCTGAAGATCGACAAACGTAGCCGCCATCTTCCCCCAGTCCCGAAACTTCAGCGCCCGCTTCCCCAGCCGGCATCCCGTCACTACCGCAATCGCATCGGTCGCGCACCGGTCGATCTCGACATACGTCACCAGCCGCTTGCGGTCCCGTCCCCGAGGCTCCTCGATCCCAAGCAGGCGGCATCCGAGCATCGCCATCCGCACCCCAAGAATCTGCCCCGCGCACAGATGCCCATGCGCTACCTCCGCCTCACCCAGCAACGTCTCAAAACTTTCCATACAGACAGTCTAGAACTCGGGTGCCCGTGTCTCGCTTCCGAGAAATGGGTTTCTAAAGCGCCCCTACCGTTCCCGCCGCCCCCACCACCGCCCGGGCATGCACCACCTCCGGTAATCCTTTATCCGCCTTGGGCCATGCCGTCAGAAACGCGGCATACCCCGCCTTCGCCCCGCTCGCATCCCCCGAGAGCTCCTTCACCCTGGCCAGCCCGTACAGATCGAACCCCGACTTCGGCCGATCCGCCAACCCGGCCTCATACCCCGCCCTGGCCCCGGCGTAGTCCCTGGCCCGCAGCAGGGCGATCGCCTCCGTCTCGCCCACCGGACGGATATAAAAAGGAGGCTCCCGATACCCCAGATCCTTCTCCTTCTTGGCCGCGTCGACGAACAGCTTCTTTCCGTCCTCGACCTTCCCCTTCGCAATCAGAAGGTCCGCGCGCAGCTCCAGCGACGCGATCGCGAACTCCTTCACGAGGGGACCGGCCTCCGCATCCGGCATCACCGGAACCTGCGGAGCGGCATTCCCTTTGGCCCGATCGTCTTTCTCCTTCTTCTCGGACTTCTTCTTCGCGTCCGCCGCATCCACCGTCTTCTTCATCGCGTCGAGCCCTACGTCCAGCCGCCCCGCCGCAGCCTCGGCCTCACCCGTCCTGCCCGCGTCCAGAGCCTTCATTCCCAGCGCATACTCCTTCAACTCACTCGCCAGAAACGCCAGATTTGCCTCCTTGACCGGAGCCCCCTCCAACATCGCAAGCACTCCATTCCAGTCGCCCACCCTGAGCGCCACCGGAAGCCGGTTGCTCACCCGCGCCATGTCATCCCGGGCCGACCAGATATACAACGTAGCCGACAGCTCACCCCGGGCCGCGCTCAGCTTGTCCGAAAGGGCATTCGCCTCCACCAGCCGCCCCTGCTCCATCAGATTTGCGATCGAGTACTGCATATTGTGGACGTAGTTCCAGTCATCATCCACCCCAACCTTCTGCTCGCGCATGTACTTCTCGTCGGCCTCGGTGGAAGCTGTAAACCACTGCTGCGCCGCCACATAGTTGCCTACCCGGTAATAAATGTGACCAGGCATATGCACCATGTGCCCCGACGTGGGAGCCAGGCTGGCCAGCAGCGCCGCACTCGGAATGGCCATCTCCGGATGATTGCTTGGCTCCATCGCGTGAATCCAGTAGTGGTTCGCCGCCGAATCGTTCGGCGCCTCCTTCAGCACCGCCTCGAGCATCCCGACTGCCTCTCTGGTCCCTGCCTTCGGCTCACCCTTGTCGTCGTACCCATCCTGCAGATTCACCGCCAGAAAGATTCGCGCCTGCAGATCCCCGGGATACTTCGCCACCAGCTTCCGCAGCTTCTTGTACTTCGGATTCTTCTTCCGCCTGGAGTCTTCCTGTGCGGCCTCGATATAGAGCCTCTCCCGCTCGCTCACCGTTTTCTTCAAAGCCACCGCTCGCGTGAGAGCCTTCTGTCCGTAGATCGAGTCCGGACCACCCCGAAACCCTTCCCCAATTGCCAGTCCCCAGAAGCACATGGCGCAGTTCGGATCCACCCGCACGCCCTGCTCAAATGCCTTGGTTGATTCGTAGTCCCAGAAGTCGTGATAAAGATTCAGCCCCTGGTCGAACCAGGCCTGCGCCTCGGGGGTAGCTGTAATCGGGATATGCCCATTCCCGATCCCCGTCATCTTCACCGGCACCGGCAGTTGTTCGGGTGAGGGAATCGTGTGCATCGTGCCCATCGCCATCCCAGGCATCGACTGCCCCGAGGCCACAGCCCCAAACCCCAACACCACCGCCGCCAGACTTCCTAAAAATCGCATAAGGTGAATTTACCCGAAATTGCGAGCCATCCAACGAGAGGCCGCCACGCGCAGCCCGTCCGTCAGGGCTAAGCCCTGAGAGCTCGATAGATCTTCCGGTCCGTTTTGTACTGGCTCAGCGCATACACCGCCCAGATCGTGGCCGGCAGCCAGCCGAGGATCGTGCACTGCAGCAGCAGGCAGACCAGCCCCGAAATCGGTCGCCCGATCAGAAAGAACGTAAGCCAGGGAAAGAAGAACGCGATGATCAGTCTCATAGTGCTCAGTACGCCTCCTGGCGAGTCAAGGTTCCGCTAATTCTCATCCCCGCCATCCCCCTCCTCCACAATCGCCGCGGTCCCCACGACCGCGAACGTGCTCGCCTCGCCTCCGGTGGCCTGCATCGTCACCCGCATCGGTCCTCTCTCCCAAACCGCCGCCTTGCACACGGGGATAAAGTGGTTCGCCTGCGGCCAGCTCCCAATCTGCTTCTGTGCCACAGCCTTCCGCCCCCCAATCTGCGCCACGACCGCGACCAGCCCACCCCGTCCTCCCACCCCGCAATACGCGCCAAAGTCCCGAAACCAAACCACGTCCGACACCACTGGATCGAAGTCCGGGAGCCGCACCACCGCAATCCTCCCTGTCACCCGATCCACCAGCAGCCAAGGTCCTGGCTGCCAAACCCACCTGTCCGCAGCCTCGCCCGGGAGCCGGTCATTGATCCTGAGCGCCCGCCGCACCACAAAGCTACGGTCGGTCACATCGTGCGCCTCGCCCATCGTCCATTCGCGCTGCCGCGTGTCGACAAACAACGCCCTCACCCGCACCGTCACGGTCTCTTCCCGACGGTTTGCCGCGTCCGCCTCTGGGGGGGTAAACGGAACGCTCTTTCCCGGACCCAGTGTCACGGCATGCGTTCGAGGAGGCGCAGCCGGTTTCCCTTGCGAAACTCCATACGACGCGTTCAACACGAAGAGCAGTGGCACCAAAGCCCAGTGGAAGGTCTGCATGGCGGCAGATTAGGCCACGAACGCTGTGAACGCAAGCAAACCCCCGGGATTTGGCCAAACACCAGCCCAAATCGGCAGGAATCACGCTGGTTACCCCATAACTTTTGCACCGTCTCCCGGGTCGCGGGACCGTTGTCAAAGTAGTATCGTGATGAAAGCGTGGAACTCCCGCAGATCACCCATGGGCCGGCCTATCGCCGTCCACTGCGAGGACCGAAGACCCCACCATTTGTAGCAGGGAAGGAATTAGAGACATCATGTGGAAACCAAACCAGCCCGGAAGCACGACTCCCCAAGCCCCCGAGCCCACCCGCCCTTCGAGCGTGCCGTCAACCTTCGAGACTGCTACCGCCCGCCCGTCGGTTCCCAGCGCTTCCGCACCCGCACCCGTTCCCTCCGGCGACCAGGCCACCATCGGCAAGAGCCTCATCGTCAAGGGTGAGCTCTCCGGTTCCGAGTCTCTCTACATCGACGGAAAGGTCGAAGGAGCCATCAACCTGCCTGGCAATCGCGTCACCGTAGGCCGCAACGGACAGGTCGCCGCCAACATCCTCGCTCGCGAGGTCGTTGTACTCGGCAAGGTGCGCGGCAACATCCAGGCATCGGACCGCGTCGACATCCGCAGCGAAGGTTCGCTCACCGGCGACGTCCAGGCCGCACGCATCTCCATCGAGGATGGTGCCTTCTTCAAGGGCGGCATCGACATCCGCAAGCCTGGTTCCGAGCCGACCCGCTCCACCGCCACGCCCGAGCCCGTCATCGTCGAAGCATAACCCCATCGCATCGCACACGAAGAGCCCCGGCCCTCCGGGGCTCTTCGCATTTTCCCTCCGCTGTTGCCGTTGCGACGAGAGAGTGCCTTAAATCTGCCGCCCCCGAGCCCCCGTCAGCGTCCTCGTGTAGCTGCTCCGGTAAAGATGGGCCCTCGCATCTGCTTCCAGGATCTCCCTCACCGCCTGATTCGCCCGTAACAGGCGCGACTTCGCCGCCGCGACTGAAACACCCATGGTGCTCGCAATCTCCCGCACCGGCATCCCTTCCGAGCACCGCAGCGCGATCGTCTCCCGGAGCACCAACGGAAGCCTCTGCATGGCCCCTCTCACTTCGCTCAACGCGCTGTTGCGGAGGAAGCTCTTTTCCGGATCCAGCCCAGGATCCGCCAGGTCCGGCATGATCTCCGCCTCGCCGTCATAGTTCCGGTCCAGCACATACTCCGGCCTGCTCTTCCGCCTGCGCAACTGCATCAGCGATGTATTGATTGCGATCCGCGTCAGCCACGTCGAAAACTTCGACCGCCCATCGAAGCGATGGAGATGCGTCAACGCCCGCACGAACGTCTCCTGCAGGACATCCTCCGTATCCTCCGGGTTCTTCATAATCCGGAAGATCACCGAAGCCGCCAGCCGCGCATGCCTCCGGTGAAGCTCGACAAACGCAGCCTCATCGCCATCCTTCGCCCGTCGCACCAACCGGGACTCTTCGGACTCCATCGGAGCCTCGCAGACCGTCAGGAACGTCTCATTGGGACTAAGCAGCATGGATACACCCTCCTGTGCCGCGATCGAATCTGAGAGCGTGGCAATGTTGTTAGAGTGACCCCTGCCCACGCAACCCACAACCCTCATTGCGGTAAAAATATTTGGCTCTTTAGGGGGGGGAAGACATAGCCCGCTGGGTATCCATAGGCCCTGCTGTTGCCCTTCCCGCTCTCGGCACGAGCCTCGCACACGACCGCGCGCGAGAAGGGAATCCGCACGGGGATCGCCGCGGCACGCGTGACACTACAATCGCAGATAAGCCATGAACCGAGAACATCGCACGCTCCCCACACTCTTCCTGTCGTTATGGATCGCGCTTCTTCCACTCGAAGCCCAGACGTTGTCCGGCACGGTTGCAGTCGCTCCACAGTACGGAACAACCCACGTCTACGTAGCTCCTCGCGATACGGACGCCTTCGTGGCAAGCTTCCTCGGAACCTTCGGCGGCGCAAGCACCAAACAGGTCGTTACAACCGTCACGCCGACGCCGAGCTCTACAACCTCGCAACTCCTGCAAACCCCCTCGGGCAATATCTCGCTCTTCGGCTTCCTCACGCCGATACCCTATCCATTCGGCTCGGAGCGTACGGGCCTTCTGGTGGAAGATATGGATCGCGCCGTCACGGCAGCACGGGCATCTGGAGCGGAGGTTGTTGTGCAGGCCTTCCCTGACCCCATCGGCCGCGATGCCGTGCTCCGCTTTCCCGGTGGGCTCATGACGCAGATCTACTGGCACACCAGGCCACCGTCATCACCTGCTTTGGCCCACCCTCCGGAGAACCGCATTTACGTCTCACCCGACGCGGTCACAGCTTTCCTGCACAGCTATCTGCAGTTCTCGCAGGGCCATGTCGTGAACGATGAAGCCGCAGCTCCGGGTGCGGAGATTGGTCGAACCAACTACACCTATCGACGCATTCATCTTGCATCGAAGTTCGGCAAGGCGCTCGTCATGGTCACCGATGGCATTCTTCCGTTCCCCTATGGTCTTGAGACGACGGGGTATGAGGTGGACGATCTCGACGCCACGTTGAAGCGCGCCACATCGTTTGGCGCCATCATCCTGACGCCGGACGCGGGTGCGCACTCCGCCATGGTCAGGTTCCCCGGCGGCTATATCGCGGAGATCCACGCTTCGCCCAGATAAGAAAGCGAGTGCTGTCTAGTTGTTATCCGGATAAGCCCGGTACGCCACCATCTCCGCGTTGAACGATGTCCCGCTCAAGCGCGAGGTCTTCAGCAGCACCTCGAAGTGCGGAAATTTCTTCACCTTCAGCGTGCTGCGAAACTTCGCCATCGAAGTCTCCGACGTGAGAAACTCCGCGGCCACCCTGGTCGCCTCCGAGTCCGTCCCGGCGAGCGTAATCACGTTCCCGGTACCGCTGGGATTCGGCAGGTATGCGATCACGCTGTATCCGGCAAACGCGTTCGCGTCCATTCTCGGGGTGTAGACCGCCTGTTCTTCCGGACGTGGATGCCGATTGGTGACATGCGACAGAGACTCGGCACGCTCGGTATCGAAGTCCAGGCTGAAGTTCATCTGGCCATCGAAGAGCCCCATCCACGGATTCGCCTTGCGCCCGCCGATCAGGATGAAGCTGTTCTGCTTGATTGCGTCCGTCGTATAGGACCGGGCCTGCTGGAGCCGCAGCGAGGGCAGCATCGGAGTCAGCGCGAGGATCTGCTGCGCGGCAAGGAAGTCCCCCAGCATCACCAAAGTATGCCCGAAGATACCCTGCAGGTCCCTGACGCGGTCTGGACTCAGCGAAGCCTGCTCGGCCTGGTTGATGAAGTTGTGGTCCAGAAAGTCGTTCATCGACATCCTGTGGTGGGTGATCTCTTCGCTCAATGTTACCGAGGCGTCGGGCAGAACGATGTCGATCTCCGTCTGGCCCTTCGCGAAGTCCTTCCAGAACAATTCCACAGTGGGGCGTCCCGCCCATCCAGTGCTTGCGGAGCGAAACGTCAGGTTTTGCACCAGCAGCACTGCGCAGGCAATCGCCAGCATGACACATAAACCCACCCAAATCAGAGATGGGCGGCTCCGGGGCGGCATTGGAGTGGCGTCAGACGTTTCCAAGACCGTTTCCGTCTCTGCCGCCATCTCCGGGAGCAGGGGCGTACCCGGCACCCTCCGGCGGAAGATCGGCTTATAGCCTCCCCGGGGAATCTCCAACACCAGCGTCTCGTGCCCACCCTCGGTGGCGAAGTACAGCTCAATCCGCTTGCGCAGCTCCGTCGCATTCACGCGGACGATATTGTCCTGGCTGCGGTCGTACGAGGGCGACCGCCCAAAGACCTTCGTCCCGATCTCCTGCTCATGGATCTCCGGGCGGCCCTCCTTCAGGGACTGCCCTCCCACGTACAGCAAAAAGTCCCGCAGACGTGCGGACCGTCTGAACTGCGCACTGGCCGCAACCCGGTCGATCAATTGGCGACGCTCTTCGACGCTCGGTTCGTCGAGGCCTTCTTCCACCGGGGCATTCAACTGGGAGCCCATGATCTTTCCATACTCCAAAGGCCACCAGTTTAGCACGTAGAGGCCACGTTTTGAACCCAGGCACGACTTCTAACCTCCCATCTGGAAAGTGTTTCTGGAATCGTATAAGTCGTTGAAAGCATTTTGTTTATATGGACTTTTAACGGTAAATTCTAGCGGGTATCTTCCGGTAAATTAACTTGCCCATCGTTACCTGCGATCCCGAGGATGGGGCGTCTTTTCAAAGCCATATCGGTCGTCGCTTCGGGGTACGGAAAACGTTCTCCGGAAAAGATACGGTCGGCTGGCGTCATCTGTTTCCGCTTCAAACCTTCGGAGGTTCAAGTGCAAAGTCGTTTCATCAACAGGATTTCCTGCTTCACCGCGGTTCTCGCCCTCATCTTCGGTCTCACCCTCACGGCCAGCGCGCAGCGTTATCTCGGCGGTATCCAGGGCGAGGTGACCGACCCGACCGGGGCCAAGGTTGCCGGAGCCACCATTGTTGCCGAGGAGACCTCGACCCACTTCAAGACCAGCGGCGTCTCGAATGGTGCCGGCGCCTACAACTTCCCAGCCCTGAATCCGGGCACCTACAAAGTCACCGCCACCGCGCCAACCTTCAAGACGGAAAATCGCCAGGACGTCGTCCTCACGGCCGGCCAGGTCCAGACCGTAGACTTCGCTCTCACCGTCGGTGCCGCGTCCGAGACCATCTCGGTCACGGCGGAAAACAGCCTGCTCGACACCGGATCCGCGAACATCGCCACCACCCTCTCCACGCAGGAGGTCACCGACCTCCCCAACGAGGGCCGCAATCCCTTCGTCATGGCCACGCTCGCTGCCGGCGTCCTCAACGGCGGATCCGGCGGATACTTCCAGGGCAAGTCCAGCCAGTTCACCAATCCCTTCTCCGGCGTCGCTGTCCAGATCGTCTCGGCCGGAAATGGAGGCCACAACCGCCTTACCCTCAACGGCATTCCCGACGATCCCGCCGAGCGCTTCTCCGGCTCCAGCTACTCCGGCTTCGTCCCCTCGCCGGAAGCCGTGGAGGAGGTAAAGGTCCAGACCTCGATCTTCGACGCCCAGGTGGGCCACGGTAACGGCACCGTCACCAACACCGTCGTCCGAACCGGAACCAACAAGCTCCACGGCGCCGCCTACTACGTCTTCCAGAACACCTACCTCAACGCCAACACCTCCGAGAAGGTACCCACCCAGTACGCCGCAGTCAACCCCACGCGCCGCAACAACGACCAGCTCAGCCAGACCGGCTTCGTCGTCGACGGTCCCGTCGTCATTCCTCATCTCTACAACGGTCGTGACAAGACCTTCTTCATGGTCGCCTTCGAGCGCTACGCCTCGCACACCGCCATCAACTACAGCACCAAGGTTCCTACCGCGGCTGAACTTGGCGGCGACTTTTCGGCACTCTGCACCGCGTTCGACGGCACCGGTCGTTGCACCAACGGCATCCAGCTCTTCGATCCCAACTCGCCGGTCGACATCAACGGAAACCGTACCGCGTTCTTCGCCAACAACAACATCGCCTCGCGCATCACGGCATCCGGTAAGGCCTTCGCCTCCTACTTTCCGGCGCCCAGCATCGCCGGCGTCACCACGGGCACCAACTACATCTCCACCCAAACCTCCTATCCCAGCACCTACCCTTCCTTCATCGTCCGCATGGATCACGCGATCGGCCAGAAGAACAAGATCAACGGTATCTTCTTCCGTTCGGGACTCACCCAGAGCTACCCGCTGCAGGGCTTTCCCAAGGGCATTGGTCCCGGTGGCTATGGCTACAGCGTCTACCGCAACAATCGTGGCGGCAGCGTCGACGATGTCCACCAGTTCTCCTCCAGCATGGTGCTCGACTCGCGCTTCGGCCTCCTCTACCATCCCTTCGGTCTCGCCTATCCTGGCAACTCAAACTTTGACCTCAGCACCCTCGGCATCAGCGGAACCAACCTGCCGTACAAGAGCTTTCCCGGCCTATCCATCACCGATGGCTACGCAACTCTGGCTGCGGGCGCAGGTGGACAGGTCAGCGAGAACACCACAGGATCCATCGAAGAAATCCTCACCAAGACGCTCGGCAGCCACACGCTCCGTCTAGGCTTCGAAGGAAACCTCATCCGTTACAACGTCCAGAATCCCCAGTCCGGCTTCGGCAACACCTCAGGCCCCTCGGGCAACCAGAGCTCCATTGCCTTCGATCGCCGCTTTACCCAGCAGAACTACAACGTCGGCGATGCCAACTCGGGCGACCCCATCGCGGCTCTCCTGCTTGGTACCTTCTCCTCCATCTCCTACAACATCACCCCTGCCTACGCCCTCCAGCAGATCTACGCAGCCCCGTTTGTCCAGGATGACTGGCGCGTCAACTCCAAGCTGACCGTCAACCTCGGCTTCCGTTGGGACTACGAGTCTCCCTTCACGGAGCGTTACAACAAGATGGTCTCCAACTTCTGCACCACCTGCGCCAACCCCTTGGGAATCGCAGTCAATGGCCAGGCAGTGAAGGGTGGCCTCCAGTTCACGTCGAGCTCCAACCGGTTCCCCTACCCGCGCGACCTGAACAACTTCCAGCCGCGCATCGGTGCTGCCTACCAGGCGGCTCCCGGCACGGTCGTCCGCGCAGGCTTCGGCATTATCTACTTCAACACGCTCGAAACTCCCATCGGCACCGGCTTCTCGCAGACCACGAGCTACAACAACTACACGGCTAACACACCGCTCAACACACTCTCGAACCCTTTCCCGAATGGTGTCGCTCTGCCCACCGGCAGCTCGCTTGGCCTCTCGACCGCACTCGGTCAGAGCGTCAGCTTCGTCGATCCCAATCACGTCCAGCCGAAGAGCGCGCAGTATTCGGCCAGCGTGCAGCAGCAGTTCCCCGGTTCCCTGACTCTGCAGATCGCCTACGTGGGGGCGCGACCCACGCGTCTTGAGGTCAACCACAACATCAACGTCCTGCCGGCGCAGTACTACAACCAGGGCGGGGCCATGGCCAACACCCTCAACGCGACCGTAGCTAACCCGATGGCGGGCGCTCTGCCTCAGCAGCCCTCCCTCAATGGAGCCACCATCCAGCGCAACCTCCTCCTGCTTCCGTTCCCGGAGTTTGGTTCCGTCACCGAGCAGTACTCTTCCATCGGCTCAGCCCCCTACAACGCCCTCCAGATCCAGGTCTCACGTCCCATGCGCCATGGCTTCAGCCTCCAGGGCAATTTCACCTGGGATAAGGTCATGCTGCACAACGGCTTCCTGGACAACTACGCGCTCGCCGTCGGCAAGCTCTACTCCGTGCAGGACAACAACCCCACCATGTTCGGCAATATCTTCGGCACCTACCAGTTGCCCAGGTTTGCAGGCAAACCCTACATCGAGCGTTTGCTCCTTGGCGGCTGGTCCCTCAACAGCGTCATTCGGCTCGCCAATGGTCCACTCATCGCCGCACCCAGCAACGTGGATATCATCGGTGACTACCACCAGCCCGACAAGAACCTCTACCGCCAGTTCAACACCTGCTACCAGCAGTCCACAGTCCTGGGCTCAGGCGCGGTCACCGTCGCCAACGTCAACACGACCCTCGACCCCAGCGGCACCTACGCAACCAAAGTAGGCTGCGACTCGCGTTCGCCCAACCCTGCCTTCCGCACGCGTATTCCCTACACCTCGCAGTCCAACAGCAACTACCTCAACATCCGCCAGCCCATCAAGCCTCTTGCCGATCTGTCGATGTTCAAGAAGTTCATCCTCCGCGAAGGCACCAGCTTCGAGATTCGCGGTGAGTTCTTCAACATCCTCAATACTCCGAACTGGGGTGGCCCCAGCACCTCGCTCGGGGTCGCCAACTCGGCATCCGCTGCGGGCGGTGGATCCCTGGCAACGCCCAACGGCATTGCCTCCCAGGCCAACGACGCACGCATCGGTCAGCTCACCGCACGCATCAACTTCTAACCTGCTGCTCTTCCGGTCCCGGGGCCTCGCGCCCCGGGATTTCTTGTAGTCTCAACAAACATTGCAGAACTCAGGTGTCATGCCCATTCGCTCGCCCATTCGCTCAAAGACTCTCCTTGCCCTTTTGCTGGTAACCCTCCTCCCTGCATGTGCACCTGCCCAGACCACCCACTCGGAGGCAACGCTGCGCCAGGGCTTCAAGACCCCGCCGGCTCAGGCCAAGCTGCGCTGCTACTGGTGGTGGCTCAACGGCAACACGACCGAAGACACCATCACCTACGAGCTCACCGAGATGAGCCGCAAAGGCTTCGGCGGCGTACTCCTGGTCGACGCCAATGGCTCCAGCCAGAACGGCAACGCAGACGTCCCTCCCGGTCCAACCTTCGGCAGTCCTGCATGGACAAAGCTCTATGTCCACGCCTTGAAGACCGCCGCCGCTCTGCATCTCGAAGTCACCCTCAACATCACCAGCGGCTGGAACCTCGGCGGCCCAGACGTCAAACCCGCCGATGCCTCGAAGGTCCTCACCTGGTCCAGCACTGTCGTCGCTGCGGGCAAGGCTCCCGGCACGCTCCCCACACCCGCCATTAAGAACGGCTTCTACCAGCAGATCGCTGTGCTTGCCTACCCCCTTGCTCATGGGGCCTCTCTCCCTGGCCAGTCAGGCGACAAACGCGCGCCCATCCGTCAGCTTCGCCTCAAGTCGGCTGCCGCCGAAGGCAGCTTCTCCATGCCGCACACCGAAAACCTCCTCGGTGCCGCGACCGGCGATCCTTCAGAAGCCGATGCCACGCTCTCGAGCGTCCTCGACATCACCACGCAGGTGGACGCTTCCGGCCACACCAACTGGCACGCCCCGACCAACACCGCGTGGGAGATCCTTCGCATCGGCTATACCTCTTCCGACGCACGCGTCTCCACCTCCAGCGGCGCCTGGCAGGGGCTCGCCATCGACTACCTCGACCGTGCCGCCTTCGATACCTACTGGACCCACACCGTCACGCCTCTCCTCGAGGCCAGCCGCCCCTACCTTCACACCACTCTCGTCAACCTCGCCACCGACTCCTGGGAGCTCGGCGGCACCAACTGGACCGGTCGCTTCCAGGCCGAGTTCCAGCACCGCCGTGGCTACGACCCCATCCGCTACCTCCCCATCGTCACCGGCCGCATCCTCGACGATCGCGGCACCTCCGAGCGCTTCCTCAACGATCTCCGCCGCACCGTGGGCGATCTCGTCACCGACCACTACGACCACTTCGCCGACCGCGCCAAAGAGTACGGCCTGGGCATCCAGTCGGAATCCGGTGGCCCGCACTCCGCCCCGCTCGACGCCCTCGAAACCTTCCGTTCCTCCGCCGTCCCCCAGACCGAATACTGGGCGCAATCCAACGAGCACCGCTCCACCGACGAAGACCGCTACTTCACCAAGGAAGCCGCCAGCGCCGCAAACATCTACGGCAAACAGTTCGTCGCGCAGGAGGGTATGACCTCCATCGGTCCTCATTGGTCCGAGTCCCTGGCGACCGACCTCAAACCCTCCTTCGATCAGGGCCTCACCGAGGGGATGAATCGACTTGTCTGGCACGAGTTCACCTCGTCGCCTGCCTCCTTCGGCCTGCCGGGTAACGAGTACTTCGCCGGCACCCATATGAATCCGCGCATCACCTGGTGGCAACAGAGCGAGCCCTTCTTCAGCTATCTCAACCGCGCCCAGTTCCTCCTTCAGCAGGGCCATGCCGTCGACGATGTCCTCTACTTCTACGGCGATGAAGTCCCCAACTTTGTTCGTCTCAAGCACGACGATCCCGCTCACGTCCTGCCCGGCTACGACTACGACGTCACCAACGAAGACGCCCTCCTCCGCACCCTCATCGTCACGCCCAGTGGCCTGCGCACCCCCGCCGGCAACACCTACCGCCTCCTCTTCCTTCCAAACGGCCGCCGTCTCTCCCTCGCCTCTCTGGAGCACATCGCCGCCTACGTGCAGCAGGGTGGAAGCGTCATCGGCGAAACCCCCTTGGCGCCGACGGGCAACGTCTCTCCGAAGGACGCGTCACGCTTCGTCCAGCTCACGCACGATCTCTGGCAGTCCTGCCCGGCGCAGCATTCGTATGGGAAGGGAACCGTCTTCTGCGGGGGTGATACCCGCTCCGCTCTCGCAACACTGCATCTCGCACCCGACTTCGAAGCCCCCGAGACGCAGCTCGACTACATTCACCGCCGCGAAGGCCAGACCGATATCTACTTCGTCCGCAATCGCACCGGCAAGACGATCGACGTGGCCCCCCGCTTCCGCATCGACAATCGCATGCCCGAGCTCTGGAACCCACTCGAAGGAACCACGACTCCACAACTCGCCTATACCGCGGCGGAGGGGCGCACTACCGTCCCGCTTCACCTGGATCCCCACGGCTCCATCTTTGTCCTCTTCTCCCAACCCGCCCGTCTCCACGTTACGGAAGTCCGCAAAGACGGCGCACCCATCTCCACCGCAGTCATCGGAGACCCGAAGACCCCTCGTCTCCCCAACGCTGCCCCCGGAACCTACACCCTCAAGCTCTCCGACGGCAGGGAACTGACCACCCGGATCCAGCCCGCCGCCGTCACCGAACTTCCCGCCTCTCAGTGGACGGTAGCCTTCCAGCCCAACCGCGGCGCACCCGCCACTCCGCAAACCCTGACTACTTTCCAGGACTGGTCCACCTCGCCCGACTCCGGCATCCGTTTCTTCTCCGGCACCGCCACCTATCGCACGACCATTCAGCCCACCCATACCGCGGGCGATCGCACCATCCTCACCCTCACCGATCTCCGCGAGATCTGCACGGTACGGATCAACGGCAAACCCGCCGGTACAATCTGGGCCATGCCCTACCGCCTCGACATCACCGACAGCCTCGCCGCAGGCCCCAACCGCCTCGAACTCGAGGTGACCAACCTGTGGCCCAACCGCCTCATCGGCGACGCCCAACCCGGCGTCACCAAGACCTACACGCAGACCAACATCCGCAAATACAACGCTGCCTCACCCCTGCTGCCGTCCGGCCTCATCGGCCCGGTCACTCTCGAAATCGAGTCCCGCGCCGGCACGAGATAGCGCTCTATCGAGGGCGCTCCAGAATTGCCACAAAGTTCTGGAGCTCCTCAAAGCGATCGAGAGTATTCGTTGCATACTCCGCATACCGCGGATTCGCCAGAATCGCAGGTGTCAGCAACACCTCCGAGTTCTTGCTGGCAATAGGCTCCGTCGACGCGACGCCATCCGCCATGGCGATCAACTGCGCTGCCAGCCTTTGCCGCATCGCTCGCAGCTCCGGGTTGCGAAGGTAGTCCAGGTCCTGGGCGTTATGAAGCACCGAAAGCTGGTTCCAGAAGAGTGCCGCCGCCGTAATCGCGGAACGCAGGATCATATCCCCGGTCTGGATATGCTCTTCGCGGTGTGCCCCAAACTCAAACGGGACAGACGTGTTCGCGCTGCGCAGACTTGCGACCGTGGCGCCCAGCCGGTCGCGCAACACATCCGCGTGCCGCAGCAGTTCCTGATGTTTGCCCTCATCGTCCCAGCCCATATTGAGCGTCGTAAACAGATCTGCTCCCACCCGAAGAACCGCCGCCAGTCCGCGCCGCATCACGGTCGTCGTACGCACCGGCCAAAGCTGGTCGAAGACCAGAAGCATCACCCCGAGCGCGATCATGATGCCCACGAAACGGTCGCGCGCCGGTGCTAACTGGGTCGGGGCGCTGAATCCCTCATACGCGACGAGGTAAAACGCAAACGCGATCTGAAGCCCGATATAGTTCAGCCTCGGCCCTGCCGCAATCCACGCTGCAATAAACGCGATCGCCGCCTCCAGCAACACCAGCGACGTCAAGGAGTCCATATGCGGAAAGAGAAAGACGGCCGCACCGAGCGCCAGGATCAGCCCGCCGATCAAGGAGCCAAGCACGCGGAAGATCAACCTCTGCTTCAGTGCGCCCGTGCTGCTCAGACCCGTCACCAACACCGTCGTCACCGCAGTCGAGATGCCCGGCCACGCCAGCGCGTGATAGAGCACGTAGCAAAACGTCGCGCACAGACTGATCTTCAGCCCAAACGCGACACTCTCCGGATTCCGGATCGCACCCGGGATGAAGAACGGAATCTCCTTGCGCGGGAGAGCCACCAGCTCCCGTTTTCTTTTCGATCCAACATCATGGGGCATCGTCAGGATAGAGTGCAGCGCTCCCTCCACGCGGTCCAGCAACATGGACTGTCCTGTTGGCCCAAGCTGCAGTCCCACGGGGAGCTTGGCTGGAACCCCGGGAATCACCTGCCGGCATGCCTCCGCGAGCCGTGCCGACCGAACGCGCGTGTCTGCATCGACCTCAACCGGATTCTGCAAGCCAAACGCGGCGGCAACATCCATCAACTGCGCCAGCATGGTGATGCGAGGCCGCAGCGCGATCGGCAAATTCCCGGTGTCGAGGTTCTGCTCCACAATGGCGTTGTACAGCGTCATCATGCCTGCCTGTCCGGCAATCGCAATGCGCGACACCGCGGACGCCGCTTGAAAACGCTTCTCCTGCGGAGCATTCTCGGCATACAGCTCAAACATCGTTGCCAGCGCGCTGTATCGAATGCGCCTCTGTTCCTGCAGCTTCGCCGCTGGATTCCGGTCGCCGAAGATATACTCGACCGCCACAGCACTCCCCAGCGCAATCAGGAACGTCCCAACCAGATAGAGCGACGTCTTCACCAGTCGATCGGCCGGTGCATGGATCTCCCATAGGCTGATCACCGTGCAGTAGATCAGCCCGAAGCTCGATCCAAGTGCAGGCTGGCTGGTCGTCACCACGATCATCCCGGCAATGAACGTGACCACGGCCACGCTCAAAAGGCGCGCCATCGGATCGTTGTCGCTCAGGATCACGACCCCAAACTCCACCACGATTGCAAAACACACAATCCCCAGGGAGAACAGCGAAGACCGCAGCGAGACCGCCGGGCTGTCCCGCCCGATCAGAAAGATAAAGTACATGCCGATCGCGATGAACGGCATCTGTAGCGTCTCCATCAGCAGAAGCGCGATGATCGAAGCCAGCACAACCCGCAGCGTAGCCGCCAGCCTGCCCGGTGTCGGCTGCAGATCCTGCAGCATCGCCTCCGTCCACGATAAGCGCGGAGCCGTCTGAACACTCGCGATGGCGCCGGTGGCCATCGTCTAGCGCACGACCGTCACTGCGGTCGCCCCGATGCGGAATAGTTCAGGGTCGGGATCCTGAACGCGAATCCTCACCGGAAACCGCGTCGAAAGATGCACCCAGTTCAGCGTGCGATCGATGTTGGGAAGCCCTTGTGCGACAGCCCCATCCTCCGGAAACACGCCATATCCGATGCTCTCCACCGTGCCATTGAACCGCCTGTCCGGATGCCCCATCAGGTACAGATCCACATGGTCGTGCAGGTGGATGTTCTTCAACTTCGACTCCCGGTAGTTGGCGATCACATACCAGGTTCGCGTATCGATCAACGTGAACAGTGGGATGCCCGGCCTCGCATACGCACCCACCGATAGATTCAGATTCGTCACATACGCATCGAAGGGCGCGACGACCTTCGTCCTCTCCAGATCCAGACGCGCGGCGTCCACCTTCGCCGCCTTCGCGGGACGCTGCGACTCCAGCGTGTCCACCGTATCAATCGTATGGATCGCCTGTCCAAGCCGAGCCTGTTGTTCGACCGCCAGCGAAGCCGCCTCCACCTTGCGGAAGTTCGCCTGCTGCTGCGCGGCCTGTGCCTGCGACAATCCCGCCTGCGCCTCGTCGTAGTTGCCCTGCGCGACACGCACGGTCGTATTCGCCTGGTCGATCTGCTCCACCGTCACATACTGCTTCTTCAGCAACGGTTCAATCCGGTGCAGATTGTTCGTAGCAAGCTTCAACTGCGCCTCTGCGGCCGCAACCGCGGCCTGCGCTCGCGTCACCGCTGCAGCCGAAACGTCGATCTGGCTCCCCGCCGTCTGCACGCCTGTCTCCGAACTATGCAGACCCGCCCGCGCAGCCTCCGCAGCGCTGCTCTGTGCTGCGATATGCCGCTTGGCATCCACGATCTGCTGCTCCAGCGCCTCCTGGTCGGAAAGCGCCTGCTGCAACGCATACTCATAGGGTCGCGGGTCGATAATAAACAGCGTCCCGCCCTGCTTCACGTACGCGTTGTCCTTGACTGGCAGCTCCGTCAGCCGGCCGCTCACCTCCGGCGCAATCTCGATGAAGTTGGCTCGCACGCTCGCGTCGTCCGTGCGCGGATGCAGATCCACCTGCAACGCCACGATCGCCAGCATCGCCACGGCTGCAACCACGACGCCGATCCCGATCAAGCGCCCCAGCCCGGCTTTCGGGCTGGACGTCGCGTGCGGCTCAACAGTTGTCACTTGCTCCATCGTCTGCCTCCTACCGGAAAAAGATCAGCCAAAGCAGGCTGGTAAAGAGAATGACCACGCACGGATAGAAGAGGGCAAGCGGTCCAACCTCACTCTCAAGTTTGAACCGCAGCAGAAGCATGCGCACCCCAAAGGCAAGCGGGATCGCAATCACCAGGCAGAGCATCCACACCGGAAAGAACGAGCCGATAATATCGATGTTCGGCGCATGCCCGCAGCCCGTCAGCAGGAGCATTGCTCCCCCCACGGCGATACGGCTGGCCCGGAGTTGGATCATGGTGTTGCTCCTCCTGTTGGCGGAACGGCAGGTGCCTGAACTTTCGTGGCCTTCGGAAGGCTCCGCAGCAGATTGCCTGTGACGAACTCCAAATCCACCGCTTCCAGAAACAACTGCGACCGCGCCGACACACTCGACAGCCGCGCCTGCGCCAATTGCTTCTCGGCCGTTACGACATCGATCAGGTTCTTCACCCCGTACTGATACGCCTCAAGCGACGCGTTGTACGATTCGTTCGCAGCCGCCAGCAACGACACCGAAGCCTGCTCCTTCTTCAGTGCCGTCCGGAACGCGATATACGCCGACCACACCTCACGCGTCGCCTTGTCGTGTTTCTCGGTCAGCTCGTCCAGTGCCTCGCGCCGCCGCGACTGTGCCGCGGCCAGCTCATTGCGACGCGCGCCGCCGTCGAAGACCTTCCACTCCAGCCCCAGGTATGCGGTCCAGGTCGGCTCATTCGCATTGCCCAGCAGACCCGCATCCGGGCTCGGCCAGATCATGGTCTGAGCCCCGCTGGCCTTGATCGCAATCTGCGGCAGATACTCCGCCTTTGCCAGCTTGATTCTGTCGTCCGCCGCGCGAATCTCCGCCGCCTGCGCCGCCAGATCCGGCCTGTTCGCCACCGCTCTCTCGATCAACGCATCCACCGAAGCCGTCAGCGAGTCCGGCAGCGGTGCGTTCACCATCGCATCGATCTGAAGATCGGGGCTTGGTTCGGCTCCTACCACCTCCGCCAGATTCACCCGCGAGATCTTCTCGTCGCCATCGGCCGACTCCATGTCGAACACCGCCTGCGCCGTCTCTGCCTTCGCGTTATAAACATCCGGCAGCGTGGACCGACCATTGGCGAGCTGCGTCTCAGCGGCATCCTGTGTCGTCTGCGCGGTCTTCAACGTCTCCCGCGTCGCCGCGAGACGCTCCTGCGCGGTCAGCAACTTGTAGTATCCCGTCGCCACCTGAAACGCTACATCCTGGTTGGCCTGCACGAAGTTCGCTCCTGCGGCGATCTTCTCCGCCAGCGCCGCATCCACCCGTGCTCCGCGCTTGCCGAAGTCGAACAGCAGATATTGCAGGCTCAACTGCGGCTGGATAATCGGGATCGTCACCGAGTTATACCCGCGCGCCTCCAGCGCCACGGGAAACGGGCTGATCGTCTTCTGGTCCCCGCCGATCACCTGAAACACCAGCAGAGGGAAGTAAGCGCTCTTCGCCACTCCCAGTTCATTGGCCCTCTGCCGAGCTCGCTCCCACGCAATGCGCGTTCTGGGATTATTCTGCTCCGCCAGATCGATCAGCTCGGTGATGTTGTAGGCTCGCGCCGGATCCAGTTTCGCAGCGGTAGCGACCGGTACATGCCGCGCCGCGCAATCCGCCGAAGCCGCCGGCGTCAGCGCCACGCCGGAACACGTAGACTGCGCCCTCAGTCTGTCTCCGAAACACAGCACAGCCAGAAGACATATCCCAACCTTTGCCTTTCGGTGCGTCGCGAAGAGCTGTCTCTCGCGTCGGGCTGGAACAGTGCGCGTCAGAACGTGGCCTCATGGATGGTGTTGATGTCTAAAAGTACATCACCCCAGAGGAGGGAACAAACCCCCCTTTAGGAGGGGGGACAGCATCCGTGACGGCTGTTGCTTCTGACGTTGCCTAACAGGCGAACGGATCATCGAGCGGCGGAACCCGATTGCCGGGCAAACCAAACGTGTCGTCCGGAACAAGGGCACTCGCCTTCTTCTCAGCGGGCGCCTTCAAAGGAGGCAGCGGCTTGGCGGATGGAAAGGAGATCACCGGAAGAATCAATTTGTAAGCGGGCATCATGAACTCGCGGGTGGAAAGTGGAGGAACAACTCGCACTCTACAGAGCGGTCCGACCAAAAGTCCTTGCGAAGCTCGCCTTTCTTTCTAACTTCTTTCAAACCGGACGCCGGTCTGTGACCGTAAGTGCCAGTAAATAAAGAAAAGTTCCGAGCGGTCTAACTCTTAGCCGAAGTGGCCAGTGCCTTGCGAGCCTTGCGCTCTGTCAGACCAAACCCACGCTGTGACGCCTCGGCGATGACCCTCTGCAAGGTGCGCTCGCCCTCTGTCCGGTGCCCCTGCTCGAGTGCAATCGTTCCCGCCGCAAGACGCACTTCCAGTTGTAACCGCTCGCTCTGGATCGCCTGCGCCTTCTTCAGCAACTCGCCCAGCGTTGCCTCAGCCCTCATCCCGTGGCCTTCCGCCGCGTCGATCCGAGCCGCCAGCAGCGTCTCAGGAATCAGGTAGTCTCTCGTGTTTTCCGAATCCCGCGCCATCGGGAGAGCCTTCTCGATCGCGCTCCGTGCATGCGCCACATCGCCCCGCTCCAGGTAGGAGGCCGCAATGAGACGCCACGCCTCCGCCGCCGGTAGAGCCGTCGTGTAATGATCGGTCAGATCGGTCATCGGCCCCATCACATCCTCCGGACGTCCTTCCTCGATCCTTAGCGCGGCCTCGGTCAGCATCTGCTGCTCCAGCCTCTCGCCCTTCAGCACATGCATGCCGTTGATCTCGTCTTCGCGCCGCCTTGCCGAGGCCAGGTCGCCCGTCGCCATGTCCAGTTGCGCCATGAGATACAGCAGCTTGCCGGTCGCGTATCCGCTGTTCTGCTGCTTCATCGAGACCATCGCCTGGTCATACCAGGACCGCGCCTCGGTAAGGTTCCCCTTCTCGAAGGCCACATCGCCCAGGTACTCCAGCGAACTCCCAATCCCATCGATATTCCCCGCGGCTCGCGATATCTTCAGCGCCTCATTGGCGTACTTCAGCTCCGCGT
This sequence comes from Granulicella pectinivorans, assembly GCF_900114625.1. NCBI lineage: Bacteria > Pseudomonadati > Acidobacteriota > Terriglobia > Terriglobales > Acidobacteriaceae > Granulicella > Granulicella pectinivorans. The sequence continues at coordinate 1,238,218 of NZ_FOZL01000001.1, forward strand.
CGAGATCGTCCTGGTTGCTCGCCACATACGCCAGGTCCAATACCGCCCCGAACGCCAGCGCCGGATTATGCACTTCGTTCGCCCGATCGATGGCCGAGTGAAACGCAGCCTTCGCCCCGGCCCAGTCCTCGGTGTAGGTCAACGCGCATCCCAACTCGCTCCATGCACCGATTTCGCCGCCCCGGTTCCCGAGCCGGTCGAAGATCGCCAGCGCCTGGCGAAGCGTCACCACCGCCTGCGGGTCCTTGCGATAGCCCTGCTCCGACCCAAGCGACGTCAACACATTCGCCTGTCCCAGTTCGTCGCCGATCCGCGAGCTGATCTGCTGCGCTTCGTGGAAGTCCCCCAGTGCATGCTCAAGATCTCCGACCCTCGCCCAGGCCAGCCCCTCGGACCACAGACCCTTGCTCTCAAAATAAGGCGATGAATGCGCCCGAGCCAACCGGATCGTCTCCCCGGCGTACATCAACTGCGCCCTCCAGTCACCCATCGCCGCAGCGGACGACGCCTCCAGGATGGTGAAACGAGGATCGTTCGCCGCAATCTTCGACGAACCCAACATCGTTTGGAGCGTTTGCAGCGCCTGCTTCGGGCTTCCCGATTTGTACAAACACTCCGCCAGGGCCGCGGGATAGTCCAGATCGTCCGGATGCAGCGCCGTCAACTGCCTGTAAGCCGCGATCGCCTTCGGCCAGTCCGTAAAGATGGCATACGCACCGGCCTCGAGCACCAGCTTTTTCTCCGCCGGCAGCGAACCCGAACGCGCCAGTCCCATCCTGGCCTCTTCACGCGCCCGCTCCACATACCCCATCGCCTGCCACGCCGAGGCCAGTGCCGAGTGCGCCAGCGCTCTCTCCGGCTTCAGCAGCACCGCTTGGCTTAACAGGGGCTCCGCTTCCTGAAACCGGCCCTCCTGCAGAAGCCGCTGACCCTCCAGGTAAAGCCGCACTCCATCCTGCTCCGACGGGGACGTGCCCTGCAGATAGTCGACCACTGCCTCTGCCGGGGCCAGCCCTATCGACTGCCGCAGCTTTGCGCTGGCCTCTGCCACTGTCCCGATCAGTTGGTGCTTGTCGATCACCCTGCTGAAGGTCGTCACGATCGTTCCTGTTGCCGCATTCCGCAGTTGCAAATCCACCCGGATCCGGTCGCCCTCCGGCAGATACGACCCCGTCAGAGCCAGATCGCACGCCAACCGCCGCCCCACCGACTGAATCGCTCTGTCGTCATACGACCGCGCCTCCCCCAGTGTCAGGTCGCGCTCCGCCTCGGCCACCCGCTCGCCCGAGACCAGCCGCACCCCGTTATCGCCGCTCAGATCCGAGCCCAGAGTCTCCGTCAGCGCCGCCCCCAGCCAGTTCTCCGATGCGTTGTCGGAGAGGTTATGCAGGCTCAGAATCGCCAGCGACGCACGCTGCTTCGCCGCCGCGGCATGCCCCGACCTCCACCGGTCCACCGCAAACCCCGTACACGCGGCCAGCAGGATCACCGACGCCGCGATCCATCCGCCACGCCGTCCCCAGACACGCCGTACCGGGATCGCACGCGGAGCATCAACCACCGGAACGGAAGCCGCATGCACCACCGGTTCAGCCTCCTCCAGGGCGATCCGCGACTCCTCATCCAGCGGAATCACCACGACTTCCTCCGGGTACGCACCTGAAGCGATGTGGCTTCCCGACTCCGTCTTCGGTCGCATATCCACCGGTCCGACGAACTGGTAGCCGCGCTTCGTAATCGTCTTGATCGGGTCGGTATCGTCCAGATGGGCCCGCAGCGTGCTCCGCAGCAGGCCGATATTCTTCGTGATATTCGCTTCTTCGACGAAGGTGCTCTCCCACACCCTCTGCCGGATCGTCTCGCGGGTCACCACCTGTCCCGCGTCTTCCAGCAGCACAATCAGAATGTCCATCGCCTTCGGCGGCAATGGGATCACATCCCGGTCTTGATAAAGGACCCGTTGTTCAACATCGAGTTGCAGTGACCCAATATGAAAGCGTTTCAAGGACAAGCCGTTCTGGGTTCGTCTGGACTTCTGTTGACTCGGATCTTCGTAACCAGCGAGAGTGGTTACAAGCCTATCAGGCAAGGATGATGCTCGCAATCGTGCGCCAACCCATGCTTCTTCTTGCCCCATGGCCAGCGGAGAAAAGCCATTTCCCTGCACAAAACCCGGATGTATCGAGGTTTGAAACCGTTTTCACCTTGTGGATTCGGACCCAATGCGTTCCGATCGAAACAACTGTGAACCGGTCTTTCGAAATCTCTTCCTCGGCCCACTCCTTCCTCAGCCCTGGCGTATGAGACCCACCACGACCCAAAGGGCACCCATGACCTCTCTCTCGCGCCGTCAGTTTCTCGAACTCGCTACCGCCGCTGCTCTTCTGCCCCCCAGCCTCGCCCGCGCCCAGACCTCCTCCGTCCACACCCTCGACTCCGGATGGGAGTTCCTTCGCATGCCCCTCGCCGGACCTTTCGAGGTCTGGAGCAACCAGCCCCTCGCCCCCTGGACCCCCGTCACCCTCCCCCATTGCTTCAACGACTACGACGGCTGCGACCCCGACGTTCCCGCCTACCGCGGCAGGGGCTGGTACCGCATCACCGTCCCCGTCGCCAATCCCCATCCCAACGGTCGCACCCTGCTCCATATCGAGGGTGCCGGCCAGTCCTCCGAGGTCTATCTCGGCCCCCATCTCGCCGGCCGTCATATCGGAGGCTACGACGAGTACGTCCTCGACCTGACCGAACTCCTCGCCCAACCCGGAGCGATGAACAAAGATGGAGCTCTCCTCAGCATCCTCTGCGACAACTCCCCCGACCTCGACCGCATGCCGTCTGACCTCTCCGACTTCACCCTCTACGGAGGCCTCTACCGCAGCGTCCATCTCGTCTACGTTCCTTCCGTCTCCATCGAGCAACTCCACGTCCACGTAGAAGCAGGGAAGGGAGCCCCCGCGTCGGTCAAGGTAGAAGCCCGTCTCCACAATCCAACCACCGCCACGACGGCTCTCCCCCTCAGCCTCACGATCAAAGACCCTAAGGGCAAGACCGTCCACACCGTCAGCCGCTCCCAGATGCCCTGGACCGGCACAGAGACCCTCACCACCTTCGTCCTTCCCAACCCCCGGCTCTGGCACCCCAAAACCCCCGCGCTCTACACCTGCACCTTCACTCTCGGCGATTCCATCCAGATCCAGCGCTTCGGCATCCGTTTCTGCGAGTTCCAGCAGGACGGCCCCTTCCTCCTCAATGGCGAGCGCCTCCTTCTCCAGGGCACCCACCGCCACGAGGACCACGCCGGATACGCTGCCGCCACCCCCGCCGGCATCCTCCGCAAAGAGATGCACATGATCCGCGACATGGGCGCCAACTTCATCCGTCTCGCCCACTACCAGCAGCAGCGCCTCGTCCTCGACCTCTGCGACGAACTCGGCATCCTGGTCTGGGAAGAGGTCTCCTGGTGCCGTGGCGGCGTCGGCTCCGAGGCCTTCCAGCACCAGGGTAAAGAGAAGCTCGCCACCATGATCGACCAGCACCGCAACCATCCCTCCATCATCCTCTGGGGCCTCGGCAACGAAGACGACTGGGAGGGCGAGTATCCATCGGTCGACATGGTTGCCATCCCCGCGTACCTCCAGCAGCTCCAGGACATCGCCCACGCCCTCGACCCCTCGCGCAAGACCGTCATCCGCCGCTGCGACTTCGCCCGCACCATCCCCGATGTCTACTCTCCGTCCATCTGGGCCGGCTGGTATGGCGGACGCTTCGTCGACTACGAGTCCTCCCTCGACAAGCAACGCCCCCGCGTCAAACACCTCCTCCACGCCGAGTGGGGTGCCGACAACCACGCCGGCCGCCACGCCGAAGACCCCTACAAGACCATCACCGTCATCAAAGAGGGCGACACCGCCGAGCGTGGCCTCGCCTACATGGCCCAGGGCGGCGAAGCCCGCGTCTCCCGCGATGGCGACTGGTCGGAGTCCTACGCCTGCGATCTCTTCGACTGGCACCTCAAGACCCAGCACTCGCTTCCATGGCTCACCGGTGCCCTGCAGTGGTGCTTCAAGGACTTCACCACGCCCCTCCGCCCCGAAAACCCCGTCCCCCGCATCAACCAGAAGGGCATCGTCGAGCGCGACCTCACGCCCAAGGAGGGATACTACGTCTTCCAGTCCTACCTCGCCGAGAAGCCCATGGCCCACATCTATGGCCACACCTGGCCCGTCCGCTGGGGCAGGCCCAACGAGCCCCGCACGGTCAAGGTCTACTCCAACTGTCCGGTGGCGGAGCTCTTCCTCAACGGCAAATCCCTCGGCATCCGCAAGCGCGACATCCAGAACTTTCCAGCCGCCGGCTTACGCTGGGACACACCCTTTCTTGCTGGCGAAAATCATCTCAAGGTAGTCGCCACCACCGCCACTCACGAAAGAGTTGAAGACGAGATCGCCTTCATCTACCAGACTGAGCCCTGGGGCACTCCAGCCAGGCTAACCCTCGAAGTCATGGAACGCTCTCCCACCAGGGTTACCCTCGAAGCGAAGCTGCTCGACGCCAGCGGAATTCTCTGTCTCGAAGCACGCAACCGAATCCGTTACACACTCTCCGGTGAAGGCAAGCTCATCGACAACCTCGGTACCGCGACCGGCTCTCGCGTCGTCGAACTCACCAATGGCCGCAGCCGTATCTCGATCATCCCAGCCAAAACTCAGTCCACCGCCGCCGTCTCCGCTGAAGGTCTCCCCACGGCATTCTGCCTCATCTAGCCGCCAAGCAAACCCGCGCCAATCCGGCGCTGTCTTCATCTGTTGATCGAACGTTCAACGTTCATTCACAGCTCCCCGCTAACTTCGCTTCATGCGTACATTCTCTCTAAGACTTCTGGCATATCTCTGCCTGCTTCTCCCTCTCGCCGCCATGGCGCAGTTTGAAAACGGAAGCATCGTCGGCACCGTCCACGATCCCTCCGGTGCAGTCGTCTCCGCTGCCACCATCACCGTCACCAACATCGCCACGGGAGCCGTCAGCACCACCACCACGAAGGACTCCGGCGACTACGAGGTCCCGAACCTCCGCGTTGGCCAGTACAACGTTGTCGTTACCCATGCCGGTTTCGCCGATGTCACCGCCACCAACATCTCCGTCTCCATCGGCAACCGCCAGCGCATCGATCTCACCCTCGCCGCCGCCGGCGACACCCAGACCGTCACCGTCTCCGGCGTCGCCCTCCAGGTGGAGACCGAGACCTCCGAGCGCGGCCAGACCATCACCGGCTACCAGACCGCCGCCCTTCCCCTCGTCAGCCGCAACTACTCCGACCTCCTCGGCCTCGTCGTAGGCTCCCGCCAGCCGCCCTCCGCCGCCACGACCAGTTCCATCAACTCGCTCGTCCGCGCGGGCGCCTACAACATCAACGGCCAGCGCTCCATGTTCAACAACTTCCTGCTCGACGGCCTGGATAACAACGCCTACGGGGAATCCAACCAGGGCTTCGACAACCAGATCATCGCTATCCCGCCCGACTCCGTCTCGCAGTTCCAGGTCGTCACCAACAACGAGAGCGCCGAGTACGGCCGTTCTTCCGGCGCCACCATCAACGTCGCTTCGCTCTCCGGAACCAACAAGTATCACGCCGTCCTCTATGAGTTCATCCGCAACACCGCGCTGAATGCCGCCGGGTTCTTCAAGCCCACCATTGGAACTACCCCCTTCAAAAAGCCGGACTTCAAACGCAACCAGTTCGGCATGAACTTTGGTGGACCCATCCTCAAGGACCGGCTCTTCTTCTTCCTCGACTACGAGGGCTTCCGCCAGAAGCTCACCCCGCTCTCCGTCCTCACCCTCCCCACGCAGAACGAGCTCAACGGCATTCTCGCCGTCAACGTCAAGAACCCTGTCACCGGCATCACCTACGCCGCCGGAACGCGCATCCCCACTGCTGCCATCAACCCCATCTCCCAGCAGATTATTGGCTTCTTCAAGCAGCTCAACGGTCTGCCGGTATCCGGCAACGCCGCCACCGGCCTGGCTTCGAACGACTACCCGGTCCAGGTCCCCTTCTCCGATAACTCCGACAAGGGCGACCTCCGCCTCGACTTCCACCAGAGCGACGCCAGCTCCTGGTTCCTTCGCGTCTCCGACCGCAAGGAGACCGGCGTCAACTACCCCGCCATGCCTCTTCCGCTCGACGGATCCACCAACGGAACCATCCGCGTCCTCGACCAGCAGGTCGCCGCCGGATACACCCACCTCTTTGGCTCCGACAAGATCATCGATGCGCGTCTCGGTCTCTCCCGCACCAAGGCCGGCAAGTACTCGCTCTCCATCGGCAACAACGCCATTACCATCCCCGGCCTGCCCACCAATCCCATCGTCGCCGGTGGTCTGCCCACCATCAGCATCTCCGGCTTCTCCACCATCGGTCGCCAAAGCACCAACCCCCAGTGGCAGAACCCCGCCGTCCTCGATCCCAAGCTCAACTTCACCTGGGTCAAAGGCCGCCACTCCATGAAGTTCGGCTATGAGTACGAACACATCTGGATGGCCGTCAACGACAACAATCCCCTCTACGGCTCCTTCAACTACGGTGGTGCCTACTCCAACGCCGGCGGAACCTCTGTCTCCGACAACTACTGGGCCGACTTCCTCTTCGGCAATACCAGCTCTTACTCGCTGGCCAACTACTTCGTCGCTCACCTCCGCCAGACCATGCACAACGCCTACGCTCAGGATGATTGGAAGGTCAGTCCCCGACTCACCCTCAACCTCGGCCTCCGCTGGGAGTATGGCTCGCCCTACTCCGAGCAGAACAACTACGTCTCCAACTTCGACCCCATCACCCAGACCATGCTCACCACCAGCCCCGGTGCTGGCGGTGTAGGCGTCACTCCCGTCAACTTCGGCGGCGTCTATGGCAAGACCCTCATGGACCCCGACCTCAACGACTTCGGTCCGCGCATCGGATTCGCCTACTCCATCGACAACAAGACCGTCCTGCGCGGAGGCTTCGGCGTCAGCTTCGCTCACTACACCCGTGCCGGATCGGCTGACGTTCTCCCGATCAACGCGCCGCAGGCCCAGTTCGCCGCTGTCAGCCAGATCACGCCGAACACCACCAATCACTGCAACCCGCTCCCCGCCGCCATCATCCCCGTCAACTCCACCACCCCAAGCTGCTACGCCACCATGGATCAGGGCTTCCCGAATACCCTCGTCACCACCTTCAACCCGGCCACCGCCGCCGTCACGTACATGCCGCGCAACACCCGCGATTCCTACGTGGAGAGCTTCTTCTTCTCCGTCCAGCGCTCGCTGGCGAAGAACACCCTGCTCGACATCGCCTACGTCGGCAACCATGGCCTCAAGCTCCAGGGCTTCCTCAACGCCAACCAGAAAAACCCCTCCAAAGGCTTCGCCCGACCTTTCACCAACTGGCCCTCCGATATCACCGAGGCCCTCAACGAGTTCTCCTCCAACTACAACTCGCTGCAGGTCAAGTATGAGCAGCGCTTCCTCGGCGGACTCACCCTGCTGAACTCCTTCACCTGGTCGCACGCGCTCGATAACGCCTCCGCGGCCCTTGAAGGCAACACCCCCGCCCCGCAGGATGGCAACAACATCTCTGCGGACTATGGTCAGTCGGACTACAACCTGCCCCTCGCCAACGTCACCTCGCTCGTCTACGAGGTCCCCTTCGGACGCGGACGCCGCTTCGCCTCGAACGCCAACGCCTTCGTGGATGCCGCGCTAGGCGGCTGGCAGGTCTCCGTCATCAATACGGCCCAGGCCGGCACGCCCTTCAACCTCACCTACAACCCAGCCGCTGCCACCCAGGTCTCCACGCAGATCACGGCCAACTACCGCGGCCTCAATGCCTACCGCCCCAACGTCAATCCCGGCGTCAACAAGATCCTCAATACCCAGATCGCGTCCACCGGATACATCCAGTACGTCAACCCAGCCGCCTTCGCCCTGCCCGCCACCCGCGACGCCTCGGGCAATCTCCTCAGCCCCTTCGGCAACGCCAGCCGTAACCCGCTGCGGAACACGCCCTTCTACCAGGCCGACCTCGCCCTCAACAAGAAGTTCTCCACCCCCGTGGAGACCCTCAAAGTGGAGTTCCGTACCGAGGCCTACAACATCCTCAATCACACCAACCTCTTCCTGCCCAGCACGATCGGTGGAACGAACGGTCAGACTGCCAGCACGGGAGGCGTCATCTCCAGCACCTTCGAGCCACGCATCCTGCAGTTCGGCCTCAAAATCCTTTACTAGACAAAACAAACGGCACTCCAACCAGTCAGGGGTTCAAGGCGAAAAGCCGTGAACCCCTGGTTTCGTTTAAGCCCCGAAAAGAGAATTCGGAAAAAGACGCGAACGGGAAACAAGAAAAGATCTGAATCTCCATCCCGTCTTTGCCTTTGTTTCTTTTTCACGCTTTTCCGCCTTTTTCTCACAGTCTTTTCGTCTATCGACACCTCCCGAGCCCAGAATCACAAGCCGCAACAGAGACATCCAATCGCAATTGGGCACTTCAATTCCGGGTCCGACCTCCCGCCCCATTTACGATATTTCAGACAAGCGTTTTTCTTCACCAAGTTTCCGTATCGAAAGAAGGATCTTCATGGCAGCCCCCATTCAGAACGTCAGCGCCCCCGGTATCGGCGGCAACTACGAAGGCAAGACCGACACCCTTGCCATGTCCGTCACCACCGCGCTCTTCTTCATGGTCGGCTTCCTCACCTGCCTCAACGACGTCATCATCCCGCATCTCAAGCTCATCTTCGAGCTCAACTACACCAAGGCCATGATGGTGCAGTTCGCCTTCTTCTCCTCCTACTTCGTCTTCTCCTATCCCGGCGGTCGCCTCGTCGAGTGGCTCGGCTACAAGCGCGCCATGGTCATCGGACTCGTCGTCATGGCCATCGGAGCCGCAGGCTTCCTACCCGCCGCCGACTATGCCCTCTTCCCCATCTTCCTCACCGCGCTCATCATCCTCGCCGCCGGCATGACCACCGTCCAGGTAGCCGTCAACCCGTACGTGACCATCATCGGCCCCCCGGCCACCGCCTCCAGCCGTCTCAATCTCTCGCAGGCCTTCAACTCCGTCGGCACCTTCATCGCGCCCTTCCTCGGCTCGCTCTACATCCTCCGTGGCGTTCCCACCGCGACGCCCCAGGTCCTCAACGGCATGTCCGACGTAGCTCGCCAGGCCTTCCGCGCCACGCAGGCCTCTTCCGTCCGCCTCCCCTACATCGGCATGGCGCTTGTCCTGCTTCTCCTCGCCACCGCGCTCGGACTCATCAAGCTCAAGAACCACCAGCAGTCCGCCGAGGTCACCCAGGACTTCCGTCCCGGAGCCTTCGGCGACAACGCCAGCGAAACCCAGAGCATCTGGAACAAGCCCTGGCTGCTCGGCGGTGCCCTCGGCATCTTCACCTACGTCGGCGCCGAAGTCTCCATCGGCTCCCTCCTCGTCAGCTACATGGGACTGCCGCAGATCGCCGGTCTCGGCGAAGCCACCGCCGCCAAGTTCCTCATGGTTTACTGGGGCGGAGCGATGCTCGGCCGCTTCATCGGCTCAGCGGTCCTTCAGAAGGTCCGCACCGGCCCGGTCGTCGCCTTTGCTGGCATCGTCGCCTGCCTGCTCGTCATCATGACGGTCCTCACCCACGGACACACCGCTATGTTCGCCTTGCTCGCGGTTGGCTTCTGCAACTCCATCATGTTCCCATCCATCTTCACCATGGGCATCCAGGACCTCGGCTCCCTCACCAGCCGCGGTTCCAGTCTCATGATCGCCGCGATCGTCGGCGGAGCCATCATCCCCCTCGCCACCGGCAAACTCGCCGACACCATCGGCCTGCAAAACGCCTTTCTCCTCCCCGCCGTCTGCTACGTCTACATCGCCCTCTACGGAATGGCCAACGCCAAACGCAGCCCGGCCATCCCCGCATAAAGAAGCCCCGGAAACTCACTCGAAAGAGTCAACCGCAATCGTCCCGGCCATGCTGGAATAGAGCAGGAAAGAGGTATACCGCATGGCTATCATTCAGTGGATCACCCGCGTCTTCATCGACGTCTTCGGCATCACCCACCCCACCCCCGAGCAGGAGCGCACCGCCACCCGTTTCATCGGTGCCCTGCTCGGCATCATCGCCGCCGGCATGATCCTCATCGTCTTTCTCATCTACAAACTCTCCCACCGCGCCTTCTAGCCTTCAGCCAAACCTCACCCCCGTTCGCTATAGTGGATGACGCAAGCAGTCACGTCATTCCAACGAGCCGCTGATGGATCCCAAAGCACTTGCCGCACAGATAGGCTCCGGCCTTCTCTCTTTTCCCGTCACGCACTTCCGCGCCAACGACACCTTCCACGAGTCCTCCTACCGCGAGCACATCGCGTGGCTCAACGAGTACTCGCCCGCTGGCCTCTTCGCCGCCGGAGGCACCGGTGAGTTCTTCTCCCTCACCCTCGATGAGTTCTCCAACGTCGTCCGTGCCGCGGTCGAAGAGACCGCAGGCCGCATCCCCATCCTGGCCGGCTGCGGCTACGGCACCGCCATCGCGAAGCAGTTCGCAGCGGCTGCCGAGAAGGCCGGTGCGGACGGCCTCCTGCTCTTCCCGCCCTACCTCGTCAACCCCGATCCCGAAGGCCTCATCGCGCACGTCAAAGCCGTCTGCGATTCCACCAGCCTCGGCGTCATCGTCTACAGCCGCGACAACGCCATCCTCAAAGCCGACACGCTGGCCAGGATGGCCGATCTCTGCCCCAACCTCATCGGTTTCAAGGATGGCGTCGGCGACATCGAGACCATGACGAAGATCTACCTGAAGCTAGGCGACCGCCTCACCTACGTCGGTGGCCTGCCCACCGCCGAGACCTTCGCTCTCCCGTATCTCGAGATGGGCGTCACCACCTACTCGTCGGCGATCTTCAACTTCCTGCCCCAGTGGGCCATGGACTTCTACGCTGCCGTCCGCCGCAAAGACCACGCGCACGTCTCCCGCGAACTCCGCGACTTCGTCATGCCATACATCGACATCCGCGACCGCCGCAAGGGTTACGCCGTCTCGATCGTCAAGGCCGGCGTCAAGCTCATCGGTCGCACCCCGGGCCACGTCCGCACGCCCCTCACCGACCTTACCGAGTCCGAACTGGCCAGCCTCAAAGCCCTCATGGCCGGAAGAAGCTAGCCACAAAGATCGGGTGCCCCACATCTCGATTCTGAGATGTGGGTGTCACCGCGGCGACGAACGAACGCATCCACACCAAACTCCATCCAAGCCTCATTCAGGTCGCCGAAGATGCCCGAAACCCGCCCCACCAAAGTCCGTTTCCTCATCCTCGCGGCCCTCTTCGCCATCTCCTCCTTCTCCTACGGAGACCGCGTCGTCCTCTCCATCACCTCCATCGCCTTCACTCGCGATCTGCACCTCAACGCCATCCAGCTCGGCTACCTCCTCTCCGGATTCAGTTGGGCCTACGTCGTCGCGCAACTCCCATCCGGCTACATGCTTGACCGCTTCGGCACCAAGCGCATCTACGGCACCGCCATCATCCTCTGGTCGCTACTCGCCGCCGCGGTTGGCTTCGCCGGATACCTCCACGGCACCATCATCGCGAACCTCGGGACCGCCTTCGTCGCCATCTTCGGCCTGCGCCTCCTCTCCGGGCTCGTCCAGGCCCCTGTCTTTCCCGGTAACGGACGAGTCGTCGCCGCCTGGTTCCCCTCCACCGAACGCGGCATGGCCTCGGCCATCTTCAACTCCAGCCAATACTTCTCCGTCGTTATCTTCGGACCGCTCATGGGCTGGGTCGCTAGCGCCTACGGATGGAAGCAGTGCTTCTGGCTCCTGGGACTCATCGGTCTGGCCCTCGCCGCCTTCTGGTTCCGCATCATCTACGACGTCAAAGCTCATCCCGGCGTCAATGCTGCCGAGATCGAAAAGATCGAGCAGGGCGGAGGCCTCTGCCTCATCGGCACCCAGAGCGCCGGCCCCCGCCTCACCTGGGACATCGTCTTCCGCCTCTTTGGCACCCGCATGCTCTTCGGCATTTACTTAGGCCAATACTGCATCGTCACCCTCACCTGGTTCTTCCTGAGCTGGTTCCCCATCTACCTCCACCAGGTCCTCCACATGTCGCTCCCCAAGGCCGGCCTCGCCTCCGCCCTGCCTGCCTTCTGCGGTTTTGCTGGAGGCGTGCTTGGTGGAATCACCTCCGACCGCCTCATCGCCGCGGGCAAATCCGTCACCCTCGCCCGCAAGCTTCCCATCGTCCTCGGCATGACCTGTGCGATGTCCATCATGCTCTGCAACCTCGTGACCTCCACCACGGTCGTCATCGCCCTCATGTCTATAGCCTTCTTCGGCAAGGGTTTCGGAGCCCTCGGCTGGACCGTCATCTCCGACACCTCACCCAAGGGCATGGTCGGCCTCAACGGCGGCCTCTTCAACCTCTGCGGCAACATCGCCGGCATCACCACCCCCATCTTCATCGGCTACCTCGTCCAGCGCACCGGCAACTTCCGCATCGCCCTCATGTTCGTAGGCATTACGGCCTTGATGGCCATCATCAGTTACGTCGTCATCACCGGTCCCATCCGCCGCCTCACCCCAGAAGACCTCGGCCTGGCAGCGCCCACCCAATAGCCCTTGCCGGCCAACGGAAGGCCCGCACGACCTCAGCGTGCTCCGGCCGGTATACGTGTCAGGAAGTGAACGCCCCGCGCGGAGCGGGCACGTTCGGCAGGACAAACAGCAGTAAAGTCGAAGTAACGGAGACTCGAACAATGCCCATCACCGGCGAAATGCTCATCGGCCTCACTACCGTCCGCGGCACCGACACCCCCACTCAGGCCATCAACCCCGCCACCGGCGAGACCCTCGGCCCCGACTTCCCCGGCGGCACCCCCCTCGACGTCGATCAGGCCTGCATCCTCGCCGCCGCTGCCTTCGATCCCTACCGCGCCGCGCCCCTCGAGGCCCGCGCCCTCTTCCTCGAGACCATCGCCGCCAACATCGAAGCCCTCGGCGAAGAGCTCATCCTCCGCGTCATGGCCGAGTCCGGCCTGCCCCGTCCCCGCCTCGAAGGCGAACGCGGCCGCACCTGCGGACAGCTCCGCCTCTTCGCCCAGGTCATCCGCACCGGCTCCTTCCTCAATCTCACCCTCGACTCCGCCCTCCCCGATCGCAAGCCCCTCGCACGCCCCGACCTCCGCTCCCGCAAGATCCCCGTCGGCCCCGTCGCCGTCTTCGGAGCCAGCAACTTCCCGCTCGCCTTCTCCGTCGCCGGTGGAGACACCGCCTCCGCCCTCGCCGCCGGCTGTCCCGTGGTCGCCAAAGCCCACCCCTCGCACCTCGGCACCTCCGAGCTCATCGGCCGCGCCATCCAGCAGGCCGTGCGCGACTGCAAGATGCCTCCTGGCACCTTCTCGCTCCTCTTCAGCACCGGCAACGCGGTTGGTGAAGCCCTCGTCAAACACCCCGCCATCCAGGCCGTCGGCTTCACCGGCTCCCGTCGCGGCGGCCTCGCCCTCGTCGCCCTTGCTCAGGCCCGTCCCCAGCCCATTCCGGTCTACGCCGAGATGTCCGCCACCAACCCCGTCTTCATCCTGCCCGCGGCCCTCGCCAGCCGCGGAGCTGCCATCGCAGAGTCCCTTGTCGCCTCCGCCACCATGGGAGTCGGCCAGTTCTGCACCAAGCCCGGTATCGTCCTCGGCCTCGCCGGTTCGTCGTTTGAGACGCTCTCCACCACCGCCGCCGTCACCTTCTCCGCCGCCACCCCCGGCACCATGCTCAACGCCGGCATTCACGCCGCCTACGAGAAGGGAACTGCCGCCTTCGGCGCCATCCCCTCGGTCGAGCTCCTCGCGCAGGGCCTACCCTCGAATGGCCCGTCCTCCGCCCAGCCCGCACTCTTCCGCACCACCTCGCAGGCCTTCCTCGCCACGCCTGAGCTCTCCGAAGAGGTCTTCGGCCCCACCACCCTCCTCATCGCCTGCACGACCGAAGCTGAATTCAAAGTCATCGCCGAATCCCTTGAAGGTCAGCTCACGGCCACCGTCCATATGGACGACGCCGATTTACCCCTGGCACAGTCCCTTCTGCCCATCCTGGAGCGGAAGGCTGGCCGCATCCTCATCAATGGCTTTCCCACCGGCGTCGAGGTCTCCTACGCCATGGTCCACGGAGGACCCTACCCCGCCACCTCCGACCCTCGCGCCACCTCCGTCGGAGCCATGTCCATCGACCGCTTCCTCCGCCCCGTCTGCTACCAGAACTTCCCCACAGCCCTGCTGCCGGCAGAGCTCCAAGCACCAACCCTCCCGCACTCCCTCGACGGCAAACCCGCATGAGCGAACCCCTCTACGTCAAGGTCCATCCCGCGGATAACGTAGCCATCCTCGTCAACGCCGGCGGCCTCCCCGCCGGCACCGTCTTCCCGTCCGGCCTGGTCCTCGCGGAAGACGTCCCCGAGGCCCATAAGGTCGCGCTGGTGGCTATCCCCGCGGGAGCACCCGTCATCCGCTACGGTGTCCTCATCGGTCACGCGGAGCAGGACATCCCGCAGGGCGGCTGGGTTCACGAGGGCATCCTCTCTATGCCCGAAGCCCCCGCCCTCGACCACCTGCCCGTCCACACTACGGCCACCCCCCATCCGGCTCCGCTCGAAGGCTTTACCTTCGAGGGCTACGTCAACGACGACGGCACCGTCGGCACCCGCAACATCCTCGCCATCTCCACCACCGTCCAGTGCGTCGCCGCGACAGTCGACTACGCCATCAAGAAGATCAAGGCCGAGCTCCTGCCCAGGTACCCTCATGTCGACGACGTCATCGCCATCACCCACCCCTACGGCTGCGGCGTAGCCATCAACGCTCCCGGCGCCGAGATCCCCATCCGCACCCTGCACAACCTCGCACTCAACCCCAACCTCGGCGGAGCCCCCATGCTGGTTTCGCTCGGGTGCGAAAAACTCCAGCCTGCGCAGATGCTCCCATCGAGTACCCTGCCGATCCTGCAAACCGGCCCATACGTCGTCCGCCTCCAGGACGAAGAGCACAAGAGCTTCGGCGACATGGTCCAGGCCATCATGGATATCGCGGAAACCCGCCTCGAACAACTCGACAAGCGCCGCCGCGTCACCCGCCCCGCCTCCGACCTCGTCGTAGGCCTCCAGTGCGGGGGCAGCGACGCCTTTTCGGGAGTCACAGCGAACCCCGCCGTAGGCTACGCCGCCGACCTCCTCGTCCGCGCCGGTGCCACGGTCATGTTCTCCGAGGTCACCGAAGTCCGCGACGCCATCCATCTCCTCACGGCAAGAGCAGCCACAGAGCAAGTCGGCAAAGACCTCATCCGCGAGATGGCCTGGTACGACGCCTACCTCGCCCATGGAGGAGCCGACCGCAGCGCCAATCCCTCCCCCGGCAACAAGCGCGGTGGCCTCGCCAACATCGTCGAGAAGGCCATGGGCTCCATCGCCAAGTCCGGCACCTCGCCCATCGCCGGTGTCTACGGCCCCGGCGAGCGTGTCGCCACCAAGGGCCTCCTCTTCGCCGCCACCCCCGCCAGCGACTTCGTCTGTGGCACCCTCCAGCTAGCCGCCGGGATGAACATGCACGTCTTCACCACCGGTCGCGGAACCCCCTACGGCCTCGCCATGGCTCCGGTCATCAAGGTTTCCACGCGCACCGCCTTAGCCAGGCGCTGGCACGACCTGATCGACATCGACGCCGGCACCATCGCCTCCGGCGAAGCCACCATCGAAGAAGTAGGCCAGCAGATCTTCGACATGATCCTGAAGACCGCCAGCGGCCAGCACCAAACCTACGCCGACCACTGGGGCCTCCACAACGAGTTCGCTCTCTTCAACCCAGCTCCCATCACCTAAACCGCCCCGAGCTTGCCCTTTGGTTGTCATCCCCGAAGAGGATCTGCTTCTGTTCTTGCCGTTACTCTCCGGATTAGAGTGGGGCTTTAGGCCCACGTCACCGGGCAAGAAAAGAAGAGAGGCTTCAGCCCCGGGTTCCACAGGACCGCCAGCAAAAGGGCTTTAGCCCCTGGGGTATGCCTTTGATGAACCGCCGCCAATTCCTCACCACCGCCACCGCCGCCGTCGTCACAAAACCCGAGCCGCTCATCGACGCCCATGTCCACGTCTTCACCCGCAACCCGCGTTTCCCCTACGCCCCCAACTCCCACCCTCCGGACATCGACGCCTCCGCCGAAGCCCTCCTCGCCCTCATGCAGGCCAACGGAGTCGACCGCACCGTCCTCATCCAGGTCATCCACTACCGCTGGGACAACGCCTACCTCGCCGACGTTCTTCGCCGATATCCAAAGCAATTCATGGGCGTCTGCCGCGTCAACCCCGAAGACCCCGCCGCCCCCGACCAACTCTCCCGCCTCACCGAAGTTCAGGGCTTCCACGGAGTCCGTCTCAGCCCCGCCGCCACCCCCGAAGGCGACTGGATCAAAGGGCCGTTGATGCCGAAACTTTGGCGCCGCTGCGAGCAGTTGAAGGTCCCCATGACCCTCCTGATCCCAGCCTCCCGCCTCCCCGATATCCACCCCCTCATCGAAGCGAACCCAGACCTGACGGTAGTCATCGACCATATGGCCGACGCTCCTCTTAGCAATGATCTGAACCTCTTAGTCTTGAGCCGCTACCCCAAGGTCTTCACCAAGCTCTCCCACCTCGGGACGATCTCGAAACAGCCCTACCCCTACCCCGACACCCAACCCCGCGTCCAGGCCCTTCTCAAAGCCTTCGGTCCCGAGCGCCTCATGGCCGCCACCGACTGGCCCGTCTCGCTCCCGTCTCTCACCTACGCCCAGGCCATAGCCCTCTTTCGCTCACACCTCGACCTCACCCCGGAGCAGCGAACCCAGATCCTGACCCGCGCCGTCCGCCGCGTCTGGCCCTTCTAAACCCGCGTTAGCGTCACCTTCAGCTTCCCACTCGAAACCGGCCCCTTCGTCTTCAGCCGAATGCGGTTGGCCTTCCCATGCCAGTTCTCATTCAGCTCGCGGTTCTCCGAAGTAAACACATCGACCGCAAACGTAAGCAGCGCCGCATCGAACGCAATCCGGATCGGCGGAGTCGTCGTCCCCGGCGCGGGGTTCACCGTATGCCCAAACACCGGATCCTTCAACTCCAACACCCCCTTCGAAACCTCCGTCACCGTACAGGTCGTCATCAGGTTCAGGATGACCTCCTCCGGCGATTCCAGGTAAAACGCATCCACCATCTCGACCGATTGCACCGCCCCGCGCGTCAGCTTCACCGTCCGCCGCCAGCTCTTGATCTTCGCCGCCGCCGGATACGCCTTCTTCAGCTCCATCCCCAACTCCGCATACGCCTCGGTGGCCTTGTAGCTATGGTCCGTCGCCTCAAACGGAATCCCCACACCCTCATCCAAGCCGCTAACGCTGGGCAGGTTATGGAAACCCGACTGTGTCGACTCGATCTCGTACCGGTGCTTGTCGAAGCTCTTCTTCTGGTATGTCTCGCCGCCCAGATCCATCAGGATCGGCAGTCCATTCGAGTACACCCAAACGCTTCCCGTGTCGTTATGGCTGTGGCTCTTCCCGTTATCGCTCGCAATGCAGGCCAGGTAAAGTCCATCGGTCGAGCCCTCCTGCTGCCGCGCCGCAAAGATATGCGTATCCCGTAGCCACACATCGCGATAGTACGGAGCCTTACCCATGCCCTGCGACCTGAGCTCCACCTCGGCGAACAACGCCGGCACCGTCACCGGCCCGTAGTTGGGCGGAATCGCCGACACCGCCAGCGACATCAGCTCCTTGCTCTTCAGCCGCTTGCCGAACCGATACATCTTGTCCGCGTCCAGATGAATGATGGAACTCGCATCCCCCTGGTTGATGTAGAAATCACCCGCAATCTGCGTCCGCGGCATATACAGTGCCATCTCCAGGAGCAGCGGATGCGAATAAATATCGACCGTCCCATGCGTCGCCGATCGCAGCAGCTCCAGCCCATCCATCATCGCGCCCGCCGCGACATTCCAATACCCCGGACCCTCTTCACAGCCGCCATCATCCGGATACGTGTTGATGAACTTGTCCAGGCACACCATCATCTTCGCGACGCCCTTCGCCCGCCGCTCCGGATCGTGATCGAGGAACAGCGTTACCGTCAGCCAGTTCCAGCAAATCCACGCATCCCAGTTGTTCACCGGCTGCACCTCGCCATGCTGCGGATCCTCAAGCCACGGCAGATCGTGCCGGGGCTTTCCACCCGGCAGCCCCATCCACATAAAATTCTGCGCGAGACACGGCTCCAGAATCCGCCTCTCCGCCTCAAAGATCACCCTCTCCCGCACCAGCGGATTCACCTGGTCAAGCGTATCCCCCAGCAGATACACCGCCGTCGCCAGCAGAGCCGCCGTCTCCGCCGCAAAAAGGTCCACGATCGGGTCGCGCGGATCGGGCAGCCCAAGGTCTGCCTTCTGGATGTAGAGGTGAGCCGGCACACCCCAGAAGCTCTGCTCGCACAGCGCCCAGATCCCATTCACAATGTCGTCGCGAAACCTGCCCTTGGCCTCCACGCACTCCGCAAACAGCAGAGCCTTCAGCGCTCCATTCCGCTTCCCGCGAATCCCCTCATAGTCCGTGCGATTCCCCATCCGCGCGTACTCAAGGAAGACGGTCGCCGGCATCTCCGGCCAGTGAAATCCAAGGAACGCCTCGCCATCCGAGATCAGCCCGGCCTTCGTCTCCGCGCGCAGCCCCTTCCATCCCGCCCGGTCCTTGATCGTCGGAAAAGGCCGGTAGCTCTCGATCGGAATCAGCGCAGACTTCACCATGTCTGCCGGAAAGGCCTTCGTCAGCAGGTTTCGGTCGCGTCCACGCGGAGCCGCAGGGTCGGCGTTCTGCTGGGCGTTCAGGAGAGAAGATGAAGAAGCGAGGACGGCGGCGGTGCCGGCCAGAAACGTGCGGCGAGTAGGGGCGTGCATCGGAGTCCTCGGGAAAACAGAAAGGAACGCAGAACGGTAACTTCAGACGGCGGGAGAAGTATAGACAGAGGAAGAGGCCTTTGGGAAAACGATTCCCCGCATTGCCCGCGCCATTGGCCCTCGCGTACTCTGGACGCACTTACCTTTGGGAGACAAGACCTTGATCGAGGATGCAAACGCCATTATCCGCAACGCCGACCCGGTGAGCCAGACACCCGAACCCGGCATGATCCGTCAGGTGATGGCCCACAACGAAAAGATCATGCTCGTCCGGCACTTCTTCGAGGCCGACTGGGTAGGTGCCCGCCACAGCCATCCCCACGATCAGCTCGTCTACGTCGTCAAGGGAGCCCTTCGCCTCGACGTCGGCGGTCATATCTTCGACGTCCACGCCGGGGACAGCTTCGTGGTCGACGGCGGCGTGGAGCACCAGGCCTCAGCTCTCGCGGCCAGCGAAGTCCTCGATGTCTTCACACCCATCCGGGAAGACTACCGCCCGCAGTAATCGACGGCCGGCTCAGCATCCAAGCCCGACCAACGGTCCTGCCGTAGGCCCCGGCAGGACCATGCGAAGCAGTTACGCGTCACGAAGTGACCGCCCGCGCGGAATGGTCCCTCCGGCAGAACATCGTTCTAAGCAGGAGCCGGTGCATTGCTAGCCGGTTTCTCGACCGGTTTCTTCGGCGCAGCCTTCTTCTTCGTGCTGGGCTTCTTCGCGGGAGATCCCTTCGGGGTCGTCTCCGGCGGCATCGGCTTGCTTGGAGCCGTAGGCGCTCCCGGTGCGGCCGGATCGGTCGCCGGGGTAGGAGGAACGATAGGCACCTGCTGCTGCGCCGCAACCGGCAAAGCCACAACCGCCGCAAGAATCAGGGATGCGATCTTCATCAGAATTCCTCCAGCCAGATAGGACGCCTCGCCCTCCACTTTGGAAGCCCCGGTAAACTGGAACGATGCGTGTCGTCGTAGCCGAAAAGCCGTCCGTAGCCCGCGACATCGCGCGTGTCCTCGGCTGCGACAAGAAGGAAAACGGCTTCTTCTCCGGCCCCGATGTCATCGTCACCTACGCCATCGGCCATCTCGTCAACCTGCCCATGCCCGAGACGCTGAACCCCGCCTGGGCCGGCGGCTGGACCGCGGCCAAGCTCCCCATGATCCCCACCGCCTGGCAGTACGTCCCCAACCCCCAGACCGCAGACCAATTCGCCGTCGTCAAGAAACTCCTCAACGCCAAGACCACCACCGAAGTCGTCAACGCCGCCGACGCCGGCCGCGAGGGCGAAGCCATCTTCCGCCGCATCTACACCCTCGCCGGCTGCAAGAAGCCCGTCCTCCGCTTCTGGGCCAGCTCCCTCACCGAGGAGGCTATCCGCGACGCCTTCCAGCGCCTCCGACCCTCCACCGACTACGACGCCCTCGGCGACTCCGCCCAGACCCGCGCCGAGATCGACTGGCTCTGGGGCATGAACTACACCCGCGCCTACACCATCACCAACGGCACCCTCTCCACCGTGGGCCGCGTCCAGACCCCTACCCTCGCCCTCATCGTCCGCCGCGAGGAGCAGATCACCGGCTTCGTCAAGTCTTACTTCTACCAGCTCCACGCCCCGCTCCCGGGCTTCGTGGCCAAGGCCCTTAACTTTCTCGAAGGTGGCAAGATCACCTTCGACTTCGAAGAAAAGACCGAAGTCGAAGCCCTCCAGAAGGCCATCCCTCTCCCCAACGAGGCCCTCATCGAGTCGGTCGACGTCAAGCAATCGCGCCGCCTTCCGCAGCAGCTCCACAACCTCGGAGCCCTCCAGAAAGACGCCAACAAGCGCCACGGATACACCGCAAGTCGCACCCTCGAGATCGCACAGGCCCTCTACGAGAATCACAAGGTCCTCACCTACCCAAGGACCAGCTCCCGCCACATCGGCACCGACATGGTCCCCGGCTTGGCCTCTACGCTCAAGGCCCTCTCCCTAAAGATCGACCCCAGAATCATGGAAGAGGCCATCGACCGCGCCGAGCACGGCCCTCCCCTCGGCAAGAACTACGTCGACGACGCCAAGCTCTCCGACCACCACGCCATCATTCCCACCCGCTCCTCCACCGCGCGCCTTTCGCAGGATGAGCGCAACGTCTACATCCTCGTCGCTACCCGCTTCGTGTCCATCTTTCTGCCCGAAAAGCGCACCGAAGAGACGAAGGTCGGCATCGACATCGCCGGCAAGAAGTTTCAGGCCAACGGAGCCCGCGTCCTGGACCCCGGCTGGACTATCCTCTACGGCGGAGCCGCCGCCGAGCCCGACCGCGAAGACGGCGAGCCCGTAGGAACCCTCCCTCCGCTCAAAAAAGGCGAACGCTACCCCGTCGAGCAGCTCGACCTCGTCACCAAGGAGCGCAAGCCCCCCACCCGCTACACCGACGCCACCCTCATCGCCGCCATGGAGACCGCCGGCAAAGCCATCGACGACGACGAGCTCCGAGCCATCCTCCGCGGCAAGGGCCTCGGCACCGAATCCACGCGCGCCGCCATCATCCAGCGTCTCGAACAGTCCGGCTACATCCTCCGCGAAGGCAAGTTCTTCTACCCCACCCCCAAGGGCACAGCCCTCATCGGCCAGGTCAGCGAACGCATCTCCAGCCCGTCCCTCACCGCCGCCATGGAAGAAAAGCTCGCCGGCATCGAGCGTGGCGAGTACAACGCTACCGAGCTCCGCGAAGAGATCGAAGAGTACCTCCGCGAGGACATCCCCGTCGTCCTCGCCTCCACCCCCGCCCCCCGCATCGTCGCCAAGGCCCCCGCCGGCGAGTTCAAGGTGGCGGAAGGTGCCATTCTCTGCCCCCGCTGCGCCAACGGCGAAGTGAAGCTGAAGTCCAACCAGAAGCTCTACGAGTGCACCAACTCCGGAGGCGGCTGCGACTTCGTCATCTGGGCCGAGGTAGCCAAGAAGAAGCTGTCTGAGAGCCAGGTCAAAGCCCTTTGCTCCAAGAAAGCCCGAACGGCTCTCATCAAAGGCTTCGTCTCCAAGGCCGGCAAAAAGTTCGACGCCTACCTGGTCCTCGACGCCAACGGCAAAGTAACCTTCGAGTTCGAACGCTAGCTTCAGCCTTCGGTCTTTGGTTGTCATTCCCGAAGGGAATCTGCTTCCGTCCTTGCCGTTGCTCGTTCTTCTTCAACCACCCAAAAATCTGCGTCATCTCGACCGCAGCGAGGGGCAGTTTCATCGTCCATCGCGCAGCGGAGAGACCCCCGCATCTCGTGTTTGCCGTTACCCCTTCTTCAACACCCCAAGGTACGCACTCCAGGGCCCAACATTCTCCCTCTGCTGATACGCCATCACCCGCGAAATCTGGTGCAGGTGCGTAAGATCATGTACCGCCCATGTAGTCAGCAGCTCCCCCAGCGTAACCACCCCAAACGCCGGATGCTGCCCCTTCAACTCCAGTTGCGCTTCCGTCAGATTTATCGCCTTCAGCCCCACCAGGCTCTCGGCCCGCAGAGCCGCGAACTGATCCAGCAGCTCCTCCAGCGTCTTCCCCTCGCTGGCCCGGAAGTGCGCCGTACGGTCCAGCGGAGGGAAGGGAACCGTCTCTCCGGCCTCAAGGATGATCCGCGCCCGCGGCATCCAGTCATGGCGCTCGCAGTGGGCCATATGCCCAAGCACGTCAAAGACGTTCCAGCTTCCATCGCCTTCATTGCGATGGGTCCAGGTCTCAGGCAAACCACGCAGAAGCGCGTCCAGCGCCTTCGGGGTGCGGGCAAGAAGAGGCACAAGCTCAGTCACATTCTGTTGCATGCTTTTATGCTATGCCTTGTGCAGGATGTCGGCCAAGGGAACTCGAAACCCAAAGCCCCGCAACATGCATCTCATAGAAGTTGGATAGAAAAGCAGCAGTACAGGAGAACATCATGGATCGCAGCGCAAGCGCAGTTTGGCATGGCTCACTCAAAGAGGGCAAAGGCACCATCTCCACCCAGTCCGGCGTGTTGAAGGAGACGCAGTACAGCTTTGGATCGCGGTTTGAGACCGGCATCGGTACCAACCCCGAGGAACTTATCGCCGCCGCCCACGCCGGCTGCTTCACGATGGCACTCTCCGCACAGCTCACCGGTGCCGGCCTCACCCCGGACTCCATCGAGACCACCGCCGTCCTCACCCTTGAGATGAAGAAGGAAGAGGGTCCGACCGTGACCAAGATCCACCTCACCACCAAGGCCAAGGTCCCCACCGCGACCAAGGAAAAGTTCGACGAACTCGCCAAGACCGCCAAGGAAGGCTGCCCCATCTCGCGCCTGCTGAAGGCCGCCGAGATTACCCTCGACGCCACCCTCGAAGCCTAGGCCCTGGCAAACAGAAGCGCGGACCTCACCGAGGCCCGCGCTTTGTCGTACGTTTTGTCGCGCAAGGAACCTTACAGAATGTACCGGCTCAGATCCTGATCCTTCACGATCGAAGCCACCTGCTGCCGCACATACTCCGGATCGATCACAATCACCCGCTCCACGCCCGTATCCGTCTTGCGCTCGATCACAGGCAGCGGCGGTGCCGGCGGCTGCTCCTCACGCTTCACCGAGGTCAGCTCCGAGACCAAAGGTAGCGTAGGCTGAATCTCGCCCACCACACCCTCCGCCGTAGCACCGACGTTCTTCATCAAATCCGGAGCCTGGAAGCTGATCTCATCCAGAACCCGCTCCATAATCGTGTGCAAACGCCGCGCCCCGATGTTCTCCGTCGTCTCATTCACCCGAAACGCGAACTGCGCCATCTCCTGCAGCGCCTCCGGCGTAAACTCCAGCTTCAGCCCTTCGGTCTCCAGCAACGCCGTCGACTGCTTCACCAGCGACGACTTCGGCTCCGTCAGAATCCGGACAAAGTCGCTCACCGTCAGCGAATGCAGCTCTACGCGGATCGGGAAGCGCCCCTGCAGCTCCGGAATCAGGTCGCTCGGCTTCGTCACATGGAACGCACCCGCAGCAATAAACAGAATGTGGTCCGTCGACACCATGCCGTACTTCGTCGAAACCGTCGTGCCCTCCACGATCGGCAGAATATCCCGCTGCACGCCCTCGCGCGACACATCCGGCCCATTGCCGCCCTCGCGTCCGGCGATCTTGTCGATCTCGTCGAGAAACACCATGCCCGAGTCCTCAACGCGCTCAATCGCAATCCGCGTCACCTGATCCATATCGATCAGGCGGCCCTCTTCTTCCTGCACCAGGTAGTCGAACGCCTCCGACACCTTCATCTTGCGCTTCTTGGTCCTTTGCCCGAACAGCCCCGGGAGCATGTCCTTCAGGTTGATGTCCATCTCCTCCTGGCCCTGCGTGGAGATCACCTCGAACGAAGGCTGGTTGCGGTCGCGCACATCGAGCTCGACCATCTTGTCATCCAGCTTGCCCTCGCGAAACTGCTGCCGCAGCTTCTCCCGCGCAGCCGCGTTCCCGGCGGGCGTAGCGTTCATCTCGAGGACGTGTTCATGCTGGGCGACCGCTTTGTCGTGCTTCTCCTGCGCGCCGTCCGTCGTGTGGTCTTCATCGACCGTCACCACGGGAAGCTCAATCACCTTGGAGGCCGGCGTCGCGGGAGCCTCGCCCCCCGCAGGCATCGGAACCGTGGAGGGCGGAGTCGTATTGGGTGGCAGCAGCAGGTCGAGCACGCGCTCTTCCGCGCCCAGCTCCGCCTTGTCCTCCACCTCTTCCAGCTTCTCCTCGCGCACCATGTCGATCGCGTTCTCCACCAGGTCGCGAATCATGGACTCCACGTCCCGCCCAACGTAGCCAACCTCGGTAAACTTGCTCGCCTCCACCTTCAGAAACGGCGAGTTCGTCAGCTTCGCGAGCCTCCGGGCAATTTCCGTCTTGCCCACTCCAGTAGGCCCGATCATGATGATGTTCTTCGGCATGATCTCGTCCGCGAGATCGGGCGCGAGCTTCTGCCGGCGCATGCGATTGCGCAGCGCAATGGCCACGGCGCGCTTGGCCGCGTGCTGTCCAACAACGTACTTATCGAGTTCCGCCACGATCTCGCGCGGAGTCATATCGTCGAGCGCGAGTGCCTGGTCTTCTGCAGTTCCGGGTAAAAAGATTGCCATGGTGTCCTTAGGAGAAAGCAGCTCCCGGCCGTCAGCGAACCACCAACAGCCAAGAGCTCAAAGCTATGCCTTTAATTCTTCAATCATCAGGTTGTCGTTGGTATAAATACAGATCTTGCCCGCAATGATCAGGCTCTTTTCCGCGATCTCCCGCGCGCTCAGGTCCGTGTTTTCGATCAGTGCCCGAGCCGAGGCCAGTGCAAAGCTGCCGCCCGACCCAATCGCCACAACGCCTTCATCCGGATCGATGACATCGCCATCGCCCGAGAGCACGAACGTCTGCTTCAGGTCGGTCACAATCAGCAGTGCCTCAAGGTGCCGCAGCATCTTGTCCGTGCGCCACTCCTTGGCCAGTTCCACAGCCGACCGCCCCAGGTTGCCGGCGTACTGTTCCAGCTTGCCTTCAAAGCGGCTGAACAGCGAGAACGCATCGGCGGTCGATCCCGCGAATCCCGCCAGAACCTTGTCCTGGTACATGCGGCGGATCTTCTTGGCCGAGCCTTTCATGACGGTCGTGCCGAGCGTAACCTGGCCGTCTGCGGCCATCACGACGGAGTCCCCACGCCGCACGCAGAGCACGGTCGTCGAGCGGATCGTGCGGCCCTGCGCAAGATCGAGCGGATGATTCATGGTATTTTCGTTCTTCATAAGCATCTTTCAGTATAGTCCTGCGGTTTAGATGATCCGCGCACCACAACGGTGCATGAGGCCTGCCGGACGGGGCCCTGCGCGGGCGGCGGTCAATAGAGTTTCCCGCCGAGCAACGCGAGGCCCAGAACATCTTGAGTCGGCAACACAGGTATACATGTCACCCAGTGACCCGCGCGCAGCGGGCCCGTCCGGCAGGACACACGCAGCAAAAAGGCCACCCGATTGGGTGGCCTTTTTACTGCAACGCTCCGGTTAGAAGGTAGTGCTGACCGAGAGGCGGAAGGTCTTTCTCGGCTCGCGCAGGGTGTAGTTGGCTCCGTAGTACTGGAGCGCCTGTTGGTAGGAGAACAAGCCCGCACCCGAGTTCGGGAAGAAGCTGCGGAAGGTCGCGTCGTCCACTGCCAGTTGCTGCGGCACATCGCGATACAGGCGAAGCGCGTTGTACGCGTAGTAGAGGCGGAACGGAGCATTGACGATCGGCAGGATCACCTGAAGCTCGGCACCCGTCGACATGCGCGGCACGTAGTTCGTGAACGGCACGTTGTTCAGTTGGAGCGGGAACTCCACCTTCTTGCCGCCGAAGCAGGCGCCGTTGACAAACGTCGGGCAGCCATACAGCGGGCTCGAGATCGTCGACAGACCGGCTGCGTTCTGGCGCAACTGGCCAGGCAGCAGATCCATCGTCATGCCGAAGTCGTTGAAGAAGGCGAAGGTGACCTGATTCGCGATCGGGATGCGGTACTCGACGTTGGCGGTAAAGCTCGTGTCGCCACCGATCGAGACCAGGCGGTAGATGGGCAGGGGAATCTGCACATTGCCCAGCGTCGGGTTCGTCGGGTCGCGCGGGACCAGCGTTCCATCCGGGTTGGTCAGGTTGAACTCGACCTTGTTCGGAATGAAGGTGTACGGCGAGGACGAACGCACGTCGAAGCCGCGAACGTCCGCTTCGCCACCGGTGTAGATACGATCGGCCGGCGGAGCGACTTCGCCGCCGAAGCCTTCAATGTGGGCGAACTGCAGGCGGTAGCCGAGAACGTTATGTCCCTCGCGGCTCACGCGCAGACCCTTCATCGGGAAGAACTGGCGATAGCTGACAACCGGGCGGATGTACTTGACGTTGCCGCCCGCGCCGGCGATCTGGAAGGTCGCGTTGAAGTCCTTGCCGTTGTGCGGGCCTACGCCACGATCCAGCGAGGAGAACGTAAAGCTGGGCGAGATCACCGAGGTGATAATGCCGCTCAACTGGTTCTGTCCCGCGACACCCGAACGGAAGGCAAGCGACTGGAACACGTTGCGTGTGTTGTCGTTGAAGGTCGAGATCGACGAACGCGACAGGGCGAACGAAACGCCCACGCGGGTAACGCCCTTCAGCGCGAAGAGATGACGCAGAGGCTCCGACAGCGAAACCGTAAGACCCGTCGTCGACGTGTTGTAGTTCGTCAACTGCGAGGTCTGGGCCGCGGTCAGGTTGGCCGAAGCGCTGTTCGAGATACCGTAGCTCTTCGCCGGGTTGTAGTCGTACTTGCTGGTGAACACCTGTACGCCCAGCGAGATCGGCTTGTTACGCAGGTAAGGCTCGGTGAAGCCCAGGCTCAGGTTGCGAGAGAGATCGCCGACATTGGCCTGAACCGAAAGCGTCTCGCCCAGTCCCAGGAAGTTGTTCGTCTCGTAGTTGAGTCCGATGAACGTACCCGAGTTACCGCTGATACCGCCGTTCAAACCGATGGAGTTCTTGCCCTTCTCCTTCAGCTTCAGCAGCAGGTCGACCGTGCCCTCGTCCGCGTTCTGGCGCGACTCGGAGTCCTGATCGGCCTTCAGCGCTTCAAAGTAGTTCAACTGGTTCAAACGCAGAATCGAAAGGTCCCAAAGCTGGCTGTTGTAGATCTGGCCTTCTTCAAGCAGCAGTTCGCGGCGGATGACCTTGTCGCGGGTAATCGTGTTGCCCGTGAACTCGATGCGCGATACGTAGAAGGGCTTGCCCTCGTCGATATCGATGTCCAGATAAATCAGCTTCTTGGCTTCGTCAAAGCGCGGTACAGGCTGGCCGACGAAGTTGATATAGCCAAGCTGTCCGTATGCCTTCTGCAATGCCTTGATGCCTTCGCCGAACTTGGTGGCGTTGAAGTACTCGCCATCCTTCTGCGCGAACTGCGCGCGAAGGACCTTCAGATTCGTGACAGCCTTGTTTCCCGTAAAGTTAATGCCGCCAAGCTTGTAACGCGCACCCTCTTCGATCGGGATGAGGATGTCCGCGCGCTTGCCCGTCGAGGGACGCAGCGTGAACGGATTCAAACCACCCGCATCGCGCACCTTGGACTGTGCCTCGCTCGGAATCACCTTGAAGTAACCGCGCTCGCGATACGCCTGACGGACACGCTCCGTGTCCTCGTCCAGCTTCGAAGCGTCGAACGTCTTGGCGAACAGATTCTCAAGGATGATCGAGTGCGGAATGCCGATCGGCTTCAGGTTCTTCATCGCGGCGCGCAGCGTGCGGTCCGAGAGATTTTCGTTGCCGGTGAACTCGATCTTGCCAACCTTGACCGTCGGGCCTTCCTTCACATTGAAGGTGATGGCAACCGCAGCGGGAGGAATATTCTTTACTTCGGTCTTGATGACCGCGAACTGGTGTCCGTGCTCACCCAGCAGCTCGGCAAGAACCACTTCCGCACGCTTGATCTTGGTCGGGTCGTACTGGCTCTCGACCGTGAGCGGCACCTTGGCCTTCTTGAACCGATCCAGGATGTCCGACTGCGAAACCGCGTTGACGCCCTTGTAGTTGATCTCGCGGATGGTCGGCTTTTCCCGGACCACGACGATCAACTGCACGCAGGCCGGTGTATCGGCCCGCTCAATGTGAATGTCGTCGAAATAGCCCGTGTTCCACAACGAGTTGAAGTCGCGCTCGACAAGCGCCGCATCATACAAGTCGCCCTGGTGCGAGAAGAGCCGTGCCAGCACGGACTCCTTGGGAATACGGCGATTTCCGATGACCTGCGGCTGGCACAGCGCCTGCGGAGAGCCGGGCGCGGCCGCCTGGGCCTCTGCGGATACGGTAAGAAACGACGCCGACCCCGTGCAGATTGCGAGCACGGCGAAGGCACTTGCGTGGCGGAAGCGGCAGAGGCGCGGGCGCACAGGCGTGGTGGTTTGATGATTCAGGGAGCTTCCGCTCTCTCGCTTTACGGTAAAAATACGCACACCCTCACTGCTCTCAAGATCGCGCCCGGCAGGTTCCTTCGGCAAACCCTGATTATAGGTGAGTGCCCCGCGGTTAGCGAGTCCAGACCAAAATCACGACCAAAACACTTTGGTCCAGCTCGTTCCTCGTGGCATTCGCCCGGCGGTGGTTTTTAGACGTGCCGGGCAGGAAATCCGCACTCGGCAGCGCCGGTTTTTCATCATGAGGGGCCTCGGAAGGTAATAGTTGCACCTTCACTGGTGCAACGGACGCTCGTCGCCCGTCGAAACCGCTCGCCTCACCTCGACGAGCGTCGAATAGAACGTCGCCCCGCCCCCGATATCCGTCAGCGTCTCCGAGGTCAGCGCGTTCAAACCCGCCGAGCCCGCGGAAAGCTTATTCCACCCCAGACGCGCGGCCACCACGCCCTCGCCCACCTGTTCATTCACGACCGCCTTCAGCGCGATACTTCCCCGCGCATTGAAGATCTCCACCGTATCCCCGCTGGCGATCCCGCGCGGCGCGGCATCGGTAGGATGCATCTCCAGCACGCCCGCGTTCTTCGCCTCCAGCCTCTGGTGCCCCGGATGGTTCACGAACGTCGAGTTCATGTAGTTGTCGGCCTTGCGCGGCAGAAACTCCAGAGGATACGCCCGCGCCGCCGGAGCATTCCGCGACTCGACCGCCGCCACGAACATCGGCAAAGGCTTCAACTCCGCCCGTCCGCTGGCCGTCTTGAACCAGTCGGCTGTGCTGAAGGGCAGCGGCCCCGGAAGCACCAGTGCCGCATGCCCCTCGCGCTCCAGCCGCTCCCGCGTAATCCCGGCAAAGAACGGGTGATCCGTTGTCAGAGCCTGGTCGATCAGCTCGTCCTCGCGATCGTCGAAGCACGCATCCCCAAACATCCTCTTCCCCAGCTCCCCAAACAGCCGGACATTGTTCCGCACCTCGCCCCGCGGCTCGATCGCCCTCTGCGAGACCTGCGCCAACAGATGCCCATAACTCCCCTGCACATCCTTCGTCTCGAGAAACGTCGGCGCCGGCAGCAGGTAGTCCGCATAGTCTGCGGTATCCGTAAAAAACTGCTCATGGACCACCGTAAACAGGTCCTCCCGCGCCATCCCCTTCAGCACCGCATTCTGGTTCGGAGCCACCACCGCCGGGTTTGAGTTGTACACAAACATCGCCTTCACCGGAGGATCGCTCAAGGTGGTAAGCGCCTGCCCCAGCTCGCTCATATTCACCACCCGCGACGCCCGCCCCAGCGGACTCTGCAGCATCAGCTCCGGCATCTGCGTCGCCGTGGTGTTGAACGGAAAGCTCCCACTCGTCGAAAGCGTCAAACCTCCGCCTTCGTGCTGCCAGCTCCCGATCACAAGCGGCAGCATCGCAACCGCCCGCGCCGCCGTGCCTCCGTTTTCGCTCCGTTGCACGCCGTAGTTCAGCCGGATCGCTGCACCCTTCCCGCTCGTCGCAAAGGTCGTCGCATACGCCCGCGCCAGCTCCTCGATCTTCTCCCCAGCAATCCCCGTGACCGCAGCAACCGCCTCCGGAGCATGCTCCGCCTGCAACGCATGCGTTCGCAGCGCCTCCGCATCCCCGGGCCGCACGCATGCCTCCAGATAAGCCTTATCCTCCAGCCCCTCGCGGAAGATCACATGCATCATCCCCAGCGCCAGCAGCGTGTCGGTGCCCGGCCGGATCGCAAGATGCTCATCCGCCAGCGCAGCCGTACGCGTCCGGTACGGATCGATCACCACCAGCTTCGCCCCGTTCCGCCGAGCCTCTTCAATGAACGGCCAAAGATGAATATTGTTGCCATGGATGTTCGCGCCCCACGCGAGGATCATCCCGGCCTTCGCATAGTCCTGCGGCTTTGTCCCCAGCCGAATCCCATACACGCTCGTCAACGCCGCGCCACCCGCCGAGGAGCAGATCGTGCGGTCCAGTTGCGACGCTCCCATCCGATGAAAGAAGCGGCGGTCCATCGAACCATAGCCCAACTGTCCGATCGTCCCGGCATAGCTGTAAGGCAGCACCGACTCCGGTCCATGCTCCCGCGCAATGCCCTCCAGTCGCACACTGATCTCTTCGATCGCCTCATCCCACGTGATCCGCTCGAAGGCCTCGGCCTCCCGCCCATGGGCGAGCTTCCCCTTCGGCACCCCGGCCTTGCGCCGCATGGGATACAGCAACCGGTCCGGTGCATAGACACGGTCAAGCATCTTCGCCACCTTGCCGCACAGAAAACCGCGCGTCACCGGGTGCGTGGGATCGCCCTGTACCTTGGTGGCGCGGCCCGAGGCCGTGTCGATCGTGACGAGCACGCCACAGGAGTCAGGGCAGTCCAGCGAGCAGACCGCATGCACAACGTGCGTTGTGGCGATATCCGTATCGGCGTTCATGCATATCAGTATAGGATTTCGGAAAGCCGATGCGTCGTTGAACCTTCTTTCGCCCTCTTCCCTCCAAGGAGATACCCCATGCGCCGCCTGCTCTCTGTCCTCGTCATCGCTCTCCTGGCCACCTCCGCGCATGCCCCCGCTCAGTTGAAGGTCGCAACCCCCCAGGAGCTTGGCGTCATCAAGGTTCTTCTGGCGCAGGAGCGAGCCTGGAACGACGGCAACATCGACGCCTTCGCCTCCGGCTACAAAAACTCGCCGGACACGCTCTTCATCGGTTCGCACATCTCGCGTGGCTACGACCAGATGGTGCTCGAGTACAAGAAGAACTATCCCAACAAGGAGGCGATGGGCACGCTCGGCTTCTCGGAGTTGGAGGTTCATCCGCTGGATGAAAAGTTCGCCGTCGTGCTCGGCCACTATCACCTCGACCGCTCCAAGAAGGCCGGAGGCCCAGCCGACGGCATCTTCTCCCTCGTCTTCGAAAAGACCGATGCCGGCTGGAAGATCGTCGTCGACCACACGACCTAAAGAAGAAGCCATCGATGGATACCCATCCTCATCTCGACCGCACAGCCGTCGAGAGAGGGTCGGGTACTGCGGTCATACCCTCCGCCGCCTCAGTTTCGAATCCAGCTCAACCAAACCCATGAAGACCTATCTCTACAAACTCTCCTACAACGACGGCACCGCCCCCTGCGCTCCCAAACCCCGCGCCGGCTCCCACCCCTTTCTCACCCTCGCCCTCTGCAAACCCGCCATCCGCCGCACCGCCGTAGCGGGCGACCGCATCCTCGGCGTCACCAGCCAGTCCCTTGCCCAGTCCAGAAAGTACCCGCTTCACGCCGTCATCTATGCCGCCATCGTCTCCGGCGCACTGGACGCCCACGTGTACTATGCCCCGCGCAGCCCCTACCGTTCACGCCCCGATTGCATCTACCAGCTCAATCGCGACGACGGTTCCTTCACGCACCGCGGGCATACGGAAGTCCACGCCGATCCCATCTCCTATGGCCGCGACCTCGGACGCGCCGGATCCTGCAACAACGGACGCATCCTCGTCAGCGACAACTTCCGCTACTTCAGCCCCAGCCCGGTGCTCATCCCCGACCGCTTCCACGAAGTCCACGCCCTCATCGAACCCCTCGGCCAGGGACACCGCGTCAACCACCCGGCATCCCGCGAGCGCGAATTCGACGCCCTCTTCCGCTATCTTTGGAAGCAGCCCACACGCTATACCCCGTCTGTCGTGACCACGGAAACCAATCCGAAAAGTAGGAAGCCCACATGCTGATTCTGCCGCTTCTCTTCCTCGCCCTCCAGCTCCCCACCGAAGCCAATCTGCCCGCCCCCAAGGCCTACGACTGCCCCCGCGCCACGAGCCCGGTCCACATCGACGGCAAACTCGACGATGCAGCCTGGACCGCCGCTCCCTGGACCACGGACTTCATGGACATCCAGGGCAAGGAACTCCCCACGCCTAAGTTCCGCACCCGCGCCAAGATGCTCTGGGACGATCAATACCTCTACATCGCCGCCGAACTTGAAGAGCCGAACGTCCACGCCAAGCTCACCGAGCACGACTCCGTCATCTTCCGCGACAACGACTTCGAGCTCTTCCTCAAGCCCCTCGACACCGACCCCGGCTACTTCGAGTTCGAGATCAACGCCCTCAACACCTCATGGGATCTCTTCCTGAACAAGCCCTACCGCGAACACGGCAAGGCCGATAACTCATGGGATATCCCCGGTCTCAAGACCGCCGTATCCGTGCAGGGCACCCTGAACGATCCCTCCGATCGAGACAAGGGCTGGACCGTCGAGATCGCGATCCCCTGGACCGCCTACGCCAGCCGCCTCCCGGTCCCCGCACCCAAAACCGGCGACACCTGGCGCGTCAACTTCAGCCGTGTCGAGTGGACCCCCGGACAGCCGAAGGAAGACAACTGGGTCTGGACCCCGCAAGGCCTGATCAACATGCACATCCCCACCCACTGGGGCTATCTGCATTTCAAACCCTAGCCCGGCTGATCGGACCGTTTTCTACACGCTTTTCACCACGTTTTTGCCATGAAATCCATGCATTTCACCACGTTTTCGAGACAAGAACGTTTCTGGTGAAACGTTGGTTTTTTTGCATCGAAGGCGTGTAAGTCCTTCAGAACACCAGGATACGGGCAAAGAAAAAAGTGCACCGGAAACCGGTGCACTTTCAGACCACTTTTCAGGCTAGAGGTTGGACCTCTTTACTGGGGACGACCACTCAGTGGGTTGGGAGCGAGGCCGATGCGCTTGGGCTTCACGCCGGGCTCGCCATGATCCGTCGATTTCTTGGACGTGAGGTCCGGATTGCGGCGCACCATCCCGGACGTCTGGCGTCCGGATCCCGGCTGCTGCATCGTCACGATCAGGGCCGTTGCCGACTCCGCGCTGGCGCAGTTGTAGCTGTGGATCGTATTGGCGTCGAAGTAGATCGCGTCGCCCGGCTCTACATGGTAGACCGCGTCTCCATGACGCACATCGAGCTGCCCACCCAGCAGATAGAGGAACTCACAGCCGGTGTGTTGGTGAGCCCTCACCTCGCGGCCTGCCTTCTTGGGCAGAAACTCGGCGAAGTACGGATCGAGATGACGTTCGGGAACCATGTAACCCAGGCTCTCGAAGTAGTACGCCGGATCGTCCACGCCCGACTGCGGAAGACGGACACGATCCTTGCCGCGGTGAACGCGGAACAGCGTCTGCGGCTCCGGCTCGAAGAAGTAATTAAGGTCCTTCGAGAAGACCATGGCGATGCGGGCGAGGTTGCGCAGCGTGGGCACGACGCGCCCGGTCTCGAGTTGAGACAGGAAACTTGCCGAGAGTCCGGTGTGACGGCCAAGTTCGACCAGACCCATCGACTTCTTCAAACGGAGATGCTTGATCCGCTCACCGATTCGCTTCTCGGTGATAAAAGCCTCGGCTGCAGTGGGGTCAACCTGTTGATGACCGAGGGGGGCCTCGGTCTGAACTTCAATCGTTTCAGCCTGGCTTTCATCCGGAGTTGCCGGGATGGTCTCCATTTGCTGATCTGGAAGTGTGGTTTGAGTCGACATAAGGTTGTCCTCAGCTCTTTATACTGTAAACAGATGTTGAAGTGACATCAATAGATGCCTGATCTTCGAATTCTTTTTTTACGGGGCCTTGACGAGCTCCTCGTATCCTCTGCCAGTCCGTTGCACGCTCGGTGCTAGGCTTTGTCTGTGATGCTTCACCCGAATTCGATGCTAAAGTTGCGTTTCCCGGCCGTTCTTGCCGCCGGAGTTGCGGTCGGCCTTCTCTGCATTGGATGCGCCAGCCCGGGGAATCCGCGTCCCCCGTCACTCAATCTTCCTGACAAAGCTACGGACCTGAGCGCACTACGGATTGGTGACCGGGTCAAAATTTCTTGGAGCCCACCCACACGCACGACCGATGGAGTGGATATCGGCTTTCCCGTGACGGTCGAAATCTGCCGCGATCCGGTGCTTCCACCGCCTCGGGTCAAGCCGCCCAGGCCGGTTCCTGTTCCTTGCACGGCCGTACTGCATCTGCCGGGACACGCCGGTGCCTCGACGGCTGAGGACAAGTTGCCCGCCTCGCTGCTGGCGGGGCCCAGGCTGGCGATCGCCTACAGAATTCGTCTGCTGAACCCGTCCGGGCGCTCCGCCGCGCCAACCGCACCGGTCTTCGCGCCGTCGGGTCCGGCGGAACCGGTCGTGGCAGCCTTTCATGCCACGCAGACACGCCCGGGGGTAGTGCTGGAGTGGGGGCCGACCCCTCCCGAGGCTGCCGTGGAGGTCACCAGGACGCTGGTCCAGCCGCAGGCTGCCGCTCCGAAGGAGAAAAAGCAAGGGGACATTCCCGTCGGCAAGAAGACCGACCCGGCGGCACCTGTGTTGTTACGTCCCGCGACGCCGGCCAACGGGATGCTCGATACGGCTCCGGTGACCGGCCTGACGTATACATATACGGCGCAACGCATTTCGAATGTGGAGCTTGGGGGGCGGGCACTGCAACTGCGCAGCGAGCCGACCAGCACGATCTCCGTGGCGCTCCGCGATACGTTCCCGCCGGCACCGCCCCGTGGTTTGGAGTCGGTGCCGGGATCGCTGAACGGCAAGGCCACGCTCGATCTTTCCTGGGAGGCGAACACGGAGTCGGATCTCGCCGGCTATCGCGTCTACCGCGTCGATCTTGCCGATCCTTTCTCCACCCCGCGCCTGCTGACGCCCGAACCGCTCACCGAACCGGCCTTCCGCGACACCGCTGTGCTGCCCCATCATCGTTACCGCTACCGCGTTACGGCGCTGGACCGCAGCGGAAACGAAAGCCGAACCAGCGAGGCCATCGAAGACATCCCATAGCAAGTGGGGATGTGGAATCCTGCTAATCTAAAGGCGACGAAATTCGCGAACGAAAGGTCTTACCACCATGGCAACACTCCTTGAACAACTTCGCACCATGACCACCGTGGTCGCCGACTCCGGCGACATCAATTCGATTGTGAAGTTCAAGCCGACGGATTCCACGACCAACCCCTCGCTGATCGCAGCCGCCGCGACCATGCCTGCGTACGCGCAGATCGTCGACGACTGCCTGCAGACCGCTCGCAAGGAAGCGGGCGAGGGCGCGAGCGATGAGACGGTAGCGGCACTGGCGTTCAAGACGCTGGCCGTGGCCTTCGGCCGCAAGATTCTGGACATCGTTCCGGGCCGGGTTTCGACCGAGGTGGATGCGCGCCTTTCGTACGATACCGAGAAGACGCTGGAGCAGGCCAGGGACATCATCGCGCAGTACGACAAGGCGGGGATTCCGCGGTCGCGCGTGCTGGTGAAGATCGCCAGCACCTGGGAGGGCATCAAGGCCGCCGAGATTCTGGAGAAGGAAGGCATTCACTGCAACCTGACGCTTCTGTTCGGTCTGCACCAGGCGATCGCCTGCGCCGAGGCGAAGGTAACGCTGATCTCGCCGTTCGTGGGCCGCATCCTGGATTGGTACAAGAAAGACACGGGCAAGGACTACGTGGGCGCGGACGACCCGGGCGTGCAGTCGGTGACGACGATCTACCACTATTACAAGAAGTTCGACTACAAGACCGTGGTGATGGGCGCGAGCTTCCGCAACATCGGCGAGATCGAGGAGCTGGCGGGTTGCGATCTGTTGACGATCGCTCCGAAGCTGCTGGGCGAGTTGGATGCGAAGGAAGGCGAACTGACGAAGAAGCTGGACCCGGCCTACTCGAAGACCCTTGCGATTGAGAAGCTGACGATCGACAAGGCCAAGTTCGAAGAGATGCACGCGGCGGACAAGATGGCGCACGACAAACTGAAGGAAGGCATCGAGGGCTTCTCGAAGGCTCTCGAAGACCTCGAAAAGCTGCTTGCGGACCGTCTGAAGACCCTCCCCAAACAGTAGCGGAAGACGCGATGCCCCGGGCCAATGGCCCGGGGCATTTTGCATTTGGTTAGACCACTTTGCCGCTATCTTGCACCATTTTTGGTGCACTCTCCGTAAAGATGGTTTTCTAAACGGCTTACCGGTAGACCACACGTATTTCCCAAGGATTCACCAGAAACTTTTCGGTCGCGAACGTATGGTGTTTTGCATGGAAAACCTGGTGAAATGTATGGGTTTTGTGGCCATGTTTCAGACACCAGGTGGATCAGGGAGTCGGGATCAACTTCCGGGTGCCAGGCAATCCCCAGTTCGACTGCGATCCCATGCAAGCGCTTGTCGAGGGGACACAGTTTCGTCGAGGGATGAGCAGAACCGATGCTGCGAGATGGGCATTCCGGATGATGTCGTTTTATGAGACTGTACGGCCGGAAGAATCAAAATGAGGCGGATGACATCAGATCATTCGGATGCGGCTCGCGGATCGATCGCCCCGCCCACAGAAAGAAGTACGTCCATGCCTACACCGATCGTTGGTCTTCATCACGTCACAGCCATCGCCTCCAACCCGCAGCGCAACCTCGATTTTTATACGCAGGTTCTGGGGCTTCGCTTCGTCAAGCGCACCATCAACTTCGATGACCCGGGAAGCTTCCACTTCTACTTCGGGGACGATGCCGGATCGCCCGGCACCATCCTGACCTTCTTCCCGTGGCCGGGTGCCACGCGTGGATCGCATGGTGTTGGAGAGACCACGGCCACTGCCTTCAGCGTGCCTGCGGGTTCGTTGGAGTTTTGGGAGAAGCACCTTTTGGCGCACGGCGTTCCGGCGGAGCGGACGGGGCAGAGGTTTGACGAGCAGGTGCTTTCGTTCGCCGATCCGGATGGGATGCGGCTGGAGATTGTGGCCCATGCCGATGCGGCACCGGTGCAGCCTTCGCGCTTTGCGGATATTCCGGCGGAGCATGCGATTCGCGGCTTCTTCGGGGTGACGCTGGCGCTGGCGGATGCCGGGCGCACCGCGCAGGTGCTGACGACGATGGGCTTCCCTCAGGTTGCGGTGGAGGGGAACAGGACGAGGTTTTCGGCTCCGGGCGCTGCTCTGGGCAACCATATCGATTTGGTGGTGCCGAAGAATCCGTCGTATGGGCGGATGGGCGCGGGTTCGGTGCATCACATTGCGTTCCGCACGACGGACGATGCGGCGCAGCTTGCGTGGAAAGAGCTGCTGACGAACGAGGGGCTGGCGGTGACGCCGGTGCAGGATCGTACGTACTTCCACTCGATTTACTTCCGTGAGCCGGGTGGCGTGCTGTTCGAGATTGCGACGGATCCTCCGGGTTTTGCACTGGATGAGCCGGTGGAGTCGCTGGGCGAGGGTCTGAAGCTGCCGCCGTGGCTGGAGCCGAAGAGGGCGCAGGTGGAGAAGAATCTGCCGGTGATCGAGCTGAAGAAGGGCGGTGCTCAGTGAGTGCTCTCGATCCGCATAAGGACCAACCGGTGCTGCACCTCGGCGAGCCGCTCGCCGAGGCGCGCGGGGTGGTGATTCTGCTGCATGGGCGCGGGGCTTCGGCTGAGGACATTCTGGGGCTGAGCCGGGAGATGTCGCATCCGGGGCTGGCTTACCTGGCCCCGCAGGCGGCCGGCCGGACGTGGTATCCGACTTCGTTTCTGGCCCCACAGGCGCAGAACGAGCCGTGGCTTTCGTCGGCTTTGGCGAAGGTGAAGGCGATTGCGGATGAGGTGATTGCGGCTGGGATTCCTACGGAGAAGATTGTGCTGTGCGGGTTCTCGCAGGGCGCATGTCTCTCGACGGAGTTCGTGGCGCGGTATCCGGCGCGGTATGGCGGGCTGATTGCGCTGACGGGCGGGCTGATCGGGACGGATGCCGAGGTCGCTGCGGGGTCACGAGCGGCGGGTTTGGCGGGGACTCCGGTGCTGATGCTTTCGGGAGACCCGGATCCGCATGTGCCGTGGACGCGGGTGGAGACTTCGGCGGCGATCCTCGAGGGGATGGGGGCCGAGGTGGTGACGAAGCGGTATCCGGGGCGGCCGCATACGGTTTCGCGGGAGGAAGTCGAGTTGGCGGATGGGATTGTGGCGCAACTGATACGGTAGCTCCGACAGCGAAGATGGCCTGCGCCTGTTGTTTGCGGCGCGGGCCTTTTTTCTGGGTTGAGCACCCGGCTTCGTGGCGGTCCCTGTTCTAGAGAGCGGCGCTTCGAGAAAAAATACGGGGGTTCTTTCACTTCGCAGGACGTATACGGTGACTCGGGAGCAGCTGGAGTTGGCGGCTGTATTGGGGCGGGCTTTCAGCCCTTTGCCGGCTTTGGCCGTTTTACCTTGGGGCGTTGCCCCAGGCTGTGATGAGACGGGCCTTTGGCCCTCAAACCCGGCGTCAATTTGGTATAGCGCGGAATGGAAACGAGATGACATCGAGATGACATACTGAGGCGCTGACTCAAAGGCAGGAACGCTCAAAGGGCACTCCGGAGGGATGTACAAGTTTCGCCCTAACAAGCGAAACGCCTCGGGGTTAGGGCCCCGAGGCGATCCTTTGAGGAGGTAACGCCCATGAGACTTGTACGAGTCAAATGGGTGAAGCTGCTGTTTGAGCTGCCGGGAGAGATTCTGCTCTTCCTGCTGTTCAAAGCTTTCCTCTGGCTGCACAACATCAACTAGCGTTTGCAACAGCCCACGAGTGGTTCCTGCCACGGAGGGGCTTTTTACTGCATCGGCAATTGTGGAAGCATCTTCCACACATTCTGCTATTACTTGATGCACTTCGAGCGTTGTTGTCAATGCTTTTAGTGCGCGTGGTCGTGGGAGCAGGCGTGCTCTTCGACGGGGCGGGGCGGGTTGCAGCAGCCCTCGGCCTTGGAGCAGTCGGTGGCTTCGAACTGGATGGTGGTGTGGTGGATCTGGAAGCGATGCTCCAGGGCGTGGTTGACTTCCTTGAGGATCGCGCGGGACTCGGCGAGGGGGCGGTCGCCGATGGTGATGTGGCTGGCGAGAGCGTGGGAGTCGGTGGTGAGGCTCCAGACGTGGAGGTCGTGGACACCGAGGACGCCGGGGATCTTCTGGATCGCGGCGCGGATCTCGGGGACCTGGAGGCCCTTGGGGGTGCCCTCGAGGAGGATGTTGAAGGTCTCGCGGACGATGCCGGCGCTGGACCAGAGGATGAGGCCGGCGATGATGAGGGAGAGGACGGGGTCGATCCAGGTGAGGCCGGTGAAGAGGATGCCAGCGCCTCCGGCGATGACGGCGGCGGTGGAGAGGGTGTCGCCGAGCATGTGGAGGAAGACGGAACGGATGTTGACGTCGCGGGAGAAGCGCCAGAGGAGAGCGGCGACGGCTCCGTTCATGAGGACGCCGAAGGTGGCAACGATCATCATGACGTTGGGCTGGACGGGGACGGGAGAGTGCAGGCGTCCGATGGCGGCGATGGCGATCCAGCCGGAGAGGACGATGAGGGTGAGGGCGTTGACGAAGGCGGCGAGGACGCCGGCGCGCTGGTAGCCGAAGGTCTTGCGATCGTTGGCGGGGCGTGACTGGAGGAAGACGGCGAGGAACGAGAGCAGGATGGCGAGGAGGTCGGAGACGTTGTGGCCGGCTTCGGAGATGAGCGCGAGGGAGTGGGCGCGGAGGCCGAAGAGGAACGTTCCGGCGATGTAGGCGGTGGTGAGCGCCATGGAGAGCTTCAGCACAAAGCGTAGCCTGCGGTCGTTTTTCCCCGTACTGGCCGACATATGCATGGAATCAGTCTATTCCTATCCCGTCGAAAAGGGATGTTTCGACTGGGGGAACCTCCATAAGATGAACGACAGGTGACGAAGATGCTGAGGCGACTTTTTTGCGCGGCGGTTGCGGTGTTGGTATCGACGGGCGTGGCGGCGGGGCAGAAGGCCGTGCTGGATGAGGCGTTGCGTGGGACCGGAGCGTCGGCGGTGCTGATGGATGTGAGGACGGGCAGGCTTCTGGCGAAGACTGGGCCAGAGGCGGCGGCGCTGCCGGGGTCTACGTTGAAGCCGTTCATTTTGTACCTGGGACTGGACGCCCGGCTGGTGCAGCCGGGAACCACGGTCGAGTGCCGGGGGAATCTGGCGGTGGGTGGGAGGAATCTGGCGTGTACGCATCCGCGGGACGTGACCGTGTTCGACGGGCGTGCGGCGCTGGCTTATTCGTGCAACACGTATTTTGCGCGGCTGGCGGAGCGGATGTCGGATTTCGAGTTGCGTATGGGGCTGGTTCGTTTTGGGCTGCCTTCGGCGGAGAGTGACGGGAGTCCGGAGGGTCGGGTTTTGACGGCGCTGGGGGTGGTGGGGTCGAGGGTGACTCCCTTGCAGATGGCGCAGGCCTACCGGATTCTGGCATCGAGGGCGACTCCCGTGGTGATGGGGGGGCTTGAGGATAGTGTGCAGTTTGGGATGGCGGATAACGCCCGGATGCCGGGGTTGGTGGGGAAGACGGGAACGGTGAAGGATCCGGGGCAGAGCTGGACGCATGGATGGTTTGCGGGGGTGGCGTCGGGGAAGACGGTGGTGGTGGTGTATGTGCCGCGAGGGAGTGGGGCGGATGCGGCTGGGTTGGGTCGGCGGGTGGTGGAGGGTTTGGGGCGATGAGGGGTTTTACGGCGCGATCGGAACCCGGGTCTCAGAGGCAAGACTTGGGGCACCCGGTTTTGTGGCTCGTTTTGTTGTTTACGGCTGGGGCCTGGGGTCAGGATGTGACGGCTCGGGACCTTACGGTGAGGATGTTCGATACGGATCGGGTGGGGGCGGTCACGGTTACGCCTTTGAGCGGGGCGGTGACGTGGAAGGCTTGTCCGGGGTGTGCGTTTCAGGCGCTGGGAAGAGCCGTTACGGTGAAGTCTGGGGCTGCGGTGGGGGTGGTGGTCCTGGGGGATGTGCGGGTGGAGACGGATACGCGGCGGAAGGCTTCGGCGGCGGGGAGTTGGCGGGTGGACTCGGAGCGGGATGGGTTGCGGGTGAGGGTGACGCTGCCGAGTGAACGGTATGTCGCGGCGGTGCTGAGCGGCGAGGCTGCGGCGGATGAGCCTCCGGCTTCGCTGCGGGCGCTGGCGGTGGTGGTGCGGAGCTATGCGATGACGCATCCGGGTGAGTTGACGGATTCCACGAAGACGCAGGTGCTTCGGCTGGGGGCGGTTTCGGGGGCGATTGCGGATGCGGTGAGGGAGACGGCGGGGGAGACGTTGTGGGTCGGGGGACGGCAGGTTCCGGGGTACTTTACGCAGAGCAGCGGTGGGGTGACGGAGGCTTCCTCGGTGGCGTGGGGTGGGGTTGCGCAGGTGTGGTTGCGGTCGCAGGCGGATCCGGCGAGCGAGAGGGCTCCCTCGCAGTGGCATGCGGAGATTGGATTGGAGGAGCTTCGGCAGGCTTTGGTGCGGGAGGGGTTTGCGGTCGTGGGGCCGGTGCGCGAGATCGCGGTGGTGCGGAGGACGGGGTCGGGGAGGGTGGGCCGGATTCGGGTGGGCGGGTTTGAGATGGCGGGGCCGGCGTTTCGGTTTGCGATGGGGCGGGAGCTAGGGTGGAACCGGCTGCGGAGCGATTTGTATACGGTGCGGGTGGTGGGGCAGTCGGCTGTGTTCGAGGGGAAAGGGTATGGGCATGGGGTTGGGTTGAGCCAGGCGGGGGCCCGGGTGATGGCAGGGGAGGGGAGGGATGCGGGGGCGATTCTGCGGTTCTATTTTCCGGGGGCGGCGGTGCGGGTGACTGCGCAGGATGCGGGGTGGCAGACGCGGGATGGAGTGGGGTGGACGCTCGTTTCGACGGCTCCGGATGGGGAGATGGTGAAGAAGGGGGATGAGGCCTGGCGGAGGGCAAGGGGGCTTGTGCGGGTGTCGGAGGCGGTGCATCCGGTGGTGAGGGTGTTTCCGACCGTGGCGCTGTTTCGGGGGGTGACGGGTGAGCCGGGTTGGACGTTGGCGGCTACGCGGGGGGAACGGATCTTTATGCAGCCGGCGGGGGTGCGTGCGCCGGGGCTTTTGCTGCATGAGATGCTGCATGTTCTGGTGGAGGCGCGGGCTTCCGATGGGGTGCCGCTTTGGTTTCGGG
Source organism: Granulicella pectinivorans (assembly GCF_900114625.1). Classification (NCBI taxonomy): domain Bacteria; kingdom Pseudomonadati; phylum Acidobacteriota; class Terriglobia; order Terriglobales; family Acidobacteriaceae; genus Granulicella; species Granulicella pectinivorans. The sequence continues at coordinate 1,280,993 of NZ_FOZL01000001.1, forward strand.
AGGGGCTGGTGGAGGCTTTGGCGGAGCCTGGTGGGTCTATGGAGGTGGGGCTCGTCAAGGATGTCGAAGGGAAGCTGGAGCGGCCCGGATCGCTGGCGGAGGCGCAGGTCGCGCATCGGGAAGCGGGGGCGATGGTTCGGCGGTTGGTGAAGGGGTATGGGGTTGGGGTGGTGGTGGGGTGGTTGACGAGTGGAGTGCCTCAAGGCAGGGAGTAGGGAGTAGAAGGCAACGACAAAAGCCGAAACGATTCGCTGCGGGAATCTTAAGTCGTGATTGTAAAAGCTGGCGTTTACGGCACGGCTGTTGGGCGAAGCAACTCTGTGGGGAGGTTCGGTGGCGGCATTCCCACATCTCAGGATCGAGATGTGGGGCACCCGGATTGGTGGCTCAGTCTTGCCTGGTGGCGGAGCGGGCGAGTTGGTTGGAGATGATGGCTAGGGCGATGAGGGCTATGGCGAGGAGGAGCGCGTAGAGGAGGCTGAGGCGGGCGATGGCGCTGAGGAGTTCGCCGTGGACGGTCTCGGAGGGGTGCCAGGTGGTGAGCTTGCCCGTGAGCCAACCGCCGAGGGTGGTCGCGACCCCGACGGTGAGCCAGAGCTGCCAGCGCCGGTACACGCGGGCTGCGGTCTTGAGGGTGCCGCTGGAGACGGTCTCGATGATGAGGGGGAGGAGCAGGCCGGGGAGGACGAACCAGAGGAGGGTGCTGATGGCGTCGTTCTGCCAGGATTCGAGGCGGGGCTCGGTGAAGAGGGTGCGCTGGCGGGCGGAGAGACGGGAGTTCCAGAAGCCGGCTCGCTCCACAACGTGGATGGTGAGGAGCTGGATGAGATGGACGAGGATCCAGAAGACGGCGATCCAGGGGACGAGGATGGCCATGGACTTCGGTGTGGCGGCCTGGCCGATGCGGATGCGGCGCAGAATGGTGGCTTTGAGCCAGAGGGTGGCGAGGACGATCGCGATACCGGTGAGGACGGAGAGTGCGAACTCCCAGGTGTGAGAGTCGGGGATTTGAAGCCAGAGGGCGATCGCGACGGCGACGGCGATGCTTCCGGCTGCGGCGAGGAGGAGGGTCCTGGCGTTGAGGCGGGCGAGCATTACTGCACCTCCTTGACGTCGAGATGGAGCTCGTCGGTGGTGGCCTGGATGCCGGGCTGGTACATGGGCGCGACGGAGGCTGGGCTGATCTCGAAGCTGCCCGGGTTGATGACTTTGAGGAGGTAGAAGGACTCCTGCCGCTTCTCGAAGGAGGTGGCGAAGATGGCGGCGCGGTCGTCGTGGAACTCGCGGCGGGTGTACCAGTAGCCCCAGTCGCTGGGGCGCTGGACGATGTTGTAGGTGGACTCGCTGGGGATGAACTCGGTGCCAGCGGGGATGGGGTCTTCGATGAGGAGGTATTTCTGGGGTGAGCCGGTGATGCCGAGGTGGACGGCGAGGACGTCGCCTTGCTGGACGGGACCGTTCAGAGGCTGGAGGTTGTAGACGATGGTGTTGTCCTTGGTGGTCGTGGGGACGAGCTTGAAGTAGTCGCGGGCGATGTTGAGACTCATGGTGCCCTGCTGGTAGGAGCTCTTGTCGGTGGAGAAGTACGTGCCGACGGTGCTGTAGTAGGCGCGGCCGGAGGTGTGGGCGACGATCTTCACGGTGTTCGCTTGCGGAGCGAGTTTGCCGGGGTCGAGGGTGACGGTGAGGACGGAGCCGGCGAGGATGTCGGACTGGGTGAAGTGCTTTTTGGCGGCGGAGGTTCCGTTGAGGAAGACTTCGAGGTCGGCGTCGCCGCTTAGTTCGTGGGTAGCGGCGAGGTAGTCGGTGAGACCGAAGAGGACAGAGGCGGTCTGCTCGGTGGAGACCCAGTAGGAGCCCTCGCTGCGGTTGGCGACGAGCCATTGGGCGGCACCGGTGAGCAGGGGGCTGTTGGGCTGGGCGTGTACGAGGAACTTCAATGCGTAGCCCGTGGCTTCGGCGCTGGAGTCGGCCGCGATGTCGAGGAGGGGTTGGCGGGCCGAGGGCCAGCTCACGCGGTCGCCTTCCTTGACTGCTTTTGTAACGAGGATGGTTGCTATTTCCTGGGCGCGCCTGTCGTTGACTTCGAGCATGGCGAGGCCGGAGAAGGCGAGGCCCTGGGCGCTGAGGTCGGTGCGGCGGTTGTAGAGGGTGTCGATCTCGTTCGCGAGGAGCTTGTGGTCGCCGGTGCCGGCTTCGGCGAGCGCGTAGACGGTATAGGCGCGGAGCTCGGGGAGCATGCGGGGGTGCGCCTTGAGGGTGTTCTCGAGGAACTGGATGCCGCGGCGCAGGCTTTCACCGGCCTTGTCGTAGCCGGCTTTTTTGGCCTGGCCGTAGCCGCTGACGACGTAGGCGGTCATGAAGATCTGGGAGTTGTCCTCCTTCCACCAGCCCCATCCGCCGTCGGCGTGCTGGTAGTCGGCGAGGCGGTCGAAACCTGCTTGAATTTTGGCGTCGAGCGTGGCCTGGTTGGGCCTGGGGATGGGGAGTTTTTTGGCGGCGTCGGCGATGAGGATGTTGGGCAGGAAGCTGGACATGGTCTGCTCGGTGCAGCCGTAGGGGAAGGTGCTGAGGTAGTCGAGCGCGCCGAAGATGGAGCCCGCGATGGAGGGGCTGACGGTGACGGTGATGTTGTGGGCTGCGGGGTCGGTGTTGGCGGGGAACGCGATGGGGGTGGATTTGTCGCCGGTGCCTGCGATGGAGCCTGAGGCGTTGACGGTCTTTTGGACGCCGCTGGGTTTGACGGGGAAGGAGATTTCGAGGGCGTCGGACTCTTCGTTGGTGATGGCTTTCGCCAGCAGCTTGGCGGTGCCGATGTGGCTGGCCTTGAGCTTCCAGTAGGCGGTGGCTTCGCCCTTGGCGGGGACGGTGACCTGTTGGGTGGAACCGCCCACGACATCGAGGCCGGTGGCTTCGAGGGAGAGCGTGACTTGCTTGGTGTCGGTGAGGTAGTTGTGGACGATGACCGGGACGGAGACGGTGTCGCCGTTGCGCAGGAAGCGCGGCTGGCCCATGCGGACGATGACGTTTTTGCGCACGATAACGCGGTTGATGAGCGAGCCGGCTTTGGAGTCGCGCGTGATGGCCCGGACGGTGGTGCGCCAGGTGGTGAGGGAGTCGGGGAACTTGAGGGTGACGCGGGCGTGGCCGTTGGCGTCGGTGTGGATGTCGGGGGCCCAGAAGGCGGTGTCGGGGAAGTCCTTGCGGATGTGCGGGGACTTGGCGTCGTTGACGGGCTTGACCTGCGCGAGCATGGGGCGGTAACGGGTGTGGCGCTCGGCGAGCATGGGGGATTTATTGCCGGCTTCGCCGGAGAAGAAGAAGGTGAGGGAAGAGTCGAAGCTGGCGTAGGTCTCACGCTCGGGGTACATGGATTTGAGCAGGTCGCCGGAGTGGTCTTTATAGAGGGCGTAGATGGCTTCGTCGACGACGCCGAAGCTGAGTTCGGCGGAGACGGGGTGGCCGGTGGCATCTTTCGTAACGACGTCGTAGGCGGCGGTCTGCTGGGGCTGGAAGGTCTGGGCTGCGGGTGTGATCTCGATCTGCAGGGCCTGTTGGGTGGGTGGGACCTTAAGGGATTTGTGGGCCTGGTAGAGCTGGTTGTCCTTGATCAGTACGGCGTCGATGGTGAGGTTAGGCTGCGCGTCCTTGGTGATGGGGAGGTCGAAGGTGAGGGCCTGTCCGGTGGTGGTGAGGGTTTTGCGGAACTCGGCGGTGTAGCCGGTGGCGGTGATGAGGGCGGAGAAGCCGGTGATGTCGCCGACGATGCTCAGGTGCGCGATGTCGCCGGGGGCATAGGACTTCTTGTCGGCGAGGATCTTCATCTGGCGGGAGGAGTCGTCGAGGTCGTCGGCGTCGATGGTTTCCCTGGGGCCGGAGACGTAGAGCCAGGTGGCGTCCTGCACGGTGCGGTGCTCAGGGGTGTCGGCGGTGGCGAGGACCTCGATGGAGCCGGAGAGGGTGGGGGTGACCTGCACGGCGCCTTCGCCTTTGGCGTCGGTGCTGCCGTCGGCCGCGCCTGCGTCGAGGGTCTGGGTTTTGCCGTTGCTGTATTTGGACTGCGTGAGTTTGAGGTGGATCCTGGTGGCGATGGGGTGGTTTTCGTAGTCGACGGCGGAGAGCTTGAGGGTGATGGGATCGCCTTTGCGGGCGAAGTAGCTGACGGGCTCGGCGTGAATGCGGAAGGAGCCGTAGGTGGCGAGGAACTTGTAGGCTCCGCTGATCTCGCGGCCGGCGGGGTCGGTGACGCCGGCGGTGACGGTGTAGTCCTTGTCGTTGTGGTCGCGTTCTACGAAGCGGGTGGGGATCTTGACGACGAGTTTGCCGTCGGCGTTGAGGGTTCCGGTGCCGGTGGCTTCCTCATCGCCGTTGCTGCCGGGGTAACTGCTGTCGTCGCCCTCTTCGGTGGCCATGGTGTGGTCGGAGTCGTCGTCTTCGGAGTCCCACCAGGAGTGCGGGGTCTGCTGAACGGTCCACTTGACCTTGGCGCCGGTGACGGGTTCGCCGAAGAAGTAACGGGAGTCGATGGTGAGGGTGTTGGGGGAGCCTTGCAGAAGATGCTGCTGGGCAGCGGAGACGCGGACCTCGTACTCGGGCTTGCGGTACTCCTCGACCTTGAAGCTGGCGTATCCGGAGACGCCGACGTTGCTGTCCTGGACGCCGCTTACGTTGATGGTGTAGTCGCCGAGGGAGGTGTCGGTGGCGAGGATGAGGTCGCCGTTGAGGGTGCCGTCGGCGGAGACGGCGACGTTCTTGTCGAAGAGCTGCTTTTGCTGGTCGTCGGTGATGGTGACGTGTGCCTGGGAGAACTTCGGCAGGACGAGGGTGTTCGCGGCGTACTGGCGGAGGACGGCCTTCCAGTGGACGGTGTGGCCGGGGCGGTAAACGGGGCGATCGGTGTAGACGAAGCTGGTGTAGGTGGTGCCGCGCACGGCGGTGAAGGAGCCGAAGTAGGGGGCGACGAGGGCTACGTCGGAGCCCTTGCGGGCGACGAGCCACATCTTGTTGTGGTCGATGCCGTCGGTGCCGTCCGTTCCATCGGTCGGGGCGTCGGTGGATGGGCCGGCGGGCGGGGTGAACTCGGCGGTGCCTTCGGCGTCGGTGGTCTTCTGGGTGAGGGGATGGCCGCTGAGGCCGAGGGAGATGGCGGCTCCGCTGACGGGGGCTCCGGTGATGCGGTCGACGACGTAGGCGAGGAGGCTGCCGGCTACGGTGCGGGTGACGAGGGCGGTCTGGGAGACCATGAGGACGGTGTAGGCCTTGAGGTGGGCGTCGGTGGCCTCGACGAGGTACATGCCGGCGGGGAGGGCGTCGATGGGCAGGACCTGGTTGTCGCTGACGAAGGTGGGGGGCATCTCCTGATGCCAGCGCGCTACGAGCTGCTTGTCGTTGAGGAGGGGGATCTGGGCGAACTGGGCTACGCCGACGATGCGGCTGCGCTTCGCGAGGCCGGACTGTTTAGCGGTGAGGGCCTGACGGGTTTTGTGGGAGAGCTGGGTGCGGAGGAAGTCCTTGACGCCGGACCAGAGACCGCGCTTCCAGTCGTGGAAGCGTTCGAGGAGGGTCTTTTCGTCGATCTGCTCGACGGGGGAGTAGACGTGCTGGTCGCCGAAGGAGTGCATCTGGGGCAGGTTGGCGATGAACTTGTCTGGGTCGTCGATGTGGTAGACGCGGAACTCGAGGGTGTCGACGTTGCGGGCGTAGAGGTGGATCCTGGGCTTTTCGTTGGGGGCGAAGGATTTGTAGGTGCTGAGGTTGAAGTAGGGCTCGGGGGCGGCGTGGGCCGTGGGGGTGAAGGCGAGCAGAAGGAGAGCTGCCGCTACTATGCCGAACTTGGCCTTGACCTGCATGGTGACCTGCCCCGTTTGTTTCTTTCGCAGCGTACTACTCCTTGGTGGTGCGCGTCTTTCGGGATCGCTGGGGGATTGAGGAATTGAAGCCCAGACGGATTCAGAAGCCAAAACGATTCCCTGCGGGAATCTCAGACCATGATCGTAAGAGCAGACCGTTGTGGCATGGCTGAGGCCATGCCGTTCCGTCTTCCGCAGTCCTCGGAGATGTGTTTAGCGGTCTTCGGCGAGGAGATTCCAACGGTATACGCCTAGAAAGTTCTCATTGGACGGGATGGGACGCCAGCGGGGATCGGGGTGGTGAATCAAGTCTGCCAATAGGACGCGGCGCATCTCCCCTTTTGTCCCGTTTACGGGGCCTGTGTGGTAGACGACCCACTCAGCGTGGGGGCCGGTGACGATCATCGAGTGAAATTGGGAGTCGTCTTCGAGGAGGCGGTAGAAGATGAGGTCGCCGGGGCGGGCTCGGGCGAGGTTGCGGCTTAGGAGGAAGCTGTTGGCGGCGACGAGGGTTTTGGCGTCGGCGAACTGGGCGAAGGTGCCGCTGGTGAGGTCGGACGGGGTGAAGGCGCCGGGGCGGGTGCGGAAGAGGCCGTTGCCCATGGGGGTGTTGGGGTAGGTCCACTGGAGGACGGAGGGGAGCGTGGGCATGTCGCGGCCGGCGTCGGCGTACCACTTGTCGTCGTGCGCACGGAGGGCTTCGCGGAGGCTGTAGCGGAGGAGGGCGGAGCAGTCGGAGATCTCGGCGGGGAGTTTGGCGGGTGGGAGGTCGGCGGCGCGGTCGGCTACGGCGGTGAACCAGCGGCGGAAGGCGTCGCGGTCCTCGGCGGTGTGCAGGGGGAACCAGTCGGGGAGGTTGGGGGCGGAGCGGCTGGGGGCTTGGTCGGGGGTGAAGGTCATGGGGAGGGTCTTGGTGGCTATGGCGAGGCGGAGGGTTCCCGGGGTGACGGGTGCGCGGACGAGGAGCTTTGTGTTGGGGCCGTCCTGTTGGAGGAGGGTGCGGGGGGGCGCGCTGAGGCTGGAGGTGTTGGGGAGGATGGCGGCGAGGTGCAGGCGTCCGTCGGCGGGCAGGGTGGTCGCGATGGGTTGGAGGACGACGGGGTGGGAGCAGCCTAGCAGGACGACGAGTGGGAGGAGGCGTTTCACAGGAGAAGAGTAAACGCCCCCGGGGGATTTTGTGGCGCCAGACAAGCTTCGCGCCGATGGTGCCTGTCGCGAAGGTGGGGCACCATCGGCTTGCTCTCCCTGCCTTGGGAGCTGGAGGCGGGATTCCCACATCGCAACTTCGAGATGCGGGGCACCCGGTTTTGTGGCGGCATCCCGATTGGAGCTCTTGAATCCCCGTTCAATGCAGATTCTTGCCGTTCGCTCCTCGGTGCTTCGTTCCGGCCTCTGGGAGGTAGATGATGAACGAGTTGTCACGATTCCGCGAATCCAACCTGGATTCCCCGGAATCCAAAGCAGGACTCAAGACATTTAGTTGGACAGATTTTCCTTACAGGAGCGAGACCCCCATGCCTAAGGCAGCGAAGTTCTTCGAAAAGACACTCACCTACGGTGCAAAAGCCGGTTGGGCCGTCTTCAGCAGGTTGAATTCGATCAACCCGAACGCGAGCTTTACGCCCAAGTGGAGCGACAAGCCCCTGCTCAAGAGCTACCAGAAAGAGAAGCCGCCCCTTGGCTGGCCGCGTACGACGGACTCTCTCTGCCCGAAATGCATCCCTGAGATTCGCCAGCAGATCGTGGACGGCAAGCTGCCCCACGAGATTCTTCTGAATGAGAAGGTCGGCGAGATCAAGGCGCAGATCATCGAGCGCGACGGCCAGATCCTGATGGTGAAGGACTGCCCGATCCATGGCCACTTCGAAGATGTCATGTCGATCGATCCGCCGATGATGAAGCACCTCGAGGATGTGTTCCCGGGCCGCGACATCAAGGCACACAACGATGAGAAGCTGCACAACCACGGAACGTCGACCGTGACGCACGGACGTGGATCGGTGCTGACGATCGATCTGACGAACCGCTGCAACATGATGTGCGATCCCTGCTTCATGGATGCGAACCAGGTTGGATTCGTCCACGAACTGACGTGGGACGAGATCAAGACCATGCTGGACAACGCGATCACCATCAAGCCGCGCCGCCAGATGTCGGTTCAGTTCTCGGGTGGCGAGCCCACGCTTTCGCCTTACTTCCTGGATGCCGTCGCGTATGCCCGCAAGGTGGGTTACAACTCGGTGCAGGCTGCGACCAACGGGATTGAGTTCGCGAAGTCGGCTGAGTTCGCGCGCGCCGCGGCTGAGGCCGGTCTGCGCTACGCGTATCTGCAGTTCGACGGTATCGGCAATGCCGCCAACTCGCATCGCAAGGTGGGCAACTCGTTCGATGTGAAGCTGCAGGCGATCCACAACCTGCACGCGGCCGGTGTGGATATCGTTCCCGTCACCTGTATCATCAACGGCATCAACAACGAGCAGGTTGGCCGCATCATCGAGTTCGCGCTCGACAACCCGAAGAAGATCAACTTCCTTTCGTTCCAGCCGGTGAGCTTCACGGGCCGCGATGAGGATGTGTCGGACGAGCGCCGCATGGCGCAGCGTTACACGCTTTCGCACCTTGCGCACGATGTGCGTTCGCAGACGGGCCTTGGCGAGAGCACGCGCGACTGGTTCCCGATCTCGTTCATGTCGACGTTCTCGGACTGGGCGGATCTGGTTCACGGACCGGATCACGACTGGGGCCAGCTCTCCTGCGGATGCCACCCGAACTGCGGTATCGGCATGGCGCTGATGATCGATAAGGAAACGAAGGAAGCTGTTCCCGTAACGGCGTTCCTGGATGCGGTGCAGCTTGCGAAGGACGTGGCTCGCGTGAACGATGCGGCCCGCGGCAAGTTCCTGTCGATCGTGGGTGTGTCGCTTGCGCTGCTGCGCAACTACGATCCCACGAAGGCTCCGACGCACTTCCGCATCATGGATCTGCTGCAGAAGTTCGACAAGTGCTTCGGCGCGACCGGCCGCAACTACGGCAAGGTCACGGGCGATCGTACGATGGCCGACATCGAGAAGCGCCGCGCGGATCGTTGGAACTTCCTGTTCATCGCAGGCATGTGGTTCCAGGATCTGTTCAACTACGATTTCCGCCGGACCGAGCAGTGCATCATCCCGTACGCGACGCAGGAGGGCGAGATCAGCTTCTGCGCGTACAACACGGGTGTGGGCTGGCGCAACATCATCGAGAAGATGCACATGACGTCGTCGCTCACCAAGTGGTACGAGGAGCACGGCCGCCACGAGATCTTCGCCGGTGGTAAGAAGGTCGGTCTCGATAAGCAGGACAAGTATGACCTGGTCCTGAACCAGGCGCACGTCGATGCAGCCGCCAACGATACGTTCGAGAAGTCCGGTATCGCGAAGAACGCCCGCGAGGAGAAGATCCGGGCGCGCGACGCGAAGATCAAGCAGGATGCCGAGAACGCGAAGATGGCCAAGCTGTACCGCAAGGAGATCCTCAAGGAACCCGACATGCCCGGCGGATTTGTCGCCATCGGCGAGATCGGCGGACTGGGTGGGATCAAGCCCGCGGCACCGGCACCGGCTTCGAACGTGGAAGTGGTCTCGAGCATTCCCGAGACGGTTTCGGGCGACTAAGCCTTCGACCGCGCTTTGCGCGGACGACTAAAAATCGCAACAACGACAAAGGCTCCCGGCGACGGGAGCCTTTGTCGTACACGATTGCCGGCTGGTCAGGGAGACTTTATGCTCGGGGCAGGGTTCGCATCGGGAAGCCCCTGGAGAAGCCATGCATCGTCTGAAGATTCTTCTGTTCCTTCCGCTGCTCGTGTGTGTCCATTCCGCATCTGCCCAGAAGAGCACGCCTGCTGACGATGGCAGCCTCCACACGCTTGGTGAAGAGCCGGAGCCGGGACCAAGGCGCGTTTCGCGGACGGAGAACCTGCTGCTGCATGGGGATTTCGACAAGCTGGAATCGATCGCTACGCGGCTGCGGACGGAGAAGACGCGGGCCCCGGGCGGTGCGTGGGTGCTGCATACGTTTTATGACCTGCTCAACCCCAAGGAGAACGACGAGCAGCTTCTGGCGGTGCGGCGGCAGCATCTGGAGGAGTGGATGAAGGCGAAGCCGGAATCCATTACCGCGCGGGTGGCGTTGGCCAACTTCTATACGAGCTATGCGTGGGTGGCGCGGGGTGGTGCGGAGTCGGATAAGGTGCCGGATTCGGCGTGGCCGCTGTTTACCGAGCGGGCGAAGAAGGCGGAGGGGATTCTTCACGACGCGCTTAAGCTCGACCAGAAGTGCCCGGAGTGGTATGCCGCGCTCCAGATCGTCGCGCTGGCCGAGGATTGGGAGAAGGATCGGGCGAAGAAGCTCTTTGAACAGGCGATCAGGTTCGAGCCGGACTACCCGTACTACTACGAGCGCTATGCCAACTACCTTCTGCCCAAGTGGGATGGGAGTGAGAAGGAGTCACTCGACTTCATCAAGAAGACGGCGGACCAGCGCGGCGGGGATGCAGGGGACATCCTCTACTTTCAGATCGCGACTGTGATGATCAGCCGGAGCAATGGCAAGTTCCATCCGGAGCTGGACTGGCCGCGTCTTCAGCGGGGGCATGCCGCGCTGGAGACTGCGTTTGGGGCTGCGCCGGGGGAGGAGAATCACTTCGCGCTGATGGCTTTCCGGTTCAAGGATGCCGCCGTAGCGAAGAAGGAGTTCGAGGCGATTGGCGATAAGTGGGCGCGGACGGTGTGGAAGACGCGGGGGGCTTTTGAAAAGGCTCGGGACTGGGCCACGGCAAATGGGCCGGGTTAGCTAGAAATCCACCAACTCCACGCCGCGCTTTTCGAAGTGTTTTTTATTCAGCGTGGCCACATGAAGACCATGCACCATCGCTGTTGCGGCGATCAAAGCGTTGGCTCACTCCGCCGTATGCGACGCCTTTCTCGGGGCAACGACCAGGCGAGCACTTCTGTCCGCTACGGCTGTATCGACGGGCAAAATGCGATCTGCGCACTGATTCGTGACAAAATCCTGGAACCAAATCCCAAGTGCGTCGCGGTTCGGGCCTGCCGGAGCGAGTTCGATTCCCTGACGAATCTCATGTCCGGAGGAATCGTCAGTCGCCGCTTCCGAAGTAGGACCAGCGGCGGACGGGGCCGACGTCGACGTGCACGAACTGGCTGACAGGGTAGTAGCCTACGCCGCCGAGGCCGAGCGAAAGGGCTGTGTCGCGCAGCTTTACGGTCGAGACGCCCGGGATGCGGATGTCGATCGCTTTGGACTGGATGTGCTGGCTGTTCTTCGCGACGCCGGTGTTGGAGCTGCGCGTTCTGAGGAAGGTGTTGCTCTGCGGGGTGCGGTAGCCGCAGACGATGTCGATCTCGCTGTCGGCACGTCCGAGTTTGGCAAGGATGTCGTGGAGGAGATCGAACTCCTTCGGGTCGTAGTGGCCTTCGTCGTTGGTGCGGTGGTCGCGCAGGAAGTAGTTCAATTTGGCCAGGCCGGAGGGCACATAGGTGCTGCCGATCTTGTAGACGACGTCGAGGTTCTCGCCAGTGTGGAGATGATGGAGCTTGAGGTGAAAATGCTGGCCCTTGAGGCCAAGAACGGAGGCATCGTCATCGTTCGCCCGTGCGGAGACGGTTGCGATGCAGAGCGTGAAAATAACTACCAGGGGCCCAAACCACTTACCACGCAAAATCTGCATCCATACTCCGAGGGACAGGCGTAAGTCATGCCCATACAATGAGATTGGTCGAATGAGATTTAGTAATCGCCATTCGCTCTTATGAGTCTAACCCAGACTTTCGTGAAGAGTTGGCCGAAGGGCGCGGTTCTTTGTAATCTTATTGTCGATTCCCACGTGCGCCCCTTATGACTGAATCTGCTACCCCTCCCTTCGGCGTCCCTCTCGATCCCATCCAACTGCGGGTTCTCGGCTCTTTGATCGAGAAGGAGATCACGACGCCGGAGCAGTATCCTTTGTCGCTGAATGCTCTGGTGAACGCGTGCAACCAGCGTTCGAGCCGGGACCCGGTGGTCGACCTGAGCGAGCGGGATGTGTTTGGTGCGCTGCAGTCTCTGGAGGATATGGGGCTGGTCAGCGCGATGCGCGACGCGCGTGTCGCCAAGTATGAACATCGGGCACGGACGGTGCTGAACCTGCGCCGGGACGAGACGGCCCTGATCTGCCTGCTTTTGCTGCGTGGCCCGCAGACGCCGGGTGAGCTTCGCTCGCGTGCCGACCGGTTGTATTCCTTCGACGATCTGACGGCGGTCCAGACGACGCTGGAGAGGCTGGCGAGCCGGTCACCGGCGCTCGATCCCGCAGCTCCCCCGGCGCGGACGACTGCGCTGACGATTCAGCTTCCACGCCAGCCCGGAGCGCGCGAGTCGCGGTATGCTCATCTGCTGGGCGAGGCGCCCTCGATGGCGGTTACGGCGGCGGTGTCGACCTCCAGCCCGGGAAGTCCGTCGCGGCTGGATCTGCTGGAGGCCGAGATCCATGCGCTGCGGGAACGTGTCGACGAACTGGCGGCACTTGTCGCGCAGCTACCACCGCGTTCGGGTCCCGACTCCTAATCCCTTGATCCACTACCCGTTGCAACCATGGAATCGATTTGTTCAGTCCCCTGTCAGAGCGTGATGCCTCGGCTTCGGTGAATCCGGAGACGGCCCCTTCCGTGCCCCGGCAGACCCACGGGAGTCTCACGCACGATCAGTTTTATGAGTTGCTCGACGCCTCTCCCGATTGCGTTGTCGCAGTGGACTTCAGCTACCGTTTCACCTATGCGAACCAGCCGGCGATCGATCTGCTCGGCGTTCCGAAGCTGATCGGGGAGAATATTTTTGAGCTTTTTCCCGGCAATCTTGTCGAGCCGTTTCACTCCACCTATCGCAATGCCCTGGAAAAGCGCATCGCAGGCAGCTTCGAGGCCTATTATCCGGCCCCGCTCGACTACTGGTTCAAGGTGACGGCCACGCCGGTCGAGGCCGGCATTCTCATCTTCTTCCACGATATCGGCGACCGCAAACGCGCGGAGCTGCATCGGGACTCCGTCTCCCGGCAACTCCAGGAGGTCTTCGAGGTCACGACGGATGCGATCGTGATGCTCGACCGCAACTACCGCTACACCTTCCTCAATCGACGCGCCTGCGAGCTTCTGCACCCGGAGAACGATCTGATCGGCAAGAGTGTCTGGGAGGAGTTTCCGGCGACCGCCGATCCGGCCAGCGACCACTGGATCAACTACCGCCGCACGATGGAAGAGCGCGTTGTCACTCAGTTCGACACCTATTATCCGGAGCCGCTTCGCCTTTTCCTGAATGTCGAATGCCGCCCCTCGGATGAAGGGATCATCATCTTCTTCCGCGACATCACGGAGCGGCGTCTTGCGGAGAGGGCTTTCCGCGACCAGCAGGAGATGCTGGCCACCGTCCAGCAGGCGGCCCGCGTCGCCACCTGGGACATGGACCTCCAGACCGGCATCGTCACGTACGGGCCGGGCTCTCACCCGGTCTATGGGCATCCGCTGGATGTCCTCACGCATCGCGAAGCCTTTCGCTCGATCGTCCTTCCAGCCCACCGCGAACGCGTGATTCAGGCAGTCGTCGCCTGCGCCCAGGGTGAGATCGCCACGGTCGACTACCAGGTCATCGCCGCAGACGGTTCGGCCATCTGGATCGAGAGCCGTGGACAGCGCATCGGCACCTCCGGCAAACGCATCGGCGGTGTTGCCATCGACATCACCGAACGCAAGCGCAGCGAAGAGGCGCTCGCAGCCAGTGAGGAGCGCTATCGCATCCTTGCGGATCTGAATCCGCAGGCGATCTGGATGGGTGATCCCGCCGGGAACATTACCTACGCGAACCAGGGCTTTCTGGACTACATCGGGCTGACGCTCGAAGAGCTGGGTGGCCTTGGCTGGCTGGAGGGCTTCCATCCGGACGACCGGGGTGCCGTCGTCGCTGCGTGGACGCATTCGGTCCAAACCGGCGAGGAGTACAACATCGAAGCGCGCATCTTCCGCGCCGGCGATGGCCACCCACGTCTCTGGTGGCTGCGCGGGTTGCCTGTCCGGGATGAGGCTGGGGCGATCCTGCACTGGCTCGGCGTGGCCATGGACATCGACGACATCCGCAGCTCCGCACAGGCGCTCGAGCGCAAGCAGAGGGAGACGGAGCGGCAGAGGGCTGAGCTGGAGACGATCTACCAGACGGCGGGCATCGGTCTGTCGCTCTTCTCGGCGGAAGACTTCCGCTTCCTGAGAATCAACGACCGGCAGGCGGAGATTATCGGCCTGCCGCCCGATCAGATCATCGGCCGGCCGCTCACGGAGCTTGCGCCGATCTCGCCGAACCTGGAAGACATCATCCGCACGGTCTCCGAGGGGAAGGCGGTTCGGGACCTGATTGTGGAGAGCGAGTTGCCGGCGCATCCGGGGGAGCATCGCGTCTTCAACGTGAGTTACACGCCGGTGTATGCGGCGGATGGATCGGTTCAGGCGATTACGGCATCTTCGCTCGACATCACGCACCAGAAGAGAGCCGAGGCGGCGCTGGTGCAGAGTGAGAAGCTGGCCGCGGTGGGCAGGCTGGCGAGTTCGATCTCGCACGAGATCAACAATCCGCTGGAGGCGATCACGAACCTGCTGTACCTGATCGCGCTCTCGGAGAATCTGCCGGAGGAGCTGAAGATCTACGTCCACATGGCGCAGTCGGAGCTCTCGCGGGTGTCGCAGATCGCAACGCAGACGCTGCGGTTCCACCGGCAGGCGGTGAAGCCCACGCTGGTGACGCCGGGCGAACTGGTCGATGCGGTGTTGAACCTTTACCAGGGGCGCCTGACGAATTCGGGCATCAAGGTGGATACTCGCTATGCCTCCACGACCCGTATTCTGTGTTTTGAAAACGATATTCGCCAGGTGCTGAACAACCTGATCGCGAATGCGATCGACGCGATGCGCAACGGGGGAAGGCTGATCGCGCGGGCGCACGACGTGCATGAACCAGCCACGGGCCGGGCCGGGGTGCGGATCACGATTGCCGATACCGGGCATGGCATGCCGCCGCAGGTGCTTGCGCGGGTGTTCGAGCCGTTCTATACGACGAAGGACCTGAACGGAACCGGGCTTGGGCTATGGATTTCGGCGGGGATCGTGGAGCGCCATCAAGGCACGCTGAGGGGTAAGAGCTCGGTCGATGCGAGGCACCATGGGACCGTCTTTTCGCTCTTCCTTCCGCACAATGAAACTCCGATGGAACACCCGAACGAACTGGACGCACCGCGGTATCGCTAGATGCGGCGTTACTTGACCAGAGCGTCGAAGACGCCGGTTTCGACTGTGCCGGAGTGTTTCATCTGGACGAAGATGCGGTAGCGTCCGGGGCTGGGAAAGCCGTAGGGGAAGCCAACCTCCGGGCCTACCGGAGCGGGCGACATGCCAGCCATGGCGTCCATGGTGCCGTTGGCGATGTCCATGGCGGGCATGGCAGCGGACCCGTCGGGATGGGTGTGGGCGAAGACGGTGCCGTCCGTTTTGACGAAGGCGGCGTGGCCGGCCATGCCGAGGTAGGGCTCCATGCTGTTGGCGGGTTGGCCGTCCGGGCCCAGCAGGCGGAAGCGGAAGACCTCGGCGGTGTTTGCGGTGAGCGATGCGGGGGCGTCCCAGACCATGGAGTAGCCGTCGGGGAGCTTGTAGGTGGTGCCCATCGCGCCGGCGGAGAGCGGGGCGGGCGTGGCCTCGGCGTCATCGGGCCCGAGATGCGCGGCGGGCAGGCCGGCGGGGATGGTGAGGGTGGTGACGACGGTCTCGGGAAAGCCGCTCTTGTGGACGATGTCTCCGAAGAGGCGGTAGGTGCCCGGGGGCATGGCCGGAAGTGCGATGCGGAAGTCGCCAGGGGCGGCCAGATCCGGATGCAGGTGGAAGGCGGCATCCATTTCGGGTTCGCGGATGGCGTAGAGGTGGATGAGCTTGCCGTGGTCGGGCAGGAGATCGTTCTTCGGGCGATCGACGGGCAGGCGCTCCTTCTCTTTCCTGGGGGCGATGCCCGCGAGCTGCAGGTCGAGGACGTCGCCGTTCAGGCTCGCCGTGGCCTTCATCGGCTGGTAGATGTTGCTGGCGTAGGCTACGGCGTTGCGGTCCCACCAGGCCCCGCCCAGCCAGACGATGGTGGAGAGCAGAATCAGCGCGCAGGCCATGGCGGCATAGCCCCAGCGGCGTCGCTTTGCGTCGGCGATGACTCCCGGGGCGAGTCTTGACTCGCGAACGGCGGCCCCGACGAGTCCGGTCATGGAGGCTACGAGGAAGAGGCCCATCAGGCCAAGCGCCCAGCCCATGCCGCGCTGCATCTTGAGCGTGGCGAGCGGGACGGCGGGGACGGGAATGGATGCGGTCTGGGGACCGGCAGCTCCGTCGACCGTGAAGCGCACCTGCCACGATCCGGGGGCCATGATCCAGACGCTGCCGGTGAAGAACGCGGGATCGACCTTGGATACGGCCATCGTATCGGCGGTGGGCGGATGCTTCGAGGCTTCGCCGGTGAGCGGTGTGGGCGTGATCTGCATAGCCGTTACGGCCGCGCCGGAGACGCGGACCTCCACGTCGGCGACGCCGGGGATGACCAGGGGTGGGCGGATGGTGACGAAGAGCTTGTAGGGGCCGGCGTCGATGGTCTCGAAGACATCCTTGGAGCCGACGTGGGCGCGGGCCGCGGGGACGATCAGGAGAAGGCAGAGCAGGGTTCGGAGGATGTTTCTCAACGCTGGACACCCCGCATCCAGCGCCCGAAGCGCAGGCCGAGATAGGTGCCGGCGGCTCCGTAGAGCGAGGCCCAGGCCAGGGCGACTGCCATGGTGGCGGGACCGGCTGGATTGAGCCACTGGCGCATGCGATCGACACCGTTCGAGGGCGAGTTGTAGTCGAAGTAGATGGTGCCGAAGAATCGGTTTTCGCTGGCCTTCGAGAGCAGGAAGCTGGCGAAGGGCCACTCGACGAGGAACATGACGACGGTGAAGAGGACGCCGGAGGCGAGTGCGATCTGCCAGAACTTCCAGGATTTTGTTCTCTGCCAGAGCAGATCGAGCGCGATGGCCGGGATGATAACGAGGATGGGGAACTTTGCCGGGACCAGGTGTGTGACCGGGAAGAAGACGGGGCCAAGCTTGGGAGCGGCCGGGAAGAGCGGGAAGATGAGGATCTCGGCCAGCGCGTAGGCGGTGTAGATGGAGGCCGTGATGGTGCAGGCCCAGCGTGCGCGCGACGATTGCGCCAGAAGGGCAAACATCACCGGCAGGAAGAGGGAGAGTGCGATGTAGGGTGTTGCGGAATGCAGCTTGACGTCCCAGGTGGTCTCGAGGAGGAAGAGCATCTGGCCGCAGATGGTGAGGCCGCCGATATAGAGGAAGAGATTCTGCAGCCTGCGGTGGGTGGGTGTCTCCACCTCGCCGGTGGCCTCGCGGTTCATCGCGGCCAGGATGAGGAACAGCACACCGATGCCGACCGCGCGGATGCCGAGGATGAGCAGTGTGTGGGGCGGGCTGATGATCTTGACGTCGACGCCGTAGGCGTTGTGCCAGAAGTTGTCGAAGGGGGCGGAGGTGAGCATGGCGATGCCGCCCCATGCCGCCAGAAAGGCTCCGAGCGGGGCGCGGAAGCCGAGGACGTTGACCGAGACGCGGCGCATCTCCTCGGAGTTCCCGAAGGTGGTGGCGAAGATGAGGTAGCTGCAGATGACCGCCGCGATGACTCCGCAGGCGTAGATCATGAGGTGTGGCGCGGTGAGGAAGGCGTCGCGTCCGATGGAGCGGTGCCAGGAGATATCCCAGTTGCCGCCGATCTGGGCGGAGGTGATGGCGATGACGCCCATGTAGATGTACCAGGGGACGCCTGCAGATCGCTCCATGGCGACGGGGCGGGCGGAGGGGGCGGAAAAGGGCTGCTGCTGCGCCATTCCTACGGTCGACATCGGTAAATACCTCAAAGAGCGGGACGTAGCGCTATCGTAAACCCGGCCCGGGGGCGACGCCGAAGAATTCAGAGTGGCTGTTCCGGATTTGGCTGGGGAGGAGGAGCATCGGGAGAGTGTGTCTGTGACGACGCGCACGTATATGAGTGTAGTTCGCTCACATTTTTGCATCCACTTACGCTCTGCTGCGTCTAAACTCTGACTAAGAGTTTTCAGGAGATCCGTATTATGGCGATTCGCTGGGACAGACTAACCGTAAAAGCCTCTGAGGCCGTGCAGGGTGCGGCGGCGCATGCGACCGACAACGGCAATCCGGAGGTGTTGCCGCTTCACCTGATGGCGGCACTGCTGGAGGACCGCGAGGGTGTCGTGGTGCCGGTGCTGGAGAAGATTGGTGTGCCGGTGCAGCAGTTGCTGGCCAGGGTGAACGCGGCGGTGGACAAGCTGCCGAAGGTGCAGGGCGGGGGACAGCCGGGGCTTGGACAGGCGGCGCAGAAGGTGATCGACCAGGCGTTCAAGGAGGCGGAATCGTTCAAGGACGAGTTTGTCTCGACGGAGCATTTTCTGCTGGCGCTGACGGAGCCCAAGCTGGCGAAGTCCGGCGGGGCCGCGGAGACGGTGGCGACGGCACTGGCGAGCTTTGGTGCGACGCATGACGCGATCTTGAAGGCGTTGACCGCGGTGCGCGGCTCGCAGCGGGTGACGGATCAGAATCCCGAGGGCAAGTTCCAGGCGCTGGAGAAGTACTCGAAGGATCTGACGGAGCTGGCGCGGCGGGGCAAGCTGGACCCGGTGATCGGCCGCGATGAGGAGATTCGCCGCGTGGTGCAGGTGCTTTCGCGGCGCACGAAGAACAACCCCGTTCTGATCGGTGAGCCGGGTGTCGGCAAGACGGCGATCGTCGAAGGCCTGGCGCGGAGGATCTTTTTGGGCGATGTGCCGGAGATTCTGCGGGATAAGCGCGTCGTGTCGCTCGATCTCGGCGCGATGATCGCGGGAGCAAAGTTCCGCGGTGAGTTCGAGGACCGCCTGAAGGCTGTTCTGAAGGAGATCGAGGAGTCGAACGGGGAGATCATTCTCTTCATCGATGAGTTGCATACGCTGGTTGGTGCGGGTGCGAGCGAGGGCTCGCTGGATGCTTCCAACATGCTGAAGCCGGCGCTGGCGCGTGGCGGTCTGCGGGCGATCGGCGCGACGACGCTGAACGAGTACCGGAAGTACATCGAGAAGGACGCAGCGCTGGAGCGGCGTTTCCAGATCGTCTACGTCGGCGAGCCGAACGTGGAGGATACGGTCGCGATTCTGCGTGGGTTGCGCGAGAAGTATGAGGCACACCATAAAGTCCGGATCAAGGATGCGGCGATTGTGGCGGCGGCTACGCTGTCGCACCGCTATATCTCGGACCGGTTTCTGCCGGACAAGGCGATCGACCTCGTGGATGAGGCGGCTGCTGCGTTGGCGATCCAGATTGGGTCGGTGCCGGTGGAGATCGACGACCTGGAGCGCAGGGCGACCTCGCTCGAGATCGAGAAGGCCGCGCTGAGCCGGGAGACCGACGCCAACAGCAAGGAGCGGGCGGAGATCGTCGAGAAGGAGCTCGCCGAGGTGCAGGAGGAGGTTGCCGGCCTGCGTGCCCGGTGGCAGACCGAGCGCGGCGCCATCGGCAAGATCGCGGAGTTGAAGGAGCAGTTGGAGGCTCTGCGGTTCCAGGCGACCGAGGAGACGCGCAAGGGCAACCTGCAGCGGGCGGCGGAGCTTCAGTATGGCGAGATTCCGCGGTTGGACGCTGAGCTTGCGGGATTGACGGCGTCGCAGGATGCGATCAACGCCGGGACGACGACGCGCATGCTGAAGGAAGAGGTCGACGAGGAGGATATCGCCGCGGTTGTGAGCAAGTGGACGGGGATTCCTGTGTCGAAGATGCTCGAGGGCGAGATGCAGAAGCTCGTCAACATGGAGACGCGTCTGCGGGAGCGTGTCGTCGGTCAGGACAAGGCGCTGGAGGTGGTGGCGAATGCCATTCGAAGGTCGCGTGCGGGTCTGTCCGATCCGAAGAGGCCGATCGGCAGCTTCATCTTCCTGGGACCGACGGGCGTGGGTAAGACGGAGACGGCCAGAGCGCTGGCGGAGTTCCTGTTCGACGATGAGGCTGCGATGGTGCGGATCGACATGTCGGAGTACATGGAGAAGCATGCGGTGGCGCGGCTGATTGGAGCGCCTCCGGGGTATGTCGGCTATGACGAAGGCGGGCAGTTGACCGAGGCGGTGCGTCGCAGGCCGTATGCGGTGGTGCTGTTCGACGAGATCGAGAAGGCGCATCCGGATGTGTTCAACGTGCTGCTGCAGGTGTTGGACGATGGCCGTCTGACGGACTCCAAGGGGCGCACGGTGGATTTCAAGAACACGGTGCTGATCATGACCTCGAACCTGGGTGCGGCGCAGTTGACGACGGCCTGGGCGGACAACGATGAGGGCTTTGAGGAAGCGACGACGCGCGTGATGGATACGCTCAAACAGCACTTCCGGCCGGAGTTCCTCAATCGTGTGGACGATATCGTGATCTTCCGCGCGCTGAGTGAGGGGCAGTTGACGCACATTATCGACCTCAGGCTCGCGGAGCTGCAGGGCATGTTGAACGACCGCAAGATCACGCTGGAACTGACGCCCGAGGCGAGGAGCGCGATCTTCAAGGCCGGCTACGACAAGGCGTATGGAGCGAGGCCGCTGAAGAGGGCCGTCCAACGGCTGGTGCAGGATAAGCTGGCGGTGAAGATCCTCGATGGGACGGTGCTGCATGGGGATACGGTGAAGATTACGACGGATTCCGATGGGGCTCTGGCGTTTGAAGTGGCTGGACGGGCGGAGTAAGCCCGAAATGGAAGCCCCATGCTGGACAGATGTTTGTCTGACATGGGGCTTTTCTTCTGACGGTCATACAATCGATGCAAGAGGTGACCTATGGCTTGGACAGGTTGCGATCTGGTCGAGAGTGTCGCGAGTGTGCAGCTTCCGCGATGCGAAGAGGGCATCCGCTCTCAGATCGAGGACTTCGAGACCGGTTTCGAGGGAGCCCGACAGCATAGAGCCTGATTATCGACCGCGCCGAGCCCCGCGTCCATGAGGAACGGCGTACAGACGCAAAATAGCGGGCATGGTAGGCTCGGGCTAGTACGCACAATCAGACTGGGGATTAAATGACATTGGCCTGCGAAGACGGCAAGCGTCTTCTGGATGCACGCGACAAGGCAATTGCGAAGACCCGTACCTACGAAGTGGGCATGCGGATGAACGCCGTTGTTACCAGCGAGTACAAGGCCATTCGGGCTGAATATGTCGAGGCCTGCACCAAGGTGCAGAAGCCGGCAGTGGCTTACAACGAGCATCTGGTGGCGTGTGTGACGTGCAGCGTCACGCCTCCGCGCGCGGCCGCTTCAGCCCGGGTGTAGTCCGCAGACACGCGATTTGCGTCAGACTTCCGTATACTCAGGAGTCGCGTGTCAAAAAAAGCAATCATCATCGGAGCCGGCCCGGCGGGCCTCACAGCGGCACTGGAACTCCTGCGTCGTACGGACATCAAGCCCGTGATCCTCGAGGCATCGGAGGAGATCGGCGGCATCTCGCGCACGATTCGCTACAAGGGCAACCGCATGGACATCGGCGGGCACCGCTTCTTTTCGAAGTCGGACCGCGTGATGCAGTGGTGGATCGATCTGATGCCGCCCGAGGTGGGTGCCACCGAGATCGCCTACCAGGGCAAGACGCGCATCGTGGAAGTGCCGGCGGTGCTCGAAGAGGAGCCGGTACTGCGTGGCGTTGGTCCGTTGCACAAGACGGATGAGGAAGAGGTTGCGCCGCACACGGAAGTGCTGCCTGCTCCAGAGCCGGTCGATCCCGACCTGGTGATGCTGATCCGTCCGCGCAAGAGCCGTATCTACTACCTGCGCAAGTTCTTCGACTACCCCATCAAGCTGACGGGCAATACGCTGAAGAATCTTGGCATCACGCGCACGGTGCGGGTCGGAGCGAGCTACATGACCTCGCGGGTGCGGCAGATTACGCCGGAGAAGAGCCTCGAAGACTTCCTCATCAACCGCTTCGGACGTGAGCTTTATCTGACCTTCTTCAAGAGCTACACGGAGAAGGTATGGGGCACGCCGTGCGACCAGATCTCGGCCGAGTGGGGTGCGCAGCGCATCAAGGGCCTCTCGCTGACGACCGCGGTGAAGCACTTTCTGACGACGCGCTTCGGCAAGCAGAAGCCCGCGAAGGATCTTGCGCAGAAGTCGACCGACACGTCGCTGATTGAGCGGTTCATGTATCCGAAGTTCGGCCCCGGGCAGCTCTGGGAGCATGTCGCCAACCTTATCGTGCAGATGGGTGGGGAGATCCACATGCGGCAGACGGTCGATCGTCTGCACGTCGCAGGCAAGCGCATCCTGGGCGTCGACACGATCGGCCCTGACGGCGCGCGCGCGACCTTCAAGGGCGATCTCTTCTTTTCGACGATGCCGATGAAGGAGCTGGTGCGTGCGCTCGACTGCGAGATTCCCACAGCCGTGAAGGAGGTCTCCGAGGGGCTGGAGTACCGCGACTTCATCACGGTGGGCATTCTCGCAAACCGGCTCTCCGTGACTGAGCCCGAGGGCGGCTTGTTGAAGGACACATGGATCTACATCCAGGAGCCGGACGTGCTGCTTGGACGTCTGCAGATCTTCAACAACTGGAGTCCGCATATGATCGCGGATCCCACGAAGGTCTGGCTCGGCCTGGAGTACTTCTGCTACGAGACCGATCCGCTGTGGTCGATGCCGGACGAGGAGCTGAAGGTGTTTGCGGCCTCGGAGCTGGAGAAGATCGGCATCCTGAAGACGGCAGAGGTGCTCGACGGTCATGTGGTGCGCGTGCCCAAGACATATCCCGCCTACTTCGGCACGTACAACCGCTTCGACGAACTGCGTGCCTTTACCGACTCGTTTGAGAACCTCTTTCTCGTGGGCCGCAACGGCATGCACAAGTACAACAACCAGGATCACTCGATGCTGACCGCGATGTCGGTGGTCGATGGCCTGGTCTCGGGACACGTCGAGAAGTCCGTGCTGTGGAGCATCAATACCGAGCAGGAGTATCACGAGGAGAAGGACAAAGGATGAGAAAGTTTTTCGCGCTTCTTCTGGTGCTCTTCGTGGTGGGTCTGTATGTGTATCACCAGAGGCTTTTTCTGCGCGATCCGCTTGGCTCGATGTCTGTCGACGGAGCACCGGTTGCGGGCGCGCACGTCTACATCAACTACTCGAACGATGTGCTTGTACTGCGGGATGGCGAACAGCCGCTGATCGTGCAGAACTGGGACCACACGCCGGGCAGCACGAAGGCGCTGCCCTGCGTTCGGTGGACGGCATGTGTGACCGAGGCGGACCAGGCACCAAAGTTTGCCGTAGGGGTGAAGCCGGAGAAGGTAACGATGACAAACCGTGAGGTCAGCTATGCCGACGAGCAGGGCAAACCGGTGCGGATTGTCATTCGCTAAGATCCTTCCGGGCAGGCAACGGGTTGAGCAGGGGTAAACGTTGTGGCCGCGAAGCCGAAGGGGCTCTTGCGGCCTTCGATTTCCATGGCGTCTCCGGCGTGCGCTGCGCGAAGCGGACAGGCGTCATGGCCGCTCCCGAGAAGATAGGGCTCCCCGGAGATGAAGTGCCGTTTGCGCCGCTCGCCGGCGAACATGACGTCGACCCAGTCGCCATGCGTCTGCCTTGACCGGCCTGCGTGCTGGTAGCCGCTGGCCACGACCGTTGCCTGTTTGGTCATGGTCGTACCGGGCATGCGGTAAAGGGCCCCCCAGACGACGGAGTGGCTGTAGAACGGGCTGAGGAGGGCGAGGAAGAGGCTGGTCTGAAACACGCCGCCCTGTCTGCCGGAGAGGCGATCGAACAGACCCCCAAGAAGGCGCCCAACACCAAGCACCATGACGGCAACAAAGAGACCCTGAACGATGTAGGTGAGGGCTGTGGGAGAGTAGAGCCCCTGGACGTCCTCCAGCGGGCCCCATGCGAGCCCGAGGAATCCGATGGTTGCCGCGATGGCGATGGTGCTCTGGAGCGCGAGCCAGAATGCCGGGGCCTTGCCGGCGGCTTTCAACACAATCGTCAGGATGAGGTTGGCCACGACGAAGATGCCGGCCAGGTAGAGGCAGAGTTGGAGGAAGCTCAACGGGTCACCATGCGGTATTTGGATGCGTCCCGGGGAGCTTTAGAATGCCTTGCTCAAGCCCATCGCCTTGGCGGCTGCGTCCAGCTTGGCCTGCGAATTGAAGAAGAGATGGTTCGGGTTCGTTCCGGGGAAGTAGCGGATCGTAATCTCGGTGTCGTCGACCGAGTCTTCCTTGCCGTCGGTGATGGCGTAGCCGAGATTTTGCACCAGCGCCAGCGATCCTTCGCAGCCGGACGGATTGCCCTCGTCGCCGACGATTGCGTAGACGCTCTTTTTGGTGCGGGAGCTGTAGACTGCAACGAAATCGCCGAGTTTCACATGGTGCCTGCGTCCGAAATCGCCGAGCACGACATAGTTGATCTTGGCGGCGTTCACGTAGCGCCTGGGGTTGGTCTCATCGTCGACCGACCGGTCGTAGAAGCCCGTGGTCGAGATGTAATAGCCGGGATAAGGATCGTTCGGGCCCTGGAGGACAGGCTTGCGGCTATGCTTTTCAGTGAGATAGCCCACAACCTTGCCCGACAGCTTCGCGCCTTCATGAGCATTCTTTTCGAAATCGAGCGCCTTCCTGCCCGGCGGGCCATAGGCGTTGGGCGCGCCGTCGACGTCGACGTGCAGGAAAGCCCGCATCTCGACCCCTGGATGCGCTGTCTGTTGCTGTGCCTGTGCCATCGACAAACCTCCGGCTAACAGAAGCGCCATCCCACGAAATCGATTGAGCATTCTCATCCCGTCTGTAACCAAGGCTACCGTCTCGCACTCTAAGAGACGAGTCCCGACCCCACAAAGGCTCTCCCGGGAGGGAATTAACTTGCCATCCCCCGTCTCATCCTGTCAGTCTGACGCTCATATGGCTGATCTTGCGGAAGTTGAAGCCACGCCGACGATCCGTCTGGAGTTGAAGCATCCCCGCGCCATCCGCTGGATGCACTGGATCAACTTCCCTGTGTTGTTCACGATGATCTGGTCGGGGATGCTGATCTACTGGGGCGACTCGGACAATCTCTACCATCACCCGCACCGCATCTACCGGATCGGCATCGGCTCCATCACGCTCTTCCGCTTCTGGCCGGAGTGGGTGTACCGCTGGCTCAACGCGCCCTACCGCATCACAAACGGCCTGGGATACCACTTTTTCTTCATGTGGATCTTCGCGCTGAACGGCCTGGTGTATGTGCTTTACCTGGCATTTTCAGGCGAGTGGCGGTTTCTGGTGCCGACGATGAAGTCCTGGCGCGAGGCCATCCACGTGACGCTGTACGACCTTCACCTGACGAAGGTGCATCCGCCGGTGCGGAAGTTCAATGCGGCCCAGAAGATCGCCTACACGAGCATCATTGTGATGGGATTCGGCTCTCTGTGCACTGGTCTCGCCATCTACAAGCCTACCCAGGCGCACTATCTCACCAGCTTGCTGGGCGGGTATGAGATGGCACGTTGGGAGCACTTTTTCCTCACCATCGGTTTCATGGGCTTCTTCCTGCTGCACGTCGGGCAGGTCATCAAGACGGGCTGGAACAACTTTCGCGGCATGGTGACGGGATACGAGATCCGCCCCGTGGACGAAAAGCCCTACAGCGAAGAAACGAGAGATGCATGAGCGAGCTTGAAGATCCTAACGCCGACCCGAACGAGCCCGTGCTGCCCGAGGCCGCCGGCCCCCGAGCCGGAGAAGATTCCGAGCCGGAGCCGAGCGCGTTCGAGGCAATCGCACCGGCAGGAACCGACCCCGTGGACGAGGCTCCGGTTGAACCCACGCAGGGCGAAGAGAGGCCCGCGGTGGATCCCGACGCGGCGATCCGCGCTCGCTCGGCCTCGATGACCCGACGCAGCCTGATGGTGGGGGCGGCGGCCGCTGCGGCAGGCTACGCGGGGTATCGCTGGATTGACCGTAGCCCCTCCGTGGGGCGGCAGGAACTGCCCCTGCGCAAGGCCTTTCAGGCCGACGCGAAGGTGGCGCGGGCGGTCTTCAACGAGCGCGGCCTCGCGCCCACGTATCACGTCAAGGATTCCGTCGATCTTCGCTTCAATGGGCCGTACGGCCTACGCGACGAACTCGACGTGAGCACATGGCGGCTACAGATGGCTGGCGTCGCGAACCCGGAAAGGTTTCCGCAGTTCCAGAAGGACATCACGACGTGGAACTACGTGACCACGCCGCGGTATATCGGGGGAACTCCGGTGGAGTCCGATGCAAAAGGCCCCGCAACGCCGCGCAAGGCCGAGTGGACCCGCGCCAAAGACTCCTTCGGCAACCCGATGAGGGGACAGGAGGAGGCGGGCGAGAGCGAGACCAGCTTCGACGACGCGACGCCTGGTCTCTCCCTGACGATGGACGACATCCTGAAGCTGCCCCGGCATGAGCTGGTGACGGAGTTCAAGTGCATCGAAGGCTGGAGCGAGATCGTCCACTGGGCCGGCGTGCGGTTGGTCGATCTGCTCGATCTTTATCCACCGGCGAAGGTGAATGGACGCGACCCGAAGTTCGTCTACATGGAGACGCCGTACGGCGACTATTACTGCGGATACGACCTCAGCGCGTGCCGGCATCCGCAGTCGTTGCTCGTGACCGAAATGGCAGGGAAGCCGCTGACGCAGCTTCATGGCGCGCCTCTGCGTCTGCATATGCCCATCAAATACGGGTACAAGCAGATCAAGCGGATCGGGCTGATCGCTTATACAGACCAGAGGCCGGACGACTACTGGACCAAGCTTGGCTACGACTGGTACGCAGGGCTGTAAAGCGCCTTGCGTATCAGTCGGTCATTTATACCGGTCCTGGCGCGATCCAGCCGTGCGGGCCTTCCGTTGCTCGGCGAGGAATCCGGCAGGACTAGAGCATTTGCAGGCCGCAGAGTTCTTCGCATACCTTCCACAGGTGGGCCGCCGCGGCCTCGTCGCGGGCCTGCGGAGCGACCTTCGCGGGACCGACGTCGCCTCCGCGCATCTCCTGGAAGCCCTGCGGACCGTAGTATCCTCCCGGCTTGGCTTCGGGAGCTGTCGCTGCATAGAGCGTCGGCAGAGCCCCGGAAGGTTGCGAGTTCAGGAAGTTGTCGAAGAGAACGCCCATGAAGCGGCGCGCTGCGCTGATGAGAGTGCCGTGTTCGGGGCTGTGGAAGAGGTTGGTGTTCGCCACGCCGGGGTGCGCAGCGATGCTCTCAATGGCCGATCCGGCGAGCTTCAGGCGGCGTTGCAACTCGAAGGCGAACATCAGGTCCGCGAGCTTCGACTGCTGGTAGGCGCGCATGGGGTTGTACCTGGCGGTGGACTGGAGATCGTTGAAGTCCAGCTTGCCGCTCTTGTGCGCGATCGAGGCCAGCGTGACGACGCGGGCTGCGGGCGTCAGCGAAGGCAGAAGCAACGCCGTCAGGGCGAAGTGGCCGACGACGTTCGTGCCGAACTGCAGCTCCATGCCATCCAGCGTCTCCTTCCGCTTCGGCGGAGCCATGACACCGGCGTTGTTGATCAGCAGATCGAGCGGGATGTCGGTCTGCGTGGTCGCGAAGGCGCGTACGGAGGCAAGGGAGGCAAGATCGAGCGAGGACTTCTCGAGCTTGGCGCCGGGAACCTCCTTCAGGATGCGCGCGGCGGCTTCGGCAGCCTTCCTTGGGTCGCGGGAGGCTAACACGACGGTGGCTCCGTGACGCGCCAGTTCAAGCGCCGTATAGAAGCCGATACCACTGTTTGCGCCGGTAACGAGGGCGCGTTTGCCGGTCTGGTCGGGGATGTCGTTCGTAGTCCATTTCAGAGAGGCCATACGTCTAGGATGCACGACTGAGCACCGGGACTCCGAATCTGGCGTGCGGTTCGGTGATAATGACGTATGGGTTTGTTCAAGAAGAAGCTGAAACAGGAACACAAGGTGATGCTGCAGCACGAGCGTGCTGCCGGTTCGCTGTTGCCGGAGTACCACAGGGCTACGCCCGAGTGCCCGCATCCGGAGCGCTGGTCGATGATCGACTCCATGACCGCCGAGGTCGAGGTGCTGGAGTTTCTTGCCACGCTGGTGACGACGATCAAGCCGGAGCTGGTGGTCGAGACGGGCTCGTTCCTGGGCGTTTCTACCGAGTGGATTGCGCGCGGCATGCAGCGCAACGGCTTCGGCAAGGTGATCAGTTGTGAGTTCGACCCGGTCGTCTACGAGAAGGCGAAGGCGCGGCTGGCGGGCTCGGAGCTGCTGCCGTGGATGGAGTTTCGGAACGAATCATCGCTGGAGATGAAGGTGGAAGGTACGATCGATCTGCTGTTTTCAGACTCCGATACGCCGATCCGCGAGGCCGAGGTAAAGCGGTTTCTGCCGCAGATGAAGCCGACCGGGGTGATCCTGATGCATGATGCGTCGTCGCATATGCGCGTGGTGCGGGATGCGGCGTTGAAGATGGAAGACGAGGGCTTGATCTCGGTGGTGCTGTTGCCAACACCGCGCGGTCTGGTCATCGCCCAGCCAAGAGCAGGCCGAACCTAGTCCCAAGCAACGCAAGGATCAATATGTTCTGATCCGGCAACACCGGCATGAGAGTCACGCTGTAACCGCCCTGTGCGGAGCAGGCCTGTCCGGCAGGATCGTTTTATGCAATTGGAATCGGTGCTGGGCGGTTGCGGATTGCGGCCTCAATGCCCGAGTTGACCTCGGCGTGGGCGAACTCGGCAGCGACGCGGATGCCGTTCATGATGGCACGCTCGTTCGACGAGCCATGCCCCACGATGCAGACTCCCTGTACGCCGAGCAAAGGCGCTCCACCGTACTCGGAGTAGTCCAGGCTTTTCTTGAACTCGGCGAAGGCTCTGCGGGAGAGCAGGGCACCGACTTGGGACGTGACCGTCGACTTCAAGGACTGGCGAAGGCTGACGCTCACCAGCTTAGCCACGCCTTCGCAGGTCTTGAGTGCGACATTGCCAACGAAGCCGTCGCAGACTGCTACATCGCAGTGCGCGTTGAAGAGGTCTCGCCCCTCGACGTTGCCGATGAAGTTCAGCACGGGGACCTGACGGAGCAGAGGAAGCGTGTCGCGCGTGAGCGCGTTGCCCTTCGAGTCCTCTTCGCCGATCGAGAGCAGGCCGACGCGAGGGTTGTGGAAATGCAGCACGTTTTTCGCGTACATGTGTCCCATGATGGCGAACTGCACGAGATTTTCTGGGTCCGAATCGACGTTGGCGCCGACATCGAGCAGCAGCGAAGGGTTGCCGGTTACGGTCGGCAGGATCGTCGCGAGTGCGGGCCGATGAACACCCGAGAGCATGCCGAGCACCATCTTGGCCGTAGCCATGGCGGCGCCGGTATTGCCGGCGGTAAAGAAGCCCGCAGCCTTGCCCTCGCGGACCAGCTTGAGGCCGACACGCATGGAGGAGTCGCGCTTGGCGCGCACGGCCTGTGCGGCCTTGTCGTCCATGCTGATCCACTCGGAGGCATGCACGATCTCAATGGGCAGCTTCTGCCCACGGAGCGCCGTCTTGAGCGCCGGCCCAATAATATGTTCAGGTCCAACGAGATGGACGCGCACGTCAAGCTGACGGCACGCCAGAATGGCCCCGCGAATCTCGGATTCGGGGGCCTTATCGGAACCCATTGCATCGACTACGATATCTGTCGGCATCTATCCCGTCGAAGTGCCTGGTAATGAAACAGCTTAGCTGGCCTGCTTGACTGCCAGGACGGAACGTCCCTTGTACTCGCCGCACTTGGGGCATGCGCGATGCGAGAGCTTGCGCTCGCCGCAGTTGGGGCAGAGAGCCGGGTTCTCAGGGGTGAGGAAGTCGTGGGCGCGGCGGAGGGCGGTGCGGCGCTTGGAATGGCGGCGCTTCGGGTTAGGCATGGTAGTTCCTTTCGAAGTACCCAAGGGCCGCTCAGCGGATGGCTTGGGCGAAACTTAGTGGTCTAGGACTGGATCCGGCCGGCCAGGCCTGCAAGCGCATTCCATCTGGGGTCGACTGCTGTCGACTCGCAGTTGCAGGAAGCTGAGTTCAGATTCTGGCCACAGCGCGGGCAAAGCCCTTTACAGTCCGGTGTGCAGAGGGTTCGGGCTGGCAGGGAGAGAAGCACCTGTTCGCGCACGACGTCCTCCAGCAGAAGACCGCTCTCGTCATAATACCCTATTTCGGTCTCATCTTCCGTAATGGCTCGCTCGCCGGCTTCGGCGTCGGCGTCCTGCGGTCGAAAGATGAGGTCGAAGGAGCCTTCGAGCGGAAACGGGACGGGTTCCACGCAGCGAGCGCAGAGGACTTCCAGGTTCC
The DNA here is from genome assembly GCF_900114625.1 of Granulicella pectinivorans. NCBI lineage: Bacteria > Pseudomonadati > Acidobacteriota > Terriglobia > Terriglobales > Acidobacteriaceae > Granulicella > Granulicella pectinivorans. The sequence continues at coordinate 1,311,268 of NZ_FOZL01000001.1, forward strand.
CCGTGTAGCTGGCTCGGAGGCGGATGTCGTTGACGACATCGTTGTGTCCCCGGTTTTCGAGGAGGAGATCGGCGCGCCCGGTAACGGGCAGAGGCCCAATCTGCTGAACGTCGGGGGCGTAGTCGAGCACGCCGGGGGCGATATTTTCGGCGAACTCTAACGGTTCGTGTTCGAGTTGCAGGGGCGTAATGAGCATGGGTTCAGGTCCGTACTTTCTGTTCCAAGGGTAGGACTGTTTGGGGTGGGGGTCAATGTTTGACCGCGACACCCCGAGTGGCATCACGAGACGGGAAGTTTGGTCACCTCATCCACGGTCCAGTAAACCGTAGAGGCAATCAGATCAGACCGGGTGCGCAAAGGAAACGGGCTACTCCTGATGGAGTAGCCCGTTGTTTTGTTGCAAGGCGTTTACTTTGCGGCAAGTTGGCGGAGGACGTACTGCAGAATGCCGCCGTGCTGGTAGTAGAGGATCTCCTGTGGGGTATCGATCCGGACCATCACGGGGAACTCGTTGGTGGTACCGTCGGGGGCGGTGGTCTTCACCAGCAGGCTCTTGCCGTTGGCGAAGCCTGAGTCGAGCATCGCCTTCAGGTCGCCGGGGTTTTCGCCGAGCGTGAAGGTCTCCTCGCCGGTCAACAGGTGCGATTCGACGCTCTCCCCGGGCTGGAACTGCAAGGGCAGGATGCCCATGCCGACCAGGTTGGAGCGGTGGATGCGCTCGTAGCTCTCGGCGATGACGAACTTGATGCCGAGGAGGCGTGGTCCCTTGGCGGCCCAGTCGCGCGAGGAGCCCGAACCGTACTCCTTGCCGGCGAGGATGGCAAGGGGGGTGCCGCGTTCGGCGTAGGCGACCGAGGCGTCGTAGATGGACATGCCGGTGCCTTCGGGGAGGAGACGGGTTACGCCGCCTTCCGTGCCGGGAGCCAGCTTGTTCTTCAGGCGGACGTTGGCGAACGTTCCGCGGACCATGACCTCGTGGTTGCCGCGGCGGCTGCCGTAGGAGTTGAAGTCCGCAGGCTTCACGCCGTGGTCTTCGAGGTACTTGCCGGCGGGGCCGTTGCGCTTGATGGAGCCGGCTGGGGAGATGTGATCGGTGGTGACCGAATCTCCCAGGACGGCGAGGACGCGGGCGCCGGTGATGTCCTCGACCGGCGCGGGAGTGGCGGGCATGCCGTCGAAGTACGGCGCCTTGCGGATGTAGGTGGAGTCGGGCTCCCATCCGTAGGTGTCGCCTTCGGGGAACTTGAGGTGCTGCCAGTTCTGGTCGCCGTCGGAGACGGTGGAGTACTGGTGGCGGAACATGGCGGCGTCGATGGAGCTGGAGACGGCTTCGTTCACCTCAGCCTGGCTGGGCCAGATGTCCTTCAGGTAGATCGGCGCGCCGGTCTTGTCGGTTCCCAGAGGATCGGTGTCGAAGTTGTGGCTGATGTGGCCGGCGAGGGCGTAGGCGACGACGAGCGGCGGGCTCATCAGGTAATTGGCGCGAACTTCGGCGGAGATACGGCCCTCGAAGTTGCGATTGCCGGAGAGGACGGAGACGGCGACGAGGTTGTGGTCCTCGATGGCCTTGGAGACGTCGGTGGGCAGGGGGCCCGAGTTCCCGATGCAGGTGGTGCAGCCGTAGCCGACGACCTGGAAGCGAAGCGCGTCGAGGTACGGCATGAGGCCGGCGCGGACGTAGTAGTCGGTGACGACGCGGGAGCCCGGGGCGAGGGAGCTCTTGACCCAGGGTGGGGTGCGGAGGCCCTTCTCGACAGCCTTCTTGGCGAGCAGGCCGGCGGCCATCATGACGTAGGGGTTGGAGGTGTTGGTACAGGAGGTGATGGCGGCGATGACGATGGAGCCGTCCGAGAGGTAGGGCTCTGGGTCGACGCCGAAGCGGCCCTGGATGCTGGTGACGGGGGCTTCGACGTGAATCGCTGCGGGGCCGGGCGTCAGGGTGGCTACGGGGACGAGATCGCCCGAGACGGCGGGTGCAGGGGAGCCGAGCGAGGCGGTGAGGTCACCATGGGCGCTGGCGTGTCCGCCCTCGCCTTCCCACCGGACCATCTGCCGCGCGGCCTGCTTGTTGGCGTTGGGGCCGAGCAGCGCGGGGAGCTGCTGCGCGAAGCTGGTCGCGGCCTGCGAGAGGAGGACGCGGTCCTGGGGACGCTTGGGGCCGGCGACCGAGGGTTCCACAGTGGCCAGGTCAAGCGAAAGCGTTGCGCTGTAGACGGCTTCGGGTGCGTCGGGCGTATGGAAGAGACCCTGCTCGCGGTAGTAGGCCTCAACGAGGGCGATCTGGTCGTCGGTGCGGCCGGTCAGGCGCAGGTAGTTGAGGGTTTCCCTGTCGACGGGGAAGATGCCGCAGGTGGCGCCGTATTCGGGGGCCATGTTGGCGATGGTGGCGCGGTCGGCGAGTGGGAGCTCGGTGATGCCGGGGCCGTAGAACTCGACGAACTTGCCGACGACGCCCAGCTTGCGGAGCGCTTCGGTGACGGTCAGGACGAGATCGGTGGCGGTGGTGCCTTCCTTGAGCTTGCCGGTCAGCTTGAAGCCGACGACCTGGGGGACGAGCATGGAAACCGGCTGGCCGAGCATGGCGGCCTCTGCCTCGATGCCGCCGACGCCCCAGCCGAGAACGCCGAGACCGTTGACCATGGTGGTATGGGAGTCGGTGCCGACGAGCGTGTCGGGATAGGCGACGACTTCGCCGTTCGCGTCAGGCTGCGTGGTGAAGACGACGCGGGCGAGGTACTCGAGGTTGACCTGGTGGCAGATGCCCATCCCCGGCGGCACGGCGGAGAAGTTGTTGAAGGCAGTCTGGCCCCACTTGAGGAAGGCGTAGCGCTCGCGGTTGCGCTGGAACTCCAATGCGGCGTTTAAGTCATAGGCATTGGTCGTCCCGAACTCGTCGACCTGGACCGAGTGGTCGATGACCAGTTCGGCGGGCTGCAGGGGGTTGATCTTTTCCGGGTCGCCGCCGAGGGCGCGCATGGCGTCACGCATGGCGGCGAGATCGACGATAGCTGGAACGCCGGTGAAGTCCTGCATCAGCACGCGGGCGGGCATGTAAGCGATCTCGCGGGAGGGTTCGGCCTTGGCGTCCCAGTTGGCGAGGAAGCGGATGTCGTCGGCGGTGACGGACGAGCCGTCTTCGTGGCGGAGGAGGTTTTCCAGCAGGATACGGAGGGAGAAGGGGAGCTTGGTGAGGTCGATGCCGGCTTCGGTCAGGGCCTGCAGGCGATAGAGCGAGACGGTCTTGCCGCCGGAGGTCAGGGTGGATTTAGCGTGGAAGGAATCTGGGTGGACAGCGACGTCGTTCGACATGCGTGGTTCTCCTAAGGGGATACTTGGGTACGTTGGTGCGGTAGAGTTCGCCGGCGGGGCGAGGAGAAGGGATAGAGCTCAGGCGCGTCCGCGGTCGCGGCGGCCGTGACGAAAGCGCTTCAAAATGGGGCAGCGCGGGCTCATAGAGTGGATTTTACTCCGAACGTGTTTCTTCTGGCAGGGCGTCGGTTGAGCTTTTTGTGGACGCGAACCACAGAGCGTGCATCACACGTACTTAGTCCGCCGGCAACGGATGGGCGGAACGGTTTCGGAGAAGAGTGCCATGAACGGTATCAAGCGAGTTTTGATGGGCGCGGTTGCGCTGGCAGCGGTAGCAGGCATCTCGGGCTGCAAGAGCAACCAGGCGACCCCGGCAACGATCATCGACAACAGCGGCCAGGATCCAGCGGCGGCGAATCTTGCCCCGGTGGATCCCAATGCCCCGGTGACATCGGCACCTGCGCAGAGCGCCCAGGCACCTGCGCGGACGCGCGTGCTTGGCCAACAGCAGGCCTACCAGCCTGCGCAGAGCGGCGAGGCGTATCCGCAGCAGCAGCCGGCCTACGATTCCAATCAGCAGAGTGGCAACTACGGCTACGACAACGATCAGCAGGCCGTCGACGATCTCTACGATACGGTGGAAGAGGCGAGCGCTCCTCCTCCTCCGCTTCCTGTCTACGACCAGCCCGAGGCTCCCGAGCCGAACGATATCTGGACCCCTGGCTACTGGAACTATGCGAACGCAGGCTACTACTGGGTTCCGGGCGTGTGGGTTGCGGCACCGTACGCCGGAGCTCTTTGGACGCCCGGATACTGGGGTGCCTATGGCGGCCGCTATCGCTTCCACCATGGCTTCTGGGCCCGCCACATCGGCTTCTACGGCGGGATCAACTACGGCTTCGGCTACATTGGAACCGGCTATGAGGGCGGCTACTGGCGCGGCAACGACTTTTACTACAACCGCTCGGTCAACCGCATCAACGAACGCAACATCCGGAACGTCTACGTGCGGAATGTGACGATCAACAACACCGTCATCAACAACCGTGTCTCCTACAACGGCGGACGCGGCGGCATCGATGCTCGTCCACGCCCGCAGGAGCTCGCCGTTCTGCGCGAGCAGCGCACGCCTCCCATGCAGACGCAGGTGCAGTTCCGCCAGCAGGCTGCGGCGAATCCGCGGCAGTTCTATAACCAGAATCATGGCCAGCCTGCTGTGATTGCCGCGGCGCGTCCGGTGTCGGCGGTTCGCATGCAGGCTCCGGCACAGGGATTTGTGGGGCAGCAGAACCGTCCAGGCCAGCCGAACAATCCCCAGCAGCGTAACCAGCAGCAGCAACAGCAGCGTACTGCGCAGGTGCAGCAGCAACAGCGGAACCAGCAGGCGCAGCAACAGCAGCGGAACGTGCAGGAGCAGCAGCAGAACCAGAGGAACGCGCAGGTTCAGCAGCAGCGCACGCAGCTGAACCAGCAACAGCAGCAGCGTACCCAGCAGGCGCAGCAACAGCAACGCAACGCGCAGGTCCAGCAGCAGACGCAGCAGCGGAATCAGCAGGCGCAACAGCAGCAGAGGGCTGCCCAGGCTCAGCAGCAGACCCAGCAGCGCAACCAGCAGATGCAACAGCAGAGGGTGCAACAGCAACAGAGGGCACAGCCGCAGGTCGCTCGTCCTCAGGCCCAGGCTGCACCCCGCCCGGCGCCCCAGCAGCAGGCCCGTCCGGCTGCCCCGCAGCAGCACGCCGCACCGGCTCCTCACGGGGGCGGTGGTGGCGGTCAGCCCCATGAGGGCGGCGGACGCCGCTAACGGAGTGGGGTGAGATCGGCAAAAGGGGACGCGGCTTCGGCTGCGTCCCTTTTTACGCGGTGTCCGCTCCTCTCCAACGCATGCGAGCGCGGGGTTGGCCGTGAATACTCTTTATTTGCGGGCATCTGCACGTTCCCGCCAAGGCATCTCTCTTCCTGTGCTGTTTGAGGAGGAGTCATGAAGATCGCAATGATGGCAGGATCGCTGGTTTTGGCCGCGGGGATGTTCACCTCTTCGGCAATCGCGCAGGAATCGCATGAGGACGCCAAGGCGCAGGTTGACGCGCACCAGGCGAAGCATCACACCAAGGCCAAGTTCGTGGGCGGCGGTGCCGTAGGCGGCGCTCTGATCGGCGCGAAGGTCGGTGGCCCTGTCGGTGCCGTGGCAGGCGCGGGTATCGGTGCCGGTGGCGGGCTGGTCGCACACCATATCGAAAAGAAGCACGCGATCAAGAAGAAGCAGGAAACCGGAAACCCGGGCGAGTATCCCCGCTAACGAAGACCTCGTTGACGAAGGCCGTCCCTTACAGGGCGGCCTTTTTTTGTTGCCTCCTTGTTACTGTTCGACGACGGCCACCGCATCTTTCACGCTCATCTCGAAGGGCAGCAGCTTGAAGTCGCTGCGCTCGACATGCTCGTTCTTGCCCAGCGACTTGAACAGAATGGCCTTTCCGTTGATCGCCGTATCCACCACGACGGTCTTCCACTGGCCCGGTGCCACCTGGTCGCGAGTCGTCGCAAAGCTCGATCCGGCGTGCACGGTTGCCAGCCCGAACCCCACGCTGACATCCTTCGCCAGGCTCGCCTTGATCGTATGCAGACGCTCCGCGCGATTGTCGATCGAGACCGTGCCCGACATCCCATGGAGCACCTTCTCCTCCATCGACTGCGTCTGGTAGGCGGGATCGGGGCGGAAGTCGATCATGGTCAGATTGCCCTCTTTCCGCAGATTCTCCAGCAGAAACGCCTTCGGAAGCAGATCGAGCATGGCCTTGGCCTTGTCTTCGTCGTTCTTCCTGGCATGCTCGGCGGCGATAAAGTCCGCTGGGTTGGTGGCGATCCCGGCCAGCCGCCCGCGCTCGCGACCCACCCGGTCGGGGGAGAGCGGCGTGCCGTCCTCTTCGAGCAGAAACCGCACCTTGCCATCGCTGGTCTCGGCGATCCGCTCCTTCCAAAGATGGTTCCCGGTGCGTTCGGACCGTTCCGTCGCGGTATAGGCGAAATGCTGCTTGTGCAGCGCCGCATCGTCCTCATGCGCGACCATCTGCTGAATGATCTCGACGGGACTCTGCGCCTGCATCAACGGGGCGGCGGACGGGACCAGGGTGAGCGCGAAGAGGAGACGGAGGGTCTTGCCGGAAGACGTCATAGTTGAATCAGATGCTATCGGAGCTTAAGGCATCATGAAGAGTTCGTCATTCAACCCCATGCAAACAATCAGTTTTTATCTCCGGGGAACTTTGGAGAGCCAAACTTCGTTTTCTCTTCCATGCCTCGATCGTTCGTAGCCGCCCTGTGCCTCTTTTCCATTGCCGCCTCCGCGCAGGAGACCGTGACGCTGCCCGCCAATACCCCCGTCACGGTCGAAACCGACGCTGCCCTGGTGCCCGCGAAGCTGAACCCCGGCGACCCGGTCGATCTGAAGCTCGTGCATGCCGTCTGGGTAGGCTCCCGCCAGGTCGCACCCGCCGGAACGCTGCTGCACGGACACGTCGTCTCCGTCGCGCTGAAGCCGGTCGCGGTCGAAGTGGCGTCCGACCCCCTGCCGGTCAACGATGTGGCCGTGCCGCTCGCGGGCAATCCTCTGGCGTCGAACAAGGGCAAGCTTGTCCAGACGCCCGACCCCACCCCGAAGGAGCTTGAATGGCACTTCCGCTTGAGCGCCAAGGAGACGGCGGAGATCGCCGGCGTCGGTCTCGTGGCGCTTCCGTTCGTGGCCCTCGCCTCTCCGTTCATTCTCTACGAGGCGCTGCACAATGACGCGATGAAGCCCGATCACACCATTCAGGCCGGTCACCGGGCCCTGCTCCATACGGTCGCCGCCGCGCAGTTTCCAGCCAGCGCCCTGGCGGAGGAGACCTCCCAGTACTCGGGTCCTCCGCTCATCTATCTGGTGGACCGGCTTTATCAGAAGAACGGCAAGGTCTCCTGCGGAGCCGATCCCCTCCTCGGCCCGAAGCACCCCCACACCTCGATGATGCGCGTCGCCCCGCGCTCCTACACCTTCATCGCCGACCGCAAGGAGGACACGCAGGCCGTGGTCGAGGCGAAGCCGGATGGGCGATACCTCGTCTACCACGATCGCGCCGGCCTGCACGCGGTCGGGCTCGCGGGCCGCCCGGATCTGGTGGAACGTCTGCCGAAGATCGAGGACAAGACCGTCTTCCTCTACGACGTGGCGAAGATGCAGCCCGGCGACCAGGAGGGCGTCGACCGCGATCTGGCGCGCGGGGGATGCGGTTTGGCCAAGCAGCTTCACACGCGAGAGAAAAAGCCTCAGCCGTAGCCTTGTCCGCATTGCGAATTCCAGCGTCTGCATATCGTTTGGGCGATGATAAAGAAGCGATGCCACTTTTTTACCTGCGGGATCTGACGGGGAAGCAGAGGAGCCAGACGGCGAACCGTCATCTGGCCTGCTTTCTCGCGTTCGTCGCGGGGGCTGTGAATGCGGGTGGATATCTCGCCGTGCGGCAGTACACGTCGCATATGTCGGGGATCGTCTCCTCCATGGCGGATAACCTTGCGCTCGGGCAGGTGCGGCCAATGCTGGCCGGGGCCGGCGCGCTGGCCTGCTTTATGCTGGGTGCGGCGTCGACGGCCATCCTCGTCAACTGGGCGCGGCGGCGCAATCTGGAGAGCGAGTATGCGCTTCCGTTGTGCGTGCAGGCGTGCCTGCTGGTGTGCTTCGCGCTGATGGGCGGCCGTCTGCAGCAGCATGCGTGGCTCGCCGTGTCGGCTACGGTGGCCCTGCTGTGCTACACCATGGGGCTGCAGAACGCGATGATCACGAAGATCTCGCACGCGGAGATGAGGACGACCCATGTCACCGGCATGGTGACCGATATCGGAATCGAGTTGGGCAAGATGGTGTACTGGGGCACGTCCGCGCAGGGCGTCCCGGTGCGTGCCGATATGGCGAAGCTGACGCTTCTGGGGACGCTGGTCGGGTTGTTCTTCGTCGGTGGCGTGGTGGGCGCCGTGGCGTTCAAACACGAGGGCTTTCTCTCGGCGCTCCCTCTCGCGGGGCTTCTCCTGGTGCTCGCCGTGATGCCTGTGCTGGAGGATTTCGGGTTCCATCTGCGGGTGGCGCGGCGATGACGCTTCGAGAGATGCAGGTTGCGATGTCGGGACAGCTTTCCGGAACGCCGGAGCTGCGCGAAAACGCATCCCGCGACGCCGACGTTCTGCTGATGCACGCGCTCGGCGTGGGTCGCACGGAGCTCTTCATCCGGCCTGAGCGTCTTCTGGCCGAAGCCGAGATCGCCCGCATCGCAAGCCTCATCGCCCGCAGGCTCGCCATGGAGCCCATCCAGTACATCACCGGGGAGCAGGAGTTCTACGGGCTTCCGTTTCGCGTCACCCGCGCCACGCTCATCCCTCGTCCGGAGACGGAGCTGCTTGTGGAGGCCGTGATCGCCCGTATGCCTTCGGCTGGGAGAATCGTGGACGTAGGCACCGGCTCCGGAGCGATCGCGGTCTCGCTGGCCCATGCTCTGCCGGAAGCCGCGGTGGAGGCGGTGGACATCTCGGAGGCCGCACTGGAGGTCGCCCGGGAGAACGCCGCGGCGAACGGCGTCACGGTTCGGTTCCGGCTGGGCGATCTGCTGGCCGGTGTGGAGCCGGGCGTGGACGTGGTCGTGAGCAATCCGCCCTATATCCCCTCCGGCGACCGCGCGACCATGCATCCGCAGGTGACGGAGTTCGAGCCTTCCACCGCGCTCTTTGCCGGGGAGGACGGTCTGGAGATCTATCGGCGCCTGATCCCGCAGGCATGGCAGACGCTCCGGAGCGGCGGTCTGCTGGCCATGGAGATCGGCTTTGGCCAGGAGGATGGGTTACGCGTACTCATGACCGGTTGGGACGGCGTCGAGTTTCTCAAGGACCTTCAGGGCATCCGGCGGGTGGTGGTCGGGACGAAATCATCGCCCTGAAAGAGACGGATCCCCGCCACGCCTGCAGCCCCTGCCGTCAGGCAGGAGGAGGCATTTGCAGCCGTCACGCCCCCTAGCGCCAGCACCGGGACGTACGCGGCGACGGCGCAGGCCTCTTGCAACGCCGGAAGCCCCGTTCCTGGCATCTCGCCCTTCCCGAAGACCGGGCTGAAGAGAATGAGGTCGGTACTCTCGTTCCGGGCGGCAAGCACCTCGCTGTGCGTGTGGCAGGCCCTGCTGACCACCGGCTTCGGAAGCCCACGCATCCGGTACAGGTCTCGAATCTGCCCAGCCGTCAGACCGCCGCAGGCAGAGGTCAGGTGAACGCCGTGCGCTCGCGTGGCAACCGCCACATCCGCCCGGGCGCTGATCAACAGGCGGGTTGGCGCACCGGAAGCGGCCAGAATCGCGAGAATCTCCCGCGTCAGTGCGGCGAGTTCTCCCGCCCCCAGGTGCTTCTCCCGGAGCTGCAGAAACTCAACTCCTGCCGCCGCCAGCCGATGAATCTGGTCAAGCAGAGACGCGGTCCCACGGGACGGAAAACCATACTCTCCGGCGCTGATCGCATAGCGAACCATGCTCCAGTGTAGGCGCACGACCCCGCAATGGGCGTATGGTAGTTTTTAGGCATCGATCAGGATTTTTCGGTGCTGAAGGGCTGCGCGGACCGGAAAGAGATCGCCAGCCGGGAATGAAACGTAAGGGCCGTCCACGCTTGAGGCCAACAACCGCGACAGGGAAGAACACGCGCGCATGAGCACTGTATACGATTTGATCGTGATTGGTTCCGGCCCCGCCGGCCAGAGAGCCGCGATTTACGCCGCGAAGCTCGGTAAGAAGGTAGCACTGGTGGAGATGCGCGAGGTCGTAGGCGGAGCCTGCATCTCGACCGGCACCATCCCCTCGAAGACGATGCGAGAGGCTGTGCTGCACCTCTCCGGCTACAACTACCGGTCCATCTACGGCATGAACTACCGGGTCAAGGAGCGGATCACGATGGCCGATCTGGCCTTCCGAGTCCAGCACGTCATCAAGACCGAGATCGACGTCACCGAAGCCCAGCTCTCGCGCAACAACATCGAGATGCTGGTCGGCGTAGCCAGCTTCGTCGATGCAAACCACATCCAGGTCACCAACTCCAAGGGCTCGGTCGTCTACGAGACCAAGAACGTCCTCATCGCCACGGGCACCAAGCCGGCTGCCTCGGCCAAGGTCCCGGTGAACGGCCGCAGCATCATCAACTCCGACCTCGTGCTCGACCTGCCCAACCTGCCCAAGACGATGATCGTCGTCGGCGGCGGCGTCATCGGCGTCGAGTACACCTGCATGTTCTCCGCGCTCGGCGTCCGCGTCACCCTCATCGAGCGCCGCCCGCGTCTGCTGGAGTTCGCCGACCAGGAGATCGTCGAGGCGCTCAGCTACCACCTCCGCGACTCCCGCGTGACCATGCGCCTCAACGAAGAGGTGGAGTCGGTCGAAGAGATGCCCGACGGCACCGTCGTCGCCAACCTCGAGAGCAAAAAGAAACTCCAGGGCGACGCGCTCCTTTACGCCGTCGGTCGCCAGGGCAACGTGGACGAGCTCAACCTCGGCGCCATCGGCGTCGAAGCCGACTCGCGCGGACGCATCCCGGTGGACAAGGACTTCCGCACCAAGGTCCCCAACGTCTTTGCCGGCGGCGACGTCATCGGCTTCCCGTCGCTGGCCTCGGTCTCCATGGAGCAGGGCCGCATCGCAGCCGCCCGCGCCTTCGGCGACGAGACCGTCCTCTCGAACCCCAGCTTCTACCCCTACGGCATCTACACCATCCCCGAGATCAGCTTCATCGGCAAGACCGAAGAGCAGTTGACCGAAGAGGATGTGCCCTACGAGGTGGGCGTGGCGTACTACCGCGAGATCGCCCGTGGGCAGATTCGCGGAGATACGACAGGTCGCCTCAAGCTCATCTTCCACCGCATGACCCACGCCATTCTCGGCGTGCACATCATCGGCGAAGGAGCCAGTGAACTGCTGCATATCGGGCAGGCCGTCATGGCTCTGGGAGGAAAGCTGGACTATTTCGTAGATACCGTGTTCAACTATCCCACTCTCGCGGAATGTTATAAAGTTGCCGCGTTCAACGGTCTGAACCGCGTGAGCAAATTTCAGTAACGTACGTTTGCGAGCCGATGGAACCTTGACCCTCTGCACCATTTGGGTTGATGCTTTGTTTTTCTTACAGGCAAGCGATTGGGGCGATCGATGGCGAAGAGTATCGGGGTGACTTTATCGGAGCGCGTGGTGGCCGGGCTCGTGGTGGACCATAAGCTCTCGGGCGGGTTGAAGACCTTTCCGGACGCGCATGACGACGAATACGCGCTGGTCGAGATGCCCGCGGATGCGATCATTCACACCCTCTGCCAGCAGATCGTCGCCGTGGCGGACGGTGCCACGGACCTGATGTCGGTGGGCGTCGGTCTCCCGGGCCTCATCAAGAACGGCGTCGTCGAAGAGGCACCGAATCTCCCGCAGTTGAAGGGCGCACGCTTTCAGGAGGTGCTGGCCGCCAAGCTCAAGGAAAACGGCCTCGACGTGCCGGTCAATCTCATCAACGACGCAGACGGCTTTGCCGCCGGCATCGCCGCCGCGCACGGACGCCTGGACTCGATCCTCCGCGTCTGGACCCTCGGCGTCGGCATCGGCTACGGCCGCTACCCCTTCATGCCCGGCGTGTGGGAGGGCGGCCACATGGTCGTCTCGCTCGACGACAAGGAAAACTATTGCGGATGCGGTGGACGCGGCCACATGGAGGGCATCATGGGCCATCGCGCCATGCGCCTCCGGTTCCTGGACATGGAACCCGAAGAGGTCTTCGAGGCCGCCGCCAAGGGCGACGCCCGCTGCCTCGAGTTCAAGCGTCTGTGGCACAAGGCGCTGGCCGCGGGCACCGCCAGCTCCATCCACCTCGATGGGCCCGGCAAGTTCTTCCTCGCCGGCTTTAATGTCCGCTTCGTCGATTTGTCGATGTTGAAGGACTACGTGCAGAAGATGGTGAAGATGAGTCCGCTGCAGAGCTACTCGCTCGAAGTCGTGCAGGATGACGCAGAGACCCGTGTCGTCGGCGCGGCGGTATCGGCCGAACAGGCGGCTGGGGGATCAGGCAGCCATCGAAAGGCGTCGGCATAAGTCTAATCTGGGATTGCAGGAGGTGCGGATCATGCGGCGCTACTGGTTCTGGGTTCTTTTGTTGATGATGGGGCCGGTGGCGGCCATGGGACAGGGTGTTGCTCCGGCCACTGCTCCCGTAACGGAGCAGACACCGCCGTCGCATTCTCAAGTAACGTCCCCCAGGGCGATTCACTTCGTGGATCCGGAGTTCTCCGAGCTGGCGCGAAAGAGGAAGCTCGGCGGAGAGGTCATTGTGGCGCTCACCGTCGATGTGGATGGCATGCCGCAGCATGTGCGCGTGGACCAATCGCTTGCCGATAAGGTCAAGCCCAAGGACCGGAAAGCCGCCCTAAGCCTGGATGCGAAGGCAGTCGAAGCCGTGCAGCAGTATCGGTTTACCCCCGCGACACGCGATGGAAAACCGGTGCCGGTAGAGATCCATGTCGGCGTCAACTTTCAGATCTTTTAGTGCTGGCACGTCGGACAAAATACCGTCGTACGTCCGCCTACAACCAGCTTCTTCAGCGGCGTGGCGCAGATCTTGCAGGTCTCTCCAGCCCGGCTGTACACCATGTGCTCCAACTGGAAGAATCCCGCAACCCCATCGGCATCCACATAGTCCGACACCGACGACCCACCCAGGCTGATGGCATGCTTCAGCACCTCCACCAGTGCCAGCTTCAGCCGCAGCAACTCCGCCCGCGTTAGCCGTCCAGCCGCCCGCCGAGGCCGTATCCCTGCCCGAAACAAGCTCTCGTCCGCATAGATATTCCCCACGCCATGCAGCAGCGACTGGTTCAGCAGAGCCGCTTTGATCGCAATCTTCCGGCCCTTGAACAGCGCCACAAAGTCGTCGTCCGAGATCGTCAACGGCTCCCGACCCGGTCCGCCGTACCCTTCGCGGTCCAGCGAGAGTCGCCCAAACCGCCGCGCATCCACAAACCGCAGCTCCTTACCGCCGCTCAGGCTCAAAATGGCGTGCGTATGCGGAGGCACCGGTGTCTCGGCGGTCGAAACCAGCAACCGGCCGGTCATCCCCAGGTGCACCAGAAACTGCGGCCGCCCCTTGCTCAGGTCGGCGACGATCGTCTTCCCCACCCGCCGCACCCGCTCGATCTTCGCCCCGGTCAGGGCCTCGGCGATCTCGGCGGGAGGCGTCTTGAAGGTCTGCGGCTTATCGCTTGTCCAGACCGAGAGGATCGTCTGTCCGTGGACGCGTTCGTGAACGCCATTGGCTACGGTTTCGACTTCGGGAAGTTCAGGCATCGGTTCTCTATTTCGATAGATGAAACAGGCGGCGGTCGTAACGCACCGTCTTCGCCCATTCGATGCGGATTTGAGACGCGTCGGGGTGAAGAGGATTCAGGAGATAGTTCCACGACTCGGGAGAGGGAATCGAAGGCACGCGGAGGATGGCTGATTTTCCTGCAGCAAGCCAGCGATCCCCAATGGCATGTGTTGTTGGGAAAGATTCCGGGTCGATGCTGGCCAACTGCCGCACAGTCAGTTCACCGATCTCTATCTTATCGGGCGCAACAATCTTCAGAAGCTGATAGTGATCTGGAAGGAACTCCGGTAAAGCTCCAAGGTTGGCAAGGTGTTCAATCAGCGCGACCGCAGGGTGCTCGGCAACATAGAGCACACGCTTCCCCGGCGACTTGGTGTGCCAGCGCCCACCTGACAGCTCACCACCCAGCCCGGTGAGATTCGTATACTGGCTGACTCGCCATAGAAACATCAGCTGTAGATGCCTTCAGAGATGCTGTACAAAATGCCTTCCACCAGCCTTCCACCTGCCTCTGTGTGAAGCATGCTCAAAGGTGTCCGGTCTTCGAGCCGAGTGTTTGGATAGCGTAGCCATCCCATTGCTTTCACGGGGTTTCCAAAGACCGACTCCGCAAGCGCCACAATCGAGGAGACACGAATCGCCCGATCCGTCTCCTCCGATGAGAGGTTTTCGCCACGGGCCTTCCGGTGCTTCAGCGTCCGCGGGGAGATAATCGCAGACATCTCCGTGAAGGTAAGTCCCTTCTCCCGCAAGAGCGCCAGACTCTCTGTCGGAAGCCCATGCTCGACAAGCTTAGCCAGAGCAAGGGAGGTACTTCCGCCGATGTACTCGTTGAGAACATTGTGGGTCGCCATGCTGCATCCTCTTGGGACATTATGCCACGCCTGGAACGGGCAAAATGTGCATCCGGTGCCCTGCCCACATGCCCCGGTTTCAACCCAACGCTGAACTTGGCGCTTCATCCAGCCGTATCACCCTGCGTTACACTCGATCTTCAAGCGAGAAGCCCTCCCCTATGCAGGCTGATATCCCCATCCATCGCAGGTTCAGCACGAGGCGACTCAAGGATTGGACGAAGCAGAAGCTTCGCCCCGCTATCTACGATCGCTATCTCTTCTTCACCGAACTGGGCGAAGAGACCTCGCACATCGTCGATCTCGCCAGCCTGATGCGGAAGATTCCCGCGCGCTTCGCGACCGGCCTGCGCCTGACCTCGTTGACCATCTTCCTTCGCGAGGAGGCTGGCAGCTACTGCGTGCGGCATCAGCAGGGCGAGATGAACACTCCGGACGTCCGCTTCAGCGAGAAAAGCTCCACGGTTTCACACCTCCGCCGCACGCAGCGCCCAGCGCCGATCGCCAGGGACTACTCCACCCCCTGGCTCTTCCTGGCCGACCGCGCCGACATCTCCGCGTTGCAGATCCTCGGTGCGCAGCTCGTCGTGCCGTTCGTCGGCCGGCGTGGCCTCCCCGGCTTCGCCGTCATCCGCCGCCGCCCCGACCAGCCCTTCGGCCCCATGGAGATTCGCCTCCTCCAGCGCTTCGGCCACCAGATGGGCCAGGCCCTCGAAGCCGCGCTCACCCTCGAAGCCCTCGTCGCCGAAGGCCGCAAAAGCGAGCGCATGACCCGCGAGCTCGAACTCGCCCGCGAGGTGCAGGAGCATCTCCTCCCCCGCACCCTCCCCTCGCTTCCCCGCATCAGCGTCTCCGGCCGCTGCCAGTCCGCCGAACGCGTCGGCGGCGACTACTTTGACGTCTTCGTCACCGAGGGCGGCAAGCTCTGCTGCGCCATCGGCGACGTCAGCGGCAAGGGCATCCCTTCGGCGCTCCTCATGGCCACCCTGCGGGCCTGCCTGCGCAGCCTGATGCTCCAGCCGGACGTCTCGCTCATCGAGGTGATGCGCCGCCTCAACGGGCTCATCTACGAGTCGTCCTCCGCCAGCAAATACGCCACCTTCTTCCTCGCGCTCCTCCAGCCCGAAACCAACGAGATGACCTACGTCAACGGCGGCCACAACCCCCCGCTGCTCATGGAAGCCGGCAAAGTCAGGCGTCTCACCACCGGCGGCCCCGTCCTGGGACTCTTTCCGGTAGCCGAGTACGAGTCCGAGACCCTCATCCTCGAACCCGGCGCCACCCTGGCCGCCTACACCGACGGCTTCAGCGAGGCCGAAGACGCCTCCGGCGAAGAATGGGGCGAACGCGGCCTCCTCTTCTCACTCAACAGCGACGCCACCCAGCCACCCGCCACCCAGATGTTGAACGCCTTCGCCGCCGTCGAGCGCTTCGCCCAGGGAGCACCCCAGCACGACGACATGACCCTGCTTCTCGTCCATCACGACAACTAAGAGCGCCCTGCGCGGGCGGCGGGCACTTCGTGCCGTGTATACCGGTGTTGCCGACGCACGATGTGCTGGTTCTCGCGTTGCTCGCCACGGAACCCTGTTCTCGACCAACGGGAGAGCCCCGCGAAGCCGGAAAAAGGCGTGCAAACGCCCGCTCCGCGCGTACTGGGCCCGTCCGGCAGGACACGACGAAGTTATAATTAGGTGAATGCCGCTTTCAGCGGGCCAGCGCATTCGTATCTATCTCGTGGCCCCGGAGCGGACATACTCGTGACTCAGCGTAAATCAGCGGTAATTCTTGGTGCCCAGTGGGGCGATGAAGGCAAAGGCAAGATCGTCGACGTGCTCTCGGAGAAGTTCTCCGTCGTCGCCCGTTACGCAGGTGGACACAACGCCGGCCATACCGTCATCATCAAGGGCCGCAAGTTCGTCCTGCAACTGATCCCCTGCGGCGTTCTGCGCCCGGATTGCAAGGGCGTCATCGGCAACGGCGTGGTGCTCGATCCCATGGCCTTCCTCTCGGAGGTCAAGAAGCTCAAGGACGCCGGCCTCCCGGTTGACGAGCAGCTCTTCGTCTCCAACCGCGCCCAGGTCATCCTGCCCTACCACCGCATGATCGAGCTCGCCGCCGAGAACGCCCCCGGCCGCACCAAGATCGGAACCACCAGCCGCGGCATCGGACCGGCCTACGAAGACAAGATGCACCGCAGTGGCCTGCGCGTCATCGACCTGCTCAACTCGAACCTCCTCCGCACGCACATCAACAACGCCTGCTACGAGAAGAACACCATCGCCCGCGCTCTCTTCGGCACCGAGCCCCTCGACCCCAAGGCCATCTACGAGGAGTACGCCCGCGCCGCCGACCAGATCGCGCCCTTTGTCACCGACACCGCCGTCATGCTCAACGATGCCATCCGCAACGGTGAAAAGGTGATGTTCGAAGGCGCCCAGGGCGCTCTGCTCGACATCGACCACGGCACCTATCCGTTCGTGACGTCGTCGTCCGCGACCGCCGGCGGAGCCGTCACCGGAACCGGCGTCGGCCCCACCCAGATCGGCACCGTCATCGGCGTCACCAAGGCCTACGTCACCCGCGTCGGCGAAGGCCCGTTTCCCACTGAGATCCACGACGACACCGCCGACCTCCTCCGCGCCCGCGGACAGGAGTACGGCGCCGTCACCGGCCGTCCGCGCCGCTGCGGCTGGCTCGACCTGCCCCTGCTCCGCTACTCCAACATGATCAACGGCACCGAATGGCTCGTCGTGACCAAGATGGACGTCATGGACGAGT
The DNA here is from genome assembly GCF_900114625.1 of Granulicella pectinivorans. Lineage (NCBI taxonomy): Bacteria > Pseudomonadati > Acidobacteriota > Terriglobia > Terriglobales > Acidobacteriaceae > Granulicella > Granulicella pectinivorans. The sequence continues at coordinate 1,328,601 of NZ_FOZL01000001.1, forward strand.
GCGTCGAGATCCCCGTCTGCACGCACTACCGCATCGACGGCAAGGAGACCGACGTCATCCCCGCCGACATGCGCGGCTTCGACTCCATCCAGCCCGTTTACACCACCCTCAAGGGCTGGAACACCACCACCGAGGGCATCACGGAGTACGATCAGTTACCGCAGCTCGCGAAGGACTATCTCGCCTTCGTCGAGAAGGAGTCCGGCGCCAAGATCGGCATGGTCTCCACCGGACCCGATCGCGACCAGACCATCACCACGCCGGCGTTCGAAGAGGCATTGCGCAGCTAAACGCGAGAGGGAGAGCGGTCCATGATCAGCTTTACCGTACGGCTGAAGTTCAACGCTGAAGATCACGATACGGTCTCCGAGATCCTGCGCAACCTGACTCTTGCCACCCGGCAGGAGCCAGGTTGCGTCACCTACGTCGCTCATTTCATCGACGGAGACGCCACCACCGTCCTCCTCTACGAGCAGTACCGCGACCAGGCCGCCGTCGACTTCCACCGCGCCTCCCCTCACTTTCACCAGTACGCCATCGGCGGATTCTTTCAGCTCATGAAGGACCGCCAGATGGAGAACCTCATCGCGATCTGCTAGCTTTTTCCACCACATCGACCGCCCACTGATTTTGTTTTGACTTATAGGGAAAAACCGGACTACTATCCGGTACGGTCATGACCCTTCGTCGACTCTGTTGCGCTGCTTCATCTCGCGGTCTTGTTCTTCTCCTGGCAGTCTTCGCGGCGGGTGTCCCGGCCCTGTGTCTTGCCAAGGTCGCCAGGCACACCGGCAAACGAGACGTGAAAAAGCAGATCGAGTCCATGGAGACCCAGTGGCGCGACGCGCAACTGACCGGCAACATCGCCGAAATGTCCAAGCTTCTCTCCGACGATTACTTCGGCATCTCCATGGCGGGCGAGGTCAACACCAAGGCCCAGCAACTGGAGCGCATGCGCACGCGGATGCTGGTCATCTCCAAGATCGACCTCAGCGACATGAAGGTGAAGCTCCTCGGTACCACCGCCGTGGTCACCTCGCGCGCCGAGGTCCAGGGTGTCAACGAGGGTACGCCCATCACCGGCAGCTTCCGGTACACGCGCGTCTACCAGAAGACGCCGTCCGGCCAATGGCAGATCACCAACTTTGAAGCCACGCGCCTCGCACGCCAGAGTCCCCCAACCGAACCCGAAGCGAAACCTTAGTCCGTGTCCGCCTGCACGCAGTCCCTCAGCCTCTGCCAGGTCGTCTCCAGCATCTCCGGCAGCACGCGGGTCTCCGCCGTCACCGTCATAAAGTTCGTATCGCCCGACCACCGCGGCAGAGCATGCAGATGCAGATGCGCCGCCACGCCCGCGCCCGCCGCCTCCCCTAAATTCAGCCCAAAGTTCAACCCCTGCGGCCGATACACACTCCGCAGCATGGCCTCGACCCGCTGCGCGGTTGCCATCATCTCCTGCGCGGTCTCCGGGGCAAGGCTCGCGAGCGAATCGGTGTGCGCATACGGCACCACCATCACATGCCCTGTCGAATACGGATACCGGTTCAGGCAAAGAAACGTCGTTGCCCCCCGCGAGACGATCAACGCCTCCCGCTCGGCTTCTTCCCGCGCCATACCGTTGGCCACCGCATAGTCCACCGCATGAATCATGTTGCAGAACACGCAGTCATGCTCCCCGGACTGCGGCCCCGGCCACGCATCCAGAGCCTCCGGCACACCCGGACGCGTCGGAGCCGTCTTCGTAATATAGGCATAGCGCCACGGAGTCCAAAGCCGGTCCATACGCGCAAGTATAGCGAACGCATGCCGCTCCCACGCCTTAGAATGACCCCATGCCCGAACCTCCTCGCGCTCGTCGGCGTGGCAATGGCAATCTATCGCGTGATTCTCCGTGAGACCGCCCGCCACCCACACCGCAAAAGCGAAAGGCGGATGAGCCAGGCCGTTGCCTGCACTCATCCGCCTTCCCGCTTCCTTCAGGAGCGACGCGAACCCGATCCTACGGCAGCTCCCGCACCCAGATATTCCGGAAGCTGATCGGCTCGCTATGGTCCCCATGCGCCTGCAGCTTGATCGGAGCCCGGTCGTACGCCTTGTAAAACGGCTGCCCGATATACCGCGTCTCGCCCTTTAGTTGAAAGTGGTTCTCCACCAGCACGCCGTTCATAAACACCGTAGCGTAGGCCGGCGTCTTCAGCGTCCCATCGCTATGAAACGTAGGAGCCGTCCAGACGACCTCATACGTCTGCCACTCCCCTGGCTTGCGCGCCGGGTTCGCCAGCGGAATCGCCTGCTTGTAGATGCTTCCCACCTGCCCGTTCACGTACGTCTTGTTGTTGTAGTTATCCAGCACCTGCAGCTCATACCCCGCGTCGCCTGGGCCGGTCGAGGCCAGAAACACCCCACTGTTCCCGCGCGCCTGGTCCGATCCTGTAATGTTGGTGGGAATTCGCCACTCAATATGGAGCTGGTAGTTCTTGAACGTCTTCTTGGTCTCGATATTCCCCGACCCCGGAGCCTTGCTCACGGTCATGATGTTGTCCGCAACCGGCCACATCACAGGCGATTTGTCCTTGTTCATCACCCACTGGTCCAGGTTCTTGCCGTCGAACAGCACGATCGCGTCCGAAGGCGGCGCATCGTCGGTCTTGCCCGGTGTCACAATCGGCGGAACCGGCTCATAGACCTCGGTGTCCTGGTGCTTCGGCTCCGGCGCAGTGGGCTGCTGCGCATGGAGCGTCGTGGTGGCGGCGACGAAGGTGGCGGCGATCAGAAGACGAGAAATAGGGGCGCGCATAATTGCTGTTGAGGATACACCGAAATCGTTTCCATAGAATAGCCACCCCGCCCGGAACCGCTCCGGCTCTTGCCGCGTCCCTCCCCAACGGCGTACTCTCGGGGGTAAATCCACACACAGGGAAAAGGATGCGACGTCATGTGCTGATCTACGGACTCCTGGGCGGCATCCTCATCGCGCTGCTCCAGTGGACCCAGTACCGCTTCCTCGTCGTCGAGCACTCGCTCGAAATCTACGGTGGACTCGTCGCCGCCATCTTCGCCGGCCTCGGCATCTGGCTCGGCCAGCGCATCGCCGGCAAGCGCCCGCAGCCCGCACTCGCCGAACCCCCCGTCCCCGCTCTGCCGGATACCACCAGACGCGATGGCCTCGGCATCACTCCGCGCGAGTTCGAGATCCTCGAGCTCATCGCCAAGGGGCTCAGCAACCGCGAGATCGCCGCCACGCTCTACGTCAGCGAGAACACCGTCAAGACCCACTCCAGCCGCGTCTTCGATAAACTCGGCGCCAAACGGCGTACCCAGGCCGTCCAGCTCGGCAAGGAACTTGGCCTCCTGCCCTGAAATCCCTCACCCTTTCGCATGATTTCGGCTCCCAAAGCCAAAATCACCCGAAAGCATGACGACAAAACGGCTCCCGAACCCAGATGGTTGGCTCACGCATTCGATCTTCCTACGGAGTTCCCATGAAAAAGACCATCCTCACCTTCGGCCTCATCTCCGGCGTCATCTCCTCAGCCATGATGGTCGGCACCCTGCCGTTCCTCGAGAAGATCGGCAACGCCGGCTACGTCATCGGCTACACCTCCATTGTTTTGTCGTTCCTTCTGGTCTACTTCGGCATCCGCTCCTACCGCGAGACCAACGGTGAGGGCTACATTACCTTCGCCCGGGGCTTCGGCGTCGGTATCTCCATCACCCTGATCTCCTGCATCTTCTACGTTGTCACCTGGGAGATCATCTACTTCAAGTTCATGCCGCACATGATGGACCAGTACGGAGCCGGGGCCATCGAGAAGCTGCGCGCCTCCGGAGCGAGCGCCGCCGCCATCCAGAAACAGGTCGAAGCGGCACAGCACTTCAGGGAAATGTACAAAAACCCCTTTTACAACGCCGCCATGACCTTTATTGAGCCGTTTCCCGTCGGTCTGGTGATCACCCTGCTCTCCGCCGCCATCCTGCGGAGAACGGCGAAAACGCCGGCAACTCTACCCGCCACATCCTGAAAAGGAAGCCAACGAACCGGGTGCCCCACATCTCGATTCTGAGATGTGGGGTTTTGGTGCAGGCACGGATAGCCATTCTCCACCCACGGCTCTGCTACAGGTGCGTTGCCGTTGTGTTTGCAATTGCCCTTTGTTTGTCATTCCCGAAGGGAATCTGCTTTTGCCGTTGCTTTTGTTTCTGAGAATAAGTCGGGGCTTCCGTTCTTGTCTTTGCTTGCATTTGCAACGTAAGAGAGTCCACATCGCCAACCATATTGGTGCTACGATTCTCCGAATGTTGCTGGCAGAGATCCACGGAAAGCGGCTACCGGAAGTCGAGACTCAGGAAGACTGGCTGACTTCAGCTGTCTTCGGGCATCTCCGTCATATCCCGCCTTCGCTCTTTTGGCAGGAGCTATTTGAGCGGGCAAAGAATGTCGGTCCACAGCAATCGTCACTTGCGTCTCAACTCTTCCATGAAGGCATTGCCCTCAGCAGCTTCATGAACCTTGAAATGAAATTTTGGCCAAATTCCCAACGCTACGGAGAACCCGATCTCATTCTCAGGTTCACGGGGCCCTCGATTTGTCCCCTCATCGTCCTGTTTGAAATGAAGCTAAACTCCACGAAAAGCGGGGTCGGGAAGAACGATCAGTTGGTTAAATACCTGCAGCTCCTCGACGACAAAGCTGCGCTTCACGAATGGACTTGTGCCAAAGATCACCGTTTTGTTGTGTATTTGACGCGCATATTCGCACATCAAGAAATTGAAGATAGCGTTCGTATGTCTGGCGATTCAAGTTCAGCCGAGAGATTTTTTGGTTTAGAGTGGCGAGACATTTTGGAGACGGCAGATAGCGAGGCGAACGGCAATGAGCTTTTGAAGGAGCTCGCAAGCTTTCTCAAGGGGAGAGGTTTTGAGTCTTTCAAAGGCCTAAGAACTCCATCGCTTCCTGTGAACTGGGCGGGTTTGAGTTTTTACACATCGGATTACTTCGTGCCACTTGAGGCGTTTGGCTGGCCTGCGGGCGAACCTGTCGGGAGGTTTTATGGAGAATGAAAATGGTAAGCAGATGGGTAAGGCAATCCGTGCTGTGCTCGATATGCATGCGGACTGTATCAAACTTCTTCGTGATTTGGATAAAGCCCTTCCTGAGTACGAATCGCTCTTGGGGAACGTTGTGGCCCTCAATATGGGAAGCAGTATTTCGCGGCGGGCGTATCTGGCAGAGGGCCTAATCAGGCTGTATGTCCGAAAAGGCGATTCCAGCCGAGTTCTCGGCGTCAATCTATGTTTTTATGACGAAAACGATCCGACATTCATCGAGCCGATTATGGCGGTTGCGAATACGCAATATCTGGTAGGCCCTGCCGACACGCAGGAGAAGCTCAAGAGAGGGTGGGATCCTTGGTATGCTTTTCTGGCTTGGGCACCAGAGCGGCTCTATGGTGAGGCAATCACAATCGATAAGCCGGCGAAGCGTAGCAGCATCGAGAAGACTATTGTGGCTGCTACACCGCTTTACGCCATCAAGAGTTTAGCCGCCGCAACCCGATTGATTGATTTGGTCGGTCGCCCATAGGATTTCGAATTCCGCGAGCAAGAAAGGCTTTCGTTGGCCCTTCGCTGACCTTCGGCACTCCCTCATTGACTCCCGTCCGAATCAGGCATAAGCTTTGAAGTGAGCAACTGCGTGTGGGATCCAAGTGCAGCCGCTCCTCTGCAAGCATGTGTTCTCCTCCCTGCCTGCTCCGTTTCTCGGTCAATACAAGTCGGCGGTAGGGCTCTCTTCTGAGGCCACCGGAGACTCGACGACGAGAGACGACTGGCGAGAGAAGAAGTGGCGCTTGATCCTTGGGTCCTGGAGTACGCACTATCATGGTAGACGACCATAATCCCGATTACACCGAGAGCAAACCCCTGAACACCGAACTGGAAACCATCACGCCTGAGTCGACAGCGGAGAACGCCGAACTGTCCAACGAATCCACCCCAACCACCCACGCCGTCGTGGACGCACCCGTCGCTGTCGCCGCACCCGCGGAAACACCGGTCGAAGTGCAGGCCTCAGCCGATGCCTCTGCTGAAGATGACGAGCCCGATTACGACGCAGCCGACTTCGCCGCGGCGCTTGCGAACTTCGACCGCGAACAGGCGGCCGAGAGCGCAGCAGCCCAGTCGATGACCGCAGAAGAAGTCGTCGTCACCGGCACCGTCGTCAAGATCACCGACAAGCACGTCGTGGTCGACATCGGCCTCAAGAGCGAGGGCCTCATTCCTCTCGAGCAGGTACTCGATGCCGAGCAGAAGCCCAAGTTCGCCGTCGGCGATTCCGTGGAAGTGGTTGTAGAGCGCGAAGAGGCCGAGGGCGGTTACCTCGTCAGCTACGAAAAGGCTCTGCGGCACAAGGTCTGGGACAAGCTGGAGCAGGCCGCGAACGACAAGGTGCCCGTCAAGGGCATGGTCCTCTCGCGCGTCAAGGGCGGTCTCACCGTCGACATCGGCATCAAGGCATTCCTGCCCGGTTCGCAGGTTGAGGTGCGTCCCGTACGTAACCTCGACGGCTACATCGGCACCGAGATCGAAGTCCGCGTCATCAAGCTCAACAAAAAGCGCGGCAACGTCGTCATCTCCCGCAAGGAGCTGCTCGAGGAAGACCAGAACGCCAAGAAGGCCGTCACCCTTTCGACACTCGAAGAGGGTTCGGTCCTGACCGGAACGGTCAAGAACCTCACCGACTACGGCGCATTCGTCGATATGGGCGGCCTCGATGGCCTGCTCCACATCACCGACATGAGCTGGGGCCGTCTCACCCACCCCCGCGACCTCGTCAACGTAGGCGACGAGATCCAGGTCAAGGTGCTCAAGTTCGACAAGGATAAGCAGCGCGTTTCGCTCGGCTTCAAGCAGCTCACGCCTGACCCATGGCTCGACGCCACCGAGCGTTACCCGATCGGTGCGCAGGTTCGCGGTCGCGTTCTGTCGGTTACCGACTACGGCGCGTTCGTGGAGCTCGAGCAGGGAATCGAAGGTCTCGTTCACGTCTCCGAGATGACCTGGTCTAAGCGGATGAAGCATCCGTCGAAGATGGTCAAGCCCGGCGATGAGGTCGACACCATCATCCTCTCGGTCAACCCGAACGACCGCCGCATCTCCCTCGGCATGAAGCAGCTCCAGGAAAACCCCTGGGAGCAGCTCGAAGAGAAGTACCCCACGGGTGCCATCATCGAGGGCCGCGTACGCAACCTCACCGACTTCGGCGCCTTCATCGAGATCGAAGACGGCATCGACGGCCTGGTTCACGTCTCCAACCTCTCCTGGACCAAGCGCATCAAGCACCCCTCGGAAGTTCTCAAGAAGGGTGAGAAGGTCCGCGCGATCGTCCTCGGAGTCGAGCCTGAAAACCGCCGCCTGTCGCTTGGCGTCAAACAGCTTCAGCCCGATGTCTGGGATACGTTCTTCGCCCAGCACCGCATCGGCGACGTCATCAAGGGTAAGGTTCTGCGCACCGCGCAGTTCGGCGCCTTCATTGAGATCGCCGAAGGAGTCGAGGGCCTTTGCCACGTCTCCGAGGCTGTCGATGCGACCGGCCAGCCCGTCAAGATGGATGTGGACTCGGAGCACGAGTTCAAGATCGTCAAGATGAACCAGGAAGAGAAGAAGGTCGGTCTGTCCATTCGCGCTGTCGGCGAAGAAGCCAGCCGCGCCGAGGTCGAGAGCTACAAGGAGCGCGAGCACACCGGCGGCAGCAGCAAGTCGTCCAGCTCTTCCTCCTCCAGCTCCTCCAGCAGCACCACGCTGGGCGACCTGATCAACTGGAAGCGCTCCGAGAATCAGTAAAGCAAGCGCCTCACAACCAGCAGGAAGGGCCACCCTATACCGGGTGGCCCTTCTTCTTGCCCGCTGCCCAGGATATCCAGACAAGCGCCCACGCGCTACCAGCAAAAAGAGAAGGGCCGCTTCTGGAAGCGGCCCTTCAGGTTTCGTTGGTAAGCTGTTATGCCATCTCGGGATATTCGACCATCTTGCGCGAAGCCCGCTTCATGACCTCGATCTCGGCATCGGCGAACATCTCTGGCGGCACCCCGGCGATCGCCACATAGCCCGGCTCGTCGCCAAGTGCTTGAGAAATCTGATTCCACCGCAGGAAAGGCGACGTCGTAGGCAGGATAATCATGCGACGTTTCGGTTCCGGGATCGCAAAGTAGACGCCCCAAACACAGAAGGCAGCACAAATCGCAATTCCATTGCCAATATTGACGACCGAATACAGTTGTCGTCCGCTCGCGATCCAGGCGGACACCACGAGGTTCGTCGTGGCCAGCATGCCAAGACCCAGGCTCGCTCCAAAGATACGGCTCCGATACGAAAGCCCCATCGGACGGATCGCAAAGCAAACAAAGAGGAGAAGGCACAGGGTCAGGATGCTTGAGGTCTGCTGAAGCTGCGCTACAAACCGCACAATGAACCGGGAAGCCGTGATGTGGGGACCGAAGGCCAGACCGAGCGTAACAGCGAGAGAGACGGCTGCTGCCCATCGGAAGACAAGCATGCCCAAACGCTGCAAACCCTGGAGTGGGGCCATCGCGAGACGGTATATTCCATGCACAGCCATCAACAGAAGAACGGCTTCGAGCGCATAGCTGATCCAGTACACGTAAAAATACACTGGATAGAAGGTCTTGTAAGCAGCATGATCCGTCTGCAAACGCATCATGATGGCAGCCATGACGAGATCGGAGACGAGCCGGGTAGTAAGGAAAAGAGAGAGGCTGAGGTAGCTCCGAAATTGATTGCGTAACAGAAGGACAAGCAACGCTAAAGCGCAAGCTAAGCACTCGCCCAACGAGATCATGTCGATCACGAGTTGACTTTTCATGGCACCGCCCCCGAGACTCGTATAAGTCTATCGGGGGCCGGTGTGAAGAGCAACGATAAAGATACTTCTTTTCCCGTACTTACCGCTAAAGTTGTAGGCCGCGACGATTTGTTTAGTTGGTTCCGCAGCCGGTCGGGTCATCGGGCGGGCACATGGGAACCGGGAAAGCGGAGTTCTTGGAGAGGGTAACCTTCTGGGAGTTGGTCTGGGCGACCGAGACGTGAGAAGCGGCGGCGAAACCGGTGATGGCGAGGGCGACGACGAAAGCGCGGACGATGTTCTTCATGATGTTGCTCCTTGAGAGGTTCTAAAATTTTTCGCTAGACTCCGGCGATGAAGTAACCATAAGATGTATCTTGAGCTAAGTCCAATAAAAACAACAACATATCGTTGTAATATACGTTTTGAATTACTAAGGTCACTACCTGTAAATCTGTTATGTGGTTGATTCTTATAAGAAGTAATGCCCTGGACTGGTCTTTTCGGGCAGATTTCGTAGGATTGCGTGTCGCGCAAGGAAGCACGTAGCAAACCCGTACCAGGGAGAAACTGCGGCGGAGACGAAGGTGCTCCGTGAGCTTTCTCTATGCGTGATGGACGTATGCTAAAGCTCTAAAAAAGTCTGTTTTGCGTGCGGGTGCCGTTAGCGCTGAGTCCCCGATGTTGCGCGGCCCAATAGAAAACCCCCTACGCAGTTGACTTCTCTGCGCAGGGGGTTTTCAGGCTTTCTGGTGAGGATTAGCTGGCTGGTTCGGCGGCAGGTGCCGGAGCCACTGCTACCGGTGCCGGAGCGGGCTTCTTCGGGGCAATAGCCGCTGCCGCAGCCTGCTGCTCGGCCTTCTTCGACGGAGCAATGATGGCGTGGAGCGTCGTGCCTTCCATGCGGGGCATGAACTCGACGATGCCGGCTTCGCCGATATCGAGGATCAGACGGTTGATGATCTTGTAACCGAGGTCACGATGCGCCATCTGGCGGCCTTTGAAGCGAAGCGAGGCCTTGACCTTGTCGCCTTCGCCCAGGAAGCGGACGGCCTGGTTCTTTTTGGTCTGGTAGTCATGCTCATCCACCGTGACGGAGAACTTGACTTCCTTGATGACGATGACCTTCTGCTTCTTGCGCGCGGCGCGATCGGACTTGTCCTTCTCGTAAAGGAACTTGCCATAGTCCTGAATTTTGCAGACGGGGGGAACGGCATTGGGCGAGATCTCGACGAGGTCGAGTTGGCGTTCACGGGCCATCTTCAGGGCTTCAAAGGGAGCCATGACGCCAAGCTGATCGCCGTTTTCGTCAATGACGCGGACTTCGCGTGCGCGAATGCGTTCGTTGGTGCGGATGAAAGACTTTGCGGAGCGTTTATCGATCGGGGGAATAGGTCGCCTCCACAGCCTGTTTACGGGCAGACCGTGCGTTGGTTGAATTTTTCAGGCCCGTACATTGAAACGCCGGGCTGCAACGTGAAGTATAGCACCGGCCTCTCTATGCGATGCGATTTCATCGGAGCGGATGCGGCAGAAACACGATGAAACGAGCCGTTCTGGCAAGGATGTTGCAGCAATCGCCCCGGAAGCAGAATATGATCATTGCCGAGAACAAATTTCCGAAGGAACAAGGCGAGGTTGGGCCTGGAGGTGTGCGGGTGAAGCAACGAAGGATTCTGCTGGTCGACGATGAGATTGCCGTTCTACTGACGTTGAAGGCTGTGCTGGAGATCAGCGGCTTTGACGTGGATACGGCCGCCTCGGCCAAGGAGGGCAAGTCGAAGATTCTGAAGCGCGAGTACGACATGATCATTACTGATATGCGGATGGAGAGCGACGCCTCCGGCATCGAAGTGATCAAGGCGGCCCGCACGGCAAAGTACCATCCCGCAGTTGCTCTTTTGACGGCTTTTCCGCTGTCGGATGAAGATTCGGACGCAGCCGGCGCGGACAAGATGTTGATCAAGCCGATGCAGACGAGGATCTTGCTCCAGAAGATTGAGAAGCTCCTTGTCACGCATCAGGCGAAGCTGTCCCAGGCACCGGCCTCGGTCGCTTCGGCGGTCCAGTCCGCTCCAGTTACCGCGAAGACGGCCAAGAAAGCTGTCAAGAAGGCGGTGGTTAAGACCGTCGTCAAGAAGGCCGCAGTGAAGAAAGTAACAGCGAAGAAAGTAGCCGCGAAGAAGGCTCCAGCCGAGAAGGCCAAGCGCTAACGATAGCCGTTGGCGCCACTGGAAAGCCCACGTCCGGAGACGGAACGTGTGCTTTCCAGTGCGTGACGTCAGGCCGCGTTCAGTCGTATGGAAGCGATTCCAGCATGGTCAGCATGGGCTCCGGACGGCCCAGTGCATATCCCTGGCCAAAGTCCACGCCCAACTTCTCCAGCATCTGGATCGTTGCCTCGTCTTCGACGAACTCGGCGACCGTCAAGATCTTGAGCTCGTGGGCAATCTGGTTGATCGACCGCACGATCGTCAGGTCCACCGGGTTCGAGAGCATGTTGCGCACGAAGCTCCCCTCAATCTTGATCAGGTCCACGCGAAAGGTCCGCAGGTAGCCGAACGAACTCAGGCCGGTCCCGAAGTCGTCCAGGGCAACCCGGCACCCGTAGGCGCGGAGCTGCTCCACGATGGTGCTGGCGATCGAGAGATTGTTGACAATCGCGGTCTCCGTGATCTCGAGAATCAGCCGCGAACCCGGAATCCCGGAGCGCTTCAGCAGGTCGAGGAAGAACGGCAGAAACTTCGGGTCGTTCAGGGATTGCGCGGAGAGGTTCAGGCTCACCGTCAGGCATGGATGCCGCAGAATGTCCGGGGCGAGATTGGTGAAGATCTCCTGCATCACCCAGCGGTCGACCTCGACCATCAGGTCGTAGCGCTCGGCAGCCGGGATGAAGTCGCCCGGAGGAATGTGTCCGCCGTCCCGGTCGATCATGCGTACCAGGATCTCGCAATACTCCTTCCCGCCCGGCTTGGTGGGAACGATCTTCTGCGCATAGAGCGTAAACCGGTTCTGCGCGAGCGCCTCGCCGATCTCGGCTGCCATATGCAGCTCGCGATGGTTTTCCTCGCCGCCCGCCTGGTCGGGCCGGTAGAGCATCACGCGGTTGCGTCCTGCCCGCTTGGCCGAGTAGCACGCAACGTCAGCCTGCTTCATCACATGCGAGGAAGATCCCGAACGTTGCGTAATGCCCGCTACCCCGATGCTGACCGTAACCTGATAAAGATGACCCTCCCACTGGAAGCGGATGGCGGCGACGGCCTCGGCGACCCGGGTCAGGATCGGCGCGGCCTCTTCCAGTCGGCAGTCCAGGAGCAGAATCGCGAATTCGTCGCCTCCGAGGCGGGCCACGAGGTCCGTCTCGCGTACCCCGCGCCGGATGGCCTCAGTCGCGGCCCGCAGGAACATGTCGCCGACGGAGTGACCGGCCGTATCGTTGATGATCTTGAAACGATCCAGATCCAGAAAGCAAAGCACGTGCTCCGTGCCACGTACCTCGGAGTCTTCAATCGCATCGTGCAGCTTGTTTTCGAGCTGCTTGCGGTTCGGCAGGCCGGTCAGAGCATCGTGCAGCGTCTGGTGCCGAAGCTCCGTCTGCACCTGCCGCACATGCGTCACGTCCTGAAACACCAGCACGGCCCCGGTCAATTCGCCATTGCGGTCCAGGATCGGCGCGGCGGAGTCCTGAATCACATGCTCCTGCCCGTTGCGTGAGAGCAGCCGTCCGCCATCGCGCAGCGGGTAAGGCGTGCGCGTGGCCAGGCAAGCCTCCGCAGCGTTCAGCTCGCTGATGCCGTCGCCCGCGGGGACCAGGTGAAAGACATGCCGGATGGGCAATCCTCGCGCCTCTTCCAGGCTCCACCCCGTTAAGGACGAGGCCACGGCGTTCAGGAAGAGGATCCGACCCTCGGTGTCGGTCGAGATGACCCCGTCGCCGATGGCCTCGAGCGTCACCTGGAGCCGGTCGCGCTCCTTTTGCAGCGCTATTTCAGAGCGGCTCAGCGCCTCGTTGCTTTCCATCCGATGCGTCAGGTCCCGCGTGACAACCGCGAATCCTTCAAGTTGAGCACTGACATAGATCGGCGAGAGCAGGACCATCGCCCAGAAGCGGCTCCCATCCTTGCGCAGGCTCCAGCCCTGAGCCTCATACCGGCCCGTGCTGGCCGCGGTCTGCAAAGGCAGCGGACCAGGATTGGCAGGGTCGAGCGGGATCGGCAGAAGCACCTCGAAGCTCTGTCCGAGGATGTCCGAGGGGGTGTAACCGCTGATCCGTTCAGCGCCCGTGTTCCACGTCAGCACGCGGCCTGTCGAATCGAGCATGAACAAACCGATATCCTGAATCGCCTCGACAAGCAGCGCGCACGAGCGAGCGTTCTGCTCTGCGACGGAGTCAGCCGCGTGGACGCGACCGCTCTGGGGCTTTCTCGGAATAGCCTGAATTTCAGGCTGGATGGCGGCAACTCGCTTCACTCTTGGTTTCCTGATCTTCCCAATACTTCCTCTAGATGGCAGGTTTGGCTCATGCGTTGTCGTGGCCGTCCGATATATGCTTGTGCTGGATGCGGCCGATGGTACGCCATACGCCGTCCGCGGGGTTTTCGTCGTTCGGTATGCTGTTTGGGGTTTGCGGCACTGAATGCTCTCGGATGGCCCCTTGCGGAATCCAATCTATAGTAACCCACAGTTGTGGGTACTTTGGGAACCATCTGTTGGCAGGTCAATAGGGTTTACCGAATGGAATCCTCCCCGCGCTTGGCCCCGAGCTGTTCATCTATTGGACGTCAGGGCAGGAAAGTCTGCGATTTTCCGCCTTGCGTGACCATCCGCTTGACAAGACGCCAAACCCGAGGAGAGTAGAGGTGTGACCTCCTTTTCCGATACACAGACATTCCCGCAGCGGGTCTTCCGATTCGTCGTCACCTGTGTGGCGCTTTTTCTCCTGTTTCAGTTCGTCAGCCTCTATCTCAGTTGGCCGAAGCAGATCGTGGTCGGCGGTATCAGCGTATTCCTGGTGCTTGTGCTGAACCGCAGTTCCACGTCCCGCGTCGTGACGGTCGCGCTCATGCTGATCTCCCTGGCCGCCACGCTGCGCTACGGCTGGTGGCGCGTCAACCTCATCGTGCAGTACTTCTCCGATGAGACCAACCACCGCATCACCATCGACGCGGTGCTGATGCTTGTGCTGCTCTCGGCCGAGGCCTACACCATCTTCATCATGATCCTCGGCTTCATGCAGACCGTCGCTCCGCTGGAGCGCAGGCCGATCCCGCTGCCGATCGACGAGACCAAGTGGCCCCATGTCGACGTGCTCATCCCCACCTACAACGAGCCTTTGTCGCTGGTGCGCTACACGGCCCTGGCGGCCATCAACATGGACTACCCGCCGCGCAAGCTGCATGTGGCGATCCTCGACGACGGCACCCGCGAAGACTTTCGGGAGTTCTGTGAAGAGGCCGGCATCGGCTACGTCACGCGCGCGAAGCACAATCACGCCAAAGCCGGCAACATCAACCACGCGCTCGAAACCATGGATTCGCCCCTGGTCACCATCTTCGACTGCGACCACGTCCCCACCCGCAGCTTCCTTCAGGTCACCGTCGGCTGGTTCCTCGCCGACGAGAACCTCGCCATGCTGCAGACGCCGCACTTCTTCTACTCGGCCGATCCCTTCGAGCGCAATCTTCAGCAGTACAAGACCATTCCCAACGAGGGCGAGCTCTTCTACGGCGTCATTCAGGATGGCAACGATCTCTGGGACGCGACCTTCTTCTGCGGCTCCTGCGCGGTCATCCGGCGCGCGGCGTTGGACGAAGTGGGCGGCATCGCCGTCGAAACGGTGACGGAAGACGCGCACACGTCGCTCAAGATGCAGAAGAAGGGCTGGGGCACAGCGTATATCAATTTGCCCCAGGCCGCCGGACTCGCCACGGAAACCCTGTCCGCGCACGTCGGCCAGCGCATCCGCTGGGCGCGCGGCATGATCCAGATCTTCCGCACCGACAACCCCCTGTTTGCCACCGGCATGAAGTTCACGCAGCGCCTCTGCTACTTCAACGCCATGCTGCACTTCCTGTATGCGGTGCCGCGCCTGGTGTTCCTGTGCGCGCCTCTCGTCTACATGCTTGGCGGACGTACCATCATCCCGGGCTACTGGGTGGCTATCCTCGCCTACGCCATGCCACACCTCGTCATCTCCAGCATCACCAACTCCCGTGTGCAGGGCAAACACAGGCACTCATTCTGGAACGAGATCTACGAGACCGTCCTCGCACCTTACATCCTCATGCCCACGCTGCTTGCGCTGATCAACCCCAAGCTCGGCAAGTTCAACGTCACCGACAAGGGAAGCACGCTGGCCGAGACGCGCTTCGACCACCACATCGCGGCCCCCACGACCTGGCTGCTTGGCCTGAACCTGATCGGCATCTGCGTCGTCCCCTACCGTCTGCTGGTCACCGATCCCCAACACCCCGGCACTGTGCTGAGCAACCTGGTCTGGATCCTCTTCAACATGGTTATCCTCGGCGTGGCCGCAGCCGTCGCCAACGAACAGCAGCAGAGGCGCACCGCAGTCCGCATCATGGCGAAGATCGTCATCCGCATGCGCCAGGACGGCATGGCCCCCGTCGACACCGTAACGACCGACATCTCCGTTGGTGGAGCATCGGTCATCGTGCCGGAGGGGGTGACCTTCGAGAAGGGCACGAGGTTCCGCGTCTCGTTCCCGGCGCAGACCCACGCCCGCGAGATCGGCGGACGTGTCGCCGGGCAGTACGGCCAAAAGCTGCGCCTGCGCTTTGAGACCCCCACCATCGTCGAACAGGAGACCCTCACCCGCGCGATCTACTCCCGCGCCGACTCCTGGATCACCTCACGCGGAAACATTGAAGCGGATCGTCCCCTGGTCAGCCTCGGCCGCGTCATCCGGCTCTCGTTCACCGGCTTCGGAGGCGTCCTGCGCGGCCTTTTGCCAAGGCGGAAAGCCGTGGTCGGCGTCCTGGCCGCGCTTGCCCTCCTCTCCGCCGCGTCGCAGGCACAAACCCCTGTGGACGCCTCATCCGCAACCGTTGCGGTGGAGATTCCCCGCGTCACCGAGGCCGAGGCCACCGACAGGATCACCCTCAAAGACATGGGCGTACAGAGCGCGCTGGAACTGCACGGCCCGCATTCATACGCGTCCTTGGGCTTTGTCCTCTCGAACTCCCGTGTTCCAAGACGTGCGCAGATCAATCTCGCCTACCACTTCAACTCGCTCGTCCTGCCGAAGACCGCCTCCATCCGCGTCCTCATGAACGGCACGCCCATCGGCGTCATCCAGGCTCCCGACCAGGCAATGGGCCGCGGCGACTTTGCCATCGCCTCCATGGGCGTTCCGTCGGACCTCCTCATCCGCAACAACGACCTCACCTTCGAGTTCACCGGAGGCACCGCGCTGCAGCTCGATCCGCAGACGAAAGCGACTGTGCTCGCCGCCATCGGCGCTTCGTCGACTCTCCTCGTCGTGGGCGATCGCATCCCCGTCCGCCGCGACCTGAGCCTGCTGCCTCTGCCGCTCTTCGATCCCGACCTCCAGACCACCACCACCATCCCGTTCTGTTTCCTGTCCGCGCCCACGCCGAAGATGCTTGAGGCGGCTGGCATCGTGGCCTCGTGGTTCGGCGTCCAGCAAAGCGCCAAGCCCATTCACTTCTCGGTCTCGATCGGCACCGTTCCCGCCGGCGATGTCATCGTCTTCTCCAACCACGGAGCGAGCCTCCCCCCCGCCATGCAGGTTCCGCAGGGCGGTGCCTCCATGAGCCTCAAGCCCAACCCCACAGACCCCACCGGAAGCGTCCTCGCCCTCGTCGGCGACGATGATGACCAGTTGCTGCATGTGGCCCAGAGTCTCGCGCTCATGACCGTCTCGCACGCTCAGGGCGGAGACAACGTCGCCGCCGCCGGCGATACCGTCCGCATCGGCGACTTCGCCATGCCTGCCCCGCGCAAACCCGATGACGCCCCGCGCTGGCTCATGACCGACCGCCTCAAGACGCTCTTCGCCGACCGTCAGGCCTCCATGACCTCGAACGGATCGCAGCCCCTGCCGGTCTACTTCCGCCTTCCTCCCGATCTCTTCTACGGCGAAAACCAGAACCTCAACCTCAAGCTCAGCTACCGCTATAACGCGCTCGCCGTCGCCCAGGGTTCCGCGCTCCGTCTCTACGTTAACGGCGTCCTCGTCACCGAGACGCCACTCGCTCCGGGCAAAGGCTCCACGGACAGGACCCGAGCCATCCTTCTGCCCGTCGAAACCCTTCGCCCCTTCGGCAACACCATGACGATGAACTTCGACTTCGTCCCCGCGAATCCGAACGAGACCGGCCAAAACCCGGCCCGGGCCCTGCGCGGCGATATCCTGCGCGACTCTGCACTCGACATCCGTGGTCTCACCCACTGGGCCGCCATGCCCAACCTCGAGCTCTTCGCCAACGCGGGCTTCCCCTTCACACGCCTCGCCGACCTCGCCGATACCACCGTCGTCATGCCGGCGAACCCGACCCCCAGGGAGATCGCCCTGCTCCTCTATCTCATGAGCCACTTCGGCACGCAGACCGGCTATCCCTCCCTACGCGTGCAGGTCGCCGGGCCAGATGCTGCCCTCGTCAACGGGCGCGACTATCTCATCCTCGGCAGCGTGGGCGATCAGCCCGCCTTCGGACAGTTGGAAGGCTCGCTGCCCGTCACCTTCGACGCCACTGGCGTGCATGTGAACCAGGCCCTCTTCGGACGACTCAACGGCTTTCTCCGTTCGCTGCAAGGCTTGCCCGTATGGCAGAAGCTGAATGGCGCGCAGAACGATCTGCCCTCCAACGACGAGGGCACGCCGGACCTGATGATCGAAGGAACGGAGTCGCCCGCCGGCCCCGGTCGTTCCATGGTCCTCATCGTTCTCCGCAACGACGAGGTCGTCGATCGCTTCGCCGAGGTCTTCCAGGACCGCTCCCAGTCCAGCGATATCTCGCAGAGCGTCAGTCTTCTACGCAAGACATCCTTTACCTCTTACGGAGTCCCGACCCCCGGCTATCACGTCGGGTACATCTCCTGGTACGCTCTCATGCGCATCTGGATGGCCGAGCACTTCTGGGTGCTTCTCTTCACCATGCTTCTTCTCTGCCTGCTCATGGGCCGCTGGATCCAGGAGTTCCTCGTCTACCTCGCCTCCGTCCGGTTGGAGGCAGCAGGGAAGCGGCTGGTCTAGCCTCTTCAGCACAACTTAAGCCTCGTGCGCGATACTGCCTAGATGCGAATCCTGCTGGTAGAGGACGAAGTGCGGCTGGCTGAGAACGTCGCGACCGCCCTGCGCGAAGGCCCAGGCTTCGCCGTGGATCATGCCGCCGACGGTCTCACCGGCGTCGATCTCGCGGGCAACGCCTGCTACGACGCCGTCATCCTCGACCTGATGCTGCCGGGGCTCGACGGCCTCGGCATCCTCCGCCGTATGCGTGCCCAGAGCGACGGCACGCCGGTGCTCATTCTCACCGCCCGCGCCGAGCCCTCCTCCGTCATCACCCTTCTGAATGCAGGCGCCGACGACTACCTCACCAAACCCTTCGACCTCGGTGAACTCATCGCCCGCGTCAAGGCACTCGTGCGCCGTGGCAAAGGCGTCGCCCATCCCGATCTCCGCGTCGGCGACCTCGTCATGAACACCCTCGAGCAGACCGTCTCCCGTGGCCAGAGGCAGATTGAGCTCTCCCCCACCGAGTACCGCGTGCTCGAGTACCTCATGCATCGCCCCCGCGTCATCGTCTCGAAGAAAGAACTCCTCGAGCATCTCTACGATTACAACTGGGAGCACCATTCCAACGTCATCGAGGCGCATCTCTCGAACCTGCGGAAGAAGCTCGACGGAGCCGCCAGGGTACCCAGCATCGAAACCCTCCGTGGCCGTGGCTACCGGCTGATCCTCGAACAGGAGACGCCCCGGTGAAGCCCTACTCCATCGTCCGGCGCCTCATCGTCGTCATGCTGGCCGTGGAACTCCTCGCCGCGGTGCTGGTCTCCGCCCTCGCCCTCGCCCACGAGCGCCACGAGCGCTTCCAGACCTTCGACGTCATGCTCCGCGGTCGTGCCGACTCACTCCTGGGCTCCGTCCAGCAGGCCGGGGACGAGGCCGACACCGTCATGCTCGACGGCACCGAGAAGAGGCTGCCCGCCGACGACCTCTACCTTGTCCTCGCGCAGGACGGCACCTCGCTGGGCCGCTCCACCAACTGGACGCAGGAACAGGCCTCCGGCGCCCTCGCCCATCCGTCCGGCCAGCGCGAGGCCTTCCGCCGCAGTGGTGGCTTCTACTTTCCCCGGGAGGTCAACGGCATCCGCTACTTCATGGTGCGGGTCGAGGGCGTGCGCATGGTCGACCCCGGCGAAAAGGGCGGAGGCATCGCCCGCCGCGTCACCATCCTCTACGGATCGCCCGTAAACCATGTCTGGCACGAGATCCGCGAGGCCGTCCGGTTCTACGCGCTCATGAGCATCGCCGTCATGGTGCTTACGGCCCTACTAATGGCCTGGCTGCTCAAGCGTGGCCTCGCACCCCTTCGCGAGCTCGCCGACGACGCCTCGACCGTCTCCGTGCAGTCCTGGGAGTTTGCCCCGTCGGACCGCGTCATGGCCACCAGGGAGCTCAAGCCGCTGGCGGTCGCCCTGGCCGATGTGCTCGATGGCCTCAGGGAATCCTTCCTGCAACGCGACCGCTTCGTCTCCGACGCTGCCCACGAGCTCAAGACCGGCGTGGCCGTAGTCAAATCCTCGCTTCAGCTCCTCACCATGCGCGAACGCACCGCCGCCGAGTACGCCAGTGGCCTGGAGCGCACGCAGGTGGACTGCGAGCGCATGGAAGCCATCGTCGGCAAGATGCTCCTCCTCGCCCGCGCGGAACACCACGAGGAATCCCCCGGATCGCCAACCGGCGTCTCTGCCCCGTCCGTGCTGCGTGCCGTCGTTGATGAGCTCGCCCCCATGGCGGAGGATCGCGGCGTGCGCGTCGAACTCGATGCCGTCCCAGACGTGATCGTCGCCTCGGACGCGGAAGCGCTTCGCCTCATCGCCGCGAACCTCGTCCAGAACGCGATCCAGCACAGCGCCCCCGGCGCTACCGTCAGCATCGTCGTTCGCGCCATCGGCGGCACGGCGGAGATCCGCGTCGAAGATCATGGCGCCGGCATCGCCCCGGAAGATCTGCCGCACGTCTTTGAGCGCTTCTACCGTGGCGACCGATCCCGCAGTCGCAGCACCGGCGGCACCGGCCTTGGTCTCGCGATCTGCAAGGCGCTCGTCGCGCGTCTCGCCGGCACGATCGCCCTCGAGAGCACCCTCGGCACGGGCACCACCGTTATCGTCAAACTTCCCACCTTCAGAGTCTCTTAATCTCCGTTTGCAATAGTGGGCATGGGGCGCAGCACGCCCTGACCCCAAAGATCGACCCAAGATTGACTCAAGATCGAGCCAAATGGAGAAGACCATGACTCACACCCGGATATCGCGCGGACGCACGTTCACTGGAGCCGCCGCGCTCGCCCTCTGCTCTCTCCTTCCCGCCGCCCACGCGCAGAAGAGCTACGCCGTAGAGACCAAGTGGACCATCGGCGGCGAGGGCGGATGGGACTACCTCACCATGGATGCTCCCGCGCACCGCCTTTACGTCACCCACGGCCCGAAGGTCGAGGTTCTCGACACCACCACCGGGAAGGTCGTCGGCCAGCTTACCGGCTACAAGAGCACCCACGGCGTCGCCCTCGACCCCGACGGCAGGTTCGGCTACGTCAGCGACGGCGCGGGCAATGCGGTCTACGTCTTCGATCGTGCCACCCTCGCCAACGTGGCGACCATCCCGGCAGGCACCAACCCCGACGGCATCCTCTTCGAGCCGAAGACGAAGACAGTGTGGGCCTTCAACGGCCGCAGCAAGAATGTAACGGTCATCGATACAAAAACCCGCACCGTCGTCGCGACCATCGCCCTGCCCGGCAAACCCGAGTTCCCCCAGGCCGACGGCACCGGCATGATCTACGACAACATCGAAGACAAGAACGAGATCGTCCGCCTCGACGCGAACACCCTCAAACTCACAGGAGAATGGCCCCTCACGGGCTGCGAGTCGCCCTCCGGCATGGCGATCGATATCACCGGCCACAAGCTTTACTCGGTCTGCGATGGCAAGAAAATGGCCGTGACGGACTACGCCGCCGGCAAGCTCCTCGGCCTCGCCGAGGTCGGCGACGGCCCCGACGCTGCGGGCTTCGACGCGAAGACCGGCCTCGCCTTCTCGTCGAACGGCGAAGGCACCCTCACCGTCGTGAATACGAAGGCGAAGAACTTCCCCGCGGTCGAAACGGTCAAGACCGTGCTCGGCGCGCGCACCATGGCCTTCGACGAAAGCACCGGCCGCATCTACCTCGCCGCCGCCATCATGGGACCCAAGCCCGCACCCTCCGCGGCGAATCCGCGTGGCCGCGCCGCAGCCCTCCCCGGCTCCTTCATGGTCGTCGTGGTCGGAAAGCAGTGAAGACGATGCAACAACGCAAAGCATCCACGCTCGCGCTGTTGCTGCTGGCGTGCGCGGTGCAGGGAGGCGCAGGACAGGCATTGCCTGCCGCGCCTCCCCGGCCGGCAATCCCGGCACCGGAAGGCCCGGTCATCACCCTCAACCAGGCCATCGAACGCGCACGCGCCAACGAACCCGCCTTCGCCGCCGCGGTCGCCGCCAGCAAGGTCGCGGGCCTTGAAAAATCGATTGCGCGCGCAGCCCTGCTGCCTACCGCGACCTACCACAACGCCTATCTCTACACGCAGCCGAACGGTGCCACCAACTCCGCCGGTTCAACCGGCTCACAGGCCGCGCCCAAGTTCATCGCAAACAACGCCGTGCGCGAATACGCCAGTCAGGGCATCGTCACGGAGACGCTCGGCCTCCAGGGCTTCAACGCCGTATCGCTCGCCTCTGCGCAAGCCGCCGTCGCGCAGGCCGAGATGGAAGTAGCCCGACGTGGCCTCGTCGCCACCGTGGTGGCCCTCTATTACGGCGTCTCGTCGTCCTATGCAAAGTGGACCGTGGCCCAACGCGCAGCGCGTGAGGCCACCGATTTCACCAAGCAGACCACCCAGCGCGAAGCCGTCCGCGAGGTCGCCCACGCCGATGTCGTGAAGGCAAAGCTGCAACAGCAGCAGCGCGATCGCGACCTGGCCGACGCCACGCTCTCCTACAACAGGGCCAAACTTGAACTCGGCGTCCTGCTCAACCCCGACCCGCGCTCGCCCTACCAGGTGGCGATCTCCGCCGACGCCCCACCGCTCGCTCCCCGCCCGGAGATCGAAGCCGCAGCAGGCAAACTGAACCCCGAGCTACAGAGCGCGCTCGCCCAGTTGAAGGCCAGCAACCTCAGCGTCACCGCCGCCCGCGCAGCGTACTTGCCCGACCTCGCCCTCAGCTACACCTACGGTATCGACGCCGAGCAGTTCGCCGCCAACGGCCCGCAGGGTGTGCGCAACCTCGGCTACTCCGCCAGCGCCACGCTCGACATCCCCGTCTGGAACTGGCTCTCCACCGCGCACAAGGTCAAGCAGAGCGAGATCCAGCGCGACGCCGCCAAGGTAGCTCTGACGGCCACACAGCGCCGCCTCATCGCGCAGCTTGAAGAGTTCTACGCCGAGGCCGCCGCCGCCCAGGCGCAACTCGCGTCCTTCGAAGACAGCGTGCAGACCGCCGCTGAATCCCTGCGCCTCACCCGCATGCGTTACACCGCCGGCGAGTCCACCGTCCTCGAGGTCGTCGACGCCCAGAACTCATTGACCGCAGCCGAGGTAGCCCGCGCCGACGGCGCCGTCCGCTACCAGACCGCGCTCGCCCAACTCCAGCTTCTGACAGGAACGATATGACGAAGAGACTCGGCACACTACTGACGCTGATCGGCGCATGTACGATCACAGGCTGCAAGGCCAGGGAAGAGGCCGCTCCCAGGCCCGAGGTCTACGTGCAGGTCGCGCACCCCGAGCAGGGAACCATCGCCGAGCAGATCCAGGCCGACGCCACCCTCGCCCCGCTCGCCCAGGCCGCCATCTCTCCCAAGGTCTCGGCCCCCGTCAAGCGCTTCTACGTGCAGCGCGGCGTACGCGTCAAGGAGGGCCAGCTCCTCGCCACGCTCGAGAACGGCGACCTCAGCGCTGCCGTCCTCGACAACAAGGGCACCTACACCGCCGCGCAGGGCACCTACGAGAACGCCGTGCAGGCTACCGTCCCCGAAGACACCACCCGGGCCGAGAACGATCTCAAGCAGGCCGAGAGCACCCTGAAGCTCAACGAGACCATCGTGGCCGCCCGCACGCAGCTCTTTACCCAGGGTGCCATCCCCGGCCGCGATCTCGACACCGCAAAGGCCGCGCTCGTGCAGGCCCAGTCCGCCTACGACATCGCAAAGCAGCACCTCGACTCCGTCCAGAAGATCGGCCGCAAGAGCGCCCTGGAAACCGCGCAGGGCCAGCTTCAGTCCGCCAAGGGCAAATACCTCGGTGCCGCCGCGCAGCTCAGCTATACCGAGATTCACAGCCCCATCTCCGGCGTCGTCACCGACCGCTCGCTCTTTGCCGGAGAGACCGCCGCAGCCGGCACCCCGCTCCTCACCGTCATGGACACCTCCGCTCTCCTCGCCAAGCTCCACATGGCCCAGATTCAGGCGCAGCAACTCGTCCTCGGCGCGACCGCGACCGTCAGGATCCCCGGCATCGAAGAACCCGTCCACGCGAAGGTCTCCCTCATCAGCCCGGCCCTCGATCCCGGTTCCACGACGGTTGAAGTCTGGCTCCGCATCGAGAACCCCAAAGGCCTCTACAAGGTAGGTACACCCGTCCACGCCACCATCACCGGCCGCACCGCGAAGGATACGCTGCTCATTCCCGCGGAGGCCATCCAGGCCGGTCCCGACGGTGTCTCGAAGTTCGTCATGCTCATGGCATCCGATGGAACTGCCCACAAGAAGCCCGTCACGCTCGGAATCACCACCGCCGAGGACGTACAGGTGCTCGATGGCGTGTCCGCGACCGACACCGTCATCACCACCGGAGCCTACGGACTCGACGAAGGCACGAAGGTCAAGGTAGGCAAGGCCCCCGCAGCCGAGGCCGACGATGCCAAACCATCCGCTGGAAAGAAAGACGGAGACGACAAGTGAGCGCCCCCGACACCTCCGGCTTCTGGCTCTCGCGCTCCGCGAAGACCATCTTCTTCGCGATCCTGCTCATCACCGCCGCGGGCATCTACGCTGCGTTCCAGGTGCCCATCGCCGTCTTCCCCGACACCAACTTTCCCCGCGTCGTCATCGGCGTCGACAACGGCGTCATGCCTGTCGAGCAGATGCAGGTCACCATCACCAAGCCCATCGAAGACGCCATCAACTCCGTCCCCGGCTTGAAGACCGTGCGCAGTACCACCTCGCGCGGCTCCGCCGAGGTCAGCCTCTTCTTCGACTGGAACGTGGACATGTTCCGCACCCTCCAGCTCACCGACGCCGCCCTCTCCAAGGTCTCGCAAAGCCTGCCCAGCACCGCGAAGATCACCACCAACCGCCTCACCTTCGCCACCTTCCCCATCCTCGGCTATGCCCTCACCGCGGAGGATCGCGGCAAGGATACCGTCTCGCAGACCCAGCTCTGGGAACTAGCCACCTACGACCTCAAGCCGCCCCTCAATCGCGTCGATGGCGTCAGCACCGTCGTCGTGCAGGGCGGCAAGGTCCCTGAGTTCCACATCGTGCCCAACATGGCCCGCATGCAGACCGCGGGCGTCACGCTGCTCGATCTCGTCAACGGCGTCCAGGCCTCGAATATGATCGACTCCCCCGGCCTGTACGAGGCGAACCACGAGCTTATCCTCGGCCTAGTCGGTGCTCAGGCTCACAGCGCGACCGAGCTCGGCAACCTCGTCATCAAGACCACCCCGGGCGGTGTATCGGTCAAGGTAAACGACGTCGCAGTGGTCAAGCCCGGCGTCCTGCCCGTCTACACGATGGTTACCTCGAACGGAGCTCCCGCGGTGCTCCTCAACATCGCGCGTCAGCCCTCCAGCAATACGGTCGCCGTAGCGGACGCCGTCGCCGCCGAGCTCAAGACCCTGCAAGCCAAAATCCCACCTGGCGTGAAGATCGCACCCTTCTACGATCAATCCGAGCTCGTCCGCGAGAGCATCTCCAGCGTCCGCGACGCCATCCTCATCGGCCTCATCCTCGCCTGCGTCATCCTTTTTCTCTTCCTCGGCGACTGGAGCTCCTCGCTCATCGCCGGCCTCGTCATTCCTGTAACCGTCGCGGTGACAATTCTCCTCCTCTGGATCATCGGCCAGAGCTTCAACCTCATGACCCTCGGCGGCCTCGCCGCAGCCATCGGCCTCGTCATCGACGACGCCATCGTCGTCGTCGAGAACATCGTCGTGCATCGCAACGCCGGACAGAACCGCATCGACGCCGTGCGCATGGCCCTGCGTGAGATCACCATCCCACTCCTCGGCTCCACCCTTACCCCGGTCGTCGTCTTCCTCCCCCTGATCGCGGTCAGCGGCGTCACCGGCAGCTTCTTCCGTGCGCTCGCCGTCACCATGACTGCGGCTCTCCTCACCTCGCTCGTCCTCGCCGTCACCTGGACGCCCGCCCTCTCGCTCGTCCTCCTCAAGGTGAAGCCCCGCGCGGCGGACGAACCCGTCGTCGCTGAAGAACCCATCGTCGCCGACGAAGACCACGGCAAAGCCATGCAGTGGGTTCTCCACAAGCACGCATCGGCACTCGAGTGGGCGTTGAGCAAGCCTCTCGCCCTCGTCGGCCTCTGTGCGCTCCTCGTCGTCGGCTCCTACTTCGCCTATCGCAATCTCGCCACGGATCTCCTTCCGGAGATGGACGAAGGCGCCTTCATCCTCGACTACCTCACCCCCGCCGGAACCTCCCTCGCCGAAACCGACCGCATCCTCCAGGACGTGGAGCAGATCCTCCGCGACACCCCCGAAGTCCTCATCACCTCCCGCCGCACCGGCCTCCAGATGGGCCTCGCCGCCGTCACCGAGGCCAATTACGGCGACTTCACCGTGCGCCTCAAGAGCAAGCGCGACCGCCCCATCGACGAGGTCATCGCCGACGTTCGCGAGCGCGTCAAGAAGCGTGAGCCCGCCCTCGACGTCGAGTTCACGCAGGTCCTTCAGGACATGATCGGCGATCTCTCCAACTCGCCCGAGCCCATCCAGATCAAGCTCTTCTCGAACGACGTGACCGCACTCCACGATCTCGCCCCTCGCGTGCAGGCCGCCCTCCAGACCATCCCCGGCGTCGTCGATACCCAGAACGGCATCGACAACACTGTCAGCGGGCCCGCCACCAACTTCAGAATCAACCCCACTCTCGCGGCCAAACTGGGCTTCACCCCGCAGGAGGTCGCCGAGGACGCAACCTCCATCCTCGACGGCCTCCCCACCAACGACCCCCTCATCCTCAACGGCCGCCCCTACACCATCCGTGTGCGCCTCGGCGACGAGAGCCGCGCCTCCCTCGACGCTATCGAGAACACCATCTTCAACTCCGCCTCAGGCCACACCGCATCCCTCGGCGCCATGGCCGAGGTCGAGCAGCTCCCCCCGCAAAACGAGATCCGCCGCGAAAACCTCCAGCAGGTCATCCTCGTCAGCGGCCGCCTCGAAGGCTCCGACCTCGGCGGCACCATGGAGCAGGTCAAGACCAAGGTCGCCGCCCTCAACATCCCATCCTCCGTCCGCGTGGAGTACGGCGGCACCTACCAGGAGCAGCAGAAGTCCTTCGCCGATCTCGCCCGCGTCTTAGTCCTTGCCCTGGGGCTCGTCTTCGTCGTCCTGCTCGCGGAGTTCCGCAACTTCTCTGCGCCCATCGCCATCCTCACCAGCTCCATCCTCTCCATCGCCGGCGTGGTCCTCGCTCTTCTCATCACGAAGACGAACTTCAACGTGGCCAGCTTCATGGGACTCATCATGGTCATCGGCATCGTCGCCAAGAACGGCATCCTCCTCCTCGACGCCGACGAGAAGTACCGCGGACCCAGCGTCGACGCGCGCGCCGCCATGCTTCACGCCGCCCAGCGCCGCCTCCGCCCCATCGTCATGACCGCCATCGCGGCCGTAGGCGGCATGCTTCCTCTCGCGTTCGCGCTCGGCGCCGGTTCACAGATGTTGCAGCCCCTCGCCATCGCCGTCATCGGAGGCCTCACCCTCTCCATCGCCCTCAGCCTCATCGTCACACCCGTCCTCTACTACTCCCTCACCCGCAACCGTCACGCAGAGCCCTGAGCAAGCAGACCCACGCCGCCATCCTCGCAGGGCGCGATGCTGCTACACTGCGCCCATGCGACAGCTTCCATGTAGGGGTGCATTTCTCACCGCGGTCTTCAGCCTCGGTTGCGGTCTCGCGATGGCGCAGACAACCGATCTGGCCCGCCACGATCTTGCCCACCAGGTGCAAACCATCGTCTCCGAACCCGGCGTCTCCCGCGCCCACTGGGGCGTGGCCGTCACCCGGCTCGATGGCACCCCGCTCTACGGCATGAACGAGGCCCAGCTCTTCCAGCCCGCCTCGAACGCCAAGCTCTTCACCACCACGACCGCCATCGCCCTCCTCGGCCCCGACAAGACCTTCACCACCCGCATAGTAGGCCGCGGCACCTTCACCGGCACCTCATCGCTCAAGGGCGACGTCACGATCGTCGGAGCCGGCGATGCCAACCTCTCCGGCCGCACCATCCCCTACCTCTCGCCCAAAGACCGCCCCAAAAAAGTAGCGGGAGACATGCCCGTTGACCCCTTGCGCCACCTCGCCGCCATGGCCGATCAGATCGCTGCCTCCGGCCTCAAGCTCATCGACGGCGACATCGTCGGCGACGACACCCTCTTCCCCTGGGAGCCTTACCCAGCCGACTGGTCTATCGACGATGCCCTCTGGTACTACGGCGCGCCCGTCTCCGCCCTCACCATCAACGACAACGCCATCGGGCTCACCGTTGAGCCGGGCGTCAACGCCGGCGATGCCGTCTCCATCGTCGTCGACCCCACCATGCCCGCCTACTACCGCATCGACGCCTCCGGCCTCACCACGGGCCCCGCAAAGTCCGGCAATCACGTCCAGTTCGAACGCATGATCGGCTCTCGCGTCCTCCGCATCTACGGAACCATCGCCACCGATGCCCGGCCCGACAACGAAGACATCGCCATCGAAGACCCAGCCGAGTACGCCGCCCTCGCCCTCAAAAGCATGCTCGAAGCCCGCGGCATCCAGGTCACCGGCAAAGCCCGCGCGAAGCACCAGCTCCCCTCCGAGCCTCGCGGCTTCGTGGAGCAGTCCATACAGGTCGCCGAAGACTCCGCCAGGGGAACTCTCTTGTGCCGCACCGCCCAGCTTACGGAAGCCCCGCTATCGCACGGAGAAGAGCGCCGCGAACTCGCCCGGCACGTCTCCGTCCCGCTCCTCGACGATCTCACCGTCACCAACAAGATCAGCCAGAACCAGCACGCCGAGATCCTCCTCCATCAGATCGCAACGCGTCTCGCATGTGGTGGCTCCGGCGCACAAGGCGAAGGCATCCTGCGCGCCTTCATGACCTCAAAGGTAGGCCTGGACCCCGACGATTTCCTCTTCTTCGATGGCTCCGGCCTCAGCGGCCACGACCTCGTCACGCCCCGCGCCACCACGAAGCTCCTCGCCTGGGCCACCACCCAACCCTGGTTCGCTGACTGGAAGAAGACCCTGCCCATCGGCGGCGAAGACGGCACCCTCATCGCCCGGTTCCCCAAGGCCCCGCTCAAGGACAATCTCTTCGCCAAGACCGGCACCCTCGGCGAGGCGCGCGCGCTCAGCGGCTACCTCGTCGCAGCCAGTGGCAAGACCATCATCTTCTCCGTCATGGTCGGCAACCACACCCCGCGCACCACCGCCGACCGCGATGCCATGGACCGCATCGTCGCAGCCATCGCAGCCGCAAACTAGTGGCCTACTTCACCACCGGCGGCGGATAGTAAGGCAGCTTCTGCTGCTCTTCCGTCGCCCTCTTCACCCCGATGTCCCCAAACAGCAGCGATGGCGTAATCGTCGTCTGCGGCACCGCACCCAGCGTCTGCGCAACAAACGGATCGTCCCCCGCCGCAACAATATCCGACCGCAAGCTCCGATTATCCAGCTCGTCGAAGACCGCCCCACGCACCAGCTCCTTCGAGCCATCCTTGGCATGCACCAGGTACAGCAGACGCGGAGCCAGCTCTCCGGCCAGCGTCTCCACCTCGTACACATCGCGCCCCTGCTCTCGCGCCATCGCCAGCAGACGCGCATGCATCTCGGCTGCGGGCACTGCCTGGGTCGGCTTGAACGTAATCACCGCGGAACGCGCATGCGCCGCCTGTCCCGGAGCCGCGCGCCCATGCCCATTCGAGCTCGCGAAATCCCGTACCGGCGTCCGCCCAATCAGGTAGTTCGTCAGCTTCCCATGGATCACCACATCCACCGCCTCAGCCGGCACGCCCTCGTCGTCCGTCGTATACGACCCCAGCAGCGTCTGTCCGGCGAACGTCTTCTCCGTCGGATCGTCCGTCACGGAAAGAATCTCCGGCAGTACCCGCGACCTGTAGCTCGACGTATACGCCCCCTGCGTCCGAGCCGTCGTCCCCAGCTCCGGCCGGTCGGCCTCAATATTCGGCACAAACAGCCTGTTCATCACATCCGCCGAGGCATCGCCCGAGAACAGCACAGGCCCGTGATAATCCTCCGACGAAACCACCGGAGCGTTCCTCAACTCCTCCAGACTCTTCAAATCGTCCAGAACCCGCTTCTTGAAGGCCGCCGCAGACTCCAATTCGCTCGCCTTGGCCGCCGTCGATCCGTTGTCCCGTGAAAGCCGCATCCCATCCGGAGCCTGCGTCCCCACCGAGATCGCGTCCGTATACCCCGCGTACCCATGACGCAGCACCGTCCCCTCCGTATTCACCAGGAACCGGTTCACCGCAATCCCGCGCACGTTCGCGGTCGAGTAGTCGATATGCGCCGCACCCGGCTGCTCCAGAAACAGCCCGCTCGCCTCAATCAGCCGCTTCTTCCACTCCGCCCTGTCGATCTCCAGCGGTACCAGTGGCTCGATCGCCGTTACCGCCTTGGCCGGCGCAAAGTCCTGCTCGGTCCTCTGCTGCTCAAACCGCTTCAGCGTAGCCTGCTTGGTGGAGTAGGCCCGCAAGGCGTTCTTATAGGCCTCATCCGTAGCCGTCCACAGCGCATACCGCAGCGCTGCCGGATCGTTATCCTGGGGCGCAAGCTGCAGACTTCCATCGCCACGGCTCGAGCTCGAATCCGAGTCGTACGACCCAATCCGCACCGTCACCCGCACCACCCTCTGGTGCTGCTCCTCTTCCCGCGTCAGCGCGCCATAGTTGGCAATCGCCTCGTACGTCCGAATGTCGTCGAGTCGATACTCGATAAAGAAAGGCCTCTGCATCCCCGGCAGCACCAGACCGGCCTGCTCGCGTTCCAGCTCAGCCTTCATGGCCTGCAGCATCGGATCGTTCACCGCCGTTGCAGCGGCCCTCGGGGCAGGGACGTGAGCGGCAAAAGCGCCAAGGTTGAGCGCGAGGGTAAAGGCGACAGCAAGTTTGACCATGGGCATCCGGGAGTGTGTCTCGTGAACCGTTTGGATGAATCATAGTCGAATGTGTCTTCCACAGGCGCGCCCCTTCGATTCACCGCATTTTCACCCGCCCTCAACATCCCGCGCGAATCCCCTCCTCTAGTCTCGACACCAATCCCGCCAGGAATCGAGGCGCGACCCAATCCCGGGCCGCCCACTCGACCGCTCGCGCACTCCCCTTCAGGGCTCACCCCTCTGAAATGTGCGCGATTCCAGATTCCGCGAGGACCGTACCGTATTAGGAGGAACATTGAAGAAGACGCTCCTTGTCGCGGCCACTTTGGCTGCCACTCTGCTTGGCGCAACCCGCGCGAAAGCCCAGCAAGACCCTGCTCCTCAACCCCCGGCCCCCACCCCGGCCCGCGCTACCTCCACCGAGCAGGTCACCGTCACCGCGCAGGGTGAAACCCGCGACGTCCAGTCCATCGACCAGAAGATCCTCCTCGAGCAGACCCCCGGCACCTCGCCCATCGCCGTCCTCAACCGGCTCCCCTCCGTCTCCATCACCTCCGCCGACCCCTACGGCGCGTACGAGTGGGCCGTCCGCATCTCCATCCGCGGCTTCAACCAGAACCAGCTTGGCTTCACCCTCGACGACGTACCGCTCGGCGACATGTCCTACGGCAACCTCAACGGCCTGCACATCAGCCGCGCCCTCATCGACGAGAACCTCGGCCACGCCGCCCTCTCGCAGGGCACCGGCTCCCTCGACACCGCCTCCACCTCCAACCTCGGCGGCGCCGTCCAGTTCTACTCCACCGACCCCTCCGACAAGCGCGGCTTCCAGGCCACCCAGTCCTTCGGCAGCTTCAACGGCTCCCGCACCTTCGCCCGCTACGACACCGGCCTCCTCAAAACCCACACCCGCCTCTTTGTCGACGGCGTCTACCAGACCTCCAACAAGTGGCGCGGCGACGGACCCATCCGCCAGAGCTACTTCCAGTTCAACACCAAGCTCCAGCAGTTCGTCGGCTCCAAGGGCGTCCTCACCGTCTACGCCGACTACTCCAACCGTCAGGAAGTCGACTACCAGGACGAGAACAAGGTCTGGGTCAACACCCTCGGCTACAAGACAGACAACTTCGGCGACTGGAAGACAGCCCTCCAGGCCGCCAACGCCTATAACGCCCAGGGCGGCGGCGGTAAGGTCTTCGCCGGTATCTCCACAGCCTTCCCAGGCAGCATCCCGCTCCTTCAGCCCGGCGGCTTCGGTGACCTCTCCAACGACCCCGAAGACGTCGGCTACTACGCCGCCGGCGGCCTCCGCAAGGACTTCCTCGGCTACGTCAACTACAAGACCGCCCTCACCGACCACCTCACCTCGAAGACCACCGTCTACGGCCACCACAACAACGGCGCCGGCCTCTGGTACACCCCCTACGTCGCCACCTACGACGTAAGCGGCACCGCCGTCTCCCCCATCTCCGAACGCACCTCCGAGTACCGTATCGCGCGCGGCGGCGTCATCAGCACCCTCTCCTACGAGACCCCGCGCAACACCCTCGAAGGCGGTGTCTGGTTCGAAAAGGAAAGCTTCGACCTCGCCCGCCGTTACTACGCCACCACCCTCGACGGCCCCGGCCGCTCCATCTACGACACCCCCGTCTTCCCCTTCTGGACCCAGTGGGCCTATAACTTCCCCACCAACCTCTTCCAGATCCACCTCCAGGATCAGTTCAAGCTCACCTCCGCCATCACCCTCGCCGCCGGCTTCAAGACCAGCGAGACCTACACCACCGGAACCCTCGTCGGCTACAACGTAGGCATCAACCTCGCCCCCACCGACTCCACCGCCAACTACGCGCAGGGCAAGCTCACCTCCGGCAAGCCCTTCCTCCCGCAGGTCGGAGTCAACGTCAAGCTCAACGCTGCCAACGAGGTCTTCGCCAGCGTCGCCGAAAACGTCCGCGCCTTCCAGGCCGGCGGCAAGGGCTTCGGCACCTCGCCCTGGGGAACCACGCAGGCCGGCTTCAACGCCCTCACCAGCAACCTCAAGTCCGAATCCTCCTGGAGCGAAGAGGCCGGATACCGCCTCACCAACAACCACGTCCAGGCCCAGGCCAGCTTCTTCCACGTCAACTTCTCCAACCGCCTCCTCGCCATCCAGCAGGGCCCCGGCATCGCCGGCAACGCGTCCATCCTCTCCAACGTAGGCGGCGTCACCACCAACGGCGTCGACGGAGCCATCACCACCCGCCTCACCTCCGACTGGAGCTTCTACAACGCCCTCACCTTCTCCAAGTCGACCTACGACTCCAACTACAACGCCAGCCCCACCTCGGTCATCCAGACCGGCGGCAAGATCGCCGTCGACTCCCCGCAGGTCCTCTACAAAACCGCCCTCACCTACTCCCACCGGGGCTTCGACGCCCACATGGGAGCCGACTACATGGGCAAGCGCTACTTCACCTACACCAACGACAACTCGGTCGGCGGCCGCATGCTCGGCGAGTTCGGCACCAGCTACCACGTCGACGAGGTCGGCCCCTTCGA
Source organism: Granulicella pectinivorans (assembly GCF_900114625.1). Classification (NCBI taxonomy): domain Bacteria; kingdom Pseudomonadati; phylum Acidobacteriota; class Terriglobia; order Terriglobales; family Acidobacteriaceae; genus Granulicella; species Granulicella pectinivorans. The sequence goes on from NZ_FOZL01000001.1 coordinate 1,361,653, forward strand.
CCAGCTCAAGCTCCAGCTCAACGTCTACAACATCGCCAGCACCAAGTACTGGGGCACCATCGGCACAAACGGCTTCGTCGCCAGCGATCCCACCTCGGTCAACAACAACACCCTCCAGCCCGGCGCCCCCCGCGCCATCACCGGCACCTTCAGCGTCAAGTTCTAACCTTTACGCAGCAACAGCGAAGGGGGCGCGGATCACACCGCGCCCCCTTCGCTGTTGTACCCTCTCACCATGGCCCGCGCACGGAGTCCCGAAAAACGAACGGCCATCCTCGAAGCGGCCATCGCGGAGATCGCCGACGTAGGCCTGTCCGCGACCACCGCCCGCATCGCCGAACGCGCCGGCATCGCCACCGGAACCCTCTTCACCTACTTCCCCAACAAGGAAGATCTCCTCAACGTGCTCTACCTGGAGCTCAAGGAAGAAGCCCTCACCCGTATCAACCAGGCCTACCCGCAAACCGCCAGCCTCGAAGCGCGCGCTCGCCACGTCTGGAGAGCCTATCTCTCCTGGTGGATCGAATCCCCCAGCCGCCGCATGGTTTCGGTGTACCTGAACCTCTCGAACCTCATCACGCCAAAGACCAGGAAACGCACCATCCAGTCCCGCACCGTGATCGAGAAGATGCTCAGCGACCTCGAAGCCCGTAACGGCCTCAAGGAGATGCCCGCGGGCTACGCGGCATCTCTCATGTCCGCCATGCAGGAGGCCACGATGGACTTCATCGCCAAAGACCCCAGGCACCGCGAAGCCCTCATCGAAAACGGCTTCCAGATCTTCTGGCGCGCCGTCCGCTAAACCCCATCCTCTTTGGTTGTCATCCCCGAAAGGGATCTGCGGTTGCCTTTGCTCTTGGGAGTAGAGAGGGGCTTTAGCCCCGGCCTCGCTCTCACTTCACAATGCCTGAAATAAATGAGCAACCAGTCAGTCATTCTGCAATCCTATACACAGGAGAACCAAAATGCCCAAGATCTGGCTCATCACAGGAAGTGGAAACGGCCTAGGACGCGACATCGCCGAAGCCGCCCTCGCCGCAGGCCACAGCGTCGTCGCCGCCGCCCGTCGCCCCGAACAACTCGCCCCGCTCGTAGAACAATACGGCAACCGCATCACCCCCATAACCCTCGAGGTCCGCGAAGAGTCCGCCGCGATCGCCGCCGTCCAAACCGCCGTAGACACCTACGGACGCCTCGACGTCCTCGTCAACAACGCTGGCTACGGCCACTTCGCCCCCTTCGAGCAGACAAGCCCCGAAGACTTCAAGGCCGTCGTCGACACCTGCTTCTACGGCGTCGTCTACACCACGCGCGCCGCCATTCCCATCATGCGCGCGCAGCGCGGCGGCCACATCTTCCAGGTCTCCTCCATCGGTGGGCGCATCGCCTATCCCGCCAACTCGCCTTACCATGCCGCCAAGTGGGCCGTAGGCGGATTCAGCGACTCGGTCGGCCTCGAAGTCGCTCCCTTCGGCGTCAAGATCTGCACGCTCGAACCCGGCGGCATCCGCACCAACTGGGCCCAGCGCGCCGGTGAAAATACCCCAGACCTCCTGCCCGACTACGAGCCCACCGTAGGCCCCATGATGAAGCTCCTCAACGCCGTCCGGGGCCACTCCGAGGGCGACCCCAAACGCATCGCCCAGGTCATCCTCAAGCTCGCCCATAGCGATGACGTCCCCAAGCGCCTCATCCTCGGTGTGGACGCCGTAACCCGCGTCCGCGACGTCGAAGAAGCCCGAGCCTCCGAAGCCGCGAAGTGGAGCGAAGTCACCCACTCCACCGTCTTCCCCGACGCCATCCCCATCGCCGACCTACTCAAGAACTAGCCGCAAACAGGGTGCCCCACATCTCGCTTCTGAGATGTGGGGCATCGAGCCTCTGAATCCTCTTCTCGACGAACGGTCTTGCCGCAGGCCCCGGGAGAGCCACGCGCAGTAAAAAGGCATGGGAACGCCTACTTGCCGTCCGAAGGAGGTGGCAAGATCGGAGGCCGTGCGATCCCCTGCGACTGCCTCTGCGTCTCGATCTCCGAAACCAGCATCGCCGGAGCCACCGCGCTCACCGGAATCGATCCCGACTCCGCCCCGCAGATACCATTGAAGATATCCGGCTTGTCGTTCGTCGCCAGAATCCGGTTCAGCGCCGCCTGCGGAGTTCCCACAATCGACACGCCCCGCACCAGCTCATCCGGCCTTCCATCCACATACACCCGATACACCACCAGCGGAATCACCTGGAACGCCTGCGGCGACCGCCGCGTCGTCACCGCGAACCCCGAGCTGATGTCTTCAAAGTAAAGCCCGTAAGCCTTACCCTGCTTCTTCGCCTCTTCAATCAACTGCGCCCGCAGCGCCTTGTCACTCTCCGTCTTCGTGCTCGTGACGATCAGGTTCCCCTGCCGCCCCGTAGGCATCCTGCCCGTCTCCGCGCGTCCATGCCCGTTCGAATGCGAGAAGCTCGCAATCGGCAAACGCGACATCAGAAACGTCTTCAGAACGCCGTCCTGGATCAGGTCCACCCGTCGTGCTGGCTGCCCTTCATCGTCATACACATAGTGCCCCGAAAGCGGATGCCCCTCAAACGTAGCGAGCGTAGGATCGTCCGCGACCGACAGGAACGTAGGCAGAATCGGCTTATTCAGAAGCCGCGTAAACGTCTGCCCTTCCTCATCGCCGCGCTGCCTCTGCCCCTCCAGCCGATGTCCCAGCACCTCATGGAAGAACACCGCAGACGCCCTCCCCGAAAGAATGGCGGGCCCGTTATAGGGCTCCGTAATCGGAGCATTCCGCAGTGCAACAAGATTCTGAGCCATGGCCAACGTCTTCTCGATCAGAACCTTCTGCTCCGGCAGATGCCCGGCCTCATCGGATTCAAACGTCTCCACGCGGAACAGGTCCATCCCATCCGCCGCCCGCGTCCTGGCCACAATCACCAGCCGGGCCACATGCGATGGCGTAGAAACCTTAGCGCCTTCGGAAGAAACAAAATAATCCGTCTCCGTCGAAGCCTGCAGGTTCACATTGTTGAAGAACACATCCGGAAACTTCTTGAACAGCCCCGAAAGCTCCCGCAGCCGCCCCTCCCACACCGCCTTGTCCACCGTCAGAGCCGGCGAAGCAGGCAGCATATCCGTCTTCGGCTGCTCGGTCGAAAAGTCCGCCGAAACGTCCTCTTCCTTCGCCCGAACCTGCTGCTCCGTCTTCACCTTCAAAAAGCTGTCCAGTGCTCGCCCGTACCCCCGGTTCGTCGCATACCAGAGCGACCGCGACAGCGCCGCCGGATCGTCCGTCAGCGGCAGCGGAATCGTCGACAACGCCGAGTTCCGATGGTCACCATGCGTATTGTCGAGAGCCGGCTCCCCCAGCCTCACCTGCACGTCGGCCGTCCGCGTATGCGATTGGTTCGAGCTCGTCAAAGCCCCAAACTGCGCCGACATCGTCAGGCTGCTCGCATCCGCCACCGCATACGACAAAAAGTAAGGCTTGGGCGACTTGGCCTTCGCCGCCGGATCGTTCCCCAGCGTGTTCATGGCGCGCGTCAGCTCCGTCTCCAGCGCCGTCATCAGCTTCGAGTCTGGAGCCGTCTTCGGCACGTCGGCAGGGCCAGCCGCACGAGCGGCAGGCAGAAGGGCAAGGGCGAGGAGCAGGGAAACGGGGTGGTACTTGGGCATGAAGAATCCTGAAGGCGGCGCTGATGGGGAGTGTATCGGATTTCCGCCCCCACCGGTTAGACGGACACGCGCTGGCCTTTGGGGCTTCATCCCTGCAGGGGATCTGCGGTTGCTTTTGACATCGCCTCATCCACCTCCCGCAAAGACTCCGCGACCTCCACCCTCCCCTCGTGCCGCGCCCAATCCTCCGGAGTCCCACCCCAAAGCACATCCTTCCAATCCGTCTGCCCCCCTCGCTCCACCAGCAGTCTCACCAGCTCCAAATACCCAAACCCCGCCGTCTGGTGCAGGGGCGTGCCATGCGAGTGCCCTCCCACGGGGTTATACCGGTTCGGATACTCCCAGGCATCCAGCAACATCCGCACCATCTCTACCCCCCCATACTGCGAGGCGACCGCGAAAGCCAGGTGCCGCTCCTCACCCGTCGCTACCGGCAACAACCGCACAAACTCCGAAAACCGGTGCAAAGCCGCCGCCAATGCCAGATCCACCCGAACCCCCCGCCGGATCAAAGCCTCCAACGCCCTTCGTTCCTCGTGGACAGCCGCCGCCCGTGCCGTGGCCCCGGCATCCGCCCCCGCCTCACACAGCACGTCCATCAAATTCACCAGGACGTCAGACGCACCCGCCACACTCGCAGATCGAAGCAGCCGATGCATGCCGCGCTCTCTCTTTCCCCTTGCCGTTTGAGCGAACAAGCACTAGCGAACGCCCACAAGGAGAAACCCAAAAGCTATCGTGAGCACGGCAGTACGCCACCGGTGATGCATATCCCATGTACGCCGGTACTTCTTCCAATCGGCAGGCGGAGCGGACGTGTCCCAGGATTGAATCCGGTTGTTCACCGGCACAAGAGCGATGAGCGAATACACACTCGCCAACATCCACAGAGAAGCCGATGCAGCGAGCACGATAGACACGTGTGCCGTTTGGTGCCACCGGAGAACAAGCTCGGCGAGCGTCAGCAAAAACGTAAGGTTGTACCAAAACGGCATCACCGTCCCCAGAACGCGAGCGATCGCGCTTGCGGCTGGCTGATGAGCACCATCCGGCAGTTTATCGAGCGTGGGGTGAATGAAAACGGCGATGGCCAGTTCACATCCAACCATCAGTCCAGCGACCATCATCGCAGCAACATCCAGGATTTCCATGATGAATTCCTCCAGAAACAACACCTGCGGTTGCATGACGGCTACTCCGTCCGAAGAAGAAATGCGGCAACGATCGCCATGTAAAGCGCGGTTCCCCAGTGGATGAAGATCGGCGGCGCAAAGCCAAGATGACTCAGAATGACAAAGCCATCGCCGATCGGGATCAAGACTGCAAGCGCGAAGAGGATCGCCGTGGTGCGCCGGTCTCCCCGAAGAAGAAACGTCAGCACGACAAGACCCGAAAAGATGTCGCGAATTCCCTTGATCCACATAAAAGGAAACGCGGCCGGGTCGTGGATTGGAATGCCGAAGCCAGTGGAAGCCCCAACCGGGTTGAGAATGAAGTTGATGCCGATCCCGATAATAGCCACCGGCACGAGCAGCGTGAACCAGAAGAGCGGCGAATTCTTTTTCAAAGTCGAACGATCGAAGCCTGTTGTCGTGTTCATGGGGTGTCTGTTCTTTCTCTCCCTATCGCGAAAGCAGGGAGCGTGCTGAAGATAAGAGGATTGTCGATCGGATACGCAAAAGAATCGCCGCACCCGAAGTGTTTTCGATAGAAAATCTAGCAACGCTATAAATGATGCGGGCAATCCCGCGTCGATGCAAGAAGATTCCGAAAATTTATCAATCCGCTATTTTAAATAGCGTTGCTATAATGATGGTCGATGGAAACGAAACAGGCAGCAAACCGCATCGCGGAACGAAAACTGCGCGACAGAGCCACCCGCCGGACACAGATTCTCAGCGCCGCACGACGAATCGCGGAGCTTGAAGGGTGGCCCAGCGTGACCGTTCGGCGGCTAGCCGACGAAATTTCATACAGCCAACCCGTCTTGTACTCTCATTTCGGAAGCCGCGATGGAATCCTCGCTGCGGTTGCGATCGAGGGCTTCCAGGAGATAGGCCTCGCTTTGGAGAAGGCACGGAAGCGGGCCAGGAGTGGAAACCCCGTCGAATCGTTTGCGGTCGCATACCTGGAGTTCGCCGCGTCTTCACCGGCGCTGTATGAAGTGATGTTTTCGCTCAGCTTGAGCGTTCCATTCGGCGACGCGGCGACGCCTCCGGAACTGCGCTTCGCATTTGCCCAGCTCCTGGAGTTGTTTCAGGGCCATGGCTCGAAGTCGGAGGTTCTAGCGGAACTGTTTTGGGCAAGCCTTCACGGGATCGCCGAGCTCACAAGAACCAGGCGATTTCCGCGCAGCCGCCAGAAAGAACGAATAAGAACGCTCGTCGAGCGCTTCACCCTCCCATACTGAAATGGCCGAAGCCAAACTGAATCGATCGAGACCCCGACGCAAGAGACTATCCCGTTCTCCGCGGCCTACGTTCCAGCTCCCAATCCTGATAGCACGCGTCGATCGCGTGCATGGAGTCCAGAGACACCTTCGGCAGCTTGATCTGCCGGTAAACATCTGCGTAGCGCCTTCGGTTCCGTGGCGTAACCACCGCAATGTGATGGATCATGGAAAGCTTGATGCTGTCCTGTCCGCCCTCGAGTGCGCCGATTCTTCCCCTGCCAAAGAGTGTCCTGCGAACGTATCGAAACAAGCTTGCGGATGTCGAGATATCCAGCAGCACGATCCCTGTCGCACGCTGGAAACGCTGCGGGAAGCACTTTGAGTAATTCCCGTCGATGACCCACCGTTCTCTGGCGATCGCCTCATCATGCAGAGCGAGGAACTCGCCTGCCGGACGCATCTTCCAGTCCGTATGGGGAAGATGGTGAAGCTGGTCCAGATGAACCACGTCCAAGTCACGCTTTCGGGCAATGGCTTCGGCAAGCGTCGATTTGCCGCTGTTGGAAGGCCCTAAAATGCAGATGCGTTCTCCAAGTTCCGACAACCGCATAAAACAGCCTCTCACCTCGCTGACCATTTCGATCGGCCACGCTCGCCTGGAGAAGTCTACCGCTCACTCGTTCGCCAGTTGCGTCACGAGCACGGCCAGCGCCTTCTCCTCAGCGAGCGTTGAGGTCAAGGCATGGTCGGCCCTTGAGCCGCCTCAATATCGGTTTCAATCAGCCCGGTGACAGCGCTTGATGTGATGTCTATAATCGCGCTTTCCATCTAACCGCGCAATTCCATGGAGCCTGCCTTGCCACGCATTCCTTGTTTGCTGATGATCTGCTTTTTGCTGCTCACCCTGGACGATCAGGCGCAACGGTCTGCAACAAACGAAACCCAGCGTTCCACGGCTAACGATGCCCGTGTCGAGATGTCACTCCGCGATGGATGGCGCTTCAAGTTCGGGCCGGAGTCGGCCACGGAGTTACAGACCGAACCGGACGCAACATGGACGACCGTCAGCGTGCCCCACACCTGGAACCGGGCAGGCTACTACAAGGATGCGCCGGCGTCCCATATCAACACCGCCCAGAACGTGGTGACGACGCAGGGAGTCGGCTGGTACAAGCTCGCCTTCACGCCGCCCGCGAACGTCTCTGGGATGGAAAGCTTTCTGCAATTTGACGCAGCAAGCCGCATCGCCACGGTGTGGTTGAACGGAACCTTACTCGGCACGCACCGTGGAGGATTCTCGCGCTTTCGCCTGGATAGCACGGCAGCCCTCAAGCCCGGCCGTGAGAACACGCTCACCGTGAAGGTGGACAACACGAAACCCGCGCTGGGGAGTTCGACTGCCGACGTATTGCCGCTGACAGGAGACTTCTTTGTATACGGCGGCTTGTATCGTCCGGTAAGCCTCATCTTCACCAAAAAGATGCACCTCGACCTGACGGACTACGGCTCCTCCGGGGTCTATGCGAAGACGACGTCCATCGCGTCTGCCGGGGCGCAGGTGCAGGTGCGCGCACGGGTGCGCAACGACAGTGAGCAGAGTGGCACGCTTATGCTCCGAACCATGCTCGTTGACGCGCAGGGGAAGATCGCGGGACAACAGGAGCAGACTGTCACCGTGGCACCAGCGAGCGTGGCAGAAGGCATTGCAAACGTGGCTGTGACGCATCCGCATCTCTGGCAGGGCGTGGACGATCCTTACCTGTACCGGCTGGTGGTGGAGCTCTCCAGCAAGTCCTCTCAACTGGTGGATCGCGTTTCTGTTCCCTTTGGCATTCGTCAGGTTCGGTTCGATCCGAATCAAGGACTGTTCCTCAATGGGAAGCACGTCGCGGTTCATGGAGTCGGCTACCACCAGGACCGTGAAGGAAAGGGGTGGGCATCGCAACCGGAGGATGTTGCCGCGGATGAAGCGATGATGCGTGAGATGGGTGTGACCGGCATCCGCTTGACCCACTACCAGCATGGCCAGCCAATTCATGATCTCGCGGACCGCGACGGTCTTGTGGTCTGGGACGAGATACCCCTGGTCAGCCAGTGGACGTTGGGCGACCACTCGGAACCTACCGCAGCGCTTCGTGAGAACGCCCGCCAGCAACTGCGGGAGCTGATCGCGCAGGACTTCAACCACCCTTCGGTGGTCACATGGTCCATCGGCAATGAGATCGATTTCGGCAACGGTATCCCGGGATTCGTCGGGAACAATGGTGGCGCCCTTCCAGACCCCCTGCCTCTGCTCAAGGAACTGAACCAACTCGCCCACGAGCTCGACCCTCTTCGACCCACGACGCTGGCCACCTGCTGTGAGCAGCATGCGCTCGCTCCAGGCGCCACCGTGCCCATCACCGGAGCCGTCACAGACCTTTCCGGCGCAAATCGCTACTTCGGCTGGTACTACGACAAACCGTCGGACTTAGGTCCTCATCTTGACTCCCTCCACCGCACGCGGCCGGCACAGCCCATGGCGGTCACGGAATATGGCGCCGGGGGAGCTATCTCACTGCACTCGGACAATGCGCTGGGTGGCGCGGAATCTCGCAACCGGCCCCAGGCGGAGGAATACGAATCCTACATTCACGAACAGAACTGGTCGACCCTGCAGAACAAACCGTACCTGTGGGGTACGTTTCTGTGGAATTCCTTCGACTTCGGAAGCACCACGCGCAGCGAAGGCAATGCCCAGGACATCAATACGAAAGGCATCGTGACCTTCGACCACAAGCATAGGAAGGACCCGTACTTCTTTTACAAAGCCAACTGGACGAATACGCCGACCGTACACATCAACTCCAGCCTCTATACCGAGCGGGCCTACCGTGTGGCCGATGTGCGTGTGTACAGCAACGCGTCGAAGACCTCGCTGAAGGTCAATGGAAAGCTCATTGGAGTCCTTGCAGACTGCCCGGAGCGCATCTGTGTCTGGAAGAACGTCGTGCTCGTGCCCGGTGCAAACAAGATCCTTGCCAGTGGGACCTTCGCCAAGGGAGAGGTAGAGGATCGGACCGAGTGGCATCTATCCGAAGCCGCCGCGAAGAACACCTTGATCGATTGCGGCGCACTGGTTGCAGGGGCGAGCGATGAAAAACACTTCGGATCGGATACGTTCTTCGAGGGCGGAACGGCAGGGAGTGTCTCGGGTCCCGGGGGGCGGGGCAGGGCTCCCGCTCCTGTATCCATTGCCCACACCAGCAGTCCGGAGGTGGCGGCGACCTATCGTGCCGGATCGTTCACGTATCGTGTGCCCGCCGGTGACGGGAAACATCCCGTCGTCTTAACGTTTGTGGAGCCATCGCTGCATCCCGGCGAGCGTATCTTCGACGTCTTCGCAAACGGCCAGAAGGTTGTAGCCGATCTGGACGTGGCAGCCGCCGCAGGAGGACCGCTGACCGCATATCAACGGCAGTTCGAAGTAAATGCCAGGGACGGTATGGTGATTCTTGAGTTCAGACCAACCAAAGGAGACGCGATCGTCTCCGCGATAGAGGTGCAATAATGTCGCCCACTGGTCTCCTCGTAATGCGCGTCGTCAAGCCTGGCTCCCCATTTCCACGCGGCTATCTGCGTCTCATTGATCCGTCAATCTCAAGGAGCGATTCCGCTCATCGAGTCCGATCTCTCGTATTCCTTCAGACTCGCTCCTTGAAAAGGAATTTCCTGGAGCTATTCCACAGTCCTCGATGAGTGCAAAATCGCCAATCCCTTCGCCGACCTACCGCCTGAGTCCGGTCAGCCGGCAGACTTCCGACCGCGTCATGCAGCATCGGCTGACGTGTACAACCCGACGCACTCGCAGGGCAGGTAAGGTCTCCCAACTCAGAACATGAGTCCTCGAAACCCCGGCCCTGCATCCCTCACGCCCATCTCACAACCCCCAGACGATACACTGACACCATCGGCCTTTAGGAGGGTTCTGTGATTCGTCTGCGTTTGCTCGTCTTGATTCTCTTCGCCTTGATCGGCACATCCACCCTCCTCCCGGCCCAGACCCCCGCAACAAGCACGAACGACGCCTACACCCTCTCCCCCGCCACCCAGCAGAAGGCCGAGCACTACTCCCACGCCCGCATCGCCCTCAGCTTCGTCGAGACCGGCTGGGGCATCCTCCAGCTCCTCGGCATCCTCACCCTCGGCATCGCCTTCCGCATGCGCAACGTCGCCGTCAACCTATCCAAAAGCAAGTGGACCCAGGGCGCCATCTTTCTCCTCGAGCTCTTTCTCCTCACCGGCCTCCTCAACCTGCCCCTCACCCTCTACCGCCACCACCTCGCCGTCGAGTACGGTCAGTCCGTCCAAAGCTGGGCAAGCTGGTTCGCCGACCAGGCCAAGAGCTCCATCCTCACCTACGGTATCGGCATGCTCATGATGATGGGCCTCGTCCTCCTCATCCGGAAGTTCCCCCGCCGCTGGTGGTTCGCCTACTGGGCAGCCGCCATGGTCTTCGTCCTCATCGGCGTCTTCATCACCCCCTACGTCATCGACCCCCTCTTCAACAAATTCGAGCCCCTCCAGACCTCCAACCCGGCCCTCGTAACCCAGCTGGAGAAGGTAGCCACCCGCGGCGGCATCGGCATCCCGCCCGAGCGCATGTTCCTCATGAACGCCTCCGCCAAGGTCACCGGCATGAACGCCTACGTCACCGGCTTCGGAGCCTCCAAGCGCGTCGTCGTCTGGGACACGACCATCGCCGGATCCACCCCCGACGAAATCTCCTTCATCTTCGGCCACGAGATGGGCCACTACCGCCTCAACCACATCCCCATCGGCCTGGCCTTCACCGCCGTCATGCTCCTCCTCGGCTTCTTCCTCATGTACGTCGTCGCCCAAGGTCTCCTCAAGCGCTACGGAGGCGTCTGGCGCGTCGGCTCCCAGCAGGACTGGGGCTTCATCGTCATCCTTCTCCTCGTCGTCTCCATAGGCAGCTTCCTCGCCGAACCCATCGGCAACGCCTTCAGCCGCTGGGAGGAGCACGCCGCCGACGTCTATGGCCTCGAAGCCATTCACGGCCTCGTCCCCGATCCCCAGGCCACCGGACAGAAGTCCTTTCAGGTCCTTGGCGAAACCTCCCTGGCCGAGCCCCACCCCAGCCCCTTCGTCGTCTTCTGGACCTACAGCCACCCCTCCATCCAGAGCCGGGCCCAGTTCGCCCGCGACTACAACCCCTGGGTAACCGGAACCCCGAAATATTTCAAGAAGTAGGAGCCGCCATGGACTGTCTGTTCTGCAAAATCGCCTCCGGCACCATCCCGGTCAAGCCCCTCTACGAAGATGAAACCGTCTTCGCCTTCGCCGACATTCATCCCCAGGCGCCGGTCCATGTCCTCGTCATCCCGAAGGTTCACGTCCAGTCCATGGCCCAGGCCGGGGACGAAGCCATGCTCGGTCACCTCATGGCCTCCGCCGCCAGGGTAGCCCGTGAGCAGGGTCTCGAAAACGGCTATCGCCTCGTCCTCAACACCGGCGACGATGGAGGCCAAACCGTCAACCACCTCCACGTCCACGTCCTCGGTGGCCGCCACATGACCTGGCCCCCCGGCTGATCCCACCGCAGATCTTCGCACGGACGTGCGTTGATCGAAGCAAGATCAGACCACTTTTCCGTGAACCGCATTTTCCATACATTTGGCCACAATATCCATGCATGAGCCCACGTCTTAGCGTCCAGAATCCTTCTGGTGAAACATGGGGATTTTCGCATCGCCCACCCGTAACCCCTTTAGAACACCAGGATACGAACAAATAAAAAGGTGCACCGAAAACGGTGCACCTTCATACCACTTTTGAGACCACAGGACAGACCAATCACCCAAACGGAAACGGCCCGCAAGGGCCGTTTCCAGTCGAATTACATGTTGAAGTTCGGCTCTTCTTCTTCCACAATCCCATACCGCCGCAGCAGGTTCGGGAGGTTCTGCGAGAAGGCCGAGCGCGGCATCACCGTATCGCAACCCGCCTCGACGGCCTTCGCCTTCAGGTCACCCTGCAGGTGCGAAAGGAACCCGATGATCGACGTCGACTTCTTCAGCTTGGCCTTCAGCTTCGGAATCAGCGTCAGCGGCTTGGCATTCGCATTGTTCAGGTCGAATACGATAAGTCCTGGCCGATCAGCCTCTTCCGAGGCCGTCAGAGCCGCGATCGCATCCTTGTCGTTCTTCATGAACGCCACCTTGACGCCCAACTTGCGGGCCGTCTCGGAGATCTTCGCCAGGAAGAAAAGATCCTCGATAAAGAAGATGATCTTGGTCGGAGCGTCTTCCGCAATCGGAATCGCGCGGCCCTGCGAGTAGTCGATCGGCTGCGAATCCGACACAAACGAAGGACGAGCATGTCCACGGCCCTGGTAGTTGCCGTTCTGGTGCGTCTCGATGGTCGAAGGAGGCGTATCGGCAAAGTTGCCGTTCACCGCCCGGTAGCTGTGGTCCATCGGACCGACGAAGCTCCGCCCGCCACCACCGCCGCCCGAACGCTGCTGCTTTCCACCATACGGACCCTTACGCTTGCTGCTGGCACCGGCGTTATTGCCAAACTGGTGCGTATCCGCAGAGCGGAAGCCGCCCTGGCCGCCTCCATTCTGGTTGTTCTGCGAAAAGCCGCCGCCCGAGCTCTGGTTGCCGGGGTTGTTCTCAAACCCGCCACCTCCACTGCCCGTCCGCTTACGGTCCCGGAACTTCTTCTTCCAACGCTTCGTGGATCCGCCTTCGCCGTTATTCTGCTGCTGCTGGCCGCCGCCATTGGCCTGAAAAGGCTGCTGCTGGCGCGGTGCCGATTCGGTTGCGGCCGATGCCTGGACGGAGCCAACACTCTGCTCTCCCCCTGCCTGCTCCCCGGAGTCGCCGCCCTCTGACTTCGACTTCCGCTTGCGGCGCCGGCGCCGGCTGGACTTCGATTGACCCATGCCATGCGTGTTGGATGTACCGGTAAAGAGCGAATCCTGTGAAGACACAGGAGGAGGTCCTCCCTGAACGCTCTGTTGCACGTCGGGGCTATTCTGATCTGAAGTCATGCTTCCACTTCCTGGAGCTTTAGTTGGGAGTAAACGTTTGCAGTCGTTCCGGACGCTTGAGGCGTCCCGCACGGAGACAAAGAGAGGGTAGGGGCGCAGGGGGACGTCATCATGCTGCCCGGCAGTGCGGGAGCGTGGTAGCCAAACCGGCGGTGCATCTTCGAAAGAAACGGTCTCAAGTTTTACTCAGACGGACGTTTTTGCTTCGGTTCGCTTCTTGTTCTGGACGGAGCTTGCACAGGTGGATCAATCCGCCGTGCTGCTCCAGTCGAAATCAGTCTTTCAATCGTTCGGTCGACCGGTTCGATCTTTCGTGCGATCTCTTTTTCTGATCTCTCTTGATTCCAGAGAAACTATACGAGATTCCACAGAAACTATACGAATTCCATGGACTGACACATCACCCGTTTAACACGTTGGAACACGAGGCGCTCTAGGAGCCATGCAGCCGAAGTAGCCGGACAGAAGAGACAGAAGAGAGTGCTTCATGGAATCTTCTGATTCGCTCGGACTTCTCAGGTCTTCGGGTAGCAGGTTCTGTCCAGGCTTGATAGGGCTGGACAGGCGCATCATGAACGGCACCCACAGCCGGTCTCACAAGGCAACTCACATGTTATCTCGAATTCTTGGTTCATGCAAGGGGAAAGTGTGCGCTGAGCGCATGAGAGCCGCCAGATCCGGCGGCTCGGTGCCTGGTAAAGCGAATGGCCTGTCACGGCCTCCTCAGAGTGCCTCTCGAGAGAGAGGCGATTCAGACTGGCAACAACACCATCTTTGGGTGAGGTTTATCCGGGCCTGCATCGTATTTGGCTTACCCGGAACGGTGATGACCGTTCGCTCGGTGAGCATTTACAGAGATATACAGAGCAATCGGCGTGCCAAACCAAATATCCCCATTTCTTCGGGTTTTCTTCTACAGGACCCACGCGGCTCATGAAAAATAGAAGGAATAGGATTTCAGCCTTCCAAAAATAGAAGACTGGCGGCCCGCTCCATGGCCTGCGAGAATGAAAGTATGCGATGCATGAGAGGGTTGACCGGAACTTTGGTGGGTTTAGGGCTGGCAGGCGTGCTGGCCGGATGTAAGCAGGCAAACCCGCCGGTGCCGTTGGAGCAATTGAACCCGCAGCAGTCACGCGGCCACGCGGTATTCGCCACGCACTGCGCTGCCTGCCACTACGACCGCAAGGACGAGGCGCTCCACGGGCCCGCCCTGGTCGGCCTCTACAAGAAGAAGTCTCTGCCCAGCGGGGCTCCTGCCAACGACGAACGGGTCAGCGCGACCGTCCTGCACGGCCGCAATCTCATGCCCGCCATGGGCAACACGATGGATCAACAGGATCTGGACGATCTGCTGGCGTATCTGCATACGCTCTAAGCGCAAGGACACGAGGAAAGACATGAGCGACGACGTAAAAGGCAAACTGCTCCCAGGCATCGCCGGAATCTGTATGTGGATGCTGGTGGTCGCCCTGGTTGGCGTCATGGGCGCTCTGAACGGGGTATACACCGGTCACGCGCGGTACGTGGTGCTCCCCGTCGCGACGATGATTGTTGTCGGTGTCTTCGGCCTTCTGCGCATGCGCCGCTGGGGTTGGGCGATGGTACTTGCCGGAACCCTCCTGATATCAGTCATGTACGGATACACGGCACGAACCACGGGAAACGCCGGACTCTGGGTGATGTCCCTGCTGAATCTCTGCTTTTTCCTGTATCTCAGCCGGACCGAGGTCCGCGAGAGGATGCGGATCTGATCGATACAAACGCCCCGGCATCTCGATCCGTGGAACCCGAAACGACCGGGCGCGATAGAATAGTCATCAGATGACGCCGCCCACCGCCGAGCTCGTTCAGATTGATCTTTCCCCGCGTAAGCCGGCCAAAAAGCCCGAGTGGCTGAAGGCCCGAGCGCCCATGGGCGAGACCTTCCATAATTTGAAGAAGCTGGCCCGCGAGCTCAACCTGCACACCGTCTGCGAGAGCGCGCAGTGCCCGAATATCGGCGAATGCTGGAACCACAAGACCGCCACCTTCATGATGCTCGGCAACCTGTGTACCCGGCGCTGTGGCTTCTGCGCGGTGCCCAAGGGCAAGCCTTCTCCGATCGACCACGATGAGCCGAAGCGTGTGGCCTTCGCCGTGGCGCAGTTGGGCATTATGCACGCCGTCATCACCAGCGTGAATCGCGACGACGACAACATGGGTGCGGCAACGGCCTTCGTCAACGTCATCCAGGAGATCCGCCTGCAGGCTCCGGGCTGCCAGGTCGAGGTGCTGACGCCGGACTTCCAGGGCGTCGATGCGGCGCTGCGATTGGTGGTCGAGGCGCGTCCGGAGATTCTGAACCACAACATCGAAACCGTGCCGCGCCTGTATCGCGTAGCCAAAAGCGGTGGACGTTACGAAAGATCGCTGGCATTTCTTGCAAACGCGAAAACGATCGCGGCAGAGAAGGGCAACACCATCGTCACCAAGACGGGAATCATCGTCGGCATGGGCGAAGAGATGCACGAACTGCTGCAGGTATTTCGCGATCTTGCGGATCGTAAGGTCGATATCCTCACGGTCGGCCAGTACCTGCGGCCATCACGCGATCACCTGCCAATGACGCGTTATTACACGCCGGACGAGTTCGCCTTCCTGAAGCATGAGGCGATGGCGATGGGCTTCAGGCACGTGGAATCTGGACCCCTTGTGCGGTCGAGCTACCATGCGCATGAACAGGCTCAGTCGACGGGACTGAAGTAACTCCTCCGTTCCTATTTTGGGAAGATCTTGGTTACTAAAGTCGAGGGATTTCTGATGAATCCTTATAAAGTATCGTGACTTCTTTGTTGAATCCAAGTACAACGTTGCTTCTGTGGTGATTTCGCTGCGCGCGTGTGCCGCTCGCTCTTGCGGAACACGTCGTTTGCGATGGATCGAGAGACGCCGAAGATGGCGCAAGGACAGGAGAGTGCGCTTGAGGGTCAGGCTTGCATTTAGTCATACCAGGGATGAGTTGTTTCTTGTGACGGTAGGAATTGCGAAGGGCCAAAACGCGAGCTCCGAAATCGACTTTAGAATCAATACCTACGGACATGAGGATGAGTTTCTCGGACTGGTCATGCAGTCGAGTCTCGAGAAGCAGGCGATGTTTCAGACGGTGCAGGGAGTATTGTTGACGATCAACCGGCCTACCTCTCCGCAGCGTTGGGTGGAGTTGGACCTGAATGACAGACAACTTGCCGAGTTGCAGTTGGAGAGGGCGTCGACGCCCTCTCTAGCGACGATCACGGAGATCTCGGGGAGCGAGTTGTACGACCTCTTCATGCAGGCCCCGACCCCTCTGCTGATCCTGATGGGCCCCGACCACCACTACCGGTTCGTCAATCCGCTGTATCTGGAACTGATGGGGCGGACCAAGGCCAATGTGCTGGGCAAGTCCGTGCGGGAGGTCTATCCGGAGATGAAAGGGCAGCCCTTCTTCGGTCTGCTCGATAGAGTCTATCGAACCGGCACTCCGTTCGTTGGGAAGGAGCTGCCCTGCCGCTATGTCCATGAGCAGACCCAGGAATGGGACGTGCGGCACTTCGACTTTATCTACCAACCGATTCGCAACGCGGCGGGTGTGGTGGAAGGCGTCATGGTGCAGGCGACCGACGTCACGCAGGCGGTGCTGGCGCGGCAGGTGAGCGAGGACAGGGAGAAGCAGTTGTTCCGGCAGTGGACGGAGCTTGAGGCGATCTACCGCACGGCTCCGATTGGGCTTGCGTTGATCGACGCCCGAGACTTCCGCTTTCTGCGTTTCAATCAACGATCGGCGGATATGTTGGGCTGCGCGGTCGAAGACATACTCGGGAAGTGCTGCCTTGAGGCCGTTCCGGATGTTCCAGGACTCCGCGAGGTGCTGGAACGAGCAGCCGCCGGGGAGCATGTGCTCGATGTGGAGATCGAGGGGGAGTTGCTGTCGTCTCCGGGCGTCCATCGCTCCTGGAATCTGAATGCGACGCCTGTCTTCGACGCCAACGGCGCGGTGTCTGCGATTACCACGCTGGCGACCGAGACGACCAGTTCGAAGATGGCGGAAGCGAGGCTCGTCGAGGGGGAGAAGGAGGCGGTGGCCGGGGTGCTCGTGGAGACGATCGTCGGCCAGATCGCCGATCCGCTCGATACGCTGCGCGGGCTTCTTGGAGTGGTGCGGGATGAGATCAGGCGCCCGGAGGCACACGCCGCGCTTGAGGTTGCCGAGGAAGAGCTACGGAAGATCTGCGGTGTGCTCGCTGGGATCCAGAGGCGGTATGGACTCCCTGTCGAAAGTCCGGATCTGGCCGATACCTGCCGGCCCTAGCACGGGCTTCCGCTCCGGCGGGGAAGGCGGCGGAGCGGTAAGATGAAGTCGACGCATGTGATCGACGTGTGCGAAGGGAATCTTGCAATGATGGATACAGCTTCTTCGCTGCGCCTGAGCGAGCTGGCGCCGCGTGTTCTGCAGTCGGAGATTCGCGCGATGAGTGTTGCGTGCGACGCGATGGGTGGTGTGAACCTGGCGCAGGGCGTCTGCGATACGGAGGTGCCGGCGGTGGTCGCCGAAGGCGCGCACAAGGCCATCCGCGACGGTCTCAACATCTATACGCGGCTCGAAGGAATTCTGCGTTTGCGCCAGGCGATTGCCGCTCAGGTGGCACGCACGCATGGCATCGAGGTCGACCCGGAGCGCGAGGTGCTGATCACCAGCGGAGCCACGGGCGCATTCCAGGCCGCATGCCATGCGCTGCTCAATCCTGGCGATGAGGTTGTGGTCTTTGAGCCGTTCTACGGCTATCACCTGGGCATGTTCAAGGGCATGCGGATCGTTCCGGTGCCGGTTGCGCTCAGGTACGGAACCTGGGAGCTGGATCTCGAGGCGGTGCGCGCTGCGATCACGCCCAGGACCCGCGCCGTGGTCGTGAATACCCCGTGCAATCCCTCCGGCAAGGTATTTACGCGCACGGAGCTGGAGGCGATTGGAGCCATCGCCGACGAGTTCGACCTCTTCCTCTTCACCGATGAGATCTACGAGCACTTCGTCTATGGCAATGCGAAACATGTCAGCCCAATGGAACTGCCCGGCCTGCGCGAGCGGACGATCCTGATGTCGGGCTTCTCGAAGACGTTTTCGGTGACGGGCTGGCGCATCGGCTACCTGATCGCCGATGCGAAGTGGGTCGGCTCCATTGGCTATTTCCACGACCTGACCTATGTGTGTGCCCCCGCGCCCTTCCAGCATGGAGTGGCCGACGGCGTGGAGCAGTTGCCACCCTCGTATTACACCGGGCTGGCGCGGGATCACCAGGAGAAGAGGACAATGCTGGTCGATGCGCTGCGCGATGCCGGCATGACGCCGCATGTGCCGGATGGCGCGTATTACATCCTTGCGGATGCATCGTCGATTGAAGGCGCGAACGCCGCGGCCAAAGCTCGCACGCTGCTCAAGGAGACGGGCGTGGGTTCGGTGGCGGGTTCGGCGTTCTTCCGTCCCGGCGGTGGGGAAGATCTGCTGCGGTTCTGCTTTGCGAAGAAAGACGCTGACCTGGTGGATGCGTGCCGGCGCCTGCGCGGGAGGACACGCTAGTGGCGGTTCCGTCGGAGGTCGCGCGGGTAGAAGCTGCGCTGAAGAACAAGGGAGCGCGTGAGCTCGAATGGGCGCGATGGTACTGCGCGATGCGCCAGAGCGTGCCCTCGGCGAGGCCGCCGGACGTGAAGTACTGGAGGGCGATGGCGGAGCGTGTGGAAGAGGTGCTCGCCCCTCCGCCGCCTCCGAAGGTCTATCCCACGAAGAAGAAAAAGGCGGACCGAGGTCTTGGCGGGGTCATTCCGGAGAGCAAGTGAAGGCCGCGGTCTGGTAACCTTTCCAGCGAATGAAATCGATTGCTTCATCGGTTGGGAGTTTCCATGCGGATTCGCTTGCTTGTCGTCGTGATGTTCGTTCTGGGTGCGTTTTCAGCGGGGTTTGCGCAGAAGCGCTGGACGCCCGAGCAGGCCAACGCCTGGTATGCGAAACAGCCCTGGCTGGTGGGCGCGAACTTCATTCCGTCCGATGCGATCAACCAACTGGAGATGTTCCAGGCCGCGACCTTCAACCCTGCGATCAACGACCGTGAGCTCGGGTTGGCCGAGGCGATTGGCATGAACACCATGCGTGTGTTCCTGCAGGACCAGCTCTGGGAGCAGGATCCGGAAGGCTTCAAGAAGCGCCTCGATACGTTTCTTGGCATCGCCGCGAAGCACCACATCCGGCCCCTTCTGGTGCTCTTCGACTCCTGCTGGGAGACCGACCCGAAGCTTGGTCCGCAGCACCCTCCCATTCCCGGCGTGCATAACTCGGGCTGGGTGCAGAGCCCCGGCACGAAGGGCCTCGTCGACAAGTCCTACGAGCCGAAGCTGAAGGCGTATGTGACAGGCGTCGTGGGGGCGTTTGCCAACGACGACCGGATCCTCGGCTGGGACGTCTGGAACGAGCCCGACAATGGCAACGATAAGCGGTTCGATGAGGCTCCACACAAGGCTGATCTCGTTGCCGGACTTCTTCCCAAGGTGTTTGCATGGGTGCGTTCGGCGCATCCGGTGCAGCCTTTGACCAGCGGCGTGTGGACGGGGGACGACTGGGCGAATGCTTCGAAGTGGAGTGCGGTGGCGAAGATTCAGCTTACAGAGTCCGACATCATCAGTTTCCATAACTACGGCTGGCCGGAAGACTTTGAGGCGCGCATCCAGTCGTTGCAGCCGCTTGGGCGTCCGATTCTCTGCACGGAGTACATGGCGCGCGGCGCGGGCAGTACCTTCGACGGAAGCCTTCCGGTTGCGAAGAAATACCACGTTGGAGCCATCAACTGGGGCCTGGTCGCCGGCAAGACGCAGACGTATCTGCCCTGGGATTCGTGGCAGAAGCCCTATGTGTTGAGCCAGCCGACGGTGTGGTTCCACGAGGTATTTCGCCACGACGGCACGCCCTACCGGCAGGCTGAGGTCGATCTCATCCGCCGTCTGACGGGGCGCGGCACACCGTCCTCGCACCCCGGTGCCGAATAAAATCTGGCGCGTTGCACTGCGGATCGGGTATCTTGTTGTGGACTCAAGAATACGTTTTCTCGAAACAGCACTTCTTTGTGCCGCACACCGAAAGATGAGGATGCTCTGCATGCACCGTTTCCGTGGGATTCTCCGTTCTACCCTTGCCGCCTCGCTGGTTCTTGCGCCCATCGGCGCACTCGCGCAGGCTACGCTCACAATCGACACACAGCATGTGAAGGCCAAGGTCAGCCCAAAGCTCTATGGCCTGATGACCGAAGAGATCAACTACTCGTATGAGGGCGGTCTCTACGGCGATCTCATCAATATCCGCACCTTTCACGGCAGCTGGGGCGATAGCCACTGGCTGCTTCGTCCCATGGGTGACGCCGAGATCCATGATGAGCTGATGAAGACCGGCGGCCCCAGCGCGGCGCTGCCGGAGTGCATGCAGTTGACGGTGACGAAGGCGTCGGACAAGGATCTGGCCGGCATCTCGAACCGCGGCTTCTGGGGCATCCCGGTCCGGCCGAGCACGACCTACAAGGGATCGTTCTGGGCCAAGGCGGACTCTTCCGCGGTGGGCCCGGTGCATGTGCGCCTGACCAACAACGACACTGGCAAGGGGCCTGAAGCAGTCACGGCTCCCCTGACGACCGAGTGGAAGCAGTACGACTTTACCCTGACCACGAGTGCCGATCATCCGGCGAACGTCGAGAACGAGCTTCTGCTTGCGGTCGCTCACCCGGGTAAGGTCTGGATCGATCTGGTAAGCCTCTTCCCGCCGACCTACAAGAACCGCGAACGCGGCAGCCGTGCGGACCTGATGGAGAAGCTCGCGGCCATGCAGCCGCGCTTTCTGCGCTTCCCCGGCGGCAACTATCTGGAAGGCGACTACATCAACGAGCGCTTCGATTGGAAGAAGACGATCGGCCCTGTTGTCGATCGTCCCGGACATCGCAGCCCGTGGAACTACTGGTCGACGGACCAGTTCGGTCTGCCTGAGTTCTTGAACTGGTGCGAAGACCTGAAGATGCAGCCTCTGCTTGCCGTGTTCGCCGGCTACGCGTTGAAGCATGACTACATCAAGCCGGGCAAGGACCTCGAACCGTATGTGCAGGATGCGCTCGATGAGATCGAGTACATCACCGGAAGCACAAGCACGAAGTGGGGCGCGGAGCGTGCGAAGAATGGGCATCCGGAGCCTTATCCTTTGAGCTACGTCGAGATTGGCAATGAGGATTGGTTCGACAAGTCGGGCAGCTACGACGGCCGCTACGCGCAGTTCTATAAGGCCATCAAGGCCAAGTATCCGGAGCTGCAGTTGATCGCGACCACGCCAGTCAACGGGATGAAGCCGGATATGATTGACGACCACTATTACAAGAAGGCGCAGGAGTTCTACGAGATGGACGACCACTACGACACGATGGACCGGAATGGTCCGGCAATCTTCGTGGGGGAGTGGGCGACGCGCGAGGGTGGTCCTACCCCGAACTTCGGTTCGGCGCTTGGCGATGCGGCCTTCATGACGTCGATGGAGCGCAACAGCGACCTGATCAAGATGGCGTCGTATGCGCCTCTGCTGGTGAACGTGAATCCGAACGGCATGCAGTGGGAGAGCGATCTGATCGGCTATGACGCGATGACCAGCTATGGTTCGCCCAGCTATTACGCGCAGGTGATGTTCAACAAGTATCTCGGCGACGAAATCCTGACGGGCAAGAGCGAGGGCGCGGGAAGCCGCTTCTTCTACTCGGCGACGCGTACGGCGGCCACGGGCACGATTCATCTGAAGCTGGTGAACGGAAGCTCGACGCCGAAGACGATGACCATTGCGCTCGATGGTGCGACGAAGGTCGCTCCAACGGCGAAGCTGGTGACGCTGAGCGCGAAGACGCTGGGCGCAACCAATACGATCACCACGCCGACGAAGATCGTGCCTGTCGACGGCACGTTCAAGAAGGCTTCGGGCAAATTCACGTACACGATTCCCGGATACTCGATTCAGATCCTGGAGCTTGAGACGAAATAATAGGCGCCGTTTTTTCATGAGGATGGAGTTTGCCGTCCAAGCGGCGGATGCATGGAACAAATGCATCCGTCGCGGCAGCAGACTCTATCCTCTTTGTGCTTCCATGCTGGAATGCAGACGTTTTCAGCACGAATCGCCACGGCGCAGCCGACTGCGGAAGACATCGCCGGCAGACGCTGGATCTATGTGCCGTACGATCGCTTCACGGACCGGACGGGACCGCTCGCCGAACAGGGGGCGCAGGCCACGGGCATCGTCATCGTGGAATCGACCGCGAAGGCCATGCGCCGCCCGTATCACAGGAAGAAGCTCGTGGTGCTTATCGCCAACATGCGCCACTTCGCGCTGGAGCAGGCTGCGCGGGGTGTCGCCGTCCTGTATCACTTCTCGCCGAAGAGCCATGGTCAGGGGCTTCTGGAGCTGCAACGCGCACGCGGTCTTCCGGAACTGGTCTGCATGACGCCCGCCGAGCGGGAGCTTCGGCTCGATCTTGCGACCGCCATCGAGCATGGCCTCAACATGCGATTCGTGGCGGATACGACCTGGCTCTCGACGCTCGATGACTTTATGGCCGTGTATGGTCCGTACCGGCATGGCCGAAGTTACGTGATGGATCGCTTCTATCGCGCGATGCGGCAGAAGACCGGAATCCTCATGCACAACGCCAAGCCGGTGGGCGGACAGTTTTCCTTCGACGCGGAGAACCGCCTGCCCTACAAGGGACAGGTGCCTGTGCCGATCGCGCCGGGATTCGCGCCGGACGAGATTACGCGCGAGGTCATCGCGATGGTCGACACGGTGTACGCCGACCACTTCGGCACCACGGAAAGCTTCGACCTGCCCTGCACGCAGGCCGACTGCGACCGCATGTGGCAGTTCGCGCTCACGCGTCTGTTGCCTCATTTCGGGCCGTTCGAGGATGCGATGCGCGACGATGAGCCCCAGCTCTTTCACTCCAAGACCTCGGCGCTCGTCAATCTTGGACGTCTCCTGCCCGCCGCCTTGATCGGGGATGTGGCCACAGCCGCCGGGTCCGGTTCGATTCCCATGGCCAGTGCCGAGGGATTCATCCGCCAGCTTCTCGGATGGCGCGAGTTCATGCGGCATGTGCATCAGCAGACCGATGGATACCGCCTGCTCGTTGACCATGTCCCGCAGGAACGCCCAGGTCCTGCGCAGGAAGCCTCATCCTCCGCCTACCCAGATGAAGAAGCCTACCGGGGTGCGCGGCCATCGGCTCTCGGCGCGTCGTTGCCGCTTCCGGCTGCCTACTGGGGTGTCGCGTCGGGTCTGCGCTGTGTCGATACGACGGTGGCGCAGGTCATCGCGGAGGGGTGGTCGCACCACATTCCACGGCTCATGGTCCTCTCGAACCTGGCCACGCTGTGCGGCTTTTCTCCTCGCGAGCTGACGGACTGGTTCTGGTTCGCGTACGTGGACGCCTTCGACTGGGTCGTTGAGCCGAATGTGCTGGGCATGTCGACTTACGCGGATGGCGGCCTCACGGCCACCAAGCCGTACGTCTCGGGTGCTGCCTACATCAACCGGATGTCGAACCTGTGTGGCCGCTGCCAGTTCGATCCAAAGAAGTCCACGGGCCCCGGATCATGCCCGTTTACTGCACTCTACTGGACCTTCCTTGAGCGTCATGAGCCTGTGCTGGGCGGCATGTTCCGGATGCAGATGCCGTACCAGACCCTGCGGCGCAAGAGCGAGGCTGAGCGGACCGGTCTCCGCCAGCGTGCCGCCGAGGCCATCGAGCATCTCCAATCGTTCCCGCGTCCGGAGTACAAACGGGGCTAGTCTTGGGCGGCGGCGACCCCTGCGAGGTGTCGAGACGCCGCATTTCCTCTAAGATAGGAGACGGCGTTTTTGAGGAGAGACACATGGCATCGGCAATGGCGAGTATTCCGGCTTTGAAGGACCTGCAAGTGCAGGTGAAGACACGGATGGACAAGACGATCGAGGATTTTCGCGCGAATTTGCTGTCTACGCGCACCGGTCGCGCGAGCGTCCACATGCTGGACCAGATCAAGATCGACTATTACGGCACGGACACGCAGATCTCGCAGGTAGCGCAGGTGACGACGCCCGAGGCGCAACTGATCGTGGTGCAGCCGTGGGAGATCTCGCTGGTTGGCGCGATTGAGAAGGCGATTCGTACGAGCGGTCAGGGCTTCAACCCCATGCACGATGGGCGCATTATCCGCGTGCCGATTCCGCCGATGACGGAGGAGCGGCGCAAGGAGGCGGTCAAGCATCTGGCGGGCGTTCTGGAAGGGCACAAGACGTCGATGCGCAATATTCGCCGTGACGGCAACGAGGCGGTGAAGAAGGCGGCCAAGGACAAGCTGATCTCGGCGGACGATGAAAAGCGCGCGAATGAAGAGATTCAGCAGCTTACCGACGCGCAGATCAAGGTGCTCGAGGAGATGTTCAAGGCCAAGGAAAAAGATGTGATGACGGTCTGATTCCGTGTCGGTTTCGCTTGCATCGCGCCCTGTGGTCTGGGGCGCGATTTGCTTTTGGTCTGACCTCTTGGGTTAGGTGGGCCTAAAAATTGGTATGAAAAGAGGAGAATGATGCGCTGTCTGTAATCATGGTGATCGAAAGGAGTTACGGGTGGACGATGCGAAAACCCCAATGTTTCACCAGAAGGGTTTTGGACGCTAAAACGTGGGTACATGCATGGATTTTGTGGCCAAATGGATGGAAATGCCGTTCAGCGGAAAGTGGTATGTTTTTGCTTCGATAACCGCGCAGTATTCCCAGGCGGAAATACTGTAGAAGCGCAAGAAACTCATCCACGGTCAGTCTCGCATTCGAATGAGGGAACGAAGCGTCCCCTTGCGAGTTCTTTGTGCTGCGGGATCGTAAGGTGACAGCGCATTCCTGGCTTGCTTAAAACGAGGTGGCTACCTCGCTGACCTTGGCGCTCCCATCCGGCACGCATGAAGGCCTTGGCAGCTTCTTCTCCGGAGATGTTGGTGAGCGTTCCCATGCATCAAGGCTCATCCCACTTGCACAATTCTTGCGACAGTTATCTTTGTGGGAAACAGGGCCTGTCTGTGGGGATTAAACGGCTACTCAGACCGCTGAACGATCCGATGGCAACTCTCCAATCGCCTTTTGATCTTCGGCCCACATCCAAGCTTCAATTGCATCTTTGATGTTTGCCATGGCCTCTTCCTCGGTGCGGCCCTGAGATACGCAACCGGGCAAGGCAGGGCATTCGACTACGATCCAGCCATCTTCATCGGTTTCCATGGTGACGTGGAGTGTCATAGGTATTGATAAACTGCTAACGACCTCAATCCTATTCACTTTAAATGACGCCTCAAGAACGAAAACTCGTATCCAGTTTGGTCATTAGTCCTCCCTCAGGGAAGAGTCGAATTTCCAAGGAAGAATTCTTACGCCATTTTCCTGCGTCGGTTCAGAACGGCAAAATGGCGATGGCCGTGCTTGAAGCAGCTTATGAAACCAAGAATGCCGAGGATTTGGAGTATGCGCTGATCATTGGTTTGTCTTCGGTTTTGGCCCTGAGCACGAAGATATCCTCTGTCATCTCGTAGAAGCAGATTGGCACTTCAGGCACGAGGATGTGGTAAGCGCGTTGGACGATTTGCGAAGCCCTTCGGCGGTGACGGCGCTTTCTCGTGCGACGCAATGGATACCGGAGTATCTGGATTTTGATGAGTACAGGGCCTTGGCCGTCAAGGCAATCTGGGCGCTTGGCAAACTTCCCGGAGAGGACGTCGAGAGCAAGCTGCAAGCGCTTGCGCTTTCGGACAATCCCATCCTGAAGAAAAATGCTCTCAATCGACTGGAAAGACGGGCCGCAAATCTAAATCACTAAAAAGTGCATACTGCCTAGGGTTTAGACTCGGAAGAAATTCTTCGTTCTGTCGTGAGGAGTCTCCCATGCTGAAGGCTGGTGTTGCTGCTTTGCTGGTTATTTCGGGTGCCGCGTTGTTCGGGCAGGATGTGGCTGCGTTTGAGAAGCAGGAGATGCCTGGGCTGGTGACGATGTACAAGGGCCTGCATGCGCATCCGGAGCTCTCGCACTTTGAAGCGAATACCTCTGCGATGGTGTCGGCGGAGCTGAAGAAGGCTGGCTACACCGTTACGGATCACGTGGGAGTTTATCCGGATGGGTCGAAGGCGTATGGGGTTGTGGGGATCTTGAAGAACGGGGCGGGGCCGACGTTGCTGGTGCGGGGGGATATGGACGCACTGCCGGTGATCGAGGAGACGGGCGTTCCCTATGCGAGCCATGTGATGACCAAGAACAAGAGCGGCCAGGAGGTCGGGGTGATGCATGCGTGCGGGCATGATGTGCATACGACCGTGCTGGTGGGGACGGCGCGGGCTCTGGCGGCGAACAAGGGGCTTTGGCATGGCACGCTGATGATTGTTGGGCAGCCCTCGGAAGAGACCATCGATGGGGCGAAGGCTATGATTGCGGACCACCTGTATGAACGGTTCGGGAAGCCGGATATGGTGATTGGGCTGCACGATTCGGCCGAGCATGCCGCGGGAACCGTGGCGATGCGGAGCGGGGCGGCGATGGCGAGTTCGACTTCGATCGATGTGACGATCAAGGGGATTGGCGGGCATGGGGCGAGGCCGAACCAAGGGCGCGATCCGGTGGTGCTGGCGGCGGAGTTCATCATGCAGTTGCAGACGATTGTGAGCAGGGAGGAGAATCCGCTGGACCCGTCGGTTGTGACGGTGGGGGATATCCACGGCGGAACGAAGCGGAATATCATTCCGAACGAGGTGAAGCTGGAGCTGACGACGCGGTCGCTGTCGGATGCTGGGCGGAAGGTGATTCTCGATGGGATTCGGTCGATGGCGGCGGGGATTGCGGTATCTGCGGCGTTGCCGAAGGGGCTGGAGCCGGTGGTGACGGTGCTGGAGGATGAGTCGGCTCCGCTGCAGTACAACGATCCGGCGCTTGCGGAGAGGGTGCATGCGGCGCTGGTGAAGGCTCTGGGTGCGGAGAAGGTGGAGCCGGAGCCGGTGGCGATGGGCTCGGAGGATGTGGGTGTTTTTGGGCTGGATGGGAAGATTCCGGTGATGTATTACCGGCTGGGATCGGCGAATCCGGCGAAGCTGGCAGCGGCGAAGGCGGCGGGGAAAGAGCTGCCGGGATGGCATACGAGCCGGTTCGAGCCGGATCCGGAGCCTACTCTGGAGACGGGCGTGAAGAGCCTTACGGCGGTTTCCATCGCTTTACTGCAATAAAAGCGCCCAACGCGGGCGGCGGGCGTTCACACGCCTTTTTACCGCTTCGCGTGGCCCTTCCGTTGGTCGGGAACAGAGTTCCGTGCCGACCAACGGAAGGCCCGCACGAGATCATTGCGGCAAGACCGGTATACGCGTCACGAAGTGACCGCCGCCCGCGCAGGGCGCCCGTCCGGCAGGACAATGTGGTAAGGTTCGTCGCATGCGGATTCGTCTTTTTGCCTTTGTTTTGATGATTGCGAGTGGGGTGGTCGCGCAAACGACCAAGCCGGTGGCGGCAACTCCTCCGATGGGATGGAATAGCTGGGATGCGTACGGGCTGACCATTACCGAGGAGCAGTTTCGGGCCAATGTGAAGGTGCTGGCGACGGCACTGAAGCCCTACGGGTGGAACTACGCGGTGATCGACGAGGGGTGGTTCATGGTGAACCCCACGGACAGCCCGAAGCCTTCGACGTCGGGGATGCTGATCGATGCGTATGGCCGGTATATTCCGGCGGTGACGCGATTTCCTTCGGCGGTGGGAGATCGTGGGTTCGAGCAGATTGGGCGGGATGTGCATGCGGCGGGGCTGAAGTTTGGCATTCATATTGTGCGGGGGATTCCGCGGATGGCGGTGATCGCCAATACGCCGGTTGAGGGAAGCGCGTTTCATGCGGTGGATGTCGCGGACCAGGAGGATGCCTGTCCGTGGGACCCTACGAACTGGGGCGTCAAGGACAATGCGGCGGGGCAGGCGTATTACGACTCGCTGCTGCGGCAGTTTGCAGGGTGGGGGGTGGATCTGCTGAAGGTGGATTGTATTTCGGACCATCCGTACAAGGTGGATGAGATCCGGATGATTCGACGGGCGATCGAGAAGGCGGGCAGGCCGGTGGTGTTGAGTCTGTCGCCGGGGCCGACGAATTTGAGTCATGCTGCGGAGGTGGGGGAGCTGGCGCAGATGTGGCGGATCTCGGATGACATCTGGGATGTGTGGAAGGCGGAGACGGGGTTTCCGCAAAGCGTGACGAGCCAGTTTGCGCGGGTGGCGGCGTGGGAGAAGTATGCGAAGCCGGGGAACTGGCCGGATGCGGATATGCTTCCGCTGGGTGAGCTGCGGCCGCAGCCGGGGTGGGGGAAGGCTCGGACGTCGCGGCTGACGGAGGATGAATCGAAGACGCAGATTACGCTTTGGGCGATGGCTCGGTCGCCGCTGATTCTGGGGGCGAATCTGACGATGCTGGATGGGTTTACGACGACGTTGTTGGTGAATCGGGATCTGATCCGGATCGACCAGGCTTCGATGGGAAGCCGGGAGGTTTCGCATGAAGGCGATTTGATTGCGTGGACGGCGGATCTGCCGGGGCGGGAGAAGGCGCTGGCGTTGTTCAATGTGGGGGATACGCCGATGACGATGGATGTGGAGTTTGCGAAGTATGGGCTGGGGAAGGGGAAGTACAGGGTACGGAATGTCTGGGACGGGACCGCGGCGGGGCGGACGGGGGAGGTGAAAGGTGTGGTGGTGCCGGCGCATGGATGCGTGGTGTGGATGCTGCGGGCGGGGGCTGGGGAGGATCTGCTGGGGGATTGAGCGGTGGAGAAAGCGAGGCGTACCTCGATCGACACGATGAAAGGAGGATCAGCACAGGCAACGGCAGAAGCAAATCTCCTTCGGGGATGACAACCAAGGGGGCAACGGCAAGGGCTCCTTGCGGGTTTGGAAAGTCATGCGTAGGTTGCGCGGGGGCGGGCTTCGCCTTACCATCGCCTTTGGGGGCGCTTTACGACGATGAGCAAGGATGCGGATCGGCTGGTTTCCGGCAAGCGCGGGGAGGAAGACGCGGCGTTTGAGCTGAAGCTGCGACCGACGCGGCTGGCGGAGTTCATTGGGCAGGAGAAGGCGAAGGAGCAGTTGGCGATTGCGCTGGAGGCAGCGAAGAGCCGTGGGGAGGCTTTGGACCATGTGCTGCTGTTTGGGCCTCCGGGGCTGGGGAAGACGACGCTGGCGACGATTATTGCGAATGAGCTTGGGGTGGGGTACCAGCAGACGAGTGGGCCTGCGTTGCAGATTCAGGGGGATCTGACGGCGATTCTGACGAACCTGCGGGAGAAGCAGGTGTTGTTTCTAGACGAGATTCACCGGTTGCAGGCAGTGTTGGAAGAGAAGCTGTATACGGCGCTCGAGGACTATACGCTGGACATCATGATCGGGACCGGGCCGAGCGCGCGGACGCATGTGATGGAGATCAAGCCGTTTACGTTTGTGGCGGCGACGACGCGGCCGGGGTTGTTGAGTTCGCCGCTGCGGTCTCGGTTTGGGATTTTGCTGCGGTTGGAGTTCTACACCGAAGATGAGCTGCGGTTTGTGGTGGAGCGGTCGGCGGAGGTGATGGGGGTGCCGATCGACCATGATGGAGCGGCGGAGATTGCGATGCGGTCGCGGGGGACTCCGCGTATTGCGAACCGGCTGCTGCGGCGGGTGCGGGACTATGCGCAGGTGCGGGCGAATGGGGAGATTACGCGTCCGGTGGCGATGGCGGCGCTGGAGATGCTCGAGGTGGATGCGCATGGGTTCGATCAGTTGGACCGGCGGCTGCTGATGACGATCATCGAGAAGTACGATGGGGGGCCGGTGGGGCTGAATACTTTGGCGGCCGCGTTGGCTGAGGAGCAGGATGCGCTGGAAGAGGTGTATGAGCCGTTTTTGATCCAGATTGGGTTTCTGGATCGTACGCCGAGAGGTAGGGTGGCTACGCGGCTGGCGTATGAGCACTTTGGGATTGAGATGCCTGGGCCGCGTGGGTTGTTTTAAGGGGGCGGATGTCTGAATCGGAAGAAGAGTTTGTGAAGGTTGTGATCGATCTCCCGGACGCTGAGGATGGGGTTGGCGGCGAAGGAGTGTGGTCGGTGAAGGTGGGGGAGGATCGATATGAGATCCGCAATTCGCCATGGCACACACTTGAAATCAACTTCATGGATGTGGTGAGGGCTATCGCTTCCGCCGAGAACAAGAATCCCGTGGTGCAGGAGGTCGTCCGCCGCGGTGGGCACCGGGCGATTCAGATCGTCTTTTGCGACGAAGGGATGGAGAAGAAGGATGTGGTCTTCGCACGGGTGGAGGAGCTTGGCGCGAGCTGCGAGAATGCGGACGGAAAGCTCTATGCGATCGATCTTCCTCCTCTGGTGGACTTCGATAGCGTTGCGGATTATCTCGAAGAGTGTCAGGGGATGGGCTGGCTGGAGCAGCGGTATGCGGCGCAGCCTCAAGCTATGGGAACGGAAGACTTGGTTAACTAGGACATTGTGATGCTCTGGTTCGTGGGTTGTTCGGGGCTCTAGTCCGAAGTTTGTGGATGGGTTAGGCCGGGCCTCCATCGGGGGCTGAGCTTTTCTTTTGCGTCGCTGGCGCTTATGTCTTCAGGTACCCTGCGTAGGTAACGATTCCGGGTCGGAGGGGTGGCGCTTGGAGATTTGGATTCTGCTGCTGGTGGTTTTGGGCTGGCTGGTCGTTCGCGGGTTCGATAACCGCGAGGCTCGCGAGCGGATGGAGCGGCAGGACGAAGAGATCTCCCGGTTGCGGAACCAGATCGCGGCAATGGAGAAGGCGATCGCCTGGCAGATGGCCGCGGTTGTGGCGAAGGCTGAGGCGGAAAAAGCAGCGGAAGAAATTACGATTCGTCCGGCTGCGTATCGGGCGCCGGTGGCTGAGCCTGTTGCGTTTGTGGCCCCTGTCGCTGTTCCGACGGAAGAAGTTTTGGCTGTGCCACCGCCTGTGGCGGCCGCTCCGGTTGTGGCCGCTTCGGTGACCGGGGAGTTCGTGGCGCCGGAGCCGGTGTTTCGTGAGGCAGAGCCTGTTGTTGCGCCTGCGCCTGCGCCTCCACCACCGCCTCCACCTCTTGTTGCAGAGCAGGTGTTCGTTGCGGCGAAGGAGCGGGAGTCGCTGGAGCAGAGGCTGGGGACCAACTGGCTGAACCGGATCGGCGTGACGTTTGTGGTGTTCGGCGTGGCGTTTGGGCTGGCGTATGAGGTGACGCATGTGGGTCCGGTGGGGCGGATTCTGATGGCGTTTGGCGTGGCGCTGGTGATGCTGGGCGGGGGACTCTGGCTGGAGCCGAAGGCTCAGTACAGGGTGTTTGCGCGGGCGGGGATTGGGGGCGGGTGGGCGCTCGGGTTCTTGACCACGTATGCGATGTACTTCTTTCCGGCGACGCAGGTGCTGCGGTCGCAGGCGGTGGACCTGGTGCTGCTGTTCGCGGTGGGCGTAGGGATGGTGGTGCACTCGCTGCGATACCGGTCGCAGGTGGTGACGGGACTGGCGTTTCTGCTGGCGTTTTCGACGGTGACGATCAGCCAGGTGTCGGCGTTCAGTCTGCTGGCGAGCGCGGTGCTGGCGCTGGGGCTGGAGTTCGTGTGTGTGCGGGAGGAGTGGTACGGGCTGGAGATCGCCGGGGTTCTGGCGGCTTATGGAAACCACTTCCTGTGGCTCGACAAGGTGCTGGAGAGCTATGGCGGGCCGGGGCATCCGTTTCCGCTGTGGGGGCAGAGTACGGGGCTGCTGCTTTTGTTCTGGGCGATCTTCCGGGCGGGGTACTGCGTGCGGAAGCCGAAGAGCGCGGCGGCGGAGGGGATGTCGGGGCTGGTCGCGGTGCTGAACTCGATTGGCGTGATGACGCTGATGAAGTACCAGAGCTTTCACCCGGAGTATGCGTTCCGGGCGCTGCTGGCGCTGGGCGCGGTGGAGATGGGGCTGGCGTTTGCGATGCGCGGGCGGCGGAGGCCTGCGTTCGCGGTGCTGGTGACGATTGGGTCGGTGCTGCTGGTGGCGGCGATTCCGTTCCGGTTCCATGGGGTGACGTGGCCGCTGCTTTGGGTGCTGGAGGGCGAGGCGCTGTTTGTGTGTGGCGTGGTGCTGCGCGAGAGGCTGATGCGGTGGCTGGGGATGCTGGTGCATCTGCTGGTGGTGGGGCAGATGATCGCGATGCATGGAGAGATCGTCGGCGGGGCGTGGACGGCGGACTCGGCGTTGGTGGCGACGACGTTCTTCGTGGTCGCGGCGGCGATGTGGGGGAATGCGGAGTGGCTGGGGCGGCGGGAGGCGGAGCCGCTGGGTCACGACATTTCTCCGTATGCCGGGACGCTGATGCTGAGCTCGTTTGCGGCGGCGTTGTGTACGGTCGCCGGGCTCTGGATCGTGATTCCGGGGTGGACGCTGGTGCTGGTGTGGGGTTTGCTGGCGCTGGTGCTGGCGGAGGTAGGGATTCGGTCGCGGTCGATGGGGCTGCGGGTCGAGGGGTATGCGGTGCTGGCGGTGGCTCTGGTGCGGTTGATGGTGGTCAACCTGAGTGCTGCGGGGACGGCGGGTTTTGGGGATGTGAGGCTGTGGGCGGGGCTGAGTGTGATGGCGGGTTGTGTGGCGCTGCATCTGCGTCTGCGGGCGGGCGCGGATGCGGTGCATGCGCTGGAGAGTCAGGGCGTCTCCGAGGTGGTGATGTGGGCTGCGAGCGGGCTGGCGATGTTCCTGCTGTATCTTGAGATCGCTCCGGCGTGGCTGGCGGTGGCATGGGTGGGGCTTGCGCTGGTGCTGCTGGAGGTTGGGATTCGGGAACGGTCGGCTGGGCCTCGGTTGCAGGGGTATGGGGCTTTGCTGGGGTCGCTGGTGTGGCTGGTGGCGGTCAACTTCCAGAGCGGCGCGCAGGCGGGATGGGGAGACCTGCGGCTTTGGGCCGGGGTCGGGGTGGTCGCGGGATGCTTGTTGTTCTATGAGGGGATTGGGCGGGCTCTGGAGGCGGCTTCCCGGGAGCGGTCGCTGGTGGGTGGCGCGGTGATGTGGTGCGCGAGCGCGCTGGTGTCTTCGCTGCTGTACATGGAGCTGCCGGAGAGGTGGCTGGCGGCGGGGTGGGCGGGGTTTGCGCTGGTGCTGGCGGGGGCTGCGCTGGTGAGGGATGGGGCCAGGATTCGGAGCAAGGCGCTGATTCTGGCGGTGATGGTGGTGGCACGGGGTCTGACGGTGAATCTTGCTCCGGTGCTGTTCGCGGGGGAGACGACGGTCTGGCCGCAGGGGTGGGGGAGGGTGGCGTTCTTTACGGCTGTCGGGCTGCTGGGGGCGGCTGTGCCGGTCGGGTTTTTCCTGCGGCGCAAGGCGTTGGCGGAGCGGCACTGGATGGGTGCTGTGCTGGAGCACCCGGAGCAGGTGTTCTTCTTTGCCGTGTTTGCGCTGCTGGCGGCGTGGGCTCCGGCGGAGTTCCATGGCGGGAACCTGACCATGGCGTGGAGCGGGCTGGGTTTGGCGTTTTTCCTGGTGGCGCTGGCGGCGGGGGAGAGGAGCTTTCGGTTGTCGGGGTTGGGGCTGCTGCTGGTGGGCGTGGCGAAGCTGCTGGTGGTCGATATCTGGGGGCTGCCGCAGGGGGAACGGATCTTCCTGTTCGTGGCCGTGGGCGTGGCTTTGATTCTGGTTTCGTTTCTTTATTCGCGGTTTGGGGATCGGTTGAAGGAGTACCTGTGAAGGCAGTTGTACGTTTTCATTTCCCAGTTGTCAGTTGGGCGGGTTTGAGTCTTGGGGCTTGGGGGGCGGACGAGGCGCGACGATTCCCTTTGGGAATGAATCGATGATCTTAAGAGCGGCCTTTTTCGGCATGGCTACAGCCATGTCTTTCCGTTTCGCGGCGGCTGAGCCATGCTCCTTTGTTCCGCTCGGTCTGGTGCCGCTCCGTTTTATTGCTCCAGGGCGGTGCGCAGGATTCCCTTGGCGGCCGTGAGTCTGGCTTCGGCGGAGGCGCGGTCGAGGGATAGCTTGTGCATGACGATGGCGGTCTTGACGGACTTGCCGGACTCTTCCAGGAGGCGGGCGGCGGTGGCCTGATCGCATCCGGTGGCGCTGGCGATGATGCGTTCGGCGCGGTCGACGAGTTTCGCGTTCGTCGGCTTTACGTTCACCATGAGGTTGCCGTAGACGGCTCCGGTGCGTATCATGATTCCCGTCGAGAGCATGTTGAGGACGAGCTTGGTGGCGGTACCGGCCTTCATGCGGGTGCTTCCGGTGAGGACCTCGGGGCCGGTGACGGGGGCGATGGCAATCTCGGCTACAGCGGCCATTGCGGAGTTGGCGACGCAGGTGAGGGAGACGGTGAGAGCTCCGAGGGAGCGGGCGTATTCGAGGGTGCCGATGACATAGGGGGTGCGGCCGGAGGCGGCGATGCCGACGAGGGTGTCGTTGGCGGTGAAGCCGGCGGCGGCGAGGTCGCGGGCTCCCTCTTCTTTGGAGTCTTCGGAGTGCTCGGAGGAGAGGCGCAGGGCGCGGTCGCCGCCGGCGATGAGTCCTTGTACGAGTTCGGCGGTCACGGAGAAGGTGGGGGGGCACTCGCTGGCGTCGAGGACTCCGAGTCGTCCGCTGGTTCCGGCTCCGGTGTAGAAGAGGCGTCCGCCCTGCTGGAAGCGGGCTGCGATGGCGTCGACGGCCTGGGCGATGCGGGGGAGCTCGGCCTGGACCGCCGCTGCTACCTTTGCGTCTTCGTCGTTGATGACGGTGAGGAGGTCGAGGGTGGAGAGCTCGTCGATCTTCGCGGAGGCAGGGTTGCGGGCTTCGGTGGTGAGGGCGGCCAGGTTTTCCATGTTGGTACGATGATCGCGGATGGAGGTGCACGGGGGCAAGTTTGGGTTTGCCTGTCTGGGATAGGAAGGCATGCCCCAGGGGCGAAAGCCCGTTTTGTTGGCGGTCCTGGGAGACCCAAGGCTGAATCCTTGGGGTACCTGGAAGCAGAAGCAGGAACAACAGCAACAGCAAAAGAAGAAGCAGATCCCCTTCGGGGATGACAACCAAAAGGGCAACCGCAACGGCAAAAGACGGCGAACTGGGGGATGTTGAAAGGTTTTCGTGGGTTGGCGAAGAAACGACGAAGCGCGCTTTAGAATGAGACGAGGCGTTTTATGGCGGATGAGGTGCACATTCCGGAGTACGAGGAGGGCTTCCGCCGGTTGCAGGCGGACCGGTTCGGGTTCCTGCATATCGACCTGAACAGCTTCTTCGCCTCGGTGGAACAGCAGTTGCATCCGGAGTGGCGGGACCGGCCTTTGGCCGTGGTGCCTACGATGGCGGATACGACCTCGTGTATCGCGGCGAGCTACGAGGCGAAGGCGCTGGGGATCAAGACGGGCACGCAGGTGGGTGAGGCGAAGAGGATCTGTCCGGAGATCATTCTGGTGGCCGGGTCGCATACGGAGTACGCGAAGTTTTCGCACAAGATTGCGGAGGCGGTGGAGCGATGCTGTCCGGTGGCGCATACGCCTTCGATCGACGAGATGGTGTGCCAGTTGATCGGGCGGGAGCAGGAGCCTCCGCGTGCGCGGAAGATTGCGCTGGAGATCAAGCAGGCGATCAAGGATGATGTGGGCGAGACGCTGCGGTGCTCGATCGGGATGGCTCCGAACCGGTACCTGGCGAAGATTGCGAGCGATATGCAGAAGCCGGATGGGTTGATCGGGCTGCTGCCTTCGCAGTTGCCGCGGGCGATTGCGCATCTGGAACTGAGGGATCTGCCGGGGGTGGGGGCGAAGACGGAGATTCGGCTGAACGCGAAGGGGATTCGCACGATGCCGGAGCTGCTGGCGCTGGACCGGACGGGGATGCACGCGCTATGGGATTCGGTGTGGGGAGATCGGCTGTATCACTGGCTGCGGGGCGCGGCGACGGGGGATGATGGGGCTCCGGTGGCGGCGGAGGTGCAGAAGTCGCTGGGTCACTCGCATGTGCTGGGGCCGGAGCATCGGTCGCAGGAGGGGGCGTGGGCGGTGGCGCATAAGCTGCTACACAAGGCGGCGATGCGGCTGCGGATGGAGAAGTTCTATACGGGGTCGATGGCGGTGACGATCAAGTACATGCTGAGCCGCGAAGAGGCGGAGCGGATGAAGAGCAAGAAGCATACGAGCGGGATCAAGCACTCCGGGTGGGGGATGGAGGCGCGGTTTCCGGACTGCCAGGACACGCTTTCGCTGCTGGATATTCTGCGGAAGATGTGGGCGCAGAGGCCGGTGGGTCCGGAGTTTCAGAAGCCGTTTTTTGTGGGGGTTACGCTGCGGGAGCTGGTGCCCGAGGACGAGTTTCAGGTGGGGCTGTTTGGCGATCCGGATAACCGTGCCCAGCTTTCGAGCGCGATGGATAAGCTGAATCTGAAGTTCGGGCACACGACGGTGCATTTTGCGGGGATGCTGCCGGCGCGGGAGGCTGCGCCGACTCGGATTGCGTTCACGCAGATTCCGGTGCAGTACGGCACGGAGTACATGTAGCGGCGGCTACGATGAGACCTTTGCGGTTTCGACGCCACCCTGCGCGATACGGCCGCGCGTGGATGCGGTGCCATCGTCCTTTTGGACGATGGGTCGTTTGCTGCGGAGGATGTGGATGTTGGGTGGGACGACGGCGAGGAAGAAGAGAACGAAGGCGAGGATCTCGGAGAAGTCGAGGGGGCCTTCAGCGCGAATCCAGAGGGCGACTGAGATCTCGCAGACGATGGTGCAGACGATGACGATGGCGGCGACGCGTTTGGCCCAGGGCCGGTTATCGAAGGGGAGCATGGTTCACCTCGCGGTGCTCTTCGCATCCTTTGCCGGGTGCGAAGCAAACAGGGTGGCAGTGTAGGCCTCCCTTTTCATCATTGTCCAGCCCTTTCGCGGGGCGCGCGGTGACATCTGTCACCTCAGACTGCTGATTCGTGACACTGTTTTGCCGGGGCGGGGTCGCGGATGATTGGTTCTGTAAGCAGGTGACGCAGGACCTTGAGGTGATCGGCATGGCGACGGTAACGGTTTTGGAGGGAGTGCAGGATCGGGTAGCGACGGCTCCGGCGGCGGCCCGTATCGCGGGCCTGGATGGGGTCGTCAAGCAGTATGGCGGGACGCGGGCGCTGGATGGGCTCTCGCTGACGCTGCGGCGGGGCGAGATTCTGGCGCTGCTGGGGCCGAACGGGGCGGGGAAGTCGACTGCGATCCGGTGCCTGCTGGGCTTGATTGCGCCGACTTCGGGTTCGGTGCGTGTGTTTGGGCAGGATCCCCGGGATCCGGCTGCGCGGGTTCGGATTGGGGCGATGTTGCAGGTGGCACGGATTCCTGAAGTGATGACGGTGCGGGAGCATATCGACCTGTTCCGGAGCTACTATCCGCACCCGCTGCCGGAGGCGGAGATTGTGCGGATCGCGCAGCTTGAGGGGATCGCGAACAAGCAGTTCGGCACGCTGAGCGGAGGGCAGAAGCAGAGGGTTCTGTTCGGGCTGGCGCTGGCCGGTGACCCGGATCTGATCTTTCTGGATGAGCCGACGGTGGGGATGGATATCGAGGCGCGGCGGGGGCTCTGGGTGCAGATCCGGTCGCTGGCGGCGCGCGGCAAGACGGTGCTGCTGACGACGCATTATCTGGAAGAGGCGGATGCGCTGGCGCACCGGATTGTGGTGATCAACAAGGGAAAGATTGTGTCGGAGGGGACGCCGGCGGAGATCAAGAGCCACGCGACGGGTGCGCATGGGCGGCGGATTCGCTGCCATACGGCGATGAGCGATGAGGCGCTGTGGGAGATGCCCACGGTGACTGACGTGGCTCGGCAGGGAAGCGTGGTGACGGTGACGGCGGTGGATGCGGAAGTGGTGCTTCGTCGCATGTTTGCGGCGGATGCAACGTTATCGAACCTTGAGGTGACGAGTCCCCTGCTGGAAGATGCCTTCCTTGAATTGACTTCAACGAACTAACGCAACCTGCTGGTGGCGAGGCACGCGATGGGGTGGGCTTTCGGCCCACAAACACAAAGCCCTCTCCACCTTCCGATTCTTCTCAAAATGTTTTTTGTACGAAGGAGAAACACCATGGCTACCAGTGCTCTTTATCCCGTCGCCGGAACTGCTCCGGTGGTGAACATCTTCGTGAAAGAGACGAAGTACGAGTTTCTGAAGCTGCTGCGGACACGCTCTTTCTCGGCCGCTACGATTGGGTTCCCGGTGATGTTTTACCTGCTGTTTGGCGTCGCGAACAGGCATGGCATCGAAGGGGGCGTGCATATTGCGAAGTACATGCTGGCGAGCTACGCGGTGTTCGGGCTGGTCGGTTCGGCATTGTTCGGGATCGGCGTCGGCATGGCGGGGGAGCGGGCCGCGGGATGGCTGGAGGTGAAACAGGCGAGTCCGATGCCTCCGGCGGCGTATCTGTTTGCGAAGTGCATGGCGGCGATTGCGTTTGGTTTGATCATCGTCTCGATCCTGACGACGATTGGCGTGACGATGGCGGGGGTTTCGCTGAGCGGGGTGGAGCTTGCCAAGATGATGGCGTTCACGGTGGCGGGCTCGACTGCCTTCGCGAGCATGGGGCTTTTGCTGGCTCTGGTGGTGCCGGCGAATGCGGCTCCCGGGATTGTGAATCTGATCTATCTGCCGATGTCGTTCCTGAGCGGACTGTGGGTGCCTTTGCACTTTCTGCCGCGCTGGCTGCAGGCGTTCGCTCCGGTGCTGCCGACGTATCATCTGTCGCAGTTGATGCAGAGCATCTTCGGGTACCAGGAGCCGGATGTTGCGGTCTCGACGCACTGGCTGGCGCTGGCGGGATTTACGATGCTGATGCTGGGCACGAGCTGGCTTGTCTTCAACCGGTCGCAGAAGAATGCCTAGGGCTGTCGCGAGTACACTTCTGGCAAGGCGCTCCGGTGTTACAGGGGGCGCCGCTGCACGGGGAGAGAGCATGACCGCACTGGAGAAGGCGAACGCGAGCAGCGACTGGACGAGGCGCAACGGGCCACAGGGCCGTCGCGACTATATCTGGCTGGTGTATTCGGTCTTCTACTTCATTGAACCGTTCTTTCGTCACAGCACGGCGTACTGGGTGCAATGCCTGGGAATCTATGCGGTGTTCCTGGGGTTGTACGTGGCATGCATGCGGGCCGTGACGCCGCGGACGAGTGCGTTGTGGGCGCTGAGCTTTACGGGACTTGGGCTTCTGTCGTACCCGGCGAACCCGGGTGCTTCCACCTTCTTTGTGTTTACGGCCGCGGTGTTTCCGCTGTGCGCGCCTTCGCGGAAGATGGTGGCGACGGTGCTCGCGACAGAGTGTCTGATGGTGGTGGCTGAGGGCGCGATCTTTCATGTGAATCTGATCAGCGTCGCTTCGACGGTGATGTTCATCGTCGTGATTGGGGTGTCGAATTTCTTTGTGGGAGAGCAGAAGCGCGCGGACTGCAAGTTGAGAATGGCGCATGAAGAGATTGAGCAACTGGCGGCGGTGGCGGAGCGCGAGAGGATTGCGCGGGATCTGCATGATGTGCTGGGGCATACGCTTTCGGTGATTGTGTTGAAGGCGGAGTTGGCGGGGCGTTTGTTGCAGGAGGGCGCGGCGCAGGATCCGGCGCGTGCGGCGCGTGAGATCGCGGATGTCGAGAACACGGCGCGGACGGCGCTGAAGGAAGTGCGGGAGGCGATCGGCGGGTATCGTGCGCAGGGGCTTGCGGCGGAGCTGGAACAGGCACGGCGGACGCTGGATGCTGCTGGGGTTGCGTTGCGCTGCGCGGCAACGACACCGGAGCTTCCGGATGGCGGTGCGCACCGTGCGGTGCCGATGACGGTGACGCAGGAGACGGTGCTTTCGCTGGCGGTGCGCGAGGCGGTGACGAACATCGTGCGGCATGCGGAGGCTACGGAGTGCCGCGTGAGCATTTCGACGACGAGCGGCTTCCATGCGCTGGAGGTGGAGGATGATGGGATGCATCGGATTGAGCGTGAAGGCAATGGGTTGCGTGGGATGCGGGAGCGGGTGGCGGCGCTGGGCGGGGTGTTTTCGATTGAGAGTGGAGCGGGGACGCGGCTGTTGATTCGGCTCCCGATCGAGGCTGCGCGTTGACGACTGCGAACAAGATTCGTGTGGTGATTGCCGAGGACCAGAACATGGTGCTGGGGGCGCTGGCGGCGCTGCTGGACCTGGAGCCGGACATCAAGGTGGTGGCGTGTGCGGCGAACGGTCGCGAGGCGCTCGACGCGGTGGTGAAGCTGACGCCGGATGTGCTGGTGACGGATATCGAGATGCCGCTGATGACGGGGCTGGAGGTGGCGGCTCACCTGCGGGGGACGCATCCGGCGGTGCGGACGGTGATCCTGACGACGTTTGCGCGTCCCGGGTATTTGCGGAGGGCGCTCGATGCGGGGGCGCGGGGGTATCTGTTGAAGGATCGGCCGGCGGCGGAGCTGGCGGATGCGGTGCGGAGGGTGCATCGGGGACTGCGTGTGGTGGATCCGGCGCTGGCTGCGGAGGCGTGGAACGCGGAGCTGGATCCGCTGACGGATCGTGAGAGGCAGATTTTGCAGCGGGCCGGCGAGGGGCGTTCGACGGCTGAGATTGCGACGGCGTTGCGGCTTTCGGAGGGGACGGTGCGGAACTATCTTTCAGAGGCGATCGCGAAGCTGGATGCGTCGAATCGTATCGACGCGGCCCGGATTGCGCGGGCCAAGGGTTGGCTGTAAAGGTTGCCTGGTTGACTATCGTCCCGTTCGAGGCATCAGACCTTTAGAACGAGGAGGATGCACCGATGAAGACTTCGCTGAACCAGATCACACAGGCAGTTGCTCTCTGCGCCGTTGCTGTACTGGGCGTGGCAGGTTGCAAGAAAACTGCCGACAATTCGCTGAATTACAAGAGTGCGCTGAATACGTACTACGACGCTCATCCGGCATGTCTCTGGACGCAGTCGAAGAAGTTCCCGACGCAGGCGAACACTTCGGATGGCGACAAGACGGCACCGTTCGATGCGCTGGTCGACCAGGGGCTTCTGGTCCGCACCACCGGCGAGAAGAAGGAGCTGATCATCCTTTCGAAGCAGGTGACGAACTACGATCTTTCGGACCAGGGACGTTCGGCGTGGACGGCGGATGTGAACCAGCCGGGATACGGCAACTTCTGCTATGGACACTGGTCGGTGTCGTCGATCGACAGCACGACGCCCACGACGGATCAGCCTGGAGCGACGACGCAGGTGAGCTATCACTATGGGCTTTCGGGAACGCCGGCGTGGGCGACGGCTCCGGAGACGCAGAACGCGTTTCCCAGCATCCGGGCGAATCTTGCGCCGAACCTGACGGGCTCTGCGACGCTTTCGAACACGACTGGAGGATGGGTGGTGTCGAGCGCTTCGGGAAGCACGCGGGCGGCTACGAGCGCGGATGGAAGCGTGGTCGAATAGTGGACTCGAAGCAGTCGCCTTGCGATAAACGGGGCGACGTTTCATGAAAAGAGGCCGACAGGAATCGCTGTCGGCCTCTTTTGTCATGTGTGATGGTTTTTGTTACTTACTTTGCCAGAGGTCGTTGCCGGTGACATCGAACTCGGTGTCGTTGGGTTCATCCGCGTCGGGGCCAAGGCCCATGGCGGACATCAACCGTTCGGGTGGCTGCATCTCGTACTCCTTCGGGGGTGTGTTGCCGGCGAGGTAGCGGACGAAGTAGTCCCAGCGGCGGCGGGTCATGTACTGGGTGGCGTAGCCGTATCCGTGGGGGACGTTGGGGATCATCAGGAGGTCGAAGTCCTTGTTGGCCTTGATGAGCTGCTCCACGACGATGAGGGTGTTATTGGGTGGCACGTTGTCGTCGAAGGTGCCGTGCGCGAGCAGGAGATGGCCCTTGAGGTTCTTGGCGTAGTTCTGGTTGGCCTGGCTGTCGTAGCTGGAGGAGCCATCGGCACTGATGGTTTCGAGGCCCGACCACTTCTCGGCCCAGTCGTCTTCGTACTCGCGGTTGTCGTGGTTGCCGCTCTCGGCGATGCCGACGGCGAAGAAGTCGGGGAAGTGGAACATGGCGCCGGCGGTGGCGTTGCCTCCACCGGAGTGGCCGTAGATGCCGGCCCGGGAGAGGTCGATGAAGGGATACTTTGCGGCAAGGTCCTTCATGCCGGCGACCTGGTCGGGGATGGTGGCGTCGCCCATGTCGCCGTAGTAGAACTCGTGGAAGGTCTTCGAGCGCCATGGTGTGCCCATGCCGTCGATGCATACGACGACGAAGCCGAGCTCGGCGAGGGACTGCAGATCACCGTGCGCGGCGGCGAAGGTGCGTGCGCCGCAGGAGCCGGTCTGGGGGCCGGGGTAGACGTGGTTGATGATGGGATACTTGCGGCCCATCTCGATTTTGGTGGGCTTGAACATGAAGCCGTAGAGGTCGGTTTTGCCGTCGCGGCCCTTGACGGTGATGGGGGTGGGGGGAACCCATCCGCTGGCGAGGAGACGGCTGATGTCCTGGCGGCCAAGCTGCACGGCGATGCGGCCGGTGGCGTCGTCGCGGACGACGGCGGTCTGGGGCTCGGTGACGGTGGAGTAGACGTCGACGAAGAACCTGCCGTCAGGGGACAGGGTGATCTGATGGTCGGCTTTCTCGGGCGAGAGC
This sequence comes from Granulicella pectinivorans, assembly GCF_900114625.1. Lineage (NCBI taxonomy): Bacteria > Pseudomonadati > Acidobacteriota > Terriglobia > Terriglobales > Acidobacteriaceae > Granulicella > Granulicella pectinivorans. The sequence continues at coordinate 1,404,457 of NZ_FOZL01000001.1, forward strand.
AGCTTCATGTTCTTGCCGTCGAAGTCGATGCGGTAGAAGGCCTCGTAGTAGGGGTCCCAGCCCTTCTCCTTGCCGACAGCCTTGAAGTAGAGGACGCGGGCCTTCTCGTCGATCCGCAGGACCTGCGTGACGTTGCCTTCGCCGGTGGTGATCTGGTTCTTGAGCTTGCCGGTGGTCAGGTCATAGAGGTACATCTGGCCCCAGTTGTCGCGCTCGGAGAACCAGAGGAACTCGTTGGAGGCGGGCAGGTATTTCCAGTTGACCTTGCCGTTGCCGCTCTCGAAGAACTTGGGCACGGTCTCGGTGTAGACCTCGCGGATGTCGCCGGTCTCGGGGTTGGCGATGCGCAGCCATTCCTGCCGGTGGTCGCGGGCGGTGGAGACGAAGGCGATGGATTTGGAGTCGTCGCTCCACATCACGTCGTCCCAGCCGGAGCCGCCGCGGCAACTGATGTCGTCGCACAGGGTGGAGCGGTGCTGGTCGGGCGGCATCTTGAAGCGGACGACCTTCTTGGCGGGCACGTCGATGACGACGCGCTCGATCATGGTGATGTCCTTGTCACCGGCGAGGGGATACTTCCAGGCCTCGAGCTTGGGGTGACCGTTGTTGGTGCTGATGAGGTACATGTCACCGGTCTTGCGCTGGTCCTGCTGGAAGGTGGCGATTTTGTTGGAGTCGGGGGACCAGACGAGGATGGGGTTGTTGGAGTGGGTCCATCCGGCGTTGTCGGTGGCGTAGCCGTAGTTCTTCTGGCCGTCGGTGGTGAGCTGGGTCTCTTCGCCGGTCTTGACGTCGCGGATCCAGAGGTTCCAGTCGCGGATGAAGGCCTGCTTCTTTTTGTCGGGGGAGAGCTCGGCTGCGGCGCGGTTGCGTCCGCCACGACCGCCTCCGCTCCCCTGTCCGCCGCCCGGCAGGGGGGTGCATGTGCCGGCACCGGCCATGTCGCAGTGCATGCGCATGGCGCTGCCCATGCTGACGGTGAAGGTCTGTCCGTCGCCGGGGGTGAAGTCGGTGATGGGCAGGCGATGAGGATCGATGGTGCGGGGGGCGGCCATGCCGTCGGGCAGGGGAGCCTTGGCCATGGCGGCGTTGAGCGCGGCGGCGAGTTTTACCTGGTCGAAGGCGGGCGTTTTGGTGCCCTTGGCGGGGTCGACCATGAAGAAGACGACGCCGTCGTCGCCGGTGTCGCGATACCAGAAGCGCCCGTCGGGCAGGAAGGTAGGCGTCGCCATGGTGTGCTGGACGAGGGGGTTCGCCCCGTAGGCCATGAACTTTTCCGCGTTGGCGTAGTCGTCTTTGGTCAGGATCCGCTGCTGGGATACGGCGGCCAGAGGCAGCAGGCAGGCACCGAGAAGGGCGGCGCTGGTTGCAACGCGAGATACAGGTTTGGTGCGCGACGGCATGAACGTTCTCCTCGGAAACAGCGGGCAATACGAGTTCAGACGAGATTCTGCCCGGAAAAGCTGACGGAAATCCAAGCCTGAAGGCGTGCCCGGAAGTTTCGCATCAGTCTAGCATTTGGTATATCAACCGTTACGACTTGCTCGTGCCGGATGGGGTACGGATCTTCCAGAGTATCTGGCGGAGGATTCCCATCCAGACGGGGATGTCTTCGGTCTCGAGCCGCATGCGGTGAAGGCGGCGGCGCACCTGCTCCATGGAGGCGCTGGCGGCGTGGCGGCGGGTGTACTCGGTCTCATCGAGGACTTCGTAGAGGAGCGCCATGAGGCGTTCGATCTCGGCGGCGTCGGCTGCCTGGACCTTGACGCCTTCGGGCGCGACGCCGGGGCGGACGAGCTCCCAGAGGCAGACGGCCACGGCCTGACCAAGGTTCATGGAGGGATGCCGGATGCCTTCGTACTCTTCCATGGGGATGGTGAGGAGAAGATCGCAGAAGCTGAGGTCTTCGTTGGAGAGGCCGGTTTTTTCGGAGCCGAAGAGCAGGGCCACGCGGCCTTCCCCGGCGGCTTCACTGCGTATGCGGACGGAGGCGTCGGCGAGGCCGAGGAGGGGATGCCGCAGATCGCGCTCCCCGACGGCCGTGGTGCCGATGACGAGGGTGCAGCCCGCGACGGCTTCGGCGACGGTCGCGGAGAGGGTCGCGGACTCGAGGACGTCGGAGGCGTCGATGGCGGACTTGGCGGCCTCGAAGGGGATGGCGAACTCGTTGACGACGTGCAGATCGTGGAAGCCGAAGTCATGCATGGCTCGCGCGACCGCGCCGATGTTGCCGGGATTGCGGGCGCGCACGAGCACGATGCGGATGCGTGTGCGATCGATGGAACGGGAAGGGGAACTCACTTCATGATTCTACTAATCGATGCCGCCAACGCAGCGCAGGGCCGGGGAGAGATCCCTGGCCCTGCGTGGTGTCTGGTTGGAGCGGCTGGTGTTTAGCGGTGGTGCTCCCCGCCGCCACCGCGAGGTGCCTGGGCATGCGGTTGAGCCTGCGGCCTTGCGGCTTCCTGACGAGGCGCCGCCTGGGGCCTTGGCGCTGCCTGGGGCCTCGCCTCCGCCTGGGGACGTGCCTGCGGCTGGACCTGCGCCCTGGCCTGTGGCGCTGCGGCAGCGCGGTTGTTCTGGAAGCTGCCGTTGCCGGGCGTGTTGGGACGGGCAGCATTGTTTCCTGCAGGCCGGTTCTGGGCATTGCCACCGAAGCCGCCACGCGCCGGGACAGCCGTGTTCATCGCACCGGGACGAGCCATGGCGGCGACCTGAGGATGTCCACCATTGGCCGAGGCGAAGTTGGCTCGGTTGGTGCTGGCCTGCTGGAAGTGAGCCTGCTGCACGCTGGTGGGCTGCACATGGTTCTCATGCTCGAACTGAGCTTCCTGCGCCGAAGGACGAGCCTGGATGCCACCGCTGCCGCCGTTGAAGCTGGTGTGGTTGTTGATGACGGTGTTGTTGATCGTGACGCGGTTGACGTAGGTGTTGTGGATCACGGCGGTGTTCACGTGTGAGTAGGCCGCGTTGTAGGCGAAGTGGCCGCCGCGCCATTCACCGCCATAGAAGCCGCTGCCGACGTATCCGAAGCCGTAGTTGATGCCACCATAGAAGCCGACGTGGGGTCCCCAGTATCCGGCGTGGAAGATGTAGGCACCACCGCCCCATCCCCAGTATCCGGGCGTCCAGAGGAGGCCGACGGTGGGCGGCTGGACCCATACGCCGGGAACCCAGTAGTAGCCGCCCGGACCGTAGGCCCAGTAGCCGGGAGTCCAGAGATACCCGTCGCCGGGGCAGATGGGCTGTGCATAGACGGGCAACGCAGGGGGCGCAAAGCCCACGGAGATAATGACCCCGGCGTAGGAGGCCAGAGGCGCGAGGGCCAGAGCGGCCAGCACCAGAAACTTGCGAAATGTCTGAGTCGTCTTCAGGTTCTTCATTGTCTTGCTCCCTTGCGATACAGGTTCGGCCGGGCTGTAGGCGTTGCGGTGAAACTTTCTTCGCGAACCGCCGTCCCGCGTACAGTTGGTTTCAACCCACGCTCCCTTAGGAAGTTCCGAAAAATCGCGTTCGCCGCTTCGATTTGGTGCCCAACGTCCACAGCCCGCCGCGTTCTAAACTGGAAAAGACCCCATGGCGGACGACTTCGCACAAACCGTCAAGCAGCAGGCCGACATTGTGCGGATCATCGGCGACTACGTGAAGCTGAAGAAGTCCGGCGCGCAGAACTTCTCCGGTTTGTGTCCCTTCCATAAAGAGAAGAGCCCGAGCTTTTCGGTCAATGCGACGCACAACTACTTCTACTGCTTTGGTTGCCATGAGAAGGGCGATGTCTTCACGTTTGTGATGAAGATGGAGTCGATCAGCTTTCCGGAGTCGGTGCGGACGGTGGCCACGAAGTGCGGGATTCCGCTGCCGAAGCGGGAGTTCAACTCGCCGGAAGAGGCGCGCGAGGCGGGGATTCGGCGGCAGTTGATGGACCTGCACGAGGGCGCGACGCAGTACTTCGAGGGCATGCTGAAGAGTCCCGAGGCGGCGCGGGCGAGGGAGTATCTGACGGGGCGCGGGGTGACGCCGGAGACGATCAAGACGTTCCGCATCGGCTATGCGCCGGAGAGCTTCAACGACATGCGGGAGAGGCTGCAGCCGCACTTTTCGGAGGATGCGTTGCGGCAGTCCGGGTTGTTTTCGGCCAAGGAAGAGGCCGACGGGCGGCAGGGTCAGATGTACGCGAAGTTCCGGCGGCGCATCATGTTCCCGATCATGAACGAGGCAGGCAAGCCGATTGCGTTTACGGGCCGCGCGATCGAGGAGAACGACGAAAAAGGACGGCCTGTGGCGAAGTACTTCAACTCGCCGGAGACGCCGCTCTATACCAAGGGCCAGGTGCTGTTCAACCTGGATAAGGCGAAGTCGGCGATCAAGACGAACGACTTTGTGCTGCTGGTGGAAGGGCAGATGGATTGCATCTCCGTGTATATGGCCGGGGTGCATTCGGTGGTAGCGACATCCGGTACGGCCTTTACCGAGATGCAGGTCAGGCAGCTTGCGCGGTTCACGCATCGGGCAGTGCTGAACTTCGACCCCGACAACGCGGGGCGGGCGGCGGCGGAGAAGTCGATCGCGCTGCTGACGGAAGAGGACTTCGAGGTGAAGATCGTGACGCTGGAGGGTGGGCTCGATCCGGACCGCTATGTGAAGGAGCGTGGGATTCAGGCGTATCTGGCGGCGCTGCGTGGGGCGGTGCGGTATGCGGATTATCTGATCGAGCGGGCGCGTCAGGAGTTTCCGGCTCGGACGGCGGAGTCGAATGTGAAGGCGATGAACTATCTGCTGCCGCATATCCGCCGGATGCCCAATGCTTTGCAGCGAAACAGCTTTGCACTGGACGCGGCGCAGAAGCTGGGGATCGACTCGGGGATTCTGCTGCAGGAGGTGAAGCAGGCCGCTGCCGGCCGTGTGGCGAGTCTGCCTGCGCGAAGGGCGGAGCCGGTTTCGGAGACGGAGGCGATTCTGCTGCGGGCGCTGGTTCTGCCGGATTCGGATCCGACCCGGGCTCTGGCGGCGGAGCGGCTTTCGAACAATCCGTCCTGGTACGAGGGGATGGCGGCGGCGAGTTTATTTGAGTCGCTGGCGAACGGGCCGGCGCCGGACAATCCGCTGGACGCTGCGGTGGATGCGGAGACGCGGCAGATTCTGGCGCGGGCGCTGGGGCGTGGATCGGGGGACGATGCTCCACCGAGTCTTGGGGGACGGGTGCAGACGCCGGTGGACCAGGTGCGGGAGGCGCTGGTGAACCTGGAGACGCGTGGGCTGCAACGGCGGCAGCGCGAACTGCGGACGATGCTCGCCGAGGCCGACCGCCGGGGCGATACGGAGATGTCCAACCGTCTGCAGGTTGAACTGGTGCAGATTATGCGGCGTATGCGGGAGCTTTAGGGAGTTTATGCCACGACATCCGAGTACGACTCCGGGTTTCCGGAACAAGAATGGGCAAGAGGTGATTGCCAACACGGGATTTCCGTCCGACAGCTTTCCGGGGCAGACGATCTACCGGATGCGGTGCGTCCATTGCCACCATGAGTATGGGTCGAACGGCGTGGATATCCACTCTCGGCGCTGTCCGAGGCACCAGGACGGGGCCAAGGGGGAGACGCTGCGCGAGGCTCCACCGAGTCTTTTCCCGTCTTGAAACAAAGCGGAAAATAATTGCTGACGACGCATTCCTGAAGGGAATCGACCAGCAGATCCTTAACTCGCCTCAACAGAGATCAGGCTCGCACAGGGCATCACCGTGGGATTGCGAGTTTCGCCCTGAAAAGCGAAACGTCCCGGGTTGCCGCCCGGGACGATCTCTCTGTAGAGGAGGTGAGGCCCATGCAACCTTTATTGGTTCGATGGGGTCGGTTTTCGATGCGGATACCCGGAGAAGTAATTCTCTTCCTGCTGTCGAAGATTGCTCTTCTCATTGCGTACTTCCAGCAATGAGACCTTTCCAGCCATTCCCTCCGCTGCCTGAAAGCCGGGGGAGTTTTCTACCTTTTTCCATCGAATGCCTGTCCCAAACGAATGTCAATGTTTTTTACGCATCGGCAAGCGTACGTCCCAAAATGAGTCTTTTCCGCGATATCGGCGTCCAATAGTAGACGTGATACACTTGTGATCGCTGGAAAAGTGAGCGCCCCGACCCTCCACAGTGAGCGTCAATATGGCTTGCCACCGCGGTTTTATCCGCATATCCAAATTTCCAGCCACCGCATCCAATCACAAGGGAAGCCTCTATCTACCGCCGTCCGAGAACGGTTTGGGTACGATTTATTCCCGCAAAAATTTAAGCAAGAAGCGAGTCCACACGTGGCTGATGAAATCGATAAGTACGACGACGACCTAGATAAACTGATCGACACCGGCAAGGAGAAGGGCTACCTCACCTATGGGGAAGTCAACGACCTGCTGCCGGGCGATATTACCTCTCCCGACGACCTCGACGACCTGTTGACGACCATCAATACCCAGGGCATCGACGTGCTTTCGGGCGAAGGACGCATGTCGGATCGGGACAAGTACGAGCCCGAGGCCGGGGAAGAGTCCGACGACGTCGAACTCGATCTCTCGCCCGGAACGCTTGAGAAGACCAACGACCCTGTCCGCATGTACCTGCGCGAGATGGGCACCGTGCCGCTGCTCACGCGCGAGGGTGAGGTCGAGATCGCCAAGCGCATCGAGCGCGGGCAGATCCGCGTGATGAAGGCCATCTCCCGTTCGCCGATCGTGATTCGCGAGATCGTCGGCCTGGGTGAGGATCTGCGCCGCGGGGTGCGGAACATCAAGGAAGTGGTCACCTTCGACGAGGAAGAGCTCACCGAGGAGATCCTGCAGTCCCGCGTACGCGCGACCGTGAGCCGTATCGACGTGATCGTCAAGCACCAGAAGAAGGTCTCGCAGCTCGAAGAGAAGCTTGAGCCTTCGACGACCAAGGACACCAAGCAGAAGGTCAAGGATCAGCGCAAGCTGCGCTGGCTGATCGGCCGCGAGCACGTGTACATCAACCGCGTTGTGCGCGAGTTGAAGTACACCAACGGCGAGAAGAAGCGGCTGCTCGACAAGGTGAACAAGACCGTCGACGCGATGCGTACGCTGGAGCGCCAGATCAAGTCGCTGGACGCCAAGTATGAGGCTTCGCGCTCGGAAGAGCTGAAGAAGGAGTACAAGCGCCAGCAGAAGAACTGCCGCATCGATCTCGAGCAGGTGGAGAAGGATGCCGGTATCTCGCTGGTGGATCTGAAGCGCACGCAGCGCGAGATGATCCAGGGCGACATGGATGCCGAGCGCGCCAAGCGTGAACTCATCGAGGCCAACCTTCGCCTCGTGGTGTCGATTGCCAAGAAGTACACGAACCGCGGCCTGCAGTTCCTCGACCTGATTCAGGAGGGCAACATCGGCCTGATGAAGGCGGTCGACAAGTTCGAGTATCGCCGTGGCTACAAGTTCTCGACGTACGCGACGTGGTGGATTCGTCAGGCGATTACGCGCGCCATTGCGGATCAGGCTCGTACGATCCGTATTCCGGTACACATGATCGAGACGATCAACAAGCTGATCCGGACGTCGCGCCAGTTGGTGCAGGAGCTTGGGCGTGAGGCCTCCTCGGAAGAGATCGCGCGTCGTATGGATATCCCGGTTGCGAAGGTCCGCAAGGTCCTGAAGATCGCACAGGAGCCCATCTCGCTTGAGACGCCGATTGGTGAAGAGGAAGATTCGCACCTTGGCGACTTTATCGAAGATCGCATGGCGGTCAGCCCGTCGGATGCCGTGATCTCGGTGAACCTCAAGGAGTACACGTCGCAGGTGCTGCGTACGCTGACCCCGCGCGAAGAGCGTGTGATCAAGATGCGCTTTGGCCTTGAAGACGGCTCCGAGCATACGCTTGAAGAGGTCGGCCAGAGCTTCCAGGTGACGCGTGAGCGCATCCGGCAGATCGAGGCGAAGGCTCTCCGGAAGCTTCGTCACCCGAGCCGCAGCCGCAAGCTGAAGGCGTTCGTGGATGGCGTCAAAGAAGTTTAGGTTCAACATTGACCATCGCCGCACTCATTCGAGTGCGGCGATGGTTTTTAAGGCATGGGAACTACGCCTCGCGGTCCTGCGTACTGCTTTCCGACGAGGTATCCGCTATGCTCTATCCCGACAGCATCTATACCGCCCGCATGAACGACCAGCAGCGTGCCTGGTTTTACGCCGAGTACGAACGCGCCCGCAAGGACGAGATCGCCGGTGTGCTCTTTGCCATCTTCCTCGGGGGATGGGGCATCCATCACTTCTACCTGGGCAATACCGGGCTCGGCATCCTCTATGTGCTGTTCTTCTGGACCGGGATCCCGCACATCCTTGGCTGGATCGAGTGCTTCTTCATGCCGGCACGGGTGCGCGCTTACAACGTCGCCGTAGCCTCACAGATCGCCAACGGCATTCTCTCGTATCCACCGCCGCCGGCCTACCGCCAGGCGACGGTGACCGGGGTTCCGGCGTAGTCGAACTCGACCGCGCCGCCGTTCTGCGCGGTGATGGTCGCTCCTTCGAGCGTTACGCCGCGGGCGTTGGCGAACTTCCACCGCAGGGTGATATGGGCCTTCTTTTCGCCTGAGATCGTCAGCTTGTTGCCGCTGTGGACCAGCGTGCGGCCTTCGAAGTCGGTCTCGGTGACATCCTCGGCGGAGCTGCCGACGATCTCGAAGATACGCCGATCATCGAGCGTCTTGATGGAGGTGTTGCCGCTTTCGCTCGAAGGGACAAGCGTCATCACATCCTCGGGGATCTTCGGGATGACCGCGCCGGCACGAATCCAGACGGGGATCGTATCGAGCGGGGCCTGCTCCACGATGGTGGTGCCGCCGTTGGTGGCGACACCGGTCCAGTACTGAATCCAGCGGATGGGAGCCTTTTCCGCGCCGGCATGCTCGGGGAGATAGACGACGCGCGATGTGCCCTCATCGATGACCGGAGCGACGAGCATGTCGGGGCCGAAGAGATATTCATCCTTGCGCGATTGCGCGTGGGCGTCGTTCTGGTTGTCGAGCACAAGCGCACGCATCAGCGGCATGCCTGTCTTCTGGGCCTCGAGGGCGGCTGCGTAGCGATAGGGGAACAGGCTCATATGCAGCACGGAGTACTTGCGGTAGTTGTCGAGCGCGCGTGTTCCTCCGGTCTTCTGATCGAAGTCCCATGGCGAGATGTTCGCCTCGGACATCACCTGCATCACGGGGGAGAAGGCGGAGTACTCGGTCCAACGCATCAACAGCGGAACGTCGGGCGTGGAGGCTGTTTTTTCGTAGCCGCCGAGGTCGGTGGCCCAGAGCGGCATGCCGCTTAGACCCGCGCCAATGCCGGCTGTGACGACAGTGGGGAGGCCGTTGTCGGGGCTGAAGCTGGCTTCGTTGTCGCCACCCCACAACATGCCGATTCCGTTCGCTCCGGCGGTCACGCTGCGGGCGAAGAGGACGCCGTTGCCCTTCAGATCTTTCTGGATCAGCTCTTCCATTGCGTTGTTGTAGAGCACGGCGTAGCGGTTGCGCATGACGCGCTGGTCGCTGCCATCGGCGAAGGAGACGTCGCCGATGAAGTTGCCTTCGGCATCGTCATCCTTGAATCCATCGGCGCCGGCAGCGATCGCGAGACGCACCTGATCCTGCCACCAGCGCTTCGCGGCGGGCTTGGTGAAGTCGATGAGCGATCCCTCGCCCTTCCACCAGCGACCGACGTAGGGCTCGCCCTTCAGGTTCTTGACGAAGTAGCCATTGCCCGCGGCCTCGGCATAGTTGTCGGACATCGCGGCAATCTTGCCTTCAAAGCCGGCCTCGTGCGGCGGGTCGGACTTCGAGTTGATCCATGAGGTATGCCATAGCACCATCTTGTAGCCCTGCTCGTGCAGATGCTTGATCATGCCGGGTGCGTCGTTGAACTGCTTCGGGTTGAACTTGTAGTTGTTGTAGGCGGAGGCCCAGGGCGAATCGATGAGGATGACGCTGGCGGGCAGACCGAGCGCGCGCATCTTGTCGACGTCTTCGAGTACCTGTGCGTCGTTCTGGTGGAAGTCGCGTCCCTTCCATGGCGCGAAGGCCCAGTAGGGAGGCACGATGGCGCGTCCTGAGAGGGCCGTGAAGTTTGCAAGGATGGTCCTGAACTGCGGGCCCAAGAAGAGGACGATGCGCAGGCGTCCCGCGGCCACGTCGACGATGGCGTCGTCCTTGCTGGTTGCGTTCATGTCGAAGGTGGCCTCGCCGGTCGTATCCACCCACAGGCCGTAACCGGTGGTGCTCATGAAGAAGGGCATCGGCTTGTAGGTTGAGCTGCCCTTGGGGCCGCCGTTGTCCTGGGAGAGGTTCTTCACGATCTGGTGCGAGTGGTTCAGGACGTCGAAGTGCTCGCCGAGCCCATAGTAGTTGGCGGAGTCGCGCACGTAGAAGCGCCAGATGCCGACCTGCGAGGCGAGCGATCGAATCTCCAGGACGCCGGGGCTGAGTTCCTTGAAGTGGAGCTTGGTGGTGGGGACGGGTACGCCGTCGAAGTCGAAGTCGTGGATCAAAAGCTCGGAGGTCGCGTCGACGTTTGGGCTCGCCTGTTTGCCGGGAATCGTCACCGCTACGGCATCGGCATCGCGGCGGCGCAGACCTGCCACCGGCGCTTCGGCGACGCGGGTCATGGTGGCCGCGCCGGGTGTGGCCTGCACCTCGTCCGTCTGTTCGGGGGCCGCCTTGTCAGGCGTTTTGCTGCGCGCTGTCTTTGCGGGGGCTTTCTTTGTCTGCGCCGCTTTGGCGGGTACGGTCGTCGTCTGCGAGGCCTGCGACTGAGCCCAGGTGGAAGCGGGGGCAAGCAAAAGACCGGCCAGAACAAGCGAAGGGTGAATCTGTAACTTTTTCACGTACACACTCCAGGCAGCGTCGAACGGCAGAGTCGGAAAACGAAAGAGGCTTGCGCGGTCAAAGACCACGCAAGCCAATTCTACTCAGCCGGGATTTCGATGGACCACCCAATCGCTAGTAGGGCCGTGGCGGAGGTGGTGCGCCGTATCCGAGCGCATGCCGGATGCCGACGTCATAGCCGCGCCGAAACCCCATGCGGTAGTCGCCGCGCACATTCTCCGGCACATGCGGACGGCGGAACTCATCGCGGTTATTCACATTCGGTCGCCGGTGGTTCTGGATATCGCGCTCCGCGCCCACGATGCCATCGCGAAAGCCCTGGCGCGCAATCTCACGCAGTTCACCCGGCGGTACATCCCATCCACCCTGTCCATAGCCCTCATGCGGCGGCGGGGGAGGCCCATACTGGGCCCTTGCAGCGCTCACGGATCCAAGCATCGCCAAAGCCAACATCGGTGCAGCCCAACGCATCGTTCTCATCGCACACATCCTTTCGCCTTTGGGCATTGCCTGCGTCCGGAACTGTTTACCCGGCACAGCAAGAACGCCGTACAGGAGAGAAAACCCATACGGCGTCCAAGTGTTGCCATGAAGGATGTGGCTTTTAGTAAGGCCGGTTCGGCGGGCCGTATCCGTTGCCCGGACCACCCGCTGCACGCTGGACGGCCATGTCGTAGCCACGGCGGAATCCCATGCGGTAGTCGTCGCGGACGTTGCGCGGTACCTGCGGATGACGGAACTCGTCGCGGTTGTTTACATTCGGCCGGCGATGGTTCTCCATGTCCCGGCGCGCCCCCTGAATGCCGTCACGGAAGCCCTGCCGGGCAAACTCGCGCATCTCCTGGGGTGGTGCCTCCCAGCGATTGTCCCGGTCCTGCCCATACCCGGGCTGACCCTGCGGGGGATAACCCTGCTGTTGCTGCTGGGGGTACGGCTGCGGCTGCGGGTAGCCCTGGGCGAACGATAGTCCCGCCGTTCCAAGGAGAACCACTGCAAGTGCCGGTGCTGCGAATTTCAAGGTTTTCATCACGTTCTCCTGGGCATGCATAACGCATGCAAAATCAATCAGATGGATTCCACCCCGGGGCCGTTGTCCAGATGCTCAAAATAAGAAAACGCCGTCCGGGAGCAACCCCGGACGGCGTTTTTGAGAGACGGCAACGCGACTACATGTTGGTATGTCCGCCGCGCATGTCTTCGTTGAAGGTGGGTTTGATGAAGGCGAGTGCGTCGGCCATGTCGACCTCATACTGGGCGCGCGCTTCCATCAGCTTCTGGGTGGGTGTGACGAATCCGTCGTCGCCGGCCGGCGCGAGCAGACCATCGCTTACCAGCGTCGCAACGGAAGCCTTCAGGTCGCTGACGGTCGTATTGAGGTACTGGGCATCGCGCGGATCGAGCACCCAGACCGGAGCGCCTTTGCCCAGCACGCCCGAGAGCCAGTAGACCTTCGCGGCCAGGAACTCACGACGCTGCGTCTCGCTGGTGTCGTTGAAGATGAACTTCGACTGCTTCATGCTGTAGTACCGCGTGGTGACGGGCACGGGCTGGCGGTTGCCGCTCTTGACGAGCTCAAGCTGTCCCTGGTCCATCGTCTTGCGCACGGCGTTGTAGATAAAGCCTTCGGCAAACGGCTGCTCCATCGCCGGAACGATGGTGGCGAAGGTGACGGTCATGGAAGCCGCAACCTTCGCGTGCAAAGGGCTGTCTTCGCCGTCTTCGAGCTTCACTTCACCATGCACGAGGAACGTATCCGCGCCCGAGCTCGAGGGATGGAAGGGCCATCCGAACTTCGAGAAGCTGACCGGCAGGCCGCTCAAGGTCATATAGTCGTTCGGCCGTGGATTCTTCAGGCGCGTTGCGGTTTCGGCGAGGTAGGTCTTCACCGCCTCCAGCAGATCCGTGCGGCCAAACTCAAACTTCTCGCTCAGCTCCAGGCCCTGCGTCTTCGACGCGTCGGCGGCCAATGCCAGCGTAAACTTCGTGGTTGCCTTGCCGGAGAAGTCGACACCGGGCTCGGTTGCCGTGACCTTCAAACCAGCCGCCGCGGCAGCCTGCTCAACCTGCGCCATCAAAACCGTCGTTGTACCCATGCTCATTCGGAAAACCATCCTTCGGACTGCAAAACTTTACGATCCCTCTATTTTACGCAGTCCGGAGCGTGTGCGCCTCGAAAGCCTTCGTCTCGCGCTGCTAAAATCACCCCCTATGGCCGATCCCGCCCTTCCCCAGTCAGCGCGCCAACTGCTCGAACTCGCCGCCCGCAACGCCATCGCCGAAGAGGGAGGAGGCCCCGAGCGACGCGCCCGCGAAACCAAGGCGGGCAAGCTCTCCGCGCGGGAGCGCATCGACTTCCTGCTGGACGAGGGCACCTTCGAGGAGGCCGACAAGTTCGTCACCCACCGCGCGACCGACTTCGGCATGGCCGCGCAGCGCGTGCCGGGCGACGGCTTTATTACCGGGTACGGTCGCGTCAACGGGCGGGTGACGTTCGTCTTCGCGCAGGACTTTACCGTGCTTGGCGGGTCGTTGTCGGAGGCAAATGCCGCGAAGATCGTGAAGATGATGGACCTTGCCATGAAGGTCGGCGCTCCGGTCGTGGGCTTGAATGACTCCGGCGGAGCTCGCATTCAGGAGGGCGTCGTCTCGCTGGCCGGGTATACGGACATCTTTCTGCGCAACACGCTGGCGTCGGGTGTCGTGCCGCAGATCTCGGCGATCCTGGGGCCATGCGCTGGCGGAGCCGTCTATTCGCCCGCCATCACGGACTTTACGTTGATGACCGCGAAGACGAGCTACATGTTCGTCACCGGGCCGGATGTGATCAAGACGGTGACCCATGAAGACGTCACGATGTCCGACCTTGGCGGTGCCGCGACCCACAACGAAATCTCCGGCGTAGCCCACTTCATCGCCGCGGACGACCGTGAGTGCCTGGCGCTGGTCCGCGAGCTCCTTGGCTTTCTGCCTTCGAACAACCTTGAAGATCCACCGCGACGGCCGAACACCGACCCACGCGATCGCGCGGACAAGGCTCTTGACACGCTGATCCCGACCGAGTCGAATCAGCCCTACGACATCAAGGACGTCATCACCCGCGTGGTCGACGAGGCCTATTTCTTCGAGATCCAGGAGGCCTATGCGCGGAACATCGTCATCGGCTTCGCGCGCATGGATGGACGTCCCGTAGGCATCGTCGCCAATCAGCCAGCCTTCCTGGCCGGTGTGCTGGACATCAACGCGAGCGTAAAAGCCGCGCGGTTCGTGCGTTTTTGCGACGCTTTCAGTATTCCGCTCATCGTCTTCGAAGACGTTCCGGGGTTCATGCCCGGCGTCCAGCAGGAGCATGGAGGCATCATCCGCCATGGTGCCAAGCTGCTCTATGCGTTTGCGGAAGCGACGGTTCCGAAGCTCACCGTCATCACCCGCAAGGCATACGGCGGAGCCTATTGCGTGATGAACTCGAAGCATCTGCGGGCGGATTTGAACATCGCCTGGCCGACGGCTGAGATCGCGGTAATGGGACCCGAGGGTGCGGTCAATATCGTCTACAAGAGCGAGCTTGCGCGCACGGTGAAGGACGCGGAAGCCATGTGGCCACAGGGCAAACCGTTTACGGAACAAGAAAAGTTACAAATTCTGAGCGAGGCCCGCGCCGAGAAGGTTGCCGAGTTTCGCGAGCGTTTTGCCAACCCGTATGTCGCCGCCGAACGAGGTTACGTCGATGCCGTGATTCCGCCCTCGGAGACGCGCCGCCGGCTCAACACCGCGCTGGACATGCTCGCGACCAAACGCGAAAAGAACCCGCCAAAAAAGCATGGGAATATCCCACTGTAGCCATCACATCCAAGGAGCATGCATGCCCGCAACCCCCATCAGCCGAGGCACCGCCGAACACTATCGCTGGGGAGGCGATCACAACGATGTCTCCGACGGCTGGTACCTTGTGCGTACGCCGGCGCTGAACATCATCGAGGAACGGCTGCCGCCGGCCGCTTTCGAGACGCGCCACTATCACAAGGTGTCGCGGCAGTTCTTCTATGTGCTGGAGGGCGAGCTCACCATGGAGATCGAGCACCATGTCTATGTGCTGAAGGCGGGCGAAGGGGTCGAGATTGCGCCGGGACAGGCTCACCAGGCTGCAAATCATAGCAAACAAGACCTCAGCATCCTGGTCACGAGCCAGCCGCCGAGCCATGGCGACCGCTATGAAGCACTTTGAGTCCGGAATCCGCTTATACGTAAGCAGCTTCGAATAAGTTTCCCGAAAACGGGCATCCGCTCACAAAAAAATTGATAAAAATTTGACGAACAGTCCAGCCATCTGTACGCTCTGTTTTGTATCCGACAACACAGTTTTGGCAGGCAGGCTTTTCTTGGCCCGTCTTGTCGTCTCCCTCAGTCTTTGAGGGATCGCAACAAAACGCTTTCCTTGCGGGACGCGTGCAGTTCGAACAACTGTAGGAACGCTGACATCGGCAAAGACCGCAGCGAATAAAAAAGAACCAAATGTTTCACTCCAGAGCGATCTGGAGACTTTTTCCGAAGAGGTCCATACCTATGAACCATGCCTTTACAAGGGCATGCCGCTCTCTTGCGGCTGTCTTTACCCTGTTCCTGATGATCCTAGCTCTGGTTCCCGCCGCACAGGCGCAGGAGACCACGGCAGGCATCCAGGGAACGATCAAGGATCCCAGCGGTGCCAACATCGCGGGAGCTCTGGTTACCGTCTCCGGAAGCCAATTGATCGGTGAAAAAACCGCGAACACAGACAAGTCGGGCTACTATCGCTTCACCAACCTGCCTCCAGGATCCTACTCTCTGACGGTCAGCGCGAGCGGCTTCTCCGAGACCAAGCGCGATGGCATCCTGCTTCAGGTGGGTCGCCTTCCGAGCATCGATATCAACCTCTCGATCGGTTCGGACAAGACGGTCATCGAAGTCTCCACCGCCGTTCCCCTCATCGACGTCACCCAATCCAACGCTCAGACCAACGTGACCCGCGACGTGCTCGACTACGATCCGCGTGGCCGCTCCTTCCAGTCCGTGATTCAGTTTGCCCCCGGCGCCCGCCAGGAACCGCTTCAGGCCAACGGTTACTCGATCGACGGCGCAACCTCCAGCGAAAACGGCTACCTGATCGACGGCATGCAGAGCAGCGCGCTCGATAGCGGTCAGTCGAAGTCGAACCTGCCCTTCGAGTTCATCCAGGAAGTGGAAGTCAAGACCTCCGGTTTCGCTGCTGAGTTCGGCGGCGCACTTGGCGGCGTTGTCACCGCGACCGAGAAGCGTGGAAGCAACAACTTCCACGGGGAACTGCTCACCTACTACGAAGCGGATCCGCTGGACGCGAGCCCCGCGACGACCGTCCGCTTCAATCCGCAGATCTCCGCCAACGCAAGCAATCGCCTCGACATCCCGTACCAGAACTACACGCCGATCAAGGATCACTATCGTCAGGTGCAGCCCGGCGCCATCGTCACCGGCTACCTGATGAAGGATCGCCTCTGGATGACCGCTGCGATTGAGCCGTATTTCACCTCGACCCGCCGGACGACCAACTTCAACTTCACCAACGGAGCTGTTTCGAGCATCGGTCCGGTCGTCTCCACCCAGGACACGCAGCAGTACTACAGCCTTATCCGTCTCGACGGTAAGGTCACGGACAAGATCCGCGTCTTCGGTGCCTTCCTGTACCAGTACTACCGCATCTCCGGAAGCACGCTGCCCAACCCGGATTCGATCAACGGGCTCTTCAACAGCAGCTCGACCTCGAACCCCTTCAACTTCAACCATGGCCTTGGCAGCGTGCAGCCCAACTCGACCTTTACGGCCGGCGCGGACATCACCATCACGCCTTCGCTTGTCGCCACGACTCGCTACGGCTACTTCTATAACAACCTTCATACCGTAGGAACTCCTGCCGGAATCCGTTACCTGTTCTCCGCCTCGGGCATCGGTACCACCGCCCTCGACGGAACGGTCGGCTCTACCAGCAACGCGGGTGCGCCCGCCCAGCAGGCCTCCGGTTACGCCAACATCGCGGATAACACCGCCACTGCCGCAACCCAGAACATCGTCCACCAGTTCAACCAGGACCTCGCCTACTTCAAGAAGGGCTTCTTCGGACAGCACAACCTGAAGGTCGGCTACCAGTTGAACCACCAGACGTACAACATCCGTCAGCTCTACAACAGCGCCCTTGTTCAGGTGTACTGGGGCCAGACCTACTCGCCTCTCTCGGCGAACCAGCCCAACTGCGCAGCGATCGAAACGACCAACCTGGCTCGCTACGGCCAGACCGGCACCGCCGGCGGCTTCGATCCGACGAGCTGCCGTGGTAACTACGGATATGCCATCGTTCGCGAGTACACCAACGGGAACGGTCAGGTCTCTTCAAACAACCATGGACTGTACGTGCAGGATGCCTGGACGGTCGGTCACGGCCTTACCCTTAACCTCGGCGTTCGTCTGGAGAAAGAGTACGTTCCTTCCTTCAACCTGTACCCCTCGGGCATCAGCTTCGGCCTCGGCGGCAAGGTTGCTCCCCGTCTCGGCGCTGCCTGGGATGTCTTCCAGAATGGCAAGCTGAAGCTCTTCGGCTCCTACGGCGTCTTCAACGATGTCTTCAAACTCAACCTCGCCATCGGTTCCTTCGGCGGCAACTACTGGCATGGTTGCTACTATGCCCTCGACGACGCAAACTACACTCGCATCCAGCCCATCCGTGACGCAAACGGTCACTACTGCTCTGGAACCGGACCTGCCAACCTCGCGGCCGTCACGCCCGCCCCCGCCATCCGCTTCATCGAGAACCAGGACTTCCGCATCGCTGCGAACGATCCTGCGAACCCGGTCAAGCCAGGCGTCGATCCCAACCTCAAGCCCTTCCGTCAGCACGAGGCTGTCTTCGGTGCGGACTACCAGATTTCGCGTAACTGGTCGTTCGAGAGCCGCTGGACCCGCCGCCGTGTCGATCATGCGATCGAAGACACCGGAATTCAGACCCCCAACGGCGAAGCCTTCCCCATCTCCAACCCGGGTGAAGGAATCGACACGCAGCCCGTACCCAACTGCCCCACCTGCCCTAACCAGCCGAAGGCTGCTCGTGCTTACGATGGTGTGGAGTTCCGCTTCACGAAGGTAGCCAGCCGTCACTGGTTCGGTCAGTTCGACTACACCTACAGTCGTCTTCGTGGAAACTACAGCGGTCTTGTGGACTCCGATATCGCCGATGGAAACTCGACGACGGTAGCTGGTATCCGCTCCACCAGCCCGAACTCCGGACGCGCTTTCGACGAGCCGTACTTCCAGTTCGACGCGCACGGCAAGCCCTTCAACGGCCTGCTCGCCACGGATCGCCCGCACACCTTCAAGGCGATTACCTACTACCGCTTCAGCCCCCTGAAGCGTCACGAGTCGACCGTTGGTCTCTTCCAGCAGATCTACTCAGGCACCCCTCTCAGCTCCTACATCGACGTGGCCGGTGGCGGCAGCTACCAGGTCTACCCCGAGGGTCGCGCCAAGTGGATCCCCATCACGGCGGATGCAACTGGCTTCATGACCTACGGAACCCCCTACCTGCGCCGGACCCCCGTCTTCTTCCAGTCGGATCTGTCCTTCACGCATGCCTACCAGGTCAGCAAGGCTCACGAAGCATGGCGTCTCGGATTCGAAGCCAACCTGACCAACGTCCTGAACACCAAGCGTCCCGTGATCTACGGTTCGAAGATCAACTCGCCGAACAAGTCGGGTCAGTTCATCAAGCCGGTCGGTTACAACACCGGTGGCGCGCTGAACTACTCGCTCCTCATGCACGCCTACGACTACCAGGGCCTTTCGAACACAACGGCTTCGCAGATTACTCTCAACAGCGAGTATGGCGTGCCGACTGCGTTCCAGACCCCACGTCAGATCCGTCTGAAGATCAAGTTCGTCTTCTAACGCAATCGCAACCGAACCCTGTGGGGGGAGCCGTCCAGCGGCTCCCCCACAGGCGTTAACGCACCAGGCAAGCCGTACGCAATGAAGAGGGGGAAGGCCATTTGGCCTTCCCCCTCTTCATTGCGGAAGAAATCTTTAGCTGCCTGTATCGACTTTCAGGTTGATGGTGAACGCGGTCTTTGAATCGAAGGAGCTGATCGTCTTCACGGCGCTCTTCTTGCCATTGTGCTCTGCCCACAACTCGTAGTCGGTGGTGGAGGAGAGCTGGCCGAAGCGGAAGCTGCCTGTCTCGTCGGCGATAAAGCTCTTGATCGAAAGCGTATGGTCGTCCTTCAGGTAGACGATCGCGCCCTTCATCGGGGCGTCCGACTTATCGGTCACCCTTCCCGACACCGTCCGTTGCGAAGCCTGTGCCATCAAGGCTACCGGCTGCAGCACGGAAGCGCCCGTACCTGCGAGACAAACCGCCAGAACAAGGGAACCAAACCGGGACCGGGAAGCGTTTTTCATGCTCCAATTATACGTCGTTTCAGCAACTTGCGGCGTGTCACTCCACTTCGTCGGCGAACGAAAGCTCTTCCGGATCGTCATACCCCAGCCCATCCATGAGGACTACCTTCAGCGGCTCCAGCGAGACGATCTCCAGTTCCGCACCGCACTCATCGCACTCCAGCAGATCGCCTTCCTCCACCGCGTCGGCGTCCACCACGACCAGGTTCTCGCATTCGGGACAAAGTGCTGGCATCAAAGAACCTCCACAGGATGATACAAACGATGCAGAGAGAACATCATCGCATCCGTGCCGGTCTCGCGGGATGAATCTTCCGTCATCCAGCAGGTCTGCAACATAGGAATGGTAGCGCGTCTTTTTGCTGGATCCACTCGTACCTAGATCTACACCCTTCAGACATATATCAGATACCAGAGGCCGAACTGACCATGTTGCTCACCCTTCTTCGCCGCTCCGCCGTCCTCGCTGTCTCCCTGGCGCTTCCTCTTGCCGCGCAGGTTCCTGCCGCTCCGGCCGATCCCGCCATCGCGAAGGCGCTCCAGCAGGTTTCGGCCGACCGCATCCAGGCCACGATCACCAAGCTTGTGTCCTTCAAGAACCGCAGCACACTCTCCAGCATGGACAAGGATCTCCCTCCCGGGACCGGCATCCTGGCCGCCGCCGACTGGATCGAGCAGCAATTTCAGTCGTATTCAGCCGACTGCGGGGGATGTCTTGAGGTGAAGCGCGACACCTTCGTCGAGGCCGGTACGCCCGGGACCCGCATCCTCAAGGACACGCAGCTTAACAATATCTATGCTGTGCTGAAGGGAACGGACCCTGCCCAGAGTGCGCGGCGGGTGCTCGTCACGGGGCATTACGACTCCCGCAACTCGGACAACTTCAATACTCACGATCCCGCTCCGGGCGCGAACGACGATGCCAGCGGTGTGGCCGTCTCCCTCGAATGCGCGCGGGTGCTGAGCCAGCTCAAATTTCCGTCGACCATCGTCTTCGTGGCGGTCGCGGGAGAAGAGCAGGGGCTGAACGGAAGCCGGCACCTTGCGCGTCTTGCGAAGGCCGAGGGCTGGCAGCTTGAAGCAGTGCTGAATAACGACATCGTCGGCGGCGACACCACGCCGGGCGATACGACGCAGGACAAGAATAAGGTGCGGGTGTTCTCGGAAGGCGTCCCGGGACCGGCAACCATCGAGCAGGTTCACCTCATCCAGACACTCGGCTCCGAGTCGGATTCGCCCTCGCGGGAGATTGCCCGCGCCATCTTGGACAACTCCCGCACGTACATGGGGCAGCATGCGCAGGGCGCGGCTCCGGCTGGTCCCGGCAAGGCTCGATCGATGGCCATGCGGCTTGTTCCGGCCTTCCAGCCGGTGATGATTCTTCGCCGTGACCGTTTCCTGCGCGGTGGCGATCACACCAGCTTCAACCTGGAAGGCTTCCCCGCGGTTCGCATCACGGAGTGGCAGGAGAACTTCAACCACCAGCACCAGACCCCGCGCGTCGAGAAGGGCATTGAGATCGAGGACAATATCAAGTTCGTCGACTTCAACTATGTGGCGCAGGTCGCGCGGACGAATGCCGCGTCGCTTGCGACCTTCGCCGCCGCTCCGGGCGTTCCGCAGAACGTACACGTCACCACGACGAACCTGGACAACAACACGGAACTGAGCTGGGAGCCGCCTGTGGGCATGCCCGCGGGTGCCTTCTACGAGATTCTCTCCCGCCCCACCGACCAGACCGATTGGACTGCCGTGCAGCCGGTTCACGTCACGAAGATCACCCTGGCGGTCTCGAAGGACAACACGATCTTCGGTATCCGGACGGTGGATGCGGCCGGCCATCGCAGCTATGCGGTTTACCCCGTGCCCGCGCGCGGGATTCGCAACGCCCCCGGGGTTGGAGTCCCCGCCGTCCAACCTGTGGTGAAATAGCTGTACATGGCACGCGGCCCCATCACGCTTACTTTCCCCCCGTTTCACGGAGCGACACGCAGGCTCGTTCTCATCAGCCTGGGTGCCTTCTTCGCCATCGCCGTACTGGGGAGTTTCTCGCCGGACCTGCTGGAGAGGCTCCTCGGCTTCGTCACCCTGATCCCGGCGACGCTCTTCCACGGTCAGGTCTGGCAGCTCTTCACGTACGAGTTTGTCGTGACCGGCATCCTGAACACGATCTTCTGGCTGCTGACGCTCTGGTTCTTCGGCTCGCAGTTGGAGGATCAGTTCGGCAGCCGCTGGCTGACGGAGTACTACCTTCTTACCTCGGCTGCCGGGGCGCTGTTCGCCGCGCTGCTGGCCATGACCGGGCTCTTCCGCATGAGTCCTCTGGTGGCTGCGGCCGGGCCGCGCGGAGCCATCCTCGCTCTTCTTGTGGCTTCCGCCTACGTGTCCGGCGAAGAGATGATTCGCTTCAACTTCATCTTTACCTTGAAGCTGAAGTATCTCGTTGCTATCTACGGGCTTTACTATCTCGCGATCCTTATCCTTGGGCCGAACCGCTTCGGTGCGCTGACCTGCCTGTGCTGCGGACTCGCGGGCTACCTTTATATGCGCTATGCGCCGCGCCGCGGCTTCCTGCCGAACGCGAGCTTCAACCTCTCCGAACGCTATTACGCGATGCGCAACGACTATTACCGCCGCAAGCGCCGCAATGCCGCGAAGAAGTTCGAGGTCTACATGCGCAAGCAGGACCGCGAGGTTCACTTCGACAAGGAAGGCCGCTACGTCGCGCCGGATGACAAGGATCCCACCGACAAGCGGTGGATGAACTAGCCTACTTCGCAGCCGTCTTCTGGATCGGAGAGACCGCAGGCCGGACGTAGGTGTTCATCCAGCGGTCGATCTCCCACAGCACATGCTGCCTGGTCTCCAGCGCGCCGTACGCGTGCGGCTCCAGTGGCAGAAAGACCAGCCGCACCGTGGCTCCCTGGCCCTTCAGCGCGGCGTAGAAGCGTTCGCTCTGGATGGGATAGGTGCCGGTGTTGTCATCGGCTTCGCCGTGGATGAGCAGGATGGGCGTCTTGATCTTGTCCGCATAACTGAAGGGCGACATCTTGTTATAAAGGTCGGGCGCCTGCCAGTACGTGCGGTCTTCGTTCTGGAATCCGTAGGGCGTCAGGCTGCGGTTGTAGGCGCCGCTCTCCGCGATACCGGCCCGGAAGATATCGGTATGGGCCAGCAGGTTGGCGGTCATGAAGGCACCGTAGCTATGGCCCATGACGGCAACGCGCGAGCGATCCACGACTCCCAGGCGAACGCCTTCGTCGATCGCGGCCTTGGCTCCTGCGACGAGTTGTTCCACGTAGGTATCGTTCGGCTGCTGGTCGCCTTCGCCGATGATGGGAATCGTAGCGCTATCGAGGATGGCGTAGCCGGACTGCACGAGGTACACATGCGACTGCCCGCCGAAGGTGGGATAGCGGTTGGGCGACCCCGCCACCTGGCTGGCTGCGTCGCGCGTCTTGAACTCGGCGGGATAGGCCTCCATGAGCGTGGGCAGTGGGCCTTGGCTCTTGTCGTAGCCGGCCGGCAGCCACAGGGTCGCGGTGAGGTCGACGCCGTCGGCGCGCTTGTACTTCAGAAGCTGCTTGGTGGGCATTTTGACGCCGGCATAGCGTGCCGGGAAGACCGTCAGGGCTACGGGATCGCCACCGTGGAAGGGAGCCGCGAAGTAGTTCGGCGACATGGTCTGGCTCTCGCGGCGGATCAAGACCTTGTCGTCCGGCAGCAGGGCTACAGGCTCGTCGTAATAGGGATCCGAGGAGCGAAAGAGGATCTGTTCTGCCCCGCCGCTGAGGGGCATGACCGCGAGGAAGGGTTTGTCGCCCGTGGGCGTTGCGCCCGGCGCGACGAAGTACACGCCCTGACCGTCCGCCGTAAGCTTCAGCACGCGCTTGCCGCTGGCGTTCTCGACCGTCAGCGGGCGTCCGGGGTTCTTGTAGCGCTCCTGCGACGAGCCGGAATAAAGCGTCTTGATCCCGTTGCCGGGCGATGATGGGTCGAATGCGACCAGCATCGATTTGCGATCGGAGAAGCGAGCCTCGCTGACGATGGCCAGGTGCTCGTTGCCCCACTCGATGCCGCGTCCGCCGCCCGGGCCGCCGCGCGCGATCCGCAACGGAGCCTCGTAGATCATCGTCGGCTGGCCTTCGAACGGCTCGGGCAGCGACAGGACGCGGTCGTAGACCGCTGCGCCTTTCTTCGGCCGGCCTCCATCCGCGGCCTCCACCCAGACCAGAGTCGCGGGTGCATCGCTGCGCCACTGGTAGTCGCGCGGTCCGGGCTCGACGGCGTCGCGTGAGATGGGCTGGCTGTCGAGCAGGGAGCGATCCTGCAGAACCTTCGGCACCCCGGCCTTCAGCGTGACGATCTCGGTCTTCATCGGAAAACGCTGCGCCGGAACCGTGTAGCTGAAGGGCCGGTGCAGCATCGAGACCAGGGCGTACCTGCCGTCGGGTGACGGCGATACGCCTTCGAGCATGCCCTTTACCGGAAGCATGCGGGCGGGGCCAACCAGAGGCACAACCGCAAGCTGCGAGGTGGCGTAGTACTCGAAGATCGCTGAGTCGGTCTCGGTCTGAAGCATGTCCTCATAGGTGGGAGCGGGTGTGACCTTGCCCAGGTTCTCACTGATGTCAGGGCCTGCCGGAATCTCGCTCTGCCTGGGAGCCGCGCCGCGTGGTGTGGGAATGACCTTGCACAGCAATGCCTTCGCGTCCGGGAGCCACTCGCAGGGCGTGCGGCCAAGCACGGCATCGAGATGCACGGTGCCGAGTCGATGCGCATGAGACGCCACCACGTCGATGACCCAGAGCTCCAGCCCGGCTGTTGCTGTAACGTCGTTGCGCTCCACAAACGCCACGTGCTTCGAGTCCGGCGACCAGACGGCATTGGTCAGCCTCATCTTGGCCGGGAGGCCGGTGATCAGCCTGGCTGGTCCTCCGACGCGCTGCAAACTCGCACCGATCGCGTATTGCTCCACGCTCGGCCCGCTTACCTTCGGGTTGAAGCGAATGCCTGCGAGGCGATAGCGCGGCTGGGCGACATCGGCGATCGTGGGGAACGTCGCCGGCTGCTGGATCAGCATGGTCCTGCCATCGGGCGAGAGCAGCACCTCAGGCGTGCGAGGGGCGTCCAGCAACTGCTCAATGGGCGCGGGCGGCTTCTGGTAGGTTAGCGCGGTCTGCGCTCCTGCTGCGAATGTGCCCAGTGCCACGACCGATACGCCTGTCCAACGAACCATCCGCTTCATTGCCTGTGTCTCCGCTTGCCGATCTCTCGTCCAACGCGATGGCGCAGCGCGGAAGTGCCGGGGAAACGCACGCGCGGGGAAGGCCATCATCCTGGAAACGATGGTGCGAATATACACGAACGGGCGAAGGGGCCGGTCACGGTCTGTGGCTACGGAACGAGCCCTTGGCGACTGCGACTGCGAGGGATAGAGGTTCCTCTATAGTGGCCGTCCTCTGGCCCACGGCAGCCAGATTGGGATAGCCACCAGGCGGAGTCCGCTGGAAAGTTCCCTTATGTCGGAAGGATGACCGACAAGCGTTTGGCGGCTAGCGTGGAATTCATGTGTGAGGGACCGAGGTCTCGGTTGAGAGCAAGCAGAGTACAGGCTGCACCTGGCCTCGACCCTCGCGGTCATTCGTCATCATCATCCGTGCCACGGAGTCGAGCGCACAGCGATGGTGTATTTCCAGCCTGGGCAGGAGTGGTTCCGTCGAGGCATGGGCGGTCGTCCGGAAGCACGTTGGGCAGATGGAATCCCACGTTCCGTCGCCATTTTCGCGATGATGGTACATAACGGGTCGCATAGAGCCTCGAGGCAATTGGCTAACATCCAGCCCGCAACGGAGGGCGTATGGCAGATACGATTTTGGTGACAGCAGTGGACCGTGATCATGGAGACGGTATCTTCGTCAGCTTTTCGGACGGGACGCACGCACAGTATTCCGTCGATGAGCTTCTTGCGCTCAGGCCCGTGCGCGAATCAGATGAAGACTCCGGTTCGGTTTGAAGGGTGCTGGGCCCTCACGCTTGTCCGCGAGAGGCGACGGTGCAGGAGACACATGCGCGATGGGGGATTCGCCGCGTTGACCGGTAGAGCTCGAGCCTTCCCGGTCATCGTCCAGCGACACTCTTCGGGTATCGAAAATCGTATGCTTGCCTTGCATGGGCCCCACCTCGAAGACCAACGATAGCGGGTTCTCCCTGGACATGCTGAGCCGAATTGCTCTGAGAGGTTCAACGAAGCGGAAGAGCGGCTATGTTCACACAGGCCGTGGTCTTCAGCTTCACGGCGGCCGCTCCGACAATGCTTCGAATCGCCCGGGCCGTCCGCCCCTGCTTGCCGATCACCTTGCCGATGTCCGACGAAGCCACCTGGATATCAAGGTTGTAGCCACGCTCCGATGGGGTGACCGTCACGAAGACGAGCTCAGGAGAATCCACGAGAGCCCTGGTGACGCCGATCAGCAGACTGTGCAGGATCGTACCCTTCATAGCCACTATGTTCGCAGGATGACATAGCGCACACAAGCAAAATATGGATGATCTCCTTCCACTTGTTGCGTTTGGAGCTTTGCGCCGCGATCTGGCTCATGAGATTGAAAAAATGTTTCCGATGAGCAATGGGGAACAGTATCGACAGGTCTCCTCTTCTATCCTGCTGGTCGGAGGGACCGCAAGCCCTTGCCAGCCCAAAGATTGTGCAGGTGAAAAGGCATGCCGATTCCCGTCTTTCGAAACACCATCCTGAAGGCGCTCCATCCCGACATTATCCTGCGGCTCAATCTCAAACCGGTTGTCTTCGAGGTAGAGCACGAGTTCGAATTTCCCGGCAAGCCGATTCAACACCTGTTCTTCGTCGAGGCAGGCATGGCTTCCATGACGGTCACTTTTATGAATGGTGCGCAGGTCGAGGTTGGCACCTTCGGTTACGAATCCGTCATCGGCGTATCCGCCTTGATGGGGACGAAGAAGAGTCTGAATCGGGTCTATACCCAGATCGCGGGCCGTGGATACTCGTGCCTCATGGAAGCCGCCAGGCGCGAATTCGAGTGTGGCGGCCAGTTCCAAAGACTTGCGCTGGCGTATGTCCAGGCGCAGCTCGTGCAGTCGGCGCAATCCACGGCCTGCAATGCGAAGCATGAGGTCGAAAGCCGTCTGGCCCGATGGCTCCTGATCTGCGCGGACCGGGGAAACGACGACAACTTCACGATGTCGCACGACTTTCTGGCGGAGATGCTGGGAAGCACGCGGCCCTCGGTTTCCATTGCAGCCAGGACGCTGAAGCTGGAAGGACTCATCGACTACACTCGGGGCGAGATTCGCATCCTGGACGTTGCGGGGCTCAAGAAAAGGTCCTGTGAGTGCTACCAGGTGATCAAGGACCACCTGGATCACTACGCCAATTTCAGCCACTCCGAGGACCGGAGCAAAGACCTCCGCTGCGTCGCTCTGTAAGAGCCGATACCGACAAGCTTCCCCGAAAAGCCTAGTGTCAGAGATATGGAACCACTTTGCATTACGGAAACGGAATGTATCGATAATGGAGTGCTGGTGACCTTCGATAACGGCGTCACCGCGCTCTTCTCGGCGCCCTTCCTGTTCGCCCATCTCAGCGAGGCCATTGAGGTCTGCGATACAGGGCTGTGATCGCTCCCACGGAACGTGCACCCGCTCAAGCAGAAGGTCCACCTCCGAAGCCGGATGTGGACCTTTTCCGCAGAAGAACCCTTAGCTGCGTGTTGCGATCCGCAGGCTGAGTTCCTTCAACTGCTGTTCGCTCACATCGCTCGGAGCATCGACCATCAGGTCGATCGCCTTGGCCGTCTTCGGGAATGCGATCACCTCGCGGAGGCTCGTCGCACCGGCCAGGATCATGACGATACGATCCAGCCCAAGCGCGATGCCGCCGTGTGGAGGCGTGCCGTACTCAAGCGCATCGAGGAAGAAGCCGAAGCGCTCCTTTGCTTCTTCATCCGACATGCCGAGCGAACGGAAGATCTCCGCCTGCACATCCTTGCGGTGGATACGGATCGAGCCCGACCCGAGCTCCGTGCCGTT
Organism: Granulicella pectinivorans; assembly: GCF_900114625.1. NCBI lineage: Bacteria > Pseudomonadati > Acidobacteriota > Terriglobia > Terriglobales > Acidobacteriaceae > Granulicella > Granulicella pectinivorans. Next base: position 1,431,837 of record NZ_FOZL01000001.1, read on the forward strand.
CAGCACAACGTCGTAGGCGAGTGCGCGGACGGCACCCTTGTCCGACGTCAGGCGACCGGCCTTGATGTCCTCTTCGTGCGGCGAGGTGAAGGGATGGTGCGCGGCGTTCCAGACCTTCGCTTCTTCGTCCCACTCGTACATGGGGAAGTCGGTGACCCAGAGGAACTTGAAGTCCGCCTCGGTGCCGGTCTTGGTGTAGAAGCCGTGCTTGTCGGCATACTTTTGGCCGAGCTGCAGACGAAGCGCGCCGACCTTCTTCCAGATCCACTGCACGTCGTAGTTCCACATCGCGGGGGTGCCCAGCTTCGGCGTCACGACAACGCTCAAATCGCCCGCTTCCAGCGCCTTGCCGTAGAAGGTCTCCAGCTCGGTCGAAAGCTGTGCGTGGATCGCGTTCGCCAGCGGCGCGAAGGTCTCGTTGGTGCCCAGCCGAGCGAGATCGAGCACATCGAGTCCCGAATCGCCAAAGCTCGCGCGAATTTCGCTCAATAGCGACTTGCGCGCCGTGCCGCTCAGCTCGCCGACGCGGGGAATCGTGAAGCCGAGCACAGGCAAGCCCTGCTCGATCTTCAGCGTCTCGCGTAGCTCCGCCGTCAGCTCGGTTGAGAGATCGACCATCGCCGGCAGACGCATATCCGGCTTGTCGATGCCGTACTTCGCGATGGCGTTGTCGTAGGTCATCTGCACGAATGGCGTCTTGAGATCGATGCCGGCGGTCTTGAACGCAGCGGTCAAAAAACCCTCGACGACCTTGAAGACCGTCTCCTGCCGCGGGAACGTCATCTCGAGATCGATCTGGGTGAACTCCGGCTGGCGATCCGCGCGGAGATCCTCATCGCGGAAGCAGCGCGCAATCTGGAAGTACTTGTCGAAGCCCGAGATCATCAGGATCTGCTTGAAGATCTGCGGCGACTGCGGCAGCGCATAGAACTGGCCGCCATGCACGCGGCTGGGCACGAGATAGTCACGCGCGCCTTCGGGGGTCGACCGCGTCATGAACGGCGTCTCGATCTCCAGGAAGCCCTCGTCCGAGAGGTAGTTGCGGATGGCACGCGCGACCTTGCTGCGCAGCGCGAAGTTGTACTGCATCGCCGGGCGGCGCAGGTCGAGATAGCGGTACTTCAGCCGCACCTCTTCGTTCACCGCGCCCTCTTCCGCGATCGGGAAGGGAGGCGTCTTCGCCTCGTTCAGAATCAGCAACTCGCTGGCAAGCACTTCGACCTCGCCGGTGGCCATATTCGGATTTTCGAGGCCGGCGGCGCGGCGGCGGACTTTGCCAACGACCGCAACCACGTACTCAGGGCGCGACTGCTCGCCTTTGCCGTGTGCAATCGGGGCGAACTCGTTATCGAGCACCACCTGGGCGAGCCCGGTGCGGTCGCGCAGATCGAGGAAGATCAGGTTGCCATGGTCGCGGCGCCGGTTCACCCAGCCCATCAAAACGACGGTCGTACCGTCATCACTAGCGCGGAGATCTCCGCAGTACTTGGTGCGTTCGAGCGTGCCTAAAAAGTCGAGTGTCACAATGTTTCTATTGTAGGCGTTCGCAAGCCCTTTTAGTCCCTCGGGCGTCTTACCCCATTGGTCGGCAACGAAATTTATTACCGACCAACAGGAGGCCCACCGCGAAGCGCAATACGTGTCACGAAGTGACCGTCGCCCGCATAGGGCGCCTTTGTCTTACTTCAAAATCGCCGTCAGCGGCTTTCCGTCGATCCCCGTAAACGAGATTCCCAGCAGCTTCGCGATGGTCGGTGCCACATCGATATTCGGGATCGCCGGAATCTTGCCTTCGGCCTTGATCCCACGTCCGGAGGCGATGAAGATCGCCTGCATCAGCGGCACGGTGTTGGGGAAGCCGTGCGCGCCGGCCTCGAGCGCGGTCGTTACGAATGGCTCCTTGTCGCCATCGCCGAACCTGTAGTCGTCCTGGGCGTAGAGCAGCAGGTCGGGTGCCTGGTTGGTCTGCGCGGGCGTCGGCCAGCCATCCTTCGCGGCCTGCTCCGGCGTCAGCACAGCCCTCACGCCCTTCTGCCCGCGAAACACCTTGGCCAGCGCCTCGGTCGACTCCGGCGTCGCATGCTGCTGGTAGAGCAGCGCGTAGCCGCCCTCGGGGATCGCGTAGGTTTGGCCACCCGGCTTCGATTCGCTGTCGCGCAGCAGGGCGTTGGGGTGCATGACATAGTGCGTGCTCTCCTGCCCATGGTCGGAGACGATGATAAAGGTGGTGCGGTCGAGGTCGCCGCCCTCCCGCACCGCGTCCACGATGTCCTTGACGCGATCGTCCAGGAATGCGATCGTGTTGCGTCCCGCGTCGTTGCCGTACCCCGTCTTGTGCTCGATGCCGTCGAGGGCGAGCAGGTGGAAGAGGCTCAGGTTCGGGTGGTGCTTCTTGAGGATGTCCACCGCCGCGAGCGTGTAGATGCGGTCGCGCCAGGCCTGCGACGGCTTGAAGAAGTGCGCGACCTGGTCCTTCGTCATCGATCCGTCCTTCACGAGATCGTCCACGATCGGCCCTTCATCGGCGCGCTCGGGAAAGCTCCAGTCGATGGTTCCGGGATGCGTGATCGCGACCCAGTCGACCTCGGCGGTCGTCAACCCGGCCTCGTGGGCCGCGTCATACACCGTCGGTACCGCGACCAGCACCTTCTTGGGTGCGGCGAACTGGATCTTCGGATCATCCGTGCCGCGCTGTCCCTGGATCAATCCATTGACCAGCACATGGTGCTTCGAGGCGTTGACTCCCGTAATGATCGCCGTGTGGTTCGGCCAGGTCACGGTCGGGTTGATGGGCTGCATCGCCGCCGCGTAAGCTCCCGTCTTCATCATCCAGTGCAGCGTAGGAGCCGGCAGATTCGGATCTTTCAGGCTCTCCGCCGCGAACGCGTCCAGGCTGATCACGACCACCATCGGCTTGCGGTCCGGCTGCGCCACACAGACACACGAAAGGGCCAGGGTGGCGGAGAGAAGACGCATGGGAAGAGCAAAACGCATAAGAATCCTTGGAAGAAGATGGACACCAGACATCGCCATAGTAATCGATGTGCGTTAAGCCGAAGGCCGACGATAGTGGCCGAACGCCTTCTGATCGCGGAACCCGAACAAACGATTCTCCTCCACGCCACCGCCGATGTTGTGCACCACGACCGCTCCCAGCAGGTCCACCGAACTGACCACGCCGACATGCGGCAACCGTCCGCCCAGACGCCAGCTCAGCATATCGCCGACAAGGAGAGGAGCAGGGAACTCGTTGCCGGCCACCGCGCCTTTCGCTACCCAGATCTGGCATCCTGTCCGGGCCCAGAAGGTCTCCAGATTGGGCACCCTGCGGTGGTCGATGTTGGTGTCCGGCTTCGTCTGTCCCCACGTTGCCCGTGCCGGATAGGCCCCGAAGTTCTTGGCGATATCCGTATGCAAAAGCTCCTGCAGGTCGAGCCCCAGCCCATTTCGTCCGGCGCGCACGACGACATCGGCGCAGACCCCGGTTTCGCGCGGTACATCGCCGTTTGGAAACGCGATTCGGGCGTACCCGGGATCGTACCCTCTGGTCACGCCGAGCTGAGCTCGCGCCGCGCGGGCCAGACGGACGCCAGGCTTCTCCGGGCGTACCGTTGCCGCCAATGCCAAACCGATCAGAAACTCGCGACGAAGCATCGTTCCCACTCCCAGCAGACGCCCCTATCGTAGCGCTGTTTCCGTCCTGCAAAACCGATCTCCATGAAAAAGAGCCAATCGTACAGCCGCTGTGATCCAATCCAGAGTGTGTTCGCCACGGACACGAGATACGCCATCGCGCAGAGAGCACATCATGCGAATCGCACGGGCCTCCCTAGCACTTCTTCTGATCGCCGCCTTTTCCACCCAGCTTCACGCGAAGACGGCTCTCTTCTGCGCCACGCCCACCGCGCTGCAGCGCACCTCTGAGGCACCCCGCAAGCTTATCGTCCTCGGATTCATGGGCGGCCGCGTGCACGCCACAAACTATGTCCACCGCGAAGCCCTGATGGCGCAGCAGCTCCAGCGCCGCTATCCCGATACGCTTCATACCGAGGTCTTTGCCAACCACGACGCGACCCACGCCCTCGATAGATTGCTCGACCTGCTCGACGAGAACCGCGACGGATGCCTTAGCCCGGCCGAAAAGAGCTCCGCCCGGATCGTCCTTTACGGCCATAGCTGGGGTGCGTCCGAGACCATCACGCTGGCGAAACGTCTCCAGGGCATGAATATCCCCGTCCTGCTCACCGTGCAGGTCGACAGCGTCGAAAAGCTCGCGGAAGACGACGGCACCATTCCGCCGAACGTCCACGAGGCCATCAACTTCTATCAGACCGAGGGGCTTCTCCACGGACGGGCGACCATTCAGGCGATGGACCCGAAGCGCACGACCATCCTTGGGAACTTTCAATCCAGCTACCGCAGTAGCCCGGTGCCGCTCGACGGCTACCCGTGGTTCGCCCGCACCTTCATGCGGCAACACATCGAGATCGAAAACGACCGCCAGGTCTGGGACCGGATCGAAGCGCTAATCGGCACCAAGGTCTCTCCCAGCGGTGATTCAGCCCTGCTCGTCGACAAAAAGCTGCCCTAAGCTTGCAGCGCTTCCACCAGCTCTGCCTTAGGCACCTTCGTCTGCGTGGCTGTGGCGAACTCCTTCACGGTGTAGACCTCGCTCGCGACCTCGTCCTCGCCGAGAATGACAATTCTCCGCGCGACCTTGTCCGCGGCCTCGAACGACTTCTTCAGGCGGAACCCACCGTCGCCGACCTCGACCGACAGCCCCGCTCTCCGAAGGTCTTTCGCAAGAGCCAGCGCGGCGGCGTTGCGCTCCACGCCCATGGGGGCGATGAACGCATCGAGCTTCTTCGTCGCGGAAGCAGCCTTGGCCTGAGCCTGCAACGTGAGAATCAGCCGGTCCTCACCGATCGCGAATCCGATTCCCGGCGCGCGCGGCCCGCCCAGCATCTCCGAGAGACCGTCATACCGTCCGCCGCCGAGCAGCGCATTCTGACTCCCGAGGCCGACGGAGTGGCTGAACTCAAAGGTCGTCCGGGTGTAATAGTCCAGCCCGCGCACCAGGCGCGGATTCACCGTGTACGGCACGCCGCACGCATCGAGCGCCGCCAGCACCTGCCGGAAGTGCTCGGTCGATTCGGCATCGAGGAAGTCCGCGATCTTCGGCAGACCGTCGATCAGCGCCTGGTCGGTCTCTTCCTTCGAATCCAGCACGCGCAGCGGATTGGTCTCGGCGCGACGCTGGTTATCCGGGCTGAGCTGATCCTTGATCGGCGCGAGAGCCTCGCGCAACGCGGCAACGTAGCGTGGCCGGTCGGTGGAAGATCCCACCGAGTTCACGCTCAGCGTCCACCCGGTGATGCCCAGTTCATCGAGCAGGGAGGCCAGCATCTCCAGCACCTCGGCGTCGCGAACCGCCGACTCCGCACCGGAGGTCGGCGGTCCGATCACCTCGGCGCCGATCTGCCAGAACTGCCGGTACCGGCCACGCTGCGGCCTCTCCCGCCGGAACATCGGCCCAATATAAAATAGCTTCTGCAGATTCCCCGTATCCCCAAGCTTATGTTCGATATACGCGCGAACGACGCCGGCCGTGTTCTCCGGCCGCAGCGTCAGCGACTGAGCCTTTTCGCTCGCCGCGCGCGCCCTGTCCTCCCACGTGTACATCTCTTTGGAGACGATGTCGGTCTCTTCGCCGACGCCGCGCGCGAAGAGCGAAGTCTCTTCAAACAAAGGCGTGCGGATCTCGCCGAAGCCGTAACGTGCAAAGACGGCGCGGGCCGTAGCCTCCACGCGATTCCAAAGATCCGTTTCTGGGGGGAGGAGATCCCGCGTGCCGCGTACTGCCTTGATCGAAGAAGAAGCCATAGACCTTCTAGTCTATCGAAATCAGGAGATCTCTTTACTCCATCTCCGCCAGATAGATCTTCGTATAGTCCAGATAGTTCCCGGCATACTTCAGGATCAACTCCCGGTCCGCATCCCCCAGCGTCCGCTTGATCTTCCCCGGCACGCCCGCGACCAGCGAGTTTGGCGGAATCACCATCTGCTCCGGGATCACCGCGCCTGCCGCGACGATCGACCCTTCGCCGATCCGCGCGTTGTTCAGCACGCTCGCGCCGATCCCGATCAGCACCATGTCCTCCAGCACGCAGCCATGGACGGTCGCGTTGTGGCCGATCGTGACCAGATCGCCGACCGTCACTGAATATTTGTACCGCTGCCCATGCAGCACGGCGCAGTCCTGAACGTTCGACTTCGAACCGATCCGGATGGCGTTCACGTCGCCGCGCAGCACGGCGTTCATCCACACGCTGGAATGCTCCCCGATCACGACATCGCCGATCACCTGGGCCGACGGGTCGATGTAGCTTCCCGCGCCCACTACGGGAAATACCCCCTGAAAGCTCCGTATCATCCCCGCATTCTATTCCCGTCCCGTCACGAAAATGAAGGAATCGTCATGCTTTCCGTCGACTTTGGCCTCAAAAGACTGTGCGTTTCCCCTTCGCTGGAGTATCCTAGAGGTTGCCAGCAGGCAAGGGAAGAGGTGTATATCTCTTGGCAGAGATTCGAGTTCAAGAAGGCGAACCGCTCGAGAACGCGCTCCGTCGCTTCAAGCGTAAGGTTCAGACCGAAGACATCATCAAGGAAGTCAAGCGTCACTCTTTCTACCTGAAGCCAGGTGAAAAGAAGCGCGTCAAGGAGGCGCTTGCCCGCAAGCGCAACCGCAAGAAGGTCCGTAAAGAGCAGGACTAATCATCGTCTTGCCGTAACCGTCGTACCTGGCTGTACTTCGCTGTACATTCCTGGCTCTGTGTCCTGGAGCGGGCGTCCCAATGAGCGGACGCCCATCCAGGTTACGACGTAAGATACGTCCGGACTGGATGAACCAGTCGATCCGGCGTACGTAGAATCACAATCGAACCACACGTTGCAGTTTCCCGGGCCCCCTTCAAAATGAAAGCTTGATCGCCGGGGCGGCGCGCGTCCGTATCCCTAAAGCAATCATTCTTTCTCCGCATTTGGGAGAATTGATATGGATTTCGTGGACCGCCTGCTGATCTGCGCTGACTGCCGCCAGGAGTTTATCTTCACGGCAGGTGAGCAATTGTTCTTTTTGGATAAGCAGTTCAAGAATGACCCAAAGCGTTGCAAGCCATGTAAGTCCCGCCGCGCGGGTATGGTTGCTGCCGCCGCTGGGGCAGGTCCTGCCGCTGCCGGTATCTCCCGCACCGAGACTCGCACCATGTGCTCGGAGTGCGGCATCGAGACCACCGTGCCCTTCAAGCCGACCCAGGGCCGTCCGGTTCTCTGTCGCCAGTGTTTCCAGGGCAAGCGAGTCGCCGTGCCCGAGACCGCCGCGACGCCCCAGCAGATGACCGCCGACATGATCTCCGCGACGCCCGTCGCCGTGCTGGAGCAGTCCACTGCCTCCGTCGATCTCGTCGCCGAGATGATCGCATCACCCTCCGATTCGCTCGCGAACAGCAACTGAAACAAGCAAAGGGCTGTTGGGGAAAGGCGGAAAGACGGGAAAGAGAAGCAACAACCAAGCCACAAGAAGGGAAGGTGCGATCGTCTTCCACCCAGCATTTGGCTTTTGTCTCTTTTTCCCGCTTGTTCCGCCTTTTCCCCACAATCTTTTAGCAATCTCTCCGAAACCTCTGCAAATCCCACCCGTCCAATCACTTCCAGTCGAAATGCAGCAAAATCACCTCGTCCGCAGGTAAAATCATCCCGTGACTGCCTTCCGCATCTCCCGTCTCCGTAACGTCTTCCTGGCCCTCTCGCTGGCACCCCTCGCCGCTTACGCCCAGACACCAGCTCCCGCTCTCCCGGCGCAACAGCAGCAGCCCGACTCCAGCGAGCCTCTCACCACCATCAAAGCCGGCATCACCGAGGTCAACCTCATCTTCACGGTAACCGACAGCCATGGCCGCTTCGTGACGGGCCTGCGCCGCGAGAACTTCGGCCTGCTCGACGACGGAAAACGCCCCGATCGCGTCTACCACTTCACCCAGCAGACGAACCTGCCTCTGCGCGTCGGCGTCATGCTCGATACCAGCGCCTCCATCCGTGGCCGCTTCAAGTTCGAGCAGGAGGCCGCCAGCGAGTTCCTCGTGCAGGTCCTCCACAAGAACGACCGCGCCTTCGTCGAGGGCTTCGACATCAAGATCGAGATGGCGCAGGACTACACCAATAACATCGCCTTCCTGACCGCCGGCATCGACAAACTCCGCCCCGGCGGCGGCACCGCGCTCTTCGACAACCTCTACATCACCTGCCGCGACCAGATGTTGACCCTGAAGGACGAGGGCAACGTCCGCCGCGCGCTCGTGCTCGTTTCGGACGGCGACGATGACTACAGCCGCGCCTCGAAGACCGACGCCATCAAGATGTGCCAGCGCGCCGAGACCATCGTCTACACCATCTCGACCAATGTCTCGCTCTCGAAAGGCAAGGGCGATGACGTCCTCAAGGACATCGCAGCAGCCACCGGCGGAACACCCTTCTACCCCAAGCGCATCGAGGATGTAGCCGTAGGCTTCCACAACATCGAAGAGGAGCTGCGCAGCCAGTACTCGCTCGAGTACAAGCCCTCGGACTTCAAGGCCGATGGAAGCTTCCGCACGATCTATCTCCAGGCGCTGGACCGCCACTACAACGTCCGCGCCCGTACCGGCTACTTCGCCCCCAAGGCCGAATAAGAGCGCCTGCGCGGACGGCGGACGTTCACACGCCTTCTTGCCGCTTCGCGTGGCCTTCCGTTCGTCGGGAACAAAAATCTATGTCGGCCAACGGAAGGCCCTGCATCGTTGGAGTCGGCAACACCGGTATACGAGTCACGAAGACCCTGTCGCAGGCTCCGTGACCGCCGCCCGCCCGGGACGAAGTAAACTTTTCCCAAAAGTCCGTGTCTAAACGAGCAGGGGATAAACTCCATGCGCCTGACCTTTGCCTCGACCACTCTCCTTCTGGCCTTAGCGGCACCGCTCGCTCTCCACGCCCAGCAGCCCCGCGGCATTCCCGAGAGCCTCGCCAACCTCGCCGATGAGCCCGCGACCCACACCTCGTTCACGCTCGACCGCAACATGATGGAGGCGGCCGACCAGATCATGGATCAGAACGGCGTTGACGGCCACCGCCTCACGGCCGCGGTCAACTCCATCACCATCCAGAACTTCAAATACCACCGCCCGGCCTTCTACACGCCGGAGGTGATGTCGAACATCATCCAGACCTACTCGGCCGCCGGCTGGAAGCACCTCGTCAATGCGAACGCAACGCCGGGCCAGAGCGCCCAGCCCACGTCCATGATGACGGATCTCTGGCTGCACTTTCACGGCACCGAGATCGACGATGTGATGGTCATGATGCGCGGACCGAAGAACATGAACGTCATCGAGGTCTCAGGCCTCCTGCGCCCACTCGACCTCGTTCATCTCAGTGGCCACTTCGGCATCCCCAAGGTAGACCCCAGCGCTGTCATGGTGGCCGCGCCTCCAGGGAAGTAAGGCAGTTGTAAGTTCTAACTGGGGCCGGATGGCTTTGGGCTGGCGAGATACTTCGTCAGCCCACTTCGCATCTGGCCAATTTCATTGGAGAGCGTCTCTGTCTCTTCGATCCGGCGATGAGAGGCGAAATTCAGTCGTGCGGCGATCACTCACTGTGTTTGTAGCACGCAGTTGCTTCCGTGAGCGATGATGACGAAGTTCCGGAAATCCTTTCGCGTAGAGCGTGCAGATCTTCGGCGATGTTGCTGGCAATCGATACGGCAGCACGCCGCCTTCAGCTGACAACTCAGTTTTCGTACCGTTCCACTTGCTGCAAAAGCGCCAGCTTCCGTTGCGGCGGCAGGAAACTTGCCTCGACCGCATTCGCCGCAACCTCCCGCAACTGATCCAGGGAAAACCCATAGTTCTTGAACGCCAGCACATACTCCCCCAGAAGATCGCTCCCAAACATCGGCGGATCGTCCGAGTTCAGCGTGACCATCAGTCCGGCGTCGAAGTACTCCTTCACCGGATGCTTCTCGAAGTCCACGCAACACCCCGTCCGGATGTTCGACGTCACGTTCATCTCCAGCGGAATCTGCCTCTCGGCCAGAATCTCCATCAGCTCCGGATCCTGATCCGCCGTCAGCGCGTGCCCAATCCTCTCCGCACCAATGTTGATCGCGGCCCAGATCGACCCCGGCCCCATCGACTCACCCGCATGCGCCGTCAGCCGCAGCCCAGCCTCGCGAGCCTCCGCGTAGAGTTCCCGGAACAGGTCCGCCGAACCCCGCGCCTCGTCGCCGCCGATCCCGATCCCCACGATGCTCGGATACTCCGCCCGCATCTCCGCCGCCTGTCGAAACACGACCGCAGCCTCCTCCACGCCGAAGTGCCGCACCGCGTCGATAATCCAGTACACGCTTGTGCCGAAGTCGACTTCGCCGCGCATCCGCCCGCGCTCAATCGCCTCCATCACGTCCGGAACCGCAAGCCGCCCCTGCTTGTTCAGAATGCCGAACGAGATATACACCTCGGCATGCACCACGCCCTGCTTCGCCAGCGTCTTGACCATCTCGTACGTGATGAATTCGTAGTCGTCCGGCGTACGCAGACGCTCCGTGACGGCCTTGAAGGTCATGAGGAAGCCGATGAAGTCGGCGTAGGTATAAAGCTGCCGCGCCGCCGCGAGCGTCAGGGGCTCGGCATCATGCTTCTGGCTTAACACCACAAGCGTCTCAGGCAGAATCGTGCCTTCCAGGTGAATGTGCAGCTCTACCTTGGGGAGACCACGGAGCCAACCTTCAGGGTCGATCTCTAAGTCAGGTTGAGGAATACGTCGGGCCATCCCTAAAGTCTACCGCGTCAGCCCTCGTAGAATTCACTCCGCTTGCGGCTATAGAAGAAGTAAACGAAGAGCCCGATCACCAGCCAGACGAAGAAACGAATCCACGTAATCGCCGGCAGCCCGGCCATCAGCAGGATGCAGAACAGCGTGCTCAGCACCGGAATCACCGGCCCGAACGGAACCCGGAAGCCGCGATGCCGCGCCGGGTCTTTGTACCGCAACACGATCACGCCGATCGAAACCAGCACAAACGCAAACAATGTCCCGATATTCGACATCTCGGCAAACGATCCGACGTCGAATAGACCCGAGGGGATCGCCACCAGAATGCCCGCCACCCACGTCGCAAACGCAGGCGTCCGAAACTTGGGGTGCAGTTTGGAGAAGATATCCGGCAGCAGCCTGTCGCGGCTCATCGCAAACCACACCCGCGCCTGTCCAAGCTGGAACACGAGAATCGACGAAACCATCCCAACCAGCGCGCCGATCAGCACCGCCAGCCGCACCCAGTGCAGCCGGTGACCGCCTGGCGTGAGGGAAAGCCGCTTCAGCGCCGTCACCACCGGCGCTCCATCGCCCGCAACCGACTGCCACGGCACCATGCCCGTCAGCACAGCCGCCACGCCCATGTAGAGAATCGTGCAGATCACCAGCGTCGCGATAATCCCAACTGGCACATCCCGCCGGGGATTCTTGCACTCCTCGCTGGCGGTCGAGACCGAATCGAACCCGATATACGTAAAGAAGATGATCGACCCACCGGCCAGAATACCGGTAAACCCGTTCGGCGAAAATGGCACGTAGTTCGAGGTGTGGATGAAGCTCAGACCAAAGCTCACAAACAACAGGATGGCCGCGATCTTGATCAGCACCATGATGTTGTTCGTCCGGGCCGACTCACGAATGCCGCGCACCAGAACGACGGTCAGCAATAACACAATGATGAACGCCGGAATATCGAATCCGAAGTGCCAGCCCGGCGCAAAGATATCTTTCCCCGCAAGATCCTGTAGCCCCAGCGGCAGGTACGCAGGCGAAAGCCACTTCGGCGCCATAGGAACCCCAAGCCAGTCCAGCAGATCGACTACATGCGCCGCAAAGCCCACGCTGACGCTCATGTTGGAGAAGGCGTACTCCAGGATCAAGTCCCAGCCGATGATCCACGCGATCAACTCACCCAGCGTCGCGTAGGTATAGGTATACGCTGACCCCGCAATGGGGATCATGCTTGCCAGCTCCGCATAACAGAGGCCGGTCAGCGCACACACCGTAGCCACAAGAAGCAGCGAGAGCACAAGAGCCGGTCCAGCGCCAGGCCGTCCGGCAACCGCACCCAGATGTCCATGCAGCAGCCCCACCACCAGATCGATGATGGGCGACTTCGCCACCGACACCGTCTGCGAGGGATTGCCGCCGATCGCCGTGCCGATCACCGTAAAGATGCCCGACCCGATCACGGCTCCGATACCCAAAGCTGTCAAAGAGACCGGCCCAAGCGTCTTACGCAGCGCGTTCTCCGGCTGCTCCGACTCATGAATCAGTTTGTCGATGGACTTGGTTCGAAAGAATTGAGTCCGAAAGTTTTGCCTGGCCAGGTGCGTTTCTCCAAAGGGTGTAAGAAGAAACTACAGCAAGAGCACCGTTTCTCCGTAAGGAAAAGCAGGCGCCGCAGGCAGCGGCTCCACGCGGCAAGCGCGGAGCCGCCTCAGACTACCGCTTGCTCTGACCGCGTGCAGCCTTCTTCAGCTTCGCCTTGTTCTCACCGCGAGCGCCCGTACGGGGAGCCTTGGGAGCGGCCTTCTTGCGTGCTGCGCGCTTGATCTTCTTGCGTTCTTCGGTGTCGGTAATGCTCTTTGTATTCGCCATGAGTCGTTGCCAATCTTTCTAATCTTCTAAGAGATGTCGGAGTACAGGGCGCGCCTTTACAGGATTTGGAGCTGGGCGAACTTCTCCACCAGCTTCTTCACGCCGTGCTGATGAAATTGTACTGTAATCTTCGCGTCATCCCCATCGCCTTCGCGCTGAACGACCATTCCTTCGCCATATTTCGGATGCCGGACCCGCACACTCTTCTGCAAACCGGTCTTCCCCGTCTGCTCCGGAACCGCCAATTTCGGCTTTCCGCCGAACTTTTGACCACGCGCCGCAAAGAAATTCGCCACATTATCGATCGAGCCCGCCGGTTTCCCGCCGATCCCGGCACGGTTGGACCCGTAGGATCGCGACAGACCGCTCGAAGGCCGCTGGTCCTCATCCTCATACGAATAATGCCGTTCGCCGTCCTCGTTCCCGCGCCGGGCCCCATACGCCGAGCCCATGCCCATCCCGGGGCTCCCCAGGTCCTCGACCAGACGCGTCGGGACCTCTTCCAGGAACCGCGAGGCCATGCTCGACTCCGGCATATCGCTTCCGTAGCGCCGCCGGTAGCGCGCTCTCGTCATCACCAGCGTATCCATCGCGCGCGTCATGCCTACATAACAGAGCCGCCGTTCTTCTTCGAGGCCCGTGGGGTCGGTCAACGTCCGCGAATGCGGAAACAGCCCCTCCTCCATGCCCGTCAGGAACACCAGCGGAAACTCCAGACCCTTCGCCGCATGCAGCGTCATCAGCGTCACCCGCGCGTCGGCCGAGTACTGATCCGCATCCGACACCAAAGCCGCATGATCCAGGAACTCATGCAGCGTCTCGCCGCGCTCCTGCGCGTCCTGCGCCGCGTTCGCCAGTTCCTTCAGGTTCTCAATGCGCGAGAACGACTCCGGCGTAGCCTCATCCTCGAGCGCCCGAATGTAACCGCTCCGATCGTTCAAAAACTTGATCAACTCGGGCAGCGTGGCCGGATCTCCCGGCTTACGGAACGCCGGTCTCTCAGCCTCTGCCCTGTCCCTCGTATTCTCGATCTCCTTGGCCTCTAGAAGCTGCTTCCGCGTATCCGCCGCACTCTTCTTCAACACCACCGGAGCAAACGGATTGAAGGCGATCGCATCGATGCCATGCGCCGCATCGGTGTCAGTCGCGTTCTCCGGCGCAATGGTCGAAACCTCTTCACTCGGCCCAAAATCGAAGTTGAAGTTGAAGCTCGTATCGAACGTGTTATCTGCCTCTTCGGCCGCGCCAGCCGCCAGCGCAAGCGACTCCTCCTCCGCATCGCCGAACCCGAACGACGTATCGGCGTCCTCCGGAATCGCCCCGACGTCCTCCAGCAGCTTCTCGGCAAACGAAGCGCCGATCATCGCCCGCGCATCTTCAATCAGCCTCTTGAATCCCTCCAGCGCGATCAAGGCCCGCTGCGGCAGCAGACGATCTTCCACAGCCTTGCCGATCGCATCCCACGAACTCATGCCCGTCGTCAGCGCAATCCGCTCGATGACCTCCATCGTCGTCTTGCCGATGCCACGCGTTGGTGAGTTCACGACGCGCCCCAGGGCAATCGAGTCATGCGGATTCTGCACCAGCTTCAGATAGCTCAGAATGTCCTTGACCTCCGAACGGTCATAGAACGAGAAGCCCCCCACCATGTGGTACTGAATCTGGTACCGCCGCAGCGCCTCTTCCACCAAACGCGATTGCGAGTTGGTCCGATAGAGAACAGCGCACCGCGGAGCCTCCTCCGTCTCGCCCGCCGTCCGCAGATACTTGTGAATGCGGTCCGCGATGAAGATCGCCTCGTTCTCGCCATCCGAAGCCTCGTAATACCCAATCAGCGACCCACCCTCGCGCGCCGTCCAAAGGTTCTTGCCCTTGCGTTGCGTGTTCTGCGCGACGACCGCGCCGGCACCCTCGAGGATGTTCTGCGTCGAGCGATAGTTCTGCTCCAGGCGAATCGTCTTCGCCTCCGGAAAGTCCTTCTCGAACTCCAGGATGTTGCGAATATCCGCGCCGCGCCAGCTATAGATCGACTGGTCCTCATCGCCCACCACGCACACGTTGCCATGCGAGCCAAGCAGCTTCATCAATTCATACTGCGGCCTGTTCGTATCCTGGTACTCGTCGATCAGGAGATATTTGTAACGGCGGTTGTAACGATCCCGAACCTCGCTCGAACTCTTCAGCAACCGCACCGTCTCAAGCAGAAGATCGTCGAAGTCCAGTGCGTTCGCCTTGAACAACTCTTTGCGATAGATCTCGAAGATGTGCGCGATCTTCTCTTCCAACGGATTGGTCGAAGCCAGAAAGTACTCTTGCGGATCGATCATGTGATTCTTCGCCCAACTGATCCGGCCAAGCGCAACCCGCGGCTTCAACTGCTTGTCGTCGATGCCAAGCCTCTTCAACGCCGTCTTCACCACAGCCTGTTGATCGGTCTCGTCATAGATGGCAAACGTGCGCGTCAAGCCAACGCCGTTCACCCGCATCGCCTCAATATCGCGACGTAACACACGCACACAAAAGCTATGGAAGGTCGCAAGCGTAGGCTTGGCCAGCGAGCTGTGTCCCATGATCTTTTCGACGCGCTCTTCCATCTCCTTCGCAGCCTTGTTCGTAAAGGTCACGGCCAGAATGGAGTCCGCGGGTACGCCGCGCTCTTCAATAAGGTAGGCGATGCGATGCGTGATCACACGCGTCTTGCCGCTCCCCGCTCCAGCGAGCAAAAGGACGGGACCATCCACCGATACGATCCCGTCCTGCTGCTGCGGGTTCATCTTTTCAAGAAGCTTCGACGCCATCGTTTGACTCCACTCCCTATCTTAAATCGCTGTGCAACGGATGCCTAATCGGACCGTGCATCCATGTCGTCACCGGACCCTCGCTGTCCATTGCCGGACATCTCTGTCCATGCGTGAACACCGCGTCTTTATTGGCGAAATCGTTCACGGACGATTCACAGAAAAAGAAAATTATTTCTCGAAAATCACGGAACCTTCTGGAACCCACCGCGTATTACCAAGTGCGACATGAAGGGTGGCCGGCACCTCGACATGATTCGCTACTTCAATCCAAACCGGAGCACTGCCATGACCTTCTCGAACTCGATCCGCACCTTCGCTACGTCCACCCTCGCCGCCGCCACCCTCACCATGATGCTCCTCCCCACGCCTGCTCAGGCCTCCATCTTCAGCCATAAGAAGGCTGCGGATGCCTCGCTCGGCGGCACCGCCCAGACCGTCAGCTTCAACGTGGCCAACCGCTCGGGAGCAGACATCGAACTCCGCGCCGGCGACCAGGTCATGACCGTGGCCAAGGGCCAGACGCTCCCCGTCAAGCTCGCCGTCGGTACCCGCATCACCACCACCACCGCCTCCGACAAGCGTGAAGCCGGCTCCATCATCTGCGAAGTCTCCAACACGCTCAAGGGAAACACCGTCGTCCTGAACTAAGCAGTCCTCCCCCCGGTTGGCGCTCCATCTTTTGCGTCGCTCGCAAAGGATGGAGCGGAAGTAGCCAACCCGCAACCAAACCAAGAGCCCATGCATGTGGACAGAGCGCGCAAAGCTCTGTAGCCCAATACGCTCTCTCCACATGCATCGGCTCTCGAGCCAGTGCAGCCTGCAACACTTTTTGTCCGAAGTAGACTTATGTTCGATGGTGTCTCGCGGGTTGTGCGGCTTCGGCAGCATAGCCCGCGTACGCTAAACCCTGCGACAATAGCAGCACCATGTCCATCCGCAATATCGCCGTCTTCTGCGCCTCAGCCAATGGCGCGCGCCCCATCTATCGTGAGCAGGCCGAAGCCCTGGGCCGTGCTCTCGCCGTACATCAAATCGGCCTCATCTACGGCGGCGCCAAGGTCGGCCTCATGCAGGCCGTAGCCGAAGCCGCCATCGCCAGCGGTGGTCACGTCGTCGGTGTCATCCCCGAGGTCCTCGTCGATCTCGAGGTCGCCCACGACGGTCTCTCCGAGCTCCACATCACCGACACCATGCACACGCGCAAGGCGCTCATGGGAGAGCGCTCCGACGCCTTCATCGTCCTGCCCGGCGGCTTCGGCACCTTTGAAGAACTCTTCGAGGTATTGGCCTGGCAGACCCTCAAGATCCACACCAAGCCCATCCTCCTGCTCAACACCGCGGGCTTTTACAAACCCATGCTTGCCTTCCTCGATCATTGCGTCGCCGAGGGCGTCCTCAAGCAGAAGAATCGCGACATCCTGCTCGTCGCCGATACCGTAGAGGATGCTTTCAAGCAGCTCGGCATCGCCTGAGCGAGATCGAGTTGCGGCTACTCCTCTCGCCGCAACTCGATCCCTTCCACCACACCATCCCATAACGCGATCCGCGCCAGCAGTGCCTCTTCTGCCGCGACGGAAGCCTCCTGCCACTTCGCAGCGTCATTCCCGCACAGTTCTGCAATCATCCGCAGAGCCATCGGCCCATGCTCATCGCCGTCGACTTCGATGTGCCGCTCCATGTACCACCGCAGCATCTCGAGCCGGCCCTCCATCGCGTCGTTCTGGTCGCGAATGAAGCTGCGAAACATATCCGGAATCAGATCCTCGCGTCCAAACGTAAACGCCGCCGCCACAGCATGCAGCTTGCCCGACTTGATAAACCCAAACGTGGTCCGCACAAACTCCCGTGCCTCCACCGGAGCCGCCGCAAGCAGCCCATCGATCTCTTCGCCGCGACGCACGCCCGCGACCAGGGCATCGATCGCCACGGTCGAAGCACCGCAGGCCTTCATCGCCATCAGGTAGATCTCGAAGTGGCTCGCCGGCCTGCCCGCATACACATCGCTCTCTTCGCCAAGCACAATCTCGTTGATCAAGCGGCGGCTCACGGGGAACGTACTCGGCACCCATGGCACATCCACGCAGGTCAGTCCGCGCTGCAACACCTTCAGCAGCGACATGAAGTCCCACACCGCAAACACATGCGCTTCGAGAAACACTCGCAGGTCTTCGATCGAGGCAAACGAACGGTACAGCCGATGTTGCGCCAACTGCTCATACAAAGGCCTCAGCCTCTCTGCCAGCTCCTGCAGCGGCTCAGGCTGCGCATCATTCCATCCAACCAGTTCCATGAATCCCTACTCCCCTTCCGGCAATCGCCGGAGATACTCCCACGAATAAATACCGCTCTCGTGTCCATCGTTCCATTTGAATCGCAGCGCATACTTGCCCACGGGGGTCGCCTCCAGCGGCCTCACCGGAGCCTTGAACATCGGCAGCAGGGAAGCGGGCTGCGGCTTCGCGACCCCGGGCTTGCGCCCATCGGCATCGCGAGCCTCATGGCA
The DNA here is from genome assembly GCF_900114625.1 of Granulicella pectinivorans. Taxonomy (NCBI): domain Bacteria; kingdom Pseudomonadati; phylum Acidobacteriota; class Terriglobia; order Terriglobales; family Acidobacteriaceae; genus Granulicella; species Granulicella pectinivorans. The sequence continues at coordinate 1,449,867 of NZ_FOZL01000001.1, forward strand.
CGTCGCACAGGGACAAGCCTCGCGCAGCCACGCGAACGTCCACTTGCTCACATGCCCGTCTTTCCATGCGATCTCGACGCCCGTCCCCTCGGTCTTCATCACCTTTACCTTCGCCGGGGTAACTGCCGCGGAAGGCAGCTTCACCTCGGGGGCGGCTTCGCGCTCCGCCTGCTCCGCGCTTACAATCCTGATGCCTTCATGGCTCATGCCAACTCCTTCCTTGCGACCCGGTCGTCCAGCGGCTTCATCGCCACGCCGCCCAACACCGAATGAAATGTACAAAAATAAGTGACAAATACGTCACGCGGCGATATCAACTCTGCCTCCAGAAGAAGTACGCGGCTATCGTGCATCCCGTGGCCACCACCAACCCACGCAGCACCGCGGGATTCGTCCGTCTCGCATACCGTGCGCCGAGGTAGCCACCAAGCCCCGCAGCCACCATGGAGATCAGGCAGTAGTGCCACAGCACTCGACCCCTCACGATGAACGTCAGAATCGCGCAAAAGTTCGAAAGGCATGCCGCCAGAACCTTCAGCGAGTTCAACACATTCATCTCTTCCACGCCGAACAGAGCCAGGATCGTCATCACCAGAAACCCGCCGCCCGCGCCGAAGTATCCGATGTAGAAACAAACCGGCAGAATCGCGACGAAGACCCAAACCAGCGGCAGAGGCCTCTCGCCAAGCTCAGCCGGATGCTCCTTCGACCGTCTCCGCAGCCACTTCGACACCGGTCCACTGATCCCGAAGATCAGTGACCCGGAGAGCAACAGCCACGGAATCAGATGCAGGAACGTCATCTGCTTCGTGTTGAGCAGCGTCAACGCGCCAATCACGCCGCCCAGAATCGAAGCCACCGTAATCACCGGCAGCAGGTCTTTGCGCATGTCGCCCCGCAGCGTGGCCAGTGAGGTCAACTGTCCCGGCCAGAGCGCCACGGTGTTGGTGGCATTGGCCTCCACCGGGGGCACGCCCATCGAAAGCATCGCGGGGAATGAAATGAACGATCCACCCCCTGCCATCGCGTTCATAATCCCCGCCACAAACGAGGCCAGCACCAGCCAGAGGTAGTGCCAGTGCGTGCTCCATGCCAAAGTCATCGTCTTTCTATTGTAGCGACCCGGCCCCAGCCTCACCCGGCATCGTTGGTGTCGCAGCAATCAGCCGCTGCGTATATTCATCCCGCGGAGCCCCGCACACCTGCCCCACATCCCCCAGCTCCACCAGGCGTCCCTTCTGCATCACCGCAACCCTGCCGCACAGATACCGCACCAGCGGCATGGAGTGCGAGATAAACAGATACGTCAGCCCATACTCCCCTTGCAGATCCTTCAGCAGATTCACCACCTGCGCTCCCACGCTCACATCCAGCGCGCTCACCGGCTCATCCAGCACCAGCAGCTCAGGGCGCAATGCCAGCGCCCGCGCAATATTGATCCTCTGCCGTTGCCCTCCGCTGAACTCGTGCGGATATCGCCGCAGTGCCGCCGTCTCCAGCCCCACGGCATCCAGCAACTCCCGCAGTCGAGCCTCCACGCCTCCCGCAGGCGTCTCGCCGTGGATCGCAAACGGCTCCGCGAGAATCTGCGCCACGCGCATCCGCGGGTTCAACGCCGCATACGGATCCTGAAACACAATCTGCATCCGCCGCCGCATCGCCCGCAGCGCACCGGCGTTCGCCGCCAACACATCCACCCCGTCGAATCGCACCGAGCCCGCAGTCGGTTCAATCAGCCGCAGCATCATCCGTGCCACGGTGCTCTTGCCCGACCCCGACTCGCCCACCAGCCCCAGCGTCTCGCCCTTCGCAATCGAGAGCGATACGCCATCCACCACGCGCGCAACGCCGCGATCGGTCGGGTACTCCTTCACCAGTCCTTCCGCTTCTACCAGCAACGCCATCTCCCAATGCTACTATCGACAAAATCAGGAGCCCCCATGTCCCAGCCCCACACCCTCCAGAGCCTATCCGGCAAGACCGTCCTCATCACCGGAGCCTCGGCCGGCATCGGCTGGTACACCGCCCTCGCCTTCGCCCGCCAGGGAGCCAACCTCGTCCTCACCGCACGGCGCGCAGAGCGCCTCGAAGCTCTCGTGGCTGAGATCGAAGCCCTCGGCGCGCAAGCCGTCTTCCATGCCGGAGACGCCGCCGAAAACGCCGTCGCCGTGGCAACCGTAGCTCTCGCCCTCGCCACGTTCAACCGCATCGACATCCTCATCAACAACGCCGGAGCCGGCAACTACAAGCAGCTCGTCGACACCACCGTCGAAGAGTACGACCACCTCATGGACTCGAACATGAAGAGCACCTTCCTCTTCGCGCGCCACACCGCACCGTCCATGATCGCGCAACAGTCCGGCACCCTCGTCCTCATCTCATCGATCGCCGGCCTGCAGGGTTACGCGAACGAGGCCGTCTACTCCGCCACGAAGTTCGCGCAGGTCGGCTTCGGGCAGGCCCTGGAGGCCGAGCTCCGTCCCCACGGCATCAAGGTCGAAACCATCTGCCCCGGAGGCGTCAAAACAGAGTTCGCCGTAGGCAAGGGACGCACCGAAGACTACGTGCGCAACTCCTGGATGATGAACCCCGCCGAGTTCGCCGAGACCATCGTCTTCGCCTGCCGCCAACCCGCCAACGTTCGCATCGTCCAGATGACGGTCCGCCACATGGGCGAGCCTCCGAAAAGATAGCCAGGAGACTCGCAGGCCGCAGGAGACACTACCTTCTTCATACCAGCTTCGGATGTACCCTGTGGAACCCAGTCGCCTCCTGGTAAGCCCGCGCCAGAGCCGCTACCTTCGCGTCCTGATAAAGCCCACCCAGAAACGTAATACTCACCGGGGTCCCCGGCCCGCCCTGGTTCTGCGGACTCCCATCCCCCTCATTGATCGGCTTCGGAGCATCCTCGCCCCGTACGCCATTCGGCACAATCACCGCCGGCTGCCCCGTCAGATTCGTCGCCGTAAGCTGGTCCCCGCCCGAGGGCGTCACAATCACATCCACCGTCTCGAACAACTGAGACATCGCCGCAATCGCAAGCGTCCTCGCTCGCATCGCCTGCACGTAGTCGACCGCTGAATAGAACCGCGCCACCCGGAACTGATTCGGCCAATCCCCCGGCGTTTGCCCGGTCAACAGCTTGTCCCGCCCCGATCGGGTCAACTCGTCGAATGCCGCCGCGGCCTCCGCCTCCAGCACAGGAACCATCGCGCCAAACGGGAACTTCGGCATCTCCACCGGAATCAGCTTCACCCCCATCGCCCTCAGCGTATCGAGCGCGGCCGTGTTGAAGCGGGCATCGTACGTCTCCTGCTCCCGCGCCTTCCGCCTGCGTGCTACGCGCGCGTTGTACGCCTCCAGCTCCGGCCCCGGTCCACTTGGAGCCCGCGGAATCTGCAACGGAGGCTGCGCCTCAAACGCCGGTTTGAAATACCCCACCCGCAGCGCCTTCCAGTCGAACCCCGCGTCCCAGTTGAACGCCGCCGGCTTCACCGAAAGGTCATGCCCATCCGGGCCGTAGATCGCCCCCAGCACCAGCGCGCAGTCCTCCACCGACCGGCAGATGGGCCCGATCTTGTCCATCGACCACGTCAGCGCCATCGCGCCCGTCCTCGGCACCAGCCCATAGCTCGGCCGCAGCCCCGTCACGCCACACCGCGTGCTCGGGCTGGAGATCGACCCCAAAGTCTCCGTCCCAATCCCAAACCCCACGCACCCCGCCGACACCGCGCTCGCGCTCCCCGCCGACGATCCGCTCGACCCCTGCTTCACATTCCACGGATTTCGCGTCCTTCCCCCAAACCAAAGATCCCCCTGCGCCAGCGCACCCATCGTCAGCTTCGCGATCAACACTGCCCCCGCCGCATCCAGCCTCTTCACCACTTCGGCGTCATAATCGAACGTCTGCTCCTCAAACCCAGCCGCACCCCACGTCGTCCTGTACCCCTTCACCGCCAGCAGATCCTTCGCGCCCCACGGAATCCCATGCAGAGCCCCCCGATAGTTCCCCGCCGCAATCTCCTTGTCCGCCGCCGCTGCCTGCGCCAAAGCCCGTTCATCGGTCGCCGTAATCAAGAAATGCAGCATCGGGTCGAACTTCTTCAGCCGCGCCAAATACATCTTCGTCAGCCCCACCGAATTGACCTTCTTCGTCCGCACCAGCTCCGCCAGCTCCCGGACGGTAGCAAACGCCAGTCCATCCGACTCGCCCGCCAGCCCCGCCGCAACCTGCCCCGCAAGTTCTTTCACAGGAGGCGCCGCACTCATCGTCACCGGCTTCTTCGCCGTATCGAGCACCATCCCACCCGGCACCGGATCGAACACCATCGCCGGCGACACAGAGTTCGGCATATGCAGATCCCGAATCGCCTGCACGCTCTCCCGCTGGCCTTCCAGCATCTCCAGCATCGCGGCCTTCTGCTCCTCCGCAATCGTGATCCCCGCGATCACCCCCGCCGCATCGATCATCGCCGGCGTAATCTTGGCCGGCTTCTCGCTTTGGGCAGAGGCCTGCGTAGCCAGCGTCAGGAGCACGCCGGGCAGCATCGTCGACCCCAGACCAGCCGCCGAACAAGCCGCAAGAAAACGTCGCCGCGTCGAAGAGGAGGAGGGAAGGGAAGCTGGGATATCAGTCATGAACGCATTATTGCACCGAGCATCGCTCTCGCCACATGCCCTTTGTGGCTCTTAGATCTCCAGCAAATCCCGTCCGACTACAATCTCCCCGGCAAAGTAAGGCCGCACCGACTCCAGCCACACCTTGTCCTCCACAAACGGATAGCCGCCCGGCACCAGGTGCGACAGGACCAGCGTTTTGACCTTCGCCTCCGTCGCAATCTTTCCCACCTGCTCCGTTGTCGTATGGCTCGCTAGCAGATGCTCCTTCAACCGCACCGCATTCGGCTCCGTCGCAATCAGCTTTTCGATCGCCGGCAGATACATCACCTCATGCACCAGCACATCCGCGCCCTGCGCCAGCTTCACCAGGTTTTCAGAAGGTGCCGTATCCCCGGAGATCACGATGGACCGTCCCGCGGTATCGAACCGGTAGGCAAAGGCTGGGTCCAGCGGAGGATGCCTGACCACTGCCGCCGTCACCTTCACGTTCTCGTCCTGCATCACGACCCCTGCTTGGGTAACCTCATGCGCACGGATCAGCGGAGCCAGTGGCGGACGCCCCTCATCCACCGCACGCGTCCTGATGTCGACGTCATTCATCTCCAGAAACAACTCCGTCATCCGCTTCAGCGGGGGCGGACCGTAGGTATCCACTCGATGGGCCAGATCCGTCGCCCAAGCCAGCAGAAGCAGATTTCCATAGTCCGCGTTGTGGTCCGAGTGGTGATGCGTCAGAAAAACATCCCGAATCGACCCCAGCTTCAAACCCGCAGCCACCATCTGCCGCGCCACACCATTCCCGCAGTCCACGACGTACGAATCCCCACCCACCACAATCACCTGTGCACTCGCCGACCGTCCTTTCTTCGGCGTCGGTCCACCCCCAGTCCCCAGCAGAATCAACCTGGTTCGCGCCCGCGGACTCACAGCCGTCTGCGCCAATCCGGTCATCATCCCAACACCCGCAGCCGCACCCGCCGCAAGAAACTGCCGCCGTCCCATCCCGCTCTTCAATCTCTGCCCATTCATCCCCGCATTATTGCACTGACCCAAAGCAAAGAAGGAGGCCACCCGAAACCTCCCGGATGGCCTCCTTCATTCTTTCTGCCCTGTTTCGCTGAACCCTAAATATCCAGGTTCTTCACATCCAAAGCATTTTCTTCAATGAACTTCCTGCGGCTCTCGACATCTTCACCCATCAGCGTGGTGAAGATCTCTTCGCAGCCCGCAATATCCTCAAGCTTCACCTGCACCAGCGTCCGCTTCTCCGGATCCATCGTCGTCTCCCAGAGCTGCGGAGCCGTCATCTCGCCCAGCCCCTTGTAGCGCTGCACGTCGTACTCCTTCTTGCCCTGCTCGATCACGTATTCGAACACCTCGCGCACCGTCTTCTTCTCCACCGGATCGGTGTTCACCCTCTTCGACCGCTTCGGAGCCTTCGTCTCCTGCACCGCATCGGCGGCGACCACCACCGGCTCGCCCAGCACGCCCTCTTCCGCCGCAGCCTCCTCGGCATCGTCGATCGCCTCCTGGGCCACCGCAGCCGCCGTCTTGGCCGCATACGAGATCAGGAACGGAGCCTCCAGCTTGTCTTTGATCTGCGCATACTTCGCCAGCAGCAGACGCGTCTCCGCGGCATTCGCCATCGCCCAGTCAATCCTGCGCACCGCGCCCTGCGAATCCGTAAAGCTGATCGACCACGTCTGGTGTTCGAGATCCATCTCCGGCTCGCCCACCGCGCGGAACTGGAACTCCTTCTCCATGCCAAGCAGCTTCTCGCGCATCTCGTTCAGCTTGTCCGGCGTCTGGAAGTCCGCGCGCACCGCGGGCGTCGAGCCCTCATGCGCAAACAGCTTGATGAACTCCACCAGAGCCGTCTCGTTCCTCAACCTCTTCACCACCTTGTCCTGGTAGTCGAGATAGTCCTTCAGGTTCTGGATATAGCTGGTCAGGTCGGCGCCGGTAAGCTGCGCGGCATGCTCGCCATACGTCAGCACCATCCCGTCCGAGGCGCGCTTCACCATCACATCGACGTAGGCCCGCTCGTCCTTGATGTACTGCTCGAACTTGCCCTTCTTGATGCGGAACAGAGGCGGTTGTGCGATATAGACGTGGCCACGCTTGATCAGCTCCGTCATATGCCGGAAGAAGAACGTCAGCAGCAGCGTCCGAATGTGCGATCCGTCGACGTCGGCATCCGTCATCAGGATCAGCTTGCCGTACCGCAGCTTCGAAGCGTCGAAATCGTCTTTTCCAATGCCGCATCCCAGCGCCGTAATCATGGCCCGAATTTCTTCGTGACCCAGCATCTTGTCGTAGCGAGCCTTCTCGACGTTCAGGATCTTACCCTTCAAAGGAAGAATCGCCTGGAACCGCCGATCGCGTCCCTGCTTCGCCGTACCGCCGGCCGATTCACCCTCAACCAGGTACAGTTCGCAGCGATCCGGCTGTCGCTCGGAGCAGTCCGCCAGCTTGCCCGGCAACCCGCCGCCATCCAGCGCACCCTTGCGCCGTGTAAGATCGCGCGCCTTACGCGCTGCCTCGCGCGCACGCGCCGCATCGATCGCCTTGTTGATAATCCTCTTCGCCACCTGCGGGTTCTGTTCCAGGAACCCACCCAGCCGCTCGTTCACAAACTGCTGCACCGTGCCGCCGATATCGGAGTTCAGCTTGCCCTTCGTCTGGCCCTCAAACTGAGGCTGCGACAGCTTCACCGAGATCACCACCACGAGGCCTTCACGGACGTCATCGCCCGAAAGGTTCTCCTTCACATCCTTGAACAGGCCGAGCGACTGCCCAGCCGCATTGATCGTGCGGGTCAGCGCCGTCTTGAATCCCGAAAGATGCGTCCCGCCGTCCACCGTATTGATGTTGTTCGCAAACGTAAACACGGTCTCGGAGTAGGCGTCGTTATACTGCAGCGCAATCTCCATGGCCACGTTATCCCGCTCGGCCTCCATGTAGATCGGCTTATCGTGCAGCACCTGCTTGCCCTTGTTGATGTGCTTGATGAACTCCGCAATGCCGCCCGCGTACTTGAAGAGCTGCGTCTTCGCATCGCCCGTCTTGGCGTCGGTCGTCCGCTCGTCCGTCAGTGAGATCTCCAGACCCTTGTTCAGGAAGGCGAGTTCACGCAGCCGCTGCGCCAGGATGTCCCAGCTAAACTCCGTCACGGTAAAGATGCTCTTGTCCGGCAGGAAGTGAACCTTGGTCCCCTTGCGCTTGGTTGGACCCATCTTGCGCAGCTTCGAAATCGGCGCGCCCTTGGAATAGTCCTGCTCCCACGCAAAGTCATCGCGCCAGATCTCGACATCGAACTCTTCCGACAGGGCATTGACGCAGCTCACGCCGACGCCATGCAATCCTCCCGAAACCTTATAGTTCGAAGCATCGAACTTGCCGCCCGCATGCAGCATCGTCAGCACGACCTGGACCGCCGGCATCCGCTCCCCGTTGATGACCTTGTCATCCACCGGAATGCCGCGCCCGTCGTCGGTCACCGTAATCGAGTTGTCGACATGGATCGTCACATCGATTCGGGTCGCGTGTCCACCCAGCGCCTCGTCCACCGAGTTGTCGACCACCTCGTACACCAGGTGATGCAAACCCTGCTCGCCGGTCGATCCGATATACATCGCCGGACGCAGCCGAACCGCAGCCAGGCCTTCCAGAACCGTAATGTTTTCGGCGGAGTAACCGCCACCCTGCTTGGGGGCCTCGGGAACGATAGGGGTGTTCGGATCTTCAGGGAATTCGGAAGCGACGGGCGACGATGCCATAGATCTCCAGTTCTTGATAGCCGCCAAAGCTCAGAAAAAGAGTCTTCGGCGGGGGCGAAAATTAGATCGGTCCCAAGCCTGCCAAACTGCGCTAAAACCAGCGGTTTACGCGGCTTTGAGATACCCTAATTATACCCGGATCAGACCCGCGCGTACACGCCGCACAGAGCCGCTTCTGGCCCTCGGAACCAAGGTCTGCTACACTGAAAGACGTTGTAGAGCCACGTCGTGTACGTGCTTTGCATCAATCGCGTCTTTTCGTCAGGAACACCATGCCAAAGTTGAAGACACACAGTGGCGCGGCCAAGCGCTTCAAGAAGACTGCCAGCGGCAAGTTCAAGCGCGGCCAGTCCAAGATGCGCCATATCCTCACCTCGAAGGCCACCAAGACCAAGCGCAAGCTCGGCGGCGGAGCCCTCATCTCGGTGGCGGATAACCCAAAGGTCGCCCGGATGCTCCCCTACGCGTAAAGCGATGGGCATCCAATAGAGTTTTTCAGATCGAGCCGCTCCGAAAGGAGCAAAGGGCCGGAAATTGCGAACAAGGCCCCTGGGTGAGCCAAAGCGAAGCCCACCGAGATCTGGATCTGCACAGCGCGTGAAGAGGCCACCCTTACCTCCAGCCGCTCAACGAACTACGCAAAAGGAGACGTGTCATGCCCCGTGTCAAACGGAGTACAAAGCGCAGCGATCGCCGTAAAAAGATCCTCAAGCGCGCCAGTGGTTACTTCCTCACGAAATCCAAGCTCTACCAGGCCGCTCAGGAAGCCGTCGAGCGCGGACTCAAGTTCGCCTACACCGGACGTAAGCAGAAGAAGCGCCAGTACCGCGCTCTCTGGATCGTCCGTATCAATGCAGCCTGCCGCCTCAACGGCATCAGCTACTCCGTCTTCATCTCCGGCCTCAAGCGCGCGGGCAACGGCCTCGATCGCAAGATCCTCGCCGACATCGCCGCCAATGACGCCGCAGGCTTCGCCGCCCTCGTCGCCCAGGCCAAGGCAGCTCCCAAGGCTCAGCCCAAGGTCAAGACCGCAGCGTAGTCCTCGCGTAATTTCACAGAATCGGCACGACTTCGGTCGTGCCGATTCTTTTTTCTTGCCCATCCATCAGTTATCCTGCAAGTATGCCAACCTCCAGATCCAGCGATGCTCCCGCCGAGGCCTCCGCGACCTTCGAATCCTGGGGACGCTATCCCAAGTACTCTGCCCGCATCATCCCCCTCGCCTGGCAGAACGACTTTCCCAACAACATCCGCGGCCTCCACAACGGAGTCATCCCCGCCGGCATGGGACGCAGCTACGGCGACGTCGGCCTCCTCAAGGACGGCAACCTCCTCCTGACCACCGGCATGGATCGCCTCCTCGCCTTCGACCCCGAGACCGGCATCCTCACCGCCGAGTCCGGCATCACCCTCGCCCAGATCCTCGACTTCGCCGTCCCCCGCGGCTTCTTCCTGCCCGTCACCCCCGGCACCAAATACGTCACGCTCGGCGGCGCCATCGCCAACGACATCCACGGCAAAAACCACGAGCTGGCCGGCTCTTTCGGCAATCACGTCCCGTGTTTCGAGCTCGTCCGCTCCGACGGCTCCCGCCGCCTCTGCTCCGCCACCGAGAACCCCGACTTCTACGCCGCCACCATCGGCGGCATGGGCCTTACCGGCCTCATCACCTGGGCCCAGCTCCGGATGAAGCCCATCGTCTCCCGCCTCATCGACTACGAGGGCATCCAGTACCACGGCATCGACGAGTTCCTCGCGCTCAAGGAGAAGTACAAGCACGTCGAATACACCGTCTCCTGGGTCGACTGCGTCTCCACCGGCAAGAACTTCGCGCGTGGCGTCATGATGGTCGGCGACCACACCAAGGAGCCCGGCCCGCTGCCCCAGACCCCCGAGCCCAAGCTCGCCGTCCCCTTCGACCTGCCCGGCTTCCTCCTCAACAAAACGACGGTTTCGATGTTCAACACCGCGTTCTTTCACAAACAGATCAAGTCCCACGTCGTCACCAAGCAGGACTACGAGCCCTTCTTTTACCCGCTCGACAAGGTTCTGCACTGGAATCGCGGCTACGGCAAAAACGGCCTCCTCCAGTTCCAGTACGCCATCCCCTGGGAAGGCGCCGTCGAGGGAACCGTCGCCATCCTCAAGGAGATCGCCAAGTCCGGTCTCGCCAGCTTCCTCGCCGTCCTCAAGGCCTTCGGCGACATCCCATCGCTCGGCATGATGAGCTTCCCCACCCCCGGCATCATGTTCGCCCTCGACTTCCCCATCAAGGACAACATCAGTTTTCCCCTCATGCAGCGCCTCGGCGACATGACCCGCGACTACGGCGGCCGACTCTACTCCGCCAAGGACGCCTGCATGACCCCCGAGCAGTTCCGTGCCTTCTACCCCAACTGGCAGAACTTCGCCCGCTACCGTGACCCCGCCTTCACCTCCTCCTACTGGGAGCGCGTCACCGGAGAGACCCCCACCCTATGAGTACCGCGATCCAGACCTCCACCCCCAAGAAGATCCTCGTCCTCGGAGCCACCTCCGGTATCGCCGAAGCCACCTGCCGCCTCTGGGCCGCGGAGGGCGCAGCCCTCTTCCTCGTCGCCCGCAACGAGGAAAAGCTCGCCGCCGTAGCCGCCGATCTCAAGGTGCGCGGAGCCTCCTATATTGGCACCGCCGTCGCCGACCTCGACGACACCGACCAACACCCCGCGCTCCTCGCCCACGCCATCAACTCGCTGGCCGGTATGGACATCGCCTACCTCGCCCACGGCATCCTCGGAGATCAGACCGCCGCCGAGCAGGACTTCGCCACCGCCGCCCAGATCATCCACACCAACTTCGTCTCGCCGGTCTCGCTCCTCACCTGGCTCGCGAACTACTGCGTCCAGCGCAAGTCCGGTGTCCTTGCCGTTATCTCCTCGGTGGCCGGAGACCGTGGCCGCAAGTCCAACTACTTATATGGATCGTCGAAGGCCGGCCTCACCGCCTTCCTCGCCGGCCTCCGCAACCGCATCGACCGCGAGGGCGTCACCGTCCTGACGATCAAGCCCGGCCCCATCAAGACCGCGATGACCGCCACCATGAAGGGCGCGGAGAAGTTCGCCGACGTCAATCAGACCGCCAAAACCATCGCCGGCGCCATCGCGGCGAAAAAGGACAACCTGTACGTCCCGTTCCAGTGGCAACCGATCATGTTTGTTATCCGCAACATACCAGACCGCATCTTCAAAAAACTCAATCTCTGAGACCCTCGGCGCACATTTTCAAAGACGATGCCCTCCCCCCATACCCCGCTCCCAGCGGGGTATGTTATTTTCAACGATTTCCATAGAGCAATCCGAAGGGGATTATTGCAATACGTGGATTTATCCAGAAATTCATAGAATGTTTGCGTGGCATAGACGCTGAAAAACAAACGAAAGCTTACGAAACCCCCATATTTTTTTAGTTCCAGGTTTGGCGCATAACGTGCTCTCAGTCTTCCAGTGTGCGCTCCCGAGCTGCACTCCACCGTTTCATTGAATCCGTCAGAGTGACTTGCCAAAGCTGTTCTCTGGAATAAAGAAGCGATAGTCGATAACTAGGAGCAACAAGACATGGACTTTAGAAAATTTACATCGGTGGCCATTTTGACAGCCGCTCTCGCGCTTTCCGCGGGAAGCGCCTATGGCCAGACCAGTAAGGGAATTCTCGTTGGTGTCGTTCGCGATTCTTCGGGTGCCGTTATCCCCAACGCGACCGTAAAGATCGTTGGTAACTCCGACGGCGCCGTCCGCACCATCACCACCAAGGGCGATGGAAGCTACCGCATTGAAGCTCTCGATCCAGAGAACTACACCGTGACCGCCTCTCAGACGGGCTTCGCAGGCTATTCGGCTGCAAACGTCATCGTTTCGCCGTCGCAGGTCACCACCTACGATATGAAGCTCTCCATCGGCGGAGCAAACGATGTGGTCAGCGTCGAAGCAGACTCCATCTCGATCAACACCGAGAACGGCCAGCTAACCGGTCTCGTGAATTCTACAGATCTCGCCAAGCTTCCTATCTTTTCGCTGAACCCGTATGAGCTGGCCACGACCGTCCCCGGCGCTCAGGTCGTCAGCAACAGCGGCTTTTCAAACGGACAGGGCCTTCAGGTCAACGGTGCACGTCCCCGCGCCAACAACTTCCTCCTCGACAGCCAGGAGATCAACGACGTAGGTATCGGCGGTCAGGCCTTCCAGCCCACCATCCCGGACTCCTTCGAGTCGGTTGCCGTCTTGACGAGTGCTGCGTCCGCAGAATACGGTCGCGCCGGCGGTGCGGTCGTCAACCTCGTCACCAAGCAAGGAACGAACGCCTACCATGGTTCGGTCTATGAGCGTTACGCGGGCTCGGGTATCAATGCTCTTGGTGGCCAGGAGCGCGGATCCGATAACCCGAAGGCGCGTTTCAACACCCACACCTACGGCTTCACCGCAGGCGGACCGATCTTCAAAGATAAGCTCTTTGTCTTCGGTGGCCTTGAACTGCAGCGCTACTACGGAAGCCAGACCGCGAACCTCCTTCAACTCCCCGATGCATCTGGTTATGCCACGCTGCAGAAGATTGGCGGTCCCCAGGTTGCGTTGCTGAGCCAGTACCTCAGCAATGGCAGCTATCTGACGACCTACAACCAGGTTGCCGGCCGCACCGTGGTCACGACCAACGTCGGTCCCCAGAACGGCTGCCCCACCACCGGTTGCATCATCACGACCAACACCTTCCAGCGCCCGAATGCAAGCACCAGCAACCCCGACACCCAGTGGACCTACCGGGTCGACTACAAGCCCTGGGAGAAGGACAGCGTTGGTTTCCGCTACCTGCATGATCGCTCCTCCTTCAGCCCCGACTTCCAGAACAACGGTTCCGCACTTGCGGGCTTCGATACCCAGCAGGGTGGTCCCGCTGAGCTTGGAGCAGGCTACTGGACGCACATCTTTGGACCGAACGTCATCAACGAGTTCCGTGTAGCTGAGACGCGTCTGAGCTTTGCGTTCGCTCCTACCGCAGCGACCCAGGCGAACCCGCTCTTTGCCCTTCAGACGATCAACATCTCTGGGCTCCCCTCCTTGGGACCGAACCAGAACTTCCCCCAGGGCCGTGGCGAAGACTTGTATCAGCTCCAGGACACTGTCGGCTGGACGAAGGGACGTCAGTCGCTCCGCATCGGCTTCGATATCGGACGCCAGCTGGAGAAGGATCTTGTCTCGCAGAACGCCAAGGGTACCCTTACCTTCGCCAAAGGCGGCACGAACGCAAATGGAGTCAGCTACATCTCCGCGCTGGGCAACTTCCTCCAGAACCAGCTTGGACCTTCCGGAACGGCGACAAGGACCTTTGGCCCGACCCGTATCGATCCGCACGGCTGGCGCTCAGGCTTCTTCGCGCAGGACGACATCAAGCTGAATGCTGACCTGACCGTCAACATCGGCATCCGCTACGACTACCTCACCAACCCGGAGAACTCGCTGCAGTACCCCGGTATCGATCCCACCAACCCTCTTGGAATTCTTGTTGCCCCGACAGCGGTCGGACAGCCCGCCACCGCAACGGTCAACAAAATCAAGAATGATAAGAACAACGTCTCGCCTCGCTTCGGCTTTGCCTACGCGCCCCATGCCGGTGGTTTGTTCGCAGACGGCAAGTCGGTCATCCGTGGCGGCTTCGGTATCTTCTACGATAGCGACTTCAGCAACTTCGTCACCAATGCAGCGCAGAGTGCCCCCAACGCGCCTACCGGAACACTCACCTCCACGACGGGTGCCGGTCTCGCGAATGCAACCAGCCTTGTATCCACCATTCCTGCCAACCTCACCCTCACCTCATCGGTGACGAGCGTGGTCACGAACATGGTCAACCCCGTCACCTATCAGTACAACCTGGGTGTCGAGCACCAGTTCCCGGCCAACATCTTCCTCGCCATCCGTTACGTGGGATCGCGTTCGAACAAGCTCTTCGCCAATCAGCAGTACAACTACTTCTCGGGACTGACCGGAAAGCGTCTCAATCCCAACTACGGTGCCATCGTCGCCCGTGGCAACTTCGCGGACTCGAACTACAACAGCCTCCAGGTTGAAGGCGCTCACCTCTTCTCCCACGGCTTCCAGATCCGCGCCAACTACACCTACAGCAAGACCCTGGACGACGGTTCGGAGATCTTCACGCCTGATGGGTCTGACACCTCCTACACCGCAAACCTGGCACCCGGCGGTCGTCGCCAGGACTACGGTCCTTCGGCGTATGATCACCGCCACTATGCAGTCATCTCCTACGTGTGGTCGCCTGTCGGCCTGCACACCACCAATGCAATTGGCAACGCGGCCCTCGGCCTTCTGACTCGCCACTGGACCGTCTCGGGAACCAGCCGCTTCCAGAGCGGTATCTACGGGAACTTCGGCACCTACGGGATCGATATCAACGGTGACGGAAGCTCCACGAACGACCGCGCGATTGTCAGCAACAAGAACGCTCCTCTCGAAAGCGGTGGCATCGACGGCGCATTTGTCGGCGGCACCACGGGAACGTACTACGATCTCGCCACTGTAAACGGTCCCGTCGGCAATCTCGTCGTCGTCAATCCGTCGAACGTCCACTTCCTCATCCCGTACGGTCCAAACAACCAGTACCTGAGCCAGGAGATTGGTCGCAACAGCTACTCCAACCCGGGCAGCATGAACAATGATCTGGCTCTCGAGAAGGGTGTCGGACTGTCCTATCTCCACTTGGAGCGGGGCAAGCTGGTTCTCCGCGCCGAGGTGCAGAACATCGCGAACCACAACAATATCGGTTATCTGGATTCAAGGGTCACTGACATCGGTACCGGCAACTTCCTCAATCGTAAGAATGGTCTCGAGGATGCAGGTCGCCAGATGTTCCTGTGGGCAAAGATCCAGTTCTAACCTCAAACCGCAGCAAAACAAGAAGAGGCACCCCATCGGGGTGCCTCTTCTTGTTTGCGATAGCCTCCATAGAACGCGAGCAACAAAAGCGGGATAGGTCAGGCCGTCGCCTTTTCCTATCCCGCTTTTAACTCTTCGCCTCTCTTCGGTCCGGCTTCGAAGCTAGTCCACCTGTTGCTGCTGTTGCGCCATCTGCTGCTGCCGCGAAGGCGGTGGCGGCTGTTCCGGCAACGCCTGTGCCTTCTCCACCAGGATCGACCAATCCTCCGGCACCGGCATCTCCTGGTCCAGCGACGGTGTCCCGACCGAGGGCGTAACCCGAACCGCGACGCTCAACTCGCTCTTGGCCCGTCCCCGGAACATCCCGTGCGTCGGGGGAACATCCGCATAATCCCGTCCAATCGCCGTCCGGATATGCCGGTCTCCCGCCACTAAATGGTTCGTCGGATCGAACCCGACCCACCCCAGTTGCGGAATCAGCGCTTCCACCCAGGCATGTGTCGCCGAGTGCGAGCTCCGGTCATTCCCACCGCCATGGAAAAGATACCCGCTCACATACCGGCACGGAATCCTCAGCTTCGACCGCACCAGCGTCAGCATCACATGCGCAAAGTCCTGGCACACGCCCTTCCGGCTGTTCAGCGCCACGTCGATCGGCGAATCCACCTTCGTCGACTTCGGCACATAGTCGAAATACTCATAGATCTGCCGGTTCAGCTCATGCAGGCACATCAGCGGATCGTCCTTGCGCCGCACATCGAAATGCTGTGCCAGTTCATCGAGCGCCGGCGTAGGCTCCGTAAACTCGCTCGGAAACAACATCTCCCAGTAGTCGCCCTGCTCAACCATCGCATCCAGCTCTTCCCACGCTCCGGGAGCAAGGAACCAGGGAATCGCCACCGAAGGTTGCACCTCCACAAGCGACTCCGCCACAATCACCAATTGCCCATGCTGCCCAGGAATATCGAAGTGGTGTACATGGTTCGACAGATGATCCCGATAGCTGAACACGCGACATCGCGGACTCACCGACAGGTGAAACGTCAGGCAGCGCTGGTTCTGGTCGCTCCGCGGATGCATCCGCGTCTCCATCATGCTCTCGCTCACCATGTTCGAGTACAGGAACTTCGTCAAATGCCGTATCGAGTAGTACATGACACCCTCCTGTTCTCTCATCAACCCGCCAACGCCGCCTGGATCGAGTAGTCCACATACATCTCGTAGATCGTTCCGTGAATCTCCCGCAACTGCACCAGAATCGACTGCAGATACCCGATCACGTCTCCGCTCAGAATCTCGTCCACGCTCGAATAGCTCAGCGAAGCCTGCAGCCTGCCCGCGATCCTCCGCAGCGGCTCCGCCCGCGTCACCGCGCTCTCCTTGTCGATCGCCACCAGCGCCTGCTGCAGCGAGTCGATCGAGAACCGCAGCGAGTGCGGAAACTCCGCGTCCAGCAGCAGAAACTCTAGAATCCGCTCCGGCGTCAGGTCCGCCGTATACACCTTGCAGTACGCCTCGAACGCCGTCGCCGAACGCAGCAGCCCCATCCACTCCAGGTACTCATTGCCTTCGGTCGTAATCGCCTCGTTGAGCTGCCACAAATCTTCGTGGTACGCCTCCAGCAGCATCGCCGTCGCCGAGGCCCGCTCAATGTAGCGACCCACCTGAATAAACTGCCAGCCCTCGCCATGGCTCATGGTAGAGTCGCTCACACCCTGAAACTGGTGGACGGCCTCCATCACCTGCTGCAGAAACTCTACCGGCGTCTCTGTCCCCGTCGCGTTCTGCTGCCCCTTCAGCTTCGGACCCGTCACCTCCAGATACAGGCTGTTCAGCTTGTGCCACTGCTCGGTGGAGATCTGCTCCCTCACGTGCCGCGCATTCTCGCGCGCCGACATAATGCACGAAACGATCGAGGCCTTGTACTCCGTGTCGAAGGTCAGCAGCCGCGTCAGCGCATACGGATCGCCCGTCCACTCGACGTCCTTCGGATTCCCCAGCGCGAGCAGCACCCTCTGCCACCGGTACTCGGCCGCAGATTCACCCTCGTCCAGCATCAGGTTCAGGTTCACGTCCAGCAGACGCGTCGTATGCTCGGCCCGCTCCAGATACCGGCTCATCCAGTACAAACTATCCGCCACGCGTGAAAGCAAATCGTCTCCTCGAACCTGCCTACGAACTCAAAACCCACGTATCCTTACTCCCCCCACCCTGCGAAGAGTTCACCACCAGCGATCCATCCTTCAGCGCCACCCGCGTCAACCCACCCGGCACAATCGTCACCTTGTCCCCATAAAGCACATAGGGCCGCAGGTCCACATGCCGCGGCTGCAACTCATCCCCAATCAAACACGGAGCCCGCGAAAACGAGATCGTAGGCTGCGCAATATAGTTCCGCGGATCCGCCTCGATCTTCCTCGCAAACTCCTCCCGCTCCGCCTTGGTCGACTGCGGCCCAATCAGCATCCCGTACCCGCCGCTCTCACCCACAGCCTTCACCACCAGCTTGTCCAGGTTCTTCAGCGCGTACTCCCGCTCCTTTGGCCGCGACATCAGATACGTCTCAACATTCTTCAGAATCGGCTCTTCCGAGAGGTAGTACTTGATGATTGCGGGCACATACGCATACAGCGCCTTGTCGTCCGCCACCCCCGTCCCAAACGCATTCGCCAGCGTCACATTGCCCGCGCGATACGCATTGAACAACCCGCTCACCCCAAGAATCGAGTCCCCGCGAAACGCCAGCGGATCGATAAAGTCGTCATCCACGCGCCGGTAGATCACGTCCACCCGACGCAGCCCGCTGGTCGTCCGCATATAGATAACGTTGTCGTGCGTCACCAGATCGCGCCCTTCCACCAGCTCGATACCCATCTGCCGGGCCAGGTACGCATGCTCGAAGTAAGCCGAGTTGAACACCCCCGGCGACAGCAGCACGATATTCGGCTCAGGCCGACCCTCCGGAGCCAGCGATCGCAGCGTCGAAAGCAACACCTGCGTGTAATGCTCGATCGGCCTCACGTTATAGCTGCGGAAGAGCTGAGGAAAGATCCTCTTCATCACGCGCCGGTTCGTCAGCATATAGCTCACGCCACTCGGCACCCGCAGGTTATCCTCGAGCACTACGAACTCGCCATTCTCCAACCGGATCAGGTCCGTCCCGCACACCGCGATATACACATTCCGCGGCACCTGCAGCCCAATCATCTGCCGCCGGAACTGCTTGCAGCTATAGATCACCTCACGCGGCACGATCCCGTCGTCCAGAATCCGTCCCTCGTTATAAATGTCCTTCAGGAACAGGTTCAGCGCCGTAATCCGCTGCGCCAGACCCCGCTCCACCGTCGCCCACTCCGCGCTGGTAATGATCCTCGGCAGAAGGTCGTACGGAAAGATCTTCTCCGTACCCTCCTCGCGCCCATATACCGTAAAGGTGATCCCCTGGTTCAGAAAGCTCAGGTCGGCAGACTGCTTCCGCCTCTGCAGCTCGTTGGCCGGCAACCCCGAAAAGTGTTCCAACAGTGGCTCATAGTGCGAGCGCAAAGCCTCGCTGTTTTGGAACATCTCGTCGTACGCATGGTCCAGGAGATAGTTCTTCAGTGCGGCTTGCCCGAATTGGGGTGACATGGCTGGATGCATGAGAGTTCCATGAGTATAAGTCACGCCACTGCCTCCCCGGACCCTTTCCCATGCGCTTTTCCACCCAGCCCACAAAAAATCCAGCCACCCCCGCGCCCGGTTTCCGAATCCAACCATCGTCGGTTGTCCTCAAGAAAGAGCCCACACGCATGCCCGTTCTTCGTTCGCTCCCTCGTCTTCGCTCCCTGATGGCGTTGCTCCTGCTCCTCCTCATCCCCGCCCGACCCGCAGCCGCCTACTCCGTCCTCTCCCACGAAGAGGTCGTCGACATGGCCTGGCTCACCACCATCGTCCCCATGCTCAAGGCCCGCTTCCCGAACATGACCGACGCCGACATCGTCACCGCGCACTCCTACGCCTACGGCGGCTCCGTCATTCAGGACATCGGCTACTACCCCTTCGGGAACCCCTACTACTCCGACCTTCTCCACTACGTCCGCACCGGCGACTTCGTCTCCTCGCTCATCCGCGAGTCCAAAGACCCCAACGAGTACGCCTTTGCACTCGGAGCCCTCGCCCACTACTGCGGTGACGTCTACGGCCACCCCGCCGTCAACCTGGCCACCGCCAACGAATTCCCCAAAGACCGCAAGCTTTTCGGCCACATCGTCACCTACGACAACGACAAAGTCGCCCACCTCCGCACCGAGTTCGGCTTCGACGTCATCCAGGTCGCGCACGGCCGCTACTCGCAACAGAACTACCGCGACTTCATCGGATTCCAGGTATCGAAAACTCTTCTTGAAAACGCCTTCCAGGAAACCTACGGCGTCCCCATGAACTCCGTCATGACCCACGAAGACCTTGCCATCGCCACCTACCGCAAGGCAGTCTCCAGCATCATCCCCAACATGACCGCCGTCGCCGCCAAGCACTACAAGAAAGAGATACAGGCTGAAAACCCCGGCTATGAGAAGAAGAAGTTCATCTACCGCCTCCACAACACGGAGTTCGAAAAGACCTACGGCAAGGGCTACATCCACCCCGGCTTCGGCACTCGCTTTCTCGGCTTCATCGTGGAGCACCTCCCCAAGATCGGCCCTCTCAAGGCCCTCAAGCTCTCACTCCCCGACGCCGACACCCAGGCCATCTATCTCAAGAGCATCAACACCACCGTCGACAACTACAAACTGAGCCTCGCCAAGGTCATTCCTCCGCAAGCCTCGGTTCCCGGCGTCCCCACACCTGCGCTGCCCATGAAGCCGGCCCAGCCCCTCGACCCCGCCGCCGTCAAGGCCGCCGCGTCCGGCCAGGCGACACCGCCCTCACCTGAAACCGTTACAAACTCGCAGCCCGCTACCGCAGCGCCTCTCCCGGTCACCGTAGCCGCCCCCAAACCCGACGCCACCCTCGCCTCCGCCCCCGACCTCCTCGCCGGCGTTCAGAAGGCACCCGACCTTGCCGAGATCGATCTCGATACCGGCAAGCCTTCTCGCCTCGGAGAGTACCGCCTTGCCGACCTCACCTACGCCCGTCTCCTCGACGACCTACTCCGCAAAAACAAAGACAAGACCACCCTCACCCCCGACCTCCACCAGTCCTTCAAAGACTTCTACGCCGGCACTCGACCCGAACCCGTCTGGTACCAGAAGACCCCCAAGGACTGGGCCGCCCTCACCTCCAACCTCGCCACCCTCGACGCCCTGCCCATGGCGCCCGCCCCGCCACCACCCGCGCCCTCCGGCGTGCCGGCTCCCGCAGCTCTCGAGAAGGAATAAAAATCCGTCCTGCTTTCGGCATGCATCGACCAGAAAAACAGACATGGACAAAACACCGTCCCGTGTCCACATTTTCCAGACAAATCCCCACGTTGTGCCGACCCGAAAACTGCCGGTAAATGCCTAAGAAACCCGAAGAAATACCCCTAAAACCCTAAAATCGACCACAAAACCCCACAAATACCAAAGTTGTTTATTTGCAAAGGGTTAGAGGTGTGTCAAAACTGCGAATTGTGTGGTGAGATCGGCACAAGTTACCAAGACGTCTAGGGAAATCGCTGAAATTGGCCTGACCAATTCACAGCGAAACCCGCCCAGCGCCCACCGGAAACGGTGTCCCATGCCGAGCCGCCTTCCATATCTCCCAAAGCAAATCGACCGAGGAGAGGGCGAGCACGATCCGGAACCCCATATTCACGAAGTGATTCGTCAAAGCCACCAGATAGGCCATATCCGGATCGGAACCGCGCGGCACAAAGTAAACCTTCACCACGATCGCCAGTGCGATCGTCGCGATCGAGAGCACCTTCACCCCGATCGTCAGCGCCGCGTCCGTCTGTCTCCCCCTCGGTCGCAGTCCGATGGATCGCAGCACCACCTGCGCCACCATCAACGCCAGAATCCCCGTGTAAAGCCAGCGCGAAGTATCCGTCAGCGGAGCCATGCGCATGATCGCCGCACCCGGCCCAATGATGAGGAATGGATGAGACGGCACCATCAGGAAATAAGCCACCGCTACCACTTGGATCACCAGTTCGAAGACCCGCGCCGGCATGCTCTTCCCCTGTTCACCAGGTACGTGCTTCTCGACCCGCGGCAGCTTCGCGGGGTCCCAGTCGTCCTCCCAGGGCATCGCCTTGCCAGCCCGCTCCAGCAGCGCGAACACCAGCGTCACCACGGCCCAGAACGTCAGCAGCACTGGGATGAACTGCAGGATCGCCGCCCCGATGGAGTCCAGCGTATGCCGCGGCGCAGGTCCAAAGACCAGCGCCATAGTCTGCGCCAACGCATAGATCGCCGCCACGAACGGCAGAGCCCGCCGGAGCGTGAAAATGTAAAACGGAAACACCGTCGGCCCGATCAGCGACCGCTGCGGCAGATACCGCATTGCCACGGCCTCCGGTTTCCCATGCGCCTTCAGCACCGCGCTCACTTCGCCGTCCGTCAGCGGACGGCCCATCGTCTCCGCCCGGTCGTCCATCGTTTCCAACAAGTGAGCGCGCAGCTCCGCCAGGGTATCGGCCTTCGTCTCCACCGGCAGAAACCGCCCTACAACCTGTAAATACCGATCAAGCAGCTCCATCGTCATTCCGTCCTTTCAGAATCCGCGTCACCGAATCGTTGATCGCCGTCCACTCTGCCAGCAGAGCCGTCAGCGTCGCCTCGCCCCCAGCCGAGAGCCGGTAGAAGCGCTTGTTCCTCTTCTCCTCCTCGCGCCATTCGCTGGTCAGCAAGCCTTGCGCCTCCAGCCGCCGCAGCAGGGGATAGAGCGTACTCTCCTCGATCGCCAGCCCTTCATCCGCAAGGGCCTTGCGCAGGGTGTACCCGTAATGCTCCTTCCGAAGCTGAACCAGCACCGCCAGGACCAGGCAGCCCCGCCGTAGCTCCAGCCGAAGCGAGTCGAACATCTCGTTTTGTGGTGGATGGATCATACTGTGCTGAACACACTGTACGGCACACAGTGTGCGCCGTCAAGTATTTAAAACAATCGCGTAAACTCGTCGAATCATGATCATGAAAACGTTCGCCCTGTTGTTCTGCACGCCTGTGCTTGTCTTTTCCGCGGTGGCACAGGCCCCGGCAAAACCGAAGCCGACCTTCGAGGAGGCACTTCTTGCCGCCCGCACCCCACTCACCATCGTTGACGGGAAACTCGCCGGGCCGGGCGCCGACCTGCTGGCGCAGGCCGTAGCGTCATCCCGCTTCGTTCTCCTGGGGGAGGACCACATCACGCGAGAGATCCCGGTCTTTGCGGCGGCGCTCTGCGATCTCATGCACCCGGACGCCTATGTCGTTGAGGCCGGGCCCTACGCGACGCAATATGTAGACGGTCTTCTGCGCGCCCCGGACCGCGCCGCCCGTATGGCCGAACACGTCCAGAGATATCCAGAGGACATGGCGTTTCTGAATATCCGGCAGGAGAACGAGATGGCCGCCCACTGCGCTGCGGCGAATCCAGGCCTGCACCTGTGGGGCGTCGACCAGGAATTTCTGGGTGCCGCTGAATTTCTTCTGCATGCCATGGCCGAGACACAGAATGGGCCACGCGCCACTGCCGCCATTGCTGAGGCTCGCACCGCGGCGCATGCCGCCGAGGTCTTGGCGCTTGCGACCGGTGATCCCATGAAAACCTGGCTCCTGGCTGCCAAGCCAAGCGAAATCAGCGTCTTACAGGATGCCGTCAACGCGGATGGAACCGCCGTGACGAGCGATCTTCTGAAGGAACTGGTCGCATCCCGCGCCATCTACCTGCGCGGAGACAGCGAAGCCAACCACCAGCGCGCTCTGCTGATGAAGCAACATTTTCTGTCCCGCTACAGGCCGCTCAAGGCGGCGAACCCGAACGCACGCGTCCTCTTTAAGTTCGGCGATGTACACCTCGAAAAGGGGTACAACGCCCTGAATCAGCGCGATCTGGGCAATCTCGTGGCGGAGATGGCGGATGCGGAACAGACGCAGTCCCTGCACCTGTTCCTTTATGGAGCGAAGGGCATGCACTCCCTCTTCGGCGGTTACGGCAAACCGATGAAACAAGAGGCTTTCGTCCTGAATGACACACCGGACGACTGGACCAACGTAGCCGTCGCCGGTCTTTACCCGCAGCAGCCGGGCGCCAAGGGTACCGTGTACACCATCTACGACCTGCGCAAACTGCGGTTCAAGCGCCTCGACCTGCCCCAGCGCTGGCGGCAACTTGTCTTCTCCTACGATCTTTTCGTGCTTGCGCCGGAGACTACGGCCGCCGAAAAAATCCGGTGAAACCGCATTTCCATGCCCTGTTAATACGGTGGGGGCGTCGAACGGACCCCCACCCTGCTATCCTAAGAGGGACGCGCATTTTCCCCTCAAGCGCCCATCTAAAGGACATCCAACCGCAGTGAGCAATAGCCCTATCTTCAACATCGCCATCATCGCCCACGTCGATCACGGTAAGACCACGCTTGTCGACGCCATGCTCCGCCAGTCCGGCACGTTCCGCACCAACGAATCCGTCGCCGACCGCGTCATGGATTCCAACGATCTCGAAAAAGAGCGTGGTATTACCATTCTCGCGAAGAACACCGCGATCCACTACAAGAATTCGAAGATCAACATCGTCGACACCCCAGGCCACGCCGACTTCGGCGGAGAAGTAGAGCGCGCCTTGAAGATGGTCGACGGCGTCGTCCTCCTCGTCGATGCGTCGGAAGGCCCCCTGCCGCAGACGCGTTACGTGCTCTCGAAGGCCCTTGAAGCAGGCCTCACGCCGATTCTCGTCATCAATAAGATCGATCGTCCGGACGCGCGTCCCCAGGAAGTCATCAACGAGGTTTATGACCTCTTCATCGACCTCGACGCCAGCGAAGACGTTCTCGAGTTCCCCATCATCTACACCAACGGCAAGGCCGGTACGGCCACGATGGACCTCGCGCAGCCGGGCACGGATCTCCAGCCCCTCTTCGAGCTCATCATCGCGACGATCCCCGTCTCAACGGGCGATCCTGAAGGTCCGCTTCAGATCCTGGTGACCAACCTCGACTACTCCGACTACCTCGGACGCCTCGCTATCGGTCGCGTCTTCAACGGCACGCTCAAGACCGGCCAGGAAGTTGCCGTCTCGAAGATCAACGGCTCGCTCGAAACCGTCAAGATCACCAAGCTCTTCTCCTTCGACGGCTTGAAGCGGACTGACATCACGGAGACGGTCACCGGCGATATCGTGGCCATCGCCGGCGTCCCGGGAATCACCATCGGCGAGAGCTTCACGTCGGTCGAGAACCCCAAGCCGCTGCCGCTCATCAAGATCGACGAGCCCACCATCGCCATCAACTTCTCGGTGAACAACTCGCCCTTCGCCGGCCGCGAAGGCAAGTACGTCACCAGCCGCAATATCAAGGAGAGGTTGGACCGCGAGCTGCTGACCAACGTTTCGATCCGCGTTGAAGATACCGGATCACCGGAGACCTTCAAGGTCCTGGGCCGTGGTGAACTCCAGCTTTCCGTGCTCATCGAAATGATGCGCCGCGAAGGCTTCGAGCTCATGGTCTCGCGTCCGCAGATCGTCACCAAGCGCATCGACGGCGAGTTGATGGAGCCCTCCGAGATCCTCACGATCGATATTCCCGAGAGCTTTGTGGGTACGGTCATCGAGCGCCTTGGACCGAGAAAAGGCGAGATGGTCAAGATGGGGAACCACGGTTCAGGCCGTGTCCGCATGGAGTTCAAGGTTCCGTCGCGCGGACTGATCGGTCTGCGCAACGAAATGCTCACCGAGACCCGCGGAACCATCGTGATGAACTCGATCTCCGGCGACTATATCCCCTACCAGGGCGAGATTCCGCAGCGCCAGTCCGGCGCTTTGATCTCCGACCGTCAGGGGACGACGACGATGTACGCACTGGACATGATCCAGGAGCGCGGCGTCCTCTTCCTTCCCGATGGAGCCGAGGTCTACGAGGGCATGCTCGTCGGCGAACACTCCCGCGACAACGATCTCGACGTCAATGCGGTTCGCGAGAAGAAGCTCACGAACATGCGTGCTTCGGGTTCCGATGACGCTGTTCGCCTGGTTCCGTACAAGGTGCTGACGCTCGAGCAGTCGATCGAGTTCATCGCCGAGGACGAGCTGGTCGAGGTGACGCCGAAGTCGATCCGTATGCGCAAGAAGATCCTTCAGGCCAACCGCCGCCCCAAAAAGGGCCAGGGCGGACCGCAGGAATAGAGATAGACCCAACGAAGACAAAGCCCCATCCATCTGGATGGGGCTTTGTCGTGTGGAAGGCACGTGCGACGCTCTTGCGTGGGCGACCTCTTGAAGCGGATGCTCCGGAACCAATCCTGATGAGGTGACGTACAGAGGGTATCGGAGGGATCGTGCGTTTCGAGAAAAAACGAGGCTCAAGTGCGCCTGTCGTTCTGCCCATCGTCTGTGTCGTCGTACTCATTCATCTGCTGACGGCCGGTCGCTATGGGATCTTTCGCGACGAGCTGTATTACATCGCCTGCGCACGGCACCTCGGAGCAGGGTATGTCGATCATCCTCCGTTGATTGCGTGGATCACCTGGCTCGTTCTGCATACCCTTGGTTCATCCCTGCTGGCCCTGAGACTTTTACCGGCGCTGGCAAGCGGCCTTCTCGTATGGATGACGGCACGGATCGCGCAGGATTGGGGTGGCGGGCGCTATGCCCAGTTCCTCGCGGCCCTGTCCATTGCTCCGGTTCCGATCTACCTCATCCTCCAACACTGGCTGACGATGAACGCCTTTGAGCCCTTGTGCTGGACCGGTATCTTCTGGGCCGCGTCACGCCTCATGCTTCGCCAGCAGCCGCGCTACCTGATCTGGATCGGAGTGCTGGCGGGCATCGGCCTCGAAAACAAATATTCCATCGTCTTTCCTCTGCTTGGTCTGCTCTGCGGGATCCTGCTCAACCCAGAGAGGAAGTGGCTTCGATCGCCGTATCTTGCGATCGCGGTTGCGTTCGCCATGATGCTGTTCCTTCCGAACCTGCTATGGCTCGTCCATCACGGATTCCCGTTCCTGGAGTTCGAGAGCCATTCCAGGCTGAGCGACGCTCGCATCCTTCGCGGACCTGTGTCCTTCCTGCTGGATCAGGCACGCATCATGAATCCTGTTTTGGCTCCGCTCTGGATACTTGGCCTCGGTTGGTTCTTCACGAAGGAGGGTAAGGCCATCCGTCCCATCGGCACGGCGGCGCTGTTCGTCATGCTGCTGCTCCTTGGTCTCCAGGCGAAGAACTATTACGTTTCGCCGGTCTACCCGATCCTCTTCGCAAGCGGAGCGGTCCTTCTGGAGCGATTGTCTGCACGCCGCCTTTGGCTTCGAGCAGTCTACCCAATTTGCCTCGTCGTGTCTGGATGCGTGCTCGCGCCTCTGGTGATGCCAATCTTGTCTCCGCCGCGATTTCTTGCTTACCACCACCTCTGGCACGATTTCACGCCGGTGGTCTTTGAAAACGAGCCCGAGCGGCCCCTGCCGCAGTATTTCTCCGACGAGTTTGGCTGGGAAGCGATGACTCAGATAACGGCGCAGATCTTTCACCAGCTTCCGCCCCGAGAGCAGGCGCATACCGCCATCTTCGCCAACAACTATGGTCAGGCGGCAGCGATCGACTTCTTTGGTCCTCGTTACGGCCTGCCCGCCTCGATCAGTAACGCACAAACGTACTGGCTCTGGGGGCCTCGTCAGTACGACGGACAGAGTGTGATCGTTCTTGGCAGCGATGGCCGTGGAGACCGCGAGCACTTTCGCTCGGTCGAGGCTGCCGGAGTGGTGAACTCTGTGTATTCCCGCGATAATGAGCGCTACACCATCTTCGTGTGCAGAGGAATCTACCCTCCGCTTGGAGTGCTGTGGACACGCATCAAGGCTTGGTAGACATACGCGTCGGTTGAGTCCTGAGAGGGCCGCTTCTCGCAAGTTCATCCGGCGAATGCCGAGAAACCAGCTTGTCGGAAGGAGTCGGATGTAGCTGAGCGCATTGGCGATGTTGCGACCAAAAGACCCTCTACGAAGTCCACCTTATGATGGATGTTCGGCGAATCCTTCCACGGTAAACTCCTGCCATGGCGATTCCCACCGAACCGATCGGCAGCATTCCGCGTCCTGTTTCGCTCCTTCATGCCATAGCCGGCTTTCAAACGGGTCAGATCAGTGAGGCCGCGCTTCAGGGCGCATACGCCGAAGCGTTGCGCGATACGATTGAGCTGTTCGAGCAGAGCGGATCCCCGGTCATCTCCGATGGCGAACAGACCAAACCCAGCTTCGCGACCTATCCTCTCGCGGGACTCGACAATCTCGCTCCTGACGGGCTGACGATCCCCTTCGCGGACGGACATGTTCGTCAGTTGCCACGTCTTACGGCGGCGCCCTTTCGATACGGTGTACACGCAGCCAGCTATCTACAGGCTGCCCGCGCATACACCAAGTCTGCGATGAAACAAGCGGTCATCTCCGCATCTGCCATGAGCTTGCTGTACCCTGCCGATGGAATACCGGGATATCCTCGCGAAGCTTTTCTGACGGACCTCATCCAGGAAGCTGTAGCGGACATACGGGGAGCCCTCGACGCTGGAGCGGTCTGCGTGCAGATCGACTTCACGGAGGCGAGGTTGTCACTCAAGCTCGATCCCTCAGGGAACCTGCTTCGAAGCTTCATTGCGCTCAACAACAGGGTTCTGGAAAACTTCAGCTCCGAAGAACGGTCGCGCATTGGGGTTCATGTCTGTCCGGGAGGCGATCATGATTCCACGCACAGTGCGGACGTCGACTATGCGGAACTTCTGCCGGACCTCTTTCAGATGAATGTTGGCCGCTTCTACCTGCAAATGGCGAGCGAAAGGGACAGGAAGCGCGTTCTGTCGGCGGTCAGCCGGGTCATCGGTTCGAACCATCTCGTGTTTATCGGGGTGATCGACCCTATCCAACAGGAGATTGAAACACCGGCCCAGGTTCGTGACCGCGTGCTGGAGGCGGCTTCCTTCATTCCGATCGCGCAACTCGGGACCACCGACGACTGCGGATTTGCTCCTTTTTCCGACGACATCTCCACGGCTCGAGACATTGCGTTCAGCAAGATTCAGGCACGGGTTCAGGGAACTGCGTGGGCAGCGCGTGACCTTGGAGTCTAAGGATCAAGTACAGGACAATAGCTAGCGTAGTCCACGGATGAGACACCCGGCTGTGTTTGCGGCATTGTGCGCGACGATGGGACCCAACAGACTCCCGCTCCGCAGGCGAGTCCAGGCGAACCAGAGTCCAAGCGTCAGTGAAAACAGAAACCCGCTCCACTCATGGTAAGAAAATCCGTTCTTCGGTGAGTACGTATGGATCAGGCCGAAGACAAGGGAGGGAATGAGAGCGGGAGCCGCCTTTGCCCACCAACCGTGAGCGCCCGAAAATGCACGCTGAATAAGCGCGAAACTGATACCGCGATACGTGAGCTCTTCACTGAGGCCGGGCATGGTCGCCTGGTAGACGATCGTCTCAAGACCCGGCGCTTGATGTGTACGGAAGATATAGTTCAGCACTCCATCGAATGCCACTGCGCCAACGATACAGATCAGCGTCCAACGCCAGGAAAGCTGGTCCTTCGGAAGCACCAGACCGACTTCCACCCGTGAGAGACGGAACAAGAAGAAGACAACCAAAGCGAAGAGCAGGGAACAGATCTTCGAGGACCAGTTCCACTGTCCATGCTCCAGGCGCGGCGAAAAGATCAGGATCAAAGTATCAGCGGCAAGATATAGAGCTGCGAACAAAACCCATAGAAGCTTCACCCGGCGTGTGAAAACAACGCACAAGGCCGCACCGCTGAACGTCCCGAGCAGTGCGGGCAGCGTAAACAAGAGTATGTCCATAGCCGTCTTATCCATGATTCCTGGAGCACCGGGATCCGGTTATCTTCGATCAAGTCCGGATCATCGATCGATGGTGAACATCGGTTTTTATCCTATGGGCCACCGGTGGCACACTGATCGTAAGCCTCCGGTGATCCGATCCCCATACTTCTTCCGCGCCAACCCGCGCACAGCCTACGATTCGAATCCGCGCATGTAGGGTGTATTCGGCGGTCTCGGCCCCGTCTCAAACAGCGGCCCGTGCGTCGAGTGGTAGCTGATGTTCATGTACGGCGTCTCGACGCGGCGGCCTACGGCAGAGTAACGGCCATCCTCCCAGTTCGAATCCATGTAGTGGTTCACGATTCCGGTGGACAGAAGCAGCCGCTCCGCATTGAACGGCTCCTTGCGGGTGAGCATCATCTCGGTGATCCAGTGTTCGTGGGCATTCGCCGCGTGGTACTGCGAGATGGGGCCGGGCCAGCCAAGCATCGAGATGATCGTCGGCTCTTTCTGGCCTGCAATCTCACCAGCGTAGGTCCAGCCCACACCCTCGCCTGAAATGACCGCTCCATGCGTCCCATCGTTGTACTCGACGATACAGACGTTGGATCGCCGTCCCTCCTGAAAGTATCCCGGCTTCAGATCGAAGTTCTTCCGCACCGCTTCCAGCAGGCTGGCCGCCCAGGGTGTGCGTTCGACCCAGTTCCATGTCTCAGGCCCTCGAATGGACTGTACGGACCTGATGCCTGTCTCCCCACCCTTGCGGCGATCCATAAAGGCCTGCAGCACATCGACACAATGGGACATGGCTCCCTCATCCGGGCAGCTTCCCACCACGATCGAGTTCCTGATCGGCGTATCGGGAGCGAGCTCGATCTCGGGCTTGCGGAAGTAGGCCGGAATGGAAGAACCCCCGGTCAGGGGAAAGTTCAACTCGCGGGACTTGTCGAACATCCACTTGGCGTCGTCCCAGTTGTAGGAGAGGTGCTTATCGTTGAAGATGGGCACCGAGCGTTTGCTCTGCTCGAAGACCCGGATGACCTGCTGGTAGATCCACCAGCGGGGCAGGAGCCAGTGCCCTTTGAGATCGGTTGGATAATTGCCATGTTCGCAGACGATGACCACACCATCCACTGCGAGTTCCTTGCCGCCAAGCGTCACAGCTTCCCCGACTGTCTTGAAGATGGGGATATTCTTCGCCTTGCATACCTTCTGCCCCAGCAAGCTCGTGTCCAACTGATGGATGTAAACCGAGACGACGTCCACGCGCGAGGGAGTGTGGGCGCCGTGCCACCAGTAACCGTCCAGCAGCTTATTGACGATCCAGTCCGCATGGGAGGTCGGAAGGCCCCAATAGCTGACGAGACAGGCGATACGAGGCCTCTTCGGCGCGGTCTGCTGCGCAACGGCATCGGGCGCGATCCCGGTCAATGCCGCGAAACCGGCCATCCCGGTCAATCCCAGCATCTCCCGCCGGGTAAAGAGAGCGTTCGACTCCATCGCTTCAGTGGTCGAAGACGAATCTTCCGCCGCGGCTACCATCTCGATCTGTTTCTTTTTCATCATGATGATTTGATCCCGTTGCTTCCAGGTGGAGTTCCTAAAACATGTGCCTCTTGCTTAGAGGCACATGATATGTGCGCCGCTCATCAAACGCCAGGGACGAATGCCTGAGACGTGTTGCATGCAACCTCAGGTGCCGGCCGATTCGCTTCCCGGAAATAGGGGCATCTCGCCGTCTGTCACAACGGGGCGAACATCACCAAAGCATCGACGAAGCCCTGGGAGGGGTGCTGAAACGCCGCTTGAAGCCGGCCGACGATCTCAAAATTGAGGCTCTGCCACAGCTTCACCGCTCGCTCGTTTGTACTGACCACGAAGTTGAATTGCATCGCTCGGAAGCCAGCTTTCCTTGCCTGCTCCATCGAGTGGAGACACATCGTCCTGGCGACGCCTCTGCCTGTGGCATGCGCTGCGGTCATGTAGCCGCAATTGCAGACGTGTGAACCGCCGCCACGCTGGTTGGCGCGAAGGTAGTAGGTGCCGAGCACGTGGCCATCTTCCTCTGCGACGAAAACACGATTGCCGGCCGCGAACCAGTAGGCAGTCGCCTCGTCACGGGTGATGTCTGTCGGAAGAGTGTACGTCTCGCCAGCCCGAAAGACCGGCTCAAGGATCCGCCAGATATCATCGGTGTCGTTGCTGCTCGCCGAGCGAATGTTCAACATACCTGATTATCTCCCGAGGTGCGGTTTGAGAAGTCTGCTGTGATCGCCGCTTGCAGAAGATGACACTCGCTCCCTTGGGCATCGGCTTCTGAGGAGGCCTCCTCTGCTCATCGTGTTGCATCGAAATAGGTTACGTCACGGATTCATCCTCTATCTCTGAAGGAGTCTGCATTGGTCAGCAAGGGCGTTCGGTTGTCGGAGAAGTGGTTCCAGCGTGGTCTTTGGGTGATCGCGCTGCTGTTTGCCTCGTGCCTCATTGGCCTGGGTGCTCTTGTGGTCGGAGACCTGCCCAAGGTGGAAAAGCCGGTCGATGCGGAACAGTTTATGGATCAGACCCGCCTTCGACCGGTGCGGGCTCAGATCAAGGCCGACGATGAACAACTCGAGGCGAACAGTGACGCCACCCAACGCGCGCACGATGCACTTTCGCATGCGCAAAACGCCTACAACAGCGAGCACGAGAGCTTCGAGGCGTGGATAGCGACACGCTCGGCAACACAGCAGAACGACCAGAATGCCGAGGTGCTGGCACGCACGCACACGCTCGATGCCTTGAAGGCGACGCAGAGGGAGATGGAGAAGAAGGTCGAGGTGCTCGAGTCGGAGCAGACCGATCTGCAGCAGCAGAAAGCAGCGCACGAAAAGACCCTGGAAGAGATCAGGATTGCCGGTCAAGGGGGATATGACCGGGCAGTGGCCCGCATGGAGCTGCGCGTGTTCGGTCTGCGGCTTCTTCTTACGCTGCCGCTTCTGCTGCTGGCCGTATGGCTCTTTCTCAAGCGCCGCAAGGGACCGAGATGGCCCTTTGTGTGGGGCTTCATCTTCTTCGCCCTGTTCACGTTCTTCTTTGAGCTGGTGCCTTATCTGCCAAGCTACGGTGGATACTTCCGCTACCTGGTCGGCATTGCGCTGACGGTTTGGGGAGGCAACTACGCCATCGCCGCGCTGCGCACCTACCTTGAAAAACAGAGGGCCGCGGAGCAGAGGCCGGAGGAGGATCGGCGCAAGGATCTCGGGTATGAGATGGCGCAGATGCGTCTTTCGAAACGCATCTGCCCGGCTTGCGAGCGGCCCATCGATACTTCGGACGTGAGCGGCAACTTCTGCATGCACTGTGGCCTGCGGGTATTTGAGAACTGCCCCCGATGCCAGACGCGACAGACCTCGTTCTCCCACTTTTGCCGCGCGTGCGGACTGGTGAAGAACGACGCTCCCCCGGAAGAGCCTCTGCCGCCAGCCAACCCAACGTAATTGGCAGCAGACGGCTACTTCTTCGGGACGGAGATGGTGATGTTGCGGTATGCGATGACGCCGTGGTGATCGCCCTGCAGATAGAACGGTCCCGGCTCGGCCTCATTGCTGTCGAGAGCACCTCCGGTTGGGCCGGGAATCTCGACGTTGTCGTGGTACATCTTGCCATCGCGCAGAACCGTCACATGCCTGCCAACGAGGGTGACGTCGAAGGTCGTCCATCTCCCGAGACCATTTTCGGCGCCCTCCGGTGGCGGGAAGTAGCTGTAGATCGCTCCCATCTCATGCGACGGCAGTTTGCCGCCTTCGGTGCCTACCTGCAACTCATAGCGGCCGCGAAGATAGATGCCGCTGTTACCACCCTCCGGGCAGTTCACTTCGATATGCAGTTTGAAATCCTGGAACGTTTCTGTGGTCATGATGTTGGCAGCGCCGTGGGTTCGCTGACCGGGGACTTCGGGATTGTCATTCACCAGCTCGCCGTCGCGCGCCACCCATCTGTTGTTGTCGACGTTGCCGATCGGCTCCCAGCCTTGGAGATCCTTGCCATCGAAGAGTGCCCTGGGTTTGGTCCACTTATCCGGCGCCGGACGATCCAGCGAAGGGGCTTTCAGGCCGGCGAGCATGGGGCCGGCGACCCCACCGCGCATCTCCGTGCCGGCCAGCTTGCCTGGGCTGGTGGATGTCAGCTCCCAGGTGAGTAGCGAACCTGGGCTCGCCTCACCGACCGTGACGATCAGTTTGCCTGACTCCATGTGAGCGCTGGTGATGGGATGCCATGCGCCGCCCCGGGGCTGAACGCGACCTTCTATCCTGCCGCCTGTATCTGTCAGCTCGATCCACTGCGGATACGGTTTGCCGGTGGCGGGAGTGACCGTGATGTCCCACCGGCCGAGGAACGCTTTAGTGCCCTGCGCGGCGAGGGGCGCGGCGAGCGCCGTGGCCAGGAGAGCGGTCAACAGGATCTTCATTTTCACGCGTTGAGTGTACCGTCTTTGCCCCCATGCCTGTCACCTGCCGGGGTTGAAAACGCGAAAGGGCGGCGTTTCCTGAACATGGAGACAGCGATGGCTGCTGCGAGGTGGGCATCTTGGAGACGAAGGGGCGAAGGGCTAAGCAAAGTGGACTTCATGTGGATTGTTGAGGACGAAAAATCACCTTCGGGAGTGATCTTTTGTTCGGTGCGACAGGGTTCGCGCTCGCTGGCTATGATGCTTCCAAGAAACTTCTCCATGCGAGCTTGTTTGCGCCTGTCGTGTCCTCCGTCGCTGTTGGACAGCATCCTGCCCAGGACAAGCCTGTGGCACTCTCGAAGCCGCGCCCCTCGGCTGCCGCGATCCAGCAGTGGCAGGGCAGCAAGTTCATTCATTTCGGGTTTTCGCAGCTTGGCGGCGTGTGGCAGGGGAAACAGAGCGGCAATGGGCTGGCGCGTACGGTGATCCTCAAGGAAGGAAGCCAGACAAAGGTCTACGTGGGCGCGGATCACATCCTTGAGTTCACGCCCCCCCGAACCGTTCGCGAAGGGTACACCGCTGCCGCTCACGATCCGCTCCATGAACTTCGTGCCGAGCGCCTGCCAATAAATGAGAATGGCCGTTTTGCGCTGATCGCAAAACGGCCATTCCATTCCTGCAGCCTGCTTGAAGACTACTTCTTGGCCTTGGCGAAGCGCTTGTTGATCTCGTCCCAG
Source organism: Granulicella pectinivorans (assembly GCF_900114625.1). Classification (NCBI taxonomy): domain Bacteria; kingdom Pseudomonadati; phylum Acidobacteriota; class Terriglobia; order Terriglobales; family Acidobacteriaceae; genus Granulicella; species Granulicella pectinivorans. Next base: position 1,484,270 of record NZ_FOZL01000001.1, read on the forward strand.
TTGACGACGCTCCACCAGGCGGCGAGGTAGTCGGGGCGCTTGTTCTGATACTTCAGGTAGTAGGCGTGCTCCCAGACGTCGTTGCCGAGGATAGGGTAGAGGCCCGAGGACAGAGGGGTGTCCTGGTTGGGGGTGGTGACGATCTTGAGCTTGCCGCCCTCGAAGACCAGCCAGCCCCAGCCGGCGCCGAACTGCTTCGCGGTGGTCTCGTTAAAGGTCTTCTTGAACGTTTCGAAGTCGCCAAAGTCGGCGGTGATCTGCTCGGCGATGTCGCCCGAGGGGGCTCCGCCGCCGCCCGGCTTCATGATCTCCCAGAACATGGTGTGGTTCACGTGGCCGCCACCGTTGTTGCGGACCACTGTACGGACGTCCTCCGGGATCGACGCGAGGTCGGCGACGAGCTCTTCCGGGGTCTTCGTGCCGAGCTCGGGGTGCTTCTCGACGGCGCCGTTCAGGTTGGTCACGTAGGTCTGGTGGTGCTTGTCGTGGTGCAGCTTCATCGTGGCTTCGTCGATGGTCGGCTCAAGCGCGGTGTAGTCGTAGGGCAGTGCGGGAAGTTCGAATGCCATGAAAATCTCCTCGTGAGTCAAAATCCTGGTTTGGGCCGGCTCTTCGCGTTCCGGCGGGTTACCTCTGGTTCGATGCCGTCCGGCACTGGCGCGATGCAGCCCGCGCACCAAATGCTTCCGCATCAATGATCCCGGCCTTCGCATCATATCGTAGCCTGATGATTTCAATGGACTGTTGTATCCTTTGCCCGCTTTTGCGTTCTAATGAGGAAAATGAGCGACCTTGTCTCCGCATACCACTGGCTTGACGATGACGGACCTGCTTTTGGCGGTCCTGGGCTGGAACCACGCTGGACCTCGAGCCGCAAGAACGCCGTCATTACGGCCTATGCGGCATCCAGCCGGGTCTGGCTCACCACGTCCCACGGCACCCTGAATGAAATCTACTTCCCGACGATCGATAAGCCGCAGACGCGCGACATGGAACTGCTTTTCACCGACGAGAGAACCTTCGTCCACGAGGAGAAGCGCGACTTCCGCTATGACTTCAACTACATCGATCCCGACGCCACGGCCGTGCGGGTGACGGCCACGGCTCCAGGCGGCCTGTACAAGGTGACGAAGGAGTTCATCTCGGATCCGCATCATCCAGTGGTGCTGGTAAATGTGAAGATCGAGGCTTCGCCCGAGGTGCTGGCTACGCTGAAGTGCTATGCGCTGCTCGCGCCGCATCTGGATGGAGGCGGCCATGGGAACTCGGCGCGGTCGATCCAGGTCGCGGGCCAAAGGGCTCTGCTGGCGTGGAAGAACAACGTCTCGCTGGCATTTGGGGCAGATTGCGGCTTTTCGCGGACCTCGTGCGGCTTTGTCGGGTCGTCGGACGGCTTCCAGGACCTGCAGAAGAATGGCAAGATGACGTGGCAGTTCGGCCAGGCGCTGAACGGCAACCTGGCGGTCATGGGCGAGATCGAGTGCTGCCACAACCAGCAGTTCACCATCGCGATTGCACTCGGCGACGGTCATCATGCTGCGCTGGCGGGGATGATGCAGACGCTTTCGACCCCCTATGCGCTTCATTGCAAAAGGTTTATCGAGCAATGGCATCGTGCGGAGGCACCTCTGAGGCTGGCTGCGTCCTCGACCGACGGCGGACGTTTGATGCGGATCTCGCACAACATGGTGTTGACGCACGAGGACAAGACGTATTCGGGCGCGTTTATCGCTTCGGCCTCGGTGCCCTGGGGGGCTTCGAAGTCGGATGACGACCTGGGCGGGTACCACCTGGTGTGGACGCGGGACATGGTGCAGTCTGCAACCGCTTTGCTGGCCTGCGGCCGCATCGATACCGCGCGGCGGGCACTGGTCTATCTGGCTTGTACGCAGCATGCGGACGGCGGATTTGCCCAGAACTTCTGGATCGATGGAACGCCCTACTGGTCGGGGATTCAGCTCGATGAGGTCGCTTTCCCAATCATCCTGGCCTGGCGGCTCTGGAAGGTGGATGGTCTGGGGAACTTCGATGTCTTCCCGTTTGTCGAAGCGGCGGCCTCATTCCTCTGCCGGTACGCTCCGGTGACGCAGCAGGAACGCTGGGAGGAGAATGCAGGGTACTCGCCTTCGACGCTGGCTGCGGTGATCGCCGGGCTGGTGTGCGCGGCGGATATCTCGCGGGCGCACGATGCGACCGATGTGGCGGACTCGCTGGAGGCGTATGCAGACTGGATCGAGTCCCATCTGGATGAGTGGACGACGACCTCGGACGGTGTGCTGCTGCCGGAGGTGAAGAGGCACTATATCCGGATTACGCCGCCCGCCCCGGGCGAGCCGTTCCATAACGATTCGATCCCCGTGGGAACGATTCGCATTGCAAACCGCGGCCCCGAAGAGAAGTCGGTCTTCGAGGCGCGCGAGGTGGTGGACGGCGGCTTCCTGGAGCTGGTGCGGTATGGCATTCGCCGTGCGGATGACCCGCTGATGATCGATACCCTGAAGGTGATCGACGCGACGTTGAAGATCGAGACTCCCAATGGCGTCTGCTGGCGCCGCTACAACCATGATGGATACGGCCAGAAAAAGGACGGCGGGCCGTACGACGGATGGGGACAGGGAAGGGCGTGGCCTCTGCTGGGCGGCGAACGAGCCCACTACGAGCTTGCCGCCGGGAAGGACGTCAAGAGCTTCATCACGGCGTTTGAGAAGTTTGCGTCCTACGGCGGCATGATGCCGGAGCAGGTCTGGGATCATGCGGATCTCCCGGAAGAGGGGATGTTCCTGGGGTATTCGGCAGGGTCGGCGCAGCCACTGGTGTGGTGCCACGCGGAGTATCTGAAGCTGCTGCGGTCGGTGGCGGATCACAAGGTCTTCGACAATATTTCGGTCGTCGAGGAGCGGTACGCAAAGCTTGCCGCGGACCGCAAGTTCAAGAGCGGGGTGGAGATCTTCCGGACGAGTCGCATTTTGACGACGCTCCCGGCGGGGCAGACGCTCAGAATTGCGGATCACTCGAAGTTCCGGGTGACCTGGTCGAAGGACAACTGGGCGACGGTGGAGCACCTGGATTCCGTGCAGATTGGCAAGGCCTTTTACCAGGCGGACATCCCGACCGCGAAGGATGAGAGCGGTACGATTACTTTCACGCTGGAGTACCCGGCCGAAAACCGGTGGTTGGGGCGGAACTACGATGTGGCGATCGTGGCGCCGAGCGCGCTGATCGACGATCCCGCGCCGTCGCAGGTGACTCCCAGCGACGGTGGGATCGAGGTGAAGGTTCCCGCTACGATTTAGGGGCGAGGTCCTCTGCGATGCGGCTGGCCTTCCTTCGGTGGCCAGCTAAACTTTCACAGAACGGATTCGGGCTGCGTTCCTGAATTCCGCCTCGGCTAGTACACTGGATCAACGCGTTATTGCCGGGAACAGAGAACTCACAAAGAGAACACGAGAAGAGGATCAGAGGAAACAATGAGCGATACCAGCCCAGAACTCGCACAGCTTGCCATCAACACGCTCCGCTTTCTAGCCGTCGACGCCGTGGAAGCGGCCAAGTCCGGCCACCCCGGAGCCCCCCTCGGCTGCGCGCCCATCGCCTACCTGCTGTACCACAAGATTATGAAGTACAACCCGACGGAGCCGCTTTGGTCCGACCGCGACCGTTTTGTGTTGTCGAACGGACACGCTTCGGCGCTGCTCTATGGCGTGCTGCACCTCACGGGTTACGATCTGCCGATCTCGCAACTGGCTGCGTTCCGGCAGTGGGGATCGCACACCCCCGGGCACCCGGAGTACGGCGAAACCCCCGGCGTCGAAGTCACGACCGGCCCGCTGGGACAGGGTCTCGGCATGGCCGTCGGTCTCGCGATTGCCGAAAAGCACCTGGCCGCCACCTATAACCACGAGAACCACACGCCGGTTGATCACTACACCTACGTCCTGTGCGGCGACGGCGACCTGATGGAAGGCATCTCGCACGAGTCCTGCTCGCTGGCCGGAACCCTGAATCTGGGCAAGCTGATCGTGCTGTACGACGATAACCTGATCTCGCTCGACGGACCCACCGACCTGAGCTACACCGAAGACGTGACCAAACGCTTTGAGGCGTATCACTGGCATGTGCAGATGGTGGACGACGGCAACGACCTCGAGGCGATCGAGTCCGCGATTCTGAAGGCCAAGGCCGAGACGACCAAGCCCTCGCTGATCCGCGTGCGGACGGTGATCGGTTACGGCAGCCCGAAGGCCGGTACGAACAAGGTGCATGGCGAAGCGCTCGGACCGGAAGCCACCAAGGCGACCAAGAAGAACCTCGGCTTCCCGGAGGACAAGAACTTCTACGTCCCGGAAGAGGCTGGCAAGCACTGGCTCGAGGCGGTGGAGAAGGGCAAGAAGGCTCAGGCCGAGTGGCAGGAGAAGTTCGAGGCGTTCTCGAAGGCCTACCCCGAGCTGGGCGAGCAGTACACCCGCACCTTCGAAGGCAAGCTGGCTGAAGGATGGGAGAAGGCGATTCCCGTCTTCCCGACCGAGAAGGGCATCGCAACCCGCAACGCCGGCCAGGTCATCCTGAACGCCGTGGCGAAGATCGTTCCCGAGCTGTTTGGCGGCGCGGCCGATCTGACCGCTTCGACCAAGACCATCTTCAAGGATTCGCCGAGCTTCCACGTCGATCCCAAGGGCCGCAACGTCTTCTTCGGCGTGCGCGAGTTCGGCATGATGGCCGCTGTGAACGGTATGGCGTCGCACGGCGGACTGATTCCGTTCGGCTCCACCTTCTTCACCTTCTCTGACTACTGCCGTTCGGCGCTCCGCATGGGCGCGTTGGAGTCGTCTCACTCGCTCTATATCTTCACGCACGATTCGATCGGTCTCGGCGAAGATGGCCCCACGCACCAGCCCATCGAGCACCTGATGAGCTTGCGCGCGATCCCTCAGCTTACTGACTTCCGCCCTGCGGACGCGAACGAGACCGCCGCTGTCTGGCACCTCGCGCTGGCCCGCAAGTCGCCTTCGTTCATGGCGCTTTCGCGTCAGGATCTGCCGGTTCTCGACGCCGAGAAGTACAAGGTGTTCGAGGGAACCTCGAAGGGCGCGTATGTGCTGGAGAACTTCGGCACGGACGTGATCCTCGTTGCGGCTGGTTCCGAAGTCGCGATGATCATGAAGGCGGCGTTGGAGCTGAAGGAAGCCGGGATTCTGGCGACCGTCGTCTCGATGCCCAGCTTCAAGATCTTCGAGGAGCAAACGGAGGAGTACAAGATGTCGATCTTCCCGCACGGTGTGCCGAAGATCTCGCTCGAAGCCGGTGCCACGATGGGCTGGTGGAAGTACATCGGACGCGACGGCATCGCGATCGGTCTGGATCGCTTCGGCGCCTCGGCGCCGGCACCTCTGGTGCAGGACAAGCTGGGAATCTCGGCTTCGGCTGTGGTTGAAGCGGCCAAGAAGCTGGTCAAGAAGTAAAGAGAAGGGACGGGGCATTGAGCCCCGTCCCTTCGTCCTTTGAGTCAAACGGAAACGTTTCACGGTTTGAGGAGCTTTCCACCCTCTGCCGCACGGAGCAGCATATGGTCACCAGCGAAAAAGAGATGGTTCGCCCGCTGATTGAGGGCACCAAGGCCCCCGAGCGCGATACCGTTCTCCAGCCCACCTATGAAGATTCCGTCCCACCGGACCCCGAAGAATACTGGGACGACCAGGACTAAGCCATGACGCAAGATGAAGCGAAGAAGCTCGTCGGCCTGCGCGCCGCCGAATTTGTCGAAGAGGGCATGGCCGTCGGACTCGGCACCGGAACCACCTCCGTGCAGTTCATCCATGCGCTCGGCGAGCGGGTGAGGGGCGGTCTGAAGATCAGCTGTGTGGCATCCTCGGAGTCGAGCCACAAGCTGGCGGCGTCTCTGGGCATCCCCGTGACGACCCTCCCGGAGCTTCCGGAGCTGGACCTTTATATTGATGGAGCCGATGAAGTTGCTCCCGGACTGGCGCTGATCAAGGGCGGCGGCGGGGCTCTGCTTCGCGAGAAGATCGTGGCGAGCGCTGCGAAGAAGTTCATCGTGGTGGCGGATTCGACCAAGATCGTCGAGCATTTAGGCAGGTTTCCTTTGCCGATCGAGGTCATCCAGATGGCGATGCCCCTGGTGGTTCGGAAGCTGGCGGCAATTGGTCTCGAAGGCAAGCTGCGGCACACCAAAGAAGGCAACATTCGCATGACGGACGAGGGGAACTACATCCTCGACTGTGCGTGCGGCGAGATCCCCGATCCCGAAAGGCTGGCGGCACAGATTCGTTCCATCGTCGGCGTCGTGGAGCACGGCCTCTTCCTGAACATGGCAGCCTTCGCGCTGATTGCCGGTGAAGACGGCGTCCGCGAACTCCATCCTTAAGCCAATCCGAAAGCGATCAACCTCCCATGAGCAACGCGCAACAGGGTAAAGTCTGGTTCATCACCGGAGCCTCCACCGGGTTCGGCCGGCTCCTTACGCAGCATCTCCTCATCCTCGGCGCGAAGGTGGTTGCCACGGCGCGCAAGCCTGAGGTGCTCGCCGATCTCGCTGCTCCGAACCTTCTTGCGCTGGAACTGGACGTTACGAAGCCGGAGCAGATCGCCTTTGCCGTGGAGCAGGCGCTCGCGCGCTTCGGCCATGTGGATGTTCTGGTCAACAACGCCGGGTATGGCGTGACGGGCGCGTTTGAGGAGGTCTCGGACGACGAGCTTCAGCCGATGTTCGCGACCAACGTCTTCGGGCTGATCCATGTGACCAAGGCGCTGCTGCCGCAGTTTCGCGCACGCAGATCGGGCAATATCCTCAATCTATCGTCGATCGGCGGCCTGATCGGGCTGCCAGGGTGGAGCATGTACAACGCCACCAAGTTTGCGGTGGAAGGGATGTCCGAGGCGCTCGGTCTGGAGCTGGCTCCGCTGGGGATTCACGTGACGATCGTCGAGCCGGGACCGTTTCGCACGGACTTTCTGGGCCGCTCCGGCGTCGAGGCGGCGGTGCAGATCCCCGATTACGCCGAGACCGCTGGCAAGACCCGCGAGTACTTCCAGACGCAGGGCGGCAAGCAGGCGGGCGATCCGCAGAAGGCGATCGAAGCCATGGTCGCGGCTGCGTCGGCCGCCGAACCTCCGCGGCACCTTCTTCTGGGCAGACTCGCGCTGGAGCGTTACCGGGCCAAGATCAAAAGTGTGGAAGCCGACATCGCCGCTTGGGAAGAGACGACGCTCGGGGCAGACTTTCCAAAATGAAGCAATCGTTCCCCAATGGGGGCCATAGGCTTTCGCCGTGGCAGTCAATCGTTTTACGTCTTCATGCAATCGCAACGTCCCATTGACACGCTTAGCAATTACTCTTTAAGTGGCGTTCTAACTCGAAATCGAGAAATCACAGACATCGCGGCCTTCCGCGCAAAGGAAAGACAAATCATGGAACTCGGAATTATTGGACTTGGCAAGATGGGCGGCAACATGGCGGAGCGTCTCCGCCGCGCCGGACACAAGGTTGTCGGCTTCGACTTCTCGAAGGAGGCCACCGCCAAGCTCACCGCTGCCGGCTCGCTCGGCGTGGACAGCCTTGAAGACCTCGTGGCGAACCTGAGCGCTCCCCGCGCGATCTGGATCATGGTGCCGTCGGGCGATCCCGTCGACCAGACGATTGCCAAGCTGAAGCCGCTGATGCAGAAGGGCGATATCTTCATCGATGGCGGCAATTCGAACTACAAGGACACGCAGCGCCGGCATGACGAACTGGTTCCCGAGGGCTTCGGCTTCGTGGACTGCGGTACGTCGGGCGGTATCTGGGGCATCAGCGAAGGCTATTCGATGATGATCGGTGGCGACAAAGAGGTGGTTGAGAGCCTGCGTCCGATCTTCGAGACACTGGCTCCGGGTAAGGATGAGGGCTGGGGCCGCGTTGGGCCGTCCGGTGCGGGACACTTCGTCAAGATGGTCCACAACGGTATCGAGTATGGCCTGATGCAGGCGTATGCCGAGGGCTTCTCGATTCTGAAGGCCAAGAAGGTGCTTGACCTGGACCTGCTCCAGATTGCGTCCATCTGGCAGAAGGGTTCGGTGGTGCGTTCGTGGTTGCTGGATCTGACCACCGATGCGCTGCGTAAGAACATCAACCTGGACGGTCTCGAGGCGTTCGTGCCGGACTCCGGCGAAGGCCGCTGGACGGTGTTCGAGGCGATCGATCTGAACGTGTCGGCACCGGTAATCACGGAGTCGTTGCTGCGCCGCGTGCGCTCGCGCGAAGAGAACAACTTCACCGACCGTATGCTCGCCGTAATGCGGAATGAGTTCGGCGGACACGCGGTGAAGAAGTCTTAAGTCCTGACGGAGCAGGCGGGGTGCATGATCCCGCCTGCCCAAAACCGGAATCGAATTGCCTCGCAGCACGCTCTAAACATTCAGCAGTATCACGAGGAAACAGCGTCATGACCAACACGGAAATTCACGTAACACCCTGCGCCGAGCCCACAACCGGCTCCGAGCGCAAGCCCGACCCCTGCGTCGTCGTCATCTTCGGCGCCTCAGGCGATCTGACCAAGCGCAAGCTTCTGCCCGCACTCTACCATCTTGAGCAGGGCGGCCTTCTGCCCTCCGAGATCGCGGTTGTTGGCGTCGCCCGCCGCTCGCTCGAATCCAGCTTTGCCCCTGACATGCAGGATGGCATCATCGCTGGAGGCGGCGTCGACCAGGCTGAGGCCAAGCTTGCCCCCTTTGTTTCCAAGGTGAGTTATTTTGCCATGAACTTCGACGATGCCGGCGGCTACGAGCGTCTGAAGGACTACCTGGCAGAGATTGACGAGAAGTTCGGAACCAAGGGCAACCGCCTGTTCTACCTGGCCACCGCGCCTGAGTATTTCTCCGACATCATCAAGTATTTGGGTGAGAACGGCATGGCGAAGCCTGAGCCGTGCAAGCCCGGACAGCGCGCCACCTGGGTCCGCACCATCGTCGAGAAGCCCTTCGGGCACGATCTGGAAAGCGCACGCGCTCTCAACGATGAAGTCAACAAGGTCTTCTCCGAAGACCAGGTCTTCCGTATCGACCACTATCTCGGCAAGGAGACGGTGCAGAACATCCTCGTCTTCCGTTTCGCGAACTCGATCTTCGAGAACGTCTGGAACCGCAACTACATCGATCACATCGAGATCACGGCGGCCGAGGCCATCGGTATCGAAGGCCGTGGACCGTTCTACGAGCAGGCAGGCCTGCTGCGCGATGTCATCCAGAACCACGTGATGGAGGTTCTCAGCTTCATCGCGATGGAGCCGCCGGTTTCGTTCGAGGCTTCCGCTGTGCGCGCCGAGAAGGTTAAGGTCTGGCGTGCGATCCAGCCGATCGCCCCGGAGAACACGGTGCGCGGCCAGTATGGTCCGGCCAATATCAACGGCAAGGACATCCTCGGCTACCGCCAGGAAGATCGCGTGAATCCGGAGTCGCAGACCGAGACGTATGCGGCGCTGAAGCTGGAGATCGAGAACTGGCGCTGGGCTGGCGTTCCGTTCTACATCCGTGCGGGCAAGCGCATGACGAAGCGCATCACGGAAGTGACGATCATGTTCAAGCAGCCGCCACTGCGGCTGTTCAAGAACAAAGAGGGTAAGTCGGATCACATCGAGCCGAACTTCATCTCGATGCGCATCCAGCCGGACGACGGCATTACCCTGCGCTTCGGCGCGAAGGTGCCGGGGCCGTCGATGGATATCGCCGCAGTGGACATGGACTTCAGCTACGCGGATGCGTTTGGTCCCTCGTCGAACAACGGTTATGAGCGTCTTTTGTTGGATGCCATGCTCGGCGATGCGACGCTGTTTGCGCACCGCGACGGTGTGGAGGCGACCTGGTCGCTGATCACCCCGATCCTCGAGAACTGGGCGAAAAACCCGATGAAGGACTTCCCGAACTACGCCGCAGGCACATGGGGGCCGGATGCCTCGGACGCTCTGCTGCGCAAGGACGGACGGAAGTGGCGCAAGCTCTAGCCAACCCGGAGGGCCACGTCTGGAATCCATCGGACGTGGCCTTCGCTTTTTGAGAGTGGCTGCACCAAAAAGGGTGCAGCATGCAGGTCCAGGCGCAAGCCCTGATTCAGCAAGACTTTAGGTCTAAAAGGCAGGGCGGGGGATTCGCCCGGAAACGATATTCGGAGAGCACCGTATGCCACGCGCCGTCACCGCCATCTACACCGTATTCTCGACCGCCGCCGCAACCGCCGAGGCCGCCGCGAAGCTGTTTGCCGACACCGCCAATGAGGCCGTGACCAATCGTGGGCGCGCCCGCATTGCGATCTCAGGTGGCTCCACGCCGAAGAATATGTTCAAGCTGCTGGCGGCTGAACCGTTCCTGAGCGAGGTGCCGTGGGCCAAGATCGACCTGTTCTGGGTGGACGAGCGCTGCGTTCCGCCGACGGATGCGGACTCCAATTACAAGATGACGAACGAGGCTCTGCTGAGCCATGTGCCGCTGCCGGCGGAGCAGATTCACCGGATGGAAGGCGAGCTCGAACCGGAGGTAGCGGCGTCGCGGTATGAGTCGCAGATTCGGATTGCGTTTCGGCTGGAAGGCGCGGAGACTCCCACGTTCGACCTGATCCTGCTGGGCATGGGCGACGACGGCCATACAGCTTCGCTGTTCCCGCATACAGAGGGCCTGGATGAGCTCTCGCGCATCGTGATCGCGAACCACGTGCCGCAGAAGGATACGTGGCGCATTACGCTGACCTGGCCGGTGATCAACCAGGGGAGGAAGGTGGCGTTCCTGATTGAGGGCGCAGCCAAGACCGATGTTCTGGCTGCGGTGCTGACCGGGCCATACCAGCCGGATACCTATCCCTCGCAGATCATCCGTCCTGCTTCCGGGAAGCTGACCTTGCTGCTGGATACGGCTGCGGCTGCGAAACTTCCCCCGGCGGTCGATGGAACCGGTACTCTAAACCTCTCATAGTTGAGCGAAACAACCGGTTGTTGTCGTGACCGTAGCCTCCACACCACAGGGAGCAAGCAAAAGCATGATTCTCGCAGGCGATATCGGCGGTACCAAGGTCCACCTGGCTCTGTACCAGTTTGAGAACGGCAGGCTGACGCCGACGCGCGACCATAAGTATCCGGCGAATGAGTTTGCCTCGCTCGACGAGATCGTCAACGACTTCTTCAAGGACGATTCCGCGGCACGTAAGGACGTCCAGGCAGCTTGCTTCGGATGCCCGGGGCCAGTACGCAACGGACGGTTGAAGCTGACAAACCTGCCGTGGACCCTGGACGCGCGCGACCTGCAGAAATCCCTTTCGATTGAGCACATCTTCTTGATCAACGATCTCGAGGCCAACGGCTACGGCATCCCCGAACTGGCTCCCGAAGCGATCTATACCCTGCACCAGTCGGATCCGGCTGCGGTGGGGCATCGCGGGCTGGTCTCGGCAGGCACCGGCCTTGGAGAGGCGCTTCTGGTGTGGGACGGCGATAAGAAGCACACGCCGATTCCCTCCGAGGGCGGACATGTCGACTTCGCCGCGCGCACCGACCAGGAGATCGCGTTGCTCCAGTATCTGCGGCGCACCCTGAAGGGGCGGGTGTCCACCGAGCGGGTTGTTTCGGGCATCGGGATCAAGAACATCTATGCGTTCCTGAAGGACGACCAGAGGATGGAGGAGCCGGCCTGGCTCGCGGAGCGGATGCAGCACGAAGATCCGAACGCGGTCATCGGTCAGTGCGGGGAAGATGGTTCGTCCGAGCTGTGCGCGGAGACGCTCAAGATCTTCGCGGGCTGCTATGGAGCCGAGGTCGGGAATGTCGCGCTCAAGATTCTGGCGATGGGCGGAATGTATATGGGCGGAGGCATCGCGCCGAAGATTCTGAAGACGATGGAGAATGGCGTCTTTATGCAGGCCTTTCTGGACAAGGGGCGGATGTCGACCCTGCTGGAGGCGATGCCAGTCCGGATTATTCTGGACGATACCTGCGCGCTGCTGGGTGCGGCGGGGTATGCGGAGATCAAGGCGGGCGAGATCTCCGGGCACTCCGAAAGGGCGGCTTCGCTGGTAAAGGCGTAGTACGCTTCGTCAGGTAGAGTTGGGCAGCGTTGTTTCTTTCTTGAGAATGAGATATGCCAAGTCGTCGCGACTTCCTGCAAACCGCCGCTGCTTTTGCTGTTCTGCCCAAGCCATCGCCTTTGAACCTCTCCCTGTTGAAGACTCCGGTGCTATTTGCGGGCGACGCAACGCATGCATACCGTGATCCTGCGGCCTTCTATTGGCAAGGCACGTTCTACCTCTTCTTTACCCTTGTGATCACGGAGCCGAACGGCATCGCGTACTCCTATGTCGCGCAGTCGGAGAGCCGCGATCTTCGGATGTGGACGAAGCCGGTTCTGCTGACGCTGCGGAGCAAGAACCTCGACTTTGGTTCGCCAGGAGACATCGTGCAGGATGGCCCGCACTTCATTCTTTGCTTCCAGACCTATCCACGGCCGCACGGAGAGAAGTATGGCAACCAGGACTCAAGGATCTGGACGATGAGTACGCGCGATCTCGAGCACTGGGGCCTGCCTTATCTCATTCGCGTCAAGGGGCCGAAGGTGGCGCAGGATCAGATGGGCCGGATGATCGACCCGTACCTGCTGGCGGACAAGGATAAGCCAGGGAAGTGGTGGTGCTTCTATAAGCAGAACGGCATCAGTATCTCGTCCTCGCCGGATCTGGAGACGTGGACCCCGGAGGGGCGAACCGACGCCGGCGAGAACCCGTGCGTGATCGTCGATCGCAACGAGTATGTGCTGTTTCATGCGCCGCCCAATGGCATAGGAGTGAAGCGCTCTGCAGACCTCCAGCATTGGAGGGACGAGCCGACGTTCTTTCTCGATCAGAAGCGCTGGCCTTGGGCGCAGGGCAGGCTGACGGCTGCGTTCGTGCTGGATCTGCGGCATGAGCCCTCGGTGGGGAAGGCTCTGCTGTTCTTTCATGGATCGCGGTATCCGGAGACTGACCCTCGCGGAGGCTTCGACAACCATGCGTCGCTGGGGATTGCGTGGTCGGACGATCTGCACCATTGGCACTGGCCACCCAACCCCGGAGCGTAGGCTTGGCGTAGTCTGGGCGTATGGGCCATGATTTTACGCACCGTGCGGACCTCGACGAGGAGATGGACTCCCTCGCCACCTATCCGGAATACCGGCGTTGTCTTCACGACCTGGATTCGGTCAGCCGTATCGTCCTGGCGCATCGGCCTACCCTTGCCTTTCTCGATGACGTCGCGGCTGACCATGCGGGGCCGCTTCGCATCCTCGATGTCGCCTGCGGAGACGGCTCGATGCTGCGGCGGATTGCGGGTTGGGCGCGGCGGAGGAAGCTTGCCGTGGAGTTGACCGGGGTCGACCTGAATCCGTGGGCGATTCAGGCTGCGCGAGAGTTCCGGCAACCCACGCCCCCAATTGACTACGTCGCCTCGAACGTCTTCGACTACCAGCCGCCGGTAAAGCCCGACGTGATTCTCAGCGCGCACTTCACGCACCATCTGCCGGAGTCCGATGTGGTCCGTTTTCTGGCGTGGATGGAGTCGACGGCGCGGCTTGGCTGGTTTGTCAACGATCTACATCGTCACCCGAACCCCTATCGTCTGTTCGGCTTGTTGGGCCGCATCGCTCCGTGGCATCCGGTCATCCTCTCCGACGGACTGATCTCCATCCGGCGGGCGTTTACGATGGAAGACTGGCAGCGGATGGCGTGCGAGGCCGCGATTCCGGAGTGTACGATCGCGGAGCAGTTTCCGGCGCGTGTTACGGTCGCCTCCATTCAGCCTAGGCGATAGACTGGAAGCCATGATCTTCGGTCTTTTCCTGCTTCTTGCGCCCTCCCCCGTACTGACTGCGAACCCTCTTCCTCCGGTTGCCGCCGCTCAGTCGGCCGCTGGTCCGTCCGACTGGCAGGCCGATCTGAAGCGCCGCCGCGACATGCTGGTGGAACGCAACGGTCCCGGCACCAACGCCGCGCTGCGTGCTGAGCTTTTGTCCATGCGAGACCATGACCAGGACGCCCGTGGGATGCATCGTGCTCCGGGCGAGGGGTCCAAGCAGCCCCAGATTGCCCTCAATCTCGCCGAGATCGACAAAAGCCTCACCGACGAACTCAAGGGAATCTTCGAGAAGAATGGCTGGCCGACCATCAACCTGGTCGGTATCGAGGCCTCGAACGCCGCGATGCTGATCCTGACCCACACCGCCGATCATGCATGGCAGAGGACGCTTCTGCCGCAACTGGAGGCGCTCGCCGATTCGAAGCGTATCGACGGGTCGGCGCTGGCGCTGGTGATCGACAAGGATCTGATCGCGCATGGCCAGCCCCAGCGCTACGGCTCACAGTTCAAGCTGGTAAACGGGGAGATGGCGATGTACGCCGTTGAGGACCCTGGAGCGCTCGACCGCATGCGCGCCGAGGCTCTTCTGCCTCCCATGGATGTGTATCGCAAGAACCTGATCGACATCTATCACTTCAATATTTCGAAGCAGATCATCGCTCCGTCCGCACCGGCACCTCAACCGTAAGCATTTGCCAGGAGCGCACCGCTCTTGAAGGAAACGACCATGTATCTCCGCGCCTCCGTTTTGTTCGCCGCAACTCTGTTTGCCTCCTCAGCCGATGCTCAGCGGCTTCCCACCGGTGTGCATCCGGAGCACTACAAGCTTGCGCTCACGCCAGATCTGAAGGCTGCCACCTTCTCCGGCACAGAAACGATCGACCTGACGCTCGATACGCCATCGAAGACCATCACACTCAACTCGGCCGAGATCCAGATCCTCTCCGTCACCGCAGGGGGCCAGACCGCGACGGTCAGTTACGACGTGCCGAAGGATCAGGCGACCTTCACCTTTGCGCAGCCGCTCCCCGCAGGGCAGGTTCATCTGCAGATTGCCTACAACGGCATCCTGAACGACAAGCTGCGCGGTTTCTATCTTTCGAAGACCAAGGCCCGCAACTATGCGGTGACCCAGTTCGAACCGACCGATGCGCGGCGGGCGTTTCCCAGCTTCGATGAGCCGGCGTACAAGGCGACCTTCGACGTGTCGCTGACGGTAGATGCGGGTGACACCGTGATCGCCAATGGGCCCATGCTGTCCGACACGCCCGCCGGACCGGGGAAGCATACCCTCGCCTTCGGGACGACGCCGAAGATGTCCACGTACCTCGTCGCATTCCAGGTGGGCGACTTTCAGTGCACGTCCGGGAAGGCCGATGGTGTGCCCATCCGAGTGTGCAGTACACCGGACAAGATCGGGTACACCGGCTTCGCCCTTGAAGCTGCTGAATACATCCTGACCTATTACGACAAGTACTTCGGCATCAAGTACCCCATGCAGAAGCTCGATCTGATCGGCCTGCCGGACTTCGAAGCGGGTGCGATGGAGAACTTTGGCTGTATCACCTATCGCGAGACGGATCTGCTCGTCGATAAGGCCGCGAGCACCGACGCAAAGAAGCGGGTCGCACTGGTGGTTGCGCACGAGATGGCGCACCAGTGGTTCGGCGACATGGTAACGATGCAGTGGTGGGACAATCTGTGGCTGAACGAAGGGTTCGCGACGTGGATGTCCACCAAGCCGATCGCCAAGTGGCATCCCGAGTGGCTGTTCCAGGAAGACGATGCCAAGACGCTCGACAGTACGCTCAACCTCGACGCGCAGCCTACGACCCACCCTATTCTCGCGAAGGACACGGAGACAACCGACCAGATCAACGAACTCTTCGACGGAATTACGTACGGCAAGGGCGGCGCGGTGATCGGGATGGTCGAGAACTATCTGGGCGAGGAGGTCTTCCGCAAGGGCGTACACAACTATCTGGCGGCGCATCTCTATGGCAATGCCACGGCGGAGGACTTCTGGAACGCCCAGACCAGCACGTCGCACCAGCCGGTGGACAAGATTATGGCGAGCTTCGTGGCGCAGCCGGGTGTGCCCTTGCTGACGATCGGCCAGGACTTGAACGTGACGCAGAGCCGCTTTTACCTCGATTCGGCACAGCGCGAGTTGCCTGTGGCTGGCCGTCTTCCGGCCTGGAATATTCCGGTCTGCCTGAAGGGGCAGAAGAAGACGCAGAAGTGCGCGGTGATCTCCTCGCCCTTGACCCCGTCGCCGGATAAACTGGCCGTGCCGGACGGGGCGCCGTTCTTCTATGCGAATGCGGGAGACCATGGTTACTACCGGACGGTCTATCCTGCTGGGCAGTTGAAGGCGATCACCGCAGGCGCTGAGGCAAGTCTCTCGGCGCCGGAGCGGATCGGTCTGCTGGGCGACCAATATGCCCTGATGCGCGCGGGACAGGGAAGCGTTGGCGACTTCCTGGATCTGGCCTTTGCGTTCAAGGCGGATCCCTCGGCTCCGGTTCTCGAGAGTGCGCTGCTGAAGACGGAGTCCATCGAGGGCACGGCTGGCACGCCGGAGACGGAGGCGCATCTCGATGCGCTTCTGCTGCGCGAGTTCGGACCGGTGTACCGGTCGCTCGGCAAGCCTAGCCGTTCGGAGCCGTACAACACCCAGGCTAGGCGGACCATTCTTTTCTCCATCCTGGGTGTGTCGGGAGACAAAAGCATCCTTGCGGATGCGAGGACTCTGACCGAGGAGGTCTTCGCCGGAAAGAAGCCGCTCGATCCGGCGCTGACCGATGCCGCCGTTGTGGTCGCGGCGCGGAACGGCGATTCTGCTCTCTACGACAAGCTGCAGGACGTTGCCGAGAACGCCACGGACCCGGGACTGAAGTCCGATGCGCTCACGACGCTGGCGAAGTTTCAGGATCCGCTGCTGGTCGTGCGGACATTGGAGTATGCTTCGTCCGGCAAGGTGCGAAACCAGGATTCGTGGATTCTCTTCTCCTCACTGCTACAGCAGCAGAAGACCCGCGAGATTGCCTGGCAGTACATACAGCAACATTGGCCGGCGGTGAGCGCGCAGTTCACGACCAACTCTGGGGTGCGTGTGGTGGCGGCTGCGGGAAGCTTCTGCTCCGTCCAGCAGCGGGACGAGGTAACGTCTTTCTTTGCGACGCACCATGTTGAAGCTGCCGAGCGGACACTGGCCAAGTCCATCGACAGCATCAATGACTGCATCCGCCGCCGTGCCGTCCAGAGGCCCGAACTGGAGCGGTGGCTCGCGACGCATCCTTAGCCTTGTCGTGTTTTAAGGCAGTTACGGACACGGCATCTGAACCGATTCCACATGGGGCAACCTCTTTGGGTTGTCTTACATCCAAAGTACGAAAAAGGGAACAATCAATTTCTTTCCCCAATTTCACCTTAGACGGTGTAAATTTGCTCTATAGGCTGAAGCGGGGTTCCCGAGCATCTGAGTGTTTCAGGTGTGGGATGAAAAAGAACCGCTTCTCCGGTACGCACGAATGTCCCCCGGCTCAGCAAGACTTAGCTCCGAATCTTTTAAGACCATGAGGCCCGAATGAAGAAGTCCTATCTCCTGCTCCTCTCAGCCCTGCTTCTGTGCGTTTCGCTTCCTCTGCATGCTCAGGGTGGGTGTGTCCAGTCGCCTGAAAATCCAACCATCATTCTCGCCCTCGTTGGCTCGGCCGGTGCGGCGGCAATCTCCGCTCGCGACCGTTTCCGTGCTTATCGCGCTTCCAAGAACAAGTAACTTCGTTCTGCCGCAATGAATCGGCCAGGAATATTGCGGCGACGTAGTTTCGATCTGGCTTCACCGCACGGAAGATATTGAACGGATTTCGTATGTCCACCATGTCCGCGTCGGACTCCCTTACCCGGAGAGCCATCAAACCTGTGCTATCCCCGTTCCAGGCCGCGGGGATAGCATCTTTTCTTGCTCTTTCAGGCATTGTCTGCGTCTGGTCGACGGTCATGGCTCTTCGTGACCTTTGGCTGGGAGATGCACTCAAGTCCATCGGCATGGTCGTGCCGCTAGTCAGCTTCCTCCTCATCCTGCGTGTCTGGAGATCCCTTGGCTGGGAGCTTGAGGGCACCTGGTGGGGGCTTGTGCTGCTGGTTGTCACGGCTGCGACGGTACTGGTGCGCCAGAGTACGATTCTGATCTTTGTCTTTTCGCCGCAGTGGTCCGTCGTAATTCCTCCCCATGCCATGGTGGCCTTCGCCTACGGCTCTGCGATGGTCCTCCTGTTCGGCGGCACCAAACTCTACCGCGCCTCACTATTCCCTCTTTTTCTGCTTTGGCTTGTGAACCCTGTTCCGCACGTCTTCAACGTGCTGGTCGACCTGCCGTTGCAGCATGCCTCCGCGCATGTGGCGCGGGCCTTCGCGATCGCGCTTGGGCAGCCGCTGACGCCCGACCAACTCAGCCTGATGTTTACGCCGGAGTTCGGCATGTTCATCGCGCCGGGCTGCAACGGCATCCGCGGCGCGGTCACGATGGGGCTGATCTCGCTGGTTGCGGGGTATCTCTACCGTTTCCGCCTGCTGCCGCACGTCCTGATGGTTGCCGCGGCGGTTCTGCTTGGATACCTGTTCAACTTCGTCCGTCTATGCACGCTGGTCATTTACTACATCATCGCGCTGCATTTTCCGCGCCTCCAGAACCATGGCGAGATGGCGGATTACTACATCGGCGGAGCCCTCTTCCTCATTGGGACGATGCTTCTCCTGCTCGCGATGCGGCGGGCCGGTCGGGTCACGTCGCTGACGCTTCCGCCTGCAGCCGGCGCCCCCTTCACGACGACGCCGCGCAGCTTCTACCTGCGTGCGGCAGCGGTCGCCGTCCTCATCGTCTTCATGGGGATTCCTCTGGCACGCGCGATGATGGCACCTGTTCCGGCATCCATCACGGACGCGACGCCGGCGTCGTTCCCGGCGCGGGTGGGCAACTACCAGTTGACCCGCACGTGGGCCGATACCCTGAGCGGTGGCGTGATTCTCTATCAGTGGGGCGAGTACACCCCGGATGCCGGCGGAGTGCGGATTCAGATCGCCGTTTCGCCCATCCTTGGTCCGCACGATACGCTCATCTGCCACACGGCGCGCGGCGAAGATCCCCTCTGGCACGGTCAGTTGACGCTGCCGAGCGCGGGTTCCCCCATTGCCTTCAGCGGCTCTTTCTTCAACGACGGCGCCACCCAGTACCTCGAGGCTACGACGCTGTGCAACGGAACCGCCTGCGGTGAGTTTTCGAGCGCGCTGCCGCACTTCGGCTTTGTGTACAGCAAGCCGGACCCGGGTGCGTTCTTGAACCGCAGTCCGCAGCGTCCCATTCCCATCCTGCTCCGTGCCGAGACGCTCGATACGACCACCGCGCCGGATGTCGCGCGGCAGAAGCTGACCGAATCCCTGCGGAGTTTTATCGCTTATACCGACCTCGCCGTCTTCACCCAGCCGTATCGTCAGTAACCCCGGTTTGCTATTCTCTAGCTCCGTGAAGATTCTCAGCGCTATCCCCGTCCTCTCCTTCCTGCTGCTCAGTGCGGCGTTTCTTGCTGGTTGCGGCGGAGGGGCTGGCAGCATCGTGGTTACCCCCCCGACGAACACCACCACGACCCTGACCAGTAGCGCCACGACAGTTGCAAGCGGGACGTCCGTTACCTTCACGGCGACAGTCAGTCCATCCGCCGCCACCGGTAACGTCACGTTCTATGACGGCACGACGACGCTCGGTACCGGGAACCTGAGCGCCGGAGTTGCGACGTTCTCGACCTCGAGTCTTGCCGTCGGTTCTCACTCCATCACTGCGACCTACTCGGGATCGGGATCGACGTACAACGGGAGTACCTCCACCGCGACCTCCATCGTGGTTTCTACCATCCTGACAAGCACCACGCTCTCTGTCTCGTCGACCACCGCGATGGTTGGCTCAGCGGTTAGCTTTACCGCGACGGTCAGTCCATCCGCCGCGTCGGGCACGGTCACCTTCTACGATGGTGTCAACCTCCTCGGCACGGGGACGCTGACTGCGGGGGGTGCGACGTTCTCAACCACATCGCTCGCATTGGGGACGCACGCCGTGACGGCTGTCTATGGAGGTGCGACCCCTTACGCGGGGAGCAGCTCTGCAACGATTACGGTGACCGTGTCCGCAGTGCCTACGACGACGGTCCTTCGGTCCTCCTCCGCGACGACTCCGCTCGGCTCTTCGATTACGCTAACGGCGACGGTCAGCCCATCGGCCGCGACGGGGACGGTTACCTTCTACGATGGCACCACGGTGCTTGGAACGGGGACGCTGACCGGCGGGGTCGCGACCCTTCCGATCTCGACGCTCTCCGTGGGCGACCACACGCTGACTGCGAAGTACGCTGGCGCCGGCATCTACGCGGGCAGCACGTCCAACGCGCTGACCATCACCGGAACCGCGCTTGCCACCACCACTTCGCTCTCTGTCTCGTCGCCGACCGCCTTCTCAGGCACGGCGGTCATCTTTACGGCAACGCTGGCACCCTCGTCCGCGACGGGTTCGGTCACCTTCTACGATGGCTCAACCCCGCTTGGGACGAGCACGCTCGCCTCAGGGAATGCGAGCCTTTCCGTTTCGACGCTCGCGAACGGTTCCCACAGCGTCACCGCGGTCTACGGTGGCGACACAAACTACGCGACCAGCACCTCTTCTGCGGTTTCGGTCACGGTCACCATCAACCCCACGACGCTTGTCCTGACCGCGAATGCAACGACCGCCGTCGCGGGCACGAACGTCACCTTTACGGCGACCCTCACGCCTTCCACGGCACCGGGCTCCGTCACCTTCGTGGATGGGGGCACGACAATTGGCACCGGTGCCCTCAGCTCGGGTGTCGCGACCCTCACGCTCTCTACCTTAAGTGCGGGTGTGCATTTCGTGACGGCGGCCTACGCGGGGGATGCGAGCTATACGGCCAGGACGTCGAATGCCGTCGCGATCACGATCTCCAAGGCGAGCAGTACGCCCATCACTGGCACCTACTCCGGCCCGAGCATTACGGGTAAGGTGCTGGCAGGCGGCGCGCCCGTCAGCGGAGCGAGCGTTCAGTTCTATGCTGCGGGAACGACCGGCAACGGCATCGCAGCTGGCAACCTGATCGCATCGGCGATCCTCACGGACTCCTCGGGTTCGTTCACGATCCCTTCCGGATATAGCTGCCCGGTGGCGACGACACAGGTCTATCTCGTTGCAACCGGCGGTACGACCGCCACGGCCACGAACGCCCCCTTTGCGTTCCTCTCTGCGCTTGGCTCCTGCAACGCCGTTCCCACAAGCGTCACGCTGAACGAGGTCACAACGGTCGCGGCCGCCTGGCCACTGGCGCAGTTCCTGGCTGCCGGCGGACAGATCGGTGCCACCGCAACCAATACGACCGGCCTTGCCAACGCGTTTCTCATCGCGGCCAGTCTGGTGAACACGACAACTGGAGCCAGCCCCGGAACGACCTATCCGGCCAACGCCAGCTCGGTGACGGCCCGCATCAACTCGCTCGCGAACCTGCTGAACACCTGCGCGGTCTCGAACGCAGCATGCCTCCAGTTTTTCTCGGCCGCAGGCGGTTCTCCGACCAATACGCTCGACGCGGCCATGTCCATCGTGCAGCACCCCGCGGCGAATCCATCGGCGCTTTATGTGCTTTCGCGCAACAGCACCGCGTACACCCCGGCCCTGACCTCGACGCCGCCCGACTGGACGCTCTTCAGTGTGCTCTCCGGCGGTGGCCTCAGCGGCTCCAGCACGCTGGGCATCATGACCAACGGCAACGTCTGGGTCGCAAACTACTACGGCGTCGTCGCTTCGCAGTTCACGGCGCTGGGCGCTCCGGTCTTCGCGACGGGTGTCACCGGACCGGGACTCAGCGCCTCATATGGACTCGCTGTGGACCAGGCGAACAACGCCTGGATCCCCAACGATGTCTTCAGCGGATCCGTCACGAAGATCTCCGCCGATGGTGCCACCACCGCCAACTTCAGCGGCAACGGCATGGCCTATCCCGTCTACACCGCGGTCGACACAGACGGCAGCGTCTGGGTCGCGGACTACGGCAACTCCACGCTGACCCACCTCTCCGCCACCGGTGCGGGGCTCTCCGGACCAAGCGGCTACCAGAGCGCGTCGACTTCGTTTCCGACTGCGCTGGCGATCGATGCAAACCACAACGTCTGGACCACCAACCAAAGCGACTACACCATCACCCGTATCAACCCCGATGGCACAAATCCCTTGGTGGTGAAGTGCTGCGACTCGGCGTCGGGGCTTGCCATCGATCAGCGCGGCTACATCTGGGTGACCAACTATCTGGGCAACACCATCAGCCAGGTATCGAGCGCCGGTGCCGTCATCTCGTCGACCTATACCGGCGGCGGCATCTTCCGTCCGCAGGCGGTTGCGATTGACGGGATTGGCAATGTTTGGATCGCCAACTTCCACGCCATCGGAATCAGCGAACTGGCCGGATCGCAGACCAGCACGCCGGGCGCTGTCCTTTCACCCTCCAGCGGCTTCGCTCCCGATGGCCCGATTGAGGGCAACTTCTCCATTGCGGTCGATGCCTCCGGGAACATCTGGGTCGCGAACTTCAACAGTAACAACGTGATACGGTATCTCGGCCTGGCTGCTCCCACGAAGTCGCCCACGATCGGTCCGGCCCAGGCGCCGTAACTCCGCCGAAATGTGGACCTTCGGGCGGTTTGCCCATCTGTCATCGTGTTATAAACACTCATCTTCAAGAGCCGATTGTTATAAGGGGCCACATGTCATCTACCGTCGAACTGCCGAGTCTTCTTCGTAAATACGAGTCTGAACTGCTGGAAAACTGGCTGGCCGAGCAGAAAGGAAAGGGGAACATCAGCGCGGTCATCTCCGAGTCGGAGTTGCGCGCGCAGTCGCACGAGTTTATCCAACTGTTGCAGCAGGCCATAACCACCAGTTCGGTCGGTGACTTCGACGCACCGGGCTTTCGCGATCTTCGCCGTTTTCTCGACGGCATTACCGCTGTGCGGGCGCAGGTCGGGCTGAGCCCAACGGACACGGCGATGTTCGTGTTCTCGTTCAAGCAGGTGCTATTCGCCTTGATCCGCTCCTCCATCGCGGATGCGAACACGCAGATCGAGGAGATCTGGTCGGCGACTCTGCTTCTGGATCGTCTTGGTCTCTTCGTCACCGAGGCCCATCTGAAGATGCGTGAGACAGTCATCCAGCGCCAGCAGCACGAGATGCTCGAACTTTCAACGCCGGTGGTCAAGCTCTGGGATGGTGTGCTTGCCCTCCCCATCATCGGCACACTCGACAGTTCCCGGACCCAGACCATCATGGAGTCGCTGCTGGAGCGCATCGTCGAGACAGGGGCTGAGGTAGCCATCATCGACATCACCGGTGTACCCACCGTAGACACGCTGACGGCGCAGCATCTGCTGAAGACCATTACCGCTGCCCGCCTGATGGGGGCAGAGTGCATTATCTCCGGCATCCGCCCGCAGATCGCGCAGACCATCGTGCATCTCGGAGTCGATCTCGGCGATGTTGCCACCAAGGCGACTCTGGCGGACGCCTTCAAGATGGCGCTCGTTCGCTCCGGTCACGCACTCATCAAGCGCACCCAACAGAAGTAGACCCGCAGGGAAAGGAGACCTCCTATGGAACACATTCCAATTCTGCGTATGGGAGATTTTCTCCTCATCACGGTGCAGGTGGACATGCATGACCGTCTGGCGCTGAATCTCCAGGAGGACCTGACGGAGCGCATCATCACCTATGGCTCCCGGGGCGTCTTGATCGATATTTCGGCGCTGGATGTGGTGGACTCGTTCATCGGGCGCATGCTGGGCAACATCGCGTCGATGTCGCGCATTCTGGACGCGCAGACCGTGGTGACCGGGATGCGTCCCGCCGTGGCGATCACGCTGGTGGAGCTTGGGCTTTCGCTGCCTGGCATCCGCACCGCCCTGACCGTCGAGCGCGGCATGGAGATTCTGCGGCGCGAGATCGACGCAAGCAGCTTCGCGGTGGTTGAGGAAGACGACCAGGGGGAGGAGCCGCATGACGCAAATGTATGAACTCCCCCGCATGGGGAATCCTGTGGTTTCTGGCAATCTGCCGATTCAAACCCCGGAGGATATCGTTCTGGTTCGCACCGCCGTCCGGCAGGCGGCACTCCAACTCAAGTTCGGCCTCGTCGACCAGACCAAGCTGGTCACGGCGGCCAGCGAGATCGCCCGCAACACGCTGATCTACGGCAAGGGTGGTGAGGTGTTCATCGAGCCGGTCAGCGAGGCCAAATCCGGCCTGCGCCTGACCTTCATCGACAAAGGTCCCGGTATCCCCGACATCGACCGGGCACTCTCGGATGGGTTTACCACGGGAGGGGGCATGGGCCTCGGACTGGGAGGAACGCGCCGTCTCATGGACGACTTCAAGATCGTCTCCAAGCCGAGTGAAGGGACTACGGTATCAATTACGAAATGGAGCCGATAGAGCACACTGGAGCGAATCCCCAGCCCATCCGCACGGCGGTCGTCATCCCCATCGAGGACTCTTCGCAAATTCCCGTGGCGCGCCGGGCCGTGCTTGAGGCCGGACGTGAACTGCGTCTGGATGAGGCCACACTCTCGCGCGCTGAGATTGTGGCCGTGGAACTGGCCCGCAACATCTTTCTTCATGGGCGCACTGTCACCTCGCAGGGAGGCGTTCCGCTCCGGCGTATTCAACGACCGGGCGAGCTGTTTATCTCTTCGGATATCGAGGGTACTGCCGTGCAGATCGTGGCAGTGGACTCCGGCGTCGGCATCTCCAGCATCTTGCGTGCCATGACGGACGGCTTCTCGACCTCCGGAACGCCTGGGCTTGGCCTGGGGGCGGTGAAGCGGCTTTCACGGAGCTTCGATATCTTCTCCTCGATCGAACCGGATGCGGCGCGCGGCACGGTAGTCGCCGCCTTAGTCGGTCCGGAGAAGCCGGTTGGGACGACCACGGCAGCGGTTCTCTCCTCAGCGCTGCCGGGCGAGACTGTCGGCGGAGACTCCTGGGCGTCGTTCCAGACGGCGGAGAGCACCTACTATCTGATGGCGGACGGACTTGGGCATGGCCCCCATGCGCACGATGCCTCGACGCTGGCGGTGAATCTCTTTCTGCGGTCTATGGAGCGATCCAGGGCGGCTCTCTCTCCCGCAGAGCTCCTCACCCACATGCATCCGCTGATGCGCGCGACGCGCGGCGCGGCGATAGCACTGATCCGGATCGACCATGCCACGCGCCAGATTGTGTTCTGCGGTGTGGGCAATATCAGCATGGTGCTCTCCGCGCCCAACGGCGCAACCCGCACCATGCTCTCGCACAACGGCACGCTGGGGCACCAGATGCAGCGCGTGCAGGAGTTTACGGAGAATTACCTTCCGGGATCGCTGCTCATTCTGCATTCGGACGGCATTCACACCAGCTGGAAGCTGCAAAATGCGACTGGTCTCGACCGTCAGGCATCCGCCACCATCGCTGGGGCCATCTATCGAGAGGCATGGCGCGGAAGGGATGACGCCACCGTGCTGGTTGCCCGACTTGCCTAATTCTTCTCCACAAAACGCGCTTCTGACCGTTCGTCTGATCGGGGAATCGGACTTTGTCCTCTCGCGCCAGCGTGCCAAGCAGATTGCCGCTCTCCTCGGCTTCGAAAACCAGGACCAGACCCGCATCGCCACTGCGGTCTCCGAGATCGCGCGCAACGCTTACGAGTACGCCGGTGGCGGTCGAGCCGAGTTTTTTGTCGATCGGTCTCCCCAGCCGCAGCTTCGCATCGTCATCTCCGACAAGGGGAAGGGAATCGACGCGCTGGAGTCGATCTACGACGGGACGTACACCTCTGCATCGGGCATGGGACTAGGCATTATGGGCGCGCGGCGTCTGCTGGACTCCTTCGACCTGAAGACCTCTCCCCAGGGAACCGTTGCGACGTTGATCAAGCGCATCCCGGAAAACAAGGGGCGCATTCCCTCAGACGCGGAGCTGGTCGAACGCCTGCCGCAGAGGCACTCTGACAGCAGAGCCGCTATGGCCGACCAGAATCACGAGTTGATGACCCTGCTGGCCGACCTTCGCCTCCGCGAATCCGAACTGACACACCTGAACCAGGAGCTGGAGGAGACGAACCGGGGGGTGCTGGTTCTCTACGCGGAACTCGAAGACAAATCGCTGGCGGTCCAGCATGCCTCGGAGATGAAGACGCGCTTCCTCTCTGGCGTCACGCATGAGTTACGCACTCCCCTGAACTCCATCGTGTCGCTCTCGCGCCTTCTTCTACACCGCGTGGATGGCGAACTGAACGCGGAGCAGGAGAAACAGGTCGGCTTCATCCTGCGCTCGGCCCAGACGCTCTCCGACATGGTCAACGACCTGCTCGACATGGCTAAGATCGAGGCCGGTAAGACCTCGGTCAAGCTCAGCGACGTCAATGTTCATGACACCCTCGCGGGCCTGCGCGGCATGTTCCGCTCCTTCATCACGAATCCTGGGGTGGATCTTGTCGTCGTACTGCCGGAGGGCCCGGACGCCCACTCCCTCGTCGTCCACACCGACGAGGGCAAACTCGCGCAGATTCTGCGCAACTTCATCTCCAACGCGTTGAAGTACACCTCAGAGGGACGCGTGGTGGTCAAGGCCGAGCGCGTGGAGGACAACATCGTCTTCTCGGTGGCGGATACCGGCATCGGCATCGCACCGGAGCACCATGAACTGGTCATGCAGGAGTGGGGCCAGGTCGAGAGCGCCATGCAGAACCGTCACAAGGGCAGCGGCCTGGGACTCCCGCTCTCCCGGTCGCTGGCCGAGGTCCTGGGCGGCAGCATCCACTTCACCTCCACGCCGGGGGTGGGATCTACCTTCTACCTGACCCTTCCCGCGCAGCCGGCGGAGCGCAAGGGGTCCGATTCCAACAGGCGCGCAGCTTCCGTCCATATCCTGATGGCCGACGACGATGAGGTCGCCCGCTACCTTCTGCGCCGTCGCCTGTCCACGCTCACCACTGCCCCCATCTATGAGGCCACGACGATCGCCGAGTGCCTGCAGGCGATTACGCGCAGCCGCCCGGCGATCCTGTTCCTCGACTTCGTGACCGCTGGCCCGCGCGGCTTCGACGTGCTGCACCGCATCCGCGAGCAGACCGCCAATCAGCAGCTTCCCATCGTCCTGCTGACCGCCCGCACCATCACCCCGTCGGAGTACAGCGAACTCGAAAGCCTGGGCATCCAGGTCATCTCGAAGCGCCTCGGGGATACCGATAGCAACCAACAGGACCAGGATGAGCAGCGTCAGCAGATTGAACGCGCTCTTCTTCAGGTAGGCTTAAGCAATATGCATGAAGGGCCGGTCAATTCGTGATCCAGGAGCGAGCCCGCAAGCTTCTCTACGTCGACGACACCGAAGAGCAGCGCTACGCCATGCGCCGCATCCTCGAGGGTGCCGGCTTCACCGTCATCGAAGCTGCCTCGGGAGCCGAGGCGTTCCGCCAGCTTGCCGCTCACGATAACCTCCTCGCCTGCATCCTCGATGTGCGTCTGCCGGACATGTCCGGATACGACGTCTGCCGACGGATGAAGGCCGATCCCGTTACGACCGGCATCCCCGTGCTGCAGATCTCCGCCTCCTTCGCCGACCCCATTCTGCGCGCCTCCGGTCTTTCTGCCGGAGCCGACGCGTATGTCGCGCAGCCGGTTCACCCCAGCGAGCTGCTTGCGCTGGTCAACTCGCTCATCCGCGCCCACCAGTTTGAGCGCACCCTGCGCTTCCAGGCTGAGGTCAGCGCCTCGCTCGCCGCTTCGCTGGACCATCGACAGACCGTTCGCACCATTGAGACGATCTTCTGCCCGCGCCTCTGCGATCACTGCACTGTCTACCTGCGCCCGCAAACCTTAGGCCACTCCAGTGGCGCTCATCGCGCGGTCATCACACCACCCGATGCCGCCACGATCCTGTTGGCGCAGGCGGAGAAGGTGGCCGAGACCGCCGTTCCCCGCCTGGTCGATCCCAGCACCCTCATCGTTCCGCTGCATGTAGGCCGCAAACACCTTGGCGCGCTGCTGTTCACCATCGACGGTACACGTCGCTTCTACACGCAGGAGAGCATCGCGCCCGCAGAGGACATCGCCAGCCGGGCCGCCCTCGCGCTCCAGAATTCGACGCTCTACACTGCGCAGCAGAACGCGCAGGCCGCGCTCGTTCAGAGTGAGAAACTGGCCGCCGCCGGACGCCTCTCCGCCGCGATCGCCCACGAGATCAACAACCCGCTCGAAGCCCTGACGAACCTCATGTTCCTCATCGAGACCAGCGAAGAGACGCCGCCCACCATCAAGGCATACGCCGCCGAGGGGCTCTCCGAGCTCTCGCGCCTGACCCACATCGCACGCCAGTCCCTCGGCTTCTACCGCGAACTCACCGGCCCGACTCTCTTCGACCTGAACGAGAGCATCGACGACACCCTCCGCATTTACCTCAAGCGCTTTACCGCCAAACGCATCCGGATTGAGCGGGATTTTGCTCCGGAGGTGACGGTCACCGCCGTCAAAGGGGAGATCCGCCAGGTCGTGTCGAATCTGCTCGTCAACGCCTACGACGCCGCGCCGGAAGACGGCACGCTCCGGGTCTCGACAGGCACACTCCCCACCGGAGAAGTCTGGTTCCGCGTCCAGAACATCGGCTCCGGAATCCCGGCCGATGTCCTCCCGCACATCTTCGAGCCCTTCTTCTCGACCAAAGACGGCACCGGCACAGGGCTTGGCCTGTGGGTCTCGGAATCAATCGTCCGCAAGCACGGCGGCACCATTGAAGCGATCAATCCAGCGCCGGGCGACGCCAACCCCATGACCACCTTCGAGGTCACGCTCCCACACGATTCCCAGGCCATCGAGTAGCCCCGATCTCGCTGTGATCATCTAACCTGAGAGTATGCGTGTCGCCACCCTCATCGCCGTTCTAGCCCTCGCCACCACTCTGCCTGCCCAAACCCTGCAGCAAAAGCTCGCGAAGATCGCGGCGAGCGCCAACGAGACCGTCTCAGTCGCCTGCGCCCTGCCGAACTCGACGCTGAACTGCGACCTCAACCCCGACGGCCACCCGCCCATGCAGTCGGTCTTCAAGCTTCCGCTCGGCGTCGCCATGCTCCATCTTGTGGAACAGGGCAACTTCACGCTCGACCAGCCCATTCGCTTTCTACCGTCGGACCGCATCCAGCCAGGCTCGTACAGCCCCTTGCAGGACAAGTATCCGGACGCGAACGTCGACGTGCCCCTCCGCGAACTCATCCGCCTCTCCGTCTATCTCTCCGACAATGCCGCCGCCGATACGCTGCTGCGTCTGCTGGGTGGCACCGCGGCGTTGCAGAAGTACATGGACACCCTCGGCATCCAGGGCTTCCACATCGAAGACACCGAATACTCACTCCATACCGATGCGCAGTTTCAATTTCGCAACTGGTTCACGCCCCGCGCAGCCGTGTCGTTCCTCCGCTTGCTGGCCGACAACTCGCCTCTCACGCCGGAGCATACGCAGCTTCTCTTCAGCTTCATGCAGGGCCCGGGAAATGGCACCGGACGCATCAAGGCCGGGCTGCCCGCCGACACCGTCGTCCGCCACAAATCCGGCACCTCGGATACGGTCATCGGTGTCACCTATGCGATGAACGATATCGCTTTGATCACGCTTCCGGATGGCCGTACGCTTGCCTTGGCGGTCTTCCTGACCAACTCGACCGACAGCCAGAAGGATCGGGAGGCGACGATCGCCGCCATCGCCAAAGCGGTCTACGAGGCGGCCATCGCACCGAAGTAGTTACATCAGCCGGAAACGTTCGCGCATCAGCCGTTGAAAGCGTGGCCGCCAGATCAGTTCGTAGGCCAGCTCCTTGCCTGGAAACATGGCCAGCGCTGCCGTCTTCGCATCCGCCACCATCTGCGAAGCCTCGTCGATGGTCAGCGAGCCATCCTGGGCGATGGTCTGCATCACCATCCCCATCATCATCTGCAGACGCCGTAACAGCCGAGCCTCCTCGGCCTGCTCCATCGTCGACATTCCTGTCTCTGCCCTTGGCGCATCGTTCTCCTGCAGGTCCATGGAACCTCCGAACGCTTCTTCTACCGGTATAGATCAAAACCCGGAACTTTCCCAGTGTCAGCCACGCGTAAGCCTCCCTCCCGGTCCAGCAGAAACGTCGTAAGCCCAAACATATCCGTGCGGTACAGCCTCGTACCCCGCGCCGCGAAACGTGCCACGACATCCCCGCGCGGGTGCCCGAAGGTGTTCTCCCGCCCCACCGAGATCACCGCCTCCCGGGGAGCGGTTGCCGCCAGAAACTCCTCCGTCGAGGAGGTCGCGCTGCCATGGTGCCCCACCTTCAGCAACGTCACCGGCCCCCCGGCTCCAGCCGCGACCATCGCCGCTTCCGACTTCCTCTCCGCATCCCCCTCCAGTAGCACCGACGCCTTGCCGAACTGCATCCGCATCACCAGCGAGTCGTCATTCTTCGGCGGGCCTCCGTTTCCATAGCCCACCGCCGGAGAGAGCACCGAGACGGCTACACCGTCCCAATCCACGCGATCTCCAGCCCTCATACGCCGCACCCGCACCCCCAGCGAAGCGGCCTCCGTCAGCAGCGCGGCATAGGCGGAAGAGGGCACATCCAGCCCAACCCAAAGCTCCCGCGGTCGAAAGTCGCGGAGCACCGCCGGCATCCCACCCATGTGGTCGCTGTGTTCATGCGTGAGCGCGACAACGTCCAGTCTGCGGATCCGGCGCGACCAGAGATACGGCGCCACGACCTCCTCCCCCACGTCGAACCCCGTCGCCCGCATCGCCAGCACCGGCCCCAGCCCACCCACCGGCCCACCGGCATCGACCAGCATTGACGCGCCCCCCGGTCCGGTCACCAGCAGGGAATCCCCCTGCCCGACATCCAGCGCGGTCACCTCTAGCATGCCCGGAGCGGACACGGGCCTCTCCGGCCAGATCACCAGAGCCACGACCACGGGAAGCATCGCCACCGCTGCCCATCCCCACCCCGGCCGTCGAGCCGCCCAGCAGCAGAAGGCAACACCAGCCAGCGCCCCCGCCAGCACCCACCAGATAGGCTCCGCAACCCGCACATCGCCCAGCCGTGACCGCGACACATGCCCGATGAACCACGTCACTCCATGCAGAAGGAGCCCAGTCGCCGCCCCCGGAACCATCGCCAGCCACGCACTCACCAGTGAAGCCAGAAACGTCGCCAGCGCAAGCGGCATCAGCAGCGCGATCACCGGGACGCTCACCACATTCGCCGGCAGCCCCAGCGCGACGGCCCGGTGAAAGTAGACCGCCATGGGCGCAGCCATCACCGCCTCCACCACCACCGCAACCAGCCCGAGCTCCGCTCCCCACAGCATCATCCGAACCAGCGCCGCCGCCCACCCTCCCGCCCACCTGCCGAAGATCCGCGCAACAGGCTCGCCGGCGAGGCGCAGCATGACACGAAACTGCGCCAGCTTCGGCTCGTACCGCACATCCAGCCACACCTCTCCCAGCCGCCGGGCCGCCCGTGCATACGGCAGAAAGCTCCGCTCTCCCAGCGGTCCGGCAATCCCCGCGACCGCCACAATCGCCAGGAACGTCATCTCAAAGCTCGCCTCAAACAGCGCCGAAGGCGACCACACCAAAACCACCAGCACCGCCACGCCAAGCGCGTTCAGCGAGTTCCGCTCACGATCCAGCAGACGCGCCACCAGGAACAGCGACGACATCCAGAGCGCCCTCTGCACCGGCACCCCAAATCCCGTCAGCATCGCGTACGCCGCCGTCAGCGCGATCGTCGAGCACGTCGCCGCCCACTCCGGCATCCGCACGCGCCGCGCCAGCCAGAACAGCCCAAACGCGATCAGGGCCACATGCATCCCCGAGACGACGAAGAGGTGAAACGAGCCCGTCCGCTCAAATCCCAGCCGCAGCTCATGGCGGAGCCCGGCGCGGTCCCCAAAGAGCATCGCGTCGATCATCCCGGCGTCGGCGGCGTCCATCCGCATCGCGCGCGGCAGCCGCAGGTTCGCCGCCGAGCCGGCATACTCCCGCATCCGCCCCGAAGCCCAGCTCTGCGCCGCATAGAGCCTGCATCGCCACCCCCCGGAGCGTCCCCCCACCGGCGCCAACTTTTCCCCCCGCACCGTTCCATGAGCCCCAATCCCTTGTTCCAGCAGGGCATCGCCGTACTGCCATGCGCCGGGGTCCCGATACTGCTCCGGAACCCTCATCCGCACCGGCGCATCCACCCAATCCCCGCAGCGCAGCGCCGGAGCGCCCCCAACAACCGTCAGTCGAGCCCCACCCGTCACCGGTACCATCCGAATCGTCTCCGGCGTGTCCTCCTCGACGGCTTCCACCGCAACATCGATGGACACACCATCCGCTTCGCCCTCTTCCGCCTCCAGCCGCCGCACCCGGACGACCTCCCCTCGCACCTCGCGGCTCACATTGTCGGCGAAAGCTCGCAGCTCTCTCTGTTGCGAAGGCGCAGGCTGCGTCGCCGCACACGCAAAACCCACCACCACCCAGAGCCCCGCCAGAGGCACCAGCCTCACCCATGCCGTCTGCACCCGGACCGCCAACAACCCACCCAGGAGCACCAGCGCAATGATCCAAACCGCGACCGGCTGCGACGAAAACCGCGCCATCCCCACACCCGCGCAGAACCACCCCGCTGCCCACAGAACAGGCAGCCGCCGAAAGGCCAGCCGTTCCACTCCGCGCGCGGGCCATAGCTCCGCCTTCGGTTCCGCTCTCCGCATCAGCCACACTCTGCACTTAAAGCTGACCAGCTATCCCTATTTCGAAAGAAAGACCACCGTCTCCAGATGAAACGTCTGCGGAAACATGTCCACCAGCCGCACCTGCTCGAGACGGTAGCCGGAGTCTACCAGCATCTTCAAATCCCGCGCCAACGTCGATGGATCGCACGACACGTACACCATCTCCCGCGCGCCAATCCGCCCCAGGAACGTGCACACCTCCGCACCCAGCCCGGCCCGCGGTGGATCCATGACGATCAGGTCCGGCCTCTCCCGCTGCGGAACGGCGCGCCGCAGAAACTCGACCGTCTCCATCTGGATCGCCTGAATGTCTTTGACCTTCTTCTGCTTCCGTGCCAGATCCAACGCAGCAGGCTCACCCGCCTCAACACCCACAACGTTCTCGAAGGTCTCGACGAGCGCCCGCGAAAACAGACCGACGCCCGCATAGAGATCCCAGGCCAGCTCCCCGGACCTCCCGGCCGTCACCAGCTCCACCATCCGCGGCACAAGCAGACGGTTCACCTGGAAGAACCCACCCCGCGTCACCCAGTACCGCCGCCCGAGCACCTCCTGCACCAGCCCAGCGGAACCCCACGTCGCCCGTTCCTTCGCGCCAAAGCCCGCCGAGGCCGCCATGACGCCGGCCCCGGTCAACGCGGGAACCAAAACCTGTAAGGCTTCGCAGAACGCCGCAAAGCCCTCGGTGCGGCCATCACGCGTGAAGACCGACATCTGTAACGCATCTTCCGACGCAAAGAACTCAACTTCGGCAATCGAAGCCAGCCACGGCGATTCCAGCACCACCAGGGCCTCCGCCGCGCGCACAAGAAGCGGCGACGCAATCGGGCAAACGGCAATGGGCAGAAACTCCCGTGTCCCACGCTGGTTGTACCCAAATCGCATCACGCCATCGACGACCTGCACCCGCAGCCGAATCCGGTTGCGATACTCCCAGGGCTCTGCCGTCTCGACCGAAATCTCCGGTAGCTCGTCCACCCCGGCAGCCGTCATCATCCCCCGCAGGATATCCAGCTTGATCTGCACCTGCTCCGGATACGCCGCGTGCTGGTAGTCGCATCCGCCACACGCGCCGAAGTGCGGACACCGTGCCGCTACGCGCGCCCCCGACGGCTTCAGAATCGTGAATGGATCCGTCTCGACCAGCTCGCCCGGAAGCACGAACCGCATCTGCGTGTTGGCCTCCGCGTGGAAGGCTCCTCCATACTCCGCGCCGCTGATGTGTGTCTTCATCCGTGCCCCATGTAGAACAGACTCAGCCTGGGCAACTTATAGGCTTCAAACAACCGCTTCTGCAAAAACTGCTGCTGCACCTGCTTGATCTGCACCGCCTGCATCTTGCCCCGGTACGGAGCCAGCTCGCGGGTCGCCTGTTCCTTCAGCCGAACCAGCTCGTCCTCGGGTGCCGCCATCTGCAACGCACCAAACAGCTTCTCTTCCAGCACCGTCAGCGTGCGGTCCAGCTCTTCAAGCGCTCCCGCTGAACCCGCAGCCAGCGCCTCCAGCCGTCCAGCGCACTCCCCGGCTACGTCCGCGGCAACTCCCGGCAGCCCGGCAGCCCGCAGCTTCCCGGCATTTTCCTTCAAAAACGCAGCGACGCGATCTTCCTCGAAGCCGCTCTCCGCCGCCTCGACGGCGCCGGCCACAGCGATGCCGGTCGCGGCCTCCTGGCCCTTCTCGACCGCCTCCATCACCGCCTGCGAACACCAGGCCAGCCCGTTCACCTTCCGCACCTTGCCGCCGGCCTGAGCCTTCTTCGCATCGTACTTGTCGAAGGCCTCGTCGATCCCGCGCAGCACGGCTTCGAGCGGCAATCCGCCATCGCGCCACGTCTCAATCAGCGCCCAGTCGAGCGTGGAAAGCATCAGCAGCGACCCACGCCTCTGCTGAAACCTCTGCTCGATCTCCGTGAAGTAATTGAAATAATTCAGCAAACCTAAGACCGTATCGCCGGTGCCGCAGCTCCGCGCCGGTCCCGATGCTTATCCCGGTTCTTCTCGTAGATCAGCCTTAGACCGTTCAGCGTCAGCATCTCGTCGATCTCGCTCAGGTACTCTGACCCCGGCGCGATCAGCTTCGACAATCCGCCCGTTGCCACCGTCTTGGTCTCCGGCCCCAGTTCCCCGATCATCCTCTTCAGAATGCCGTCCACCAGCCCGATGTAACCGTAATAAAGCCCGATCTGGATATTGTCGACGGTGCCTGTACCAATCACCTTGGCCGGCTTCTTCACATCGATCCGAGGCAGCCGCGCCGCCCGCTGAAACAGGGCATCGGCAGAAATTCCAAGCCCGGGGGCGATCGCCCCGCCCAGAAACTCACCCTTCTTCG
This sequence comes from Granulicella pectinivorans, assembly GCF_900114625.1. Lineage (NCBI taxonomy): Bacteria > Pseudomonadati > Acidobacteriota > Terriglobia > Terriglobales > Acidobacteriaceae > Granulicella > Granulicella pectinivorans. Next base: position 1,519,330 of record NZ_FOZL01000001.1, read on the forward strand.
AGACGACGTCGAACGACGTCGCCGTGCCCATATCCACCACAATCGTCGGTCCGCCGTACTTTTCAAACGCGGCCACGCAGTTCACGATGCGGTCCGCGCCAACCTCGGCGGGATTATCCGTCAGCACCGGCAGTCCGGTCTTTACCCCGGGCTCAATGAACAGCGGCTTTACCTTGAAGAAGATCTCGCACACTCGGCGCAGCGTGGAATCCAGCGGAGGCACAACGGACGAAATAGCAATCCCGTCCACCTGGTTCAAATCATGGCCCACCGAGATGAACAAGCTGCGCAGCGTCACGCCGATCTCATCCGACGTCTGCCCCAGCGGCGTGGTAATCCGCCAGTCCGCGACCAGCTCTGCCGGAGCGTCCTCCGTGGCAAGCCGAAACAGCCCCAGCACCGTATTGGTATTGCCTGCGTCGATCGCGAGCAGCATCCGTGTTTCCCTCTCCGTCACCTTGGCCGTACCCCGCCTGACAGCACGGTGCGTAACGATCCGTCGTCCGCCAGCACGCGCAGAAAGCCACGCGCGTCCAAACCTGCCGTAATCCCAGTATAGCTATCCTCTTCGCCGACTCTGACCGGCTTGCCCCGCACCCAGCTCGAGGCCTCGGCGAAGCGATCCAGCAGAGTCCCGGGCTCAGTCTCCAGCAGAACGACCTCCCGCTCCAGAGCCCGCAGCAGCGCATCCAGCAGACTCTCCCGCGACCACTCCTGCCCGGTTTCGATCCGCAGCGACGTGGCGATCGAACGCAGTTCCTCCGGAAACGCCGCATGCTGCACATTCAAACCGATCCCGATGACCGCAAAACGCAGCGTATCGCCTGCCGCCGAGGTCTCGGCCAGAATGCCGCCGAACTTCTTTCCGTTCAAAATCATGTCGTTCGGCCAGCGGATATCCGGCAGCTGCCCGGTGGTCTCATACACGGCGGCCTGCACCGCCAGTCCCGTCGCCAGCGAGAGCCACAACGCCTTGCCCAGAGCCATCTTCGGCCGCAGCAGAACACTCACATACAGCCCATCGCCTGCCGCCGAATGCCACCCATGGCCCCCACGCCCACGGCCCGCGGTCTGCTCGTCGGCCACCCACACGGAACCCTCCAGGGCTCCGGCCTGCGCAGCCTCAAGTGCCAGCGTATTGGTCGAGCCCGTCGTCGCCAGATGCGTGATCTTGCCCGAGAACCGAGTCCCCGCGCCTGCCTCGATCCAGCTAAAAGACATTCGCGGTCACTCGCATCGACAGGTCCGCCGCCGCCGTCGACTGCGTCAGCGCGCCCACCGAGACGAAGTCCACCCCGGCCTGCGCATAGCTCAGTACATTCTCAAGCGTCATCTGCCCGCCTGCCTCAATCTCGATATTCGCGCGGGTCTCGCGAATCTGCTTCACCGACTTCTTCACCGCAGCCACCGTCATGCCTTCAAGAATGATCGCCTGCGCCCCTGCCGCGAGAGCCTCATCGAGCTCCTCCTGGTTGGCGACCTCGACCTCCGGCCTCTGCCCTGGCTTCTTGCCCTTCTCGGCCTTCTCGTAGGCCGCCGTCAAACCGCCGCCCAACGCGATGTGGTTGGCCTTGATCAGGATGCCATCGCGCAGGTCGTTGCGGTGGCTCAACCCGCCGCCGCAGAGCACCGCGTACTTGTCGAGCAGGCGCAGTCCCGGGGCCGTCCGTCGCGTATCGACGATCTTGCACTGCGTCCCGGACACGGCTTTCACAAACTCGTTCGTCACCGTGGCAATCCCGCACATGCGCTGCAGCAGGTTCAGCATCACGCGCTCGCAGGATAGGATCGCGTCCGCATGATGGCGGATCACCGCGAGGGTCTGGCCCTTTTTCACCCGAACCCCATCGAAGATCTCCGGGTGGTTCACCACCTCAAACCGCGAGTCCGAATCCACCAGCTTCCCGTAGATCTCCAGAAACGCCTGTACCGAGCCTAGCCCCGCAATAATGCACGGTTGGTTGGCGACAATAGTTCCCGTGGCCCGCAGCCCTCTGGGAATCGTCAACTGCGTAGTCACATCCTGTGTTGCCCGGTCTTCGACGAGAGCGGCCTCGAGCGTCGCGCGCACGCGTTTACTTTTCCAATCCATGCCGTCCATCCTAAACCCGGCTGCATCCTATGGTGAAGAACACCTATGCCGAGCCTCGCCAATCAGATCGCTTTTCTCTTCCTGCTCGGGATCCCCATCGCCTGCGTCGCCTGGACGGTCACGCACGAAGAGGTCTTCCGCGAGCCTAGAGAATACTGCAAGAAAAGAAGCCAGAACTGCAAGCCGATCGTCGCGCGCAAGTTCTTCTACCTCTTCACCTGTGAGTACTGCTTCTCGCACTACGTGGCCGCTCTCTTCCTCATCATCACGCACTATCACCTGCTCTATGCAGGGTGGCGCGGATACCTCATGGCGGAGTTCGCCCTCGTCTGGGTTGCCAACGTCTACATGAGCTTCTTCAACCGCCTCCGCCTCGACATCAAGCACGAGAACGTCGTGATCGCCGCCGAGCAGATCGTCGTCGACCAGACCAAAGAGCGGGAACCCGCCACCGTAACCCCCGCCCCGTAGCCCACGGCGGCAGAGCCGGTATTTCGAGCCAGAAGCGTCCAGCCGGGCATCCAAAAGCAGCCGTCTGTGAAAATCCTCGCACCCCGTGAGGAAAACCCTCTGCCCCCGGAAGATTTACTCTAGATAAGAATTATTATTGAACAGCGCCTCCGCGAACCCGAGCCGGAGAACCAACAAGTCAACCGGAAAGTCCTTTTCCGTTAGCTGTACCGAAGGAGAGAACGTGTCCAACGAAATGAAGTGCCCCGTGCCCCACGGCGCCAGTCCCACCGCCTCGCAGACTGCTACTGAGACCTCCTCGCCCATGCATGGCGCCGTTACCACCAACTCGCGCAAGATCGTCCGGAACGCCGAGTGGTGGCCCGACCGTCTCGACCTCGCCGTTCTCCACCAGAACACCAAGCTCGCCGACCCCATGGACCCGGCCTTCAACTACGCCGAGGAGTTCAAGAAGCTCGATCTCGACGGCGTCATCGCCGACCTCCACGCCCTCATGACCGATTCGCAGAGCTGGTGGCCCGCCGACTACGGCCACTACGGTCCCTTCTTCATCCGCATGGCCTGGCACTCTGCCGGCACCTACCGCACCTACGACGGACGCGGTGGCGCGGGCATGGGCACACAGCGCTTCGCTCCCCTCAACTCCTGGCCCGACAACGTCTCGCTCGATAAGGCTCGCCGCCTCCTCTGGCCCATCAAGCAGAAGTACGGCAAGAAGATCTCCTGGGCCGATCTCATGATCCTCACCGGCAACGTCGCGCTTGAGTCCATGGGGCTCAAGACCTTCGGCTTTGGCGGGGGACGCGCCGACGTCTGGGTTCCGCAGGAAGACATCTTCTGGGGCACCGAGCGCACCTGGCTCGGCAGCGACCGCTACCAGGGAGACCGCGATCTCGACAACCCACTCGCCGCCGTGCAGATGGGCCTCATCTACGTGAACCCCGAAGGCCCCGACGGCAAGCCCGATCCCATCGCCTCGGCGCGCGACATCCGCGAGACCTTCGGACGCATGGCCATGAACGATGAGGAGACCTTCGCCCTCATCGCCGGCGGACACACCTTCGGCAAGGGCCACGGCGCGTACGATCCAGGCCCCAACGTCGGACCCGAGCCCGAGGGCGCACCCATCGAGCAGCAGGGCTTCGGCTGGAAGAACTCCAAGGGCAAGGGCCACTCGGAAGACACCATCTCCTCCGGGCTCGAAGGCGCATGGACCTCCCAGCCCATCAAGTGGGATAACGAGTACCTCGACAACCTCTACAACTTCGACTGGGCGCTCAAGAAGGGCCCCGGCGGCGGATGGCAGTGGTATGCCGTGGCGGAGCCGGCCAACATCCCCGACGCGCACATCCCGGACAAGAAGCACCTGCCCATGATGTTCACGTCCGATCTCGCCCTCAAGTTCGATCCCGCCTACGAGCAGATCGGCAAGCGCTTCCAGAAGGATCCCGCAGCCTTCGCCGACGCCTTCTCCCGCGCCTGGTTCAAGCTTACCCACCGCGACATGGGCCCCATCGTCCGCTACCTCGGACCTCTGGTTCCCAAGGAAACCCTCATCTGGCAGGATCCCGTCCCGGCATCGAATGGCGAAGTCATCAATGACGCCGACGTCGAAACGCTGAAGACACAGATCCTCGCCTCAGGCCTCACCAGCTCGCAGCTCGTCTCCACGGCATGGGCCGCGGCGGCCTCCTTCCGCGGTTCCGACAAGCGCGGCGGAGCCAACGGCGGACGTATCCGTCTCGAGCCCCAGAAGAACTGGGAGGTCAACCAGCCTCTCGTCCTCGCGAAGGTGCTCGGTGTCCTCGAAGACATCCAGAAGAGCTTCGGCAAGCACGTCTCCATCGCTGATCTCGTCGTCCTCGGCGGAACCGCTGCTGTGGAAGCTGCGGCGAAGAAGGCTGGCTTCGACGTGAAGGTGCCCTTCGCGCCCGGCCGCACCGACGCTACGCAGGAGCAGACCGACATCGCCTCGTTCGCTCCCCTGGAGCAGACGGCCGATGGCTTCCGCAACTACTTCCGTCCTGGACACACCCAGCGCGCCGAGGAGCTCCTGGTCGATCGCGCCCAGTTGCTCACCCTCACCGCGCCGGAGATGACCGTGCTGGTCGGCGGTCTGCGCGTCCTCGGTGCCAACTTCCGTGGCTCGAAGAACGGCGTCTTCACCACCCAGGCCGACACGCTGACGAACGACTTCTTCGTCAACCTGCTCGACATGGCAACGGAGTGGAAGGCTGCGTCCACCGGCGAAGGTCTCTTCGAAGGCCTCGACCGCGAGACCGGCGAGATCAAGTGGACGGCAACCCGCGTCGATCTCATCTTCGGATCCAACTCCCAACTCCGCGCCCTCGCGGAGGTCTATGCAGGAAACGACGCGAAGGAGAAGTTCGTGAAGGACTTCGTGGCCGCCTGGACCAAGGTCATGAACCTCGATCGTTTCGACCTCGTCTACTAAACACGGCATGCAGTGCAGCAACACCGCCGGCGCAAACCTACCCAGGTTTGCGCCGGCTTTCCATGCCGCAACATACTTTCCTTCCTAAACAGGGAAGGTCGTTCCACGGCGGAAGAACGGACTTACTCTAAGGACGTTTATTCTGTTTCGCTGAGATCTTCTGTCCGCCTAAGCGCAGTGGCATTCGTCTTCATCCTGGATAGGAAAAGCTGTAATACACTTTTTCCATCGTGGGCTTCGTCGTGCAGAAAGAGGTAAAAAATGAAGCGCAAAGTGTGGATGGCAACCTACGCAGCAATCCTGACTCTTACCTTCTCCGGTACATGCACCCAACCCATGCTGGCTCAACAAACGCAGAACACCTGGTCACAGCAAGACTCACTGCGCATCGTCAGCGAGGTCCAGAAGAGGCTCGGTGGTCTAGCGAACTATGCGGTGTTCGACTGGATCACCTTTGGCGAACAGGGTAAGACAGTTTTTCTCAAAGGATATGCATCCCGCCCTTCGTTGAAGGCTGACGCGGAACGTGCGGTCAAAGACATTCCGGGAGTAGAAAGGGTCGAGAATCAAATCGAGGTTCTGCCGATTTCGCCCAATGACGATCGGATTCGAGCCGCGGTGTACAACCGCATCTATACCCAGGCATCGTTACGCAAATACAACGCCAATGCTGGCTCTCTGGCACGCGCCATGGGACCGGGTGGTCGTAGCGTTGCGCTCATGGCTGGCGGCATCACAAACACGCCGCCCATCGGCTATCACGCCATCCATATCGTCGTGAAGAATGGACGCGCGATGCTCTTCGGGGCGGTGCTCAATGCGTCGGATGTTGCCATGGCGAATATGGCGGCGAACTCGGCGCCTGGAGCATTCAGCGTGGAGAACAACCTTGTGACGGAAGGTTCCCGGCCCGGCAACTGATCCGCACACGCTAAGAAACGATCTGGAGGGCAAGGACGTGGGCGCTTTTCTTGCGGCGTCGGGCTGCACGCTTCGATCTCGACTCGCTCATCTTTGAAGCTGGGCCAGTGACCTCTGGCCGCCTTCATCGGATGCAATCCCCCAGGGCATACCGCCGGCAATGCTCCAGATACGCCGCCTCATGTTCTGCCACCAGCTCCACCACGCTCTGCCACAGCCATCCCGGAGCATCCAGGCTCTTCGACCGGTTCCGACCCAGCTCTGCCTTCCACCGTTTGCGCGTCGCCGTATCCATCTGCCGCACATGCGCCTTGCCCACGACCGAGGCCAGATAATGTGCCGTCGCCACCGCCTCCTCACGCGTCAGGCGATCGACCTCCACCTTCAGGTCCTGCGGCATCAGAGCCCGCATCACCACCGGCCTGTTCTTGAAGTGCGCGGCCACCATCCGGTCGCCGAGGTAAGGCGAAAGCGCCTTGGCGCCTGCAACCACCCGTGCAGCATTATCCCCCGGCATCTCGACGGCGCGCTTCATCGGAGCCGCGGCCGTCACCGCCTCCTTGATATCCAGCAGCCGGTAACACTGGTCCTGCTTCTTCCCCACGCCCACCAGCACCGCGAACCGCAGCTTGCCCAGCGAGCTGCATCCCTTCATCCAGTACGCCGCGTCGAGTACCCGCAGCTTGTTCCCGCCCAGCAGAAGGTCCGACTTCGCCTCCTTCACAATCCGTTCCACCTCGGCCCGTTCCTCGTCGGTGAGTGCCCAGAACCGATCGCCCAACGGAATCACCGGCGTCTCATCCTCGATCCGCTCTTCTGCCAGATGTCTCCATTTACGGCTCAGCGCGGCGCGCATCGTCAGCCGAATCGGCCTTAGCTCCACCGCCTCATGGTCCGCCGCTGCCTTCCGCGGAGCCGACAGAGCCTGTCCATACCCCAGCACCATCTGCTCCAGCATCAGCGCCGTCGTCACCCCCGGCAGGTCCGACCCGCGCGCTGCCGTCGCCAGCGAAAGTCCCAACCGCACCAGGTCATGCGCCGGATTCCCAACCACCGTCTGGTCCAGATCGCGAATCTGAATCTCGACCCGCCCCTCGGCGTTGGCCACCGGTCCCAGGTTCCCCGCATGGCAATCCCCGCAGATCCACACCGCAGGTCCCTGCGGCAATTTGTCGCCAGACCCGCTGGCCAGCCACTCATAGAACTGCAGCGTATTCCCACGCACATACGCATGCGCGGACCGCGCCATCTTTACCCTGCGCTGTTGCTCCAGCACAGCCATCCGCCTCGAGGGCTCCACCGCTTGCATTGTCTTTTTCATCGTCTATTCACACTACGATGCAGAAAGAAACCGGGACGGCCACGTCCTCACGACTATGTCGTATGCGTCACAGTTCCCGTTCCGAAACGTCGAGTTAAAGAGGAAACCCCTTCGCAACAGGGTACTGTCGCGAAGGGGATTTCCTCATGTATCGAGCAGCGTCACTCCGCCGACAACTCATCCAGCGCAGCCTTGGCCTTATCGAATAGCATCTGCGTCTCCGCAAACTGCTTCCGCAGCCCAGCCACGATATGCTCCGGAGCACGAGCCATGAAGCCCTCATTCCCAAGCTGCTTCTGCGCCGCATCCAGACCCTTCTGATACTTCGCCAGGTCCTTCGTCAGCTTCTCGCGCTCGGCCACGACGTCGATCACACGCTCGTACACCACCTGCACATCGAACTCCGCCGTCGAACGCGAGCCGTTCCCCGTCAGCGTGGCCGAAACAAACTCCACCTCATTCACGCGGGCCAGCCTGCGCAGCAGATCCGTATTGGCATCCACCAGCGCCACCACGCGATTGTCCGCAAACACCCGCACCGGAGCCGCTTCCTTCTCCGGTACGCCCATCTCCTTGCGCAGACCGCGCACGGCCACGATCATCTCCTGCATCAGGATCATCGCGGTGACGCTTCCATCGGTATCCCGCGCAAAGTCCATGAACTCCGGATAGTGCGCCAGCGCAATCGACTTCAGCGGAACAGGCAGCCCAATCTGCGGCCAAAACGCGTGCCAGATCTCCTCCGTAATAAACGGCATAAACGGATTCAACAGCCGCAGCGCGCCTTCAAACACCGCAAGCAGCGTCGTCAGCGCAACGGTCGTCGCCTCCAGGTCCGCGCCCTCATCGAAGTTCAGCCGCAGCTTCACAATCTCCAGGTACCAGTCGCAGAAATCGCCCCAGAAGAACTGGTAGATCGCATGCGCCGCCTCGTCGAACCGGTATTCCTTCAGCGCCTCATCGACCACCGCCGAAGTAGCCGCAAGCCGGGCCACGATCCAGCGTCCCTCCAGCCGCGAGTGCTCCGTACTGCGCAGAGCCTTCTTCAACTGCTTCGCGTCGATCGAGATCCCCGCCTCCTTCGCCCTCTCCACGTTCATAAAGAGAAAGCGAGCCGAGTTCCAGATCTTGTTCGCAAACGCCCGGTACCCTTCGGTGCGAGCCTCCGAGAACGCAATATCCGTCCCCGGCGAAGCCATCGAGGCCAGCGTAAACCGCACCGCATCCGTTCCAAACCGCTCGATGATGTCGATCGGGTTGATCACATTGCCCTTGGTCTTCGACATCTTCTGACGGTCCGCATCCCGCACCAGCCCATGGATGTAGACCTCCTTGAACGGCACCGCGTCGGCCAACTTCCGCGCCGACCCATCCGGCATCGGTACATCCATCATGAAGTGCGTGCCCAGCATGATCATCCGGGCCACCCAGAAGAACAAAATATCGAAGCCCGTCACCAGCAGCTCCGTCGGATAGAACGCCGCCAGGTCCTTCGTCGCATCCGGCCACCCAAACACGGTGAAGGGAAGCAGCCCCGAGGAAAACCACGTATCCAGAACATCCGTCTCCTGCGTAATGGCAGCCGATCCGCACGTCCCGCAGGCCGTAGGCGTCTCGCGCGAAACGGTGATGTGTCCCGCCGAGCAGTGCCACGCCGGAATCCGGTGTCCCCACCACAATTGCCGTGAGATGCACCAGTCGTAGATGTTTTTCATCCACTCGTCGTACGTCTTGCGATACTGCTCCGGCGTAAACCGGATGTGCCCATCGCGCACCGCGGCAATCGCCTTTGCCGCCACGGAATCCCCACCACTCGCAGGCGTCTTGTTGACGGCCAAAAACCACTGCATCGAAAGCCGCGGCTCAATCACCACGCCCGACCGCTGCGACACCGGCACGGTCATCGGGTGATCCTTCACCTCAACCAGCAGGCCCAGCGCATCGAGATCCGCGACAATCTTCTCCCGCGCCGCAAATCGCTCCATGCCGTCATACGGCGAGCCGGCCAGCGTGATATGCGCGGTCGTATCGAAGATCGAGGGCTGCGGCAGGCCGTGCCTCTGCCCAATCGCAAAGTCATTCGGATCGTGCGCCGGCGTCACCTTGACAGCGCCCGTTCCAAACTCCGGCTTGGCCCACTCATCGGCCAGAATCGGAATCTCTCGTCCCGTCAAAGGCAGCGCCACAATCTTGCCCACAAGGCTCGTATACCGCTCGTCCTCCGGATTCACCACAACCGCCACATCACCCAGCATCGTCTCCGGACGAGTCGTCGCAATCACAATCGAGCCCGTTCCATCGGCCAGAGGATAGCGCACATGGTACAACTTGCCCATGCGCTCCTCGGACTCCACCTCCAGGTCCGATACCGCAGTCTGGATCTGCGGATCCCAATTGACGATATACGCCCCGCGATAGATCAGCCCCTGCTCATACAGCCGAACAAACGCCTCCTTCACCGCCACGCTCAGCCCATCGTCCATCGTGAAGTACTCGCGGCTCCAGTCCACCGACGCGCCCAGCCGACGCATCTGGTCCGTAATCGCGCCGCCGTACTCCTTCTTCCACGCCCACACCCGCTCGGTAAACGCCTCGCGTCCCATCTCGGTCCGAGACGTTCCTTCGGTCTTCAACTGTCGCTCGACCATCATCTGCGTGGCAATGCCCGCATGGTCGGTCCCCGGAACCCAAAGCGAGATATCGCCCGACATCCGATGCCAACGCGTCAGAATGTCCATCTCTGCCTGGTTCAGCATGTGCCCCATGTGCAGCCGTCCCGTAACATTGGGGGGCGGCAGAAGCATCGTGAACTTCTTCTCGTCAATCTGCGTATCGTTGGGGGAAGGCACATCGAACAGTCGTTCGTTGACCCAGTACTCGGCCCAGCGCTGCTCGATGGTCGAGGGATCGTAGGCCTTTGGAAGCTCGTTCGGTTTGGAGATTTCGTCGCTCATGAATACCTTAAGCCTAGCACTCGGCAGCCGCAGACGCAGCCCCGGGCAGTCGCACCACGGGCCCCATGGAACTACCAAGGATGCCGTCATGAACCGATTCGGATCGCTCGTCCTTCTCCTCGCCTGCCTGCTCGCCCCCGCGACCCTCCTCGCCGCGCGCCATAGCCACGGACATTCCAACGGACAGGATCACGTCGGCTTCGGAGACACCATCACCATAGATGACAGTCATCCCGCCGGCGATATCGTCTGCGCCTTCTGCACCATCCGCATCCAGGGCGACCACTCCGGCGATCTCGTCTCCTTCTTCGGAGACGTGCAGGTCGACAACAACCACACCCTCTCCGGCGACTCCGTCGTGTTCGGTGGACGCCTCGGCCTCGGCGATCAGACCCAGATGCACGGCAACCTCGTCCTCTTCGGGGGCGAACTCTCCCAGGCCCCCACGGCGAATATCAGCGGCGACCGAGTCGTCTTCGCTGGAACCGGCTGGCTCCTCGTCCTGCTCTCGCCTCTGCTCATCCCCATCGGCCTCATCTGGCTCATCGTCCACCTCGTCCGCCGCCAGCGCTACCGGTTCCCGGCCTACCCACCCCCACCCAACCGCTACTAGCGCCGTTGCGCATGGACCTTTGTCGCCTCGGCTTCTACGTATCCCAAGGCTTAACCTTGGGTCTCACAACAAGCCGACAAACCGGGCTTTAGCCCCTGGGTGTGCCTTTTTTCTTCAGGCCGCGATAGGCAAACACAAGGGCAACACCCCTTCAAATCCCCTCATCCCGCCGTATCGTCCAGTCCGCCGCCATCACCGCCATCACCCAAACGGTCCCCACCACATACCCCGCCAGCACATCGGAGGGATAGTGAACCCCCAGGTAGATCCGGCTCAACCCAATCCCCGAGATCAGCACCACGCTCCCCGCCACCAGCCCCACCCGCTCCCACACTGCGCGCTCATACTGCATCAACAGATACGTCAGCACCCCATACAGCACCACCGCCATCACCGAGTGACCGCTCGGAAACGAAAAACTCCGTTCATGCACAAATGCCCACGGCACATCCGGCCTGGTCCTTCGGTAGTGCAGCTTCAGCACCGTATCGAGCAGGCCGCCGCCGCCCATCGACATCAGCACCAGAAGCGCATCCCGCCTGAAGTCCCGCATCCATAGCACCGCCGAGGCGATCACGATCACGGGAATCAGCGTCATCGGCGATCCGATAAAGCTCAGCGTCTTCGCCAGCGCGGTCAGCCACGGCGTATCCCGCGCATGAATCCAAGCCAGAATCCCACGGTCGATTCCCTCCAGCCGGGGATGCGAGATGTCTTCGTGGATCTTCGCAAACAAAAACAGCAGAAGCCCAGCCGCCACCAGCCCGGCCACAAGCACAAGAAAAAACGTCCGCCTCTTCTCCGGCGTAATCCGCTTCGACAAGATCATCAGCCGATCATATCCGCGAAAACGACTACCCCAGGCCTCGTTTCTAAGACCTGGGGTTTGGTGTCCCCAATCACTCCAGTTTCCCGTCTGACAGAACTACTTGGTAGCCCGCAGACCCACCGGCAACATCGGCCCGTATAACGCATCCTGCGACTCCGTCAGGTAAAACGTCAGAATCTTCGGATACTGCTCCTCCACCAGGACCAGCGTCCTGAAGTCGAAGCTCTGCACATCCACCCGAGCCTCCATGTGGTGCTTCGCAATCGCGCCACACAGCGTATCCACAAACACCTGCGGACCGAATGTATGGTTCTTCATCATCTCCGCATACTTCGCCATCGGGCTGTCCGCAGGCGGAGCCGGTAAATCCTCCGGCAGAATCTTTGTCTCCAGGTTGAAGTGGACGCGAGCCGCATTCGCCGCACGCGCCGCCGCTTCAGGCTGATTCTTTCCCGCCCCATGCCGGTAATAGTCCTCATAGAAGGCGACGAACCGGAACAACTGCTCCACGTACGTTGGCACATACGGGCTGATCAGCTTTTCCTTCGCGGCAAACGCAACCGCCACGGGCGAGAGTGCCAGGTCGTTCTTCTGGTCCGGAAACTGCGAGTGCAGCTTGTCGCAGATAAACGTCTTCTGCGCGTCGGCCATCGTAATCTCGCGATGATACTGACGCGTAGCCAGCGTGTACTCCGACCCATCGGCCTTGCGGCACGACTGTGGATTCAGAAACTGGTCGTGCCAGATGATCGATACATGATCCGCCGTCACGCCCGTGTCCGTCTCAATCGTCGAGATCAGGTTATCCAGCCCACCCTCGAACGCCGGTAGCGTATTCTCGGGCCGCAGCCCGCGCCCGCCGCGATGCCCCTGCACATCGAATCCCTTCAACGACCCCGGCTTCGCCGCGCGCTCCTCCGCAACCACCTTCTGCAGCAGGTCGGGCCGATCCGAAATCAAGCCGTCGACTCCCGTGCGAATCACCGCCCGCATCTTCTCCGGATCGTTCGTCGTCCACGGCACCACCGTGATGCCCGCCGTCTGCAACGCCGCCACCGGCACCTGTCCGTTCAAAATTGTGGCGTCCACAGGAGAAAGCGCCGGCACCAGCGCATGGTGCTCCTTCGCATGCGCGGCGGCCTTCTGCATCAGGTCGAAGAACGGATTGGCTTGTGCATTCATCGTCATAGGGGCAATCACGAGGCAGAGGGCAAACTTCTTCGCTGTAGTCATAGGTTTCAAGGTTCGTTGGTCCCAGTTACACCCCGATGAACGTTGCCGTCCGAATCAGGTAAAGTCGGAACAATCTCGAAATTCTACTCCGGAAGAGAACCGAACGATGAAGCTCGTCCCTGTACTGCTCGCCTGCGCTATCTCGTCGCCCGCCTTCGCCCAACAAGCCATCGCACCCCACTCGGGCTACCAGTCGCAGGCCAGCCAGGACGCCCCGGCGCTCACGGCCAGCACCAAACGCTCTCCCGCTGCGCTCCTGACCACCGGCGAGAAAACCGGCTGGAACGAGACCGCCCTCTACGCCGAAGCCGTCGAGATCTCCAATAAGCTCGCCAAGGCCTCGCCTCTGGTCAAGGTCATCACCTTCGGGACGACACCAGAAGGACGCCCCATGACCGCGCTGATCGTCTCGAAAGACAAGGCCTTCACCCCCGAGGCCGCCGCCAAAACCGGCAAGGCCATCATCCTCATCCAGTCCGGCATCCACTCCGGCGAGATCGAGGGCAAAGACACCGCCCTTATGCTCATCCGCGACATGGTGGTTGTCAAGAACCCCGAAGAAGCCTCGTGGCTCGACAAGGCCATCTTCGTCGTCATCCCCGTCTTCAACATCGACGGCCACGAATCCCGCAGTCCGTTCAACCGCGCCATGCAGAACGGCCCCGCCGTCACCGGCCTCCGCAACACCATGCAGGACCTCAACCTCAACCGCGACTACCTCAAGGGCGACACTCCCGAGATGCGCGCCTGGCTCAGGCTTTACAACGCCTGGCTCCCCGACTTCATGTTCGACAACCACGTCACCGACGGCGCCGACTACCAGTATGACGTCACCTGGGACATGGCCCGTAACCAGGACATCGCCGAACCCGTCCGCACCTGGGTCAACCAGACCTTCGTCCCCGGCCTCAACGCCGGCATGGCCGCCGACGGTCACCTCGTCAGTCCCTACGGAGCCCTTCGACGCGGAGCCAGCGGAAACCGCGAGTTCTTCATGGAGGTCTTCAGCCCCCGTTACTCGCACCTCTACACCGCCGTCCAGAACCGCCCCTGCCTCCTCGTCGAGTCGCACTCCCTCAAGACCGCCAAAACCCGCGCCTGGGCCCACTACGACATCATGCGCGACTCCATCGACACCATCCTCAAGGACCCCGAGGCCCTGAAGAAGGCCGTCCGCGAAGCCGACAAGGCCGCCATCGCCGCAGCCGGAGACCGCAACGCCGCTCCCGTCTATCTCGGCGGAGAAGTCGACCCCACCCAGTCCCGCCCCCTCACCTATCTCTCGCTCAAGAGCGCCATGGTCCCCAGCGAGGTCACCGGCGCGACGGTCAACCGCTTCTCCACCGACAAGGACGATCTCACCACCGTCATCCACGACCAGATCAAGACCACCGCGGAAGCGAAGATGCCCCTCGGCTACCTCATCCCGCTGGCCTGGAAGTCCCTCGCCGACGAACTCGCCCTCCACGGCGTCCAGATGGAGCGCACCACCAAACCCATCGAGCAGGAGTTCGAGACCTACCGCTTCACCGACGTCAAGTTCGCCCCTCGCGCCGACGAAGGCCACATCCTCGTCGACTACAAGCTCACCCCGGTCAAAGAGAAGATCCTCTTTCCCGCCGGTTCCTTCTACGTTCCCATGAAGCAGCGCCGAGCCCGCCTCATCCTCGCCCTGCTGGAACCCGCCGCACCGGACGCCCTCGCCCGCTGGGGATATATCGACGCCGTCTTCCAGTCCATGGGCAGAATCGGTGCCGGCGACTACCTCTCGGTCCCCATCGCCAGCCGCATGATGGCCGACAACCCAACCCTCCGCGCCGAGTTCGAGACCAAACTGAAAGCCGACCCCACCTTCGCCGCCGACCCCCAGGCCCGCCTCACCTGGTGGCTCAGCCGCTCCAACTACCAGAAGCCCACCACGAACCGCTACCCCGTCGCCCAGATCTGGGACAAGACCTGGTAGTCCGGAAAAGCGGCTGCACCAAAAATGGTGCAGCCGCTCAGTGGGGTGCCGCTGGCCACGTTATCCATACATAAGCCCACGTTCTAACCAGCAAAACTGGACTGCCGCACCACCAGCGTCGGCTCCAGCAAGACCGACCTCGCCGCAAGCCCAGGCGTCGTAGCCAACTCAATCGCCAGTTTCGCCGCAATCTCCCCCATATGCTGCGTCGAGTGGTCGATTGAGCTCAGCGGCACCTTCAAATACTCCGCATAACGCAGGTTCCCACACCCCACAAAGGCGATATCCCCTGGAATCCGCAGCCCCGCTTCGAGCGCCGCCTTCATTGCCCCAATCGCCGATAAGTCGTTGTAACAAAAGACCGCATCCGGTCTGGGTTCCCGCGCCAAAAGCTCCTGCATCGCCTGATATCCCGCTGAATCGCCCGCTTCCTCGAATCGAGCCCGGGTCACGACGTAATCCTCACGGACCTCCAGCCCAGCCTCCACCAAAGCCGCCCGATAGCCCTCCAGGCGCCCCAGCGACGGGCTCGTCTCCTGCCCTCCCAGGTGCGCGATCCGCCGTTTGCCCGTCTCGATCAGATGCGCCGTCGCCATCTTCCCCGCCATCACATCGTCCGTCCCCACAAAATAGGTCGACAGCGGCAAGTTGCGGTCAACAAAGAGGATAGGAGTTGCAGCGTCTCCCGTCAGATCCTCCTGCGAGGGATGCGGCTGGCACGAAGCCACAATCAAAACATCGATTCCCCGCGTCAAAAGCGTGCGTATCTCTTGCTGTTCAATCTCGGGATCCTCTTCCGAGGACGCAATAATCAACGCCCGCCCGCTCTCCCGCAGCGTTCCGCCCAACGATTTCGCCAGTTCGCCAAAAAACGGATGCACCAGATCCGGCACCACCAGCCCCACCGTAAAAGATTTGCCGCTCGCCAGCCCCCGCGCCAGCATGTTGGGCCGGTAGTTCAGCTCCTGCATCCTCTTCAAAACAAGGGCTCGGGTGCGGTCCGAGATATCCGGATTGTTGCGCAGCACCTTCGAGACCGTGACGGTCGAAAGTCCAAGGTCCTGCGCGATGTCTTTGAGGCGAACGGCCAAAACAGTCTCCCGAGAGAACTCTTCGCTAAAGTGTACGGCGAACCGCGGCCAAAGCCGCCCGTGAGTGGTGATCGCGGTCACGTTAGCGGAGTCGAAACGGGAAAATCAGACACAGCTTCGTTGAATTTTATTGCGTATTATGTCCGCAATCTGCTATTCGTTAGCGGTAACTAAGATTTCCGCAGCCGGAGACCCTCCATGAACGCTTCCGCCACCGAAACCGCCACCACTGAAGAGATCCGGCTCGCCCCGAACCAGCCCCTGAAGGACCTTGACGACTGGGACGACTTCCTCGAAGGCCGGTACAAGGAAGGCAAGACCGAGGAGGAGTTTCGCGTTTATGACGCGACCGCAACCCCCGGTGTCGCCGAGTTTTACAAACAGAACCACGAGAACATGACCGTGGCCTACACGCTGGCCAAGGAAGAGGAGTACTTCACGCTCCGCAAGGGCCAGAAGACCATCTGGGAGGCCGCCGAGTTCCTCAACACGCTCGTCGACGACTCCGATCCAGACACGGATCTCACCCAGATCGAGCACCTGCTCCAGACCTCCGAAGCGATGCGCCGCGACGGCATGCCGCGCTGGATGATCCTCACCGGCTTTATCCATGACCTCGGCAAGTGCCTTTGCCTCTACGGCGAGCCGCAGTGGGGCGTCGTCGGCGATACCTTCCCGGTGGGTTGCGCCTGGTCGAAGGACATCGTCTTCCACGAGTACTTCGCCAATAACCCCGACCGCCATGTCGCCGAGTACCAGACCAAGTACGGCATCTACGAACCCAATTGCGGCCTCGAAAACCTGCACATGTCCTTCGGCCACGACGGTTACATCATGAAGGTGATGAAGCCATACCTGCAGGATGAGTCGCTCTACATGCTCGGCTTCCACTCGTTCTATCCGTGGCACAAGCATGGTGCATACGACCACTTCTGCAATGATAAGGACCGCTCCATGCTGGACTGGGTTCTCAAGTTCAACCAGTACGACCTCTATTCCAAGGGCCACACCAAGCCGAACATGGCGGAACTGAAGCCTTACTACGACGACCTGTTCGCGGAGTTCCTGCCGCCGACGCTCGCCTGGTAAGTAAGATGTACCGGTAAGACAAGATGGGATGGGAACGGGCGATCCTTTGCCGGTTCTCATCCCATCATCGTTCGCTCTTCAGATCAGGATTCGGCTTCCCGGTCTTCTCCAGCCTGCTTGCCGCTGCGGCTTTTTGCGCGGCCTTCTTCGTCGCGTCGCTCTTGTGTCCTTTGACGGGTTCGCACGAGCCCTGTTCCCCGGCTTTCGTCCCAGGCGTCGGCTTGAATCCCGGCCAGCAATGATTTCCCTTGGCGGCGGATTTCTTCTTCGCAGTTTTCATTCTGGGTTGGATGGCCAGATCGGCTCATCCGTTGGGTTTGGGCACCACGTCCGTTGAACCCGGCCAAAAAATCACTTAGAGGTTGCTGGCGTGGTGACGTATCAGCTCGCGAAGACTCTGCAGCAGGGGGCTATCGCGGTCGGCCGGCCACGCCATGACGAGCTCGATCGACGCGTTCGGCGCGGTGAGCGGGCAAAACGCCAGGTCCCGTGTACTCTCTTTCTGCAGATTCAGGGGGAGCAGCGCAATCCCCACCCCCGCTTCCACCAGGAGCACGACGGAAGACCAAACACTCGACACCGACGCGATGCGCGGGGTGAAGCCGGCCTCCCGGCAGAGCTCAATGACCTTGTCGAAGACGGAGGGTGAGGTCTCCCGCGAGGGCAGGACAAATGGCTCCTCAGCCAGATCGCTGAGGTTGATGGGACCTGGAACCAGGGGGTGGTCCTGCGGCAAAATCGCCACAATATGGTCCTCGCGCACCGACTCCCAGCACAGTTCATTGCGATAGGCCGGCTCGAGCACGCGGGTCAGCCCAATATCGATGCGGCCATCGATCAGCGCCTTCCATTGTCCAGCGGGCGGCATCTCCACCAGGGAAAGTCTGACCATGGGATGCGCCCGGCGAAAGGCCCGGATAACCTCCGGAAATTCGGTCCCGATGCCGCCGGCGAAGAACCCGATGCGCAACTGACCGACCTCGCCACGCTGCGATCGGCGTGCGATGTCGACGGCTGCCGCTGCCGCCGCGAGGGTTTTTCGGGCTTCCAGAAGAAAAAGTTCGCCGTGTAAGGTCAGGCGGATACTCCGATGTGTGCGGTCGAAGAGCGCAACGCCGATCTCGTCTTCCAGGTCGGAGATCTGCTCGCTGATGGCGGATTGCGCGACTCGGAGTGAACGCGCGGCCCGGCTGACCGAGCCGTTATCGGCAATGGCGACCACGTAGCGGAGGTGCCGGAGTTCCATCGGTTTATTCTATCGGTATATCCGATGGATGAGAACGGAAGAAACTAGCGTCCCTCGACAACGGATATGAGTCAATAGAAGTGTGGCGAAGTTCAATTTCTTTCCGTCACCGCCCGGAGGCTCGTCGCAGTATGTGGATCGTCAAGGTTGCACTCAACAGACCCTATACCTTCATCGTTCTCGCTCTGTTGATTCTCATCCTGAGCCCTGTTGTCATCCTGCGTACGCCGACCGACATCTTTCCCAACATCAATATCCCGGTCGTCTCCATTGGCTGGACCTACACAGGACTCAACCCCGAAGAGCTTGAAGGCCGCCTGACCTCGCCCTACGAGAAGGCTCTGACCACGCTGGTCGACAACATCCAGCACATCGAGTCGGTCACCTACAACGGCAGCGTCGTTGTAAAGGTCTTCCTGCAGCCGGGTGCCAGCCTCGATACCGCGAACGCGCAGGTCACCGCCGCCTCGCAGTATCTTCTGCGCCAGCTTCCTCCGGGCATTCTGCCGCCGCAGATTATCAACTTCTCCGCGTCGTCCGTGCCTATTCTGCAGTTGGGTGTCTCCGGCGAGGGGATGAATGAGCAGCAGCTCAACGACTACGCGCAGAACTTCATCCGTCCTGCCCTCGTCAGCGTACCGGGTGCAGTGATCCCGTTACCTTACGGCGGTAAACAGCGCCAGATCACCATCAGCATGGACCAGGCCGCCATGCAGTCCAAGGGCATCGCTCCGGGCGACCTTCTGAATGCCGTTGCGCAGCAGAACGTCGTCATGCCGTCGGGCACCATCAAGATCGGTCAGAGCGAGTACGACGTCCGCACCAACGGCACCCCCCGCACGGTGGAAGAGCTGGCGAGCATTCCGTTGAAGCAGTCTGCGGGAAGCACGGTTTACCTCAAGGATGTCGCGAGCGTCAGCGATGGCTTCCAGGTGCAATCGAACATCGTCCGTCAGGACGGCCATCGCGGCGTGCTGGTCAGTGTCTTCAAGAACGGCAACGCCTCGACCCTCGACATCGTGAAGGGCATCCGCGAACTGCTGCCCAGGGTCGCCTCCACGCTTCCTCCGCAGCTTCGCATTGTCCCCCTCTCCGATCAGTCGGTCTTCGTGCGTGCCGCGGTGGAAGGCGTCATCCGTGAAGCGGTCATCGCCGCGGCTCTTACCGCGATCATGATCCTGCTCTTCCTCGGAAGCTGGCGGTCGACGGTCATCATCGCCATCTCGATCCCCCTGTCGATTCTCACCTCGGTCATCGTGCTCTCGCTCATGGGCGAGACCATCAACACCATGACACTCGGCGGCCTCGCGCTCGCGGTCGGTATCCTCGTCGACGACGCAACCGTCACCATCGAAAACATTGAACGCTTCCTCGAGGAAGGGGCGCCGTTGCGTGAAGCTATCCTGGAAGGCGCGGCGCAGATCTCGGTTCCTGCACTCGTTTCGACGCTCTGCATCTGCATCGTGTTCCTTCCGATGTTCTTCCTCGCCGGCGTCTCTCGCTACCTCTTCGTGCCTCTCGCCGAAGCGGTCGTCTTTGCGATGCTGGCGTCGTACATCCTGTCCCGTACGCTGGTTCCCACGCTGGCGATGTATCTGCTCAAGCATAAGGATCATGCTCCGACGCGCAATCCTTTCACGCGCTTTCAGCGTGCCTTCGATCGCGGCTTCGAGCGTGTTCGTGCCAGCTACATCTCGCTGTTGGATGGTCTGGTTTCGTCGCGCAGGATCTTCGTCCCGGCTTTCCTTCTCCTCTGCCTCAGTGCCTTTCTTCTGGTGCCGTGGCTCGGTCAGGACTTCTTCCCCGATACCGACAGCGGCCAGTTCATCCTGCACGTTCGCGGACCCTCGGGCATGCGTATCGAAGAGACAGCGCGTCTCTGCGATCTGGTGGAAGACAATATCCGTCAGCACATTCCTGGCAAAGAAGTCGATAACGTCCTCGACAACATCGGCATGCCCTACAGCACGATGAACACGCAACACCTGACCAACGGCAGCATCGGGGCTTATGATGCGGACATCATGGTCTCGCTCAAGGAAGACCATCACCCCACCGCGAAGTATGTGGCGGCACTCCGTCGCGATCTTCCGCGCGCCTTCCCCAACGCAACCTTCTACTTCCTGCCCGCGGACATCACAACGCAGATTTTGAACTTCGGTCTGCCCGCGCCGCTCGATATCCAGCTGGAAGGCAATGACGTCGAGGCCAGCGAGAAGGCCGCTGACCAGATTCTTGCGCGTCTTCGCAAAGTTCCCGGCATTACTGATCTCCGGCTTCAGCAGCCGTTCGATGTCCCCACGCTTCAGGTTGCAGTGGACCGCACGAAGGCATCGCAGGGTGGCTACTCGGAGCGGGACGTGGCGACCAGCATTCTGAACACGCTGAGCGGAAGCTTCCAGGTCACACCGATGTTCTTCCTTAACTGGAAGAACCATGTGAACTACAACATCGTCGCGCAGACCCCGCAGTACAAGATGACATCCATGCAGGATCTGCAGAACATTCCCATCAACCGCAGTCAGGGCCTCACGACGACGGCCTCGGCAAACGCAACCACTGGTGCTGCGCAGACACCGGAGATTCTTGGCGATCTCGCCTCGCTCCAGCGCGGCAATGAGATGGGCACGGTGAACCACTACAACATCCGTCGCGTCGTCGATATCTACGCCAACGTGCAGGGACGCGATCTCGGCGGGGTAAGCCGCGACGTCGATCGCATCCTCAAGGACGAAAAGCCGAACCTTCCGCGCGGCACCTTCGCCACGCTGAAGGGCCAGGTGGAGACGATGCGCAGCTCCTACATCGGCCTCATCGGCGGCCTCGCCTTCGCCATTGTGCTGGTGTATCTGCTCATCGTGGTCAACTTCCAAAGCTGGGTGGATCCCTTCATCATCATCACGGCTCTGCCTGCGGCGTTGGCCGGTATCGTGATGTTTCTCTTCCTCACCCACACGACGCTTTCGGTTCCCGCTCTGATGGGAGCGATCATGTGTATGGGGGTCGCAACCGCGAACAGCATTCTCGTCGTCTCGTTCGCGAAGACGCGGCTTGAAGAGCATGGCGACGCAATTCTCTCGGCCATTGAGGCCGGCACCACGCGCTTCCGTCCGGTCATGATGACGGCACTTGCCATGATCATCGGCATGGTGCCCATGGCGCTGGGCGCGGGCGATGGTGGCGAACAGAACGCGCCGTTGGGCCGCGCCGTCATCGGTGGCCTCTTGTGCGCCACCGTCGCAACGCTGGTCTTTGTCCCATGCGTCTTCGCGTTGATTCACAACAGCACCGCACGCAAGGAAGCGCGTGAGCGGGACAAGCTGAAGCCCCACTACGCATAAGAAAAAGCTTGAAAATTTAGGTGCATGATTTTGTTACAACATGGAGCTCGCTGAACATGGAAAACACGGCAACGCAGAGTTCACTTGGCACGCGCGAGATCGAAACCCTCTCGGCGGAGCCTAACAGCGTACTGCACGAAGAGGTCAGCTCCGGCGGACGTGGCCACGTCCATACGGGACCGCGCTCGGAGGAGTCCGGTCCCGCGCCGGCGGCCAATCGTACCGGTCTCACCATCGGTCTGGTCATCGTCGCCGTGCTGTTGGGCGCGGCCATCTTCGAAGGGATTCACGCGCGTGCTAAGGACCGCTCGGAACTCAACGATGCGACGCAGGTCGCGGCGGTGCCGACCGTGTTCGTGACGAAGCCCAGCGGCGGCTCGGCCGCGCAGGAGATCACGCTGCCCGGCAACACGCAGGCGTTTACGGACACGCCCATCTACGCGCGCACCAGTGGATATCTGCGCCACTGGTACGCCGACATCGGCGCACACGTCCGCAAGGGACAACTGCTCGCCGACATCGAAACGCCGGAGCTCGATCAGCAGCTTCTACAGGCGCAGGCAGAGTTGCTCAGCGTCAAGGCCAACATGGATCTCGCGCAGACCACAAGCGTTCGCTGGCAGGGGCTTCTCGAGAAACACGCCGTCTCCAAGCAGGAGACCGATCAGGTGGTCAGCGACTATGCCGCCAAGCAGGCCGCTTACGCCTCCAGCCAGGCCAACGTGCGCCGCCTGCAGGAACTGCAAAGTTATGAGCGCGTCCTTGCTCCCTTCGACGGCATCATCACGGCGCGTAACACGGACATCGGTGCCCTGATCGGCACGGGCTCGGGAAGCACGCCGAAGGAGCTCTTCCACGAGGCCGCCGTCGGCAAGCTGCTGGTCTACGTCGCCGTGCCTGAGGTCTATGCCGATAAGATTCGCGATGGTCAGCAGGTCACGATCACGCAGGATGCGAACCCCGGGCAGATCATCGAGGGAACGATCTCGCGCAACTCGAATGCGATCGACCAGACGAGCCGCACCTTGAACGTGCAGGTCGGCGTCGACAATGCAAGCGGCCAGTTGAAGCCGGGCGCCTACGTCTTCGTGCATATGAAGCTGCCTTCGAGTGGTACCCATACGTTTACGATTCCTTCGAACACGCTGCTCTTCCGTGCTGAAGGACTCCGTGTGGGCGTGGTGCGCAACGGCGTCGTCACGCTCGTGCCTATTACGATCGGCCACGACTTCGGCAGCACGGTCGAAGTCACTTCGGGGCTCAGCCCGGACGACCAGATCGTGCTCGATCCGTCGGATTCGCTGATCAGCGGAACCAAGGTGGATGCCAAGCCCGCCAAGAAGGAGAGCGCGCTGTGACGCCCGTTCGAAGTACACTCGCAACCCTCAGCCTTGCCGCCGTGCTCATCAGCGGATGCCGTGAGGTTGGCCCGAACTATACCAGGCCTGCTGCCGTGCCGGTTGCTCCTTCGCTCGACCAGTTCAAAGAGGCAGGTCCTTCGACCTTCAAGGACTCCGACGGCTGGACGGTCGCGCAGCCCAACGACCAGGCCCTGCGTGGCAAGTGGTGGGAGATCTTCGGCGACCCGCAGTTGAATGTGCTCGAAGAGCAGGTCGATCCCGCGAACCAGACGCTCGCCGCCGCCGAAGCGAACTTCCGCGCATCCCGCGCCAATATCAAGTTCCGCAAGGCCGATCAGGCTCCGACAGTTTCGGTTGGTCCCAGTGCAGGTGCGGTGCGCGACTCGGCCAACCAGCCCTACTTCAACACCGCGCGTGCCGACAATGGCGAAGGTAACTTCAGCATCCCCTTCGATCTCAACTACGAGATCGATCTCTGGGGTCGCATCCGCCGCAGTGTTCGCGCCTCGAAGGAACAGGCCCAGGCCAGCGCCGCCGACATGGAGACGGTCCGGCTCAGCCTTCATGCGGAGCTTGCTCTCGACTACTTCGGCCTTCGCTCCTCCGATGCCCAGGCCAAGCTCCTCGGCGATACCGTCCAGGCGTATCAGCAGGCATTGCAGCTTACGCAGGATCGCTACGACGGCGGAGCCGCCCCTCTCTCAGACGTCACGCAGGCCCGCACCGTCCTCCAAACCGCACAGGTCCAGCAGACCGACGTGCTCATCCAACGTGCGCAGTATGAGCATGCCATCGCCGTTCTCACCGGCAAGGCACCCGCATCGCTGACGATTGAAGCATCTCCCGTCACGGTCGCGCCGCCCGCCATCCCGGAGATCCCCGGAGCGCTTCCTTCGCAGCTTCTCGAGCGCCGTCCTGACATCGCCTCCGACGAGCGCCGCATGGCTGCCGCTAACGAACAGATCGGCATCGCCCAGGCTGCCTTCTATCCCACGCTCAGCCTCTCGGCCGCCGCGGGCGTGACCGGTACTTCGCTCATCAATCTCTTCTCCGGCCCGAGCCGCTTCTTCGCCGTGGGCTCGACGCTCGACCAGACGCTCTTCGATCACGGACGCCGTCAGGCCACGAAGGATATTACGACGGCGCAGTACGACGAGACCGTCGCAAACTATCGCCAGACCTCGCTCACCGCCTTCCAGCAGGTGGAGGATAACCTCGCTGCTCTGCGTGTTCTGGAGCGCGAAGCCGCCCAGCAGCACGCCGCAACGGAGTCCGCCGAGGAATCGCTTAACCTCTTCAAGATTCGCTACGAGGGTGGTGTTGATACTTATCTCCAGGTCATCACCTGGCAGACCTCCGCGCTCCAGAACGAGCGCAACGACATCGACATCACGCGTCGTCGTCTCGAAGCCAGCGTGTTGCTCATCAAGGCTTTGGGCGGCGGATGGAACACGCAGCAACTGCCGAAGTTCTAAGGCGGTCGTAACCAGGAAAAGGGGGCTTCGAGATCATCTCGAAGCCCCCTTCTATTTATGCCGGGAGGTAGTGCCTGAGAGCCAGCTCCGTGAAAGCAGCAATCTGTGCCGATACCCAAGCCTCGTCCCGGCCGAGTTCCTGCGCGATCAGGCGAGCCACCTCCGGCGCTGCCCGCAGGGCGGCCCTGGCATCGAGCAGGAGCGAACGGGTGCGGCGCGAGAGAACGTCTTCGACGGTGCGGGCCAGCTCATTCCGAACGGCGTGGATGACCAAAGCCTTGGAGTAGGGAAGGGCTGGGTCGAGCGGCACGGCAAGTGCGGGATCGTTGGCGATCAGCGCGGAGATGGCGGTCGTCTCCGTGCCGTACTCCGCGAGGTGAGGATTCGGGGCTTTGGTGGTGGTCGCGCCCCGGAGCGGGGTGTGGTCGGTCACGGACTTGCCCTTGGGCAGCAGCCGTTTGTCTGCGGCGAAGTTCAACGTGTCTTCGGCCATGCGGCGATAGGTCGTCCACTTGCCGCCCGCAACCGAGACCATGCCGGAGTTGGAGACGTCGATGTGATGTTCGCGCGAGAGCTTGGAGGTGGAGTTCTCTTTCCCGGTCACAAGGGGGCGCAGGCCGGAGAAGATCGACAGAATATCGGCCCTGGTGATCGGCGCGGCGAGGTAGGGCGCGATGGTCTGGAGAAGAAAGTCGATCTCGGCGGGGTCTACGTCGGGCTCCATCTTGGGCGTGGGCGCGGCCAGGTCAGTGGTGCCGATGACGACTGCTCCCTGCCATGGAATGGCGAAGATGATGCGACCGTCTTCCGTCTTCGGGACCATGATCGCGGTCGCGCCGCCGAGGAAATGCGGAGCAACCACGATGTGGGTCCCACGGCTCACCGACAGCAGATTCGGCCGCGCTGGCTGGTCCATGTGGCGCAGATCGTCGGTGAAGATGCCGGTCGCATTGATCACGGCCTTGGCCTGAAGCGTGTGCTCGGTTGCCGTCTCCTCGTCACGGACAATCGCTCCGGAGACCTTTCCGTCGGTGTAGGTCAGCTTCTGAACGCGGGTGTAGTTCAGGACGGTGGCACCGTGGTCGATGGCTGTCTGGGCGAGCGCGAGCGCATAGCGCGCGTCGTTGAACTGCGCATCGTGGTACAAAATGGCACCCTTCAGATTCTTCGTCGCGATGCCGGGGATGAGGGCGACCGTCGCCTTGGCCCCTAGAATCTTGGTCGGCCCCATGGTGCTCGAGCCCGAGAGCTTGTCGTAAAGAGTAAGTCCAGCGCCGTACCAGGGAAGCTCCCACAGATGCGTCGCCGGCAGAACCGTCGGTAGAGGATGCACGATGTGCGGAGCGTTCCGCAGCATCACGGCGCGCTCGTGCAGCGCCTCGTACACCAGATGCACCTGTCCCGAAGCGAGATAGCGTACTCCGCCATGGACGAGTTTGGTGGCGCGGCTGGATGTAGCCTGCGCAAAGTCGCCAGCCTCGACCAGCGCGGTACGCAGACCGCGGGTCGTGGCGTCGAGCGCGATGCCAAGCCCCGTGGCGCCACCGCCAATGACGAGGACATCGAAGGGCGCTGTCTCAAGGGCGGCGAAGGCCTGGGTGCGGGTTGTGTCGGGCGTGCTCATAATCACTAGATGCCGCTCAGCCGGAGAAAGAGTCCTATCAGTATCGCTCCAACCACGGGGCCCACAACCGGAATCCACGCATAACCCCAGTCCGACCCGCCCTTGCCGGGGATCGGCAGCAGCGCATGCGCCGTACGTGGCCCAAGATCGCGCGCCGGGTTGATCGCGTAGCCGGTCGTGCCGCCAAGCCCAAGCCCGATCGCCCACACCAGAATCCCCACCAGATAAGGTGCCAGCCCAGGCGCGGGTCCGGCGGGCGCGAACGTCTTGGCCCCAATGCAGCCGATCACCAGCAGCAGAACTGCCGTGCCGAGGACCTCGCTGAAGAGGTTCGAGAGCGGGTTTCGAATCGCCGGCGCGGTGCAGAACACACCCAGCTTCGTTCCCTGGTCTTCGGTAATCGCGAAGTGATCCTTATAAAACAGCCACACCAGCACGGCTCCCACGAACGCCCCCAGGAACTGCGCCGCGAAGAAGCTAAGCATAGAGCTATAGTCGCCGGTCTTGATCGCTACGGCGATCGTCACCGCGGGGTTCAGGTGCGCCCCCGGACTGCCGCACGCAATCGCCGTGATCACGCCGCAGAAGACCGCGAAGCCCCAGCCCGCAGCGACGACGATCCAACCGGAGTTCTCGGCCTTCGAGCCCTTCAGCGAGACGGCCGCATTCGTGCCCTCGCCCAGCAGGATGATGACGAGGGTTCCCATGAACTCCCCGAAAAATGGTGTCAGCATAGTCTTCTCAATCTTCCCAGTCGAAGGAACGCGTGATGGCCTTCTTCCACTTCGCGTAATGGCGTTCGCGAGCAGTTTCATCCAGCGCCGGATTCCATGTCTTGTCGATGGCCCAGTTCTGCACCAGGTCGGTCGTGTCTTTGTAGAAACCGCACGCCAGGCCAGCCGCGTAAGCCGCACCCAGCGCCGTGGTCTCGCGCATCTTCGGGCGAACGACGGGAACGTTCAGAATATCCGCCTGGAACTGCATCAGCGTCTCATTCACCACCATGCCGCCGTCGGTGCGTAGCTGCTTCAGCGCTATGCCGGAGTCGGACTCCATCGCCTCGACCACATCGCGCGTCTGCAGCGCCGTCGACTCCAGCACCGCACGCGCAATATGTCCCTTGTTCGCGTATCGCGTCAACCCGCAGATCGTGCCCCGCGCCGAATCCCGCCACCACGGCGCATACAACCCGGAGAAGGCAGGGACAAAGAAGACGCCACCGTTATCCGGCACCGTCATCGCAAGTGCCTCGATATCCTCGCTCTTCCCAATCAGTCCCAAATTATCGCGCAGCCACTGCACCAGCGACCCCGTCACCGCGATGGAGCCTTCCAGCGCATAGACCGGCGCGGCTTTGCCAAATTTGTAACCTAACGTCGTCAGTAGTCCGCTGGTCGATTCAACCTTCTCCGTGCCGGTATTCATCAGCAGAAAGCAGCCTGTGCCGTAGGTGTTCTTCAACTCGCCCGGTTCAAAGCAGGTCTGCCCCACAAGCGCCGCATGCTGATCGCCGAGCATCGCGCAGACGGGCGTGCCCTTCAGCCGAGTCGTGCTCAGGTCGCCATAGTGTTCGGAGCTCGACCGAATCTCCGGCAGCATCGCAGCCGGTACGTTCAGAGCCGAGAGCAGCTCCGCATCCCAGGCCAGCGTATCCAGATTCATCAACTGCGTGCGTCCCGCATTCGTCACGTCGGTTGCATGAATCCCGCCATGGGCCCCGCCCGTCAGGTTCCACAGGAGAAAGGCGTCGATATTGCCGAACAGCAACTCGCCCTTCTCCGCCCGACCCCGCGCACCCTCCACATGGTCCAGAATCCAGGCGATCTTCAGTCCGCTGAAGTAGGTCGAAAGCGGCAGTCCCGTCTGCTTGCGGAAGCGATCCTGGCCGCCGTCCTTGACCAGCAGCGCAACGGCATCCGCTACCCGCGTGTCCTGCCACACAATCGCGTTATAGATCGGCGCGCCGGTCTGTCTATCCCACACCACGGTCGTCTCGCGCTGGTTCGTAATGCCCACCGAGGCGATCTCCACCGGCTTCAACCCTGCGTCGTCCATCGCTTCGGCGATCACGAAGTGCGTATTCCGCAGAATCTCCAGGGGGTCGTGCTCCACCCACCCCGGATTTGGGTAGATCTGCCGATGCTCCTTCTGTGCGCTCGCGACGACATTGCCGGCGCGAGCGAAGACCATGAAGCGTGTGCTCGTCGTGCCCTGGTCGAGGGCTCCGAGATACTGGGGGCTGATCGTATTCGTCATAGAAGTCCGTAGTGTACTGCGCGGTCCATACTACGCGAAGGACGTGATCTTTAGGCAGTCTGTCTTACGGCTTTGATGAGGAACCTGCGCGGAACAGGTGCAGGCCGTTCCGTCCGCTCGTTTTTACCGTATACATCGCGTCATCGGCGTTCTTCAGCAATTGCTCCTCATCCAGTCCACAGTCGGGATAAATACAGAGACCGATGCTCAGCGTAATGTTGGCCTCCTCTGCGCCGATCGGAATCGGCCGTGCCGTCGTATCGACGATCTCGCGCCCGCACCGCTCTACATCTTCCAGGCTCTTGAAGTCCGGCATGACGATCACAAACTCATCGCCCCCCATGCGGGCCACGGTATCGGTCTCGCGTACGGTCGAGAGCAGACGTTTGCTGATGGCGATCAGCAGCGCATCGCCCTGGGCGTGTCCGTAGGTATCGTTGATGCCTTTGAAATGGTCGATATCGAGCATGAAGATCGCCACTTTATGGTTTTGCCGCTGCGCCCGCAAGATGGCCTGGTGCAGGCGGTCGCAGAGAAGCGTGCGGTTGGGCAATCCCGTGAGCTGGTCGTGGTGCGCCAGGTAAGTGACGTGATCGCTCAGCCGCTTGCTCTCCGTAATATCCCGGCTCGTAATGGCGATGCCGTCGCCCAGCTTCACGACCTGCACGCTGATCCAGGTGGCCTTGATCATGTCGTCATCGAGATAAACTTCGGTCGAGAAAGGCCTGCCGGAGCTCACCACCTCGCGATAGTGTTCAATCAGCCCCGACGTAATCATGAAGGGGCGAACCTCAGTCAGAATCTTGCCCTCGAGATCCTTTCTGCCTCGCTGCAGCCGGCGCTCGGCATTGGGATTCAGGTAGATGAAACGGAAATCCACGATTTCACCGGAGTCGTCGGGCACTCCATCGAAGATGTAGAAGTCGTCGAGGCTGCTCTCCGCCGCGGCCAGAAAACGGGCATGTTCGGTGCGCGCGTTCGGGAGGGATGTCAGCCAATGCAGCAAGCGCGGCAGCACGAAGTAGGCGAAGGAGACGGCAATCGCCACGCTTGCGACCTCGATCATCCAGGACGTATTGGACTGAGGCACCACAGAGCGAACAACGCCTCCAAGAAGACGCTCAACAGCGAAGAAGAGAAGAAATGAGAGAGGGAGAAGCAGTCGCAAAAAACGGGGCCGGGTGGTTCTCACGTATCGCTCCGAAAGCGGAACCCCATCCCCGCCGGCGGTCAATCCGCTTGGGAAAGATGGGGTCTCAGGATAAAGACGCAATCAAGATACCGCAAAAACCATAGGGTGTGATGTTCTTAACGGATCAGAGCCGCCGCCGTCCAGAGCACCGGTGCCTGCCCGTGGAAGTCTCCGGTACGGCGCTTGCGTGCCAGATAATAGTCGAAATCGGCCTTCTTGCCCGTGCCTTCACACACCTGCGTCAGGTCGTTGTTCTGGTCGATATACCCCACCACGCCGATCCAGGCCTTGCGGGCTGCCGGACCGTAGGTAGCCGCGGGTAGCCATCCATGCTTCACGCCCGTCACCATCGCGAAGGCGAACATCGCGGAGCTGGAGCTCTCGGGCCACGCCTCGGGGTGGTCGATCAACTCGCGCCACATGCCGTCCGAGCCCTGGTACTTCAGCAACGAAGCCATCATGGTCTTGTAGCCACGCATGATCCGCGCGCGCTGCGGGTGGTTGGCGGGCAACGAGGTAAGCATCTCGGCCATGCCGGCCGCGAACCAGCCGTCGCCGCGTCCCCAGAAAAAGTGAACGTCCGGCGCATGGTAGAAGAGGCCGTTGGGCTGCTGCAGCTTGTCGAGATACGCGACCATCTCCTTCGCGGTGCGGTCCAGGTATACCGGATCCTTCGTCGCGCGATAGGCCTCCAGTTGCAGCATCGTCAACATATACATATCGTCCACCCAGTAGCGGGTCTCGGACGAGAAGCCATCGGGCTGCGGATTCTCCCACTGCCGGTCGGCGAAGCTCTTGCCGTAGGCCAGGTAACGAGGATCCTTGGTCTGTATGCCAATCTCCAGCGGGACGATCCCGAAGATCTCATCATCGACATGCTGGCGGGTAGGCACCCGCGCCGTGTCGGAGCCGCCCGGCATCAGCGGCTCAAACCGGGCGATAAGCCCCTGGCGAAGCGCATCGTCGTTGGTCAGTTGCGCGAAAGCCAGCGCGGCCTGCCACGTGTTCGCCTCGGAGTAGTGCAGCGTCTTCGTGTACTGGTGCGGGCTGGTGACGAAGTGATCGGCAACCTTCTTGCCCACCTCCTTCGGATCGGTCCCAGCCGGCCAGTTGCTGAAGTAATCCTTCTGGGCGTGCAGGACGGGCGAGAGGGCAAGGGCAACTGCGAAGAGGGCAATACGCTTCATCATGTTCGGTCGATCCTTATGAGAAAAAGTTACGCTTGGAAAGCGTACTCGAAAACCGCCTCCTTGCGCGCGGCCGGTTAGTGCGGAAGTGTCTGCGATCCCGTAATCGAAAAGATCGCGGGCGTTGAGGCTGCCGTGGGCTGTGCGCCGCCGACGAACACCTTGTACTCGCCCGGCGTCACGGATCGGTCGCCCTTCACATCGACCTGCGAAAGCGTGCGCGGATCGAGCTGAAAGCTCACGTGCTGCACCGCTCCCGGCGCAAGATGAATCCGCTGGAAGCCGTCGAGCGCACGTGCCGGCGAGACGGCGGTAGTCGGCGGCGTCAGGTAGAGTTCGGCAACTTCATCCCCCGCTCGGGTGCCCGTATTGCGCACGTCTGCCTCGACGGTCAGGGTATCGCCAGCCTTCAGCGTCTTCGTCGAAAGCTTCACATTGGAGTACTGGAACGTCGTATAGCTCAACCCGTATCCAAAGCCATAGAGCGGCTGTCCCTTGAAGTAGCGATAGGTGCGGCCACTCATCCCGTAGTCATCGAAGGCCGGAATCTGGTCGACACCGGCATAGAACGTCACCGGCAGGCGTCCCGCCGGATTGTTCTTTCCGCTCAGCGTGCGCGCAATCGCCCGTCCGCCCTCCTCGCCGGGATACCATCCCTCGAGAATCGCGGCAGCATGCTCCTGCGCCCAGTTCACCGCTAGCGCAGACCCGTTCATCAGCACAACGACGACCGGCTTACCCGTCGACACCAACGCCTCCAGCATCGTCTGCTGCGCGGCAGGCAGCTTGATGTCGGTCCGGTCTCCACCCGCGAAGCCGTCCACATGAATCGGCATCTCTTCGCCTTCAAGATCGCGCGACAGTCCCACGAACGCCAGCACCACGTCCGCCTTCTTCGCCACGGCCACGGCCTCGTTCAGCAGGGGCGTGGTGGGCGGATTCCATTCGAGCGTAATGCCCGCATCGGCGCGCGAGTTGGTGTGCACATAGTCGACCCGGAGAGCATGCGGCTTCGTGTCGGGAAGATCGATCGTGAACTTGTTGTTGGCCGTCTGTCGCGTCTTTCCGCTGACAGGAACCGATGTGGTCGCAAGCAGACCATCGAGATACACCGCAAAGGTCTGTTGCGAGCTGCAGAACTCGCAATGCAGCCGGATATTCATCGGGTAAGGACCAGCCTCCGGAGCCGTGATCGTGCCTGTCCAGCGAACCGCAAAGTTCTCGATCGGCAAACCCGGAGCGGGCGAAGCGCCCATCCAGTCGAAGTCGATCTGCTTGTCAACGCGGGTCACGGTGGGCAGCGTGTAGAAGCTGCCGCCAGGGAAGTACTCGGCCTTGAGCCCCTCCGCATCGCCCGTGTGGAAGGCCGTGCGCGGCACGGGAAGCTGGAGCGCCGCATCGTAGGGCGAGCCCTGCGCGTAAACCACCTTCGCATGCGGAAACTCCGCCGCAACCGCATCGACCGGCAGCACCGGATCGCGCGCGATCGCGTTGTAATTCCCCTCCAGCGCCGCAAGCGAAGCCGCATTCGGCCCGACGACGGCAATCGTGCGAACGCCCGGCTTCAAGGGCAGCACGCCGTCATTCTTCAACAGCACCATGGACTTGTCCGCGGCCTGCGCAGCCAGCGCACGATGCTCCTCGTTCTCCACCACCGACATCGGCAGCGAAGACCACGGTACGCTCGCCGCCGGGTCGAACATCCCCAGCCGGTAACGAGCCGTAAACAGCCGGCGCACCGAAGTATCGATCTCGGCCTCGGTTACATCACCGCGCTTCACCGCAGCCGTCAGAGCCAGATACGTATTGCCGCAGTTCGTATCCGTCCCAGCCTTGATGCCGGCTGCTGCCGCCGCCTCTTTGTCCGGACTGGTCTTGTGCGTGTTCGGTTTATAAAAGTCGTCGATCGCCCCGCAGTCCGATGTCACAAAGCCCTGAAAGTTCCAGTCCCTGCGCAGAATCTCCCCCAGCAGCATCTTGCTGCCGCACGCGGGAGCCCCATCGACCGCGTTGTACGCGCACATAATAGAGTCCGCATGGGCATCGACGATCAACGCACGAAACGCAGGCAGATACGTATCCCAAAGGTCATGCGGGGTGGGATCGATATTCGCCAGGTGCCGCGTCGACTCCGGCCCGGAGTGGACCGCGAAGTGTTTCGGCGTCGCAATCACCTTGAAGTACTTCGGATCGTTGCCTTGGAGTCCACGCACAAACGCCATGCCCAGGTGCGCGGTCAGAAACGGGTCTTCTCCATACGTCTCCTGCCCACGCCCCCAGCGCGGATCGCGAAAGATGTTGATGTTCGGCGACCAGATCGTTAGCCCGTAGTAACGCTCGTGGCTGTTCCGCGCCAGCGCATCGTTGTACTTCGCCCTCGCCTCGGTGGAGATCGTATCGCCGATCTTCTCAATCAGCGGCACATCCCACGTCGCGGCCATGCCAATCGCCTGCGGAAAGACCGTCGCATTGCCCGACCGCGCGACGCCGTGGAGACCCTCGTTCCACCAGTTGTAGGCCGGAACGCCCAGCCGCTCGATGGCCGGTGCTACATCGATCGTCTGCCCTACCTTCTCCTCGAGCGTCATCCGCCCAACCAGGTCATCCACGCGTTCCGGAATCGGCAGACTCGGATCGAGATACGGCAAAGGCTTCTGCGCCTGAGCAAGCGGTGCAGCCGAAAGGGCGAGAAGAAGGGCGATCTGTCGTGCGGTCATGCCTGTTTATCCTTATCTGTTGTGCCGTGAAATCTGTGGTGCAGTGACCGAAATGCAGCAGCAGCCTGCTAGGGCTTCGCTGCAGGCAAAGGTGCTGGCGTAGCGGCCGTCTGGACGTTGATGACATGGTAGATCGCCTGATCCTGGCCGACGTTCCGCAGGCCATGCAGTTCGTTCGAGCCGTTGAAGATGACCGAGCCAGGCCCGAGCCGCACCCACTTCCCGTTCGAAAGTGTCTCCACCGTACCCTGCCGCAGAATGATCAGTTCCTCGTTCGGATGACGATGCGGCGGGTGCGATTCCTTGCCCGGATTCAGTGTCGTAATGTGCATCTCCAGGTTCTGGAGCGTTGCCGTGGGCCCATTGGCCACAAAGCGCGTCTCGCCGATCGGCGTAGGCTTCGCCACAAAGCTGTTCCAGTCGTAGGTGGAGGACCGAATCAGCTTTCGCTCAGGATTGGCCGCGGCAAGAACGCCGCACGTCGTACCGATAGCAATCAAGGCGACCAAAAGATCGCGACGGGTAAGCATGGGGGCTCCTGGTGGTGGTTTGGTGTTGAGCGACGGGATTACTCTACTCCATCAATAA
Organism: Granulicella pectinivorans; assembly: GCF_900114625.1. Lineage (NCBI taxonomy): Bacteria > Pseudomonadati > Acidobacteriota > Terriglobia > Terriglobales > Acidobacteriaceae > Granulicella > Granulicella pectinivorans. Next base: position 1,553,349 of record NZ_FOZL01000001.1, read on the forward strand.
TCCACCTGTCGAAATTAAGATTTTCTAGCGGCTGAAGGCGAGCTTTGCCGCGAGCACCAGGAGGAGCGCCGCGAAGCCGCGGCGGAGCGCCGTCTCCGAGAGGTGCTGCGCCCAGTTTCCGCCCAGCCAGCCACCCAGCGCGAAACCCACCGACAGCAGCATCGCGAGCTTGAGATCCGCATGGCCGGCCTTGTAGTAGGTCCAGAAGGCGAAGAAGCCGATTGGCAGCAGAAGCGTCGCGAGCGAGGTGCCCTGCGCTCGAATCTGCGTCATGCCGTAGAAGTAGACGAGCGCGGGAATCAGCAGCGCGCCGCCGCCGATCCCAACGGTGCCGGAGATCACGCCGATGACGACGCCCAGCGCGAGGCCACCCAGGATGGCGAAGGGGCTCATGCGCAACGCCCCGTCCGGCGGTTCCAGGGCATCGCACCCAGCACGGTTGCCATCATGCAGAGGTCGCTGACGCCGGCAAAGACCAGGCCGGCTCCCACGAAGGCGGTGCCGAGCAGAAAGTAGCGCGAGAGCGTCAAGGCAAGGGTCATGGAAAGAAGAATAAGCGAACCGGCGGCAACGCGCACCTGCCGTTCCATCGACCATGGCCTCCGCTCGATCGTGAGGAGGGGTTTTCCCTGCGCGGCCCAGCGTTCGACGCCCCCTTCGAGGATGGTCACGTCGCCAAAGCCAACGCCAGCCAGTTGCTGCCTCGCCTGCTCCGCGCGGCGTCCGGAGCGGCAGACGATCACGAGCGGTGCCGACCGGTCCCACGCGCCGCTGCTCGCCGCGATACTGCCCAGGGGCACATGTTCAGCCCCGTCGATATAGCCTGCGGCAAACTCGGGATACTCCCGCACATCGATCAGTCGTGTTTTCATCGGCCACCTCGTCCAGTTTGCTTATATTACTACATGTCGATATAGTAGGTTTCATGATGCAAGACGAAATGTCGGACAAGATGATGGACCTCGTGGCACGGCGCTTCCGGACGCTCGGCGAGCCCTTCCGGCTGCGCATTCTGCAGCAGCTCGAGACCGGGGAAAAAGCCGTCGGCGCACTGGTCGCATCCCTCGACGGCAACCAGCCGAACGTGTCCAAGCACCTGACCATCCTGCACGATGCGGGGCTCGTCAGCCGCCGCCGCGAGGGCACCTCGATCCTCTATGCGATCAGCGACCCCATGGTCTTTCGTCTCTGCGAGCTGGTCTGCAAGAGCGAGGCAAAGAAGAGCAAGCGCGAGTTCGAAGCATTGAGCGGCGCGGCTCCCCGCAAGGTGCGCGCATGAACGTGGAACGTTTTGAAGTGCCCGGCCTCGCTCAGTACTCCTATCTCGTCTCGGACAACGGCGAGGCCGCGGTCATCGATCCCATCCGCGATATCGACCGTTATATCGCCTACGCGGCCGAGCATGGCCTGCGCATCGTCGCGATCCTCGAAACCCACATCCACGCCGATTTCGCCGCGGGTTCGGTCGCGCTCGCCGCGGCTACGGGAGCTCCCCTCTGCCTCAGCGCCTACGACGAGGGGGAGCTCTACCGCTACGCCATGCCGCATCGCGCCCTCCACCATGGAGAGCGTGTCTCGATCGGCGGCGCGCGCCTCGAGGCCGTTCACACCCCTGGGCACACCCCGGAGCACCTGTCGTTTCTGCTCTTCGAATCCGGAGCCACCCAGCCCACCGCGATGTTCTCCGGAGATTTCCTCTTCGCCGGCTCGCTCGGACGTCCCGATCTGCTTGGCGAGGGCGCGAAACAAGGCCTCGCGCACGCCCTGTATGGCAGCCTGACCCAACGCCTGTCCGGTCTGCCCGATGCGTTGACGGTCTACCCCGGCCACGGCGCGGGCTCCCTCTGCGGATCCGGCATGAGCGGCCACGCCGCCACCACGCTCGGCTCCGAGCGCGCCACCAACCCGTTCTTCCGTCTGGCCGCAGAGGCGTTCGTCACCACCATCCTGGCCTCCGTGCCGCCGATGCCCGCCTACTATCCACGGATGAAGCAGCTCAATGCAGACGGCGCGCCGGTGCTTGCGACGCTGCCGGGTGCCTCGGCTCTTTCGGTGCAGACGGTCTTCTCGGCCTCCACGGATCCTGCGTTTGTCCTGGTCGATCTGCGGACCCCGGCGGAGTTCGGGGATGGCCACATCCCCGGTGCGGTCAACATTGGCGTGGAGGGGAACCTGTCTCTCTGGGCGGGATGGATGCTCGACCCCACGAAGCGGATCGTCCTGATCGGGGGCGACGGCGACGAAGCCGAGACGCGTCTCGCGCTCATCCGCGTTGGCCTCGACGCGATCGCGGGCCATCTCGATGGAGGCATGCCAGCCTGGACTGCGGCAGGTTTACCCGTCGCTGAAACGGTGCAGTTCGCGCCCGTAGACGCCGCTGCGCAGGCGAATACCTCCATGCTTCTCGACGTACGCAACGAGGCGGAGCGGAGGGAAGGCGTAATTCCGGGTTCGCGCGCGGCTATGCTGGGCGATCTTCTGGAGGCGGTTGCGCCGATTCCGCGGGACACGCCGCTGATCACGGTCTGTGCGGGCGGATACCGCGCCAGCCTCGCCGCCAGCCTCCTGCTGAGAGCCGGTTTTACGCACGTCGGCAGCCTGGCGGGTGGTGTCGGCGCATGGCTGGAGGCGGGGATGCCGCTCGAGAAACAGCCGGGCTGATTTGTTACAGGGGTTGGAAAAAGCCTGGTGGATGCACCAGAAATGGTGCATCCACCAGGCCCTTCCCGTATCCTGGCGTTCTAAAGGACTTACGGGCAGCATCTTCGAAAAGCCCAATGTTTCACCACGAGCATTTTGGACGTTAAACGTGGGCCGATGGATGGATACTGTGGCCCAATGCATGGAAAACGTGGTGTGCGGCATGCAGCCTGTTTTTCGCCGGGCCGGGTTTCAACGTCTTCCGGCGTGGACCGGTGGGTGTCCGCCGATCGGTCGTTGGCTGATGACACGGACGTGCTCATGGCTGACGCGAATCCGGCACCCGAGCAGGTCCGGACCTACCCGGCATGCGTTGTCGCGCACCTGCATCCACGCGCTCTGGTTCGCACCGACGACCATCCACGCCGTTCCGTTTGTCGCGTAGTGAATCTGCTCCAGGTAGTAGGCGGTATTGACGTCGATGTCGGCGGCGTCGGCGTTCCTCTGCTCGCATCCGCTGTCGGCCGGCAGGTGCGAGCCGTCCTCGGCCAGGCAAAAGTCCTCATCGTGCTCCAGGAGGATGCGCTTGTTGTTACCGGTGAGGAAGTAGCGTGTCGTCACGGGCGGAATCCGCGCTGCGGCGGTCCATTGGATGAGGTCGTCGGCGAAGGCCGGCGGAAGATCGCTCAACCCGATCGCCTTCTCCCTGACCTGCCGCGCGAAGACCGCGACGGTCGGCGTGGGTTCGCCGTTGGTGGGATGGAAGAAGAACGCGCCCGCCCCGATGCCCGTCTGCAGGTCGATCCAGAGGAAGGCGCGCCCGGCCAGATACGGGCCCTTCTCGCCCGCGATCATGAAGTACCGGCCATCGCGAATCCCCGAGGGCAGAGGCGATCTTTCGAGCGCCATCTCCAGCGCGTCCTGCAGAGGCATATCGCGCCCATAGTGGAACATGCAGTCGGGCACGAAGTTCTTCATCAGTTTGCGGAACTGCTTGTCCTTGATGACGTCACCGGAGCTCTTGCCGGCGAGCTGCTTCACGAAGTCCATCTCGGCGGTGGGCACAGGCTTCAGAAAGATCGCGGGGTCGTAGGGCGGAGCCTGCGCGGAGGCGGCGGTGAAGGAGCACAGGAAGGCCAGCAACAGGCGGCGGGACAAACAGGAAGGGTAGGGCATGGGTCGGGGGAACCTCGTCGAATGCGGCCAATGTGCTCGCATTGTAGAGCCAATTGGTGCGATGGCTCGATGAATTTTGGACCGCCAACGAGCGCCGACGGAAACAAAGCAGTTCGCTTCAGGCGTATCGAAACAGCGCCTTGAAGCCGTAGTCCATGTGCTGCTGGATGTGGCAGTGGAAGAGCGTGAGCCCTGGCTGGTCGGCGGTGAAGTCGACGGCGGCGCGTCCGTAGTAGGGGACCACGACGGTATCCTTCATGATCCCCGAGGTCTTCTTCCCGTTGATCTCCGTGAGCTCCAGCAGATGCCGGTGGAGATGCATGGGGTGCGCGTCGTCGGTGCGATTGCGAAAGACCAGCCGGTACCGCTTGCCCTGTTCGAGCACGAACTCCCGCTCGTGCGGATAGCTCTTTCCGTTGACCAGAAACGTATTGAAGGGGCTTGCCCCGCGCGGAAGCTTCTCGAAGATCATCTCGATGGTGTGGTCCGGCGTGCGTGGCGCCGCGTTGGAGCCAAACACGCTGTAGTCGAAGACGATCGACGCAGGCTTCACCCAGAGGGGCTGCTTATGCTGCCCTGCATACTCGACGACGACGCCGAGTCCGGCGTTGCGAATCGCATCTTCGGGCGCACCCATGATCCATACGCCGGGATGGTTCATCTCGACGACGGCGTCGATGCGCTCGCCCGCGCCGAGCAGAAGCGTCTCGACGAGCGCCGGATTCGGCACGGGGCTTCCGTCCATGGAGATCACCTTGAACTGATGGCCGGAGAGTGAGATTCGCCGGTTCTCGATCGCGGAGGCGTTCAGAAACCGCATCAGCACGCGCTGCCCCTGCTTCACGCGGATCGGTTCCCCGGCGCCGAGCGATTTGTCGTTGATCGAGAAGGTGACCGAGCTGACCTCAAGCCCGTTCGGATCGGTATTCATGACCTCGGGCTTCTCGGGCTGCGGATCGTTCTGGGCCATCTCGTCTTCGTCTTCCATGGAGGTGGTGTAGAACGGCTCCCAGTCTCGCAGGGCGAGGAAGAGCTCCTGGTCATACGCACCCGGGTCGCTCGCTCCATCGATCATCAAAAAGCCGAACTGCCCCGTGTACGCGCCTTTGTGCAGGTCGGAGTATGCCATGGCGTGCGAGTGATACCACCGCGAGCCAGCGGGCCTGGGCGTGAAGCTGTAGCGTCTGCGCCCCTGCGGCGGCACAAACGGCGTGCCCTCTTCCTCGACGCCATCGACCTCCGGCGGAATTGCGAGACCATGCCAATGCACCAGCTCCGGGGTGTCGGTCTGGTTGATGACGTTGACGGTCACCGGCCTGCCTTCGCGCATCCGCAGCACCGGGCCGGGCGAGGTTCCGTTGTAGCCAATGGTGGAGAGCACGCGCTCCGGAGCCAGCTCGACGGTGACCGGCGCGATGGTGAGGGTGATGTCGGCGTTGCCCTGCGTGGATGCGTCTGGAGATGTGTGTGCGGCGGGAGGCATGGGCATCTGGCCGCGGAGCATCTTCGCGGTTGCAGCCAGCGCCATCGATCCCGTCCTGATGAAGTCGCGCCTCTGCACATGGTCTCCTTGGCCGGCGGACGGCACCGTGCTTGCATGGGATCGTCTCACGCACGGCACTATGCGGACAAGCGCCGTTCCGGTGCGATCAAATCTTCTTCGGCCCGGTTTGCGACAAATATCCGTTCCGCTCGTCTATACGGTCACTGCACGGAACAGAAGAAGGGCGCGCACCATCTGATATGCTCGCGCCATCGGGGGTTACGTCCCATGAAGATCCTTCGGATTGCGTCGATTGGCATTCTGGGTGCGGCGGCGTGCTGCACGGGACTTTACGCGTACCAGCGTGTTGCCAACTGGGGCTACCAGCCCGAACAGAGCACGGAGAAGGCGGAGTTTGCGTGGTCGCGCCTGAGCTACACCACCAACCTTGGCGGGGCCAGCAACTATGGGGGCTTCGGGGGGTATGGCCGGCACTTCCAGAGCTGGTCGCGCGACTATCCGAAGGCCGACCGGCAGGTTCTGATCGCGCTGAATCGCCTGACCCGCGTGCAGGGGCGGCCCGTCGAGCAGGTGGTGAATCTCGACTCCGACGACATCTTCAATTATCCGTTCGTCTACGCGGTGCAGGTGCAGACGTGGTCGTTTACGGACGAACAGGCCAGGCGGCTGCGCGACTACCTGACCAAGGGCGGCTTCCTGATGGTCGACGACTTCCACGGCACCGCCGACTGGGAGAACTTCATGACCGGGATGCGCCAGGTCTTTCCGGACAGGCCGGTGGAAGACCTGACGGACAAGGACGAGATCTTCCATGTGCTGTATGACATGGACGACCGGTTCCAGGTTCCGGGGGAGCAGTGGATTCGCACCCACCGCACGTATGAGAAGGACGGGTTCGTTCCCAAGTGGCGCGGGATTCGCGACGATCACGGACGGATCGTCGTCGCGATCTGCCACAACATGCACCTGGGCGACGCGTGGGAGTGGGCGGACGATCCGGAGTACCCAGAGCAGTTCGCCTCCATGGCTTTCCGCGTCAGCCTCAACTACATCGTGTACGGTCTGACGCACTAAAGCAGCTCCAGCGGGTAGAAGCGCAGGAAAATGCATGTTTGAGTGGCTGTTCCAATATCCGCTGCCGGTGTTCACCAAGGGAAAACTGGTGCTGCTTGGCGCGTGGCCGGTGTGGCTTCTGCTGTTGCTGATCGTTGCGGCGGCTGGCGGCCTGGGATGGCTCATCCGGCGGCGTCTTCCCGGGGCGGACCCGAAGCTGCGCACCTGGCGCGCGGCGCTTGTGTGGGGCATGCAGGCGTCGCTGGTGGCGCTTGTGCTGTTGCTGCTGTGGCAGCCGGCGGTCACGGTTGCGGAGCTGAAGTCGCAGCAGAACATCATCGCGCTTGTCGTCGACGACTCGCGCTCCATGGCCATCCCCGACGTGAATGGCCAGACGCGCGCATCTGCGGCGATCAAGGCGCTGGACGGGGGCGTGCTGAGTGGTCTCCAGAAGCGCTTTCAGACACGGCTCTACCGGATCGACGGCACGACCGGACGTGTTGTGAAGGCTGCGGATCTGCAGCCCACCGCCGCCGCCACGCACCTGAGCGATGGGCTCCGGCAGATCGTCGCGGAGACCTCCGATCTGCCGGTTGGGGCGATCGTGCTGCTCAGCGATGGCGCGGAGAACAGCGGAGGCATCGATGCGGACACGTTGAGCGCGCTCCGCAACCGTCGTCTGCCGGTCCACACGGTCGGCTTCGGCCGCGAGGCTCCCGCGCACGACCTCGAGCTGGAGCAGGTCAGTGTTGGTTCGAAGGCTCTGGCGGATGCGAGGCTGAAGGCGGACGTCAGCTTCCGGCAGTACGGATACACGGGGCAGCACACGACGCTTGCCCTGCGCGACGGGGACAAGCTGCTGGCTTCGAAGGAGGTCACGCTCGCTGCTGACGGCGTCGTCCAGACGGAGGTTCTCTTCTTCCATGCCGGACCGGCGGGCGTCAAACGCATCGCGGCGTCGCTCACGCCGCTGGCCGGCGAAGAGAGCACGGCGAACAACGCTACCAGCCGGCTCCTTACGGTCTCCGGCGACAAACGCCGCATCCTCTACGTCGAGGGCGAGCCGCGCTGGGAGTACAAGTTCCTGCGGCGCGCGGCGGAGGACGACCACGCCGTCCAGGTGGTCGCCATGCTCCGCACCACGGAGAACAAGATCTACCGCCAGGGCATCGCTGATCCGGCGGAGCTTGCCGACGGCTTTCCCTCGAAGGCGGAAGACCTCTTTGCGTACGACGGCATCGTCATCGGCTCCGTCGAGGCGGGCTACCTGACGCCCGCGCAGCAGGAGCTGCTGCGTGAGTTTGTCGATCAGCGCGGCGGTGGGGTGCTCTTCCTGGGGGGGCGTTTTGCACTCACCGATGGCGGCTGGAACGCGAGCAGCGTCTCCGACCTGCTGCCCACGTTTCTGCCTGCCGCGAAGGGGACCTTTCACCTCGATCCGGCGACCGCGCAGCTTACACCGCAGGGCGTCGAGAGCGCCGTCACCCGGCTGGTCGATGATCCCGCTGCGAACGCCGCGCGCTGGAAGAAGCTTCCTTACCTGATGAACTATCAGGATCCTGGAACGCCCAAGCCGGGGGCCACCGTGCTGGCCCAAAGCATCACCCCGCGCGGCACGCTGCCCCTGCTCGTCACCCAGAATTACGGGCATGGCCGCACCGCGATTCTGGCCACCTCCGGCACCTGGCGCTGGCAGATGTCTGGAGCCGTGGGTGACCCGAGCCACGATCTTTTCTGGCAGCAGCTCCTGCGCTGGACCGCCGGAGACTCCGCGGGGCCGGTCTCGGCTGCTGCCGGGAACGACCGTCTCAACGACGAGGGGCATGCGACTCTGACGGCGACCGTCCGCGACAAGCAGTTCAACCCTGCCCCGGACGCCCACGTCACCGCACACGTCAACGGTCCGGAGAACGAAACCTCCCTGATCGATCTTGCCCCCGTCCCGGCCCAGTCCGGCGTTTTTACCGCCGACTGGACCGCCGATAAGCCCGGCATCTATGGGATTGAGGTCACGGCCTCGCGCGGCAAGGAGGAGCTGGGCCGCGACCTCCTGACGCTGGAGCGCACCGACGGCGTCGCCGAAGACTTTCATACCAGTCAGAACCGCGACCTGCTCGACAAGCTCTCCGCGCAGACCGGCGGCCGCGCCTGGAAGCTGGAAGAGCTCGCCCGGCTCCCGCAGGAGATCTCCTACTCCGAGGCCGGGATCTCCGTGCGCGATACGAAGGAACTCTGGAATATGCCGATCATCTTCTTCCTGTTGCTTGGTCTTGCATCCGGCGAGTGGTGGCTGCGCAGAAAGTGGGGGATCGTATGAAGCTTGCCCTGGCGCTTTTGCTGCTTGCCATCCCTGCACACGCCGCGACGTACTATGTCACCGTCGCCGGCCTTGGCGGGGAACCGGACTATGAGCAGCGCTTCAAGGCCATCGCCAACGACCTCGATCAGTCGTTCCAGTCCTCGCCCAGCAACCACGTCTCCACCTTCACCGGCCCGCAGGCGACGAAGGCAAGACTGACCGAAGCCCTGACGCAGATTGCCCATGAGGCAAAGCCCGAGGACGAGCTTGTCCTCACGCTCATCGGCCACGGCACCTTCGATGGGGTCGCGTACAAGTTCAACCTTCCCGGGCCGGACATCAGCGCGGCTGAACTCGCCGAACTCCTCAACCGCATCCCTACGCGCCGCCAACTGGTTGTCGATACCACCAGCGCCAGCGGGGGCGCGCTCTCGACGCTTCAGCGCGCGAATCGTGGCGTCATTACCGCCACCAAGTCCGGCACGGAGAAGAACGCCACCGTCTTCGCGCGTTACTGGGCCGAGGCCCTTCAGGACCCGACCACCGACACGGACAAGAGCCAGTCCATCTCCGCCATGGAGGCGCTCCAGTACGCCGAACGCAAGACCGCCGCGTTCTATGAATCGCAGAAGCGTCTTGCCACCGAGCACGCCGTGTTCGAGGATACGGGTCGTGGCGAAGGAGTGCGGATCGGCACCCAGCAGGGGCGTCAGGGAGCATTGCTGAGCAGCTTCACCGTCCTTCGGATCGGCACGGCGCAGGCCGCGATGAACGACCCGGCCAAGCGCGATCTGCTCGCGAAGAAGGAGCAGTTGGAGCAACAGATCGACGCACTGAAGTACCAAAAGGCGGCGATGGATCCAGCCGATTACAAGAAGCAGCTCACCGACGCCCTGCTTGCGTTGGCAGCCGTGCAGGAGGCGCTGGAACAGTGAGCTTCGTCCTCCATCTCGCCTTGCTCCTGCTCGCCGCACCGGCGCCCGAGCACTGCCGGGACCTGAAGAAGCATGGACAAGATGCCGAAGCCACCCGCTGCTTCCAGTCGCTGACGAGCGCCTCCGATCCGGCGATTCGCGCCGAAGGCTTCTGGGGTCTGCGGGAGTGGGAACAGGCGAACGAGTCCTTCCGCCAGGCGCTCGCCGAGCAGCCGGGCAATGCGAACATCCGCGTCCGCTGGGGCCTTCTGCTACACGAGCGATTCAATAACAAGGATGCCGACGACCTCTTCCACGAAGCGCTCAAGCTGGACCCGAACAACGGGCGGGCCTACCTTGGGATGGCCATCGTCTCCGCCGACGGCTTCGACTCGAAGGCCGAAGAGTACTCCGCGAAGGCGCTTGCCCTCGACCCCAAACTGGCTGAAGCGCATGAGCTTCGCGCCAATCTGCTGCTCGCCAACGCCAAGCCGCAGGAGGCGCTCGAAGAGGCGGATAAAGCGCTTGCGATTGCGAGTGATTCTCTCGAGGCGTTGGCGGTTCACGCAGCCGCCGACATCCTCGCGGATCGCGATCCGTCGGTATGGTTCGCCAGGATCAAGGCCGTCGATCCACACGACGGCGAGTCCTATGCGCTGGTGGGCTATCACCTGGTCTTGAATCGCCGCTACAACGAGGGCGTCGCGTATTACCGCAAAGCGGTCGCCGCCGACCCCGATCTCTGGGCCGCGCAATCGCAGTTAGGCATCAACCTGATGCGGCTTGGGCAGCAGGACGAACCTCTCAAGCTGCTTGCGTCCAGCTACGAGCACGGCCAGCGCGACGCTGCGACGGTCAACAGTCTGCGCCTGCTCGACAGCTACAAGAACTTCGTCACCCTTCAGGACGCGACCACCATCCTGCGCCTGAGCAAGAATGAGGTTGCGCTGCTCCAGCCTTACTTCCAGCCTGAGCTCCACAAGGCCATCGACACGTACCAGCGCAAGTATCAGCTCACGCTGCCCGCGCCGGTGCAGCTTGAGGTCTACCCGGACCACGAAGACTTTGCGGTGCGCACGATGGGCATGCCCGGGCTGGGCGCGCTGGGCGTCACCTTCGGCGAGGTCGTCGCCATGGATTCGCCCTCGGGACGCAAGCCCGGCGACTTCAACTGGGGCGCCACGATGTGGCACGAGTTGAGCCACGTCTTCATCCTGCAGGCGACGAATCACCGTGTGTCTCGCTGGTTTACCGAGGGCCTTGCCGTGCATGAAGAGGGCCAGGCTCACGCGGAGTGGAGCAACCGGCTTACCCCCGATGTCCTCGTCGCCATCCGCGATAGAAAGCTACTTCCCGTGTCACAGATGGATCAGGGCTTCCTTTTCCCGGAGTATCCGTCGCAGGTGATCGTCTCCTACTTCCAGGGCGGGTCGATCTGCGACTATATCGCGCAACGCTGGGGCGAAGGCAAGTTGCTCGACATGGTCCACTCCTTCGCTGCTTTGAAGCCCACGCCGCAGGTTATCGAAGAGGAGCTGAAGCTTACTCCGGCGGAGTTCGACAAGGCCTACATGCAGTGGCTCGACAAGCAGGTCGGCGACCGCGCGAAGAACTTCGACACATGGCGCAAGGGCCTGAAGGCGCTGGCAGCGGTGAAGGACGACGACATCACGCTGGAGACCGCTCCCAACGTCATCGCCATGTATCCCGAGTATGTGGGCGACGCCAACGCCTACGAGATGCTGGCCGCCGCGCAGCTCGCCCGCAACAACAAACCCGCAGCCATCAAGACGCTGGCAGCCTATGCGACGATGGGCGGCGAAAGTCCTGAGGCTCTCGCGAGGCTGGCCGCGTTGGAAGAAGAGCAGGGCGACAAAGCCGCCGCCGCCCGCACGCTGGAAAGTATCAACTACATCTACCCCGAAGACGAGTCGCTGCACCGTCATCTCGGCGAGCTTGATTTAGCTCTCGCCCACAACGAGGACGCCGTCCGCGAGTTCGCCGCTGTCGTGGCCCTCAAGCCACTCGATCAGGCGACGGCCCACTACGAATTGGCCGAGGCCTACCTGGCTGCAGGCAACAAAGACAAGGCGGAAGAGAGCGTACTCGCCGCACTCGAAGCTGCACCGGGCTTCCGCCCCGCACAGAAATTATTCGTTCAGCTCAAGCAGAAGTGAGGACCCTCATGGACACCAGCACCACCGCAGATCTCGAACAACGCGTAGAACGCTTCCGCGCCGTACGCGACGGCATCCTCGAGCAGGTCCGGGAGGTCATCGTCGGGCAGGACGATGTCCTCGACCAGATCCTCATCGCCCTCTTCGTCGGTGGCCACTGCCTCATCACCGGCATGCCCGGCACGGCGAAGACGCTGATGGTCCGGACGATCGCGGAGACGCTTGGGCTCACCTTCAAGCGCATCCAGTTCACGCCCGATTTGATGCCTTCGGACATCACCGGCACCGACATCATCGAAGAAGACATCACGACCGGCCACCGCACATGGACCTTCGTGCAAGGGCCCATCTTCGGCAACGTCGTCCTCGCCGACGAGATCAACCGCACCCCGCCCAAGACCCAGGCCGCGATGCTCGAAGCCATGCAGGAGCGCTCCTGCACGGTGCGCGGTCACGTCTACAAGCTGCCCGCGCCCTTCTTCGTGCTGGCGACGCAGAACCCCATCGAGCTCGAAGGCACCTATCCGCTGCCCGAAGCGCAGCTCGATCGCTTCCTCTTCAACGCGATGATGGACTACCTCTCCGCCGCCGATGAGCTCAAGGTCGTCGATCTCACCACGGCCACTCGCGCGCCCAAAGTCGTGGCCGTCACCAACGCGGAGGAACTCCTGGGTTTTCAGGAGTTGGTCCGCATGGTTCCCATCGCCGAGTCGCTCGCGAAGTACGTCGTCAACCTTGTCCGCGCCACGCGCGCCAAGAGCGAGAACGCGCCGGACTTTATCAAGAAGTACGTGAACTTTGGCGGGAGCATCCGCGCCGCGCAGTTCATCGTTCTGGCTGCGAAAGCCCGTGCGCTCTCGCGTCGACGCTACCACGTGACGTACGAGGACATCACTGCTCTCGCGATCCCTGTACTGCGCCATCGCATCCTGCTCAACTTTCACGCTGAGTCGGAACGCATCGATACCGACGAGATCCTGCGTCGACTTTTGGCCCACATGCCTCCGCCCAGGGAGAGCTAATGCAGCGCTTCCTCGACCCAGCCGTGCTCGCCCGCATCAACGGGCTCGACCTCATCGCGAAGACGGTCGTCGACGGCTTCGTGGCGGGTCTGCACCGCTCACCGGACTTCGGCTTCTCGCAGGAGTTCGCGGAGTATCGCCCCTACACCCCCGGTGACGATCTCCGCCACGTCGACTGGAACCTCTACGCCCGCACCGACCGCACCTATTTGAAGCGGTATCGCGGTGAGACGAATTCGCAGCTCACCGTCCTTCTCGATGCGTCGAACTCCATGCAGTTCGCCTCGCACGCCGTCTCGAAGATGGACTATGCGCGCTATGTGGCCGCGTCGCTCTTCTATCTTGCGATCCATAACCAGCGCGACCCCGCCGGACTCATCGTCTTCGACGACGAGGTGCGCAACTCCATCCGGCCAAGCACGCGGACGGGCCAACTGCCGCGGCTGCTGGCCGGGCTTGAGGCCGCCGAGCCCCATGCGCGCACCGACTTCGCCAAGCCGCTGCAGCATCTGCAGGAGATGCTGCGCCGCCGCGGTGTCGTCATCGTGATCTCCGACTTCTACGAAGAGCCCGAGACGGTCATCAGGACCATCGAGCCGCTGCGCTTTCACGGGAGCGAGGTCGTGCTCTTCCACCTTCTCGACCCCGGCGAGATCAAGCCCAGGCTCAACGGCCCCTCCATCCTCGTCGACCTCGAGACCGACCAGCGGATGGAGGTGATCCCCGAGTACATCAAGGGCGAGTACCGCCGCCGCCTGGACGCGCATCTGGAGCAGATGCAGCAGAAGGCGCGTGCCGCGGGCCTTGGCTATCATCTCCTTGTCACGGACCGGCCGCTCGACCAAGCGCTCAGCGAGTACCTGCACCTGCGTCCGGGAGGCAACTAGATGGGCTTCTTCGCGCCATGGTTCCTGGCAGGTTTGGCGGCGGTGGGACTTCCGGTCTTCCTCCACCTGCTGCGCCGTCACACGACGACGCCGCGCCCGGTCAGCTCGCTGATGTTCTTCGAGCGCGGCACGCAAAGCTCCACCCGTCACCGCCGCCTGCGCTACCTGCTCCTGTTCTCTTTGCGGGCTCTGCTGGTCATCCTCCTCGCCCTGGTCTTCGCCAACCCTTTCATCCGCAGATCCTCCGCCTCTGCCAGCGAAACCCTCCTGGTCCTGGCCGTTGACGACTCCTTCTCGATGCGCGCCGGCACCCGTCTCGCCGACGCGAAACGGCAAGCCCTCGAAGTCCTCGCCAAGCGCCACGGCTCGCAGCACGCGCAGATCATGCTCCTCGCGGGCGATCTGTCGATCCTTACTCAGCCCATCACCGATCAGGCGCAGCTCACCGCAGCCATCGACGCGATCGCTCCCGCCGACGGTCACAGCAGCTTCGGGGAGCTGGGCCGCGGCATCCGTGCCCTTGCCGAGACCGTGCATACCCCTATCGAGCTCCACCTCTTCTCCGACATGCAGGAGTCGAATATGCCCGCGAACTTCGCCGATATGGTCATGCCGGGCAACGTCTCGCTCATCCTGCATCCGCTCGCGCCCAACGCCGTGCCGAACTGGACCATCGAGTCCGTCGAAGCCCCCGCGCAGCTCGTCGATCCGAAGAAGGCTCATGTCGTCGCCGTCATCGCCGGTCACAATACCCCCGCCGCCCACCGCACCATCTCGCTGGTGGTGAACGGCACTGTCACCGCGACGAAGCAGATCGACGTCCCCGCCGGTGGGCGCGCGACCATCACCTTCGAGGGGCTCGACGTCCCGTTCGGCGAGAGCCGCTGCGCTGTCCGGATCGATAGCGCGGATGGCTTCCCCGCAGATGATCAGAGCCTCTTTGCCGTCAAGCGCGCGGACCCGGAGCGCGTCCTCTTCGTGCATCAGGCGTCGGATACGCGCTCGCCGCTCTACTACGGCGCAGCCCTCGCCGCTGCGGCGCAGGCGTCGTTCGTTCTGCAGCCGATCACGCCCGAGCAGGCGGCCGATGCCGACCCCACCCGCTACGCCTTCACTGTTCTCTCGGACGTGCCGTCGATCCCATCGCTGCTCGAAAACAACCTGACCAAGAGCATCGAGAGCGGAGGCAGCGTCCTCATCGCCGAGGGCGCTGCCGGAGCCCACCGCGAGCGGATCCCCGTCTACAACGCGACGGTCTCCGAGGGCCGCTACTACACCCGCGCGGGGGGCTTCACGACCGCTGCCCAGATGGACGCCGCCCATCCGGCTACGCGCGATCCATGGCCTGACGTGCAGTTCTTCTATGCGTCCGTTGTTCCTCAAGACAACGCCAGGGTTCTCGCCAAACTCGCCGACGGAACCCCGTTGCTGCTCGACAAGCAGATCGGCCAGGGTCATATTCTGCTCTTCACCTCCGGCCTCGACAACGTCACCAACGACTTGCCTCTGCATCCGGAGTTTGTTGCGTTTGTCGACCGCACCGCTCGCTCCCTCGCCGGCATGGAGCGCACCGCAGGCCCACGCCTCGTCGACAGCTTCGTGCCACTCCGCAGTCCGTCCACCGGACCCACCAGCCCCGCGGCGGTCGTCGTCATCGGCCCCGACGGGAAACGCCCCCTCTCCCTCGCCGAAGAGTCTACCGTCCAGACCCTCGCGCTCAAACAGTCCGGCTTCTATCAGATCCGCTTCCCCAGCGGACGCGAGACCCTTGTCGCCGTCAATCCCGACCCACGCGAGTCGTCCCTCAAACCCATCCCGGCCGATACGCTCGCCCTCTGGAGCGGCAACGCCCCGTCGCAGTCCACCAGCCCCGCCCCCGCTGCCGAGAAGAAAAACACAGCGTCCAGCCTGTGGTGGTGGGTTATGCTCTTCGTACTGGCCGCAGCGGTCGCGGAGTCCATCGTCGCCAGCCGGTATCTGGGCACGCAGCGGGAGGAAGCATGAGCCGGCGCATACAGCTCAACCTCTATATCGAAGCCATACAGAAGCGGCTGCGTCTTGCCGCCGGGTTACGCGGAGCTGCGATCGTCACCGGCACCGCACTCCTCGCGACCATCGTTTTCGCCCTTCTGCTCAACCACTACGCCTTCCCGGCAACGGCCCTCACCCCGGCGCGCATGGCTCTCTTCGCGACGCTCTTCGTCGCCGCCGCCGCCGCGCTCGCATGGCCCCTGGTGCGCCTCACACGAGCGCGCGCCATCCACCGCGCCGAGGCCCGCTTCCCGGAGCTCGACAAGCGGCTGCTTACCTTCGCCGAGCGCGAGGCGGCGAACGACCCCTTCCTCGACCTGTTAGCCGCCGATACCCTCACGCTCACCGCCGAAGCTCCGGCCTCGGACCTCATCCCGCAGGCTTACCTCGCGGCGTTTGTCGCGGCTGCCGTCCTTTGCACCGGCGTCCTCTGGTGGCTGGTCATCGCCCGCCCCGGCCCCGTCGGCTATGGCGCTTCGCTCCTTTGGACCGGTCCCAAAAAGGACCTGGCACCCCTGTACGAGATCCGCGTCACTCCCGGGGATCAGGCGGTCCGCCGCAACTCCGACCAGATGGTCACCGCCCAACTGATCGGCCTCGACAGCGCGAAGGTCAGCCTCTTCGCCCGCTTCCGAAACGCAGGCAAGTGGGACCCTGTTCCCATGCAGCCCATGGAAGGTGGCTCGGGCTTTCAGTTCCTCTTCACCGGCCTCCCAGACTCGGTCGAGTACTACGTGGCCGCTGGGCCGGTTGAGTCCAAACACTTTCACTTCCGCGTGGTCGATCTCCCTGCCGTCAAGCAGATCGAGGTCACCTACCGCTACCCCAAATGGACCGGCATGCAGCCCGTCTCGGAAGAACATGGCGGCGACCTCCGCGCCCTCGAAGGCACCGAAGCCGACCTGACCGTCGTGATGGACAGCCCCCTGAAAGACGGCGTACTTTCGCTGGACGGAGGCCAGCCTCTGCACCTCACTCCTCTCGAAGGCAATCGCTACCGAGGCACGGTCGTCATGACCAAAGACGGCGCCTATCACGTAGCCGCCATCGATCACGACCAGCCGGTCCGGCTCTCCGAGGACTACTTCATCTCCACCTCGAAGGCCACGCCCCCCGAGATCGCCATCGAGCGCCCGGGAGCCGACTACAAGGCCAGCCCCATTGAAGAGGTCACCATCGGCGTGCGCGCCAACGCGGAGTTTGGCCTCAGGAATATGGCACTGCACTACTCCGTCAACGGCGGCACGGAGCAGACCGTCCCGCTGCTCGACCACGCCGGAGCCAAGACGAGCAAAGCCACCACGACGCTCAAGCTCGAAGACTTCAAGATGGCCCCCGGCGACGTCATCTCGCTCTATGCTACCGCCGGCGACGCGCACGCGGAGGCGAAGACCGAGATCAGCTTCATCCAGGCCGACCCCTTCGAGCGCGAGTTCTCCCAATCGCAGGCGGGCGGCGGCGGTGGCGGTGGTGGAGGCCAGCAGCAGGGCAACCAGACCGACATCTCGCGCCGCGAAAAAGAGCTGATCGCCGCTACCTGGAAGCAGCAGAACGACAAGACCGCCACCCCCCAGCAGAACGCGGATATGGGCAAGGTGCTTTCGGAGGCACAGGACAAGCTCCGTGAGCAGGCCCTTGCGCTCTCCGGCCGCATGCAGAGCCGCGATCTGGCCAGCGCCAACGAGGAGTTCACCAGCTTCGAGAAGGACATGCAGATCGCCGCCACTGCCATGGTGCCTTCCTCCGAGCAGCTCAAGGCCAGGTCCTGGCCCGAGGCCCTGCCGAACGAGCAAAAGGCCCTGCAGGCGCTTCTCCGCGCGGAGGCCACCTTCCGCAAGATCCAGGTCGCCTTTGGGCAGAAGGGGGGCGGCGGCGGTGGTGGAGGCGGCGCCGGGCGCGATCTGGCCAGCCTCTTCGATCTCGAGATGGACACGGAGAAGAACCAGTACGAGACCGCACAGACCGGTTCCGCTTCCGAAGAACAAGCCAAGAAAGTCGACGATGCCCTGGCGAAGCTCGATGCTCTCGCCAAGCGTCAGGAGGAGATCGCCCAGCAGCAACAGAACAAGCCGCAGACCTTCCAGCAGCGGTGGCAGCAGGAGATGCTTCGTCGCGAGGCCGAAGAGCTGCAGCGGCAGATGGAGCAGATGCAAAAGAATCAACAAAACGCCGTCAACGGCAGCCAGTCCGGGCAGGGACAGCCCTCCGGGTCATCCAGCGAGCAAGCCGGAAACAGCTCCAAAGACGGCAACGCCGACCCCCGCGTCACGCAGGCCCTGAACCGGCTGCGCGCCGCCAACGAAGAGATGCGTCGCGCCGGTACGCAGGGACAGGGCGGACCGGAACAGGCGCAGGCCCAGGCGCGGCAGGCCGCCGAACAGCTTAAGGAAGCGACCAACCTGCTCGGCGGAGCCCAGAAGCAACAGGCCACCGGCAAGCTGGATGGGCTCTCCCGCGAGGCCGACCGCATCGCCAGGGAAGAGGCCGCGCAAGCCAACCGCATTCAGAGCCTGAAGAACCAGGCCGCGACCTCCGGCAGCGCGACGGCGGAGCAGTACGCCACGCGCATGCAGCAGCGCAACAAGCTCGCCGAAGACCGCCAGCGCCTCTCCGACGATCTTGGCCATCTGCAGAAGGGGCTCCGCGACACGGCCCGGGAGATGGCTTCGACTCAGCCCGGCACCTCCTCCAGGCTGCGCGACGCCCTCGGCCAGATGGACCAGTCCGACCTCGACAACCGCGTGCAACGCACCGCCGACTGGCTCCGCCGCGGCATCGACCCCAACTCCAACGGCACCGAGGCCGAGATCGCCAGGAACCTCAAGGACCTCAACCAGCAGCTCCGCGCGGCGCAGCAGGGAGCCGCCTCCGAAGCTTCCGGCAAGCCCGGGCAGGGTGGGCAGCCGGGGCAGGGAAGTCAGATCGCTGCGCTCGATCACGTAGGTCGCCTTCGCAGCGAGATTGAGCGGCTGGGCCGTGCCCAGAACCCCGGGCAGAGCGCAGGCCAGGGACAACAAGGCCAGGGACAACAGCAGCAGGGGCAGCAAGGGAAGGGTGGCCAGCAGCAGGGCAACGGGCAGCAGGGCGGCGGAGTACAAACAGGCAATCGCCCGCAGCAAACAGGCGACGGCCAGCAGCAAGCCGGGGCCAACACCGGCGATCTCGGCAACCGGCAGCGTCAGGGCGGCGGCGACGGCGGCCCGGCCGACCGC
This sequence comes from Granulicella pectinivorans, assembly GCF_900114625.1. NCBI lineage: Bacteria > Pseudomonadati > Acidobacteriota > Terriglobia > Terriglobales > Acidobacteriaceae > Granulicella > Granulicella pectinivorans. Next base: position 1,572,264 of record NZ_FOZL01000001.1, read on the forward strand.
AACCTCAACACCGGCAACAATACCTACGCGTACACCGGCCTGCGCGTCCGGCAAGCCGACCGGGGCACCAACCCCGCCGACTCCGAGCGCGTCATCCGCCAAGGCCTCACGGAGCTCAACCAGCTCCGGGCCGCCGCCAAGAACGACCCCGCGGCCCTGAAGGAGATCGCCGATCTCGCGAAGGAGATGCAGCAGTTGGACCCCTCCCGCTTCCCCGGCAACCCCGCCATGGTCGAGGCCCTCCACACCCAGGTCCTCGCCGACGTGGACAAGCTGGAGCTCCAGCTCTCCCGCCATGCCGACGCCCCCAAAGGCCAGGTCCGCACCGGCAAGACCCCTTCCGTCCCCGCCGGTTACCAGGATGCCGTGGCCGACTACTATCGGCGCCTTGGCAAAGGCCAATAACTCCAGTCCTCCGATTCCCTAAAGAAACGCCCTCTCATTTGAAATCGCAGGCGCTCCGGCCCCTGCGAGGCCCCACCGGTCGCGTTCCAGCAGGTGCCAAAAAGCTGAAGAATGACTGATTTGTAACAAAATCGATTTCAAATTGCTGCTTTCTCTTGACAGTCATGCGCCGGAAAGCCTAAGTTCCGTGGCTGTTCAAACAATGACCGGGTTCACGGCGCGTATGTTTTTGGTGGTACGGGTCCAGCGCCGCAGAGACCCGGGTAGGCAGTCAACTTGAGAGGCAACGACATGAAATTCTTCGAATCAACCCAGCGCAAAATCAAGCAGCAAACCTTGCATCGCTTCCTGCGTCCCGCGTTTGCTCAAACCCTCTGCAAGGGGACAGGGCTCTGCCTGCTCCTGCTGACCTCCCTGATGGCCGGCCATCGGGCGATGGCACAGGCCGTCAGTGGCACCATCGTCGGCACCGTCACCGACGCCACCGGAGCGGTTGTCGCCGGAGCGCAGGTCTCCATCGTCCTCACCGGGCAGAGCACCGCCTACAGCACCGTCACCAACGAGAGCGGCAACTACACCGAGCCCAACCTCCCGCCTGGAACCTACAGCGTGACGGTGACCGCGAACGGGTTCAAGAAGCAGACGCAGGAGAACGTCTCGCTGCTGACCAATACCACCGACCGTATCGATCTGACCCTGGCCACCGGCAGCACGACCGAGACCGTCACCGTCTCCGCCGCTCCGCCGCTCCTCCAGACCGACCGCGCCGACATCTCCACCAACATCGAGCAGCGCCAGATCGCCGATCTGCCCCTGTCGAGCGGCAACAGCTTCCAGTCCCTGCTCCAGACCGTCCCCGGCATGGCGCCGCTGACCTTCAACAACTCGCAGTTCTTCAACGCCAACAACGACATCTCGACCAACGCGAACGGCCAGTCGACCTATGTGAACCTGTACCAGATCGAAGGTATCGACGACGATCAGCGCACCGGCATTCACATCATCCTCGTCCCGCCGGCAGCCGCCATTGCAAACGTCGACATCACGACCAACAACTTCGAGGCTGAGTTTGGCCGCGCTGTCGGCACGGTCGTCAACGTGACGCTGAAGTCGGGCACGAACAAGTTCCATGGCTCGGCCTTCCACTCCATGGAGAACAACGGCGTCAACGCCCGCAACTACTTCGCCACCGGACCCAACGGACGCCTGGTCTACAACTACAGCGGCGGCTCCTTCGGCGGTCCTATCCTCAAGGACAAGCTCTTTATCTTCGGCGACATCCTCCGCACCTCGGACCACGAATCGACCACGTACATCACCTCGGTGCCCTACTACAACGTGGTCAACAACTCCCTCAATCTGTCCGGCTACTCCGGACAGGTCTACGACCCCAACACCGGCGATACGGCCGACTGCACCGGCAGCGGCGCAACGGCAAACAACTGCGGCACCGGCCGCACGCCCTTCGCGGGCAACATTATCCCGTTGAACAACCCCGGCATCAGCCCCATCAGCGTCAAGGTGCTCACGATGCTGGATGCGCTTTCGCGGAATCCGGCGACCAACCTCTCCGCCGCCAAGTACACCTCCGGCGTCATCTCCAACAACTTCTCGTCCAACCTTCCCTTCCATAAGGATGCGTGGAGCTACGACATCAAGTCGGACTACGCCATCTCGCAGAAGGATCACCTCAGCGGCCGGTTCAGCCACCAGACGACGAATACCTTCCAGGCTCCCGTCTTCGGCTCCTTCCTCGGCGGCCCTGCCGGCGGCGGCGGGTTCGAAGCCACCGGTGTCGCCACCGCGTACAGCACCGGCGGCAACTACGATCACACCTTCTCGCCCACCCTCTTCACCGAGGTTCGCGCCGGCGTCGCTCACCTCCGCAACTCCGCCACGCAGACCGACTATGGCCAGAACGACGCCAAGACGCTGGGCATCCCCGGCAACGGGCCCAACGGGACCAACAACACCCTCACCACCAGCGGTCAGGTCGCCTTCACGCTCAACAACTTCAACGGCCCCCTCATCGGTTACTCCGCTTCGCTGCCCTGGCTGCGTGCGGAATCCAACATCGACGTCGCCAACAACTGGACCAAGATCATCAAGAACCACCAGTTGAAGGCAGGCGCGGACATTCGCCGCATCCGCGACGATCTCTTGCAGGGAAACAACAATGCGGCCGCCGGGCAGTTCTACTTCTCCGAAAACCAGACGTCCGCTCCTGGCGCCACCTCCTTCAACGGAGCGGCTACGGGCCAGGCCAACGACATTGCCAGCCTTCTGTTCGGCGTGCCGAACAAAGTCGGACAGGACACCAACAGCACCTTCCCGGCCTATCGCCAGAGCTGGCTCTTCTTCTTCGTCTCCGACAAGTGGCAGGCCACCAGCAAGCTCACGGTCGACGTGGGCCTGCGCTACGAACTCTATCCCCCTGCGACGCCGCGTAAGGCCGGCGGCTTCGTGAACTACGATCCCACCACCAACAAGCTGATTATGGCGGGCGTTGCCGGCAATCCCTCCAACCTCGGCATGCAGTCCAACTACAAGAACTTCGCTCCACGCCTTGGCGCTTCCTTCCGCGCGACTGACTCGCTCGTCATCCGCGGCGGCTTCGGCGTCAGCTACGTTCCGTTCGTGGATAACACCTACGCCTACAACTACCCCATCAAGACCAGCACCGCCTACAACAACACGCCGGCCTACGGTGCAGCTCTCAATCCGGCGGGTGGATACGTCAACTTCGTCACGGGTATTCCGGCGACGCCGACCATCGCCTTCGGATCCGACGGAACGCTCACCGAAAGCGCCGCCAACGGCACGATCGGGCTCGCGAACCTTTATATTCCGAAGGACTTCAAGAATCCCTACGTCACCTCCTGGAACGTGGCGCTGCAGCAGGCTCTCCCGGAGAACCTGTCCCTGCAGATCGCCTATGTGGCCAACCACGGCACGCGCATCAGCGTGGCGCAGAACATCAACCAGCCACGCGTGTATGGGCAGAGCGGTACGTCCGATCCGCTCAACATCGCCTTCGGCAAAACCGCTGCGGTCACCCAGTACTTCATGGGCACGTCCAACAACTTCCAGTCCCTGCAGGTGCAGCTTATCCGCCGCATGACGAAGGGCCTTGCCTTTACCTCGGCGTTTACCTGGAGTAAGGCGCAGGGCTACGTTACCGGCGCACAGGATGGCGCCTTGCTCTTCTTCGCGGGCGACCTGCGCCGCAACTACACGGTGCTCGACTTCGACCGCACCATCAACTACGCGCAGACCGTCACCTACGAGCTGCCCTTCGGCCGTGGGAAGAAGTACCTGAACCACGGTCCTCTGGTGTACGCGCTGGGCGGATGGAAGGCGTCGGCGATCGTTACGGCCGTCACCGGTTCGCCCTTCACGATCACCACCAGCAGCCCCACGCCGGGCACCGCGCAGACCGTCAACATGAACGGAACCTACCACGTGACCCACGCGCGGACCGGCGCCGGCAATGTGTCATGGTTCGATCCCTCGGTGTTCTCGGCTCCCGCAACCGGTATCGTCGGCAACACGCAACGGAACCAGTTCCGCGGACCGGCGGACTTCGGCAACAACCTGTCGCTCTTCAAGGCCTTCCCCATCTTCCGGGAATCCAATCTTGAGGTGCGTGCGGATGCCTTCAACCTGACCAACACACCGCAGTTCGCCAACCCTTCGGCGACCCTTGGGAGCACCCTCGGCCGCGTTACCGGCACCCTCGGCAGCGGCGTCGGCAACGTCAACGGCGTCGGCGGACCACGTGTCCTCCAGGCCGGCGCGAAGCTGACCTTCTAACCCTCCACCAACCCGAGCCTGCCGCGGCGCCACGTTGCGGCAGGCTCGTTCCGTTTACGGGTCCTTCCGGCCCATGCACTTGCAGCCGCTGGTAGCGTTTCCAGCCGGCTCCATGACACAATGATCCCGTTTCAAAATTCCCTCCCGGAAAGAGTCAGCCATGCCTTCCTCGCGCCGTGAATTTGTAGTTGGAATGGGCCTCGCCGCCACCGGTCTCGCCACGCGCGGCCTCTACGCGCAGAAGGCCTCGGTCTCCACATCCTGCCCCTTCCGGCTCGCCGTCATCAACGACGAGATTTCGCCCGACTTCGACCACGCCTGCGACGTGGCGGCCAACGAGTTCGGGCTGCACTGGATCGAGCTCCGCAGCATGTGGGGCAAGACGGTCACCTCGCTGGACGCGGCACAGATCGACGAGTCCAAACGCATCCTCGCCAAGTACAACCTCAAGGTCACCGACATCGCCAGCCCGCTCTTCAAGTCCGACTGGCCCGGCGCGCCGATTTCGCAGCACAGCCCAAGCTTCAAAAAACCCAGGGAAGTCGATCCGCACGAGCAGGACGCGCTTCTGCTGAAGTGCATCGAGACCGCAAAGGCCTTTGGGACGGACCGCATCCGCTGCTTCGACTTCTGGCGTCTCGAAGACCCGAAGCCCTATCGTGCGGCCATCAACGCCAAGCTCAGCGAGGCCTCCGAGACCTGCGCCAAACACGGGATGATTCTTCTTCTCGAAAACGAGATGGCCTGCAACACTGGCAGTGGCGAAGAGGCCGTGGAGACCCTGGCCGGCGTGCCCAACAAGAACTTCATGCTCAACTGGGATCCCGGCAACGCCGCCACTTTTCCGGGCAACGTCCCGTATCCCGACGCCTACAACAAGATTCCGAAGCACCGCATCGGTCACTGCCACTGCAAGGACACCGTCCGCGCGGCCGATGGGAAGGCCTCGTGGGCACCGGTAGGCGGAGGCATCATCGATTGGACCGGGCAGTTCAAAGCCTTCGTGAAGGATGGCTACCACTATGGCGTCTCGCTGGAAACCCACTGGCACGGAGCCGCAACTCCTGAAGAGTCAACGCGCATCAGCATGAAGGGGCTGAAAGAGACCCTCGTCAAAGCCGGAATCACCTGCTAGAAGAAGCGTCCCGTTCGCTTTTGCCGTTGTCTCTTTTTCCGCTTTTTCCCCACAATCTTTTGTCTGTTTTTAGCCCGCAACGAGAGGGAATCCATCATGGTCACACGCAGAACATTCATGGGCCAGGCTACCGCCGCAGCCGCTGTCATGGCGCTCCCCACCGCACGCGCCCTCGGTGCCAACGATCGCATCCGGGTAGCCCTTGTGGGCTGCGGAGATCGCGGCCAGGAGGACATGCGCAACGCCCTCAAACAGCCCAACATCGAGATTGTTGCCGCAGCCGACGTCTATACGCGCCGCCTGGAGCAGATGACCGCCAAATATCCCGGCATCAAGACCTACGATGACCCGCTGAAACTCCTCGAAAACAAGGACGTGGACGCGGTCATCAACGCGACGCCCCTGCATCTGCACGCCAAGTACTTCCTGGCCACCCTTGCGGCGGGCAAGGACCTCTACTCCGAGAAGACGATGTGCTACAACATCGCCGATGCCACGGCCTGTCGCGACGCCGCCAAGGCCTCCAAACAGGTCGTCCAGATCGGGATGCAGCACGAGAGCGAAGGCGAACTCCGCGATGTGCAGAGTTGGGTGAAGGGCGGAAAACTGGGTAAGCTCACGATGGTTGAGGCCTGGATGAGCCGCAATACCCCGCGTGGAAAGGGCCAATGGGTCCGGCCAATTCCCGAGGACTGCAACCCGGCGCACGTCCGCTGGGATCTCTTTTTGGCGAATCGTCCGAAGGCCGAGTTCGACCCGATGAAGTTCATCAACTGGCGTCTCTTCTGGGAGTTTTCCGGGGGCAACATCACGGAGAACATGGTGCACCAGATCGCGTGGATCGCCTCTGCGCTCGATCTCGACGTTCCCGCGGCGGCCTACTGCGCGGGCGGCGTCTTCTCCGAGAAGGATGGCCGCCAGGTCCCCGATACCATCGCCGTGACGCTGGAATATCCCAACGACCTCACGGTGCTTTGGCAGTCTACCTTCTCGAACGCCCGCTACGGTCTTGGGGAGCACTATCTCGGCTCGAATGGCACGATCGAGCATGTCTCCGGTTCGACCGGTATGATCACCGGCAGCCGCTCCGGCAATACCACCTACATGCCGGAGAAGATCAACAACGCCGAGGGCACGGTCATCCAGTCCAGCACCCCGGGCGTGGATCATATGGCCAACTGGTTCGAGGCCATTCGCTCCCGCTCGCACAACGTCCATGCCACGGTGGATGTGGGCTACAAGTCTTCGGTCGCGGCCTACATGTCGAACCTCGCGTACCGCCGCAAGGCTCGCGTGACGTTCGAGGAAGCGAAGGCTGCCGACCCCAACGCGCTGTGGATGGATATGCCCGGGCACCACGCGCACGGCTAGCTACGGCGTGCCGTCTCACCCCATCCCACACGCGCGACTTGCTCGCGGTGTGGGGTTTCTCTTCGGACGCACGATCCTTGCCGCTGCGCGGGAGGGGAATCAAAGTGCTCCACGGCCCGGCGGGATGATGTGGCGGTTTGTATACTCAAAGCCAGATGTTCGCCCCCTTCCAGTCCGTGACCACGGCCCACCCGCTGGCTTCGTTCGCTGCGGTCGTCGGGCTTGGACTGGTCCTGGGGATGCGGCACTCGACCGATCCCGACCATGTGGTCGCGGTTTCCACGATCGTCGCGCGGGAGCGCTCGGTCCCACGGGGGGCGCTGATCGGTGTGCTGTGGGGGCTTGGTCACACGATCACGATCGTGGCCGTGGGCGCTGCCATCATCCTCTTCAAGCTGGTGATTCCGCCCCGCCTGGGCCTTTCGATGGAACTTGCGGTCGCCGCCATGCTGATTCTGCTCGGCGTGCTGAACCTGACGGGCGTTCTCTCGCGCATCACCCACCACTTCACGCCGGAGCCGACGAAGCCCACGCTGGGCCTCTTTCACATCCTGCGCCCGCTCTTCATCGGGCTGGTCCACGGACTCGCGGGATCCGCGGCTGTTGCCTTGCTGGTGCTCTCGATGATTCCAAGCCCCACCTGGGCGGTGGCTTATCTGGCGGTCTTCGGGCTGGGCACGGTGCTGGGGATGATGCTGATGACGACGGCGATGGCGATTCCCATCGCCTTGACCGGACGCGGCGCCACCCGCACCCTGACGGTCGTTTCTGGCCTTGCGAGCATCTGCTTCGGCCTTTTCCTGGTGTATCAGATCGGCTTCGTCGATGGCCTTTTTACGGCGAACGTTCACTGGATTCCCAGTTGATATTCCTCGCTCCGCGTGGCGACAGGTCCAAAACATGGAAAAATGTATGGATATCGTGGCCAAATGGGTGGAAAAACGTGGTGCGTGAAACATGGGATCGCATCCGGACTGTTTCCAGGGAGAGCTCCCTGTCACGGCAGAAGATTTAGCTGCGCTTGTACTCTACGAGCTTCTGCCTGGTTCCGCGGCGACGATTCCACTTGTACTTCAACTGGCCCCAGAAGATCGGCAGTTGCTGGAAGTGCGAGTGGATGCCGAAGAGAAGCAGGGCTACCCAGTCGTCGGTCTTCCAGCGATTTTTCAGGGCGGAGCGGAGGCTGATGGCCGCGAAGAACGCGATCATCAGAGCGAGGGGCAACGCGCTCCGGAGCAGGACAGAGCCGAGCACTCCGGCGAGCAACACCGCGATATGGGTCAGGGCACGATTGCGGTTTTTCACGGCCTCTTCTTCCCAGAAGCTTTCTCCGCGGGCCTTCAGCATGTCCGAGACCTCGGCGAAGGCGTAGCCGGCGCGGGTGTTGCGCCGCCAGTACTGGCTGAAGTGGTGGATCGCGAGGTCGTGACCGGTCATCTTGCGGTCGACGTGGAGGATTCTGAAGCCTTTTGCCGCGATCCTGCGGCAGAGCTCGGGTTCTTCGCCGGCGATGAGGGTGTCGTCGAATCCGCCGACGGACTCGAGCACCGCGCGCCGCATGAGGGCGTCTCCGCCGCAGTAGGGCGTGAAGCCGGGAGCGTAGATCCAGTCGAGGTCGAGCATGCGGACGTACATGGAGCTTCTGGGGCGCGTCTCCCGGCGGTGGCCCCAGACGATGGCGATCTCGGGTGCGTTGAACTCCGGCAGGGATGCCGCGACGAACTCCGGATCGAGGATGGTGTCGCCATCGAGGAAGAGGATCATCTCGCCCAGGCCGGCGCGCCATCCGGCGTTTCGGCCGAGGGCTGCGGAGGGACGCTCGGGAGAGAGTGCCACGACGCGTGCGCCCATGGCCTCGGCGAGTTCGACGCTGCCGTCGACCGAGCCCGAATCGACGTAGATGGTCTCGACGGTGAAGCCGTCGCGGCGCATGTGCTGCACGGAGTGCAGACATGCGGCGAGCCGCTCGCCCTCGTTGCGCCCGATCACGACCACGGAGAGGAGCATCAGGCGCGCCCGCCCTTCATGGGACGGATGGTTGCGGGGATTCCCACGGCGATGGAGCCGGAGGGGATATCGGTGAGGACGACGGCGTTCGCGCCGATGGCGACGTCGTCGCCGATGACGATCTCGCCGAGGATCTTCGCGCCTGTGCCGATGTCCACGCGGTTGCCGATGCGTGGCGAGCCGCGTGTGCCTTTGCGGCGGAGTCCGATGGTGACGCCGTTGCGGAGCGTGCAGTCGTCGCCCAGCACCGCGTCTCCGCTGATGATGATGCCGCCGATATGCTCGATGACGAGACCACGGCCGATGACGGCCTCGCAGGGCAGCTCCACCTGCAGGAGCATCTCCGACCAGAATTTCATGACTTTATAGGCAAAGGAGAAGGGAACCCGGAGCGCGCGGGGCTTGATGCCGTAGCGCCATCGCCCGAAGCGGTAGATGACGAGCACCCAGAATCCGTGCCGGTTCCATTGCCGGTCGTGGCTCTTCCAGTCGTCGCGAATATTTTCGAACACCCTCTCCCCCCGAAGATCAGTGAAGCAGCGAACTCACCGTAAAGAGCTGCACCAGAGGCGAGATCTTGGCGAAGGCATAGCCGAGGCCGTTGAAGGTGCTCTCCGGTACGAGAATGATATCCCCTGTCTGGAGGGAGAGATCCAGCGTTCTGGGGGTGAGCATGTCCTTGTACGCGACTTCCTGCGTTCGTCCGGGCTGGCCGTTCACGCCGCGATGGATGATCTGGATCTTCGGGTTCTTGCCGGCCAGCTCGGTGACTCCGCCAGCCTGCGCGAGGAGTTGGGGCAGCGTGGATTTTGCATCCAGCCGCATGTTTCCGGGGCGCGCCACCATGCCGAGGATGGAGACATATTTGGTCTGACCGGGGACGTAGACGACGTCGTCGCGTTTGAGGCGCATGTTCGCGAGGGCGTTGCCCTCATCGAGCAGACTGCGGAGCTGGACGGTGATCATGGTCTCGTTGCCGCGATAGATCATGCACTCTTCGGGGACTGCGATCGGCCGCGTCGAAGGGCTGGCGTCGATACTGCCGCCGCCGCTCCCACCCGATCCGCCGCCTGCCTGCAACTGGGCTCCTCCGCGGGAGATGACTTCGAGGAGGGTTGGAGGGCCGTCGAAGAGAAGGATTCCAGGATGCTCGACCGCGCCGAGGAGGAGGATCTTGTTGGAGGAGTACTTGTCCACTCCGATGGAGACAGTCATCCCTGCGTAGTAGGCTCCGAGTGCCTCTTTGATGACCTCGGCGGCGCCTTCGCGGGTCTGGTCGACTACCTTCACCGAGCCTACGATGGGCATGGTGATGTTTCCGTCGGGGCCGATGGTGTGCTTTCCGGTCAGCTCCGGGCGGCCGATGACGTCGACCGAGATCTCATCGCCGCGCCCGAGTTGGTAGGGCTGATCCGCCGCTGGCTCGAAGGCCTTGAGGACGGCTTCCCGGTTCATCTGCAGGCCGGGCGCGGCATCCTGCGCCTGGCACAGTCCAGCGATCAGCACCATTCCCATCAGCGAGCATCGACGCACCAGCATCATCGCAACCCCTTCGACCTACCGGTCAGATTCAATCATAGGTCACGCTCCTGTCTTCCATCCGGCCAAAACAAGGTTCCGATCGTTACCAGACAGCAACCGTTTTTCACAGGACTTCCTTTCCCTGCACACACATTCCATCAAAGGGGGGGATAATTGCAGGAACCATCATGCCAGTTCTTCGAAAATCGCGTTTCGTTTCGGGCTTTATTCTTGTGATTCTCCTCGGCTGCCAGCGGAACATCGCGCACTCCACGTCAGTTGCGGAGCCGGCCTCCGACCCCACGACGACTATCACGGACATTCACATTGCTCCCGTGGTGATCCGCTCCGAAGTGAAGCGTTTCGGGATCAACATTGCCGGTCAGAGCTTTTACGACTCGGGGCAGATGCTGCGGAATCTAGTTGCCTCGAATCCCGGCTTCGAGGGCGAGACCTGGCAGTCGATTCTCCGGTGCGCCACGGCCTCTTCGGTGCGGTGCACGGAGGCCAACCAGTGGAACCAATGGCCTGCCGACTTCCTGAAGGGTGCGACCTTCGAGTTCCTGTCCGGCCCGTCGGTTGGGTCGACCGGAACGATTACGCAACAGGACGCGGCCAACCCGAACCTGAAGGACGACGGCATCAGCCTGCACTTCGACCGTCTCAATACGGCCCCGCTTCCGGGGGACTTCGTGGTGGTGCGCAAGACGATTCCCGGCAAGGCGGAGGCGGGATGGTGGCCGAGCGTGTGGGCCGGCGGCACCATTGCGACGGAGACGAAGGATCTTGCTCCCAATACCCCAGGCAAGCAGGCCCTGCGCCTGACGGCGGAGATTCCGGGGCAGTCCGCGGGGGTGAATGCGTACTTCGACTCTCTGGCGGGGCACTCCTTTGTGCAACTCCGCGGTGTGTATCACGTTGCCTTCCGGGCGAAGGGGCTCGGCGGGAACAACAGGATCAATGTGGCTGTTCACCGCGATTCGAATGGACAGACGGAGTCCATGCTCAACAAGCAGGTGAGTCTCTCCAACCGGTGGCAGGACTATACGCTGGACTTTACGGCGAACGAGCATGACACGATCGGGACTGCTGCCCTGGGGTTTTCGGTTGGCGGCGGCTCGGTTTTGCTGGATGATGTGTCGCTTACTCCGGCACGGACCTCTTCGAACTCGACGGCGTTTCGCGATGAGGTGGTGGAGACGTTGCGAGAGCTTCGGCCCGGCGTGCTGCGCTACCAGGATGGCGATCATCTGGGGTCGTCGATCGACAACCTGATTGCACCGGTGGCTGGCCGTCAGCGTGCGGGCTGGAGCGAGCGGACCGCGGAGCAGGGTGGGATTCCGATCGGGCTGCCGGAGTTTCTGGCGCTGTGCCAGGCGGTTGGGGCGGACCCGTGGTTCAATATGCCCTCGGCGATTACGCCGCAGGAGACCAGGAATCTGATCGAGTATCTGTCTGGGCCGGCGGGTACGCCGTATGGGGCGAAACGTGCGGCGGCGGGGCAGGTTCAGCCGTGGACCGAGGTGTTTTCGACCATCCATCTGGAGCTTGGGAACGAGGAGTGGAATGGGCCGATCTTTGCGGGGACGGCTATGCCCGACCCGGTTATCTACGGGTCGAGGGCGCGGCTGATCTTTCAGGCGGCGCGCAGCGTGCCGTTTTATCCGTCGAACAAGTTCGACCTGGTGATCGGGACGTTTGCGGATATTCCGGACTGGACGACCAAGGAGCTTTCGCACTCGGGCGCGTACGATTCGACCGCCGTTGCGCCCTACCTTTTCAATCACTTCAACGACGATAGCTCGAACGAGGCGATCTTCGCGCCGATGTTTGCGGAACCGGAGCGGCTTGATTCGGTCGCGTCCGGAAGCATGTACCAGCAGGCGAACGTGGCGGCGCATGCGGCGCGGCCGGCGAAGCTGTCCGTGTATGAGGTGAACCTTGGAACCGCGGACGGGACGGCTTCGCAGGAGAGCGTGAACCGCGCGGTTCCGTCGGTTGCGGGAGGGATTACGGTCATCGAGCATATGCTGCTGATGCTTCGCGATCTGGGTGTCAGTACGCAGTCGATCTGGGCGCTGCCGGGTTTCCAGAACGGCTTCGCCAACACGACGGGGAAGCCGGAGCATGAGACGTCTCCGCTGTTTGGGGCGGTGGTCGATATGGGCGGGACGACGAATCGCCGGAGGCCGGTGTACCTGGCGGAGAAGCTGGCGAATGCATCGATTCTGGCGAATATGCTGGAGACGAAGCTGACCGGGGCGAACCCGACGTGGCAGCAGAAGAAGAGCCAGAACGACCAGGTGCAACTGGACCGGGTGCATGCGCTGCAGACGTTTGCGTTCTCCGAGGGAGCGAGCCGTACGCTGATCGTCGTCAACCTGAGCCGCACGGGGACGCAGCCGATTACGATCTCGGGGGAGGCTCCGACGGGGCCGGTGAAGGTGTCGGTGCTGACGTCGGAGCATATCGACGATACGAACGAGACGTCGAACAAGGTGGCGATCAAGGAGATGACGCTGCCGAGTTTCCATGCGCAGACGCCGTATGAGCTGGCTCCGTTTTCGATGACGGTTTTCAGTTGGACCGGGCGTTAGCGGGGCTATGTGAGGGCGATCGGCTTACCGGAGGGGCGGGCGGTCGATTCGGAGATACCCGGTGAGATCACCCTCGATCCGGGCGGTGTGGGGTCCGGGGGGAAGGCCGGCAGCCAGGACGTAGCGGTACTCTGAGCCGGGTGTCTCGGGGGAGGCTGCGCAGATTGGGGCGACGGACCACTTCACGATGAATGGGTCGTGCAGGGGGAGCTTAGTCTCCTGGAAGGCGCGGGGGGGCATCCAGTCGACGGAGGCAATTTTGAGGGCCCCGGATGGGGTGACGAAGTCGCGGGAGGCGCGGCCGGAGCCCTGATTGCCGGAGACGGAGCCGGAGAGGGTGAACTCGAAGTCGGCGTCGTCGGGGGTGAAGTGGGAGAGGGTGGCGGTCCAGTCCTCGGCGGTGTGGTCGTGGATGAGATCGATGCGGCGGAGGGCGGGCCAGTCGCGACCGGTATCGAGGGCGGTGGCGCGGGTGGCGAGCCAGCAGCCGTCGTGATCGAGGGCGGGCTTGCCGTCGATGGTCACGGACGGGGTGGCGGCAAGGGGGCGATCGGTGATCAGCTCCAGGCGGGTGCCTTCGAAGTGGACCTTGGGAGTGGCGGGGAGGGTGGTTACGGTGTTTTCGGTTTCGTGGCTCCAGCGGTCGACAAGGCCATCGAAGTACTGGTTGAAGAAGCTGGCGATGAGGGTTTTGCCGGATTCGTTGGGGTGGACGATGTCGGCGAGGAGGGCTTCCGGGGCCATGTGGTTTCGCAGTAGGTAGTCGCGCCACCACTGGCGCTGGGGCTCGACGGCGAGACCGTACTTGCGGCCGAGGGCCGGGATCTTGTGGTAGGACATCTCATCGTGCCAGTCGCGCTGATGGACCCAGAACCAGCCGGCGCAGCCGGGGGGGCGGCCGAGGGCGAGGCCTTCGCGGCAGACGGGGTCGGGCATGGTGTCGCCGTGGTCGGTCTGGACGAGGATGTCGGCGACGGTGTTCGTGCGGAAGAGGCGGACGATGCGCTCGTAGGCGCGATGGTCGCCGTAGTCGTGGAAGACGATGAGGTCGGGGTAGGAGGCGGCGAGGTCGCGGGCGGTGGTGCGTTCGAGATCCTGGGTGGGGAAGCCGCCGATGGCGAGGTTCTGGACGACGAAGATGGTGTTGGGGTAGCGCTGCTTCCAGTGCTCCTGAACCTGCTGGTCCCAGCCGCTTTTGGTGATGGACTGGCCGTAGAAGAGGACCTTGAGGACCTTGCGGTGGGTGGGGGTGCTGGTGCGGATGATCTCGAGGGTGCGGGCGAGCTTCTGCGTGTCGGGGACGTTCTGGGTCTCTTCGTGCGCGCGGTAGAGCGTGGCGGCCGTGGCCGCGCTCAGCATAAAGAGTGTTCCACCCAGAAGAAGCCTTGCCAGACGCATTCTTGATTCCTGTTTGAGTTCGCGGAGGTTGGGGCTTTTGGCCTTTATTTTATTGGTATACGTCCCCTGTGGTGTCTGAGCAGGTTTTCGACATCGTTTCCCGATCGGCTGATGGGCGGTGTCTGGTTGAGGCTAGCATGTGGGCGGTGACCGTTGTAAGACGCGCCTCTACCGACCCACCAGCAACAGAAGCGAAACATCATCCGGAAGCTCCGACCCTCCGGTCCACGCCTCCAGATCCGCCTTCACTGCCTTCAGCGCCTCATGCGGATCGCAGTCCGCCACCACACGGGCCAGCCGTTCCACGGGATAGGGCTCGCCCTCCGCATTCAAGCAGGCCCCCACCCCATCCGAATACACCAGCAGTTTCTCACCCGCCTGCAGCGTCGTTACCGTCTCGTCATACGTCATATCCGGCCACAACCCCACGGGAAACCCACCATCCCCCACTGGCGTCGCCGTCCCATCCACCGCAAACTTCAGCGGCGCCGGATGCCCCGCCTGGCAAAAACGAATCTCCCGCGTCTCGGTATCGAGCACCGCGTACAGCATCGTGAAATATCCATCGCCCTGCGGCAGAAACCGCCGGTTCAGTTCGCTCACCACATCCACCGGCGGCACAATCCTCTTCAGCTCCAACTGAAAGTCGTACCGCACCATCGGGCTCCCCGGATGCGGCGAAAGCAACTGGTTGAGCGTCACCGAAAGCAGCGCCGATCCCACCCCATGCCCGGCCACATCCAGTTGATAAAAGATCAGGTACCGGCCCTGCATCATGAAGTAGTTCAGGTTGTCGCCTGCCAGGTAGCTCGTCGGCAGCAGCAGCCAGTCGATCCCGAACTTCGGATGCACGTCGAACACCGTAGGCAGCAGACTCAACTGCAGCGCCGAAGCATGCCGCAGCTCCGACTGCACCAGCTCATACCCGGAGCGCAGCCGCGCGTTCTCGGCAACCAGTCTTGCATTCTCTTCCGTCAGAGCCCGGATGGCGTCGTCGTGGTTCACGTAGCGACGAGTCTACCACCGGCTCAACGCCCCTGAATCGCCTTGGCCGGAACGCCTGCCACGACCGCACCCGCCGGAACATCCTTCGTCACCACGGCGTTCGCCCCCACCGTCGCGCCATGCCCGATTGTCACCCCACCGAGCACCGTGACGCCGCGCCCGATCCAGACCTCATCCCCCAGCACAATGGGCTTCGCCGAAAACCCCGATTCCCGCATCGGCTTGTCCGCGCTCCGCAGATGGTTCGCATCCCGCAGGCTCGAGTACTCCCCAATCATCGTGCCCCTGCCGATCACGATCCCGGCCATGGCGACCACATGCACCCCACGTGACATCACTACGCCCTCGCCCACCGCGATCGTCGCCGCTCCCTGCGTCTCCAGGTACAGCTCCGGAAACAGGTAGCACCGCTCCCCAAACGCAATCGCCCCGGTCCCATGCACCTCGTTGCGTCCAAGCACCACCACCGACCCCGGGAGATGCGTCTTCAACTGGCTCGACAGCCGCGCATGCGCATACAGCTTCCCCAGCGCCAGCCGCACCCCGGCCGTAGCCTTCAGCACCGAGCGAATCGTTCCACTCAGAAGCGCCTTTACCATGGCCGCGGCGGTGAAAACCGCCCTCCCCTGGTGTCCTTCCACGCCTGCTCCAGCAAAGCCAGCAGCACCTTGTACCGCTCGCCGCGATCCTTCCTCTCCTGGGTGCTTGCGAACCTATTCCGCACAATCGTCAGCCGGTACATGAAGCCCTCGGCCTCCTTCGCCAGCCATGCCTGCTCATCATGGTGCTTGCGGTAGTAAAGAAACATCGACCGCATCCGCCACATTACCACCTGCGCCGCCATCGACGAGTACGCCAGCGTCTTCACCCGCTTCGAAGACTCACCGCCCCAGTGCACTACTACCACATCCGGCCAGTACCAGATGCTGTACCCCGCATCCTTGATCCGCTTACAAAGATCGACTTCCTCGTAATAGAGAAAGAACGCCGGATCGAACAACCCCACCTTCGCCAGGACCTCGGGCCGCGCAATGCAGAATGCCCCGGGAACCCAGTCCACCGAAGCCGCCTCCATCGAATCCGCCCACGTGCGGTCGAAGTCTCCAAAGAACCTGTTCTTTGGAAACTGCCCGGCCAGCCCCGTCATCACCACCAGGTCACCCACAATCGAATGAAACGTCCGCGCCGAAGGCTGCCACGCGCCATCCCGACCGATCAGCCGCGCTCCGCCCAGCCCACAGTCCGGCGTCGCATCCATATGCTGGATCGCCAGATGCAGCGCCCCCGGCGCGAAGAACGCGTCCGAGTTCAACAGAACGTGATATCTGCCGGTAGCTTTTTCGAGCGCCACGTTGTTCGCCGCGCCGAATCCAAGGTTCGTATCGCTCCGAAACAGGATCACTTCGGGAAACTCCGCCGCCACCATCTCCGCCGAGCCATCCGTCGATGCGTTATCGACCACCATGATTTCGGCTGAAAGCGCACCGATCTCCCGCTGCACCGACTCCAGGCACGCGCGCAGCACCTCGCACGTGTTGAACGAGACAATGACGATCGAAACGTCGATTCCCAATCCGGTTGGCTTCACAGTGCGTTCAGTATACTCAAGCATCTCCAGCCATCCGGTACACTGGGTGCAAAGTCACAACACTCCAGGAAATCAAGCATCTATGGGTCAGGAATCAGCGGGTCGGGAATCAGCCGAGGGGCAGCACACAGGCACAGCACCGGCGATGAAGGCCCTTGAAAAGACGGCCCTCCGAGCCTCCGTCTGGTCCGTGCTCGAATACGGCTCCGGCACCCTCCTCCGCGTCGTCTCCTCCCTCGTTCTCACCCGTCTGCTCGCCCCCGCCTACTTCGGCGAGATGACCCTCGTCTCCACCCTTATTGTCGGCATCAATCTCCTCTCCGACATCGGCCTGGGTCCCTCCGTCATCCAGTCCAAACGCGGCGACGAGCCGGACTTCCTCAACACGGCCTGGACCCTCCAGGTCATCCGCGGCACGGCCCTCTGGATCATCGCCCTCGCCGTGAGTTGGCCCATGGCCCTCTTCTACAACAACCACCACCTTCTCTATCTCCTCCCGGTGCTGGCCTTCACCAACGTCATCAGCGGCTTCAACTCCACCAACCTGCTCACCCTCTCCCGCCACATGGGTGTCCGGCGCCTCTTCGCCATCGACGGATCCATGTCCGTCGTCTCTCTTATCACCACCATTGTCTGGGCCCTCATCTGGCCTTCCGTCTGGGCCATCGTCGCCGGACAGATCGTCTCCGGCATCTACCGGCTCGTCCTCAGCCACATCCCCACCGTCGCCCCCGGCATCCGCAACCGGTTCCGCTGGGAGAAGGAAGCGCTCTCCAGCATCGTCCACTTCGGCAAGTGGATCATGATCGGCACCGCCTTCTTCTTCTTTGCCTCCCAGGCCGATCGCCTCATCCTCGGCAAGCTCACCACGCTCACCCTCCTCGGCGTCTACGGCCTCGCCTACCAGCTCTCCGATCTCCCCCGCCAGATCTTCCTCTCTCTCGGCAACCGCGTCGCGTACCCCTTTATCGCCAAGATCATTCACCTCCCCCGCGAAGAGTTCCGCGTCAAGTTCCTTCGCTACCGCTCCTACTCGCTCCTCGTCGGCGGCTCGCTCCTCTGCATCATGGTCACCTTCGGCGATCAGGTCGTCCTCCACGCCTACGACAAGCGCTATCACGAGGCCGCGTGGATGATTCCCATCCTTGCCATCGGCCTCTGGCACACTCTGCTCTACACCACGACCCTGCCTGTCCTCTTCTCTCTTGGACAGGCCCGCTACAACGCCTACGGCAACGCCGCCTACGCCATCGCCGTCAGCGCCGGAGTCTGGAGCGGATACCACTTCTACGGCATGCTGGGAGCCGTCATCGCCGTTGCCGCCGGCGACTTCCCCATGTACCTTGTCGTTCTTACCGGAGCCACCCGCGAAGGCATCAAGCCCCTCAAGCAGGATCTGCTCATGACCGGCGCCTTCGTCGCGCTCCTCCTAGCCTGCCTCTTCGCCCGGGCCTCTCTCTGGGCCGCCGTCCCCTTCCACCCCGCCTGACATGGCCTCGCTGTTGCTATCGCTTCCCGGTTGTCATCCCCAAAGGGGATCTGCCTTTGCTTTTGCCTTTGCTTCCAGGTAGCCCAAGGCTTTAGCCTTGGGTCTCACAGCATCACCAAACAATCGGGCTTGAGCCCCTGGGTATGCCGTCTTGTCCCGGCCGCAACCGCTCAAACGGAGACCGGCGCGCGTTTCGATTCATCAGATCCGTCCGCATCTTTTTCAGGAGTCGCACATGGCATCGCATGGCCCCCGCATTATGGATCAGTACGAAGTCATCCTCGTAGCCCCCAACGTCTCCGAGCAGATGGGCGGCGAGGCCATCAAGGCCCTCCATATCTACCTCGAACTCGCCAAACAGGGCGTCAAGGTCCACCAGGTCACGCATGTGCGCGTCAAGGCCGAACTGGACAAGAAGTTTCCCGAGATGAGCGTCACCTACGTCCCTGACACCGGCCTCGAAAAGGCACTCTACCGCAGCCCCCTCTTCGAGCAGACCCTTAACCGCGCCTTCCTCAAGGCCGGCCTCAAGGTCGTCGAGGAGATGCTCACCTGGAACCCGCGCGCGGTGGTCCACCTCACGTCGCCTGTCTCCCCCATCCTCCGCTACCCCTCGTTACCGAGCAGCCACGTCGTCATTGGGCCCATCAACGGCAACATCCACTACCCGCCCGGCTTTCTGCACCGCGAAACCCGCTCCTACAAGGTGCGCCGCTGGCTCCACGGCCTCATGCAGGCCCGCAACCGCGTCCTCCCCGATGGCAAGCGTCAGGCCGCCGCCCTCCTTGTTGCCGGAGGCAAGCGCACCTACGACTCCCTCCGCGCCGGAGGCTGCACCGAAAATCAGCTCGTCGACTCCATCGACAGCGGTGTGCAGGACCGCCTCGCCCTGCTCCCCCGGATCACCCACACCGGCGTCAACCCGCGCTTTTACCACAACGGCCGCCTCGTGGAGCACAAGGGCACCGACCTCATCATCAAGGCCCTCGCGCTCACCAAGCTCCCCATCGAGCTCACCATCATCGGCCGCGGCCCCGAGCTCCCCAAGATGCGCGCCCTGGTCAAGGAGATGGCTCTCGACAACCGCGTCATCTTCATCGAGTGGGTCGCCAACCACGAAGATCTCGCCGAGATGCTCCGCCAGTACCGTGCCTTCGTCTTCCCGTCTCTCGCCGAAGCCAACGGCATCGTCGTCCAGGAGGCCATGGTGCAGGGCCTGCCCGTCATCGCCTGCGACTGGGGCGGCCCATCGCTCCTCGTCACCCCCGAGACCGGCTTCCTCATCCCCCCACGCGACGAAGAGTTCGTCATTGAAGAGCTGGCCGCCAAGATGGACCAGCTTGCCCAGGACGGTGAGTTAGCCGAGCGCATGTCGATCGCCGCCCGCAAGCGAGCGTTGGACAAGCACTTCATCTGGTCCGACATCATCAAGGAGTGGCGCACCGTCTACGCCCGCATCGCCCCCAAGTAGCCACAAACGTGGGTGCCCTGTATCTCGCTTCTGAGATATGGGGTTCCTCGGGGCTACGGAAACATCAACCCCAAATACCGCTCCGTAATCGCATCTGCATTGAACCGCTCCAGCGCCGCCGCTGGAATCACCTTCCGCGCCCCCGCAAACACTCGCTCCACCGCCCCCGCCAGAGCCGCGGGATCATCCATCGGCACCATCTCGCCATACGTCCCATTGGCCAGAATCTCCGCCGGCCCGCTCGGGCAATCCGTTGACACCACCGGCGTCCCCAAAGTCAAAGCCTCCATCTGCGCTACCGGCATCCCCTCCCAGTTCGAGCTCATCACAAACACGGCCGCCCGCGCCATGTACGCCGCCGGATTCGCCACAAACCCCGGCATCCGCACATCGTCCGCCACACCAAGCTCCTCCACCAAAGCCGTCAGGTGCGCCCGTTCCGACCCCTCCCCCAGGATCAGCAGCTTCACCTTGCGCCCCGCCCGAATCATCGCAAACGCCCGCAACAGATTCGGAAAGTTCTTCTGCGTCTCCAGCCTGCCGATCGCCAGCATCACCGGCGGAGCCCCCGCCGCAAACCAGTCATCCTCCAAGGGCTCAGCGGCCGCCGCAAACAGCCGCGTCGCATCGATCGGGTTGTAGATCGTGATCACCTTCCCCCGATCCAGCCCGCTTACCTTGCACATATCGTCCGCCACCCCGTTCGACACCGCGATGATCGCATCCGCCATCGGATAGATCCTCCGTGTCGTCCACCGGATCACCGTCGTCCGCAGGCTCCCCGGTTTCGAATTCGCAATGTCTGAAGACAGCGTCGTATGCTCCGAGAGCAGCAGACGCGTCTTCACCCGGGCCAGCGCCCGCGCCACGCAAGCCGTCTCATTCGCAAAGTGCGTCGCCGACAACATCGCATGGGGCCTCCTCGTTGCCAGATAATCCCGCAGCTTCCCCACCCGCTGCAGCGGACTATGCGCTTCCAGCTTCACCAGCTCCACGCCCTCCGGCAAAATCTTCTCGAACGGCGAATACACCAGCAGATCCAGCACCAGGTCCACTGCGATCCCCCGGTCCAGAAAGCCCCGGATCAGGTCGAACATCACCCGCTCCACCCCGCCGTTGTACAGCGTGTGCATATAGATCGCGATCTGCTTCGGTGCCCTCGTCGTTTCCATCGTTCTCCCCAGAGATCCTAGCTATACACCCGCATCAGCGCGGGCTCCCCCGTCGCCTTGCCGCTCTTCGTCGCCATCTTCCGCTTATCCGTAAACCGGGACGTCCCCACCGCCTGCGACCACCCGATCAGGAGGAAGAACAGCGGATAACTCTGTGCCCCCAGGAATACCGTCGCAATCGTAAACGCGATCCCCACCAGCACTCCAAACAGCGTCAGCACAAAGTGCCTGTCCTGCACCGTCTTCACCCGCCCAGCCGCTCCGAGCAGCGCAATCGCCGCCTCCAGTTGCAGCAGCATAAACGAGATCGCCCCGATCCACCCCTGCGTCACCCACAGAAACAGATACTCATTGTCGATCGACGTCTGCCCATGGATCCGCGGAAAGATCTGCCCCCAGCCCCACGCGCCCTTCGCCTCGGCCACCGGAATATAGTTGTCCACCAGCTCCGCGCGATACTGCGCCGTCTCCCTTTCCGATCCATAGTCCGTGCGCGGTCCCGCCACCCACTGCTTCGAGATGACGTACGCCGGAACCCCCACCCCCACCAGCAGCCCCACCACCAGGATCGCCCGCGCCATCGGCTTCTTCGCCCGGCCGATCGAAGCCACCAGCAAGGCCAGCCCCGTCCCGATCCAGGGCCCGCGAGCCTGCGTCATCAGAAGGATCACCAGCAGCCCGCCCACCGCCACCTTCGGCCGGTTCAGCCGCTCCGGAATCTTGATCTTGCCGTACCGCTCCTCGTACTCCCGCTTCGCCAGCCAGATCGCCAGCATGAACCCAAACGAGAAGACAATGCCGGCCAGCTCGGACTGCGCAAACGGCCCCGCCACGCGCCCAAAACCCCACCGGATCTGCGTCACCCATCCGCTCCACTCGTTCGGAAAGAAGTGATTCCACATCCGCCCAAACGGGTTGAACTTGAAAAAGTATTCGATCGTGGACACGACCGCGGCGATCACCATCAGCCACACCGTTCGCCGGCTGGCCTCCTCCCGGCCATCCTTGTACTCCATGAGCAGCTTGCCCGCCATGTAGGGCACGACCGCCTCCACCAAGGTGTTGAACATGGTGAAGCTCGCCTCGGTCGTCCGCCCCTTTGTGTAGTCGGTATAAGCCGTTGAAAGCACAAACGGAACCATCCACAGATCCGCGCGCGAGAAGCGCCAACGCGGCAGGTCGTACACCAGTACGCCCACCCCAAGCCCAAGCAGCGCGGAATCGAGAAAATTCAGCGACGGCAACGGACGCGCCGCAAGAAAGTAGTATGTCGGAAACAGAAACATCACCGGCAGCACCACCTTCTGGAAGGCAGCCTGCGTTCCCTGCGTGAACACCACGGCAAGGCAGACAAACAGCGGGATGATGGCGACGACTTCCATACGTAAGGAGCAACGTCTGCTTTCTTCCGAGTATAGGCTGCGCGGTCCACTTCAAACGCCCGGAATCAGGCATCGCACTCACCGGTCGTGCGGCTTCACGGTATCAAAGAATGCAACGCCCCAAAGTTTTCCGTGAGCAAATATCGCCGGGGCGCTTACGATCAAAGCAGTACGTCCATCCGGTGAAGGGATGAAGACCAAACGATGAATGCGGCCATCTTGAAGCAGTCTCCGGAGATCCCCCGCGACCAGTCCTCGGACTCGGAGCGTTCGGGAGGCTTTTCCCTGGATCTGAAGCGCAGCTTCAAGATGCACAAGACACTGGCCATCTCGGTCGCCGTAGGAATTTCCGTCGTTCTCCTCGCCTATGGCTTGAGCAGAAGACCCTACTACGAGACCCACGCCCTCATCTACGTCCAGCCGGTCAAGGCCAAGCTCACGACCGACAATACCGGCGCCACCTACGACCCCGCGCGCTACGACACCTACATCAACCAGCAGCTCCAGACCATTACCCGCACCGACATTCTCGCCGAGGCCCTCAGCAAGCCCGCCACCGTCAAATGGCGCTTCCCGCAGGAAACCGACGACGCCGCCATCGACCGCCTCCGCACCAACCTCAAGGTCGAGCGCGACCAAGGCAGCTACCAGCTCTCCATCACCCTCGCCGGTTCCGATCCCGAGGCCATCGCCGACGTCGTTAACGCAGTCAGCGAAGCCTATATTCACGGCGAACGCTCCGATGAACTCGCCCAAAGCGATCAGCAACTCCAGATCCTCAAAACCGAGCGCGACCGCCTCCGCAACAACCTCAGCAGCGACCGCCAGGAGCAGGCAGCCCTCAGCGCGGCCCTCGGCGTCGCCGACACCACCAACCCCGAAGTCACCAATCCCTTCGACGTCACGCTCACCGACCTCCGCGCCCAGTTGGCCGCGGCGACCGCCCAGCACGCTATCGCCGCCGCTCAGTTTGCCTCGGTGTCCCAAACCGGCTCCGACTCCTCCGCCGGCCTCCGTGCCGCCGCCGAGGATGCCTCCGCCAACGATCCCGGCCTAGCCGCCCTGAAGCAGACCATCAGCCAGCGCCGCAGCGTGCTCGTCAGCCAGATGGCCGGCCTCACCCCTAAGAATCCCCTCTACAAACAGGATCAGGACGAGCTCACCCGTCTCGACCAGTGGCTCGACGCCGCCGCCACCGAGGTCCGCACCAAGGCCGCCAGGCAGCTCCAGGAGAAGCTCCGTCTCGACGCCAACCGCACCGCGACCCTCCAGTCCCGCCTCGAAGGAGAGCTTGCCCAGAAGACCGCCGTCGCCAGCGGAGCCACCCCGAAGCTCCAGCGCGCCGCCGATCTGGTCATGGACATCACCCGGCTCCAGACCCACTTCACCGAGATCGACAGCGCCATCAACGCCATCGAGCTCGAAAAGAACACCTCGGGCCTCGTCCACATTCTTCTGCCCGCCGCACCGCCCTCCAAGCCCAAGGCCAGCAAGAAGATCTTCATCATCGGCGGTGCCGTCCCCCTCGGCATCCTCTTCGGGCTCATGGCGGCCGTCCTGAGCATGAAGATGGACCCCAGGGTCTATATCGCCGAGGACGTCAGCCGCGCCCTCGACTTCAAGCCCATGGCCGTCCTCCCCCATCATCGCGACGTCAAATCCTCCGTGATGGACGAATTCATGCTGCGGCTCGTAGCCGGCGTCGATCAGGCCCACCGCACCGGCGGAGCCCGCACCTTCGTCTTCACTGCCGCCTCCTCGGGGTCCAGTATCTCCAAGATGGTCGCCGCACTCGCCCGCAAGATCGAGCGCTTCGGTTACACCACCCTGATCGTCGACGCCGCCGAGGTGATGAAGCACGTCGCCCTGCCCAAGGATGAGATGGCCTACCTCATGGGCGACGGCCAGGTCTCCAAGTCCTCCCGCATTGCCCCGGCGCGGCGAGAGAACTTCAACATCGGCAACTTCTCCCGCATGCGCTCGAACGTGGACCTCCTCTTCATTGAGGGTCTGCCTCTGCTCTCGTCGGCTGAAACCGAGTTCGCCGCGCGCCTCTCCGACATCACGATCCTGGTTGCGGAGTCCGAGAAGACGACCCGCGGCGAGCTCACCAACGCCCTCGAGCTGCTCAAGCGACTCGGCGTTCCCGGCGTCGCCGCGGTCCTCAGCAAGGTCAAGACCGTCCATGCGGACGACGAGTTCCTCTCCGTCATCCACGACGTCGAGACGCGCCAATCCGAGATGCCCGAGCAGGAGCCCATCGACTTCGAAGCCAAGGCGGAACGCATACCCCTACGCGACGATCCGGAAGTGTACTCTCGCAAATAAATGCAACGCCTGATCGATCACACCCAGATGCACTGGCAAAGACATCGGTCTCGCTAGGGGCGGGGGAGGATGAGGGCTGCAAAGTAGCGGAGGGCCAGTTTGAGGTCGTGCTGCCAGGAGCGGCGGACGTCGTAGTAGGCGTCGGCGAGGTAGAGCTGCATGTCGTCGGTGCGGTCGGCTGCGGCTACGCTGGCCTCGGAGATGAGGCCGCTTTTGCCGTCGGCGTAGAGCATTTGCCACTCGGAGGAGAGGTTCTGGATGGACTCGCGGGTGCGGGGAGGGAGGCCGACGAAGCCGATGTCTCCGACGAACACGGCGAGGAGGCCAGGGAGGAACTGGCGGGTGAAGGCTCCCCAGCCGGCCTTGCGCGGCATGGACCATGCGTCGGCACCGAGGCAGGGAAGTTTGTAGGTTTCTTCTTCCGTGGGGCGGTCGGCGAGTGGGATAGCCTCCATCTCGACGGTGGTGAGTCTGATGCCCTTGATGAGGATGAACCATGCGAGCGATACGAACGAGATGGGGAAGAAGAGGATGAAGAGAAGAAGCGCTCCGATGGATTGGAGAAGGTGGCGCAGGATGCCTCGCTGATGGGGGTCGGCCACGCGGCCGAGGAGGAAGCTCTCGCCGACGTCGAGGGAGGTGTCGAGGCGGACGTTGACGAGCAGGGTGCGGGCGACGATGGTCTGGTTGAGCTCGAGGGACTGGCCGATATAGCTGCCCATGAGGATGAGGGAGTTTTCGATGGAGGTTCGGGAGTCGATGAAGCAGTTGGAGCCGATGACGACGTTGGGACCCAGGGTGACGCCCTGCTGGATGCGGGTGTTGGGGCCGATGTAGATGGGTGGGTTGAGGGTGACGTCGGGGTGGATGATGGTGTTGCGTGAGACCCAGACGTTGGGCTGGATCTCGAGGCCGGCGATGGTGTGGCCTTTGATCTGCTGGTTGAGGAGCTTGGTTTGGGAGATGAGGAGGCCGGCGGGGGTGGCGATGCTGATCCAGCGGGCGGTGGCGAGTACGGTGGCGGTGCCTTCCAGGGCGCGGTCTTCGAAGTATCGGGTGAGCTCGCGGGGAGTGAAGTTGGCGAAGTCCTCGACGCTGGCACCGAGGGGAAAGCGAGCGGCTCCTCCCCAGTGGAGGTTTCCGAGGAGGTCGTCGCCGGAGAGGAGGGTCTCGTCGGCTTCGTAGTAGAGGGTGGTTTCGGCGCGGCGGACGGCTTCGAAGTCGACGATGGGGAAGCGCTCGGCGTGGAGGAGGAGCCAGGCCTCGGCTTTGATCTCGTGGATGACGCGGAGCGAGCGATAGGGGTGGGTGGGGTCGGCGGCGAGGTGGTATCGGAAGCGTGAACCCCAACGGTCGCCGTTGCCGAAGAGGGCTTCGACGCGCTCGGGGGCGTGACCGACGATGAACTCGATGCGGAGGATTCCCTGATCGACGAGGGATTCGACGATGTGCTGGAGGGCGGGACGGTCTCCGAGGGGGAGAAGCGCGAGGGAGCGGTCGGCGTCGAGGCCGTGCATGGCGGGCGATGGCCCAGGAACGATGATGACGCCGATCATCGGATGCTACTCGCCGTGGCGCTTGCCGCGGAGTTGCGAAGGCGCTCTCGAAAGACGCGGTAGAGGAAGAGGCCGTTGCCGACGAAGTAGCGCTTCCACATGCGGCCGGGCTCCTGGTAGAAGCGGTAGAACCATTCGAGGCCGAGCTCGCGGAGCCAGATGGGAGCGCGAGGGATACGGCCTGAGTAGAAGTCGAGGAGGCCGCCGACGCCGATGGCGACCTTGGTGCCGAACTCGTTGAGGTGTTCGCTGATCCAGATGTCCTGGCGCGGAGCTCCGAAGGCGAGGAGCATGATGTCTGCTTTGGAGTTGCGGATGCCGGCGATGATGCCGGGTTCTTCGTCTTTCGAGAAGTAACCGTGGTGATAGCCGGCGACGCGGACGGCCGGGTGGTGCTCTGTGATCCATGCTGCGGCGGCTTCGGAGATGCCGGGCTTGCCTCCGAGCAGGTAGATGCTCATGCCGGCCTTGCCGAGGGCGGCGCAGAGGAAGGGGAACATGTCGGTGCCGTTGACGTTTTCGCAGACGTTCTGGTCGAGCATTGCTCCGGCGATGCGGATGCCGATGCCGTCGGCGAGGGTGATGCGGGCGGCGGCGAGGGCGGCGCGGTAGACGGGGTTGATGACCGAGATGTTCATGCAGTCGGCGTTGGTGAAGCAGACCTGGTTGGACTTGCCCTCGCGGATGAGGTCGACGATGCGTTCGGAGGCCTCGGACATGGTGAGGTTGTCGATGCGGATGCCGAGGATGTGGATGATGGGCGGGGTGGGCCCGGTGTTGCGGGTGAAGATGGCGGTGGGGATGGCGCGGAGGGCGATGCCGAGGTCTCCCCAGAAGGTCTTGGTCTCGATGTATTCGAGGTCGAGGGAGAGCTCGGAGGTGTGGGCGATGTTGGCGCGCTTGCGGATCCAGGAGAGGGAGAGGAGACCGGGGCGGAGGTCGTAGCGCTTCCAGGCGTTGCGGGGATCGTCGACGATCTCTTCGGGGTGGATGGGGCGCGGCCCGATGAAGGACATCTCGCAGATGAGCACGTTGTAGAGCGCGGGCATGTTGCGGAGGAAGGTCATGCGCTGGAAGAAGCCGAATTTGGGGAAGTAGAACTCGTACTGAGCGTAGCGTTTGGCCCAGCGTCCGAGGCGGATCTGGCTGCGGATGCCCCCATCGGCGTAGATGGCGATGACGAAGAGGATGAGGAGGAGAGGGCTGAGGAGGGTGATGAAGATAAAGGCGAGGTAGGTATCGGCGAGGACGCGGAGGAGGCGGGCGGCACGGACGGCGACGTGCCATTTTTTCGTCCGGCGGGCCTGGGCGCGGCGGCGGTTGCGTATGCCGTCTTCGGAGAACGCGTCGACGAGTTCGGCGAGGAGTTTGCTCCTGTCGAGGGGGGCTACTTCCTGCGGCTTTTTATCCGGCGTATCGGCTGGCATGCGCTCTAAAGATGTAGATGTGCGTTGGATGGGGCTGGATCGACCGGGCTGTGAGGTTCGCCTTGCTTCTTGTGATCTTCCTTACAAAGAGTGACACATTCCCGGCGCTGCGCGAAGGCGGGGTTTTGAGGATCGGCCAGGAGTGTTCCCGTTTGAACAACATGCCCGGAGGCCGCTCGCGATTTTGAATTGCGGTTGACCGCTGATCGGCAAGGATAACGCGCGCGGTGTGGAGAGTCCACTACACCGAAGTAACTCCCTCCGTCGGGAGATAATAAGGGGACGCGGGTCTCTCGACCGGGCAGAGACGATGTGATACATCTGAACTGTTCCGCATCGGCAGAGTGCAGGTTCGCGAGGAATTCTGGAGCGTAGCGATGATGGTTTTGACCTCGGAAGAGGGCGATGTTTCCGTTGGCCGGGTTGAGTCGAAGGTGCTCGACGCAGGCACGACGGCGGCCTTCAAGGAGGCGATGAAACCTTTGCTGCGCGATGGGGCGAAGGTGGTTCTGGACCTCTCGAAGGTGGAGTTTATCGACTCGAGCGGTCTGGGTGCGCTGGTGTCGAGCCTGAAGGCGGCGCATGGGGTGAACGCGGAGATCAAGCTGTTCGGGTTGCGGAAGCCGGTTCGGGCTCTGTTCGAACTGGTGCGGATGCATCGGGTGTTTGAGGTCTTCAACAGCGCGGAAGAGGCGATTTCGTCGTACAAGGGGTGACGATGAAGACGCTGCGGGTGGGGTATCTGGTCAGTAAGTACCCGGATGTGTCACACACGTTCATCTTGCGTGAGGTGCTGGCCCTGCGGGCGCGGGGCATGGAGATTGCGGTCGCTTCGATCAATGGGCCCCGGGTGTTGACCGAGGTGGAGCGGATTGAGGCTGAGAAGACCTTTTATGTGAAGGCGGCGGGCGCGAAGGGCGCGATGAAGGCGCTGGGGTCGCTGCTTTCGACGGAGCCGGTGGGCGTGCTGCGCGGGTTGGTGTATGGGGTGAGGATGGGTGGGGGCGACCTGCGGCGGGTGCTTCTCGGTGGTTTTTATTTTGTCGAGGCTCTGATTTTGCTGCACTGGCTGCGGCGTCAGCGGCTGACGCATGTGCATGTTCACTTTGCGACGCCGGCGGCCGCGGTGGCGGCGATTGCGACGAAGATTGCGACGAGTACGTCGCCGCTGACGATGTCGATGACGGTGCATGGGCCGGATGAGTTTTACGACGTGACGGCTTACTCGCTGGCGGCGAAGGTGGCGGCTTCGAAGTTTGTGGTGTGCATCAGCTTCTTTGCGCAGAGCCAGATGATGAAGCTTTCGGAGGAGTGGGGGAAGTTTGAGATTGGGCGGCTGGGGGTGGACTCGGGGCACTTTGGGGCTCGCGGAGTGAAGGCTGTGGAGGGTGTGTTCAAGGTGCTTTGCGTCGGGCGGTTGGTGGGGGCCAAGGGGCAGAGGATTTTGATTGAGGCGGTTGAACTGCTGCGTGGGCAGGGGCGGGAGGTCGAGCTGGATCTTGTGGGGGATGGTCCGGATCGTCAGGCGCTGGAGGCTTTTGTGAACTCGCGGGGTCTGGGTGGCGCGGTGCGGTTTGCGGGGTCGGTGGGGCAGGACCGGATTCGGGATTTCTATGGGGCGGCCGATGTATTTGCCATGGCAAGCTTTGCAGAGGGGATTCCCGTGGTGCTGATGGAAGCGATGTCAATGGAGATTCCTGTGGTTGCCACCGGGATTAACGGGATTCCGGAGCTGATTCGGGATGGGATGGACGGGCTGCTGGTGGCGCCTTCGGATGTTCGCGGGATGGCGTGGGCGATTGCGCGGCTGATGAACGATGAGGCGCTGCGGGAGACGCTGGGCAAGGCTGGGCGGGTGAAGGTTGGGGCGGAGTATGCTCTGGCGGGCAGCGCGGATGGGCTGCTGGAGATCTTTCGGCGGAGGCTGGCATGATCGGCGCGTTGTGGAGCTTCGTGGGGGGCGTGGCGGCCGTGGTGACGCTGCCGGGGACGATCGAGCTGCTGATGCTGAGTATCGCGGCGCTGATGCCGGGGGAGGAACTCCCGGGTGGTGAGGGTGCCTGGCGGGTCGCGGTGGTGGTTCCGGCGCATGACGAGGAGGCGGTGATCGCGTCGTGCATTCGCAGCCTGATGGCGGCGACGCGGACGGGGTTTGAGGTGGATGTGTACGTGATTGCCGACCACTGCATGGATGAGACGGCGGCGATGGCGGAGGCGGCGGGGGCCCGGGTGATTCGGCGGGAAGATCCGCTGGAGCGCGGTAAGGGGCATGGGCTGCATGATGCGTTTACCCGGCTGGGCGCCGAAGGGTATGACTGCTTTCTGGTGGTGGATGCGGATACGGTGGTCGCGCCGGACTTTCTGCTGAAGGCTGCCGGGGCTCTGCGGGGCGGGGCGGAGGCGGTGCAGGTGCGGTATACGGCTCGGCAGGGGGAAGAGACGGTGCGGACGCGGCTGATGGACTTTGCGCTGTCGGCGTTCAATTGGGTAAGGCCGCGGGGGCGGGAGCGGATGGGAGTTTCGGCCGGGATTCTGGGGAATGGGTTTGGGTTGCGCCGCGAGACGCTGGAGGCGGTGCCTTATCTGGCGGCTTCGCTCGTGGAGGATCTGGAGTATCACCTGGCGCTGGTGCGGGCTGGGAAGAGGGTTCACTTCGTCGAGGGTGGCGGGGTGTTTGGGGAGATGCCGGTTCGCGGTAAGGGCGTGAAGACGCAGAGGGCGCGGTGGGAGGGTGGGCGGCTGCATATCGCGAGGATCCA
Organism: Granulicella pectinivorans; assembly: GCF_900114625.1. Lineage (NCBI taxonomy): Bacteria > Pseudomonadati > Acidobacteriota > Terriglobia > Terriglobales > Acidobacteriaceae > Granulicella > Granulicella pectinivorans. The sequence continues at coordinate 1,602,688 of NZ_FOZL01000001.1, forward strand.
GGCCCCGAAGCTGTTTGCGGATGTGCTGCGCGGGCAGGTGACGTCGCTGGAGCCGCTGCTGGATCTACTGCTGTTGCCGCTGGCTTTCCATGTGGTGTTGCTGGTGGTGGCGGCCACGGCACATGCGAAGCTGGTGAGCACGGTGGGGCTGACCGGGCTGGCGGTGGTGCTGATTCATCTGGGTGTGACGATTGCGGTGCGCAAGCGCGGCTGGGCGGACGTGGTGACGCTTGCCGGAGCGCCGTTTTATATAGTCTGGAAGCTTCTGCTTGTGCCCACGCTGTTGCGCCACGCGAGTGCGAAGCAGGAGTGGGTGAGGACGGATCGCAACGCTACGCTGGTGAAGGATGAGGATGACGAAGCGCGCTGACGATGGTGGCTTGGGGATGATCTGGCGGCTGCTGGCGGTTCTGGGAGCGCTTCTGCTGGTGGGGTTCTGTGTGGCTCCGCATTTTTGCCAGGCCTCGGAAGACGCGATTATTTTGTTCCAGTACAGCCTGAATCTGGCGAAGACCGGAGTGATCTCGTATATCTCGGATGGGCCGAGAGCCGAGGGGGCCACGGATTTTCTGTGGATGGTCTGGATTGCGCTGGGCGAGAAGGCTGGGATTCCGGCGTATGGGCTGGCGATCGCCACGAGCGCGGCGTGTGCTGTGGGGCTGGGCGTGGTGATGGTTCGGCTGGCCGGGGTGAGGGCCGGGCTGGTGAATGTGGCGGCGGTGGTTTGCCTGATTCTGCTGGCACCCCAGACGTTTGCGGCGGAGGCGGGTTTTTCGGTGTTTTGTTTTGCGCTGCTGCTGGGAGGCATGGCGGCGTTGGTCTGGTGGGGGCGGTATGGGTGGGCGGTGCTGTGTGGGCTGCTGCTTTGCCTGACTCGGCCGGATGGCGTGGTGTTTGCCGGGCCGCTCCTGTGTGTGTATGCGTTTCAGGGTGAGGGCTTCAGGGCGCGGTTCGGGAAGCTGCTGGGCGGGTTTATCGTTCCGGGGCTGGTCTACTTTGTGTGGCGCTGGCACTACTTTGGGCATCTGTTGCCGCTGCCGTTCTATGTGAAGTCGGATACGACGCGGGTTCTGCACTTTTTGGTGGTGAAGAGTGCGGGTTCGCTGATTCCGCCGCTGGTGGTGGCTTGCCTGATCCTGTCGATTGCGCTGGGGCGGACGATGTTGAAGGCGCAGAATCGTTTGTTGTTCGGGACGCTGATTGTGCCTTCGACGATGTTTTACCTGGCGATGCGGCTGGACCAGAACTATGCGAACCGGTTCTTTCTGTATCCGCTGGTGGTGATGGGTGTGCTGCTGGCGGCGAACTTCGATAGCTACAAGGGTCGTGCGGGGCGGGTGCTGGCGGCGGGGCTGGGTGTGTGGGTCTTGCTGATGGGCTACTTCTGGGTGAACTGGAGTGTGATCTATACGCTGGAGTATCCGCAGCCGGAGGTCGTGGCGCTGGCGAAGGAGCTTGCGGAGATGCCGGGGCGGGGCACGATGATTGTGACGGAGAGCGGGGCGATTCCTTACTACTCGAAGTGGGTGGCTTATGATCCCTGGGGGTTGAATACGCCGGAGTTCGCGCTGCACCTGATTCATCCGCAGGATGTGAAGGCGTTGGGGCCGGATCTGGTGATCGTGCACCAGGATGTGGGTCCGATGCCTTGCTCGGTGGTGGATGCCGCGAAGGTTCCGTTCAAGGCTCGGAGCTGGGACAACATGACACAGAACTTGATTGCGGGTGTGGATGAGGGCGCCTATACGCAGTGGCTTCTGCCGCAGTACAACGCGTACGACCGGAGCCATCCGCGGCGATGGAACGGACAGAGGCGGTATGCGGATGTCGATTATCAGTGCTGGTTTCTGCGGAACGGATATGCGGGGAGCGAGAAGGTGGTCTCGTTGCTGCGGGAGCATGGGGGAATCAGCACGGTGGAGTATGAGGAGCGGAAGGTCGATCGGAATTAGTGCGTTGGCCTGTCGCTGCGGTGTCCGTTCGATCGGAACGTCTTCGCGGGCGAAAGAGTTCTGCGGTGCTCGTCTTGGTTTCTTTATGCGGGATGGGCGATCGGCTGCCGGACCGGCGTTGGAGGGCAGGGGAGGGAACAGCTATAGTCGGGGGAGATCCTCTACTTTTTGCTGAACGAAAGCGAGCCCCCGCGTGCGTCTTTTTTTCTCTCGATTTGCCCTGCTTGCCGTGCTGACCGGGTCTGGGTTGGCCCAGACGGCTGGTTATGATCCACGGCTGACCTTCTCGCCGCTCACCCTGCCGGACCCGGTGAACAGCTATCGCTCGAGCAACGGTGCGCCCGGTCCGCAGTTCTGGCAGAACGAGGCGAGCTACGAGATGCATGCCTCGATCGATACGGCGGCGAAGGTGCTGCATAACGACGAGATCATTACGTACACGAACAACAGCCCGGATGCGCTGACCAGTTTGTGGATTCAACTGGAGCAGAATACGTATCGGAAGGACTCGCGGGCGCGGATTGCGAGCGGCGGCGGACGGCGAGGGCGGCGCGGTGCGGTGGATGCGGCTCCGGTGGTGACGACCAGCGAGGGGTATGAGTTTGAGTCGGTCGAGATTGTGTCGGGCAAGACCAGCGTGAAGGCGGACACGCTGGTGTCGGATACGCGGATGCAGATCCGGCTGGCGGAGCCGCTGAAGCATGGCGGCGTGCTGAAGGTGCATATGAAGTATCACTACGCGATTCCGGGTGTGTGGGGCGGGAGGACGTCGTGGGGCGCTACGAAGACGGGCGAGATCTATGACATGGCCCAGTGGTATCCGCGGATGTGCGTGTACGACGACCTGCGTGGGTGGGATACGCTGCCTTACCTGGGGGCGGAGTTTTACCTGGAGTATGGGCACTTCGACTACTACGTGACGGTGCCTTCGAACTTTATTGTGGCGGGTTCGGGCGAGCTGGTGAACACGAAGGATGTGTTGACGAAGGTGGAGATCGAGCGTCTGGAGCAGGCGAAGAACAGCGATAAGACGGTTTATATTCGCAAGCCTTCCGAGGTGGGGGATCCGGCCAGCAGGCCGAAGCAGGACGGCACGCTGACGTGGCACTTCCATATGGACAAGACGCGGGATGTGGTGTTCAGTGCTTCGCCTACGTTCGTTTGGGACGCGGCGCGGATCAACCTGCCGGAGGGGAAGAAGTCGCTGGCGATGAGCGTGTATCCGCCGGAGAGTGTGGGGCCGGATGCGTGGGACAAGTCGACGGAGTACACGAAGGACACGATGGAGCGGTTCTCGAAGCACTGGTTCCCGTATCCGTGGCCGGCGGCAGTGAGCATTGCGGGGTTCTCGAGTGGGATGGAGTATCCGGGGGTGGTGTTCGACGGCGTGGAGGACAAGGGACCGTTCTTCTTCTGGCTGACGGCGCATGAGTTCGGGCATACGTGGTTCCCGATGATCGTGGGATCGAACGAGCGGCGGAATGCGTTTATGGATGAAGGGTTCAATACGTTCATCGATATCGAGGAGTCGGCCGAGTACATGGGCGGGAAGTATGGGCCGAAGCGCGATGGTGAGTACTCGGCTGGCGGTGAGCCGCCGGATACGATTTTGAAGGTGCTGGACAATCCGGATGCGGGGACGCTGATGATGCCGGCGGATAGCTATCCGATGCAGTTGGGGCATCCGATCAGCTACTTCAAGGGTGCGTATGGGATGGTGCTGCTGCGCGAGCAGATTCTTGGGCCGAACCGGTTCGATTGGGCTTTCCGGAAGTACATCAAAGACTGGGCGTTCAAGCATCCTTCGCCGTCGGACTTCTTCCGGGCGATGGAGAGCGAGGGCGGCGAGGACCTGGGATGGTTCTGGAAGGGCTGGTACCTGAATAACTGGAAGTACGATGTTTCGGTCGATAAGATTGAGGGGTCGGTGGTGACGATCACGAACCATGGACAGCTTGTGTTGCCGACTCCGGTCGAGGTGAAGTTTACCGATGGATCGAAGACGCGGGTGACACTGCCGGTGGAGACGTGGATGACGAAGGGCGTTTATACGTGGACGCTGGAGAACAAGACACCGATCGCTTCCGTGACGGTGGACCCGGATCACCAGTTGCCCGATGATGACCGGTCGAATAACTCGAAGACGAATTAGTCTTCGGGATGTGAAAAGCCGCGGCCTCTTGGGTCGCGGCTTTCTTATTCGCCTGGGGAGGGTTTGGGGTTGTGGGTTTTGGCTACCCAGAGCATGGCGTTTTCGATCATCTTGTTCTGGGCTTCGCTGGACAGGACGCGGTCGCCGTGGCCCATGTTCATGTAGAGCATGCGGTAACGGGTGTTGGTCCACACGACGGGGAGGTCGCCGCCGGTGATTATGTCCTTGAAGCCGATGGGGTAGTTCGAGGGCGCGAGGGACATGAGGACCTTGATGTCCGGGTTGAGGCGGGGCGAGGGCTTCCAGATGTACCACTCGTTGGCGGGGGACTGGAGGGTGTTGCCGAGGCCGCGGGTGACCGGATGGTCTTTGTCGTCGACGATGAGGGTCGCGGGGAGAGGTGGCCAGTTGTTGCCGTAGAAGACGCCTCCGCCCAGGAAGCTGAGGAACCACGGCCACCTGGTGCCGGCGTCGTTGTAGGCGGCGATGTGGAAGCCGAGCCATCCGCCGCCGTGCTCCATGTATTGCTCGAAGGCGGTGCGCTGCGCGGGGGTGTGGGGGAAGTCGTCGAGCCAGACGACGAGCTGGTACTGGGCCAGCTTGCCGGGGTTCATGTCGTTCCAGTCTTTGGTGGTGGCGAAGTCGTAGTGATCGCGTTTGGCGGCGGCGTTGAAGAAGTCGATGGCCTGATGGGCGAAGTCGATGTGGTCCTGCTCGACGGTTTCAGAGTAGAAGGCGAGGACATGAAACGCGTGCTGCTGTTGCGCGTGGAGGCTAAGGGCAGTGGCCAGAAGGAGAAGCAGGAGCGCGTTGCGAACGGTGTTCATGTACATTTGTTTTCTCCTTCGTCACACGAGGAAAGACCGGGAAGGCGCTTCCGTTTCGAGGCATACACGGCTAGCGTTCGTTCTCCAGCTTGCACTTTCTTATGTTAAGTGACAAAGTGGCAGAGCGAGGAAAAGATTGCATGCCCAGGGCTCTTTTACGCCATGCTGCCGCTGTGTTGTTCGCCGCTTCTGTTGCCTATGGGCAGGCTCCGGCTTCGAGTGGACTGATCCAGGTCGACGGCATCGCCGCGAGTGTGTCGGGGAAGATTTATGCGGTGAACACGTCGCATGACAGTGTGTCGATTGTGGATGCGACGGGGCATGTCGAGAGCGTGGCCACTGGCGCGAGGCCGATTGCGGTTGCGGTGAACAACCGCACGGGACGGGTGTATGTGGTGAACTCCGGAGGGCATTCGGTGACGATTCTCGATGCGGAGAACCATGTGGTTGCCACGGTGCCCACGGCGGGACGGTCGTATGCGATCGCGCTGGATGAAGCGACGAACAAGGTCTACGTGACGAACACGTTCAGCGATAAGCTAACGGTCATCGATGGGGATACGCATGCGGTGACCAACATCAAGGCGGGGTCGGCGGATGGCGTGATTGTGGATCCGGACCATCAGCGGCTGTACATGCTGGGGTACGAGAGCGATACGTTCCGCGTGATGAACCTCGCTACGTCGAAGCTGACCAATGAGCCTACCCATGCGCATCACCAGTGGGGCTTTGTACGGGGGGGCGGCATGCTTTATGTCGCGCATGTGCAGGACGCGGACATTGGGGCGATCGATCTGGCGAGTTATGCCGTCGTCAATGTGCCGACGGGGCACATGCCGTGTGCACTGGCTTTGAATGTGGACGGGCACCAGATCTATAGCGCGAATTATGGGGACGGAACCGTGACGATTGTGGATACGGCGACGCGCAAGGCAGTGGCTACGGTTGCGGTAGGTGGTAAGCCGCAGGCGATTGCGTATGAGCCGACGACGCACACGATCTATGTGGCGGATGCGCACTCGGGGATGGTGACCCTGATCGATGCGCGGACGCATAGGATGCGCAAGCGGGTACCGGGCGGAGACCGGCCTTATGCGCTGGCGGTGAATCCGGTGACGCACCAAGTGTATGCGGCGGATATGGGCGGCACTCCGTTTACGGAGCTGCGTTAGGCCGGACTCGTTTCGACGTTGCGCTATGAGTCAGCGCGTGGTTCGGGCAGGACGCAGGGGTCGGCTTGCGGGGGCGGTCTTCTTTGCCTTGCCACGCTTGACGCCGATGGTGGTGAGGGCCATGTGATCGCGGAGGGCGCGGGCGAGTTCGTGCTCGCGGCCCTGGGCGAGGAGGTTCTGGGCGTCGGTGAGGTGCGCGGTCATGAGCTGCGCGGCGAGCTTGGGGTCGCGGGCTTCGATGGCGGCGAGGATAGGGCGGTGGAAGGCCACGGTGTGCTCGAGGTCGACCATCTGCGAGGTGACCATCATCATGTTGAGCATGGCGCGGTGGATGGTGTGGAAGATGCGTCCGGTGAGCCGGTTTCCAGAGGCCTGGAAGATGGCGCGATGGAAGAGGAGATCGGAGGCGACAAGCTTGATGCGATCCTGCTCGGAGTTTTCGAGGTCGGTGATGGACTGGCGCAGGAGTGCGATGTCCTCGGAGTTGGCGCGCTCGGCGGCCTGGGCGGCGAGCGCCGGCTCCATGAGGAAACGCAGCTCGGTGAGTTCCTGGACGGAGGTGTCGTCGAGGAGGAAGAGGAAGTCCATGGGTACGGCGAGGACGGAGGACGCGTCGCGGTTGAGGTAGCTGCCGTCTCCGACTTTCTGGGTGATGACGCCCATGATCTCCAGGACCTTCAAGGCCTGTCGGAGAGAAGAGCGCGCCACCTTGAAGTGGGCGGCGAGGTCGCGCTCGGGGGGCAGTTTGGTGCCGGGTGAGAGCACGCCTTCGGAGAGCATCTGCTGGAATCGCAGGATGAGGAGATGCGTGACGTCTTCCTTGTTGTTCAGGGTGTCCTCTGAGGCCGAGAGGCGGAGCGGACGTCGTCGATTCATAGGTCTATCGTGAGGCAGCGGTCCAACAAAGTCAAAGGCGGATTTTTAGCTAAGAATTTTAAAGGTACAACCAATTGCGATAAAATCGCCCCAGTTGCGATGCGAGTGCCTCAGTCTTTGTGCTTTATTATGCGGAATATGCCAGTAGAAAGCCTTTTCTTGATTTTTACGATCAGGGGTTGACACTTGCAATTCATCGGTACTACCTTTGTGCGCGGTTCAGAAAGCGATGCTCGGCATGCGCGAGGACTTCGAGGGAGAACGATGAAAAAGATAACGTTTCATGGAGCAATCAAACTGTGCATGCTGGCCATGATGGCCCTGTGCTTTGTCCGGGTAGCGGTTGGGCAGGTCGAGCAGGGCCGTTTTGTCGGCCGCATTGCGGATCCATCGGACTCAGTGGTTCCGGGCGCGACTGTGAAGGTGACGAACATGGGCACGAACATTACGCAGACTGCGGTGACGAACGAGAGCGGCGAGTTTGTGATTACGCCGGTGCAGGCGGGTATCTACTCGCTGAGCATCACGGCGGCGGGATTTGAGACAACCACGGCCTCGAACATCGAGGTGCAGGTTGGACAGATTGTGCGTGAAGATATGAAGCTGCGGATCGGTGCGTCGAACATTTCGGTGGAGGTCACGACGGCTGCGGCGCTGCTTTCGACGGATTCGGCGACGATTGGGCAGGTGATTACGAACAAGCAGTTGACGGAGTTACCGCTGAATGGCCGTGGCTTCTTCAAGCTGGCGCAGTTGACGCCTGGTGCCGCGCTGCTTGCGCCCACGGGAAACTCGCTTGCGATCCGGCCTGAGGTCGTCGATGGGAATACGATCAGCGGTATCCGCGGGAGTGCGACCTCCTTCCTGCTGGATGGTGTGGACGTGAGCGAACAGCACCAGGGCGGTACGTTCATCCAGACCTCGATCGATGCGCTGCAGGAGTTCTCGGTGACGCAGAGCCCGTATTCGGCTGAGTACAACCGGGGCGGCGCGTTCTTCAACGCGACGACCAAGGGTGGGACGAATCGCTTTCATGGCGGCGTGTTCGAGTTCATTCGCAATGACAAGCTGGATGCGCGCAACTACTTCGCGCTGACGCGGCAGATTTTGAAGCGCAACCAGTTCGGCGTGAACCTGGGCGGCCCCATCTCGGTTCCGCATCTCTATGACGGCAAGGATCGCACGTTCTTCTTTGTGAACTATGAAGGCCAGCGTCTGCGACAGGGGCTTATCTTCAACAGCATCGTCGCCAACTCCGCGCAGCGCACGGGCAACTTCGGCACGAAGACGATCTACGATCCGCTTCTGACGACGACGGTGGGCGGCACGGTGGTGCGCGTTCCCTTTGCGAACAACACTATCCCTACGAATCGACTTTCGCCGCAGGCTCTTGCGATTCAGGCGTACGTGCCGCAGGTGAATACGACGACGGGAACGTTCAGCAACACACCGTCGCAGGCGATCGACTTCGACCAGTTCATCGTGCGTCTCGACCACCAGATCAACGCCACGAATCGCCTGTTTGCGCGCTGGGTGTACGTGGATAACCGCGAGACGGACCCAAATGCGTCGCCTCAGCTTGGCAAGGCTTCGCTCACATCGATCGGGCAGGACATTGCGTTGGGGGTCATCACGAATATCGGTGCGAACAAGGTGAATGAGGCACGCGTCCACTATCTGCCGAGCCATGTTCGTCTCACGGCGTTTCTGCAAGGAACGGATTACAACACGAAGTTTGGTGTCGCGGGCTTTGCTGCCCAGACGCGTCCCGGCAGTGGCGGATCGTTCCCGGATTATTCGTGGAGCGGATATGCGTCGCTGCAGGGTTCGGCGTTCGATCAGAGGCCGAAGTCGCAGGATCGCAAGGCTGTGGAAGGCACGGATAACTTCACTTATCTGCGCGGCCGGCAGTCTTTGAAGGCAGGCGTCTTCTTTCGCTACTACCAGTGGCTTGGCTACGATAGCCAGACGTACGCGGGTCAGTTCAGCTTCAACGGCAATGCTTCGGGCGATGCGTATGCAGACTTCCTGCTTGGCTATCCGTCCTCGGTGGCGCGCGCTTATCCTGCTGACAACTTCGGCGGACAGGCGACGTACAAGCAGTTCTACTTCCAGGACGACATTCGCCTGACCAGCAAGCTGACGATCAATGCGGGGCTTCGCTATGAGTACTCGCCGTGGCTGGGAGGTTACAAGGGGCAGATCGGCACGTTCGATCCGACGCAGGCCAAGCCGATTATCGTGTCCGGCCCGGGTGCGGTGCCGGATCTGACGGCGCAGTATGCGGCACCCGCGGCGTATCAGTTCTTCGGTCAATACATCCAGACCAGCTCGCAGGCGAAGCTTCCTTCGAACATTACGTATACGGACAAGACGCAGTTCGGACCGCGTCTTGGTGTGTCGTATGCGTTGACGAGCAAGACGATCGTTCGTGGCGGCTTCGGTATGTTCTACGAGCCGGAGGGAACGTCCGGGCGCGTGAACCTGAATACGCTTCCTTATCGTCTGGCTGAGACGGTGAACCAGACGCAGAACGTGGTTCCGACGCGCACGCTGGCGAACTTCTTCCTGGGCACGGCACTGGGTTCGGCACAGGCGAATCCGACGCTCAACCCGAGCAAGACGCGGTTGAAGATGGGCTATAACGAGCACTATAGCTTCGGGATTCAGCAGCAGTTGAGCAAGAAGGATGTCTTTGAGGTTGGCTATGTGGGCAACCGTGGTGTGCATCTGAATGGAAGCAACGACTTCAACGATCCCACGCCTGGTGCCGGTTCGATCCAGGCTCGCAGGCCGTATCAGCCGTGGGGCACGATCGGTTTCAACACGCAGGACACGTCGACGAGTTATCACTCGCTGCAGATGAAGATCGATCATCGTGCGAGCCACGGTCTCTCGGGTCTTGTCTCGTACACCTATTCGAAGTTCATGCAGTTCAACCAGTCTCCCGCGCTTGGGGGCAACACGGGGTATGAGTATGCGGTTTCGCCCTACGATGTGCCGCATAACGTTGCCGCAAGCGGAAGCTACGAGATTCCGGTTGGGCGTGGACGTCACTTCCTGAATCACTCGAACACGCTGGTGAACAGTGTGCTGGGCGGCTGGCAGATCCAGACGATTATCGTCGTTCGGTCCGGTGTGCCGTTTACTGCTGTGATCTCGGGCGACCGGGCGAACACGGGAGTTGGTGGCCAGCGTCCAAACCTGAACCCCGCGGGCGGCAACCCGGCGTTCGTGAAGTCCGTTGCCACCTGGTTCGACAAGAGCAAGTATGTCGTCGCACCGCTCTACACGTATGGGCAGGTTCGTGCGAATACGCTGCGCACGGACAAGGTTCGCCAGTACGATGCGTCGATCTTCAAGAACTTTGCGATGCCGCGGGAGAGCACGCTCTCGTTCCGTGCGGAGTTCTTCAACGTCTCCAACACGACAAGCTTCAATGCGCCCAACTCGACCATCGACGCAACTGCCGGTGGCCAGATTACAAGCACTTCGGTCCCTTCACGCGACATTCAGTTCGCGCTCAAGTACAACTTCTAAAACAGCTCGAAAGGGAAGACGATGAACGATGTCACACGATGGTTTGGACGGGCGTTGTTGAGTGGCGGGATTGGCCTGCACCTGATGTCTGGCGCGGTACTGGCACAGGGCACTGTGCCGGAGAGGGTCCCGGTACCGACGGGCCCTCCGGTTTCTATCCAGGTGGATCTGGCGAAGACGGTCGGACCGTACAAGCCGTTGTATAGCTGGTTCGGCTATGACGAAGGCAACTATACGACGATGCGCCACGGCAAGGCGCTATTGAAGGAGCTGCATGACCTGAGTCCTGTGCCTGTGTACATCCGCGCGCATCACCTGCTTACCTCCGGCAACGGCGTGGCGGAGTTGAAGTTCAGCTCCACCAATATTTACAGCGAAGACGCGAACGGCAAGCCGGTGTATGACTTCAAGATCTTCGACGGAATCTTCGATGCGTACAAGGCCGCCGGGGTAAGACCGATGGTTGAGCTGGGCTTCATGCCTGAGGCGCTGGCGGCGGATCTGCCCAATCGTCATGAGCCGTACCAGGTGCACTATCCGCAGAACGCGATCACGGGTAAGTCGAACAATCCGCCGAAGGACTATGCGAAGTGGGGTGAGCTGTGCCGCGTTGCGACGGCTCACCTGGTGGAGCGCTACGGCAAGGAAGAGGTTTTGAAGTGGTACTTCGAGGTTTGGAATGAGCCGGACATCGATTACTGGCACACGACTCCTGAAGAGTACTGGAAGCTGTACGACTATGCAGTGGGTGGGGTGCGGAAGGCTCTTCCCGGCGCGATGGTGGGCGGTCCCGCGACCACGAGTCCGCGCTCGCCGAAGGCTGCCACGTTTCTGAAGAACTTTCTGGAGCATGTGAACTCCGGTAAGAGTGCGGCGGATGGCAAGCCGCTTCCGATGGACTTCATCTCGTTTCATGCGAAGGGACAGCCCACCATCAAAGACGGCAAGGTGACGATGGGGATTCAGCAGGAGATGCGGGATGCCGATGCTGGCTTCGCACTGATTGCCACATTCCCCCGCTTCAAGAAGCTGCCAATCATCATCAGTGAGGCAGATCCGGAAGGGTGTGCAGCGTGCTCCTCGAAGGTGAACCCGGCGAACAACTATCGCAACGGTACGCTTTATCCGGCGTATACGGCGGCTGCGTTCAAGGGGTTGTTCGACCTGCAGGATCGTCATGGCGTCAATCTTCTCGCGATGCTGAGCTGGTCGTTCGAGTTTGAGGATCGCGAATACTTTGAAGGTTTCCGTTCGCTGGCTACGAATGGTGTCGACAAGCCGGTGCTGAATGTCTTCCGCATGTTTGCGCTGATGCAAGGCACTCGTGTGGGGACGACGAGCACCGGGCAGGTGCCGCTGGACAGCATACTGAAGGCGGGCGTGCGTGAGTCTTCGGATGTCGATGCGTTTGCGACGAAGGCGGATCGCGAGGCGGCGGTGCTGGTGTGGAACTACAACGATGTCGATGGTGCGGCGGATGCGGTGCCCACTACGGTGAACATTGCGGGCATTCCACCTGCGGTCCATCGGGTTCTGCTGGAGCACTATCGCCTGGACGACACGCACTCGAACTCTTACACGGTGTGGAAGTCGATGGGCTCGCCGCAGCATCCTACCGCCGCGCAGTATGCCGCGTTGCAGGCGGCGGGACAGCTTGCGATGCTGACCTCCCCGGTGTGGCTGGATGTTGCGAACGGGCACGTTGTCGTCACGACGGATATGCCGCGCCAGGGCACGTCTCTACTGCATTTGAAGTGGTAAGGAAACGATGAGCGCAGCGATGACAACACGGAATACGGCGGACCGGCGCATGGGACTGGAGATGCGCTGGTACGCCGTCGCGCTGGTGACGGTAGCGATTGCGATCAGTTACTTTGATCGTCAGACGCTGCCAGTAGCGATCTCGGCGATACAACACAACATCCCTATTTCGAATGAGCAGTTCTCGTACCTGCAGACTGCGTTCCTGCTCTCGTATGCGGCTCTCTATGCACTGGGCGGGAGGTTGCTGGATCGGCTTGGGACACGGCGCGGTTTTCTGATCATCATGCTGTGGTGGTCGATTGCGTGTGCGCTGCATGGCTTTGCTTCGGGCTTCATGGTCTTGCTCGGGGCGCGTTTTCTGCTGGGCATGGGCGAGGGTGGAGCGTTTCCGGCCGCGGTGCGGGTTGTGGCGGAGTGGATTCCGGCGCATGAGCGATCGACCGCGGTGGGGATCATCAATGCGGGTACGGCGCTTGGTTCGGTGCTGGCACCGCCGTTGATCGGGATCGTGCTGATTCACTCGGGCTGGCGGATGGTGTTCTTTGCTGCCGGCGGTCTTGGGTTGGTGTGGGTGGCCTGGTGGATGATGAGCTATCGCAGCAATCCGATGACGCTGTCGGAGAACACGCTGGATGCACGGCTGCTGGCGTGGGAGCTGAGCTTTCGCGAGATCATCGGAATGCGTCGGGTGCAGGCGCTGGTGTTCGCGAAGTTCATGAGCGACTCGGCGTGGTACTTCCTGCTGTTCTGGCTGCCGAAGTATCTCTATGACGCGCGTGGCTTCGACATCAAGCATGTGAGCTACTACGCCTGGATACCGTATGCTGCGTCGGGCGTGGGGAGTTTTCTGGGTGGGTGGTTCTCGTCGCGGTTGCTGCGACAGGGACACACGTTGGATGTGGCGCGGAAGGTGGCGCTTGGATTGAGTGCGATCTTTATGCCAGTGGTGATGTTTGTGCCTCTGGTGCCGGTTGAGTTCGCGATCCTGCTGTTCAGTGTTGCGTTCTTCTTTCAACAGTCCTGGTCGGGTCTGATTATGACGGTCCCGGCCGATGTCTTTCCGCTTTCCGCAGTCGGTACGGTGTCGGGCCTGGTTGGCTTCGGCGGCGCGATTGGCGGAGCAATCTTTGGCGTGGTCGCGGGCTATCTGCTCGGCCATGGCTTCGGCTACGGGACGCTGTTTGTCCTGGTTGGAACATTTCATCTCATTGGCTTTCTTGCGATCCTGCTCTTTGCCGGCAAGATTCAACCGCTGACACCACAAACCCTTAAGAGGAGCAACGCATGAAGATTACCGAAGTCCGTACGCGCGTCGTTCAGTGGGAGGGCGCGACTGTTCCGCTGCCTCCGCATTTTTGCACCAATCCGATGGATCTTGTGAACTTCGGCGAGGCATCGATGGGGAACTTCGCGTTTCACGGTTGGGTGCTGGTTGAGATCTTCACCGATGCGGGTCTGGTTGGACTCGGCAATGCGGCCTTGTCGCCCGTGGTGACGAAGTCGCTGATCGATACGTATCTGGAACCGTTACTGATTGGTGCGGACCCGTGGGATACAGAGTATCTGTGGCAACAGATGTATCGGCGGACGATGGCGTTCGGACGCAAGGGCGTTGCGATGACGGCGATCTCTGCGGTCGACATTGCACTCTGGGATCTGCTGGGCAAGGATGCGAAGCAGCCGGTATATCGTTTGCTTGGCGGTCGGACGAAGGACAAGATACCGGTGTATGCGAGCAGGCTTTATTCGATGCCGCTCGATGAACTGCGGGTGGAAGCGCAGAAGTATAAGGACGAAGGCTACCAGGCGATGAAGCTGCGCTATGGGTGGGGTCCGCTCGATGGGGCCGCAGGGATGCAGAAGAACATTGACCTGGTGCGTACCGTGCGCGAGGTGATTGGTGATGGCATCGATCTGATGACGGATGCATACATGGGATGGACGCTCGACTATGCGAAGCGGATGCTGCCGCTGCTCGAGCCCTTCAATCTGCGGTGGCTGGAGGAGCCGGTGATTCCTGACGATACGCGGGGGTATGCGACGCTGAAGAGCTATGGGCGTGTTCCGATTGCCGGTGGCGAGCATGAGCACACCATCTTCGGGTTCCGCGAGCTGCTGGAGGCCGATGCGTTGGACTATATCCAGTTCGATACGAATCGCGTGGGAGGGATTTCGCAGGCGAGGAAGATCTGCGCTCTGGCAGAGTCGTTCCAGGTGCCGGTGGTGCCGCATGCGGGGCAGATGCACAACTACCATGTGTCGATGGCGAGCCTGAACTGCCCGATCTCGGAGTTCTTTCCGCAGGTGGATGTTGAGGTTGGCAACGAGTTGTTCTGGTACATCTTCGATGGCGAGCCCACGCCGACGAATGGTTACATTCAGCTCGATGACACGCTGCCTGGCTTGGGGCTTACGGTGAACGAAGAATCGTTGAAGCGCTTCAAGGTGATCGGATGAGCGTGCGTCTTGTACAACTGCTGAACGTGGATGATCAGAGCCGACATGTGGCTCTGGTCGATGAGCCGAGCCTTCGCTGCCTGGTTGGCATTGGTTCGGTGTATGAGCTGGCCCAGGCCTGTCTGGATGCCGATGTGGGGATTGCGGATCATGCGCGGTCGCTTGCGACTGGTGCTGTGCTGTCGTATGACGAAGTGTATGCGGGAACCTCGGTCTGGGGTCTGTTGACGCCGATCGATGTTCCGGGCGCCCCTTCGCGGGTGCTGGTTGCGGGGACCGGGCTTACGCATCTGGGCAGCGCGAGCCAGCGGCAAGCGATGCATCTTGCGGGACAGTCGGCGCAGGATAAGGCTCCGGCTGTGCTGACGGACAGCATGCGGATGTTTCAGTGGGGCGTGGAAGGTGGGCGTCCCGCGAATGGGCAGGTGGGGATCGCTCCGGAGTGGTTTTATAAGGGCGATGCCGCCGTGCTGCGGGCTCCGTTTGAGGCGCTGGAGATTCCTTCGCATGCGGAAGATGGTGGCGAAGAGGCTGAGATTGCGGGCGTTTATCTGATTGCGGGAGATGGCACTCCGTATCGCATCGGCATGTGCAATGGGAATGAGTTCTCGGACCATAAGTTTGAGAGGCGCAACTATCTGAATCTTGCGGGATCGAAGCTGCGGGCATGTTCGTTGGGACCTGAGCTTGTCGTGGATGCGCCATTTACGGATGTACATGGGACGGTGCGGATTGAGCGTGATGGCGGTGTGATTTGGGAGAAGGCGATTGCGAGTGGTGAAGAGAACATGGCACACTCGCTGGCCAATCTCGAGCACCATCACTTCAAGTTCTCAGGGCATCGGCAGCCGGGGAATATTCATGTGCACTTCTATGGAGCGGATTCGCTTTCGTTCGGTGCGGGTGTCGTGCTGCAGGAGGGCGATGTGGCGGAGGTGGCGTTCGAGGGGTTTGGGCGTGCGCTGCGGAATCCCATTCATGAAGAAGAGAAGTCCACTGTGCCGGTTGCGGTACGCTCCCTCTAGGAGAACATCACGATGTCTACTTCCGTTGCTTTGCTTGGCCTTGGAACCATGGGTTCCGGGATGGCTCAGAACCTGCTGAAGGCAGGGTTTGTGTTGACCGTTTATAACCGCACTGCTGCCAAGGCTGCTCCGCTTGCCGAGGCGGGTGCTCGTGTGGCCGCTACTCCTGCTGAGGCGGCAAAGGGCGCGCAGATTATCGTCTCGATGCTGGCTGACGACCCGGCCTCGCGTGAGGCGTGGCTTGGCGCGGATGGAGCAATTGCGGCTGCCGCGCCGGGGACCATCGTGATCGATTCGAGCACGGTGAGCCCGGACTGGATTGCCGAGCTTGGTGCTGCTGCCGAAGCGCGCGGGTTGAAGGTGCTGGATGCGCCGGTGACGGGAAGCCGGACGCAGGCGGCTGGAGGGCAACTTACGTTTCTGGTTGGCGGCTCGGCCGATGTGCTCGGCGAGGCGATGCCGGTGTTGAAGGCGATGGGCAAGGAGGCGATTCATCTCGGTCCGCTGGGCAGTGGCGCGAAGCTGAAGCTGGTGAACAACTTTCTTTGTGGCGTGCAGGTCGCTTCGCTGGCAGAGGGGATTGCGTGGCTCGAGCGGAGCGGGCTGGATCGAGATAAGTCGATTGCGTTCTTGAACTCGGCTGCGCCCGGGAGCCCCTTGTTTTCGGCGCTCTCGGCGCGTATGACGAGCCGGGACTATACGGTGAATTTTCTGTTGAAGCTGATGAGCAAGGACCTTCAGTATGCGCACGATGCAGCGGCTGAGGCGGGTGTCGAACTGACGACCGCGGCTAACGCGCGTGCTTTGTTTGAACAGGCGATGGCACAGGGGCATGCGGAGCAGGACATGGCTTCGGTGATTGAGCCGCTACGAGATCGTTAGCCCCTTGAAAGGTACGTCCGACCATGCGATTTGCTCTGCTTGCTCTTGTCCTTACCGTTGGTGCTTCTGCGCAGGCTCCGGCACCTTACCTCGATACGAAGCTGCCGGTTGAGGCTCGTATCCATGATTTGATTGGGCGGCTGACTCTTGAGGAGAAGGCCGCGCAGTTGAACCATTTGAACCAGGGTGTGCCGCGGCTGAACATTCCGATGTGGGGCGGGTGGAACCAGACGCTGCATGGGGTGTGGTCGAAGCAGCCGACCACGCTGTTTCCGGCTGCGATCGCGATGGGGGCTACGTGGGATCCGGAGCTGGTGCATTCGATTGCGGCTGCGATGTCGGATGAGGGCAGGGCGCTGTACAACGCGAAGGCGGATGGGCCACGTTCGAAGCATGGGTTAGTGTATCGGTCGCCGGTGATCAACATTAGCCGCGATCCCCGGTGGGGGAGGATCCAGGAGGTGTTCTCGGAGGATCCATGGCTGACTTCGCGGATGGGTGTGGCTTATGTGCGCGGGCTGCAAGGGGATGATGTCAATCATCTGAAGCTGGCTGCTACGGTGAAACATTTTGCGGTGAACAATGTGGAGACGGGCCGGCAGCATCTTTCGGCGACGGTGGATGAGCGCAACCTGATGGAGTACTGGCTACCTCACTGGAAGGCCGCGATTATGGAGGCGCATGCGCAGTCGGTGATGAGCTCGTACAACGCGATCAATGGGACGCCGGATGCGATCAATCATTACCTGCTGACGGATATTCTGCGGAAGCAGTGGCACTTCGATGGATTTGTGACGGATGACCTGGGTGCTGTTGAGTTGTTGACGGGCAGCAGGAGAAACTCGAACGAGGTTGGGCAGAGGGCTACGGAAGATCCGGTGGAGGCGACCGCTTGGGCGATCAAGGCGGGCAATGACTCGGACGATTCAGAGTTTGAGACGAACATTCCGTTTGCGGTGAAGCGGGGTCTGCTGACGGTGAAGGATGTCGACACGGCGCTGGCGAATGTGTTGCGGGTGGGCTTCCGGCTGGGTGCGTTCGATCCGGCGGATGCGAGTCCGTATAGCAAGATTGGGATGTCGGTGGTGCGTTCGCCGGAGCATCTTGCGCTGTCGCTGAGGGCGGCGGAGGAGTCGATGACGCTGCTGAGCAACCGCGGGAATTTTCTTCCGCTGAAGCGTGCAGAGATCAAGTCGATTGCGGTGATTGGGCCGGCGGGCGATGGGGACTATGAGACGGGCAACTACTATGGCACTCCCTTCGTGAAGGAAGGGGCGGTGCAGGGGCTGCGGAAGCTGCTGGGTTCAGGTGTGAAGGTCTCGTACGAGAAGGGTGCGGGGTTTGTGGACGCTGCCGATCCTGCGGCGATGGCAAGGGCTGCGGATCTGGCTCGGAAGTCGGATGTTGCGGTGCTCTGCCTGGGAACGAATCTTCGGGTGGAGGCGGAGGGGCGCGATCGCCGCGACCTGAATCTGCCGGGGGCGCAGGAGCAGTTGCTTGAGGCGGTGTTTGCGGCGAACCCGAAGACGGTTGTGGTGCTGATGAATGCGGGACCGCTGGCGGTGACGTGGGCGCAGGATCATGTGCCGGCAATTCTTTCGGCGTGGTATCCGGGAGAGGCTGGCGGGACGGCGATTGCGCGGGCTTTATTTGGAGAGATCAATCCCGGGGGGCATCTGCCTTATACGGTCTACGCGTCGCTCGATGGGGTTCCGCCGCAGAACGAGTATGACGTGTCGAAGGGGTATACGTATCTGTACTTCAAGGGTGTGCCGCTTTATCCGTTTGGACATGGGCTGAGCTATACGAAGTTTCAGTACAGCCATATGACGGTTACGGTGGGGAAGGACGTTGAAGTTGCGTTCGACCTGACCAATGTTGGGGATCGGGCTGGTTCGGATGTGGCGCAGTTTTATACGCACCAGAGGGCTTCTTCCGTCGTGCAGCCGATCAAGAGTCTGCGGGCGTTTGAGAGGGTTTCACTGGCGGCGGGCGAGACGAAGCGTGTTCACTTCACTTTGCCCGTGGAACGGTTGGGCTTCTATGACGTGAAGACGCATGGGATGAGGGTGGAGCCTGGAGCGTTCGATGTGCTGGTGGGGAGTTCTTCGGATGACATTCGGCTGAAGCAGGTGGTCACGGTGCCGGTTGTGCGGGTCGCGGCTGGGGCAAAGAAGTAGACGGGGACATGAAGGCATACCCCAGGGGCTAAAGCCCGGTTTTGTGGCGGGTCTGTGAGACCCAAGGCTTGAGCCTTGGGTTACCTAGAGGCCACGGCAACGACGAAGACACCAACGACAACAGCAACAACAACAGCAGCAGAAGAAGATACAGCAAGGACAAAGCAACAGCATGGACAGAAGCAGATCCCCGGCACCTGCGGCAGAATCTTCGGAGATGACGACCAAGAAGGCAACAAGAGGAACGAGAAGGCCTGAAGACGCGTCGTGGGGTGTCTTCAGGCCTTTGTCTATTTGGCTGGTTTGTAGTCGTGGAGCAGGGGGCCTACTTCGTTGGAGAAGAGGTAGTTGGCGCGGTGGTCGTAGTCGAGGGTCCAGAACATGGCGCCGATCATGCCTGGGTAGCCGGTGGAGTTGCGGAGTTTGTAGGTGGTTTCGGCTGGGGCCTTGCCGGTGATGATGTAGTCCATGGACTGGGAGACGATGGCGGGGGTGGTGTCTCCGGTGAGGAAGCCTACGGCGACTTGATTGGCGGGGAGGGGTGGAAAGAAGTGCTTGGGGTCGCCGCCTACGTTGAAGCCGTGGAGGAGGAGCTCGGTCATGGCGGCGTGGTAGTCCACGGATCCGGGCTGGTAGATCTCGCCGTCGAGGCCCTGGAGGGGTGGAGTGTTGTAGTCCTGCACGTCGATGAAGGAGAGGATGTCGCGGATGGCGTAGGTGATCGCAAGGTAAGAGCCGAACTGGCCGCCGTAGCTGGGGTAGCCGGCGGGTATTTGGGTGCCTTCGGGTACGAGCGAGATCATGAAGCCGGTGCCGAAGTGGTCGTGGAGCTGGCGGAGAGCGCCGATGAGGTTGACGATGGAGGGCGTGGTGGGATGCTTGAAGTCGGTGTCGCCTGGGTCGATGGAAAGGGATGGGCTTTCGAAGTCGATGTCGATGCCGTCGAAACCGTAGTCGGAGACGATCTTGATGACGGAGGAGACGTAGTTGGGAACACGGTTGGGGTCGGCGAGGGTGAAGTGCTGGCCCCCGCCGCCGAGGGAGATCATAACCTTCTTGCCCTGGCTCTTGAGAAAGGCGATGTCGGCTTTGAACTGCGCAGTGTCGAGGCCGGCCGGGGTGTGGAACTGCATGGTGCCTTCGGGTGCGTTTTTATCGGGCGTGGCGAAGGCTACGATGACGACGTCCCATTGCGGGGAGATCTGGCGGAGGGGCAGGATGGACTCAGCGCGGGAGTAGCCGGCCCAGTAGCCGATGAGCTTATGTCCGTTGGGTTGGGCAGGCAGGGCGATGGCGTTGGGACGCTGGGTGGTGGAGGGCTCGACGAAGTCGCCTCCGCTGCGAGTGGGGCAGGGTTTGGAGGGCTCGGGTAGGGCGGTGGTGTCGGGGAAGCTGTAGGTGGTGCCGAAGGGGGCGGACGGGCCGGTGTACCAGGGCAACAGGGCTGCAGTCTGGAGGTGATAGGCCCCGGCGGCGAAGGGCTTCGAGGCGGGGATGTTGTTTTTGGAGTTGGTGTTGGTGGGTTCGAGGAGGAAGTACTGGGTGGCCACGCCGGTGCCACCGCAGCGGCCCTGGTCGCCGCCGTTGACGCTGGCGAGACGGAGCCATCCGGGGAAGGTGTTGCCGGGGTGGGGAAGGCGGCGGTTGCCGTGGAAGAGGGGATCGTGGAGCGGGTCGTTGAGGAACTCGGCGAGCTGCTGGGTGAGCGGCTGGACGTCCTTGTCTTCTACGACAGCAGGTGCGGCGTGGAGATAGGAGCCGAGGACGAAGGAGTTGCCGGTGGCGGTGTCGACACCGTGCGTGCCCCAGGAGCAGCACTCGGTGGCGTCGCCGTCGGCGTAGAAGGTGGTGTTGTGCGTGAGGGCGATGATGAGTTTGCCGTCTTGCCGGGGGAGTTGTTTGAAGATCGCTTTCTGGAGGAACTCGACGTCGACGACGGCGAAGGCCGTGCCGCTCTTCTTCGAGGTGAGGATGTAGCCGTAGCCGGCGGGAATGGATAGGGTGATGGGCTTGATCTCAGGCCTGGCGAGGAGGGTGTGCCAGCCTGCGGACCTGGGGAAGGTGGTGCGGAGCAGGGCGTCGCCGTACTGCGTGGTGTTGGTGGGGCCGAAGGCGAACTTCGAGAAGACGGGTGAGGCCAGCACGCGGGGGACGTCGGCGGAGGCGTCCATGAGGAAGGGCTTGCCTGCGATTTGTTTGGTCTCGAAAGAGAGCGTGACGGGTACGAGGACGGTGGGGAGCGTTGTCGTCACGCCGTTGGCGGGATCGGCGCCGGCGATGGTATAGGTGTTGGAGCCGATGGTCTGCTGAAAGGTGG
This sequence comes from Granulicella pectinivorans, assembly GCF_900114625.1. NCBI lineage: Bacteria > Pseudomonadati > Acidobacteriota > Terriglobia > Terriglobales > Acidobacteriaceae > Granulicella > Granulicella pectinivorans. The sequence continues at coordinate 1,623,832 of NZ_FOZL01000001.1, forward strand.
CGATGGTTCCTTGCGCGTGGACGATGGAGAGGGATAGAACAGAGAGCAGGACGGCGGACAACTGCTTGATCGGCATGGCGAGCTTCAGGATCCTTTAAAACAGGATGACAACGGGCGTAGCCAGCGTTTCATGCAGGGTCGACGTACCGTTAGGGCAGGCGACCTACGGCGGGAGAATAAGTGATTCGCACGATGGATGAAGTGACGCTCGCGGTTTTGGAGGCGAGACTCAGGACGATTTTGCCTCCGGAGTATCAGGAGACCTACGAGGAGGTGCAGCCTGTCTCGATGGGCTCCGCCGGTCTGGTGTACGGGAGCGATGGGCGGGTTGCGTGGAACGAGATGTGGAAGAGTTTTTGCGATCTGGCGATGGCGGGTGGACCGCCGCACAGGGGGACTCTGCTGGAGCCTGGGTTGCGGAGCGAGATCGAGGGACAGGCCGGGCGCTATCGGCAGGTCGTCGAAGAGATATGCCGGGGCATCACACTGGTGACTGGGCTGGAGGCTGCTGCTTCGCGCACGGCTGGATGGGTGCGGGTAGAGTGCGCGCATGCGGCGATGGCTGGATGGCTGGTACGGGCGATCGTGATGGAGAATATCTCGTGCCGGTATGAGGGGACGGTGATCTTTCTGCCGGGGGGACCTGGGTACCGAATGGAGAAGGAGATCAAGAACGTGGTGACGGTGATGGCGAAGACTTGCCATTACTGGTTGGGGCATATGCCTTTGGCGCAGCAAGAGGTGATCGCGGACGTGTTCGCTGAGGAGCCGCTTGTCCAGGTGGGTCACGATGGGGACGGGGCATGGCTGGCTGGTGCCATTCATCGGGAGACCGGGCTGCGTGCTTCGAACCATGCCTATGCGGGGTGGCTGGGGTTGGAATGTGCGGATGTGCGGGCGGCGATCTGGATGATGCGGATGATGGTGGCCAGCCATGTGATTTCGCGGCGGGAGGGCACGGTTGTATTTGTCCCGGTAGGGCCGGAGAGCGTTCTGAGACAGGTGGTGCGGGTGTATGGTTTCGCGAAAGCCCGGGGCGTCCTCTAGAGAGGGGCGTGTCAACGGGCCATCCGCGAAGCAGGGCGACGATGCGGGTCCGCAACTTGCTGCTGGAGCACTTGTTGAGCGGCGGAGGATATGTTCACCGGTGCGTTGGCCTTCGCTGAGGCGTGACGAAAGCCACACCCCAGCGAAGACATCGTTATCGGCTTGCCTGCTCCACCGTTGTGGGCATGGTGGTGCGGTTGAGGGTATCGAAGAGGGGCTGTGCCGGCGCAAGCGGCGCTGTCTCGTTCGCTACGGATAGGGCAAATATCTTGATCCTGCTATCGTTCGGCAACGTCAAGGTGTGGGCGTTCTCAGGGAGATCGATGGCGTACGCGAACAGGTAGGAGAACCGATAGGGCTGATTGAGTCCTTGCGGCGTATGGAAGTGCGAGGCATACCAGGCTACGTTCGCGGGCTTGATGTAGCCGGCGCGCAGACCAAGATAGTCCTGGGGATATTTGGGGCTTGGCACGCGGAGTTCGCGCTGCGTGAGGTCTGCGGTCGGCCACGTTGGCGTGTGGGCGGAGATGGCCCACTCGCGGTGGGGATCGTTGTCCTTCCATAGGCGCGTGTCCCATTGTCCGATGAAGCCGCCCCAATCCTGGATGTTGAGTTTCAGGGACTTCGCATCGACGCGGAACTCGGCCGTTTGATCGCCTGCGCTTGAGGCCGCGAGCAGATAAACGCGGTTGAACTTGCCCTTGGGGAGCTGGATTGTCTGGCCCCGCGCGGCGACCGCGTTCATGCTTCCCGTGGCTGCGTTGGCGAGGTCGAAGGCGATGCCTCCCATTTGTATCTGCGCAGGTAGCATTTCTGCGGGGAAGGCGTTGCCCTTTCCGTCCATGCCTCCGTCGGGCGTCTTCGCATCATCGTTGGTGGAGGTCGCGAGGTCGTACTTGAGGGCGACAGGCTGCGATGTGATCGAGCCCGCCCTGCTGGCTGAGGCGACGAGGCGGACTGCAAACGTCCGAGGCTGATAAGCCGTGAACGAGGTGACGAGAGCGCCGTCGCGTACGTGTGCCGATCCGATGGGCTGCTCCTGTGCATTAACCTCTCGGGCCGCGGCGACCGAAGCGGCGAAGGTTGCGCGGACATCGGCTGCGGGTTTGCCGTCCAACTCCACCATCCGAAGAATGATTTCATCGCTCTGCTCTGCCTTCTTGAAGGCGAGCACGCGCACCCTGGAGGTGTTCAGCTTGAGCAGAGAGAGGCTCTTGCCCATGGCTCCTTCGTGCTTTGTCGTGGCGAAGGCGCGCAATGGATCGTTGAGGCGATAGGCTTGCCAGTCGGCCTGGGCTTCGCGCCAGCCTGCGGCGTGTCCCATGATGCCGAAGGTGATCTCGTGGTGTCCCCAGTCCTGGTTGGCCTGATCGGTGTAGCTGCCGGGATTGACGGGAAGCATGCCCGGGGTACGCAGCAGGGTAAGACGGATGGTGTTGTCCGTGGGCTTGTCGGAGCCGTTCTTGTAGTCGGTCAGGATGGTTGCGCCGAAGCTGCCGCTCTTGTCGGTGAGATCGATCCAACGATGCGAGAAGACCTCGAACTGGCGTGGTGTTGCGTTGGGACGCTCGATGGTGCCGATGTCTTCGTTGTAGGTGGCGTTGGGGTTGGACGCGGTGAGGGGAAAGATAACCTTAAGGTTTGCGTCCTTGCTGCGCCAGTCGATGGAGTTCGAGAACTCGACACGGTTGCCGGCGTCGCCGGTTGCAAGGCTGACGGTTTGTACAAACTTCGATCCCTCGGCTGCGCGTGTGATTTCGAGCGATACGCGCACGGGGCCATTCTCTTTGATGCGAATGGATGCGTTGCCTGCGACGTAGTTGCGTGGTGCGGCCTGCTCCTGGTCGTAATCCATGTTCCAGGCTGGATACTGTTTGGGCGTGTCTTTGGAGAAGGCCATGCGGATGGGCGCTGCGAGCAGCTCTTTGCTCAGGCTCTTGTCGTAGATGCTGGAGACGTCACCCGCCGCATTGACCATGACCTTGTATCGGTCATTCTCCAGCGTGTTGGACGTGATCTTCAGCTTCGACTGCAACGGCATGCTTGCCGGGACGACGTCGTAGACCACGTAGCCTACGGAAGGTGCCTTGGCCGAGAAGAGCACCTTGCCATCCGTGATCTGCGCGGGGGAGAGTTCGCCGCTGGGGCTCCTCACTTGAACGGCCTTCGGAGTCGCGCCGCTGAAGTTGACCTTAGCCTCCACCAGGTCTTCGCGATCGACGTTGAGAGCGTTCGAGATGACGAGTGGAACTCCAACGCCGCGTGTATCCATGCCGGAGGCGATGGTTTCGGTTGCGCTGGTGAGCACTCCTGCAAACTGATTCGCGACGATGACATCGTCGTTCCAGGCGAACTCATAGGTCGCGGGTGTTGCAGTTCCTGCGGCGGTATCGTGAAAATGGCCACCTAGCGCGAGGGTCCAGGCATCGTTGAGGCGCTGCCGTGGATAGGTTGGACCGCCCATCCACTCGGCTGCGACGGATGCTTTCTCGGCGGCGTCGGCGAGCATCTCGTTCTTGATGACCCAACGCTTGTGATAGGCCTGCGAGGTGAGGGATCCGGCGGAGTGGTTGATGAGCTCGAGGTCACCCTGATAGGTGGGGAGGCGCGTGGACATCTCCGGCGTGATGTCGTTGAACATCTGGTCGGCGTTGGCCTCGATGACGTGTACGGGACCGAGGCCAACGCGAACGGGCGGTCCAGGCTTCGCTGTGAGCGTAACGTCGGCACCGCGAACGAGCGGCGGTGAGGGTAGAACCGTCTCGCTCTTGGTCGCGATCGCTTCGAGGAGCTTGACTGTGCTCTCCTGCGTGGCGCCGCCCATGTCTCCTACGCCGACGTAGTGGTAGTCGGCGTAGATGCCGGTGACGCGGCCGTCGAGGTCGATGCGTTTGACCCAGTTGGGCTCCGGATTGCGGGCGAAGAGTGCGACTTTTTGTGCGGGATCGGTGATGGTGGCGGAGCGGGTGCGGAGCTCTTCGATGGAGAGCTTCGGCAGATCGATCGGACCGTTTTCCTTGCTGAGATCGACGTAGGTATTGGTGTTGTAGCTGCCGGGGTTGAGTGCGGCCATGACGCGGCTGCCGTCGGGGCCGATCCAGACGCCGACATTGAAGGGGATGCCCTCGGGAGTTTGCTCGGGCGAGTTGGGGCCACCCACGATGGGTGCGGGCTGCCAGGTCGCGTTGAGCTTCTGGGTGGAGAAGCCTTTGACGCCGGCGTGCGCGAGAATGGCGGGCAGAGAGGCTGGAAAGCCGAAGCAGTCGGGGAGCATGTATTCGTTGCTCGCTTTGCCGAAGTCCTTGCGGTAGTACTCGTTGCCGTAGAGGATCTGGCGGAAGATTCCTTCGGCGCCGGGCAGGTTGACGTCACCCTCTTCCACGGACGATCCGGCTGGAAACCAGCGGCCCGCAGCGACGTATTTGGTCATGCGTGCGTAGTCGTCGGGGAAGTACTCCTTCATGAGCCGATAACGATTGGAGCCAGTCCAGTTGAAGACGTAGTGCGGGTAGCGGTCGATGTAGTCGAAGTTGACTCGCATGGTCTTCAGCAGATACTCGCTGATGGTCTGGGGCATCTCCCAGCGCCACTGGGTGTCGAGGTGCGCGTAAGGGACGACGTAGAGCGTTGGCACCCTGGTGATGTCGGGAGCCTTGGTGGTTTGCGACTGGAGCGTCAGCGGTAAGCAAAGGGCGACTGCGGCGAGAGCGAGGGTCTGGCTGCGGGACGAGCGATTTGTGGAATGCCTGCGATACATCGAGATCTCCAACCCCGCGCGGAACGGGGACTGCGTGTCTTTGGATGAGTCTTTGTTGGGCGAACGAAGGCCTGGCTCTTCCTGAAACGTGTCCGTTTGGGTCGAGCGTAAGCGGTAACCGTTATACACACATGATGGTGGGATCGTCTTCAAACGCAGAAGAACAAGCGGTCCACGTGCCCGGAAGGGCCGTGAAGAAGCGCATGCTGGACGCCCAGGAGAGGCAGCTACGGATGGATGTGCAGCGGCTGCAAGCCAAAGCCAACGCAAGAGCATAGATGTGTTTTCATCACGTCCGGCTCGACTTATGTTGAAAGAAGAGTAGGCTTCTTCGTCAGAGTCAGTAAGTTGAGTCTGAAAAAATAAAAGTAATATTGCCACTTTCCAGAGAAAGTGATGCGTTGCGGTCATAGTTTGAATCTGACGCGCATACCGTAACTTGAAATAAATCGATCACTGAATCATGCCTGATGTAAAAGCGACACTAGGTTGCGAGTCTCCTCTGCTTCTGTGGGTTTAGAAAGGGATCGCACCATGGCGTACTGACACATGGAAATGTGAAATAAGCGCATCTCTGCGAGGCCGCGGTTGGGGCGACGGCGTGTAACTGTATCTTTGTGTTGCAATCACCGTCAGTGCATCGGAGTCGTCGTGCCGCCTCTGGAATCGTATGGATTCGCAAGTGCCGGCATTGATACCGGCTGGACCTGGAGAAAGAGGGATGAGCAAAGCAGAGCGGCAGGATGAGTCGTTATATCCGTGAAGAAGACTTTCCTCCAAACGCGGGGGCTTGTCAACTTCAAAAGTGGAACGCTCCTATTGAGGGCCATGAGATATGTTGGATGTCTTACCGGATGTAACAGAAGAAGCATCTATGGTCTTCATTCTTCGACGTCGAAAAATATTATTTTGACAGCGAGTAAGAAACCCATGTAGTGTGACGCTCGTTAGTTACCTTTCTTCTTGTCTCTCCGGAGAGCACTGCACTTTGCAGTCTCTTGCTAAGACATTTCATTTTTCACTTATCAGGGATACTGAACCACGCCAACTGAACTCTATCTTGAAGGAGATCTCGCATGTCAGATCAGTACTTAGGAGAAATTCGACCTGCCGGCTTCAATTTCGCCCCGTATGGCTGGGCGCTGTGTGCAGGACAGCTTGTGTCCATCCAGCAGTACTCGGCGCTGTTCTCTCTGCTGGGCACACAGTTCGGCGGGAATGGTACCACGAACTTTGCGCTGCCCAATCTGCAGGGCTCAGTGCTTGTGGGGCAGGGTACGCTTCCATCCGGGAACACCTATGAGATGGGGGAATCCGCAGGGGTGGCGCAGGTCACGCTGACCCAGAGCGAGATGCCCATCCATACCCATGCTCCCGCAGCCAACTCAGGCGGTGGTGCAAACACCTCTCCCGCGAATTCGATCTGGGCTCTTGAGAGCGATTCCACGGGAAACGCCTGCGCTGCCTATGCTCCTCCGCCACCGAACGTGCAACTGCCGGTTACGCTGGTGCAGCCAAATGGGGGCAGCCAACCGCTCAGCGTGACACAGCCAACCCTCGTAGTGAACTACATCATCGCCCTGCAAGGCATCTTCCCGCAGCGCCCCTAATCGCATTGAGCTTGAACCGACCGAAGAGAAAGAGAGAGATAGAGATGGCTGAACCTTTTATTGGCGAAATACGGCAGGTAGGATTCAATTTCAGTGCGGTGGGCTGGCTCCCCTGTAATGGCCAGCTTTTGCCGATCTCGGAGAATGAAGCGCTCTACACCCTGCTTGGCACCACCTATGGTGGGGACGGAGTGCAGACGTTTGGCTTACCCAATCTGCAGGGCCGTATTCCCGTTCACCAAGGGCAACTTACTGGTGGAAGCAACTACGTCATGGGGCAGATGGCAGGGGTGGAAGCGGTGACGATCAACACGAACCAGTTGGCCAACCACACCCATGCTATCCAGGCCAGCAATGCCCTTGGAACGGTGAACGTGCCGACGACCAAGTCCACATGGGCGCAGGTGACTGCCGACGGAAGCACCGGGAATCCGTCGTACGCGGCCTCTCCTGGAAATGCGATCCTCAGCCCGACGACGGTCTCCACCGCGGGAGCGAGCATGCCGTTGAGCATTCTTCAGCCCTACGTCGTTGTGAACTTCATGATCGCCACCGTGGGCATCTATCCGACCCAGAGCTAGACACTTTCGCAAGAACTTTCAACAATGGAAAGGAAGCATCGTATGGCAGATCCGTATCTCGGCGAAATCCGGCAAGTCGGCTTCTCCTTCGCGCCCCGCTACTGGGCACAGTGCAATGGGCAGTTATTACCGATCCAGCAGAATCAAGCGCTCTTTTCGCTCCTTGGGACCCAGTTCGGCGGAGACGGCATCCGAACCTTCGGTCTCCCCGATCTTCGCGGACGCAGCCCGATCGGGCAGGGAAATGGAGTTGTGATGGGAGAGGCACAGGGCGCGGAAAAAGTGACCATGACTGTGGCCCAGATGCCTCTGCACACGCATCTGGTCTCTGCCAGCACGACGGCCGGGACCGCCGGAGACCCGACGGGTCAGGTCTGGGCTCCGGTCTCGGATTCATCCGGCAATCCGAATCCGGGGTTTACGGAAACCGCGCCCAATGTGACGATGGATCCTGCGGCGCTCTCCCCGGCGGGCGGGAGTCAACCTATCCCCATCCTGCAGCCCTATAACGTCGTCAACTACATCATTGCCCTGTCCGGCATCTTTCCATCCCGCAGTTAGGCGACACACGAACGGCTTTCCGCAATGGCAGTTACACTTCGCAAGAGTAAACCGGACGACGACGACCTGCTCTTGCGCCTGTTCGCTGAACATAAGGCAGAGGAATTTGCCCTGCTCGGCATGGGCGAAGAGCAGCGTCGTTTCATGGTCACCATGCAGTATCGATTGCGATGCGCCGGATACGGAGCGGACTTTCCGGCTGCCATCCAGCAGATAGTCGAGGAGGATGGCGATCCGATTGGCCATCTTCTCCTGGATGAAGGACCGCACGGTTTGCGTATCGTGGATATCGCGGTTGCAGGCACGCATCGAGGCAGAGGAGTGGGAACGGCGGTGCTTCGTACGCTCTGTGAACGTGCCGGCTCCCAGGGGAGATCGATTCGGCTGCGCGTGATTCCACATTCGGCAGCAGCCCGTTTGTACCGACGCCTTGGATTCGTGGTCGTCTCCGGTGACGAAATGGGCGAAGAGATGATCTGGCGAAGTTCAGCTATCGACCAGTGAACGTCTGGATGAGAAGCCAGAGATTCAGCACCGCAATCAGCGTGGCCACGGCGTAACTCACCCACTTGAGCCATGTTCCGTTAACGAACTGGCCCATCCTGCGGTGGTCGCTGGTAAAGATCACCAGCGGGAAGACCGCGAAGCTGAGCTGCATGCTCAGGACGACCTGGCTGAGCAGCAGCAGGTTGGTCGTCCCCTGCTCGCCATAGAGGTACGTTACGGCGACAGCGGGGACGATGGCCAGCGACCGCGTGATGAGACGCCTCTGCCATCCTGGAAGGCTCATTTTGAGGAAGCCTTCCATGATGAGCTGTCCGGTGAGGGTGCCGGTGATGGTCGAGTTTTGCCCGGACGCCAGCAGGGCGATCGCGAAGATGGTGCTCGCTCCGGCGACGCCCAGCATCGGCGTCAACAGCTTGTAGGCGTCGCCAATCTCCGCGACCTCCGGGTGTCCGCCACGGTGGAAGACAGCAGCGGCCACAATGAGGATGGCTGCGTTCACAAAGAGGGCAAGCGTGAGCGCGAGCGCCGAATCGATGTTCGCAAAGAGGATCGCTTCACGCTTGCCCTCGTTCGTGCGTGGATAGTCGCGTGTCTGGACAAGAGACGAGTGCAGGTAGAGATTGTGCGGCATCACAGTCGCGCCGAGGATGCCGATGGCGATATAGAGCATCGCGGGATCGGTGACCATACTCTTCGAAGGGATGAAGAGATTCGTCACAATCGGTGCCCAGTCAGGATGCGAGAGGAAGATCTCAAAGCCAAAGAGGACCGCGATGGTGCCGATCAGGACGATCACCAGAGCTTCGAGATAACGAAACCCCTTGTGTTGGAGAAGCAGGACGACAAGGACATCGGCTCCGGTGAGAAGAACTCCAAGTGTCAAAGGGATGCCAAACAGCAGTTGCAGCGCGATGGCGGATCCGATCACCTCGGCGAGATCGCAGGCGATAATCGCGACCTCCGCGAAGAGCCACAGGCCGATCGCCACGGGTCGGCTATAGGCCTCGCGGCAGGCCTGCGCCAGGTCCCGTTCGCTCGCAACACCCAGCTTGATGGAGAGACTTTGTAAAAGAATTGCCATCAGGTTTGAGGCCATGATGACGAAGAGCAACGTGTACCCGTAGCGGGAGCCCCCCGCAAGATCAGTCGCCCAGTTGCCGGGGTCCATATACCCCACGGAGATGAGGAAGCCCGGTCCCATGAAGCCGAGCAGCCGCCGCCAGAAGTGAGGCGACTGCGAGATCCGCACGGACGAGAAGATATCCGGCATGGAGGCATCTTCGGTAATGGTGTTTTGTTCGAGGACGGGGCGAACGCTCAAGTCGGCCATAGGCTTTGACTTGAGTATGCCACAAGATGTAAACCTTGGTTAATATAAAAAGGAGTCCCCGCCTTAATTTATTGTGGCTTCACCCAGACGCGTTCCGCTGCGGAACGCCCGATGGTGGCGGGGCCGGCAGGGGTCTGGACCCGCCAGGTATCGTCATAGTTCTTTTCGAGGACGCGGATCGCGGCGCCCGGCCCGATGCCCAGCTTGTGCAGGAACTCAAGGAGTTTGGGGTCGCGTTCGTAGAGGCTTGCGACGGTGTAGTGAGTCTGTTCGACGGCATCGGTCAGGGCGAGGGTGCCGCGTTTGCGACGTTGTGCGGGCGTTTCAGGAAGCACGCCATTTCCGTGGGGACAGGTGCCGCGATCGCCCAGTTTTTCGATCAGTTTGGCCTCAAATGCAGGCGAGACGGCGTGTTCCAGGCGCTCGGCCTCGGTATGGATCTGATGCCACTCCATCCCGAAGATCTCCGACAGCATCCGCTCGATGAGGTGATGGCGCAGCGCGGTGCGATAGGCCGTCTCTTTGCCTTTCGTGGTGAGGCGCAGGCTGCCGTTGGCCTTGGCGTCGATGTATCCATCCTGCTTCAGTCGCTTGACTGCCTTGGTGACAGCCGGAGGAGAGACCTCGAGCCAGTGGGCGAGCAGCGCCGGGATCACGGTGTGCCCTTCGCTATCGGCCTCGAGGATGGCCTTGAGATAGTCTTCCTTGGAGATCGTGATCTCTTCTGACATAAGACTCCATGTTAACCCCGGTGAAGGTTTTTCGTCCTTTTAGTCGGTCTTCAGGGAAGAGGCGCGTTCGAGAACAAGGGCTGTCTCCAGTTCTTCGCGCATCTTGGCGACATCGCCCAGGGTGAGTCCTTCCTCGGAGGCGTTGCTTTGGTGCTTCGTCCTGCCTACCCGCTGCGCGTTGTAGATGCCGGTATGACCGGAAAAGAGATAGCTGAGGACGCAGGCGATGCCTGCGTAGGCTCCGGCCTCGGCACCGAACAATTCGACGGCCATCAAGGTGGAGGCGATGGGGGTATTGGCCGCTCCTGCAAAGACCGCGACGAAGCCCATCGCGGCCAACAGCGAAGAGGGAAGCGGGATAATGTGCGAGAGAGCGTTGCCCAGCGTGGAACCGATGTAGAAGAGTGGCGTTACCTCTCCACCTTTGAAGCCGGTGCCGAGCGTGATGGCGGTAAACAGGCCTTTGGCGGCGAAGTCGTAGACCGGCAGTTTGGAGTTGAAGGAGGCGACGATCGTCGGAATGCCGAGCCCGAGATACTTGAGCGTATAGGTCGTGCCAATGGCGAAGACTGCCGTGGTGACGATGAATCCGCCGACAACGGGGCGCAGGGTTGGGTTGGGGATGTGCTTTTTCGCTGTGCGCGCGATCGCATGGGTCAGCCTGGCGAAGCCCATCCCGGCCAGGCCGAAGGCGGCTCCAGCGATCATCGAGTAACCGACACCGGTGATGCTCATCGCGGGCGTCTCGGAGACGCGGTAGATCTTATGCTGCACATGCCAGGCCCGGGTTACGAGATCGCCGACGAAGGCGGCCATGAAGCAGGGGGCAATGGCGTCGTAGCTGAGCGTTCCGATCGCCAGGACTTCGATCCCGAAGACGGCACCGGCGAGCGGCGTACCGAAGACCGAGGCGAAGCCGGCGCTGATGCCGGCCATCAGCAGGATACGGCGTTCATGCGGGGCGAGGCCGAGTGGCCGTGAGAGCTGATCGGCCAGCGAGGCTCCGGTCTGGATCGCTGTGCCTTCGCGCCCGGCGGACCCGCCGAAGAGGTGGGTGATGAAGGTGCCGATGAGAATCAGCGGCGTCATGCGAACGGGGATGACGGCCGTGGGATTGTGTGTCTGTTCAAGAACGAGGTTATTGCCTGCCTCGACCGAAGCGCCGAAGCGCCGATACATCTGGGCCATGACCCAACCGGCAGGTGCAAGCAGAAGAATCAGCCAAACATGCTGTTCGCGCATCGCGGTCGCGTAGTTCAGCGAGACCAGCAAGAGTGCCGAAGCCGATCCGGCAAGGATACCCACGAGGGCGGCAATGGGTATCCAGCGGCCAAGATCGATCAGCAGCAGAAGTTGTTCGGGCAGTGATCTACGCGTACGTGTTTCGGGCAATGGGCCTCCTATTGGATGTAGGAGTCATCAGCGCCGGCCATTCGACCGGGCATCGTAGGCGAACCCCATCGCCAGGATTGTGATTTCAAGATAGCAGTTGCCGAAAATTCGCGTCAACGGGCGTACTTCTAGACAAGCTCCAACGCATAATGCATGCCCCTCTGCATCGTGATCTGCTTCACGGATGGCTCTGCGCCCTGGAGCGACGGTGCGTTGACGCTCTTGATGGTCACCCCATCGGGTACGCGCACAGTGTACGTCCCATCCCGCAACGCGAAGAGCTTCGCCTCGATGAGACGTCCCTCGCTCCAGCGCACCGCGACTTCCAGGCCTCCCCGTGCGCGCAGGCCGCGTACGCTGCCCTGCTTCCACGCTTTGGGAAGGGCGGGCAGCAGAGAGATTTCGCCGTCGTGGCTCTGGAGCAGAAGTTCGGCGATGGAGGCGGCCGCGCCGAAGTTCCCGTCGATCTGGAAGATGCTGCCGCCCGTGGCGGGGTGGGTATCGAAGAGATTTGCACCGGTGCTGTGCTCCATCAGCATCTTCAGCGACTCCCAGGCCATGTCGCCGTCTTCGAGCCGTGCCCACAGGCCGATGGCCCATGCGCGGCTCCAGCCGGTATAGGCTCCGCCGTTTGCAAGCCTGAGTTCCAGCGACCGGCGCGCTGCAGCCGCGAGCCCGGGGTTGTTGCGCGTCGTGATCTCCGCGCCGGGATAGATGGGATAGAGATGCGACATATGCCTCTGTCCCGGTTCCGGCTCCCCGAAGTCGGACGACCACTCCTGCAGCTGTCCGGCGTGACCGATCTTGTAGACGGGCATGCGCTTCTGCGCGGCCGACAAGGCTGCTACGAACTCCTGGTCGACACCAAGGACCTTTGCCGCCTCGGTCACATGCGCGAAGATCTCCCGGATGAGCGCGATGTCCATCGTGCAGCCGGCGCTGACATTGGCTGGCTTGCCGTCGGGTGCGAAGAAGTCATTTTCGGTGGAGACGGAGGGGCATGTCGTCAGTTGGCCCTTGCCGTCTTCGACCAGCCAACTCAGGCAGAACTCCGCCGAACCCTTCAGCACCGGGTAGCTGGTGCGCAGGAACTGCCTGTCGCCGGTGAAGAGATAGTGCTCCCAGAGATGCGCGCAGAGCCAGGGGCCGCTCATCGCGAAGTTTGCCCAGGTGGGGTCGGAAGATGCATTTCCCATCCCCACGGGGGCGGACTGCCGCCACAGATCGACGTTGTGGTGCGAGACCCAGCCCTTCGCCCCGTAGTTCACCTCGGCGGTCTTCGCGCCGTTGTGGCTCAGGTCTGTCACCATGGCGAAGAGAGGAGCGTGCAGTTCGGACAGGTTGCAAGTCTCGGTAAGCCAGTAGTTCATCTGGACGTTGATGTTGGCGGTCCAGTTCGAACTCCAGGGCGGACGCACATCCGCGCACCAGATGCCTTGGAGGTTCGCAGGCTGTGATCCAGGCCTCGAACTGCCGATGAGAAGATAACGGCCCAGATTGAAGTAAAGCGACAGCAGCGTTGGATCGGGGTCGTCCTTGAAGCTGTCGACGCGGATATTCGTGGGCCGCGCGGCGTTTGTTGTGCCGGAGCCCAGGTCGAGCGCAACGCGGCTGTAAAGCTTCTGATGATCTTCCGTGTGCGTGGAGAGAAGCCGCGCATAGGACGCAGCCCCGGCCTGCGCGATGGGGCGCAGCGCCGCGGCCAATACGACATCGATGGGGAGATCCGGGGGCACCGCATAGCCACGATAGCCGGTGGCCATTCCGAGCAGCAGCGTCACGGTCGTTGCCCCTTCGATCGACAGGCTTCCGTCCGGCTGTTTCTTGATCGTACCGTCGACGAGCTGCGCACGCAGTGCCGAGGCGAAGTGCATGCCTTCCCCATCGACTTCGCTGTAAAGAATCGGATGGTCGGTCTCCAGATAATTTGGCGCGGACTCGCTTGGGGCTTTGCCGGTCAGGTGGAGGGTGTGATCGTCTGGGGCCGTGGTCTTGGAGCGTAGGGGACTCTTCAGCCGGATCGTTGCCGAGAGCGCGCCTTTCCGGCTCGCGGTCAAGCGGGTGACCAGCAACTGAGCGGGGGCGGAGACGAAGGCCTCGCGCCGATAGCGCACGTCTCCCACGGTGTAGCTTACGGTCGCGACAGCAGTCTGGAGGTTGAGTTCGCGCTGGTATGCGGTTAACTGTTCGCCATGGGCCAACTCGATCTCCAGGTCACCCAGGGGCTGGTACGCCTGATTGAAGGGGCCCTGCATCTTCCTCATCTCGCGGTCTGCGGCGTGGTAGTCCTGCTGTTCCAGAACCAGCTTGCGGACGATGGGCAGATGAGCCTTCGCGCCGGGATTGTTCCAATCGCCGAGCTTGCCGCCGTTGCGCGGAAAGCCTGACCAGAGCGTGTCTTCATTGAGCGCGATCCGCTCCACGCGGTGATTTCCGAAGACCATCGCTCCCATCCGCCCGTTGCCAAGGGGCAGGGCATCGGCCCATTGTGGCGCGGGCTTGTCGAACCAGATGCGGTGATCGTTGCCGGGGCTGGCGGAGGCCTGTGCAGAGAGCGTTCCCTGCATCTTTGTCGCGGCGGCCGCCGCACCCATCCAGCCCAGAAAACGTCTTCGTGTCGTTGCCAATCTCATCGCCGCTCCAAAGGAAGGTGAACCACCCGCTAGGGTAGTTTATGGCACACTGTTGCGTATGGTTCGAGTGGGTGTGGACGCAGGCGTACGGGATGAGTTGCTGAAGGGGTTTCCTCCGGAGGCGACCTTCGTTCGGATTCCTTCGCAACCGGCCGAGGCGATGGAAGTGGACTTCTGGCTGTTGCCGTTCTTTCGCAAGGATGCGCCGCAAGTCTTTCAGAATCTGCGTGGTGTGAAGGTTGTGCAGTCCATGATGGCGGGTGTGGACTGGATTCTTCCGTGGTTGCCGAAGGACGTTACGCTTTGCGATGGGCGGGGAATTCACGATACGTCGACGTCGGAGTACGTTTTAGCCGCGATTTTAGCGGCTCAGAAGAGGTTTCCGCTGTATCGGGACCGGCAAAACCGGCAGGAATGGCGGAATCTGGGCGACTCGGGCGACGAACTGATCGACTCGGGTGGAGCTAACACCTCTCTTTACAAGGTGATGCAGGACGATCTGTCGGGCAAGACGGTGTTGATTGTGGGATATGGGTCGATTGGGGCCGCGATTGAGCGGCGGCTTAAAGCCTTTGATGCCAATGTGTTACGGATTGCGCGGAGAGCTCGGCCGGAGCCCGTGGTGCATGCGATCGGGGCTTTGCCTGAGCTTCTTCCGCAGGCGGACATCGTTGTGTTAATCGTCCCTATCACACAGGAAACAAAGGGTTTGATCGGCGCTGCCGAGCTCGCGCTGATGAAGCGGGGGGCGCTTCTGGTGAATGCTTCGCGGGGGCCGGTGGTGGCGACCGGGGATTTGGTGTCGGCGCTCGAGGAGAAGAGGATTCGTGCGGTGCTGGATGTGGTGGATCCCGAGCCGCTGCCTGTGGGGCATGCTTTGTGGACGGCCCCTAACTGCTTTATTACGCCACATATCGGGGGCGCCACGCCGGGATTCATCGTGCGCGGCTTCAAGCTGGCGGCGGAGCAGGTGCGGCGGTTTGCGGCTGGGGAGCCGCTGGACAATGTGGTGACGGAGGATGGATATTAGTCCATCTTTGGTGCGTTTTTAGCCGGTACAACATGGACTGCTGCATGGATATCGTGGACAGCGGACCGGTACATTGAGACAGGCCCATGGCTCTTCCGAGCGCATGGGCCTGTTGGGTTTAATCAGATCAAGGGCGAGGGTTATTCGTCGTCCTCATCCTCGTCTTCGTCGTCGTCATCCTCATCATCTTCGTCGTCGTCTTCATCCTCGTCGTCGTCATCGTCGAAGTCGTCGTCTTCGAAGTCATCTTCGTCCTCGTCTTCGTCGTCTTCATCCTCGTCGTCTTCGAGGTCTTCGTCATCCTCGAGGTCGTCGTCGATAACGGGGTCGTCTTCGAATTCGTCTTCTTCATCGAGGGCGGGGGTGCGGGGTGCTGCGTGGAGGGGTGAGCTCTCCGTGGACTCGAAGGCGGCGAAGATGCCTGCGATGTCGAGGCCGGTAACGATAATCTCTGGTGTTACGAAAATGGGCTGGATGGCCATGTTGCTTCTCCTTGGTGGAATAAGGGGGTGAATAAGGTCGCGATGAAGATGCGGCGTACGTCCGTTCAGGGTTGGATGCAGCGGAAACAAAATGGTGAGTACTTAATTTGTGGATGTTGTGGAAGTTGGCATCCTGGAGGGCTTTCGCTGACAACGGAACGCGCATCTACCTAAATTCATGGTGCATCGAGAGTGATCTCAGAGGCCGGTATGCCGATCTTACCCCGCCTTTGGAGCTTTCGGAACCCAGAAAACGCAGGATGGGGGGCTGGGGTGTGAAGCGTGAATGAATTCGAAAATTCGATGAGGGAGGATGGTGTAGTGGAGAAAGGGGTGGCGTTTGCTCCGCGGAGCGCGCGCGACCACAGCCTGATGAAGCCGCCCGACCCCCTTCGGCAACGGATCTGGGACTATGTTTCGATTGCGCCGCTGAGCTCCCTGTGGGACCTGCAGGGAGTATCGCCCGTGGTGATCGCCAAGCGAACGTTCCGGAGCTTTAACGAGGATAACCTTCTGAGTCGCGCTGCGGAGCTTGGGTACTACTTTCTGTTTGCCCTGTTTCCCACGTTGGTGAGTGCGTCGGCAATTCTTGGTCTGGCGGCGCGGTCGGCCTCTGAGATTTATCTGCGTCTGCTGAACTACCTGGCGCTGGTGGTTCCGCACGCGGCGATGGGGATCGTGCTGGAGACCTTCAACCAGACGACCTCGCATGCGAGCAGGGGGAAGATTACGTTCGGTCTGGCGGCGGCGCTTTGGTCGGCCTCGGTGGGGTTTACGGCGATTCAGGACACGCTGAACGTCGTGTACAAGGTGAGGGAGACGCGGGCGTACTGGAAGGTGCGGTGCGCGGCGATGGCGGTGACGGTTCTGCTGTCGTTGATCGTGACGCTGACGCTGGCAACCATGCTGGGTGGGGACTTCGTGGCTAGGCATGTGGTGCGTCACGCGGCCCGTCCGTGGATGGGGATGGTGGCGGCTGGTATCGTGCGTGGAGCGACGTGGACGACTGCGCTGGGGCTGCTGATTCTTTTGTTTGCGGTCATCTACTACTTCGCTCCGGATGTGAAGAGCAAGCGCTGGCACTGGCTGACGCCGGGTGGCGCGTTCGGGATCGGAGGGTGGTTTCTGGCCTCGCTTCTGCTGCGGTTGTACCTTCACTACTTCAACGACTACTCGGCGACATATGGATCCTTGGGAGCGGTGATCATTCTGTTGACGTGGTTTTATGTGACGGGCCTGATGCTGCTGACGGGGGCGGAGATCAACAGCGAGATCGCGGCGGCGGTGCTGGAGAAGACGCTGACGGGGAAGACGCCCGAGCCGCGGGGCAAGGTGGCTCCGGCGGCTCTCGTTGACGCTCCGGAGGCTGGCGCTGGTGGGAAGGTCTGGCGGCCTTTGTAGGTCGCTTAATGGCAATCTTTTCTTTTCCCCCACATCTTTTCCCCCACAATCATGGAAGGAGTTGCGATGAACGAGTTGGTGCGGGCTTTGGTAGGGGACAGCGCGGCGGCTCCCCCAAGTCATATTTTGGAAGGGATCGACAGGCATCTGGTGGATGCAATGGTCGTGGGAGCTCCGCATACGATCTATGAGGAGCTTTGGCATGTGACGTTCTGGCAACAGATCTCGCTGGACTGGTTTGCAGGCCGGGAAACGCCTGTGCCGGAGCATGCCTCGGGAGGTTTTCCGACGGCGCAGGATCGTGCGGGCGAGAGCTGGGACGCGCTGTGCTCGCGGTTCTTCGTGGGGCTCGAGCAGGCCGCTGTCGTGGCTGGGGATGAGGCTGGTTTGGATGCGACGATTCGCTGCCCCTCGCCTGCGGGGAAGCCTGTGCGCGTGATGACGGTGCGGGACCAGACGATCAGCCTGGTGGCGCATAATACTTACCACCTTGGAAGAGTGGTTCTGCTGCGGCAGATGCTGGGAAGCTGGCCTCCGGCTTCGGGCGGATTTACCTGGTAAGGAGGCGGACAAGCGCCGCTCGACGGTTTTAAGGAACTGATCCAGATCAATGACGGACCCAGGCCACGGGCTCAGGATGGGGTTTAGATCCCAAATCGAGACCAACACTTGCGCTGACGTGCAAGGCGGGAGCTACGGGTGATTGCATGAAGTTGATCTACTTTCTCGACTATCGATTTGTGCAGACGCCCTGTGGGGCGATCTGGACGGAAACCTCCTTCGATGCCGCGTTCTGGGAGTCCTACCTGGAGGTCTTCGACCATGTGACGGTGGTGGGACGGGTGATGGATGTGGAGTCGGCAAAGCCGGGCTGGATGAGGGTGGACGGGCCGCGCGTGAACCTGTGTGCGGTGCCTTCTTCTGGCGGGCCGCTGCAGTCGCTACGCTGCCGGCGGGTGATTCGCTCGGTGCTGGCGGAGCCGGGTGCGGTGATGTTGCGGACCCCTTCTCCGCTGGCTACGTTTGCGTATCGCGAACTGAAGAGGTCGAACCGCCCCTATGCGGTGGAGGTGGTGGGGGATGCGAGCGCGACGCTCGCTCCGGGCGTGATGCGTGCGCGTGGACTGTTCCGCTGGCTGTTTACGCGGGCGCAACGAGAGCAGTGCGCGAACGCGGCGGCGGCGAAGTATGTGGCTTCTATCCTGCAGACGAGTTATCCCGCGGGGCGAACGAGCCGGGAGGTTGTGTGCTCGGATGTGAGGCTGGAGGCCGCGTGGCTGCGTGACGAAGCGCGTGTGTTTTCGGCACCGGCGAGACGTCTCGTGTCGGTGGCTACGTTCTCGCAGAGCTACAAGGGATTGAGCATTCTGATCGATGCGATCTCCATCTGCCACTGGCAGGGGGTGCCGGTGACGCTGACGCTGGTCGGCGACGGCAGGCTGCGGCCGGAGCTGGAGGCGCAGGTGGAGCGGCTTGGATTGGGGGAGAGCATTACGTTTCGTGGGGCGCTGCCCTGGGGGCAACGTTTGATTGACGAGTTGGACCGTGCGGATCTGTTTGTGCTGCCATCGCTGGTGGAGGCTCTGCCGAGGGCGTTGATCGAGGCGATGGCACGGGCTCTGCCGTGCGTCGCGACGAGTGTTGGCGCGGTGCCTGAGCTGCTGGAGGAGAAGCATATCGCCACCCCGGGAGATACGGCCAGGCTCGCGTCGCGGATTCTTACGCTGGTGCAGGACCCGGCTGCCTTGAACGTGGCCTCGAAGAGGAACCTGGAGGTGGCGGGGGGATATGCGCTGCCTGTGCTGCGGCCACGCTGGACGGCTTTCTACAGGGGATTCGCGAATCTTCTGGAGCGCGTGAAGGTGCCTTGCGCACTTCCG
This sequence comes from Granulicella pectinivorans, assembly GCF_900114625.1. Taxonomy (NCBI): domain Bacteria; kingdom Pseudomonadati; phylum Acidobacteriota; class Terriglobia; order Terriglobales; family Acidobacteriaceae; genus Granulicella; species Granulicella pectinivorans. The sequence goes on from NZ_FOZL01000001.1 coordinate 1,642,774, forward strand.
GGCGCGGTGGAGATTTAGGGGAGCCTCGCGACCTGGGCATCGTTTCCGCTGGACCCATGCAGGGGCGCGGGGTGGGGTTTGCCTTGCGGTAACGTGCCCGGCCCTTCGTGAACCCGAAGAGTCTATGCCGGCGTCGATGCGACGGGCTCCGTGCTCTCTCCTTCTTGACAGACTGGTTCCTGGTGGGCGGCGGCCTGCTGGCCTGCGTTTCTTGCTGCGCCACGCTCGCGGATCCGGATCGGGAGTTCAGCCGATCTTGATCTATATCAATGTCTTTCGTGGAGGAGACTTTGCATAGTGATGAAACTTGTTACTTGCATGCGTTCCGCAAGTACCCAGGGTAACTATCGATCTTATGGTTCAAAACAATCGGCTAGTAGTTCGTGCAGGCGACCAAAGGGTGGCGCGGGGTGGATCGACGATCTTCCAGCGAACGCTTTCGTCTCCCGATCTCCGGCAGGTGCGCGCGCAGCCGTAGACCGAACCGCTCCGCACCATCTCCCACGCTCTGCCAGCTCCCTCTTGCTTGACTCCTTCCACTGACCTTACCGATTCGCAACCGATGTACCGGGAGATTGCCATGGCCTCTGCACCGAAGCTCGTTCCTCACCCCGAAGTCGAACCGTCCGTCGGGTTCATGCAACCCACGCTTCCTTCGCTGGACGAAGTGATGGAGGTGTATCGCGACGTGTATCGTGGCGGCGTGATTAGCAACGGGCAGTTGGTGGAGCGTCTGGAGCGCGCGCTGGCCGAGCGGCTGCGGGTGGGGCATTGTGTGGCGGTGTCGAGCTGTACGAGCGGGCTCATCCTTCTGATGAAGACACTGGGGCTTCGCGGCGAGGTGATCCTTCCGGCGTTTACGTCCTTCGCGACGGGAGAGGCCATCCTGTGGAATGGCCTTACGCCGGTGTTCGCGGACTGCCAGGCCGACACGTGGAATATCGACCCGATCGATGTGACGCACCGGTTGACGCCGTTGACGGCTGCGATCCTCGGTGTGCATATGTATGGAAACCCGGTGGAGGTGCGTAGCCTGCAGACGATTGCGAAGGATGCCCGGGTGAAGCTGCTCTTCGATGCGGCGCATGCGTTTGGGAGTTCGTTGTCCGGGCGTCCGATTGGAGGATTCGGGGATGCGGAGGTGTTCTCGCTGGCGCCGACGAAGATTCTCGTCGCGGGGGAGGGCGGCATCATCACCACGAACGATGCCGCGCTTGCGTTGCGGCTGCGGGCTGCGCGCAACTGTGGCGATCTCGGCGCTTACAATCCCGTGCTGTGCGGGCTGAATGCACGCATGTCGGAGTTCCATGCAGCGCTTGCGTTGAACGGTCTGGCGATGGTCGAGGAGAAGGTGAAACGGCACAACAAGATTGCCGCAGAGTACCAGCGTTTGCTGGCGGGCATTCCGGGGGTGTCGTTTCAATCCGTCCGCCATCGGAATGTCTCGAATTACAAGGACTTCTCGATTCATCTCACGTCGAGCCTCTGCGGGTGGGCGGCGCAGGATCTGTGCACAGAACTGAAGCGCCGTGGTGTTCCGACGAAGCGCTGCTTTCAGCCTCCGCTGCATAAGCAGAAGATCTTCGCCGGGTTGCATACGCGGTTCGATCGCCCGCTGTTCGTGGCGGAGTGGATCTCGGAGGGAATCGTGAGTCTGCCTATCTATCCGTCGCTCCGGAATGAAGATGTGCATTCGATTGCGGGGACGATTCGCGAGGTGCTTCATGCTCGTTGAAACGACGTCTTGCGGGGGCTGGATCTTTGGCTTTTGGAATCATCAACATACAGGTGATGCGAACGCGGGGAACGCGGCGTCTCCGAGAAGGATGGGAAAAAAATTCGTCTGCGCACCAAAGTAACGTGCAAAAAAGTTGCTACCGAAAATCCAAATGGCAGGGATGAACGTACCTATCGCATAGACCAGCAGGAAGCAGCGCATCGGAGATACAAGCATGCCATCCTTTAACACCCCAGGTACCAATCCGGACGATTTCGACGCGATTGTTCCAGTCTTTTCCCCGGCCATCAACGCCGGTACAGAGTTCCTTCAAAGCCTACCCGAACCCGAACCCATCCCCGCAAAGACAGTGATTCTTGAGCAAGGTCAGCGACCGTCGTTCGTTCGTCTGATCCGAACGGGAATCGTCAAGATAACCTTCACCAACGAACAGGGGGAAGAGTCTCTCCTGGGGCTTCGGTCCGAAGGCTGGTGGGCAGGAGCGCCTTTAGCGCTTCTGGATATGCCAAGCCTTTGTAACGTGACCACTGTTACCCCTTGCTCGGTCACCAGCATCTCGGTGGACCAGTTTTCTCAGCGGCTCATGCAGAACCAGCGCGTTCTGCGCCACTTTATCTCTTCGCAGTGCAGGGAGCTGATGGTGGAGCAGAAGCATGGCATCGTGCAGGGCTGCAGCGCCAGCGAACGCCTCAACTATCTGAAGAATGAAAACGCACACTCGCTGTGGCGGACTGTGGATCCGTCGTCCGTGATGTGCCAGGGTGAGATTGCAAAGCTGCTTGCCATCACACCGGAACATCTCAGCCGCCTGCTTCACCGGCGAACCGCTGCAAAACCGGGGACAGGCTTCAAGCAACCCAAGACACAGCGGGCCACCGTTTAGCACTCATTTTTTTCCATCACGCAGCTCCCTTGGAATGCACGGATGACCGCCCGTGCATTCCTTTTTTTCGCGGCTCTTAGCGCTTTCGGTGAAGCAACTGAGGTTGAATCTGGCTCAGGTCCTGGCAGCCGAGAAGGCCCATGGCGATCTGGCACTCCATGCGGAGGAGATTGACCACGCGCGCCACGCCTGCGGCACCGTCAACCGCCAATCCAAAGAGATAGGGGCGTCCTAGAAGGACGGCCTTCGCTCCCAGGGCGAGGGCCTTGACGACGTCGGTCCCGCGGCGGATTCCTCCGTCCATGAGCACTGTCATCCCGGGGCCAACGGCTTCGACGATTGCGGGCAGGGCTGCGATGGTCGACTGGACGCCGTCGAGTGCGCGCCCTCCGTGGTTCGACACGATGATGCCGTCGCATCCGGACTGCTGCGCCATGACGGCATCGTCCGGGTGCAGAATGCCCTTGAGCATGAGGGGCACCGGGCACTCGCCCCGCAGCCATTCCAGGTCTTTCCAGGTCAGATCGGAAGCGCGCACGGCGTTGTAGATATGGAAGCCCTGCGGGGAGTGGGCAGCCCCGGCCACGGCCGAACCCAGCCGCTTGAGATTAGCGCGCTCCATGCCTTTCGGCAGCTCGAAGCCGATTCTCGCCTCCCGGTCGCGTATGGCATTCACGGGTTGATCGACGGTCACGCAGACGGCCTCGCAGCCTGCGGAGAGGACCTCCTGCAGCAGGTCGCGCGTGAAGGTGCGGTCGCTTTGCACATACATCTGGAACCATTGGGGGCGCGCGGCCTGGGCTTGCACGGACACGAAGGTTTCGGTGGCGAAGTTGGCGGCCACCAGGGTGCAGTCGGCCATGTTCGCGCCGAGGATCGTCTCAAGCTCGCCGAGCGGATGCATCAGGCGGTGATATCCCGTTGGAGCGAGCAGAACGGGGAGCGAATGTATTTTGCCGAAGAGCTCTACTGTCGTATCGATCCGGCTGACGTCGTGGAGCATCCGGGGCAGGAGTTCGAGATCGTCGAATGCGGTGCGGTTGGCTCGCAGCGTGGTCTCACTGCCGGCTCCGCTGGCGACATATTCGAAGGCCTGTTCGTCGAGCAGGCTTCGCGCCGCCGCTTCGTAGTCGTCGAGATTCACCAGCCGTTGTGACATGCAAACCCCAGGTGCTCCGGCAGGCAGATGACCGCAAACATCCTCCTACCATAACGCTTTTTCCGACAACCCCACTGAAACGAGCTGTCCACAGCGGTCCTGTCTCGATTAATTTGCCTGATACTATGGACCCGACTGGAGACCCCCATCATGGAACCGAAAGCAACCAAGCTGCCCGCCGAGGCGATTGCGCTTTATAACGAATTCATTCATGGCGACATCAGCCGCCGCTCGTTTATGGATGGTATTCATAAGCTTGCGGGCGGTCTGGCCGCGGCTTCGGTGATCTCTGCCCTGATGCCGAACTACGCGCTTGGGCAGCAGGTCTCCCGTACCGACGACCGCATCAAGGCCACGTACGAGACGGTGCCTTCTCCGCAAGGTAACGGCAGTATCAAGGGCTACTTCGTGCGACCCATGAGCGCGGATACGCGCAATGAAAAACCCACGAAGCTGCCGGGGGTGATCGTCATTCACGAGAATCGTGGCTTGAACCCTCACATCGAGGACATTGCACGACGCTTTGCTTTGGCCAATTTCATGGCCTTTGCGCCCGATGGGTTGACGTCGGTCGGTGGCTTTCCCGGCGATGACTATCGGGGCGGACAGCTCTTCAATCAGGTGGACAAGACGAAGATGGCCGAGGATATGATTGCCTCCGCCAGGTGGCTGAAGGCACGGCCGGATTGCACAGGGAAGATCGGCGCTACCGGGTTTTGTTACGGCGGTTCAACGACGAATATGCTGGCGGTCCAGTTGGGGGGAGACCTGGCGGCGGCGGCGCCCTTTTATGGTGGGCCACCGACGGCAACGGACATTCCGAAGATCAAGGCTGCGGTGCTGGTACATCACGGCGAACTCGATACCCGGCTTGCGGCGACGTGGCCTGCGTACGACCAGGGATTGACCGCGGCGCACGTCCCGCATGAGGGCTATATCTATGCGGGCTGCGTGCATGGCTTCAACTGCGATGCTACGCCGGAGCGCTATAACAAGGTGGCAGCGGATCTTGCGTGGCAGAGGACGATCCACTGGTTCAATCAGTACGTTCGGGTCTAAAAGCTAAAGCGCGCTTAGGGCGGTTTTATTTCCCTTCAGACGTCGAGAGCAGGGCGGGCGGGAAGGTGTAGAAGTCGCGATCGACCTGCTTGCCGAGCAGATACTTGTCGGCGAAGGCGAGCATGGCGTCCCAGTCGCCCTGCACCATGCCGTGTGGACGGTCCGCGAAGCTGACACCGATTTTGCCGTCGGCGTGCAGGAACGAGTAGACCGGCCTGGCGGCGAGTTCGCTCTGGTAGACGCCGTTGATGGGCACATTCTGGTCGTGCGTGCCTTCGAGCGAGATAATCGGGCGCGGTGCGCAGAGGGCGAAGAACCAGTGTGCGTCGAAGGGCAATTTGTCCTGCTGCCCCCAAAACTGGTGCAGGTGCGGCGAGAACCAGTTGGGGTATTTGCGGACGATCTCGGTGAGACCCTCCTTGCCGCCTCGGCCTTCACCGCTGAAGCGGAAGGCTGGGGTACCCCCTCCGGAGCTGGCTACGGGAGCGGTCATGGCGATGCGATCGTCGAAGGCGCCAGCGATGAGCGCCGACTTGCCGGTGCGAGAGATGCCGGTGACGATGAGCTTTGTTTTGTCTACGTTGGCGTCGGTCTGGAGGTAGTCGACGATGCGCGAGACGCCCCAGGCCCAGGCTCCGAGGAGGCCCCAGTCGTTCTTGGGGTAGGCCGGAAAGAAGCGGGTGGTGCGATAGGCCCAGCTTCCATCGGGTAGGCGGAGTGTGGTGTCTTCGCCGCAGTCGTTGTTGTTGAAGGTGACGAAGGCGTAGCCGTGGGCCAGGGCAGGGTTGGTGGTGGCGATCTCCTCCGCGGTGCGGGTGCGGATGCCTTCGCGAGCACCCGGAGGAAGGGTGCCGGGCTCGGTGACCATGGGGCCGGTGACGAGGAGGGCGTCCTGGCCTTTGCCCTGGTTGGCTCCCTGCGGGAGACGGGGAAGAGGGGTCGCTCCGGGTGGGGTGCCGGAGGGGGAGATGATGGCTGGCGGCGCAGGCACGCCGATTGGGGTGAAGATACCGATGTCGAGGCTCAGGCTATCTTTCGGGCCGAAGGTGAGATGGACGAGGCGGTACTTTACCTTGCCGTTGGCGAGCGTTTGTTCGCTGAGGACGTGGCCCACGACGTTTCCGGGCGGCGGGGGCGCGAGGCCCACGACGTAGTACTCGAGGGTGGTGCGGATCTCTTTGCGGCGTTGCTGCCACTGGGCAGGGGTGCGGACGCGCTGGCCGTTGTCGAGGATCAGCGGGTCGGGCATCTCGGGGCGATTCGGCAGGGCGTCGGGGCCAGGCATGGGCTTCATGCTGGTGTGGATTTCGGGGAGCGGGATCTCTTTGGGATCGGGGCGCGAGGGCAGTTGGGCCGATGCGGTGATGGCGCATGCCATGAGGGCGGCTGCCGAGAGTGTAGTTCGGATCTGCATGGTCGTCTTCCTTATTTCTGGCCGAGAACGTAGGGCGTTGCGGGAGCGGCGATGAGGCCGGAGACCTTGGGGGCTTCGAGAGGGGCGGCTCCCGTGAGGCCGGTGCCAGTGACCTTGTAGGTGCTGATGAGAGGGCCGGTGAAGCCGGTGACCTTGATTTGGCTGAGGTGAACGTTCTTCATATTGGCCAGCAACAGGCCTTTTTCGCAGGTGCCCGTGACATTGCGGATAGTGAGGCCGTCCAGCGGTTTGTCGGGGTGGATCTCGTTGGCGGTGACGAGCACGGGGACGTCGGTGACGCGGATGTTGGTGAATGTGTAGTTGCGGACGGTGGGGATGCCGTCGAGGCCGGGGACAGGGTAGGGATCCTGCAGGCCGCTGTTGAGGAAGTTGAGCCGGAGGAAGCCGAGCTTAGCGTTCGAGACCTCGAGGTCGTTCATGGTGATGTTCTCGATGAAGGCTCCGCGGCCTGGGCGGCTCTTGATGTAGATGGCGTGGGTGCGGGCGCCGAGGCATTTGCAGTGTTCGACGAGGACGTTGCGGATGCCGCCGGAGGTCTCGCTGCCGATGCCGATGCAGGCCCAGGTGGCGTCGGTGAAGGTGCAGTTGGAGATGCGGACGTCTTCGCAAGGGACGGCGATGGTGTTGCCTTCCATGCCGCGTCCGCTTTTCAACGAGATACAGTCGTCGCGGGTGTCAAACTGGCAGCCGTCGATGACGACATGCCGGCAGGAGTCGACGTCGATGCCGTCGGCTCCGCTGCGGATGATGACGTTTTTGAAGGTGACGTTCTCGCAGTAAACGGGGTGGATGGACCACATGTCGTTGCCCTGGGTGACGATGTCCTGGACCAGGAGGTTCTTGCAGTGGGTGAACTCCATGAGGGCGGGGTTGCGGATGATGTCCTGGCGGGCTAGGTTCGAGGCTCCGGGTTGGCGGCTGTAGACGAAGGGGGAGCCGTCGGCGTTGCGGATGCGGCCCTTGATCGCGGGGCTGGCGGTGACGTTGCCCTTGCCGAGGATGGTGACGTTTTCGGCGTTCTGCGCGGAGAGGAAGGCTCCGTAGCCCTTGATCCAGCGGCCTTCCCAGCGGACCTGTGTCATGGGATAGTCGGCGATGTCGGGCGAGCCGAGGAGGGTGGCGCCGTCTTCGAGGCGCAGGGTGGTGTTGGAGTGCAGGAGGAGGGCTCCGGTGAGATAGTCGCCTGCTGGGACGACGACTTCGCCGCCGCCAAAGACGCTGCATCGGTCGAGCGCCTGCTGGAGGGCGAGGGTGTCCTTCGTTTTACCGTCGCCGAGTGCGCCGAGATCGCGGACGTTGAGGTGAACGGCGGGTCCTGTTGGTTCGTGGGATTCGGTCGGCTTGCGGGGCTTTTGGGCTTCAGCGGGCAGAGGAAGGGAGGCCATGAAGGGCAAAGTGGCCAGACCTTTTCCGGTAGTTTCTAAGAATTTTCGGCGTGGCCAGATGGGGTGAGTCATGGTTTTCCTTTGTTTTTCAGTGCAGGGCGTGGGGCCCTCGCTTTGGCCATGAAAGGCTAGCATGAATTGGTTGGACCGCGATATTGGGACGATGAAGTCGTTTCCTTGGGTGGGGTGCGTGGTGGGCGTCCAAAGACCTCGTTGCGATGGACGAACCCACATCTCAAAGTCGAGATGAGGGGCACCCGGGTTTGTGGCTGGATGGGTCGTCTATCATGGGGGTGGTCCCAGCCTTCGGGTTGACGATCTCGGGCCTCTCTCGTGCTTCGCCAAAAAAGACAACGAGGGAGGCCCTCCTGTTTTGCAAGCCGCTCATTTCATGGTTGACCGGGATATCGGACTGATCTAGTCTTATATTCAAGGACTGAGTTCTGCGGCTGTCTTTTGGCGAAGCACCGCAGGTCTCGGGAGATTGGAGATCGCAGCATGAGTCAGAGAAGGAAATGGAAGATCCAGCGTGCGCTGGGTCTGGAGTTGCCCGGTCTGGGCAAGCCTGGGGCGCTGGAGAAGAGGAATTATCCTCCTGGACAGCATGGGCAGAGGCGCAAGGCGAAGCTTTCGCAGTTTGGCGTGCAGCTTCGAGAGAAGCAGAAGCTCTTGTTTCACTATGACTTGCGCGAGGAGCAAATGCGGCACTTTGTGCGCAAGGCCAAGAGCCTGCAGCCGAAGAACTGGATCGAGGCTCTGATTGGGCTGCTGGAGCGGCGTCTGGACAATGTTGTGTTCCGGCTGGGGTTTGCGCGGAGCATGGCGGCGGCGCGGCAGCTTGTGTCGCATGGGCATGTGCAGGTGGATGGGAGGCGCGAGACGATCGGGTCGATGATCCTTCGTCCGGGCGCGACGATCCTGCTGTTGCCGCGGGCGAGCCAGATGGCGGCTACGCTGCAGGCCCGGGAGAGTCCACGGCTTCCGCTGCCTTCCTTTCTGCAGGTTCCGGACCAGAATGCGACGAATCGGGGCGTCCTGCTTTCGATTCCGGATACGAGCCATGTTCCATTCGAGTTCAACTCGAACCAGGTGGCGGAGTATTACGCGAAGCGCGGCGTCTAGCTGAGACCCGTTGCCGAGGACGAGTCGGGCAAAGGCTCGTGGTTGGTTTCGGGTTTTACTTTTATTTTCTATGAGTTGAGAGCTGCGAGCTTATGGTTTCGCACGGTTTGCGATACAGAAGGAGTACAGCATGGATGAGTTCAATGTCACTCTTGCCGAACGTACTGGGCTTGGCCGTATCAACCTGTGTGGATGCCGTTCGATCCATTTGAGTGTGGGGCCGGTCACGATTTGCCTGGCTCCGGAGGCGTTTGCGCAGGCCGCGAACATGATCCGGGAGGCGATGGAACAGCTTGCGGAGATGACGGCGTCGGGGCAGTTTGAGGAAGCTGCGGCGATGCCGAGTCACCTGACGCATTAGCGATTGGTCAGTCCAATTTTCAGACACACGTTAACTTTCGGGTTAACGTGTGTCGATCTCACCACACCTTTTCGTTGTTTTGCCACGCCTGTATGTTGTTGAAAATATTCAACTTTGGGTTTTGTGGGCTTTCGTGGCGTTTCTTTGGGTTTTATGGGTGTTTCTTCGGTTTTCTTCGGGTTTTACCTGTAGTTTTTTGGACGGTAAAACGTGGGAGATTGTATGGATTTTGTGGTCATTTCGTGGTGATTTGAGTGCTCGGTGCGAATGGGTGTCGTGGAGACGGTTGAGGCCAGGGCAGGAGAGCATACCCCAGGGGCTAAAGCCCAGATTCCGGGCGATCCTGTGAGCCCCAAGGCTCAAGCCTTGGGGCTCTGGAAGGTTAGGGCTGGGTTTAGTGGCTGCCGAAGGAGACCTTCATGCCTCCGAAGACGGTGATGGGGGCTCCTGGGGAGACGTAGGTGGTGTTGCGGACGGGGTAGTCTCCGCTGGGGTAGGGGGCGAACTCGCGGGCGACGAAGGCTCCGCTGTCGTTGTAGGGGGAGGTGGCGAGCTGGCCGGTGGTGTAGTAGCGCTGGTTCAGCAGGTTGTTGATCTCGGCGAAGAGCTGGTAGTGGGGGCTGAAGGTGTAGCGTGCGCCGAGGTTGACCACGCCGTAGGCAGGGACCTTGCCGCTGCCGAGGTAATACTGGCCGTCGGGCTGATGGAGGTTGTTTTCGTTTCCTTTGACGAAGGAGCTGCCGATGGCCTGCAGGTCGGCGCTGACGGCGAGCTTTTTGAGGGGGTGGTAGTCGGTGTAGACCTTGAGGAGGTGCTGGGGGACCTGGGGGATGTTGTCGCCGGGGACGATGGTGATGAGTCCGCCGTCGGTGACGCCCTTTTCGCCGCCGGTCGCGTTGCTGTTGCTGCTGTTGCTGTCGGCCTCGATGACCTGGGTGCTCTGATAGGTGGCCTGGAGGAAGGTGTATTCGATGCCTGCGCCGATCTTCCGGAACTGGGCGCTGGTGGACGCTTCGACGCCCTGGCGGCGGGTTTTGCCGAAGTTCTGGAAGTAGCCGAAGCCGGTTTGCTGGGAGGCGACGAAGAGCAGGTCGTCATTGTTGATGGTGTGGAAGAAGCCGGCGGCGTAGCGGATGCGTCCGTCCGGATTGCCACGGACACCGAACTCAAAGGTGCGGCTGACGACCTGTTTGAGGGGCGGATCGCTGACGAGGGCGTTGGGCAGCGAGCAGGGGAAGTTGGGGTCGGCGCATCCGAGTTCGGTGGAGGTGGGGGCGCGGCTGGATTCTCCGTAGTCGAAGTAGGCGTTGAGGAGCGTGTTGGGCTTGAAGACGACGCCAGCGGTGGGGTTGAAGCGCTGGAACTTGTTGTCGGCGGTGAGTCCGGGGCGTCCGGAGACTGCACGGGGGAGGCGGTCGTGGTTGTCGACGTCGGTGTGGTTGTAGCGTCCACCGGCGTTGAAGACCCACTTTTTCCAGCTCAGGGTGTCGGTGACGTAGAAGCTGGGGGTGGTGGTAACGCCGTGGAGATTGACGCGGCTGTCGTCGAGCGTGCCGTCATCGCCGACTTCGCTGCCGTCATCGAAGGCGGGCACGCGGGTGATGGTGAGGCCGTCGGGGTTGAGGTAGCCCCACTGCGCGTTCTGGATGAAGGTGAGTCCGCCACGGTCGAAGCCTGCGCCTACGCTGAGCTTGTTGTGCGCGGTGTTCCAGGCGAGGGCTGCGGTGGTGCCGTAGGCGTGCTGACGGTTGACGGTGTCGGTGTCCACGCCGTTGCATTTCTCGGCGGGTTCCGCGGTGGTGATTCCGGAGGTGAGGGCGATGGCGGCGGCCAGGCAGCGGAGATAGGGGAAGGGCGTGTTGGCGGCGTTGATGGGGGTGGTGGGGAAGGGGATGCCCGCCTTGGTGAGGGTGTTCTTGTCGGTGTTGCTGAGGGTGTAGAGGGACTCGGTGAAGGAATCGTCGTTGATGTCGCCGTTGGAGGTGTTGGTGCGGGTGTAGCGGACGTAGGCGTTGAGGTTGATGGCGATGCCGTGGCGGAGGGACTGGCTGGCATTGAGGGTGAGGAAGGGCGAGTGCTGGTAGGTGTCGTCGGGGATGGAGTAGACGCTGTTGTAGCCGTGGTTGAGGCCGACGGTGCGGTTGATGGCGCGGATATCCTGCGTGCCGTTGCCGATGAGGTTGTTGATGGCGTAGCCGCCGGAGAGGGAGAAGGCGGTGTTGCCTGCGTTGTAGGCGAGTTTTGCGAAGGACTGTTTGACGCTGGAGGGGGATTGGACGCGCCAGCCGTCTTCGTGGAAGAGTGTGCCGGCGGCGAAGAGGTTCCATGGGCCTTTGCCGGTGCCGAGTTCCATGTCGACGGCGCGGCGTCCGAAGGAGCCGCCGTAGGCATTGACGGAGACGCCGCGGTTGGTGAGGCCGGATTTGGTCTGGATGGCGATGGCTCCGCCGAGGGTGTTGAGGCCGTAGACGGGGTCGGAGCCGGGGATGAGTTCCATGGACTGGATGGCGATTTTAGGGATGAGGTCCCAGGGGACGACGTCTCCGAAGGGCTGGTTCTGGCGGACGCCGTCCATGTAGACGGAGAGGCCGGCGGGTGCTCCGACGAGGGGCGAGGCGGTGTAGCCGCGATAGTTGAGGTCGGGCTGGAAGGGATTGTTCTGGTTCTCGTTGACGTAGACGCCGTTGAGGCGGCGCTTCATGGCGTCGGTGAGGTCGATGGCGTTGGTGTCCTGGAGGGTCCGGGCGTCGAGGGTCTGGACGGGGGTGGGGACGTCGGCGAGGGGGATGTCGAGGGCACCGATGGGGGTGGAGGCGACGACGTTGACGGTGGTGGAGAGGCCGGGGAGGGCGGTGGTGAGGGAGCGCTCGATGGGGCGCGGGGACTGGACGGCGATCTCGAGGGTCTGTCCGGCGAGGTGGAGCTGGTAGATGCCGAAGGGGAGCTGCGGGATGTCGAGGGTGCCGTCGGGGGCGACTTCGATGGTGCGGGTGTGGCTGGAGGTGGGGCCGGTGAGGGTTCCCTGGGCGGCGGTGGGGAGTCCGGCGCGGTCCTTGAGACGGAGGCGGATTTCGCCGGTGGGGGTCTGGGCGAGCGCGGAGAGGCAGAGGGCGAAGGAGACGAGAGCGAGGCGGAAGCTGGAGGGCATCTGTTGGTCCTATGCGTGGTGAAGCGATTTAGTTCGTGCGCCGAAACAGATCGGGCGAGGCGTTCGGGAGATGGCGGCTTCGGGTGTCTGTTTGTATATCCCTGCGGGGCGATTTTTGTTCAGGTTTTTTTGGCTGGGGCGGGTTTTATGCGGGGATGGGAGGCTTGGCCTGCGCCGGTGTGTTTATTGCATACTGGTTGCACTTCCTATGTCTTCGTTTCCTGCCAATCCGGTGATCGAGCTTTGTGTTCCCCGGGAGGCGGAGGGGCTGGAGGACGAGGTGCTGGACCTGTTCGACCTGCTGGGGACGCGGCTGCTGTCGTATGCGGTGAGCTTCGGGATTCCGGTGCAGGATGGGGAGGATGTGGTGCAGGAGACGTTTCTTGCGCTGTTCCAGCATCTACGGAAGCAGGGGTCTCGGGAGAATCTGAAGGGGTGGCTGTACCAGGTGGTGCATAACCTGGCGCTGAAGAAGCGGTACCGGAAGACGGTGGAGGTTGCCGAGACGGTCGAGTGTTTCGATGAGAGGCCGGGGCCGGAGGAGATGGCTCTGTTTGGGGAGAGGCATGCGCGGTTGCAGGCGGCGCTGGGGGCGCTGCCGCTGGTGGACCAGAGGTGTCTGCGGCTGAGGGCGGATGGGCTAAGGTACCGGGAGATTGCGAAGATCGTGGGGATCTCGCTGGGGTCGGTGGCGGCTTCGCTGGCGCGTTCGATGGCTCGGCTGGAACGCGCGGGAGGGAGGTAGAGGATGCATCTTTCGGACGAAGACGTGCTGCGGTTGCTGGATCGCGAGGCCTCACCGGCCGAGGCGGACAGGATGCGGGGACATGTGGCGGAGTGCGCGGCGTGTGGGGAGCGGGTGGCTTCGGCACGGCGGACGATGGATGAGGTGGGGGCGATCTTTGGCGGGGAGGCGAGGGCTTCTTTGGGGGCGCGGCGTCGTCTTGAGGGGGCGCTGAGGCGGAGTGGGGCGGGTTCTCGTCCGAGGTCTGTGGGGTGGGCGGTGGCGGCGTGCTTTTTGCTGGCGGCGGTGGGGCTTGGGTGGTGGGGTGGGTCCGGGAGGCATGCGGGTGGGGATGTGGGGAGTGTGCCGAATCTGTCGCTGACGCCGGGGGCGATTCGTACGGTTTCGCTGAGCGAGATCTGCTCGGCTGCGGATGACGATGACGACCTGGACCCGGTTTTGCCGGCCTCGATCCAGCATGCGGTGTTCCAGGAGTATGGGATTGCGGCGGCGGGGATGGAGAAGAACTACCAGATCGACTATCTGGTGAATCCACAGTTGGGCGGGACGGACGATATCCGCAATCTCTGGCCGCAGGCGTATCAGGGTGGGGTCTGGAATGCGCGGGCGAAGGACCAGTTGGAGGAGAGGCTGCACCAGATGGTCTGCAACCAGACGATCGATCTGGGGACGGCGCAGAGGGCGATTACTACGGACTGGATCGCGGCTTATAAGAAGTATGTGCAGGATGGGCCCAGGACTTAGGCGTTACTCCGGTTGGAGGTGGCTTTTACGGCACGGCCGATGCCGTGCCGTAAAAGCATACGGGGTGTCTATGCTGGGGCGGCGTAGCCGGTGGTGGCGAGGCGTTTGCCCATGGTGGCGTACATCGCTTCGTTGCGGGGCTGCCAGGTGGCCAGGCCGTCGACGTAGCGGTTGTACATGCAGAAGGCGGCGGCGATGAGGACGGTGTCGTGGATCTCGAGGTCTGTGGCTCCCTCGGCGCGGGCCTGCTCGATGATGGCTGGGGTGACGGATTTGGCGTCGCCCTGGACGTGGGCGGCGATGACGAGGAGGGCCTTGAGCTTGTTGGAGATCTCGGCGGTGGATGGGTCGGTGCAGACGCTGGCGACGAGTTCGGGGCTGCCGCCGGTGTGCGCGGCTGCGGCGGCTCCGTGGCTGGTCTGGCAGAAGAAGCAGGTGTTGCGCGAGGAGACGAAGGCCGCGATGAGCTCGCGGTCGCGCGAGGGAAGGCTGGCATGGTCGCCGGGTTGGAAGAGGAGGATGTTGGCGAGCTCGCGCATGGGTTTGGCGGTCTCGGGACGGAAGGCGAAGGCGGAGCCGATGCCGGGGATTTCTGCGGGCAGATCGATGTGGGGCATTGTTACCTCGTGACCAGTTCTGCGGGTGGGTTTGCGACGTTGGTGAGGTTGGCGGCGACGTATCCGTTGCGGGCGACCATCTTGCCGCGCTCACGGTAGAGGGTGGGGTCGTGGGGCTGGATGGTGGCGAGTCCGTCGACGTAGCGGTTGTACATGCAGAAGGCGGCGGCGATGAGGACGGTGTCGTGGATTTCGAGGTCGGTGGCGCCTTCGCTGCGGGCTGCTGCGATGTCTTCGGAGGTGACGTTCTTGCCGTCGACCTGGACCTTGCCGGCGATGACGAGGAGGGCTTTGAGTTTGGGGGAGATCGCGGCGTTGTTGGGGTCGGTCTTGACGCAGAGGACGAGGTCTTCGTCGCCGTCGAGGTGGGCGGCGGCGATGGCTCCGTGGATGGACTGGCAGTAGTGGCAGTTGTTGCGGGCGGAGACGAAGGTGGCGATGAGTTCGCGCTCGCCTGGGGTGAGGGAGCTGGGGTGGCGGAGGAGGACTTCGACGAGCTCGTTGAGGGGCTTGGAGGTTTCGGGGCGGAAGGCCATGGGGCCGCGGATTCCGGGGAGGTTGGGCAGGTCGATGTGGGGCATGGTGACTCCTTTAGGTGTGGGCCGGTTCGAGGGTGACCGGGGCGTTTGCGGTTGTGAGGGCTTCGGGATATCTGGGGAGGAAGAGTTGGAGGATCGCGGCGAGGATGAGGGGGACTGCGAGCGCGACGACGGCGGAGGGGAGATAGGTTTTGGACTGGTCGAAGGCGTGGCCGAGGAAGACGGGGCCGATGGCTCCGCCGACGGCGTAGGCGGTCCAAGTGAGGCCGTAGAGGGTGGAGAAGCGGGTGCGTCCGAAGTATTTGGCGATGAGGAAGGGGACGACGTCGGCCTCGGAGCCGGAGCCGAAGCCGATGAGGAAGGCTCCGAGGATGCCGGTGGCGGCGGTGTTGGCGAAGGCGAGGGTGAGGATGCCGGCGGCGGCGACGAGGAGGACGGCGAGCGAGACGTAGGGGGCGAAGAGGCGGTCGAGGAGATGGCCGGTGATGAGGCGTCCGAGGATGCCGGAGACGCCGAGCATGGAGAGGGCGATGGCAGCGCTCGCGGGGGTGACGGCGCGTCCGGTGAGGAGCGCGGCGAGATGGGCGATGGCTCCGTTGAGACTGAGGGCGGAGAGCATGACGGGGATGGCGATGAGCCAGAAGATCTTCGTGCCGAGGACGGAGCCGATCCGGATGGGGGAGGCGGTGTGGTGTGGGGTTGATGCGGATGCGCGGTTGCGCACGAGGAGTGCGGTGAGGGGGAAGCCGAGGAGGGCGATGGCACCGAGGGTGAGGTAGGAGGCGCGGAACCCGTGGGTGGTGATGACGTGCTGGGCGATGATGGGCAGGAGGATGGATCCGGTGCCGCTGCCGGTGAGGACGACGGCGAGGGCGAGGCCGCGACGCTGCTCGAACCAGGTGAGGACGGCTCGGGAGTAGGCGAGTTGTGCGGTTCCGTTGCCGACGATGCCGAGGAGGAGGTAGGTGGCGTAGAACTGTGCGATGTGGGGCCCGAGGAGCGAGAGCGATGCCATGCCTGCGGCGAAGACGAGGATGCAGGGCAGGATGATGCGGCGGGGGGCGAGACGGTCGAGCAGGGTGCCGATGGTGGGGGAGCAGGCCGCGACGGTGAGGGCGGTGATGGCGAAGGCGCGGGAGATGGCTTCGCGCTTCCAGCCGAAGGCGTCCTGCAGAGGGGTGAGGAAGAGGCTGAAGGTGAAGGGCACCATGGCGGCGAAGCTGACCATGACGCCCACGAAGGCGGCGAGAGCGACGCGCCATCCGGGGTAGGAGAGGGAGGTTTCGTTAGGCACGGATGTAGCCTCGCTGGGCGATGTTGGCTGCGTGGAGCGCGTGACCTTCGTGGGAGACGGCATGGACGCCGCTCGACGAGACCCAGCGGTTGTAGAAGTTGAAGAGGGCGGCTACGGTGATGGCGTAGAAGAGGGCGGCGTCGTCCCAGCCGAGCTCGTGGAGCGGGGCCATGTCGGCGGGGGTGATGTGGGCGGAGTCGAGGGTGACTTTGCGGGTGAAGCGGAGGAGGGCTTTTTCGGCGTCGGGGATGGGCGCGGTGTCGAGATCGGTGAGGACGGCGTGGACCGTCGCTTCGTCGAGAAGTGCGGCTGTGACGGCGGCGTGGGAGCGCATGCAGAACTCGCAGTGGTTGAGCGAGGAGGTGTAGGCGGCGATGAGTTCGCGGAGGGCCGGGGTGATGGGGCCCTCCTCGTGCATGACGGCGTGGGTGAATCGGCCCATGTGGATGGTCATCTCGGGGCGGAAGGCGAAGAGGTTCCAGATCTGCCAGTTCTCCTGCCCGAGTTCGCGGGTGCGCTCGATGAGGTTGCGGTGCGGACCGGGTTGGGGGTTGTTCTCGACTTCGGGCAGATACATGGGAGGTTGCATTTGGTCCTTCTGTTTTGCCGGTTATTGGCTGTTGGCTCTTGGTTAGAAGAGGATCTTGGCGGCGAATTGCATGAGGCGTGGGGAGCCGGACTGGAGGACGCGTCCGAAGTTGGGCGAGGCGAGGTCGGCGATGGGAACGCCGAAGTTGGCGTGGTTGGCTACGTTGAACATCTCGGCGCGGAACTGGAGGGAGGTGGTCTCGTGGAGGAGGAAGTCCTTGACGGCGGAGGCGTCGACGTTGGTGAAGGCAGGGGCTCGGGCCACGTTGCGTCCGGAGTTGCCGAACTGTCCGGCCTGCGTGGCGGGGTTGAGGCGCTGGAAGGCCGACGGGCTGATCCACTGGGCGACGGTGTGCGGACCCTGGTTTGGATTGCCGATGAGGTTGGGGCGGCTGGCGAAGTATCCGGAGATGGGAGGCGAGCTTGCCTGGAGCGAGACGTTGGTGCTGTCGTAGACGGTGAAGGGCGTGGGGCTGTTGGCGACGGCGATGGCGTTGAGCTGCCATCCGTTGAGGAGGACGCGGGTGAGGCCGGTGGTGTGGCTGGCGAAGGGCACCTGCCAGATGACGCTGGCGACGAAACGATTGCGGGCGTCGAAGAGCGAGGGTCCGTGCTCGCCCTTGAGGTTGAAGGGATTCTGGGCGAGGTCGTTTTCTCCGCTGAGGGGCTTGGCGGATGCGCCCTGGAGGTTCATGGAGGAGAGATAGTCGAGGGTCTTGGACCACCAGTAGGAGACGTTCATGCCGATGCCGTGCTGGAAGCTGCGCGAGACCGAGACCTGGGCGGCGTGGTATGTGGAGTTCTGTCCGTAGGTGAGTTCGCCGACGGTGGCGAAGTCGCAGGGGCCGTTGTTGGGGCGGCAGTTGGCATACTGGCGGCGGCGGTCGGCATTGGAGGAGGTGGCTCCTGGGCCGAAGACGGCTGGATTGGCCTCGATGTTGCGGGGAAGGTGGGTGCCTTTGGTGCCGACGTAACGGGCTTCGAGGACGAAGGCCGCGCCGAGATCCTGCTGGATGCCGAGGTTCCAGTCCTGCGCGTTTGACGGCGTGGCCCTGGGGTCCATGGTGAAGGCGGTGGCGGGCTGGGTGAAGGTGTTGGGCTGGGGGACGGTGCGGCCGGTGTAGGGGGCGGCGAAGTTGACCTGTCCGGAGATCTGGACGAACTGGGCGTAGGGCAGGGACGAGATGGGACCCTGCGCGGTGACGTTGGAGCCGTTGGAGAAGGGGTCGTAGAAGATGCCGTAGGCGGCGCGGATGGAGGTTTTGCCGGTGCCGAAGGTATCCCAGGCGAAGCCGACGCGCGGGCCGAAGCCGAGGTAGTCGGTTTTGGCGATGCCTTTGCCGATGCCGGTGTCGCCGGGGTAGAGGAGGCCTACGGGGGCTTCGGGATGTTTGGTGGACTGCTGGCCGGGGACGAAGGCGTTGAGGCGGTCGTGAATCTCGGTGTTGGGGTTGATGATCTCGTAGCGGAGGCCTGCGTTGATGGTGAGGCGCGGGGCGACGCGGTACTCATCGGTGGCGAAGGCGGCGAGGCCCCAGTGACGGACGCCGCGATCGAAGCTGCCGAGGCCCTGGTAGAAGAGGACGGGCGCGCCGAGGAGCAGGTTGGCGAAGGCGTCGTTGGTGGGGAAGGAGGAGGCGAAGACGAAGAAGCCGTTGGGGGCTACGGATTGGAAGAGATTGAACTGGTTGCGGACGAAGTCTCCGCCGAAGCGCAGGAGATGGGAGCCGTGCGAGAGGGAGAGGGTGTCGGAGACCTCGTAGGTGTTCTGGACGGAGGTGCGTGGGCCGGTGATGGCTCCGCCGACGGGCGAGTAGCCGCTGAGGTTGAAGAAGGGCGGTCCCTGGCCGATGGCGGAGGCGGAGTCGTAGTTGAAGCCGAGGGTGCGTGGGCCGTTCTGGTTGAGGCGCTGGTCGAAGAGGAAGCCGTAGCGGAAGAACGAGGTCTGCACGTTGTTGCTCATGTGCGCGCCGAAGAGGTGGGTGTTGCCGATGACGGCGGAGTGGACGGCGTAGTCGTCGCGGGTGGGGAAGCCGGGGAGGTCGGAGCCGCGGACGGAGATGGGGTTGAGGTTGAAGCCGGTGAAGTAGGAGTAGCGCAGGAAGTAGGAGTCGGCGTCGGTGTGATGGAGATCGAGGCGGAGGCCGGTCTGGTCGTAGTTGTTGGTTCCGACGAGGGTGCTGGTGTAGACGGAGGGTGAGGTGTTGCCGGCGTAGTAGAACCTGGCTACGTTGAGGCCGACGGGGCTGAGGGCGCCCGCAGGCAGTTTGCCTCCGGGGAAGGGGGTGCCGCCGGCCGCGAAGTTGAGCAGAGGCGTGGCGTTGGCGGAGAAGTCTCCGGCCTGCTGGGCGGCGGTGGGGACGGTGGCGGAGGTGGTGATGCCGGCACGGTTGCGGAGGCCTTCGTAGTAGCTGAAGAAGAAGAGGCGCTTGCCGAGGGCTGGACCGCCGACGGTGACGCCGTATTGATTCTGTTTGAGTGGCTCTACGCCCTGCGAGAAGTAGTTGCGGGTGTCGAGGATGTCGTTGCGGAAGAACTCATAGACTGTGCCGTGATAGTGCGGGGTGCCGCTCTTGGTGACGATGGTGGTGATGGAGCCGATGTTGCCGCCGTATTCGGGCGAGGCGGTTGCGGTGAGGATGCGGAACTCCTGGAGGGCGTCGATGGGGATGCGGAGGGCGAAGCCGCCGTCCATGCGGTCTACGTTCTGGGCTCCGTCGAGGATGAAGTTGTTGGCTTCGGGTCGCTGTCCGTTGACGACGTAGGACTGGCCGGCGCGAAGGGAGCCGCCTTCGGTGAGCAGGCCGGAGGTGAGGGGAGCGACACCGGTCTGGAGGAGGCCGAGCTGGGCGAAGTTCCGGCCGTTCAGGGGGAGATCGACGATCTCGCGCTGGGTGACGGTCTTGCCGAGGGTGTTGGTGGCGAGATCGATGTTCTCGGTGCCGGCGTGAACGACGACGGACTGTTGCAACGTTGCGGGGACGACGACGGCGTCGATGCGGATGGTGCCATCGACGGTGAGTTGGATGGCATCTTCAAGGAATGGCGCGAAGCCGGTGGAGTCGATGGTGATGGAGTACTCGCCGACGGGAAGGGCGGAGAAGCGGAAGCGTCCGTTGGCGGTTCCGGCGAGTTCGCGATGGACCCCGGTGGCGCGGCTGACGAGGCTGATGTGGGCGTTGGCCACGATCGACCCGTTGCGATCGGTGATGGTTCCTTCGATGGTTCCCGTGGGAGCCTGGGCGAAGAGGGGGCCGCTGGCGATGATCAGGGCAAGTGCCCAGATGGCAGCGAAAAAGATCGACCGTTGCCGGCGTGAAGAATGCATGCGTACCTCTGAATGTCTCGTTTGGAGCCAAGCGAAACTATAGAGAGGCGGATACAGGCTGTCGCCCTCACAGCGGTGTAGAGGTAACTCCTACTTTCGATTGAGCCTCCGCGTGTGGCGGCGACGTGTCGCGTTGTGCCGGAGGGCGGGCCTGGCTTGTTTGTCTGCGCGGCGATCTTCATTTATTTCGTGATAACGTGGGAAATCAAATGAACAGGCCAGGGCCCTGAATTGTCTATGGAATCGATAGAGAACATGCATTCTTTCAAACGGTTCTCGCAAATGAACGCGGACGGTACGCGATGAAGGCGAGCGGGCAGAGGCTGCGGGTGCGTGCGGTGCGTGAGCTTGCGTATGTGGAGGTTGCCTCCACGGAGCTGACGCGGGATATCAATCGCGATGTGATCCTGGAGCGGGTGCGGGAGATGCAGCCGATTGCGCGGGTGGAGCTGGCGAGGGCTTCAGGGCTACAGCCGAGCACAGTGTCTTCGATCGTGGACCAGTTGCTGCGGGAGGGGTGGATTCGCGAAGGTGCGGTGGTGAAGACGGCGCGCGGACGCCGGCCCACGATGCTGTCGCTGAACGATTCGCTGGTGATGCTGGTGGCGGATGTAAGGCCGACGCAGGCGGTGATCGCGGTGATCGATCTGAATGGGCGATTCCTGACGCGGACGCTGGTGCCTCTGGCTTCGAATGTGGAGCAGAGCATCGAGGCGATTGCGTCGGGGATGGAGAGGCTGCGGGAGCAGTTTCCGCGGCATCGGTTTGAGGGTGTGGGGTTGAGCGTTCCGGGGCGGATCGATCCGGAGACGAACCGGTTGATGCTGGTGCCGAATCTGGACTGGCTCGACTATGACGTGTCCGGCACGCTTTCGAAGCGGCTGAAGCTGCGGGTGGAGCTGGAGAACGATGCCAACGCGTGCCTGCTGTCGGAGCTTTGGTTCGGGCATGTGGATGGGGTTCGGAATGCGATCCTGGTGGCGATCTCCGAGGGTGTCGGCGCGGCGGTGCTGGCGGAGGGACGGCTGGTGCTGGGACGGAAGGGGCTTGCGGGGGAGTTTGGACATATCTGCGTGGACCCCAACGGGCCGCAGTGCGGATGCGGACACTATGGGTGCTGGGAGATGTTTGCCTCGTCGCGGGCGGCGATCCGGTACTACCAGGAGCTGGTGCCGCATGCGGGTGGGATCACGATGAGCGAGCTGATCCGGCTGGCGGTGAATGGCGATGCGGCCGCGCATACGGCGATCGAGCGGCAGAGCGTTTCGATCGGGCGCGGACTGCGTACGATCAACGCGGCGCTGTCGCCGGATGTGATTCTTTTTGCTGGGGATATCACCATTTACTGGGACATGGTGAAGGACATCATCGAGCGTGAGTGCGGGGTTGGTCTGCTGACCCAATCCGCGCCTGCCCTGGTGCGGTGCGGGGATGGTGAACTGGCGTTGTTGCGGGGTGCGGCTGCGGTGGTGTTGCAGCGGCATTCGGGGTACTACCGGGCATCGCACAGCAACCAGAAGTCGGACCGTGCGCCGAAGAAAGTGGCCGCGAAGAAGACGGCTGCGGTGAAGCGGGTTCGCAAGACGTAGCGGTGCATGGTGTAGTCCCGGGATATGTTTTCGTGATAAAAATAATTCGTCTCGCCCGCACCTGAGGACACTGTCGGAGGCGCATCGCGCTGCAACGGTTCCAAGGGATGGCGTTCGCGCTTTTATCCGTTTGCGCTTTATTCAGGAGGAACGATTTTGGAAACCGTGTTCAGCAAGTTCGAAACCGTGAAGTATGAAGGCCCATCCAGCGAGAACGCGCTCGCCTATCAGTACTACGATGCCGAGAGGGTCGTGCTGGGCAAGCCGCTCAAGGACCATCTGCGCTTTGCGGTGGCTTACTGGCACTCGCTGGCGATGAACGGCAGCGATCCGTTTGGCGGACCGACGATCGAACGTCCGTGGATGGGTGCGGGCGATCCGATTGCGCAGGCGAAGGTAAAGGCCGATGCCGCGTTTGAGCTTTTCCGTGTGCTTGATCTTCCGTTCTTCTGCTTCCATGATGCGGACGTCGCTCCTGCGGGGGATACGCTGGCCGAGGGGCTGAAGAACCTGCATGTGATCGCGGACTACTTCGCGGAGAAGATGGAGACGTCGTCGACGAAGCTGCTGTGGGGTACGGCGAACCTGTTCTCGCATCCGCGCTTCATGGCCGGTGCTTCGACGAACCCGGACCCCGATGTCTTTGCGTGGTGCGCGGCCACGGTGAAGAACTGCATGGACGTGACGAAGAAGCTGGGCGGATCGAACTATGTGTTGTGGGGCGGCAGGGAAGGGTACGAGACGCTGCTGAACACGAATATGAAGCAGGAGCTTGAGCAGATGGGGCGGTTCCTGACGCTTGTGGTGGAGTACAAGCACACGATCGGTTTCGAGGGGCAGATTCTGATTGAGCCGAAGCCGAAGGAGCCTACGTCGCACCAGTACGACTTCGATGCGGCCACGGTGTATGGCTTCCTGAAGCGGTTTGGGCTGGAGAACGAGGTGAAGCTGAATCTCGAGGCGAACCATGCGACGCTCGCGGGGCACAGCTTCGAGCATGAGATCGCCACGGCGGGCAGCCTGGGCGTGCTGGGTTCGCTCGATATCAACCGCGGCGATGCGCTGCTGGGTTGGGATACGGATCAGTTCCCGAACGACCTGTGGACGATGACGATGTCGATGTATCACGTCATCAAGGCGGGCGGGCTGGGCAAGGGCGGATGCAACTTCGATGCGAAGGTGCGGCGCCAGAGCTTTACGGCGGAGGACATGATCCACGCTCATGTGGGCGGCGTGGATATCTGCACGCGTGCGTTCCTGACGGCGGCGAAGCTGATTGAGGATGGCCGTTACGATGCTCTGCTGACGGAGCGCTATGCGGGCTGGAGCAAGCCCGACGCAGCGGCCATGCTCTCCGGTAAGATGAGCCTGGATGAGATTGCGGCGAAGGCGCTGGCGGATGGCATCAACCCGAAGCCACGCTCGGGCAAGCAGGAGCAGATCGAGAACCTGCTGATGCGTGCGATCTACTCGGCCAAGCTCTAAACCTGTTTCACGCTCTACGACTCTGCGCGCTTGTGCCCTCGGGCATGGGCGCGCAGCGTGCGTTAGGGCCTGCCGATGGGGCCTGGAGTGCCGAGGATATGGATGGTCTTCAGCCAGTCCGCAGCGAGGGCGGGCCAGCGGGAGATGGGGAGGTCTGTCGGGCGAAGGCCGAAGCCGTGGCCACCCTGCGTGAAGAGATGCAGTTCGGCGGGGACCTTCGCGTCCTTCAAGGCCTGGAAGTAGACGAGTGCGTTCTCGACGTGTGCGGTGTAGTCGTTCTCTGCCATGATGAGGAAGGTGGGAGGCGTGGTGGGGGTGGGCTGCACGGTGGGATTGACCTTGCCCCCGGAGCCGTTCAGCCAGCCGGGGTAGAGGAGCATCTGGAAGTTCGGTTTGGCGTCGATGGTGGATGGTGGCACGTTGCTGCCCTGAAAGTCCGCATGGGTGCTGAGCGCGGCGGCGAGGTGTGCTCCTGCGGAGAAGCCGATGGCACCGATGCGGTCGGGGTCGATGTGCCACTCTCTGGCGTGGGTGCGGGCGATGCGCATGGCCTGCTGGGCGTCTTCGAGGTCCTCGACGTTCTCGGGGTAGTGTCCCTGCTGGGGGACGCGGTACTTGACGAGGAGGCAGGTGACGCCGAGGGAGTTCAGCCACTCGCAGACTTCGGTGCCCTCGATGTTGTAGGCGAGCCGGATGTAAGCTCCGCCGGGAAAGACGAGGGCTGCCGCGCCTGTGTTGTGTGCGGCATCGGGCTGGTAGACGGAGAGCAGTGGCTTGCTCACATTGGTAACGCGAATCGTTACTTTTCCGGAGACGATGCGGTTGGCGTCCGTAGTGGGGTCGGTTTCGGGGCCGGTGATGGTGGTGGGTTCGGGATTGCCGTGGGGCCAGAGGGGGAGGGTGTACTGCTGGGCGCAGGCTGAGGCGGTGAGAGCGGCGCATGCCAGCAAGAGACGGGGCAGGGAGGTCATCAGAATCTCCTTGGAGCAGGTGTTCTTCGGGATGAAGCGAGCCGCCTTGGCTCAGCGCTATTGTTCGACGCAGAAAAGAAACAGAGCCGGATTATACCGAGACGACACGTGTTGCGGTTGCGGAGTCTGCTGGCCGCTAACCGGTGCCTCCGCGCGAGCTTTACCTTGCAGGTTTGGCGGAAGGTGCTTGCCTGTGTTGCCTCGGTGGTCTATGCTGCTCTTTATTTTGCGGCCAAAAGAAATAGGCCTCCGGAGTTTTTCATGCGCCCTTCGCAACGCTCCCTCCGCGCGCTTCTGCTTTCGTGCTGCTCCGGTGTTGCGGCTTTTGCGGTGGATGCGCATGAACTGATTGTGCTTTGCGCACCGCGGTTGACGTTTATCAGCTATGGGATTCCGGAGCGGGGGGACGCCAAATGGCTCGATCAGCAGGGGAGCTATATGGCGACCGTGGCGGCGCAGCCGGTCTATCGCCTGCTGGGGGCTCAGGATCTGGGTGTGACGGAAGACTACCGCACTGCGCAGATGCCGCCGGTCAATACAGGGCTGCTGGATGGGCAGTTGGCTTGGCGTCAGCATGATGGTGGACACACGGACGCGCCGAACATCAAGTACTTTCTGCAGTGGGCCGACAGGTGGGTGAAGCCGCCTGTCAGCCCACGCTGATTACCTGGCGGCGGGCGGCTCCGGAGCAGGGCGCGCCGGACGCACGGGGGGTGTGAGGTCGAAGCCGTTGACGCCCTTGTCGGCGTTGGGATCCATGGCGGCGAGGTCCGCGCGGAAGGTGACCGTGTTTGCGGTGGGGAAGGTTGGGGGAACGGGTTGGGTGACCTTGCCGGTCGCGGCCCACTCGACGCTGCGCTTGAAGATGACGACGGCATCGGTTGAGCTGAGCGCGAAGACGTCGTGTCCCCATGTGGTGTGGACGACGCGTCCCTTGCCGAACTGCGAGACCATGACCATGGGCTCATCGTCTCCGGTGCCGTGGTTCCTGGGGTCGGAGTAGGCGGTGGCGAGGACGGTCATCTTGCCGGGGCCGCGGAGGTTGGCGTAGAGCTCGTCGCCCTGGTGCATCCACGTTGCGGGAAGGCCGCGCATGATGGGGTGGGTGGTGTTGCGTGCGGTGACGAGGAAGGGAATGCGGTTTCCGTGGACACCGGCTCGTCCGGGCTTCTCGTCCTCGGTAAGGTTGCCGTCCTTCCAGATCCAGTGGGGGCCGGCTTCCTCGGTGCGTCCGCGCCATCCGCCGACACCGATCATGTCGTTATAGGCCTTCCATTTGGGAAAGGCGTTGTCGGCGGCGTGGACGGTGACGAGTCCTCCGCCGGCGTTCATGTACTTCTCAAACGATTCTTTGATCTGCGGAGACCAGCGTTCGTCGGGGGCATCGTAGTTGAGGACGATGACGCCGTACTTGCTCCAGTCGGGGTGAAACTGGCTGAAGTCGCCGCCCGCGGGAGGCGCGGTGAGGATATCGACGTCGAAGAGACCGGCCTCGTCGAGCTCCTTCTTGAGGACGGGCGTCTCGGCGGCCCACTTATGGTAGGAGGCGGCGCTCTCGCCATCGAGGATGAGGACATGGATCTTTTGCGCGGCCCACGCGGGCGATGCGAACAAGAATCCGGCTGCGAGTGTGAGTACGAACTTCTTCATGATGATCCTCCGTCACTGCCAGAAAGCGAATCGAAAAAGTAAGGGCCCGATGCGAACATCGGGCCCTCCAGGGTGATGGAAGCGGGTTAGAAGTTGAGGCGCAGGACGAACTCCATGGTGCGGGCATCGGTTGCGGTCGCTACCTGACCGAAGGTGCTTGCGCCAAGCGTCGAGTTCACGGTGAAGGGCGAGAGGTGATTGGGGACGTTGAACATCTCCGCGCGGAACTCTACACCAACTTTTTCAGCGACCTTGAAGTTCTTCTGGAGAGCGGCATCCCAGTTGTTGAACAGAGGTCCCTTGGTGTCGTCGTAGTGGAGATTGCCGTAGGTTCCCGCCGCCGGTGTTGCGAAGGCGTTGGGGTCGAGGTACTGCTTGCCGTTGCCGTTATGGACATAGCGGGGGCCGACCAGGTTGGGACGCTGGGCGACGCTGGCGGTGGTGACCAGGTTGCCGGCGACCGACTGTCCGGAGGCCTGGATGACGTTGATGGGCAGACCGTTGGCGATGCGGGTGAGGCCTGAGACCTGCCAGCCGCCTAGAGCCTGCTTGTACCACTCGTGCTCATGCTGCCAGAACGGGATGGGATAGACGTAGCTGGCGACGAAGATCTTGGGCTGGTTGAAGCTGGCCGGACCATAGTCGCCGGCAAGGTTGGTGCTGTCCTGCGGCTGGTAGTTGTAGGCGGAACCGTAGGTGAGCGACTGCGACCAGGTGTAGGAGAGGGTGACGAGACCACCGCTCTTGAAGCGGGTCTGCATGCGCGCCTGGAGCGAGTTGTAATTGGAGTGCGCACCGTTGGTGTACTGCAGGATCTCGCCGTATCCCTTGTAGGGCCGGAGAGCATTGCGTGCGATCCCGGGGTTTGCGGCTTCGGTGCCGGCTGCTCCCTGGTTGAGGTCCTTGAGCCAGGTGAGGTTCGTGGAACGCGAGCCGACGTAGTTCAGCTCCAGCGAGGTGTTGCTGAAGGCCTTCTGCTGGACGCCGATGCTGTAGTTGTGAATGCGTGGCGGGGCCAGGTTGCGGGCGGCCGAGTTGCTGATGTTGTTCGGCGCGGAGCTGTTGATGCCGATGCTGCCGAGGTTATCCGCATTGCCCGCGCTGGCCAGCGAAGCGACGGCGACGAAGGGCAACTGGGAGGCTGCGCCGTAGATGTAGTTTCCTTCGACGCGCTCGTAGGACATGCCGTACCCGGCGTGAACCACGGTCTCCTGCTTGCCGGTTACGTCGTAGGCGAATCCAACGCGCGGTGCGAAGGTGTTGTAGGTGTTGTTGATGATGCCGGCGGGCAGACCGTGGAAGAGCGCCTGGACCTGGGGATTGTTGTAGACCGCAGGCGCGACGACCTGCTTGGCCTTGTCGGAGAAGCCGTTGCCCGGCAGGATGAGGCCGTTGTAGGGAGCGGGCGCCGAGGTAATGAGACCGGTTGTGGGGTTGATGGTCGCGGCCTTGGTCGGATCGTAGTAGTTCGGGTCGAAGAAGGCGGTGTTACCGGGCCAGCTTGCGATGGGCGGCATGAACTGCCAGCGTAGACCGATGTTCGCGGTCAGACGGCGGTTCACGGTCCAGTCGTCCTGCACGTAGGTCTCGAACTGTGAGAAGCGCGCCTGGACCTGGGGCGTGTTGCTTCCCTCGGTGTAGCTGGCGAAGTTGCCATTGACGAGATTGGACAGGCTGGTGAAGGTAAAGGCACCGTTCAACTGCGGGGGCGCCGTCTGGTTCTTGCGAGCGCGCCAGAAGTAGG
Organism: Granulicella pectinivorans; assembly: GCF_900114625.1. NCBI lineage: Bacteria > Pseudomonadati > Acidobacteriota > Terriglobia > Terriglobales > Acidobacteriaceae > Granulicella > Granulicella pectinivorans. The sequence goes on from NZ_FOZL01000001.1 coordinate 1,670,358, forward strand.
CGCCGATCTTGACGGAGTGGTTGCCGAGGATGCGGGAGAAGTCGTCCTTCAGCGCGTAGATGCGCTGGGAGTTATCGAACTGCCGCGGAGTGACGCCGGGGTTGCTGTAGTTGGTGATGGTGATCTGGGGGATGATGGGCGAGGCGTTGTAGAGCGTCGCATAGGTGAGTCCGAAGTCGGAACGGAGGATCTTGGCACCGGTGAACTGCGAGTTCGCACGGATGTTTCCACCCTCGTTGATGATGTTTCCGGAGTAGGAGCCAGTCGCAATGTTCACTGTCTTCGCGTTGAAGGTGTGAGTCCACTGCAGCGAGGAGGTCAGGCCGGGGATGGTGCGGTCATAGATGACGAAGTTGGTTGGATTGCCGACGTTCAGCACGTTGTCGTGCACGAAGTGACCGCTGATCTGGTTCTTCTCGTTCAGGTTGTAGTCGACCTTGACCAGGTACTCGGACTGGTTGTTGTTGCCGAGGCTGAGATAGCGGTAGTTGCCGCTGGGGTCGGTGAGGACGGTTGCGGCGAGGGCGCGGCCGGTTGCGGTGGAGCCTCCGGCGATGGCGGTCGCGATGGCCGCCGGCGTGGGGACGGTGATGTTCGTCACCGTGGAGGTGCGCAGGCGCTTGTACTCCTGGGCGGCGAAGAAGAAGAGCTTCTCGCGGCTGTCGTTGAAGAGGCCGGGGATCCAGACGGGACCACCGATGGTGTAGCCGAAGTCGTTGTAACGCAGCGGCGCCTTGACGGGCGTCTGGGTGGCGCTGAGCGGACGGAAGGGGTAGCCCTGCACGGCGTCGTTGCGGAGGTACTCATAGGCGCTGCCGTGGAAGTCGCGGCCGCCGCTCTTGATGGCCACCGAGACGGTTGCGCCGGAGGTGCCGCCGTAGCTGGCATCGTAGCTGGAGGCGACGTTGCGGAACTGCTGCAGGGAGTCGGGCGAGATATTGACGAAGTTGTTACCGCCGCCGCCGTTGTCCTTGTTGTCCACGCCGTCGATGAAGAAGTTCGCGGAGTCGGTGCGGATGCCGTTGACGGACTGTGAGTTTCCGTTGACGCCGTAGGTGCCGAAGATGGCGAAGCCGCTGGCCACGGTCTGCGAGACACCCGGCTGGAGGGTCAACAACTGGACGTAGTTGCGGCCATTCAACTGGATCTGGGTGGCTTCCGTGCTGGTGACGAGGCCGCCGATCTCGGCGGTGGTGGTCTGGATGGTGAGCGAATCGGCCTTGACTTCAATGGATTCGCCCACCTGTCCGACCGCCAACTGGACCATGACGGCGGGTTTTGCTCCGACGTCGACGGCGACGCCATTGGTCACGGCCTTCTTGAAGCCCTGCATGGTGGTGGTGATGGTGTAGGTTCCGACGGGCAGGTTCAGCACGACGTAGAAGCCGTCCCCATTGCTCTGCACGGTGCGGCTGAGGCCGGTGGCGGCGTTGGTGACGGTGATTGTTGCGCCGACGACCGCGGCTCCTGTGGGATCGGTGACCGTTCCGCTGATTTGTTGGCTGTCTACTGCCTGGGCATAGACGACAGAGGTGGAAGCGCATGCCATGACGATGGCGGTCAAAAATAGGTGTTTCATGTCTTGCCTCCAGAAGCACTTCAACGTTGACTCAACTCAGCCGTTCGCGCCTCCGACCAGTCAGATTTGGACCACCCGTGAGAGGAGGGTTCAAGAGGATGCAAGCGAAACCGTGTTTTTTAGTCGTCGCAAAATATATGGAGGCCGTACACCACTGTCAAGGGAAAATCGTCACAAGTATTGTGGGCGTCATTGGATTTCTTGGGGGAGAACCTGTGTTTATGACAGGCGAATCCCCGCCGAGGGCTGCGCGTACGGATTTATTTACCGAGCGAAATATAAATCCGCGGTGCGAAGGAGAGAGGCGTTCCCGGGCGATCCGAAGGTGTTTTCCACGGGGCTGGACGATCACGGCGGCGGAAGGTGCCACGGCTTTCCGTCGAAGCCCTTTTGCGCGCGCTAGGAGACGTGGTTTGGCCATCGCTCATGCCTCTTCGGGAGGAAGATCGTGTGCGAAGAGGGAGCGAGTTTTGCGGGCCGCGTGCAGGCGAGGGTTTTGTTTCGAAGTCATGCCCGAGGCGTGCGAGGATGGACCGTGGAGAAAGCACAGAGACCGGTGCGCCAGCGCGGGGTGTGGACTTGGAGATGTGGTGTGATGGTCGGGGCGGAGAGATTCGAACTCCCGACCCTCTGCTCCCAAAGCAGATGCGCTACCAGGCTGCGCTACGCCCCGACTGGTTCGATTTTAGCCTAAATCTGCCTCTACCAGCTTATCCGATGCAGATCGGCACCAATCGCTTGTCCAAGATGCAGCAGAATCCAGCCGAGCGCGAGAACGGGCAGAATCAGCAAAAGCGCCAGGGTGACGCAGAGCACGGCGAGAAAGAGCCAGCTCTTCTGCTTCTGCCGTACCGGCTCCTGCAGGCTTCCTGTCAGGAGGGCGTAGTTTCTGCGGTTGGCCTTCCAGCCGATGTCGAAGAGGTTTCCCAGCACGGGCACGGCCCCAACGGCGGCTTCAATGCCCACGTTCACGACCATCCGCGTGATCGTCACGTAGGAAACGCCGCGCAGCCAGGCCGCGATGATGATGATGCAGGAGGCGACACCCCCGGCGATATCGCCAAAACCGGGGATAAAGCCAATGATGCCGTCGAGCCCGAACCGGATCGTCGTCCCCGGGATTTTGAAGTAGTCGTCCAACAGATGCGACAGGAAATCCAGGTTTTCGTCGCTCGCCAGACCTCCCGCCCGCTTCATGCGCGGAGAGAGAATCTCGGGTTTCACTGCAGGAATCATGGAGTCAGCCCTTCCTTCTCTCAGTACGATGCGCCAAATCGTCCGGGAATGCTATAATCAGGTTATTGTGGCGGCTATAGTTCAGTGGCAGAACGCCGCTCTGTGGCAGCGGATGTCGTGGGTTCGAAACCCACTAGCCGCCCCAAAAAACCTCTCAGGCGGGATTTCGTGGGATTCCGGCCCAATAGCACCTCTTTACTCAGCGAGCTCGCATGAGTGACGCGCCCTCAAAGGTTCTGGCCGGCACCTCCGGCTGGGCCTATCCCACGTGGAAACCGGGGTTTTACCCGGCCGGTACCTCCGCGAAGAAGTTTCTCGGGTTCTATGCCTCCCAGTTGAACTCGGTTGAGGTGAACTACACCTTCCGCACGCTGCCCACGGGTGCGATGCTCGACGGCTGGCTTGCGGCGACGCCCAGCGATTTCCGCTTCAGCTTCAAGGCGCCGCAAGGCATTACGCACTTCAAGCGACTGCGCGACTGTGCCGCAGCCGTGGACGAGTTTCTGATCGCGCTCGAGCCGGTGCGCGAAGCCGGCAAACTAGGCCTGCTCTTCTTCCAGCTTCCACCCAACTTCAAAGCCGATGCTGAACGTCTTGCGTCTTTCCTCAGCATGCCCTCCCTTGCCGGGAGGCAGCTTGTGTTTGAGTTTCGGCACGAGTCCTGGTTTACCGATGCGACCTATCAGGTGCTCGCGGCGAGCCATGCAGCCCTGTGTGTCGCGGAGTCCGATGACCTCGCTACGCCCGAGGTTCATCCCGCGCCGGGGCTTGCGTGCTTTCGTCTGCGCCGCACCGGAGGCTACACCCCCGAGGAGCTCAAAGCCTTCGCCACGCGCTTCCGGGACCTTGCCAAAACGCGTGAGGTCTACGCCTACTTCCGCCATGAAGACGAGCCAACCGGCCCGCTGAATGCGGCCTCGCTCCTGCAGACGCTCGGGGCCCGCGGATGAAGCCAGCCTTCACGCCGAGGCCGTTTACGCCTCGCCGCTGGCTCACGAACGGCCACCTCCAAACGATTGTCGGCAATTTCCTGCCGCGTACGGACAAGTTGCCGCCGGCGGAGGCTGTGTACGTTGTCGTCTCCCCGGGTGCCGACACGCAAATCGCCAGCCAGGTGCTCTGCCACTGCCACTGGCAGCCGGAGGCTGTGCGCGCGGAGCGGCTGACGGTCATCCTGTTGCATGGTCTTGAGGGCTCGTCGAACTCGCAATACGTTGTCGGCAACGCGAACAAGCTCTTCGCCGCGGGGATGAACGTCGTCCGGATGAATATGCGGAACTGCGGCGGCACCGAGCGCCTCTCGCCCACGCTGTATCACTCCGGTCTGTCGGGCGATGTGCGCGCCGTCATGAACCTTTTCCTTGTCCGCGAGCGCCTCGAACGCGTGGCGCTCGTCGGCTACTCCATGGGTGGGAATCTGGTGCTCAAGCTGGCTGGGGAGCTCGGCAACGAGGCACCGCCGCAGCTTCGCGCCGTCGTCGGCGTCTCCCCTGCAGTCGATCTCGGGCCGTCCGCGGACCTTCTGCACGCGCCGGTCAACCGTCTGTACGAGCGGCGCTTTCTCAAGGCTCTTCGGCGGCGTTTCCGGATGAAGGCCATGCTCTTCCCGCGCGTCTTCGACCCGTCGAAGGCTGACGCGCTCGACTCGCTGCGCGACTTCGACGATCGCATCACGGCGCTCTACTCCGGCTTCCAAAGCGCGGACGACTACTACTACCGTGCCGCTGCTGCGCGCGTCCTCGACCGCATCGCGGTGCCCACGCTCATTCTCCATGCGTGCGACGATCCGTTCGTGGTCATCACGGACGAGTCCCGCGCCAAGCTGGCCGCGAACGCCTGCATCACGCTCCTGGAACCCGCCCACGGAGGCCACTGCGCCTTCCTCGCCACACCCGATCCCACGCGCAACGACGACGGTTACTGGGCCGAGACAACCCTGCTCGCCTTTCTGCGGAGCGCGGCAGGGTAGGGAATTGCCTCGATAGCTGCGATAATGGACGGATGCTTGCTGAGTGGTCCGCAGAATGCGCAGCCGACGATCCCGTGCTAGTCGTCCCCTGGCAGGACCCCAACGGGCCTGCGGCCTTCGTCGATCTCCGCCTCAACCCCTACGACTTCGACCAGCTTCCCGAGGCGGAGCAGTACCCCTCGCTGATGCAGGCTCTTCGCGCACTCAACGCGCCGCGCTCGCCGGTGTTTACCGCGAAATGCGATGCCTGGGTGATGAGCAGGGAGGAGGTCGAAACGCTGGAGCTGAACCTGGATATGGCGCTCGACACGGCCGATCTGCTGACCGGTTTTGCGACGTACATCGACCTGGTGTGGCGCGACCGGACGAGCTTTGCCTCGTTCCATCAGCAGAGCCAGCTTCTGCATAAGCTCACGCGTCTGGCTGCCGCGCTGGACCAGCCGTACGCGGGGCTCGACTGCATCATCCGCCCGGCGTTCGTGGATCTTGCAGGCCCGCAGGAGGGCTTTGCGGTCAGCGTTTATGTCCGTGCCCTTGGTTCCGACATCCACACGGCGGAGGAGAACTGGGGAGCCGCGCTCGAGTCCGTGGTCTCGCTGCTGCGCAGCCGCGACTTCGCGCCAAGCTAGCGTAACGCGGCAAACTTCGATGTTCACGGACGCCGCACCCCGCTACAATAAGACTCGCGGGCGAGTAGCTCAATCGGATAGAGCACCAGCCTTCTAAGCTGGGGGTTGCAGGTTCGATCCCTGCCTCGCCTACCACCCTTATCAATCAATGAGTTGCGTGGGTTCCTGTCCTGCTCGAAATAGTACAGGCCGGGGCTCATGACGGCAAGGTCTAGAGTGTCGCTTTCCCTGAGAATGAGGTCCGGGCATCCGCCGATCACAAGAGTCTCAGCAGCGGTTCACATACTGATTTATTCCGGCTCCTCTTCAACTGCCTTCCCGTTGAACCAATCCGTGAGAAGCTCCAACTCGGGCATCAGGAGATCTGGATCGTCAGGAGGCATCGCATCAGGCGGCAGATCCGCGAGGCGCTTGCCCATCTCTCCCGAAGCTAGGCACATTGCATAAATTTTCTGAAATTCTGGGATAACCCCGAAGATTGCAAGGCGCTGGTCTTCGGAAAGAGAGCGAAGTCCGTAACACCAGACTTGAAACTTCTCCACCGGGGGCAGGAAAGAGATAATCGCCGTTATGGCCGCAGCTCCACGGCTAACCTGCCGTTTGGCGGTATCCGGGTCAATGGTCATGAGTTGATCGCTATCTCGCCATAGCGCCAAGAAAGAGCCTCTCGGTGGGCGAGAGGAATTGCGGATCTCCCGGTCCACCTCCTTGTACATTTCGTACGCTAAGAGGTCCGCGCATTGAAGTGCAGGTAGGAGCTGGCTGTCCTCGAAGGCTATGCTACCCAGACGCAATTTACCCCCGACCTCGTCGTCCAATTTTGCGTTAGTGAACCCTTTCTCAGCGTGATGGCGATCCGCACACCCCCTATCGAGTATGTAGTCGATAACTGCACCATCGTCATCGTTACGCGAATCTGCGAAAGCCGCCGCTCGGATAACGCACGCGCGCAGACAAAATGCATAGAGACTCTCCACCAATTCAGGAGCTTTCTTATGGGCGTGTAGTTGTGTCTTGCGAAGGTTTGGATCAAGTTGCAACGAAGCGCCCACTCCAATCAGAGTGAATTTGTGAATAAGCGAAATGAGCGATTCCAGAAAGGCGCGCTTCTTTTCTTCGCCCCACTTCGCATACGCTCCGTGCGGTGGCACAAATTCCTTCATGTGCAATTCTTCGACGTCGTATTGAGTCAGTACCGCCAGCCACTCTGCATTTAGAAGGGGCACGACCTCTGCCTCGATGAGATATCCCGCCATGACGACTGCGGACGACCCATCGTGGGTGCCGCTCTCATCCAAGAAAACCTTAAGCATCCCGAAGCCTCCGAGCTTTACGGACGTTTTATCTTAGCCGCATTACTGCGCAGTCTCACAGATTGGACGGCGAAACCAGAGGATATGTCAGTAAAAGGTATACCCCAACACCACGCCCAAGGTTGACACTTTGCGCCCCCGATTCTGTCAGTCTAGGGTCGTGTCAGATAATGCTTGACACTCTGCCTCCGTGGTCATAGAGTCTAAATTGACACTTGGAGGCGGAGAATGGTCGCAGCGCGTCGGGGCGGTAAGCGGGTCGGATACGTCAGAGTAAGCACCATCGACCAGAACCCGGGCCGCCAGCTCGACGGCCTCGAACTAGACAAGACCTTCACGGACAAGGCGAGCGGGAAGGACGCCAAGCGCCCCCAGCTCCAGGCGGCGCTCGACTACCTCCGGGACGGCGACGTGCTCATCGTTCACAGCATGGACCGCCTCGCCCGTAACCTCGACGACCTCCGCCGGATTGTCCTGGAGCTGACCGAGCGCGGCGTCCAAGTCCAGTTCGTCAAAGAGGGAATGCTCTTCACCGGCGAGGACTCCGCGATGAGCAAATTGCTTTTGAGCGTGATGGGTGCGTTCGCCGAGTTTGAGCGGTCCCTTTTGAAGGAGCGGCAGCGCGAAGGCATCGCCCTTGCGAAGAAAGCAGGCGTCTACAAGGGGCGCAAGCCTTCATTGACCCCGGAGCGGGCGGCAGAGCTACGGAGCCGCGTAGCGGCTGGAGAGAAGAAAGCCGGCCTCGCTCGTGAGTTTGGGATTAGCCGCGAAACGTTATATCAATACGCGCCGGTGGCGGAGTAGCGTGGCTGCAATGCCCGCGAGTGGCCCATTGTCCGAAAAACGACTCTGTATGATGGAAGACCGACCTTCCCCGAATGGACGAGTACAGTTGCGATACTGGCACCCGATCCTTTCGAGGTTGAATCTTGCAGACAATAAAGGGTCAATTACTACAGAGTGAGCAAATACTCATGGATGACACCGCATTCGTGGATTGCACGTTGTATCAATGCGTCCTCAACTTTGGCGGGGGCCCTATGACTCTGGAGCGGACGCACTTTATCGCGTGCGAGTATGTCCTCTTTGGCGAAAGATCCCGCGTCCCTCCGGGAGCCTTCGAGGCCGGTTTGCTGCCCCAGGCGGAGCGCCGCGTCCCTCTAGGCGTGCGTCGCGTGCAATAGGCGCGGCCCTCTGTGCCGGAGGCGCTCGACGTCGGGTTGGTCGAAGCCCTATGAGAGGCCACGTTGCCTAAGCGTTTTTACCGCCCCGAACTCGCTTCGGCCTAGGCGATGACCATTGGCGCGCGAATGGGCTACCCACGGAGGTTGAGCGGGTCATCACGTCAATCAAAGATGCTGCTTTTGCTATCTAGATGGATAAGTTCCAAACGTGGACGCCTTGAAAATGTTTACGGGCTAGATCGGGAACTACGGTTCTACCCTCGACAATGAGCTAAAGTAACCGAGATTCTGCGCTTGGAGGTTTGCCGACTCTTCGACTCCCGCGCCCTCTCCATTCGGTCGTGGTTCGAGTACCCCCGCACGGACAGCTCCATCCGTAGCGCCGCCTGTGAACGCGACTAACACCTCGCCTTTTCCGTCTGGCTCGACATTGACTTTTTGTATTGGGTTCATCATGTGAGCGACTGTAATCCATTGAGGACGCGGATGTCTGTCCGTTGGCCTACACGCTAACGCTTGTGCTCAAGCAGAACGCCACTTATCCGGGCCGCCGGTCTCGGTGTGCCGGAGGCGCTCGACGTCGGGGTGGTCGTTTCGGTTCAGTTCCTTGGCGTAGGCGACAGCCTCCGCCTGAGTATTAAAGACTCCGCTCGCACGGTCGGAACCTTTGGCGCGGGTCGCAAACTTGCCGTCGTCGTTCTTCTCGATTAAATAGTGCTTATCCGTTGACATGAAACCTCCAGGGTGGACGCCTTGGAGGTTCCGATTCTCAAACGGTCTGGGTGGTTAGCCAGCTATCGCGCCTTCGCTTTCACTATGGGGGCCGGGATCGAGGTTGTACCCCATCGCCCCGATGGTTAGTTTCTCTTTCGCGGCCCGGTGCCCTACGTAGCCCCGTACTTCGCCACACGGGCCCACGAGCACGGCTCTCGGCTCACCTCTCCTTTCGGTATAACGCCACAGCTAGCGGGGCCACGTCTGCGGTAATCTCCCGGTCGAGGTTCTTACTCTTACACGGGGCAACCCATCCGACGTTATAGCCCGGATAACGCCCGCTTTCCGCAGCGGTGTACGTGCTCAGGCGGTTGTGGTCGTCTCCGTCTTCTACCGCCCGTCCAGCCGAATACCCGCCCATCGTGTTGTGCGACCGATACTCATAGCAGACTGAGACGTTCCCGCGCTTAGAAGGCTTCGTGAGGTATACCGCGTCGAGGACGAAGGAGGCCGGGTCCAGCATCGTGTCATGGAGTCGGGCCGCGTTCGCCGCCACCCGGTGAATATCGGGGCCGGGCGATTGGGAAATAGCCATTGGGTGCTCTGCGGCGAGCACAACTAGAAGTAGGAACTTCATACCTCCAACCTCCGGTAAACGCGCTCGTAAACGTGGCGTGGGATTCGGAAGGTCGTATATCGACGCTTCCGGTTCTCAGTGGGCCGCTTGATAAGAAGGACGCCCGGCTCGTTACGGAACATCCGCTCAATGGTCTGCCGGGAGAAACCCAGGAGGCCACAGACCTCCCGGACGGTGTAGGGCTTATCAATGGGCAACTGGAGCAATGGAGCCCTCGTCTGGACCGATTGCGAGTATCTTCCGCAGAGCGCGAGGCAGTTTGCGAAGTTGGGCTTTGGTGAGAGGTTCAGTGCAGCGGAAACGAATAAGGCCGGGGATTCCGGGGACGATATCGGCGCGGTGACCGTAACGTTCCCAAGCTCCCAATAGGTAGTCGAAGTGGCGGACGGTGACGTACGCGGGCGTGATGTGCATTAATGTCAAAGCAGCCTCCTCGTTTCTCGGATGAAATGCGGGGAGAAGAAAAACGTAGCACCCTTTTAAGAGGATCGCAACTGTCTTGTTTTCAATGACATCTGAAAGCAACAAATAAAAGCAGCAGATAAAAACCACCTATTCGTAAGTGGTTAATATTAAGGGACTTAGCCGCTCTTGGTTTGCTCGATTAGGGTCTCTCTCTCTATCTATCTCTCTCTTGCCGCTGTCGGCAACGGTCGCCGCACGTCAAGGCATCGGCTCGCCTGACCGTCCCGGACATTGCAGCGTCCCGCACACTCTGATAGTGCCCCGCGCCGGTCAGGAAGACTACAGATGCGACTTAAGCGCAAAATCTGCAACTCAAAAAAAAATAGTCCAACCTACGACCAGTCTTTGGAAATGCCCGACTAGCTTCTAGTTAGGTAATGGAGCGGCTATATTTGGCTCAAAAGTGTCACAAACCCGCCGCCGCGCGGTGAATCGCGTTGCTCCTCGCGTCATCAGTGTTGGTGTCAAAGGCCGAACAGGGCCACGGGCGGAGGGAACATGGGCGGCGGCGGGAACCACTACCACGCGCACGTTTCGCCTCGCTACACCATACAAGCGCTCGACCGGGGCGGGTTGGAGAAGGTCTTGCAGGAGCACGAAACCACCCTCCAAAAGCATGTCGAGCGCACCTTTCGGAAGATGAATCGCTAGGTTCCCCGGACTTCACGAAAGCTTGTCCGATTCTGTGTCTCAATCGCTGCAATGAAAAGGAGCTAACGAATGGCTGATGCAATTGACGAATTGGTTTCGCGGTCAAAAGACCACGAAGAGCTGCGGGCGTTCCACACCTTCCACAGGAATAATCCGGCTGTGTTCGACTTCCTTGTGCGGGAGATCCAACTACGGATTGAGCAAGGATTCGAAGCGTTTTCGTATCACTCTCTCTGGGAATACGCCCGATGGAAGCTCGAAATGGACATGGGCCCAGGGGGAACCTTTCTGATGAACGATCACGCTACGCCCTATTTCGGAAGAGCGCTGGTGATTATTCACCCCGAGTTCAACGGGCGTTGCGAATTCCGGCATTCGCTCGCGGACGAGCTTTTTGGGACTGAGCTGGAGCCGGTCAAAGGGGATACTTACGCCCGCCGTCTCCAATGGGCCGACGGGATTTCCCTGGAACGCGGCTGGCGTCCCTCCAAGCCCCATGTCCCCAACCTCGCAGTTCGACGGCGACCGGACCTCCACTAATCAGGCGGTCTGGTGCCAGCAGGAACTTTAGATGCAATGGTGCGCAGAGGCGCTCTAATAAAATCAATGACTTACGGGGGTGAGCCTCGCCGGCTTAACCCCCTGTAAGTTGTTGATTCTAGGTACGAGGTGACAACCACCATGTAAGAGATATAGCTATGTTTGTCACTACCCTCTGTCCTACCCCCACCACATCAGAAGCTTCGCGTCTTCTGAGGTGGGTGTTGGCGTATAGCTGGAGAATTGTTCCGCACGGTTGTCATACTCGGACACTTGTACCGGCGATCCCTGCCGCTTCCGAAGCTGGACGCCATTGTCGAGCGTCATCTGCCGGCGATCCACCGGGCACTCGCGGAGATACGCGGGATGCTCTCAAGATAGGTAGACGTGATTAGCCGGATGCCTCTAGGACGTCATTAAGCGGTCTACAGCGCACCGCTACACCACCTCGGCTACTACCCCACCACCGTTTTCGTATAGAGGCGATATGCGCGTTTGTTCTGGAGCCGGATGTCTGCGTGCCGTGCCTAACGATGTCCGGTTCTGCGACGAGTGCAAGCCGCAGCCTCGACCTCAGAGTGTCGCGGTGGACGAGAAGACTCACACCTCGGGCTATGACGCCGAGCTGGACAGCCTTCGCAAGTCGCTACGTTGGCAACGGCTGTCAGAGCGAGTCCGCAAGGAACAGCCTATGTGCGCTCGGTGTGACCGCGCTTTGAGCGATCTAGCCGACCACATCGTCCCGGCCCGCGAGGCCATCGTCCAGGCGCAACAGTCGGGCAAGTATCCTTTCGACCGCAACGCCGGGTACTTCCTCCGCTCCAACCTCCAAGGGTTGTGCCGACCGTGCCACTACACCAAGACGAACGAGGACAAGACGCACGTTGGGCCGTGGCCCTCGGTCATGGATGCCGAGGCAGCGCGGCCCAAAAAGGTCTACTCATTCTGAAGGACTTATACCCTGTTTCAGATTGCTTGTTTCTAATAGGGAATAATGCGGTAATGTTTCCAATTTGAAATAATTGTTCGTGTATGTACATTAAACATTGGCGGAGGGCTTTAAGTCGCTTATGTTCAAGATTTTGACCGCCCCCACCCCCTATGCGGCTGACATCGGGCGGTTTGTTGCAAACAAAGTCTTTACGGTAAAGACCTCGTTGGTCCGGCGCTGGCCGGCGGTGCGCCGTAGCGCAGGGGGCGGGCCGCAGGGTTCCGGAGGTCCGGTCGAGGGCGGCGGTCACACCGGCACCCGCAGGCATAGGTATTGGGGGGTGGCATCGCCGCGAAACATCGTCGGCAACGGCCCGCAATCGCGCATACCGCCCCGTGGCGACACCGCTGCAAACTTGGGATAGGGATGTAGCCGGGGTTTCGCCACGGCCTTTTAAGGAGGTTTGAATGTGTGACGCGAGTAGGTTTCTCGACACCATCGAAGCATCAGCTTTCCTCGGCGGCCTCAACAGCCGCACAGTGACCCGATGGGCTCGTGAGGGCTATCTCCCCGCCTACCCCATCGGCGAGGGCAAGCGGCGGTTGTGGCGCCTCCTCTGTGAGGATCTAAACCCATCGATGTCGGCGCACTCTAAATTGCTCGCAGCATGTTGACTACCGCTGTCGCAAGTATCTCCACCAGATCGTCGGTGGGCACAAAATCGAGTTCGGCATTTTCCCCCATCACCTTCGCCCAACCAAGCTCACGGCTTCGCGAAAGGGTAGGTCTGTAGAACATTTCACTCGCCATTGCAGGGGGCCTGTAGAGCGCGGGAAACGGCTCGCCCGGCAAAACGAGGCGGCCCCTAAACCATCGGCCATGCAGTCTGTATTCGTTTATAGAGGCCTGTTGGGTCTGCTCCCACACAAGGTGAAAAGACACACCAGCCCTCAACCTCACAATTAGACATGGGTCCGATCCACCACCGCACTGTAACCCCAGCTCAATTCCGTAATTAAAGGCCTTTTCGATTTCCCGGATTTTGCTGTCGAGCCGTTCTAGCAAATCCTCAGCAGCCTCTCGGACGCGGGGTGCCTCCGAACGATATCTCAACGAATCGATTTCGGCTTTAAGATCCAAGTCCGCCCGATGGGCGGCGGCAATCTCCAGAGCCGTAGGTTTACGAAGGGTTCTTTCAGATGCTTTGTACGCGGGACTTTCAAGAATCGTTCGGAGCGCTCCTGCAAGCTCCTTCGTGAATGTCTTTCGGGTAGCCCTAACGTCGTCATCGCTCGCATCTTCAGGCACACAGTAGTGCATGGGGAAACGCCGCCCTTTCAAATTGAAGGGCATCGTCTCATCGCTTGGCTCGCCATAAGCCGCGTTCATTATGCCTATAATCCGGGCGTCGCCGAGCGCGTTGAGCGCGAATCCATACTCGATGAGAACGTTCGGATTGGAAACGAGACGATTGTCGTTGTCGCGCTTTCCGATGAATGTGAGGTCCGCGACGAATATCTCGGCGGCTTTGATTTTCGACAAGATGGTTTCGAATATCGGCGGCGACCCCGGAACCCCCTTCGTGTCGCGGTCGGCTTCCAGCGACGGGCGCTGCGACTCAATAACATCCATATCCATGTTGAGCCTCTCGATTGCGCCTTCAATGGCCCTCTCGATGAATGACCGACATCCACGGTTGGGTCTGTCGCCTTGCCACGAATAGAACACGATGTTTGCCACAATACCCTCTAGTTTGATGCGCAAAAGAGCGTCAAAAAATCGTCTTCGTCACCTTTGCGACTCCATCCACAAGCTCCTTTACGTCTGCCGCAGTTGGTTCCGCATCTTTGCTGTGGTCGCAGGTATTGCGGATATCGCCCAGAAGCTGTACGAAGCGCCACTGTGAGGTTTCGATCACCCCTGCGTCCTTCAGCGCTTGGTTGAGGTCGTTTATGCTGGGGTCTTTCTTACGCAAAGGAAGTTTGTGGCTTGCACAGACTTCCCCGAGGTGCCGCTCCAAGACAACCCCCGCAAGCGCGCCGGCAGCGCGGGCAAAATTATTTTTGAGCAAATGCGAGGCCGCCTCTAGCTCGGAGTCGAATAGGTCCGCTTGCAGCAATTGTCGAATGTCGAAGAGCGACGACTCAAAACGAGATTTGGCGGATTTCACCATCGCAATCTGTTGCTTTAGGCGCGGGATCGCGGCATCGGGCCCCACCACTTTTTCCCTCGAGATTCCTCGGACGGAGTTTACAGTAAGTCCTTGAACAATCTTCAAGGGTGTAATTTTCAATCGTGATTTCCTTTCTAGATTTTGGTTTTTCATAGTGCCTAGCAAAATCCTCTATGCGGTCCGGAAGCAGTTGGCGGATCATTGCCTTTGCCTCTGAGTACCAAGCCTGATAGGAACTGTCGAAGTCCGGCAAACTCTTGATAAAATCGGGAGCTTTCTTTCCGAGAGCTTCATCGAGTTGTGCGCCGACATGATCGGGATCTTGTTCGTGGTATAGAGCCCAGAGCAGGTTGTCTCCTTTCTCTATGAGAACGTCGATGTCCTTCTTATATCGCTCTAAATTCGAGGTCATGATTTCTCCTTGTCGTGCGGGCGCAAGCTCACTTAGACAGCAAGCTTACACCGCTCGAATGCCGCCAGTCATTGGCCCTTGGTTCGTCACATTCCGTTATTTAGAGAGCAGGCTCACCCGCTCGTGCATCGCCTGGAGATCCGCCGTCACGAGGTTGGCATACCGCCGGGTCATTTCGAGGGAGCTATGGCCTAGGACCTTTTGAAGGTGGAAGACGCTTCCGCCGCGTCGGAGATAGTTCACGGCGAAGCTATGTCGGAAGGCGTGCAACGTCCGCCGAGGCGGGACGAAGCCGAGGTCCTTGCACAGGGCCTTGACGTCCCGCAGGGCGTTCCGCCGGCTCCAGGTCGTCTCCGAGCGGCACGCAAACAAGAGACACTCGGGCTTTCTGGCAAACTCGCCGATGTAACGGAACAGCACTTTTCTCAGTTCGAAGCTAAAGGGTACGACCCGCTGCTTTCGGCCTTTGCCGTCGAGGGTCAAGAGCAGGTTGTCCATGTCCACGTCGCACACCCGCAGCGAGAGCGCCTCGGAGATGCGACACCCGGTATCGAGCAATAACAAAACAAGCAGTTGGAGCCGCCGCTGGTACTTGCCCTTGGCTTTCCACGCGAGGAGGCGCTTCACCTGGACATCTGAGAACGTAGGCATTACAAGATGGGGTTCGCGGAGCCGTTGAACGCGGGGATGGATACAGCCCGCGCCGCACTTGCGTTCGGAGCCAGTTGTCCAATGCAGATAGGCGTTGATGCAGCGAACGACGGAGTTAGCGCCGGCGGCGGTTAGGCCCTTCTCTCGCATTCGAACGACGACGGCGACGAGATCCGCTTGTCCGGGGCATTCAGAAGGCAGCCACTTGAGACAACGCCGATACCATTCGATTGTGGCGGGCGTAACGTTTGTAAGGTACTGCCGTTCGCGGATAAACTGCTCGAAACGAGGCTCCATGATTTTCCTACTCCGGGGGTCAAATTCGGACAGGAAAACCTCATAAACCACTGATTCGCGGGCGAGTAGCTCAATCGGATAGAGCACCAGCCTTCTAAGCTGGGGGTTGCAGGTTCGATCCCTGCCTCGCCTACCATCTTCACTTTCCGCGATATTCCATCGAGTGCTCACGACGAAGCCCTGCATCGATTTTGCGGGGCTTTGATGTTTCATAGATTGCAGGGACATTCGTTGACATTGCGGGTGGCAAGCATAGGGGGAGCCATCCGTCGGTTCGAACGCGATGTCTTCCTATGGATGGCTCACCACTGATCGCGGCTATTTCGTTTCGGCTGTGACATGCTCGTTGCTCTTATCCATTGTGTGAAAGCGTGGATGGTTACAGGGCCTGACCCATTGTTGCAGGCAATGAGTAACTTCCTGTTATGTAGGCCTTTCCCTAAACTGCTTACGTTCCACGACAATGAAGGCTCGCTGAGCCGCGATAATACTCGGAATAGTTGCGATGATGCCAACAACGGCTTGAACCGCCGCAGCGTGCCGGGATTCGTTGATTCAAGTCCAAAGGTGACGAGGTTCTCGGAGTGGTTGAGGCCCAAGTAGTGACATGCTTCGCAGCCCAGGGGGCGGAGGATACGCGAGGCAAGTTCGAGCAACTTAGCTCAAGCAATGTCGAATTTAAATGCATTTGCCAGGTCAGGTTGTTCAGCATTCATACTCGTACCAGCTACTGCGCTCGGCCATCGCGAGAAATAAATCTCTAGTTTCACGCTCGGAGTGCAGCACGTACCGACGGATATGGCATCTGACTTACCAGACCGTTGCAAGAGACTCCTCATAGCCATCCGACGAGCGACTTAAGACCCCTGCCAGCACGATTGCACCTACGAGGCACTCGATCTCATTGGTTACCAAAGGCTCTTTTGACTGCGAAGCATTTCTTTCCTCCTGCCGCGGGCGCAAGGTTATTGCGTTGAAACCCGCAGACGTCTTCTTCTCGCAAGGCACAAAAGCGGAGTCGGTCTTCTATCTGATAACAGGACGGGCAAAGTTGACCGTCGTCTCCGATCGAGGCAAAGAGATGATCGTCGCTCTTCTCTCTTCGGGAGACTTTCTGGGTGAGGTTGCCATCGCTCCGGCCGCTCGTCGCCACACCGCAACCGCGGTCGCGATGACGCATTGCACGGCGATCAAGATCGGGAAGAGCGATATGGCCGTAGCACTCAGCAAGGAAAGCGACTTCTCGAAGGAGTTCATTGCATTTCTGCTTTCCCGCAGCATGCGCGTTCAGGAGGACCTCGTCGATCACCTCTTCCACTCCAGCGAACGACGCCTTGCCCGCGTCTTGCTCATCCTGGCGGAGACCGACACACTTGGCTCCGACCCCACACTGATCCCCCACATCACCCAGGAGATGCTCGCAGGGATGATCGGAACCACGCGGTCTCGCGTCAGCTATTTTATGAATCGGTTTCGCAAACGCGGCCTGATCGAATACAACCGTCGGATACGCGTTCATAGCCTGCTCCTCAAGGCGGTTCTCGAAGGCGACAACGCAAAGATCATTCGGAGCTAGCCCTAGAGGATATGATCGCTCGCTCACTACGGCATGGTTATGGGCGAGATCGTGGGGCTGAAACTCCGGGTTGCGGTGTTTGCGGGATGGGCAACTCTGGCCCAAATCGGGTTACCGGAATCGTCCGTGGGTTACCGTCATGGGCCAGTCTTAGCGTGGAAGAGGGCAACCAAGAGCAGAACAGCATAACGCTGGGGCCACGTCTTTCTTGGTTCTTATCGGGGTATGCTGTTTTTGGGGAAGGGTTTGAAAAAGTTCTGGCGGAGAGTGGGGGATTCGAACCCCCGATAGAACTTTTGGTCCTATAACGGTTTAGCAAACCGCCGCCTTCAGCCTCTCGGCCAACTCTCCTGCACTGGTGTCCACGCTGCTCGTTTTCACGAACGCCCGGATGAAGACGATTATAGCGCGGCTCATGCGATTCTCGCGAAGCGGCTCCTTTTTTGTGATTGAATCTCATCTGCGGATACCGATCCGCCGGAGGGAAGCAACGATTGACCAGGCCGTTTGGCTCGCCCGATAAGGGCTTCGCGAAGAAGATGCGGCTGCTGCCGCTGGTTGGCGCAACGTATTTCATGGTGTCCGGTGGCCCCTATGGCCTCGAAGACATTATTGGGAAGGCCGGCTATGGACGAGCCGTCCTGCTGCTTCTCCTGATCCCCCTGTTCTGGAGTCTGCCGACCTCCCTGATGGTCGGCGAACTGGCCACAGCGATTCCTACCGAAGGCGGCTTCTACCAGTGGGTGCGTCGCGCCATGGGACCGTTCTGGGGCTTCCAGGAGGCGTGGCTTTCGCTGTCGGCCTCGGTCTTCGACATGGCCATCTACCCCACGACTTTCGTGCTGTACCTCTCGCATATCTTTCCGTCGCTCACGGCCGGGTATCGCGGGTGGGTGCTGAAGTTGGCCATTGTGGCCATCAGCGCGGCCTGGAACCTGCGTGGCGCGGTCGCGGTCGGCAAGGGATCCGTGCGCATGGCGTTCGTCTCGTTGTCGCCGTTTCTGGCGCTGATGGCGCTGGCCGTCTACCGGGGGATGCATCTTGGGTTCGCCCATGCCTCTGCCGGTGCGCCCGAGACGCTGGACATGTCTGGCGCCATCTCGGTGGCGCTCTGGAACTATATGGGCTGGGACAACGCGAGCACCGTGGCGCAGGAGGTCGAGGACCCGCAGCGAACCTATCCACGCGCGATGCTCTGGTCCGCGCTGGCGGTCATGTGTGTCTACACGCTTCCCATCCTGACGATCTGGTTCGCCGGCATTCCGGCGGAGCGCTTCTCGACCGGTGCGTGGGCGGATGCGGCGGGGCTCCTTGGCGGCTCTGTGCTTGCTCTTGCCGTGGTGCTGGCGGGTTCGCTCGACGGACTGGGCACCTTCAATGCGCTTACGCTGTCGTTTACCCGGATTCCCTACGCGATGGCGCTTGACGGCCTTGCGCCGAAGATCCTTGCGCGGCGGCTGGCAAATGGCGTTCCATGGGCGAGCGTGCTGCTTTGCAGTGCCGGATGGGCTCTGGCTCTTACGTTCACCTTTGAGCGCCTTATCTCCATCGATCTTGTCCTCTACGGGGCGTCGCTCATCCTGGAGTTTGTCGCCCTGCTGGTGCTGCGCATCCGCGAGCCGGAGCTGCCGCGTCCGTTTCGGGTGCCGGGCGGCATGGCTGGAGCCTCGCTCATCGGGCTGGGACCGGTGGCCTTGATCGCCTTCGCCATCTGGGCTGCGCGGGGGGAGACGGTGGGCTCGCTCCCCGCCCTGCTCTTCGCCACGCTGGTTGCGCTGGCGGGGCCTCTGGTCTACGTTTCGGCCAAACGCTGGTCAGCCCGGATGGCCGCTTAAAACAAGATGGACCGCCCCAAAGGGCGGTCCATATTTCATTTCTCTGCAAAGGGAATTTACTTGGTGGGAACCGGCTTCGGCTCGGGGTTTTCTTTGTTGGCGATGAAGCGCGCCTGGGCCTCGACGATCTTGTTGCGGGCGAACGACGCATCGCGCCAACCCTTGACTTCGACGCTCTTGCCCTCGAGATCCTTGTAGATCGAGAAGAAGTGCGTGATCTCCTTCAGCATGTGGGGGTAGATCTCGGAGTAGTTCCAGACATCCTTGTAGCGGGGATTGCCTTCGCCCACGCAGAGCACCTTCTCGTCGCCCAGACCCTGATCGACCATCTCCAGCAGACCGATGGGGCGGACTTCCATGACGCAGCCGGGAAAGCTTGCCGAATCGACGAGAACCAGAACGTCCAGAGGATCGCCGTCGTCTCCGAGCGTCGAGGGGATAAAGCCGTAGTCGCCGGGGTAATGCACGGGCGAGTAGAGGTTGCGGTCGAGGCGGAAGACGTGCAGTTCCTTGTCGTATTCGTACTTGTTGATTCCCTCGTGGGGAATCTCGATCACAGCGTTGATGACTTCAGGGGACTTGGGTCCAACCGGCAGCTCGAGGTAGTTCGGCATAAATTTCGCTTGTCTCTTCTCGTAGAAAATATCGCTCGCGAGGGAGCGAGGTGAGGCGGAAGTTCGAGTGGATATGTCGTGATACAGCAAGAACGAGCCCATCCAACAGACACCATGGTACATTGCCATGAAGAGAGCCCCGGGCAGGAACCCCGGTGGAAACGTCTGATGGATTTGTCCGCTGCATGTCTATAATCAGACACGATGAAGGCTCATGTCTATGTCACGTTGAAGAGAACTGTCCTCGATGCTCAGGGGCAGACGATCGCTGAAGCGCTCAAGCGCATGCAGTATGCAGGAATTGCCGATGTCCGCCAGGGCAAGTATTTCCTACTGACGCTGGAGGATGGCCTCGACCCCGTGGCCGCCGAAGCTGAGGTCAACCGTATTGCCAGGGAGGTGCTCACCAACCCTGTGATCGAAGAATTTTCCGTTCGTATCGAGTTCTGATCGCCGATAAGTCGAATCAATCAGGATGTTTGACTTATTCATTCGCGTTCTGGCAGCGGTATGAGAGGCTGGAGGCATCTCATCTATCGTCGAGTCCTACTGAGAGCCGATTTCTGTAAAAAACGACTTCAGGGAGAATCCTATGAACTGGAAGACTGTTTCCCGTACTGCCCTTTTTTTCGCGGTTGCAGGACTTTTGACTGCTGAGCGGGGAGTAGCCCAGGCAAGCCCCACTGCCACGATCGACCGCCCGCCGATCACGATCTTCGCGGGTGGGTCTTACATCCAGCCCCAGCCGGATTTCTACAAAAACAACCAGATGGCGTACTTTTTCGGCCTGGACTACACGCGCTATACTCCCCGCTTCTATGTGGATCCTTCGATCGAGGTGCGCGCTCTGATCAGCCCGATCGATGAGGAGGTCGGTGAAAACGTCTACTCCGGTGGACTCAAACTTTCCCATACCTACTTTCGCCGCATCCGTCCCTATGGAGATATTCTCATCGGTTCCGGAACCATCAAGTACGTGGCGGGACATTTTGGACCAACGGTAACGTCCGACAACTCGATCGTGTACACCTACGGTGGCGGAGTTGACTTCGACGTATACCGGACCCTTGGCCTCAAAGCGGACTATCAGGGGTCGCGCTGGCACACGGGAACAGATGTGACCTTCCACCCTCGGTCGCTCAATTTTGCTGTTTTTTACCGTTTCGGATTTGGCCGTCGCGATCGTTAATCGCACAGCAGAAGGCCGGATGCTAGGCTAAATGCTGGAGATCTACCGACCTTGAACGCAACCCTCGATCCAAGACAAGCGGCTCCTGCCCATGGGAGCCGCTTTGTACGTGCCTGCCTCCGCCAGCCTGTCGACCGCACGCCGGTGTGGTTCCTGCGCCAGGCCGGGCGCTATATGCCGGAGTATATGGCGGTGCGTAAGCACCATAGTTTGTTGGACATCTGCCGCACGCCGGAGGTCGCCTCGGAGGTGACCATTACGGCGGCCGAGCGCCTTGGCGTCGACGCAGCCATCATCTTTGCCGATCTTTTGCTGCCGTTCACGCCCATGGGGCTCGACTTCGAGTTCGTTGCCGGCGAGGGGCCGCAGGTGAATACGCCGGTGCGCAGCTTCGAGCACGTCAAGGCGCTCCGGACCGATCGCATCGACGATCTCAGCTATGTCGCCCTCTCTATCGAGAAGGTGGCCAAGCACTTTGCTCCGCCACGCGCCGACGGTGACCAGCTTGGCATCATCGGCTTCTGCGGCGCTCCGTTCACGCTCGCCAGCTACATGATCGAAGGTGGCAGTTCACGCAACTACATTGAAACAAAGAAGATGATGTACTCGGATGGCGCTGCGTGGTCCATGCTGATGGAGAAGCTGGTCACGGTGCTGACCGGGTTTGCCGCGCAGCAGGTGGAGGCGGGCGCGGACGTTATTCAGATCTTCGATAGCTGGGCCGGCGCGCTCTCGGTGACCGACTACCGCCAGTACTGCCTGAGCTGGACGACGCAGCTTGTCGAGAGCGTCCGCGCGCTTGGCGTGCCGGTTATTTACTTCGGCGTCGATACGGCCTCGCTGCTGCCCACCATGCGCGAGACGGGCGCGGACGTCATCGGCCTCGACTGGCGCATTCCGCTGGCCGAGGGCTGGGAGGCCGTCGGTTCGGGTTGCGGTGTGCAGGGAAATCTCGATCCGATCGCCCTCTTTGCGCCTGAAGATATCCTCAGGGCGCGCGTCAAAGAGGTTCTTGATGCTGCGGCTAAAAAGCCCGGGCATATTTTCAACCTGGGGCATGGGATTGTGCCCGGCACGCCCGTCGACAACGTCATCCGCGTGGTCGAATGGGTGAAGGAGCTGGGATGAAAGAAGCGATTTTACTGCTGGCGCACGGAACGCCCGACGTTCTGGGCGAGATGGCTGCATATCTGTCGAAGGTTACGGGTGGCCGCGCGCTTCCGCAGGAGGTCGTCGAGGAGCTGCAGCATCGCTACGGCGAGATCGGCCTTGGCTGGGAGCCCGGTGTGGAGCCTCCACCGCTGACCCGGTGGACCCTGACGCAGGGGCATCTGCTGGAGCTTGCGCTGGCCCAGGCGGGGCATCCCATGAAGGTCTACGTGGGCATGCGCAACTGGCATCCTTACATCGCGGATGTGGTGGCGAAGATGCGTGAGGATGGCGTCACGCGGATCAAGGCGCTGTGTCTTGCCCCGCAGAACTCGCGGACCAGCGTCGGGCTCTATCGCAAGGCGTTGATGGAAGCGGCGAAGGGGCTCGAGGTCGAGTTTGTGGCCGGCTGGGCGGAGAATCCCACGCTTGCGGAGGCCTTTGCGGACAGAACGTGGCCCGTTTGGGCTGAGGCCTGTGCGGAGACTGGCAGACGTATTCCCGTGCTGTTTACGGCGCATTCCGTGCCCTGCAGGACCATCATGACCGGATCGGCTTCGGTCGCGGGCGCGCGTCCCGGCACACCCGAGCAGACCTCGCCCGATCCCTATCCGGTCGAGTCGAAGCGCACGGCGCAGCTTGTGGCTGATCGTCTGAAGGTCGTTGGATTCAAGGAGAGCGACTGGGTCTTCGCGTTCCAGAGCCAGGGCATCAGCGGCGGCCCGTGGATTGGGCCCACGGTAGAAGACACCCTGAAGGCGCTGAAGGATCAGGGTGAGATCGGTGTGGTGATGCAGCCGGTTGGTTTCCTCTGCGACCACGTCGAGATCCTCTACGACATCGATATCGCCTTCAGGCAGACCGCCGAGGAGCTTGGCCTGAAGCTCTGGCGGGCCGAGAGCCTGAACGCTTCACCGATTCTGGCTGAGGCTCTGGTGCAGGTGATTCTGGGGGAGTACAAGGCCGATGTGGACGAGGTTGTCGTCGCATAAGCCAGAAAAGAGAGAGGGGGAAAGAGGCAAAGACCGGGCGACCGGATTTTGCCTCTTTGTCTTTAAGCTGAGAGCTCCTGGGCGGCCTTGCGGGCGTCGCGGATGAGGTCGGGCAGGCCTACGCCGCGGTAGCCGTTGCCAAGGAGCCAGAGGTTGCCGATGGTTTGTACGCGGGATTCTAGCTCGGCCATGCGACCGAGGTGCCCGACTGCGTACTGCGGCAGGGAGTTGGGCCAGCGGCGGACGACCGTAATCGTTGGGGTGGGCAGAGGGCCGAGGATGCGGGCGAGCTCCATGCGGGCGATCGACGCGATCTCGTCGTTGCCGCAGCGCATCAGGCGCAGGGCGGAGGCTCCACCGAAGAAGGCGCGGACCAGCCGCCCTCCAGATGGAATGCGGCCGGGAAACTTCTGGTCCATGAAGGTCGCAGCCATCAGCAGACTGCCCTGTCCGGGGGGCACGAGGAAGCCAAAGCCCTGCGGCAGATCGAAGTTCTCCTGGAAGCAGAAGCCGACGACGACCGCGGAGCTCGCCTCCATCTGCATCAGCTCGTAGGCACGGTGGTCGGTCGGTTCCAGCAGATGCGCGGCGACGTCGACCGGCGTGGCGAGCAGCACGTCATCGAAGGGCCTGCCGTCGACCAGCCAGCCCTCGCCGGTACGCTTCAAGCGTTTGACGGGTTCGTTCCTGCGGATCCAGCGCAGGGGAATCTTCGCGGCCATCGCCTCGACCAAGGTTCCCACGCCGCTCCTGAGCGTGGTGAAGATGGGACGCTGCGTCCCTTTGGCCTTGGCCTGCACCGCCGTGACGAGTGACCCGTACTCCCGCTCCATCGCCACAAAGGCGGGCATGACGGCGCGCACGGAGAGCGTGTTGACGTCTCCGCCGAAGACTCCGCTCAGCAGGGGGGCGGCGATTTTGGTCAGGACTTCAGGACCGAAGTGGCGCGCCACGAACGACGCCACGGATTCGTCGTCGTCGGGTGCAGCCGCTTTGAGAGCATCGGCTCGTGCGGGTTCATCGAGAAAGGCTTTTTTTGCCTCCGAGGAGAAGAGCGCGGAGGCTTCAACTGCCTGAAGATCGCCCGGAACCATCATGCGCATGCCGTTTGGCATGGCTTCGAGACGCCCGTCGAGGTAGATGTAGGTCTTGCGGGTGTCATCGAGCGACTGAATGACCTCATCGCCCAAACCGAGTTCCTGCGCCAGTGTAAGGGCCCACGGTTTCTCGGTAACCCATCCGTCCGGGCCACCTTCGATGACGAATCCGCCCTCCCGCACGGTTTCGACGATGCCGCCAAGGCGCGGGCTGGCCTCAAAGAGGGTGACGTCGTGTTCCGCTCCGGACTGCGCGAGGAAGTAGGCGGCTGCTACCCCGGCTGTGCCTCCACCGAGGATGGCGATGCGCTTCATGCTGGCTCCTGCGTCCATGATAAAGCGGAACGAAGCCCCACTCGTGGTGACGCAGGGCACTGCGTCCGCATTAGTCGGGGACCTGGAATCCGACGCGGGTCTGCGCGAGCGTCGCCTTGTCCTGGGTCGATCCGGTGACCTTGGCGGCCATCTCCGGGTAGGCAGCCTGCACCGACGGCGTCTTCGCCCAGATCGGCACATCCTTCATGGAGTAGTGATAGGTCACCTGCGTCTCATTGAAGCCGTTCGCCGGAGCCAGCGGTGTGGAGGAGTCGATCGTCGTGACGTTCCGGTGGCCGTAGCAGAAGTGCGGGGCGGATTTTTCGCCCAGTGTCGAGGGCACGTACCGCGCGACGTGGATGGCGGTCTCATGGCTTACGGTCAGGAGCTGTGCGGCGACCAGCGTGTTCATGCGATTGATCTCGGCGGGGTCCGAGGTGATCAGGGGAAAACGGGTATTGGGCAGCAGGCACTCGGATTTATCGGCGAAATAGGTGTTCAGGGTCTGCAGGTAGTTCTCCGGCGTAGGCTTGGCCTTGGTATCGCAGGCGATGGGAAGAAGGGCAAGCGTAAGGAGAATCAGGCGGGTCCTGGTGGAAAAAGGGGTCTTGGTCGTCAATGTGTTCTGCCTTTCCGTACTGAGCAGTTGGAGGGGGCTTGCGCCGGAATGGTTGTTGGAACAGTCGTCCGGTCGCCTTCGGCAAGGATAGCCCGCCGGGTGGAAAGCGGGGAAATCCCGCGCTCGGGCGCAGGTATCCTGCGCCGGGAGACGCAGGGGAGAGATAATAAAGGAATGAAAAGGCCCTGTTTTCTGGTGGTGGATCGTGAGTTTGCAGGAAATATCTCGACACGGAAGCTTCTGATCGAGACAGCGAAGATGAACGTCATCACCGCCTACAGCGGAAAAGAGGCGATGGAACTGTATGAGCGCTTCCCCGCTGTCAGCGGTGTGGTGCTGGACGCCTCGCTCGGTGACATGGAGTGTGAGGCTCTGGTGGCGGGTTTGAAGCGGAAGAAACGCGACCTGCCGATCGTGGTGATCGAAAGCGCCAATGTGGAGTGCCCGACGGCGGACTATCGCGTGCGATCGTTCGATCCGGCACAGTTGCTCGAGGTGCTTCGCGGGATCGAGCCGAAGGAGACGCAGGCAATCGACGATCGCGATGTGGAGTTGAATCGTCAGGCAGCCGAGGGCGAGAACGGCGACCGGTAAGCGGAGGCGCTTACCGGTCGTTCCGCTACTTGGTCAGCTTCAGCAGGATCGACGCGTGGCGCGGGATCGTCGGTTTGTAGCTGGCGTCGAGACGCCCCACCGGCTTGTTGGTCCACACATCGGTGGCCATGGGCGGCTTGGAAAAACCAAGCTGCTTCAGCGGCAGAGCGATGTTGCGCATCGAGCTTGCATCCTCACCCGTGTTGAAGACCGCGAGCGCCGTGCTGCCGTCCGCCAGTTCGCGACTCCAGATC
Source organism: Granulicella pectinivorans (assembly GCF_900114625.1). Lineage (NCBI taxonomy): Bacteria > Pseudomonadati > Acidobacteriota > Terriglobia > Terriglobales > Acidobacteriaceae > Granulicella > Granulicella pectinivorans. Next base: position 1,695,973 of record NZ_FOZL01000001.1, read on the forward strand.
TGCACCGGGCCCTCCTGGTAGATGCGCTTGCCCTGGTGTCCCGCGGGGTCCTGGTCGATGGCGAGGACCTGTTTGTTCATCAGGATCGAGGCGACCTCAGGCGTCATCTTGGTGAGGTCGTTGCCCGCCAGCAGAGGCGAGGCGAGCATGGCCCACAGGGTCATGTGGAAGCGGTTCTCATCGAGCGTGAGCTTGCCGTTGCCGACCTCGAGCATGTCGGGATCGTTCCAGTGTCCGGGGCCGGCGAACTTCTCAAGACCGTCCTGATTGAGGCCGATGACGGTCATGCGGTCGAAGGTGGCGTTGATGTCGCCGGTGGTGCGCCACAGGTTCGCACCAACCTCCGGAGCCCAGTCCCAGACCGCATCGAAGCCGTACTGGCAGAGCGAGTAGACCATCGGACGGCCTGTCTTGACGATCGCCTTGTGCATCAGCATATAGGCGTCGCGCATCATCTTGTTCTGCTTGACGGGGTCGTTGGGGGCGTCGGCAAGCATCTTCTTGCGGAAGCCGCAAAGATCGTACTTCAGGTAGTCGATGCCCCAGTCGGCGTAGGTCTGTGCATCCTGGTACTCATGGCCGAGCGAGCCCTCGAAGCGCGCGCAGGTCTGGTCGCCGGGCGAGGAGTAGATGCCGAGCTTGAGGCCCTTGGAGTGGACGTAGTCGGCGAGGGCTTTCATGTCGGGGAATTTTTCGTTGGTGGTGATGTGTCCCTGGGCGTCGCGCTTGCCCTCCCAGGTGTCGTCGATGTTGACGTAGACGTAGCCGGCGTCGCGCATGCCGGTGGAGACGAGCAGGTCGGCGGTATCGCGGATGTCCTTGTCGGTGACGCGGCCGGCGAAGTAGTTCCAGGAGTTCCAGCCCATGGGGGGCGTGGCGGCGAGCTTTTGCGCGGAGGCGAGCGGGGCGAGGGTGGTCGCGGCAGCGAGAAGGAGGGCAAGGCGGAGGGCGTTCGGCTTCACGGAGGTTCCTTAGTGTGGAATCGATTCCGTGTCAGCATACTCCGCGGAGGGATATCTAGGCTATCCGGGAGTGGGGCTCGGCTGGAAGCTGACGCTGTGAGAGCGGCTCAGGGGGCGCAAGGCGCGATTTTAGCCTCAGAAACGGCGACTCGAAGAAGCGGAAGCTCAGCCAGGCCAGCGGCCACAGCAGCGGCGACGGAAGCCACGGCTGCGGTGGACACGGATGTGGAGGACACGGATGTGGAGGACACGGGTGCGGCGGCAGCGGTTGCGGTGGTCACTGAGGGGAATCGCTTACTCCATATCCAGTGGCTTGCGCGCAAAGTAGTACAGGCTGAAGGCCAGCAACCCGAACATCAGTATGCTCAGCCAGTCATGCGCGATCGAGTGCGCGCTGAACGAGGCAGGGAAGCGCGGCACGGTCTTGTCGAAGTAGTTCTCATAGAACTTGAGGCACACTCCCAGCAGTCCGAAGAGGCCTCCTGCTGCGATCAGTCCCGATGCATACAGCGACCCCGGCGAGATCTCCGAATCCACTTCGATCTCGCGTGCCGTGAGATCGAGCGGGACCGGCGCGTTGGGATCGAGGATGGCCGGATCGGCCGGATCGAAGCCGGGGTGCGCGGCCATCCAAGCGGTGCGGTCGCTCTGCCATAGCTCGGCTGAGAGCTTGTTCTCCGCAGCCGTCTGCTTGGCGTGGTGGTGCAGGATAGCGCGGTCGATCATCCACCGCATCACACCGCCCACGAAGATCGCCAGCGTCGTCGCAATCGAGAGATACGCGCCCACGGCAAACGTCAGCGAGCGAACCCCCAGCAGCTCGACGACGATCACCAGTGCCACGCCGAGCAGCACCAGACCCCAGGGCAGTTTGCGCGAGAGAATGCCGTTGATCACGGTCGCCATCAGGCGTCCCTGCGGAGCCGCCACCTGTTCCGAGCCGATGCCCTGGATCCACTGGATCTCGATCTTGCCCGTCGTGGGGTTGAGCAGGTACTTGCCATCGGGCAGCGTGCTCGATCCGATGACGTTCAGCAACGTATACGCATGCGGGTCGGCGACGACATCGCCATTGTCCGCCGCACCGGACTTCGAGGAGAGATGGAACGGTTTATGCGAGTAAGGGCCCTTGTCCTGCACTCCATCGGCATACATGCTGGAGGTTACGGCGATGGGTGTGGGCAGCCGCTGGAAGGTCTCGAGACCGTTGTTCATCGCCGAGAGCGTGGCTCCAATCGATACCACGGAGATAATGACGCCGACCATCACGGCGACCTGTTGCTTCCAGGGGGTGGCTCCGATCAGATATCCAGTCTTCAGATCCTGCGCGGTGTCGCCGGCGTTCGAGGCCGCGATGCAGACGATGCCGCCGATCGTGATGGCCAACGCGCCAAAGGCCGGTGCGGTCCACCCACGCACCAGAAAGATGGCGGTGGTGGCCATCAGGGTCGCGATCGTCATGCCGGAGACAGGCGACGACGACGATCCCACGATGCCCACGATGCGCGCCGAAACGGCGACGAACAGAAAGCCGAACACGACCACCAGCAGGGCGGCGGAGATATTGGCGAAGAGTCCCACCTGCGCTCCGGGGACGGGGTGGAACTGGAGGAACGCAACCATCAGCACGATCAGCAGGACGGACCCGATCAGCACGGCGGACATGGGCAGATCGTGAGCGGTACGAATCGTCCGCGTGGACCTGCTCGCAGCCGGACTCTTGGCCTTCATGGAGCGGATGCCTTCCATCAGCGCTGAGACGATGGTCGGTGCGGTGCGCAGGAGCGTGATGAGTCCGGCTGCGGCGACGGCTCCCGCGCCCATGGGACGGACGTACGTCTTCCAGAGCGTCGACGGATCCATCTGCCCGATGGGAATGGTTCCGGGATAGAGCGGCACGGTAAGGTGTCCGCCGAAAAACGAGATGGCGGGCATCAGCACCAGCCAGGAGAAGCATCCACCGGCGAGCATGACAGCCGCGACGCGAATGCCGATGATGTAGCCGACGCCGAGGTACTCCGGGGTACAGTCGGCGCGAATGGCGGCGCCCTTCAGCAGATGCTGCGGACCGAAGTCAGGCTCGTAGTTCGGGCCGGAGGGCCACAGGCGGAGCAGGTACTCGTTCTGGAACAGCGCATAGAGGCCACCCATGCCAAGGCCCCAGAAGACACGGGACGCGAACGATCCGCCGCGCTCGCCCGCCATCAGAACGTCGGCGCAGGCGGTGCCTTCGGGGTAGAGGAGGGTCTCGTGTTCATCGACGATGAGCTGTCGTCGCAGCGGAATCATGAACAGCACGCCCAGCCACCCGCCAAACAGCGCCAGCGCGAAGATGCGTGTGGACTCCAGATCGAAACCCAGAAAGATCAGCGCGGGCAGTGTAAAGATGACGCCCGAGGCAATCGACTGGCCTGCGTTGCCCACCGTCTGGACGATGTTGTTTTCAAGGATCGATGCCTTGCCGAAGGCGCGCAGAATGGTGATCGAAAGGACCGAGATCGGGATGGAGGCGGCCACCGTAAGTCCGGCGCGAAGTCCGACATAGACCGTCACGGCGCCAAAGAGGACCGCGAAGATGGCTCCGAGGATGACGGCGCGCGGCGTAAACTCGGCGCGCGATTCGGAGGCGGGGACGAAGGGCTGGAACGACTTGCTTGCGGCCATCTGGTTTGGGGCTCCCGGGTACGGCTTGGTTGGGTTGATGGGAGTGTACCAGTGAAGGCAGGGTTTCGGGGTCAGGGTTGAGGGTTCGGCAAACGAACAAAAATGCACTCCGATCCATGCATCCCGATCGCTGAGACCTCTCTTTGCGCTATACTGCGGGCATTGGCGCTTCGCAGACTGCGAATGGCGCGCCGGCGAATGAGGTGCGGTCTTCAGCGAGAGCTTGAAGGTTCAAACGCTCGGGGTTGGCGGTCCGCCTGGGAGAGTTCCCGGGGGGGCAACAGCATGGCGCGCGGTGTCGCGTGTGCTGCGAAGTCAGCGCGTGGCCGCTGAAGATATCTTAAGTACAGTGTTTCCCGGGGACTGCCGCGTATGCGGCGGTCCCTTGTCGTTTGTGATGGCAGGCGGCGCCGGTCCGGTCTGCCCGAGATGCGTCGGTGCCGTCCGGCCCCAGCGCGGAGGCCTCTGCAGCATATGCGGCGAAGCGCTCGGCATGGAGAGCGAGCGTTTCTTCGCGCAGAGCCTTTATGGTGTGCGATGCGGCGAGTGCCGTCTGGCGCCTCCCACCTTTCTCCGCGCGGTAGCCTACGGGCTCTACGCGGATGAGCTCCGCGAGATGGTGCATTTGCTGAAGTATGAGCGGGTTGCGAGCGTAGCCCCGGTCCTGGGCCGGATGCTCGCGACGGCGGTCCAGGACCTCGGCTTGACGGATGCCCTGGTCGTCGCGGTACCTCTCTTCCCGGCCAAACAGCGTGTCCGCGGCTACAACCAGGCAGTCTTGCTGGCCAATGAGGCTCTGCGCCGCCTGCCCGGTCTGATCGCCGCCCACAAGGTTCTGCACCGCACCCGCGATACCGAGAGCCAATTCGCCCTCACCCCGCGCATGCGCCGCAGGAATCTGCGCGGAGCCTTTGTCGTCGCCGACGCCAGACGCATCGCCGGGCGCGAAGTTCTTCTGGTCGACGACATCTACACCACCGGCGCCACGGCCCGGGAGTGTGCGCGCGTTCTGGTCGCAGCGGGAGCCGCCAAGGTCTGGGTCGCAACCCTGGCCCGCGCGCAAAAGGAATCGGTCGGGTTCTGGGACGGTACTGTCCGGAGCCCGGTTGGATTTGGTCAAGCAGGTCAAACAGCTACGAGTTCTGATGACGGAGGATTTTTCTGATGCAGTCTGGAACGCACTCGGGGAAGGCACGGAAACAGAGGAGTACGAACAAACACGCGGCAGGGTCGCATAGCTCGGGGCGGCTCACGACGGAGCTCGACGTACGGCTGGCGGTCGTGCGTCCAAAGTCCATGCAGACGCCGGTGCTGGTGCTGAATGCCAGCTACGAGCCCATCAACATCTGCGGGGCAAAGCGCGCTCTTGTGCTGGTGCTCAAGGGCGTCGCCCGCACGGAGGAAGAGCAGGGCAACATGCTGCATGCCGCCCGCGTGCGCGTGGCGATGCCGTCGGTCATCCGCCTGCTGGAATACCGGCGCATCCCGCACCAGACCCGGGCGCTCTCGCGTAAGAACATCCTGCTGCGTGATCGGAACTGCTGCCAGTACTGCTCGGTGGTGCTGACTGCCGGTGAGCTGACGCTCGATCATGTCATTCCGCGTTCGCGCGGAGGCCTCTCGACCTGGGAGAACCTCGTCGCCTGCTGCCCTTCGTGCAATCGCCGCAAGGGCAACCAGATGCTGCATGAGCTCACCGACATGAAGCTCCTGCGCGAGCCCAAGCCGTTCTCGCTGCACACCTCGCGCCACATCATGCGCATGATTGGATCGGCCGACCCGAGCTGGCGCCGCTACCTCTACTTCGAAAGCGGAGAGGCCGCGTAAGCATCCCGGTGTTGCCGGCTTAAACGATACTGGTCCTCACGTTGTCCGGAGATTGGCTTCCAATCAACGTGAGGACCATCGTTCTAAGCGAGTTCGATCTTGTACGTCAGAGCGATCTCGCTGATCGGCTTCGAAGGTACAGAAGCCTTGAGCCCAGCCGAGCTCTGCGTGAACTTCACTGCCTCCGAGTACCCCAGAATCCGTACACTCTTCACCTTCGGGCCCGTTCCCAGGCTCTTGATGAGAATGTCCGATGTCGGAGGTCCAAAGACGAACGCATACAGCGTCTTGCCCTTGGTCGTGAAGCGAATGTCCTCCGTCCCAAACGGAGGCCGCTTGTCCTCGTTGAATCCTCCATTGCCGGCATTGACCTTCGTCGACGGCCCCTCGCCGTAGACCGTAAACGGTCGTGTCCCATAGATGCCTTCCGAGTTCACCTGCATCCACTTCGTAATGCCGTTCAGCGTCACCATCTCGTCGGGGTCGAGCTCGCCTGAGTTCGGCAGCGGGAAGTTCAGCAGCAGGTTCCCGTTCTTGCTCACGATATCGGTCAGCAGTTCGATCACCTTGGCCGACGTCTTGTACTTGATGCCGCGGTTGTAGTGCCACTGCCCGATGCATGTATCCGTTTGCCATGGCTTCGGGGCAATCCCATCCGCGACCCCCCGCTCGCGATCCAGCGTGCAGGTTCCGACCTCGCACTGCTCCGGCTCCTTGCCGTTGTAGATGGCTTCGGTCCGGCCCTTGTGCAGATTCGCGCTGACGTTATAGACCTCCGCCACCAGCGAGTTGCCGTACACGTCGAACGGAATCCCGCCGTCCGTGTACAACAGGTCCGGCGAGTGCTGGTCCACCAGATCCTTGATCCGGTTGAAGTACTGCTTCTTCCAGCGATCCGGTGCCACGCGCCCCATCGCCTTCAGCCCCTTGATCTCTTCCAGCGTCATCCCCGAGAGGTCGTGATAGAGATCCGCATACGCCGGGTCGACGCCGTCGTAGGACACGCCCGCCAGAGGCCCGGTCGAGTCCGACAGGTGCGACACCGCCAGCCAGTCGAACGAGTTCGAAAGATGCTCCGACACGCCAAACCGCAGCCCCCGCGCACGCGCCGCCTTGGCATACTCGCCCACGATGTCTCGCTTCGGCCCATTGGCCACCGCGTTCCAGCGCGGCTGATACTTTGAGTTCCACATATCGAAGTTGTCGTGGTGGACGCCCATTGAGACGAAGTACTTCGCGCCAGCGGCTTTGTACAGGTCCATCAGGTGCTCCGGGTCCCACTTCGCCCCCTTGAACGTGGGAATGTGCTTCTTGTAGCCCTCCTTGGAGGGATGCCCGTAGGTCGCCACCTCGTACTCATACTGTTTCGAGCCCTGGATATACATATTCCGCGCGTACCAGTCGCCCTTTTCTACGCCCGACTGCGGGCCCCAGTGTGACCAGATGCCGAACTTCGCTTCGGTAAACCACGCCGGCGTCTCGTAGGTCTTCAGATTTTCGGCGGTGAAGGGACCCTTGGTAATCTGCTGGCCCAGCAGGGTGCGCGGTGCAAGCGTGGCGGCGGCGGCCCCGGTAAGGAGTTTGAGGGTATGGCGGCGGGTGATGGACATGCGGACTCCGGAATCGTTGAGATGATTTGACCCGGTGATTGTAGCCAAGTAAACGATAACTTGGCGAGTCCAAAAAACGAAGCGACTGGTTTGTGAGAGGGAGAGAGCGCGACAGTACAGCCCCCGGAGCGTAAAACTGTAGTTCACAGTGCTAGGTTTTGCGGGTGATCACTCTCACGACCAGGTGGTTTCAGCGATACGCCAGACGGGAAAGGAGAGACGTGATGACGACGAAAAAGAAGGCTAGCCCTCTCGGCTACGCCATTCTGGAGATGGCCGAGGAGCAGCACCGGTTTGGCATCATGGACGATGCGACGTATGGCAAGATCACGTTGCGTCACTTCGGCAACAAGGTGCTCGAGACCATGCAACCGATCAGCGGAGAGGACATTCGTGCCGTCCGGGAGAGGGAAAATCTCAGCCAGGCCGCCTTCGCCCGCTATCTCAACCTGACCGCCGGATACGTCTCCCAGTTGGAGCGCGGAATAAAGCGTCCGACCGGTCCCGCGCTGGCACTCCTCAACGTGATTCGCCGTAAAGGCATCGTGGTGATGAACTAAGTCTTCTACTTCTTCGGTGGAGTCGTCGTCGCCGGTGCATCGGACTGCACATCGCCCGTCGAGATGATCCTCGCCGATCCACGGAACCGCTTGTAATTCGTGTAACGGATGATGTTCCTCATATGCACGTCCTGCGACACCGCACCGCGCTGGGCTGCGAAGTGCAGTGTTCCCTCCATCTTGGTGTAGGTCGGGAACCAGTACTTGCCGTCGATCTGCTCGTAGTAGGTGGTGAAGGGCGGCGAAAGATCCTCATGCCCGGCGCGCGTGTCATCCGGCACGTTCTTGCCATTGATCAGCACAATCTGGAAGTCCTGCTGGTCGATCCAGACCTTGCCCTGGTAGTAGCGCTTGTTCTTCTCCATCACCTTGGGCTTTACATCCAGCACGTAGGTGTCGAGCTCATCGACCTTTTGCCGCCCCAGGTACGTGATGTTGTACTGCGGCAGCTCCTCGGTGGTCAGCACGAACGGCAGTCTCTGCTCAATGTCCTTGAAGTCGGCCGGCGACATCATCACGCGCTCCAGCGTGTTCTGCGGCGCGAAGACGACGTGCTCTTCGCGGCGTCCGGTCGTGGGCGAGATGCTGATGTCGGTCACCTGCTGGTACTCGCCATCGACTTTGTTGGTGTCCTCGGTGATCGTTTGCACCTTCACCGTCTGGCGAAAGACATAGTTCGTCCGCGCCTTGGCGAACTCCGACTCGCGCGCACCCATCTTCGCGATCAGTTCGTCGGCGGTCAGGCCGGCCGGCAGCGGCGTCGGATCGAGCGGTCCAAAGCCTTCCTGCCCCCCGAGGAAGTTGAGCCCGGAAACCGCGCCTCCCATTACCAAGGTGCTGTCCGAAGACCCCGCCACCCCGGTGAGCGGCGCGGCATGGACCGATAGGGAGAAAAGAGCGAGGACGAAAAGGGTGTGCGAGGCGGTGGTGATCTTCATCATCTGCTGAATCTTCCTGGCGCGGGCGTAAAGACTTCTGTAACAAATTAGACGCCAATTACCGGATTAAGGAAACGAAGGACAGGCATGCTGGGGAGATTGAAGGTTTTGTCGGAGTGGTTGGCGAGTTTCCGGGGACCGCATGGGGCCGGCATGCTGCACGGATTCTGCCTGTCGGCCCTCGGCGGCATGCTCGCGGCTGTCTGGGCGCTCCTGCGCCGCCAGAGGCAGCAGGCCCGCGCAGCCCGCCTGGAACGAGCCCAGTGGGAGGAGCAGGAGGCCTACGCCCGTCTCGACGTCGCGCTCGGCCCCGGCGGCGACACTCGCCCGCTCGCCCGCCGCGTCTGCCGCGCCGTGATCGAAGCAAGCCGCTTCCGCCGCATCGCCATGCTCGTCCGCGACGCCGAAGGCAAGCTCTTCGTCGCCGGGAGCTCAGGCATGGACGACCTCACCGTTGGCGCGCTCCAAACGTGGGGCGTCAGCGTCATCCGCCAGGAGCGCGGACTCGGTCCCGCCGGTCCGGTCAAAGCGCTGGCCCGGGAGAAGATCGGCGCAGGCAGCTTCGTCATGCCGATCGCTTCGCCCGACGCCTTCGAGAGCGTGGGCTTCGTCTCTACCGGTCCTCTCGCCGAGACCGACTGCCGCCAGGTCATCGTTACCATGCTCCGGGGAGCCGGTGGCGCCGTCCTCGGCGCGCTGGTCGTTGGCCTCGCCGCCGATCGTGCAGAGAAGGATCCCATCGCGATGGCTCCCCTCGAGTCCCTCGCTGTCAAGCTGGCCCGCACCATCGAAAACGCCTCCCTGGCCGAGCGTCTTCTCCGCAGCGAAAAGCTCGCTGGCCTGGGCCAGCTTGCCGGTGGAGTCGCCCATGAACTCAATAACCCCCTCACCGCCGTCCTCGGGTTCGCAGAACTCATTCTCCAGTCCTCGGAGGACGCCCGTGTTCGCGAGGATGCCGACACCATCATCCGCGAAGCCCTGCGCATGAAGGAGACCGTGGAGAGCCTGCTCAACTTCTGGCGGCCCGTCACCCTCCTCGACGAGCCCGTGGCCATCGAGGCGCTCCTTGACGAGGTCGCCAGGGCCTGCGCCGGCAAACTCAGCGAGCGCGGTGTCCGCCTGGTCGTCGAAACCGGCGAAGCCATGCCCTCGGTCCGGGGTAACCGCGACCGGCTCCGCCAGATCCTGGAGCACCTCCTCAACAACGCCGCTCAGGCCATCGCCGCCGGCAGGGAGCGCCGACGCAGCGGAGACGGACCCAGGGCCGGTACGCCGGAGATGCGCGGAACCAGCCTCCCCCGCGGGGCCGACGAGGGTGATCTCTCGCCCACCATCCGCATCACCGTCAGCCACGACGGCCAGACCATGCACCTGATCGTCTCGGACACCGGCCCCGGCTTCCGCGAGCCTGCTCGCGCCTTCGACCCCTTCTACACCACGCGCCAGCCGGGCGAGGGAGCCGGTCTCGGTCTTTCCATCTGCTATGGAATCGTCCGCGAACACGGCGGCGAGATCTCCGCCTTCAACCTGCATCCACACGGAGCGGCGGTGGTCGTGGAGCTGCCCGTTCGCGAGATGAAGAGCTCAGGCGCAACGGCTTCCGCACCGAAAGCTACGTCTCTACGGAAGCACGAGGGCGTCCGGATCGACCGCGATCCCGGTCCTGGGTAGCTGCTCCCCATAGAAATACGCGACACGCTGCCGCACCAGTTCTTCCTCGACATTCGGATCGAACGACGAGGCACGCCGCTCAATGATGGCGTGCCACGGAAGCGCATCGGTCCGCGCCTGCAGACGCGCCACATAGTCGTCCACGGACCCGATTACCCGCGCGGGAACGCCTCCCACGATCGATCCCGGCGGAACATCCTCATGCACCACCGCCCCGGCGGCGACGATGGCGTTCGGCCCGATCGTCACGCCCGGCAGGATCATCGCACCGTACCCGATAAACACGTTGTCCCGAATGTCGATCTTGCCCACGCACTCCAGGCTGCATCCGTAGGCGCGGTTCAGCATGGCAATCTCCCCGCCATGGCCGATCAGCGTGCAGGTTGAAAACTGCACGTTATTGCCGATCTTCACGTACGCCGGATCCAGAAATACGGTGGTCTTGCGGATGCTGACATTCTCGCCCATGGAGTGGAAGCCGCCGAACCGGCGAAGGTATTCCGTGTACTCCCCCGACCACGGATGGCACATTCTGCGGTAGATCCCCGAGCATACGTCGTGATTTTCCGCCAGATAGCGGAAGAAAGCTTTGAGCAGGCTCATGGTGCGGCAAATATACACCAGGGCTTCGTCGCTCAGCCGACGCTGTACCGCCGAATGCTCTAGACTGGCGCGATGAATCGTTTTGTCCGTTCGATCCTGTGCGCAGTGTTGATGGGTACCACCGGAGCGGCTCTCGCCCAGGCGAAGCGGCCCATGACCTTCGAAGACCTGATGGCGATGAAGCGCGTCGCCGACCCGCAGATCTCCTCCGGCGGCAAGTGGGTGCTGTTCTCGGTCACCGACGTCTCGCTCACCGCGAACACCAAGATCAACCGCCTCTGGGTGGTGCCCATCGGCGGCGGCAAGGAGCGTGACCTCGGCCTGCCCGCCGGTGCCTCGAACGGACGCTTCTCCCCCGACGGCAAGTGGGTCTCGTTCACCGGCAACGACGACACCGGCTCGCAGATCTGGCTCGCCGCCTGGGACGAGGCCTCCGGCACCATCCACGGCGTCCGCCGCCTCACCGCCGTCTCCACGGAAGCCGACGGAGCCATCTGGTCCCCCAACTCGAAGCGCCTCCTCTTCGTCTCCAGCGTCTACCCCGACTGCTCCGACAAAGCTGTCTTCACCGACGAGGACGCCTGCAACAAGGCCAAGGACGACGCTGCCGCCAAGAACCCGGTCAAAGCCCAGGTCTGGGATCACCTCCTTTACCGCCACTGGAACGCCTTCACCGGCGAGAAGCGCTCGCATGTCCTGGTTGTCTCGGTGGGCGATAGCTCCGTAGTCCGCGACCTGACGCCAAAGCGTTTTGTCGGCGACGCGGAGACGCCGACGTTCTCCCTCGGCGGCCCGCTTGGCTACGCCTGGTCTCCGGGATCCGACGAAATCGCATTTGTAACCAATCTAGATACAGTTCCTGCCGCGAGCACGAACAACGATGTCTTTACCCTGCTGCTCGATGATGCGGGTGCGAAGCCGAGGAAGATCTCTACTTCACCAGGAAGCGACGATGGGCCGCAGTATTCGCCGGATGGGAAGTGGATTGCGTTTCGGTCGCAGGCTCGGGCGGGGTTTGAGTCTGATCGCTTCCGCCTAGTGCTGTTCGATCGACTTGCAGGGACGTTGAAGGAGTTGATGCCCAAGCTCAACACGCCCCCAGGCGGCTACTTCGACGGCTGGATCGACGAGTTCGTATGGAACGGAGACAGCACATCGCTGGTCTTTACCAGTGGAGTGCGCGGAGCGGAAGCGATCTTTTCGTACGACGTCTTCGGCTTTCGTCGCGGAGGCGATCCTCTCTTCCTCCGATGGAGCGGTGAGGGCGAGTACGGAGACCTTCATCTCTTCATCGACCGATCAGCCACGGAACAGACGACCCTCGTTGCAACCAGGATGAGTGCTGAAGGTCCCACCGAACTGGTTACCATTCCCATGGGGTTGCTCGGGCATACCGCGCTCAACGAGTTCATGAGTCCGGAGTTCGTTCAACCGGTGAGTTTGATGGAGCCGAAAGAAACAAGGCTGACCCATATCAACGATGGCGCTCTGGATTCCGTGGCTTTGCAGAAGATGGAATCCTTCTGGTTCACCGGAGTCGAAAACACCAAGGTCCAGGGCTTCCTCGTCCGCCCTCCAAATTTCGACCCCTCCAGAAAATACCCCGTAAAGTTCCTCATCCACGGAGGCCCGCAAGGCGCCTGGGGAGACGCCTGGTCCTATCGCTGGAACCCTGAACTCATGGCCGCATCCGGTTACGTCGTGGTAATGGTCAACCCCCGCGGTTCCACCGGCTACGGGCAGAAGTTCGTCGACGAGGTCAGCGGCGACTGGGGCGGCCGCGCCTATATCGATCTCATGAACGGCCTCGACGCCGCCGAGGCGAAATACCCCTTCATCGACAAGACCCGCGAGTGCGCCCTCGGAGCCAGCTACGGCGGCTTCATGGCCAACTGGATCCTCACCCACACCAACCGGTTCCAGTGCATCGTCTCCCACGACGGCATGTACAACCCCGCCTCCGCCTACGGCGACACCGAGGAGCTCTGGTTCAACGAGTGGGAGTTCCGCCGCCCCGGCGACCCCAACCCCGGCCAGCCCTGGCGTTACGCCGCCGGACCCGCCGAAGACGACCCCTTCCGCAAGTGGTCGCCCATGCTCCAAATCCAGAACGCGAAGACCCCGACCCTCGTCATCCACTCCCAAAAGGACTACCGCCTCGACGTCTCCGAGGGCTTCCAGCTCTTCACCGCCCTCCAGCGCCTCAACGTACCCTCGAAGATGCTCTACTTCCCCGACGAGGGCCACTGGGTGTTGAAGCCGCAAAACGCCAAACTCTGGAACGAGACCGTCAGCGACTGGTGCGATCGTTGGACCCATTCGAACGCCTACGCATCGAAGTAAGCAGGAGAGCACGTTGCCGTTTGCCAAACCCAAAAAACGCGAGCCCGTCGGCGAGGCAGGGCTCTTCGAGTACGCCCTGAAGACGCTGACGGTCCGCATGCGCACCGAGCGCGACCTGCGCCGCCTCATGAAGACCCGCGCCGAAGAGGGCCAGGCCGGAGAAGCGGCGATGGACGCTGTCGTCCTTCGATTGAAAGACCTCCGCTACCTCTCCGACACCCGCTTCGCCGCCGACTACACGCGCATGCGCAAGGAGAACCAGGGCTTTGGCCGCCGCCGCGTCCAGCAGGACCTCACCCAAAAAGGCATCCACAAGGAAACGGTAGCCGCCGCCGTCTCCGCCGCCTTCGACGAGGCCGACGAAGTCGCCCTCGCCCGCGCCTACGTCACCCGCAAGCGCATGAAGAAGCCCGCCGACCAGAAGGAGACAGTCCGCGTCATGAACCGTCTCATCCGCGCCGGATACTCCTCGAACGCCATCTTCAAGCTCCTCCGCGCGTGGGAGGTTCCCGAAGACGCCATGCTCGAAGAGGGCGGTGGCGACTCCGACTCCTACGCCGAACACGATGACGAGGCCGTCGAATAATGGATCGCGTCGTAGCCATCGACTGGTCCGGCGACCAGAGCGCCTCCGGACAGCGACGCAAGATCTGGGCTGGCGTCTGGACGCGTTCCGACAAGGGCAAGACCATGGGGGGAACCGTGACGCTCGAAGGCGGACGGACACGCGACGAGTGGACCGCATGGCTCATCGAGCGCTCGCACGAGACCCCATGCATGGTCGTAGGCTTCGACTTCATCTTTAGCTACCCCGCCTGGTTTCTGCAGGAGCACAACCTCAAGACCGCTCCGGCCCTCTGGAAGAAAGTCGCCGAAGGCCAGGGCGAAGCCTGGCTCCACGTCGACTGCAAGGACGACCGCTTCTGGGGCAAGCCGAAGAAGAAACCCCTCGAGTTCTGCGGCGTAGACAACCACCGCATGCTCCGCCGCGCCGACATCGAGGTCAAGATCAAGTCCCAGATCGCCGAGCCCGCCAAGGCCGCGCGCGTCGCCGGCATCGCGCCCAAGTCTCCCTTCCAGATCGGCGGCTCAGGCTCCGTCGGGACAGGCTCCCTCCGCGGCATGCCCCACCTCCTCACGCTCCGCGAGGGCGGCTTCTCCGTCTGGCCCTTCGACCCGCCCGTCTTCCCCATGGCGGTCGAGATGTACACCCGCCTCATGACCGGCCCGGTCAACAAAAGCTCCGAAGCCGCCCGCACCGAGTACCTCAAGCAGAAGAAGTACCCAGGCCTCTCCCGCAGCGTGCTCGCCGCCGCGAAGTCCAGCGAAGACGCCTTCGATGCCCTCATCAGTTGCCTCGTCATGACCGAGTGCCGCGCCGAGTTCCCCGAACTTCCCCCGGAGAACGATCCCATCTACAAGCTCGAAGGCCGCACCTGGCAACCCGGAGTCGGCCTCTAGCTCTCCTCGCACACCCCAAACCGCTTCAGAAACAGATCCATCGTCCCCCCCTGCACCACAATGGAGAACACCACCACCAGGTACGTCGTCGCCAGAATCCACGTGCGTCCCATGGCCTCCGGAATCGAGAGCGCCAGCGCGATCGACAACCCACCGCGCAGCCCGCCCCAGCTCAGCGTCAGGATCGACGTCTTGTGCCCTCGCTGAATGAGCCGCACCCCGGAGAGGACCACCGCCACCACCGCCGTCCGCGTCACCGTGACGATCACAATCGCCAGCGCGCCACTCGCAAACGTAGTCCGGTTGAACGCAATGACCAGCACCTCCAGCCCCAGCAGCACGAACAGGATGCCGTTCTGAATCTCATCCACCACGCGCCAGAAGCGGTCCAGTGCCTCATGCGAGATATCGGCATGCAGGTGATTCAGATTGAAACGGCGCAGTGCGATCCCCGCTGCCACAGCCTCCAGCGGAGCCGAAAGATGCAGCGTCTCTGCCAGCGAGTAGCCCGCCAGCGCCAGCGCCAGGGTCAGCATGATCTCGATCTGGTAAGCATCCACCCGGCGCATCAACTCGGAGGTACACCACGCTAGCGCAGTCCCCAGCAGCAGCCCACCGCCCGACTGCACCAGCAGCAGCCATGCAATATGTCCCGCATGCGGTGTGGCGCCGCGGCTCGCGCTCAACACGGCCAGAAACAGCACCGCACCCACGCCGTCATTGAACAGTGACTCTCCCGCAAGCTGCGCCTGGATATTCTTCGGCACACCCACCCGGTGCAGCATCTCCAGCACGGCGATCGGGTCCGTCGGCGAGATCAGCGTCCCAAAAAACAGGCACTCGATCCACGTCGCATGCAGCCCCACCAGCGGCAGCGCATAGAACAGCGCAGTGGATATCCCCGCGGTCGTGAACAGCGTGCCAAAGACCGAGAGCAGGCCAACCGCGAGCTTCTCCTTGGCCAGGTAGTGCAGGTCGAGCAGAAACGCTCCCGCAAACAGCAGAAGCCCCAGCATCCCATGCAGAATCAGGTCCTCGAAGCGAATGCGTCCAACCAGGCCGACCGCCCAAAGGTGCAGTCCCGGGTCACGCAGGCTGACGATCAGCAACACGATCGAGGCCAGCACCGTCAGAATCATGGTGCCAATGGTGATGGGCAACCGAAGGACGCGGACGCTGAGCCATCCAAAGAGGGCGGCTGCGGTGATGATGAGGCTAACAAGCGCAAGAGTCGACATCGTCTTCCTCCAGTCTAGTGGACTATGCTGGGCTGGAGGTCTTCGCCATGGCTCTACCGGACGTTTGCGTCGTGGGTGCTGGTCCCGCGGGTCTCGCCTGCGCGATCACGGCGGCCCAGCGTGGGCTGCGCGTGCGCGTCCTCGACGCCGCCCGCGCAGGCCCCGTCGACAAGGCCTGCGGCGAAGGTCTCCTGCCCGACGCACTCGACCGCCTCGACCGCATGGGCGTGCGCGATCTCCACGGACGACCCATCGCAGGCATCCGCTTCCTGTCCCACAACCGCGCAGCACACGCCCGGTTTCGCGTCGCGCAAGGCATGGGCGTGCGCCGCACCGAGCTGCACCGCGCGATGCTGGACCGAGCCGCCGAACTCGGCGTCGCCGTCGAGTGGGGCGTCCCTCTCCGGGCCCTCGAAGACATCCACGCCGGCATCCTCGTCGGAGCCGACGGCAGCCAGTCCCGCGTACGCGCCCTCGCCCGCCTGGAGAGCCAAGTCACCACGCGGCGCGTAGGCCTGCGGCAGCACTTCGCCATCGCTCCATGGTCGGAGTTCGTCGAGGTCTACTGGGCTAACGGCGCGCAGGCCTACGTCACGCCGGTCGGCGAGCAGCAGGTCGGCGTCGCCTTCCTCTCCACGCAAAAGTTCGACACCATGGCGCAAGCCCTCAACCTCTTCCCGGAGCTGCAATCGCGTCTGGCCGGCGCCCCCACCCTGAGCACGGCCCGCGGAGCCCTCACGGTGACACGTCGCGTCCGCCGCGTCACCACAGGCCGCATCGCCCTGGTCGGCGACGCCTCCGGCTCCGTCGATGCCATCACCGGCGAAGGCATGAACCTCTGCTTCCGCCAGGCCGACGCCCTCTCCGAAGCTCTGGCGGCAAACCATCTCGCACGCTACGAATCCGCGCACTCCAAAACGCTGCGGATGGCGCGTGGAATGAGCGCCGCCCTCCTGCTCATGAGCGCCTCCCCCACCCTCCGCCAGGCCACCATGGCAGTCTTCGCAACCGCGCCCCCTGTCTTCGAAGCTCTCCTCCGCATGCATGTGACAGGATTCCTGCCTCCCCCTGACAACCAAACCGCCAAGACCGGATACAAACAATCACAGGCAGCAATCAACGCGACGAGGTGAGGATGCACGTCCCTGAAGATCTGGAGCAAAGGCTGATCGGTATGATCGCCACATCGAAGAAGGTCTCCCCCGAGACCATCGCCCGCGAGACCACCTTCGACTCCCTCGCCATCGACTCCCTCGACAAGATCAACCTCTCCTTCGAGGTCGAAGAGGCCTTCGCCATCGAGATCCCCGACGCCGCCATCGGCAGCATCCGGACCGTGGGCGACATGGTCGACGGCGTGCAATCGCTCGTCGCGGCCAAGGCATGACCCGTCGCGTCGTCGTCACCGGCATGGGCTGCATCACCCCGGCAGGAGCCACCGTCGAGTCCTTCGCAAACGCAATCTTCGCGGGCCGCACCGGCATCGCCGAACACGTCTTCTCCGACCTCCCCGAAGGCCGGCCTTCCGGACTCAAGTTCACACGCACCTCCCAGGTGCGCGTCTTCGACCCCTCGGCTTTCCTCACCCCCCAGCAGGTCATCTCCACCGAGCGCTCCAGTCAGTTCGCCCTCATCGCCGCCGCGCAGGCCGTCCGGCAGAGCGGCCTCGACTACCCAGGCGAACGCACCGCCGTCATCCTCGGCTGCTCCACCGGGGGCCGCACCTGGGAGGAGCCCGAAACCGCCAAGCTCTACCTCGCCAACGCCCGCGTCCATCCGCTCACGGTGGTCCGCTCGATGGCCTCCTCAGGCTCCAGCCAGGTCGCGATGGCCCACCGGGTCACCGGTCCCGTCCTCAACCTCTCCACCGCCTGCGCCTCCGGTACCCACGCCATCGGCATGGCCTTCCATATGGTGCGCTCAGGGATGGTGGACGCAGCCATCACCGGCGGCCACGAGGCCCCGCTCACCTTCGGCTTCCTCCGCGCCTGGGACTCCATGCGCGTCGTCTCGCCCACCCAGTGCCGTCCCTTCGCTCGCGACCGCGACGGCATGACCCTCGGCGAAGGCGCGGCGATCCTCTGCCTCGAAGAACGCACTGCCGCGCTCGCCCGTGGGGCTGAAATTCTCGGTGAGATCGTGGGCTTCGGCATGTCGTCCGACGCCACCCACATCACCCAGCCCGACCCCGCAGGAGCCGCCCGCGCCATGTCCGCCGCACTCGCCGACGCCGGCATCGCCCCCATCGATATCGGCTACCTCAACGCGCACGGCACCGGCACCCAGGCCAACGATGCCGTCGAGGCCGAGGCCATCGGACGCATCTTCGGTTGCGGCACCGTTCCCGTCAGCGCCACCAAGGCCGTCACCGGCCATGCCATCGGAGCCACTGGAGCCATCGAGGCCCTCGCGACCCTTCTCTCCCTCCGCGAACGCCGCGCCCCGCACACTGCAGGCCTTGTCCACGCGGATGAGACCCTCGCCCTCGATCTAGTCATGGGCAGTCCCCGCGCCATGGACAAGGACTTCGCCCTCTCCAACTCCCTCGCCTTCGGCGGCCTCAACGCCGTCCTCGCCTTCCGCCGCTAGCCGGCATCCCGTCGAGTGATGCTGGACGCAGCCATTCAATGGAAGGGCATCGAACGGAAGGGCATGGCGTCAGCCATGCCAAAAAGGGCAGCTTTTGCCGGAATGTACCGAGATTCCCGCAGGGAATCGCTTCGGTCCTTGCCTTCGTTCTCATGGACTGAATATTTCCGAGCGCGATATCCACTTGCCCGTCTATGGGAGTAGAAGGACACTATGGCGCTGGCGATCGGGGAATTCAGCTTGGGATGGTTCGGACGGGAGGAGACGCAGGACCAGCCGGACATCGCCGGACTCGTCCGCGACTTCAACGGCCTGCTCTATCGCGTCGCTTACTCCGTCGTCCGCAACCCAAGCGAGGCCGAAGACGTCGTGCAGGAGACCTTCCTGCGCGTCATCGAGCACCGTGGAAAGCTGGCCGGTATCCGTGAGATGAAGCCATGGCTCGTACGCATCTGCTGGAACCTCGCGTTAGACCGCAAGCGGCGCATCCGGCCGGATCAGATGGACGATGCCGCAGCGGCAGAGCTCGTCTCACGTGACCTGGGCGCGGAGGCTCAGATCGCGATCGCCCGCGATGTAGCCATGGTCCTGAAGGCACTCGACAAGCTGCCCGCCGCCGAGAAGGCCTGTCTGCTGTTGTGCGCGGTCGAAGAGTTGACCACGGCGGAGGTAGCCGTGGTGCTGGGCAAGAGTGAATCCAGTGTGCGCTCGCTGATCTTCCGGGCGAGAACCCACTTGAAGCAGCGGTTAGGAGGTGCGATATGAACGACGAACGGTTAGACCAAGCCTTGAAGACCCTAAGCAGTGCCGAAGCTCCCGAGTGCCTCGAGCAGCGCGTTCTGCGCCGTCTGGAGACGCAACGCGTGGAGGCTCCGCAAGGACGCCGCTGGCTCATCCCGGCCTGCGCGCTTGGTGCGTGTGCGGTTGTTGCTCTAGTCGTCGGCATACGGTTCCATCGTGCTTCACCTGTGCCGCTTGTTCCAGCTGCAGCGAACGCCCTCCCTTCGCAGGATTTGGCTCGGAGTGGAGCACTCATCGCTTCGCGCAGGTCGATTCCTTTGCGCAGGCCCCACCTCGTCATGAAACCCACGGTTGAGGCCTCCTACCCCGCTTCTCCTGCTCCTTTGACCGAGCAGGAGAAGCTTCTCGTAAAGCTCGCTCAGGTGCGCCAGAGACAAGCCACGCAGGCGATTGAGATCGCTGCGGTGAACCAGAGGACGAAAGATGCCGAGGCTGCCCTGACCCACGAGGAGCAGTTGCTCGTAGCCGTCTCGCGCGTGCGTCAGGATGCCGTCATCGATGCACTCGACCCGGTACGCAGGGCCGCAGCCGACGCCCGCGAAAAACAAGAGTTCAACGCCTATGTTCGACAGAAAGATGGAGGATCTTAATGAAAATCGCTCGCAGTCTCCTTGGCCTCGCGCTTCTCTTCCCGCTGACGGGGCTCGCCCAGAATAAGCCCGCTGAACCGCCTGCGCCAGAACAACCCCAGGCAGTGATGCATACCTATCGCCTGACCTACACCCTTACCGAAAGTGAAGCCGGAAAGCGAGTCGGCGTGCAGCACATCTCGATGACCAGCTCCGCCGACAATCATTCCTCTGTCGCCAAGATAGGTAGCCGCATTCCCATCGCGACGGGATCCTACTCCAACACCGACTCCAAGGCCGTGCAAACTCAGATGACCTATCTCGATATTGGGTTGAATATAGCGGGTCGGTTGCGTGAACTCGGATATGGTCTGCAGGTCCAGAGCAAGATAGAGCAGTCGAGCATGGCCGATGCGCCACCCGCCACTCCCGCCGACCCAGTGATTCGTCAGGAGAGCGTCGAGCTTGACGCCATTGTGACCTTGGGAAAACCAATCACGCTCGGCTCACTCGATATCCCGGGAAGCAACCGTCATACCGACATCGAGTTACTCGTCGAGCGCGTCCCCTAACCAACCGTCAGGATTTTGTTACCAGTGAAGAGCACGCCCAGGCTACTGCAAGGGCGTGCTTTTTCTTTGTCATGTAACCCACGGAACCGAAGAATAAGCTTTGCCGTATCGCCAGAAAACGGCTAACGTCGTGTGTACCGGGCTTTCCGAATAAAATTCTGCGTTCTTCCTGGAGCGACCTCGCATGGCTTTGCGTATCACGAACCTTTCGAAGACCTATGGCAACGGCGTCAAGGCGTTGCAGAACCTCTCGCTGACCATCGGAAACAACATGTTCGGTCTGCTCGGTCCCAACGGGGCAGGGAAGTCCACCCTCATGCGCACCATCGCCACCCTCCAGGAGCCCGACACCGGCGAGATCTTCCTCGACGACGTCAACGTCCTCAAGGAGAAGGACAAGGTCCGCGGCCTGCTCGGCTATCTCCCTCAGGAGTTCGGCGTCTACCCCAAGATGTCCGCGCTCGACATGCTCGACCACCTCGCCGTCATGAAGGGCATCACGCACTCCGGCCAGCGCAGGGAGATCGTCGACGCACTCCTCCAGCAGACCAACCTCTGGGACGCCCGCAAGAAGAACCTCGGCGGCTACTCCGGCGGCATGAAGCAGCGCTTCGGCATCGCGCAGGCCCTGCTCGCCAACCCCAAACTCATCATCGTCGACGAGCCCACCGCCGGCCTCGACCCCGCCGAGCGCAACCGCTTCCTCAACCTCCTCGGCTCCATCGGCCGCGACACCGTCGTCATCCTCTCCACGCACATCGTCGGCGACGTCCGCGAGCTCTGCCCTCGCATGGCCGTCATCGCCGGCGGACAGGTTCTGCTCGAAGGCGCTCCCGAAGAGACCCTCGCCACCCTGCACGGCCGCATCTTCTCGAAGCTCGTCTCCAGCCAGGAAGAGATGACCGCCATCGGCGAAGGCTACACTGTCGTCTCGACGCAGCTCTCCGGCGGCAAGCACGAGGTCCGCGTCTACGCCGAATCCGACCCAGGCGAGGGCTTCACGCCCGTCGAGCAGAACCTTGAAGACGTCTACTTCCTGACCATCAAGCAGCCCAGGCCCGCAGTCGCAGCCTAGCCTTCCCCACAGAGACGTCGACAAGGATAAAACGATGGGCATGTTCCTGAATTTCTTCTTCTTCGAGTTGAAGCTTCGTGCCAAGGGCGCGCTCGCTTACTCGTTCTTCGCCGTCTTTTTCTTCCTCGCGTTCTTTGGAGTTGCCGCGGAAGACTTCATGATCGGACCGGGTAAAGTTCTACTCAACGGACCGTACGAGACCGCGCAGATCCAGATGCTCTTCAGTTTCTTCGGGATGATTCTGGTGGCCGGTATCTTCGGCCCGGCCATCTTGCGCGACTTCCAGTTGAATACCTATCAACTCATCTTCACCAAGCCCCTCAGCAAGTTCGCCTACCTCGGGGGCCGATGGCTTGGATCGTTCGTCACGACCGTCTTTGTCTTCAGTGGCCTCATCTTCGGCGAGCTCGCCGGGTCGCTCGCACCTTGGGTGGATCACACACGTTTGCTTCCCGTCGACGGTCATCTCGTCGCGATGATTCTGAAGACCTTCATCCAGATTCCACTGATCCAGGCCTTCTTTCTAGGGGCCTCATTTTTCTGCGTAGCCGCGCTCACCCGCAAGCTGGTCATCGTCTATCTGCAGGGCATCGGACTGTTTGTGGTGTATCTCGGTTTCCTCTTTTCCGTACTCACGGCTCGCTCCCTCAATCGCTTCTGGCCATCCGTCTTCGATCCACTCGGCAACGTACTCATCGACTCCGTCACCCGTTATTGGACCGTAGCCGACCGCAACGGAATGATGATTCCGTGGCATGGCGAGTTTCTCTACAACCGGCTCCTCTGGATCGGAGTGGGGTGTGTAGCACTGCTTGTTGCCTATATCTTTTTCCCGATGCAGGGCGAAGCGGTCACCGTCCGCTCCGGAAAAAAACGCAACCTGGAGGCGGACGAGGAGCTCGGACCTCCACGGCCCACTTTCCATGTCGTGCTGCCAAGAGTCACCCAGATATTTGGTCTGGCAACAACCTGGGCTCAGTTCATCTCCATGATGCGAGTCCGGATGAAGAACATCTTCTCCGAAGTTCTCTTCTGGGCTATCTGCCTCATGATGGTCGGTCTGAATCTGCTCACTGGTCGAGTTGCCGGCCGCATCAACGGTGCGAATGTCTATCCAGTCACCTACCTCATGTTGCAGGCGGTCGAGAACTGGTCCATCCTTCTGCTCTACATCATCGTGACCATCTACGCCGGTGAACTGATCTGGCGAGAGCGGGACACGAAGTTTGAATTGATCCACGACGCGCTGCCGTTCGCAGGCTGGGTCGACTGGATGAGCAAGTTTGCGGCGATCTGCATCGTGCAGCTCGCGATCCTTACCGTCGTGCTCCTCACAGGCGTTCTCAGTCAGGCGATGCAGGGATACTTCCGGTTCGAGCTGGGGCAGTACTTCAAGGAACTCTACCTCATTACGTTCGTGATGATCTGCACGTTCGCCCTGTTCTGTATGGCGATCCAGACATTCGTCAAGAACAAATTCGTCGGTCACGCCATCGCCATCGCGGTCTTCTTCATCCCCACCTTCATTACCCGGTGGGGCTGGATTGACGTCCTGTACCTTTTCAACAACCCCGTGAGCTACACCTATTCGGACATGAATGGCTACGGCCATTTCGTAAAACCGCTGTTCTGGGAGGATTTTTACTGGCTCGCGTTCGCCTGCTTGCTCGCCGTCTTCGCCATTGCACTAGCGCAGCGCGGCACAGAAGCCCCCTTCGGCGAGCGCTGGCGCAACGCCAAGCTTCGCCTCCCCTCCATGCTTCCCATCGCCGCCCTCTTCGCCCTCGCCTTCCTTGGATCGGGCGCCTGGATCTACTACAACACACACGTCCTCAACGAAATCCGCACCGACCAGGAACAGCGTCATCGCCAGGCCGACTACGAGAAGCTCTACAAAAAATACGAGCGTCTCCCGCAACCGAAGATCACCGACGTCGACACCAGGGTCAACCTCCTGCCCGAGACCCGCTCCTTCGAAGCCACCGGCACCTTCACGCTGAAAAACAAGACCGATCAGCCCATCCCGGACATCCACATCAACGCCACCAAGGAGTCGGTCGACGAAGTCACCTTCGATCGACCCTCGCACATCACCCTCTCCGATCCCAAACACTGGTACACCATCTACCATCTCGAAACGCCCCTCGCTCCCGGCGAAGAGATGAAGATGTTCTTCAAGGCGTCCTATCACTCGCATGGCTTCCGCAACAACGGCGAGCGCCCCGAACTCGTCGCCAACGGCACCTTCTTCGATCAGGACTACTTCCCGCATCTCGGCTACAACCGCGGGCAGGAGCTCGACAACCCCGTCCGGCGCAAGGAAGAAAAACTCGGCCCCCTCGAAGAACTCGCCCCACGCGGCGACCCCTACTACACCAACGTCAATCTCTTTACCCCGGACGGCGACTGGATCACTTATCACACCATCGTCAGCACCGCCCCCGACCAGATCGCGCTCTCGCCCGGCTATCTCCAGAAGCAGTGGAAGCAGAACGGCCGCAACTACTTCGAGTACTCCATGGGCCAGACCAAAATGCTCGAGTTCTACGACTACAACTCCGGCCGCTACGACGTAAAGCGTGCCGTCTATCAGGGCGTCAACGGCCCCATCAATATCGAGGTCTATCACGACCCCAAGCATGAGTTCGACAACGACGACATGATCGAAGCCTCCAAAAAGGGCCTCGAATACTACGAAAAGAACTACGGCCCCTTCCAGTTTGGCCAGTACCGCATCCTCGAGTACCCGCGCTACCGCACCTTCGCCCAGTCGTTCCCCAACACCATCCCCTTCTCGGAAGGCATCGGCTTCATCGGCAAGGTCGAAAAGCCCGACGACATCGACTTCACCTACTTCGTCACCGACCACGAACTCGCGCACCAGTGGTGGGCGCACCAACTCATCGGCGGTGCCGTCCTCGGCTCCAACATGATGTCCGAGTCCTTCGCCGAGTACTCCGCCCTCCGCGTCATGGAGAAGAAGTACGGCGCTGCCAACATGCGTAAGTTTTTACGTTACGAATTGGACGGCTACCTCCGCGGGCGCGCCGGGGAAGTCCGCCACGAACCGCCTCTGGTCCTCGTGCAGAACGAGCCTTACGTCTGGTATCAAAAGGGTTCACTCGTCCTCTACGGCCTCTCCGACTACATCGGCGAGGACAAGGTCAACCTCGCCCTCAAGACTCTGCTCGACAAGTACAAGTTCGCCGGTCCGCCCTATCCCGACACCCGCGCCCTCACCGCGGAGCTACGTGCCGTCACCCCGCCGGAGCTCCAGTACCTCATCACCGACATGTTCGAGACCATCACCCTCTACGACAACAAGACCACGACCGCCACCTACGTCGAGACCCCCGACCATACGTTCAAAGTCACGATGCATGTGGATGCGAAGAAGCTGAAGGCCGACGGCACCGGCAACGAAACCGTCGCACCGTTGAACGACCTCATCGAGCTGGGCGTCTTCAAGGGAGAAAAGAACCACGAAGTACCTCTTCACGTAGAAAAGAGGTGGATCAATCAACCCACATCGACCTTCGAGTTCATCGTGGACGAGAAGCCCACGCGAGCAGGCATCGATCCGTTCAACAAACTCATCGACCGCAACCCGGAAGACAACACGGTCGACATCACGAAGCAGTAAGGCGGATCTCCTCGTGGGTCGGAATGCCACGCCTGCCAACGGAAGGCCCGCACGATTCCACGTCACCACGACCGGTAGACACGTCACGAAAGACCGCCGCCCGCGCAGGGCGCTTTAAACAAGAAGAAGGGCCCCGACCGGGGCCCTTCTTGTTGCATGCGCTGCTGGCGGAGAAAATTAGGCTCCGGGAGCGGTGATGCCGTGCTCGATCGCTGCCTTGTAGCCAGCCTCGAAGGAGGAGCGGTATGCTTCCTTCGCATTGCCCTTCACGGGAGGGTGGACGTACAGGTGAGAGACCTTGGGGTCGATCTTGCGCTTGGTCAGGGTGTCGAGCTTCGCAGCCTCGATACCATCGCGATAGCCCTGCTGGGCCTGCTCGGTACCGGCGGGAGGGGTGTTCCAATCCTGAACGGCGCTGTTCTGGTTCTGGGAAGACTGGGCGAGCGCCACAAAGGGAACGCTGCTCATAATCGCCACTGCAAACAGTGGTGTAGCAAAACGGGTTAGCTTACGCATATTACTTTCCTTTAGACCCCTTACAGGATCTACATTTCTAACGGGTTAGATGCACCCGAGAGCAAGACGAACCTTACTCCTCTTAAGTTGCAATATGCAAGCACTTTGGTTGCTTATTCTTACTTATTCTTGGTCATGGAATGTAACTCCGTAACCGGGCTTCACACGCACTTTTCGCATCTACAATCACACTATGTGCGGAATTGTCGGTTACATCGGTCCAAAGCCTCCCGTCCCCATCATCATCGAAGGTCTGCGTCGTCTGGAGTATCGCGGTTATGACTCCGCAGGCATCGCCGTCGCTGGCGGGCCGGTCCAGGCCAACGGATCCTCTCTCGTGCTGCGCCGCGCCCCGGGCAAACTCCGCAACCTCGAAGCCGTCATCGCCGAGCGCCCCATCGAAGGCACCTTCGGCATCGGACACACCCGCTGGGCCACCCACGGACGCCCCACCGAGGAGAACGCACACCCTCACCGCGACGGCACCGGAACCCTCGTCGTCGTCCATAACGGCATTGTGGAGAACTACTTAGCCCTCAAGGCCACCCTCATCGCCAAGGGCCATACCTTCGTCTCCGAGACCGACACCGAAATCATCGCGCACCTCATCCAGGATGAGCTCGAACTCGCCAGCGCCACACCCCACGAGCACGAAACGGTCGAGGAAGCCAACGAATCCGAGGCTGTTCTGGGCGACCGCACCAGGCCCAGCCTGCCCCTCGAAGAGGCCGTCCGCCGCGCCGTCAAGCGCGTCACCGGCGCCTTCGCCATCGGCGTCATGAGCGCCCACGAGCCCGATAAACTCGTCGCCGCCCGCATGGGCCCGCCCGCCGTCATCGGCATCGGCGAAGGCGAGTACTTCGTCGCCTCCGACGTTCCCGGCATCCTCCACCACACCCGCAACATGCACTTCCTCCAGGACGGTGAGATCGCCGTCCTCACCCCCGCCGGAGTCACCATCACCGACTTCCAGGGCGCGCCTCTGCCCCTCAAGGTCGTCCGCATCGCCTGGGACCCCATTCAAGCCGAAAAAGCCGGCTACAAGCACTTCATGCTCAAGGAGATCAACGAGCAGCCCCGCGCCATCCGCGACACCACCCTCGGTCGCGTCTCGCTCGAAACCGGCAAGGTCTTCCTCGCCGAGATGCAGATCTCCGAGCAGGAGTTCAAGGATGCCACCCAGATCACCATCGCCGCCTGCGGCACCAGTTGGCACGCAGGCCTCGCCGGCAAGTTCATGATCGAGCGCCTCGCCCGCCTGCCCGTTGACGTCGACTACGCCAGCGAGTACCGCTACCGCGACCCCATCGCCGATTCCAAAGGACTCGGCCTCCTCATCACCCAGTCCGGCGAAACCGCCGACACCATCGCCGCGCAAAAGGAACTCATCGCCAAGGGCTCCAAAACCCTCGCCATCTGCAACGTCGTCGGCGCAGCCGTCTCCCGTGAGGCCCAGGGAACCATCACCACCAACGCCGGCCCGGAGATAGGCGTCGCCTCCACAAAGGCCTTCACCGCCCAGCTCACCGCCCTCTTCCTCTTCGCCCTCTATCTCGCGCAGGTCCGCGGGACGATCACCGAAGCCCAGTCCCGCGAACTCGTCGACGAACTCTCCAAGGTTCCCGGCAAGGTGGAAGAGATCCTCCGTTCCATCGACGACCAATGCTGCACCCTCGCCAAGTCCTTCTCCACCGCCCGCGATTTCCTCTTCCTCGGCCGCGGCATCCACTACCCCATCGCCCTCGAAGGCGCTCTCAAGCTCAAGGAGATCAGTTACATCCACGCCGAGGGCTACCCCGCAGGCGAGATGAAGCATGGCCCCAACGCCCTCATCGACGAGACCCTTCCGGTCGTCTGCATCGCCACCAAGGACCCCAACGACCCCTCCTCCGTCCTCAAGTACGAGAAGACCCTTTCGAACATCCAGGAGGTCACCGCCCGCTCCGGCCGTGTCATCGCCGTCGCCATCAACGGCGACGAC
The DNA here is from genome assembly GCF_900114625.1 of Granulicella pectinivorans. NCBI lineage: Bacteria > Pseudomonadati > Acidobacteriota > Terriglobia > Terriglobales > Acidobacteriaceae > Granulicella > Granulicella pectinivorans. The sequence continues at coordinate 1,723,596 of NZ_FOZL01000001.1, forward strand.
CAGATCGGCCAGCTCGTCGAGCACGTCATCCACATTCCCCAGGCACCCGAGCTCCTTCTGCCTATTCTGGAGGTGGTTCCCCTCCAGCTCCTCGCCTACCACATCGCCGTACGCCGCGGTTGCGACGTAGATCAACCCCGCAACCTCGCGAAATCGGTTACGGTGGAGTAGCGTGACCCGCTTACGCCGAAACGGCGTCTACCGAACAAGAGGATTCAGCATGACGATGCAAAATCTCGTGGGGCGTCTCGGCCTTTTGGCCCTGGCGCTCGGCGTCAGCACCGCAGCATACGGACAGGCCGAGGTTACCGCCTCGCAGGCCATGGAGCTTTCCGCCTTTGGCGCCGCCACGGGGACGTTTACAGGGCTCGAAAATACCCGCAACTTCGGCATGACGGCCGGAGCCGATCTCGCCTTCCGCCCCTTCTTCGGCGTACGCCCAGCCCTGGAGATCCGCGGAACCTACCCGTTCGATAAAGGCGCGGTACTCGGCCTGAAGGATGGCCTCATCGGCGTCCGGCTTATGAAGAGCTATGGCCGCTTCGAACCCTACCTCGACGGCCTCTGGGGTCGCGGCGAAATCACCTACGTCGGCGGCTTCATCGTCGGCAACTTCCGCTACGATCGCACCACCTCGAACGTCTGGTCCGGTGGCGGTGGCTTCGACTACCGCCTCACCAACCACTTCGGCATCAAGGCCGACGCCCAGGTCCAGCGCTGGTCCACGCCGGTCACCAACTCCGGCAAGGTCTACCCCGTGCCCGTCAGCCTCGGCGTAACCTACCACTTCGACTTCAATCACCACTACAAGATGCACCGCACCCGCCCCGCCCGCGTCTACGACGCACCACCCCCACCGTCCGTGGAAGTAGCCCCACCCCCACCGCCACCCCCGACGTCCCCGGCCCCCAACCTCTAAGTGCCACCCACGCGGGTGCCCCCACATCTCGCTTTTGAGATGTGGGGGGGAGGCCTCAAAACATCTCAGAAGCCTACAAATTGAACAGATCCCGCAGCCGCTTCGTCTGCGCCCGGCTTACTGGAATCTCCGTCTTCTTCGGGTCGTCCATCCGCAGTTGATAGGTCGATTTGAACCAGGGCACAACCTCCCGTATGTGCTGAATATTCACCACATACGAACGGTGTGCCCGCCAGAAAGCCTCCGGATCGAGCTGATCCATCAGCTCCTCCAGCGTCCGGCAGTTGGAGTGCCCTTCGATCGTCGGCGTCACTACCGAGATCGCCCCCTCTTCAATCGAAGCAAAGCAGATATCCCTCTGGTCCACCAGCAAAAGCCGGTTCTGCGCCCGCACAATCACCTTGCTGGAGTTCGCCCGCGGAGCAGACACCGGGGCCGCGCTCGCCTGGGCCTGCTCTCCCACCAGCCGCAGCAGCGCATCCAGCTTCGCGCTCGTATCGGGGTCCGAAGCCGCCGCCATCCGAGCCCGAGCCTTCTCGATCGTCTGCAGCACCCTCGACCGGTCAAACGGCTTCAGCAGATAATCGACCGCATTCACCTCGAACGCCCGCACAGCATACTGGTCGTACGCGGTGGCAAACACCACCTGCGGCATCTTGGTCTTTTTATCCAGCAGCTTTTTCAGGACCGCGAACCCATCCAGCCCGGGCATCTGCACATCCAGAAACACCAGGTCAGGCTTCAGCGTTCGAATCAGCTCCACCGCGTCGATGCCGTTCGACCCCTGCCCGACCACCTCGACCGTAGCCGCCTCCAGCAGGTAGGCAAGCTCCTGACGCGCGAGCGGTTCGTCGTCGATCAGGACTACGCGGAGGGTGGGTTTGTTGGCACTAGTCACGGTACGCTTGGAGCCGTGCCGGAGAATGATCCTCAGCGAGGTCATGTCCGCACTGCACACAGTATACGTCCGTAATCTGCACACTGCGGAAGCACTTGCCGCACGCCGGAGCCATCTGGAACTGGCACTGCGGGCAGAAGTGGAAGTCGGAAGCCAACTCGGTCGTGCAGTTCGGGCACCGCGAAAGGATCGGCTGACGCAGCAGGAAGTAAACCACCGCGCCAATCCCGCCCGGCATCAGGATCACCAGCAGAACCCACAGGCTCGCCGACATCTTGCGCCGCTTCACATCCCGGCTCACATACCCGATCAGCAGCACATAGCTCGCAAACGCGGTCCCCGATGAGTAGCTCATCATCATCCGCATCGGCAGCATGCCCGGCTTGCTATGCGGCAGATACCCATGGAAAAGGTACTGCGTCGCCACGAAGACGATCACGGAAAGAAAGATCGACCACCGCGGGATAAGGTTCAGCTCGCTGTCGCCGCCGGCATTGTCCAGATCGGTACCGCGCTTCCAGGGAATGGTCATCTATCGATTCTCCTGTCGGCCGGAAAGATTGCTCCCCTTGAACCGCTTCAGCAACGCCACAATCAACAGCGCGCCGGTCACCGGCAGAAACCAGATCAGCAGGATCGGGAGATGAAACTTCGAGTCCAATGCATTGTCGGCGAGCATCTCGTACTCGTCGAACATGAACCAGCACGCGCACACAATCATGATGATCAGCGAGGAAGCCACCAGGATCGGCGCCCAGAGCGACCGGTTCCTGCTCTTCTGTGCCTGCATCACCCGCGCCCGCTCCCGCACCACGCGATGCGTACGGTTCACCACCGATGCCCTGACCGTCGTCGAAGCGATCGGGTTCCGCGCCGCTGTGCTCATCGCGTCGCCTCCCGAGACTGCCTCAGCGTCCGCAGCCGCTCGATCTGAGGCTTCAGCGCCGCCAGCCCGCGATACAGCCTCGACTTCACGGTCGACAGCGGAGCCCGCGTCACCCCCGCAATCTCCTCCAGCGACAACTCTTCATGGAATCTCAGCACAAGCACTTCGCGATAGTTCGGCTCCAGGCTCAGCATCACCTCGGCCAGCTCCGCGGAGTTCTCACGCGATTGAAACTGCTCCAGGGGCGATGGCCCTTCCATCACAATCTCGAACGGCCGCTCATCGTCGCCACCCTCGCGCATCTCGTCCAGCGAACTCATCGTCCGCTTCCGCGAGAGGTCGATCACCAGGTTGCGCGCAATCGTAAAAAGCCACGTATCGAACCGCGCCCGCCCGTCGTACTGTCCGCCCCGCATCAGAACCCGCATCCAGGTCTCCTGGAAAAGGTCCTCCGCAATCTCGCGCTTGCCCGTCAGGAACATCAGGTAGCGCAGCAGACGGTGCTGGTACAACTCGATCAGATGGTCCAGCAGCTCCGGGTCCTGGCGCTTCAAACCCCGCGCAATCGCCGCATTTTCACGCTGGTTCTCCGCAGCCATCGCGGCTTGCTGTGCGGCGGTCAACGTGATGGAAGCTGCGTTCACAGTCGTTCGACGACCCCGTGCTTCAGAAAGTCTCTTAATCTTTAGATATTACGGTGACTTCTTTCGAAATCTTACGACAACGCTGCACGTCGTCAACCACAAAATACGGCGATTTCGGCAGTAAACTGAATAGATGGAAGTTCTCTTCGGTCTGCATCCGGTGGAAGAAGCAATACGGTCTGGCGCAAGGCCTTTGGAATCAGTCGTCGTCTCCCGCGAGCGCCGCGACGAGCGCCTCGAACGGCTCATCGCCCTCTGCCGCGCCGCTGGTGTCAGCGTCACGACAGAGTCTCGTGAGCAAATGACCAAGCTCGCCCGCACCGACCAGCATCAGGGCATCCTCGCCATCGTCAAGGAGCGCGCCTTCCTCTCCGTCGAAGACCTCCTCAAACGTCCCGCCGGACACGAAGGCAACCGCTTCTTCCTCGCCTGCGACGGCATCGAAGACCCCCACAACCTCGGAGCCCTCTTACGCACCGCCGACGCCGCAGGGGTGGACGGCGTCATCCTCCCCGAGCGCCGCGCCGTCGGCATCACCGGCACCGTCGCCAAAACCTCCGCCGGAGCCAGCGAACACGTCCGCATCGCCCGCGTCACCAACCTCGTCCGCGCCCTCGAAGTCATGAAGAAAAATAACGTCTGGGTCGTCGGCCTCGACGAGCGCGGCTCCCCCGACTACATGGACTTCGACTTCAAGACCGACTGTGTCCTCGTTCTCGGCCGCGAAGGTGCCGGTCTCCACGATCTCGTAAAAAAGACCTGCGATCACCTTCTCCGGATACCCATGGCCGGTATGGTTTCGTCTCTTAACGTGTCCGTCGCCGGTGCCGTCGTCATGTACGAGTCCGTCCGGCAGCGCCGCCAACCCGCCGCGCCCACCCCTCACCCGGTAAAGAAGAAGTTGAAAGGTCTTGGTTCTTGAACGAGTATCCCGGCACCACCGATCCACGCGTCACCCAAGTCTCCCCCCGCGTACAAAAGCCGGCCCCGCCAGAAAACTCTGTCATCCTGAGCGAAGGTTTGCGAGCTCCTGGCGCAAACCTCTCGCGCGACAGAGTCCTGCTCGCCATCGCCGCCTGCGCCATCTCGATCGGCGCCCTCGCACAGGACGCTCCTGCCGCCCCGCCGCAGGGCAAGGTGCTCTTCTCCCGCGACACCGCGACCGCCACACCGCAAGCCGAGCCCGAAAAGCCCACCCTCGCCACCGAGATCCTCCCCGAAGTCACCGACGCCGAGCGCACCGCACCCCACATCACCGCGTACGACCTCGATCTGCATCTCGCCGCCGCCAAATCCGGCCTCACCACCCGCGCAGGCCTCACCATCCGTAACGACGGCACGCAACCCATGACCCGTCTGGTCCTCTCCATCTCCTCCACCCTGCGCTGGGAGAGCATCTCGACCGCCACCGCTGCCCTCACCTTCCAGCAGCACCTCATCAACACCGACGCCGACCACACCGGCGGTGCCGACGAGGCCGTCATCACCCTCGCCGAGCCCCTCGCCCCCGGCGACTCCATCGTCCTCCGCGCCCTCTACTCCGGCACCATCGAGCGCAGCTCCGGCCGACTCGATCGCATCGGGGCCCCAGCCGATCAGGCCGAGCGCACCGACTGGGATCAGATCGGCCGCGAAACCGCCCTGCGCGGCTTCGGCGAGGTCCTCTGGTACCCCGTAGCCGCCGCGCCCGCCCTCCTCGGCGACGGAGCCAAACTCTTTGAGGCCATCGGCCTCGCCCGCCTCCAGGCCCGCACCACCACCGCCCGCCTGCGCCTTACCGTCGAGTACATCGGCGAAGCCCCGCACTCCGCCTACTTCTGCGGACGCCTCGAACGCCTCACTGCGACCAGCGAAAATCAGGACGTTCCCGTTGCCGAATCCCCCGGCATCGCCACGGCCGAGTTTCCCGCCCGGACCCTCGGCTTCCGCACCATGAGCCTCTTCGTCACCGAAAAGCCCGAGACCATGAGCGACGGCGACCTCCTCTCCGCGGTCACGGAAAACGACGCGGCCTTCAAGGCCTCCGTCGCCGCCGCCCAGACCGTCCAGCCCCTCCTCGCCGAGTGGTACGGAGCCGAGGGCCCCCTCGAACCCCTCCGCATGATCGACCACCCCGGCCAGCCCTTCGAAGACGGCGCTCTGGTCGTCACCCCCATGGCCGCCGCCGCACCCGCGGCCATGGCCCCGGCCATGGTCGAAGCACTCAGCCACGTCTGGATCAACTCCCGCCAGCCCTGGATCGCCGAAGGCCTCGCCCAGTTCGACTATCTTCTCTGGATCGAGCGCACCGACGGCCGCGAAACCGCCGACCGCGAACTCAGCCGCGAACTCGTTCCCTTGGCCCTGGTGGAACCCGCCGGAACCGGCACAGGCCAACCCCTCACCCAGGCCCACGACGAGGTCTACCTGCGCGCCAAGTCCGCCGCCATCTTCTGGATGCTCCGCTCCATCGTTGGCGACGACGTCCTCAAGGATGTCCTCAAGTCGTACCGGCGCGAGGTCAAGGGCGACGACGAACCCAAACGCCTCCAGCAGATGCTCGAGCACAAGACCGGCAACAGCCTCTCCTGGTTCTTTGACGACTGGGTCTACGCCGATAAGGGCCTCCCCGATCTCTCCATCGTGCAGGTCACCCCCCGCCAGCTTCCCGCAACCGGTGCCAAGATGCGCGAGCAGGGAGCCGTGGGCAGTTGGCTGGTTGCGGTCGAGGTTCGGAACGAGGGCGACGCCATCGCCGAGGTCCCGGTCACGGTCCGCTCCGGAACCCTCACCGCCACAGAGCGCCTCCGCATCCCCGGCAAGACCTCCGCCTCCACCCGCATCCTCTTCGAAAAGGTTCCCGAAGAGGTCGTGGTCGGCGACGGCGAAGTCCCCGAGATGCGCGTCAGCCGCCACACCCGCCGGGTCACCATCGAGCCAACCAAGTAACCGAAGCCCTCTCAGTCGCCCTTGCGATTACTGCAGTTGTAGTTGCCGTTGCCTGTTTCTTCCAGAGAGCCAATTGAAGCACCCCAGTGCGGTAATCGAAGCAAAAACAAACCAATTTTTGGTAGCGGCGTTTCACCACAAAAAGCCCACAAAATCCACGCAAAATCCCACGTTTGACCGCACCAAATCTCCCTGGTAAAACATCAGGAAATCCGTGCCGCCACCCCTTAACTCGCGTAGAAAACCATACTTACAAGAAGCAACAAGATTCGGCACAAACCATACCAATGTTGAACCCTTTTTTAGCCCGGAGGTCCGACCTCTTAGCGCCGGCGACGCTTCGGAATGGTCCGCTCAGCAGCCGCCTGCCACGTCTGCGCAGCGCCCCACGGACGGCTCGAAGTGATGTCCAGATGGATCGGAGTCGTTGGTGCCGCGCTCGCCGGAAGCACGTCGTTCAGCCCATCCCCAAACTGCGGCAGAGCCGCCGAAAGAGCCGCCATCCGCTGTACCGTGGCGTTCCCCGTCAGATGGAAGCTCGTCCCCGCAGGGTCGAAACGTCCCTCCACAACCGCCGGCTCCCGCCCGCCAAGCGTGATGGTCGTAGGCAGCAGCAACAGCGTGGAAGGCGAACCCGCCGCAGCAGAATGCCGTCCCTTCACCGGGGCAGGCTCATCCGCAGGCTGCACGGTCAGATCGCCCAACAAAACAGGGGACTTATCATCGGGTGACGTCTGAATCGTCCCTGCCTTCCAGGTGAAGGCCCCCGTAATCGCCGGAGTATCCTTGGTCCCCGGCTGCCACATCAGCTTGCCGCTGACGCTTCCACCCAGCGTCAGTTGCTCGGGAATGCGCTGGCTCAGCGTCTGCAGCATGCCGGTCAGGTCCCGCGCCGGTGTTGCAGGCAGCTCAACGCTCACCGTCGCATTTCCCGGCTGCCGCACGTCGGGCAGCGATCCTGAGACCGTCAGGTACGGAGCACTGCCGCCATTCGGAATCGCGCATTGCGCCGTCGTAATGGCGTGGAAGGAGCTTGCGATCGTCGCCGTGCACTCCGTGGTCATCGCCAGCGGATGCGTCGGAACGAAGTCCGAGCGGTGCGCGTCCTCGACATGCAAACGGGTATGTATCTCGTTGGTTCCAATGGTTCCCAGCGCGGAGGCCGAAAGCGTCATCTCGCCCCGCCAGTCCGCATCCCGTCCCAGCACGATGCGGCTCACCTCGCCCAGCGGAGCAGCCTTCCACTCGCCGTGCAGGTCGATTGGAATCTGGTCGATCCTCGTCGAGCGCCCCAACGTCCCATCCAGGTGCAGCACACCTGCATACCCCACCGGGAGGTCCGTACGCGTAGGATGCGCCGTAATCCGGAAGTGCCAGGTCCCCGGATCCGGCAGCCACAGCGAAAAGTCGGAATCGGTCAGCGAAAACGGGCTCTTCAACTGGTCCAGCTTCAGGTTCAGCCGGGCTCCGGTCGCTTCAATGTAAGGGAATCGAGGCTGTGGTCCGGCCTTGGGCTGCGCGGTCGGCGCCGCCTCGATATGCGCGGCCTGCAGCAGAATCGAGTCGACGTTCCACGCGCCCTGCGCCGTGTGTACCAGGTTGATCGACGGTTCCGTCAGCGAGATCGTGGAGAACTCCACACGCCGCCGCCAGAGGCTCGAAATCCGCAGCGTGGCGTGAACCGAATTCGCCCGGATGGTCGGCTCATTGCCAAACGCCGGGTCCTCGCTCACGACGAAGTTATCCAGCGTAAGTCCCGGCAAAGGCAGAAGATTCAGCGTCACGTTGTCCAGATGCACCGGCCGCCCCAGGCTCTCGGAGATGCTCGTCGTAATCCGCTTCTGGTAGCGGTTCACGTTCACGTAGGGCGGAATCAGCACCAGCAGCAGAAGCGCCACCAGCACGCCGAGCACCACCCAGAGCCGCCGGTAGAAGGGCGTGCGCGGGGCGAGGGTCGGCTGGTCGAGTTGGGTCGGTTCGGGCACTATTTGATCAGGTGGAGGGTCCGGCTCCAGCGTGTTCCGTCGAAGATGTGAATGACGACGTGGAACATGAACGCCACACGGTCGCCCATGCCCTGCTTGTCGATCTGGTCAGCCGGCGTCTGGAACGACCAGTACACGAAAAGCGGCCTGCCGACGATGTTCTCCCGCGGCACAAACCCCCAGAACCGCCCATCGAGCGATTCCGTCCGGTTGTCGCCCATGGCGAACACCTTCCCGGGCGGCACGACAAGGTCGTCGCCCACGATGTGCGTCGGCATATCCTCAGCCCACTGCGCCGTAATGTCATACCCCTGGCTGGGCGGAACGGAAGGGAAGTCATCGCGATACGGGTTGTACGCGTCGTTCGGATCGCCCGTCTGCCCCGGCTTGGCGGCAAACGGCTCGTTCTGCGCCACGCCATTCAGAAACAACACGCCATTGCGCAGGTGAATCCTGTCTCCCGGCAGACCGATGGCCCGCTTCACCAGAAAGAGGTCCGGCGTCTCAGGATTCGGCTTCAGAAAAACAATGACATCGCCCCGCTGAATATCCCGGTAATGCATAAAGAAAGCCCACTTCGTCGGCGGCGCGAACGACACACGATCGACCAGCACATGGTCGCCGATGAGCAGCGTCTTCACCATGGAAGCGGAGGGAATCTCGAAGTTCTGAAAGATAAAAGCCATCACAAACAGCCCGACGGCGAGCACGCTGGAGATCGAAGCAAGCGATTCGAGAGGGGTCTCGGTCTCGTCTTTCTTCTGGGGCGTTTCTGCAGTCGGTTCGATTTCTTCTGTCGCTGTGTTCGTCTGGCTGGCCAAGGCGCTCTCCGTTGGTTGTTGTGTCAGTGTACCTTGTGGGTGCCTCGCGGAGTAGATGCGCCTACGTGATCCGGTGGAGCGTTCTGGTCCAGCGGGTTCCATCGAAGATGTGCAGCATGACGTGGAACATGAAGCCGATGCGCTCTCCGACGCCTTGCTTTTCGGCCTGCTCGGGGGGTGTCCGGAACGACCAGTAGACGAACAACGGCGTGCCTACGATGTTTTCGCGAGGGACGAATCCCCAGAAACGGGCGTCGAGCGACTGGGTGCGGTGGTCGCCCATGGCGAAGACCTTACCCGGCGGCACAACGAGATCCTCGCCGACGATGTGGGAGGGCATGTCTTCGGCCCACTCGGCGGTGAGGTTGTAGCCCTGGCTGGCGGGCACGGAGGGAAAGTCGTCGCGATAGGGGGTGTAGGCATCGTTGGGGTCGTTCGTATCGCCTGGTTTGGCGGCGAAGGGCTCGTTCTGCGCGACGCCGTTCAGGTACAGGATGCCGTTGCGGAGATGAATGCGATCGCCGGGAAGTCCGATGGCACGCTTGACGAGGAAGAGCTCGGGGGGATCGGGCGGCACAGGGTTCGGCTTGAAGAAGACGATCACGTCGCCGCGGTGGACCTCGCGGTATGGCATGAAGAATGCCCACTTTGTCGGCGGGGGAAAGCCGGTGCGATTGACCAGAACGTGATCGCCGACCAGAAGCGTCTTCTCCATCGAACCCGACGGAATCTCGAAGTTCTGGAAGATAAAGGCCATGACGAAGAGGCCGATGGCGAGCACGCTGGCAATGGAGGCGAGCGACTCCAGAGGCGTCTCGCTCCGGACCTCGGGCTCCTGCTGCGCTTTCTCGGTGGGTCTTGGATCTTCCGTGGACATAATATTCGTACTCCGTGGTGGTTCCAATCTTAGTGGACGACCGTAAGCGTCCGATTCCAGCGCGCGAAGTTCAACAATCCCGGCGTAGTCCGAGGCTGGACCGGTGCAAACGTGGGGCTCGCCTCGCTCGAAGGATCGTTATCGCGGATGCGCAGCGACAGGTAAATCAGAAAGGGCCGTCCCACCACCGCAGATCGCGGCACAAAACCCCAGAACCGGCTGTCCAGCGAGTCGTTGCGATTGTCCCCCAGCACAAAGAAGCTGTCGGGTGGTACGACCAGATCGCCATGATTCACCAGCGTCCGCAGCCGAATCCACCAGTTAGCATCCACATCCGAGTCCGGCGTCTGGGCGTTGGGAAAGTTGTCCCGATACTGGTTGTGGCTTGCACCGCGATAGACCGCATAGGGCTCGTCAAGCGTCTGGCCGTTGAGGACCACACGCCCACTCCGCAGGCGAAGACGGTCGCCGGGTACGCCGATAATGCGCTTCACCAGGTGCTGCGTGTGATCGATCGGGTCGTGAAAGACGATGACATCACCCCGATGCAGGCTCGACGGCGGCAGCAACGGCGGATCGTGCGTGATCTGCTTGTCGACCAGCAGGAAATCCCCGACGAGCAGCGTAGGCTCCATGGAGGCCGACGGGATGCGAAACGGCTGGAACGAAAACGTGATAAAGAACAGCGCCACCACCGTCAGATTCAGCATCGATTGCAGCGAGGTCAGCAAATGGTGGTGAGCCGGAACCAGCGGCGGAGCAGAGGTCTCGATCTCCGCGGCTGTGGCGGGTTTTGGGGCGTCGGCCGGGGATTCGCTCATGCCCGCCCTGCCTTGGTCAGATACTTCAGGGCCAGGTGTGCGGCGGACTGCTGCGCCTGCTTCTTTGTCTGCCCCTCGGCTTCGGCCAGCGCTACGGTGCGGTCGGGCTCGTCAGGCAGCGGTGCGAGGATGCGCACCTCCACCCGAAAACGCTTCTGGTGGTCCGGCCCGGTCTGCGCGGTCAGCACATAACGCGGCTGCCCCTGGCCGGTCGCCTGCAGATACTCCTGCAGCGCCGATTTGTGGTCGCCGACCGCCCCCGAAAACGTATTTTCCGGGTCGAGCGCAGCCTTCAGCGCGGGAAGTGAAGGCTCGATGACGTATTTGCGGATAAAGCTCCGGGCGGGCTCAAGTCCCCCGTCGAGGTAGAGCGCGGCGATTACAGCTTCGACAGCATCGGCCAGAATGGCTGGTTTCTGGCGGCCACCACTCAGGTCTTCGCCCCGGCCGAGCCGCAGCAGGGGCCCCAGTCCAATCTGGGCAGCTACCCCACCCAAGTGTTTCCGGCTGACGATCGACGCTCTCATCCTCGTCAGTTCGCCCTCCCGGGAGCCCGGAAAAAGCGCCAGCAGGGTCTCGGCGACGACCATGCCAAGCACCGCGTCGCCCAGGAACTCGAGTTGCTCGTTATCGGCGGTGGGGTCTGAGAGCGACTCCGGGGCGGTCTCCGAGGAGAGGGAGCGGTGCGTCAGGGCCCGGCTCAGCAGCTCTGGAGAGGAGAAGGTGTGGCCGAGAAGGCTGGTGGGAGCCTCTATTTTTTCGGCTGCACGCTTCGTAGGACGTCGGGTCATCGTGGGTTCTACTTTACCCGTTTTGGAGGGCGAAGATGTGGGGAACAGGTCAGTTTGCCGATGGCCTCTCCACGTGATCGACGATGAAGGTCTGCACGGTGCCGGATTGCTTCGTGAGTTTGAGGCCGAGTTGTACCTTCAGTGCGTCGGAAAATGGAGGTCCGGTCGGATCGGCGTCCGTCGGTGGCGGCGCGTCGGGCGGGCGCTGCCCGAGGAATTCGAGGTCCATGTCGTAGTGACCGGTCAGGCCGGTATGGTCCTGGACAGGGTGGCTTTCGAGGCCCCCCATAAAGCTGGCGATGCCGCTCAGGGCCAGCGCCGCCTCTTCGAGCGAACCGTCGATCATCCGCACGTGGAACCGGCCCTCGTTGCGGTAGACATCGACGCCACAGAAGGTGGGTGGCTCTGCGTTCGTTATGCCTCCACCGACGCCTGCGGGGCGCTCGGTGCAGGGTTTGTCGGCTGGGTGGGGCCGGAGCTGGGGCCCGGTCTTACCCGCCTTCTCGAGGACGAGATCGTACACCGGCTGCTGGTGTTCCTCGGTGTGGAGCTTCAGTTTGAAGCGATCCTCGAGTAGCGTTCGGAGCATGAGGCGAAGCTGGTCGCGGGTAGTGGCGCCGTCGGAGCGGGCCTCGATGTCATACAACTCAGTACGGGTCCAGCCGGGCATCTGCTCGAAGAGCGGGCGTAACTGGCTGGGATCGTTGATCTTATAGGCAAAGCTGATGTAGTCGGAGAGTCGCAGATTGGCGGAGAAGAGGCCGGTCTTTGGCGCCAGATCGAGAAACGGATTGAGCAGCCCGAAGCCCTTTGTGGGAGCGTCCGGCGCGCTCTGCCGCACGGAGGCCACGTCGAACTCAGGCCGGTGGGCAGGCCCCTGGGTCACAGCGGCAAGCGGGAAAAGCAGGGCGAGCGTGGCAAGGCGCTGCATCATCGTGGCTTCCTTTAGTTCTCTGAAGGCTTTTCAATGTGATCGACGACCAGCGTGCTGACCGTGCCCGTCTGTTTGACGAGCTTCAGGCCGAGTTGACTCTTGAGCGCGTCTTCGAAGGTAGGACCTGTGCTTTCGACGGGCGCGCCGGGGCCGGCCGGGGTCTCGGGAGCAAACTCGATATCGAGGTCGAACTGACCGGTAAGGCCGGTCTGGTTCACGACCGAGCGGCTCTCCATGCCGCCCATAAACCCGGCTGCACCGCCGATGGAGATCGCCGCCTGCTCGATGCTTTCGTCGATCATCCGCACGTGGAGGCGCCCGTCGTGCTGGTAGAGAGCGGTGCCGCAGGTCGCTGCCGGCGCGCTGGTGGGGATCGCCGCGGGCGACGTCCCGACAGGCCGTTCGGTACAGGCCGAACTGACAGGGTGAGGATGCAGTTGCGGACCGGGGTGGCCGGGTTTATCGAAGACCAGCGCGTAGACCGGTTGCGGGCGCGTATCGAGATGGGTCGCGAGCTTGAAGCGTTCTTCCAGCAGGGAGCGGACCATGGCGCGCACCTGGTCTGTATCCGGCGTGCCATCGATGCGGGCTTCGATATCGTAGGTGCCGGACTGCGCCCAGGCTGGGAGGCTCGCGAACAGCGGACGGTACTGGCTGGAATCGGTGATGTGGTACGCGAAGATGATGTACACCGACAGCGGCGCGTTGGCCGAGAAGAGGCCACCCTTGGGCGCTCCGCCGGTGAAGGGACTCAGCAGCTCCATGCCCTTGTTCCGTGTGCCCGGAGGGCTGGGCCGGATGGACGCCACATCGAAGGAGGGATGTTGCGCAGCGCATGCCGCGGAGAGAAGCAGAACGGAGGCCAGGGCACGAAAAACAGGGTGCATGGGAAGATCCCTCTGCACCCTATGTAGCATTCTGCTTAAGGTTGCGTCAACTTATTGCTGATCAGGCTTGTAGGCGGCCTTCGCGGCTTTGCCGCTGGGATCCAGCGGCTCGTTGTCATCGTCCTTGTCGGGAGTCGGGTTCGCATCGCGTTTGGGTGTGGTGAAGGGCGTCTTCAGCCCTTTTTCAGCAGCCATTTTCGCGTCGGGCGTGGTGCCGGGGATGTTCAGGGCCATTTTGTACTCGTTCACAGCTTTGGGACGCTCGGCGTGAATGTCGTACAGGCGACCCAGGTAGATGTGCGACCAGGCCACGGTGCGCGGGTTGCGCGAGGTCTTGACCGCCTCCGTGAGTTCCGTGATGGCATCGTCCGGGACGTTTTCGAGCAGATTCACCTGCCCAAGCACGTAGTGGGCCTCGGCGTGATCTCCATGAGGGTCTGCAAGTACCTGATTCGCAATCTCTTCCGCCTCGTCAAGGGAACCCTTCATCAACTTCAGCTCGGCGAGTTGGATGCCCGTCAGCGGGGCCGGGGCGCGGCGGATGGTGCCGGTCGCGGAGGGAGGCAGGAAGACGATCTGTTCCTCGTGTTTGCGCTCGCGGTCCACGTCCATGCCGTAGACCATCTGGCCGATGTTCTCCTTCAGGCTGGCGGAGCCATGCTCGCTCTTGATGAGCTCTTCGTAGAAATAGCCAGTCAGCGCCCATCCCTCGCGCTGGTCGCGCAGCACACGCTCGCGGCGGACGGCCTCGGCCTTGCGCTCGTAGAGGCCCAGGTCGGCGTCGTACTTGATCTGTACGGTGCGCTCGGGGTTCGACGGGCGAACGGGCTTGGGGAAGTCGAACTCCAGCGTCCGGGCTTCGATGCCGCGAATCAGGCACTCGGTGATGTAAGCGGTGATGTCGGAGCGGTAGATGAAGTCGATCGGCGCCTCGCGCACCGGCTTCAGCAGCGGCAGGAGGCGGTCCATGGCAGCGGCGCGGGCATAGATCAGCGGCTCGACCATGTACTGCAGGTAGATGTGCCGGACGGTCTCCATGTGGATCGTGCCCGCCGTGTTGGGGCTGCCGACCGCGATGTAATCGTCGGCGTAGATGCGCGCGTTGGTGGCTGCGGGAGCCAGCATGGGCTCGACCAGGACGAGGAAGCGGCGGCCGTCATAGCTGGAAACCGGCAGGCGCAGATAGACGTTCGTCTGAAAGATCATCTTCGTGAGCGGATCGTGGATACGGTCCGTCAGCTTCTGGTAGTCGGGCAGGTGGTGGACCCACAGCGCATGCAGGTGGAGTTGCTCGTTGAAGGTGCGGAGCAGGGGCAGGATCTCGACGACCTGGGTGGAATCCGGCGGAAGCTCCGTCAGCCCGACCGAAGGCGTCAGGCTGGGTGGCGGCAGCGTATAGAGCGCCAGGGACACGTACTGGGCAAGGCCAAGCGCGTGGTCAGTCAACTCGTGCTGATGGATGAACTGGCAAATTGCGTCGCGCGACTCACGCGCCGGCCCGGAGCCGGCAAGTTCATCGTCGACCTCCTGCCGGATGACGGCGCGGACAGGACTCGAATTCTGGAGATCGTTGTCGTAGCCGCAGGCGTTCAGCGCGACCGCAAGATCGAAAAGTGGTTCGCTCGTCTCAAGCGTAATGGCCGAACCATTTGCGTCGGCCCGCGCGATCCGGGCCCGGGAGGAACTCTCCTGAATCTGCCCGGTAGCGTTGCCATTGTTGGTCGACGAACTGGACGAGCCGGTCTGTTGCGGATCCTGGGCAAAAACGGATGCGGTGAGGAGGACGCAGAGGACAAGGCGGGCGGGAGTGGATTTCAGGATGGACACAGTATGATCGACGCTCCCCAATATCTTACGGGAGCAAGCGTCGTTTAGGCGTGGATCGAAACTGCCGAGAAGGTCATCAGCAGGCGACCCTTAACCGGAATGCCGAATGCACTGCCAGGTTTGAAGACCGAAAGAAGCAACTGATCGACGACCTGGGCCTGAATCGAAGGGGCATCCGGGCCGTCCGGAGCCGAAATTACGGTGTAGTCGTAGACCCGTCCAGCGTCGTCGATCATAGCTTCGACCACGATCGTGGAGCTGGAATCGGACGCCCGCGGATCATGGCTCGCGATGACGATCGGTCGAGGCGCAACCGCGGTGTAGAGATAATGCGGCGCGGTGAGCGCACCGAGTGGTTCATCGTTCGCCAGCACGGCGTTGGGCGGAGGCACTACGCCCAGCAGGAACGTAATCGTAGCCACCAGCCCGACCGCGCACGCGACGCCGCCGGCAGCCTGCAACACGAACGGCTGCAACTTGTTATCCCAGAACAGTGAGAGCGAATCGCGCCAGTTTGCCTGACGAGCCGCCTTCTCGCGAGAGATGGCGAGCCGAAGCTTGAGTCCAAGGTCTCCAGGAGCCTTGGCGGTGCGCAGCGCGGAGAGCGTCTGCTGCATGGCTTTCCAGCCCTCGAACTCCTCCGTGCACGTCGTGCAGGAGGCTAGGTGCGCAGCGATGGCCTGCATCTCGTGGCCATTCACGGCCCCGTCGAGATAGTCCGAGAAGGAGCTCCGGATGTTGTCGCAGATCGGATTCATCGTGCGCTCGCTCCGTTTTTCGCCACAGCCTGAAGACTTCCGTCGGCGGCGAGGATCGCGCGCAGGGCGCTGCGGCCGCGGGTGAGTCTGGACTTGATGGTGCCGAGGTTCGTATCGAGGATCTCGGCGATCTCCTCGTAGGCGAAGCCTTCGATCTCGCGAAGCACAACCACGGTGCGGAAGGCTTCGGGGAGTTCGCGCAGAGCAGCTTCCACCCGCTCGCGAAGCTGGGACTGAGCGGCATGATCGAAGGGGGAGTCGCGCTGGCATGTAAGCGTGGCGGCGAGGCAGAGGCTCGAGCCGTCTTCATCCGAGGCCGTGCTGGAGTCGATGGTGACCTCCTGCTTCTTATGCCGCGACCACCAGCGCCGCTGGTTCGATGCTTCATGCAAGGCGATGCGGTAAAGCCACGTGCGCAGGCTGGAGTCTCCGTGAAAGCTGGAGATGGACCGGAACACCTTGATGAACACGTCCTGCGTAATATCGGCAGCGTCGTTCGGATTCTGCAGCGAGCGGGAGATCAGAGAGTAGATCTGCTGGTGATACTGGGCGATGAGCAGAGAGAATGCCTGCTCGTTGCCGGCTTTGAGCTCGGCGACGAGTGCGGCATCGTCTGTGCGGATTCCTATCGCGCTAGCTAGATTGCCCACTGCCATGCCCGCCTGCATATCGGGTGTCCTTTACAGTACGTCGTGCGCCGCGTGTGCTGCAACTGTTGGCTAAAAACAGAGCGAAGAAACTGCGCCGCCGGCGGCCCCGGGTGCTCGCTCACCCGTTAGAGACTTAGACACCGCAGCCTATAGATTTAGTTCCCGTTTGAACGGGAATTGTGTGGGAAACCGGGACGTGGTTGACGTTTGGCCTCGAAGGCGAGAGAATAAGTGAAGTCCTTCCTAAGAGTGGGCCTGTGGCGCAGCTGGGAGCGCGCTTCCATGGCATGGAAGAGGTCATCGGTTCGATCCCGATCAGGTCCACCAAACAACCCCTTACAAATCAAGTGTTTGCGATAGTGGGGGTAACCCCTATCCGAAGCACTTTGGTAGCATTTGGTAGCAAATTTTCAAAACCTTTCTGCGAATGGGTTTTGAAATCGCTTGCGCTCCTCCTCTCCTGCAATTTCTGGCCTTCCGAAACTCCGGCTCTGCCAACTCCGGAACCCGTCGTTTTACCGATGGGCCGGGGTGAAACCTCCTTCTTTCCTGATCGGGTGTTGTCAGGTTTAGAGCTTTTCCTGAGCTCGCGATGGATCGAATCGATCGTCGCTTGCACACCCTCTGGAATCTCCTGCATGTAAACGTCCGTGGTGGTTGCTATGTTGTGGAGCACTCGCTTCCGGTAGTTGCCCGTGTCGATAAGCCCTCCCTTGGCGTTCGGAAAGATGAACGCGTCCGGGGATGTATTCAGGACACGCAAGTTCCCATGCGCACAACTCTTTGGTTAGGTCTCTCGAAAGGGGAATGGTTCGGAGACTCCCCTTCGTCTTTCCCCAATCGCGAATCTCTCCCACGTAGGTCGTCTCTACGAGAGACATCGCGCGTGCGGACCGATCAAAGCACTTCCATCTCAGTCCAAACAACTCGCTGGGTCGAAGTGCATTCGTCATGTCGAGTTCGAGAATGATCCGGTCGCGCAGTTCAAGACAAGCCAGAGCGCTTCTGAGTTGATCCCAGGTCAGGACGGTCTTATCCGTTTCAGGAGCGATCCCTGGGAAGACTCTGTTTATCGGGCAAGGTTCGGACACGTCGTATACGAGCGGAACGCAGCTCGCTCAGCCTCTGACGCAGATCTTACGAATCCGCGAGTCGAACCGCGCTGCTGCCGCTGACGTCGCGGTGTCGAAGATCCATGTGACGCAAGCCGAGAACGACGTGATCCTCCGGGTACGACAGCTTTATTTCAACTCGCTGATCGCCCAACTGAAGTTCGAGGCCGCGCAACAACAACTGAAAGCCAGTGAGATGACATACCAGGAAGATGCTGAGAGCGTTGGGAATGGCCGGATGCTTGAGGTGACTGCTCTCGAAGGCCACGCCCCGATGCTCGATGCCAAGCAGGAGGTTCTTACGCAGAAACTCCAACTACACGATCTGATGCTCGCGCTCGACGATGCTCTCGGTCTACCCTTATCGACACAGTTGGTTCTAAGTGCCGACACGTCCGAGGCCATCCTCTCACTTCCAACGCGTGAGGAGTGTGTCCGGGCCGCTCTTGCGCAGAGCACTTGGGTTCTCGAAGCACAACAAGCCGTGACGAAGGCGAAGGCGGGACTTGCAGCCGCACGGGACGCATATGTCCCCGATGTGACAGGGCTCGCGCGTTACAGCTATCAGAGCGGTGTCCCGCTTCTCGTCCACAACTTTGGAAGTTTTGGGTTCAGCCTCACCTACGACCTCTTTGATGGTGGTCGCAGAAGCGCTGAAACTAAGGTCGCCCGCACAGCTCTCGCCGAAGCACAAGTGAACCTCGATAAGATTCAACACGAGGTGGAGGTCGCGGTGGAATCATCGTATGACCGAGTGGAACAACTGCATGGTGTGCTCGACGTTGCAAAGGAATCGCTGGACGTACGAAGCGAGAGTGCGCGATTGGCAGACCGTCGGATCGAGCAAGATGCGGCGCTGGAGTCGAACCAAGCGGAGGCGCATGCGAAGGTAACGGCTGCCAAGGCAGGCCTCTTGGAAGCGACGCTTGGCGTGTCTCTTGCGCAAGCAGACCTGATGAGGATCATGGGGAAGGCTCCGCGCTAGAACCAAGTCTTCGGAGTTTCTAATTGCTAGGCGAAAGGCTTTCCCATAACCGTTTCCCCAAGCGCGGCTTTCCCGTTTCGCGAACCTTGATTCGAAGCAACCAAGACGTGGTCAGGGCATCCGAACAAGAGTTTTGGCGTGACGACGCACCTCATGAGCGTCGAGTGGTCCCCCGTGCCCCATGTAGAACCGATCAATGCCTGCGTCGACCAGACGAAGCAATTCGCTGCGGACAGCTTCTGGATTGTCTTCGAACGGAGGCCTGATGGCGCGGTTGAGACGCATCACACCACCGATCAATAGGCCCGATGCCACTAGATCGCCAACCAAGGCTTCTTTGCTTCCAAGCTCAACCGAAATGGACCCTTTGGTGTGTCCAGGGGTGTGCCGTACGGTCCCTTGAATACCGAACTCCGCGAGGTCGAAGGAGTTACCGTTGGAGAGCAGGACGTCGGGCTCAAAGGCGGTGTAGCTCTGGTGGGGCAGAGGGGTCTTGAGGAAATACCGTCCTACCTTTCCCGTGGGACAGAACGTCATCGGTATCTCCCGCTTGTAGTAGGGGAGGTCATCCTTATGCGCAATGATGGGAGCGCGCGTCTTCTCGCGAAGTTCCGCGGCGCCCCCGGCGTGGTCGACATGGGCATGAGTAATGACGATTGCCTTGATGTCTCCGAACGTCAGACCATTCTTCGACAGAACCTTCTCCACCTTTGCCGCGGACCCTGGCAAGCCGGCGTCGATGAGAAGGCATCCCTTGTCGCCAATGAGGAGGTGCGCATTGACAATTTTGAGCGGCAGGATGGGGACACGTACGATTCGGGACATGCTTTTCTCCGGGGCAAGGAACTTCGTTTCAGGGCGAGAGTGTGTGAAATCCAGTGGTCTTCCATACTCCCCGGATGCAATCCCGCTAACCTACCCAGCCGGACTGACGAATCACCGTGCAGAAGTTCCCTCTGATGAACGCCGGATCTTTATCCGCCAGCACATCCGCCTTCACATTGCCGAACGTCGTGTCCGGCTTCTGTTTGATGCCGTCATAGAACGCTTGCAGAATGTCCTCTTTGAAGTGCGGTGTCCTCGGGAATTGCTGCACGACTGCCTCACGCGCTGCGTCTTCCAGTGATTCATACCCGATGCCCAGAACGTCCATCTCGACTCCCGCTGTGACCAGAGCGACCAAGGGATGCATGTACTGGGGAATGCCGGGAGTGGTATGAAGGGCGATCGACGTCCAGACATGATCTAAGTCCGTAACTCCGATACCACGCTCCTTGAGGAAGGAGCGGGCCGCGTTTGCGCCGTCGACCTCGAAGCGATCAGATACGCTGCTGTAAGCCGGTACTAAGCCCAGATCATGAAACATGCAGCCGGCGTAAAGCAGTTCCCGATCGAATTTCAAACCTCGGCGTATTCCGGCGAGTGCCGCAAACGCGTACACGCGGCTGGAGTGGTTGAAGAGAAGCTCGGTCTCCGTGTCACGGATCAATTCGGTAATCTCCTGCGTGAGTTTCGATGAGGGGATTGCAATCGCTTCGAGAAGCGGAACTTCGTGAGAGTGTGGGTTCGACATGACAGATCCTCCGGGAATATAGGAACGAACGAAAGGTTCTATACGACGGCTTCATCAAGCAGTCGTCTGGGCTACCAGATACGGCAGGTCTGCACAGGCATCATGGGCTGGCCTTTACTGCAGGAGAAAGCTTTTCCGAACTCCGGGGTATTCCGTAGAACACCGTTCGCGCGGAACCGGTCGGGGGTGTGTGGATTGGTCTCCACCTGGACTCGCTCGGCCTGCGGGTCGACGGACGAGCAGGTGCTCTGCGCATAGGAGAGAAAGAAGCGTTGCAATGGGGTGTACCCATCATCGGCAAGATTGACGTCCGTACCCTCACGGGCAGCGGCTGATAGGAATGCGGCGAGGGCTAGGTGGAGTCCTCCGTTATCTGCGATGTTTTCCCCCAGGGTCAGGCTTCCATTCACATGGTGGGTTCCGTCGATGGCGAAGCTGCCGTATTCCGAGACGAAGCAGGCTGCACGGTCGTTGAAGTGAGCAGCATCTTCCTTGGTCCACCAATGCTTGAGCTGGCCAAGTCCGTCATATTGCCTTCCCTCATCGTCATAGCCGTGCACGATCTCATGCCCCGCTGTGAAGCCGATGCGGGCATAGTTTTCCGCAGGTGACGCTTTGGGGTCAAAGCTGGGAGGCATGAGGGAGGCCGCCGGCAATTCGATTTCATTGCGGTCCGGCTCGTAGGCGGCGCCGTCCGACAGGGGGCCGAGGCTGGGAGCCAGACGATCGGTGGGGCCGCCAATCTTAGACATACGCCGCCGAAATTTGGCTTCTGCTGCTACAAGGTAGTTCTGCAGTGCGCGTTGATGGAGGACAGGTTGTGCGCTGTAGTCATCACTGAGAGAGGAGTAGGCGATGTTATTCGCGATGAGCGAAAGCTTGTGTAGAGCCTGCTCCCTCGTTCCCGGACTCATCCACTCTGCCCGCTGAATATCTATCTTCATCTGCGCTTCAATCTCTTCTACGAGAGGTGTCGCATCGGTCTTCAGGGTCTCTGGGGCAAAGCGCGCAAGGAAGAGCCGCACCATGTCATCCGACCTGGCGTAATAGGTCTCGATCGCGCAACTTTCGGCTTTGCTCAAACCCTCTGCGTTGCTCCCGATGAGAGCTCCGAATAGGCGATTCTCCGCTGCCAGGCGCGATGGCTGCAAGATGGGCGGGATGGACTCGATCAAGCGAAGCGTGAGGTAAGCACGCAGCGCCGAGCGATCCTTCGTGGCAAGGAGCTGTTGGACAGCCTTCAAGGAAGTCGGGGAGACGATGTTGATCTCCTTCGGCGTCGGGACGCCTGCGCTTGCGAAGAAGACGTTCCAGTCGATGCCGGGTACGAGTGCGCTCAGGTCCGCGACCGAGGTGATGTGATATTGGTTCCTAGGGTCCCTGGCAGCTGTCGCCGAAACGCTCGCCCTTGCGAAGCCGGTTTCTATCTCTTGGATCTGAGCGGCACCGGCAACAGCACGCTTTGAGGAATAGCCGCTTAGAAAAAGAACCTGCTGGACGTGAAGTCGATACGCCTTCAAGAGCACCTGGTCCGCGTCCGCAGAGCGAAGATAAGAACCACCGCTTGGCAGAGTTAGCGTCGGCGTACTCAGTGCGAGTATCTGCCTCCTTGTATCTCGTTGATCAGCCTCCGGTGTGACGCGGAAGAGCGGCATAGTGTGTACCGATGCGAGCGCCGCGAGAGTTCTGCCGAAGTCTGCTGGCGTGGTTGCGTCTTCGATCTTCGAGCGGAGCGAGGCGAGGGCACGCAGGTCCTCGCGATCGATCGATGTTCGATCCATGCACGAATCGTAGTAGGCTGCAAGCGCCTTCTCGGTGGGAGTGCCAGTGCCAGAGCGGGTCTCTTGCCCCAGAGTTCTTGCCAGCAACTCAAAGGTGGGCTGTCCCTGAAGCTCATTCAGAAAGAGGTAAGTCTGGCCGGGGTGGCGTGGGTTCTGTTCGGCGAAACGTCCGCAGGCGTAACGGTAAAAGTCGACGCATGGGTCTGCGTCGCTCCGCATTACGGAGCTGTCGAGGTGAGATGCACTCTGAGCATGAGAGACCGGCCAGAAGGGGAAGTAAAGAAGCAAGACACAGAGCTTCAACATGCCTGGCCGCATTGCGAGCGCAGCGTGAGTAAGGAGCTTTGCTCTACCAGATAGGTCTTGATATCGCCTTCGTGGAACCCTCATTCCACGAGTCTACAAAGGCCTGTAAACGGGTCTTGGCAGAAGAACGCACCTTTGGGGAATCTTTACTCGAATGAAGGCTCTCCCGGCTTCGGTCTTCAGGACGATTGCCACGTGAGATGCGCGACATGATGTGCCTCAACCGCATCTTTGAGTGCGCAGGTCTTCCAAAGCGCGAGAAGGCGATGCGCTGGATAGATGCGTCCGGTATGCAGCAGTGTCAACGGATCGTATCGCGTCCGTGTCTAAAGAGAACAGCCCTTGAGCGTCTGCCGCGCCGCCTGGATGGTGTTTGGCCCAAGCATTGGATGATCGTGATCTTTGCCGTAAGCCGCGAGTTGGGTATAGCGGAGGATGAATTGTTCAGGGGGCAGCTTCAGAAATGCCGCCAGACCAGCTGACCCATCCTGATCCGCGATTCCCTTGGCCATGACATATCCGATGTTATAGAGAATGCCGTGCCCAAAGAAGTCGACGCCGTATACCTCATCAAAGTCCATGGCATTCGGCGCATTCAGGGACAGGACGGACATCTCCAGGAGGGAAGCTGACCACCGAGCGTGTTTGATGCCATCGGTCAGGTCCGCACTCTGCCTCATCGCTGTTTCCGAGTGTGATGTCCGCAGTTGAGCGAGATCTTCGACATAAGTGGCAGAGCCTTCCTCGTATACATTCGTGAACAGTTGCTTTGTCTTGATACAAGCCTGCTGCGTCTTGCTCATGCCTTGGAGCGAAGGAAGATCTCCCATGGTTCCGCGAGATGTCGCAAATGCTCCTTGCACCGCGTGGTACAGCTCATGAGTTGTATTGACCCGCGCGGTGATGAATTCATCCTGGTACCGGACATTCAGATAGAAGTCGGTCCCTCCGAAGGCATACCCGCCACCGTCTCCGCCAGCAACAACGTAGCCCTGCAGATGAAGATCAGTACCCTGCGGGGTGAACTCTTCTGTGCGCTTTTCCATGACACGTTGGAAGGTCTCTGGACTTGCCGTGATCTGCTCAATGAACGCCAGGAGCTGCGGCACTCTTGGCTTGAGTGCATCGAAGTCGTAGGACTGTGCCACCCGATCGTCAGATATTTGGCCGTGAGCCGAGGCATAAAGAGCATCCGCGAAGTTATGCGTATTCGCGTCGAATCCAAACTCTCTTGTCTTGCGGATGATGCCCTGGTTTCCTGGCATGGTCGCGATTCTGAAGCTCTCCTCGTGCGACAGTCCAGTGTTCTGTAAGGCATGGAGCAGCGTCTTTGCTGACTCCGCATCGAGGGAGACGGACACGGTGGCAGCGTTCGCTTGGACGACGGTCAGACCGAGTGCGAAAAGAGAGATGATCTTTGTAATGAGCTGTGTCATATCTGTGCGCTGCCCTAGGGCGGTTCCTTTTACCAGCGGAGGTACTGCGTCTTGAGGTACAAGAACATCAGCGTCGCAACCCTTGAAAACTCGCTTGCGAACTCATGCACCACGGAGGGTACCGCCCGGAACTCGCGCTGTGCGCGTCATTCCAGCGCGAAATTTGGAAAAGTAGACATCGCATATCCCCTGGGAACACTCTGGATAGAGATGGAAGCCTCACGCAGCCGAATTACGCGAGGAAAGCACAGGAAGGCGCGCGGGAATGCATCGATCCGTCGCACCGTGTGAATTTGGACAAAATTAGCGTCTATTCGCAAAGATGCCCCGAACTTGGAATGGTTAAATGTTGGCGTGCCGGTGTAAGGCCGGTTCGCTGCTGCTTGCTTGGCACCGTGCATGCGCGCCAGTGCGAGTGAGAATATTTCCGGATCCAGCACTCTGAAAAAGGAGGGTACGTATGAAATTCACAATCGGCCATCTCGCGATTAACATCGAAGATGAGGGTTCCGGCGATCCTGCCCTGTTGTTTCTGCACTACTGGGGTGGAACCCATCGGACCTGGAGCGCAGTCATATCAGCTCTGAGCGACTCTTACCGCTGCGTAGCGTACGATTCGCGGGGATGGGGACGGTCCGAGGGACCGACGGCCGGGTTTGCGGTGGACGACCTGGCGAATGAGGCGCTTGGCATCATCGACAAACTCGAACTCCGCAACTACGTGCTCGTTGGCCACTCAATGGGAGGAAAAGTAGCTCAACTCCTCGCATCACGGCGACCAAGCGGCCTTCGCGGTCTGATTCTTGTCGCGCCAGCCGCTCCTGTACCGAGGCACTTTCCTGAAGAGGCGCTCCAGCAACAGCTCCATGCGTATGACAATCGCGAGACGGTTCTTCAAGCCATCAGCCTTCTCAGTGCTAAGAGCCATGCCCCGGATATTGTTGAGGGGATTGTGGAGGACAGCCTCTCTGGATCGCCTGCTGCTACCCAAGCCTGGCCCACCATCGGAATTCTCGAAGATATCTCGTCTGACGCTTCAAAGATCATCGTTCCCACGCTCGTCGTTGCCGGTGGACTTGACAATCTCGACTCCGTCGAACAGCATAAGCGTGAAGTGCTCTCGAGGATCCCCAATTCAGAGCTGGTAGTGATTGCTGACAGCGGGCACCTGATTCCAATTGATGAACCGATACAACTGGCAGCAGCAATCAGGAGCTTTGTGTCCGAGCGATTGTGATGGTTACCGACGATCGAGCTCCTTTAATGAGCCCGAGATCTCACTAGCGCATCTAAGCCTCTCTGCCGATCCAAGCTCATCTACGACTCCGGCGCATCCATGTTGAGAAAGCCTCGTCTGAGCGCGATGATCACCGCATGCGTTCGGTCACTTGCTCCTAGCTTCGTCATGACAGCCTTAACATGCCCCTTAACCGTATATTCTGAGATCCCCAGTTCTTCCCCTACCTCTCGATTGGATTTGCCATTGGCGATTCGCCTGACAACTTCGATCTCTCTTGTTGTGAGCGCTTCGCCGACCGTGTTGTGCGCTAAGAGGCTTTTGACTTC
This sequence comes from Granulicella pectinivorans, assembly GCF_900114625.1. Classification (NCBI taxonomy): domain Bacteria; kingdom Pseudomonadati; phylum Acidobacteriota; class Terriglobia; order Terriglobales; family Acidobacteriaceae; genus Granulicella; species Granulicella pectinivorans. The sequence continues at coordinate 1,748,981 of NZ_FOZL01000001.1, forward strand.
GCTCGAGAGAGGCCGTTCTCCTCGATGAACCGCACGAATGGTTTCAATCAGGTCCGTACGGCACATGTGCTTGAGTAGGACGCTCGCAACTCCGGCGCGTAGAGCCTGTTTAATTGAAATGTCGGCGACGGATGCCGTCAGCAAGACGATGTTTGCGTGAGGCTGCTCCGCGAGTATGGCTTCTATGAGCCCCAGGCCATCGAGGACAGGCATCCGAAGATCGGTCAAGGACACGTCGGGATTTAGCGTCCGAAACAAGGTAAGGGCCTCAGCACCATCTTGGGCCAAGCCGACTATCTCCATGTCTGGTTCCGCATCGATTGTTGCGGCGATTCCGGCTCTCATGAGCGGATGATCTTCTGCAACCAAGACGCGAATCTTCGACACGGGAACTCCTACGGAAAGCTCAGGAACTGTCGTAACCATCGCGCGATCGTCTAGGCGCGCTCGCCACAACCCAAAGCTATGCCGATCCCCTCGCGAAGGTCTTGACAGATTTACGCTGCATTCATAAATTTCGACATTCAGCACGTTCGGCCACACAGAGACCTACGCGTCTAGAAACCCACGTTGCAACGCAATCATGACCGCGTGAGTGCGGTCATTTGCTCCGAGTTTCTGCAGAATCGTCTTGAGATGTGCCTTCACCGTATATTCCGAAATGAAAAGGACTGCCGCTATTTCTTTGTTTGAAAGTCCTTCTGCCACACGAGCCAAAACCTCGATCTCTCGCCCCGTAATCGGATCAGTAAGCGAGCTTTCAGCCATGATTTTCGCTACTTCGGTCGGAATTCGGCGTTTGCCAGCATGGACGTCACGGATGGCCTGGATCAGCTCGTCCCGAAGCATGTGCTTCAGAAGATAACTCGCGGCGCCGGCCTTGAAGGCTCTCACCGCGTGGGCGTCTCCTGCGGCTGTCGTCAGCACGATGACACGGGCGGACGGATGATCAAGGCGGATCGCTTCGATCACCTGCAAGCCGTTCATTTTGGGAAGCCTGATGTCAATCAGCGAAATATCAGGCTGGTGGACTCGGAATAGTTCGACGGCCTGTTGCCCATCTTCTGCTGTAGCTACCACCTCCAGGTCGGATTCGGCGCTAATTTCTGCAATGATCCCCGATCGCATAAGAGGGTGATCTTCCGCGATTAGGATTCGAATGGCACGACTCATTCGCCAGTCTCCCCAATCGTCAAGATTTCGACTTGGAAGGTTAATCGCACAGGCGTAAGGTAGCCCTGCCGGGGGGCCAATGCTTGCTGAGGGGTAAATCGACGAATATCGGCCCTGATCACCCTTTGATCGTGACCCGTGCGGTTCCATCTTCCTGCCACCATCGCCGCCACCCCCCTCGAAAGCATTATTTCAGCTTTGTCTCCAGGACGGAAATGGTTGCCGCGGCTCACCCTCCCCCCTCGAATGCACTAGCTAACTTTCGCCTGATAGAGGCTTCCATACCTGTAGGGAACAAAGGAAGATGGGAGTATTCGACACAGCGAGGAGCCAGCGCGAGAGCCGGAACTTAAGGAGTCGTTTATGTCCATTCTTGAAGGGCAGTTGACTGCGGATCGATTTTTGGCTGGACGGTCAGCCGCGGGAATCCACGTTTGGCATGAGAACGACTTCAGCACGCTCTGGATAGCGACGCGGTCAATGAGCTGTCAATCGGATGGTGCTGAACGCTTTGTAACGATCGGAATCACCCTTCGCGAACCTGAGAATGCGATCGGGCGACCCTCCTCAAGAAACCAGCGAGGGGCGCCTACCGCCCTCGGTGATCTCTCATTACACGTCTCGACGTCGCTGCTCGATATGCACCGCACGTGTGCACACGCCGATCTACACGCTACAAGAGTCATAGCGGACCCGGTGGCTTTCGAAATGACGCTAGGTATTGTACAAACTCATTCCTCGCCACACATCGACAACTACACCAAGTCGTGTATGGTCAGCATGCTGTGTACTCACGTCTCTGAAAGAGCATCAACGTGTCCCACGCCATCGCGTTGCCGGGTCGTCGGCCTCGCGCACTGGCAACGGATAAAACTGGAGACAGCATTTTCGGAGCTTGGCAAACACGAGGTTTCGCTCGAACTGTTTGCATCTCACTGTGGGTTGTCCATCTGTCACTTTGCACGACTCTTCAAAGTGACTTATGGAATGCCTTTTCATCAATACGTCGTTCAGCGCAAAATCTCCCACGCCTGTTCTCTCCTGTCTGAGAGCCAAGAATCGATCTCACAGATTGCGCTTGAATGCGGCTTCTCCGATCAATCCAGCTTCACGAGGAGATTCAGCGCAACGACTGGTATCTCGCCTTCGACGTGGCGAAAACAGTTCCTGACGCAACGGCTCAACCCAGCGCATGCTTCAGGATTGCCGCAGGCGTGCTGAAGGTGAGTGAGCCGGCAATGGATGGAGTTCGGACAAATTCAATGTGGAAGCTGAGACTACATCCAAGCCTTGGCCGCGGGCATCAAGGGCCACTCTTCTCATCGACTGATGGTCTCCATGATGTAACCCTCATTGCATTAGTGCCAAGACATGGCGACCGAATCTCGGTGCCTCGCGATGAATTCTTAGTCACGGTGTATATCGGGACGGGGACGACATTAGAGGGGACCGGTACAACTCGGAGCGAGGCAGACGGGGCGTTCACACAGACACCGGGAGAGGTTAGCATCCTTGGACCGCGCTCCTTAATGGTCCTTTCGCAATTACTGGAGACTCCGATCATCCAGTACCGTGTGCCTATCGCCGCGATTCGATGTTTGGCCGCGCATTGGAAACTCGGCGAAGTTGATTCTTTGAAGAGCCCCTACCTTGACTGCGATCCTGTTCTAATTCATCTCTCACGAGTGATGTGTCGGCTGCTTGAGCGAACGCCAGTATCCCAAACAACAATAGCGGACCACTTTGTTCACTCGTTCTATTTTCATCTCCTCCAGCAATACGGCAACCGAAACGAGACTGCAACTGAGTTCTCGGGAGGATTATCTCCGCGTCATAAGCGAATTGTGGAAGAAGCATTATCATGTTCATCCCGTAGGGAAATCAAAATCAAGTCCGTAGCGGACCAGTGCGGGCTCTCAGTTGGCCATTTCGCGAGGGTATTTCGTCAAACTTTCGGAAGCCCATTTCATCAGCACATCATGAAGATACGCATACAGCGTGCCAAGGAACTTCTGTTAACGTCCGATCTATCCCTCGGCCAGATCTCACAGACGATTGGCTATGCAGACCAAGCGACTTTCACCGAAAGCTTCACTCGTGCGACACGAGTATCGCCAGGGCGATTTCGCCGTGAACACTTGGCTGCAAGATTCGCATAGGCAGTTCTAATATGCACAAGCAATGAATTCGGCCAGACGAATTCAGGCGCTGATTCGTGGAACTCAACACAGGGTGGGGCGCAGACTCATAGAAACATTGGAACGATTTCGGAAGCCTGTTGTGACGTCTCCATCCACGCTGCCGACTTGCTCGCAATTGGGCTGCCACATACTTACAACCCGTTCTCTTGCATATTTTTCTCCTGCTGGCATCTCGCATGCCATAGCCGCTGCTAACGCCCGCCGTTGCAGGAGAATCTATAGGCGCTCCTGCGGTGGTATGACTCTTGCGCGTCCGCATGACTTAGTCGGCAAAGAGTAACCTCTTTCTCTCTCGTGGAGCGCAGACGAAGACGCTCATATATGCGTTCGCGAGCAGGTAGTGCTGCCTTCCCAATGGATGTCGTTGCAGCCTCACGATCGCCACCACCTCTCTTGCGGGATCTGTAAGGCAAATAGTTCTCACCTATTCCCCAAAGACCGATCTGATCTGACAAGAGGAATCGAATCGACGTCCTCTAGGTTAGAAGCATTGAGGCAATCCTCTACAAGTAGGGGAGCAGCACTTGCCGAAGGAGGAATCATGAAGTCGTTCGCTCGGGCAGCGCTCGCTGCCGCAATCACCCTATTCAACCACGGAGGAAATCTCATGGCACAATCAACACCAGCCCCCATCAAGAACGTCGTTCTTATTCACGGAGCCTTTGCCGATGGCTCAAGTTGGTCCAAAGTGATCCCGCTTCTACAGGCCAAGGGATTGCATGTAGTCTCGGTGCAGATTCCATTGACATCATTCGACGACGACGTGGCTGCCACGAAACGTGTCATTGAAGCTCAGGACGGGCCAGTCCTTCTGGTCGGACACTCATACGGCGGCGTAGTGATTAGCGAAGCCGGCAATGAGCCGAAGGTGGCCGGCCTCGTTTACGTCGCCGCATTCGCTCCCGATAGCGGCGAGAACATCGTCGAGATCAGCAAGTCATTCCCCAAGCCGCCGGGAATGGATACGCTGGCTCCCCAGGCCGATGGCTTCCTCCTTCTCACCCCACAGGGCGTCAAGGAAAACTTCGCTCAGGATCTCACCGAATCCGAAAAGAACATTCTGGTTGCGGTACAGCCGTATACCGCCGGAGCGATCTTTGGAGCCAAGGTGACAAAGGCCGCGTGGCACGACAAGCCCACGTCATACATCGTTTCCAGCAATGATCGCATGATCTCGCCCGAGCAAGAGAAGAGCATGGCCAAGCAGATGAATGCGGCGACGACCGTATTGCCGGCGAGCCATGTTGTGATGCTGTCGCACCCCAAAGAGGTCGCTGCGGTTATCGAGAAGGCCATCACGCTATCGAAGTGAGCTCGGCACCCTGTAGAAGTTGCAGATGATTCCCTTCGACCATGCCGACATCTTCGCAAACCGGAGATGTCGGCAACCGGCTCCGTCAATATTCCGTATTCAAACGATTCAATGCAAGGATAAACAGATGAGAAAGAGCGCATCGTTTTCAGTGAAACTCGTTGTGGGTCTTGCATTCGCGGTGACTTGCATGATGACAGTTCCCACATGTCTAGCCCAGGACGTGGCTCACGCAGTGACCGGAATCGTCAAACACGTCGATCACGGATCCAGGAAGGTAGTCGTCAAAGTGAAGGACCGCAGCGAGCAGACGATCAAGTACACGGACAAGACCACCGTGGAAATTGGCAAGGTCTCTAAGAAGGGTGCCGTCGATTCATGGCTTGGCACGAAGGATGGGGCGAAGGTCACCGTGCGGTATACGGTGAAGGCCGGGAACAAGACCGCAATTGCCTTTAGAGACGCAACGGAGAAGACGGGCGACGCGCTGAAATAGCGGGAAGCCGGATCAGTGGCGTGCCAACACCAGATGCGGTCCGCCAGCGTCGTGTGAAGTCCCCCATGCAACTTGCCGTTTCGAGAACGCCAGTAAATCTGGACCTTGATCTCTTGGAGTGAGTCTATGAAGTCTGATGCGAATGTTGTTGCGGTTAAGCGCGATACGCCTTTGTTGCAATCTGCAGAAACCCAGATCGGGGCCTCGGTGGCGGTGGCCTCGGCGCTCACCGTTCTTCTTGCCGATGTATTCGCTCTCTATATCAAGAACAAGAACTTTCATTGGCACATGTCAGGGCCTCATTTCAGAGACTTTCATCTCATGCTTGATGAACATGCGGATCAGCTGTTCTCTATGACCGATGAGATCGCCGAACGTGTGCGCAAGACGGGGGGGACAACAATTCGCTCCATCGGGCAAATCTCCCGGCTGCAGACTGTCGTTGATAACGAATCTGATCATGTAGCTCCAGCCGACATGTTGGCAGAGCTTCATGAAGATGAGAAGGCGCTTACGCTCAGGATGCTTTCAACGCACGAGCTCTGTGATCTTGCTGGGGACGTCGCAACTGCGAGCCTTCTTGAGAACTGGATTGACCAGGCGCAGCGCCGATCGTGGTTTCTGTTTGAGAGTACCCGCGCCTGAAGAATCATGAGATCCAGGCGTCATGTGAAACGTGGTCCGCAATGTGGCCTATTCGTCAGCGAATAGGTCTGCTCGTGATCCATGAAAAGAGAGGGGCCGATGACTCTTGCGATTTTCAGCCACGCATTCGAAAGAATCGATCAAGCTGATGCGGGTTGTCAGCAGATAATCCGGGAAGCAGAGGCAGAACTCGGTGCCTTCCATCTCTCCGTTCGTCAGCTGTATGGCGAGGAGGTGGCGCGTCGTGCTTGTCATCTTTGGCTTGAAGAACTGACGTCGCTTGCTCCAGAAACAACAATGTGCTGGCGATCTGTCACGATAGCTGCGGCCAGCCGGCTTGCCCAGTCTTTCGGGTTCGTCCGTTCCCTCGAGGATTCTGCGGAATCTTCAAGTTAAGAGCGCCAATTGACGCGTAATAAGAATGGCCCGATCCTCTTAGCGATGCGCCAATTGCTCCTGTAACCGACGACAGCTCGTGAGCTGTCGCGGACAGAAGATCTTGACGAGGGTGTGCCTTATCAAAGTTACAATAATGTCCAGAATGAGCTAGCGAACGCTCCAGGCGCAGGTCTCGCTCTCTGCTCTCTAAATTCTGCGGAGGGTTGTCGGATGGCCGGTCCAAATTTACCGTCAACGATCGTCGGGAGGGGCAACCAAAGAGCTCGCTCGAATAACGAGGACGGCATGAGCACATCTGCAACGGCGGAACGAGTGAGCCGTGGGTGGACTTTGCTGGGTCTGGCGATGATCTGCTGGATCGCCGTACCTTCTTTTTATCCGCTGCTTGGCCAGACTCCTCTAGCGGGGATGTACCACAGATCGTGGACCGTTCGGGATGGCGTCCCGAACGGTATCAACGGTGCGGTGCAAGGAAAAGATGGCTTCCTCTGGTTCACCACTGATGATGGTCTTTATCGATTTGACGGTGTAGCCTTTGAGCGATATCAACCGCCGGCTGGCCGCTCTTTGCTTGCTGACCGCATGTACTTAATTCTTGTTGCGCATGACGGTAGCCTTTGGATCACCTACGCAAGCGGCGGCGTGACCCGCATTGAGGGCGATCAGATAACGAATTTTACTGAAATGGATGGACTTCATTCGGGCCAGCATCCAGAGATGGCGGAAGACAACGATGGGCGAATGTGGATTGTCGGAGCCGGAGGTCTACAGTACATCCAGGACAATCATGTAATTTCCTTTGTCGACGGGAACGGCTTCGGTAAGCGAGCAGAAGGAAGCTTCACCGTCGACCGGGATGGCAATTTGTGGTTACCATCTCGTTCTGGCGAGGGGCTGAGAGTCCTTGGGCGCGGTGCTAAGGATTTTATAGCCGGCTTCAAGGGGATGAGCTTCGACGGATGTGATCTGGCAGCTGGCCCGGGCATATTGTGCTGGAGTGGCATGAAATCAATCATGAGTTTCAGCATGAGCCATTCAACAATTATCAGTCACACGCTGATGAAACCTAGCTCGCATCCATACGACGCGTACGGTACCAGAGACGGAGCGATCTGGGTGGGAACTGAAAAGGATGGTATACAGCGCTTCACGGGCTTTTCGCAACTTGCGTCCCCCCGCAGCGTGCCGAAAGTTGAGATGTTTGGACGGGGGGAGGGTCTTTCAGACCGATGGGCATATATCGTGCTCGAGGACAAGGAAGGGAGCGTGTGGGTTGTCACGAATCGAGGTCTCGATCAGTTTCGCTCAGTTCCGTTTCAAGAGGTACCGATCAACTATCCGAAGATCACGCTCCCGGCAAGCCGCTCCCTTCCTCGACTTCTGATTGGTACTGATCGCCTCGCGGAAGTGATCCAGGGTACCGTGACGTATCTTTCACAGAAGTTTAATTTATCCGATGCAAAGTGCGTTTACCAAGCCGACGACGGTACCGTTTGGGTTGGAGCAACTCGCGGATTATGGCACTTTCAGAACGGTCAGCTTCACGCTGTCCCGTTGCCCGGGTCGTTGAACGGGATTTCCCGCAACGTACAAACGGTGATTGAGGATTCTTCACATGAGCTATGGGCCTCGATCGGAAGCAACGGTCTCTACCGGCTGGATAAGCATGGATGGAGCAGACGGGGAGGACTCGCCGGACTGCCCGACACCATGGCCCAAGTGGCCCTCCGTGACCTCCGAGGGGATTTGTGGTTCGGCTTCCGAAAGAACACTCTTGCCACGATCTCGTCTGGACAAGTGACGCTGTTCGGTTCTTCCCACGGCTTGAACATTGGCGACGTGCGGGTGTTGGCGGAACGAAACGGTTCTCTCTGGCTGGGAGGGGATTATGGAATAGAGGTCTTCAATCATGGGAAGTTCCGACCCTTCATGTTCAGTGATGAACAACGCATTCGAGGTGTCAGCGGTCTGGTCTTCTTATCGAATGGCGATCTCTGGATTAATTCTGGCAGCGGCGTCTTTCAGATAGCTCACGACGAAATCTCCGGCTGGGATCGTAATGCGGAATACCCGGTTAAGTGGAAGCTCTTTGATTACTTGGACGGGCTAAACGGCATACCGGGAATGTTGTCAGGGAATCCCACTGCAGCGGTCGCGGCGGACGGGATGCTCTATTTGACGACCGGGTCTCCCCTCCAGCGAATCGATGCTCTTCATATCCCAAGTAATCACGTCGCGCCGCCGGTATGGATTACGACGATTCGAACCACGGAAGGAAGCAAGTCCATGGCCTCCAATGTTCGTTTGGGGCCGGCTACGAGGGGACTAGAGATAAGTTATACGGCCACGAGCCTGTTGATTCCCGAGAGAGTTCGGTTCCGATATCAATTGGTCGGCTATGACAAAGATTGGATCGATGCTGGTACGAGGCGTCAGGCGTTATATCCCAAAGTCCCGGCTGGAACATATACCTTTCGTGTCGTTGCCTGCAATAATTCGGGACTCTGGAGTCCGTCTGGAGCTAGCGTCAACTTGACAGTGGAACCGACATGGCTCGAAACCATTTGGTTTAAGATCGCCGTAGCTGCGAGTCTCGGGGCTCTTTTGTATCTAGGATTCGTCCTTCGTATGCGAACGATGAAACGCAGCCTTACCGAACGCCTCACCGAACGCTTTTCGGAACGGGAACGGATCGCGCGCGATCTCCATGACACTCTCTTTCAGGGAGTCGAAGGGGGCCTACTGCACATCAATGCCGTTACATCACGGATACCCATGGAGCCAGCAGCAAAGGACAAGCTGAATGGGGCTTTCGATGAGGTGAATCAAGTGATGGCCTCGGCAAGGAGTTTGATCTTTGACCAAAGCACGCCAGCTCGATCTCTAGATTTTGAAGAGACCATCGTTGCATATGGACAACAAGTCGGCCTCCTATCAGTTAGCCGCTTCAGTGTTGCGAACTTGGGGAAAAAGCGAGAGCTTCAACCCGCAGTGAGCGAGGAAGTGCTCAAGATCATCAAGGAGAGCCTGTCGAACGCGTTTCGGCATGCAAATGCGAAACAAATCGAGGTGCAGATTCTCTATTCGAGCAATGCACTCGAGATTTGTATATGTGACGACGGAGTTGGTATCGATCCGATCATTATGGAGGAGGGGGGCAAGCGGGGTCACTGGGGCTTGTCCAGTATGCGCCAGCGTGCAGTTAAAATTGGCGGCCAGGTCAAGGTATCAAGACGTCCTGTCGGAGGAACTGAGGTCCGCATCAAGATTCCTGCTTCCCGCGCATTCCGTTCCCGTACGGTTGAGTTTCTTGCAAAATTGCTGGTGCGAAATAGCAATACGACAGGCACGACGGCGTGAACAGTTACGTGGCGCCGTTGGAGTGAAAAGATTTTCATAATCAATCGGAGGTCTTTTCAGTACCCGATTTCCCTGCTTAGCGAGATTGCATCGGAGTCTTTTCGGACGCAATCAAGGCTCCGCTTCTGATGTGGTATCGAGCCAAGAATTTATGTCGTAAACGAGGCCGATTTCTATGAGACTGATGTTGCCTAATTATTTCGGGCGAACATCCGTTGTTATCCCCATGTTGTCGTATGCATCGAGTTGATTCGTAGCCAGTAGCTTCGAGACCGCGCTTCGATGTTGTTAATCGAACCCTTTGCCGCGTCCGTAATTCGGAAATTTCTGAGGCGTTAGGACTCCTTCCTCTCAATCCTCGAACGCAACTGGAAAGCATGATTTCTCTGGTACATTCGCGACGAGATAGGGAGTTTGTCATTTGCGCGAGGATTAGACGCATTCCGGGGCATTGCAGAGGCCCACGTGGCTCTGACAATCTTGGCATGGTGCGTGTGAGCTCGAGGTGCATTTGACCAAAAAGCGCCTTTTTGTGTAGAGAAGACGAGCTCACCTACGCCCTAGATTAGGCCTAAGACGTGGGGCGTGGCGTTCCACTCGATGCAGACGGAAATTTTGCGATGGCTTTCTTCACGAACTTCGGTGTGCGTGGCAATGTGGGGTTGCTCGACTGGTACACAGTATCTATAGCCGTGTTTGCGGTTGTCTTGTTGGCCGCTCACGGTGCAACCTACCTTGAGTGGAAGACGGAAGGCCGGGTGCACGACCGCAGCGCCACCTATGCCAGGTATCTCTGGCTCAGTGTGATCCCTCTCTTTGTCGCAATCTCGCTGGAATCCTTCGCGGTACGTCCTGCCGTCCTGTACCGCGCCTTGGGAAATCCTGTGTGCTGGCTCGGACTCGTGGTTCTTCTCGGAGCCACCACCGCACGTATTTTCGGTCTCTTTGCTCGCCATGAGCTGTGGGCGTTCCTGGGCTCGACAATCCTGATCATTGGCCTGCTTGCCATCGGCGGCGCGGCTATCTTCCCGGTAATGCTCTATTCGACGCTAGCACCGCAATATTCTCTGGACGCCTACGCGGTCGCATCCAGTCCCACCGCTTTGCTTCTCGCATCGTTCTGGTGGCCGATTGGTTTCGCTCTGGCAACAACGTTCGACAGCTCTCTCATTAGAGCTCTCTATTTGCAAGTTCAGTAGAAGCCTTGATTGTCCCTCCTGACGCTGACCGATCAGAGCGGCCGTTTCTCGGAACTTTGGCAGGAACTTCGTCTCCGTTCAAGACCGCATCGTTCTGTAGAGTCACGGAGGCGACAGCGCGGTCGGGTAGCGATATCCGAGGAAAGAGTTAAATGAGCCTGTTGGAATTCTTGTCGCAAGCGTTTATCGACTTCTTCGGTATCACTCAGCCTGATGAGAAGGCCAAGAAACGGGCAACTCTTTTCATTTGTGCGCTTCTGAGCTTGCTCGTCCTCATCCCGGGACTCGTTCTTTGGATCATCTATACTCGCTCACATTAGCTCCTCTGGAGTTCAGGTCGCACCAGCGATCCGAAGTAGAGGGCGATTCGATCTATAGAAACCTATGCCAGAAGCATCTCTTGGTTTCCCTAATGCTTAACGGCCTCCCCGCCGTCGACGCTGTCCAGAGCTGCCAAGCTCAGCATCTCTCCTGAACAACTTGCCTGAAAGTTGTTTAGAATCTCCGCTGGCCAGAAGCCGACTCCTTGCTCAAAAGGTCCTTACTAAACCGAATCGTGCCTGGAATGGTTCGACGGGGTGGAACACGTCTGTGAATGCTGGAGTAGCGGCCGGGGTTATCTGAGAGGTATAGGCGTAGTCGATGTCGTGGTCACGGCGGTTCGGCAAATTTAGTAGCTCGACCGCCACGCGCCATCGATGGTTGAATCGGTAGCCGATCTCCCCATTGAGCAACGCCGTTGCCTGTGAGCGGTACGCTCCGTCGGAGGTGAGATCGCGCGGACCGAAGTAACGCAGGCGCAAACTCGCCGTGAAGCCTTTGTAGTCGTGCAGCGTGACGCCCGAAGAAATCACTAAGCCAACCGCTTCAGGCACACGCTTACCGCCCAGGCTCTCCGGCGCTGCATCGTCTTCATCGATGGCTGTGAACAGTGACCTAGAGTTCGCCAGATCGAAGTCAAAGGCCAGGTGCTTCAGAGGCGTGTAGTAGTTCGCCCACTCCACGCCATAGCGATTGCTCGGCTGCTTTGAGGCCACCGTGTCTCCGGTATCGCCGGACTGCTGTAGTTCGGAAGTACTGTGGAAATACCAGACGGAGACGGTGCTTTGGAGATGTGGCAGGGCCGTCGTGCGAACGCCGATCTCACCCCCCTTGGTGGGGATCAGTGCCGGAATCCTTGAGGCAGGCGTGTTGGGGTAAGGATTGTCCGCCGAGACCGGTTCGACCGTTTGCGTTGCTCCACGCCCGTCGTTGCTGTGAAAACTGAATCCGCTCTGCGCATAGAACTCGGTGTTCGCCCACGGACCGAAGATCAAACTCGCCTTCGGGCTGGGCAGCACCTTGATTGCAGTGCCGGAGTTTGCCGCCGTCACCAGGCTGGTCACGTCGAAGTGCTCTACGTCGCCGCGCATGGCGATGACAGAGCGGAACCGTTCCGCCCACTGGATTTTGTTCTCCACATAGAAACCAGGCTGCGTCTCCGTGAAACGATCCGCTTCCGTCGTCGCCGGAAGTGTGTTGCCGGTGGAGGAATCCGTCTTATCCACCCGAATGCGATCCTCCGATTGGAAAAGACCATTTTGAATCCAATCGTTGCGGACCTGTAGGCCGAAGGTGTTTTCAACCCTGCGACCAAACCATCGGCTGAAGATCCTGTGGTGTGCGTCCAGGCCGGCCACCCAGCGACGATCTTTCTGTTCGAACTGGTCGCCGCGATTGGGGTCGGTGAGGAAGTAGGTGAAATCAGAGAACAGATCGAGATCGTAGTAAAAGCCGTAAGCGGTGATCCTGGTGTCGGAGTGAGCGTTTTGCCGTTGCCATTCAGACTGCAGGCTGTATCGCTGGGAATGACCACCTTCAGTCGGATTCAGGGTGCCGAAGAATCCGACCAGCGGTACGGCACTTTCGGGAATCTGATCGCTTGAGTTCCATCGTCCGTGATAGCCACGTGCCGTGATGCTGAAGCCATTGGCATCGTCTCCTTGGCTGTAGGTGAGAAGCCCGTTGAACTTGGAGTAATTGTCAGGATGCGTCCATGGACCATCATCGTGATACGCTTCTCCGCCGTACAGCAGATTGCCCAAACCTAGCTTTTGCGATGCTCCGAAAACGGCACGCCCATAGCCGTACATCCCGCCTTCCACCTGAACGAAGTTCTGGGGGAGCGTCTTGAAGAATTCCAGATGGGCCGAACCAGCCGAGCCATAGTTTCCGACATCGGCGTAATAGGGGCCCTTTTCGTAATTCACCCGCTGCACAAACTCCGGGATCACGGTATTCATGTCCGCATACCCTTCGCCGTGCGCGTGTGAGGGCAGGTTGAGCGGCATACCGTCGATGAAGATCGCGAAATCCGTGCCATGGTCGAGATTGAAGCCACGGAGAAAGTACTGGTTTGCCTTCCCGCCACCGGCGTGTTGCGTGATGATGACCCCGGGGACCGTCTCCAGAACCTCACCCGAACGAAGAATCGGACGATCCTGGATCTCCGATGCGCCCACCGTTCCTTGAGTCGCGGAATTTGCAATTCCGGTAAGGTCGTCGTCTCGGCCTTCCACCTCGATCATGGAGGTCACGGCGCTTACGGTCAGAACGATACGCAGCGACGTTTGCGGCTCGGTGAGGCCCAAAGTGAACCTGATTTCTTGGGTCTCAAAATCCGTTTTAGAGGCCGCGAGGCGGTACGCCCCTGGCGGCAGTCCGGGCAGATCGAAGGCTCCGTTCCTGTCCGTCTGCGTTGTGCTCGTTACAGTCCCGTTTGCACTCTGAACCTGCACGGTAGCGCGGGCTACGAGTGCTCCGGTAGTGTCCATCACCGTTCCTGAGATATTCAAGGGGAGAGCCCTTCTTGTGACAGCGTCCGGCGTTGCTTTCTGGAGGGCGCTCGCCTGTCGGGGGTGGAGCGCGCAGAAAGGAACGATCACCAGCAGGGCTGCGGTGAGATACCTCATAGGGCCTTCCAGGTCAGTTCCAGGATGACGACAAAGCTGAGAGATACTCCAAAGCAAGATCGAACCGGATACAGCAAGTGCGCCGAAGTCATATTTCAATCGTATTCGGTTCAACTCCCGCTTCGTTCCTCAGGGCAAAGTCCATTGCAAGCAAACGCCTTGTGGGGGATGCAACATGGGATTGAGGGAATGCACTCACTTATTCCCACGAAGACACATGGGCAACTGCGGCAAGAGCATGGGGCTCTGCGCAAAATTTGCCGGGACGAGACAGAGATGCTTCAATGGTGTAATTGCGGAAGCTTATCGCCATTGCGTTGCTGGCCTTCTTCGGCCTGCCGTTTGCCTCCACGCTCCTCGCGCTCACGCCGAAGAGTGAACCAAACCTGCCTGCGTGCTGCCGACGCAATGGCAAGCACCACTGCATGATGAGTATGGCGGAGCGTGAAAAGTTGGCCGGCGATAAGCCAGCTTTTGTATCACCCCCCGATAAGTGTCCGTTCGCGCCGTCTCATGCGCTCATTGCACCAAACCGCGATCAAGTTGGTCTGTTACCCGGCAGTGCAATCTTCGCGGGCCTCATCAGCCATCCTGCAGTCTATCCGCAGGTTCTGGCCCAGTGGCGCATCAACCGCGAACGTTCGAATCAGAAGCGCGGCCCCCCGACCGCCTGAAATCGTCCCCGAATTCATAGCAGCATGAACAGCCTCCCTTACGGGGAGACACGTCGTCGTGCATGTTCTCGCCGGTGAATGGCTGATTTCGGGAGAAGGCCATGTGCAAAGTGGGGAATTCTCTCATCCTGTCCCTGTTGTGCATGACGTAGCTGGTTGGTGTCCCCGTCTTCAAGTAGGTCTCTGGAGGATTCCACTTCAATGGCCCTCGGGAGAAATCAGTTGAGATTCTCTCTCGTTTTCGCTCCTGCTCAGGGAGCAATGCGAAGCGGCGAATCGCTGTAGATGTTCGTTCAACAGGCAAGGAGTGTTGAAGAAGAGATTGCGTAAGTTCTTAGCCATTGCGTTGCTTGCCGTCTTCGGCTTGCCGTTCGTCTCTCCTCTCCTCGCGATGACCGCGAGAAGTGAGGCGAATCTGCCTGCGTGCTGCAGGAAGCATGGCAAACACCACTGCATGATGAGCGCGGTGGAACGCGATCTTCTGAATGATGGCAAGCCTGCGTTTACCGCACCGCTTGAAAGATGCCCATACTCGCCTGCAGCCATCCTGGGTACGAACCATCCGTCCAAGCTCGCGTACCCGGCATGGCAGATGATCCATGCGGATTTCGCCACCTACGCTGTAGGGGATACAGGCACTACTAAGTTGCACGTAGCCCGTGACCGAGCACACTGTAAACGTGGTCCTCCCGCTCGCTTCCTCTTTTGAAGTCGGACCTTAGTGTGCGCCGCTGCCTACGCGAGACATGCTTACGCCTGAACTCGGAACTCGCAGTTACGGATACTCCATCACGCCTATCGTGAATTGGATGTCCCTGCACTTCCGCGAGAAAACCGCCCCGAGCGGAGAAGAGATGAAGAGAGATGAATAGACATTGGAAGACCTTGCTTGTCGCTGCCGTGGTGCTGACAAGCCTGCACGCGACCGTCGTCGCAGCTCAGGACACGACATCGACTGTAACGGGGCAAGTCGTCGATCCCGGCGATGCCGCCATCGTCGGTGCGCAGATCGACCTGCGCACAAGCAACGGGGCGAAGGTGCTCCGCACAACCTCGGACTCCCAGGGGCGATTTATGCTTCGCGGTCTCTCTGGAGGACGTTACGTATTAGACGTGCTGCACGATGGTTTTCAGGAAACCAAGCAAACGCTGGTGTTATCCGGCAACGTTATGGAGGCCACACGAGTCCAGATGCCTGTTTCTACGCTGACCCAGAGTGTGACCGTTTCCGCGAGCCCCGCGCTGGCGACAGAAACTCCGGTAAGCCAAAGTCAGGCTGAGGTAAGCCGTGAGGACTTCAAGAACTCTCCCGCAATTACGGTGGCCGATATCGTGAGCATGATGCCGGGCGTAACCTTCGTCCCTGGAAATGGTCCCCGCGACGTTGCGATCTCGGTACGTGGATCGAGCACGAGACAGACCTATGGCGTACGCAACATCAAGGTCTTCGAGGATGGCTTTCCTGTCACGCAGCCCGATGGCCTGGCGCGAACCGACCTCACCGACCCACACGCCTATAGCAGTGTCGACGTCGTTCGCGGACCGTCTTCGGCGCTCTACGGAAACTACGCCACGGGAGGCGCGATTAACTTCCACACGCGCTCTGGCAGCGAGATCAAGGGGCTTGAAGTCGGGGCAGACTTTGGCAGCTTCAACTACTTCAACGACTATGCAACGTATGGCGCTGGAGATGATCGCTATCAGCTGTCGGTGTTTCTGAGCAACGTGCGCGCGGATCAGGCCACGGTCAACAACCAGTTCAATACGGTGACCGCAAATATCCTCGCCAGCTTTGCCGCAACGCCGCATGATCGTATGACGTTCAAGTTCATCAACAACGACCTGGATACGAATCTCTCCATTCGTTTGTCGCGCGCGCAGTATCAATTGAATCCGTACCAGCTTGGCTGCCAGACGTATAGCGTGGCCTTCGCGACCAATGGTTGCGCCAGCGTCAGTGTCTACGTCAATGGATACAACGGAACAAGGCAGTCGCTCGGAGCTGCGGAGGCAGGCTTAAACCGCCACGACCGCCGCACGATCGTCGGCGCGAGGTATGAGCACGATCTGACGGAGAAGACGACTTGGCAGACGCAGTTCGTCTGGGATAACCGTGACGCCAATCAGCCAACGAGTTCCTCTGCCTATCGTGGAACGTTGCCGTCATTCAATGTGATGAGTGACCTGCTGCGCCACGGTTCTACCTTGGGCCGCTCGTCGACGACCGTCGTGGGCGGCTTCTTCAACTACGAGAACATCAACTCGACCAGTGCGAACCTGATGCCTGGTGGAAACGCGACCATCGGCGGCGCGACGCAGACGGTTCAGGGAAGTCACCTCAACTCCGGGTTCCACGCACGACAGGAGATGTCTTTGGGCGAACGATGGACTCTTGTAGCGGGTCTGGGCGGCGAGTACACGAAACTCAGTGCGCTGGCGAACAACTTCTCGTATCCGGTTGGAGGCACACCGACGATCTCGCCGGTGACTGCCAATCGTCCCTTCTTCAATGTCGCGCCGGAGGTGGGTGTGCAGTTCCGCCCGGACAATGCCTGGCGTCTGCATGCCCGCGTTGGGACTGGGTATGGCACGCCGCAGGCCACACAGCTCTTCACGACACCGCAGGGCGCCTTCGGCAATAACACCACGTTGAAGACGCAAAGGAACATCGGCATCGACACCGGTGCGGACTGGGCGTTGAGTTCCACGCTGCAGCTTTCCGGAACTTTCTTCTACGAGTGGTTCCGCAACGAGCAAGTGACGCAATCGCCGGGCGTAAACCTCCAGAGCTTCACCTTCAACGCGCCCGCATCGGCGCATCGCGGAGTGGAAGCGAGCCTCGATTGGCATCCATTGCCGCAGCGGCTCACGGGCCTGCGTCTTCGGACCGCATACACCTACGACAACCAAATCTACACAGACTACACGGAGCAGCTCACGACCGGAAGTGTGACCAATACATTCGCTCGCTCGAACAATCGCATCCCCGGTGTGCAGCCGCACTTCCTGGATGGGCGCGTGATCTACGATCAGTCCACGGGCTCGCTGCGCGGCTTGGGTGGATATGTCGAAGCCACCTGGCGTGACCAGTACTTCCTGGATAACGCGAACCTGCTCACGGCTCCCGGATACACGCTGCTCAACCTCAGCTTGCATTACGACCCGCCCGTCGGGCACGGCTTCACATCGCGCCTTCGGTTCTTCTTCGATCTGCAGAACCTTGCGAACAAGACGTATGTCGGCTCAGCTGGAAACATTACGGATTCTCTGAACACATCGGGGCAACAAAACGGGGCCAGCGTACTCGCAAACTCCACTGGCTCCATCTACGCAGGAACGCCGCGGGCTTCCTACGGTGGAGTGCGCGTCCGTTTCTAGTAGTCCATGACCAGCGGGGGGCAGAGTGTCTCTGCTCCCCGCAAAAGGAGGCATCATGAGCAACGCAACAAAGAGCGAAGAGACGCACGAACAGGGCCGCCGGCACTACCGTGCCGTATGGCGATGGCACTTCTACGCGGGAATCTTCTGTATCCCCTTTGTCGTCTGGCTGGCCTGCACCGGATCGTACTTCAAGAAAGTCCGGCAGATGACGGGCGCTGCAGCCCTTCATCAGGATTGGACGAACGGCCGTTCGTCGGAGCTTGCCGAACGAGCCTCTTCCAACAGAAACGTGCTAGGGTCGCAGGACGGCATGCCGGGGATGGAGTACGCCGGACATATGGGGCACACGATGCCATTGACGATTGGCACTCCGAACAACGCACCGTTCAATGTCCTTGTCTCGACGGCCTATTCGCTGCGCCTGGCAGACCCGGTTGAGGTCATGCCTGCGATGAGGCCCGGAGAGACATGGGCTCTTGCGGTTTACCTGCCCGAGATGGCAGCCTCGCTTATCCTTGTGCTACTGGTTGAAAAGTTTGTGCTTTCCCGGATTCCGTCTGTCAGCCGCTGGCTGGGATTGGTTCGGGCATGACCGAGTGGTCCCAAATCGTTGGATCGCATCCTGAACTGTATGTGAAAGGGAGTGGCATGAACAATCGACGTACTTTCCTGAAAGCTGCTGCACTGTCTGCCACCTCTGCCGTCGTATCCGCGAGAGGGCGCGCGGAGCAGGCAGTAAAACCTAGGCCCGCACTCACGCCGAATTCCATTCCTGTCGGCACCTTGCCGCAGCATTTCGACGTCGAACCGGGCATCCACAATCTGGAGAACGGCTACTGGGGAATCATGCCGCGTGCGGTTGCCCAGATTTATGCCGAACAGACGATGTACGTGAATCGAAACAACTCCATCTGGGCGAGGAACGTTCTACCTGGAGGAGCCTGTTTGGCCGCCGGTGGGCGCGAGGCTAGGGAAGCGGTCGCGAAGATGGTCGGTTGTGCGACAGAGGAGATTGCCATCACACGCAGTGGTTCGGACGCTTTGCAAGCGTTGATCACCAACTACAAAGACATTCATCCGGGCGACGCAGTCATCTACTGTGACCTCGACTATGACGCGATGATTGCAGCGATGGATTGGCTTGGCGATCATCGCGGTGCTCAAGTGGCGAAGTTCGCTATGCCGGAGCCAGCCACGACCGAGAATATTCTTGCCGCGTACGATGCTGTACTCAAACGGACGCCAAATGCGAAGCTCCTGCTGGTCACCCAGGTATCGAACCGGACCGGACTCGTGACGCCGGTCAAGAAAATCGTCGCCATGGCCCGTGGACGGGGAGTCGATACGGTCGTGGACATCGCTCACGGCGTCGCGTGTCTCGACTTCCAGATCGATGATCTTGGATGTGATTTTGCCGGTTGGTCGGTGCATAAGTGGACTTCCGCCCCGCTCGGCACAGGTGCCATGTACATCCGCAAAAGCCGACTCGATGCAATCGACGTAGCCTATGACAATCACGACATTCCTGCGACCGACATCACCGCACGTGTACCCGCCGGAACGGTGAACTTTGCCGCTTTACTCACCATTCCTACTGCAGTAAAGTTTCACTTCGCAGTCGGTGGCGCGGCAAAGGAGAAGCATTTGCGTGATCTTCGGAACCGCTGGGTTGACCAGGTTCGTGGCGTGCGCAACGTCGAGATCTGCGTGCCGGATGATCCGAAGAGATACTGCGCGATTACGAGCTTTCGATTGAAGGGCATGCAAACAGACGAGCAAGCCCAGCGCCTGCAACACGTCCTCTTTGAGAAGTACCGCGTTCATACAGTTTGGCGACATGGCATTGCGAAGGGACCGGTCATCCGGGTGACACCGGGCCTGTACAGTACGATGGCTGATTCCGATGCTCTCGCTAAGGCTTTGCAACTAGAGAACTCAATGTTCGTATAGCTGGTCAAAACAATGTTTCCACTCTCTGGATAGTCTCGGCGTTAAGCTCTGTGCCTGCTTCAGAAGCTATGGACATGTCACGGAGTCGTGCGAAGCCGAGACGCGTTCCTTTGCGAAGAAACGCTAATGCTGCCGCAGCGGACGGAGGTTGTGCGATTCAGCTTCCGGCCGCTGCCTTTCCGGCCACCGCTCGTCAACTTCGCGGGAGAGACGTTCTGCGCTTCCTGATGCTTCGCGCGGTGGTACAGAGTGGCGGATCAGCGCTACAGGGCGTCTTCGACTGGTCGCACTTGAAACGCCGCTGTCTCGCTGCCAAAGTAACGGCGGCGCACCCAGAATGCGACATTGACCAGGCCGATGAGCGCGGGCACCTCAATCAGAGGACCCACGACCCCTACAAAAGCCTCTCCCGAGTTCAAGCCGAAGACGGCCACGGAAACAGCAATCGCCAGTTCGAAGTTATTTCCTGCGGCGGTGAAAGAGAGCGTTGCGGATTGGGCATAGTTCGCCCCCAACTTCTTGCCCATCCAGAAGCTCACGAGGAACATGATGAGGAAGTAGATGACCAGGGGGACGGCGATTTTCACCACGTCGAGCGGCAAGCGAACAATCAGGTCGCCCTTGAGCGAGAACATCACGAGGATGGTAAACAGCAGAGCGACAAGAGTGAGGGGGCTGATACAGGGGACGAAACGTGTGCGATACCACTCCTCGCCCCTAAGCCGGATAAGAAGGAACCGGGTTAAAAAGCCAGCGACAAATGGAACTCCAAGGTAAAGACCGACGCTCTTGGCAATCTGTCCGATGCCGATCTGAACGACACTTCCTTCAAAACCAAACCACTTCGGTAGCGCCGTCAGAAATGCCCAGGCATAAAGGCTGTAGAAGAGCACCTGAAAGACACTGTTGATTGCCACGAGGCCGGCAACATAATCGGTGTCGCCTTCCGCCAGTTCGTTCCAGACCAGCACCATAGCGATGCAGCGTGCGATGCCGATCAGGATCAACCCTCTCACATAGGCAGGCTCACCGCGCAGAAAGACAATTGCCAAAAGGAACATCAGTATCGGGCCGATGAGCCAGTTCTGTGCCAGAGACAGGCCGAGGACACGTTTGTTGCGAAAGACCTCGCCGAGCTTCTCGTATCTGACTTTCGCTAAAGGCGGAAACATCATGATGATGAGGCCGATGGCGATCGGTATATTCGTCGTGCCGGTTTGGAAGCGACTGACGAATCCGGCAGTCGATGGAATGAAGTGGCCGATGGCCACGCCAATCGCCATCGCAAGGAAGATCCAAAGTGTTAGGAGTCGATCAAGAAACGAGAGCTGCTTGCGGGCCGCAGGAACACAAATTCGCCCCTGAGTGAAAGGGCTGCTAGACATTAGCAGTCCTCGCAGGAAGTTTGCTGAAGCGTTGTCGGAATGGGTGCGCCGTCGAGCAATGCGTATTTGGATGGAGAACAACAAGCCTTTGAGAGGTGCGCCTGATCATACATCATCGCCTTGTCTTCCTTGAGCCAGCCCAGGGTCTGTTTCAGGATTTGCGCGGCCCCGATGTGCGGCGGCATGACGATCCGATAGTGCATCCACTTTCCCTCGCGCCGTGCCGCGACAATACCCGCGCTCCGCAGGTAGGCGAGGTGTCTTGAAATCTTTGGCTGGGGTCCGCCAAGAATCTCAACGAAGTAGCAGACGCAAATCTCCTGATCTCCCAGCAGGTTCAGGAGGCGGAGCCGTGTATTGTCGCCGAGAGCTTGAAAGAACCGCTCGACATTGAATTTCTGTTTTGCCATATCTGAATGTATACGCCTTGACGAATGCGAAAGCAAAAAATATATTCACCTAAGCAGATATGAGGAGACAATATGTCAGAGGAGCTTTTGGATTCGGTGAAGTCGAAGTACGGGGCAGTCGCGGAAAGCACTTTGTCGAACAACAATGCAGGGGTGCAAGCTGTCGCCGAGGCCTTCGGTTACACCGCCGAGGAACTGACCTCGATTCCTGCTGAGGCCAACATGGGCCTTTCCTGCGGCAATCCGACTGCTACGGCGCATCTCCGGCCTGGGGAAGTGGTCGTCGATCTTGGTTCAGGGGGAGGTCTTGATGTGTTCCTGGCGGCCAGGATGGTTGGGCCAACAGGCCGCGCGATTGGCATCGACATGACCACGGCCATGATCGAACGCGCTAGGGCCAATGCTCAGTCGGGTGGCTACACCAATGTCGATTTCTACCAGTCCACGATCGATAAGATTCCGCTTCCCAACGCGTCGGTCGATTGCGTCATTTCGAATTGCGTCCTGAACCTCGCTCCCGATAAGCCCGCCGTCTTCCGTGAAATTGCCCGCGTCCTCAAGCCAGGCGGGAGAGTCGCTGTCAGCGACATCGCGCTGAAGCACGACCTTCCCGAGGCCGTCGCGCAAAGCATGGCCGCGTACGTTGGCTGCATCGCCGGGGCCATCAAGATGGACGACTACAAGAATGGTTTGCTCTCAGCTGGCTTCGAACACGTCGAGATTGTGGACAGTGGCGCGGACCTGAACGCTTATGCCAAGGTTGAAAATCAGGCCGGTTGCTGCTCCCCTGCAATGGACACGACGAACCCGCTCCAGGTAGTCGAGGGGGCTTGCTGTACCCCAGCGCTGGTTGAGCCTTCGCTGCATGACGATCTGACGACTCTTCTCTCGCAGCATGATGTGAATGCAGCCGCTGCGAGCGTTAAGGTGTATGCAATCAAGCCTCATGTTGGAGACTCCAAAGCCTGCTGCGGTCCGAACTGCTGTGCTTGAAGACTCGTAGCGAACCGAATGAATCATAAGGAGCTTCCATGCCGCACTACAACGTTCTCTTTCTCTGCCCGGCAACTCCGCCCGTTCGATCATGGCCGAGGCGATGATGAACCGGAAAGGGCTCGAGCACTTCACAGCCTTTAGCGCGGGCAGTCACCCAACTGGCGTGGTGCGGCCGGAAGCCATTCGCCAGATTGAGATGGCGGGGCTCAGCGCGGCGGAGGCACGCAGCAAATCTTGAGACGAATTCTCGAAATCGGACGCACCATACCTTAGCTTTTGTGTTCACGGTCTGCGACAAGGCTGCAAGCGAAGTCTGCCCATTATGGCCAGGACAGCCTATGACGGCGCATTGGGGCATCCCCGATCCGGCCACGGCGCAGGGGAGCCCGGCGGAGATCGAACGCGCTTGCAGTCAGGCTTTCCAGTCTCTCGACCGGCGCATGAGTCTCTTTCTCTGCCTGCCGTTTGCTACGATCGATACCTTCGCCCTCCTAGAAAAGCTCAGCGAAATAGGAAAGAGTTAGGCATCTATACAACTCACCTGAGTAGCCCGTGGGAACCAGTTCAGATGGCGAGCCAGGCATGGAGCCTAAAACAGATCGAACAACGAAGGGAAACAGAATGCACAAGGTAATCTTCGCCTGCGTCCACAATGCCGGTCGCTCCCAGATGGCGGCGGCTTTCTTCAACGTGCTTGCCGATCCTACGAAGGCGCAAGCGGTATCTGCGGGAACGGAGCCGGGATCGCGCGTGCATCCGGAAGTTTTATCCGTCATGCAAGAGGTTGGAATCGACCTCAGTTTCGCTAAGCCTCAGAAGCTGACTCAAGAACTCGCAAATGATGCGGCATTGCTCATCACAATGGGGTGCGGGGACAAGTGCCCTTACGTTCCGGGCTTGTGCCGAGACGACTGGCCGCTACGTGACCCAAAGGGCCTACCTATCGAAGAGGTAAGGGCAATTCGGGATGAGGTAAGAGCGAGGGTGCAGAATATCATCGCGGCAGAGAGCTTAGGGACATAGAAGAAGCGCACCCTTGGCGATTGTGCTTCTTCTCTCCGACCCCCGGCGATGCCTTTGGAGCAATGGGTAACAGGCTCATTTCTTAGTGTTGATTTCATGTTCCAACGTCAGGCCAGCCAGAATCGCCTCAAATGTTGGAGGCTCGCGGTAGAACATTTCGCCCATGGCACGGTAGTCCCTTTCGAGTGCGGGGAACTGGCTTTCGGGAGGACTCAAGCGGAATGAGCCGGGCACGGCCAAGTCGTAACGTGCCCAGGAAGAATAGTAAAAGCGTTCCTTGAATTCGACGACTGATTTCAGCAATGCCAAGTCGGAAAGTGCAGCACGCCTGATCGGACTCTCGCTCAGCTTGTAGAGGTCGTAATAGTGCCGCGAGTCCCGGGCAGGAATCGCCCCTGGACGATGGGCTTCTTGTTGGAGGATCGTTGCCTTCTCCCAGAACGTCCGCTTTGCATCAATAGCGATGACCTCAAGAACAGTTGGGCACCCACCAAGGTCCAGGAAGTCTCTGGGTGAAAACGCCCACCCTCCTCCCGTCCCTCAAATGCGATATCGGATTCGCCATTGCGATGTCGTCGTACTGTGCCAGATTTACTTTGTCGTATAGATCTCCGCCTCCAGAATGCTGAGCACAGGAGCGCTCTGTTTGCCGGTTGGCTCAGCCTGGTCAACCTTGCCGTTCACTTCGACAAGTTGATGCACCTCTTCAACATCCATCGGAGAATCCGTAAGCTGAATGCGCAAGTGAGTGCCGGGCTTCGCCGTATGCAGCGGCAGCGTGATGTAGCCGAGGCTAGTAGGAGTCAGTCCCTGGTAGACCGTGTCGCCGTCCAGGGTGATGCGGAGCGGATACCGTCGCAGTCGGAAGCTGCCTAGTTTCAGGTCCATCGACTCCGGTATCGATGGCTCTGCAAGCGTGTACTCGATCCATGCCTGATCAAGCATGGCACTGACAGGTCGCGCGTCCGGCTCAGCATGCCGGATTGGATATCCGTCGGTGTCCATGTCCGTGCGTGTCACTGAGGCGTTGCTCCAGAAAGTTGTCTCATTGTCGTCGTAAGATCTCCGGGCACTCTCAGAATTGCGGCCGGCGTCCGAAGCGACAATCTCAATCGGCGTTCGAGTGATGGTGAAGGAAGCACCCAGCGGGGTCGGTCCACGTTCCAGACGAACAGGCAGGGAAGAGGTTGGCTCGAAACGGCTCAGACCATCCTTCTGGATAACGGGCAAGGTTGTGAGCGTAACCTCCGCCGACTTCAGCCCATCGGACTCCGCGATCAAGCGGATCGTCCCGGGTTGCGTGGTGGAGCGCACTGAGACGCGATTGATACCACCTTCCACGGGCAAATTCGGCGACAGGATGAAATTGTCATCGTGTAGAAACGGCGCCACTGGCGTCGGGCTCATCCCTGGTGCGTTGCTCGTCTGCGTGTTGACCGGCACCGGTTGCGACGAACCCTCTGCAATGCCACCGCGCCACTCTCCGTTACCTGTGATCCGAAAATGAACCATGTTGAGCGCAGTAGGAACGCGACGTCCCAGGACATCGATGGCTTCGACGTCGACCAGCGCAAGATCCGATCCGTCCGCGTGCATACCGCCCGGCGCGATATGCCTCGTCAGGCGGAGAGCGACTGGTTGCCCGGTGCTGGCAAGATGATCCTTCAACACAGTCTTGCCTCGAGTGTCATAGCCGACCGCCTCCAGTGCACCCGCTTGAAAGGGAATATCCGCGAACGTAAACAGGAAGTCGTGTGTCGGTTTCTGCCGGCCAAGCGAGCGGCCATTCAGTTTGAGTTCGACCTCCGCCGTGGTGGCGACCACATACACCGTCCGCACCGTCCCCGCCGCATAGTTCCAATGCCCTGTGATGTGGATATGCGGCCGCTCCGGAGTGACCCAGCCGTCCCACATCGTTTGGTGGGCATAGAAGGCGTCCTTGGGCAGACGCATTGCGTCCACCTCACCAGAGCGGCGGTAGTTGTTATCCCCGCGGAAGTGCGAGTTCTCGTCGATCCAGCTTATGTTCACTCCACCTGCTGAAACCCGCTTCCCCGTTCCCGGGCGCACGCGAAAGTAGTCATCCCAGCGCCTGATGTCCTCAAGCGTGAAGCTGTCCTGGTTCCGGTTGTAAAGCGGCGAATCCTTGTGAAAGGGGGGTGTTGCCTCATTCCAGAATTTACGAGCGCCCTCATCGCGGTTGTACTCGTGTGCCCACAGTGGTTTCGTGGCCGACTTGTCGATATACAACATTTCGCCGCCGTACTCCGCGCTATGCGAGGCCAGCATCTCGCGCGAGCCAATCGCGCGTCCTCCGTGGGGGTCGAACTGATTGCGAACCTGGAGCATATCCTGCATATGCTCCTCGCGAATCCCCTTGTTTCCGGATTCGTAGAAAAGAATCGAAGGATTGTTGCGGTTGTAGACGATGCTGTCCCGCATCAGTTCCACGCGCGCCTCCCATTCACGTCCCTTGGGATCGCCCTCCGCATCTCCTGCGGGCATGGACTGCGGTAGACCGACGCGATCGCACGATTCAATATCCTGCTTGCTGGGCGTGACGTGCATCCAGCGAACCAGGTTTGCGTTGTCAGACACCATGAGACCATTCGAAAAGTCCGACACCCAGGGCGGAACATCTGTGCCCAATCCCGGCCATTCATTCGTAGAACGCGCTGCATATCCGTGGATCTGCATAACCCGTCCATTCAGAAAAATCATGCCGTCATGGAATGCGGTCTGCCGGAAGCCTGTGCGCGTAGTGACCGCATCGGAGGGCTTGCCATCGATCAGCAACGCGGTCACGACGTCGTACAGATAGCCATAGCCCCAACTCCAGAAGTGGAGGTCGTGTGCCACGGTCTGCGTCTTCAAGACGCCGATGCCTCCTGCATCGAGAGTGACCGCGGCCGAGGTGGAGGATGCAACCAGCTTGCCGTTCAACTCCCGCACCTCGGCATACAAGCGCACAGTCCGCGCCGCCTTGCTGTCGTTGCGTATCTGCGATTCCACGTGAACGGTGGCGAGATGCTTCGCGAGGTCGAAGCCCTCTGCCCAGACGTACTGCCCGATGGTGCCAAGCGAACTGTATAGCGGAAGCGTCTGATGGACGGCCGGTACGATATGCAGTCGCACGTTCTTATTGATGCCGCCGAAGTTGGAATAGAAGTTGCTGTTATTCCATTGGATAGGAGAGTTCGTCGCCTTCTCGCGATAGTCCCACCGATTGTCGGTGCGGACCGCCAGTATGTTCTCGCCGGGTTTCAGATGCGATGTCAGGTCGAAACCGAAGGCCATGACGCCGTTCTCGCTGCGGCCGAGCCATTCGCCATTGAGATACACCTCCGCGGCGAGTCGCACTCCCTGAAACTCGATCAGAACTCGGCTATCCGGAGCCATCGCCGGAAGACGGAAGTGCTTGCGGTACCACGCGATCCCCGTCGGCTGATCGTGAATGGACACACGGTAGGCATAGTCCTCGTTCCAGGCATGCGGCAACGTCACGCTCTTCCAACTGGCATCGTCGAAGAGAGGCTTCTCGGCGCCCGAGGGATCGCCGACATCCAGCCGCCATCCTTCGTTGAAGTTGTAGTTCGCTCTCTGGGCAAGCCCTGGAGATGTCGCCAGTGCGATAGCAAGCACCCAAATGAGAAAACCGCAGATTCGTCGAATAGTGCGGCGTGCAGCAAGTGGAGCGGGATGCCAGGTTCCCTTCAGTTTGCAGCGTGAAGCTGCAGCCCTGTCAACTACACCGACTCCAAAAGCTGCTGAAATTCCCATCATGTGTGATCCCTTCATGGAGCAACCTGATCGTGGCAGGTTGCCTTTGAGTTGTTCAACAACGTCCAGCTTCAACGCACTGTCTGGAGGTAGGATCTCATCCCGGACCGCGCATGGGACGAGATGATTCTTCATCCCTTCTTCAAGACAAAAAGGATGTGCGCCTTTGGGGGTAAAGACGCACATCTCCGGGTTAGAAGACGAGACGCCCGGTGAACTGGAACTGACGATTCCCACTGGCGCTGGTCAGTTTGCCGAAGGAGGTCGATCCCGGGTTGGTGACATCAGCGGCAGACCATGTTTGCGACTGTGACATCGAGAAGGTGACGTGATTGGTGACATCCAGACAATCGGCGCGGAAGACGAACTTCAAACGCTCCTTCATCAAGGGAAACGTGCGTGACAGTGAGGCATTCAGGTTGTAAGCGGCAGGATTCCGCAAGCCGAGGAATCGTGGTGCGCCCCCGATCTTTGTGATTGGGACGGCGGTACTTGCAGCGCCGGACGGAAGTGGAAAGCTGTTCGGCGTCGAGAAGGCTGTCCCATCGAGATAGGAGGTCTGCGAGTAGCCCGTGTAGGTTTGGTTGACGTTATAGTTGCCGTTCTTGCGGATGGAGTCCTTGCGGTTGGCCACAAGATCGGGCATGCAGGTCCCGGTGGATGGGAAGGTGCATCCGGAGCCGACGACATAGATGCCAGTGCCTGAGCGATAGGTGAAGATCTCAGACAAGTCCCATCCACCTGCGATGTTACGCGCGATCCAGTTGTCGCTCCCTATCTTGTTCTTTCCGAATGGCGACTTGAAGACACCGAAGATATTCAGGTTGTGTGGAAGGTTAGTCGTGACCACATCACGGTCGGACCGGTTATTGCCGGGGATGGCGACGCCGTTGGATGAGGCTACTGCCGGAACCGGAAAGGCACTTCGCGTGGTTCCGTCATCGCCGATGTTGCGTGACCAGGTGTAGTTCGCGGTGAAATTGATGCCCTTGTAGGCACGCATCTTCACCGTCAATTCGAGCGCGTTGTAGCTGATATTGGCGATATTGGCGTACGTGCTGGAC
The DNA here is from genome assembly GCF_900114625.1 of Granulicella pectinivorans. Lineage (NCBI taxonomy): Bacteria > Pseudomonadati > Acidobacteriota > Terriglobia > Terriglobales > Acidobacteriaceae > Granulicella > Granulicella pectinivorans. The sequence continues at coordinate 1,777,380 of NZ_FOZL01000001.1, forward strand.
GGTGGGGAGGAGTACTGCGGAAATGGCTGAAGCATGCGGCCGATCTTCGGGGTGGTGCTGATGGCTCCTGCCGCGGCATACCCGGGATAGGGCACGGTCACGGCCGGATCGGCTGCCTGCGCGATGGCGATGTTGGCAGCCGTTGCTTGCGCGTTGAGGATGTTGGTCGCCCTGTCGGTCGCAAGCGTCGATCCCAGCGCAGCGACATAAGCGGGATCGATCTGACCCGACCAATAGCCCGGAACCGTGGCGCCTGCGACGAAATGGGATTGACTGCCGGAGTAGTTCAGCGTCACCGTCAGGTCTCTGGTAACGGCCTGTTGGACGCCGAGGTTATAGAACTCGAACATTGGAGCGCGGCTCGAAAGGTAGGGATCGACGAACGGAGGAGCGCCGGAGGGTGTGACGTACTTTCCGCCGCTCACATAGTTGCCGGTGTTCAGCGTCAGGGCGGAGGCATTGGGCTGGGTCGGCAGAGGGACGACGTAGCCAGGACCGCCGAAGTTGGTGTTTGCCAGGCCGGTTGCCTGGAAAGCTTGACTATTGTTCAGGTAGTAGCTGGGGCCCGCTCCGGCTCCCGTGGTCACAGCCGTTGGCAGAATGATGTTGGAGCTGTAACCGAGGGTGCTGGGGCCACCGGATCCGCGGCCACCAACGCCGCCTGCATGGGAGTAGGCGATCGCATAGCCAACACGAAAGACCGTCTTGCTGGTTGGAGCGTACTCGATACCCAGGCGCGGCCCAAAGTTCTTCTTCCAGGTCGGCACCGGCGAGTGGCACTCGCAACTGATGGCTGAGCCGCGGTAACCTGCGAACTCCAACTGTCCGGGGCTGTTCGTCAAGGGATTGATCGCGGACGGATTCAGAAAGCTCCAGCGGTCGAGAACCTCACGATACGAAGGCAGGTAGTCCCACCGGAGACCGAGGTTGGCGGTGAGCTTCGGTGTGATCTTCCAGTCATCCTGAATGTAAGGAGAGATGGGACGGAAGCGGCTGCCAGTCTCCGTGAAGGATGGCACGCTGGTAGAGCCGCTGTTGACTGCTCCAAGCAGAAAGCTGGCGTAACCGTATCCGGACGGCGCAGCGGCAGTTCCCGTGTTCAGCGTGGTGCCGCTGAAGTTCGCTGTCGAGATCGGCGAAAACGCTTGGGTGTAGATCCCGGAGGCGCCAAGTTGGGCGACCGCGTTGCTCTGTAGCCACTGCATCAGGAAGCCGATCGTCAGGTTGTGCTGTCCCTTGGTCCAGACGAAGTTGTCGACAATATCGAAGGAGTTCGGCACGGTCACATAGGACCGTTGAGAATTGACCCAGGTTGTCGGCGAGTTGACGAACCCGGCCGACGTCGAAAAGGACGTGCTCGGAAAATTGCCTCCCGCCTGGCCTTCAGGAAGGCCACCGATGCCCACGTCAGGTCCTGCGCGATACGGTGCCAGCTCGTAGGTTGGAGCGTTCACCGGCATGGCAAACCGCGTGTACCCATAGGTGAACTGGTTGACCATGCGACTGGTGATCACCCAGTTGTGTTCCACAAACATGAAAGTCGGTGCGAGGACGGAGCTCGTCGCGGCGGTGTAGGGCAGGGGCAGCGTCGCTCCGTAGCCGATCGAACCTCGCACGCCATGCACGAAAGCGAAGGCAAGGCGCTGTCTGGGAGTTAGGTCATAGGTAACCTTGGCGACGATCTCGTGGTTGGCGTAACCGGAAGCGCCTGTGGTCAGGTAGTTGTTGACCAATCCCGGCAGGTTTGGGTTCGGAAGAAATTTCTGCTCATACTGCGAGATCGATGAGAGGTAGTTAGTTGGGAGGATGTTGTTGGTGAGCACGCCGTTCTTCAGGGCTTGAAAGGGCTGGCGGCTGCATGTGGTGGCCGTAGGACAAGCGTTGGTGGTGGGGTTGTACAGATAAGTGCCGGTGCCGAGCTCGGTGAAGTCGCCCGTCCTCATCAACGGAGTGGGGACGGTAAAGAGCGCGGAGGATCCGCTGCTGGTGCCGTGGAACTGGTCGTAGTTCGCGAAGAAAAATCCCTTCTTGTGCGTGAAGGGAATGGGGCCACCAGCCGAGGCCGAGACCTCCAGTTGATGCTCGGCAGCCTTGCCGGCGGGCACCTGTGTCGCCACGCCGTTGATGATGGCGTACTGCGTCCTCTGATTGCCGGCAAAGCCCCAGGTATCAAACGCGGTATTGCGAATCACCGTGACGAGTTGGCCATGATAGCGGTCCCCGCCCGTCTTGATGGCGAGGTTGATGGCGCCTGCGCCCTGGTACTCGGCAGAAGGTGCGCTGGAGATGACCTGCAACTGTTCAACGGCCTCGACGGGAACACCGTTGCTGACGACACGGTTATCGCCCTGCTGTTGAATGGTCGTGGTTGGAATGCCGTCGATGTAGACTTCCGCGAGGTAGTCGCCGGTGCCGGAAAAGATCGGAGCGCGGGTGCCGCTCTGCGCGCCAACGGTGAGAGTCGCGAAAGAGGTCGGATCACGCTGCTGACCACCCATCACGAGAGGGAGAGACTCATAGGTCTCATTCGTGATAACGGCACCGACTGTAGCGCTGGTCGTCTGCATCAACGGTGGTGCTGTCGTGACCGTAACGCTGTCACTGGCGCTGCCGACCTGCAGCATCAGGTTCAGACCGGTCGTCGTCAGACCGTTGACCTCGATGTTCTCCTGCTTCAACGTCTGGAATCCCGGGGCAGTCGCCGTCACGGTGTACACGCCTGGAAGCAGCGGCGTGACGTTGTAAAGTCCCGCACCGGAGCTCTTGCGAACGCTTGCCACCCCGGACGCTTGATTGGTGGCGGTGACGATGGCATTTGGAATGACGGAACCCGTCGCATCAAGCACCGACCCTTCGAGCGCTCCCTGGCCCGTTGTCTGAGACCGCATACTGGTCACACTCAAAAACAGAACGAACGCCGACAGAAAAAAGACGACACGCTGCGTGAACCACGCAGTTCTTTTCAATCTCATTACCCTGGACTCCTCGAAAGAACAAATCGTGGAAACTCAACCCTCCGGTAAAAACCGAATGAGCAATAGTTTCTCGTTTGAATTGCAGGAGAAGTCTAGAGTGCCAAAACAAGGATTGTGATCTGACTAAAGTCGGAGTGCCGGGAAGAAAGTTCGCATGGCTCTAGAGGCGAACGTAGCCTCGGCGGAGTGCCTGGAGTACGGCTTGTGTGCGGTCTGTGACGCCGAAGTGCGAAAGAATGACACCGACGTGGCATTTCACCGTGCCTTCGGAAATCCCAAGGTCTGCGGCGATGGCGCGATTGCTCTTGCCTTGTCCAATGAGTGTCAGCACCTCTTGTTCGCGAGGGCTCAGTTTCCCCGCCGAACGGTCCATGACGGCTTGCGATACCTCCGGAGGCATATAGGTCTTGCCCGCATAGACACGCCGGATGCCCTGTAACAGGCGATCGGAGCTCATGCCTTTGATGATGTAGGCGGCTGCCCCAGCCTGGAGCGCCTGATGAATATCCTCATCGCCCTCATAGGTCGTCAAGACAAGAACCTGGGTGAAACCATGGACTATATTCAATGTGCGGATAGCTTCAAGACCGCTTAGGCCGGGAAGCCGAAGGTCCATGAGAACCACATCTGGACGAGCCTTCTCAAAGGATCGTAAGGCATCGATGGCCGTACTGTGCTCTCCGAAGACAACCATGTCCTTTTGCGAACTGATGATAGCGCACAACCCCGCCCTGACCACGGGATGATCGTCCACGACAACCACTCGTATTGGGCCCGCGTCCTCGATCAATCTGTCTTCACCGTGGTTCTTCGTACCATCCTTGCCTGTAACGGCAGTATAAGACGTACTGTGCTTCCTCGACCCTCACCGGAATGAATATCGATGGATCCACCGATTCGCTGAAGCCGCTCGTACATGCTGACGAGCCCAAAATGGCCAGAGGACTGCGAGCGCTCTACAGGATCGAAGCCCTTTCCATCATCGACCACGTCAATCGCCAGTCGAGTAGAACTCGTCTGTAGCTTCACATGCAGGCTGGTTGCATCGGCGTGCGCAACGGCGTTGAAGATCGCCTCGCGAGTAGACATAAACAACTCGTGCTGCACACTGGGTTGAAGAGTGATCTCCGGACCGCTGCGTGTGAACGCGATCCGTAGATTGGAGCCCCGCGGTTGCTGTCGAATCAGTGCATCCAACTCCGCTCCGAGTTCGCGCAACTCTTCCGTCCGTCGCAAGTCGGAGATCGCCGCCCGAGCATCCTGGATGGTCTTCGTGACCTCTTCCCGTGCGTACTGCAAGGGGGATCGGACTTGCAAAGCGTTGCCCTCCACGCTTGTCATGGGGGACTCGTTCAGGGATGCAGCTTCGAGCAGGGAAGAGACGCCAATGCAGCCCTGCAGCAATGTATCGTGCATCTCTCTCGCGACACGATTGCGCTCCTCGGCGACAGCTTGAAAGCGTAAGGCGATTTGCCGTATCCGGAACGCATGCCAGGCCCATGCGGCCAAGGGAACAGCCAGGGCACACAGCAGCAGAAACCAGGGCCGCTGCCACAATGGGCCAATCTGGACGATCTCCAATTCGTCTTGGAAGACTCGATCGTCATCCGGCCAGCGCGTCTCGACCTGGAAGTGATAGGTCCCTGCTGGAAGTCCGGAGTAGCTGGACGAGGCGCCCGGCTCGAGTTCGCTCCATCGATCTTCGAGCCCCAGGAGACGGCGTCGAATCTGCAGGCCCCGCCGGGAACTCAACAGCACAGGAGACGCCATGATCTGAAGGTTGTGGGTGGAGGGCATCAACGTAAGTGAACGTGTCGTTGCCACGGGAGTGCCATCGACCGTGATCTGTTCGATATTCACGGGCGGTGGTGCCTGCGTTATGGCGGCTCTGTCTGCCGAGAGATGAAGCAGCCCGAGATGGGTGCCGTACCAAGCGCCACCTTCTTGATCCGTCTGTCCGTTGGCAGGTAATCCACCGCTTAACTCCGTCGCGGTTTCACGCGAGACACTGAAGATCTCCGGCAGATGCTCCAGCCGCATGGTGCGCATCGCTTCTCCTCTGCCTTGCTTTGTCATCGGCTGTGACTCCGCAACCTCTGCAGGAGAAAAACGGAAGATGGTACCGGGCTGCGCGACCAGAAGCCGCCCGCGGGCGTCTTTGAGTACCGACAGCACCGCCTGTGTCGTTGAACCCTGGTCGGGCAGAACAAGCCGGCGAAGACGATCTCCGGAAAGCAGATACAAGCCGGACTCCGCGCCGATCCAGAGTCGATCCTCTGCCTCACGAAAAAGTGACCACACGCGCTGCTGGCCGAGCAAGGTACAGGGAGCACAGTCCTGATATTGTCCGTCGCGCAGAAGGAACAAGCCGTTTGCCGTGCCCGTCCAGAGACCGCCCTTGGGCGCCAGCGCCATGGAGTAAACCGGCTGGTGCGGAGCACGCGCCGATCGTTGGTATGAGGTCGCCGCGCCATCCCGCCAGAGTGCGACCCCGCTGTCTGTTGCGATCCAGATGCTGTTCCCTTCACCCTGCAGAAAGCCTCTGACATAGCCGGTTCCGAGGTCGGAAGAGTGATTCTCCACTTTGCCGCTACCGAAACGGTAGGCGCCATGACCCATGGTTCCTACCCACAATGCACCTTGAGCAGCGCGCAGGACGGATCGGATGCGAAAGCTCCCCAGGGAAGGGAAATGCAATGAAGTTTGTTTGCCTTCGACCAGACGCGTCACGTCGCCGGCGTTGAGCCATACCGATCCATCGCGATCGAGAAAGACACTGGCGAAATCGGTCTTGACCGCGCTGGAGACGTCCCAAAGAGTCATTCCGGAATCACTGAATCGTGTCAGGCCGGCTTGGGTTCCAATCCAAAGGTCTCGATCAGTATCGAGAGCCAAAGCAAGAATCACGCGGCTAACGTGTGCTTCCGTGGGACCGACGGGAACGAATTTCAAATCCCCTCGCGAGACCAGCAGTCCATTTCCCGCCGTGGCGATCCACAGTCGGCCGCGAGAGTCTTGCAACATGTTTCTAACGTCCCATGGAGCGTCTGGAACTGTTTGTAAAACTCCAGCTTCGGTGCGTTGTAAGAGCCCATAACTGGTCCCGATCCAAAGGGTGCCATCGGCCGCCTGCGACAAGCTGCGAATCCGCAGGCCTCCTTGCTGACGAGGCACCGCGATCTCCTGGAAGCGGTTCGCCTGATAGTGGAGCAGCCGATGCCCGCCGAACCACAGACCTCCTGCACCATCGGCCACAATCGCGGAGACACTGGGATCCTTCAAACCCGGTACGCTTTGAAATCGGTCCTCCTTGAGCCGAAAGATGCCGTGGTCAGTTCCGGTCCAGATATCGCCGGAGCGATCTTCATAGAGCACTCGCACGGTCAGTGTTCCCCGGCCGTCCCCGAGGGCAAAGATGCGGACCCCATCGGGTGTGATGCGCACGATGCCGCCGTTATTCGCCCCGACCCACAGGCTACCGTCTCGTGCCGCAAGGAGACAGGAAACTCCAAACTGACGCAGCATCGGAACCCGCGTGTTGATCTCATCGCGAAAGTGGTAGCCGTCAAAACGAACCAGACCATGGGGGGTCCCCAACCAGAGAAAGTGATCGGCCGTCTGCACGATGGCTTGAATCTCTTGATCGGGAAGACCGTCTTCCGTGCGCCAGGTATGCTGTGTCAACCCATCGACGCCTTCCTGCGTGCGGGCATAAGGCGAAGTTCCAAAGAAGAAAGACGTAAGCAGGATTGTAAGAAGAAATTTTTCCATAGTGTTTCCCGTCCGACGAACATCCACCGTCCGAGAACGAGTTGGCACGATTCTAATCGGTGTCCGTTCATCTTAGGACGAGCTGCCAACCCGCCAGGCTTGCTCGAGCCTCTTTCGACGCTGGGCGAACCAGTCAATCCGTCTTTCTCGCCACGCCCGGACAGGCGAACGTCTGCAGCACTTTCTCGATCACGCCGATACCTTCACGCCGGAGGCTACGATCCCCGGTGACGACAGGTCTCCCTTGAGAACATGCAGATCGTGGGCGCCGTAACTGTTGACCATGGCTTTTCTGGGTGCCGCATGGATGGATACACGTGTTCTTCCGCTCGTCTCCGTCGGTTGAAATACCGTCATGGGAAGGAACTTCTATCCCCGCGATGACGTGTGAGCAACGCGACTCTACTTGGGCGGCAAGGCGGGGAGACAATCGATCTGTCGACTCCCCGAACGGCGAGATGGGTCTATCCATCTACCCGCTTTCGCTCCCCCGCTGAGTGACAGAGAAGGCGCACTCCGATCACCGGCAGCACAAGCGTAAGCGGATGAGCGAACAACCTCATCCGCCGATGACTCCCCAGGCATGGGCGGGAGCGTTCCCCCTTGTTTCATTCCATCCGCTGAGCATGTGACCGTCACGCGGTTCCGCAGAGTAGAGCCTGCCGATGACGATCACACTCCCCTACTGTTCTTCCCTGGTCTGGAGCATTCTCCTCATGAACTCTTCTTCTGTCCCTATCAACTTCCGGTGGCACATTCTTAGACTTCGCATCTTCCTGCTCTCTATCGTCTGTTTCGCGTTGTTCGGTCCGACGGCGCACGCGCAGCAGCTTGGCTGGGAGGGAGAGACGGGCGTCTTTGTGACGCCTCTGGCGTACACGGTTGCGACCCCGGAATGTAAGTTCGCTCCACCCGTGATTGCGTATCACTTTCTGAATGCGGGCAGCGTCATCGGCCGGTTCAACCAGCTCAGCATCACCAGCGGATTCGCGAAGCGCGTCGAGTTCGGCTATACGCGCACGATCCATGAGGGTGGCAGCGATGCGACCCTGAGTCCTCTGTGGACGGAAGGCTTCAACACGTTTCATGCGAAAGGTTCGCTGATCCCGGAGAACGCCTGGAAGAAGGCCTGGATGCCGCAGGTCTCGACCGGCTTTATGCTGCGGACACAGGTCCGCAACGTGGGCGGGCAGATGCAGAACAAGGACACCACCAACGCCGACGTCTATCTTGTGGCGACGAAGACGATCACGCAGCTCAAGCCGATGTCGCTGATCCTCTCGGGCGGTGTGCAGGGCACGAACGCGGAGCTGATCGGGCTCGGTGGCAACGCGAGCCATTGGGATCCGGTAGGCTTTGGCGCCGCGGCCGTTGTCTTTCAGGGGCCGGCCAAGAGCGCGATCGTGCTTGGAGTCGAGATGGCTCAGCAGCCGCGGCATCCGGACCAGTTGCCGAACGCCGTAATCCGAACGGTCTTCGTCTATGCGCTACGCGTGATTCCAAGCCCAAGGCTGAAGTTGAACGTGGACTTCGGGATTCTGCAAGGGCCGGGGCAGATTGCCACCGGAGTGGACCTGAAGGCGAAGGACTGCCAGGGTGTTGCAATCTCGTATGCTTTCTAGCCGATGGCATCGCAACGCACCCAACGCAACAAGGGGAGAGCCTGAGCTCTCCCCTTGTTGCGTCGGTCTATCGCGTCGCTCTATTTGAATTCGAGGACGACACGAGCGGGGACGTCCCCATGCTGCAGGCGCTTGAAGATGTTGTTGATCTCGGAGAGCGGCTGCAGTTCGATGTCCGCCTTGACCTTGCCGCGTACAGCGAAGTCGAGCGCTTGTGCCATGTCCTCGCGGGTGCCGACGAACGAGCCGCGAATGGTGATGCAGTTGGCCACGACATCGAACAGCGGCACAGGGAAGTCGCCGGGGGGAAGCCCAACCAGAGCGCAGATGCCGCGTTTACGCGCCATCGCAATGCCCTGCTTGAAGGCAGGCAGAGACGGCGCCGTGATCAACACACCGTGAGCACCACCGCCGGTCTCCTTCTTCAACGCAACCGCGGGATCGCTGGTCTTCGCGTTGAAGATCAGATCCGCACCGAGCGCCTTCGCGTGGGCGAGCTTGCCGTCGTCGATGTCGACCGCGGCGACCAGAAGCCCCATCGCCTTGGCGTACTGAATGGCGAGATGGCCGAGTCCGCCACAGCCGGAGATCGCGATCCATTCGCCGGGCCGCGCCTCGGTCTGCTTGATGCCCTTGTAGGTGGTGATGCCGGCGCAGATCAGCGGTGCAGCCTCCACGGGCGAGAGTCCCTTGGGGATGTGGGCAACGTAGTTGGGGTCCGCGAGGATGTACTCGGCGAAGCCGCCATTCTTGGTGTAGCCGCCGAACTGCGCGTCCGGACAGACCGTCTCCCATGCGGAGAGGCAATACTCGCAGTGGCCGCAGGCAGAGTAGAGCCATGGCACACCGACGCGATCGCCCTCTTTGACGATCGTCACGCCGGCCCCAACCTCGGTGACGATGCCGATGGCCTCGTGACCCGGGATAAAGGGCGGCACAGGCTTCAGGGGCCAATCACCATTGGCGGCATGCAGGTCCGTATGACAGACGCCGCAGGCCTCGGTCTTGACCACGATCTGGCCAGGCCCCGCGGTGGGAATCTCCCACTCGCGCAGGACGAGCGGCTTGCCGAATGCTTCGACGACCGCGGCCTGCATAGTGGCTTTGTGCTTGGAGGACGTGGATCCAGTCTTTGGCTCAAGGATGGCTGTGCTCATGGGTTCCCCTTCTCAATCTCTTTCATGCGGTTGACGTGCGTTATGTTGCCGCTCTACGCCGCGGCAGCGCCGAGGCCGCGTACCGCCTCGATCATCTTGACCAGTACGGCCTGCGCATCGCCGTAGACCATGAAGGTGTTGTCCTCGTAGAAGAGTTCATTCTCGATGCCCGAGTAGCCCTTGCCTTGTCCGCGTTTGACGACGTAGCACTTCCTCGCCTTGTCCGCGTTGAGGATGGGCATGCCGTAAATGGGCGAGGATTTGTCGGTGCGCGCGGCGGGGTTGACGACGTCGTTGGCTCCAATCACCAGGGCTACATCCGTAGAGGCGAATTCGTCGTTGATGTCGTCGAGTTGATGGATGAGGTCATACGGCACGCCTGCCTCGGCGAGCAGCACATCCATCTGTCCCGGCATGCGGCCCGCGACGGGATGGATAGCAAACTTGACGCTCACGCCTGCAGACTGCAGCAGCTTCACGAACTCGTAGAGCTTCTCCTGCGCCTGAGCGACGGCCAGACCGTATCCGGGGATGATGATGACGCTCTTGGCATAGCGCATGGCGATACCCGCATCGCTTGCCTCGACCGGCTTCTCTTCGCCCTTCATCTGGCTCAGCTTCTTCGTGCTCGCCTCGCCGAAGTTCGAGAAGAGCACATTGCTGACGGAGCGATTCATGGCCTTGGCCATCAGAAGCGTGAGCAGGGTGCCAGCCGCGCCGACGACCATGCCCGCGATCATGAGGGCAGGCTCCTGCATCACATAGCCATCCAGGCCAACAGCCAGGCCGGTTGCCGCGTTGTAGATGGAGATAACCACCGGCATGTCCGCTCCGCCGATGGGAAGCGTCATGAGTATGCCGAAGAGCAGCGTGGTGCCGAAGAAAATCCAAAGTACGGAGGCGATGGGGAGCAGCGGCGTCGCACCGGTCTGCGCGATGACGACGATGTAGCCGCCGATTGCGAGCGATGCGATAAGGACCAGCGCGTTCACAAGCCGCTGGCCGGGGAAGCGCATTGGCTTCTTGAGCACCTCATCGAGCTTGGCCCATGCGATGACGGAGCCTGACATGGAGATGGCGCCGATAAGGCCGCCGAGGAGCGTCACGACGAGTTGCCCGGTGCCGTGTGTCTTGTTCCCGAACAGTTCCACGGCGGCGATCGCACCCGCCGCACCGCCGCCGAGGCCGTTGTAGATGGCCACCATCTGCGGCATCTCGGTCATGGCCACTGAGCGGCCCTTGAACCATGCGGCGGACGCACCAAGGAGCAGAGCGACGATGGCGAGAGCGAGGTTGATCCAGAGATGCGGTTTGGCTGCTGCGTCCACCGTGAAGACGTTGAGGAAGCTTGCGGTGACGGCCAGTAGCATGCCATAACCCGCGAGTCGAATGCCCGATGGGGCTGAGACCGGGGAGGACATCCGCTTGAGGCCGTACATGAAGAGGAAGGCAGCGATGAGATCGGCCGCGCCTGTGATGAGATGTGCGATGGTCGGATACATGGTGTCCCCTAGCTCTTCTTCGCCGGATGTCTTGCGTGAAGGATACGAACCGGCTGCTGTCCGCTGGTCTTGAACATGGCGAGCATGCGGTCGGTAACCGCGTATCCGCCCGCGGCATTGCCCGCACCCAGCAGCACCGCGAAGAAGCCGATGATCTGTTCGGTAACCGTGCTGGCGTTCAGCAGAGCCATGATGCCGCCGATGACGACGATTCCATGGACGAAGTTGGAGCCGGACATAAGAGGCGTGTGCAGGATGGCAGGCACGTTGCCGATGATGACCCATCCCCCGAAGGCTGCGAGCATGAAGATATAAAGTGCGACAAAACCCGTGATTGCCATGTCGAAGTGCATCGGAACTCCCCTTGGTCTGTGGTTAGGCTGCTTGCTTGGGTGCTGGTGCGGACGGCTTGACGACCCCGGCTGAGAGCTTGCCCGCATGGGTCAATACCGTACCGGCAATGACCGGATCGGTCCAGTCGACGGTGATGACGTTCTCTTTCAACATCAGCTTGAGCAACGCGAACTGGTTCTTCGCATAGAGCTCACTGGCATCCTGCGCGAGCAGCGAGGGAACGTTGAGCGGCGCAACAATCGTCACGAGTCCAATCTCCGTCGTCTGGCCCGGCACGGTGTCGTCGCAGTTGCCGCCGCCCTCGGCAGAGAGGTCCACGATCACCGCGCCGGCCTTCATCCCTTTGACCTGCGCGCTGCTGATGAGCTTGGGCGAGGGCTTGCCGGGAATCGCGGCCGTGGTGATGATGAGATCGGACTGCTGGATGTGCGTGGTCAGGACAGCCGCAACCTTGGTCTTCTCCGCGGGCGTGAGCTCTCGGGCGTAACCGCCGCTGCCCTGCGCATCCACGCCAGTCTCAACGAACGTAGCTCCGAGCGAGAGAACCTGTTCCTCGGTGTCGGGACGAACGTCATACCCTTCAACGACCGCGCCGAGGCGATGCGCGGTAGCGACCGCCTCAAGACCGGCGACGCCAAGCCCCATCACGAGTACATGCGCGGGGCCGATCGCTCCGGCCGCTGTCGTGATCTTCGGCAGCACGCGAGCCATGTGCGTCGCGCCAAGCTGCACCGCATAGTATCCGGCCAATGCAGACTGGCTGGAGAGCGCATCCATGGACTGTGCGCGTGTGATGCGAGGGATGCGCTCCATGGCGAAGCAGGTGATCTTCTTCTCCAGCATGCGCTTGACCAGAGGATGCTCATGCCCGGCATAGACGAAACAGATGAGGATGGCACCCTCCTTCATCGCGTCGATGACGTCGAGCGACGGAGGCTGCACCGCGAGGACAACATCAGCTTCCGCGAGGAGTGTCGCGCGGTCCGCAAAGAAGGTGACGTCTTGATAGGATTCATCGGGGAAGCGACTCGCCTTCCCCGCACCAGTCTGCATGTGTAGCTTGGCGCCCAGCTTCACCAGACCCTCCGTGACGGAAGGAACGAGAGCAACCCGCAGTTCGTGTGGTGCCGTTTCCTTCAGGACTGCAACATTCACATACATCGGACTCTCCCGGCGATTCCGCTGGCATCTCTTTTGCACTGCATAAGGAGTGACATGGTCGTAGCGCGGCACTCCAGTGGGGAACGAGTGCCACGCTGCACCATGCATGGGCGTACGACTAGACGAGCGGTGCGGCCATATCGTGGGTGCGCACCAGCTTCTTGTTGACGAACTCCTGGATGCCCATGTTGCCAAGCTCGCGTCCATAGCCGGAGTCCTTGATGCCGCCGAAGGGAAGCTCGGCGTCGCTCCAGTCGATGTTGTTGATGAACATCATGCCGGTCTCGACCTCGGTGGCGACGCGCTTGCCGCGCTCCACATCCCTGGTGAACACCGAACCGCCCAGACCGAAGTCGGAGTCGTTTGCCAACGCAATCGCGGCGGCCTCGTCCTTTACACGGAAGAACATGGCGACGGGCCCGAAAAACTCGTCGCGGAAGGCGGGGTTCCCGGGCTTAACATCGGTCAGGATGGTGGTTTGCATGAACGAGCCGGGACGGTCGATGCGCTTTCCGCCCAGTACGACCTTCGCGCCGTGCTTGACCGCCGCATTCACCTGCTTGAGGATGTCCTGGAGCGCGGACTCCGTGGAGAGAGGACCGTGCGTCGTCCTCTCATCCATCGGGTCGCCGGGCTTCAACGCTTCGAGCGCCGCCTTGAACTGCGCGAGGAACTTGTCCGCGATCTCCTCGACGACGATGAAGCGCTTCGACGCGCAGCAGGTCTGGCCGGCGTTGTACATGCGTCCCCATACAGCCCACGGGATCGTCTTCTCCAGGTCGGCGTCTTCGAGAACGATGAAGGCATCGCTGCCGCCCAGCTCCATCGAAGAGACCTTCAGGTTGGTGCCGGCGCGAGCCGAAATGCTGCGGCCCGCTGCCACGCTGCCCGTGAGGGCGACGCCCTTGATGCGTGGATCGTCGATCACTTTGTCCGACTGCGCGTGGGAGATAAGCAGGTTGGTGTAAAGACCTTCGGGCGCACCGGCCTCGATCCACAGCTTCTCAAACTCGATGGCGCACTGCGGCACACAGCCGGCATGCTTGACCATCAGCGTGTTGCCCGCCATCAGATGCGGACCGGCGACGCGAGCCAGTTGATAGTAGGGGAAGTTCCACGGCTCCACGCCGAAGATAACGCCAATGGGACTGGACTCCATGTGGGCCTCGCCGTGTTCCGGATTCAACTTGACCGGAGCCAGAAAGCGCTCGCCGTTCTTGGCGTAGTAGGAAAGGATGTTGGCGCTGAAGTTGACCTCACCGCGCGCCTCGTTGATGAGCTTGCCCATCTCGAGGGTCGCGTGTTTGGCAAAGCGATCGACATGCTGACGCATCAACTCACCGGCCTTGGCGACGATCACGGCGCGCTTGACGTAGGGGGTCTTCTTCCATGTCTCATAACAGGCGGATGCGGTGGCAATCTTCGCTTCGAGCTGTTCGTCGGTCAACTCCGGGAATGTCTTGACTGTCTTGCCGTCGTACGGATTTACGCTCTCGTAGGCCATCTGTATTTCCTCTTCTCAACGCGGGTGTGTGCGAATCGAATGGTTGTCCTTCAGCCGCGATGATCGCGTGAATCGAGGCTGAGACGAGTCTGTGCTTGATGGGGAAGCGAATGTAGAGTCGCATTGCTCTCCACCGCCGCAACATATTGCTCTAGCGAAAAACGAGGCTCGAAAATTCAAAAAATGAGCGCAGGTGCTCACGCGTTGCCGCTTAAGTGATGTGCCCAAATGCTCAGACTGGGAACGGCAATACGGCAACAGCGGCGACAACGAGATCGGGCCACTGCGTCCTATTGGTCGGCGGCTAATCAATAAAGAGAGGGCGTGACCGAGGCGATGAACTGGTCGCCACCTCGGTCACGCCTTCGAAAGTATGCGGCCCAATCAAAGCACGCCTCGCGGGTAGGTTCACCCATCCCGCCCGCTTCGGGGTTAGCTCATGCGCGACAACGCTACTTCTTCACCACGGCCTCTGCTTCAGCGGCTTTGGTCTTCTCCGCCCATCCGGCATAGGTCAGGCGATCCTTCATGCGTTGCCAATCCGCATCGGGCAGCACCATCAGGTCTTCGCGTTGGATGCCTGGAAGCCCTATCCCCAGTGCATCCAGGCCCGCCTCACGGTCTTCTGCTGCATAGCTCTTGGCCAGGTAGACTCCATTCGCTTTGATCCAGTCGCCGATGTGCGTGGTCGGTTCGTTGGCGATGCGCTCCGGCGTCGTAAGCGGGAAGTGGAGTTGCTGATCCAGCCAGACGACGCCCTTGCGATCTACCCACGAAGTCCGGTGGCTGATGCCAGGATAGAGCACCGTGGTGAACAGATTCTTCGCCGCCGGCGACACAGGTCCAACCAGCGCCAGTGTGCGATCATGCATCTCCGCAAACCACTCTGGCGGATGGTGCGGCATATCCATCACCGTATCGTGCGACCCATTCATCACCAGCATCGGGCCGCGTTCTGCGTTCAGCGCATAGAGAACTCCGCCGCGATCGCCCAACGGCAGCAGAGACTTGTAAGGTGGCATCTGGCACGGCAGCGGGTTCGCATCGAAGTATCCGCCCGGTCCGTCGTAGACGCCTCCACCGCTGAGCAGCACCGCATGGATGCGCGTGTCGATGGCACCAGTAATCCCCGAGACAAAGCCTCCCATCGAATAACCCGCAACACCGATGCGGCTCGCATCCACCTCGGGCTGCGCCAGCAGATAGCTGACGGCCTGCATCGCGTCGACCTGCATCAGGCCCGCAAGACGCTGTCCCCAATCGGTGCGTGCCAGGCCCGCAGGCGGACTCACCCACGCATCATGCTCGCCGGTGTGCGACTCCTTGACAACGCTGCGCTCGCCTTCGCCGATCATGTCATACGTCACAACGACCGCGCCCATTCTGGCGAAGAGCATGCCGCTGTAGAAGGCGTACCAACCGAACTTGTCGCTCCCATGCCCGTTGACGATTACCAGCCCCGGCAGCTTCTGGCGTGGCTTCAATCGTTTGGGGTCGGGCCGATAGACGATCGCGGGAACGATCATGCCGTCAGCCGTGTTGTAGGTCACGCGGTCGGCAATCACGCCCGGCGTGGGCGAGAAGGTAGACCACGTATGTGGCTCGAGCGCAGGCAGCTTGGCAGGAACGAAAAGCTGATGACGAATTTCGGCCCGCCATGCCGCGATGCGGGCCTTCTGGGCAGCAGGTGTCAGCGTAGCTGCCGCAGGAAGAGGCGCGACGGGCGCACCGATGCCGGCAGCGGAACGTTGCGCGGGCGTCATACGCCCATCGGGATCGGGCGTCTGGGCAAGCGTGATGCCACAAGCAAGCAGGAGCGAGCCGAGGACCGATACGCGAAGGAGCGGGGAAGGAAGGCTGATGTGCATGCACGCAAAGCATACAGGGGGTACAGGCCGCAGGTCGACTCCCTCCCCCCCCCCCGCTAGAAGAGTTCGATATCGTCGCCAAGCTCCGCATCGCCCGCTGGGACCAAATGTGGAGCAGCCATCGAACCTGTCGTGAGCGAAGCGTGAATGTCCCGCTCCGACTGCATCGTGTAACGTCGCGCACACGTCTCCAGCACTCTCGCCTCATCCGCAGCAGCGACCCCGCGCCCTATCACGACCGCTTCCTCTGCGGTCCGATGCAATTGCGTGAGACAGACGGATACGGTTTCCGCGAAGACATCGCCCGCACGGAAGCGGTTGCGTGCCGCCAGGATCTCTTCACCCAGCGCAGAGGCCGACAACGCCACCTCCCGCAGACGTGCCGCTCCCTGCTCGCTTGCTGCCTTCATTGTTTCCATCGTCGTCTGCATCGTGCGCGTCAGACCGGCATCGTCCTCCACCGCACGAGGAGAGACGAGCAAAGCAACGGCCACGTCCATCGAACGGAGTGACAGTGCCGCATGGCGCGAGCGCTCATCG
The DNA here is from genome assembly GCF_900114625.1 of Granulicella pectinivorans. Taxonomy (NCBI): domain Bacteria; kingdom Pseudomonadati; phylum Acidobacteriota; class Terriglobia; order Terriglobales; family Acidobacteriaceae; genus Granulicella; species Granulicella pectinivorans. Next base: position 1,793,834 of record NZ_FOZL01000001.1, read on the forward strand.
GCACTCGCTGCGAGCTCCCGGAGCGTCGATGCGAGCACGGATAGCGTGTCTCCACGCGCGCCAAGGTGCGCCGCGCGGACGCTGGCGTTCAGCGCCACGCGAAGAAGCTGCACGTCAAGGCCGCGAATCTCTGCCGCCGCCTCGTTCATCATCGTCAGGGTTGCGCCGAGATCGCGTGCGGCCGCCTGACTGGCAGCCTCGGCGCCGCGGTGACTGGTAACTGCCTCGGCAATCGCATCGACGCAATGCTTCACCTCAAGGAAGAACGCGCTGTCATCTCCATGATCGCGAACAAGCGCGTGTCCTTTGGCTGCCATGCCCTCCACCGAAACGGCAATCGCTTCCAGGTCGTGCCAGAGACGCAAGACCGAGCGGTCGAAGATATCTCCCGCGGAGACGAGCTGTGTGGCTTCAAGATTCAGGGCTGTGCGCGTACTCTCCGGCATCTGTTCCCCGACCGTCTGCGCCGAAAGATGACGCAGGGCTGCAACGATATGCTCAACCTGCTGTCGCGTGATGTCGTGAAACTGGATGGAGGTCACGGCATGCATCATGGAACGGGAGATGGCGCGCGAGTCTTGTGCAAGCTGCGTGGAAAGTGTTGCCGCTGCCTCCTGCTGCGCGGAGAAGGCATCGAGACTGTGCAGCACATGCGGAACGACACGCGCGAGATGATCGAGCAATTGATCCGTCCCGCGAAGACTCAGCGCAAGCTGCGTCACCTGGCGGCCGACAGCGGAGGCCGCGTCAAGCACATGCTCCACCTGCGCCTGCATGCGCCGCGCCAGCGTCAGCACCTCATCCGTCAGCGAACTGAGTTCATCGCCCGCACCGCCCAGCCGCGCGGACTCGATACGCGTCATGGTGCAGACCACATGGAAGCTCGCCACGGCCTGCCGGAACCCACCGAAAATGCTGCTGACCTGCCCAGCTTCTGTACGCAGCGTTGTAAGATACGAGCGATCTGCGGTCGCGCTGGCGACAAGACGACGGCAGCGTTCGAGCGCATCGGTCAGCGTCGCCGAAGCCTCTGCGCCGCCGCCCCCAGCGGTTGATCGGATGACGCCATCAATCTCTGCTGCGATGCCGCCGGCGCTTTGCAGAAAATCCATGAGCCGCCCGCCAATGCGGAGGAAATCCTGTTCGGTGTCGCGGTTCATGGTATCGAGCAGATCGGCGACACGATCGAGCGCCGCGCAGGAAACAGCGCGTCCCGGCTTGCCGCTTCGATCGGAGACCAGGGAGCGAACGAATGTCTGAACGGTTGTAATGAGGCTCATGCGTGACTCTCTTTCCGTGAACCCTGCTGGTGGAGAACGGCAAGAGCCTGTTGAAGACGCACCCCATCCTGCGCGCTCATGGGGCGCCCCACACGCAGCATTCTCTCGAGGATGCGTGCTTGCGCCTGGGCACATTCCGCCGCCACGAAGGACTGACCGCACAAGGCAACAGCGGCGAGATGATGCATCGCGTCCAGATACGCTCGAATCTCGTCCGGTGCGTTGGCGGATGAGCTCTTCATCTGCCGGAGAGATGCCTCTGCGACGGCGAGATAGGCGTGCTGCAGGCGTTGCCAGGCAGCCGCCTGATCCGCACGCGGAAGCATCAAAAAAGCGATGCTCTCGGACTGACGAGGCAGCACGCGGATCTCGATGCGACAATCGTCTTCCACAAAAACAAAGACATCGCGGATCGCCTCAGCACTTCGTTCGGTGATAAGCAGAACATGCCACCAGAGATAGCAACCTTCAGGGTCAAACTCCGCGAGAGGGGGGAGAGCATCGAAGTGTGCTTTAACCCTGGTCGCTCCGAAATCACGCAGCTCATCGAGCAAGGAGAGTGGATCCGTGCCCGATCGGAAGAGATCCACATGCGGCTTGAAGAGGATCTCGTACGCTATCGGCACCGTGGCCGAACTCGCAGCAGGAAGCTCATGCCGGGTTGCCTGTCCGGCTGCAGGAAGAAGCCGCAGGACTGCCTCGCTCACCGAGCGTTCCCCGCTCGCCTCGCGCTCATCGTCTTCCATGTCGAGGATCTCGCGGATAACGTCGCAGGCCTTCAGTCCGCAATCGATCAGCTCCGAGGTGATGGCTAGCTTTCCGGCGCGGGCAAGGTCGAAGGCTTCTTCCACACCGTGTGCGAAACGAGCGAGATGGGCGAAGCCTGCCGTAGCCCCGGAACCCTTGATCGTATGCATCGCACGAAACGCGCGATGGACCAGCGCGGTGTTCTGCGGCTCCATCTCCATCGCAAGCAGCGCTCCGTCCAGCTCCGGCAAGAGATCGAGCGCCTCGGCCCGGAAAGCCGTGCGCATCCGCTCCATAATCTCAGACCGGTTGGCGACCATCACCGGATCACCTTGTTGACTACCGCAAGCAGCTTCTCGGGGTCGAACGGCTTCACGATCCAGCCAGTGGCACCGGCTGCTTTGCCTTCCAGCTTCTTCTCCGCCTGCGACTCTGTGGTCAGTAGAACGACAGGCGTAAATTTGTAACGCGCATCGGCACGTATCTGAAGCGTAAACTCGATGCCGTCCATGTGAGGCATGTTGAGATCGGTCAGAAACAAATCGATATCACCCGTAACCTTGGCAAGACCGTCCCTCCCGTCTTCGGCCTGCATCACCTCATAGCCCGCCTGTTCGAGGGTGAAAGCTATCATCTGGCGCATGCTTGCCGAGTCGTCGACTGTCATGATTCTCTTCATGCAGCCTCCACAGGTTCGTCGTGGAGTAGATGCTCCGCGCCGCAACGCTCGGCTGCATCGAGGAATGCATCCGAAGGACTCAGAATGGTGCTTGAGGGCACCGCTCTCCGGAGTGCCCAGAGGAGCTGCAGAATGCTGCTATCGATACTCTCGACAGCGCTTGCGTCGATACGCAGGTCGCTCATGCAACTCATAGTCCGCATCGTGGATGCAAGCATGACAGCCTCGCGAACAGTCGCTTTCTTTGGGAGCTTCATCGGTGTGGTCCTTCCTGTCTGCACTGGATATCGGCGGTCTGAAGCCAGTCATGAGCAACGATAGTAGCTACCGCCCGCATGCTCTTGCGGCTCGAAGCGTGTGGATAGTCCACGTAGGTTCTCAATGGCGCTGATGATCAAATGACCTCCGGGGCCAACCGCATCCGCGATACGCGCATAGAGCTTCTTCTTCATCGTCTCCGAAAAGTAGATGGCAACGTAGCGGCAGAAGACGATGTCGAAACGCCCCAGGCGCGCGGGGGAGTCCTGCAGGTTGAACTCTTCAAAGCGCACCATGTCGCGAATCTCTTCGTCGACGAGCCACATCTCACCCTCGTGGCGAAAGTAGCGCGCCTTGAGATCCGGCGGCATGCCGCGCTGGAGTGCTGCGTTGTCATAGAGACCGGAGCGTGCCGCCTTCAGCACCGTAGGGGAGATATCGGTCGCGACAATCTCCACCATTTCGGGCCGGAGTCCAGCCTCCGTCCGGCACAGCTCACGCACTGCAATGGCAATGGAGTAGGGTTCCTGCCCGGTCGAACTGGCCGCCGACCAGATGCGAATCTGCCGTCGTGTCCCGCCACGTAGTTCCGCGGCGAGTGGCGGAATCAGCTTCTCTCTCAGAATAGTGAACGGATGCTGGTCGCGAAACCACAGCGTCTCGTTCGTGGTCATAGCATCGATCATCCGGTCGCGCAGTTGCTTGGTCGGATCGATCAAAGCACGCTGGTGCAGTCCTGCAAAGTCGGTACAGCCCGCTTCAACGACGATGCTCGAAAGCCGCGTGTCTACCAGGTAGCTCTTGTCTTCGCTGAGAGAGATCCCGCAGTGTTCTTCAATATAGTCACGTAAAACTTTGAACTCAGCAGGCTTGATCGGGGGTGTCGTGCTCATGCGCGTTCTCCCATCACGGCTCGTGTGATTCGTGCGGCAAGCAGGGGAAGAGGCACCTGCTCGTCGGAAAGTCCAGCTTCATCAACAGCAAGCGGCATCCCGTAAACCACGCATGTCCTCTCGCTCTGCGTGAGGGCGAGACAGCCGGCCTGCTTCAAGGCACGCATGCCCTCGCATCCATCGCTGCCCATCCCGGTCATCACAATGGCAAGCGCTCGCCCTGCGTAGTGTTTTGCCGCGGAGCGGAACAGAACATCAACCGCCGGCCGGCAACTATTCTCAGGTGGACCATCATCGAGACCGATCAGAAGTTCTTGTTGCCCACGAGTGACGGCGGGCCTCGAACGCACAATCATATGACGCCCGCCCGGAGCAATGAGCACCACGTTTGGTCGAATGCTCTCACCGTGGAGCGCCTCCCTGACCGAGAGCGCACTTCTGCGGTCGAGGTCGTGCGCCAGGGATGCCGTGAACAGTGGAGGCATATGCTGCACGATCAACACAGGAACGCCAAGATCCACCGGAAGGCTCGGAAGCAGTTGCATCAGAGCCTCTGGCCCACCGGTAGAAACCCCGATGAAGACAGCATCGATCCTACCCGGCTTTGGAAATCGCGTCGGCTTGGCCAAAACAATTGGCGCCGGTACGATGGCCGCGGGTGCGATTGCCGGCCTGGTCGCAACGGGTGTTGCCGTACCCCGCAGGTTGCGGCGTATGTGTGCCTTCTGCATCAAGGCTCGAATCTTCGAGAACAGCTCGGTACCGTCTGCCGGAGAGACGGGCTTCTGCAAGAGGCCGAGTGCGCCGAGTTCTTTCGCAATAGCCTCGGCGTCTTCAGAACGTGTGCTTCCATCGCTCAGCAGGATGACGCTGGTGGAACCGTGATGCCGGACAATCGCGCGCAGTGTTTCGAAGCCACTCATCTCGGGCATCTCGCAATCGAGCAGCACAAGGTCCACGGCGGTCTGCGTCATCTTTCCAAGTGCAAGGGCGCCGCGTGCCGATGTGCCCGCGAGTTCGCAGTCTTCCATCGTCTCGATGAAGTCGCACAAGATGCGCCGGTAGTCGACGGCATCATCGACCACCAGCACACGAAGTTTTCTCTGCAGCATAGCCGTTCTCCTCGACTACATGATCCGGAAGCTGGTCACGGCATGCTGCAGGCTCTCGGCGAGCCGGCCCAGTTCAAGCGCCGACGCATTGGTCTCAGCGGCACCACGCGTCGTCTGAGTCGAACGATCGCTGACGACGGCAACATTCTGTGCAACCTCGCTCATGCCCTTCGCCGCCTCCCCTGCGTTGCGAGCTACATCGTTCGCTCCAGTGGCAAGCTGGCTGATGTTCCGCGTAATCTCACTGACCCCGCGCACTGCCTCCTGCACATTGCTGGAGATCGTCGTCGCGGACTGCGAACTTTCATTCACATTCCTGAAGAGCTCGGCAGCGCCACGCGCAGCATTGCCCACGTTCTTCGCGATCTCGTTCGTAGTCGCCGTCTGCTCTTCGACAGCCGCGGCAATCGTGCCGGAAATCCCATTGATCTCGTTGATCACCGTCACAATCTCCTCGATGGCTTTGACCGCCGCCGAGGTGTTTGACTGCATCGCCGCCACCTGTTTCCGGATGTCTTCCGTGGCGGAAGCCGTCTGTTTCGCCAGTGTCTTCACCTCGTTGGCGACGACGGCAAATCCCTTTCCGGCCTCGCCCGCGCTGGCCGCTTCAATGGTCGCGTTCAGGGCCAGCAGATTGGTCTGCGCGGCGATGCCTTTGATCATCTCGACGACCTTGCCGATCTCGACTGCGCTCGTGCCGAGGTTGTTGACAATCTCAGCGGTGCACGTCGCCGACTTCGCCGCGCGCCCACTCACGCGAGCCGCCTGTCCCGTGTTCTTCGAAACCTCGTTGAGCGACGCACTCATCTCTTCGATGGCCGCCGCAACGGAATTCACCGCACCAGTGACGGCCTCGGATGTCGAGGCTGCGGTCTTCATCCGCGAGGACATCACCTCAACCGAGTTGCCGACGACGCCCAGGTTCATGGAAATCTTCTCGGAGGCACCGGCAACGGATTGCGAGTTCGCGCTCACCTGCTCGATCCCCGCAGCCATATTCTTCACGCTCGCCGATGCCTGCTCGGTGGCCGCCGCGGCCGTGTGAGCCTGCGCGGTCATCGCCTCGGAGTTCACCGACATGGTACTCGAAGAACTCGTCAGACCAACCGATGATTGTGCCAGCGTCTCCGCATTCTGTTGGATGCTGAGCAGCACGTTCGCCTGGTTCGTCACCGTCACGTTGATCGCTTTTGCGACCTCGGCGAAGATGCCCTTATAACGCCCTTCCACCCGTGCCGTAAGGTTGTTGGCCGCCATTTGTTGCAGTACCTGGTTCGCTTCGACAAGGCCTTGCAGCCCTTCTACGCAGTTGTTTAGGTTGTTCTTGATGGTGTTGAAATCGCCGTTGTACTGCGTCTCGATCTTGCCCGGAATCACGCCACGCGAGATGCTGTCGACGTAGTCGGCGGTCACATTCAACGGGCCGATCACGGCGTCGAGCGTATCGTCGATGCCCTGGATAATCTTGCGGAAGTCACCCTGGTGCATGGCGGCATCGGCACGCGTCGCAAGCTTGCCGGCGACTGCTGCTTCGGACAGCATGGCCGTGTCGGCAATCAGAGCCTTCAGGTTCCCGCGGACTCTCTCGATGGTTTCGTTGATGAAGACTTTCTTGCCGGGAAAAACTTCGAGCGGCGCTTCGAAATTGCCGCGACCGAACTCGGCGACGCACGCCATCGCCTTCTTCTTGACGTCGATGTGCCCGTTGACCATCTTGTTTACGCCTGCCGCCATCGTTCGAAAATCGCCGTGGAAGCGGTCGACCGCCATAATCACATCGATGTCGCCTGCATCGTGCTGCGCGGACATGTAGTTCATCTCGCGGATCAGGCTGGTAAGGTTCGAACGCAGCAGTTCCATCGTCTCGTTGATAAAGAATTTCTTGCCCGGGAACACCTCCAGCTTGGCTTCAAAGTTGCCTCGTCCGAACTCGGCAACGCATGCCATCGCCTTCTTCTTGACGTCGATGTGGCCTTTGACCATCTTGTTGACGCCCGCCGCCATCGTGCGGAAATCACCATGAAAGCGCTCAACGGTCATGATGACATCGATGTCTCCCGCGTCGTGTTGCGAAGACATCTCGTTCATCTCGCGGATAAGATTGGTGAGGTTCGACCGCAACAGCTCCATCGTTTCGTTGATAAAGAATTTCTTGCCCGGAAACACTTCCAGTTTGGCTTCAAAGTTGCCTTTGCCGAACTCGGCGACACACGCCATCGCTTTCTTCTTCACGTCGATATGTCCGGCCACCATCCTGTTTACGCCCGAGGCCATCGAACGGAATTCGCCGTGGAAGTGCTCAACAGGCATGATGACATCGATGTCTCCCGCATCGTGCTGCGCGGACATGTGGCGCATCTCCTGAATAAAATCCTTGAGCGTCTCGATGATCGTATTGATCGCTGGCGTCATCTCGTCGTTGTTGCCGCGGCTGGTGGCCCGCGCGCTCATATCGCCCACCGCAATCTGGCTCAGCTTGCTGAAGATATCGCTCTTCAGATCCGATGCAAAACCATCCAGTGACTCCGCCAGAAGGCCCATCTCATCCTTGCGATTCATCTTCAGTCGTGAACTCAGATCGCCTTGGCGCATCGCGGCAATCTGCCGATTGATCCCCTCGAGCGGATCGAAGATCGAGCTCGCAAGGACGAACCCCAGCGTGGGGGCAAGCACGGTTCCCATGGCTCCCAGTGCGATCATCATCCGGCTCGATGCGTGATCGATGCCCGCATACGCAACGCACGCGATGAAGGCGGCGAGAAGAAAGAAAGCGATCTGCAGCCGTGTGCGGATCCTGATGTTGTTGAGAGCGTGCATGAGATATCTCCTGGTAGGAAATGCGGTTGCATTAGTCGATATGCAGAACGCGCTTCAGATCGAAAAGGACCATCAGCTCATCCTGAAACTTGATCACTCCGGAAAGGTAGCGTCCATCCATTTCGCCAACGTTCGCGGGCAATGGCTCAATCTGCGATACGTCCACCTCGACGACGTCGCCGATGCCGTCCGCGAGCAGGCCCACGGGGTCTTGTGCGCGTGCCCCGGCACGTGGATGAAGGATGATATTGTGACTCTCATCGTCGATCTGCTTTCGCGGCAACCCAAGGCGCACGCCAAGATCGAAAAGAGTCACAATCTGTCCGCGCAGGTTGATGAAGCCCCGCACATACTCGGCAGACAGGGGAAGTGGCGTAATCTCGGGGATGCGGTTGATCTCCTGAATCATGCGGATGTCGAGACCGAGCAATCGCTCGCCGACGCGAAAGGTGGAGAACTGCATCATTGCGGGCCTCCTGTGCGGTACCCCGCGGCAGCAAGAATCTCGCCGGGTTCGAGAAAGAGTGTGAGACGGTCGTTGACAATCGCTGAACCCATGACGCCCGGACCCCCAGGGTCAATGCGTTCAAGTACAACATCCGCGTCGAGCGCATCGAGAATGCTGGAGATGACGATGCCTGCCTGCCCTGCGACCACCCTCCCATCGACCAGAAGCTTGGGGATGATCACGAAGATCTCGGCGAGATCGGATGCCAGGGGACGCACCCGGATGTGCTTCTCCAGGCGAACCAGAGGAAGCCCATGGCCGCGGTAGTTCACATACTCTTGATGGCCAATCCGTTGAATGGCCGAGACGGCAAACATCTCGAGACGCAGAATGCTGTCCTGCGGGATCGCCAGGTATTCATCGGGAGCGCCGGTGCAAAGTAACACAGAAAGAAGGCGCGAAGCGGTCGCCGCCGTGCGTTGTCTCTCCAGCGCAAAGCGCCGCTCGTTCTCGGCCTTGGTATCGGCAAACTGCATGCCGGCCAGCGCGACAAGGCCGCTGACGTCGAGAATCATGATCACACGTCCGTCCCCGATGATCGTCGCACCGGAGAAGCAGCGCGCGCTCTGCGCACACGCCGAGACGGGCTTGACGACGATCTCCTCGATATCGAAGAGTTCATCGACCACGACACCAAACTGGTTGGTACCAATCTGCAACACGACAATGTCGTAGTCGCCCTCTCGTCTCTCCGTTCCAAGCCGCAAGACATCCCCAAGCCGTATCAGGGGAAGAAGCCGGTCGCGAAGGCGAAGGACCGCGGAGTTCTTGATGCGCTCCAAGCGCTCGGCAACATCACATGCTTGCACTGAGACGAATTCGACGACATGCACCTGCGGGATGGCGAAGCGCTGACCTCCAACGCCGACGATCATTGAGGGGATGATGGCAAGCGTCAGCGGAAGCCGCATGGTAAGGGTGGTGCCTCTGCCGAGCACCGTGTCGACCTCGACTGTGCCGCCCATGCGCTCCGTGTTCGAACGCACGACATCCATGCCCACGCCGCGTCCCGAAAGCTCCGAGACCGCATCCATCGTGCTGAAGCCTGGTGTAAAGATAAGCGATACAAGCTCGCGCTCCGTCATCTGCTCGGCTTGCGACTCACTGATGAGTCCGCGATCGAGAGCTTTGCGCCGCACCTTGGCTGAATCGATGCCTCGTCCATCGTCCTGAATGGAGATGTTCACCTGCCCATCCTGATGGCATGCCTTCAACACGATGCGACCGGTGATGGGCTTGCCGGCACGTCTTCGTTCCTCCGGCATCTCGATGGCATGGTCGGCGCTGTTGCGGAGGATGTGTGTGAGTGGATCGGTGAGCAGTTCGACCAGCGATCGATCGAGCTCCACCTCACTGCCCAAGATCTCAAGCTCAATCCGCTTCCCAAGCTGCCGGGAGACGTCACGGATGATGCGCGGGAAGCGATGGAACACGGTTTCAGCCGGCTGCATGCGAGTCTGCATGATGCCCTCCTGCAGCGCCGTGGTCACCTGGTTGATGTTCTGCAGAATCAGGCCAAGACCGCTCTCGCGTGCTTCTCCGGCAAGCGCGCGCATCAGTTGGTTGCGGCCAAGCACAAGCTCACCCGCAAGGTTCATCAGATCCGTCAAGAGATCGACCCGGATTCGCAGTGTCTCCGACGCTCCGGCTTTCTCCGCCTTCGCTTCGATGCTTTGGGGCTTGTCTTCGGTCGTTGAGGGAACAGGCTTGATGAGCGTGTTGAGTGACCCAAGCACCACCCCAATCTCGTCGCGATCGGACGACGGAAGCGTATCGAGAAGCACGCGCAGATGATCGATGCTCGTGATCAATACATCCACCACGGGCGTAGCAATGGTGAGGCGCCCCTCGCGGATCTCCGCAAACGCGCTGGCAAGCCCAGCGGCAAGGTGCTGGAGTGGATCGAGACCGAACAGCCCGGCTGCGCTTCGGATCGTATCCAGCGCGCGCTGCATGCGATCCAGCGCGTCGACCGGTGTCGCCGCGACATCGCGCTCCATCGCCATCAGGTCAGGCTCGATCGCGTTCAGGTGTGCCAGCGTTTGCTGCACCATCACGGCGATATCTTCATGGCAGGTTTCAGACGCGGTCATCGTCGGGGGCAATCCTTCCGTCCCCGCGTTCATCGGCCATCACCTGCGGAACATGAGCCCGCACGTCATCTCGCGCTTAGCGAGCTATCGTTGTATCCCTGCCAGTCATGGCTGTGGCAGCCCGTTCAAGCACCAGCACCTGTCGCTCCATGCGCTTCATCTGGAGTTCCACGACGTCCTGCACGTTGGTCGGCTCAAACGAAGGAACCGCCTCCAATGACCGGCGTGCATCTCCCGGCAGCGCTTCCAGCCGCGCGGCGAGAGCCTCGACGCGGGCTTCATCGCAGCATGACTCATCGTCAGGATGCACAAGTGCCGCCAGCGTCGTCACCGTTTGTGCCAGTCTGCGCAGATACGTCGTAAAGGCCAGCGCATGCTCGGTGCTGCTCCCGGCCCTCCGGCTGAAGGAGGGTTCGAGAAGCAGACGGTCCAGCGTCTCTTCCGCGGCATTCGAAGCAAGGCCGCAGGCGCGTCGTGCCGGCGCAAGCATCCGCCGTTCGAGCTCGAGGCGAGCCCGGCTGTCCTTCGCCGGTGTCTTCCAGAACCTCAGCACCGCACGGAGATAAGCCGCATCGGCCAGCGCACCCGCATGCAGCAGATTGCTCAACTCATGCTCTTCCTGCTCGGGCCACAGAAAGCGCATCGCAAGCACAGCAACGAGCGCCCCCAGAATAGTCGTAATCACCCGCACACTTGCATAGCGCCAGTCACGCAGATAGGGAAGCGACATCAGGACAAACGTCGGCGTAAGAAAGAACGCATAAATCCCGTAGTCGACCGCGAAGCTCGCCAGCGTAAGTCCGGCGCACACCGTGATCACCACGATGATGCCCGCCCGATTGTGGACCAGCGCCGCAAGCAGAGCTGCGAGCATGCCTCCCGCGATCGTGCCGCCCACGCGTTGCAGCCCGCGCCGCATCGTGCCGGACCCACTCGGTTGCAGCACGATGATGCTCGTCATCGCCAGCCAGAACCCATGCGCCAGGTGCAGCTCGTGCAGAAGCGCGACATCGACCACGCCCACAATCCCCATGCGCAGCGCATGCCGCAGCATGATGGAGCCAAAGGAGAAGTCGGCGCGTATCCGCTCAACGATGCTATCCTCCGCAGCCGCTGGAATGGCTTCGATCCGCGCTTCCTTGCGAGCGGCTCCGGTGCGATCCACACCGCTCCAGATCGCCCGTATCGCCTCAAACGCGATCTCCAGCTCCTGCCGCGCATCCCGCTCTTCGTCGGCCAGATGTGCCGGCACGTCATGTCCCTCCGTCGCGTCGGGGATCGCCCTGCGCATCAGGAACTGCACGCGATGCGAGCCATGGCGCGAGAACGAGGATCCGCTATCGGCCGGCTTCTGTTCGAGCGCATGCGCGATGGCGTTCTCCGCCTCACTCAGCCACGCGGTGGTCGCATAAAGTCGCGCACGTCCGGCCTCATCGGCAATCTCCGTCAGCTCATTCAGCCGCATCGCACGCGCGAACAGCATGTCCGCGGTCTCGAGCAGAACCGTCAGGTTCCTCGCCCGGTGCGTTCGTGCCGGAGCTCGCGCCGCGGTCTTGCCCAGCGCGATGCGAGCCTCTTCAAGATGCATCCGTATCTGGCGCTTCCAATCGTGCTCTTCCAGCGGGCCGCGCTCGCCGGTCGCCTGCACCGCGGCGATCTTGCCGGTCGCCGCAGCCAGAAGCGCATACGTATGTGCCACCGACCGCCGCGCCGGCCGAAACGGATCGAGAGGCCACAGCACCAGCGAGATCGCCGCCGCTCCCATGCCTCCCGCGACAAACAGCGCCGCGTTGACAGCCCCGCCGGCGAGCGTCGTCTGGCTGCTGCCCAACCCCGCGAAGTAAAGCACCAGAATAATCACCGAAGTCGAAGCCAGCGGCTGCGTGGCCACCCGTGCGAACGTGATCGCGAAGCACGCGACTCCCGTGGCAAGCGCAGCCAGAGCCACCTCCAGCAGCGACGCCCCTGTATGCAGCAGCATCCCCACCAGCGAGCCCAGAATCCCAGCGAAAGCGCCCCCCGCAAGCACCGTCAGAATGGTGTTCAGCCGCGACCGATACGGCCCGCCATTGTCGACCAGGATCGCCTCGAACGCCCCAAGCGCCGCCCATCCGAACGGCCTCCCGAACGCCTCGCAGACCAGCATCGCACCGGCAACGGCAATCGCCGCCCTCAGTCCTCGACGCCACTGCATGCGCATCGCCAGCTCGCGGAGGTCGACCATCATCTTCATGCGATCCAGTGTAGTGCCGTCCCCGCCGTTCCTCTACAGAACGGCATGCTCCATCTCCTGCACGCGCGTCTTCGACTGCGTCGTCAGCGTAATGGCCGAGGCCAGAATCAGCCCTCCGCCGGCCCACGCACTCGGCCCCAGCTTCTCCGACAGCACAAACACACCCAGCAGCGAACCCAGCAGAGGCTCCATGTTCAGCAGCACCCCTGCCTGCGACGCCGGCACCTGCGTCAAACCCCAGTTCCACAGGCTCGTCGTCGTCGCGGTACACAGCACGCCAGACGCCGCCAGCGCCGCCCACGCCTTCCACGAGACGCCATGCACCGGAGGCATGCCATAGCGCAGCGGCACAATCACGCCCAGCATCAGCATGCCGATCATCAGTCCATACACCGTAACCGTCAGATGATTATGACGCTCCATCATCTGCTTGTTCATCAAAATCCAGAACAGCGCAATGATGAGCGACGCAACGACCATCATGTCGCCCGTCAGCGACGATCCGCCCGCGCCCCGGTGGCCTCCCAGTGCGATCAGTGCCGCCCCGGTCGTCGAGGCGCTGATCGCGATCCATCCAATCAGATCCATCCGTTCATGCGCCCAGATCGCCGCGCCCAACGCAAGAATCACGGGCATCAGCCCAACCATCAACGCAGCATGCGAAACCGTGGTCAGCTTCAATCCTTCAAACTGCAGCAGGAACTGCACCGGCACACCCAGAAACGCGGAGAACGCAAGCACGCCCCACTCGCGCCCGCTGAAGTGTGGACGATGCGTAAACAGGATCGGCACCAGCACCAGGCACGCGAACGCGAAGCGATAGAACACCATCGCGCCGGGGTTCATCTCGGCAAGCGCAATCTTGCCGAAGAAGAAGCCGCATCCCCACAGCGAGCTCGCCAGAGCGCACGCCGCAAAGCCGAGCGTTCTGTTCTGAATGGGTTGGGAAGGCATGCTTTATGGTCGCACACTCAAAAGAAAGCGGGCGCGGAATCCATCTCCGCGCCCGCTCCTCGATACTGCCTGCTCTACCAGATCCGGCAGCTATTCACCGGCACCATCGGCGCTCCTGCCTTGCATCCAAACGCCGCCCCAAACGCCGGCTGATTCACAATCGCGCCGTTCGCCCGGAAGTGTCCTGGCGAGTGCTCGTTCGTCAACACCTGCGCCCGCACGTTTTCCGGACGGTCGTTTTCGCACCAGTTCTGCGCGTACGCGATATAGAACCGCTGCGCCGGCGTATATCCATCCACCTTCTTGGTCAGGTCCACGTTGTTCTGCTTCGCCCGCTCCATATAGGCGATGTATCCCAGCAACAGCCCTCCATTGTCCGCCGTGTTCTCCCCCAACGTCAGTTTGCCGTTCACATGCACATCGTCGACCGCCACATAGCTGCTGTACTGATCCGCAAGGCAGTTCGCCTTCGTCTCGAAGTTCTTCGCATCCGCCGCCGTCCACCAGTCGTCCAGGTTGCCGGTCGGCCCAAACTTGCGGCCTTCGTCGTCGAACCCATGCGTCAACTCGTGCCCAATCACCACGCCGATATGCCCATAGTTCACGGCATCATCCGCCTTCGGATCGTAGAACGCAGGCTGCAGAATCCCGGCAGGGAAGTTGATATCGTTCATGCTCGGGTCGTAATACGCGTTCACCGTCGGCGGCGTCATGCCCCATTCGCTGTGGTCCACCGGCTTGCCGATCTTGTTCAACTGCCGGTCATTCTCAAACGCATTCGCCCGCAACTGGTTGCCCGCAGCGTCGTCCCGCGCAATCGTCAGCGCACTGTAATCGCGGAACGTGTCCGGATAGCCGATCTTGTTCGCAATCGCATGCAGCTTCTCCCGCGCCTTCACCTTCGTCGCGTCCGACATCCACGCAATCTGGGTCAGGTCCGTATCCATCGCGTGCTCAATGTCATGCACCATCTCCAGCATCTTCGCCTTGCTGTCCCCGGCAAAGTACTGCGAGACATACACCTCACCCAGCGCCTCGCCCAGCGCGCCGTTCACGCCATTGGAGCAGCGCTTCCACCGTGCCGCCTGCTCCTGCTGTCCACGCAGTGTGCGTGCGTAAAAGTCGAAGTTCTCATCGTCGAACTTCGTCGGCAGACGCCCTGCAAACGTCGTCAGCAGGTGGTACTTCATATAGGCCTTCAGCGTGGCCATATCGGTATCGCGCACGGCATGCGAGAGCGCCGGTCCATACGCGGGATTCGCGTTGTTGATCTCGGTAAGCTTCGGCGCATGCACCTGCGCTTCAAACGCATCGAAATCGAACCCCGGGACGCCCGCACGGAAGGTGGCGATCGGCTGCAGATGGTACGTCTTCTCCGGATCGCGGCGTTCCGTCACCGTCATCGAAGCCTTGGCCAGCGCCGTCTCGAACGTCATGATGTCTTTGGCTTCCTTCGCCGCTACCTCCGGCGTAGCGCCCGCCAGCGTCAGCATCTTCGCCACGTGGGCGACGTACTTCTGGCGCAGCTCTTCGTCCTTTGCTCCCGGACGGAAGTAGTAGTCGCGCTCCGGCATCCCCAGCCCACCCTGGTCGACCGAGGCAATCTGCTTGGACGCGTCCTTGAAGTCCTGCTGTTCGCCAAACGAGAAGAACACGTCGACGCCCACGCGCTGCAGTTTGCCGATCAGCGGCGCCAGCTCCAGCTTAGCCCGCATGCCATTGCCAAGCCCATCGATCTCACCCAGCAGCGGCTGCAGCGGTGCCAGTCCCTTGGCGTCGATCGCTGCCGTATCCATGCACGCGGCGTAGAAGTCGCCAATCTTCTGCTCGTTCGGCTTGCGGCCTGCGCCACCCGCCGCGGCCTTGGTCAGAATGCCGCTCAGCGCCTGCGTGTTCACGTTCTGCAACGCCGAAAACTGGTTGGAGCCTGCCTGGTCCGCGGGAATCGGGTGATTCGCCGCAAAACGCCCGCACGAGAACTTGTAGAAGTCCGAGCAGGGATCCGCCGTCGTGTCCATCGAGGTCGCGTCGAAGGCCGGAACCGGCAGATACGTCTGCTGTTGTTGCGCCCAGCCGGATACCGAGGTGGCCATCATCGCCATCCCAAAACAAACCATGCGTGTCGTCGAAGCTGCCTTCATGCGTGTCAATCCCTTCGTCCCGGGCTTCCCGGGGCTCGCACTATTCTATGGGACGGTGCGCCAGCGAAGTGCAACTTTGGCGCGCCGCCCGCGTCTGTGAAACAGTAAAGCCAGCATCGGACCAACATCCTTTCGATCCCGCCATGCCGACCTTTCCTTTCATCTCTCTACGCAGAACGCCCCCTCCACGGTTCCGTCGAATCGGGTGGATCCTCTGCGTCTGTCTGGCCCCCGCTCTTGCTCCCACTCCGGCATCGGCCAAGGGACCCGAGAAGCTGAAGGTGATCGCCCTCGCCGATCTCGGGCAGCAGGCCACCGGCGGAAGGCCCCAGACCCCCGGAAACACCGTCGCAACCGTCCATTTCGCGGGAGAGCATCATCTTCTCGTCACCTTCCCCGTCCGCAGACTCATGAAGCGCCTCCCCGACACCCTCCCCACCGACGACGACCGCATGATCGAAGCCGTCCTCGTCGATATCCCATCCGGCAAGGTCGCCGCTCGCACCACCTGGCGCGTCCACGACGCCGGCCAGTACCTGTGGGATCTCGGCGGCGGACGCTTCATGCTGCGCTTCCGTTCGCGCCTCGTCACGGTCGAGCCCCTCGCCAACCTCTCCAAGTCCGATCCCTTTGAAGAACACAAGCTCCTCACCTTCGACGACCGCATCGTCGGCCTCATCGTCTCCGCCGAATCCGACCTCCTCACGGTCGAAACCACCAGCCGCCCCCTCGAAGACGTCACCAAGGTCGCCATCAAGACCAGCGACGCCGATGTCATCATCAGCTTCTTCCGCCTCACCTACACCCCCGAGACCGTGATCGTGTCCCACGCCGGCTCCGTGCGCTCCTCCATCCCGCTCGCTCTGCCGCTGACCGCCGACGGATACCTCGACATCAGCGAGGAATCGAAGGGCCGTTGGCTCTTCGACTATCTTCCCCACGAGGGCAAGAAGCTGGAGCTCTCCCCCTACGACACCACCTGCTTCCCGCGCGCCGTCTTCGTCAGCCGGAGCGAGTTCGTCGCCTTCGGCTGCCGTGGCTCCCTCGACAAGGTCGAAATCGGAGGCTTCAACATGAAGGCCGAGGAGATGTGGGAGCAGGGCTTCACCGACAACTTCGCCTATCCCAACTTCTCCTTCGCCCCGGCCTCGGGCCGCTTCGCCCTGGGCCGCGCCCTTACCTCCGTCTCACTCAGCATGTTGGGGCAGGATCAGGAACCCGTAGGCGACCTGCTCACCGGGCAGGATATCCAGGTCTACCAGGCCGGCACCGGTCGCGCCGTCTTCCACACCGTCGTCACGCCCGTCCAGCGCACCGGCCAGAACTTTTCCCTCTCCGCCGACGGCATGCAGATCGCCGTCATACGCGACGCGGCGATCGAGATCTACCAGCTTCCAGCTCTCTCCAGCCACGACAAGCAGGAGGTCAAGGCCAACCGCGAGTTCGCCCTCGAGCACGCAACCGGACCCATCCGTCTTCCGACCCGTACCCGTGTCGCCGCCGCCGTGGCCGAAGCCACGCCACCTCCCGTGCCGTCAGCACCACCGCCGCCTGCGCCCGCTGCATCGGCTCAGGCCGCCACGCCGGGCAAGCCACAGGTCATCGAGAACCCAATTCCGGTAGGCGACGTCCCCACCCCCGAGGGCCGCAAGCGCCCCACCCTCTACGGGCCCGACGAGTCCGCCCCCAAATAAGACACACCCTCAGGCCAGTAGGCCTGCTCCAAAACACCGGAAGCACCCGGTCCCCCGCGCGGTAATCGAAGCGGAAACAGACCACTTTCCCGTATTGCGCTTTGACCGCAAAATCTCCACATTTTCCATGCAATTTCCCACGTTGTACCGGCCCGGATGTTCATGGTGAAACATTGGGGATGTTCGCATCGCTCTCCCGTAAGCCCTTTAGATCGCCAGGATACGGGCAAAGAAAAAATGCACCAAAAAGGGTGCACTTCATACCACGTTGAAAGTTCAGAGGTCCAACCTCTCGGACAGCACAAAGGGCCAGCAGAGTCTCTGCTGGCCCTTCGAAACGGTTGAAGCGTGTGCTTACGCCTTGACGGCGACAGCCTTCACGCGTGCGTTGAGGCGGCTCTTGTAGCGGCTCGCGGTGTTCTTGTGTAGCACGCCCTTCTGGACGCTCTTGTCGAGGATCGACGCGGTCAGGCGGTACTGCTCGGCGGCAGCCTTCAGGTCGCCCGTGGCAATGGCCTCGCGCAACGAGCGCAGGGTGCCGCGGAGCTTGCTCTTGTTGGCGCGATTCACTGCGGTCTTGACGACGGTCTGACGTGCGCGCTTCAGGGACGAAACATGATTTGCCATTGAACTCTCTTCTCGTATGCCCAGGCCGTAGCCGGGAAATTTGGGGATGCAGACGGCGGAGGCTGACGTCACTCACCTCGTCATAAAAGGAGGTTCATCGGACCGCATCCCTGCAACTATGAAGTTTACGGGAATCCTCCGCGAAGGTCAACCCGCAACCGGAAGCAGCACGACTCCGGCAGCCGCCTCGCCTTTATCCCCATATATCCATTTGTTATAAGGCCCGAAGGAACCGGTCGGAAACCATAGACTTAAGAAAGTCCAGACCCCGAGCATCGCGTCTGGCTCCCCATCCTTATGAGCGAAAATACCCTGTCCAGCCTCACACCCGCCGCCATCCTCCCCGCCACCCCGGTGCAATACGATGCCCCCCCGCAGCGAAACGAAGGCACACTCCTTCGCGTGCTCGGCGCCATCAGCTTCTGCCATCTCCTCAACGACATGGTGCAGTCGCTCCTGCCCTCGATCTACCCGATCCTCAAGAGCCAGTTCCACCTCGACTTCGCCCACCTCGGCCTCCTCACCTTCACCTATCAGGTGGTGGCCTCCATGCTGCAGCCCCTCGTCGGCCAGTACACCGACAAGCACCCCATGCCCTTCGCCCTCCCCACTGGTATGACCTTTACCCTCATCGGTCTCATCCTCCTGGCCTTCGCGCCCACCTTCACCTGGCTCATCGTCGCTGCATCCCTGGTTGGTGTCGGTTCCGCGATCTTCCACCCGGAAAGCTCGAGAATCGCACGCATGGCCTCGGGCGGAAAGCATGGCTTTGCCCAGTCCTTCTTCCAGGTCGGTGGAAACTCCGGTTCGGCCATCGGACCTCTCCTCGCGGCATTTATCGTTCTCCCCCTGGGACAGAAGGGAATGGCCTGGTTCACCATCCCCGCCATCGTCGGCATCGCGATCCTCTATCGCATCGGTCGTTGGTACAAGCAGCGCCATGCCGAAGCTTCCACAAGAAAAGGCGTCGAAAACAGCACGGTGGCGCACCTCTCCCGGGGACGCGTCATCATGGCCCTTGCCATCCTCATCGCCCTCATCTTTTCGAAGTACTTTTACCTCGCCAGCCTCTCCAGTTACTACACCTTCTATCTCATCCAGCGCTTCCAGGTCTCCGTCCGCACCTCCCAGATCATGCTCTTCGCCTTCCTTGGAGCCGTGGCCGCCGGAACCCTCATCGGAGGCTCCGCCGGCGACCGCTGGGGCCGCAAACTCGTCATCTGGATCTCCATCCTCGGCGTGCTTCCGTTCACACTCATCCTCCCTTACGCCTCGCTCTTCTGGACAGGCGTCCTCTCCGTCATCATCGGCTTCATCATCGCCTCCGCCTTCTCGGCCATCCTTGTCTACGCGCAGGAGCTTCTCCCCGGCCGCGTCGGCATGGTCTCCGGGCTCTTCTTCGGCGTCGCCTTCGGCATGGGAGGCATCGGTGCGGCCGTTCTCGGCAAGATCGCCGACCGCACCAGCATCATCACCGTCTATCACCTCTGCGCCTACCTCCCGGCCATCGGCCTGCTCACAGGGTTTCTGCCGGACGTAGAGCGCAAGAAGCCGAAAACACGGAAGCTTGCGAACGCATGACGAGTCTTCCCAGACCAACCGGGGTTCTGCCCGATCAACATCTTGGGTTTTACCCCGGTTTTGCACCGCAATTGGCCAAGAATTGCCTTGACGACGGTTCGTCCCGGGCATAGCCTATGCCCATCGTTCACCCATTGACGGCACCTAACGCCATCCCGGCCCAGCCCACCAAGCCCACCAGGCGGCGCTTCGCCAACGTCTCGAACGAACCCAACACCCCGACAACTGAATCAAATCTGCAGGCGAGAAGATCCGCCCGTGTCCTCTCACGGCTCGTTCAACCCGCTCTCACTGACGGAGGTCAGCCAAAAGCTTGACGACAAAAACGCTTCCCATCACTCCCGGTATCGAGCCTCTCTTCGGCACGCGCGATGAGAACCTCCGTCTTATGGAAGACAGCCTCCACGTCACTATCGATCTCCGCTCCGACGGCCTCCGGGTCGTGGGTGAACCTGAAGCCATCGCCCGCGTCGAACGCATCTTTCAGGACTTCGACGCACTCCGCAAAGGCGGCGTCAACCTCCACAACGGCGAGCTCCACGGCATGCTCAAACTCGTCGTCTCCGATCCCGCCACCACCCTGCGCGGCCTTGCCGACTCCGGCAAGCAACGCTCGGTTGGCGTAAAACGCACCGTGCAGCCCCGTTCGCCCAACCAGCGCAAGTACGTCGAGGCCATCGAGCAGAACGATATGGTCTTCGGCCTCGGACCCGCCGGTACCGGCAAAACCTACCTCGCCGTCGCCATGGCCGTCGCCGCGCTCATGGCCAAGAAGGTCAGCCGCATCATCCTCGTCCGGCCTGCGGTCGAAGCCGGAGAACGCCTCGGCTTCCTCCCCGGTTCGCTCCAGGAGAAGGTCGACCCTTACCTCCGTCCGCTCTACGACGCCCTCTACGACCTCCTCGATCAGGAGCGCGTCGACAAGCTGCTCGAACGCAACGTCATCGAGGTAGCCCCCCTCGCCTTCATGCGCGGGCGTACCCTGTCCGACGCGTTCATCATTATGGACGAGGCGCAAAACACCACGCAGGAACAAATGAAGATGTTCGTCACCCGTCTGGGGCAAAACTCCAAGGCGGTCATTACGGGCGATCTCACCCAGATCGACCTTCCCAACCCGAAGAAGTCCGGCCTCTTCGAGGCGATGAACATCCTCGACGGTGTCGAAGGCATCAAGTTCTGCACCTTCGAGGACGTGGATGTCGTCCGGCATACGCTCGTTCAGCGCATCGTCCGGGCCTACGATAGCCATAACCGCGCCCAGCAGATTCCCCTCACCCTCACCGAGCCGGGCCTGTCCGATCCCGCGCTTCGTCCGCTCGACGCACCGAAACCCGTTCAGAAACCCCAGTAAACGCGATACCATAGGCGACAGAGGCTTTTCTCTGTCGCCTGTGCGCGTTTTCCGATGATCAACATCGACCCTCCATCTAGTGTAGAAATCTCAAAGTCCGGCCTTTCGCGCTTCCTCCATCGCGCCCAGGCTGCAGTCGGTATTGCCGGTGAAGTCACCGTGCTGCTCGCCGACGACCCCACGCTCAAGCGCCTCAACCGTGACTTTCGCGGCAAAAACAAGGCCACCGACGTTCTCAGCTTTCCCGCGCCCACCGAGGACGAGGGCGGTGCCGCCGACTATGCCGGCGATATCGCCATCTCGCTCGATACCGCCGCTCGTGCCGCGACCCGTTTCGGCCACACGCTTCGCGATGAGGTGCGGATCCTGCTCCTTCACGGCCTCCTGCATCTCAACGGCATGGACCACGAAACCGACTCCGGGGAGATGGCCGCGCGCGAGGCCGAGCTGCGCAGCCAGCTCAAACTGCCCGTCAGCCTCATTGCGCGCGTCCAGAAGAAAGCCAGCCGATGAGAGAGATGAGCATGTTCTTCACGGCTCCCCTGATTCTGCTCATGTTTGCCCTGGTCATCGCGTCGTATATCGACCGCGTCTACTCTGAGATGGGCAAATTCCTCGCCCGCGAGTACCAGGACAACATCGATTCCTGGGAAGAGTTCGTGGAGCCCCGCCTTCGCCTCGCGCGCGAGTCCATCGGGCTTTCGGCTTCGATCCTGCGTCAGCTTGCCATCGCGATCATCGGCGTCCTGTTCGGCCTCAGCCTCTTTGGTTCACTTGCCTTCGAAGCGGGAGCGGCCTGGAGCAAGATTGCGATCACCGGCTTTGAACTCATTCTGATCATCGTCGTCTTCGACCGCCTCATCCCCCAACTCCTCTTCACCCGCACCCGTGGCCGCTGGATCGTCAAGCTCCGCTACCTCATCGTCGCGGTCCTGTACCTCATCTCGCCGATCACCCTCTTCTGCAGTCTTCTGCTCTCCATCGCGGCCCTCGCCGATCCCGAACCATCCGCCGAGGTCGACCACCCCTCCGAGGCCATGGAAGCGCTCCTCGAAGCCGGCGAGGAAGAGGGCATCTTCGAGGAGTCCGACCGTGACCTCGTCCGCTCCGTCGTCGAGTTCGGCGACAAGGTCGTCCGCGAGGTCATGACGCCGCGTCCCCAGCTCTTCGCCGTCCCCGGCTCGCTCTCGCTAGAAGAGTTCACCGCCCAGATCGACGAACACAAGTTCTCCCGCGTCCCGGTCTTCTCCGGCTCGCTCGACCACATCACCGGCATCGTCTTCGCGCACGACCTCCTGCAGGTCCTCGATACCGACGCCGGCCAGATCACGGTCGCCCAGCTCCAGCGTCCTGCGGCGTTCGTGCCCGAGACCAAGAAGGTTCCCGAGCTCCTCCGCGAGATGCAGCGCGAAAAGCAGCACATGCGCATCGTGATCGACGAATACGGCGGCACCGCCGGCCTCGTCACCATCGAAGACCTCCTCGAGGCCATCGTAGGCAACATCGCCGACGAGCACGACGAGACCGAGGCCGACGACGCGCCCGTCCGCCAGGAAGACGGAAGCTACATCGTAAACGGCAGCTTCGAGGTCTCACGCCTGCGCGACCTCTTCGAGGTCGATCCGAAACCCGAATCCGCGAAGCCCGAGGACTACGAGCCTCTCGACTCCGAGGAGGAACCCGAGAAGCCCGAACCCGAGCCACTGCGCCTGTCCGAAGACTACGAATCGACCACCCTCGGCGGCCTCGTCTCCGAGATCGCCGGCCACATCCCCTTGCCGGGCGAAGTCGTCGAAGAGGACGGACTCCGCATGGAGGTCCTCGCTTCGACGGACCGCCGCATCGATCGTATCCGCGTCTCGTTTGTGTCGCCATCCGACGCCGCCGCTTGACCTTGAAATCCTCGCTCCGGAGTTACCCCTTGCAAACGCGCCGCACTGCCATCCAGTCCTTCTTCGCCGCACTGGCCACTACGTTCTCCACCCGTGCCGACTCTGAAACACCAGCGAAAAACGGCCTGACAAAGGTCGTCCACACGCGCGGGCCAAAGCCGGCACAGACTCCTCTCTATTCGCCGGCGATCTCATGGGGAAATACGCTATATCTGTCTGGAAAGAGCTCGAAGGACGCGCCTCCTGGAGACATCAAGTCCGACGTGAAGTTCGTTCTCGCTGAGATCGAGAAGGATCTCCTCAACGCCGGTTCGTCTATGGCGAACGTCCTCAAGGTGACGGTCTATCTGAACGACATCAAGGACTACGCCGCCATGAACGAGGTCTTTCGGGGTGCCTTTGGCGACGTACCTCCGGCCCGTACCACCGTCTCTGCAGCCGTGCCCCGTGGGGTCTCCGTGGAGATCGACATCATCGCAGGCATCGAACGCCCGTCCCTCGGCTGAGCGAAATGTCCTCTAGGAGTTCCCAAGCGGCAGCATCGTGACCGACCCATCCTTCCGCCGCAGCAGACGATCGCAGTGCTCACTCAACCCACGCACATGCAGCGTCTTGCCGAGGTCGCGGTATCGTCCCGCCAGCGCCTCGATCGCCTCGAGCGCGGACGAGTCCATAATCCGCGCGTGATCGAACTCCAGATACACCTCAGCCGGATCTTCCTTCGGCGTAAAGAAACGTGTGAACTGCGTCGCGGAGGCAAAGAACAAGCTTCCATGCAGACGATACAGCTTCCCTTCAGCCATCCCCTCGATCTCGATCTCCAACTGCTGCGCATGGTCCCACGCAAACACCAGCGCCGCGATCACAATCCCGGCGACGACAGCCACGGCAAGGTTGGTCAGCACCGTCACCAGCGTGACTACAATCATCACCATCGTGTCGTGCTTCGGCACCTTCGCCATGCCGCGCAGGCTCTTCCAGTTGAAGGTCTCGGCCGACACCACGAACATGACGCCGACCAGCGCCGCCAGCGGAATCCGCTCAATCAGCTTCGACCCAACAAGAATGAAGGAGAGCAGAAAGCTCCCCGCAGCAATCCCCGAGAGCCGCCGCCGCCCGCCCGCATTCAGGTTGATCATGCTCTGCCCGATCATGGCGCATCCGCCCATGCCGCCAAACAACGCGCCCACGAAGTTTCCCACGCCCTGCGCCATGGACTCGCGGTTAGGACGACCGCCGGTGTCGGTGATCTCGTCGATCAGGTTCAGGGTCAGCAGCGTCTCGACCAGGCCAATCACGGCCAGCACCAGCGCATACGGCAGAATAATTCGCAGCGTCTCGAAGGTGTAGGGAATCTGCGGTATATGAAAGCGTGGCAGCGTCCCGTGGATGGACGCCAGATCTCCCACCGTCCGCGTCCTGATCCCCAGCGCAAGCGCCACGCCGGTCGCCGCCAGAATCCCAGCCAGCGCGGAAGGAAACGAGTTGGTCAGCTTCGGCAGAAAGACGGTCACCAGAACGGTCACCGCGACCAGACCAATCATCCCCAGCAGGGAAGAGGAGTCCAGCCAGCCCACACTCCCGTCCGCGCGGTGCATGTGGAAGTGCTGTATCTGCGCCGAAGCGATAATGATGGCCAGCCCATTCACAAACCCCAGCATCACCGGATGCGGCACCATGCGAATGAGCTTGCCCAGCCGGAACCACGCGAAGGCCATCTGCAAAAGACCCGTCAACACGATGGTCGCAAACAGATACTCCACGCCATGCTGCACCACGAGCCCGGCCGAGACCACGGCCATCGACCCCGCCGCGCCTGATATCATGCCCGGACGGCCGCCCCAGATTGCGGCCACCAGGCAGATGATGAACGCCGCATACAGCCCGGTGAGCGGATTGACGTGCGCCACTAGGGCAAAGCCGACGACCTCCGGAACCAGCGACAACGCAGCCGTCAATCCGGCCAAAAGCTCCACTTTCACATCACGCATCGCCAGCAAAGGACAGCCCCCAGGGAGAATTGGTACATCTCCCATCCTCGCAGGTTTGCCCTGGCGGGGCCTAGTTCTCGCTGGGTTTCTCCACGTGATCCACCACCATGACCTCGATCGGTCCCTTCCCCGGCTCCAGCTTCAGCCCCAAGTCGCCTTGCAGGGTGATGTTCACGATGTACCCGGGATCCTGCTGCATCGGCACCTGGTCTTTTGGCAGATAGGGCGTAAAGTCGATGGAAAAGTCGTACCGCCCCGGCAGCCCGGTCTTGTCGACCACCGGTGTCTCCAACGGTCCGGAGAGAAAGTCCGCCCACTCCTGCATGGTTGTCGCCCGCACCACCGTCCCCCTCGCGGAGTTCTGCCGGTACGGCTCTGCGCCGGGCTCGGAGACCTTCAGGTTCTTGCTTCCTGTCGGCAATACGACCATGGCATAGCGCCGCATCTCCTTCTGCGCACGATGGAACTTCAGCTTGAAACGGTCGGCCAGCAGGGCCTGCATCATCAGCTTCATCTGCTCCGGTTTGGTGGGTTCCTCGACCTTGGCGTCGATATCGTAGTGGATCTGCTCCAGATCGTCCGATCCGACGACCTGCGCCCGCTGCACCCCGTAGGCCCACTTGATGCAGGTCTGGACGGTGACGTCGCGCATGCGGAGCGCCATTGGCGTCACGTCCGTCTTGCCGTCGCGCTCGAACTTCACCGCCTCCGAGCTGGGGTGGATGGAAGCCACCGCAAACGTCGTCTGCGCACCTGCTGAACCTGCCGCTATCGCCAGAACCACCGCACCAAGCATTCTCATACCAAGCCTTTACGGAGGCTCCGGCCACAAAGTTCAGCGCATAATAGAAGAGATGCCCTTTCGCTCCGGTTTTGTCTCTATCGTCGGCCGTCCCAATGCAGGCAAGTCCACCTTGCTGAATGCTCTTCTTGGCCAGAAGCTCGCCATCGTCACCCATAAGCCGCAGACCACGCGCACCCGTATCCAGGGTGTCGTCGAGGTGCCGCTCAAGAAGAAGACCGCTACCGACCCCGGCCACCCCGCCGCGCAGGTCGTGCTCGTCGATACCCCCGGCATCCACAAGCCCGATACCCAGCTCGACAAGCGCATGATGCAGGAGGTCCACGACGCCCTCGAAGCCCGCGACGCCGTCCTCTTCATCGTCGATGTCACCCACCAGCTCCCCAAGGAGAACCCCACCGGCAAGGCCACCGGTCGCATGGCGCTCTCCAAGGCCGAGGACGACTTCGCCCTCCAGCTCATCCAGCGCCTCAAGCAGGTCGAAGGCGGATGCCCCGTCATTCTTCTGCTGAACAAGATCGATACCATCTCCACGGCGGAGATCATGCCGCTGATCGCCCATTGGTCGTCGCTCTATCCATTCGCCGAGGTGATCCCGATCTCCGCGCGGAAGAAGATCAACCTCGACCTGTTGCTGGAAAAAGTGGTCAACATCCTGCCCGAAGGCCAGCGCTACTTCCCCAAGCACCAGCTCACCGACCAGCCCGAGCGCTTCCTCGTCGCCGAGCTCATCCGCGAAAAGATCCTCCTGCTGACCGGCGAAGAGGTTCCGTACGCGACCGCCGTCGTGATCGAAAAGTACGAAGAGCCCATGGTCTACACGAACGACAAGGGTGAGCCCAAGAAGCGTCCTGCAGGAGCCAAGACGCCCCTTACCAAGATCGCCGCCGCCATCTTCTGCGAGCGTGCCGGCCAGAAGGCGATCCTCATCGGCAAGCAGGGAACCATGCTCAAGGAGATCGGCACTGCCGCCCGCAAGGATATCGAGTCCATGCTCGGCACGCGCGTCTTCCTGGAGCTTTTTGTGAAGGTGAAGGACGACTGGCGCTCCAAGGCGAACTTCATTGAAGACCTCGACTGGCGGCGGGAGCTCGAACACATCGCGGCTAAGCAGGCTGCGGAAGAAAAAGAATAAAAAATCTCAAAAACCAAAATCCAGCCGAGATCCTGAAACGTTAAACAGGACGTACCAGCGAAATTGGGTTTCAGCACCCGGTCGTTCGATCCAGTCTTCCCCTTGCTTTCCGTTCTGGAAGCAAAGACTCGATCGTGGGGCAGGACATCGCTCTGCTGGAAAAGTACGCATGTCTGCGCAAAATCAATCGTTTACGGCTTCCGGCCTGCATCAAACAACCAGTCGGCTTACCGCGGGGCTTCTCGTAAGCAATTCATACCTGGAGAGTCCATCGCCTTGCGTTCCAAAGTAAGCCCGCGTCTGGTCATCAGCCTTGCGGCGGCAATCTTCGGCCTGCATATCGTCGCGGCCCTCTTCGTTCCTGACGGTATTTTTGTAACTTCGATCGGCCTGATCGCCTGCCATACCCTGGCCTGGTATGTCGCCATCCGTCAGTCGTCGCGAGTCTCGGGCACCATGCGCCGCCGCTGGACGCTTGTCTCCGTGGGTTTCGCGCTCGGTGTCCTTGGTTTCTCGCTCACACTCTACCGTCAGTGTGTGCTCTACCTGCCGGACGGCATCGCCAGCCTGCAGCATGTCGCGCTGCTATTGCGCGGTCTCCCATTTCTCATGGCGGTTGTCCTCTCCAAGCGAGAGCGTTCGCCCATCTTCGTGCGTCTCGACTTCGCGCAGGGAGCCTTGGCCATCGCGGTCGCGTTCATCGCCTTTCTCTTCGCCTTCCCCAATCCCGAGGGAGGTTTCACCCCCGTCTCATCGCTTCTCGTCATCGACCGCCTCGCCGCGGCAAACCTCATCATTGCCCTCGCCGCCACCTTCCGCCTCTTCGCCGCCGGCGACACATCCGAGCGCCGCTTCATCCGCATCGTCTGCGGCTTTCTCTGGTCGAACGCCCTACTCACCGGCTTCGTCAATCTCATCGTCATCCATCGTTGGCAAGCCTCCCCAGGCTCCGCGCTTCTCGTCCTCGGCGATATTCCCGTCCTCGCGATGGCCGTGGTCTGCAGCCTGCCCGAGGCTCCCCGCGAGCACTCCCACTCCGATCGGAGCAGGCCGTCTTTCCTCGAGAGCGGCAGCTCCTTCCTCTTTCCCTTCGCCATCTTCCTCATGGCGGCATCCATCGTGCCCATCCACTTCTATCTCGGCATGATCTGCGTGACCCTCTCGTTCGTCCTCTACGCCGTCCGTTCGACGATTCTCCAAACCCGCTATCTCGCGGTCCAGGAACAATTGCGCACCGCGAACGAACGCGTACGTGACCAGGCGCTGCTCGACGGGTTAACGGGCATCCCGAATCGCCGCAGCTTCGACCAGACGCTTTCCCGGGAGTGGAAGCGCGCCCAGCGCACCGCGCAGCCCATGGCGTTGCTTCTGCTGGACGTCGACTTCTTCAAGCGCTTGAACGATACCTACGGGCACCTCACCGGTGACGTCTGTCTCGTCGAAATCGCCGGCATTCTGCGCACCTCGCTCGCCCGCGAGGTAGACTTCGCCGCCCGTTACGGAGGCGAAGAGTTCGCCGTGCTCCTCGCCGGTACAGGCCCCGACGAGGCTTGGACGACGGCCGAGATGCTCCGCCGGAACATCGAAAAACACCGCTTCGAGCTCCGGGGCGGCGAAGCCGGTCCGCTCCTGTCGGTCAGCATCGGTATCGCCAGCATCATCCCCATGCCCCCCGCCGAAGGGATCCACGACGCAGAACATCCCTCGGTCCTGATTGCCGCCGCCGACGAGGCTCTCTACACCGCCAAACGACAAGGTCGCAACCGCTGCCACGTCTACGACGACCGCGAGCATGAGCCGGTAGAACACACCGCCGTAGCTTCATAACTGTTTTGACACGGAGAATACCGTTGTCTATGCTCCGGCCACGATCGTCGATCTCACGCCCGAGCAGGAACCAAATCTTAATCGGATCGCCATTCCGTAACGGTGCCAGGAAGGCCCGCTGATCACTACTCCTTCACACTCACTCCAAGCGTCTTCATCTTCCGGTAAAGGTGGCTCCGCTCCAGCCCCAACCCCTCCGCCGCACGCGTCACATTGCCATGGCACTCGTCGAGCTTCTTCAGAATGTAATCCCTCTCGTAAGCCTCCCGAGCCTCCAGCAGCGTCGCAAACTCCTCGCCCCTGACCGCATTCTTCGGACTCTCCCGATACACCAGCATCGGCAGATGCTTCTTCTCAATCCGGTTCGCCTTCGGGTTCAGGATCAGCACCCGCTCCACCAGATTCCGCAACTCCCGCACATTCCCCGGCCAGTGATACTGCTTCAGCGCTCCCAGTGCCTCCTCGCTCATCTCCACGCGAGGCCGCCCATACTGCGCGCCGAACTCCTGCAGAAACTCCTTCACCAGCAGCGGAATATCCTCCTTGCGGTCGCGCAGCGGAGGCACGTAGAAGGGAATCACATTCAGCCGGTAGAAGAGATCCTCGCGAAAGTTCCCCCGCGCAATCTCCTCCTCCAGGTCCTTGTTCGTCGCCGCAATCACCCGCACATCCAC
The DNA here is from genome assembly GCF_900114625.1 of Granulicella pectinivorans. Lineage (NCBI taxonomy): Bacteria > Pseudomonadati > Acidobacteriota > Terriglobia > Terriglobales > Acidobacteriaceae > Granulicella > Granulicella pectinivorans. The sequence goes on from NZ_FOZL01000001.1 coordinate 1,823,126, forward strand.
ATGCACCGGGTGCGAGGCTCCCACCGGCAAAAATCTCTGCTCATCGAGCGCCCGCAGTACCTTCGCCTGCGTCTTCAGGCTCATGTCGCCGACCTCATCCAGAAACAAGGTGCCTCCATCCGCCCGCTCGAAGGTCCCCCGCTTCTCCGCCGGCCCACCCGGGACCGCACTATTGCGATATCCAAACAGCTCGCTCTCGATGTAGTCCTCGGGAATAGCTGCGCAATTCAACTCGACGAACACCCGGTCCTTCCGCAGGCTTTCGGCATGCATCGCCCGTCCGATCAGTTCCTTCCCCGTCCCGCTCTCGCCGAAGATCAGCACCCGCCCATTCGTCGGGGCCATCAGCTTAATCTGCTGGCGCAGCGCCTTCATCGGCACGCTCTGCCCCGTCACCGGCCCTTTGACAGCCAACTGCCGCGCGAACTCCTGGTTGTCGTCCCGCATCTGCCGGGCCTTCATCGCGTTCTTCAGCACGATCAGGGTACGATCCAGCGAAAGCGGCTTTTCCAAAAAGTCGTAAGCCCCCAGCTTGGTCGCTCGCACCGCCGCCTCGATCGTCCCGTGCCCCGAGATGATCACCACCTCGGGCGCACCCTCCACGCGCCGAATCTCCCCCAGCGTCTCCAGCCCATCCTTGTCCGGCAGCCAGATATCGAGCAGCACCACCCCATAGTCCGCGTCGCGGATCAGCTCCAGCGCCTCGCCCGCCGTCGCCGCCGTCGTCACGGTATATCCCTCTTCGCTCAAAATGCTCTCGAGCGACGTCCGGATCTCCGCCTCATCATCCACGATCAATACGTGATTCAACCTTTACCCCCAACTACCGCGGCCCGTTGTCCTGAATCGGAAACCACACCTTCCATCATGGATGCAGGTTTGAGCTCGATGATGAACTTTGCCCCTGCAGGAATATTGCCTTCCGCGCGAATCGTCCCCTGGTGCTCCTGGATAATCTTCGCGGCAATCGCCAGACCAAGACCCGTGCCACGCTGCTTCGTCGAGAAGTAAGGCAGAAACAGCCTCTCGCGCATCTCGTCCGTCAGTCCGGAACCCGTATCGGCGATGGTCAACTCGATCATCCCGCTCTCCAACTGGCACGTCTCCACCCGAATCTCCTTCAGCAGGCTCGTCTGCATCGCCTCTGCCGCATTGTCGATCAGGTTGCCCAGCGCCCTCTTCATCGCCTCCGGATCGGCCAGCACCAACGGCAGCCCCGGAGCCATCTTCTTCACCATCCGGATCGATTGCAGCCTGCCCGCGAACAGCGCCAGCGAATTCTCCACAATCGTATTTAAATCCGCCGGTCGCGGTCGCGCTGTAGGGAACTCGGCCAGCGACGCAAACTGATCCACCAGTCCCCGCATGCTTTCCACCGAGCTGGTAATCACCTCGGAGCAGCGCTTGATCACGGCCACCGAAGGGCTTTGTACGCTTTCCGCCTCCAGCACCCCGCCCAGCCGGTCGATGTGTCTGCGGATCTGTTCGGCGGAGAGAGAGATCGGCGTCAGCGGATTCTTGATCTCATGCGCCACTCGCCGCGCCACTTCCTTCCAGGCCGACTGCTTCTGCGCCCGCAGCAGCTCCGTCGCATTTTCAAGAACAATCACATATCCCTGGTGCAGCTTCGGAGCACCCGTGCGCTCACTGCCTGAGCCTTCCAGCAGCGCCACCGTCACCAGCAGATTCATCGTGCCGTTGCTTCCCGGAATCGCCCCGCTCCCCAGCTCCATCTCGCCCGACGCCGTTCCCATCCGATGGCTCCGCCGCATCAGCCGTTCCAGCACCTCCAGCATCTCTGCCGGAAAGATCTCGGCCATCGCAAGCCCGATAAACGGCCTTTGTCCACCCGGGTCCATCATCTCCGAGAGCGCCCGGTTAGCCAGCACGACCCGCCCCTCGGCGTCGAGCGTCGCCACACCGTTTGGAATCGTCTCCAGCATCGTCTCCAGCTCCGACCGTCGAGCTTCCAGCGTTGCATTCACCGCGTTCAGCGCGATCGTCGACCGCTCCACCTGCGCGCGGCTGTTCTCCAGATCGCCCGCCATGTGGTTGAAGCTGTTGATCAACTCGCCCATCTCGTCGGTCGCGCCCTGTTCCACGCGCCGCGCATAGTCGCCCGCGGCCACGGCCTGCATCGCGTCGGCAAGACTTTCGACCGGCTTGGTTACCTGTTTCGACAGATGCAGCGCCAGCCAGCCTGAGGCAAACAGCGCCAGGCTGGTCATCATCGCCAGCAGAATCAGATACAAATTCCGCAACTCACGCCGTCCGCGGAACAACTTCCAGTACGCGTCCGTCGAAAGCCGCATCCGCGCCATCGTGTGCGCAAGCCCGTCCGGCAGCGGAAGCCCCGCCACGACGGTTGCGCCGCCCTTCACCGCCGCGCGACCCAGCGCATAGTCCTTCTGGCCAATCGTCAGGATAGGACCATCGCTGCGTTCCGCCGTCTCCAGAATCGCCTGACCGGTGGTCATGGCCGCCAGCGCATCGGCTCCACGCGGAGCCGCGGGTGACGGAATCAGCTTCGTCGTTGCCGCCCCGGTAATCTCATCGTCGCTGGGCAGACGCGGTGGCATCCACTCCCGCACCTGCATGCCCGTCTGCGGCGGCATGTCGTAGGACGCAATTGGCTTGCCATCGCGAAACACGATCGCGAAACCGCCCTGCAGCGTCATCTCATGCTGCAGCAAGACCACGTTGATCTCATCGACCCGCCCCTGCGCCAGCGTCTCCACCGGCAACACCGCCGCAATGGAATCCGCCTCCGAACGGGCGTTCGCGCCGACGTACAGTGCCAGCTTGGTCGCCATCTCGTTCGCGTCGTCGCGCATATCGGCCACCGGCTGCGAGAACCAGCGATCCACCGACCGGTTCATCAAACCATAGCTCCACAGGATCATGAAGACGATCGGCACCACGCTCACCAGCAGCGAGCCCCACAGCATCCTGGTGCGCAGCCTTGTGCCCAGCACGCGGCTCCTCTGCTCCGCGTACAGCTTCAGCACATTGCGGACGAGCAGGACCAGCACCGCCACGAAGAGCAGAAACGCGATGACCGAAAGGCCGTAGTAAATCAGGATCTGCTCCGGCGACTCAGGCTTGAGCGAGCGCAGGCTGAAGGCGTTCAACACTGCCAGCACCGCGAGAAGCAGAATCGAGAGCGAGCCGAAGACGATCGTCCACACCCTGCGGCGGCTTGCGGTCGTCCCCATCGTCAACCCTCCCGTAACGGCCAGCTTACATCAATCGACCCGTACAATCCGGTTTTGCGGTCCCGGCGCCACAGGCGAATGAGCCTTGAAGTATTCGACCAGGGCGTCCACATCCACCGGCCCGATCATCCCGTCGGTTGCCTCGTGAAACGCCGGTCCACCCGCCATAAAGTCGCTCGCTTCGATCCGCAATACATCCGTATCGCCAATGGGTTTGCCGTTCAGCTTCACCGACCCCGGAACGATGTGCTCGCCCGGGGCAGCATGCGTCCGGTATTGGTACGTAAAGCCATCGGAAACCTGCATGATCTGCGCATTGCCTGAGCCTGCAAACTGGCCTTCCAGAAGCCTCTTCAGCGCGGCGCCCGTCATGGTGTGAACCGTAAGGTGGTTGCCGAAAGGCTGCACGGCATAGAGCTCTCCGAACGACACATCGCGAGCCGGCCCCGGCAGTTCCGCGCGGATCCCGCCCGAGTTCATGAATGCGATCACCGCGCCACCCTTATCCGGTGCGCTGGTCGCCGCCAGTTGCGCATCGGCGATCACGTCTCCCATCTGCGACTCGCCCGACTCGCTTTCGCCGTCCGACGAGCGCGCTTTGCGTGAGATCGCCGCCGTGATCGACCCCTCTGGCCGCCTCGACACCTGATCGACAACCGGCTTGTACTTCGCGATGATAGCCGTCTGCTCCGCATCCTTCTCCACATCGCGGGTAACGACCACGTTCGTCGCATTGACGCTCAGCAGTTGGTCGGTCTTCGGGTCGATGGAAAGATTCAGCTTGGTGAACAGCCGTCCATAAGCCCCCGCACTGGTAACGGTGTGTCCCGCGATCTGGCAGTTGTAGTTCGCGTGGGTGTGGGCGCTGATGACGACCTTGATCGAGGGAGACAGCTTTTCCGCGAGATCGGCAATCTCGCCCTTGAAATGCACGCATCCGTTGGGGTCAACCGGCGCGCCGCCCTCCGGATGCTGGAATCCGCCCTCATGGATCAGCAGCACAATCGTATGAACTCCCTGCCGTTCGAGCTTCGCCGCCGCCTCATTCGCAACCCTGCTCTCTTCGAGGAACTTCATCCCCCGGATCGATTGCGCGGCGATCACCGAGGGCGCGTCCTCCAGAATCTCGCCAATGAAGCCGATCTTCACCCCACCCACGGTCCGCACCGTCGTCGAGGGCATAAAGCTCTTCTCCCGAACGACATTCGCCGCCAGGTATTCGATCTTCGCGCCCTTCAGCCTCTCCAGCAGTACGTCCGGGCCGTGGTCCAGCTCATGATTCCCCAGCGCAGTCACCGCAACATGCATCGCCTCGATCGCCTCGATGGCCGGCTTCTCCTCCGAGAGCGCCGAAAGCAGAGGCGAGGCGCCAAACAGATCCCCGCCCGCCACCACGATGGAGTTCGGATTTTCCTTCTCGGCGTTCTTCAGGTGCGTCGCCAGGTACTCCGTACCCCCTGCGGCAACGCCGTTTACGCGCCCGTCATTCCCTCGAGGCGGCTCCAGGTTCCCATGCAGATCGTTGATCGCCAGCACCTGCACCGACACCGGATGCGCCTGTGCCCCCAGCCCATTCGCGGCCAGAAACACCGCCGCCATCACCGCAGAACGCGTCCAATCCATCACGAGAGGAACCCCCAAAGATCGTACCCCACCTGCGCGACAGTGTTCTCGTCGCGCAGGTGGGGATGTCTTCTACTTCTTCAATGTGCCGTTAGACCAGATCCGCAATCGCCGTCCACTCCCGGCTCTGCGCTCCGGCAACCGCTCCATAGGTCAGCGTGCCGTCGAAGGTGTTGACGCCCTCGGCGATGCCCTTGTCGGATTTGATCGCCGCCGCAGCGCCAATGTTCGCGATCTTCAGCACGTACGGGAACGTAGCGTTCGTCAGCGCCAGCGTGGACGTGTTCGGCACCGCCGCCGGCATGTTCGTCACGCAGTAGTGAACCACGCCGTCAACGAGGTACGAGGGGTCGGAGTGCGTCGTCGGACGAGCCGTCTCGATGCATCCGCCCTGGTCGATCGCGACATCCACAATCACCGCGCCCTTCTTCATCTTTGAAACCATCGCCTTGGTCACGATCTTCGGGGCCGCCGCGCCCGGAATCAACACGCCGCCGATCACCAGGTCCGCCTCGCACACCGCGCGCTCGACGTTATAGCTGTTCGAGGCCACGGTAGAGACCCGTCCGCCAAAAATGTCGTCGATCTCGCGCAGCCGGTTCAGGCTCAAATCCAGCAGCGTCACCTTCGCGCCCATGCCGAGCGCGATCTTCGCCGCATTCGTCCCGACGATCCCGCCGCCGATCACGCACACATTCCCCGGAGCCACACCCGGAACGCCGCCCAACAACACACCGCGTCCCCCATGCTCCTTCTCAAGGTATGCCGCGCCAACCTGCACGCTCATCCTACCCGCGACCTCGCTCATCGGCGTCAGCAGGGGAAGCGTGCCTGCCTTGTCGCGCACCGTCTCGTACGCAATGCCGGTCACCTTCTTCTCAAGTAGCGCATCGGTCAGATCGCGCAGCGGAGCCAGGTGCAAATACGTAAACAGCACCAGCCCTTCGCGGAAGTGCCTGTACTCCTTCTCGACCGGCTCCTTCACCTTGACGATCATGTCCGCCAGGCGCCACACGTCATAGGCCGATCCCACGATCTCCGCGCCCGCTGCCTGGTAGTCGTCGTCCGGCATCGCCGAAAGCGCACCCGCGTCGTGCTCTACCAAGACTTTATGCCCGGCCTCAACCAGTGCCTTGACGCCCGCCGGCGTTACCCCCACCCTGCTCTCGTGATCCTTTACTTCCTTGGGAACGCCAACGATCATGTTCTGTCCTCTTCTTCCTCTATTTCGTGCGATGTACCAACATCGACACCGCTCCCCCTCATTCTACCCGCGCCTCTTGTGATATCGATAGACCATGCGGGCGCTGCTCTCATGCGCATACGCCCATTCCCTGCAAGCAGTACAATAGTCCCCTAGCGGTATTTCATCTTCCCTAGCGTCAGGAACCGACCCTTAGCATGGCCTTCAACAGCTCCCGTATCCACAACATGCGCTCGCTCTTCAGCCTCTTCTCGAGCGATCTCGCTATCGACCTCGGAACGGCCAACACCCTCGTCTACGCCGCGGGCAAGGGCATCATCGTCAACGAGCCCTCCATCATCGCCGTCAACACCGTGACGAATGAAGTCGAGGCCGTCGGCAAAGAGGCCAAGGAGATGCTCGGCCGCACCCCGGGCAACATCGTCGCCATCAAGCCCATGAAGGACGGCGTCATCGCCGACTTCCGCCACACCGAAAAGATGTTGAACTACTTCATTATGAAGGCGCACAACAACCGCAAGCGCATGGTCCATCCCCGCATCGTCATCGGTGTGCCGTCCGAGATCACGCAGGTGGAAAAGCGCGCCGTCATGGACTCGGCCTACCGCGCCAAAGCTTCTGAAGTGCATCTCGTCGAACAGGCCATGGTCGCCGCCATCGGCGCCGGCCTGCCCATCACCGAACCCGGCGGCAACATGGTCGTCGACATCGGCGGCGGAACCACCGATATCGCCGTCATCTCGCTGGCCGGCATCGTCTACTCCCGCTCGGTCCGCATGGCCGGCAACCAGATGGACGAGGCGGTCGTCACCTACCTGAAGCGCAAGTACAACCTCCTCATCGGCGAGCGCACCGCCGAGCAGATCAAGATGCAGCTCGGCTCCGCCTACCCGCTCGACCGGCCCATCACCATGGAGATCAAGGGCCGCAACCTCATCGAGGGCGTGCCGAAGACCATCACCATCGAAGACTCCGAGATCCGCGAGGCCCTCGGAGAGTGCATCGCGACGATCATCAACGCCATCCGCGTAGCCCTCGAGCGCACCCCGCCCGAGCTCTCCGCCGACATCTCCGACCGTGGCATCGTCCTCACCGGCGGCGGCGCCCTCATCAAGAACCTCGACAAGCGCATCCGCGAAGAAACAGGCCTGCCCGTCTCCATCGCCGACGACCCCCTCGCCTCGGTCGTTCTCGGAACCGGCAAGATGCTCTCCGACTTCAAGCTCCTCCGCAAAATTTCGATCGACTAAATAAAAACTGCTCAACAAAAATCAAGTCCCGCGCGCCCCATCCTTTCTCAGTCTCATCGAGAAAGGGTGGGGTTCCGAGCGTAGCGAGACCGTCTCCTTCACCGCCCCCAACCCACACGTAAACAAAGACCGTGCCCACCTTCGCGACAGTTGTATCGTCGCTCAGGTGGGCGAAGCGCCCCAGCTACTCCCGTCCCCGCTCCACCTGAGCGATACTGTCGGAAGCAGGCTCCCCATGACCAGAATCCGCCAAGCCATCCTCACCCTCGTCTTCTGCACGGCCGCCGCGCAGGCCCAACCCAAGGGCCACCGCCCCGCCGACGCATCCCTCACCCAGGCCATCCACAAAGCCCTCCCCGCCGGAGCGACCGAGGTCCAAAAGCCTCTTGTTCTTCACCTGCCCGCCGTGGGCAAGGTGAATGTGGTGACGTACCGAAACTCCGCCGAAGATCATAACTTCCATGGATTTGTACTGATCCCCGGTGCCCACGGTTTCGTCTCCAAGACGTTGCCAGATCCTGAAGCACCCCCGCCGGTGGTAGGCAACCAGCCTCAAAAAGAAGAGATTGTGACGTCTGTGTTCGGTGCAACAGCTCGCAACTCGGAACTCGTGCGTCCCGACAAGCTCCTGATTGTTCTTTATTACACCCGCTCCGAAGGGAAACCAGGCTCTCAGGCTCACGGCAGAGTCTACGAGTACGATGGTGGAGTCTTTTTTATCGACATCAACCGCACCGAATTGCTCGAAGGCGTCCGCACCGCCGCCGTAGCCCGCCTCAAACTTGCCGAATAGACTTAATCCCGCAGCTTCGCCGTCTTCCAGTCAAACACCACGCTCAGCATCCGCAGCACAAAACCGCCCACCACCCCCGCGGTCACGCACGCCAGATCCGGCATCCCCAGCCTCTTCATCCCCAGATAGACCAGCGCCGCCCAGAATGCCGCGATCGCATAGAAGTTTCCCCGCTCAAACACCCGCGGTGTCATCCCGCTCAGCACATCTCGCAGCGATCCACCCCCAACCGCTGTCGTAATCCCCAGCATCACCGCCGGCAGCCAATTCAGCCCGAACGAGTCCGCCCGGCTCGTCCCCGCCACGGCAAACAGCCCCAGCGAAGCCGCATCGATCCAGAGCATCCACCGCTGTGCCCGGTCCCCGATCGCCTCACCCAGCCAAAGCGCCAGCACCGCCCCACCCAGCGCCGTGTATAGATAGTTCACGTTCATCAGCGAGAGCGGTGTTCCATGCTGCAGCAGCACATCGCGCGCAATCCCGCCGCCCAGCCCCGAAGCCAGCGCAAGCCCAAGCGCCCCCACAATATCGTACGTATGTTTCCTGTGCTGCCTCGCCGCCAGCGCCCCGCCCGCGCTCGCCACTGCGACACCCAGAAAGTCGAGCACCGAAAACAACGTCTGCGGATGAATGGGAGCCACCGGAAGAGCCATCGCTATCGCTTCGCCGTATCGTCCTGAAACAGAAGCGGCACAAACACCCGGAAGTTGTTCTTCCACACCCCCCACGCATGCTTCCCGGGCGTCTCCACAACCGTCACCGGCAGCCCCTCGTCCCGCAGATGCATCTCGAAGATCCGGTTCACCGACAGCAGGTCGTCATCCGTCCCGCACGCCACCCAAAGCAGCTTCAAATTCTCCTTCTTCGGATCGAGCTTCGTCAGATCCTGCCCCGCGACGGGAAACATCGCCGAGCTGAACCCCCCAATCGAAGCAAATAGCTCCGGATGCCGCAACCCGATCGTCAGCGACTCCAATCCGCCCATCGAAAGCCCTGCAATCGCCGTATGCTCCCGGTCCGTCGCAACGTCGTAGTGGGTCTGCACCTGCGGCATGATCTCCTTCAACAGCGTCTCCGCGAACAGATTCACATTGTTGGAGATCTGCGCCTGGTCTCGCCACACCTCGAAGCCATTGGAAAGAAAGGTCATATCCCCGTAACCGAGAGGCATCACAATCACCATGGGCTTGGCCTTGCCACTTGCCAGCAGGCGCTCGTACATCAGGTCGGCCTTGCCCGTTTTGATCCAAGCGTCCGCATTGCCGCCCCAGCCATGCAGCAGATACAGCACCGGATACCCCGGCTTCTTCGCCGCGTCGTACCCCGGAGGCGTATACACCAGGAACGTACCCTGGTCTCCGTCCAGCCCCTTGACGAACTTCGTCGTATAGCTCTCGCGATGCACCGCTCCATGCGGAATAACGTCCGTTGCCGCCAGGCCCGGAGTCGCATCGGCCGGAGCCGTCTGGCCAAACGACGGGCAGGGAAGCAGGCAAAGAGAGAGAAGCAGCGCGTACCGGTTCATGGAAAGAAGTCTATCGCGACCCGCGCCCAATCGCGCCCTTGGCGAAACGAATACTCCCCCTCGCTTTTTTCCTCTCCACACCCACATCGCCGATAATGGGATTTGGTCGAACTGAACTCGCGATGGAATCCTTCTTCTCCCGGTACAAAAACGCGCTTGTCCTCATTGGAGTCCTGCTCGCCCAGACCATCGGTCTGGCGATGCAGGTGCAGCGCGTCGCAAAGCCCGGTGAGCCCGATTCGCATCAGGTGCGCCTGCTCCGCCTCTGGGCAGCCAGCGTCGTCGTCCCCCTCGCCCGCACGACCCACTTCTTCTCCGGCGGCATCCGCGGCGGCTGGTCGAACTACGTCGCCCTCTGGCACGTCCGCCAGCAGAATGAAGAGCTCCGCAAGCAGCTCGCCGACATCCGCCTTCAACAGGCCGCGCAGGTCGAGGACATCCTCGAAGGCCGCCGCCTCCAGGCGCTCGTTGCCTTCCGCGAGCACTACATCTCCTCCACCGTCGCTGCCCAGGTCATCGGAACCAGCGGCACCGACCAGTCCCGTATGTTGTTGATCGATAAGGGCGCGGACGCCGGCCTCAGGCCCGATATGCCGGTCATCACCCCCGATGGCATCGTCGGCAAGCTCCGCGACGTCTTCCCCCACTCCGCGCAGCTTCTCCTCATCTCCGACCAGACCGCCGGGGCCGGCGTCATCCTCGAATCCACCCGCATCCGTGCCATCCTCAAGGGTACCCCCTCCGGCCGCATCCAGATCGGCAATCTCACCGCCGACTCCCGCATCCAGCCCGGCGAAAAGGTCCTCACCTCCGGTGGCGATCAGGTCTACCCCCGCGGCCTTCCCGTCGGGACCGTCGAGTCCATCGCGCCCGATCCCGACCACCAGCCCTACACCGCCATCGTCGTGCACCCCGCCGCCAAGCTCACGCAACTCGAAGAAGTCCTCGTCATCACCGGCATGCAGCAGACCCTGCCCGCGCAGGCCGCCGCCGACCTCGCCGCCGCCGAGGTGCAGCACGCCGCCGATCTCGATGCCGCCGCCAAGGCCAAGGCCGCCGTTCCCCGTGGACTCGACCTCACCGGTGCCGATAACGCGCCCATCGATCCCAACGCGCCCGTCCAGCCCGCCCCGGCCGAGAACGCTCCGGGCCTCGTCCCCAAGCCTGCCCCAGCCCTCCACCCCGACCGCTACACCTACGGCACCGCGCCCCCGGCGACCGACCTTACCCCCGGTGCGAAGAAATCGGCAGACCCGCCGCCTGTGCAGCCTCCTCCTGCAAAAACTCCGGAGGCGAATCTCTAATGGCGAACCGTAGCTACACCTCCCGCCGCGAACTCGAGCAGTACAGCTTCCATCCAGCGATGACGCTGCTCGTCCCTCTCGCCGCCATCGTGCTCCAGGTGCTCATCACCAAGCCCTTCGCGAAGTTCGCGATCGTCGACCTGCCTCTCATCGCGACGATCTTCTTCGCCGTCGCCCGCCGTTCGCCCATCGCCGGCACCCTCACCGGAGCCATCATCGGCCTCTGCCAGGACGCCCTCACCAACCAGCCCATCGGCGTCAACGGCATGGCGAAGTGCGTCGTCGGCTATACGGCTGCCAGCATCGGGGTCAAGGTCGATGTCGAAAACATCGGCACGCGCGTCCTCATGAACTTTGGGTTTTCCATCCTGCAGAGCATTCTGCTGTACGGCATTCAGCGCGGCCTGCTCGGCCAGCCCGGCTTCCATCTGCTCTGGGTGCATGAGTTGATCCGCGCCGCCGCCAACACAGCGATCTCGTTGCCCATCTTCCTGCTGCTGGATCGCGGGAAACGCATGATCTAGGCGTTCGTCTGCATAGACAGAGCGCTACACTAAACAGGAGGACCGACGACGATGTCATTAGCGGGCCCGCCCCTACCCCGTCAGCTCCATAACGACGAAAAGATCTCGCCCACCAAGCTCGCCGGCGTCCAGTACGTCATCGTGCTCGTTCTTGCTGTGCTCGTCGCTGGCTTGTGGCGTCTCCAGGTGCTCGGCTCCGACAACTGGAAGGTCCTCGCAGAGGCCAACCGCATCAAGAAGGTGCCCGTCCTCGCGCCGCGCGGCAAGATCTTCGACCGCGAAGGCCGCCTCCTCGTCGACAACTACCCCTCCGTCACCTGCTACCTCCTTCCTGAGCAGTTACACGACCCCAACGTCGATCTTCCCCTCATCGCGAAGGGCCTGCATCTTACTGTCGCGCAGATCCAGACCATCCTCAACCGCTACAAGGGCGCTGCCAAGTACCAGCCCATACCCCTCAAGCAGGATGTCACCCCCGACGAAGAGGCCTTCATCGAGGCCCACCGCAACGAACTCCCCGAGCTCGAAACCCACGACGAGCAGCGCCGCCTCTACCCCCGCGACGGCTTCGCCGCCCACCTCATCGGCTACGTCGGCGAAGTGTCGGAGGCGATGCTCAACAACGACTCCCGCTACGCCTTCTACTCGCCCGGCGACGTCGTCGGCCAGTCCGGCGTCGAGCAGACCTACGATGCGCTGCTCCGCGGCACCGACGGCTCCCGCGACATACTCGTCAACTCCCACGGCAAGGAGGTCGGCCTCCACGGGCAGGAGATGGCCATTCCCGGCAAGGACCTCCGCCTGACCATCGATCTCGACATCCAGCGCGCGGCAGAGAAGGCGCTCGACGGCAAGAACGGCGCCATCGTCGCCATGGACCCCCACACCGGCGAGATCCTCGCCATGGTCTCCCGCCCCGCCTTCGACCCCAACCAGTTCGCCGTCCGCCTCACCCGCAGCTACTGGAATGAGATCCTCAACAACCCCGACCACCCGCTGATGAATAAAGCGATTCAGGCTCAACTCGCGCCGGGATCCACCTTCAAGATCATCATGTCCGCCGCCGGCCTCCAGGAGAACGTCGCCCAGGACATGCACGTTGTCTGCAATGGCGGAGCCGACTTCTACGGCCACTACTTCAAGTGCGACGTACACCACGGCATGGTCAATATCGACAACGCCATCCCCTATTCCTGCGACACCTTCTACTACACGCTTGCCAACAGGCTCGGTATCGACACCATCGCCCGGTACGCGAACGAGTTCGGCCTTGGCCAGCGCACCGGCGTCGATCTTCCCGAAGAGGCCCTCGGAACCGTCCCCTCCACCATGTGGGCGCTCAAGAACTTTCACCGCAAGTGGTATGCCGGCGAGACCATCTCGGTCGGCATCGGACAGGGCGCCGTCACCGTCACCCCCATCCAAATGGCACGCGCCATCGGCGGCATCGCCTCCGGCGGTGTCATGCACCGCCCTCACCTCGTCTTTCCCGACGAAGTGCCCGCGGACGTATTTACCTCGCTCTCTGAAAACCACCCCGGCTCCGGCGAAAAGACCGTCCCGCTCACCGCCGCCAACTGGGAGACCATCACCGACGGCATGGCCCAGACCGTGCAGCCCGGAGCCTTCCACACTGCCGCCGCCGCTCGGCTGGATGGCATCGACTTCGCCGGCAAGACCGGCACCGCCGACGTGGTTGGTGGACGCGTCAAAAACAGCTCCGACAAGCGCACGATTCCCAACGCGTGGTTCGTCGGGGTCGCACCCCGCCGCAACCCCGACATCGTCGTCGCGGTGCTTTGGGAGCATGGCTACTGGGGCAACAACTCCGCCCGTCTCGCCGCGCAGATCGTCAATGCTTTCGTGACCAAGCAGCGCCGTCTCGCCAATAACCTCCGTCTGGCCGAAGCTCCCAAGGCGGCTCCCGCCCCCGACACCACACCCACCGCCTCCAATGCAGCGCCGCACGTTCCGGCCGCGGAGTAAATCATGCCCGAATACCTCCTCCTCATGCACAACGACATCCCCCAGCGCGGCGAAGAGGGGAATGCCAACGCCTGGGGCGACTATCTCGGTGGTCTCCAGGCCGCCGACATCCTCGAGGGCGGAAGCGCCATCGGCACCGGCATCTGCGTCCGTAAGCAGGGCGTAGCGCCACCCATCGCTGCGCACCTCTCCGGCTATCTCCGCATCCAGGCCGAAGACCTGGACGAGGCCCGCACCTACCTGGTCGGCAACCCCGTCTACGAGGCCGGAGGCACCGTCGAGATCCGCGAACTGCCCCGCACCGATTAGCGCTTGCATCTCTGGTTGTCATCCCGCAGGGGATCTGCGGTTGTTCTTGCCTTTTGCACTCGTGGCGCTCTCGAACCGAGCCAGCGCCGTAGGATAGAAAAAGACACATGGCCCGTTTCTCCTCTTTCCGCGACTTCGATTGGGTCCTTCTGGGCTTCGTCTCCCTCCTCTCGCTCGTCAGCGTGTTGGAGATCCGTTCCGCCACGGCCATGACCAAGTTCCACGGCTTCGACCATAAACAGGTCGGCTTCCTCGTCATCGGCCTCGTGCTCATGTTTCTCATGTCGCTGGTCGATTACCACTGGCTGGTCGAAATCTCCCGAACCGCCTACGCCGTCAGCTTCGTGGCGCTGCTTGCCGTGCTGGTGGTCGGCACCAAGCACCTCGGCGCGCGCCGCTGGATCAAGTTTCCCGGCGGCATTCACTTTCAGCCATCGGAGTGGGTCAAACTCGTCCTCATCGTCACCCTCGCCCAGTACTTCTGGGGGCTCGCCGGCAGGGAACTGACCTGGCGCGACATCGGCAAGGCCTTCGCCATCGTCTGCGTCCCCATGGCGATGGTCCTCAAGCAGCCCGACCTCGGCACCTCCCTCACCTACCTCCCTGTGCTCATCGTCGGCCTCTTCCTTGGCGGCATCCGCTTCAAACAGGCGGCCATCCTCATCGTCGGCTTCCTCGCCCTCGGCACCGTCGCCTGGAGCTCCGGCAAGCTGCTCAAGCCCTACCAGAAGGCCCGCCTCACCAGCTTCATCAATCCCGCGGACGATCCCAAGGGATCCGGATACCAGCTCATCCAGTCCAAGATCGCCGTCGGCTCCGGAGGCATCTGGGGCAAGGGGGCCAACAAGGGCACCCAGACCCAGGGCGACTTCCTGCCCATCCCTTACACCGACTTCATCTTCGCCGCCCTCTGCGAGGAGCACGGCTTTATCGGCGCCCTCGGCGTCCTTCTCCTCTACTTCTTCATCCTCATGCGCTTGATTCAAAACGCCCAAACCGCCAAGGACGTGCCCGGAACCTTCATCATCATGGGCATCGTGGCGGTCATCGTCTTCCAGATCGCCGTCAATATAGGTATGGTCCTGGGGTTGATGCCCGTCACAGGAATCCCGCTCCCTCTCTTGAGTTACGGAGGCTCCTCGGTCCTCTTCACCTTCCTGTCCCTGGGAATCGTGATGAACATCCGCATGCGGCGCTTCGTCAACTAGGCCTGAGCGATCGCCGTTGTCTTTCCATATCCGTCCTTCATCCTTGGGATCCCCCAATCCTTGCTTTTCGCCTCAATCCAACCACCCGCGAACCCGCTCCATGAAAACCCGATGAATTCCACGCAAGCAAACGCACTCGCTTTAGTGCATACTATTTTCAGCACCTGATCGGCCAGACGCCGGTTCAGCGCTCCACCCCGCTCCCCCTCTTTGGCGCACCGCGCAGGGCGAGAGCGGCTAACACCGAGTTTATTTTTAGAAAAAAAGGCCGGCCAGGCAAAAGAGTTCAAGCTCCGATGGCCGGATAGGTTCCAGGGAATGATCGTAACCGGAAGGATAACGGCCCCGCCTCTGACTGAGGCTGTACTGGCCACAAACTCCGTGTTATGCCCTTCGTTTGAAGCAAAGGTACGCGTCTCCGGTCTCCCCCTCCAGGATTTCCCCTGTTCTGCCCACCTTCCGGCCGCGCCACGCGCAGGCTCAGGTTCCGGTCGTCCAGCGCATCCCGCAGGTTTGGTCTTGAACGCCGTCGCTTCTGCATCCCGCAACTTGTCCGCACCCCCGGGGCTCCGCGCCTAGCTCCTGATTGATCGGGAGCATCGCGGAAAGAAACTTTCGCCTGTACGGCCTGCCGAAAACGGCAGAAACGGACAGAGCAGAATGTCGAAAGAAATTTACATCTCCAGTACGCCGCACGAGACGCGGCTTGCCATCGTCGAAAACGACGAACTCACCGAGATCTACTACGAGCGCGAGAACGAATACACCCTCGCCGGCTCCATCTACAACGGTAAAGTCACCCGCGTCCTCCCCGGCATGCAGTCCAGCTTCGTGGACATCGGCCTCGAGCGCGACGCCTTCCTCTACATCACTGATTTCATGGAAGAAGCAGGCGACTCCGCCGACTTCGATCACGGCGACGCCGCGCCCCGCGCACCCCGCACCCTCGAGGGAAATCGCGACAGCGCGCCCCGTGAGGGGGGCAACCGGGAAGGCGGAAACCGCGACCGTGGCAACCGCAACGACCGTGGCGATCGCGACCGGAACGCGGGCTACGTCTCCGAGCGCAACCAGGAGCAGCAGTCCGCCACCCCCCAGGGCGACATCGCCCAGGCCAGCGAAGGCCGCGAAGGCGAATTCGGCGGCAACCGCGAACGCAACGACCGTGGTGGCCGTGGTCGCGGCCGTGGTCGTGGCCGTGGAGATCGCGGCGACCGTCAGCCTCAGAACGGCGACGCGCCCCGCTTCGCCCAGACCCCTGTCGAAGCTCCCCGCGAGCTCGAGCCCCGCCCCGTTCTCGCTGAGTCCGAGCTCGACGAATCCCCGGCAACCGATGCCGCCATCGGCGAAGGCGCACCCGGAGCCGACGGGAGCCGCCGCTGGCGCGGTCGCCGTGGCCGCCGTCGCGGACGCGGTGGAAACCGCCCCGAGGGCACGCCGTCCACCGACGCGATCCTCGCCCCGGGCGCTCCGATCGAGCCCGCCTTCGAGGCAGAAGAGTTCGACGAGCCCGCAACCTTCGATATCGACGGCAGTGCCGCTCCCGTAGAAGCAGCCCCCGTCGCTGAGCCTGAAAACTTTACTCGCCAGGACCGCCCCCGCGGCGACCGTAGCGACCGTAACGGACGCGACCGTGGCAACCGCAACGACCGTGGCGATCGCGGACCCCGCGTTCCCCGTGGCTTCGCCCCCCGCGGCTCCTACATCGTGGACGGCGAGCCCGAGCAGCCCATCGAAGCCGCCGCCGATCTCGGCCCGGCCATCGAGCCCCTCATCCTTCCCGGCGAGTCCCTCGGCAAGTACCGCAAGGGCGACGACCAGGCCTCCAGCCCCCAGGCATCTTCCGCTCCCGCAGCCCCGCCTGTCTCTGACTTCGTCGTCAGCGGATGGGATGGCGGCGCCGTTCTCCCCGGCGAGACCATCCGTCCCCGCTCCGGTGGATCCACCGGCGGATCCACCGGCGGTTTCAGTGACCGTAATGACCGTACCGACCGCAACGACCGCGGCGGACGCGACCGTGGAGGCCGTGATGGCCGCCGCGACGGACGCGACCGTGACCGTGGCCCTCGTCGCGACAACCGCGAAAACTACGCCGAGCACTCCGCGCCCACCCCGGTAGCCTCCTACGTCGTCCCCGCAACCGAGCCCGCCCCCGACCTTCAGTCCGGTGGACCCGTCTCCGGTTACGCGCACGCCGAGGAGACCGCCCAGCACATCATCGCCGAGCCCGTGCACAACCTCCCCGAGCCGACGGTCGAGCATCCCCACAACGAAGCCGCTGAGACGCAGCCCGTCGAAACCGTAGAGCTCGCCTACGCCGAGCCCGAGCAGCCGAAGGTCGAGCAGGAGTACGAGCCTGAAGAGGCCTCCGCCTCCTATCGCATCGATCCCGTGGCCCCCAGCGAGTTCCGCCAGAGCGCACCCCCGCCCCCCGAGGTCGAGGCCGCGCCCGAGCCAGTCCAGCACCTCGAAGTAGCCCCGTCCGGCGAAGTCTTCGTTCCGGAGCCGGTCCACGAGGCCACCCCCGAGCACCTCGAATCCCTCTACGCCAGTGAAGCACCGGCGACGGAAGAAGCCATCCCCGCCGATCAGGCCGATGAGGACACGATCCCCGAGCCCCTGCACCCCGAGGGAACCGGCAACTACCGTGCTGATTCCGAAGTCGAGCCCAACGTCACCACCATCGAGCCCTCCGGCGACATGCTCTCCGCAGCGCCGGTCGCGGAAGCAGCCCCCGAGCCCCAGCACTTCGCTCCCGGCCAGGGCGTTCTCGAAGAGGACTTCCTCGAGGAAGAAGAGCTCGACACCGCCCACACCCTCCACGCCCACGCCTACGAGGATCTCGAGGACGACGCCGAGCAGGAGCCGCTGGACAACGCCGCCGACCTCGGCACCATGATCCGCGAGATGTCCATCGACCACATCACGCGCACCGAGCCTACCATCGAGGAAGACGACGAAGACTTCGAGGAAGACACCCTTGAAGAAGACGCCTTCCAGGACTCCGAACTCGGCGACGACGAAGAATTCGAAGAGGGCCAGGAAGAGCAGTCCGAATCCTCCGAAGACCAGCCCTTCAGCCAGTCCGCCGACAGCGACCCCTCCTACGCCAACGCCGAAGGCGGCGAGTCCCGCCCCGAAGGCCGCATCCCCTCCAGCCCCAACGGTGACGTTCGCCGCCGCCGCGAGGGTGGCCGTGGACGCGACCGCGACCGTGGCCGCGGAGGCCGTGATCGCGACCGCAACAGCGGAAACCGCGAAGGCTCCTCCTCCAGCCCCGATCGTGGCTCAGATCGCAGTTCAGATCGCGGCTCCGACCGCGACCGCAGTGGCCTCGGCGAGCGCGCTCGCAACACCGGCGGCTCCGGCGACCGCGATCGTGGCCGTTCCAACCGCTCCGGCGGACGCCAGTCCATGCAGGCCACCAACCTCCCCGCCATCTCCGACCTCCTCAAGCCCGGACAGGAGCTCCTCTGCCAGATCGCCAAGGAGCCCATCGCCAAGAAGGGTGCGCGCATCACCTCGCACATCGCCCTTCCCGGCCGTTTCCTGGTCTTCATGCCCACCGTCGCCCACACCGGCGTCTCCCGCAAGATCGAGTCCGACGGCGAGCGCCGCCGCCTGAAGGAGATTCTGCTCTCCGAAAAGGGTGACGCAGCCGGCGGCTTCATCGTCCGCACCGCCGCCGCGGGCGCCAGCGAAGAGGAGCTCCGCTCCGACCTCCGCTTCCTCCTCAACCTCTGGGCCGACATCAAGACCCGCTCCGAGTCCTCGAAGTCGCCTGCCCTCATCTATCACGATCTCAACCTCGTCGAGCGCATCCTGCGCGACCAGGTCACGGATAACTTCTCCGCCATCTGGGTCGACACCGAGACCGACTACGAGCGCATCCTCCGCTTCCTCCAGCGCTTCCAGCCGTCGCTCATCCGCCGCGTCAAGCTCTACTCGAAGGAGACCCCCCTCTTCGAGCAGTTCGGCATCACGGAGGAGATCAACAAGGCCCTGCGCTCGAAGGTCTGGCTCAAGTCCGGCGGATCCATCGTCATCAACCAGACCGAGGCCCTCGTCGCGATCGACATCAACACCGGCAAGTTCGTCGGCAAGACTGCCCGCCTCGAAGACACCATCGTCAAGACCAACCTCGACGCCATCCCCGAGATCGTCCGCCAGATCCGTCTGCGCGACCTCGGCGGCATCATCATCATCGACTTCATCGATATGGATGAGCGCAAGAACCGCAACCGCGTCATGCAGGCTCTCGAAGACGAGCTCAAGAACGATCGCGCCCCATCCAAGGTGCTGCCGTTCAACGACTTCGGCCTCGTCGCCATCACCCGCAAGCGCGTCAAGCAGTCCCTCGAGCGCACCCTCTCGACCACCTGCAACGTCTGCACCGGCACCGGTATGGTCAAATCGCCCATCACCGTCTGCAACGACATCTATATCGAGATGCGCAAGATGCACAAGCATCTGGACCGCGGCGACGTTATGCTGCGCGTGCATCCCGATGTCGTCAAGCAGCTCAAGGTCTCCGGATCCAAGTGGCTGCAGGAGATGGAAGAGATGTGCGGCAAGACCATCCTCATCAAGAGCGATCCCAGCCTCCATCCGGAGCAGTTCGATATTCACTAAAAACAGGTCTTCACAGCCAAACGCAGAGGCGTCCCGGTACCATAGGGACGCCTCTGTTTTTCACTCCCCAGCTCCTTCACCCTATCGAAACCTTGCATCGCATTCACGTTACCCGGCCCCTGCCGGAAGCGTCTAACAAAACAAATTGAGATGAACCGGGTTCAAACCCGGATAGAAGTCTTCTCCAGGAGTTCACCAGAATGAGAATCAATCGGAGCTTTTCTGCCGCCCTTTGCCGCGTGTCGGCTGTCGCCCTCTTTGCTGCCTCTGGTTCCGTTGTGCTTCACGCCCAGCAGACCGCCGCGACCGGAACGGTCATCGCTGAACTGCACCAGCCCGCTCTCTTCAATCTCGCCGCCGCTACTCCCCGTCTCTCCGACGATGGCATCGGCTACTCCTCAAGCGTAGGCTCCGACTCCACCGTGTCGCCCGATGCTCTCAGCTTCAAGGCGGACGATGCTCTTCAGCCTCCGCCACGCCGCCGCTATGGCCGCCCCAACTACTCCGACCGCATGCACAACGCCGATGGCAGCTCCAAGCTCGCCTTCCTCGCCGGCGGAGGCTTCACCAACCCCGTTGACGTCAGCACCAACTACCTCAAAATCAGTTGGAAGGCGCAGGTCGGCGTCGGCTACAACTTCAACAAGAAGTTCGGCATCATCGCCCAGTTCGACTGGGATCAGTTCGGCCTTCCCGGCCAGGTCATCACCAATCAGTACTCCATCTACAGCAGCTATTTCGGCAACACGGCGGACCTCACCGGCCTCGATGGCAACACCCACGTCTGGTCCTTCACCCTCAACCCGACCTACAACTTCTACCAGGGTGACAGCTACGGTGCCTACGCCGTCGTCGGCGCTGGTTTCTATCACAAGGTCACCCAGTTCACCCTGCCTGCCACCGGGCAGTACTGCGACTACTACGGCTACTGCTACACCTACAGCGCGAACCAGACCTTCGACCAGTACACCTCGAATGCACCTGGCATCAACGGCGGTCTCGGCATGACCTGGAAGCCCTCCCGCTTCGCCAACCAGAAGTTCTACGCCGAGGCCCGCTTCGTGCACAACTTCAACAGCGCCCGCGCCTACAGCGTGGCCGCCACCAACCTCTATCCGGGGAACAGCAGCACCACCAGCTACATCCCGGTAACGATCGGCATCCGCTTCTAAACGCAGCGTCAAAGCAATCGACAAACAGAAAGGCCCGGCGATCAAGCCGGGCCTTTGTTGTGACGCCTACCCTTCAGGCAGTCGGTGCGGTCTTCAGAAAGACCGTCAGCCCAGCCGCAATTCCCAGCACCGTTGCCACGACCATCCCGCCAATCTGTGCCGTGGACTGCTTCTTTTTCATCAGCGTCACATTGGAGAACAGAGCTCCAATCAGAAGCATCGCTCCCAGCAGACAAGCCAGTATCTTGAACTCCGGACATACCGCCGCGATCACATATCCTGACCCCACCGAGGCCAACCCCCACACCACCGTGTGGGCAACCACGAACCCCGTCTTGATCCGCCCGTGAGAGTGCAGCTTCTCCGGAGCCATGCGGCCCATCAGCAGGGAGAAGAAAAGCGATGCCAGCACCGGAATCAGGTAACCGGGAATGAGAGACAGCGCAACGAGCAGGAACGGGAGCATAGCGCTATGCTCTCACATCAACCTTAGATTCCAACAGGATACGGCTTCTCGTGAACCGAAGTCCCGCTGTTCCGCTCGAAGCGTCCCTGCAGCAGGCTCAGCAGTCCCGTGTACCAGTACCCCAGCACGAACAGCAGCAGGAACGGCACGGTAAAGTAATTCTCGCTCGAGATCGCATACCAGACCGTCGCCGTAAAGTAGCATCCGATCGCCAGCTCGATCCACGGCACAATCCCCAGCCGCTTCCGGTACACCTTCGCCTGCGACTTCTCGCCCTTCGCCGACACCCGGTACTTCGGCGTTCGCGCAAACGCCGACTTCACCCCGAACAACGCCTCCAGCACCGCCTTCGTGTTGGTAATCGTCAGGCCTACGCCCAGCGCCATCAGGAACGGCAGATACAGAAACGTCTTCCACCACGTCTTCGGGAAGAGCTCCTTCTGGCTCACCAGGTAGAAGCTCGAGACCGACATCGTGCTCGCCA
Source organism: Granulicella pectinivorans (assembly GCF_900114625.1). Lineage (NCBI taxonomy): Bacteria > Pseudomonadati > Acidobacteriota > Terriglobia > Terriglobales > Acidobacteriaceae > Granulicella > Granulicella pectinivorans. Next base: position 1,844,821 of record NZ_FOZL01000001.1, read on the forward strand.
TGAACAGCGGAAAGTCGATCAGCAGCATCTGCACCCAGCCCTGGTAGCTACGGATGATCATCGCCGGCATCAGCAGCGTGCTCAGCACAATCATCAGCGGATAGCTCAGGTTCGCCGTCAGGTGATACCAGGCCTCCAGCTTCGTATGGAACGGGGCATCGCTCTTCAGTACCCGCGGCAGAATCTTCTTCCCCGTCTGGATCAGGCCCTTTGCCCAGCGCGCCTGCTGCGTCTTGAAAGCCGTCATCTCGATCGGCAGCTCCGCCGGACATTCGACATCCTGCAGATACTTGAACTTCCAGCCCACCATCTGCGCCCGGTAGCTCAGGTCGGTGTCCTCGGTCAGCGTGTCATGTTGCCATCCGCCCGCCTCGCCGATCGTCTCCCGCCGCCACATGCCCGCGGTTCCATTGAAGTTGAAGAAAACCCCAGCGCGCGACCGCCCGCCGTGCTCCAGCACAAAGTGCCCATCCAGCAGGATCGCCTCCACCTGCGTCAGGAAGCTGTAGTCGCGGTTCAGGTGCGTCCATCGCGTCTGCACCATGCCAATCCCCGGCTCGGCGAAGTGATGCACCACCTGCATCACCCACTCCGGCGGAGGCACAAAATCCGCATCGAAGATCGCGATCAGATCGCCCTTGGCGACCTTCAGCCCCTCATCGAGCGCCCCGGCCTTATACCCATACCGGTTGGTCCTGTGCAGATACACAATCGGCTGCGGCGCCAGATCCCCAAACCCAGCCGCATACTTCTCCACGATCCCGCGCGCCACCTCCACGGTCTCGTCGGTCGAGTCATCCAGCACCTGGATCTCGAACCGGTCCCGCGGATAGTCGATCCGGCAGCACGCCTCGATCAGCCGGTCGATCACGAACTGCTCGTTATAAATCGGCAGTTGGATCGTCACAAACGGAAGTTGGCCCTCGCCAAACCGTGCCACAGGCTCATTCCACTTCGAGGCGTTCTTCTTGTTCCGGTAGTACAGCCACACCAGTTGATACCGGTGAATACCGTAAAACGCCAGAATCACCATCACCACGAAGTAGGGAATCAGCAGCGAAAGGTCGAACCAGTCCAGCTTGTAAATCCCCTGAAACGTCTTGTCGAGGTAGTGCGACCGCAGATAACCGCCCAGCCCCTTCGGAGCCAGCACCAAAGCGCTCGCACAAACCGACTGCACATGAAAGAGAAGAGACAGAAGCAGAACCCCAGAATCAGAAGTGGTCGATCAACAAGAATTGTACGTGACCGTTCCCACTTGCACGCAGAGGCAAATTCCTGCTCCGGATTGACGCAGGTATATGCAAAGTATATACCTGCATTGTGGATGTTCTCTTCTTCCCATCGCGGCCAGCAGTTCATCTGGGACGGGGACAAAGCCGCAGCGAACCTGGCGAAGCACGGCATTCGCTTTGAGACAGCATGCGATGTCTTCTTCGATCCGTTTGTTCGTCAGACCGATGCGAGCGTGGAGGATAGAGACGCGAGACGCGGCCATCGGCGTCAATGAAGATTGGAAGCTCATGTTTGTCGTACACCTCATCCGCAGGGACGACTGGAGTCGCATCGTCTCAGCGCGTGAAGCCACCGCAAAAGAAAGAAGACTCGATGAAGACGGTCACTGAAAGAATCAAGCAGCGCCTGTCCAAGGATAGGCAAATGACGACCATCAGCATCCGCATGCCCCAGGACGTCATCGACGATCTCAAGGAGATCGCTCCGGCGTTGGGCTTTTCGGGATACCAGCCGCTGATGAAGGCTTATATCGGGCAGGCTCTGCGCAGAGATCTGGAAAGACTCAGTGGCTCTCAGGTGCAAGCTCTCACCGAAAGCCTCCGCAAGCGAGGTGTGGCTGACGAGGCAATCTCGGCCGCCATCGAAGAGGCTGGCCTAATCACCGCGTAGCCTTAGTTCAGGAACATCGTCCGGTACAGCGTATCCCGCTGCACCGGCTTGAACCCTGCATCCCGAATAATCCGTCGCAACTCTTCCTCCGTCGTGCAGTTCGCCGTCCCGGCCGCCCGCACCACGTTCTCTTCGAGCATCACCGACCCAACATCGTTCCCGCCGAACCGAAGCCCCATCTGCAGCACCTTCAGCCCCTGCGTCACCCAGCTCGACTGCACATTCTCGATGTTGTCCAGATACATCCGCGAGATCGCCAGCGTCTTCAGATACTCCACCGAAGTGGCCTCATCCCAGCCGCGCCCGCCCAGAGCCGTGTTGTTCGGCTGAAAGCTCCAAGGAATAAACGCCGTGAACCCGCCGGTCTCTTCCTGCAGCCGCCGGACGACCTCGAAATGGTTCACCCGATGCTCAAAGGTCTCGCCGACGCCAAACATCATCGTCGCCGTCGTCCGCATGCCCAGCTCATGTGCCGTCCGGTGGACGTCCACCCAGTCCTGCGTCTTGCACTTCAGCCGTGCAATCTTGTGCCGTACCTCGTCATCCAGAATCTCCGCGCCGCCGCCCGGAATCGAGTCCAGACCCGCATCCCGCAGCCGCATGATCGTATCCCGCAGGCTGATCTCCGAGTACTCCGCGATCGCCAGAATCTCACTCGCCGAAAGGCAGTGCAGCCAGATCGAAGGAAACCGCGTCTTGATCCCCGTAAACAGGCTCTCGAACCAGTCGATCTTCAGGTCCGGATGGATCCCGCCCTGCATCAGCACGCCCGTCCCGCCCATCTCCAGCGTCTCGCGGATCTTCTCGTAGATCGTCTCGAACGACAGGATGTACCCCTCCGCGGCCAGCTTGCCCTTCAACGGGCGGTAAAACGCGCAGAACGTGCAGTACTCCGTGCAGAAGTTCGTGTAGTTGATGTTGCGGTCGATGATGTAGCTCACCACGCCCTCAGGATGCAGCCGCCGCCGCACCGCGTCGGCCTCCATGCCAATCCCGATCAGATCGTCTGAGTTGAAGCAATCCAAAGCCTGCGCGCGCGTAATTCCCATACAAATAATTCTACGCCGGTGCGAAGCGGCTACAAGACGGGTGCTCCACATCCCGATTCCGGGGTGTGGGTTTCCACCACTCCTTAATGTCGCGCGATCAACAGAATCAGGGCCAGAATCATCATCCCGCCAATCCCCAGCACGCCGCCCTTCACCCAAACCATCATCGATTCCAGGTTCTTGTCCGGAAGAAACGCTGCCGCCTCAGCCCGTTCCGCCGCTGCCCGTGTGGCTTTCAGTTCCTCTTCCAGCACCGCTATTTGCGCGCTCAGACCCTGCAACTGACGGTACAGCCCAGCGTGCGCCGCCGTCACCTGCCCCAGGTCACCCCGCACCGTTTCCGCCAGCGCCATCAGCGCCGCTTCGTTTTCCCTGTCCTTCACCTGTCGAGAGTTCAGATACCGTTCCAGCATCGGCACCAGACGCGTCAGGTGAGGCAGCAACTCCAACAACTTAGGCCACATAAACAATCTCCCAACCCATTCAGATGCAGACCGCCCCGCGGACGCATCTGCTGCGATCGGTTGTCATCCCCCGCAGGAGGTCTACGGTTGCTCTCGGGACTCCGGCACGCCCCCTCAGTGCGAAGGCGTCCCCTTCCACTGGTACGTCCTGGACCAGCTCTTTCCATCCATCAGCGCCGCCACAATCGCCACCAGAAGCAGCACCGTGATAATCCCCTGCGACCACACGCAGTAGATGCACCACTTCTCCAGCACATACGCCTCGAGATACGTCAGCATCCCCGCGCACAGAAAACCCACCAGCGCCAGCTCCCGGACCACCTTCACCAGCCCGAACAGCGAAAGCACCAGCATCACCGAGTACCCCGCAATGCCAATCGCCGCCACCGGCACATGAATCTTGCCCGAGTGCTCGTCCTCGTCGAACGACCGTGGCGGAAACACCGCGAACCGGCTATGGTTCACCGCACCGCAGTCCCAGTGCTCGGTCACCGCGCACGGCGGAGCCAGCCCCGGGTCCATGTTGTGTACCCGCAGCGCCAATACGCTTACCACCAGTCCCGCCAGAGCCAGCAAAGCAAGAACATATCTCATGCGTTCATCGTATCGTCTTCGTCCGTGATTATCATCACGGGGTGACCCCTTCGATAACCCGCCGCCGCTTCGTTACCCTCGCCGCCGCCGCCAGCCTCGCGCCCCGTGCAGCCCTGGCCCTCGCGCCGAAACCCGGCTCCTTCACCTTCCTCTTCCTCACAGACACCCATCTCCAGCCCGAACTCAACGCCGTCCAGGGCACGGACATGGCCATGAAGCACGCCCGCACCATCCCGGCCGACTTTGCCATTCAGGGAGGCGATCACATCTTCGACGCCCTCGGTACCCCCAGGGCCACCGCCATCCGCAACCTCGACCTCTACGCCAAAACCGAGCAGGACCTCGGCCTCAAGGTCCACCACACCCTCGGCAACCACGATTGCCTCGGCGTCTACACCGCCAGCGGCACCCCTCCCACCGACCCCCTCTATGGCAAAAAGCTCTTCGCCGACCGCTTCGGGCCCACCTGGTACTCCTTCGATCACAAAGGCCACCACTTCATCACCCTCGACTCCATCGGCATCACCGACGATCACCACTACGAAGCCCGCATTGACGACGACCAGCTCCAGTGGCTCGCCAAAGACCTCGCCGCCCAACCCCAGGGCACGCCCATCATCGTCACCACCCACATCCCCCTCGTGACGGCCTTCTACAGTTACCTGCCGCCCGAACCGGTCGCCGCCAAAAGCACCGCCTTCATCAACGGTCCCGCCGTCATCAAGCTCTTCGAAGGCCACAATGTCCTCGGCGTCCTGCAGGGCCACACCCACATCAACGAGCGCATCGAGTGGCATGGCATCCCTTACATCACCTCCGGCGCAGTCAGCGGCAACTGGTGGAAGGGCATCCGCATGGGCACACCCGAAGGCTTCACCGTGGTCGAAGTCGCCGACAACAAGCTCACCACCCGCTACGAAACCTACGGATTCAAGAGCATCGACCCCCACAACACCTAAAACGAGCGCACAATCCGCGTTCCCCAAAGCTCGATGCTGCAATGTGGGAAGGAGCGCCGCGAAATCCCAAGGCAATCCAGCGCGCCCATTTATCATCGCGGGTGATGATTTCTTCCATCTCCCGCCGCCGCTTCGCCGCCCTGGCCACCGCCGCCGCCCTCGCGCCCCGTGCTCTGGCCCTCCCGCCCAAGCCCGAGCCCTTCACCTTCCTCTTCTTCACCGACGCCCATCTCCAGCCGGAACTCAACGGCGTCCTCGGCACGGACATGGCCTTCCGTCACGCCCGCACCATGGGCGCCCGAGCCGACTTCGCCATCAACGGCGGCGACCACGTCTTCGACGCCAACAAGGTCACCCTCGCCCGCGCCTCGCAGCTCTTCGACCTCTACGGCAAGACCGAGCAGGACCTCGGCCTCAAGGTCCACCACACCCTCGGCAATCACGACATCTTCGCCATCGGCACCGACCCCAACACCAGCATCGCCTCACCCGCCGACAGCACGCTCTTCGGCAAGCGCCTCTTCGAAGACCGCTTCGGCAAGACGTACTACTCTTTCGACCACAAAGGCCACCACTTCATCGTCCTCGACTCCATCCAGATCATGCCCACCGGCATCTACCAGGGCCGCATCGACCCCGACCAGTTGAAGTGGCTAGCCGCCGATCTCGCCGCCCAGCCCCATGGCACGCCCATCATCGTGGTCACCCACTATCCCATCGTCTCGGCCATCATTCAGTACGAGGCCTGGCGCCCCAGCCCCGACCCCAAGCTCTGGGTTGCCCTCATCAACTCCGAACAGGTCTGGCCCCTCTTCGCCGGATACAACGTCATCGGCGTCCTCCAGGGACACACCCACGTCAACGAGCGTGTCGACTGGCACGGCATCCCCTACCTCACCTCCGGAGCCATCTGCGGCAACTGGTGGAAGGGCACCCGCCTCGGCACCCCGGAGGGCTTCACCGTCGTCCGCGTCGAAGACGGCAAACTCACCACCCACTACGAAACCTACGGCTTCCAATCCAGCGATCCCCACAACACCTGAGCGCCGCGAAACCGGGTGCCCCACATCTCGATTCTGAGATGTGGGATATGCCGCCTAGACCGCTCCGGGCGTCATCTGCCCATCCCGCATATGCACCCGCCGGTGCGCATACGCCGCCGCCTCGGGATCATGCGTGATCATCAGAATCGTCTGCCCCAGCCGCTCATTCAAATCCTTCAACAGGTTCAGCACCGCCGCCGAGTTCTGGCTATCCAGATTCCCCGTAGGCTCATCCGCCAGCAGAATCGCCGGCTGGTTCGCCACCGCCCGCGCAATCGCCACCCGCTGCTGCTGCCCGCCCGACAGAGCCCTCGGCTTATGTTTCATCCGGTCCACGATCCCCAGCAGCCGAAGCACCTCTTCAAAGGAATCGTCGAAGGAAGTCGCATGCCCGCCGATATACTTCACAATCTTGATGTTGTCTTCCGCCGTCAGCGTGGGCAGCAGGTTGTACTTCTGAAACACAAACCCCACCGTATCCTTGCGCAGCTTCGTCCGCTCGGCGTTCGTCATATGCGACAGGTCTTTCCCGCCGATATGAACGCTCCCGCTCGTCGGCGGCGTCAGCCCGCCCAGCACATTGAACAGCGTCGACTTACCCGACCCCGAAGACCCCACCACGGCAATAAACTCGCCCTTCGCCACGTCCAGGTTCACCCCGCGCAGCGCATGGACATCCACATCGCCCGCCCGGTACGTCTTCGTCAAATCCCTGATCTGAATGATGGGAGTCTCACTCATACGAAAGAGCCTCCGTAGCATCCTGCCGCACAGCCTTGATCCCCGGAATGATCGCCCCGATCAGCGCGCCCGCGATCGCGACAGCCGCCGTAATCGGCCACCATCCGTACACCGTCTCCTGCACCAGGCTGTTCGGCACCACATGCAGCATGATCCACTGCGTCCCGTACGTCATCACGATCCCCAGCATCGTCCCCAGCACCGCCAGCAGCAGCGTCTCCCGCACCAGCATGCTCAGGATCAACCCCGACGAGCTTCCCACCGCCTTCAGAATCCCGATCTCCCTCGTTCTCTCGAGCACCGCCGTATACATCGCCATGAACACGACAATGAAACCCACGATCATCGCGATCCCAATCACGACATACGTAAAGTTCCGAAGCAGCCCAATGCTGTTCACCGAAAGCAGGGAAGTGAAGTACTCCACCGTATAAATCTGGTACCCCGGATACTTGATGCGCATCGCGTCCACCACCGCCTGCGCCTGCTTCGGATCATCCAGCTTCAGGTAGATCTGGCTCAACCGGTGCGGATTCGCCGTAAACTCCTGCAACGCGTCCACCTTCACCGCGATGCGAGCCAGCTTGCCCGGCTCAAAGATCCCCGAGATCTTCCAATCCTGGCTGATCAGCCGCACCGTGCTGCCCACAGTCAGATGCTTCTCCCGCGCATACGGCTCATCGACGATCATGTCCGTCTTCTCGACCGGAGGCCCGCCAGCCAGAAACCGGAACCCGCCACTCATCTTCGAGAACTGTTCCATATCCAGCCCCGTGATGGTGTCGAACAGCTCCAGCGGCTGCACCATGGTCCCGGTGGCGATCACCACATGCGGCTCCGCGGCAAACACCGGCAGCAGCTTGTCGTTCATGGGCGCCGAGCTCAGCGACGAGAGCGCCGAAGTCCCCGGAGGCCGCACCAGGATGTCCGCACCGGTCCCCTTGGCCCGTCGAGCCGACTCATGCAGCGTGCCGTTGCTCACGCCAACCAGCGTAAGAATCATCGTCACTTCAACCGCAATGGCCACAACGCTCAAAAGCGTCCGCACGGGACGATGAGCAAGATTCGCGAAGGTAAGTTTATTGAGCAATCACGCCATTCTACCCGAGCGGCCCGTTCGTTCGCCGATCTCGCCACAAACTCCTGTCATTCTGAGCAGATGAAAAAGAATTCAGACGCTTTTGATTCCATTTGGCCTGAGACGCTAAATTTTAGCTGTGTAGGAATTGTGCAGGATGATTGTGCCGCATCTTCAAGTTGTCAGTGCAACAAGGCTGTTCTGAAGCTAACAGACCGGGTAAATCACCTCCAGAGGCTTAAGCCACTGGAGGTGATTTATGGCAGCGTACAAACGCCTGGGTCTGGACGACCGGGTTCAGATTCAAGTTCTTACGAAGCGGGGCGTTTCCCGACGCCGAGATCGCTCGGGAGCTGAAGATCCACCGTTCCACCGTCGGGCGGGAACGGCGGCGCAACATGGTGGACGGGAGGTACTCTTACCACTTTGCGCAGGAGTGCGCGAGAAACGTCACCGCAAAAGGAGACGACGACCGTCGAAGATGACGCCCTCGATGATGGCCTTCGTCGAAGAGAAGCTGCGTCTCGGCTGGAGCCCGCAGCAGATCGGCGGTGATTCAAAGACCGCCAGACCGAGCTTGCCCCAATCAGCTACGAACGCATCTACGGGCACGTCCTGGCACAACAAGTTCGATGGTGGCCACCTCTATCGCCATCTCCCGCAAGGGCCGCCGTTACCGGCGTTTCGGCGCAAGGTTCGATTCGTACCCAAGAGATCCGGGCCGATCGCGGACCGCGTGGACATCGATCAACGCCCTGCCGTTGTTGCGGAAAAGTCACGCGTCGGAGACTGGGAACTCGATACAATCGTCGGCAGCCAGCGCCGCGGTGTGGTGGTCAGCATGGTCGGACGCGGATCGAAGCTTGTGCGCCTCGCCCTAGTTCAGGAATCTAAATCCGTCACGGTTGCCGAGGCGAATCAACCCTGTCTCGGAAAGACAGCTCAAAAGTCCTTACCCTCACCATGGACAACGTTGCTATGCGGAAGGCGCAGATCTGAACCACTTATCTGGAAACGGGTGAAGCAAGGCTGCCCGATGCGCGGGATCGTTTCACCGTATGTTGCAACTCTAGCTTGCGTCGAAGGCACTTTCAAGCTGCTGGCCGCAGAATGATGCCAGTGAGAGGAACCGTGAGGGGTGTGTAACGCTGGTGGTGGCCAGAGACGGGATTGAACCGCCTACGTCGGCCTTTTCAGAGTCGCCTACCGGATCGCATAAGCGGTTTTAGAATCAACGTCTCTGCTTGATAAAAATAGTACCGGGTTTCACCTTTAGGATTGCCTGGTACGGATTGGGCTATTTTCGGCTCTGGGCAGTACGCTACCGCCCGAAACATATGAGGCCTGCCGTTCGCTTGCGCCGGATACGATGTCCACGCGCTTGAAGCGGAGTGGCGCGGATGGTGGAGATCTTCCGGCAAGCCGAAACTCGACCATCCAGTGAGCGCATTCCTCGGATTCTGTCGGAGCCGTCAAGGACGAAGGCCCCTCCGAACGAGGGAACGCACTTGAGTGGCGATCCATGCGCGGAGAGCGGCCTCACATTATCTGTTCTTACAGACGGCGTACGTTTTAGAGAGTCTGTTCTCGCCCTTGCGAAAATTGCAATCGACTCCGTCCGTAGCGAGAGAGCCACTGTGGAGGAGAGATGACCGCTACGCTAAACTAGATCGCAACAGGGCAACTCTCGATCAAGCATGAGCAAGTCAACCCGTGTGGAAGAGGATCGGAATCGGCGTTTCGGTTCCTTCAGCAATGGATTCTTGCTGGATTGGGAGAAAGCCTCAAAGTCCAAGAGGAATTGGGATCGTGGACGTTCCGCATGGGGGACCTGTGGTTGAGGCGGATTTTGGAACGCAAGATTTCGACCGGCTTTTCAGCATGGTCTACGAAGAGCTCTGGCGTATCGCCGTCTCCGTCCGGCGCATGGAGGCCCATTCCACGCTCGGCGCGACGGCGTTGGTGCACGAAGCCTGGATACGTCTCAAGGAATCACCACACCTAGCTTCCACCTCGCCGCAGCACTTCAAGCGCATTGCGGCCCGGGTCATTCGTCAGGTTCTTGTCGAGGCTGCGCGCGAGCGGAACGCACTGAAGCGAGGTGGGCCCGCCGCCGTAAGGGTTCCCCTTGACGAGTCCCTGAAGAGCTTTGCCGATCCCACGCTGGGGGTCCTTCAGATCGATCAATTCCTGAACCAGTTGGCGGAAGTAGACCGACGTCAGGCGCAGGTTGCCGAGTTTAAGATCTTCTCGGAGCTGTCGAATCCCGAAGTTGCTGTCGAGCTACAGGTCAGTCTTAGCAGCGTCGAGAGAGACTGGCGCGTCGCCAAGGCCTGGTTGAAAGCGCAGCTCTCTTCAAATCAATCCACCTTGATCGCAGGAGGCCGGTAACCTGTTCCATGGACAGTCAACGGTGGCAGAGAATCCAGCGAGCCTTCTTCGCAGCACTCGATCTTCCGGAGGGCGAGCGCGAGGGCGCAATCCATGAGTCATGTTCCGGCGACGAGGACCTGATGCGGCAAGTTCGGGCCATGCTAGCCAGCGAAAGCGAGGCGAATGCCATCGTCGATGACGGTATCGCGGCGATCGCGGCGACCATGCTTGGTTCGGCTCGCGAGTCCCTGGCGGCAATGGAGTTTGGACCCTACGCCCTCAAGGATTTCCTTGGCGAGGGCGGCATGGGCATTGTCTATCTTGCACGCCACAGAGAGAACGGCAAGCTGGTCGCCATCAAGATTCTCCTGGATGCCCGGCTGTCGCCCGCTCGTCGCAAGCGGTTCGCGCGGGAGCAGCGGATGCTTGCCAGTCTCAATCATCGCAACATCGCTCATCTCTACCACTCCGACCTGCTGGCGGACGAGACGCCGTGGTTTGCGATGGAGTTTATCGGCGCGGTTCCAGAAGATGACGGCGTTGTCGCAAAGGCTCTTTCCATCGACGAGTATTGCCGCCAGCATCAGTGCTCTATCGAGCAACGGATACGGTTGATGCGATCCGTCTGCGAAGGCGTGCAGCATGTGCATAGCCATATGCTGGTCCATCGCGATCTGAAGCCCTCGAACATTTTGGTTGCGGCGGATGGAACGCCCAAGCTGATCGATTTCGGCATCGGCAAGGAACAGGAAGACGAAGACACGCCTTCTGACCGAACTGAGCCGGGCCTGCGATTGATGACCATCGCCTATGCCGCGCCGGAACAATTGCAAGGCGCACCCGCTCTTCCGGCGACGGACATCTACTCGCTCGGGGTGATTCTGTATGAGCTGCTCGCGGGGGCGCACCCCTTCGATCTTGCGGGGTGTTCCACGCCGCAGGCAGAGCAAAAGATTCTTGAGGTAGAACCGCGCAAACCCTCCGCCGCAGCTCGAACGACGGGGAACTTCTCCCTGACGGACAAATCGCGATGGGCTGACCTGGATGCTCTGTGCCGGAAGGCGATGCACAAGGATCCGGAGATGCGCTATGCGACCGTCGGAGCGATGATCGACGATATCGACTCCTTTCTTGCCGGCAGGCCGTTGAAGGCGAGGCCGGATGGCTTCGGTTATCGCGCGGGAAAGTTCGTGCGGCGCAACCGCCGTGCCATCGCCGTGTCAGCCGTTGTGGTTTTCTCTATCGTGTCGTTGGTGGCGTATTACACGCTGCGCCTTGCGAGAGCACGGAACGCGGCGGTCGCCGAGGCCGCGCGGTCGGAGCGGATTGAAAAGTTCATGGTGGAGATGCTGCGGAATGGCGACTCTGAAGGCGGTCCGCCGGAGCAGATGCATGTTTCGGAGCTGATCGACCGTGGCGTCAAGGAGGCACACGGGCTCGGCAGCGAGCCGCGATTTCAGGTCGATCTCTACCAGACGCTTGGAGACATCTACGAGTCATGGGGGAAGTCCGTTCCGGCTGAGGAGCTTCTGAATGCCTCGCTGGAACGGCGCAAGTCGATCTTTGGCGCGGATAGTCCCCAGGTTGCCGAAGGTCTCGTGCATCTGGCCATGTGGTACAACCATCAGGATCAATTGCCAAAGGCGGAACAGACGATCAACCTCGCGCTTGCCATGCAGCGGCGTCGCCTGGCGGCTGACGATCCTGCGATTGCGCGAGCGCTCACGGTGCTGGGAGACATCCTGCAGCGGCTGGGACGGCAGGACGAGGCTATCTCTGCTGTGCGACATGCCATTCAGATTCAGAGTCGCAGCCCGGCGTTGAGGAGCGATCTATCGGAAAGTGTCGGTCTGCTTGCGGGAGCTCAGTTTTACCTGGGCCATTACGCTGAGTCCGAGCAGTTGACCCGGCAGGCTTTGGAGCTCGATAGGGCACTTCATGGCGACCGGCATCCTGCGGTCGCGGAGGATCTCATCAGCTTGGGGAACATCTCCCTGAACCTTGAGCATTTCGCGGAAGCGGAGACCGCCTACCGGCAGGCTCTCGACATCAAGCGGGCGTGGTATGGCCCGGACCATCCGCAGACGGCGGATGCCGTGACCTATGTGGCTCAGGCTCTGCAGGCGGAAAATAAGCTGAAAGACGCCCAAACACTGCTGCAGCAGGCGCTTGCCTCGCTCGACCGATCCGGCGGTCCTCCCCAGATGAGAGTCGCGCATGTGCTGAATCAGCTTGGCGTGGTCGAGAATCTGGAGCACGACCCGGACGCAGCCGAGGCCGATTTCAAACGTTCGGCATCGATCTACGAAGCCGTCTATGGAAGAGATCACTGGGAGACGGCCCTGGCGGTCGCGAACATCGGGACTGCTTATTTGCAGGTGAAGAACTATCCCATGGCCGAGCAATACTTCCGGGATGCCTTGGCACGGTACGCGCGCGCGTCCGCAGCCGACCCGATGAACGTCGGCATCGCGCATATCAAACTGGGCCGGGCGCTTGTGCGCGAAAAGCGCTACCAGGATGGTGCAGTCGAGTCGCTAGCCGGATACAAGCTGGTGGCAAAAGAGGCCGAGCCAACCTCCAGCTGGCTCCAGGCCGCCCGAACCGATCTGGTGGAAGATTACGACGCACTCCACGAGCCCGAGAAGGCCGCCGTTTACCGGGCCGACATGACCGCCGTCGCACGCGGCCAGCAGAAATAGATTCCTTGAAGGGGTTTCGCCTCCGTTTACGCAATAGCAGGTGAAGAAATCCCTTTTATGGAGTTACCATGCCTGCAAATGGAAATCGCCGCTGAAATTGCGTTTGAGAGTTCACACGCTCCAAGTGATGGAGTGCTCAACCACGACGGCCGCCCTGTTCTGCAATCGGAATAGAGCGGCCGCTATAGCGGGAACATTATCGGTCTCGGAGATGTCTGGTTCGATAAGAGCGCGGTTGGGGATGTCTGAATGCCAACGAATAACTGGCTTTGTTTGAAACTTACAAGGACGTGAGCGGTGTGGTTGCTTTTTGGGTTGTCTCCGATCGTTCTTATGTGCCGCAGATATCAACGGCAAGGGGAGTTTACTGTGAAAATGTCTTTGCTTCTGGTTTTCTGGACGACACTCGGATTACAGCCGGCTTTTGCGCAGAGTGACATGGTTCGGAGGTGCAATCTTGCAACAGCAAGTGCGGACGATGTTACCCGTCCTCACGACATTCCCGGAGTGGCTTTCGACCAGATCAATCCGGCGGTCGCGGTTCCGGCCTGTGAAGCGGCCGTTTCGGCCAACCCCGGCGTGGCGCGCCTCCAGTTTGAATTGGGAAGGGCTCTTGAAGCGGCCAAACGTCTCGGAGAGGCACGAGCCGCTTATGAAAGAGCTGCCGCGAAGGATTTTGCGCTCGCGGAGGCGAATCTGGCGACTCTTTACCGCCTCGGTGAGGGCGTACCCAAGGATTACGTCAAGTCAATGGCGTGGTACCGAAAGGCTGCCGATCAGGGGTTGGCGAGTGCACAGGTCAACGTGGGGCATCTGTACTATGAGGGCGATGGTGTAGCGAAGAACTATGCCGAGGCGATGAAGTGGTATCGCAGGGCAGCCGACCAAGGCGATCAGGACGGACAGGCCAAGCTCGGGGAGATGTACTTCAACGGTAGAGGCGTACAAAAAGACCCTTCGCAGGCGTTCGATTGGTTCCGCAAGGCGGCGGAGCAGGGCAATGTAGATTCACAGTCCATGCTTGGCTGGATGTATTGGGAGGGCATCGGTGTGCCCAAGGACAACGCCCAGGCCGCTTCCTGGTTTCGCAAGGCTGCCGACCAGGGCGATGCAGATGCGCAGACCGCTCTCGGGGCGATGTATGTCGACGGAGAGGGCGTCCCAAAGGACAATGGCAAGGCAGAGTTCTGGTACCGCAAGGCTGCCGCCCAGGGTAACACCGTCGCGCAGTCCAAACTCAAAGGATTGGCGAATCTAGCTCAGGTGAATCAAGAGACGGCGGCCCAGGAGACGAGGCAAGCCGCCCTGCTGGCGAAGCGCAAGGAGGTGGGCGATCTCGTATGCAATGCGGATGGGGTGGTGTGGGGGTATGTGGAACGGGTCTATAAAGACAAGATCCAGATCAGATATCAACATACGTTTTTTGTGTCGCATCCCTACGACGAACTCTTTTGGAAGAACTACAACGAAGTCATCGTTTGCAGCGATAAATAGCGCGTCTGCTCTCTTTGCTCTGGTCTATCGCTGCTGGACATGCAGTCATCGCGCAGGAAAGGTGTTTGTGTCTATGAATCGAATAGTTTTTTTCCGTCGTGCGTCCTGGAGGATGGGGTGCAGTTCTGCTTGGGCATTTGTCCTCATAATCACGGCCATGAATATCGGTGGTCTTGCATGTGCGCAGGAGATTACCCACTTGACCAACTGGCAATCGCATTCCGATGTGTTTGCGGACAAGAACGCTCTGCCTCCCGTCACGGCTACCTCGCCCATCGCTGGATTGGGCGGTGCGCGAGTGTCGATGAAGATGACATGCCTCGAGCTGGCTCCAGGCCGCCCGAACCGATCTGGTGGAAGATTACGACGCACTCCATGAGCCCGAGAAGGCCGCCGTTTACCGGACCGAGATGACCGCCGTCGCGCGCGCCAAACAAAAATAGATTCCGTGAAGGGGTTTCGCCTCCGTTTACGCAATAGCAGGTGAAGAAATCCCATCAAGGAGTTCTCATGCCTACAAATGGAAATCGCCGCTTTCTGCTCGTCAGCGCCGCTCTCGCGTCTCTCGCCCTTTCCCTCGTTCAGCCGATGCCCGCCCAGCAATACGGCACACTCACCAATGAGACGCTCAACCGGATTCCCGACCCGGGTGTTCGTCTCGATCTCTATCTCTTCCGTGCGAATCCGGCGGTTCTTCAGGAAAAGTTCTTCCTCCGCTACTTCATTGCGCTCAACAACTGCAACAACACCGCCGTCGAGAAAGCCCTGGATAACGAACTCGATTATCCGGCGCTGGCCTCCTATTACCAGACACACGCCGCCGAGATTCTCGGCGCTTTGCCCGATACGGTCGAGCTTTCGCTCTACGGAGGGTCGGGCCGCATGTTGGCCGGTATGTTCGAGGAGCAGCTCAAGTTGGGCGAGTACGACACAAGCACAGGCAGCTTTCCGATCATTCTCGACACGAAAAGAGACAATCAGGGTTCCGCAAACGGTCAAACGACCGTCTCCCTGGGCAGT
This sequence comes from Granulicella pectinivorans, assembly GCF_900114625.1. Classification (NCBI taxonomy): domain Bacteria; kingdom Pseudomonadati; phylum Acidobacteriota; class Terriglobia; order Terriglobales; family Acidobacteriaceae; genus Granulicella; species Granulicella pectinivorans. The sequence goes on from NZ_FOZL01000001.1 coordinate 1,860,243, forward strand.
CTTTTCAAGCGCCATCAGGAAGCGGCCCAGCAAAACCACGCCGTCAATCTGAGTGGCAATATCGGGGTTGGTCTCAATCGGGCGCGCAGTCTGGCGAGTTGCCCAGTGGCCGACCGCGTGCTTCGGTCCTGGAGTGGCCCTCAAGTGATGATGCCGACCTACACCGTGTTGTATGACCGGACAGGCTTCGACACCCTTCCCATGGACGTCGATGCGGCACGAACGTACATCAACAGCCATCCTGCCTTACACCGGACCGTGATGCTTTCCATCGACTTTCACCTACAGAATAAAGCCGACGTCAGAGCCGCAGGTTTTGGCGGAAGAGGCATCTCGTCGGTGACCTTCCCGGGCAAGATAGCGCGGGTCACGGTGATCGACTCCAGCGCTCTGCCGCTCGGCTTTCTGGCCGACGACCATTCGCTGCCGCTTCCAGTTGTACCCGCGGCTCCAAGCTCGCCAGCCGAAAAACTGGCAGCTACACGCGATGCGGCTTTTGTCTATGAGAGAGAAACCGTCTGCCATTGGGACATGAGCGGCTATCAGTTGACTGCCCTTCAGACGATGGAGAGCCGCATCCACAGCACGGGGACACCGCAGGAAAGGCAGGAGTGGGACTCCGTGGTGGCGAGGGAGTATTCCCTCCTCGGCGCGAAACGTATCTACGGATACTGTGCGCTTCCCGGCGCGCGTGCGCAGTACGACAGCATACTCATGCGGGTGTGGCCCAATGGACCGATCGCCCATCCTTAGGCCGCTGGCGTCGCAGTGCAGGACGGGGATTGCGGGACCATGAGCCGTATCGTCGCCGGATCCCAGACTCCAATGAAATCCAATCGTTCGAGGGGGTATCGGCACCATGAATTCCATTCTGGTTAGAGTTGTTGCACTCGGTCCGCTCTGCGTATCGCTCTGCGCGGCCTACTCTCTCTTCGGAGCGCAGTACTTCCAGCATCCGCAACTGGGGCCGAAGTGGCTCGCGGGGCTCATCCTGGGCTCAATGGTCTGGGCGGCCTTCAGCATGATTGCCTTCGAGGAAATTCCCGAAGCCATCTCTTATTTGCAGAACCTTGCGAAATCGCCTTCCGGCTCCTCCCTATCCAAGCCAGCTCCGTCGAGGGTCGCGAGTGCAACGAATATTCAAGGAGGAAACGCAGCCATGAACCAACCGAACAAGACATCCCCATCGTCCACACTCTCGGCGCAGGAAAAGGCGCGCATCGAGGAAGAAGAGCGTTATCGCGCTCAGGTCCGCGCCCGCTACTCCGGGGGTAGCAACCCAACGTCATCGAGTAACGCTTACGTGCGGTCCGCGAGTTACACAACCCGGCTCCGCGAAAATGTCGATAACGGCATGTGGTGGGCCTCGAAGATTGTCGCGACATTCTTCGTTCTGGCAGTTCTATTCGCAGTCATTGCGATATTTGGGCACTAACGCATTGCAATTGTCTGCATCGTGCTCGGTTTAGATGAATGTGCGCTTTTCACAGATGCAGATGTTAACAACAAACCGTGGTCGAAGACTGTTGAACAACAGATCGAAGAACTCACCACGCAGTTGGAGCGGATCTCCAACTCAGCGGGCTGCCACGATGCTCCACCGAACGGTGTTGAGATACCCCTCAAGCGATTTGCGATCTCGGAAAACTTCACCGCGGCTTCGCCCCCGAATCTCGGAGATACTGAAGGTCATCATCGCTCAGCTCGGACACGCCTAACTGAGCGCGTATACAACCGTTTAGCTTTGGAACACTGCGTCGTCGCCGAACCCTTGTTTAGCTCGACCAGGAACAGCGTCCACGCTCCTGCGAGGGGAGCGACGAAAGCCTCCGCAAAACGATTGCTGAGGCTGACCTGTTTCAATCCACGCTCCTACGAGGGGAGCGACAGGGCTTGCATGTTCGTCGTCAACCCAGACTCTAGTTTCAATCCACGCTCCTACGAGGGGAGCGACGCGTCGGGTGACAACAACGTCACGATCACCACCGTGTTTCAATCCACGCTCCTACGAGGGGAGCGACCCAGGCCATGCTGACGCCGCACGCCGTGCAGATGTTTCAATCCACGCTCCTACGAGGGAGCGACTGCTCGGGCCACGTCGCGATGATGGCCGCGTGTGCGTTTCAATCCACGCTCCTACGAGGGGAGCGACCGTGCCCAGCCCAACCCACAACAGCCAATTTCAGTTTCAATCCACGCTCCTACGAGGGGAGCGACTGGTTACGTAGCTCCTATTCCGTCTTTCCTGTCGTTTCAATCCACGCTCCTACGAGGGGAGCGACCACGGCCAGCACGGCGAACCCGCGCGTCCTCAAAAGTTTCAATCCACGCTCCTACGAGGGGAGCGACGCCACGCCATCCACATGGGTCTGCACGACGACCATGTTTCAATCCACGCTCCTACGAGGGGAGCGACTCTCAAATCCGTACTGCTCGGCCATGCGCCGAATGTTTCAATCCACGCTCCTACGAGGGGAGCGACGAGCCTGAGATGCTGATCTTCCTCGGCAATCCGAGTGTTTCAATCCACGCTCCTACGAGGGGAGCGACGCTGGTTTAACTCCTTTCCCTGCGGTGATATACGAGTTTCAATCCACGCTCCTACGAGGGGAGCGACGCGTCCTTCTTCTGTTCCTTTTCCTTGCTGTGGAAGTTTCAATCCACGCTCCTACGAGGGGAGCGACGTCGTCGTCTGCCGGGGCCGTCGTGATGAGCTGGTTTCAATCCACGCTCCTACGAGGGGAGCGACGCCTTCGTTAACCGCCGCCCGGAGGCCGATCAAAGGTTTCAATCCACGCTCCTACGAGGGGAGCGACTTTACCGCCTATGCGGATGTTGAGGGAGTACCGCTTGTTTCAATCCACGCTCCTACGAGGGGAGCGACCGTGATCGCCACCCCGCACTGCTTGACCGAGCGTTGTTTCAATCCACGCTCCTACGAGGGGAGCGACGACCTTCGCTTTTGCATGATCTGGTTCCGATTCAGGTTTCAATCCACGCTCCTACGAGGGGAGCGACTACGAACTTGCGCTTGGTGGCTGCGTTGAAGCTGTTTCAATCCACGCTCCTACGAGGGGAGCGACGTGTTCTGCGGGTCGATGTGCGACGTGATGGACGATGTTTCAATCCACGCTCCTACGAGGGGAGCGACTAAGGATGCTTGGTATGAGCGCAACGCATTCAAGGTTTCAATCCACGCTCCTACGAGGGGAGCGACAACTTCTGATTTACGGCAAATCGAGCATCACCGAGTTTCAATCCACGCTCCTACGAGGGGAGCGACCTGGTTTCCAACGGTTGATTGGACCGAACCGCTGTTTCAATCCACGCTCCTACGAGGGGAGCGACCACCGGAGCTTCGCCGCGATGATGAGCAGCATTGGGTTTCAATCCACGCTCCTACGAGGGGAGCGACCAAAGTGCTCGGAGACAATCCTGTGAGCGTTACCGTTTCAATCCACGCTCCTACGAGGGGAGCGACATGGGCGTGTCCCAAGCGGTCCCTGTGGACTTTGGTTTCAATCCACGCTCCTACGAGGGGAGCGACTGCTGTTCGACGGCCTTAGTATGGCCGCACATGTGTTTCAATCCACGCTCCTACGAGGGGAGCGACAATATGCGGGCATCGTTACCTCATTGGGGTTGTGGTTTCAATCCACGCTCCTACGAGGGGAGCGACGGCCGGTGGAACCGAAGCATCCTCTCCCCGTACTGTTTCAATCCACGCTCCTACGAGGGGAGCGACGAAGACCTCTGGGCTCTGCCTTCACTTCAAGGAAGGTTTCAATCCACGCTCCTACGAGGGGAGCGACCGAGGCGGCGGGTGTGAGGCCCGCCGTGACTCTCTGTTTCAATCCACGCTCCTACGAGGGGAGCGACGACCAACTGAGCCACACCGACAACTCAGATGTCTGGCAGTTTCAATCCACGCTCCTACGAGGGGAGCGACCGTTGTTGTTCGCGTCGTGGTTCGGGGCCACGTAGTTTCAATCCACGCTCCTACGAGGGGAGCGACAATTGGGGGCAGTGTAGGTTCCAGTGACGCGATTGTTTCAATCCACGCTCCTACGAGGGGAGCGACGCTGTGCCCGCAGCATACGTTCCAGGTGTTGACGTTTCAATCCACGCTCCTACGAGGGGAGCGACCGACCGCAACGGCGATTCTCGGCGCGGCCAAAGGGTTTCAATCCACGCTCCTACGAGGGGAGCGACCGATGTCTGCTGGCCAACCATCGGGATGCTCGGGTTTCAATCCACGCTCCTACGAGGGGAGCGACAATCTCCATTAACTGCTTGTCCCGCGCCTCAGCCTGTTTCAATCCACGCTCCTACGAGGGGAGCGACATCGGCAATGGCCTTGTCCATCTGCTCGGAGGTGTTTCAATCCACGCTCCTACGAGGGGAGCGACATGCCTATCCTGCGAGTCTCCGCTGCGCGAGGTGTTTCAATCCACGCTCCTACGAGGGGAGCGACCTGTATCTCCCGAAATCCTTCAAACACCACGAACTGTTTCAATCCACGCTCCTACGAGGGGAGCGACGAAAAACATTCATGGCCCGTCACGCGGGTTCGAAGTTTCAATCCACGCTCCTACGAGGGGAGCGACAGCTTAGCCACGGAAAGCCGTCCTTACTGAGCGCGTTTCAATCCACGCTCCTACGAGGGGAGCGACGGGGAATTACTTACTTGCGTCCCTTGCACGCGGGTTTCAATCCACGCTCCTACGAGGGGAGCGACATCCCCGACTGCATAGGCGCTCCCGATAACCCAAGTTTCAATCCACGCTCCTACGAGGGGAGCGACAATGTACGATGGATCGTGTTCTAAGGAGATTTCATGTTTCAATCCACGCTCCTACGAGGGGAGCGACCGCTCTGCACAGAATCTGCGACCCCCAAATTCATGTTTCAATCCACGCTCCTACGAGGGGAGCGACAATTCATCCTTTATCTCCCAATCGTAAACTGTTGAGTTTCAATCCACGCTCCTACGAGGGGAGCGACGTGAAGATTGCGGGAGTGGCAGACCAGACAATCGGTTTCAATCCACGCTCCTACGAGGGGAGCGACAACATGCAAACACAATAATGTTGCGGTTGGATGCGTTTCAATCCACGCTCCTACGAGGGGAGCGACTTGCGCCTGTCTTTGCGCTCGATCAGGCACTCCATGTTTCAATCCACGCTCCTACGAGGGGAGCGACGCTACGAAAGAGGAAGCACAAGCCGAATGCGATGTTTCAATCCACGCTCCTACGAGGGGAGCGACATTCTTCACCTTTTATCTCACGGCGTATTTGCATGGTTTCAATCCACGCTCCTACGAGGGGAGCGACGACGGGCAACCGGCAGGCCATCGCCACGATGAGTGTTTCAATCCACGCTCCTACGAGGGGAGCGACACTTTTTAAGTGCCCTAATTAACTGCCTGAACCGTTTCAATCCACGCTCCTACGAGGGGAGCGACGGAAGGCCGCCGACGCGGTCTTTTTCTTTTTCGGTTTCAATCCACGCTCCTACGAGGGGAGCGACTCACGAGGATTGGCTCCAGCAAATGCTCGAAGAAGTTTCAATCCACGCTCCTACGAGGGGAGCGACCGGCGCGGATTGAAACATACAACTGAATTGATGAGTTTCAATCCACGCTCCTACGAGGGGAGCGACGTTCGTAGTTCTGTGTGATCGGAAGATTCACGGCGAGTTTCAATCCACGCTCCTACGAGGGGAGCGACGTCGGCTTCTCTAACTCATTCAGCCGTGCGTACTTAGGATGCAGCTTTCGCGGATCGATGGCAAGAAGCTTGGTCGTCATGGATCAATTTATGCTTGCCACAAGCAAAGGTGCTGACTTCAAATGAGTTCGTACAAACGCGGATCTCTCACTCAGAGGGTGTTCGCTTGTGGTCCGCGCATCACACGAAGTCGCAATGGATGATCACCAAACCGTGACCAAAGATCCTTGGTTTCATAGAATCATGGGGCCTTGCGGGTCATACGAGGGTTTGGCGCCTACATGTTCTACGCGCCGTTTCCATTCGTTTCCAAGAAAGTAAAAGCGCAGACTATCCTGTTGCGCGTCCGCCTCCTTGACTAGCGAGGCGCGGAAAGTGACCCACTGGGCTGCATCGACGAGGCATTCGAATACTGAGTTCTGCACGCGTTGCCCGCGATCCTCACATAGTCTGGCAACGCGTCGCAGCCTTCGGCGGCCAGCTTCGTCCCGTGTGCTCACATCATAGCTGACTAAAACGAGCACCGTTTCTTACCTCCAGAGAAAGGCTGGGTAGCCATCGAGGCCGCCGCGAATGTGCCTGGCCAAGAGCAGGGCCTGCGTGTAGGGGACGAGACCAAGCGGGATGCGTTCATTCAGGAAGGGGTGCTCAATCTCCTCCTGTTTGCGTGTCTGCCATGCGGCCACGACAGCCTTGCGCGTGGCTTCTTCCAGTAGCACGCCCCCTCCATCCTGCAGAGTGAAGTCGTCGGACTGCACCTGGCGACGATTGATGAGCGTCAGTACCAGGCGATCGGCCAGCGAACTGCGCAGCTCTTCCATCATGTCAAGCGCGAGGCTTGGCCGGCCGGGGCGGTCGGTGTGCAGGAATCCGACAGCTGGGTCCAGACCCACGGACTCAAGCGCAGACTCGATATCGTGGCGCAATAGGGCGTAGACGAAGGAAAGCAGAGCGTTGACACGGTCTAGCGGAGGGCGACGGGAGCGTCCGCCAAAGTGAAAGGCCTCCGGCTCTCCGGCGATCATGGCGTCGAAGGTCGAGAAGTAGATCTGTCCGGCCAGCCCTTCATGACCACGTGCCTCGTCGATCGAAGCGGCACGGTTTGCATCGAGTCCAATCCACAAGAGGCGGCTTGCGGCTTCGCGCAGGGCGAGTTGGCGCTCGCTGTCGGCGCTCTCTCGCGCGGCGCGCATGAGCACGGTGCGGCTGTTAGCAATCTTGGCGGTGACGATGCTCCGAACCAGAGGGAGGGCCGCTTCGCCTCCGTCGGACATACGATACTGCTGGCGACGGAGCAGGACGTTGCCGCTGACCGGGCCGTTGACGCGCGCCAGAAAGCGCCCTTGCTCTGTGAGGAAGGTGATGCACACCCCTTGTTCGCAGCAGAGCGCGAGTACGGGCGGAGAGCAGGAGACTTGGCCCCAGCAGACAAGGCCCTCTAACGTGTGGACAGGAATGCGTAGTTTGTACTCTGCATTCACCCTGACCGATACGGTTTCGCCGTCTCGATGAAGATAGGCACCCTGTGTCATGACATGCAGCGTATTGAGGAGTTTGCGCATCGATTACTCGCTTTGGCGCAACGCGCGAAGTTGGGCGGCCTGCCAGCGCGCGGCAACAGCGGTGGTTGCTGTGGACTCCGGCAGGCATACGTCGACCAGGGAGCAACTGCGGCAGTGCCTGCTTGGTTGTGCGGGCGGCGTGATGCGTGCGTCATAGAGACCGTGCATCGTAGCCGCTAACGTTTCGGTCCGGGCGCGAAGCTCCGGTGTAAAGTCCACGTCGATGCGCCGGCGTGGCTCACCATAAAAGATGGCACCGCGCGGCACGGCGCAGGCAAGCATCTCTTCAAGACAAAGAGCCTGCGCGCAGAGCTGTACTAGGTCGCAGTCGGTCGGCTTGCGCTTGCCGCGTTTGTACTCTACGGGAAAGGGCTCCGGACGGAACTCGACGACATCGGCCCGGCCGGTCAGCCGCAAGCGGCGGCTTTCGAGCGCGAGACCGCGTACGGTGCGCAGATCACGCCTGCGCACCTGTCCAGGAAGGTCCGCACGCTCGTGCAGCAGGCGGCCTTCGGCGGTCAACCGGTTCTCCGCCCACGCCTGCTCCAGGTGGATGAGCGCCCACTGACGTGGGCAGAAGGCAAGATGTTGCAAGCCACTGAGAGGCAGGGGCTCCTGCAGCACCGTCATGGGTGAGGCTTCAAACATAGCGCCAGGCGGTGACGCCGGACAGAGCCTCCGCACCCTCTACCGGCTCGGTGATCCCCTTGGCTTGGTACTCGGCGAAGCTGCGGGCATTTGGGACGCTTGGTAGTTCGACCGTCGCGAGAACCTTGTGGGCCGGGGCATTGCCCAGCTTGTCCTTGTGCTCAAAGAGCCAGAGACCGCACACCGACATCTCGCCGCGCGTCGCGGAGCGGTCATGATCGAAGAGGTTGGTCAACGCTTCCAGCAGTGTGCCCAGATCCTTCTCGGTGAAGCCGGTCTGCGTTGCAAGAAAGGGCGAGATGAAGCCGTGCATGCGATAGAGTCCATAGGCGACGCCGTGCTTCCGACCCATCTGTCCGGAGGACGCCTTCTCCTCGCCGGCCTCGTTGATCACGGCTTCGCCACCCGCATCGCCGGGGTTGGTGAGGGCAACGCGCGTGATGGTGTGGGCGATGCTGGTGATGGGGTCGATGGAGGTTGCGAAACCGAACTGCACAGGACCGCGCACCTGTCCGCAGTTCCACAAACGGGTCTGCCCCTTCGCCTTCTTGCCGGCCCCGATGGCGGCATCGGCTTCTGCCTCCGCCTTGCCGGTCGTCATCACCGCTCCGAAGGTGCGAATGTCGAAGTAGTTCTGGCACATCCAGGCGCGGGCCTTGTCGACAGACTTGCCGTCCGGCTCCACGCCCAACGCCTTGTAGGCCTCGCGTTGCTCGTTCGCGAGAATGCCGCGTTCTTTGACGAAGATATTGTTCGGCGCTGCAAATTCGCGTGTCAATCCGACATAGTTGCGAATCTTGCGTTTGATCGCCACATCGGTGACGAGGCCTGTACCAGTCTCGGGGTCGACCCGTGGCGCGTTATCGGCGTCGGGGTCGCCGTTGGGATTGCCATGGCGCACGTCGAACAGCAGAACGATTTCGTAGCGCTTCTCAAGGACGGTATCCTGTGTGAACTCGGGGCGGTTCATGCTGCGGTCTCCTCTTCAGTGGATGGTGCGTTATCAGTGGGCGCGACGCCGTCGGCCTTGCGGAAGAAGCTTTGCCTTTGGTGGTAGTAGCCCAGGCCGAAGCGACCCTGTTCTTCCAAAGTCAGTGCATCCTGCAACTCTTCCGGACTGAGAAGAGACAACAACCTGCCAAACTCACGGTCGGTCTTAATGGCCATTCCCGGAATGTCTCGTTTTGCCTTGGCCAGGTGGTAGCGGTAAAGCTTCAGCAATTCGGTCAGCACGACACCGGGCCGTATCGAGGCCATACTGTAAAAGCGATCGACCACGGTACGGTTGAGGCCCTGCGATTGCGCCAGCGCCTGCATACGCTCCGACACGGCCAGCACACGGCCGAAGACATAGGCCTTCTCCGTGCTGTCTACGTCAAGTCCCTTTTTCATGGTCTCCTCGGTGTGCGTGATCTTTTCTCCGGTCGATGCGGATAGGCCGTTGCTGACAAAGTAAAAATGCAGCAGCGCGGCCCTCTCGGGGCTTAGCTTGCGCTGGCCTTTGCGGAGGTCCTGCTGCTCGACACGAATGCGCGTGACCACCCCAGTCAGGAAGCTGCGCGAGAGCGGTTGCGCGAAGAGTGCGGCGAGCCATAGCTCGGTCGCCAACTCCGCAGGCAGGCGGTCGAGCTCGCCGTTCAGCACCATCGACTTCAACAAACGGAACTGTGGCAATGGCGTATCACGATCGAAACGATCCACATCGATGGCCGCGAAGTAGAGGCGGAGGTTGCGGTCGACCTCGTCTACCGTGCCGGTATGGATGCGCCGTACGATAGCCCGGCCCTGCACCCCGGTCAGGATGAGGCAATAGAACCGCGCGGCATTCGAGAGTGCGAGCTTTGTTCCCTCGCGCGGCGTGCTTAGCAACTCGGTGACCCGTTTCGGCTCGTCGCGAAGCAAGGCGAGCCCTTCGATGAGTGGATCATCGTTGTCCCCCCAGTAGACGGCTGTAGTGTCGCCGTTCAACACGGTGTTGAGCGCTCCCGCAAGGTTGCCCGTGCGCGGGTTGATGTAGCGCTGCCGGGTGAGTCGGCGCAGGCTCTCAACATAGGCGGTCATGCACTCGCTACATACGGGGGCGTTGGCGTTGCCGGACCAGCCGTAGCTCTCGAAAGCCTCCGAGTTAAAGCTAACCATCGGAACACCGCTGGTAGAGCCACCTCGGATCTGGATTTGATTGTGGATGGCGGCGGGCGTACGCGCCTCGCCGCAAACCAGGCACTGGATCTTCGCAGGATCTTCCTGCTCCGGACCAACGCTCTCGCTCCAGTGCAACCGCAACGCCTCAAGCTCGTGCAGTTCTTCGTCTTCAACGCTGAAGGTAAAGAGATCGTTGTCGGCGAAATCCTTATAGCCGAGGAGGGCGACGGTACACTTGGCACGCTCGGTCTCGTTGGAAAGAAACGCAAGCAGTGACGCAAGCTCGGGCGGCGCGTCGGTTCCTGCAGCGCGCTCCAGCAGCTGGCGGTAGGCTGCGTGACGCTCGATATTCTTCGGATCGTCTGAGGCTCCTGTAGCGTCAAGGCCAAGCACATATTTGGCATTGTCAACGAGAAAGTTCGCCTTGACCCTCGAGGATCGAACCTGCCGCCGAGGAATGACCATCAACTTGGCCTCCGAGCGCGGCCTCTTCTTGCTGCCGGCGGGCAGCGTCTCCGGTGTGTTTGTGTCGTAGAGCTGGCGGAAACGGCCATCGCGATGCAGTTCGATGACCCAGCGCACCGGTTTGCTCTCGAAGGCGGGATCGTCGACCAGGCCCTCGCGCAGGGCGAGTTCGCGCAGCGATTGCAGAATCATGCGCGCCGCTCCGGAACCGTGACCACCCCGTGGCGCAGTGCCGCGGGGAAGAAGTAGGCCTCGTTCGCGATCGTTCCGGCGTGGATCGCGCCGAAGTCGATGTCGTGGAGCATCCAGCCGAGATCGCGCGACTCGTCTTCCAGAATGCCACTCCCGTCCCAGGGCTCGACCGAGGCCGGAAACTCACGACACCCAAGATAGGGCTGGAAGTGCTGCTGCCCACGCTCCAGGCGCCGCTCGAACATCTCCTCGAACTTGCGCACATTGTCACCGGACCCGGCCTTCGCAGTCATCGTGAACCGCGCGACCACGCCGTAGTCGACATCGCGCAGGGCGAGTGTATTGCGCTGCGCACGGTCTTCATCTGCGTAGAAATCCGGCATCGCCGGGCCGCCGTTTGAAGCAGACAGTGCGTTGCGCGTGGAGACGCGTGAGTTGACCTCGTTGCGCCGGAACGGCAACCATCGCACCGTCCTGAGCAGGGCGACGCTGAGAATCTGCCAGCGGATCGCCGGCTTCCAGAGCACGGCCTCAATCACCCCGCGCGCAGCAGAGGGCGTAATCAGATCGTAGGAGACTCGTTCGGTCGAAAACTCCGGTCGCGAAAAGCATGCCAGCGAACCGTGGATGCGCACATGAAAATCTCTGGAGTGCATACGTTCCTTGTTTTCCGTAATGAGAGGACTGTACGGGGCAGAGGTGCGTAGGAGGAGTAGCAAAGTAGGTTCGCTGTCCAGTACCGTAGCGAAACCTTACTTGCTAGGCGATCAAGGGGCGCAAAGCTACCTTGCCATCCTTGGCATAGAAACCGAAGCGCGAATCGTACACGTTGCTCGCCCCCTCGCGGAGGGTCCACAGCGTCTCGAAGCGTGTGCTCTCCCTGCCCGGTTCGAATACGGGTTCAAGCCAGCCGGCGGCGAAGATTGCATCGAACTGCCGTTCGCGCAGCCCCACCGTGAACCGTTGAAGCGTGCGAAATCCATCGCGCGTCGGGCCGGAACGGCGCATCTCCGCTACCAGCCCGTGAGCCTCGCCATACGAAGCCACCACGCTGATCGTCGCCTCATCGATCATGCGAAAGTGCTCGGCGACAGCAGGAAAGTCGAGATCGTCCTCCATCTTGAGAAGACCATGCAAGTCGGTCTCCTGCTTCCTGAAGACGCGACGAGCGTACGCGGGGAAGAGGTGCGGGTCCTGCAGATCCGGATCGGTGCCTTCAAAGTAAGTCAGCGCTACATCGCGACCCAGTCTCGGCGAACCCGGTGGTGGTGGCGAGTCAACGACCGTACCTTCCGCGGTGCGTTTACCCGCTCGATACACCAGGAAGCGGCCTGGGGATGACAAGCGAAGCTCCCGGTTGCAGCGGCCTGCGGCTTGGGCCAACGTCTCCAGCCCCGCAAGCGCGCGGAAGACAACGGGAAAATCAATATCGACGCCGGCCTCAATGAGCTGCGTCGCCACCAGCAGACAGGGCTTGCCATGCAGAAGACGGCGGCGCGCCTCATCAAGCACCACCGTACGATGCTCCGCACACATCGCAGCCGAAAGATGAAGACAGTCGTGACCTAACAACTCCGCCAGATCGGCCGCATCCTCCCGACGGTGTGTGATGACGAGAGCGGTCGGATGCATACCGACCGCAACGGCGAGATCCTCCGGAGCCAGCGGAACACACAGGTCGCCGAGCCGCTCCATCGTGAAGCGGTTCCGGACTGAGGCAAAGTGCCGTTCGGGCTCTGGGACTATCTCCGTCATCGACATCTGGACTGAAGGATTGAGAATGCTCTTTGCGCTGGTCAGCAAGGGCTGGGTCGCGGTCATATGCACCACGGTCGTGCCAAACTGCTCCACCAGACGCTTCAGCACGGCATGGATCGGCTGTAGCAGCCCGACGGGAAAGGTTTGCACCTCGTCAAGCAGGACGACGCTTTGAGCGATGCGATGCAGCTTGCGGCACGGTCTCTTATGCGCCGCGTGAAGGCTCTCGAGTAACTGCACGTTGGTTGTGACGATCACCGGTGCGTCCCAGTTCTCGGAGGCTTGGCGATTGCGGTCCGTATCCTGCGTGGGCGTGAGGTTGGAGTGGTGCTCCAGGACATTATGCTCACCCAGCGTCTGCCGATAGACCTTTGCCGTCTGCTCGAGGATGGAGGTATAGGGAGCCACCACAATGACGCGTCGTAGTCCATGCTCTACGGCATGATGCAACGCGAAGGCCAGCCCGCTCAGCGTCTTGCCTCCGCCGGTTGGGACCGTAAGCGTAAAGGCTCCGACGGGCGCAGCGGCGTTTGTAACGCAGGCTTTGTAGACTTGCCGGCGCATGTCGGCGAGTGCGTGTTCGGCGGGGCTGCCTGCTCTCGTCGCCGAGTCTGCGATCCTCGCTTCGCAGGCGGCACGGACGAGATCTCGGAGCGCCGGCAAGGAATCGCCGTTTGCGGCACGTTCGTACCCTCTATCCCACCGCTCTGTGTCGAGAAGATCCGCGTCGATCAGCGCGGAGAAGAGCATACGCACGGCAAGTGCGGAGAGCGTCCTCGGCGAGGTTGGGAACTCCAACTCCAACTCCGCGGGAACACCACCCCGGCGCGCAGCCTCAAGCAGCGGCATACCGCGCTGCCGGGTTACGTCGAAGATCGCATGGGAAGATTTCAGAGCGCCATGATGCGCCTCGATTGCCAGCGCCAGCAGCAAAGCGCGCGCATCGGTGTCTGAGAAGCGTTCGAGCGCCAGTGCCGCACCAGCCGCAGAATGAGGTACCGAAGAGAATTTCAGGTTGCTCTCGTTCGAGGCCTCGGGCTGAGAGCCTAGATAGAGCTGAAACGCAGATTGATATTTTCCGAGATCATGCCACCGCCCAGCGGTGAGCGCGAGCGATTGCAGATCCGGAGGGGCGAAGCGACTCGCTAGATCTCCAACTCTTTGCAGATGTTCTTCCAAGAGCTGCCAGGTAGAAGGGTCTCGATCCGATCGGGTGTGCGCGAAGGTGAGCATGGATCATAGTCTAGGGCGTTAACATTCAGAGATACTGAAGTGACGATGTTTTACTCTCCGGCAGACTGTCCCATGGCACTCGAGACGGGTGCCATGGTGAGGACCACGCTGCTCGACGCTAGGGTGAAGATTGGATCTTCGGGGATGGTGTGTCATTTCTTCTCCCGATGCGAAGCAGCGTTTTGGCTTTCTTGAACTTCCGGATGCCTCTAGCAGGGACCCCTTTGGGTCACCTCGGAGGCTTTATGAACCTGAGACTGTACCACATCAATCGCCAGTTCGACCTTCTCTCTATCCGCGCCGCCCGTTGCAAGTCGGGGCAGTGCCGCGACTCTTTGCTTCGGCGGATCGAATGTCTCAATGTCGCCCACCACTTCATCCTGGATTGAGCGGCCTGGATTACCGATAGATCGAATCAATTTCACGCTGCACTAACAACAGCCGCCAGCGGCGGCTCGTGCGCGGAGATTTGCCGCTAGAACGCCCCGGCGGGGCAGCGGCAAATCAAAAATTTCAGTGAGGAGAGTCCGGGCCGGACATGGGGACTATTACCTCCCTGCGTCAGTCTCCGCCAGCGGCTCCGGCTAAAGACGGCTTCGGGAGGTTCACGGTCAGCGCGGCCTCTGGCGCTGACCTCGGTTGCCTTTATCGTGCGTCTCCGCCGCCTTCGATGCCCTGGCTTGGTCTCGTCCGGCTGCGGCAGTTCCCATCCAGCCATGCCCTGCAACACGCGATCGGCATGCTTGATGGTGTTCACATGTCCATAGTGGCTTTCGATCATGTGGACGGAGGTTACCATCTGCTCGCAAGGAAATACACGTCCACGCCTTCCTGCAAGCGGAGTGTGGCATACGTGTGCCGGAAGCAATAAGTCGAGCGTGGCACACCCTGCGTGCCTTCGCGCAGATTTGCTTCGTTCAGTAAGTCGGCAATCAGGCTGCTGCAAAGAGTTTTTGCAGGCTTGCCTGTGATGTTGGTAGACACGCGGTCGTCCTTTTCCGTAGCTTTGGAAATCGCACGGATGCCTTCTAAATATTCTCCGACGCTCTTGGGAGCTACCAGCTTGCGCGATTTGCCCTTGCCTTGCACGAACAAGACAACAATCTCGCGGCCCTCCCGGTCTTTTGCAGGCATGATGTCGCGCCAGCGGAGATTCTTCATCTCCGCCGCCCCATGCCGGTATTGCAGGCGATCAAAATCATGTTGTAGGTAACAGTCCGATACCAGACGCTCGAAGGCTTGTCAGCCTCGCCCATCCACTTTCGGCCTACGGTGTGGAGCTTGCGATATTCCTCCAGCGTGAACTCGTCACGCCGCATAGTCTTGAGCTTCGGGCGCTCGTCGAAACGCTGGCTTGCTGGGACATAGCGTTTCTTCACCGCGTAGTTCATCACCGCGCCGAAGATGGACATCTCGAAGCGGATGGTGGAGTCGCTGATGAAAGGAACTACCCGTTCTTCGGAAGGTTTGATTTCAATTGGCTTCAGTACTCTGATGCCCAAGGTTCGTTAAACCTTGGTGCGGCGCTCTGCTTCATGGTCCGCGAAGGATTGCACTGCGTCGGCGGTAACTTCCCGGACGCCGTTGCGCCGGTCTCCCGCCGCCATGCCGGATAGCCGCCCCAGCGTTCGTCACCGATAAGATGGATCTGCGTGGAAGCCGCGTACCGATCTAGGGTGCTCTCGATGACGGCACGGAGTTTCTTGGGCCGAGCGGAGCTGATCTCTCCACGCTTCGCCCGCGCTTCCTGCGTCAGCAGATACTCCCGAGCCACGTCACGGAAGGGACGATTGAACACAGGAACGTCATGCTGGATACGGAACCGCACGTCAGCGTCTTGATCGAAGGCGCGTTCCCGCGCCGCTTCTCTATCAGTTGTTTTGAGCGAAACCGTCTTGTAGCGGTCGGCCTTCGGCATCTTCATGCGGCAGTACCACATCCGGTGGTCCACGTCGCCGCGTCGGAAAAGAATCAGGCCGGGTTTCAGCTCCTCTTTCTCGGTAACAAAGGCGTATTCGCCTCCATCGTTTGACTGGTTCTGTACAGATTCCGTGTAGATTAGTCGTGCAAGCCATTGATTCTTCGTAGCCGTGCATACTCTTACAGAAAATGATGTGCTTTATTTCTAGTTATTTATGACACATTTCTCGTCCTGAGCGAAGCGAAATGCAGGCACAGATCATCGAACGGAGCGGACAATCTCCCTCTGCGATAACCGTTTGAATCTCGTATTTCGCTCGTGTTGTTGTCTGTTCTTGCTGTTGCCTTTTTTTGTCATCCCCGCGAGGGATCTGCTTTTGCCTTCGCAGTTGTTCTTGCCTTTGCCTTAGCCACCCGCTTCTTCACCACATCCACCGCGGCCCCAAACCTCTCCAGCCTCTTCCCCATTACCGCCACGGCGTCCTTACTCTCATCCACCATCAAAAAGCTTCGCCCCAGCTTACCCGCCGCCTCCCCCGTCGTCCCGCTCCCCGCAAAGAAATCCAGCACCCGATCCCCCGGACTGGAATGCACCCGCACAATCCTCTCCAGCACCCCCAGAGGCTTCTGCGTCGCATACCCCGTCTTCTCCTTGCCCGTAGGAGACACGATCGTATGCCACCACACATCCGTCGGCAGCTTCCCCTTCGCCGCCTTCTTCGCCCCCACCAGCTTCGGAGCCATGTACTCAATGCGGTCGCACTCGTCCAGGTGGAACGTGTACTTCTTCGGGTCCTTCGTGTACCAGAGAATCGTGTCGTGCTTCGCCGGCCACTTCGTCTTCGACCGCGCCCCATAGTCGTACGCCCAGATGATCTCGTTCTGAAAACACTCCCGCCCGAAGATCCCATCCAGCATCACCTTGCAGTAATGCACCTCGCGATAGTCGATATGGAAGAACAGCGACCCCGTCTTCGTCAGAATCCGGTGCGCCTCCACCATCCGCGGCCGTAGAAACCCCAGGTAGTCGTCGAACGTATCCGCATAGCCCGCCAGCCGCTCGCCCGCGACCGTCTTGAACCGCCTCCCGCCAAACCCGGTGCGATCCCCGTCCGCATCCGTAATCACCTTCATCGACTTCCGCATCTGCTGCCGCCCCGTGTTAAACGGCGGATCGACGTAGATCAGTTCCGCCGACGCGTCCTCGAGCCCCACCAGCACCGAAAGATTCTCGCCCTGCACAATCCTGTTCCCAATCGTGGTCATGGACCCCCAGAATACGGCACGCTTTCATCCGGACGTCCTTCCGTGTATCGTTTCCCCCTGTACCCTCTTCCGACTTATGGGCCTCAACGACTTCGTCTTCGCCATGTCCACCCATCGCGGTCGCGTCCGCGCCGGTAACGAGGACGCCTGCGACGCAGCTCCCGACCTCGCCACCTTCGTCGTCTGCGACGGCATGGGTGGTGCCCTGGCCGGCGAAATCGCCTCGCATCTCGCCACTCAGACCTTCTTCGCCGTCCTCTCCGGCGCCATGCCCCCCATGGAGCCCTCCTCGGCGCAGGGCGGCAACGTCACCCCCGGCGACCGCCTCCGCGACGCCATCCGTACCGCCAACATCACCGTCTACCGCAAGGCCCACTCCTCCTACGAGTTCGAGGGCATGGGCACCACCCTCGTCAGCCTCACCATCGAGCTCCGCGCCCCCACCGCCCCCAGCGAAGAGGGCTTCCCCGACCCCGTCGGCACCCTCTGGATCGCCCACGTCGGCGACTCCCGCTGCTACCTCCACCGCTCCCGCCTCACCCACCTCATCACCTTCGACCACTCCGTCGTCGAGGAGCAGGTCCGCGCCGGCATGATCACCCGCGCCGAGGCCGAAACCTCCCCCCTCCGCCACGTCATCACCCGCGCCGTGGGCTCCAGCCACCGCGTCGACCCCGAGATCCAGACCGTCGACGCCTACTCCGGCGACCTCCTCCTGCTCGCCTCCGACGGCCTCAACCGCGAACTCACCGACGAGGATATCGACCACTTCCTCGCCCAGGTCCCTCAGCCTCCCACCAAGGCCGATCTCAATGCCTGCTGCCAGCAGCTTATCGAGGCCGTGAACTACAACGGCGGCCACGACAACGTCACCGTCCTCCTCGTCCACGTCCGCTAGGCGCTGAATTCCACGCCGACCAACGGAGGCCCACGCGAAGCAGTCACGAGTCGCGAAGTGATCTCTCGCACGCACAGGGCCCGTCGGCAGGACCGCACTTTACTTATTCAAAACAAATCCCTTACGCCTTTCTTACAAACTTCGGCATAGCGTTGTGTCTGGCCGTGAACACAACCGTTCGAGGGCCAGATTGGAATGTATGAAACGCTTTTCCGCAGGAATGACTACGCTTTTTGCCTTAGCCTCCACCCTGGTACTCTCCTCCCCAGCCCTCCCCCAAAGCCAGACGGAACCCACCGGAAACGTCTTCGAGCGCATCGCCAGCTACTACAAACACGACTGGAACAATACCCTCCCCGCCTCGGCCCCCGCCACCCGCAGGGCCCTTGACGCTCCCCTCGACGCCGCACCCTTTCCCAGCTCCGACTGGGGCTACGGCGGATCCCCGATCATCGGCACCCCCGACGGCAACAGCTACCCCCTCATGACCGCGCTCAAGCACCCCAACAGCCGCGTCAAGGTCTATGGCTGGATCGCCCCAAGCTTCAACTACAGCACCTCGCACAAGAACAACTTCCCCGTCACCTACGACGTCTTCCCCAACTCCGTCGTCTTGAATCAGGCCGTCGTCTACGTAGAACGTCAACCCGACACCGTCCAGAACACCCACTTCGACTACGGCTTCCACCTCACTGCCCTCTACGGCAACGACTACCGCTTCACCACCGCCAAGGATTACTTCTCGCAGCAGCTCCTCCAAAAGAATCGCCGCTACGGCTTCGACCCCGTCCTCGAGTACCTGGACCTCTATTTCCCGGTGAAGCAGGGCCTCAACATCCGCATCGGACGCTTCCTCTCCGTCCCCGGTATCGAGGCTCAGCTCGCGCCCAACAACTACAACATGACCCACTCGCTCCTCTACAGCATTGATCCCTTCACCGACACCGGCATCTACGGAACCCTGAAGCTCTCGAAACAGTGGATCGTCCAGCTCGGCGTCTCCGCCGGCCACGACGTAGCCCCCTGGTCCGACGACCGCAAGGCCTCCGGCATCGCCTGCCTCAACTACTCCACCGGCACCAACCACGACAACGTCTACGTCTGCGCCAACGGCATCAACGACGGCAAGTACGCCTACAACAACCTGCAGGACTACGACGCCACCTGGTACCACCGCTTCAACGCCAAGTGGCACATGGCCACCGAGTCCTGGTACATGTACGAGCGTCAGGTCCCCAACGTAGCCGGCAACGTAGTCAACCCCATCACACCCGAGATCGGTGCCAACGGAGCCTTCTGCGCCCCCGGACAGCTCACCTGCACCGCGCCCGAGTACGCCATCGTCAACTACGTCAACAGGGAAGTGAACCCCCACCTGATGATCGGCTTCCGCTCCGACCTGCTCAACGACAAGAAGGGCCAGCGCACCGGCATCGCCACCAAGTACACCGAAAACACCCTCTACGCGACGAAGTACTTCGGCTCGAGCGTCATGCTCCGCCCCGAAATCCGCTTCGACCACTCCTGGGACAAGAAAGCCTACGACAACGGCGCAGCCCGCAACCAGTTCTTCGCCGGAGCCGACCTCATCTACAAGTTCTAGGCGCGCCTCTCCCTGCCATCCCTTTATCCCTCAGAAGCCCAAAAAGCCCGGGCACAGAACATCTGTTCTGCGCCCGGCCCAACCCTTGGCAACGGACTACTGCGCCTGCACGAGCCCCGCAAGAACCTCGGCAAGTTTGTCGAGTATCTGGATCCAGCCCTCCATCTGACCGCTGTTCTTCGCGCTCTCCAGCGGCTCATTGCCAATGAAGGTGAGCCTCGTCTGGCCGTTTCCAAGATCCTCAAAGAGGGTCACGTCGTACGCCCCGTCGATGGCCTCGTGTTCGATGCCCAGCTCCGCAGGATCGATCTTGTTTCCCTCCGCGTCCGAAAAGTACATCGAGGAAACGATCTTCTCGTGCACCACAATCTCGTGGTACTCACTCGCATTCCAGAACTCCTGCCCATCCGGAGCTCTCATGCAGCAGAGAAGTCTTCCCCCCACACGAAAATCCATCTTGCAAACGGGTGCCGTAAAGCCCTTCGGCCCCCACCACTGCATCACGTACTTCGGGTCCGTCCACGCCTTCCAAACCAGCTCGCGTGGGGCATCGTAAATTCGTGTAACGACCATCCGCTCTATCTCGTTACCTGCGCTCTCTTGCATCTTTGGCCTCCGCCTTTTTCATTTCACTCACGACCACATCCAGCTTGTCGAAACTCTCTTCCCAGAACCGCCGATAGCTCATCGCCCACTCGCTGACCGTCTTGATCGCCTCCGGCCGCAGCATGCACACACTCTCTCGCCCACGCTTCGTCTTCACGACAATCCGCGCCCGTACCAGGGAGGCGATATGTTTTGAAATCATCTGCTGCGAGAGTGCAAACGGTTCCGTCAATCCACGTACCGAAGCAGGCCCAACCGAGAGACGTTCGATCATCGCCCGACGGGTGGGATCCGATAAAGCTGCAAAGGTAGTACCCAATTGATCCACAACCAAATAGTAGTGGGTTTTCCCCCACGGTCAAGAAGAAAGTTCGCAACTCCTGTTCCCGCAACCTATATCCGCGAAATCGTCATCTCGTCCGCAGTCAAAATAAGCCTGATTCCAAGGAAGGCACCAACGCTCCCCCACAGGCCAACCCACCCCTCACCCTGCTAAACTCCCCCCAATGGAGCCAACGCCCACCATTGCCGTCGCCGGAGCAGGAACCATGGGCAACGGAATCGCCCACGTCTTCGCCCGCGCCGGCTTCCCGGTCCTCCTCTACGACATCCAGCAGTCTTTCCTGGACCGTGGCCTCGCCGCCATTGAGAAAAACCTCGCCCGCGAAGTCGCCAAATCCAAACTCACCCCCGCCGAATCCGTCGTCGCGCTCTCCCGTATCATCCCCACCCTCGACCGCGAAGCCCTGGCCCCCGCCACCCTCCTCGTCGAAGCCGCCACCGAACAGTTCCCCATCAAATCCGAGCTCTTCCGCGCCCTCGACAAGATCCTCCCGGAAGAAGCCATCCTCGCCAGCAACACCAGCTCCATCTCCATCACCAAACTCGCCGCCCAGACCCAGCGCCCGGACAAGGTCATCGGCATGCACTTCTTCAACCCCGTCCCCGTCATGGCGCTCGTCGAAGTCATCCGCGGCCTGCAAACCTCACAGGACACCTACGACCGCGTCCATGCCCTCGCCCTCCAGCTCGGCAAGACCCCCGTCGAGGTCAACGACGCCCCCGGTTTCGTCTCCAACCGCGTCCTCATGCCGATGATCAACGAAGCTGTCTTCTCCGTCATGGAGGGCGTCGCCACCCCTGCGGCCATCGATCAGGTCTTCCAGCTCGGCATGGCCCATCCCATGGGCCCGCTCGCCCTCGCAGACTTCATCGGCCTCGACGTCTGCCTCGACATCCTCCGTGTCCTCCACGAAGGCCTCGGCGACCCCAAATACCGCCCCTGCCCGCTCCTCGTCCGCATGGTCGACGCCGGCTGGCTCGGCCGCAAATCCGGCAGAGGCTTTTACCGGTATTAGAAGCATCGTCTCCATGGCATACTCTACCCATGTCATCCGAGCCGGATTCGAGCCTGGGAGCCCCAAACTCCACGCGTCCATGGTGTGTCAGTGCATGGGGTCGCGCTGGCGTCTATGCTTTGTTTGCTTTCGTCGGCTACTTCTTCGTCCGGGTTCACCTGCTCATTCCGGTGCAATACCTCAAGATCTCCAGTTACCTCGCAGGCACCGAACGCCTTCCCTTCCAGCGGCGCGTTCTTCCCATCTTCTTGATCCGATTGTTGGAACACATTCCGATTCCAGCCTCCATCGTCAAGGGACATGCCGGAGCCTTCGCCAACGCGAACCAGATCTGGCTCCTCCTCATCGACCTGGTCGCCTTTGCCGTCTTCTCCTTCTTCTGCCATCGTTTCTACCGAGCCACGACCAAAAACGGCATGTTCTCCCTGCTCTGGTACCCCATCCTCATCTTCGCCTTGGTCTGGAGCTACGTCCTCCATTCTGAGGCGAATCTCTACTATCCCTACGACATGCTGTCCGTGGCGTTCTTCACCGCCGGGCTATTCTTCGTCTACCAACGCAAGTTCCTCCCTCTGCTCCTCGTCATGCTCGTGGGTTCTTTCAACCGCGAAACGACCATGTTCCTCATCCCTCTCGTCGCGCTGGACGCTCTCGCTCCGATGACGACGCTCAACCCGGCAAGGTTGCCGTGGAAGCGCCTCCCCTGGCTTAAGCTAGCCCTCCTCTCCGCCATCTGGATCGGTGTCAAGCTCCTCCTGGGCCACTTCTTCCAGCTCAACGACCGCAGCCAGGACTTCCTGCGCCTCGGCTACAACAGGCCCTATCTCCTGTATCCCAACAACTGGCCCCAACTTCTCAGCGGCTGCGGTTTCCTGCTTCCGGTCGTCTTCTTGTTGCGCAGGCGTATTCCGGACACGCGCGTTGCGGCCTATATGCTGATCATCCCGATCTGGTTTATCGTCATGTGCTTCTACGGTGTGCTCACAGAGACCCGCATCTATGGCGAACTCTGTACCCTCGTCGCTGTCGCTTGCACGCTTCTGCTTGAGACCTACGCCTCTTCTCCGAAAGACGCACACGCCTAGCTGCTATGATGGCGCGATGAAAGAGCTCTACTTCGAAGACTTTTACGTCGGCCAGCAGTTCGCATCCACCGGCGGCACCAAGATCACCGCCGAAGAGATCAAAGAGTTTGGGACCAAGTACGACCCGCAACCCTTCCACCTCGATGAGGCCGCCGGCGAGGGCAGCTTCTTCAAGGGGCTCGCCGCCTCCGGATGGCTCACCGCCGCCATCGTCATGCGCATGCGCGTGCAGACCATTCAGGTCTTCGGCGGCATGATCGGCGCCGGTGTCGAAGAGATCCGCTGGACCCAGCCCGTCCGCCCCGGCGACACCATCCGCTCCGAGATCGAAGTCCTCGGCGTCCGCCACTCCCAGTCCCGCAAGGAGTTCGGCATCGTCCGCACCCGCACCCTGACCTACAATCAACGCAACGAGATCGTCATGCGCTCGGTCGTCAACTTCCTCGCGCCCGTCAAAGCCGCCATCTGAGAGATTCCATGCGTCTGCATCCCCTGATCGCCGCCCTCGTGCTCCTGGCCACCCCCACCCTCCACGCCCAGCAGCCCTCGGCGGCGGTCATGGCCGCCATCACGCAGGATCCGGCCCCCGACAAGGCCAACCCAGCCCGCTTCGAGACCTTCCAGCTCCCCAGCCACGGAGCCCTCCTCAACGCGATCGTCTACGTAGCCGCCGGCCCCTCGTCCCACCCCACCGTCGTCCTGCTTCACGGCTTCCCCGGCAACGAGAAGAACCTCGACCTCGCCCAGAGCCTCCGCCGCGCCGGGTGGAACGTCCTCTTCTTCAACTACCGAGGCTCCTGGGGCTCGCCCGGCGAATTCTCCTTCACCCACTGCCTCGAAGACGCCCAGACCGCCATCGCCTACCTCCGCGATCCGGCCAACGCCAAACGCCTCCACTCCGATCCCGCAAACATCGCGCTCGTGGGCCACAGCATGGGCGGCTTCGTAGCCCGCTACGTCGGCGCGCACGATCCCGCCATCAAGGCCATCGTCCTCCTCTCCGCCGCCGACATGGTCGGCCGCGCCGCGAAGGTCACCCCCGAGATGGAAACCATGGCCATCCCGATGATCGCCAAAGGCCTGGCAGCCGAAGGCATGGCGCCCCTCGCCGGTACCAGCCCCGAGGCACTCGCCAAAGAGGTCCTCGCCAACCGCGCCGACTGGACTCCCGTCCAACTCGCTCCTCTGCTCGCCACCCGCCCGGTCCTCGTCCTCACCTCCGACGACGGCCTGGCGCCCTCGAACGACGCCGTCACCGCCGCCATCCGGCAGGCCGGCGGCACCAGGGTCCAGACGCTCCATCTCACCACGGACCATTCCTACTCCGGCCAGCGCATCGCCCTTCAGCAAGCCGTCCTCACCTTCCTCGCACCTCTCAAGCCCACAACCCCATAACCCTGTCACCCTGAGCGAAGTCGTTCGCAGTTTCATCGCGAACGACGCAGTCGAAGGACCCCGGCGCGTTCCACCTGCCTCAGCCGTTCATCCCTTCTCCACCACGGTACCCGAGGCCGGGCGGCTCCATCGACATCCTCAGCAGCCACTCGCGGAACACTCGGGGCCGACGATCCTCTCTGCAGGGAAAAGTATCGAAGACGATGAGGCCGCGCTTCAGCACTGTGGAACTGCCCCCTGATAGACTCACCCTTCAAGGAACCAACGAACCATGACCCCTGAACACCAAGCCCTACTCAACGCCAGCATTGACCAGGTCATCGAGATCGAGGCCCTCGATGGAACCCGTTTCCTCGCCACGCCCCTCTTCGTCTACGAGGGAGAGGACAACCCCGACGTCTTCTTCCTCCCCGTCGAGCGTCTCCCCGACGGCACGCTGAAGACCGCGGAAGCCGGCCAATCCATCCTCCTCGAAGACATCCAGGCCGTCCGCAAACCCTGAAGCACCTCCGCGGAAGCGAAACGTCGAGCAACGCGAGGACCGGCACCTCTTGAACCGGCAAAACCGGCATACATGTCACACAGGGACCGCACCGCGCGGAGCGGTCCCGTCCGGCAGGACAGAAAGGGGGGAAGAGTCATGCAAGTCTGGGAGTCGTTCTTACTGGCCTTTTCGGCCCTTTTGCCCCTCATCAATCCCTTCAGTTCGGCCCTGGTCTTCCTCGGTCTGGTAGGCGACGCGCCCCAGCAGACCTACCGCTCCCTCGCGCGCCGCATCGCCATCAACAACGTCATCTTCCTCGCCATCATTGAGCTTCTCGGCTCGGCGATCCTCAAGTTCTTCGGCATCTCGCTGCCCATCGTGCAGCTCTCGGGGGGCATCGTCATCGCCTCCATCGGGTGGTCCGTTCTCAACGAGCCCGACTCCACCGCAAGCATTCGCGATAAACGCGACGAGACAGAAGCCGTCGACGAGTTCGGCACTCGGGCCCTCGAGCAGAAGGCCTTCTACCCCTTCACCTTCCCCGTCACCTCCGGCCCCGGCACCCTCGTTGCGATGCTCACCCTCACCGCCCGCGTCGACAACCACACTCTGACCAACTCCCTCCTCGGTCATCTGGGCATCTTCCTCGCGGTCCTTCTGCTCAGCGGCCTCGTCTACGTCTGCTACGCCTACGCCCCCGCGGTCACCCGGAAAATCTCCCCCGCGACGGCCCACGGCATCCTGCGCGTCGTCGCCTTCATCCTGGTCTGTATCGGCGTTCAGATCGCCTGGAACGGTCTCGCAACGTTGCTCGCAACTGTCCTCAAACACTGACCGTCATTTACCGTACCTCTGGCCACAGAATCCATCCATTTGCCCACGTTTTACCGTCCCGAAAATTGCAGGTAAACCCCGAAGAAACCCAAAGAAAACCCCATAAAAACCCGAAAATGACCACAAAACCCCACAAATGCCAACATTCTGACAAGGAGTGAGTGAGCCATTTCCTGAAATGCTCGCAAAACGTTCGGAATCGACACAATTAACCTCGTCCACACGCCCGATTGCAACCGTTTGTTCCCCCTTCGCGGACGGCGTATTGTTAACCAAATGCGCATGACCGTCCTAGCCTCGGGCTCAAAAGGCAACAGCACAGTCATCTCGTCAGGCCGCACCCGCGTCCTGGTGGACGCAGGGCTCTCCTGCCGGGAGTTGCTGCGCCGCATGGCCATCGCCGGCGAAGACCCAGCCCAGCTCAACGCCATCCTCATCACGCACGAGCACCATGACCACATCGACGGCCTTGCCGTCCTCGCGCGTCGTCTGCGCATCCCCGTCTTCTTCACCGAGCCCACGCACCGGGCCTGGGTTCGGATGCTAACTCCAAAGACCACCATGACTTACGCCAAGTGGCTCGATCATCTGCAAAAGGAAAAGGCAGCCCGTGCGCAAGCTACGACCGCAGCCATTCCCGTGCAGGAACTCGATGCCGCGGCGACGGGCGCGGCTCAGTTTGAGGCGATCGCCAGCATCTCCGCCGAGGCCGCGACGCTCGACCCGCTGGTAAACCACTCCTCGGCGGATGTGGAAGTCGAAGAAAACGAAGACGTTTGCGACGAAGAGGCGACTGCCGCCCTGCCTTCTTCCGTCAAAGCCGATCCGACCTACCTTCCCGCCGTCGAATACTTTCGTGCCGGAACGCCGTTTTCCATCGGAGACATCGATATCTCGCCCTTCACGACGCCGCACGACGCCGCCGATCCCTGCGGCTTCGTCTTTGAGTCCGAGGGAATCCGCATGGCGATCGCGACGGATCTGGGCTATATGCCGCCCAACGTGAAGGCCGCGCTCAAGCGGATTGACGTGCTTTTGCTGGAGTCAAATCACGATCTTGAGATGCTGCGTGACGGACCTTACCCCTGGAGCGTCAAACAGCGTGTACTCTCGCGTGTCGGTCACCTGTCGAACGATGCTACTGCCGAGTTTCTGGCGCGCGACTACGACGGAGGTTCCGCGTACATCATCCTTGGCCATATCTCGGCGTCGAACAACAACCCTGCGCTGGCGCTTCTTGCGGCTGAGCAGGCGATTGGGGGCAGGATGACGCTGCTTGGTAACCGTGTTCTGACCGCCGATCAGGCCGTTCCCATGGAGCCTATCTCGCTCTAAACAAAAGGATCCATAGAAACCGATGAGGGAAAACACTCCAAGCGAGGCGCGATTCCATGAATCTTTCCCTTTCCCCCTCGATCTAAGAGGAATAGAATAAGGCCATCAGCTCATGGCCCGAGCGCACACACAATCTTCGTGAATCCATCGAAGAAAAGGAATCGACGCATGCCCACAACTCACTGCATCGACCCCGTCGTCGGGGCCATTCTGTCCGGATGGAGGTACGACATTTCGGGTCTTTCTCCCGACATGCGCACCGACTACGAAAGTCATCTGAATACCTGCCAGCATTGCCGCTCCAAGGAGCGACTGCACCGCACCATCGACGTGCTTCTGATCTCGGTTTCGACGCTCTCCATCATGGCGTTTCTGCTGGCTGTTTCGGTCATCCACCGCATCGATTCTGCGCTTCACCTAGGTTCGGTCCATGTCCAGTTGATGCGGACGCCGGTGGCGATCTCGCTCGAGGCCGTCGCGTTTGCTGGACTCTTCTTTTCAATGCTGCTTTGGGTTCTGGTCGCCGTGGCGACGCCTCTGCCGGGCTTCCTGAGCGGAATCGTCCTGAGGCGGATTCCGGTCGAGCGCCTTCCTGAAAACCTGCGTGACCGTATCACCAAGAATCACGCCTGATTCTGAGTTTTCATCGTTTTAGCGTAAAACCTAAGCATGTCCTCTCTTCCTCAAGGCGATCCCGATCAAGAGAAGCCCGCGCTGCCTGAAGACAACGGCGCGCGGGACTGGGACCCAAGAAACTACCCCGCAACCTATCTCCTGCTCGCCATCAACATTGGAATTTTCCTCTGGATGAAGCATAGCGGCGTCTCGGCGACGAGCCCGACGCCGGAGGATCTGCTGCGCTTCGGGGCTGGTTCGACGCCGCTCGAAGTGCTGAATCAGGAATGGTATCGGCTGGTGACGGCGATGTTCGTCCACGTGGGCATCCTGCATCTGGCCGGTAACATGTGGTGTTTATGGAACTTAGGGTTGCTCGGGGAGCCTCTGCTGGGTACATTCGGGCTGCTCGCTACCTACGTGCTGACGGGAGCCGCCGGAAACCTGCTCTCGGCTGGGTGGGATGTCTTCGAATCTCTTTGGTATCACCGGCCGTTGGAGAGTTTTGGGGTGTTGGCGGGGGCGTCGGGGGCGGTGTTCGGGATCTCCGGATTGCTGATCGTGCTGCTTTCGAACCGCAGGCTGCGGGCACCGTGGTCGGAGCTGCGGGAGATGCGCCGTGCGGTCATCATCTTTGCGTTCCTGAACCTGGTGATCGGTGCGGCGACGATGTTGCCGCTGAGTCAGATGTTCCCTCAAATCAACAAGTTCATCCCGCTCGACACGGTCCGGATCGACAATTCGGCGCACCTCGGAGGGTTTGGGTTCGGTCTCCTGCTGGGACCCGGGTTGGTGCCGCAGATGACCTCGGGGCGGGTCCTGTACTTGGCGCGTCAGAGACTGGTCTTCGGCTCGGCGGCGTTCGTACTGGTGCTGTTCGGGTACTGGATTTCGAATCTGCGGTAGTCCCTTGAAAGAAAGAAGACTGGATCCAAGAGATAAAGCGGGATAAGCAAAGCCTTTGCTTGTACTTATCCCGCTTTCGGTTTCATCCGGTTTTCCTGCTCTGTTTATCCCAGCGAGGTCTGGGCGAACTTGCGGACCATCGCGAGAAGCAGTTTGCGATCGGAGTCGGAGAGATGCGACGAGTAACGCTGGACCTGCGTGAGGAAGCGGATCTCCTCTTCGCTGAGGTGCAGCGACGACATCTCCTTGCCGACCGTCTCCTCCGCAAAGAACTGAGCCAATTGGAGATCGAGGGCGCGGGCGATCTTTTGCAGGGTCTCGAGCGAAGGGATCGTATGGCCGTTTTCCACGCGCGAGAGGTAGCAGCGCAGGAGGCCGGTACGCTTTTCGATGTCTCCCTGCGACATGCCCTTTTGCAGCCGATAGCCGCGGATTGTAGTCCCGATATTCGAGGAGATGGGGGAATCGATGGGGAGAGTCGCGGTGGAGGTCATAGTTTGTACGTTCGCCATTAACTTGAAAGTAATCACCGGCGTGCCGGCGGTCAAGGTGAAAGGGGATGGCGAGCTGGATGCGCGAACCATCCGTGGTTCATGCGATGGGACTTAGCGGCCAACACCTCAAGTGATCCTTTACCCCTGTGTAGACTCCGAACCACGAAAAACATTAGCAGAGCCAGTATTAGCCAAAGGGTAAACCCTCGGGCCGTTACAATCGGCGCATGGGGCTTACGATTCACTACCAGGGACAGCTTGCTTCGGATGAGGCGTATGTGTCTTTTATTGCTGAAGTTACGGCGTTCGCCGAGGCGCGGAAATGGGCTGTACACGCGGTTGCGGAGGCGGAGCGGGAGATGACGCGATATCTTCAGCCGGAAGACCCGGAAGCCGATGAATATGAAGATGTTTATGTGGGGCCGGTGAAGGGTGTGTATCTTCTGCCGCACCCGGAGTGTGAACCGCTGAGCTTCGAGTTCGATACCGATCTATTCATGCAGGACTTTTGCAAGACCCAGTTTGCCGGGCCCATGGTGCATGCGGCGATTCTCGATCTCTTTCGGAAGACTGAGAACCTGTTTGAGATGTTGGACATACAGGATGAGGCAGACGGTTGGGAAAACCCCGATCCGGGGCATCTGGAGGAGCAGTTTGCCGCGGCAACGGCCGCGATTCAGGAGGCTGCTGAGGAGATGCCGGGGTCTTCGGTCGGGGTGCTGACTCCGAGCGGCCGCATCCTTGATATTCTTGGCGAATAGTGCGTTTTTAGTGCAGTAGAACGTGGGCAAATGTATGGATCGGGTGGTGATTTTGTGGTGCGCGGACGACGCACCCGGTCTTGAGGTGCTCGTCATAGGATGAGGCGGTAGAAGACGACGTCCGGGACGCGGTTGTCGTTGTAGCGCTCTACCCGCTGGAAGCCCAGACGCTCGTATAAGGCATTGGCCTCGGGCATGGCGGCGGGAACGGTGTCGAGGTACATGGTTTCGTAGTTTTGGGTGCGGGCCCAGGCGATGGACTGCTGGATGAGCTTGCGGCCCAGGCTGTGGCCGCGATGGGTGGGGTCTACGTAGAGACGCTTCATCTCGATGCCGCCGGGGATTGGCTTCAGGGCTACGCAGCCGGCGGGCTGGGCGGCTACCTTTGCCAGCAGGATGAGTTTGTAGGGGGCAGGGAGCGCCACGATCTCGTTTTCGAAGCCCTGGATGCAGATGTTCGCGGCCCCGGTGGGATTCTGCGCGAGATAGGCACCATAGGCCCGCATGAGGGTGCGGATGTGGTCGAGGTCGGCTGCGGTGGCGGCTGGTTCGATGGTGGTCATTTACTCGTCCTTCTTGGCTTTCACGGGGACGTCTTCGAGCGAGAAGGTGAGATTGGCGACGTCGCCGTTGGTGACGGTGGCCTTCTGTTCGCCGGGAGCGAAAGATCGCAGGGTTTTGGTGTCGGGGATCTCCATGCCGAAGAGCTTCTTGGTGGTCCCGGTGGGTTCGGTGACGGCTGCCTGCTTGATCTTGAGCGTGTAGTGGCCGCTTGAGACGTAGTCGAAGCGGAAGGTGCCGTCGGTCTGGATGCCGGCCACCTGGAGCTGGGAGAGGGAGGTGTCGGCGTCTTCGCGAAGTTGGACCGTGCCGGAGTTGGCGGTCTTGCCGTCGAGTTTGGCCATGACGGTTCCGGAGAGGGTGTGGAGGCGGCTGAGGGGCATGGTCAGGTCTTCGCCCTTGCGGTCTTCCCGGGTGGCGACAGTGACGGGTTTCGCGTCTTCGGCGCGGGTGGCGTTTCCGCTGTAGACGGTAAGGTGCATGGTGCCGGAGGCTCGGGCGCTGCCGGCGGTGGCGCTGCCGACGGTGAGGATGGCACGGATGAGATAGGGGCCGGGGGCGAGGCCGGAGAGTCGGTAGGTGCCGCGGTCGTCGGTGATGTGGGTGGTCTGGAAGAGCATGTCGGTCATGCCGGGCATGTCGGCGGTGGCGAGGCCCAGGCTGGTGCCGGCGGCGGGAGCGGTCTCGACGCCGGTATAGGGGATGGCGCTGACCTTCCAGCCGGCGGCGGGGCTACCGTCTTCGAAGAGGATGCGGCCCGAGATGGCGGCTCCGAGCTCGAGCCTGAGGTCGAGATGGGCGGATTCGGTGCCCTGGATGCTGATGGTGGGGACGGCGGCGCGGATGCGTTTCTGGACGGCTGGGTCAGGGCTGGCGAGCTCCTCTGCGGTGAAGGCGGCGAGTGGGTCGATGTAGCCGGGGAGGACGGCGTGGACGTAGTAGACGCCGGGCTTGATGCCGCCGAGGGTGTAGTCGCCGTTGGGGCCGACGGTGGCGGAGGAGAGGACGTCGCCGATGGAGGTGAAGAGCTTGCTGAGGCTTCCGGCGGCCGCCCTGGCATCGGGATCGGCTGGGGTCTTTTGATTGGAGTCCTCGCTGAAGAGGGCCTCGGCGCTTTCGGGGTCGACGGGCTTGGCGGGCTTTGCGGCGGCGGCGGGAGGATCCGGGAGGCGCTTGAGGAGGACGTGGGCGAAGCGGGCGGGGCCGCTGGTGTCGGAGAGGGAGACGTGACCAGAGATGGTTTGGGCGTGGGTGAGGGGCACGCACAGGGCAAGGCAGAGAACGACTCTGGGGAGAGTGCTGATCACGGGAGGACTCCTGATGGATCGTATGGGAAGACGGTACACCATGGGGAACGCGAATTTTTGTTTTTGGACGCGGAGGGTTGGGATTTGGGGGCTTGGCTTTGAGTCCCTGGCGGCTCTACCCACCCTGCCCGAGGAGAGTGGGCAAGGGTGGGCAGCCATCGTTTTCGATGCTCCGGTGCTTCTAGCGGCGGAGGAGGTCGATGGGGGTGTTGACGTCTTCGACGCGGAAGTAGGGGGCGAGGGCAGGGTGGCGGCGGGAGGCGGCCTGATACATGTCCCAGGCGACGCGGCGGTAGCTGAAGTGGCCGGCGACTCCGGAGCGGAGTTCGGAGATGTAGAGGGCTTCGGCGAAGTCCATCTTGAACATGGCTCGGCAGCGCATGCCCAGCGGCAGGAGGTACTGGGCGGTTTGGTGGGCTTCGGGGGTACCGGAGTCGCGGACCTGGCGGTAGGCTTCGAGGGCTGCGGTCATGGAGGCCTCGTAGTCGGCGGCCAAGCCGGCTTCTTCGAGTGTGGGCTGGCCGGGGCAGATGGGCTGCTCGTAGCCGTGGAGGTCGGTGAAGCCCTGAAGGAGCTGGGTGCAGCGGCGGTGGCGGTGCATGTCGCGGAAGCCGCCGATGTCCATGAGGAGGTCGAAGCGGAGGCCCTGGCCGGAGTGGAAGGCGCGGAGCAGCTCGTCATGGCGGC
Organism: Granulicella pectinivorans; assembly: GCF_900114625.1. Lineage (NCBI taxonomy): Bacteria > Pseudomonadati > Acidobacteriota > Terriglobia > Terriglobales > Acidobacteriaceae > Granulicella > Granulicella pectinivorans. The sequence goes on from NZ_FOZL01000001.1 coordinate 1,892,089, forward strand.
CGCGATGCTTCATGCCGAGGGCGATGATCTCGGCGCGCTGTTGCTCGGTGAGTGCGCCCACGGTGCCGCGGAGCTGGCGGTAGGAGAAGTGGCAGTGCGGATAGAGGAGGGAGGTGGCGAGCTCGACCTCGAGGGGTTCGTCGTCTTCGAGGAGGTCGACGACGGGCGCGGGGTAGATAGGCTGGCCATCCATGAGCTCATGCGCGGCGTGTTCAAGCTCGTTGCAGCTCTTTGCCTGATAGTCGGACGGGGTGGCGTATTTGACGAGGGTGGGGGCCGTCTTGACGGGGCGGAGGATTTGCTCGGCGAGACGGGCGGCGAAGGCAGGATCGAGGGCCTGGGCCTCTTCGACGAGCTGGGCGGCGGTGGCGTGCTGGACGTTCCAGGCGGGCTCGCTGGCGGCGTCGCGGAGCTTTTCGCCGATCATGCGGATCTCGCCGAAGGAGCTGGTGAGGAGGCGGGAGACCTGGGTTTCGAGGGTGCGTGCGTTGACGATCTGACCGAGGGACGTGTTGGTCGCGAGGGGAAGGACATAGCGAGCGACGTCGAAGGCGCGTGCCTTGAGAGTGCGGACGTAGGCGTCCTGCTTCATGCTCTCGGGGCAGGGGATGGCCTTTTGCAGGGCTTCGAGCATGCCGGCGCCGATGCGGTCGTAGGCTCCGAAGAGGCCTTCGACGCCTGCGGTGTAGGCGGGGCCGGCGTTGGCAGGGGTATACCAGCCGGACTTGCGGAAGTCCTGGTAGCGGGTGGAGCGCTCCTGGCCGTCCCAGCGCTGTTCGTCCACCAGGGAGATGGCGGCAAGGAGACTGAGTCGCTCGATGGCGAAGGGGATGTGGGCGAGGTCGGCGATGGAGCGGTGGCCGTACTGGAAGTAGAAGGTGTTGAGGAACTGCTCGGCACGCTGGGAGCTGATCTCGGCGAGGGAGTCACGGAGATTGAGGGCGGAGCGGGAGTACTTGGCCATGGCGTAGGCGAGGACTTCTGGCTCGGCGCCGTGGATGGCGTAGACATCGGTGGAGGGGAGCTTGGAGTCCTCGGGCATGGTTGTTCAAGGATACAAGGTCGCCTGTGGAGGAGTTTTCCTTCGTTTGGGGAACCGATATCTTACCGTCTCATCGTGTTCGATCTCGAGGTTGTCGAGTACGTGAATTCGACCGGTGTGTCGCCATCTGGTCCGTGGCGCGGCTCCCTCGACACGACGGCGCGGCTGCGAGTTCTGTGGGCGATTACTCGACTTGCGGCTGGGATGTTGCCTCTGTGAAAGGCGTTAACGGAGGGATCTTTGAGATCAGACTGGATTTCGGTCCCGGATACGGGATTCTATTTCGGAAAAGATGGCGAAAGGCTGGTGATCCTTCTTGCCGGTGGCACGATACGAAGACAACAGGCAGATGTTGAGGCGGCGCAGAGCCATTGGCGTCTCTCCAAGCGGGATGAGAGGAGAGACTCAGCGATGAAAACGGGCCCACGTCCTTTCAGCGATTCCCTTCGAGACGATATGCGAGCGAGTTCGGAGTTTCGCAGGGGGATTCCTGCGGAAGCCTTCGCCGAGATGGCATCCGGAGCATTCGGAAGTGGCAAGATCATGCTTCGCGAGTGTATTCACGGCACGATCGGTTTCACGGCTCCTGGTGCGGCGCTTGAGCGTTCTCCAAAGAGCCTGATGAGGATGCTTGGTCCGCAGAGAAATCCCCAGACGCGTGATCTTTTCCAGATCTTTGCTTACCTGCAAAAGATGGAAGGAATCGTTCTTGAGGTGCGATTCTCGTCCGGTGAAGCTCGCGCAGCAGCGTAAGCAAGGCTCTTGCGTCATGCGTTCAGGGAGAGAATGGGGAATGATGTCCTCGATCCTGATGAGTGTTGCGCACCGGCCTTATCCTCTGCCCTCGGGGCAGTGGCGTTTGACGCAGCGTTGGAACGATCTTTTGTTTGCGCATTGGCCGGTGGCGGTGGAGGAGATGGCGCGGCTGCTGCCGGAGGGATTGGAGGTCGACACTTTCGATGGATGGGCGTGGGTGGGGGTGGTGCCTTTCTGGATGGATAGGGTGAAGACGCGGACGGTGGGGGAGGTGGCGCTGGGGACGCCGGGGGCGAGTTCGTTTCCGGAACTGAATGTGCGGACCTATGTGCGGTCGAAGGCTACAGGGCTGGTGGGGGTGTTCTTCTTTTCGCTGGATGCGGCGAGCCTGCTGGCCGTGGTGGGGGCTCGGACGCTGTTTTCGCTGCCGTATTACTGGGCGGAGATGTCTCGGGTGACCACGGAGGAGGGGGTGGAGTATGCGAGCCGCCGGCTTTTCACGCGGACATCGGCACGGTTCGAGGCGAGCTATCGGGGGGATGGGCCGGTGATGGCGGCGAGTCTCCCGGGGTCGATCGAACACTTTCTGACGGAGCGGTATGCGCTGTTTACGCTACGCGGAGGACGCTTTGCGGTGGGGCACATTCAACACCTGCCGTGGCCGTTGCAGCCGGCCGTGGCGGAGATTCGTTTCAATGACGTCGCCGCGGCGCATGGCATTGCTCTGCCGCTTTGCGCGCCTATCCTGCACTATGCCGGCTCGATCGAGGTGATCCTGTGGGGCCTGCGACCGGATCGCGATGACTGGCTCGTAAGGGTTTGAGTCGGTGGTGGGCGCGTTGTCGCGGGCGAAGGCTACGGCTGCGGGGGCGATGGCGGTACGGGCGGCGAGGGTCTCCTGCGGGAGATAGCTGCCGGCGAGGATGCGAATGGACTCGGGGATATGCTTGCCAGCGCGTTCGCGGTGCAGGATGAAGGTGGCGAGGGCGGACTTGGCGATGGCAAAGAGGCCGCGGGGGCGGTCGATGAAGAGAGACCGGTAGAACTGCGGGATGCAGAAGCGTCCGAAGCTGAGGGAGGTTCCTCCCATGAACTGGAGTGAGGTGTGTCCGCTGCCGATGAGGTGCTCGACCGTGTAGCCGCGGAGAACGAGTGAGAGCGAGAGGTGCTCGTAGCTGGCGTCGTTAAGCTGGGTGAGGACGTGGAAGCGGTTGCCCTGGGTGAAGCCGCTGAGGATGGCGATGAAGGTGCCGTCGGCGGTGCGGAGACCGAAGCGCTGGCATCCGTCGTGGAGCTGCATGAGGCGCGCGTCGCGGGTGAGCCGGAGGGGTTCGGCGGGGAAGTCGGTGGCGGCGTTGAGGCGGACGACGGCGTCGTCGAACTGCTGCTGGGTGAGGCAGGAGACGAACTCAATGCCTTCGGCCTGGGCCTTGCGGGAGTAGTAACGGACGTTCCGGCGGGTGTGTTTGCCGAGGGTGGCGAGGAAGGCGTCGAAGGTGGGGGGAAGGAGCATGCGGTCGCCCGGGGTGAGGGCTTCCATGCATTCGATTTTGAGCTGAGGAATGCGGACCTGGCGCTGGTCGGTGGGGAGGAGGCGCAGGTGAAGTGAGTGGATGCCATGGGAGGTCATGGTCTCAATGGCGCATTTGAGGACTTCGGACTCGTCCTGAGGACGGCAGAGGATGGCACCGCGACCGGCGAAGTCGCCGGCGATGGCGTATCCGGTGCCGATGCTGCGGATGTAGTGTTCGGTGGCGAAGACGACTCCGATGAGGCGGGGGCCACGCCAGCAGGCGATGGAGCAGGAGCGTCGGGTGTCATCGATAGCCGTAAGGAAATGCAGGGGGTTCAGGAGAACATCGTCTTCGACATGGAGCTGTTGGCGGAGAGTCTGGATCTGCTGCCATGCCGCGACAAAGTCCCCGGGCTTGCGCCATAGGCGGCCCTCCATGCGCGACGAAATGGTCTTTTTCGACATAACCCTCATCCTGACTGAGTGAGATGAATTTATCGTCCCCCGGCTGAGTGCTTGCGGTGACATAACGGTAACCTTGGGTAACTTTTGTTCAGGGGATGCCGGTTGCCGGGAGGTTTTTCGATGCGGTCGAGGTGATTTGGGGGAGAGACGGGTGGGATGAGGGCTCCGTATAATCGATGCGAGACGGAGGGACTGATTTTGACGACGACTCTTACCGGGCGCGTGGCGCTGGTGACCGGAGCTTCACAGGGAATTGGACGCGCGTGCGCACTGACTTTGGCGGCGCAGGGCGCTCAGGTGGCGCTGGCAGCACGGAATGCGGAGAAGCTGGCCGAGGTGGCCGCGGAAATTGCTGCGGCAGGCGGTACGGCGCGTGCGTTTGTGCTGGATATTGCGGATGAAGAGTCGATCAAGGCGTGCGCGAAGGCCGTGGTGGCGCACTTTGGGAAGCTGGAGATTCTGGTGAATAACGCCGGGATCACGCGGGATGTGCTGTCGCTGCGAATGAAGCGGAAGGACTGGGACGATGTCCTGACCACTAACCTGACGGGTGCGTTTTTGATGACGCAGGCGGCTATTTCGCCGATGCTGAAGGCGAAGTGGGGGCGAGTGATCAATATTACGTCCGTGGTGGGGGAGACGGGGCAGGCGGGGCAGGCGAACTATGCTGCTTCGAAGGCTGGGATGATTGGCGTGACGAAGTCGCTGGCTCGGGAGCTTGCGGGCAGGGCGATTACGGTGAATGCGGTGGCTCCGGGGTACATTGAGACGGCGATGACGGCTGTTTTGACGGAAGAGCAGAAGACGGGGATGACGCAGCATATTCCGCTGGGGCGGGTAGGGACGGATTTGGATATCGCGCATGCCGTTGCGTTCCTGGCTTCAGAGGAAGCGGGATACATTACGGGGCATACGCTGGATGTGAACGGCGGGATGTATATGGGATAAAGCTGGGCTCGGGTTTCCGGGCCCAGCTTTATTTTGAGATGGCGGTTGGCTTTGTTCGGGTTGGGGCGTCTATTGCTCATTACTGCCGGGAGAATGCCATGCTGAAGCACCTCGCCTCCATCGTTATACTGGGATTTCTGACTCTGATCACGTTTACGTCCGGGGCACAGACGGCGGTGCCGCAGGACCAGATGGGAAAGTTCAAGGACACGTCGATGCTGAAGCCTCCGGCGGGGGCGAAGGTGGCGATCTGGGAGTTTGAGGACCTGGAGTGCCCGTACTGCTCGCATGTGTACCCGATCGTGCATCAGGCGGCGGCACACTACAGGATTCCGATCGTGCGGCATGACTATCCGCTGAGCGAGATTCATGTGTGGAGCTTCGATGCGGCGGTGACGGCGCGGTATTTGCAGGACCGGGTTTCGCCGGATGTGGCGGAGGGGTTCAGGCGGGATGTGTTCGCGGCGCAGAATCGGATTGCGGGGCGCGACGACCTGCAGCGGTTTACGCAGGCGTGGTTCAAGAGCCACCAGCAGGCGTTGCCGTTCGTGATGGATGCGAACGGGGCCTGCAAGAAGGAAGTGCAGGCGGACCATGCGCTGGGGGACCGGATCGGGCGGCTGGCGACGCCGTGCATCTTTGTCGTGACGGAGAAGCGCTGGGTGCAGGTGGTAGATATCAATCAGCTTTACAAGGTGATTGATGTGGCTTTGGCGGAGACTGCGGGGAAGAAAAAGAGCTAAGTTCGCCCTGCGCGGGCGGCGGGGGGGGGCACGCCTCTTTTACCGCTTCGCGTGGCTCTCCCAACGATCGAGCATATTCTGGGTCGGTCACATCGGTATACAGGTCACGAAGTGACATGTGTCCGCGCAGGGCGCTTGTAGTCTCCTTCGCTTTTTCTTTGCTTTGGTGTAGGTGGTGGTGCTAGAATCCGGTCATTCGGCAACACCCCTGGTCCACACCGGCTTCATCGGACCGCTCAAAAGGAGCACTACGTGGCAGATGACCGCAGCAAAGCAATTGAGACCGCACTTTCACAGCTAGAAAAGCAGTTTGGCAAGGGTTCCATCATGCGGTTGGGGTCCAAGGAAGCCATTGGGCCGATTGCGGTGATCTCGACGGGATCGATCTCGTTCGATGCAGCACTGGGTGTGGGTGGCGTGCCGCGTGGACGCGTCATCGAGATCTTTGGTCCTGAGTCCTCGGGTAAGACGACGATTACGCTGCAGATTATCGCTGAGGCCCAGAAGGCGGGCGGTCTGGCGGCGTTTGTGGATGCGGAGCATGCGCTCGATCCAGCGTATGCGCGGAAGCTGGGCGTGGATATCGATAACCTGCTGATCTCGCAGCCGGACTATGGCGAACAGGCGCTGGAGATCGTCGAGGCGCTGGTTCGGTCGAACGCGATCGACGTGCTGGTGGTGGATTCGGTAGCGGCCCTGGTGCCGAAGGCTGAACTCGACGGCGAGATGGGCGATTCGCATATGGGTCTGCAGGCGCGGTTGATGTCGCAGGCTCTGCGTAAGCTGACCGGTACGGTGGCGAAGTCCAGGACTTGCTTGATTTTTATTAACCAGATTCGCGACAAGATTGGCGTCATGTTTGGTAACCCGGAGACGACGACCGGTGGACGTGCGCTGAAGTTCTATTCGTCGGTGCGTATCGATATCCGACGGATTGGGGCGGTGAAGGAAGGCGACGTTGTTGTCGGCTCGCGCACCAAAGTGAAGATCGTGAAGAATAAGGTCGCTGCTCCGTTCCGCGATGCCGAGTTCGACATTCTTTACGGGGAAGGTATCTCGCGGGAAGGCGACATGCTGGACCTGGCGGTGACGCATACCATCGTCGACAAGAGCGGCGCCTGGTACAGCTTCCAGGGCGAGCGGATCGGACAAGGACGCGAGAATGTCCGGAACTTCCTGAAGGAGAACAAGGACATCTTCGCGCGGATCGATGTGGAGCTGCGCAAGAAGATGAATATCGCTCCTTCGACGGCTGCGGTGGTGCCTGAGGCTCCTACCAATGGGGCGGCTGAAGCCACGGCTGTAGTGCGTGGAAAAAAGTAAAGAAAGAGCTTTTCAATCGACGACCCCGCCTCCTTTGTTGGAGGCGGGGTTTTGTTTTGGTGGGAAGAGGAGAGCTGTAAAGGCGGTCTCGCTCCGCTTGATACCCCGCCCTTTGGAATTGGGATCTGTCTCGGAAGAAAGAAAGGCGTCCGTTGCCGGACGCCTTCTTAGCCAAAGAGTGGCAGTGCTGCACATTCGGGACTATTGGGCAGACTCAGCATCGGATGGGGGCATCATGGCCATTGCGGGGCCGTTGGGGACTTCGAGCATGCCCATGCCGGGACGGCCGGGTCCACCGGGTCCACGGTGTTCGCGCTCGCTGTGTTCGTGGAGCTTGGTCCACTGGTCAGGGGTGAGGACGGCGCGGATCGAGAGGAGCATGCCGGCATTGGCTTTCTCCAGGTCGGCGCGGGTGTCGGCGATGCGGCCGATCTGTGCGAGAGCCTTGGCGGAGTCGGGCGGGTTGGCGTTGATAAGGGGCTCAAGCAGGAGTTCTTCTTCTTCGAGCGACGCCTTCATGTGGATGAGCTTGATGCGTGCCTGAAGGAAGATATCGTCCATCTTCTTGGTCTGGTCTGCGGTGAGGCCGATGCGGGTGGCGAGTTCGGGGTTCTTCCACCACATGCCCGGGGGGACGATGCGGCCTTCGCCACGCATGCCGCCGCGCATGCCTTCATGTCGGCCTTCCATGCCGCGGGCCGGGCCACCGGGACCGCCGCCCATGCGACCGTGGGGCTGCTGATCTGGGGCTCCCTGGGCGGGAGGCGGCGGGGGTGCCTGCTGGGCGAAGGCGATGCTGCCGGTGAGGGTGGTCAGGGCGATGAGGCGGGCGATGTGATTCATTTTTCTGGTTCTCCTGGGTGATGGCGATCAATGTTTTGGGTGGTGCGGGCAACAGGCCCGGGGTTCAAGCCCCTTGAAGCGCGGACTGGTATGCGTGTGGGGGTAAAGCCCCACACGCATCCGAAAGGCAAAAGACAAGAAGAAGCCAACGGTAGAACTAGATCCCCTTCGGGGATGACAACGAAAAAGGGCAACCGTTAGTCCTTCTTGCTGGTCGTGGGGGTGACGGTTTTGGTCTGCCCTCCGGTGGGATCCTGGAGGGGTTCGAGGGCTTCGGGGACGGAGGCGGAGAGCTGCTGGTCGATCTCGGTGAGGAGGGCCTCGTCGGACTCTACGGTGTTTGCCGTGGCGGTGATGGCGGGGTGGGCCGCGGGTGGGTGCATGAGGCGTCCGACGGGCAGGATCGCGGCGACGACGGCGACCGAGGCGGCAAGAGCGAAGGTGGCGACCAGGCGGAAGACGGGGCGTTTGGTCGTGGAAGTCAGGAGCGAGGTTCGGGTGTTGTGGTGGAAGAGCTCGGCTTTGGCCATGCTGGTGATAGCTTCGCTGAGCAGGGTGAGAGAGGTGCGCATCTCGGCGACCTCGGCTGCGCAGGAGGGGCAGGCTTCAAGGTGGCGTGTGGCGGCATCGTTGCGGTCGCCGATGAGCAGGGCGTCGAGCTGGCCAGGGGTGAGATGAGAGATTGTGTTCATTTCGTTTAACTCCTTTCTGTGGCGCGTTTGCGCACGGTTTCAAGCGCGCGGTAGAGATGACTTTTTACGGTCGAGACGGGGAGGTTGGTAGCCTCGGCGATCTCGGGAAGTTCAAGCTCCTCGACGAAGCGTAGGAGGAAGATGGTTCGCTGTCGGTCGGACAGTCCGGCGACCGTTTGCCAGATGGATTCGAGCTGCTGGCGGGCGATGAGGCCGGATTCGGCGGAGCTGGCGTGATTCGGGAGCCAGTGGGCGACGTCGGAGACTTCGACCGTGGCGGTTTTCTTCCAGAACTTGAATCGTCCGGTGCGGGTGTGGTCGCGGACGAGGTTGACGGCGATGCGCATGAGCCATGTTTGCGGGGCGCAGTCGCCGCGGAAGGATTCTCGAGCGTTCCAGGCGCGAAAGAAGGTCTCTTGCGTCATGGTTTGGGCGAGGTCGCGATCGCGGATGGAGGCCATGAGGAAGCGGAAAATGCGCACCTCGTAGAGGGCGATCATGGCGTCCATGTCGTCGAAGGTTTGCGACGGCGCGGCTGGAATCTCGAGATCGTGTTCGGCGATGATGGTCTTCATACGAGGGAGCCGGGAACAGGGGATTAAAGATCAGGAAATGCGACTGCAATGGCAGAAGCAGATCCCCTTCGGGAATGACAGCCGAAAACGCAACGGCAACAGCTTCGCGGAGGTGGTTGGACTCTCTCGCTTACACCCTAACTGACGCGCGGGTAGGACGCGGAGCCTACAGGGTAGGCGAAGTTTTCTTCGGGAATCGGTATGCTTCTTTCTGCATGCATACTGTGAAGGCTGTTTATCCCGGAACGTTCGATCCTCTGACCAATGGGCACCTCGACCTGATTGCGCGAGGGGCGCAGATTGTGGATGAGCTTGTGGTCGGTATCCTCCGGAACTCGGAGAAGGGGAATCCGCTGTTTTCGGTTGAGGAACGGCTGGAGATGATCTCGGAGGCGACGGCGCACTTCGGGAATGTGTCGGTGATGACGTTCAACGGGCTTTTGGTGGAGTTTTGCAAGGCTCAGGGGGCGAAGGCGGTGTTGAGGGGAATTCGGGCGATCTCGGACTACGAGTATGAGTTCCAGATGGCCATGATGAACCGGAAGCTGGACCCGAATATCGAGACACTGTTCATGATGCCGGCGGAGAAGTACACGTATGTGAGCTCACGGCTGATCAAAGGGGTGTTTCAGTTGGGCGGGGATGTGACGGCTCTGGTGCCTCCGCTGGTGGTGGAGAGGTTGAAGGCTAAGAACAGGGAATAGGGTTGGCCGTGGGACACTCGGCTCCGTTGGCGAGACAAAGGTGCAAAGCAAGTGGGTCGATTCGTCAAAACAGCAATGGCGGGGATAGGCTTTGCGCTGGTGGGCGTGGGTGGCTTTATCTCGGGAGGCAAATCTGCCACACTAGAAGCATGAGCGCCTCCTCCGCAACCCTCACGACCCCCGTGGCCGCTTCTTCGCCCGCGCGCAAGATTCTGACCGATCGCATCAACCGCATTGAAGTCTCCGCCACGATGGCCATTACGGCCGAGGCGCTGAAGCTGAAGAGCCAGGGTGTCGACCTTGCCGACTTTGGTGCGGGTGAGCCGCACTTTTCGACGCCTGAGCACATCAAGCAGGCCGCGATCGAGGCCATCGAGAAGAACTTTACGCGGTATACGAATGTGGCCGGCGTGCCGGAAGTGCGCAAGGCGATTGTGGACCGTCATGCGGCGGACTTCGGGTCGAGTTATGCTGTCGATGAGTGCGTGTTTACGACAGGCGGAAAGCTGGCTCTGTTCAACGCGATCCAGGTGCTGGTGGACCATGGCGATGAGGTGATTCTGCCGGTTCCGTACTGGGTTTCGTACAAGGACATCATCCAGTACGCTGGCGGCGTTCCGGTGTACGTGGAGAGCCTGGAGAGCGAAAACTTCCGGATCACGGCCGAGATGATCGAGGCGGCGATTACGCCTAAGACAAAGTGCATTATTTTGAATACGCCTTCGAATCCTTCCGGGGCGATTATTGCCCCGGAAGACGTCGAAGCGATCGTTCGCCTGGCGCATTCGCGTGGGATCTACCTGCTGATCGACGAGTGCTATGTGTACCTGACGTTCTCGGGTGAAGTGATCTCGGCGGGCAAGTTCACGGATTGCAAGGAGCACATCATCATCCTGGGTTCGTTGTCGAAGACGTATGCGATGACGGGCTGGAGGGCTGGGTATGCGCTGGGGCCAAAGCCGATTATCGCGGCGATGAGCAAGCTGCAGTCGCAGAGCACGTCGAACTCGGCGAGCATGGTGCAGAAGGCTTCGATTGCGGCCGTGGCGGGTCCGCAGGAGTGCGTTGCGGAGATGCGGGCGGACTACATCAAGCTGCGCGACCGCATCCTGGAGGGTTTCAAGACGATTCCGGGGCTCACGTGCACGGTGCCGCAGGGAGCGTTCTATGTGTATCCGAATGTGTCGGCTTTCTTTGGCAAGGGTGGGATCGAGACAGCGTCGGATGTGGCGGCGAAGCTGCTGAGCGAGGCGCATGTGGTGTGCGTTCCGGGCGAGCCGTTTGGCACGTCGGAGCATATCCGGCTGTCGTATGCAGTGAGCGAGTCGGTCGTCGATGAAGGCTTGAAGCGGATGCGGGAGTTCTTTGCCGGCCTGAAATAGGGTTGTGCTTGACTAGGTTTTACGGGAAGCAATGTTTCAAGATGGCGGCGGGATGGGCTTGAGGTCTGTTCTGCCGCCAAAGCTACGCTGGCTGAGATTAACCCCTATGGATGAGAACCAACCGAAGCATGCAGAGACGGCCGCACCGAAGTTTGCGGCCGTGATTCTGGCGGGAGGCTCGGGAACGCGCTTCTGGCCACGGAGCCGCAAGGCAAGCGCGAAACAGGTGCTGGCGCTGGATGGCGAGCAGACGATGATTCAGCAGACGCTGGAGCGACTTTTGCCTGTGGCGGCCGCGGAAGACGTCTGGGTGATTACGAACAATCTGCTGGATGACACGATTGCGGATCAGCTTCCTGCGGTGCGGCGGGAAAGGATTTTGTCGGAGCCGGCGGCGCGGAATACGGCTCCGGCTTGCGCGCTGACGGCGTTTCTGCTGGAGAAGACGGAGCCGGATACGGTCATCGGCATCTTCCCGTCGGACCAGGTGGTGAAGGACAAGGCCAGGTTTGCGGATATTCTGCGCGCCGGGGTGAAGATTGCGGCCAAGGGCGAGGCGATCGTGGTGTTGGGGATCACGCCGACGCGGGCTGAGACGGGTTACGGGTACATTGAGCTGGGTGGGCCGGTGGAGGGACCGGATGGCGTTCCGGTACACCGCGTGAAGCGGTTTACGGAGAAGCCGAACAAGCACTTTGCGCAGCAGTTTTTTACGTCGGGGAACTACCGGTGGAACGGCGGCATCTTCCTTTGGAGCGCAAGCACGCTGGCGAATGCGATTCGCGAGTATTGTCCAGATATGGCGTTTCAGTTGGAGCGTATTGCGGCGGCGTGGGGAACGGACGAGTTTGAAGAGGTACTGGCGTCGCACTATCCGCTGTGCGAGAACATCTCGATCGACTATGCGGTGCTGGAGCCACGGTCGGCGCGGGGGGAAGAGGCTTCGGGGATCTACTGTCTGCCGGGGGATTTCTCGTGGAACGATCTGGGGTCGTGGGCTGCACTGCATGAGCATGTGGCAGGCAGGGACTTCGACGAGGTGGAGGAGTGCAATATCTTCGAGGCGACCGACCCGCTGCATGTGGAGTTGGATTCGAAGGGGAACTACGTGTTCGCACCGGGCAAGGTCGTGGCTCTGGTAGGCGTTGAGAACCTGGTGATTGTGCAGACCAAGGATGCGCTGCTGATTACGACGCGGGAACGGTCGCAGGACGTGGGCAAGGTTGTGCGGAAGCTGATCGAGGCTGGGCGGGAAGACCTGGTCTAAAAGCAAGGCGTAACGGGGATCAGAAGGATAAAAGCGGGATAAGGACAGGCAACGGCAAGGACTCAGCGGATCGCTGGGTCCTTTGTCCGTTGGGGCTATTCCGTTATGGGACGGGCAGGAAGATGAATTTTACGAAGTGATAGAGGAAGGTATGGGGGTGCTGGCTGGCGTAGGCGCCTGCGAGGCACACGAGCACTATGCCCGCGATTCGGCCCCAGGGAATCGGGTGTGATGTCGATTTTAGCGGCTTCTCCATCGATGACATGCTCTCACATTGGCGAAAGTTGGGTTGGGCAACGTATTCTGGATCGGTCGCTGTTTTCGTGATGACGAGTGTATTGGAGCCTATGACGGATACGAAGAAGACCTCTGCGGTGAAGTTTGGGACGGATGGTTGGCGTGGGATTATCGCTGACGACTTTACGTACGAGAATGTGCGGGCGGCTGCGGCGGCGATTGCGCACTATGTGATCCAGCAGGAAGACCCGGCTGCGGGTGTGTGCATCGGGTGGGATACGCGGTTTGCGTCGCAGGCGTTTGCGCGCGTGGTGGCCGAGGTGCTGGCCGGCGCGGGGATTCCGGTGCAGTTGGCGCAGGGGATTACGCCTACGCCGGCGTTGAGCTATGCGGTGCGGGAGCGGAAGGCGGCGGGCGGCGTGATGATTACGTCCAGCCACAACCCCGCGCAGTGGAACGGCGTGAAGTACAAGGCGAGCTATGGCGGGAGCGGCAAGCCTTCGATTATCTCGGCGATTGAGGGGTATCTGGATGTGCCTCTGCCGGTCGCGGCTACGCCGGCGGCAATTGTCGAGGTGGACTTCAACCCGGAGTACATTGCGGCGATCGAGAAGTTTGTGGACCTGGCGGCGATCAAGGCTTCGGGGTACCGGTTTCTGATCGACACGATGTATGGCGCGGGACACGGGATTATCCAGGGGATCTTTGAGCGTGCGGGGATTCCGTGCGTGGCGATCCGGTCGGAGATCAATCCGAACTTTCCGGGGATCAATCCGGAGCCGATTCTGCCGCATATCGCGGCGACGCAGGTGGCGGTGGTTGCCGAAAAGTGCGATGCGGGCCTGATTACGGATGGCGATGCGGATCGTATTGGGTCGGTGGATGAGCATGGCCATGTCGTCGACGCGCATAAGATCTTTGCGATTTTGCTGTACTGGCTGCTGGAGCGGAAGAAGTGGCCGGGGGATGTGACGCGGGCGTTCAACACGACGAAGATGCTGGACCGCATCGCGGCGAAGTATGGACGCGTGCTGCATGAGCATGGGATCGGGTTCAAGTATGTGTGCGACCTGATGCTGGAGAAGGACATTCTGATCGGCGGCGAGGAGTCGGGCGGTGTGGGGATCAGCCGGCATCTTCCGGAGCGGGATGGGTTGTTGAACTCGTTGCTGCTGGCCAATGTGATGGCGGACGAGAAGAAGACGCTGGGTGAGCTGGTGCAGGCGCTGCAGGATGAGTTCGGCGAGCATCAGTATGGGCGCATCGATATGCATATCGACGAGGCGTTGAAGCAGAGTGCGATTACGCGGGCGCGGGCGGGGCTGACGGAGATTGCGGGCTTCAAGGTGCTGAACATGGAGACGCTGGACGGGATCAAGTTCTTCCTGGAAGACCCGGACTGCGCGGCGAGGCCGAATGCGGCGGAGACGTGGCTGCTGTTACGGGCTTCGGGGACGGAGCCTCTGTTGCGGGTGTACTGCGAAAGTTGCTCCGTTGCTTCGGTGGAGCGGATTCTGGCGGCGGCGAAACAGTTTGTGTTGGAAGGCTCGGTTTAAATGATTGTTGAGACGCAGGGGATTCTGTTCGACAACGATGGAGTGCTGATTTCGTCGATCGGGTCGGTGGTGCGGTCGTGGCGGAAGTGGGCGGCGATGTACGACGTTCCGAACGCGGATGGGTACGAGGTACCGCATGGCGTGCGGGCGATGGATGTGATCAAGGCGCTGAGGCCCGATATCGACGCGGCTGCGGGGCTGAAGGTGATCGAAGACATTGAGCTTGAGGATGTGGCGGATCTCGAGGTGCTTCCGGGGGTGAGGGCGCTGCTGGCGAGCCTTCCGGCCGATCGCTGGGCGATTGTGACTTCGGGGACGCGGCGTCTGATTGAGGGGCGCCTGAAGGTCGCACAGCTCCCGCTCCCGGAGCGTCTGATTACGGCCGACGACGTGGTGAACGGCAAGCCGGATCCGGAGCCTTACCGGAAGGGTGCGGCGCTGCTTGGTTTCGCAAGCGCGGACTGCATTGTGGTTGAGGATGCTCCTTCGGGTGTTGGGGCTGGAATCGCGGCGGGGAGTCGTGTGCTGGCAGTGCTGGGCACGCATTCGGCCGAGGAGTTGAGCGCAGCGACGTGGGTGGTGCGGTCGCTGGCGGATGTGAGGGTGACGGAAGTGGATGGAGTGCTATCGGTGGAGTTCGAGCCGGTGAGCATTGGGGGCTGAACGTTTGTTGGTGGCGCGTAGGTAATGTGCCGTTTCGCTGAGTTTATGGATTATTAACACCTTCTGGTGCTAGTGTTCCCGGATGTGTTGCGAGCGATATCAGGCCCTGGAAAAGATCGTCGAGGATGCTCTTACGGAGCGAGTGGCGGCGGAAGAGGCGTTAACGGGGACGACGCCACCATTTCCGCGGCGGGAACAGAACTTTATTCATGCTGTGATGGTCTGGTATGAGGCTGTGCTGGCTCTGGCTCGGCATCGCGAGACGTGCGCCGAGTGCAGTGGGTGAGTCTATCGGGGGGTCTGAGGAGTGGGTGCTCCTGTAACCTCCAGGGGGCTGGAGCATCTTACGGATGAGGTGACATCATGCCGATCTCCAATTCGTTGAGCCGCAGGGTCTTTTTCGCTACCGCCGCGACAGCCGTGGCCGGGTATGTGCTGTTGGAAAGGCATGCCGTGCTTGCGGCACCGTCTGCCCCGAAGAATCCGGAGGGACCGGTGACGGTGGTGCAGTTTGGAGATGATGGGAAGGCCGTGGGGAAGGTGACGGTTCCGCGGGTGATCAAGACGGATGCGGAGTGGCGGAGTCAGCTTTCGCCGCTGTCGTACGACGTGACCCGCCGGGAGGGGACCGAGAGGCCGTATACGCACAACATGCTGGACGTGCATGATGCCGGACTGTTTCGGTGTATCTGCTGCTTGAACGCGCTTTTTTCTTCGACGACGAAGTTCGATTCGGGAACGGGATGGCCGAGCTTCTGGGAGCCGATCGCGAAGGAGAACATGGTTGAGATTACGGACCGGAGCTTTGGGATGGCGCGGACGGCGGTGTCATGCCGGGAATGCGATGCGCACCTCGGGCATGTATTCGATGATGGGCCAGCTCCTACGGGGCTGCGGTACTGCATGAATGCAGCGGCGATGAAATTTGTGAAGACAGCGTAGCAGCCGGATTTATCGGGCGAGAAGGATCTGCTCGACGCGGCGGAGATCCTCTTCGGTGTCGACCCCTACGGTGTCGTAGTCGGTGGGTTCGACGTAGAGGGAGAAGCCGTTTTCGAGGAAGCGGAGCTGCTCGAGCTTTTCGGTGCGTTCGAGCATGGACGGGGACAGCGACGGGAAGCGGTTGAGGGCTTCCTTGCGATAGGCGTAGAGGCCGATGTGCTTCCAGTAGACGGCGCTGCCGGTTGCGTCACGGTCGTAGGGGATGGTGGCGCGTGAGAAGTAGAGGGCGCGTCCGTCGGTGGCGGTGACGACCTTGACGGCGTTGGGGTTGGTGACGTTTTCGGGGGTGCAGAGGACTTTCAGGGTGGAAACTTCGACGTGGGGGCGGGCGAATGGCGCCAAAAGGGAGGCTACGTGCTCGGGTTTGAGCATGGGCTCGTCGCCCTGGATGTTGACGTAGATCTGGGCGTCGATCTGCTGGGCGACGGCGTGGACGCGGTCGGAGCCGCTGGGGAGATCGGGCGAGGTGAGCTGGCATGGCCAGCCGTTGGTGTGGCAGAGGGCGGCGACTTCTTCGGAGTCCGTGGCGATGACGAGGTCATCGAGCTGGGGGCATGCTCGGGCGGCCTCGTAGACCCAGGCGAGCATGGGACGCCCCGCGACCTCGCGGAGAACCTTGCGGGGAAGGCGGGTGGAGGCCAGACGGGCGGGGATGACACCTAATGTTTCGAGCAAATCGTTTTCCTTGGAGGGCCGAGCGGTAGGCTTCGAGCGATAAATCAAGTATCATTGATCTTGGCACAAGGAATGGTTCGGCGGATGTGCGGCTTGCAGTCAAAGCTCCCTGCGAAGCTCCTTGATGTTCCACCAACACCAGGCGGTGTAGCTCAGATGGTTAGAGCGACGGACTCATAACCCGTAGGTCACTGGTTCGATTCCAGTCACCGCCACCAATAACTTTCATTGATGTCGTCCATGCTGATTCATTCCTGGATTGCGCTGGGCACTGGATCGGGTGGCAGCAGGAGTAAGCTTGTAACGGCGTAAAGATTCCACTCCGATTGCTGAAGCTGCTCCCGGAGCCAGAATCCGGATCAGCCGGGAAGAGACTGTTGACCAGGAACTCCTTTGCCGATTGGCTGCTCTCCGATATACGGCTCCCCAAAGGGGTGCACAGCGCGCCCGAACCTGTTCACCCATGGTGGCGTGTGATGTGCCTGACGGGCGTCGATTACTTTTCGACACTGGGGTATCAGCCGGGTATTGCGTTTCTTGCGGCTGGGGTTCTGTCTCCGATTGCGACTTTTGTGCTTGTGCTGGTCACGCTGTTTGCGGCTTTGCCGCTGTACAGCCGTGTAGCTGGCGTCAGTCCGAATGGGCAGGGCTCCATCGCGATGCTGGAGAAGCTGTTTCCGAAGTGGGGTGGGAAGGCTTTCGTCCTTATTCTGCTTGGATTTGCATCGACCGATTTCATCATTACGATGACGCTCTCGGCCGCCGATGCGGCTGCACACTTTATTCATAATCCGTACGCGCCGCACTGGCTTTCGAGCCAGATGCTGGTGACGCTCCTTTTGCTTGCGCTGCTGAGCGCGATCTTCCTGAAGGGCTTCAAGGAGGCGATCGGGATCGCGGTGGTGCTGGTGGGTGTGTACCTAGCGCTGAACGCCGTTGTGACCGTGGTGGCGCTCGACGCGCTATTCCACCATCCGGAGGCTCTTCCAGCCTGGAAGCATGCGGTGTTTGCCCAGCACACCAACGTGCTGGGCATGTTCGGGATGGCGTTGCTGCTCTTTCCGAAGCTGGCGTTGGGGCTTTCGGGTTTTGAGACCGGGGTCGCGGTGATGCCGTTGATTGCTGGCAACGATATCAAGGAGAGGGTGCGCAATACGCGGAAGCTGCTCTCGACCGCGGCCATCGTGATGAGCGTCTTCCTGATGTCGACGAGCATTGTGACGACCATGCTGATCCCGGCGAAGGCGTTCGCCGAGGGGGGCGAGGCCAATGGGCGTGCGATGGCCTACCTTGCCCATCAATATCTGGGGAACGGCTTTGGCACGCTGTACGACATCTCGACCATCCTGATTCTTGCCTTCGCCGGTGCGTCCGCGATGGCTGGGCTGCTGAATCTGATTCCGCGTTACCTACCCCGGTTTGGCATGGCGCCGGAGTGGGCCCTGGCTTCGCGTCCGCTGGTGCTGGTGTTCATGGCCACGGCGATCTTTGTGACGATCGCCTTCCACGCCGATGTGGACGCGCAAGGCGGAGCCTATGCCACGGGCGTGCTGGTGCTGATTACGTCCGCTGCGTTCGCGGTGACGTTGCATGTCTGGGCCAACAAGGTGCTGCGTGTTGCGTTTGTGCTGATCACGGCTATTTTTGTCTACACGACGGGGCTGAACATCTATGAGAGGCCGGAAGGAATCAAGATCTCCTCGTTCTTCATCCTGGCGATTATTCTGACTTCAATTCTTTCGCGGGCGTTGCGCTCGACGGAGCTGCGGATCTCCAAGGTCATTCTCCTGCCTGCGGCGGTGGCGCTGCTGGGGGACGATGAGGACCAGACGATCCGGCTGATTGCGCGCAGCCCCAAGGATGAGGACGATAAACACTGCATCCGGGAGCTGGATGCGCTGGACGCGTTCGTTCGGGAGCGCTACGGGATGGATCCTACGGAGTGTCTCTACTTTCTGGAGGTGGATAGGACGGATGCCTCGGAGTTTGAACATAGTTTGTCCATCGATGGGCGTCAGGTGGGGTCGCACCGGATTCTCTGTGCGAGCAGCCCGGTTGTGGCGAACTCGATTGCCGCTCTGCTGATCCACTTGGAGAAGCAGACGGGACGTACGCCGCATGCCTATTTCAAGTGGAAGGAGGGTAATCCGGTGATGAATGTCATTCGGTTTATCTTTCTGGGCGAGGGCGATACGGCTCCGCTGACGCATGAGGTGCTGCGGAGGGCGATCAAGAATCCCAGCCGGCGACCGATTATTCACGTCAGCTAAAGAAAAGTGCGCCCTGCCCTGTGGCGGTCACTGCGTGACTTGTATACCGATGTTGCCGACTCAAAGCATGCTGGGTCTTCCGTTGGCCGGCGTAGACCTTTGTTACGGGGCGGTGACCGGTGCGGGGATGTAAAATTGGGTCTGAAAGTTGTGATTTTTCTGAGGTTCTTACCACACTATGTCCACCATTCTTGAGCATCTGCCCGCGGGGCAGAAAGTCGGTATCGCGTTTTCGGGAGGGCTGGACACCAGCGCCGCCCTCCACTGGATGAAGCAGAAGGGCGCGGTGCCGTATGCGTATACGGCCAACCTGGGCCAGCCGGACGAGAGCGACTACGACGAGATTCCGCGCAAGGCGATGGAGTATGGAGCGGAAAAGGCGCGGCTGATCGACTGCCGGGAACCGTTGGTGAGGGAAGGGCTCGCTGCACTCCAGTCCGGGGCGTTTCATATTACGACCGCTGGTGTGACGTACTTCAATACGACTCCCATTGGGCGGGCTGTGACCGGCACGATGCTGGTGACGGCGATGAAGGAAGATGGCGTCAACATCTGGGGCGATGGCAGCACATACAAAGGCAACGATATCGAGCGGTTCTACCGGTATGGATTGCTGGTGAATCCGGAGCTGAAGGTCTACAAGCCGTGGCTGGACCAGATGTTTATCGATGAACTCGGCGGTCGCGCGGAGATGTCCGCGTTTATGACCAAGGCCGGGTTTGGGTACAAGATGTCGGCCGAGAAGGCGTATTCGACGGACTCGAATATCCTGGGCGCTACGCATGAGGCGAAGGACCTGGAGCACCTGAACAGCAGCATGAAGATCGTGGTGCCGATCATGGGCGTGGCGTTCTGGAAGGACGATGTCGAGGTCCAGCGCGAGGAGATCACGGTCCGGTTCGAAGAGGGCTGGCCGGTGGCGCTGAACGGCGTGGAGTACTCCGATATCGTCGAGCTGATGCTGGAGGCCAACCGGATTGGCGGGCGGCATGGTTTGGGTATGAGTGACCAGATCGAGAACCGGATTATCGAAGCGAAGAGCCGCGGCATCTATGAGTCGCCGGGGCTGGCGCTGTTGTATATCGCGTATGAGCGTTTGATTACGGGCATTCATAACGAGGACACGATTGAGCAGTATCGGGAGAATGGCCGCAAGCTGGGGCGTTTGCTGTACCAGGGCCGCTGGTTCGATCCGCAGGCGATCATGCTGCGGGAGGCCGCGCAGCGGTGGGTGGCGAAGCCGGTCACCGGGACGGTGACGGTCGAGCTGCGGCGGGGGAACGATTACTCGATTCTGAACACGGAGTCCGATAACCTCACGTTCAAGCCGGAGCGGCTGACGATGGAGAAGGGTGAGTCGACGTTCTCACCGCGGGACCGGATCGGGCAGTTGACGATGCGGAATCTGGATATTCAGGACACGCGGGAAAAGCTGCTGACCTACGCCAAGAGTGGATTGATGACGCTGAGCTCGGGGGCGACTATGCCGCAGCTCAAGTCAGGGACGGACAAAGACTAAAAAGCGCCCTGCGCGGGCGGCGGTCACTTCGTGACGCGTATACCGGTGGTGCCGACTCAAAATGTGCTGGTCCTCGCGTTGCTCGGGAATTGGCTTCCTGTCGACGCGGGACCAGCGGCGCCGCTTTGGCGTATGATTTCGCTATCGGACGCTTGCGGCTCGCGTCTAACGAAGACTTGTCTGTGCGTCCAGGGAGCTGCCCACCTATGCCGAAGAGTTCGAAGATTCTCCTTCTTGCCGTTTCCGTTGCGCTTGTCCTGACGATCTTTCTGGGAGTGAACTCCTCGGGGGTGTCGGCGGCTACGGAGCCCCAGGATGGCGCTTACCGGCAGATTAACGTGTACTCCGAGGTTCTGCGGCATATCCAGTCGGACTATGTCGTGACGCCGAATATCGACGCGGTGACGAATGGCGCGCTGCGCGGGCTGCTGGAGTCGCTGGATTCGGATTCGAGCTACCTGACGGCGGACGATTACAAGGCTTACAAGGCGAATACGGCCAAGGCGCAGGTGGGGATCAACGTCTCCAAGCGCTACGGCTATGCGACGGTCGTCTCGGTGGTTCCGGGCAGCCCGGCGGATAAGGCCAACATCAATGATGGCGACATTCTGGAGGCGATCGGCACGCAGGACACGCGGGATATGTCGCTGGCGATGATTCAGACGCTGCTGATGGGCGCTCCGGGGAGCGAACTTTCGGTTTCAGTGGTCAGGCCGCGCGGTAAGCAGACACCGGAAAAGATTACGATGTCGCGACTGGTTGTTTCCGTGCCGGCGACCTCGGAGACGATGTATGAGAACTCGTCGATTCTGTACCTTAAGCCGGGGATTCTGGATCACGAGCATGTACAGCAGATCGAAGCCAAGCTGAAGGGCATGAACAAGGCCGGGAACAAGAAGGTTCTGTTGGATCTGCGTGAGGTTGCCGCGGGCGACAACGCCGAGGCTGCTCGTTTGACGAACTTCTTTTTAAAGTCGGGCACGATCGCCACGCTGGTGGGCCAGAAGATTACGACGCAGTTGATGGCGGCGGATGCGAACAAGGTGATTGCTCCGACGGCTCCGCTGGCGGTGCTGGTAAACCATGGCACGGCCGGTCCGGCGGAGCTGGTGGCGGCTGCGCTGCTGGATAACAAGCGGGCGGACGTGATTGGCGAGAAGACCTTTGGCGCAGGTGCGCAGACGAAGACGTTCGAGCTGCCGGATGGCGCGGCGCTGATTCTTTCGGTCGGCAAGTACCAGACGCCGGCGGGCAAGAAGATTGAGGACGAGGGGGTGACTCCTGGGCTGATGGTCGCTTCGGCGGCGGATGACCTTCCCGTAGTGGATGACGATGGGGATGGCACAGCTGCTCCGGCACCGGCGACGCCCAAGGCTTCGCAGTCGGATGAGCAGTTGAAGAAGGCGATCGATGTGCTGAAGGCCAAGGCCGCCTGAGTCTGTGGTGCGTTGACTTCTGAAGGGTCCGGGCTTCGGCTTGGACCTTTTGGCGTCTGCGGGGATGACAACCAAATTGGCGGTAAAGGCCTCAGATGAGAGGAACCCTTCAGTTTGCCTGGACGCGGCCTGTAGGAATCGCCATGCTATGGTGAAGAGGCAGTGCAGACCATGTTTCCCGCATCTTCCGAGAACGACTCCTTCGAGAGTCCCGATCCCGAGCCGGAAAACCGGTTCGTCGCGTTTATGCGGCGTGCCTGGGCTCTGCTGCGGCACCTGATCCTCAATTTCAGCTTCCATGGACCACAGTTCAAAAGCCGCCGGATTGCGCGGCGGATGGGCTTTTTCGCGCTGCTCGGCATCTCGGCGCTGGTTGGAATTATGGCCGGGCTGACGTTTGTGTACTCGATCGACCTGCCGCAGATGGAAGATCTTGCGCACTACCGGCCGAATACGACGACCGAACTGCTGGATGTGCATGGCAAGGTGTTTGGGTCGTTTGCGCTGGAGCGGCGTGTGGTGGTCAGGTACAGCGACTTTCCGCCTGCGCTGCGGCAAGCGATCATCTCCATTGAAGACAAGAGCTTCCAGCGCAACTGGGGCGTGAACCTGATCCGTGCGTTCGGTGCGGCGTACAAGGATCTGCATACGCATACGCGGGCGCAGGGCTCGTCGACGCTGACGATGCAGTTGGCGCGCAACCTGTTTCTCTCGTCGCAGAAGACGTATGGACGCAAGCTGCAGGAGATCTTCCTGTCGGTGCAGATCGAGCGGCGGTTTACGAAGTCTCAGATCTTCGAGATGTATGCGAACCAGATCTATCTGGGGCATGGGACGTATGGTTTTGAGGCCGGCGCGGAGTTCTACTTCTCGAAGCGGGCGAAGGACCTGACGCTGCAGGAGTGCGCTCTGTTGGCCGGTCTGCCGAAGGGGCCGGAGTATTATTCGCCAATCCGTCATCCGGAGAGGGCGATGCGGCGGCGGAACCTGGTGTTGAACGAGATGCTGGAGGACGGCAAGATTACGCTGGACCAGGCGAATGCCGCGAAGGCCGCGCCGCTTGGTCTGCATATCGAGACACCGCCGAACTCGGTGGCGCCGTACTTCGTGGAGGAGGTGCGGCGGCAGTTGGAGAAAGAGTACGGGGCGGACCTGGTACATGGCGCCGGGCTGAAGGTGTACACGACGCTCGACCTAGACCTGCAGAAGGTGGCGAACAAGGCCGTGATGGAGGGGACCGCGGCGTATGAGCGGCGTCATGGCTGGAAGGGCCGGCTGGCGAATGTGCTGTCTTCCGGGCAGGATCTGGATACGTACCGGCACCCGGACTGGGCGCAGACGCCCGAGCCGGGATCGTACGTCCATGCGCTGGTGATGTCCGCGACGCCGGCGAAGGTGATGCTGAAGATCGGGGCCAGGAACACCGAGATGGTGCCCGGCGATTGGACGTGGACGCAGGCCGTGAAGGCCAACAGCATTCTGAAGACGGGCGATGTGGCGTACGTGCGGGTGGAGCCGGCTCCGCTGCCGGACGGAAATCTGCATGTGAAGCTGGAGCAGGATACGGGCGCGCAGGCCTCGATGATGGCGGTCGATAATGCCAACGGCGAGGTGCTGGCGATGGTGGGCGGCAGGGACTTTGCGCTGTCGCAGTTCAACCGCGCCACGCAGGCACAGAGGCAGGTGGGATCGTCGTTCAAGCCATACGTGTACACCGCAGCGGTGGAGGCGGGAACGAAGCCGACGGACAATATCGTGGATGGCCCGGTCACCTTTCCAACGCCGAACGGGCCCTATACCCCGCATAACTATGAGCCCGACTATAAGGGCAACATGAGTATCCTGGCGGCGTTCGAGGAGTCGCGAAACATTCCGGCGCTGAAGCTGGCGGCGAAGGTGGGGATCACGAAGGTGATCGAGGTGGCGCACCGGTTTGGGCTGACGAGCAATATTCCGGCGTTTCTGCCGATCGCGCTGGGCGCGGCGGACATCACTTTATTCGAGCAGGTGGGCGCGTATACGGTTTTTCCGAACGACGGTGTGAGGATTCAGCCGCACTTTATCCGCAAGGTGACGCAGGCGGATGGACAGCCGCTCGAGGACAAGCTCCCCGAGGTGAAGGAAGTAATCTCCGTCGAGACGGCTCGCACGATGATGACGCTGTTGCAGGGTGTGGTGAAGGCGGGAACGGGCGCAGCGGCTTCGTCGCTGAAACATCCTCTGGGCGGCAAGACGGGAACGACGAATGACTACACGGATGCGTGGTTTATTGGATTTTCTCCATCGGTGACGTGCGGGACGTGGATCGGGTTTGACGACCGGACGTCGTTGGGGTCGAAGGAGACGGGCGCGAAGGCAGCGTTGCCGATGTGGATGGACTTCATGCGGGCGGCGATCGCGGATAAGCCGAATGAGACGTTCCCGAGTGCGACGGCTCCGAAGAAGGTGCTGGATGTGCCGATGACGCCTGCAGCTGCTCCGGTCAAGGCACCGGCGGATACGGATGTGGACCCGGATGCGGATGCACCCGATCCGGATGCGCCGAAGCCTGTGCCGGCACCGAAGACCGTTCCGTTGCCGGATGCTCCTGTGGCGGCTCCTGCTCCTGTGGTGCGGCAGACGCCTGTGGCGAAGCCGGTGACTCCTCCGGCAAGTGAGACGCATGGCGTCTCTCATCCGCCTCAGGATTAGTCTTCTCCTGTCCTCTTAGAGGCCAGCGAGGGAGAAGAAGCGTTGGGCGCGTTTTACGTCCAGGCCGATTTGCGCCTTGAGCGCTTCGGGGCTGGGCCACTTCTTTTCGCCGCGTAGGAACTTGTAGAACGCCAGGCACAGGGGTGTGTCTGGCTGCAGGTCCAACGGGTGAAAGTTCAAGAGGTAGCTTTCGACGGCAAAGGAGTCCTCGCCGAAGGTGGGACGGTTCCCCACGTTGGTGACAGCGCGGAAGGGCTCTCCCGCCACGGTGAGGACGGTCGCGTAGACGCCATGAGCGGGGAGCAGTTCGGCGTAGGGGGCCAGGTTGATTGTGGGCACGGCGTATTTGGTGCCGAAGCCGCGTCCGTGGGCTGGGGTGGAATCGACGGCAAAGGGGCGGCTCAGGAGAGCGCGGGCCTGGTTCATCTCGCCGGCCGCGATCAGGGTGCGGATGCGGCTGGAAGAGACGGGACCGCCGCGAAGGGCTCTCGGTGCGTAGCACTTTACGGCGAAGTGCAGTTCGCGTCCGAGGATTTCGAGGCCGTCGATGCCTGCCTCGGCGTTGAAGCCGAAGCGGAAATTCTCCCCCTCGTGGACCTCAATGGCTTGTGCTGCTCCGGCGAGGATCTCAGCGGCGAAGGAGCGGGCCGACATGTGGGAGAGTTCGGCGTTGAAGGGCAGAACGAGGGTGGCGTCGATGCCGGTCTCGGCCATCAGTTCGAGCTTGCGCTTCAGCGGCGTGATGAGCTTGAAGTTGGATCCGGGCCGGAGGAACTTGACCGGATGAGGCTCGAAGGTGATGGCAAGGGAAGAGACGCCGAGAGCGCGGGCGCGCGTCGTCACTTCGTCGATGACCATGCGATGGCCACGGTGTACGCCGTCGAAGTTGCCGATGGTTGCGACGACGGGGCCGAAGCCGGTGGGGAGCTCGTAGATGCCGCGGTAGATCTTCACGCGCAGCCCTCGAGGTCGGTGATGTCGAAGTCGATCTTGAGGCCGTCGTAGGCCATGTGCACGCCGGAGGGAAGCTCGGCTTCGGTCACGGCGTGGTCCAGGTCGTGACCGATGTGGGTGAAGAAGGCGCGTTTGGGCTTCAGCTTTTCGACGATGGCGATGGAGTTGGCGAGATGCGAGTGGCTGGGGTGAGGCTCGCGCCGGAGTGCGTCGAGGATGAGGACGTCGAGGCCCTGGAGGAGGCCCATGGCGGTTTCGGTCAGGGTGCTCATGTCGGTAAGGTAGGCCGCGGAGCCGAAGCGGTAGCCGGTGATTTCCTGGCGGCCGTGGGTGACGGGGATACGGCGGAAACAGGCACCGAAGAGAGGTGTGGGGGCACCGGGTTTCTCGTCGATGCGGTGGAGCTTGACGCGGGCGCTGGTGGGGTAGCGGTTGGTGGTACGGAAGGTATAGTCGAAGACGCGCTCGATGGCGTCGGCGGTGGGGTTGTCGGCGTAGAGGGGGAGGAATTCGGGGTTTTTGAAGCTGAGGGGACGCAGATCGTCCATTCCGAGTATGTGGTCGGCATGGGAGTGCGTGTAGAGAACGGCGTCCAGCCGGGTAATTCCTTCGCGAAGAGCCTGTGCATGGAAGTCCGGGCCGGTGTCGATCAAGACGATGTGGCCGTCGTACGCGATCATGACCGATGGGCGGGTGCGGCGGTTGTGCGGGTCTGAAGAGTTGCAGACTGCACAGCCGCAGCCCAGCGTCGGCACGCCCATGGACGTGCCGCTGCCGAGGAACGTCAGTGTGGCAGGCTTAGCGGACAATGCTGGGCCGGCCACCCGGCGTGGGAGCTCCGAAAGGGGCGCCCGGCTGCTGGGCCTGCTGCTGCTTGGCGGCTGCGGAGCGGGCGAGGGCCTGGGTGATCTCGAGGAAGGCGACCTGAAGCTCGAAAGTAGCGCGTTCGATGAGAGCAGTTTCGGCCTCGGTGCGGTTGCCCTCGGATTTGGTCTTGAGAACGTCGAGCATCTCGATGGACTGCTGGGCTCCCATGAGGTCGACCTGTGGCTGCTGGCCCTCGGGGGTGCCTCCACCAAGCTGCATGATGGCGGACATGTAGACGGACTGGATGACGCCGTCGAAGCTCATGGCGGGCGGGTGGTCCATGCCGGGGTTCGCGGATCGGATGGCGATGGAGAGGCGCTCGGCTGTCTGGGTGTAGGCCAGGCGGGCGTGCTCCATCTGCTCGGCATCGGGGCCCTGAGGGAGCTCCTGCTCCTCGTCCTGAGCATTAAGCGTGGGCTCTTCGGACTCAGGTGCGGCGACGGCCACTGGTTCGGGGACCTGCTCGATGGCGCGCGAGGGTTTTTCGGGGGAGGGGTCGGCGTCGGGGCGGAGTTCGCCGTCCATGGTGTGGCGGCGGCGGTCGGTGACGACGAAGGGCTTGGGCTGATCGGCCATTGGTTCTCTCTTTCGGTGCTTTGGAACTTTAAGATGCTTTGGGGGAGGCGGTGGGTGCGGCGCGGCCACCAGCGTAGAGGATAGCGGCGTTGCGCTCGACGAACTCGCGGCGGACGAAGCCGAGGCCGATGAGGCCGTGGCCCGGGACGTCGCCGGTGCTGGTGAGTTCGCCGACGACTTTACCGTCCACTTCGAGCGGCGTGCCGGGGGCGGGTAGGGTGCCTTCGAGGCGGAAGGCTTGAAAACTGCGATGAACGGCACCACGGGAGCGGATGCGCTCGACGATCTCCTGGCCAAGGTAGCAGCCCTTGGCGAAGTGCAGGGCGCGGGTCTGGTTGGTCTCCTGTGGTAGGTCCTTGTCGCGAATATCGGTGCCGTATTTCGGCGTGACTTCGAGGAGCCGGAGGGATTCGACGGCCTCCGCCGAGACGGGGCCTCCGTCCTCAACCTGGGCCGCGGCGGCAAGCAGGGGGAGGATACGGGAGATGGTCAGCTCGTCGGCCCAGATCTCGAAGCGGGGGACGAGCGGGCTGTAGGTGCCGATGATGTCAATGACGACGCCGTCGGAGAGGGTCTGAAGGCGCTGGCCGGGAAGCGGTACGTGGTGACCGGAGATTTCAAGGACCTTGAGGGCCTTTGGCCCGGCAAGACCGATTCCTACGCGTCCAAGTGAAACGTCGGCGAGCTCCACGTCGTCCATGATGATGAACTTGTCGAGGAGGGTCATCAGCGCAGGCACCTGGGTGCGGGCGGTTTCGAGCATCAGGGCGTCGGCTTCGGCGTAGGTGTTGAGGTCACCCTGGATGCGTCCCTGGGCGTTGAGCGCGAAGCTATAGTTGCCGTGACCGGGCTTGAGGTCCTGGATGGAGTTGGTCACCATCCCGTTGAGCCAGCGAACACGGTCTTCGCCGGTGATGCGGATCCAGCCGAGATCGTCGAGGGACCAGACGCCAGCGGCCTCCAACAGGTACCGAACTTCATGGGAAAGGTTCATAGCCACCAAACGTCAAAGTACACTGTAATGATAGCAATCACGGAGGCCCACACGGTGGCATTGCCCGCAGTACCCGGCTTAGGGCCGGTCCGAATGAGACGATTTGCCGCCGCTTTCTTTGCCGCCGCAGTTTTTTCCCTCTCCGCTCCAGCACAGAAGGCGGATACGCCACAGGCCCCGCTGACCAGGGAGCAGGCGAAGGCGCTGCTTGCCTCGGTGGACGAAATTCTGGACTTCGTGAGCAAAGATACGAAGCTGCCGATCACGCATCCGGTGAAACGGAAGCTGGTGTCGCGGGCCGAGGTGACGAAGTATCTGCAGAAGAAGTTCGATGAAGACGAAGCGACCAAACGAATGGAGCACGGCGAGATTGTGCTGAAGAAGTTCGGTCTGCTGGAGCGGGACTTTCAGTTGCGGCCGTTCCTGATCCGTCTGCTGACCGAGCAGATTGCGGGATTCTATGACGAGAAGACGAAGACCGTGAACCTGCTGGACTATGTGGCGCCCGACGAGCAGAAGCCGGTGCTGGCGCATGAGCTGACGCACGCTCTGCAGGACATGAAGGTGGACCTGGTGACATGGTCGGACCTGACGCCGGATGCTCCGCCGAAGACGATGCTCGAGGACAACCAGAGGCTGGCCGTCGATGAATCGGGCGCGGCGCGGGAGTCGGTGACGGAGGGCCAGGCGATGGTCACGTTCATCGACTATTCGCTGAAGCCGACGGGGAAGACGCTGGCGGACGCACCCGAGATGGGCGAGCGGCTGAAGGATACTGTGGCGGACAATGCGGACTCGCCGGTGATGGCGCGGGCTCCTCTGTTGCTGCAGCAGACGCTGATGTTCCCTTACTCCGCGGGTCTGGCGTTTGAGGCTGCGGTGCTGGCCAAGGGTGGGCGCGAGGCGGCGTTTGCCGGGACACTGGCGAATCCGCCGAGTTCGACGTTTGAGGTCATTCATCCGCAGGCGTACCTGAGCCATGCCGCGGTGCCGATGCTGCGCCTGCCGGACCTGAGGCCCATGCTCGCGCCGGACTATAGCTTCTACGACATTGGCGTGATGGGCGAGCTGGATGTGCGTATTTTGACCGAGCTCTTCGGGGGACGGCAGATTGCGGATGCCCTCTCGACGCAGTGGTACGGAGGCATGTACTACGCGGCGCAGAGGAACGATGCGGCGGATAAGCAGTCGCCTGCTTCGATCGCGTTGTTGTACGTCTCGCGGTGGCAGAACGAGGATTCGGCGCGGTCGTTTCTCCGGGTGTATGCGGGGCAACTGGCGCGGAAGTACTCCGGGCTGAAGAGGCGTGAGAAGGATGAAGCGGATGACTCGGAGCAGGTATACACGACGACCGAAGGCGACGTGCTGCTGACGATTCAGGGCAACACGGTTTTTACATTTGAGGGCTTTCCGCTCGCGAAGGCAAGGGCGATGCGGGACGCGATCGGTGAGGTGCAGTCGAGCGGACCGATCATGCAGGCTCAGGAGCCTGTGCACGATCTGACACATTCGCTCACGCATCTGGGGGCTTCCTTCGGGATGCTGCGGTCGGAGGAACGGTATACTTCACAAGGCTTACAGCGCTAGTCGCTACGAAGGAGATGGCACGTGCATACGGCAGAGATTGGAATCATCGGAGGCAGCGGGCTTTACTCGATGCCTGGGCTTACCGGCATTGAAGAAGTTGCCATTGAGACACCGTTTGGAGCACCGAGCGACCCGCTGGTGTTGGGCACCCTCGAAGGGCGCAAAGTTGCGTTTCTGGCGCGGCACGGCAAGGGACACCGCATTCTGCCGTCGGAGCTGAACTTCAAAGCGAACATCTACGCGCTGAAGTCACTGGGCGTGACGAGCATTCTTTCGGTGTCGGCCGTTGGGTCGCTGAAGGAGGAGCATAAGCCGACGGATTTTGTCATTCCCGACCAGTTCATCGACCGCACGTTCGCAAGGAGCGCTACGTTCTTTGGGGACGGCATCGTGGGGCATGTTGGGTTTGGTGATCCGGTGTGTCCGCTGGTCGTCGATACGTTTGTGAAGGCGTGCGAAGAGGTGGGGGTCGTCGGTAAGAAGGGCGGCACTTACATCTGCATGGAAGGGCCGCAGTTTTCGACGCGCGCCGAGTCGAACCTGTACCGGAGTTGGGGTGCGGATGTGATCGGCATGACGAATTTGCAGGAGGCAAAGCTGGCTCGCGAGGCCGAGATCAGCTATGCGACGCTGGCGATGGTGACCGACTACGACTGCTGGCGCGAAGGGCATGATGATGTCACGGTCGATCAGGTGATCGCGGTGATGCATCAGAACTCGGAGAACGCGCAGAAGGTGGTGAAGGCGGCGATTCGTCTGCTGCCTACGGACCTGAGCGCTAGCCCTGCGCAGACCGCCGCAAAGTTCGCGATTATGACGGACCGCAGTGTGATTCCGGAGGCCGCGAAGGCCAAGCTGAAGGTGCTGTTCGGGAAGTATCTGTAAGACAGTTGTCAGTTCTAAGTTGCCAGTTGTTAGTAATCGCTAAAACTTAGAACTGACAACGCACAACTTAGAACTGGGGTTTACATGTCGATTCTCGTTGTTGGTTCGGTGGCGTTCGATACATTAGAGACGCCTTCGGGCAAGGCTGAAAAGATTCTTGGCGGTGCTGCGACGTACTTCTCACTCGCCGCGAGCTTCTTTACCGATGTACGCGTCATTGGCGTGGTCGGTGAGGACTTTACCGTCGAGCACGAAGCCGTGATGACGAAGCGTGGCGTCGATACGACCGGCATCGAGCATGCGCCGGGACTTACCTTTCACTGGACAGGCTCTTACTCGGGCAATCTGGCCGAGGCCAAGACGCTGGGTACGGACCTGAACGTGTTCGCTACGTTCTCGCCAAAGATCCCCGCAGCGTATGCGGATTCGGACTACCTGTTCCTCGCGAATATCGACCCGGTGCTGCAGGCCGAGGTACGCAAGGCCATGCCAGGGGTGAAGATGGTGTGCGGCGACACGATGAACTACTGGATCGCCGACCATACGGAGAACCTGAAGTTGGTGCTGAAGGAGCTCGACGTCCTGCTGATCAACGACGGCGAGGCACGGATGTTGTCGGGTGAGACAAACGGCTTCAAGGCGGCGGAGAAGGTGATGAAGCTGGGGCCGAAGTCGGTGGTCGTCAAGCACGGCGAGTATGGCGCAACGGGATACTTCTCGGACCGGGCGTTTCCGCCGATTGCAGGCACTCCAGGTAAGACTCCCGCTCCATTCCGGGCACCTGCGATGCCTCTGGCTGAGGTCGTGGACCCTACGGGAGCTGGTGACTCATTTGCCGGTGGATTCTATGGATACCTGGCTTCGCAGCCGGTGTTCTCGCCCGAGGGGTTTCGGACGGCAATGTTCTATGGCGGCGTCATGGGATCGTTCACGTGCGAGCAGTTCGGCACGAAACGGTTGGAGACGCTGACGAAGGAAGAGATCGACGCGCGGTTCGAGCTCTTCCGCGAGATCTCTCACCTGTCCTAAATCTGGGGATGGGTGGAGGACTAGAATGGAACTTAGATATGGCCCGTCCAAAGTCCTCCACCTCCAAGCCCGCGTCGTACCGCAGCAGTCGCTATAAGCCCGATCCCTTTCCAAACCTGATCCGTCCAGCAACGCGCGAGGAGACGATGCCGGTGGCGCTGGCCGCGACCGTGCTGGCCTTCGTGGCTCTGCTGGTATGTGTGAGCAAAGGCTATCTGTTGTTGTATGGTGATGCCGTTGCGCATCTTGGCATTGCTCGCCGGATCATCGACACGCGCAACCCGGGGCTGGAGCAGTTTGGCGGCGTTTGGCTTCCGCTGCCGCACCTCGTAATGCTGCCCTTCGTGCAGAGAATCGACTGGTGGCAGAATGGCCTGGCGGGCGCATTTCCGTCGATGCTGTTCTACATGCTGGGCGTGGTGGGTTTCTACCGGTTGTGCCGGCGCTTGCTGGTGCCACGTTGGGCGTTTGCGGCGACGTGCTTCTATGCGCTGAATCCGAACCTGCTGTATCTGGCGACGACGGCGATGACCGAGCCGCTGTTTCTGGCGTTGCTTATCTGGATGACGCTGCTGACGCTCGAGACCGTGGCGGCCATTCGCGCCAAGCAGGCGAAGCTCGGCGGAAAGCTCATCGTGATTGGCCTGCTGATTTTGGCGGCGGTCTATACGCGCTACGACGGATGGATCCTGGGCGCGGTTGTATGGCTGATTCTGACATGGCAACTGAGTCGCGACCGCGACCTGCTGCGGCGCAACATGGGCGCGTTCGCGCTGTTCACGCTGATCACCATATTCGGGCCGATCTCGTGGCTGGTCTTCAACGCCCACTACTTTCACGATCCGCTGGACTTCATGCGCGGGCCTTACTCGGCCTATGCTATCGATCTGAGGACCAAGGCTCCGGGCGCGCAGCATCATCGTGGATGGCACAATCCCGGATGGAGTCTGCTGTTCTACACCCGCACCGCGCAGGTGGATTCGACGGCGTGGGAGTTCGGGTTTGTCACGATGACTGCTGCTCTTGCCGGACTAGTGCTGGTGGTGCGGCGGGCTGCGGCGTTCATGCGCGAGGCGGCGATGGTGACGCGCGATGGGGCGTTGCATGGATTGCTGGGCGAGAGCCAGCCGTACGGGCGTGAGGTGCTGATGACGCTCCTGTTGTGGCTGCCTCTGCCGTTTTACATGTATTCCATCTCGTGGGGATCGGTGCCGATTTTTATCCCGAACCTGTGGCCGCATGCGTACTACAATTCGCGCTACGGGATGGAGCTTCTGCCCGCGCTCGCATTGTTTTCCGTGTTTGCGCTAGCTGCGCTTGAGGCTCGACTGACGGCGACGAAGCCGCTTGTTGCTCGTCTGCTGCAGCCGATTACGCTGGCTCTTGTTGCGGTGAGTGCGGTGGTTATGACGTATAAGGTTCCGCTGGTACTCGCAGAGGCGCTGAACAACTCGAAGACGCGCATACCGTTCGAGGAGTCCATCGCGCGTGAGCTGGGCACATTCCAGGCCGGCGTGCCGATCCTGATGTATGAGTCGGATCATGTGGGCGCGCTGCAGATGGCGAAGATTCCGCTGAAGCAGACGATCAATGAGACCGACTACGACAGCTTCCACGCGGCGCTCGCGTCTCCGGCGCAGCATGCGGCGTATGTGGTCGCGATCGGGGATGACCAGGTGGCGAAGGCCGTGGCGGAGCATCCGGAGAACCTGAACGAACTGGTTGTTCTGTGCACGTATGGACAGTCGTGTGCGCGCGTTTACCAGTCGGAGATTTACAAGCCTCAGTAAATGGAAGTTGACAGGGACCGTGTGATTGCATACGGTTGTCATCAAATGAAAGCTTTCATTCAGCAGGCACTTCCTGACGATTTGATCCTGACCGCAGCCTCCGATGTGGCGATTCGGCAGCACCTGACATTGGTCGCGCTGGGCAAACGTCCGGCGGATCTGGCGATTCGCGTGGGACGTCTGCTGGCTGTCCATTCGCGGACCTGGCTTGACGATCAGGAGATTGTCATCAGCGGACGTCGCATCGCGTGGGTCGGACCGGCAGGGACATATCGGGGTGAGGTGCGTGGGCGTGTCGAGTACCCGCATCTGAGCGCTGTGCCTGGGTTTGGGGAGGTACACAAGCACATTGAGAGCACGTACCTGACGCCCGAGTATGAAGCCGCTCTTGTGATTCGGCACGGCAACACGTGGACGTGCGAGGCAAGCCACGAGTTCGCGAATGTGAACGGCGCGAAGAACGCGGAGTTCTGGAGGAAGGCGCGCGAGGCGGGATCGCCGCTGAAGATCTTTCTGCAGCCGGGTTCGGCGGTGCCTCCGACGGCGTATGAGTCGAGCGGCGGGCACTACGGTTACGAGGAGCAGAGCCGCTTTCTGCGTGAGGACATTACTGCGACGGGGCTCGATGAGGTGATGGACTGGCCTGCGGTGTGGGATCCAGCGAACCCCTCGTATCAGCGCATCTGGGGGATGATTGAGGCGACGATCGAGCAGCGCGGTGTGGTCGAGGGGCATGGTTCCGGCCTGCGGGAGAGGCATGAGATCGCGGGGTTTGCGGCGGCGGGTCTGAGTTCGGACCATGAAGTGTGGGAGGCGCAGGAGGTGCTCGACAAGCTTGCCTGCGGGCTGTTTGTCGAGATGCGGTACTTCTGTTTCACGAAGGTTCTGCCAACGTTGATCGAGCAGTTGAAGGACTGGTCGAACGTAGCCTTCACCACGGACGACCGCAGTGCATCGGACACGTTGAGGCTTGGGGCGACGGATCACAATGCGCGGGCTGCGATGGCGCTCGGTCTGGCTCCAGAGATCGCCATTCAGTGCGTGACGCTGCATCCGGCCCGGCATATGCGGATCGATGCATGGGTGGGAAGCATTGCGCCGGGACGGTTTGCGGATATCGTGCTTCTCGACGATGTGAGCACGTTGCACATCGCTGCGGTGTACGCGGATGGCAAGCTCGCTGCCGAGGCGGGAAAGTATGTTGGGCCGCTGCCGAAGATCGCGTGGCCGGGGTGGGCGACGGATACGATTCGCATCGACCGCTCCATGACCGCGGATGACTTTCGTATCGCCGCTGCACCGGGGCGCGAGACGATGCAGGCTGTGGTGATTCGGCCCTTCCACTGGAATGCGGACTTCATGACGTATGAGCTTCCGGTGGCGGATGGCGCGGTCCTGCGCGATACCTCGCGTGGCATTACGAAGTTCGCGATCGTCGACCGTTACCATGGCGACGCGAAGACAGCCTCGATGTTCTGGCTGGGCTGCGGGCCGAAGACGGAGCGTGTTGCCGTTGCGTGCTCGGTGGCACATGATTCACACAACATTTGGGCTGTCGGGTCGTGTGATGAGGCGATGGCGATGGCGGTGAATCATCTGCGCGAGACGGGCGGAGGTTACGCCCTTGTGCGTGACGGCGTCGTCGTGGCGAACGTCAGTTTCGAGATCGGAGGCTTGATGACGGCGCGGCCTGCCGAAGTGCTCGACGCGGAGATGCAGGCGTTCTACGAGGTCGCGAATGAGATCGAATGGATGTACGAGCCGAGCGCGGAGAGCCTCTGGCAGCCGGGGTTTCCGGAGTTCCTGAAGTTCGCGACGTTGACGTGCAGCCCGTGGAGATGGGTGCTGGTAGCGCCGTGCGAACTCGCTCCCCAGGGATTCGTCAATGTGCAGACGGGCGAGACGCACCCGGTCGTCTGGTAAGTGCTTTTGATTGATAACAGGGAAAGGTACCTATGAAGATTTTGATCGCGGGCGAGTCGTGGACGGTACACAGCATTCATCAGAAGGGCTTCGACAGTTTTACAACGACGGAGTATGCGGAGGGAATCGACGCGCTACGGCGTGCGCTCGAGGCGCATGGGCACACGGTCGTCTACCAGCCGGCGCACGTGGCGGCGCGGAGCTTTCCAATGACTGCAGAGGAGCTGGGCGAGTACGATTGCGTGATGCTGAGCGATATCGGGGCCAATACGCTGCTGTTGCATCCGGAGACGTTTTCGAAGTCGAAGGCGCTGCCGAACCGGCTGGAGGCGATCCGCGAGTATGTTGTCGCGGGCGGCGGCCTGGTCATGATTGGCGGGTATATGACCTTCCAGGGGATCGAAGGCAAGGCGCGTTACCAGGGCTCTCCCGTGGAAGATGTGCTACCGGTGAAGATGAGGGCGGGGGACGATCGTGTGGAAGCTCCGCAGGGGCTTGCTCCGCGTGCGGAGATGGACACGCACGCCATGCTGGCAGGGGTAACCGGCGCATGGCCACACCTGCTTGGGCTGAACGCGGTGGAGGCCGCTCCTGAAGCGGAGACGGTCGCGTCTGCGGGTGGGTATCCACTGCTTGTAGCGGGGCGCTTTGGCAAAGGGCGCGGCGTGGCGTTCACATCGGACTGTGCGCCTCATTGGGCTCCACCCGAGTTTGTGGCCTGGGAGCACTATGGGCGGCTTTGGAACCAGATTGCCGGATGGGCTGCTGGAGCGGCGTGATCGGCCGTTCCTCATTTTGTGATTTTTCTGGTTGCTTTTTCTTTGGGAACTTTCGCGACGGACGCCCGTAGCTTCAGCGTTGTGGGCAGCACGTGCGCGCGGCGGGGACTCCCGTCGCCACGGATGCGGTCCGCGATCAACTGCGCGGCGACGGCGCCGAGGTTGTAGCCAGACTGTTCGACGGATGTCAGGGGAGGCGTGACCACTTCGGCGAGGTCGAGGTTGTCGAAGCCGATCACCGATATATCCTCCGGGCACCGCAATCCCATGTCGCGGATCGCGTTCATCGCTCCGAAGGCTAATAGGTCGTTTGCGGCGAAGATCGCGGTCGGGCGCGGGTCCATCTGGAGCAGGAAGCAGGCCTTCTCGTAGCCGCTTTGCTTGTTGAAGTCGCCTTCCTGGATGTACTTCGCAGGCAGCTTGATCTTCGCCTCTTCGAGGGCGTGCCGAAAGCCGGCGACTCGCTCGCCGGAGTTGGTGAGGAGCGAAGGTCCGCTGATCATGGCGAGACGTTTGTGGCCGAGAGAGAGCAGGTACTTCGTTGCGTCGTAGGAACCCTGCTCGTTCATGCTGGTGACGGTGTCGCCGTCCCACTGATGCGGAAGGCGGTCGACGTACACGACATGGGATCCCGCTGCACGATAGGCCTCGGCGAGTTTGGTTGACCCCTTGATATCGGACGTCATGATGATGAGTCCGGAGGGCAGATACGTTTGTAACTCGCGAAGATACGTTTCTTCCTTGGCGAAGTTGTTGTCGGAGTTGCAAAGAAACAGGCGATAGCCGTTGTTGAACGCGGTGTCTTCGGCGCCTTTGACGACGGCAGGGAAGAAGGGGTTCGAAACATCGGAGATGATCATCCCGATGATGTTGGTCTTGTCGCGTCGCAGTCCGCGGGCGAGCTGGTTGGGCTGGTAGCCCAGCGACTCAACGGCGGCCATGACGCGCAGCCGAAGGGGTTCGCTGACGGTTGGGAGGCCGCTGAGGACGTTGGATACGGTGCCGAGAGAGACCCTGGAGAGACGGGCGATCTCTTTCATGTTTGCCATCTGTGCTCTGGACCCCTACTTCATCGAAACGTGTTGACTCCGGCCAGTATAGAGCCTTATGGTTCTATCGGTTGAAAGGTTTCACGGTGGAGTAGTCGAAAGGTCGTTTGCGATGTATCAGCCTGAGCAGTACGGAGTGGTTCTGGCGTTCATGGTTGTCAGCATGGTGTGCTGGGGATCGTGGGCGAATACGCTGAAGCTGTGCCCCAAGTTTCCCTTTCCGTTGTTTTACTGGGACTACACGATTGGCCTGGTGGTGGGTGCACTGGTGTGGGCGTTCACGCTTGGCAGCATGGGTACGAGTGGCGTTCCGTTTCTCGAGGACCTGGGCAAGGTTGGGCTTGCGAGTATCGTGTGGGCGGCGGCGGGTGGAGCGGTATTCAACGTCGCCAACCTCCTCTTGGTGGCTGCGATCGACATCGCGGGCATGGCGGTGGCGTTCCCCATCGGCATTGGGCTCGCGCTGGTTATTGGATCTGCGGGAGGCTACTTGCTTGCTCCCGCAGGCAACCCGAAGCTTGTGCTGGGCGGTGTGGTGCTGGTGGCCGCGGCGATCGTGTGCGATGCGATGGCGTACCGGCAACGCTCCGGCGGAGCAGGCAAGGTTCAGACCCGCGGCATCGTTGTCAGCTTGATCGCGGGCGCGCTGATGGGGACGTTTTACCCGCTGGTGACACGGTCGATGTCCGGGCCGGGCTACATCGCCGGGCCGTACACCATTGCATTTCTGTTTATCTGCGGCGCGGTGATTTCGAACATTCCTGTAAACCTGATTCTGATGAAGAAGCCGGTGAATGGAAGCGCGCCACTGTCCATGTCGGAGTACTTCGCCGCACGGCCTGCGTGGCATTTGTGCGGCATTCTTGGCGGCATCATCTGGGCCACGGGTGGTGTGGCCAGCTTTACGGCGTCGCGTGCGCACTCGGTGGGGTCGGCGGTGTCGTATGCTCTGGGACAGGGCGCGACGATGATCTCGGCGATCTGGGGAGTCTTTATCTGGCACGAGTTTGCGGGTGCCTCGTTCAAAGCGAAGATGTATCTTGCGGCGATGTTCGTGTTGTTTGTGCTGGGGCTTGGTGCTCTGGCGTTGAGTCCGATTTATTGATTGTCTGGGAGCCTGGATGAAGCCGATTGTTGTCGTGGGAAGTATCAATTCGGATCTTGTTGTAACGACGAAGCACCTGCCGCTAAAGGGCGAGACGATCACCGGGCGCACGTTCGATACGTATCAGGGCGGCAAGGGTGCAAACCAGGCTGTGGCGGCTGCGAGGCTGGGCGCGAAGGTCGCGATGATCGGCAAAGTTGGGTCGGACTCGTTTGGGTCGGAGTCGATCCGCCAGCTCGAGGGCCACGGCGTCGACTGCTCGCATGTAGGCATCGAATACGGGCCTTCGGGAATCGCGGTGATCACGGTAGCGGAGGGCGGTCAGAACACCATCGTGGTTGTTCCGGGCGCGAATGGCGCGGTATCGAGCGAGTTCATCGCGACGAAGAGGACGGTGATTCGTGAGGCGGGGCTGGTACTCGCGCAGTTGGAGATTCCGCTGAGCGCGGTGCTGACGCTTGCGGAGATCTGCCGCGAGGAAGGCGTGCCGCTGATGCTCGATCCAGCTCCGGCCCAGGATCTTCCGGCGGGTCTGATGGCACTCTGTGAGTGGTTCACGCCGAACGAAACTGAAGCGGAGTTCTATATGGGCGGAGCGGCTGTTTCGAGTGACGGCATGGTCGCGGAACTGCGCGGGCTCGGGGCGCGTAACGTGGTGCTGAAGCTGGGAGAGCGTGGCGCGTTGATCGATGTGCTGGATGGGGATACGTATTCCATCGATCCGGTTGCAGTGCAGGCGAAGGACACGACGGCGGCGGGAGATACCTTCAATGGCGCGCTCGCCGCGGGTTTGAGTGAGGACATGGGGATCGCGAAGGCAGGCGCGTTTGCCGCCAGGGCCGCCGCACTTTCGGTAACTAAGCCGGGTGCGCAGGCGTCGATGCCGACGCGTGCTGAGGTCGAGGCGATTTTGTAACGAAGAAATGTTTTGACACGCGGCAGGTCCCATACTATTCTCCGTGAAACGAACAATGAAAGGTTTCATTCGGCTGATCCTGCCAGATTGAGCTTTTCAAATGAAAGCTTTCATGGAGAATCCATATGACTACCGCACGCTTCCAGTTCTGGCTCTTCCTTGTCGTTCTCATACTCTCGGGCTCTGGTTTGAATGGAAATGCGCAGTCCTCCACCGAGGGCGCGATTGCTGCAACGGTCATGGATGCGCAAGGCGCATTTGTCGCAGGGGCCGGCGTGGTCGTCCATAACAACGGAACGGGCGCCGAGATGAAGGCGCCGGCCAATGCGCGGGGATATTTTCGCTTGGGGCAGCTTGCTCCGGGAGAGTATACGGTCAGCGTGGCGGCTCCTGGCTTTGCTGGGTATTCAGCCGCGCATGTGATGGTGCAGGTGGGTGTGATTACAGAACTGCGGCCTGTGCTTGGCGTTGCGGGCACCTCAGCGGTGGTGGATGTGACGAGCGCCGGCAGCGCGGTCAATACGGAGAGTTCGGACTTCACCGCGAATGTGAATCAGACCGTGATCGACAGTCTGCCGATCAACGGGCGTCGCTGGTCGAACTTCGCGGTGCTCACGCCGGGTGTGACGTCCGATTCGACCGGCTTCGGGCAGCTCAGCTTTCGCGGTATGGCGTTGACGCAGAACAACAACACGGTGGATGGCGCTGACAACAACCAGGTCTTCTTCGCGCAGGAGCGTGGAGGCACGCGCGCCGGCTACTCGACCACGCAGGCCGCGATCCAGGAGTTCCAGGTCAACAACTCCAACTATTCGGTGGAGTATGGGCGCGCTGCGGGCGGAGTCGTAAATACTGTAACGAAAAGTGGCGCAAATCAACTCCATGGCGAGTTGTTCTTCTATGACCGCGACAACGGATTCGGTGGTGCGACGAATCCCTACACTCTGATCACGACGCAGGCCGCGACCGGTGCGTTTGTCAGTGCGCCGCAAAAGATCAAAGACTGGCGCAAGCAGTTCGGTTTCGGCGTTGGCGGGGCGCTCCTGCACGACCGCCTGTTCTGGTTCTATGCGTTCGACGACTACAAGAGGAACTTCCCTCTGGTGGCACAGGCCGGCAGCCCGAACACGTTCTTTGCGGCTGCCGATGCCGCTTTGCCTGCAGGCAAGGCGTGCGGTGGAACGGGGGCGGCTGCTCCTTCCACGGCGGATGCCGCGGCCTGCACGCTGGCGACTAATCTGGCGACGACCTATGCCGGCGGCTCGGCGCAGTATAACGCTGGTCTTGCCGGTCTGCTGACTGAAGTTGGCATCGTGCCGCGACACGCGGATCAGGTGATCAACTTTCCGAAGCTCGACTGGATCATCACGTCGTCGCAGCACTTCAGCATCGAATACAACCGGCTGCGCTGGGCATCGCCGGGGGGCGTTGCGACTACGTCCACCGCAACCTCGCAGGGCACGAACAACATCGGTAACGACTACGTGAAGGAAGACTGGGCGGTTGCGAAGCTGCAGAGCGTCCTGTCGCCACGCATGGCGAATGAGCTGCGCGCGCAGTATGGGCGCGAGCTCGACTACCAGACCGCGCAGACGCCTCTGCCCGCGTTCGAGAAGCCGTTTGCGAATAACGTCTTCGGTTTGCCGCCGCAAGTATCCATCGCAAGCTCGACCGGCTTTGCGCTGGGCACGCCAAGCTTTCTGCCTCGCGCAAACTATCCTAATGAGTTCAAGACGCAGTTCGCCGATACCGTAACGCTCGCGCGTGGCCGTCATACCTTCAAGGCCGGCCTCGACATTCTGCGCACGCAGGATAAGACCAACTTCGAGCGCTCAGCCTATGGCGTCTACACCTATGCCTCAGCGGCTACCTTCCTCTCCGACTACTACAAGCCCAACTCCTGCGCCGGCCTGCCTTGTTATGCGAGCTTTGTGCAGGCGTTCGGGCCGCTTGCCTTCGACTTCACGACAACCGACTACGGCTTCTTTGCCAGCGACGACTGGAAGGTTACGCCGCGTCTCACGCTGAACCTCGGCGTGCGCTATGAGTTTGAGCGGCTTCCGCCGGTGCAGGCAGGGCTCAGTGTTGGAGCCGCTCCTGGAGCGGGTTTTGTGCCCAGCGACAAGAACAACCTTGGGCCTCGCGTTGGCTTTGCGTACGATGTCTTCGGCAACGGCAAGACGGCGGTGCGTGGCGGCTACGGTCTTCTGTATGGCCGCATCCTGAACGCGACCATCTACTACGCACGGACGAACACTGGTTCACTCGCTGGGCAGACGAGCTATACCTTTACGGCCTCGACGGCAGGCGCACCGGCTTTCCCGAATGTCTTCGCGAGCACGCCGAATGGCACGGCTTCAAAACCCAATGCGTTCTACTTCGACACCGGCTACCAGGCTCCGCAGGTGCACCAGATGGACCTGACGGTGCAACAGGATCTTGGCTGGAATACCTCGTTCTCGGTGACCTATCTCGGCAGCCTCGGACGGCAACTGCCGAACTTCGTCGATACCAACATCGATACGACCAACACCGCAAATGTAACGTACAACATTACAGATACCACGGGCGCGGGCCCTATCAAGAGTGCGTACAGTTCCATTGTCTATACCGCCCGTCTCAATAGCAGCTATGGCTCTCTGACGCGTGTCTTCAGCGGTGTGACCTCGAGCTATCATGCGTTGTCGGTGGCGTTGAATCATCGCTTGTCGCATAACCTGCAGGTGATGACGAACTACACGTGGTCGCACGCGCTGGACTATGGACAGAACTCGTCGACCTCGAACGATGTGAACGATCTGCTTGTGCCGACGACGCTGAAGTTCGACTACGGCAACTCCAACCAGAACGTGCCGAACCGGTTTGTCTTCGCGGCGGTGTACTCCGCGCCGTGGAAGTTTGCGGGCTGGAGGGGGTATCTGCTCAACGGCTTCCAGATCGCTCCTGTCTTCCAGGCGCAGACCGGGCTGCCGTTTTCGCTCACAACGAGTGGCACGCCGACCTTCTTTGCCACGGGCGCGACGAAGGCGACCACCGGCATCGGCGGCAGCGTGAATGGCTCGGGCAACAACCAGTTGCGCACCCTGATCACCGGGCGCAACCAGTATCACTTCCGGAACGATCAGGTGCTGGATACGCGGCTTTCGAAGAGCATCACGTTCGCGGACAAGTATCAACTGGAGTTGCTGGCCGAGGCCTTCAACTTCCTGAATCATGTCAATGTGACCGGCGTGAACACGGTAGGCTATACGCTGACGGCTGGGACGGCGGCTACTCCGAACACGGCTGGGATGACCTACAACTCGGCCTTCGGGACGACCACCGCAGCGAACAACAACAACGTGTACAGCCCGCGGCAGATGCAACTTGCGGTGCGGTTGCACTTCTAGACACTCCCCCTCCCCAAGATTGTCAAAGTCTTCAAAAATAAGGACTTAGATCTGGACTTCTCCAGGAGTGACGACGAAGGGCCCGGCAGCAGCCGGGCCCTTCGTCTCTATTTTAAATGATGGGTTGAAACTGATGGTTCATGGGGAAGAGTCCTGAAATGAGCGAATTAGGTCGTTTCGGGGGTTGACACACGATTTTGCGGGGTTGCAGGGTTTATTTGAGACAGCTACCCGCCCTTCACTTGGCTGCTTCCGCTGGCGTGGATCAAGTTTGTTTTGCAACGCGCTTGGCTCGCGCATCGTCGGACTGTCGTGGATGGAAGATGGCGGGGTGCGCAGATGTGAACAGAAAAGGCCCCGGGTCATACGAAAGATGTCCGTCCCGGGGCTGTTGCTCTGCTTAGGCTTTGATGGTTACGTGCTTGGCGGCCAACTGGGCTTTGATGACCAGTTCGGCGGCAAGCAGGGCCTGGGTCTGATCCTGCGCGATGTGGGTCCGGTTCACGCAGTCGGCTACGAACTGCGGGCCGAAGGGGAGCGGCACGTTGTTGCAGTCGATGTAGCGCGACGAGTCCTTGTCGACGATGAACAGGTTGTTGCCCGACTTGTTGACGGCAACGTTGGTGTACTTGCGCACCTCGATATAGCCCTGTGTGCCGAGGATGAACAGGCGTCCATCACCCCATGTGCCGAGGCCATCGGGCGTGAACCAGTCGAGCCGGACATAGCCGAAGCCCTTATCGCCGCGAAGGACCATGTCGCCGAAGTCCTGGAACGCGGGGTGTCCAGGGTGGTTGATGTTTGCGACCTGCGACTCCACGATCTCAGCCGACGTGGAGCCGGTGTAGTAGAGGAACTGCTCGACCTGGTGCGAGCCAATGTCGCAGAGGATGCCGCCGTAGAGCTCCGGCTTCCAGAACCAGTCGGGCCGTTTCGAAGCACCGCCAGCGAACTTGTCGCCGCTGGCTCCCTGCTCGATCTGGTGGGGCGCGATGTTGATGGTCTGGATCACCTTGCCGATCGCACCTGCGCGGACGAGCTCACCGGCCTTGATGGCACCCTTCACCTCGAGCAGCTCGGAGTACATGATGCCGTAGATACGTTTGGTCGACGCGATGGTGGCGCGTATATCGGCGAGGTCGGCGAGCGTGGTGATGCCGGGCTTGTCGGAGAGATAGTCCTTACCGTGCTTCATCACGCGGACTCCGCGTTGGGCGCGGTGGCTGGCAACGGTGGAGGAGAGGACGAGCTGGATGTTGGGATCGTCGAGGATGGCCTGTTCGCTCATCACCTGCTTCACGTCGGGGAAGCGTGACTTGAAGAGCGCGATCTTGTCCGGCTCCTCGCCGAACCAGGCGACCAATTTACCGCCTCCGCGCTGGATGGCACCGACCATGCCGTAGATGTGATCGTGGCTCATGCCGCAGACAGCGAAGTTGAGCGTCGCGGTCGGGGCAATGTCCTGTGAGGGCGCGACGGTCTCGTGGATGATATGCCCCTCACCAAACGACGAAGCGGGGAGGCTTGCGAGCATGCCTGCTCCGAGACCGGCGGTTTTGAGGAAGGCGCGGCGGTTGACGGCGTCGATCTTATTCATGAAAGCTCCTGTGAGGCTGCCGGATCAGTCTAGATGCTCTATGGTACGGATGTCATGCTGCGGATTTATGGTTTGGAAAACTCTTATCTCGGGCGGATGCGGAGCGGCAGAGGCTCAGAGTGTTTGGGCGCACTCGTAGGCAAGTTGCAGCCCCTCTTCCACTTTCATGGACCATGCCTGCAGCAGAGAGGCTTCGCTGTGCAGGGGGTTGTCGCCGGACGTGGCGCTTCCGTTCCTGATTGGATCGAAGTGCAGGCCAAACGGAGCGAGGCCTGCAGCGATACCGGCTCGCACCTCGGGCGTGTTTTCCCCGATGCCTCCACCGAAGATCACGGCCTCCGCCGGTGTGCCGGTGGAAGCCAGGACGGCAAGGTAGGCCGCTACAAAGTGCAGGGCGCGGTAGGCGAACAGCTCCAGCGCGAACTTTGCGGCGGGTTCGTCGCTTTTGCGCAGGATGCGCGTGTCCAGCGAGATGCCCGATAGGCCTTGGAGACCGGACTTCTTTTCGAGGATGTTGAGGGCGTCCTTGGCGGATAGGTTGAGCTGCTTCATCAGGAAGGGGAGGATGGCGGGGTCGACGGAGCCCGACCGCGTACCCATCATGAGACCTTCGAGCGGAGTGAAGCCCATGGACGTGTCGATGGAGCGACCGTTGAGGATGGCGCAGGCGGAGGAGCCGCTTTCGAGATGGGTGGTGATGAGGATGCAGTCTTCGGGGCGCTTGCCGCGCAGGTGGGCGTAGCGTTCGAGCTGGAAGCGATGTGAGAGGCCATGGAAGCCGAAGCGGCGGATACCGAGGTGATCGGCAAGGGCGCGGTCGATGGGATAGCGCCATGCGATCTCAGGGAGAGTGTGGTGGAA
Source organism: Granulicella pectinivorans (assembly GCF_900114625.1). NCBI lineage: Bacteria > Pseudomonadati > Acidobacteriota > Terriglobia > Terriglobales > Acidobacteriaceae > Granulicella > Granulicella pectinivorans. The sequence goes on from NZ_FOZL01000001.1 coordinate 1,936,692, forward strand.
GGCGGTGTCGAAGGCTACCGATACAGGGAACTCGCCGTGGAGCGCATCCATGACCTTGAGCGAGTTGGCGTTGTGGAGGGGGGCGAGGGGCTCGCGGCGCTCTATTTCGGCTCGAACATGGCTGTCGTAGGGGACGGCTTGGGTGAAGGTGTCGCCGCCGTGGACCACTCTGACTGCGGCGAGTTCGAATGTGCGATCGGCGAGGGCTTTGAGGGATTCCTGGGTTGCGGCGGTGAAGTCTTTGAAGTCGCCTTCTATCTCGCGAGTCCGGTCGCCCTCTGTGAGGACGAGTGTGGTGGGCTTGCCGATGTTGTCGATGGTTCCGGAGAGGAGTTTCTTTGCTTCGGCGGCGTGGGTCTGGTGGGGGGACACGTCGACGAGGTCGAATTTGAGAGAGTTGCTACCGGGGTTAAGGGCCAGGACGATCATGGCAGGTTGGATGTCGGAAAGGGGGAACGGGGTGGGTCAGGGGAGATGGAAGGCGAAGACGGTGATGACACTCATGGAGTTCGGTTCTCCGTCTTCCATGTTGGGACGGTAGCGCCAGCGTTGGGCGGCTTCAAGCGCAGCCTCCCGCAGCAACGGGGGGCCGCTGATGACACGGACGGAGGCGACGTTGCCCTGGGGGTCGACGTGGGCCTGGACCTTCACTTCTCCCTGGACATGAGCGTCAGAGGCGGCCTGGGGGTAGGCTGGCACGGGGCTGTAGAGGACGCTGGAGGCACCCGCTCCCAGGGTAGTGGCATGGATCGTGCTGTTGAGGGTGCCTGGATTCAGCTCTGCCCGCTGCTCCGGGGTTCGGCGCTCGAGACGAGGAGGCTGGGTGGTGAGGGCGATGTGACTGCGGTCCGACTCCGAGGAGTTCGCTGCGGCCGGAGCAGGTTTAGGCGTGGTCTTGGCTATTGCTGCTGGATTTGGCCGTGGCGGGGGAGGTTGGCTGGTGGCGGGGTGTGGGGGAGCGGCGGCGGTGAAAGGAGGCGCTGGCGCGGGGGAAGCTGTGGCGACGTGTGATCGGGCGGGGAGATGCTTCTTGGCGGGGTGATGGTGAGCGGCGGTGGTGGGGGGCGCGGGTATCACCTGGGGGATGGCTGGAGACACGGTGGCACTGGGGGCGGGGGTCGGATTTGCTTCTTTTGCGACCGGTGCGGGGCTGAGTTCAGGAGTGGTTGAGGCTGATCGGTACAGTGCGGCGCGGAAGTGGTAAAGGCCGACGGACAGAGCGACGAGGACGCACACGGCAGCAATCCAAAGGACTGGCCTTCGCGCGTTCTCCGGTTCTTCGTTGTCGAGAGAGGAGAACCGGATCGGTGACGTTCTGGTTTGCCAGACGCCGTTTTCTTCTTCGCGTGCAATCGCCAACTGGGCTGGATGCGCCGGCGGCACTGGCGCGATGAAGACGGGAGGGGGGTGGACGGGCTGAGTTTGACGCAGAGGCACTGGATCGACGAGGGATGGAACGACGGCGTGGTCCGTTCCCGGGCCTGCGCCGTGGTCGAGGGCGCGCCGGGCTTCCATCACAAATTTGAGAAGGGCGTGGGCATCGTCTTCGTGCGCGTGGGCTGCGAACTGTGGACCGGCAGAGGCAATGGCCAGTATGCCCAGGAGGTCGGCGTAGCTGATCGTGCGGTCGGCGAGATGGATGACGACCCAGAGGTGGGAGGTGAGATCACGATGAAAGGCGCGGTCGCGCTGGAGGCGAAGGACGATGGCCGGGAGGGATTGCTCCGTTGCCGGCACGGAGCCAGCCTTGAGGAGGAAGTCGCGCAGTTCCGCGATCTCACTGGGATAGCGGTCCGACACCTCTTGGAGTTGCAGTGGCTGCAGCATGCTTAGATCGTATCTCTCCTGCCGTGCCCTTCTCGACGAGGCTACACGATGAGACACATTAACGCAGCGAAAATTGATGCCCAAGACGTGGTGGCTAACGCTGCGGGAGCGACGGGGGGTGTGGGCGGATGAGTTTGGCGGCGATGCGCTCGTCTGCGAGCATGGGCTGCGCCTCCCAGAGGGGCCCGTCGGACATGCCGAGGAGGCATGGGGTGGTGGTGGGGAGTGAGGATTCGAGGAGCTGGCCGGGTTGCAGGTTGAGGATTTCGGAGGCGAGCACCTTGAACGGCGGCAGGCGTAGCGTGGTGCGGACGCCGAGGGCAGCGATGCGGTCCTGGAGGAGTTTGCGGGTGGCGGGCGGCTGGACGCGTTCGTGGTCGCGGCGGTCGACCTCGCGGAGGAGAGCGGAGGCGATGACGGTGGCGAGCGCGATCTGGAGGGAGCCGGTGCGGTCGCCGACGTGGACCTCATACGTGAAAGAGAGAACGTACTCGGACTGGGGGTAGAAGCGGCGGGCGTGAATGGGGACGACGCGTCCGTCGTAGAGCGCCTGGAGGCCGAAGGGCGCCCACATGAGGTTCATCTCAGTGCAGACGATGCCCATGAGAATCTCCATGATGGCGGTGTCGATCTGGGTGAGTTCGCGTGGGGTTCGGGTGGGGGGGATGGTGGTGAGACCGCCGAGGGCGAGGTGGACGAGGGGCTCTACGAGGGCGAGGTCCATGGCGATGAGGGACCGGGCGTCGGGGGCGCGGAAGCGCGACTGGGCGAGGTAGGAGGCGTCGAGGTCGATGGTATCGAGGAGGTTGTGGTAGAGCGAGCGCTCGGTGGCGACCATGGTGAGGGTGACGGGCGCGTTGAGGCGCGCGGACAGGGTGATGCCGAGGGACTGGGAGAAGATCTGGTTGACGGAGACGAGCATCTGCATCTGTTCGGCGGAGATGGAGGCGCGGCGGCCGAAGTTGATGGCGTTGGATTCTGGGGCGGCGGCTCGGGCGGCCTCGGCTTCGGCGGCGGCGGCGCGGAAGAGGTTGTTGATTGCGTTTTGGTCCAGTTCTTCGGCCATGTCGAGGGGGAAGCATTTTGTCTGCCAAACGGGTGAGGGAGTTCTTAGACAGGTCTGAGAGGTTTGGCAGGGGAGTTGCATAGGCAGGAGTATGAGCGACGAGATGAGGCTTGGGAACGAAGACGCGGCGTGGCCGGCGAATGGGCTGGATACGTCGGAGGTGCGGAGGATGGCACTGGCTTTGCAGGGGGAGGCGGTGCCTGCGCTGGGGAGTCCGCTCTCGAAGGAGCGATGGGGAGCGTATGCGGAGGTGGAGGCGAGGCTTTCGGTGGAGGTGCCGTTGCCGAGGATGTCGCTGAAGGAGCTGCTGGCGATGAAGCCGGGGACGCTGCTGCGCTCGGACTGGCAGATCTCGCAGGACGTGTCGTTGCGGGTGGGGGATGTGTTCCTGGCGTTTGTGAGCTGCGAGCCAGCGGGGGACAGGCTGGGGGTGAGGATCAACGGATTCGATCAGACGGCGGGGGCTCTGTGATGGAACATGCGCTGGAGGATCTGTCGGTTGATGCGATGCTGCGGATCGGGGCGACGACGCTTCCGCTGCGGAGCATTCTGAATATCAAGGTGGGCGAGGTGGTGGCGCTGGACCGGCCTCTGGTGGGGACAGTGGAGGTGATCGCTGGGGGACGGACGGTGGCTACCGGGGAGTTGGTGCTGGTGGATGGGTGCTTTGCGGTGCAGGTGACGGAGGTTTCGGGGATGTCGATGCATCTGCCGGGGGAGGGCTAAACGCGTGGGTCGAGGTGCATATCGGGCACGCGGAATACGCCTTTGATGCAGGCGGGATTGCGGACAGCGATCTGGATGTGGTTCTTGGTGCCGAAGGCGGAGCCCTCGTAGAGGAGTGGTTGCTCGATGAAGATGCCTTTGACAGTGTCGAAGGCATGGCGGCCTTCTTCTTTGCGGATCCAGTGGAGATAGTTGAGGACGGCGCAGTCGCGGTCGTGAAGGAAGAGCTCCGGGCGGTTCTTCGGTATGGTAGAGTCGGCCTGTTCGAGGGCCGACCGAAGGCGGAGAAAGGCGGACCCAGCTTCCCGCAGTCCTAGGCTTGTGGTCAGGTCGAGACAATATCCCAGATCGATGACAGCTCCGATGACGGCTGGCGTCTCGATCTGATCGGGACGCCGAGCCGCAGTTTCGGTGGCGAATTCCAGACCGCGAAGGGGGTTGGCTTCCCAGAAATAGATGCCGGTGCCCAGCCAGTCGTACTGATTGGTTGAGGGAAGGAAAGGCTCGTTGCGCAGAAGCCTCTCAGCGACTGCGGCGTCGCAGCCATGATAGCCGAGGATGAATGAGGCCGATAGGTTATGCAACGCCGCGGTAACGCTCGCTCAGTTGGCCGTCGGGATCACAGATTCCTGCATCGACGAGGTCTTGAAGCGCGGTTTCTTTGGAGACCATGATGCGCGCCATGTGAGCGTCAGCAGCCTGCTCCCAGTCGGCGAGGTGGGCGCGATCAGCATCCGTCATGAGAAGAATGCGCTCGAATTTTTTCTTCGGCTCTGCCATAGAGAAATTATACGACTGGGCGTCAAGAGATTAGAGATTGCGCCCGAGAGTTTCACGGACCCGTGTGGAGAGGTGGAAGTAGAAGTAGATGAGCAAGACTGAAGCCAGGTTTGTGGCGGAAGAGATGAAGTTTTGCATGTAGAACTCGGACGGCATACGCTCGCTCAGGCTAAGCACGCCCAAATATATCTGGAAACAGGCATGTAGCGTGCGAACTCCGAGCATAAGCTGGAGACCGCGAAAGGCGTATGGTGATTTGGACCACGTCAAGAATCCGCTCGCGAAGACAGCAAGGAGCAGAAAGACGTGAATGACAGTTATGAGGAGATCACAGGGTAGGAAAAGGAACGGATGACAAGTGCTGGTTGGACGATTGCGAAAAGGATGCAAAAGAAAAGCAGCCAGCCTCGGACCGGGGTGGGCGGGGGCTGGCTTTCATCAATGCGGTTTGGGTCGCCTTGCTGTTCATAGCGATTCATCGGGCTAAGGATAAATGCGGTTGAGGGTACGGGCGAAGGGGATAGTTTCGCGGACGTGGTCTAGGCCGCAGATCCAGGCCACGGCGCGCTCGATGCCCATGCCGAAACCTGAGTGTGGGACGGAGCCGTAGCGGCGGAGGTCGAGGTACCACTCGAAGGCTTCGAGGGGCAGGTTGTGGTCGAGGATGCGCTGGCGGAGGAGGTTGTACGAGTCCACGCGCTGGCTTCCGCCGATGATTTCGCCGTAGCCCTCGGGGGCCAGCACGTCCACGCAAAGAGCCTTTGTCGGATCTTCGGCGTCGGGCTGCATGTAGAAGGCCTTCACCGCGGCCGGGTAACGGTGGACCATCACCGGGCGGTCGTACTGGTTGGAGATGTAAGTCTCGTCGGGTGAACCGAAGTCGTCGCCGTAGGTGTGACGGTTCTCGATGAGGCCCTTTTCGAAGGCGTCTTCGAGCATCTGGTGGGCTTCGTCGTAGCTGATCTTGGGGAACGGGGCCTGGATGGTCTCGAGCTTGGTGACATCGCGGCCAATGACCTTGAGGTCGGCCTGGTGATGCTTGAGGACCGTCTGGACGATGTGCGAGATGAAGTTTTCGGCGAGCTCCATGAGCTCGGGGAGCTCGCAGAAGGCGACTTCCGGTTCGATCATCCAGAACTCGGTCAGGTGACGGCGGGTTTTGGATTTTTCGGCACGGAACGTCGGGCCGAAGCTGTAGACCTTTCCGAGGGCGAGGGCGGTGCTCTCGATGTAGAGCTGGCCGGACTGCGTGAGGTAGGCCTTCTCGTCGAAGTAGTCCATCTCGAAGAGCTCGCTGGTGCCTTCGCAGGCGGCGGGCGTCAGAATTGGCGGATCGGTGCGGGTGAAGCCGTTGGTGTCGAAGTACTCGGCGGCGGCGCGCATGATCGTGGCGCGGACGCGCAGGATGGCGGACTGGCGGGGGGTGCGGATCCAGAGGTGGCGGTGCTCCATGAGGAAGTCGACGCCTGCTTCTTTGAGCTGGATGGGGAAGGGGGTCTCGTCGGCGACGCGCTGGATGACTTCGACGTTCTCGACGTCGATCTCGTATCCGGAGGGTGCGCGGCTGTCGGCGCGGACCTTGCCGGTGACGATGACGCTGGACTCGAGGGTGAGGCTCTTCAAGGTCTCGAACACTTCTTCGGGGACGGCGGCCTTGGGGACGATGCCCTGGATGGTGCCGGAGCCGTCGCGGAAGATGGGGAAGAGCAGCTTGCCCGAGGCGCGGAGGTTGTAGAGCCAGCCGCGGAGGGTGATGGTCTGGCCTTCGTGGGAGCCAATGGTGGCGATGGTGGTTAGGTTTGACATAGCCTTGCTAGTTTACTGCCTGTCCTGCCGGACGGGCCCGCTGTGCGCGGGGCGGGCGTTCACATGCTTTTTTACTGCTTCGCGTGGGCCTTCCGTTGGTCGGCGTGGAATTTTGTTCTTGACCAACGGTTCTGCCGCAGGCGGCAGGACAGGCTGGTAGACTCGCCGGATGGCGCGGGGCTACAGACCGGATGTGGATGGGTTGCGTGCGGTGGCCGTACTGCTAGTGGTGGGGCGGCATTTGCGGGTGAGCTGGCTGAGCGGCGGGTTTGTCGGTGTGGATGTCTTTTTTGTGATCTCGGGGTACCTGATCAGCTCGATCATCATGCCTCAGATTCTGGATGGGACGTTCTCGCTCACAGGCTTCTACGAGCGGCGAATCCGTCGCATCTTCCCGGCTCTGGCGGTCATGCTCGCGGTGTCCTCTCTGCTCGCGTGGAAGTATCTTCTTCCGTCGGAGATGGTGGGGTATGCGCGGTCGATGGTTGGAGCCCTGTTCGGCTTCTCGAACGTGGTCTTCTGGAACTGGGTGGGTTACTTCGACGGGCCGAACGAGCTGAAGCCTTTGCTGCATACCTGGTCGCTGGGCGTGGAGGAACAGTTCTACCTGTGCTTTCCTCTACTTCTTCTGGCGGGCCGGCGGTTGGGCGTGACGGCCTTCAAACGATGGGTGTGTGGGTTGACGGTCGTGAGCTTCGTGGCCGCATGTGGCATGACGCTGTATCTGCCCTCGGACGCCTTCTACTTCGCTCCGTTGCGCGCCTGGGAGCTTCTTCTCGGCATCCTCGTCTCGCAGGCCTACGTTCCTTCGATCCGCACCAGCGCGGGCCGCAATGTTGCCGCCTGTGCAGGTCTTGCGATGATCCTGGCGACGGGCCTGCTCTACACCGCGAAGACCTCCTTTCCCGGCCTCGGAGCCTTGCCGCCATGCCTGGGGGCGGCGCTGATCATCGCGGCGGGTGAGACAGGCACGTCGTTTGTCGGGCAATTCCTTAGCCTGCGCCCCATGGTCTTCGTCGGTCTCATCTCCTACTCGCTCTACCTGTGGCACTGGCCCGTGCAGGTCTTCTATGACTACGCGCACCTGCTGACGGGAAGGCACGAAGATGACTGGCGCGCCGTCGGCTTCGTCTTCACGATCTCGTTTGTGGTGGCCGTTCTCTCCTGGGCATTTGTCGAAAGGCCAGTGCGCGCGGGGCGGCTTTGGCCTTCGCGGGGGAGGCTATTTCTTGGTAGCGGAGCGTTCGCGGGAGTGGCCCTTCTGCTTGCGGCGGGTGTTGTCAGGAGCGAGGGTGCGCCAAAGCGGTTCTCCGCTGAAACCGTCGCGATGGCCCGGTATCTGGACTATGACAACCATGACGAAGATCGTTGGGGGCGATGCGCGTTTGGGCCTCTGCTGACCACGGTGTCGATGCTCGATCGGACGGCCTGTCTTCCTTACTCGGAGGGCAAGAAGCATCTTCTTCTGGTCGGCGATAGTCACGCGGCGCATCTCTGGCCTGGGTTTGCCGCTGTCTTTCCGGAGTTCGAGGTGTCGCAGGTCAACATGTCGGAGTGCCCCATCCTCGCCGGGATGGATACTGCTCCCAAGGCATGCGGAGCGATGTCGCGCTTCATCTTCGAAGACTGGCTCCCGCACCATCCTGTGGACGCGCTGCTGGTCTCGTATCGTTGGACCGAGGGCAGCCTGCCGGATGCGGAGGCGCTGGTGGCCTACGGAAGGGCGCACCATGTGAACGTGATCTTGTTCGGTCCCAGTGTGGAGTACGCTATCGCGTTGCCTCGTCTGCTGGCCATGGGCGCGGATGCTCACGAGCAGGAAGTCGGATGGCCGCGCGCGATGGACCTGCGGATGAAGCAGATGGCGAAGGATCGCTGGGGCGTGGAGTACATCTCGTTCTTCGACGATGTCTGCGCGGGAGGCTGTCCAGTTTACGCTGCGCCCGGGATGCCGATGGGCTTTGATGCGAACCACCTGACCGCAGCCGGAGCGAAGGTGTTTCTCGCGGACGTAAAGACGAGCGGGGAGATTCGTTAGGATGATCTTCGGAACCGGAGGGATTTCATGCGTCGTGGACTTTGGCTTATTTTGGTGCTCCTTGCCAGTGGAGCGAGTGGTTTGGCACAGAGCGATACCGCGCGTGCGACGCAGAGCATCAAGACCCTGCAGGGCTGGTACGACACGCCCTCTGGTCTCTACAAGACCACGGGCTGGTGGAACTCTGCCAACGCCACCACGACGCTGGTCGACTACAGCCGCGTCTTCGGATCGAAGGAGTATTTGCCGGTTCTCACCAACACGTTTGTCATGGCACAGAACAAGTTTCCTGGCTTCTTGAACGAGTACTACGACGATGAGGGATGGTGGGCGCTGGCGTGGATCGACGCATATGACCTGACCGGGAACAAGGCGTATCTGGCGATGGGGGAGTCGATCTTCGCGGACATGGCGGCGTCCTGGGATGACACCTGCTCGGGTGGGATCTGGTGGAGCAAGGAGAAGAAGTACAAGAACGCGATTGCGAATGAGTTGTTTCTCTCGGCCGCGGCGCATCTGGCGAATCGAGTCCCCGGGAAGAAGGATGAGTATCGCAAATGGGCGGACCGGGAGTGGGCGTGGTTTGCGGCTTCGGGGATGATCAACGAGAAAGGGCTGGTCAATGATGGGTTGACGATCGATCCCGCCACGAAGGTCTGCCGCAGCAATGGGCAGAAGACGTGGAGCTATAACCAGGGTGTGGTGCTGGGTGGGCTGGTTGAGCTTGCGCAGATAAATCCGGACGCGTGGCTGAAGGCTTCGGCGAAGAGGATCGCTCTGGCGGCAATTGCGGGACTTTCGGATCAGGACGGTGTGATGCGGGATGGGTGCGAGCCGGCGAAGTGCGGAGAGGATGCTACGCAGTTTAAGGGCATCTTCGCGCGAAACCTGGGGGAGCTGGATAGGACTCATCCGGAGGAGGCGTATGAACGGTTCATCAGACGGAACGCGGATGCGGTCTGGGGAAAGGCTCGCGGCGAGGGCGGGGTGTTAGGGGTCGACTGGGCGGGTCCCTATGCTGCGGGGGATGCTTCGACGACGAGTTCGGGGCTGGATGTGTTGGTGGCCGCGCAACAGTCGGAGAAACGGTAGTTTTCGAGGCGACATCCCACATCTCAGCAGCGAGATGTGGGATGCCCGACTTTTCTGCTAGGCGCTTGCGGCGTCTTCTAGGCTGCGGATGGTGTCGAAGGTGGCTGTGAACTTCGTCACGATGGTGTCGATGTCGAGGGGTGGGTCGTGGGCGATCTCGACGATGGCGGGGACGTTGGTGGGGAGCTGCGGCAGGACCTTGGCCCAGTCGATGCCTCCCTTCTCCATAGTAAGAGGCCACAGGTGCTGGTCGGTGTTGGCGTCGTTGTCGTGCAGATGGAGGGCACCGATGCGGGGTTTGATGAGCTTGAGGGCGGGCTCGATGCCGTCGAGGGGCTGGTTGGGTGCGAGGTGTGCGTGGCCGAGGTCGAAGGCGATGTTGACGGAGTCGAAGTGGCCGATCTTCAGGATGCTCATCAGGTGCGCGGGCGTGGCCACGTCGTTGTAGAGGTTTTCGATGAGAAGTTTTACGCCGAGGGGGCCAGCGAAGGCCTTGAGGTGTTCGACGGTGGTGAGGCAGTGCTCGAGGATGGTGTCGTCCCAGGCGTCGTGGTTGAGGCCGAGATGCAGCGTCAGGGTGGTGAAGGGGATCTGTTCGGCGGTCTCGAGGGCACGCTTGATCTCGTCCTGGGCCTCGATGCGCCGAAACTTGTCGGGCGCGACGAGGTTGAGTGTGGGCGCGGAGTGGCGGGTCCAGCGGGATTCGGCGTCGGTGGGCTGGTGCAGGCTCGGCTTGATCTCGCTGGAGCGGAACCAAGCTGCGATCTCCTTGACGGCGTTGCGATCGGTGTAGTCGAAGTGGTTCCGTGCGGCAAAGAGTTCGATGTGACGCGCGCCGGCGGCGGCGAAGGCGTCAAGGTGCGTGGGGTGCAGGCGCTGCTGAAGAAGAACGTGAGACGAGATTCCAAGTTGCATGGTGATAGGGGTCCGGTGTCGCTAGGGATTTTGCTTGTACCGACAGGATAGCGGATACGCGAGATCGGTTAGACTGGCGACGATGTTTTTCGGAGGATTTGGGATGACGCGAAGGATGTTGCTTGGGTGTGTCTTGATGGTGGGTGTGGGAAGTGCGTTCGGCCAAACGGCTCCAACGGCGGCACCGGCTCCGGTGGCGGCTCCGAAGCCAAACCCGGACTGGGCGCAGCTGGGACGGTACAAGGACGCGAACGCGACGCTGCCGGCGCATGAGGCTGGCCGCGTGGTCTTCTACGGCGACTCGATCACCGACGCGTGGGCCAAGGATCCGGCGGTCTTTTTCCCCGGCAAGCCCTTCGTCGGTCGCGGTATCAGCGGTCAAACGACTCCGCAAATGCTTGTCCGGTTCAGGCAGGATGTGATCGATCTGCATCCCGAGGCTGTTGTGATCCTCGCCGGGACCAATGATGTCGCGGGCAACACCGGGCCGATGACGGTGGAGCAGACGGAAGAGAACTTCATGTCGATGGCCGAACTCGCCAAGGTGAACCACATCAAGGTGGTGCTGTGTTCCATCATGCCGGTGCTGGACTATCCATGGAGGCGCGGCATGGAGCCGTCGCCGAAGATCCAGGCGATTAACACGTGGATGAAGGCGTATGCGAAGAAGTCAGGATTCACCTATGTGGATTACTACTCTGCCATGGACGATGGCACGGGAGCGGCGAAGGCAGGGCTGACGAAGGACGGTGTTCATCCCACGGCAGAGGGCTATACGCTGATGGAACCTTTGGCGCTGGCTGGGATCGCGGCGAAGTAGACAGAAGCTTTACGGTAGAAAAAGAACCCCTGCCCGGTGACCTGGGCAGGGGCTTCCAGTTTGAGAAACACCTTCGTTAGAAGATGATCTTCACGCCGAACTGCGCGTTGAAGGGTTCGCCTGCTCCGATGCCGGGGGCTCCGTTGTAGTCGCCGATGGTGTCGAAGAGGGTTGCGCTGCCGTTGGAGGGGTCGAACTGACCGTTGGGCAGCGAAGCGAAGCTGACATTGGGTGGCGCGTAGTTGATGCGGTTGAAGGTGTTGAAGAGCTCGGCGCGGAACTGGAGGGTGAGGCGCTCGTAGATCTTCGTGTTCTTGAAGACCGAAAGGTCAACATCCGAGTAGCCAGGGCCGTAGTACTGGTTGCGTCGCTGCGAGCCGAAGGTGCCGGCGGCGGGCAGGACGAAGTGGGAGAGATCAATCCAAGTGGCGTTGGGCTTCTGTCCCTGGATGCCGGTGGTGGCCTTCGATACCTGGTTCAGGCGATCGAGGCCTTCATTGGTTCCGCTGTTGTCGAGGCCGGCAAAGATCTGGAACGGCTGGCCGCCGTGGAAGTTGGCCAGCGCGTTGACCTGCCATCCGCGTGTGAGCAGAGGAACGTGGATGGAGCCTGGAATCTCATAGCTCGCATAGGCGGTGAAGTTGTGGCGGGTGTCGTAGTCGGAGTTTCCGTAGTCGCCCTTGAAGTTGGTGCTGTCCTGCGGGAGGGTGCCGCGGTACTGCGAGACCTCGTCGAGATTGTGCGCCCAGGTGTATACGGCCTGGGTGGTGATGTGGTGCCAGCCGTTGATGCGGAGCTGAGCCTGCAGCGAGTTGTAGTTGGCCGTGCCGATCGAAGAGATCTGGTTGATGTTGTTGTACTGGCCGTAGGTGCTGAAGTAGGGGCGTGTCTGCTGGCGCAGGAAATCGTTGGCATAGACACCGCCGGGTTGCTGGCTGGCCGATGCCGTCTTCGCCTGGTTGATGTCGAGGAGGCTGAGCAGGTGACGAGCGCTCGAACCGACGTAGCCGACCTGCGCGATGGTGAACTTGTTCAGCGTGCGCTCTACATTGAGGCTGTAGTTCTCGTTGTACGAGGGACGGAAGTTAGGCGCGACTGAGAAGACGCCGCAGGTGGAGGTGGGAGCGCAGGGGTAGCCGATGGAAGAGGGGAAGATCGGAACGCCGGACTGGATCGCGACCTGCGCGGCAGGATTGGCGCTTACCGAGTAGACCGGGTTCGGGCCTCCGGGGTTTCCTTCGACGCCGTTGGGGGCCTGATTGCCGGGACGGTTGTCGAGGAAGGGATTCAGGTTCGGGGTGTCGGCGTACCAGCCATAGGCGAGGTGAACGACGGTGTTGTCGTCGAGCGAGTAGCTGGCTCCGATGCGTGGGCTGATGTTCTTGTAGTACTTGGGATAGAGCGAGTCGATCTGCGCGCCCTGGAAGGCGAGGCCCTGGGTGGAGGTCAGCTCCGGACGGAAGACGGACATGTCCTTCAGGCCGTCGTGGAGCGGGCCTTCATAGTCGTAGCGGATACCGTAGTTGACGTTGAGCTTGGGGCTGAGCTGCCAGGAGTCGCCGGCATTCAGGAACCAGGTGTTGACCAGCACCTTGCGCTCGGGGTCGCCGATGGTGATGTTGGCGGCGGAGGATTGACCGGCGAGGAAGTCGGCGAGGGCGTTGACGCGACCGGAGCCGCTGCTGACGCGGCTGCCATCGAAGGTGAAGGATCCGGTGGCGTGGCGGTGGTAGAACTCGTCAAGGCGGGCATTGCGGTATTCGCCGCCGAAGCGGAACTGGTGCTTGCCCTTCACCCAGGAGAGTTGGTCGGTGAGGTGTCCGGTGATGTCGTTACGGCCTTCGGGAGGCGTCAGGCCGACGGGATCGAAGCCCTTGATGGTGATGTTGGGCGCGTTGGGGAAGGTGGCGCCGGTGACGAAGCCGATGCTCTGCACATTCTGGTTGGTCTGGTAGTCGTTGAAGACCTGGTTGAAGTAGTTGACGCCTGCGAGGAGCTGGTTGGTGATGGAGTTGGAGATGACGCGGTTGTAGACAATGGCGATGTTCTGCACATGGATTGGAGCAACCTCGTAGTAGGCGAGCAGTTGCGAGCCAACGGGCGCCACCTGGTTACCCTGGCCGACGAACCAGTGGGCGCTGAGGGTGTCCTTGGGGGTGAGGTTGTAGTCGACCTTGGCGAGGCCGTTCCAGCTATAGCCGAACTCGGGGTCGGAGGAGTGGAAGTTGTTGACCGTGCCGACGGTATCCTGCGCGAGCACGCTCGATCCCCACAGGGTGTTGAGAACGTTCTGCATGACCGGGTTGACGGCGACGTTGTTGGCGGCCAGGAGCGCCTTGGCCTGATTCTGCCAGCCGATGGAGGGCTCGGTCGCGGTGCCGGACTGGCCGATGACGAAGCGCTGATGTTCGAAGGTCAGGAAGCCGAATAGCTTGTCCTTGATGAAGGGGCCGCCGACAGAGAAGCCGGTGTTGTAGTTACGGACCTTCTGCTTGGTGTCGGAGAAGGGGCTCTTGGCACCGAAGAGTTCGTTGCGATTGAAGTAGTAGACGGTTCCGTGAAGGGAGTTGGTTCCGGCGCGGAGCGTGAGGTTGACGGTGCCGCCTGGGTTGCGGCCGCCTTCGGGGCCGGACTGTGTCTGGGCGGAGAACTGGTCGACCGCGTCGATGGGCAGGATGATGCCGGCGATGCCGGAGACGCCGCCCTGGTTGACGGCGGGGACATTGTGCCAGAGGTCGTTGTTGTCGACGCCGTCGATCTGCCAGTTTACCTGGTTGGCGCGCGTGCCGTTCAGCGATCCGAAGCCGCCGCCGGAGTAGCCACCGAAGCCGGGGCTGAGGGAGATCATCTGGGTGAAGTCGCGTCCGTTGAGAGGCATGTCTTCGACGGTTTTGGCGTCGACGACTGTGTTTTGTGTGACGGTGGTGGTGTCGAGCGCGATTGCTGACGCAGTGACCTCGACGATGGTGCCGGTGCTCGAGAGGGCGAGCTTGACCGGGAGGGTATAGATGGATCCCGCGGAGACGGCGATCTTGTCGTACTTCGCGGTGGAGAAGCCGGCGAAGGTGACGGTGACGGAGTAGTTGCCGAGAGGGAGATCCTGGAAGAGGAAGTCGCCTGAGGAGGAGGTCACGGTATTGTGGGCTACGCCGGTGGCGACGGCGGTGGCGACGACCGCAGCGCCCGGAATACCAGCACCGGAGGGATCGAGGACTGTACCGTTAATGCCTCCGCGGAAGGTTTGCGCGGAGAGTACCGATGCTGTGGCGAAGAGCAGTAACGCCAGAAGAATTTTGGGGATGTTTCTCATAGATGGTCTCCGAAAAATGAGGCAAAACGGGGTTATCTCCGCACAAGGGGAAGATGTGCGGACGCAAGGGGGCATCGCCCTGTTTTGGGCGAAGCTCAATCTGGTTGTGAAGCGAACCTTGTTACGTGTTGCCGGACCGTGAGTTTGTACAGATGTTTAGCGAAAACACTGCGCTGGGAGGCGCAAAGTCTTGTGGAAACAGGAGTTGAACTATGGGTCCATTGGCCGGCATAAGCGGGATGGTGAGCCGCCGTAGCTGAGACCGACGGCCTGGCAAGGGCCTGAAAACCGTCGATTGGGACAAGGATTTGAACCAACGTAGAGGAGATCTGTGAAGATTGCAAGAAAAAAGTTCATAAGAAAAGGCCCCGGCCAGACAGGGTTCTGTCGCGCCAGGGCCTTGGATGGCTTGAGGATTTAGTATCCGGCGGCTTTGCCGAAGTGTCTCCGCTGATCCTGACCGCCGGTGAGAACCCCGGTCTTGGGGTCGATGGCGATGAGTTCGGAGTCGCCCCACACGCCGGAGGTTTTCTCGTCGAACTCGGCCGCCTGATTCACGACATAACCCTCCGCCTTGAGCTGTTCGGCGACGGTGCGGGGGAACTTCTTCTCGAGGTCAAGGCGATCCGGCAGGTACTGGTGATGAAAGCGGGGTGCGTCGGCGGCCTGCTGGACCGGAAGGCCATTGTCGAGGATCGAGATGATGTCGTTTGCGACGGTGGTGATGATCGTCGAACCGCCGGGTGAGCCGAGAACGAGGATCAGCTTACCGTCCTTGAGAACCATGGTTGGGGTCATCGCCGAGAGCGGACGCTTGCCCGCCGCGATGGAGTTGGCCGGCCCCTGGATGAGACGGAACATATTGGGCACGCCTACCTTGGAGGTGAAGTCGTCCATCTCGTCGTTGAGCGCGAAGCCGAGGCCGTTGCCGGCGGTGATGCCCGCGCCGAAGAAGGCGTTCAGCGTGTAGGTGCTGGAGGCTGCGTTGCCATCCTTGTCGACGACCGAGAAGTGGGTGGTCTGGGGCGACTCATGCGCGGGCAGGACGGCGGGCGGTGGAGGCAGGAAGCCGGCCGGGCGCTTGAGCACATCGGACGGTGTGGGTTTCACCGGATCGATCGAGGCACGCCATGCGTCGGCGTACTTCATGTCGGCCATCTGGGCCAGGGGCATGGTGTTGAAGTCGGGATCCCCGAGATAGTCGGAGCGATCCATGTACGCGCGGCGGAAGGCCTCCGTAATGATGTGGATCTGGGCGGCGGAGCGGTCGGGCCCAAGCTTGGGCAGGTCGTACGTGGAGAGGATGTTGAGGATCTCGACGAGGACGATGCCACCCGACGACGGCGGCGGGGAGGTGATGATGTCGTAGCCGTGGTACTTGCCGTAGATCGGCGTGCGGTCCTTCACCTGGTACGAGGCGAGATCGGCCTCTGTGATGAGGCCGCCACCGGCCTGGACGAAGGCGGCCAGGCGTTTTGCGATGTCGCCGTGATAGAAGTCGTCGGGGTGCGTGGCGATGATGGTGAGGGTCTTGGCGAGTTCGGGCTGTGCGAAGGTCTCGCCAGGTTTGTAGAAGTCGCCGTTGCGTTGATAGATGCGGTGGGACTCGGGGTCCTTTTCGATGTACTTGGTCTGAAGAAACTTCGTCTCTTCGGCCGACAGGACGAAGCCGTTGGTGGCCAGCCGGATGGCAGGGGCCATGTCCTGCGCGAGCGTGAGGCGGCCGTAGGTCTTCTGGGCGTAGGTGAGTCCGGCAACTGTGCCGGGAACTCCGATGGCCTTGTAGCCCGAGGTGGACATGCCCTTGATGACGTTCTTGTCCTTATCGAGGTACATGTCGGCGGTGGCTGCGCCGGGGGCGCGCTCGCGGTAGTCGAGGAAGTGGGCCTCGGGCGTCTTGAGCAATTTGCCGTGCTTGTCGGTGCGCATGCGGACGAGCATGAAGCCGCCGCCGCCGAGGTTGCCGGCCACGGGATAGGTAACGGCGAGGGCGAAGCCTACGGCCACGGCCGCGTCCACGGCATTGCCGCCCTGCTTAAGGATCTCGAGGCCGGCGTCGGAGGCGTCGTGCTGGATGGTGACCACCATGGCGTGCTTCGCGGTCGTGGGGGTGTAGGGAGCTGCTGTCTGCGCAAACAGAGGGACGGCGAGGGAGACGAGGACCAACGGGAGGGGGCGACGGATGGCGGCGATCGAGATCACTCGGCTTGGACCTTCTTGGAGTGGATTTCCCCTGTGGGGTGGGTGTGTTTGGAGGATAGCGTATCTGGAATTTCAGGCGTGGAAAGAAAAGTGAACGGTTTTGCGGTGGCTCCGGTCTTAGGAGTGTGACGGGAAACGTGACGGATCGCGAGATGGCCTTCGGTGCGGTGGTGGACCGGCAGGGACGGTTCCTGTACCGGGTTGCGCTTGGGCTGATGCGGAACCCCGAAGACGCGGAGGATGTCGTGCAGGAGGCACTCCTAAAGCTCTTTCGCGGCGAGGGATGGCGGGAGATGTCGGACGAACGTGCGTTTCTGGCGCGGGTCGTCTGGCGTGTTGGGCTCGATCGGATTGCGGCGCGGAGGGTGCACATGGATGTGACGGAGATGGAGGTCGCCGCGACGGGCGAGACGGTCGAGGATGCGATGGTGGGCGAAGGCGAGCGCGCGGTGCTGAGGAGGTTGATCGAGGGTTTGCCGGAGGAGTTGCGAAGGCCGCTGGTGCTGTCGGCGATCGAGGAGATGACGTCCCGCGAGGTGGGGGTGGCGATGGGGATTCCCGAGGCGACGGTGCGAGGGCGCGTGATGCGGGCGCGGGCGGAGCTGAAGCGGCGGTTCGAGGCCATGCAGAGGCTACGGGCGGAGGTGGCGCGATGACGAATCGGCCGGACGACTTTGAGGTCTTGCTGGACGGGGTTTTGCGGGAGATGGCGGACGTGGAAGTCAAGGAGGGTTTCGCGATGCGGATGATGACGGCGTACGAGAGTGATGTGGTGGGCATCAGCCCCAGGGGGTCAGTGACTGCGTTCGGCGGCTCGTTTGGGTTGCTGGTGCGCAAGGAGCGGGGATTTGGTCCATTTGGATGGGCGATGGCGGCTCACGCGGCGGTGCTGCTTCTGGTTGGGTTCGGGTGGGCGGCAAAGAGCCATGTCGTTCAGGTTTTGCGCCCGGTGGCGGTGGCGACGTTGGAGGTTCCTATGCCGATAAAGATGACGCCGAAGGCTTTGACGGCGGGCGGTGGCGGGGGGCAGGCGAATCCGACGCCCGCGGCTCAGGGACGCATGCCGAAGTTTGCCGAGACACAGATCACGCCACCGAAAGCGCCTCCGATGGAGCAGCCGAAGATCGCCGTGGAGCCGACGGTGGTGATGCAGAGGGATTTGAAGATGGCGAACAACGATATGCCAAACCTGGGCATGCCGAACTCGCCGATCGTGGGTACGGGATCACTGGGCAACGGGCGTGGGACCGGGATCGGCTCAGGCGATGGTGCCGGTGTTGGAGCTGGTTCGGAGGGCAACATCGGGGGTGGAGCGATGCGGATTGGCGGCGGGGTCAGCGCGCCGGTACCGACCTTCATGCCTGACCCGGAGTTCTCCGAAGAGGCCCGGAAGGCGAAGGTCTCGGGCAACGTGCTGGTGTACCTGTGGGTCGACCAGAATGGCCGCGCTTCGCATGTGCGGGTGATTCGGGGGATCGGAATGGGGCTCGATGAGAAAGCGATGGCGGCGGTGAAGCAGTACCGTTTCAAGCCGGCGATGAAAGACGGTAAGCCGGTGACGGTGGAGATGAACGTGGATGTGAACTTCGCGATCTTCTAGAGCGGGCAAGAGATTGTGGGGAAAAGGCGGAAAAAGCGGGAAAAGAAACAACAGCAAAGATGTAGAACCTTACCGCGTCCACTCAATTTGGAAATCTTAAATGCTCGGTTGTCTTTCGCTCGGGGTCGTGGAGATCTAGAGAGGATTCGGGCGAGCTCCGTCGAGCGGGAGGAAGAAACAGTGCTCTTGTCTTTGTCTCTGTTTCCCGCTTTTCCCCACACTCTTTTGTTGCTGACCGGACGGGTAGAATGCTCGTTATGTCTACACGGGTTCGGTCGTATGCGAAGGTAAATCTTGGGCTGGCAATTGGTCCGGTGCGGGAGGACGGGTTTCATGGTCTGGTGACGCTCTACCAGACGCTTGATCTGCATGATCTGGTGACGGTTACGGCACAGCGTGGAGGTTCGGGGCTGACGCTGACCAGCAACGATCGCCGAGTGCCCTGCGATGCGCGCAATACGGCCTGGAGAATGGTCGAGGGCGCTCTGCACCGGATGGGCGTCGCCGCCGAGGTGACGATCCATATCGACAAGCGACTCCCAATTCAGGGTGGTATGGGGGCAGGGTCGGCAAACGCCGCGGCGGCGCTGATCGCGCTCGAGACCGAGCTGGGCGAGGCGCTGCCTCAGGCGGAGCGCATGGCGCTGGCCGCGGAGGTGGGGTCGGATGTGCCGTTGTTTCTGATCGGCGGAGCGGTGCTGGGCACAGGGCGTGGGGAGATCGTGGAGATGGCTCCTGATTTTCCGGCGACGGTTTGTGTCGTGGCGATTCCGTCCGTGGGGGTTTCAACGCCGGCGGCCTTCCGAGAGTGGGACGCGCGCTACGCGGCGGGGTTGGCGGCGGCTGCCGATGTGCAGGAGGAGACTGCGGGGTGGAGCGAGGTGATCGACCCCTTATTGACTTTCCCTCCGGTCCGCGATACTCTAAGTGAGTTGAGCCGCGTCTACGCTTCCACTTTAGGGAGCATGCCAGGTTCCACCGGTATCGTTCGCAACCCCCTCCTTGAGAAAACGCTGGATGGCATGGCGAACGGTCTGGCCGAGAATACCCTTCTCGAGCTTGTCCGCACCGGGATCGAGAACGACTTTGAAGAGGTCGTCTTCTCGCAGCATCCCTCCTTGCGTGAGATCAAGCGTCAATTGATGGGTACTGAAACGGAAGTGCCGGCGTTGTACGCTGCTCTCTCCGGATCGGGTTCGGCCCTGTTTGGACTTTACGAGTCCACGGCGGCGGCGCAAGCAGCTCAACAACGACTTCAGTCCTCCGGGGTGAAGGCTCTCACAACCGAGACCTTGCCACGAGCGGAGTACTGGGGGAGAATGGTCGCAGAGTAACTTCTTCGGGATTCGCTATCCTGGAGATGTACTGGGCGATCGACTAATGGTAAGTCGAGTGCCTTTGGAGCACTTTATCTAGGTTCGAATCCTAGTCGCCCAGCCAAGACGTCGGTCGTACGAAGCCCAGATGGTATCGACAAACCGCCCGAACAGGCGTGAAGGAATCGGCCAAGAGTGCCGATAGGCAAGTCAGGGAACTTTAGCCGGCAACAATGTGCCGTGTGAGTTTGATTTTTGAGATCCGGGCGAAACGAGCCCAACAGGATCGAAGAAGAGAAAAGAAGAACCAGCAACACGTCTTACATGTACTTTTCGTAGATTGGTTTCAAGCAATTGGATTCAGCATTCGACGAGCAGCAACGGCACCAAAACAAGGGTGACGGTAAGCAGTTAGGCAGTAGGAACTCATCAAGGTCAACCAGCCTGGAGGTTTCAAGCGTGAACGAACAAGACACGACTGCGGTTCTTCCCCAAAACGCGGGGCAGGTAAGTGAGACAGTAACGGGCTCAACATCTGCCCAGCAGCCAGCTACCTTCGTGGCGCAATCGGGATATCAGGCCCAAGTCGGCCCGCCGCAACAAGGCGGAACGGCAGGGACGGCAAAGCCAGGCACGGAGAAAAAACGCTCCGGCCGGCTGAGCGAAGATAGACGCTTCAAGATCTTCTCGGGCTCGGCCAACAAGCCGCTGGCCGAGGAGATTTGCAAGTTTGTCGGGGTTCCGCTGGGCGAAACAAAGCTGCAGCGCTTCTCCGATGGCGAGGTCCATTTTCAGTTGCTCGAGAACGTTCGCGGAGCGGACGTTTTTTTGGTGCAGCCGACCTGCTTTCCGGTCGACCAGCATCTGGTCGAGTTACTGATCATGATGGACGCGCTCAAGCGGGCCTCGGCCGGTCGCATTACGGTCGTGATTCCGTACTACGGGTATGCCCGGCAGGATCGTAAAGACCGCCCCAGGGTGGCGATTACGTCGAAGTTGGTGGCGGATCTTCTCACGAGTGCCGGGGCGAACCGTGCTTTGCTGGTAGATCTGCATGCAGCACAGATTCAGGGCTTCTTCAATATTCCGGTCGACCATCTGTTTGCCAGTCCGGTGCTGGTGGGTCACTTCCGTGATATGAAGCTTCCGAATCTTACAGTGGTTTCGCCCGACGCGGGCGGTGTAGAGCGGGCGAGATTCTTCGCCAAGAAGCTTGAAGCGCCTCTGGCGATTGTGGATAAGCGCCGGACGGATATGAATGTTTCCGAGGTGATGAACGTGATCGGCGAAGTACGCGGCCGGACGTGTCTGATCCTGGACGACATGATCGACACGGCGGGAACGCTGGTGAAGACGGTCGATGCGCTGCTGGAACAGGGCGCGACAGAGGTTTACGCGTGCGCATCGCACCCGGTGCTGAGTGGACCGGCGATCGATCGCATTGCGGCATCACGGCTGAAGCAGTTGGTCGTGACGAATACCATTCCACTGCGCGAAGAGGCGCAGCGGTTGGAAAAGATCAAGGTGCTTTCGATTGCGGGTCTTCTTGGCCGCGCCATTGAGAGCATCCATATGGAGACGAGCGTCAGCACCCTATTTACCTAACGGTATGGGGTGCGTAGTTTGTTTTGAAACGGCAACGATGCGCAGAAAGGGAGCGGTTCAACTCCGTGCCCGAAAGGATAAGTGACGTATGGCAGGTTCAGTAGCAGGTTTGGTCGCAACGCCCCGTGAGGGCAAGTTCAACAAGGGTTTTGCACGTCGCGTTCGCATGTCGGGCCTGATTCCGGCCGTCGTCTACGGTGCCGGTCAGCCTCCCGTGGCAGTCACCGTCGATCCCCGCGCCGTGACGAAGATTCTGCACTCCGAGTCCGGTCACAACACCATCTTCGATCTCGACATCACGGGCCAGACCGGTGGCAAGGCGATGATCGTGGACTGGCAGAACGAGCCTATCAAGGGCAAGCTCCTGCACATCGATCTCAAGCGCATCGCGATGGACAAGCTGATGACCGTGTCGGTTCCCGTCACGCTTGTTGGTACCCCCGTTGGCGTGAAGACGCAGGGTGGCGTTCTGGAGCAGGTTCTGCGTGAGGTTGAGCTTGCTTGCCTACCGAACGACATCCCGAGCCACCTCGACGTCGATGTTTCGAATCTTGAGCTGAACGGCGTGATCCACATCTCGGATCTGCCTCACTCGGGTTCGATCAAGTTCCTCGGCGAAGAGAAGGCTGTCGTGGCGCACGTCGTCCTGATGAAGGAAGAGGAAGTGGTTGCCGCGGTTGGCACGACCGAGCCGGAAGTTGCGAAGAAGGGTAAGACGGACGCTGCTGCTGCTCCGGCTGCCGACGCGAAGAAGAAGTAAGGCTGAGCGGCGTGAAACTGATTGTTGGACTGGGGAATCCTGGGCTCGAGTATCAGTTCACGCCGCATAACGCCGGATTTCTAGCTGTGGACCGTATCGCGGAAGACTGCGGTGTGGTCATTGCGAACCGGCGCTGCCGGGCGCTCACGGCAAGGACACGGCTGGGCGGGCAGGAGGTTCTGCTGGCCAAGCCTGAGACCTTCATGAATTTGAGTGGGCTTTCGGTAGCCCAACTGATTCAGGAATGCGGGATTGAAGACATTGCTTCCGATGTCATCCTTCTTTACGACGAGTTGGCCTTCGAGCTGGGGACGTTCAAGATCTTCCAGCGTGGGTCGGCGAATGGGCATAACGGGGTGAAGTCGATCTCCGCGACCCTGAAGACGGAAGAGTGGACACGGATTCGGATCGGCGTCGGGAAACCGGCGTTACCGGATGGCAGGAAGTCGGGCGGCAAGGATTACTTGCTGGCTCCCATGCGCAAGCAGGAGCTGATGGTGCTCGACGAAGTACTCGATCGCGTGCGGAACGCGGTGGAGGTGGTGCTGGAGAAGGGCATCAGCGCCGCAATGAATGAGTTCAACCGCAGGCCGGATCCTCCCAAGGATGTTCCTGGGAAGGCTAAGCCAGCGGAATGATGACGCAGTAATTCTTCCAAGCCACTCGGCAGAACACCCGTCGAGATGGTGCGAGGCAAAACCTCGCAGAAAGTAGTGAGAGCAATGCGTACTTACGAGATTATGTTCATCGTCCGGCCGGACGTTGAAGAAGCGGACCTGGACAAGCTGATCGAGACGTTCTCGGGTTATGTGACGACCGGTGGCGGCGAAGTGAAGGGTGTGGAGAAGATGGGGCGTCGTCGCCTCGCTTACACCGTTCGCAAGTTCAACGATGGTTTCTATGTTCTGTTCATGGTCGCCATCGAAGGCAACCAGGTAGCCGAGCTGGAGCGTCGTCTGCGTGTGACCGAGCAGGTCATCAAGTTCATCACCGTCCGCACGGATGAGGAAGACAAGCGCCTGGCGAAGATCAAGGCCCTGCGTGACAGCAAGGTCAAGCGCTCGGCTCTGCCGCAGACTCCCGTTGCCGCCCCTGTGGCTGCTCCGGTTGCGGAAGCCACCGAGACGCCCGCTGCTGAGCCGGTCGCCGTTGCCGAGCCGGTTGCTACTTCGGAAGAGCCTGCCGCAGTTTAGTGCTTTGACCGGGATCACCCGGTCTCTGTTGGGTTAGCTGTACCACGCTGCACTTCGCTTCCATCGCTTGTCTTGTATGCGATGTCCAGAGACACCAAGGCGTGTCTGGAGCGGGGTAAAGCCACAACGTACTGAGAGGAATAGAAACATGGCTGACGAGACGAATGAAGTATCGGCCCCGGCGAGCGAGCCGGCGGCAGCAGCAACCAGCACTCCGCGTCCCGCGTTTGCTTCGCGTGGACCCCGCCCCGCGGGTGGTCCCGGAGGCCCTGGCGGTCCCGGCGGACGTCCTGCTGGTCCCGGTGGTCCTGGCGGACGCAAGTTCTTTCGCCGCAAGAAGGTCTGCAAGTTCACGGTGGAGAAGATCGACAAGATCAGCTACCGCGACGTGCGCCTGCTCCAGGGCTTCGTGTCCGAGCGCGGCAAGATCATTCCGCGCCGCCTCACGGGAACCTCGACCCACTTCCAGCGCAAGCTCACGCAGGCGATCAAGCAGGCTCGTAACATCGCCCTGCTCCCGTTCGCGGCGCGCTTCTAACTGCTGAGACACATAGCGAGCGCTTCGTGAGACGGAGCGCTCTTCTATCCCTTCGCGGGATGAGACACGGAGAATTGTCATGGAAGTAATTCTGAAAGAAGACGTCAATAAGCTTGGACACCGCGGCGATGTCGTAAAGGTGGCCAATGGCTATGGACGCAATTACCTGCTGCCTGGCAAGCTGGCGATCGAAGCGACCGCGGCGAACAAAGCAGTCATCGAGCAGATGAAGAACTCGGCTGCTCGCAAGGCAGTGAAGGAGAAGGCTGCGGCCGAGCTCCAGGCTGTCGAGCTGTCCAAGGTTGAGCTCTCGTTCGAGCGGAAGGTGGGCGACAACGACCACCTCTTCGGTTCGGTCACGTCGGGCGATATCGCTGCGGCGCTCGAGGCACAGGGCTACGAGATCGATCGTCGCAAGATCGCGCTCGAAGAGCCGCTGAAGACGATCGGTGAGTTCCATGTGCCGGTCAAGCTGTTCCGCGATGTGACCGCGCACGTCAAGGTCACCGTGAATGGCGATCGTCCCGTAGCTGCTGCAACCGTCGCTGAATAATTCTGTTGGGAAGTGAAGAGGGCGTCTGCCGAGATTTCGGTAGGCGCCCTTTTTACGTTGCGCGGTGGGCGTCCTGGTGGTGGCCTGGAGTGAAGTCACGGTTATGGATGAAAGCGGATGCATGCAACGGGAACGCGGTTTCCGTATGGCCATCCTATTGTGAAGCGAGGCCATCTTATTGAAAGTGTGGGCGCATTGCTTTGTGGTGCGCCGGCAGTTGTGCCAGCAATAAGGAGTTCTTATGACGAAAAGATGGCTTGCCTTACCCCTGCTTCTTGCAACGACTCTTCCTGGACTTGCTCAATATGGTGATCGCCGCGACCACGGACAGTTCTATGGCGGTGTGCGCGATGGTGGACGTCGTGGAGACTATTACGGTCATGACCGTCGGTATGGAAATGGATACGATGACCGTTATTACCAGCAGCGTCAGGGTGGCATTGGCCCCGGCAAGGGCGCACTCATCGGCGGCGCAGGCGGTGCGGCGCTCGGCGCGGTTTTCGGAGGCGGCGCAAAGGGCGCGTTGATCGGTGGTGCTGCGGGCGCGGGTATAGGCGCCATCCTCGGCAAGCAACACCAAAACAACCAGCGCGACCGCTACTACGGACGCTAGGCGATCCGCACGCTTTGAGAGATATATCACTTTGAAAGGATCTTTCCGATGAACGTACGAACGCTTGTTGTAGCAGGTTTACTGATGGTTGCTCCCGCTGTTACCTTGCCGGCAGGAGCCCAGGACAATATCGCTCCCAAGGGTGTCTCGCAGGCGACGGGTTCTGCGAAGACGTACCCCGTGGATCAAGTTGTGACGGCATCCGTCCACGATGCATGGTTGCTCAGTGGAAAGAATGAGGATGCGTTCTTCGACATCGTCCAGCAACTTGCCGGTATCTCTGCGTCGAAGCGCGGTCTCACCCTTCCCGACGATGCCGCAGCCGGACGGCGCATGGGCAACTACATCAAGACGCAGGCCAAGCTGGACCACGATCAGTTGCTGTATGTGATCGTCGACAAGGCTGTGCGCATGGTCGGAAAGCCGAATCCCACCGTTGCTGCTAAGTAACTGAAATTGAGCGGATTCGAATCGATGCCCGGTTCGCCTTCTGGCGGACCGGGTATCGTTGCGTTTGTGGGTAAGAGGGTCTGAGAAAAGAAGTTTCGTTTCGGGTGGAACGAAATGAGTGCTTTCTGCGTTGTATGTAGGAAAGCGAGTGACGATAAAAAGAGAAAATGGCTACCTATGTAGCTATCTATATTGGACCTGCAGCGTCTACACTGGGATCGATTCCCCCGTTTCAGACCTCAGGCTTAGCCAGTTTCAAGGAGATTTCTTCGATGAAGAAGATCGTACTGTGGATGATCGCATGCACCACATTGTTGACAGGTTCGTTGCGGGCGCAGAGCATGGCCGGCGACTGGCAGGGAACACTGAAGGCCGGCAAGGACCTACGGATCGTGGTGAAGATCGTGAACGACGACAAGACCGTGTGGAAGGCGACGATGTACAGCATCGATCAGACGCCACAGCCTTTTCCCGGAAGCTCCGTCAAGGTGGATGGTTCCACGATCAAGTTCGACGTGTTGACGCTGGGTGCGACGTATAACGGGAAGCTGGGCTCTGACGGCAACACGCTCAACGGAACCTACACGCAGGCAGGCAAGGACTTCCCGCTGAATTTTGCAAGGGCCACGAAGGAGACCGCCTGGGTGATTCCCGAGCCTCCTGCGAAGCTGCCACCCATGGCGAAGGATGCCAAGCCCGCGTTTGAAGTGGCGACGATCAAACTCTCAAAACCGGAGCAGATGGGCAAGGGCTTCGGTATCCGCGGACGGAGGGTGCAGACGATCAACACCTCCATCATGGACCTGATCGAATTCGCTTATAAGGTTCAGGTGAAGCAGGTTCTTAACGCACCCGCCTGGGCCGACACGCAGAAGTACGATATCTCCGGTGAACCCGACGTGGAGGGCCAGCCAACCTACGATCAGTTGAAGATCATGATCCAGGCATTGCTCGCGGACCGCTTCAAGCTGACATTCCATCGTGACAAGAAGGAACTCTCGGTCTTTGCGCTGACGGTAGGCAAGACTGGATCGAAGCTCAAGGTAAGCGATGAGAGCAGCGCTACGGGCCACACGCTGAACTTCCATCCCGGCGCTCAGGGTGGCCTCGTCTTTACAGCACGGGATGCTTCCATGCACGAACTCGGCGAAGCGATGGAGCAGACGATGCTCGATCGCCCGATGTCCGACCAGACCGGACTCACCGCAAAGTATGACTTCGACATTACGTTTATGCCGGACGATTCGATGATGGGTGGCATCGCTTCCAAGCTGCCTCCACCTCCGGCCGGGGCGGAGATCCCGCCATCGCTGTTCACCGCATTCCAGGATCAGCTCGGATTGAAGCTGGAGCCGTCGAAGGCGCCGGTGGAGGTACTTGTGGTCGATCACGTGGAGAAGCCTTCAGAGGACTAGCCTTCTTCAAACTTAATCGCGGATGAGTGCTAACCGCGCGGCAGGGTGCTTTGTCTTATAGCTGAATTAAGCAGAAATGTTGTGGATGAGGATCGGTGCTCCTCCTGTTGGAGTGCCGGTTTTCGCAGAGGTCCGTCTCGATGATGAGGAATGGTCTGGCTCGGAAGATCGTGATGGGAACTATGCTGGCGATCTCGCCCGCCGCATGGGCGCAGGACGCTTCTGCAGAGAGGTTGAGCTACGACGTGATCT
Source organism: Granulicella pectinivorans (assembly GCF_900114625.1). Lineage (NCBI taxonomy): Bacteria > Pseudomonadati > Acidobacteriota > Terriglobia > Terriglobales > Acidobacteriaceae > Granulicella > Granulicella pectinivorans. The sequence continues at coordinate 1,963,569 of NZ_FOZL01000001.1, forward strand.
CGGTGAAGCCGAATACTTCGGGCTCGGGTGGTATGCGGATCATGGTTACACCGGATGGCTTTGCGGCGGAGAACGTATCCCTGCATATGCTTATGTCGACTGCGTTTCAGATCAATTCGGAGTTGATTGTCGGCCTGCCGAAGTGGTCAGACTCGGACAGGTTCGATGTGAAGGCGAAGGTGGCTGAAGAGGACCTTCCTGCGTTGAAGAAGATGGAACCCAAGGACCGCATACAAATCGTTCAGTCGATCGTGGCTGAGCGTTTCAAGGTGGTCGTGCATCGCGAGAAGAGAGAGTGGCCAACGTACGATCTGGTTGTGGCGAAGAGCGGGCTGAAGATGAAGGAGGCCAAGCCGGACGATACCTACGCGAATGGGATAAAGGGACCAGACGGCAAAGGTAACGGCGGCATGATGAGGATGGGCCGCGGCACGATGACCGGCCAAGGCATCCCGATTGAGAACATGACGAGAGCGCTCTCAAGCCTTACTCAGAGAACGGTTGTAGACAAGACAGGCTTGAAGGAAAACTATGACTTCGAGTTGAAGTGGACGCCCGACGACGCTCCCGCCGGCAGTACCGAAGAGAACGGTGAGTCGATTTTTACGGCTGTGCAGGAGCAGTTGGGATTGCGGCTGGATGCAAGCAAAGGCATGGTGGAGACGCTGATCGTCGACCATGTGGAGAAGCCTTCTGAAGACTGAGTGGACATTGCGAAAGAACTTCTGGATGCTGCTGCTATGCGCCTTGGCATGGCTGGCAGTCACGCGGGCTGCGCTGGCCTCAGAGTATCGCGGCGCGGTGACGTTTGGCGGACTGCCCGTACCCGGGGCCGTGGTCACGGCCTCGCAGGGCAACAAGAAAGTGGTTGCCATCACCGACATGCGTGGCGTGTATGCCTTTGGCGATCTGCCTGACGGGCGTTGGACGATCACCATCGACATGATGTGCTTCGAGACGCAGAAGATGGATGTTGTTATCGCGCCTGGTGGCCCGATGGCAGCATTTGAGATGAAGCTGTTGACGCTCGCGCAGATACGCAGCGCGTTGAAGCCGGGGGCAGGCATCATTACTCCGGTTCCGCAGTTCAAGGGCGTCCCCGCGGCAGGTCCGGAGACGGCGGACGATATCAAGCAGCAGGCCGCGGAAGGGCTCTTGATCAACGGAAGCGTGAACAACGCCGCTACCTCGAAATACACGCTGGCACCGCAGTTCGGCAACCGCCGCAATGGCGGCAAGAGTCTCTACAACGGTGGTGCGGGATTCACGTTCGACAACTCGGCACTGAACGCGCAGCCCTACGCGCTGAGTGGCGCGCCGGTATCGAAGGTGAGCTACAACCGCTTTACCGGGGTGTTCACGTTTGGCGGCCCGATCAAGATTCCCCATGTGCTGCGCAATGGCCCGAACTTCTTCGTGGCCTACAGCATTGCGCGGGATCACGATGCTTCGATCCTTCCGGCACTGGTGCCGGATGCAGCAGCGAGAACGGGGGACTTCACGCATGTGGTCGACGCGTCCGGCAAGCCCATCGTATTGACGGGCTATCCCACGGGCATCGTGCCGGTGAGCGCTCAGGCCGCTTCCTTGTTGCAGTACTATCCGCTGCCGAACCTCGTGGGGGATGCCCGCTACAACTACCAGACGCCCATCGTCACCGATACGCAACAGGATTCATTACAAACCCGCCTTAACAAGCAAATCGGAAGGAAAGACAACGTATTTGGCGACTTTGCATTCCAGAAGACAAAGACGACCTCGCCGAATCTCTTTGCCTTTATCGATACCAACCAGGCACTTGGACTGACCTCCAGCGTCAACTGGTCGCACCGCTTCAGCCCGCGGCTTGGAACCACTCTCGGATATAAGTTCAGCCGCCTTTCGACACGAAGCACTCCCTACTGGGAGAATCGGTTGAACGTCTCCGGTGTCGCGGGCATCCATGGCAACAACCAGGACGCAATGAACTGGGGCCCGCCCTCGATCTCGTTCTCGAGCGGCATCTACGGCCTCTCCGACGCGCAGGCATCATTCAACCGCAATCGCACAGAGGCGATCTCTCCCTCGGCACAGTGGTCACATCGCGGACACAATCTTTCCTTCGGCATCGACTTCAGGCGCCAGGAATTCAACTATCTGCAGCAGCAGAACGCGCGCGGCTCCTTTGCTTTTTCAGGCGCGACGACGGGCTCGGACCTCGCGGACTTCCTGATCGGCATACCCTACACCAGTGCGCTCAGCACCGGCAATGCAGACAAGTATCTCCGCGAGTCTGTCTATGATGCCTACGTCTCGGACGACTGGCGCGTCAGCCCTCAGTTCACGCTGAACGTCGGCCTGCGCTGGGAGTATGGTGCCCCGATCACGGAGCTCAAGAACAGGCTGGTGAATCTCGACATCACCCCGGGATTCGCAGCGGTAACGCCTGTGGTCGCCGGTACGCCTCTTGGACCGCTGACTGGCCAACAACTGCCCAACTCGCTGGTGAAACCGGATAAGACGCATGTGCAGCCGCGCGTCGGTCTCTCGTGGAGGCCTATCCCAGGATCGTCCCTCGTCGTGCACGCGGGCTATGGCATCTACGCCGACACGTCGGTGTATCAATCGGCAGCCCTGCAGTTGGCGCAGCAGGCGCCGTTTGCGAAGAGCTTGAGCGTACAGAACTCCGCTGCCTGCCCCTTGACGCTGGCGAATGGATTCAACGCGTGCTCGACGACGACAGCGGATCTCTTCGCGGTCGATCCCAACTTCCGCGTTGGCTACGCGCAGACATGGAATGTCTCCGCGCAGAAGGATCTGCCGGGATCGCTGCAGGGAACGCTCAGCTACCTCGGGATCAAGGGCACACGCGGCAATCAGGAGTTCTTCCCCAACACCTACGCGCTTGGCGGCGTCGCAACGGGCGCTCCTGTCGGCTTTGCCTACCTGACCTCGAATGGAAATTCGACACGCGAACAGGGACAGGCACAGCTACGGCGCAGACTGCACAACGGGCTTACGGCTTCGGTGCAATACACCTACTCGAAGTCGGTCGATAACGATGCTGCACTCGGTGGCCAGGGACCGGTCACTCCCGGTGCGACGACGACGTCAGCGAGCAACGTGGCCTATGCCCAGGACTGGCGCAATCTCCGTGCAGAGCGATCGCGATCGACCTTCGATCAGAGACATCTGGTGAATGCAACCTTGCAGTACACGACGGGCATGGGAATCGGCGGTCACTCGTTGATGAATGGCTGGCGTGGTGCGGCCTATAAGGAGTGGACGGTGCAGACGACGTTGAGTGTAGGCAGCGGCTTGCCGGAGACGCCTATCTACGGCCTTGCGCTGCCGGGCACGGGACACACAGGCAATCTGCGGCCCGACGTCACGGGAGTCGCACTCTATCAGTCCTCGCCCGGATACTTCCTGAACGCGTCGGCTTACACGGCCCCGGTTGCCGGTCGGTTTGGGACGGCTGGCAGGAACTCGATTACAGGTCCGAGTCAGTTCACCATGAACGCCTCGGCCTCGCGAACGTTCCGGTTGAATCACCGGTTCAATCTGGACGCGCGGGTCGACGCAACGAATGTGCTGAATCACGTTACATATACGGCATACAACACGCTCCTTCTGTTCAGCCAGCAGACAGCGGCGGCTGGAACGCCGGTGACGCAGACGAACTCGCAGTTTGGAGCACCTTCGTCAACGAACGGAATGCGAAGCCTGCAAACTACAGTCCGGGTGAGGTTCTGATGAGACGCGTGCTGATAGCGATCACGTTTGGGTTGACACTGCCGATCATGGGGCAGCAGATCGGACAGAATAAGTCATCCGAAGGCGCGACCACCTACACGATGAGTGTGAAGTCCCAGCTCGTCGTCGAGACGGTAACGGTGAAGGACAAGAGCGGCAAGCCTGTGACCGGCTTGACGGCGAAGGACTTCGCGATCACCGAAGACGGCACACCGCAGACGATCAAGTTTGCGGAGTTCCAGGAACTTCCAGGACCCGTACCGATGCCTTCCCCTGCGAAGGGTACCGAGGAGGTCAAGATCTACCGGCAGCTCGCGAAGTCGCAGATCGCGACCGAAGCCCCGGGTACAACGAAATACAAGGACCGGCGGCTGCTGGCGTTGTATTTCGATATGTCGGCGATGCCTCCTGCAGATCAACTGCGGGCCTTGCTGGCCGCGCAGAAGTTCATCCGCACGCAAATGTCTAGTGCAGATCAACTGGCGATCCTGCGTTACGCAGGCGGATCGGTGGATGTACTCGCCGATTTCACCAGCGATCGGAACCGTCTGTTGAGCGTCGTCGAGACACTGGCTGTCGGCGAAGGCCAGGGACAGGACGAAGATCCCGGGGACGCAAGCAATTCCGATGCGGGTGCCGCGTTCGGACAGGACTCGAGCGAGTTCAACATCTTCAATACGGATAGGCAACTTTCCGCGTTACAGACTGCCGCCAAGATGCTTGGCAGCCTGAATGAGAAGAAGTCGCTCATCTATTTTGCAAGCGGTATGCGTCTGAACGGCATGAATAACCAGGCACAACTGCACGCCACTATCGACGCGGCTATTCGCGCTGGCGTCTCATTCTGGCCAATCGACGCGCGTGGCCTCGTGGCGCAGGCCCCCCTGGGCGATGCTACCAAGGGCTCGCCGGGGAACGCAGGCATGTACTCCGGCGCCGCCGCTGCCGCGGTGAGTTCGAACTTCCAACAGTCGCAGGACACGCTCTATGCGCTCGCAGGCGACACGGGCGGCAAGGCCCTGTTCGACAACAACGATCTCGGCCGTGGCATCGTGAACGCGCAGGAGGCTGTCACGAGCTACTACATCGTCGGCTACTACACCACGAACACAAATCCCGATGGACGCTTCCGCAAGATCAAGCTGACGATCGCCGATGCGCGTGCCGACAAGGTCGACTATCGCCAGGGATACTACGCGGGTAAGGTCTTCGCGAAGTTTACGGCGGTCGATAAGGAACGTCAGCTTGAAGATGCCCTGATGCTGAACGATCCCATCACCGAACTCACCATCGCGATGGAGATCAACTACTTTCAGTTGAATCGCGCCGAGTACTTCGTGCCCATCGTGGTGAAGATTCCGGGACGTGAACTGGCGTTGGCAAAGAAGGGTGGCGCTGATCATACGGTCATCGACTTCATCGGCGAGATCAAGGACAACTTCGGCGGCACGACGGTCTCGAATATCTACGACAAGGTGGATATCAAACTGAGCGATGCGACGGCGCAGGAACTCGCGAAGAGACCGGTCGAATACGACACAGGCTTCACGCTTCTTCCCGGCAAGTACACCATCAAGTTCCTTGCACGAGACGATGAAACGGGCCGCATCGGGACCTATCAGTCCACGTTTGTGATTCCCAACCTGAACAAGGAAGACAAGAAGATCGCGACGAGCTCAGTGGTCTTGAGCAGCCAGTTGATCGCTTCGAAGGATGCCTTGTTCAACGCCTCGAAGGACAAGGATAAGGCGAAGCAGGAGGCGGTCGACCCTCTGGTGCAGAACGGTCGGAAGATGATTCCGAGCGTGACGCGTGTGTTCAGCCAGGGTCGCAATCTGTATGTCTACCTGCAGGCCTACGAGCAGAACGTAACAACGCCCACCCCTCTGGTTGCCTACGTCACCTTCTATCAGGATGGCAAGAAGGTGTTCGAGACGAAGCCGATAGAGGCTACGGCCACGGTGAGCGGACGTCTGCAGATCATTCCTCTGGACTTCACGATCGGGCTCGATCAGGTGCCTCCGGGCAAGTACGACTGCCAGGTGACTGTGGTTGATCCTGAGGGAGCGAAGGGTGCATTCTGGCAGGGGCCGTTAATGGTCGTACCATAACGGCATCGCGCCACGTCTCGGCACACTGCGTGGCGACCTCGAGTTGCATTGGCCTGGATCGCAGGGTAGTAAGACTCGTACCCCTAGCGTGCCTTCTTCTTCGCCGGTTTGGCGGTTGTTTCACTGGCTTTTGGGGCGCCTGTGGTCTGACGGACGATGAGGCGGGTTGGGATCACTGCCTCCGTTTCCGGACGGCCGTCGGGCTGGAGGTGGGAGAGGAGGCTTCGGACGGCTTTCTGGGCGAGGTCCTTGCAGGACATGCGGATGGTGGTGAGGGGCGGGATGGTGTATTCGGCGAGATGGATGTTGTCGAAGCCGATCAGGGAGAAGTCCTCTGGAACCCTGAGCTTAGCCTCGAAGAGTGCGTGCTGGACGCCGATGGCGGTCATGTCGTTCGAGCACATGATGGCGGTGGGCCAGTGGTTGAGCGCGAGGATCTTGTTCATGGCGTCGCGTCCGCCGTCGAGGGTGTGGTCGCCTTCGATGATCCAGCTCTTTTCCGCGGGGAGCCCGGAGGATTTGAGGCAGTCGAGGAAGGCGGTCCTACGGGCCTGCGCGGAGACGAGATGCAAAGGCCCTGTGATGAAGCCGATTTTGCGGTGGCCGAGGACGGCGAGGTGCTGGACGGCCTCGTAGAGGCCTTCGCGGTAGTCGACGCTGAGGGTGGAGCTGCGGGGCTGTTTTGAGGGGGAGTCGATGAAGATCGAGGGGATATCGATGGCGGCGAAGCGCTCGATGAAGGTCTCGCCGAAGCCGAAGGTCATGATGGCGACGCCGTCGACTTTGCGCTCGAGCATGCGGCGGGCTACGACCTCCATTTTTGCGGGGTCGTGGGAGGTGGAGGCGATGAGGATCTCGTAGCCGCGCTCGACGGCGACGCGCTCAAACTCTTGAATCAATTCGGGAAAGAAGGGGTTGGTGATCTCGGAGACGATGAGTCCGAGGAGCTTGGATTTGCCGCTGACGAGGGCTCGGGCCTGGGTGTTGGGGAGGTAGTTGAGCTCGGCGACGGACTTCCAGACGCGCTCGGCGAGGGCGGGATCTACGGTAGGGACGCGGTTGAGCGCCCGTGAGACGGTGGCGATGGAGACTCCGGCGTGTGCGGCTACGTAGTGGATGTCGATCTTGCGCTTGGGGTCGCGCTTGGGTTCGGATTTCAACGGGGTGATCCTCAGGGGATCATTATCGCAAATGCAGGGCTAAGGCTTATGGAGGGCAGGGCTTAGGGCTTAGAAGGCTGGGTTTGTGGTGGATTGGTCCGACCTCATGGCTCAAAAAGTGGTATGTCTTGCACCATCCTTGTGCATTGGCCGTATCGTGATGATCTAAAGGGTTATGGGGCGGTGACGCGAATTTCCCAATGTTTCACCAGGAGGTTTTGTGCGCGTTTTTGTGGACAGAACGTGGGCCAAAGTGTGGAAAACGTGGACAGAAAGCGGTGTTTTGGGGAAGTGGTATGTTTTTGGTCGATCATCGCACCGCCGAAGTGTTGGATCGACTGGCAGTCCTAAGTTGCTGCGCTACAATCGACTGGCACTCTTTCAAAGCGTTCGGACATTTGACTCTGCGCTACCTGCGTACCTCCAACTCTTGCGATTGAATTCGACGAAACGGGTTCCGCGGTTGTGGATTGTGGGAGATCAGAGTGGCCGCTACAACATTGCGCGCGAAGGGAAGGTCATGCAGGACTCAAACGTAGTGGACAAGAGACACACAGTATTTTCAGTCTTCGAGAAAGAGCCGTTGTTCCTGGTGTTGGCTTTTCTGTTGTGCGGAATCGTGAGTATTCTCAAAGGTCTCCATCGCCCGAGCGATTGGGCTGCCACGCAAGCTCTGATCGACTACCACTTTGGCTTTGTCAAGAGGGGGCTGTTCGGAGCTACGGTGGCGCATTGGTTCCATTTAGAGCACTATGCGCGGTTTGTTGTGCTCTCCTTTCTGCTGTTGGGTGTTCTTTTTCTAAGCTTCGGCTTGTTGGCCTTTCGGAGCCGGTTTTTTTCTAACACAGGCTCGGCCGCCCTCGTCATTCTGTTCGTCTCCAGTTACTCCGTGACCTACCTTACGGACCTCGTGGGGTATATGGACATCCTTCTCGCCCTCCTGACCATCCTCCTTGTGTCCATTCGAAAAACCAGGATGCGTTTCTACGCAGCCCTCCCTTTGTGTCTCCTTGCCCCACTCCTGCACGAGATGTTCTTCATCGTGTTTCTGCCGACGATCCTCTTTACCTTCCTCATGGATGGGCTGCTCACGGAAAGGCCTAAGGAGCGGAACTCTGCATGGATCGGTGGCGGCTCAATTGCTCTTCTTGCTGCTGCGATTACTTTGAGAACCTCGCTGGAGAGTTCGCTGTCTGCTGTTCATGTTCGGGAAATTCAGCAGGTGCTGGCTGCGCGTTCCGACTTTCCGCTTTATGGTGAGTTTTTCAAGGTTCTGTCGCGATCAGGCAAGGACAATCTGATTTTGATGCAAGGGGTTATTCTCCACGATCACCGGTGGGGCTTCAATTTCATCGTGAGTCTGTTCGTGTTCGGCCCCACGGCAATTCTGTTGTGGCTGGGGATTCGCAAACTACTGGCCTCGCTGCTCCCTGTCAGCAGAAGCGGATATGCCAGCTTCGTTGCTGCGGTGGCAGTGGCGTCTCCTGTGTTCATGAACTTTCTTGGTCTTGATAACAGCAGGTGGAACGCTTTGGTTTGTTTGAATGCGGCCTTGCTCTTCCTTGTCTTGCTCCGGTTTTCACCGAATGTGAAGTGGTCGCCTGCGTTCCTGAGAGCGGTCCTATTGTTCACCGCTCTCAATATGGCGACCGAATACCGCCTGATGAACACGCTGCCCGGAAACGCCTTCCCTTTCACGAACTCTACGATTGACGCGATCCAATCCATCCGGCATGGGGGGTTGGTCCCGGTTGACTAAGGGTGGTCCTTCCAGGTTGCGCCTGAAGTGTGGCGTCGGCGCGGTGTTGCGTTTTCCGATGTCTGGATTGACATGGTGGGAAGTGGGATTATATGTTTGGGCTGGATGTGAAAACGTTTTCTTGGGGTGATTTGTCTTGGTCAATCTCGATTCGTTGGAAGTGTGGTTTGTGGCGGGGAGTCAGCATCTGTATGGGCCGGAGGCGCTGGCGCAGGTGAGCGCGAATGCGCGGGTGATTGCGGAGTCGCTGGCGGCGGAAAAAACGATTCCGGTGAAGATCGTGTTCAAGCCCATCGTCACGACGACCGACGAGGTGCGCGGGGTGGTGCGGGAGGCGAATGCTTCGACCGCCTGCATCGGGCTGGTGTTCTGGATGCATACGTTTTCGCCGGCGAAGATGTGGATCGCGGGGCTGAACTCGCTGGATAAGCCGTTTCTGCATCTGCATACGCAGTTCAACAAGGCGCTGCCGTACGCGACGATCGATATGGACTTCATGAACCTGAACCAGGCGGCGCATGGGGATCGGGAGTTTGGGTTCATTACAGCTCGGCTGAAACTGCGGCGGAAGGTTGTCGTCGGGTTCTGGCAGGATGCGGCGACCGTGAGCGAGATCGCGGCGTGGACGCGGGCGGCGGCGGGGTGGCATGAGTCGCGGAACCTGAAGGTGGTGCGGTTTGGCGACAATATGCGCGAGGTCGCGGTGACCGAGGGCAATAAGGTGTCGGCCGAGGCGGCGCTGGGGTACAGCGTGAATGGGTATGGCGTGGGCGACCTGGTGGCGAGGATGAATGCGTTCTCGGATGCCGAGGTGAACGCGCTGGTCGAGGAGTATCGGGATACGTATACGATTCGGCCGGAGCATGACCGGGCGGACTCGATCTTTACCGCGGCGAAGATCGAGCTGGGGCTCAGAGCGTTTCTGGTGGAGGGCGGTTTTGGGGCGTTTACGGATACGTTCCAGGATCTGTATGGGCTGGAGCAGTTGCCGGGAATTGCCGTCCAGAGGCTGATGGCGGATGGGTATGGGTTTGCCGGGGAAGGCGACTGGAAGATCGCGGCGCTGGTGCGGGTGATGAAGGTGATGGCGCAGGGGATGACGGGCGGGACCTCGTTTATGGAGGACTATACCTACGACTTTGCGGGGACGCCGAAGGTGCTGGGGTCGCATATGTTGGAGATCTGTCCGTCGATTGCGAATGCGAAGCCAAGCCTGGAGGTGCATGCGCTGGGGATTGGCGGGAAGGCGGATCCGGTGAGGCTGGTGTTTACGGCTCCGGCGGGACCGGCGGTGATGGCTTCGATGGTGGAGATGGGGAGTGGGTTCCGGCTGGTGGTGAACGAAGTCGATGTGATGTTGCCGGAGGAGCCGCTGCCCAAGCTGCCGGTGGCTCGGGCGATCTGGGTTCCGCGGCCGAACTTGAAGGTTGGGGCGGCGGCGTGGATCTATGCGGGTGGAGCGCATCACTCGGGGTTCTCGCAGGCTTTGACGACGGAGCATCTGGAGGACTTTGCGGAGATGGCGGGGGTGGAGTTGCTGGTCATTGATAACGACACGAAGCTGCGGGAGTTTCGGTCGCGGCTTCGGTAGGGAATTGAGGCGGGGACGAACCCACATCTCAAACGCGAGATGTGGGGCACCCGGCTTTGTGGCGGATGTACGTTTTAGGCGGCCATCGAATAGGATGCAGGAGCGATGAGACTTCTGCGTTTGGTTCGATGGCCGTTGCTCCTTCTACTGCTGATCGCGGTGGCGCGGGGGCAGGGCAGGCCCTGGGCGCATGAGGTTTGGACGACCGAGAATGGGTTGCCGCAGAACAGCGTCCATGCGGTGGTGCAGGGGCGGGACGGGTTCCTCTGGGTCGCTACGGAAGGGGGGCTGGCCCGGTTCGACGGGGTGGGGTTCGCGGTGTTCAACCGGGAGAATACGCCGGCGTTTACGAGCGACGATCTTTCGAGTCTGGTGGTGGACAAGGATGGGGCGTTGCTGGTGGGCAGTGCGGATGGGTGGGTGAAGTATGAGGACGGGGTGTTTCGTAAGGCTGCGGAGCCTGACGTGACCTTGCCGGTTGGGCTGGGGAAACCGAAGGGGATTCCTGCGGGGCGGGTGCAGGCTACGCTGCGGGATGCGCGGGGCGGGTTTTGGGTGGGGATGGATCGGGGGCTCTACTCGCCGGAGGGCAAGGTCGCGGCGATTGGGGATGCTTCGGTGCTGTCTCTGTTTGAGGATCGCGAAGGGGATATCTGGGCGGGGACGGATACCGGTGGGCTGCATGTGTTACGGCCGCAGGTGTTTCGGGGGGAGTTGTTGGGGAAGGCTGTGACCGCCGTGACGCAGGGGGCGGATGGGGGGATGTGGGCGGGGACGCGGGGGGATGGGTTGTTTCGGGTCGGAGGGAAGCACCTTACGGCGAAGGATGGGCTTTTGAGCGATGTGGTGCTTTCGCTGGCGGCGGATCGGGATGGGTCGCTGTGGGTGGGGACGCCGGATGGGTTGAATCATCTGCTGAAGGGCGGCAAGGTGGAGGCGATGACGTCGGCGGATGGGCTGCCGGATGACTTTGTGCGGTCGCTGTATGCGGACCGGGATGGGACGCTCTGGATTGGGACGCGGCGGGGTCTGGTGCATCGGGAGGGTGGGCGGCTGACGTCGGTGGCGGGGCTGCCGAGCGATTTGATTGGGGCGATGGTGCGGATGCGGGGCGGGGATCTTTGGGTGGGCACGCTGGACGGTGTGGCGAGGCTGCGGAATGGGAAGGTGACGGCTTACGGCGCGAAGGATGGGCTGGTGGGGAGCGTGGTGACTTCGCTGGTGGAGCGGAAGGATGGGTCGTTGTGGGTGGGGACGAAGGATGGTGGGTTGAGCCGGTTGGCGGGGGAGCGGTTTGAGGGGGTTTTGCCGGGGGAGGTGGACGACCTGGTGGAGGACGACCGGGGCGGCCTCTGGCTGACGGGGAGCAGGGGTGTGATGCGGGTTGCGGAGCAGGGCACGGGTCGATTTGGCGCTGTGTCCTATGGGACGGGGGATGGGCTGCCGAGTGAGGAGATGGCGGGGCCGGGGCATCCGGCGGCTTGGAAGGCGGTGGATGGGACGGTTTGGCTGGGGACGCGGAAGGGGCTGGCGGTGGTTGATCCGGCGGGGCTGCGGGGGCGGGTTCCGGTGCCGGCGGTGGTGGAGCGGTTTACGGTCGATGATGCGTTGTGGGTGGGCGGGGAGGTGATTCCGCCGGGGCATATGCGGTTTGCGTTCGAGTATGCGGGGTTGAGCTTTGCGGCACCTTCGCGGGTGCGTTACCGGTACATGCTGGAGGGGTTCGACAAGGGGTGGGTGGAGGCGGGGGGGCGGCGGAGCGCTTTCTATACGAACCTGGGGGCAGGACGGTACCGGTTCCTGGTGCAGGCTGCGGGGGCGGATGGAGTTTGGGGAGAGAGTGCGGTGGTGGCGTTTCGTGTGAAGCCGCGGTTCTATCGGACGTGGTGGTTTTTAGGGCTGATGGTGTTGGTGGTGGGTGGCTTGGTGGGGCTGGGGTATTGGCTGCGGGTGCGGGCGCTGCGGGTGCGGTTCGATGCGATTCTGGCGGAGAGAAACCGGATGGCGCGGGAGGTGCATGACACGCTGGCGCAGGGGTTTGTGGGGATCTCGCTGCAACTGGAGGTGACGGGGATGATGCTGGCGCAGGGGCATGTCGAGGGGGCGAAGAAGCAGGTGGACGAGACGAAGGCTCTGGTGCGGGAGGGGCTGGCGGATGCGCGGCAGAGCATCTGGGAGTTGCGGTCGGGTGCGGTGGATGGAGGGTTGCCGGAGAGGATGCGGTCGATGGTGGACCGGCTGAAGACGGAGTCGGTGAGAGTGGAGCTGGCGGTGGGTGGGACGTACCGGGCTCTGGAGCCGGAGCTGGAACGTGAGGTGATGCGGGTGGCGCAGGAGGCGGTGACCAATGCTGTCAGGCATGCGCGGGCGGGGCTGGTGGTGGTGGATCTGCGGTACCAGCCGGTTGAGCTTACGCTGGCGGTGCGGGACGATGGAGCCGGGTTTGCACCGGAGCAGGTCGCGAGCGGACGGTTCGGGCTGGTGGGGATGAGGGAGCGGGCGGAGAGGATTGGGGGGCGGCTGGAGATTGAAAGTTCCGCGGAGAGCGGTACGGTGGTGCGGCTGCGGGTTCCGCTGGTTGCTTGACAGAGTTGGGTGGCGTCGATAGCGTCTATTTCACGTTACCGATAACGAAATGAGTGTTCGCGATGAGTTTGATGCAGCGTGTGAAGTGCGTGGTGACGGATAGTCACTTCCTGATTCCGTTCGTGGTCCTGCTGTTTGGGATCGGGCTTTTGGTGGCTTTGCACTAAAGGCGAAAGATTGTGGGGAAAAGGCGGGAAGAGCGGGAAAAAGAGACAAGAGTAGAAGCAGATCTCCTTCGGGGATAACAACCAAAGGGACAATTGCAACGGCAAGAGCAAGAACGGCGTTTTGATCAGTCAATCGTTTGGGTACGTTTGGAGGAGAGCATGGCGATGGAGAAGCAGGCGGCGGCGAAGGACGGTTTGTCGCTGCATGGACTGGGTGTGATCTGCGGGTTGACGGCGGGTGTCTGGCTGGGGGCTGCGGAGGCTCCTACGAAGCTGGTGAATGTGGGGCTGTCGCCCTTTGCGGTTTCGCTGTGCATGGTGGCGGGTGTGTTTACTGCGCGGTGGACGTTTCCTACGCTGCTGAAGGGCACGAGCTATGTCTTCGCCGACCTAATGGCGAAGAAGCACTTGATCGTCTGGGCTTTGCTGGCGGGGGCGCTGTGGGCGGTGGCCAATACGCTGACGGTGTTTGCGATTCGCGATGTGGGACTGGCGGTGGCGTTCCCGATGTGGAATGCGAACTCGTTGATCGGTCTGCTGTGGGGCAGGGTGCTGTTCAATGAACTGAAGGGAGCGAGCACCAAGACCGTCACCAAGGTGGTGGTGGGTGGGCTGGCGATTGTGGCGGCGGCGATCATGCTTGGGTTCAGCACGCTGCATGGCGGCGGTGCGGCTTCGCAACATGCTGTGCGGGGGATTCTGGCGGCTATCGGTGCGAGCTTTATGTGGGGCACGATGTATGTGCCGTATCGCAAGGCCTATATCAGCGGGATGAATCCGCTGTCGTTTGTGACGGCGTTTACGGTGGGCGAGCTGGTGATGGTGTTCTCGCTGGGTGCGCTGCTGGGCGGGGGAGCGCATGCGCTGATCGCCGAGGTGGCCCATGCGCGCGGGGTGCTGTTCTGGCTGTTCCTGGGCGGGTTTGTGTGGGTGATCGGGGATCTGTTCCAGCAGTTCGCGGCGAAGTACCTGGGGATTGGGCGCGGGATTCCGCTTTCGAATACGAACCAGCTCTGGGGATTGGCGTGGGGAGCGCTGGTGTTTGGAGAGCTGGCGACGGCGGACCGGATGCATAAGTTCCTGGTGATTGGCGGGTCGGCGATCATGATCGTTGGTGCGTATGCAATTTCGACGGCCGTGGCGGATGCGAAAGAGAACTCGTCGACCAATGAGGCGCTGCTGCGGGAGTGCGAGCGGTATGGGCTGGACTATAACCGGACCGTGCTGTCGATGGCCGGTGAGGAGTTTGGCGACCGCAGCGAGAAGCGGCGGTGGTGGGACTATGCGATCGTCGCTGCGGCCACTGGAGTGTTTATCTGGCTTGGCATCGGTGCGAAGGTCCCGCAACTGGCGATGGATATGCGCTGGGTTGCCGTGCTGGGAGTCGCGCTGGTGGTGAGCCTGGTGGCCGGCGGATGGAGCTTGTATCGCAGGACGCGGTTTTCTTAAGGCGTCCTGCCGGATGGTCCCGCTGCGCGCGGGGCGGGCGCTCACGCGTTTTTTGGCGGCTTCGCGTGGCTCATTCGTTGGTCGAGAAGGGAAGTGTCTGAGACCTTTTGGGCTGGAAGATCGTAGGCTTGGTTGTAGAGTGCATTGGGAGCGCAGATGGCTGTTCGACTGAAAGATATTGCCCGCGACTTGAATGTGTCCGTGGTGACGGTTTCGAAGGTACTGCGCGGGAACACCGACGTGAGCGCGGAGACGCGGAAGCGCGTGTTGAAGCGGATGAAAGAGCTGAACTACCAGCCGAATATGATGGCGCGGGGGTTGGCGAGCGGACGGACGTATACCGTTGGACTGGTGGTTCCGGACCTGGTGCATCCGTTTTTCGCGGAGTTTGCGAAGTCGTTGAGCGGAACGCTGCGGACGGCGAATGTGGCTTTGATTCTGGCTTCGTCGGAAGAAGATGCGGAGATTGAGCAGAATGAAATTCGTGCGCTGCTGCGGCGCGGCGTCGATGTGCTGATGATTGCGTCGTGCCAGGCGAGCCTGCGGAATTTTTATGACCTGGGCGACCAGAAGACGCCGTATATTCTGTTCGATCGCAACTTCGCGCACCTGAATGCGCACTTTGTGGGATCGAACGATGTGCGCGTGGGGGAGATGGCGACGGAGCACCTGATTGGGCTGGGACGGAAGCGGATCGCGCATATCGGCGGGAAGAATACGAGCCCGTCGCTCGATCGTCTGCGGGGTTTCAAAAATGCGATGGCGGATGCTCGTCTGCCGATTCCCGAGGGCTATATCGCGGTGCGGGACCGGGTGGAGGAGACGGGCGACTCGGTAGGGCATTCGGCGATGCAGGACCTGCTGAAGCTGGAGCCGAGGCCGGATGCGGTGTTCTGCTACAACGATCTGACGGCTGTGGGCGCGATCGAGGCGGTGCTGGAGGCCGGGTTGCGGGTTCCGGAGGATGTGGCGGTGATTGGGTGCGGAAACTTCCGGTATGCGAAGTACCTGAAGGTGCCGCTGAGCTCGATTGAGCATGGGACACCGGAGCTTGGGCGGGTGGCTGGGGAGCTGGCGCTGGAGCTTTCGGCGAAGCCGGAGCAAGCTCCGCGGAGCGTGCTGCTGGAGCCGATGCTGGTGGTCCGGCGGTCTACGGGAGGGTAGATTTTGCCTTGCGGGGCAGCCCTGGCATGGCGCGGAGTTGGTGTCCGCCGTTTGCGTTATCGATAACTATGCTGTGTTCGCGGCCAGCGGGAAGCGCAAGCCGGGGTGGGCTTTGCGCGCTTTCTTTCCATGGGGATGGGCCATGTTTACAGAACTGTAACACTCTATTCAACGGCCATACATCCGGGGCTGCGAGGCTGGATATCACGGCCCACAGGTACGTTTTTGGGCTTTTTCTCCCCACCGCCTTCCCCTTGTGAGTTTTCCCGGTCGTGGAGAAAGAGCAGCCCCAGCGTGACGCAGGGGCAGCAGAACGTCACCTGCAAAGTTACGTTAGCGCTTCCGAAACGTGTTTTTGCTTGACGGAGGTACTGGTGGGTGCGTACTGTTCTCGGCGCAACCGGGATGGCCATTATTTTCCGCTGAACAGGGTTTCGATCCCTGGAGCGGGTTACCGAGTGAAGGACGGAGAATGAACGCAATGCAAAGCAAACGATGGACCGCGGGCAGCCTGCGCGCGATGTTTCGGGGATGGGTCCCCTTGGTTTTGAGCCTTTTGCTCCTGCTGCCGGCGCTGAGCGCGCATGCACAGTTCGAGAGCGCTTCGGTGCTTGGTTACGTGAAGGACACCTCTGGCGCCTCGGTTCCGGGTGCATCGGTAACGCTTACGAACGTTGGGACGACGATTGTCCAGAAGGTCACGACGGACCGCGAAGGCCGCTTTGAGTTTCCGAGCGTGCAGATTGGCCAGTATCAGGTGGAGTCCCAGGCATCTGGCTTTGAAGGTACGAAGACTGCGGTCTTTACGGTGACGACGAACGCACGTCAGCGTGTCGACCTTGTCCTCAAGTCGGGTTCGGTGAGCGAGGTCGTCACGGTCTCGGCTGCACCGTCCCTGTTGGAGACAGAGACTAGCTCGCGCGGTCTGGTGGTTGGCACGCGCGAAGTCGAAAATCTTCCTTTGAACGGCCGCTCGTATGCGGATCTGGTGCTGCTCGCTCCGGGTGTGCGCAAGTCGACCCTCCAGAACCAGACCACATCGAGCCGTGAAGCTTCGTTCAACGTGAACGGACAGCGCTCGGCGTTCAACAACTTCCTGCTGGACGGTCTGGACAACAACAACTACGGTACGTCGAACCAGGGCTTTGCCAACGAGAATATTCCACCTTCGCCCGATGCGGTTGAAGAGTTCCGCGTCGAGACGAACAACTACTCGGCGGAGTATGGCCGTACACCGGGTGCGGTGATCAACGTCGCCATCCGTCGCGGAACGAACCAGTTCCATGGTCGCGCCTGGGACTATTTGCGCAACACGAAGCTGAACGCGATCGGGCCCTTCCTGCCGACCGGCGGCAATCCGAAGTTCATCCGGAACCAGTTCGGCGGTACCTTTGGCGGGCCGATCTGGAAGGGACACACCTTCGTCTTCATGGATTATGAGGGCGTGCGCCAGATCTTCAACAACACGAACACGACCTCCACGCTGCCTTCGGTCAACCAGCGGAATGGTATGTTTTATCTGAATGACGATACGTCGTCGGCCGCGAATGCGATTCCGCTGCGGAATCCCGTTACCGGCAAGACGTACACCGGTCAGATTCCGCTTGCCGACATGACGCCGTTTGCGCGCGCCGTGATCGCTGCTCTGCCTGCGAATACCGCAGCCGGTCTTTCGAACAACTACTCCTATACGCCACGCGGCATCATCAACGATGACAAGGGCGACGTGCGCGTCGACCATACTTTCAGCCAGAAGCTGACGATCTTTGGCCGTTACAGCCAGCATGCGGGTTACATCTTCGATCCTCCAGGCATCCCTGGACGCGCCGGCGGCAATTCGAACGGTAACGTCGCCATCACCAACCGGGATGTCGCGGCTGGTGTCACCTATGCCTTCCGTCCCAACCAGCTCTTCGATGTTCGCTTCGGCTATTCGGTCAACAAGGGCGGTAAGACTCCCATCGGCTATGGCAATACGTCGCTGCTGACAGAGAACGGCATCACGGATGGTCTTCCGGTTGCGGCAACGCGCGATCTGAATACGCAGGCGATCACGGGCTTTACGCAGCTTGGCGCACAGAACTCCAACCCCCAGTTCCAGAACCCGACCATCTATAACCCGAAGTTCAACTACACCTGGATCCATGGCGCGAACAGCATCAAGGCGGGTTACGAGCTCCAGATCGTGCATACGCAGGTCAACGACTTCAACCCCAGCTATGGCTCGGACAGCTATGCCGGGCAGTTTGCAGCCAACGGCAGCCCGGCTAACACCACGACTACCGGCAGCAATCCTTCGCTGAGCACGCAGTTGCAGCAGGCGCAGAACCTTGCCGACTTCTACTTCGGCAATCGCAACACGTATTCGATCACCAACTATGCGGTGGTGAACCTGCGTCAGCGCTACAACTTCATGTATCTGCAGGACGACTGGAAGCCTCTCTCGAACGTCACTGTCAACGCCGGTGTGCGTTACGAGATCGTGTCGCCGCAGTTCGAGGCGAACAACAAGCTGGCCAACTTCGACCCGACCACGAACAGCCTGATTCAGGCTTCGAACGGCAGCATCTACAACCGCGCTCTCGTCAACACCCAGATGAACAACCTGGCGCCGCGCTTCGGAATCAGCTATCAGCCGACGCACAACACGGTCTTCCGTGGAGGCTACGGCATGGTGTACACGCAGTGGAATCGTATGGGTGGCGAGAACAACCTCACCTACAACGGCCCCAATGTCGTGAACGCCAGCATCACGCAGACGAATCCGACGGCAGCCACGCTGTGCACCAGCGATACGCAGGCGCAGAGCACATGCTTCCGCCAGACGCAGCAGGGCTATTCGAATGTGTTGACGACGCCGGCCTTCTTCAATCCGCTGAACGTTGTCACGCGCTACATCCCGAAGAACACGCCCGTGGGCTATGTGCAGAACTACTTTGCCGGCATCCAGCAGCAGGCCGGCGGTTGGATTCTGGACCTGAGCTACGTGGGCAACAAGGGAACGCATCTCTCGACCCTGGCTGATTACAACCAGGCCACGCCCTGCATCCTGGCTACGGGTTGCGCTTCCTACGCCGCTCGCCGTCCGGTCACGAACTTCGGACAGATCGAGATTGCGTATGGCATCGGAACCTCGAACTACGACGCCCTGCAATTCCGTGTGGAGCGCCGCATGAAGATGGGTCTGTATGTCGTGAACTCCTTCACCTGGAGCCGCGCGTACGACATCGGCGGCAGCAACCTTGAAAATGCTGTTGGCGATACCGCGCGCGTCGACTACTACCAGCCCAACGCGGGCCGTGGCCCTTCGGGCTACGATCAGCCGTTGAACGACACGCTGTCGGTGGTCTATGACCTGCCCTTCGGACGTGGCCGCCGTTTTGGTGCGAATACGAACTACATCACCAATGCCCTGCTTGGCGGATGGCAGGCTACGCTCATCAACACGGTGACCAGCGGCCAGCCGATGAACATCCTCTACTCACTCTCGACCTCTTCGGGACTGTTCACGAGCAGCTACCTCAACTATCGTCCGAACCGGGTCGCCGGCCAGCCTCTGCAGGTCAAGGCCAACCGCGTGAAGACCAACACCGCTCTGAATGGCACGCTCAACTCGGCAGCGTTCGCCATCCCGACCGTCGCATCCGGCGCGACGAATGGCATGGGCAATCTGTCGCGGAATGCTCTGCGCGCCGATTCGTACTACGATACGGACTTCGGTATGCATAAGCAGCTCCAGCTCTGGAACGAGCACTCGTTCTTCGAGTTCCGCGCCGAAGCCTTCAACGTCCTCAACAAGACCAACTATTCCGCACCGGCCACGACCTTCGGTTCGAGCACGTTCGGTTCCGTCACGTCGAACTTCCCGGCACGGCAGCTTCAACTGGCTGGAAAGATCATCTTCTAACCAAGACCAATGCATCCAGGCGGCACGTCTCTTTCGGGAACGTGCCGCCTGTATTTTCTTAAGGACACATGTGAGTATGAAGATCGATCGACGCAGGTTTGGGATGTTGGGAGCGCAGACGGTCGCGGCCGCTGCGACCGCGAGGGCGTGGAGCGCGATGGCGGCACCGGCCAGCGCGGAGAGGTTTCACTTTGCGGTGGTGGCGGATCCGCACATCATCGATGAGTTCTATGTGAAGGGTACGGAGAATGGCGTCGAGGACAATACAAGCATTCTGCTGACGGCTGACAGGTTGACTTCGGCGAGGACGCTGATCAACTCGCTGGAGCCGAAGATGGAGCAGGTGTTCGTGGTGGGCGATTGCTTCCATAACTATCCTTCGGTGGACTACGACTTCTACTTCAAGAACAAGACGCGTATCGACATTGCGAAGGAGATGTTCGATGGTTTCAATGCGCCGGTTCACCTGGGCTTCGGCAACCACGACTACGATGTACCGCGGGTGTCGCGGGAGATGTCGCATCGGCTGTTCGCGGAGAAGCTGAAGGCCAAGCCGTACTCGTCGGTGGACTATAAGGGCTTTCGGTTTGTCCACCTGAACAACTTCATGGGCGCTACGTGGGACAAGAGCTCCCCCGAGTTCAACAAGACCTATGGCTCGCTTGGGGAGCAGCAACTGAACTGGTTTGAAGGGCTGCTGGAAGACAAGAAGCCCACGGTGGTGTTCATTCACTATCCGCTGTGGATTGTGCGGGATGTGGAGGTGAGCGACTATGGGCTGCATCCGCTGCTGAAGAAGCATCAGGAGACGATCCAGGTGGTGATTGCCGGGCACTGGCACAAGTGGGTGGACTTCGCGCACACCTATGGGCCGCAGCACTACGTCTCCGGTGCTACACGGTATGACGAGAATGCGTATATGTTGTTTGAGGCCGATGCGAAGAAGCAGAAGATTCGCTGGATGAACCAGGACCTGGTCGATTGGTCGACGCACTACAGCAAGCCTTACAAGGTGAGGGGATAACGATGACACGGATTGCGACGATGATGTTGGCGCTGGCGGCTACGGGTACAGCCATGGCACAGGGCACGATGGCCGAGCAGGACAAGCATGTGAAGGTGAACGAGATTCAGGTGATCGGCTCGCACAACAGCTACCATGCGGGCTTTGCGCCGAGCGAGCGGAAGTGGATGGAGGCGCACGCGGCGAAGGCGCTGCACGCGCTGGATTATAAGCATGCTCCGCTGGCGGACCAGCTCGATGGCGGTGTGCGGCAGCTTGAGATCGATGTCTTTGCCGATGCGAAGGGTGGTAAGTATGCGCATCCGAAGATTACGGCGATGGTGGCGAAGGATGGGCTGCCTGCGGATCCTGAACTGGATCCGAATCATGAACTGGACAAGCCCGGCTTCAAGGTAATGCATATGCAGGACATCGACCAGCGCAGTGTGTGCCATACGTTCGTGGTGTGCCTGACGCAGGTGCGGACGTGGTCGAAGGCGCATCCGCAGCATCTTCCGCTGTTTCTCTTGATCGAGACGAAGGAAGGCGAGATGAAGGAGATGCCGGAGGCGGTGAAGACCGAGCCGTTTACGAAGGAGGTCTTCGATGCGCTTGATGCGGAGATTCTTTCGGTGTTTCCGAAGGACGAGATCGTAACTCCGGACGATGTTCGTGGGCGTGCGGCTACGTTGAACGCGGCGATCACGAAGAAGGGCTGGCCGACGCTCGAGAAGACGCGTGGCAAGGTGATCTTCCTGATGGACCAGAGGAAGGTCGAGGGGATCTATACGGATGGGCATCCTTCGTTGAAGGGGCGGATTCTGTTTACGAATGCGGAGCCGGGTCTTCCGGATGCGGCGTTTACGGAGGAGAACAACGGTTCGGCCGAGCGCATCAACGGCCTGGTGAAACAGGGCTATCTGGTGCGGACGCGTACGGATGAAGGCACGGAGGCGGCACGCACCAACGACACGTCGCGACGCGATCTCTCGCTGAGCACGGGTGCGCAGATCATCAGCACGGATTATCCCGGGTCGGAGCCTTCGCCGTGGACGCCATACGTCGTGAAGCTTCCGGATGGGCTTGCGGGGCGCTGCAATCCTTTGATTGCGCCGAAGGGGTGCGACGACCACTTGCTGGAACCGGTAAGATGATTCGTTAGAAAGTGTTTGTGAGGAGCTTCGATGGTATCGAGAAGGACGTTTGTTGGAGCGCTGTCGGCTGGTGCGGCGGCGGTGTATGCGCGGAGTGCGTTTGCACTGCCGGTTGCGAAGAGTGAAGGCGCTGCGGATCATACGAAGTGGGTGAAGCTGGCGATCGGCACTGGTGGGCACGGACACACCTTTCCCGGGGCCACGGTGCCGTTTGGCGCGGTGCAGTTGAGCCCGGATACAGGCGCGAGCGATTGGGATCACTGTTCGGGGTATCACTACAACGACGATTCGATTCTGGGTTTCAGCCACACTCACCTGAGCGGTACGGGCTGCATCGACATGCTGGATGTGCTGCTGATGCCGGCGACGGACGACTTCAAGTTCGATCCGAAGGCGGGTGTGGACGCGAAGACCAGCTACCGGTCGAAGTTTTCGCATGCGGATGAGGTTGCGGTTCCGGGCTACTACAAGGTGTTCCTGAAGGACTCGAAGGTGACGGCGGAGCTGACGGCGACCGAGCGCACCGGGATGCATCGTTACACGTTTCCGAAGTCGGACAAGAGCGTGTTCCTGCTGGACATGATGCATACGGATCCGCACCAGAAGGACCCCGTCCGCTGGGCTTCGCTGACCGTTGTTGGAAACGATTCCATAGTTGGCGCACGTTGCATGGACGTGTGGGGCAAGGGGCGGCAGATTCACTTCGCGATGAAGTTCTCGAAGCCGTTTACGTCGGTCGACTTCTACGACGATGGCGTGCTGGTGGACGACGGGTCGAAGGTGGTGAAGGGCAAGGCTTTGCGCGCGGTCATTCACTACAAGACGACGGAGAAGGAGACGATCCTGGTGAAGACCGGGATCTCCGGTGTGAGCATCGACGGCGCGAAGGCGAACCTTGCGGCTGAGGCTCCGGGATGGGATTTCAACGGCACACGTGCCGCGGCCCATGCGATGTGGCAGAAGGCTTTGACGCGTGTGGATATCGCCGGTGGGGACGAGAAGTACCTGGAGATCTATTACACGGGGCTGTACCACATGATGGTGGCGCCGACGCTGTTCGACGATGTCGACGGCAAGTATCGCGGGATGGACGACAAGGTCCACCAGATGGCGAAGGGCGAGCATAACTTCAGCACGTTCTCGTTGTGGGATACCTATCGCGCGCTGCATCCGATGTATACGCTGATGATGTCGGAGCGGGTGCCGGCGCTGGTGAACTGCCTGATCCGCATGGCAAACGAGAGCCCCCAGGGTGTGCCGATCTGGCCGCTGCAGGGTGCGGAGACGCTGTGCATGGATGGATACCACTCGGCGCCGGTGGTTGCGGAGGCGGTGGCGAAGGGCTTCCAGGGCATCGATGTGAAGGCCGCTTATGAACCGTTCAAGAAGCGTGCGCTGAGCGACGACTATCGCGGTCTGGGCGAATACCGGAAGTATGGGTATGTGCCTTGCGATACGGAAGATGAGTCGGGCTCGAAGACGATGGACTATGCCTACGACGATCGTGCCGTGGCTGCGTTGGCCAAGGCTGCGGGTGAGACGGCGGACTACGAGCTGCTGATGAAGCAGTCGAAGAATTTCGTCAACCTGTACGACAAGGAGACGGGCTTCATCCGTCCGCGATATGCGGATGGACACTGGGCGGGTCATCCGTTCAATCCGAAGAGCATCAACATCTCGGGCAAGCGCGACTATACCGAGGCCAATGCCTGGCAGACGACGTTCCTGGTGCAGCACAACATCCCTCTGCTGATCGAGACGATGGGCGGCAACGAGAAGTTCATCGAGAAGCTGGATGCGCTGTTCAACCAGAGCTCGGACCTGCCGCCCGATATGCCACCCGATGTCGCGGGCATGGTGGGGCAGTATGCGCACGGCAATGAGCCGAGCCATCACATTGCGTACATGTACAACTACGCGGGCGCGCCGGAGAAGACGCAGTCGCGGATTCGGAGCCTGCTGGAGACGCAGTACGACAACAAGCCGGATGGCATGGCGGGCAATGAGGACTGCGGACAGATGTCGGCGTGGTTCTGCATGAGTGCGCTGGGGCTGTATGCGGTGGATCCGGTGAGTGCGATGTACGACTTCGGCACGCCGCTGTTCGACAAGGTTTCGGTTTCGGTGGGCGAGGGCAAGAAGCTCGTCGTCGAGGCGAAGCGGGAGTCGGCGAAGTCGATGTATCTCCATGGCGTGACGTGGAATGGAGCTTCGCATGCGGGGTTGCAGATTGCGCATGCGCAGTTGGCGCAGGGCGGTACGCTGGTCTTCCAACTGGGCGACGCACCGGCGAAGGCGTAGCCACGCACAGCGGCCCGCACTGCCTGGATGGCGGTGCGGGCCGCTTCGTTTTTAAGGTGCTGTTCAAAAGCAGATTTTCCCACTAAGCTGTTGGGGCGGGACGGAAGCGTTTCCAGCCCTGGCCGAACCCGCATACCGAACAGTTTGTATCGAGAGGGAGCGGCGTGATGAATCGTCTTTGTCTGGTGGCGGCAGGTCTTTTTTCGATGGGCGTGCTGAGTGCAGCGGCCGAGGTGAAGATGCCGGCGATCTTCGGCGATCACATGGTACTGCAGGGCGGGAAGACGATTCCGGTGTGGGGCATGGCGGCTCCGGGCGAGGCCGTGACGGTGACGCTGGGCAAGGACACGAAGAAGACGAAGGCGGACGCAGCGGGCAAGTGGCGCGTCGATCTGAAGGCCGAGAAGGCGAGCACCGCGGCGACGACGCTGCTGGTGAAGGGCACGAACGAGCTGACGTTTACCGATGTGCTGATCGGCGATGTGTGGGTGGCGTCGGGGCAATCGAATATGGAGTTTGGTGTGAAGGGCTCGAGCTCGAGCGCGGCGGCGCTGGCGTCGGGGAACCAGCCGATGATTCGTTTGTTCACCGTGCCGCGGGCTACGGCGGCGTATCCGATGAGCGATATTGGGCCGATCAAGACGGAGGGTGTGGGCAAGTGGTGGGTATGTACGCCGGAGTCGCTGGGATACGGCGTGTGGAATGGATTTTCGGCGGTGGCTTACTTCTTCGGGCGGGATATTCAGAAGTTCACGGGAATGCCGGTGGGGCTGATCCATACGAGCTGGGGAGGCACGCCGGCCGAGGCGTGGACGCCGTATGACGACTTGCAGAAGGAGCCTTTGCTGGCGGATGTCGCGGCGAATCATGCCAAGCTGCTAGCCGGTTACGATGCTGCGATGACATCGCTTCCGCAGTCCATTGCAGATTACAAGGAGAAGCATGCGGCGTGGCTGGCGGATGTGAAGCCGGGCAATGACGCGGCGCTGAAGGCGTGGCAGGCGCGGGTAGACGCGACGCCGGTTGGGGAGCCGCTGCCGGTGCGTCCGGCGCTTGTGCCGGAGCCGCAGATGCCGGACCCGACGGGTGGGCCGAACCATGCGACGGCGCTCTACAACGCGATGCTGGCACCGATTATTCCGTATGGCATCAAGGGCGCGATCTGGTACCAGGGTGAGTCCAATGCAGGGCGCGCGGTGGCGTATCGGACGCTCTTTCCGCTGATGATCAAGAGCTGGCGGGAGAAGTGGGGCGAGGGCGATTTTCCGTTCCTGTTCGTGCAGCTTGCGGACTTCAACGCGCAGTGGGGCATGTTGCGCGAGGCGCAGTCGAAGACGCTCTCGGTACCGCATACGGGCATGGCGGTGATTACCGATGTCGGGACCTATAAGGATATTCATCCGCCGTTCAAGGAGATCGTCGGCGACCGACTGGCGCTGGCCGCGGAGCATGTGGCGTATGGCAAGAAGCTGGTGTACTCGGGGCCGGTGTACACGTCGATGAAGGTGGAGGGCGCGTCGGTGCGGCTGTCGTTCGACAGCGTGGGCGGCGGTCTGGCGATTGTGAAGAGGCCGGTGAGCGGTAAGGATGTCGTCGAGGCTCCGGACGATGTGCTGGTGGGCTTTACGGTTGCGGGCGACGACAAGATCTGGCACAAGGCGATGGCGCAGATCGTTGGCAACGACGTGGTGGTGACGAGCGCGGATGTGACGCATCCGGTGGCGGTTCGGTACGGATGGGACGCGCCTCCCGTGGCCAATCTGTACAACAAGGAACAGCTTCCGGCATCGCCGTTTCGGACGGATGACTGGGAGAAGTAGAGACCATCGTTTGTCTGGTGGACGATGGAAATGCCGGTGGTGTAAGTTTTATGCGTAATCCGTTCCATGGGAAACAAGGAGTCGAGTATGTTGCGTCGTGACTTTGTCCGGGCTGTGCTGGCGGTTGTTGCGGTTCCGCGGCTGCTGTTTGCGCAGAAGGGCGCGCAGTTGCCTTTGCCTGCGCCCACACCGTGGACGCAGGGGCTGAATCCACAGACGCCTGTGCCGCATGTCGTCGTTGCGGATGCAGTGGCGGACGGCGAGCTGAAGTTCTTTACCAGTGCGCAGATGGCTACCTTGACCAGGTTGAGCGAGGTGCTTGTGCCTTCGTTCGACGGCAAGCCGGGCGCGATCGAAGCGGAGGCTCCGGCGTTCTTCGATTTCTTCATCGGCAAGTCGCCCGATGCGCGGAAGAAGCTTTACACGGGCGGTCTCGGCTGGCTCGATGCGGAGGCGGTGAAGAAGTTCAAGACGCCGTTCGCAAAGCTGAGCGACGAGCAGGCCGATGAGTTGCTGAAGCCCTGGCTGCGGACCTGGATGAGCGATCATCCGCCCACGGAGTCGCATGCGGACTTCATCAACATTGCGCATGATGAGATTCGCACAGCCACGGTGAACTCGGCTGCCTGGAGCGTCGCCTCCGGAGGGAAGGCTCCGGGCGGGCTGTATTGGTATGCGATTGAACCGGATCTGCGTGGCGTCAGCGCTGCTTCGGCGCATGTGCAGCCGCATGTGCAGGCGGTTCCCAAGGCCGCACACCCCATGCCCTCTTACCCGCGATAGAAGCAGAGACTATGACAAACGAGATCTTCGATGTGCTGATTATTGGGTCGGGTCACGCGGGCGGTATGGCCGCGAAGATCCTGACGGAGCAGGGCATTTCATGCCTGATGCTGAATGCCGGTCCGGTGGCCGATGTGGGCCGCGACGCGCAGCCGAAGCCTGCGTATGAGCTGCCGTATCGCGGGTTCAAGCAGCCCGGCAAGCTGGAGCATGTGTTCCAGTCGAACGGCTTCAACGAGCATGTGTGGGTGGACGAGCAGGAGGTTCCGTATACCTTCGATCCGGCGAATCCCTACAACTGGGTGCGCGTGCGGCTGTTTGGCGGGCGATCTTTGTTCTGGTCGAGGCAGTCGTTCCGGCTGAGCAACTATGAGCTGAAGGGCAAGTCGCACGATGGCTTTGGTGAGGACTGGCCGATCGATGAAGCGACGCTGTCGCCGTTCTACTCGCGCGTGGAGGAGATCTTCCAGGTGGAGGGTGCGCTGGATGGTCCGCCGCAGATGCCGGATGGCAACTTCGTGCTGGACAAGAGCCCGTGGTCGGAGGCGATGCTGCGTTTTGGCAAGGCCGGTCAGGCGTACGACATGCAGATCTGCAAGCAGAGGCGCGCGAATGGGCGCGACGGTCTTGCGAGCTCGGTGAACCTGCTGCTGCCGGATGCGGAGAAGACGGGCAAGCTGACCTCGATTGCGAATGCCGTGGTGCGTGAGATCACGCGGGACAAGACGACGGGGCAGCCGAACGGTGTTCACTTCGTCGACCGTCTGACGGGCCGGGAGCTGCATGTGAAGGCGCGTGTGATTGTGGTCGCGGCTGGAACGCTCGAGACGACGCGACTTCTGCTGAACTCAGGCATGGCGAACTCGAGCGGTCTGGTTGGGCGCTATCTGATGGACCAGATCTATGGTCCGGGCGTGGTGTGCTCGGTGCCGGAGGCGCGTGGCGGCAAGCACGCGAAGAACGGGCTGGTGGGCGGCGGCGCGATTGTGCCTCGATTCCGCAACATTAAGACCAAGGCCGATGGCTTCCTGCGCGGCTACGCGATGAATGTGACGAGCTCAACGGGCGGGCTCGATGCGCGCAACTTCAAGGCGTATGGCAAGGAGCTGCAGTCCAAGATGGACGAGTACTATGGCAGCGGCTTTCATATGACGATGATGGGCGAGGTTCTCGGACGGTACGAGAATCATGTGCGCATCAACAAGGAGAAGGTCGATGCGTGGGGAATCCCGGTGCTGCATATCGAGACGCACTACGGGGAGAACGAGATCAATATGTCGAAGGACTGCGCGGAGACCGGCGCCGCGATCGCCGAGGCCGCGGGCTTCGAGGTGCTGGCGAAGAATCCGGTGCCGAATCCTCCCGGGTACAGCATTCACGAGGTCGGAACCTGCCGCATGGGCGACGATCCGAAGAAGAGTGTGGTGAACAAGTGGGGACAGAGCCACGATCATAAGAACCTGTTCCTGGTGGATGCGTCGGTGTTTACGAGTGCAGGCTGGCAGAATCCGACGATGACAATTCTTGCTTTGTCGATGCGTGCTTCGGAGTATCTTGCGGGCGAGATGAAGAAGGGCAACGTTTAGTACGTTCTGCCGGACGGGCCCGCTGCGCGCGGACGGTCACTGCTTCGCGTGGCTCTCCCGTTGGTCGAGAATGAGGTTTTGTTGGCGACCAATGGGATGCTCGCACGAGATCGTCGCGGCCAGACGGGCGTTTACGTCACGAAGCGACCGCTGCCCGCGCAGGGCGCTTAGAGTTTTTAGAAAAGGAGCACTATGACGATTTCACGCAGACGGTTTATCGGGACCACAGCAGGAGCCGTGGCGGCGTTTGGGCTGGGCGGGCGGATGGCGTTTGCGAATCCGCTTGGCCTCCCTCTGGGGATTCAGCTTTACTCCGTCCGCAAGGAGATGGCGCAGGACTTCGAGGGGACGCTCGCGGGCGTGGCCGAGGCGGGCTACACCGAGGTGGAGTCGGCTGCGCTGCCCAAGAAGTCCGCGAAGGAGATTCGTGCGGCGCTCGATAAGGCCGGATTGAAGTGTGTGAGCGCGCACCGTGGTTTTGGAGACTTCAAGGATCGCTTCGACGAGACGGTGGCCTTCGATAAGGAGTGCGGGGTGACGAATATGATCTGTCCCGGGCCGGGACGGCGCGATCCGAGTGTGAAGGGACCGATCACGCTGGACGACTGGCACTATAACGCAGAGCAGTTCAACCTCTTCGGCGAGAAGCTGGCCAAGTTGGGGATCACATTCGGGTATCACAACCATACGGGTGAGTTTGCCGAGACCGAGGGTAAGATTCCTTACTTCGAGCTTCTGCGTTTGACCGATCCGAAGAAGGTGACGTTCGAACTCGATTGCGGTTGGGCGTTTGTGGCGGGCAGGAACCCGGCCGACCTGATGAAGGCGTATCCGTACCGGTTTTCGATGGTGCATGTGAAGGACTTCAAGCTGCCGCCGAATCCTTCGCCGGAGGCGCGTGAGGAGGCGAAGGTGACGGAGCTTGGTCAGGGCAGCACGGACTACAAGCCGGTGTTCGTGCAGGCAAAGAAGACCCAGCACATCAAGCATGCCTTCGTGGAGCAGGAGGCGTTCGATATGCCGTGGAAGGAGTCGCTGAAGGTGGATGCGGCTTATCTTCGCAAGCTTTAGAACGAGCAAAGGACTGTAGGGAAGAGGCGAACAGAGCGGAAAAAGAGGCTTAAGACAAGGGATTGTCTTAAGCCTCTTTCTTTATTTGGGCGGGAGACCACCCAGGTAGGGGACGCTGAGGCTGGGGGCGTTGGCGATGAAGCGGGCCAGGGTGGGGTTGGGAAAGCGGCGCTGGTAGGGAGGCGCCCAGCCGATCTGGTCGCCTGACGGTGTGGCGGCGTGCTCCTGCTGGATGCCTGTAGTCTTGGCGAAGAAGGCAGGGTCGACCATGCCAGCGACGGAGATCTTCACGAGCTTGTGGATGGCTCCCTGGTCGAGCGCGTAGAGATCGTCGCCGTTGGCTTCACCGAACTCGGCGAGCAGGACGAGGGGAGCGAGCGCGTAAAGGTGATAGTGGAGGGCGCGGGTGCCGCGCTCCATCTCGCGGGGGAGGGTGCCGTCGGGGCGGATCTGGCCGACTCCGGTCTTGTAGGTGTGGATGCCCCAGTCGAAGGCGTGCCTGTCGTTGGCGACGGTGCCAATGGCGGTGGACTGGATTCCGGCCCAGTAGTAGTGGTTGTTCTGGGCATCGCCGCTCTTGTGGTCGCGGTCGTAGTAGGCGGTGGTCTGGTTGTTGACGCTGATCAGCCACTTGCCGATCAGGTCGTTTTGTTCCGGCGTTTCCAGGTGGGTGGCGCGGACCTTGAGGTAGGCGATGGCGATGGCTCCCGCGATCCAGCCCTGCACGTAGTAGGCCTGATTCGAGGACATCTTGCCGGTGAGCGATTGGGCCTGCGCCATGGAGAAGGTGCGGTCGACGACACATTGGGCGGCGGCGCGAGAGCCGGTTGTGCGGTAGGCGTCGGCGGCGGCAACGATGATGGCTCCGGCCTTTTTGACCGGGTCGGCGGAGGCTTTATACGCGGCTTCACGTACGGGATCGATGATGGAGTGGGTTGGATCGTCGAGGCGGTAGAAGCCGTCGGTAGTGAGATCGCGAGCGATCGCGGGGATCGCCGGACAGGTATAAGCGGCGTTGGTGAGGGCGATGGGGTCGGCGTCCCACGGCGAAAGGAGTGGGGAAGCGTTTGCTGGGGCGAGTGCAGAGAGGCAGAGGGCAAGGGTGCTGAGGGTGCGGATCATCTGGGCTCCGGGGATGTCTTTGGCGGTTGATGCGCCGTTGCGTGTCTTAGACCCAGAGAATGGGCTGGCGGATGGGGAAGTTGCGGATGACCTCGGGCGACGTGGGGTCGGGGTCGAGGGTCTTCCAGAGGGCGATCCAGGCGGGTTGGTGGAGGGCAAGGCCACCGAAGAGAAGACTGGGCTGCCGCACGGGGAACTCCTCCCAGTGTTCGATGTCGTGTTTGTAGGGCCAGGTGGTTTTGTTGCGGATGAAGGGTGTCATGAAGGCGATGGCGGGGCCGATGCTGGTCCAGAGGGTGTTGTCGGATGGGGCGGAAAGAACCTGGGCGCAGGTGGCGAAGGCGTCGAGACAGAAGAGGGCGTAGCTGTAGGGCTTGGTGCGGGCGAGCTCCTGTGGCAGGCTGCCATCGGGGGCGATCTGGTTGGGGATGAGGATGGTCGTGAGGCGCGTGCGGCAGTCTTCGGTGACGGCGATGTTGCCGGTGAGGTGGGCGAACTCGGCGGCCTGCAGGAGCCAGGTGACGGCGTGGTTGTTTTTGGTGTCGCGCTCCAGTTGGCCGAACTGCGAGGTGGTGAGCCAGGTGAGGTACTCGCTGAACCAGGCGAGGGTGGCTTCGTACTCGGCGGGGGGAAGGGCGGGCTTGAGGATCGTGACGGCGCGGGCGACCTCGATGAGGTGCAGCGTGTCGATGATGCCGAAGTTGCGACCGGTGGAAATCTTGTGGATCGCCTGCGCGTACTGGAGATTCGGATTCATCCGGGTAGCGGGCGTGATGAACCAGGCGCGGAGATGGTCGGCGGCCTTGGCGGCATAGCGTTTCTGTCCGGTGATCTTCCAGGCGGCGGTGAGGGCCGGCATCTGGAGCGAGAGGCGGATGAGCGCAAGGCGATGGTCGTTGAAGTTGGCGGGGTTGGACTGGCCGTCACGCTGGATGTAGGGACCGTCCGGGTCGGCGGGGTTCGGCCACCAATAGTCGCCTTCGGAGAAGTAGTCGTGCGGGCCGCCGGGGCTGCGGTCGGAGTGAGAGGCCGTGACGGTGATGGGCTGCTCGCTCAGGGATGCGTTGGCAAGCCGAAGGACACGGGGCCGTTCGATCCGGGCCAGATCGAGCCGGGCCAGATCGAGACCGGAGGCCGCGAAGCTGGAGAAGGGAGCCACGGCGAAGCTTGCGGTGGCGAGCCCGGAGGTACAGAACTGTCTGCGGTCCATGGCGTTTCTCCAGAGGAAGTTGAAGCAACGATGCGCCGCGGGAGGTAAAAAGTCCAGGTCTCCGTGTGCCTTCTTTCCGGAGACCTGGTGAGGGCAGTGATGCGAACAACAACTGCCGGCCCGGGTGGGCCGGCAGGGTGGAACGTCGTTAGAAGAGGATCCGTCCGCCCACCTGGATGATGCGCTGGCTGCCGCCACTTCCGGAGATCTTGCCGAAGTTGAGGCCGGAGCTGATGCTGGCGGTCGGTGAGCCGAGGTTGACGAGGTTGAAGACGTTGGAGACTTCCGTGCGCAGCTCGAACTTGAGCGCGTCGTGGATGTCGAAGTCCTTGATAGCCGAGGCATCGACGTTCCGATAGCCAGGGTTGCTGAGGGTTGCGGGACGGGTGTTTCCGAGCAGGCCCAGAGGACCAAGCCCGGGGCAACCGGTGTCGATGCCAGGACGGCAGTAGACCGACGTGTCGAACCACTGGTTCATCATGGCGACGCGCGAGCGGCCGTTGTCGATCAGTTTCGGCGTGGTGCCGGGGATGAGGCTGGGGCGGTTGTTGCCCAGGCCGGAGAAGTAGTTGTCGGTGCCGGTGGTCACGGTGAACGGCTGACCGCTGTTTGCCGTCCAGATTCCGTTGAGCCTCCAGTTGCCGAGGATGTAACGGACGATGTGCGGGGTCCGGTCGAAGTAGTCGAGCTTCCAGAGGAAGGACATCGTCATCATGTGACGGCGGTCCTGGTCCGATCTCTGGTGGTACTCGAGCTGTGGATAGTTGGCATCGACGAACGTTCCATTGAGGCCGCTGGTGCTGTCCAGGGTGTTGCTCTGGAGGGTCTTGCTCCAGGAGTAGTAGCCCTTGGCGCTGACATGGTGGGTGAGACGCTGCTCAACCGTGACCTGCAGGCCGTGGTAGTTGGAGTTCTGGTTGGACTTGATGATGAATACGTTGGAGTAGGCGGGGTTCGCGGCCGAGAGGCCGTACTGAGAGTTGAGAGGACGGCGATTGTTGACCGTGCCGCTGTTGTTGGCGTAGCCGCAGGCTTTGGTGGTGTCGGCGCAGCTTGGCCCGCTGGTTCCGGCGGCGGTGATGTTGAACTGGGGACCGTTGATGTCGTTATACAGCGGTGTTTTGCGGTTGAACGAGCCAACGTAGTAGATGCTGAGCGCAGTGCTGCGGCCAAACTGCTGCTGAATGCCGAAGTTTGTCTGGATGGAGTACGGCCAGCGATAGTTGGGGTCGAAGGCTACGATCTGGTTCAGCGGCAGGAAGGTAGCGGTGTTATTGGCGCGGTTGAAGCTGAGGCCGGGATAGGGGTTGGAGCCGGTCGGGAACTCGGTGGGATCGCCCTGGTAGGGATGGGTGAGCGAAACGACCTTGCTGTAGGTGTTGCGGACGGCGTAGGGCGCGAAGTTCGAAGGGAACTCCCACTCATTGCCGGAGATGCCGCCGAAGAAGAGACCAGCCGCGCCGTGGAATACGGTCTTGCCTGTGCCGTAGGGATCGTAGGCGAACCCGAAGCGAGGCGAGACGTGGTTGAGCGGCGTGAAGACACCACCTCTGGGCACGCCAGGGTCGCCGGGGAAGAGCAGGCCGACGGGAGCGAGCTGGGGTCCGGTCTTGCCGATGATGTTGACGGTTCCGAACGCGTGCGACTGGGCACCCGGGGTGAAGTTGGTCTGCATCGACTGCGGATCGGTCGGAGCAAGCTGCACGTCGTAGCGGACGCCGATGTTCAGGGTGAGGTTGGGCAGAATGCGCCAGTCATCCTGGGCAAAGCCGGCGTAGTTGAAGTAGTTGGCGTTGGCGTAGAGACCGGTGTCCTGTCCCATGCTGGCGGGAATGCCGGCGAGGAAGTCGGAGAGCGCGTTGGTGGTGCGTGCTCCCGTGGGGCCGTTGGTCGAGTTGAAGCTGAAGACGCCATAGTTGTTCAGCGAGGTGAGCTGGAAGTCCTTCTCCAGGCCGATTTCGCCTCCGAGGTAGAGGGAATGGTGGCCGCGGGTGGTGCTGAGCACGTCGCGGACGTTGTAGAGGTTCGTTCCGGCTTTGGGTCCGGTGATGGCCTGCGAGAGGGTGAAGCCCTCCACGCCGCCGACGGCGATCTGTCCCAGCGAGGGCGTGCCGACGACGCCGAAGTCGGAGCCGAAGTCCGCAAGGGTTCTCTTGCTGGGATCGCCGGAGACAGGGACGCGTCCGCCATTCTGGCGGGTGTAGTTGACCCAGAACTGGTTGACGGTGCGAGGGCTGACGGTCCAGACCTCGCTGATGTTGGCGTTCTGCTGCTTGTTGGCGTAGTTGGAGTACGACCATGCCTGGGTAAAGCCGCCGAGATCGGTGCGGATCTTGTAGTTGAGGAGGAAGTAGCTGAGGGTGAGGTGGTGCGCCGGAAGAAGCTGGTGGTCGGTCTTGATCAGGTACTCTTCGTTCTGTTCCGGCGTCGGCGATCGGGTGCGATAGGTGTAGCGGGTGTCCGTGGGGACGTTGGGCTGTTGGGGGCCGAGATTCGCCTTCAGGAACTTGATGATGTTGACTGCGGTGACATCGACTGCGGGCAGCTTGTTGTTGGCATAGGGGGTCAGCGTGGGTGTTCCGGCGCCGAGGGTGGGTGAGGCGGTGGTCGGGTGGCAGACCAGGAAGTGAACGGCGGTATTGGCCGCCGCGCTGGGAGCCGTGGTGCAGCTTGCCTGTTCGGCCGGGGTGGGCAGATTCTCCGAGAAGTCTCCGGTCAACTGCGCGTCGCTGGGCAGGCTGCCACTGTGGTTGGCATATGTGATGGAGCGGTAGCCGCCGTAGCTGCCGAAAAAGAAGTCCTTGTTGTGGCGGATTGGGCCGCCGATGGTGGCGCCGAAGCGATGCTGGTTGTAGGGGTTCTTGGTCGCGCCGACACCGCTGTTATGGCCGATGGCGTTGAAGTTACGATCGCGGAAGAACTCGAAGGCCGAGCCGTGGAAGCTGTTGGTTCCGCTCTTGGTGACGACGCTGACGACGGCGGAGGAGTAACGGCCGAGTTGTGCGCTGTAGTTATTGGTGACGACGTTGAACTGGCTGACGGCATCCGGGTTCGGAACCTGGTTGCCCGAGTTGCGGAGACCGGTCATGTTGAGACCGCCGTCGAGGTAGTAGGAGACCTGGCCCACGAAGCCGTCGGTGGAACCGTTGACCAGGACCTTGATCTCCTGGTAGCCGAGATTGTTGACGGTCTGGACGTTCTGCACGCCGGGCACGAGCTGGAGCAGACGGTCGACGTTCCGGTTGACGAGCGGCAGGTTGTCGATCTCGAGGTTGGAGACGGTATCGCCGAGGGTGGAGCTGCCGAGGTTCACCAGAGGAACGTCGGCCGTCACGCTGATGCTCTCGGACGATCCGCCGACCTGGAGGGTGAGAGCCAGCTCGGCGTTCTGCATGACGGCCAGCACGATGCCGGAACGCTCCAGCGTCTTGAAGCCCGGCGCGGCGACGGTCATCTTGTACGGCCCGACGGGGAGAAACTCCTCGCGGTAGGAGCCGTCGCTCTTGGAGACGCTCTTCCGGGTGAAGTTGGTGTCGGTCTGAACGAGCGTGATGCTGGCGTTCGGAACGACAGCTCCGGTGGCGTCGGACACGATGCCGGACAACGTTGCGGTGGAGAGCTGGGCCGCCGCGGGAAGAGTCAGGAGCAGGAAGGCGAGCAGGAGCCGCCAGGGGGTGTGGAAGAGCTTGGGTGGAGCGAGGTACTGGTTCATCTGGTCTCCTCAGTTGGGTAAAGCGTTTGTTCTGGGCGAATCGCTCGTGTGTGGGCGCTGCCTCGGTGTGCAAAACGTCCAAATTCCCGCCAGGACGTGGCAGTGCCGGGAAGCATGCGCGACTGGCTGGGGAACTTTTCTGAAGCAGCGCAACCATCGGCTTCCCATGACACGACTCGCAAGTGACTCACCGTTTGTCTCTGGGGAGTGAAAATAAGTGAATTGAAATCATGGAGATGGGGATTCTAAACCTTTGTTACAAACTGCTTCTTGCGGGAGCGACTCGGCAACCGGTATGATCCGGCGATCAGGATGATTCTTAAAAGCGCACCTCTCGAGGCATGGCGGCCAGTCAGTTCAGCGGACTGCGATGCGGTGCGTCTAGAACTGGAGAGGGTGCTGGCCAGCCAGCAGTTCTGCAACAGCAAGCGCTATCCGGCGTTGCTGCGCTTTGTGGTGGAGAAGACCCTGATGGGTCGCGCGGAGGAGTTGAAGGAGAGAACACTTGGCATCGAGGTGTTTCAGAGGCCTCCCGACTACGACACAAACGCCGATACGGTGGTGCGCTATACGGCGGGCGAGGTGCGCAAGCGGCTTTCGCTCTACTATCACGACCATGAACCGGGCGATGGCGTGCAGATCTCGCTGCCGGCTGGATCGTATGTGCCGGAGTTCCATCGGGAGACACCGGAGGAGGCCGCCGCCGAGGCCGTGACAGCTGCGCCAATCGTGCGGGTGAGGACGGTGATCTCGCCGTCGCTGGCGGTTGAGCCGGTCGGACCCGTCCGGGAACCGGCGCTGACCCGCGCGGGTGGGCAGAATCGCCGGATCCCATGGCTGTTGGCTGCCGTGATGGTTGTTTTACTGGCGATCGCGGGGTTTGGTTGGAGGTTTGTCACTCATCGGAGCACGCCGCTCGATGCGTTTTGGGCTCCGATGTTTCAGGGTCACAAGGAGGCGCTGCTCTGCTCCGGCGCGAATGTGTTTGCGAACAACAACTACTCGGGAACGGAGACGGCGGGCAAGGATATCGATTACCCCTTTGTTTCCATCCAGATTGTCTCCAGCGTTTCGCGGGTGAGCGGGATTATGGAGCGGGGCGGCCTGACGTATAAGGTGCAGGCCGCTTCAGCGACTCCGTTGACGGACATGCGCGACCGGCCGATTGTGTTGTTCGGCGCCTACAACAATGTGTGGTCGACGCGACTGTTGAACCCGTTGCGTTTTCATTTTTCGGAACGGCCAAACTTCCAGATTGTCGACCGGGAGCACCCGGAAGAGCTGCTGTCCAGGGATCGAGGTTCGAGCTCGAGCTACGGGAACTCGGACGACTATGCGATTGTGGCGCGGTTTCGCGACACCACGACCGGGAGCATAGTGCTGGTGCTGGCGGGGTTGGGTCGTAATGGCACCGAAGCCGCGACGCAGTTTGCTACCAGCGAGGAGTCGATGCGGATGCTGCAGCAGAAGATCGGCGGCAACAAGCTGGCAAATGGAAACATCGAGGTGGTGCTGAAGGCCAGTGTGATCGGCGGGCGAACGGGTGAGCCTTCCATCCAGAATGTTTACGTCTGGTAGAGATTTACGGTGGACACGGTGCCCGGGTGGGGGCACAACACCGGAAAAGCCTTCCAACTTTTCTGAGTCAAACGCCGTTTTACCTGCGTTAAGCCTCATTCTGGCGAGCTTCCAGACGGCTTTTCTGGAGGTGATGAAGACGCCTTCGGCCAAGCTGAATGCGATAGTTCATCCTTATCCGCACCTGGTGGAAGGGCACGCCTGCTAGTTCGGGGCAGAGTTCATGCGTTGGGCGGTATGTATGGTCTTCTATGGGGTTTATGCGGTGGTGGAGCGGATTTCCCCATGTTTCACCATGACACTTTTGGACTGTAAAACGTGGGTTTATGGATGGATATCGTGGCCATTGGGATGGCGATGGAAGGTACCGGCATTTGGCTTCGGGAATTTTGGCGGTTGAGTCAAAGAGAAAGGCCCCCCGATCGCCGGTGAAGCCGGGACCAGGGGGCCTTTGGTGAGGGGTGGGTTAGAACTGCAGCTTCAGGGCGAACTGCACGTTGCGGGGTTCGCCGTATCCGAGGCCGGGAGCGCCGGCACCGTTGCGGGTGTTGGTGATGCGACCGAAGGTGCTCGAGTTGATGTTCGAGACGGACGGGTTGGCGAGGTTGGCCTGGTTGGCGATGTTGAAGCACTCGACGCGGAACTCGCTCATGACCCGCTCGGTGATGGGCGTGTGCTTGAAGAGCGAGAAGTCGACGGCGCCGAAGCCGGGGCCGTAGAAGTTGTCGCGCTTGAGGTTTCCGTAGGTGCCGGGGGTTGGAACTGCGAAGGATGCGTTGGCGTTGGTGAGGTACTGATACTGGCGGGTGCCGTTCGAAGCAGTGATCACCGTACGGCCAGCCAGAGGGCTGACGCCGGAGTAGTTGGGACGGTCCTTGAGCTGCTTGGTGGCGCTGTTGTCGGTCGAGACAAGAGGGCTGATGGGCGTGCCGCCGGAGAAGGTGTAGAGCGCGTTGGCCTGCCATCCCTTGCTGATGCGCGGGAATGCGTGGAAGAGCTGCGGCACATCGTAGTAGGCGAAGCCGGTGACGGTGTTGCGGGTATCGAAGGTGCTGTTGCCATAGTCCTGATGGACGTTGTAGCTGTTCATCGGGGTGGTGGTGGAGGAGCCATCATCGAGGGAGTGGGCCCAGGTGTAGTTGAAGGTCGTGACGATACCGTGCCAGGGAGCCTGCTTGACGACGACCTGCAACGAGTTGAAGTTGGAGTCGGAGATGTTGCCAAGCTGGTTGATGCCGGCCAGCGACTTGCCGGTGGTGATGGACTGGCCGGGGAAGGTGAGCTGCGGATAAGGACGGGCGCTGGCGGTGGAGGTGCCGTTGGCGACGGGCTGGTTGAGATCGATCAGGCCCAGGAGGCGATGACCAGCGGTGCCGACGTACCCGACCGTGAGCAGGGTGGAGCGGGAGATCTGCTGTTCCACTCCGAGGCTGTAGGTCTCGGCGTAGGGGGTCTTGATGTTGGGGGTAACACCGAAGGCCCCGAGTTGCGGCGGGTTGGCTCCGATGAAGGGGTTGATGCCGGTCTGGAAGGTGACGTTGGAGGCGATGTAGGTGACGGCGGCGTTGGGGCCGGCGGGGTTGTTCTGGGTGTAGGAGTCGCCACCGTTGGTGGTGGTTCCGGAGACCATGGAGCTCATGCCGGGGACGTCGTAGAAGAGCCCATAGGAACCACGGATGACGGTGGTGTTGTTCTCAAACGGCGAGTAGGCAAAGCCGAAGCGCGGTCCGAAGGAGCCATAGTAGTTGTTGTAGAGCGGGAGCTTGAAGCTTGGCGTGGAGCCGGGGACGAAGCTGTAGAGATCGTTCGCGGCATCATGCACCACGCCCGGGATGGTGTAGCGTACACCGAGGTTGAGGGTGAGTTTGGAGGTGGCCTTGAAGTCGTCCTGCGCCCACATGTCTTCGGTGTCGAGCAGGAAGATGCGTTCGGCGTTGCCCTGGAGGAGCTTGGCACCGTTGGCATTGGTGGGAGTGCCGGCGAGGAAGTCGGCGATGTAGCTCAGCTGGCTGCAGGTGGCGGCGAGGCCGGCATTCTTGCAGTACGCGGTGGCAGCGGGGGTGAGGGCTCCGGCCGCGGTGTCCCAGGGGCCGCGGGTTCCGTCGAAGGTGAAGGAACCGCGCGCGTTGGAGAAGTAGATGAGATCGACGTTGGCGCGGCGGAACTCGCCACCGAACTTGAGGGCGTGGCGGCCGAGCGTCCAGTGGAGGTTGTCGGTGACGTGGCCGGTGACGTCGGTGCGTCC
This sequence comes from Granulicella pectinivorans, assembly GCF_900114625.1. Classification (NCBI taxonomy): domain Bacteria; kingdom Pseudomonadati; phylum Acidobacteriota; class Terriglobia; order Terriglobales; family Acidobacteriaceae; genus Granulicella; species Granulicella pectinivorans. Next base: position 2,002,783 of record NZ_FOZL01000001.1, read on the forward strand.
CGAGGGCTGCGTGGCGCCGGTGATGTCGAAGCCGTTGACGGTGATGGTGGGCGCGCCGGCGGCGATGATGCCGGTGAGGCCGAGGTTGAGGCCGGCCGTGGCTGCGGGATTGAAGTTCTGGTTGGCGTCGTTGAAGGTCTGCTTGAAGTAGTTGGTGCCGAAGGTGATGATGTTGAGCAGGTTGGGGGTGAAGACCGAGGTCTGCACGATCGATGCGTTGTGGATGTGCATGGGCGCGGTCTGGAAGTACTCGGCGTAGTCGGATCCGGTGGGCGCGGTCTGCTTGCCGGTGGTGCCGATGTAGTGAATGGAGATGGAGTACTTATCCGAGAACTTGTGATCGAGCTTGATGACGCCGTTGAAGCTGTTGTAGTTGGAGGGGCCGTTGGCGAAGTAGTTGTTCGTGGTTGCGGGCCCGGTCTTGGAGTCGGCCGGGAAGAGAACGTTGTAGAGGCCCTGGCTGACGGGGTTGACCGCAACGGGTGCTCCGGCGGAGACGACTGGGTCGGTCATGAAGGACTTTGCCTGGGCGAGCCATGCGTCGGAGAGAACGGTGTCGGTGAGGGCGACGTTGGCCTTGGCCACCTGAATTTCACCGGCGAGGAAGAGAAAGGTGTGATCTTTCCAGATGGGGCCGCCGAGGGTGAAACCACCCTGGTGGTTGCGGATGAGGGGCTTCCGCGAGCCGATGGCGGCTACGGGCGAGATGGACGCGAAGAACTCGTTGCGATCGAAGTAGAAGACGTCGCCGTGGATGGAGTTGGTCCCGGACTTGAGCACCATGTTGGAGTTGGCGCCGGCGTTGCGGCCCTGATCGGCTTCGCCGCCGGACTGCATGGAGAACTGGTCGATGGCTTCGATGGGGATGAGGCCGCCGGCGACGGACTGGATGCCGCCCTGATTGGAGGCCACGATGCCGAGGTAGGCATCGACGTTGTCGACGCCGTCTACCTGGTAGTTGATGCTGGCGGTGCGGGATCCGTTGACGGAGCTGGAGATGTTGACGCCCGGCGTGAACTTGATCATCTGGGTGAAGTTACGTCCGTTCATCGGCATCTCCTGCACGGACTTGGAGTCGATGACGGTGATGAGCGCGGCGGATGTGGTGTCAGTCTGGACGCCGTTTGCTTTGACTTCGACGACCTCAGCCTGCGAACCGACGCGGAGCTCGATCTTGATATTGCGAACGACGGAGACGGCGATGTCGATGTTGTTGAGCTTGTTGGTTTCAAAGCCGGGAGCGGTCACGCTGAGGTTGTAGGTGCCGACCGGGAGTTCCGGGAAGTTGAAGTCGCCGCTCTTGCCGGAGACGGCGTTGAGTGCGAGACTGCTGGCCGGATTACTGAGCTGGACAGAAGCCCCGGCGACAACGGCACCCTGAGCGTCGACGACTGTTCCGGAGAGGGTGCCGCGGAATGTCTGCGCAAAGGCGTGCACGGAGAAGAGGAGAGCGAAGGCTAGGGCGAGATAGCGTTTCCGGAAAAGGGTCATATAGCTTGAGGCTCCTGGGCTTCAAATCTCGGGTGTTTTCAAGACGCAAATAGCCGTCGACCCACTGGGCGCGGGTAGGGTAGACGACTGGTAAAGATGAGAAACGGGTGATTGGTCTAAAGCTATCGGTCAGCCATGGTGGCGTCAACTTAAATGTGAAATTTCAGTCATAAAAATCGTTCCTGGGATATCAGTAATCCAGCCTTAGTTACCGCTAACCCGTGGGAGACGGCAGTGATACAAAGGATGCTGTTATGGATGAGCCTTTGCGAAAGCCGTACTCCGCGCCGATCAGCCTGAAGCAGCTTGCGGAGTATCTGAAGCTGTCGCCTGCAACGGTTTCGCTGGTGGTGAACAATGCGCCGCATGTGCGGACGATTGCGAAGGCTACGCGGGCGCGGGTGCTGGAGGCGGCGAAGGAGCTGAACTACAGGCCGAACAGCCTGGCTCGATCGCTGCGAACGCGGCAGACGTTTACGATCGGCGTGATTGTGCCGGAGTTGAGCGAAGGGTACTTCACGATTCTCATGAACGCGGTGGAGAGTTCGTTGCTGCAGGCGGGGTATCTGCATTTTGTGGTGAGCCACCAGTGGCAGCCGGACCTGATCGATGAGTATCCAAAGTTGTTGCTGAATCGTTTCGTCGATGGGCTTCTGCTGGTGAATACGGAGCTGCACCAGGCGGTGAATGTGCCGGTGGTATCGATCTCCGGGCATAAGAAGATGCAGGGTGTGACGAACATTCTGCTGAACCACGACCGGTCGGCGATGCTGGCGTTAAAGCATTTGTACGATCTGGGGCACAGGCGCATCGCGTTCATGCGAGGGCAGAGGCATGTGTCGGATTCGCAGTCCAGATGGGAGAGCACGATGGGACGCGCGCAGGAGATTGGGATCGAGGTGGATCCGGAGCTGTGTATTTATCTTGAAGCGAACTCCTGGTTGCCGGAGCTGGGGTACGGGCCGACGCGGGATTTGTTGAGCCGCCGGCGGGATTTCACGGCGTTATTCTGCTTCAACGATACGGCTGCGCTGGGGGCGATCCGGGCGATTGCGGATGCGGGGCTCTCGTGCCCGGGCGACATCTCGGTGGTGGGTTTCGACGACATTGCCGTGGCGGCGTATCATCTGCCGAGTCTGACTACGGTGCGTCAGCCGCTGCGACAGATGGGCGAGATCGCGGCGCAGTTGTTGATCAAACGGATTCAGAACCCGAACGAAGAATATGCGGATGCGATTCATTTCGATCCGGAGTTGATGGCGCGGGAGTCTACGCGCGAGGTGAGTGGATGATTGTGATGCGTGTGTGTCGAGTGCTCTTGTTGGCGGCGATCGTGCCGGTTGCGTTTGGGCAGAGCATGATTCTGGAGCGCAGGGAAGCGACGGTGATGGTCGAGCCGTATGCTCCGAATGTGGTGCGGGTGACGCTGAGTCTGTTGCGTGCCGATGCCGTTGGGGCGCCTGGATATGGGATTACGGCCAAGCCGCTGGCGGAGGGATGGACGCGGGAGAGCGGCGCTGGCGGGGATGTGCTGCGGTCGGCGCGGATGGTGGTGACGGTGTCTCCGCAGAGCGGAGGGCAGCCGCCGACGGGAACGCGGGCGGATATCGCGAAGTTCTTCAATGGGTCGACGCCGGGTGTGGGGCTTTCGATCAAGACGCCTGAGGGCGCGACGCTGGTGAAGATGGCTGGGTGGCAGATGTCGGTGCCGAACCACAAGGATGGGAATGCGGGTGTGTTGAACGACCGGCGGGCGGGCGACGCTCCGTTCTACCAGGTGGGCGCTACGTTTGTTTCGCCGAAGGATGAGCATACGTATGGACTGGGACAGAATCAGGAAGGATACCTGGATCGTCGCGGGCATGTGGTGCGGTGTGCGCATGACTACGACGCTCCGGCAGGGCAGAGTGTATGTGTGCCTTTTGTCGTTACAAATAAAGGGTATGGGTTGTTGTGGGACAATCCTTCGAAGACGACGGTGGCGTTTGGGTTCAACGATGTGACGCGGTGGACGTCCGATGTTGGGCAGAGGGTTAGTTTCTTTGTGATCGCTGGCAAGACCTATGACGAGATCTACGAGGGATACAGGCTGCTGACGGGCGACACGCCGATGCTGCCGAAGTCGGCGTATGGGTATATCCAGTGCAAGCAGCGGTACTCGACGCAGGAGGAGTTGATGGCGGTGGCGCAGGGGTATCGCGACCGGCATCTGCCTGCGGATGTGTTGGTGATCGACTGGTTCCACTATACGAAGATGGGTGAGATGGATATGGATCCGGCGAAGTGGCCCGATCCGGCGGGAATGAACGCGAAGCTGCATGCGATGAACTTCCATACGATGATCAGCGTGTGGCCGCGGTTCATTCCGGAGGATCGCTACTATGCGACGGTGAAGAAGAATGGGTGGTTCGAGCAGCTTGCGGACGGCACGCCGACCAATGGGCTGCCGTATGACCGGGCGGGCGCGGACATCGATACGACCAACCCGGATGCGGCGAAGTGGTACTGGGATGTGATCAGGGACAACTACGTGGCGAAGGGTTTCGACTCGTTCTGGGCGGATGAGACGGAGCCGGATCTGCCGCCGAATGGAAGCTACTTTCATGTGGGGCCCGGGACGCAGTTCTTCAATGTGTATCCGCTGTTTCATACGGCTTCGATTTATAACGGGTTTCGCAAGGATCTGAAGACGCGTGCGCTGATTCTGGCTAGGGACTCTTATCTTGGGGCGCAGCATAACGGGACGATCTTCTGGTCGTCGGACATCAATGGGAACTGGGATACGTTGAAGAGGCAGGTGCCGACGGGGATCAATTTCGTTGCGTCGGGGATGCCGTACTGGAGTACGGATATCGGTGGGTGGCAGTATCTGCCGGAGCAGCATACGCCGGACCGTCCGGCGCTGTTGGATGGGTCGGATGCGCGGGATGTGATCGGGCACTACGAAGACTATCCGGAGCTGTATACGCGGTGGTTCGAGTATGGTGCGTTTCAGCCGAACTTCCGCTCGCATGGAAGCCGCACACAGAACGAGGTTTGGTCGTATGGCAAGCAGGCTGAGCCGATCCTGGAGAAGTATCTGCGGCTGCGTTATCAGTTGATGCCGTATTTGTATTCGCTTGGGTACATGAGCCATAGGACGGGCGCTCCGTTTATGCGTGGGCTGTTCATGGACTTTGGCGCGGATCCGAAGGTGGCGGATATTGGCGATGAGTATATGTTTGGGCCCGCGCTGCTGGTTGCTCCGGTGGTGGAGCAGGGCATGACGACGCGGGAGGTGTATCTGCCCGCGGGTGCGGACTGGTACAACTTCTGGACGAAGAAGAAGTACAGCGGTGGGCAGACGATTGCGGTCGATGCTCCGATCGATACGCTGCCGGTCTTTGTGCGGGCGGGATCGATCCTTCCTCTGGGAAGCCCTGTGGAGAGTACGAACGAAGAGCAGACGATTGCGGTGCTGGAGGTGTATCCGGGAGCGGATGCGGACTTTACGCTTTATCGCGACGATGGCACAACGTATGCCTATGAGCAGGGGGCGTCGCAGTTGACGCATCTGCACTGGTCGGAGGCGAAGAAGGCTCTGGCGCGTACGGGGGCGGAGCTGCCTGCGGGCTCGGCGGCGGAGATCAGGGTTATCCGTGAGAGACGCTGATGGAGGCTGGCCGCGCGCCTCGAGCGTGGTGCTGTATGCGGCGTTCGCCATGACGGGTTTCGCCACAGCTCTGCTGGGCGCGACCCTGCCGGCGCTGGCGGTGCGGTGGCAACTGACGGATGGGCGTGCCGGATTTCTGTTCCTGATGATCTTTCTTGGGTCGTCGGTGGGTGCGCTGGTGAGCCGTGGCAGGCCGGCTTCGTCGGTGGCTCGAGGGCTGGCAATCACGGCTCCGGCGTGTGTGGGGCTGGCGTTTGCGGCGGGCTGGATGGTGTTTCCGGTTGCGTTTTTCTATGGGCTTGGGCTGGGGATCGCGATGACTTCGATCAGCCTGTTGCGCTCCGCGCGATGCACGAAGAGCAGGGTGCGGGAGATGAACCGGCTGAACCTCATCTGGGCCCTGGGCGCGTTCGCCTGTCCGTCGCTGGCCAATGCGGCGCTGCGGTTCCGTGGCGCGCGGACGCTGCTGACCGGGCTTGGGGTGGTCTTCGTTGTGTTTCTGGTTTGGACTGTCCTGGTCGAGGTGGGCAAGATGCCCATCATCGAATCGCGGGGAAAGACGCTGCGTGCGGGTGGCATGCGGCTGCCGGTTACAGTTGCTTTGCTGACGCTGCTGGCGATCGGCCTCGAGAGTTCTACGGGGGCGTGGATCGCGACGTATGCCGAACGGCTGCGCCAGGGCTTCGAAGCCCCTGTCGCGGCGGCTTCGGTGTTCTGGCTGGGCCTGCTGGCCGGCCGTGCCCTTCATGCAACAAAAGCAGTTACAAAACTGCATGAGCGGACGCTTCTGCGTGCGGATGTCGCGATTGCCGCTGCGGGATGCTGTGTGCTGGCTCTGAGCGGTGGGCCGGCGATGCTGTTGGTTGCCGCGGGCCTGATCGGGTTTGGAGTGGGGCCTGTCTATCCGTTGCTGATGGCTGCCGTGCTGCCTCGTATCGCGGGGAACATGATCTTCGTGATGGCGGGGTTGGGTGGGACGGTGTTTCCTTTGATCACCGGGGCGGTTTCCGCACGGGCGGGGTCGCTGCGGGTGGGGATGCTGGTGCCCACCGCGGCGGGGATCGCGATGCTGGCGCTGGTGCCGGTGGTTTCGTTGCAGTTGAAGAGGATGGAGGGTGGGGCTGGGTAGTGTTGCGTTGGTGCTTGATGATCCTGGGTGACTTTGATGTGGTTGCCCTTGTCCGGGCTTAGCCCGGACAAGGCTCATGAACAAAAGCAAACGAAGAAGCAGATCCCCTTCGGGATGACAACCAAAGGGGCAACCGCAACCGCAACCGCAACTGCAAGAGGCAACGGCAACTGCAAAAGGCAACGACGATCCGGTGGATGTCGACTAGGCGGTTTCGGCTTCCTTGTCGGAGAAGACGGCCAGGAAGAGGAGCAGGACTGCTCCGGAGAGGGACGCGGCGAAGATCCAGATGGCGTTCCAGTTATGGCCGCCACTCGTGGCGTAGGCGTCGACGACGCGGCCGGAGACCCAGGATCCGATGAACATGCCCAGGCCATAGGTGATGAGGGTGATGGTGCCCTGCGCTGCGGCGCGGAGGGCGGGAGCGGCCTTGCGGTCGATGTAGATCTGGCCGGTGACGAAGAAGAAGTCGTAGCAGACACCGTGGAGCAGGATGCCGGTCCAAAAGAGAGGCATCGCGCCGGTGGGGGCTCCGTAGGCGAAGCAGAGGTAACGCACGACCCATGCCGCCATGCCGACGCCGAGCATGTACTTGACGCCGAGACGGCGGAAGAAGAAGGGGATGAGGATCATGAAGAAGAGCTCGGAGCCCTGGCCGAAGGCCATCTTGCCCGCCGCGTTGACGACGCCTTTTTCATTGAGGAAGAGGTTGGTGAAGGCGTAGTAGAACTGCAGCGGGATGCAGATGAGCAGGGAGGCAAGGGCGAAGACGGCGGTCGACTTCTCGGTGAAGATGAGCCAGGCTTCCTTGGGGAAGATGCTGGAGAAGGAGAGCTTGCCTCCGGCACCGAGAGGCGGCGTGCTGGGCAGGGTGAGGCAGTAGAGAGCCATGAGCGCGGAGGCGGCGCCGGCGATCTGCATGGGGATGGCCGTGGCTTCGAGCTTGAGCGAGCCGATGGTGACGCCGGCGACGATCCAGCCAGCGGTGCCGAGGACGCGGATGGGGCCGAACTCCTTCTTGGGGTCGGTCATCTGGCGGAAGGCGAGCGAGTTGGTGAGTGCGAGGGTCGGCATGAAGCAGAAGCAATAGAGGATGAGGAGGCCGTAGAGGGGCGCGAAGTCGACCTGGCGTGAGGCAGCGTAGAGGAGGATGGATCCGCCGAGATGGAGCGCGGCGAGAATCTTCTGGGTGGCGAAGAGCTTATCGGCGACGAGGCCGACGAAGAACGGGGCGAAGATGGCTCCAAGTGCGGTGGTGCCGGCGGCCCAGCCGATCTGCTGGCCGGAGAGATGGAGTCCACGGCTGAGCCATGTGCTGAGCGTTACGTACCAGGCCCCCCAGATTAAGTACTCCAGAAACATCATGGCGCTCAAACGCGCTTGCATCGAAAAGTTCATCGTCCGTCCTTGAGGTGCTTCGACCGGCACAGGCGTTCCGGGGACCTGTTCGGTCAACTGGAAGGCGAGAGTGGCTCGTCGCGATAACCATATATCGTTTGACGGGTGGCTAGGAAGAGGGCCGGAGAAAGCCGAGGAAATGCCGGCTTAAAAAGGAAACCCACGCAGCGCGGTGGGGGCTGATGCGTGGGTATTCCGGTAAAGCAACGAAGTGGGTGGACTTCGTTAAGACTGGCTCAACCCGAAGGGAGCCTAGCCCTGAACATGACTCTACGCTCCCACCTACACCAAGTCAACCCCTGCCGGGGAAAGAATCCGGCGTTCCCAAAACGGATTTTGGCGTATTCAAAAGGAGCGAAATTGATTGTTTTATTGGGTTTAGCGGGTTCCTGGGAGAGCGGATTTGGCTGCGATGCGTCCTTTGCAGGTTCTTCCCGAAGGTAATGGACAGGGGCCGTGACGGTTTCGGGGCGCTTTGGAACCGTCACGGCCGTGCCCTTTAAGCAGGCATGACGCCGTTTCCTTCTGGAGGCGTCGTCATGCCTGTGGGTTTAGAGGCGGCAGATGAGCAGTTCGCGCTCGTAGATCATCTCTGCGGGGAGGTGATCGTGGAGGGCGAGGAAGAGCTCTTCATGGCCCATGACCTCCTGCTTCCACTGCGCACGGTCGACGGTCTGGAGCGTCTCGAAGGTGGCGCGGGGGAATTCGAGGCCCTTCCAGTTGATGTCGTCGAAGTGCGGGGTCCAGCCGATGGGCGTCTCCTTGCCGAGGGCGCGGCCGCGGACGCGATCGACGATCCACTTCAGCACACGCATGTTCTCGGAGTAGCCGGGCCAGAGGAACTTGCCCTCGGCGTCCTTGCGGAACCAGTTGACGTGGAAGACGCGGGGGGTGGCGGTGAGGTCGCGCTGCATGCGGAGCCAGTGACGGAAGTAGTCGCCCATGTGATATCCGCAGAAGGGAAGCATGGCCATGGGGTCGCGGCGCACCTTGCCGAGCGCTCCGCCGGCGGCGGCGGTGGTCTCCGAGCCCATGGTGGCGCCGATGTAGACGCCGGACGACCAGTTGAAGGCCTGGTAGACGAGGGGCATGGTGGTGGGGCGGCGTCCGCCGAAGATGAAGGCCGAGATGGGCACGCCGTCGGGTGCCTCCCAGGCCTCGTCCATGGTGGGGCACTGGCTGGCGGGAGCGGTGAAGCGTCCGTTGGGATGGGCGGCGGGGCGTCCGGTGATCTTGCCAATCTCGGGGGTCCAGGTTTCGCCGCGCCAGTCGAGGCAGAGCGCAGGCGGGGTGTCGGTCATGCCCTCCCACCAGACGCCTCCCTCCGGGGTGAGAGCCACGTTGGTGAAGATGGTGTTCTTGGCGAGTGTCGCCATGGCGTTGGGGTTGGTCTTGGCGGAGGTTCCGGGGGCGACTCCGAAGAAGCCTGCCTCTGGGTTGATGGCGCGAAGCTGGCCGGTAGCGTCGGGCTTGATCCAGGCGATGTCGTCGCCGACGGTCCAGACCTTCCAGCCCTCGAAGCCGGCGGGCGGAATCATCATGGCGAAGTTGGTCTTGCCGCATGCGGAGGGGAAGGCGGCGGCGACGTAGGTCTTTTCGTGCGTGGGGGATTCGACGCCGACGATGAGCATGTGCTCTGCCATCCAGCCCTCGTCGCGAGCGATGTTGGAGGCGATGCGGAGGGCGAAGCACTTCTTGCCCAGGAGCGCGTTGCCGCCGTAGCCGGATCCGTAGCTCCAGATCTCACGCGTCTCCGGGAAGTGGACGATGTATTTTTCGTCGTTGCAGGGCCAGGGGACGTCCTGCTGGCCGGGGGCGAGAGGCGCTCCGACGGAGTGGAGGCAGGGCACGACGCGTTTGACGTCCTTGTCGATCTCCGCGAAGACGGCCTTGCCGATGCGGGCCATGATGCGCATGTTGACGACGGCGTAGGCGGAGTCGGTGAGCTGCACGCCGATCTGCGACATGGGCGAGCCGATGGGGCCCATGGAGAAGGGAAGGACGTACATGGTGCGGCCGCGCATGGAGCCCTTGAAGATCTGCTTGAGCTTGCGGCGCATGACGAAGGGGTCTTGCCAGTTGTTCGTGGGTCCGGCGTTGTCTTTGGAGAGGGAGCAGATGAAGGTACGGTCTTCGACGCGGGCGACGTCGTTGGGGGCGGAGCGGGCGTAGAAGCATCCGGGCCAGAGTTCTTCATTGAGGCGTGTGAAGGTGCCTCCGTCGACGAGCTTCTGGCAGAGCCAGTCGTTCTCGGCCTCGGAGCCGTCGATCCAGTGGATTCCGGCGGGCTGGCACAGATCGGCCATCTTCTCGACCCACCGGATGAGGTGCTTGTTGGTGGTGAGGGGAGTCTGGACGGGAGTGATCTTGTCTGTTTTCATAGTGGTTCGGGGCCTCTCGAAAGCCATGCAGGTAATTCTTCTCCGCTCGTCTAGGGCTGTCAACCTAGATGCGCGATAAGCGGCCATTTCGTCCGTACAACGCACAGGGTTTTGAGAAAACGTTATCTCTTGCTGATTCACACCGGGGCGTGGGCGGGGGACGGGGTAAGATCAACGCGAGGATACCCTTCGTTATGCCACGTCTGCTGTATGCCGCCCTCTTTTTGCTTGCCGTTACGCTCTCCGCGCAGCCTGCGCACAGGGTCAGGATTGCGCTGATCGGCGATTCGACCCAGACCGATACGGCGGGGTACGGGCGCGGTTTCTGTGCGAACCTGACGGCCGAGGTGGAGTGCCTGAACCAGGCCAAGGGCGGGGCGAGCACGAAGACGTACCGCGAGCAGGGTCTTTGGGATAAGGCGCTGGCGCTGCATCCGGATTACATGCTGATCCAGTTCGGGCATAACGACATGGAGTCGAAGGAGCATCTCGACCGGCAGGTTCCGATCGCGCAGTACGAGGTGAATCTGGGAAGGTTTGTGGATCAGGCGCGTGCGGCGGGCGTGGTGCCGGTGCTGATTACGCCGTTGACGCGCCGCTACTATGGCCCGGACGGGAAGATCCACTCGGACCTGACGGCGCACGCTGCCGTGACGACGAAGGTCGCGGGGGAGAAGCATGTTCCGCTGATCGATCTGCAGACGCAGAGCATTGCGTACCTCGACAACATGACGGAGGCCAAGGCGAACGGGCTTGGGATTACGAAGAAGGATGCTGACGGAAAGACGATTCCGGACAGGACGCATTTGAACTGGCAGGGCTCGTATACGTTTGGGCGGATGGTGGCGCTGGGGTTGGCGAAGGCGGTGCCGAATCTGTCGCAGTATGTGAAGCCTCAGCCGGCGGAGCTGCCTGCTGACGGCGTGAAGGCGATGCAGGTATTTGAAGGCGCGCCGATCAAGATTGTGCTGGTGGGGGATTCGACGGTGGCCACCGGTGGCGGTTGGGGGCCGGGGTTCTGCGCGGTGGTGACGCCGAATGTAACGTGTCTGGACATGGCGCTGAACGGGCGGTCGTCGAAGAGCTTTCTCGACGAAGGGGCCTGGAAGAAGGCGCTGAGGGAGCATGCGGACTACTACTTCATCCAGTTCGGGCATAACGATATGCCAGGCAAGGGGCCTGAGCGCGAGACGGATCCGGAGACGACGTTCCCGGCGAATCTGCGGCGGTATGTTGCGGATGTGCGCGCGCAGCAGGGGGTGCCGATTCTGGTGACGAGCCTGTCGCGGCGGAGCTATAAGAACGGCGTGCTGGTGCAGGATCTGAAGGCGTATGTCGCCGCGACGAAGCGTGTGGGCGAGCAGGAGCATGTGACGGTGGTGGACCTGAATGCCATCTCGACGGCGATCCTGTTGAAGATGACGCAGGAGCAGGCGGATGGGTTCGATGCGGAGACGCATCCGGATGCGAAGGCGGAGGCGAGCGCGACGGGGAACAAGCCGGCGGGACCGGATCGGACGCATCTGAATCCCGGGGCTCAGAGGTACTTTGGGCGGCTGGTGGCGAACGATGTGATCCGCACGCAGGTGGAGCTGGGGCCGGATATCGTCGGGGAGCCTACTGCGGCAGAGCAGCCTTAGATCGTTCATGGAGGGAGTTCGCTTCGGCAGTGACGGCTTGTCCATGGTGAGCGCTAGAATCGTAGGCCTATGCGCGCGCTTACTTTTCTTGCTGCCGTGATGTTTGCTTCGTCGCTCCATTCCCATGCCTATGCCCAGGACCAGACTGTCTGGCACCTGAACCAGCCGGCGGCGATCAAGGCGTTGCAGCCAAGCATCGAGGGGCACCCGGAGTTTACGGCGCAGGGCGTTCACTTCGACGGCAGAGGCGATGCTCTGTTCTTTCCGACGCATCCGCTGGCGGGCGCGAGGACGTGGACGTGGGAGATGGTGTTCCGGCCCGATGCGGATGGGCAGACCGAGCAGCGCATCTTTCATCTGCAGCCTGTGGATGCGGCGGGCAAGGACATTCCGACGATGCGGAATCTCTTCGAGATTCGCATTCATGGCTCGCAGTGGTGCCTGGACAGCTTCGCGAGTGTTTCGGCGAAGGACGATGAGCACATTACGCTGCTGCCCTGCACGCCGGAGACGATGCATCCGTTTGGAGCGTTCCATACGGCTACGGCCACGTATGACGGGACTACGCTGCGGAGCTATGTCGATGGTGTACTGCAGGCGGAGGGTGCGGTGCATCTGACGCCGCAACTGCCGGGGCATAGCTCGCTGGGAGTGCGGATCAACCGGCTGTTTTACTTCAAGGGCACGGTGTATGAGGCTCGGTTTACGCACCATGTGCTGCCTGTTGGGGAGTTTCTGGTGGCTCCGAAGTAGGATCTGCGCTGCGACGATTCCCTGCGGGCATCCGTTCGTGCCGGGGGGTGATGGTTTTTGCCGGTGTTGGGTATGCATCCCACACTGGCCATTGGGAGCTCGGTGCGAAGCGGTCAATCGGCTTGTGAACGCCCTATAATGGCGGCCATGAGAATTGACCGGAGAACGTTTGTCGGGACGGCCGCGATGGCGGCGGCTGCCGGCCGGATGGGCTGGGCGGCGGAGACGGGTGCGCCGAAGCTCGAGATCGACGAGTTCGGCTATGGGGATGTGTCGCTGGGGGCGGAGACGCTGAACGAGAAGCAGTTCCGGGCGACGCAGGCCACGCTGCAGGGCCTGGATGAAGATGGGCTGCTGAAACCGTTTCGCGTGCGCGCGGGGATGGCGGCACCGGGGCCGGATATGGGTGGCTGGTACGACTATGTGGATCCTTCGGACAAGACAAATGGCGTGGGGGGAGCGCATGGGTTTTGCCCGGGCAGTACGTTCGGGCAGTGGGTTTCGAGCTTTGCGCGGACGTATGCCGCGGATCGCGATCCTGCGGTGCGCGCCAAGCTGGTGCGTCTGCTGGACATGTACGGAGCGACAATTACGGGGAAGTTTTATACGAACTTCCGGTTTCCCGCATATGTGTACGAGAAGCTGAACGTGGGGCTGCTGGATGCGTATCGGTATGCCGATCTGCCGCAGGCCAAGGAGCTGTTTGCGCGGACGGCGGAGGCGGCGGGACCGCATCTTCCACCGCGGCCCCTGGACCGGGATGAGCAGAAGGCGTGGCGGATCTCGAATGGCGAGCGGTCGACCGAGGACTTTACGTGGGACGAGAGCTATACGCTGCCGGAAAATCTGTTTCTGGCTACGCGGGTGGGGATGGGGGATTATCGTTCGCTGGCGAAGCGGTATCTGCTGGACAGAACGTGGTTCGATCCGTTGTCGCGGAACGAGAATGTGCTGGATGGTCATCATGCTTATTCGTATTGCAACTCGCTGAACTCGGGGATGCAGGCGTATCTCGATAGCGGCGATACGAAGTATCTGCGGGCGGTGACGAACGGCTTCCGGATGATCAGGGAGCAGAGCTTCGCGACGGGCGGATGGGGACCGCAGGAGGGATTCGATCACGCGGGCGGAGACAAGCTATACCGATCGCTGACGCATACGAAGGCCAGCTTCGAGACGCCGTGCGGATCGTATGCGCACTTCAAGGTGACGCGCTCGCTGCTGCGGGTGACGGGCGATGCGGCGTATGGCGACAGCATGGAACGGGTGATGTACAACACGATCCTGGGTGCGCTGCCGCTCGAGAGCGATGGCACGAGCTTTTACTACTCGGACTTTGGGGCGAATGGGAGGAAGGCTTACCACAACGACAAGTGGCCGTGCTGCTCGGGGACGATCGGGCAGGTGACGGCGGACTATCGGGTGTCGACGTACTTCCGCGATGCGAAGGGTGTGTTCGTGAATCTTTATGTGCCTTCGACGCTTTCGTTCACGACTCCGGATGGGGTTCGGGGAAAGATGGTGCAGGCGGGTGGGTATCCGCTGGATGGTAGGGTGACGCTGCGGATGGAGATGACCCGGCCGAGTGCATTTGCGCTGCGGTTCCGGGTGCCGGCGTTCTCGAAGACGACCGTGGTGCGGGTGAATGGGAAGGCGCAGCCGCTGACGGCTACGAGGGGCTGGGGAACGGTTTCGCGGCGCTGGCAGAGTGGCGATCAGGTGGAGCTGCACTTCGAGATGCCGGCGCGTCTGGAGGCGATCGATGCGCGGCATCCGGAGACGGTGGCCCTGGTGAAGGGGCCTCTGGTGCTGTTTGCGATGGGGAACGAGCTGCCTGCTTTGACCAGGCAGGATCTGCTGGGGGTACGGCCTGCGGGGAGTGGCGTCTGGACGGTGGGGAAGGGTGTGGAGATGAGGACGTTCTGTGGGATTGGCCGCGAGACCTACCAGACGTATCTGACGGTGGGGTAGGGTTTGTGGGGCGCACCGTTTCATGGCTGGTTTAGGCTGGAGCGATGCGAAGACTTCTGGTTGCGTTGGGGATGGCGGCGGGGTTCGGGGTGTGTTTCGGGCAGGGTGAACTGCTTGTGGTGACGAAGCAGACGCGCTCGCTGGCGATCGTGGATGGCGCATCGCTGAAGGTATTGGCGCAGGTGCCGATCGGGCAGGATCCGCATGAGGTGGTGGTGGGGCCGGATGGGCGGACGGCGTTTGTTTCGAACTACCAGGAGGCTACGCTGCATACGCTGGCGCGGGTGGATCTCATTGGCCGGAAGGCGCTGCCTCCCGTGGATGTGACGCCTCTGCTGGGTGCGCATGGCCTGATGGTGCATGACGGAAAGATCTGGTTTACGGCCGAGGGGTCCAAGGCGCTGGGGGTAATGAACGCGGCGACGGGCAAGGTGGAGGCGGTGCTGGGGACCGGGCAGGAGATGACCCATGTGGTGTGGGTGTCAAAGGACGGGGCGAAGGTGCTGGCTTCGAATCCGGGGTCGGGGACGATGAGTTTGTTCGATCGCGTGATGATCAGGCCTGTGCTGGCGGCTGGGGTGATCGCAGACTACACACAGGCGGCGTGGAAGCAGACTCTGGTGCGCGTGGGGGAGAAGGCGGAGGGGTTCGCGGTCTCACCGGATGAGAAGGAGGCATGGGTGGGGAACGATGATGGGACGATCTCGGTGATCGGGCTGGCGGCGGAGAAGATCGTGGAGACGATTCCGGCTGGTGTGGTGGGGGCGAACCGGCTGAAGTTCACGGTGGATGGCGGGCGGGTGCTGGTGACGACGCATCGGGGGAAAGATTTGGTGGTGATCGATGCTGCTTCCAGGCGCGTGGTGAAGCGGGTGCCGATCGAGGAGAAGGGGGCTTCGGGGATTGCGCTGGAGCCGAATGGGAAGAGGGCGTTTGTGGCTTGCCCACGGGATCATTTTGTGGCGGTGGTGGATCTGAGGACGCTGGAGCGGGTGGCTACCATCGAGGCTGGGCGGGAGCCGGATGGGCTGGCGTGGTGGAATGGCCAAGCGCGCCCTTGAGACGGGTGGCGGTTTGGAAACCTGACTCTCAGAATCGAGATTTGTTCGACGAGCTTAGGGTTGGATGTGGACCTTGGCGCCGTTGGGGCTAACGCGAAGACTTCGTCCATCTCTTCCTTGGTGAGCGCGATGCAGCCGTCGGTCCAGTCGTAGAGACGTTGGGCTCGACCGATCCATCCCCGACCGTTCGGTAGGCCGTGGATCATGATGTCTCCGCCGGGGCCGACGTGTGCCTTTGCGGCGCGGGATCGGTCTTCCGTGTTGGGGTAGGAGATGTGCAGGGCCCGGTGGAAGCTGCTGTTGGCGTTGTGCTGGTCGACGGTGTAATCGCCTTCGGGAGTCTTGTGATCACCTTGCTGAGTTTAGGGCCGGTGGGGCCTCGGCCTATCGCGATGCGGTAGATGCGCAGGATGGTGGGGCCAGCGAAGAGGGTCATGCGATGCTGGGATTTTTCGATGACGATGCGGTCGGCCTTTTGCTGGGCTGCGGCAGAGGCGCAGAGCCTGGTTCCAGGCGTTGCTAGGAGTGATGGAAGGCAACCGCGAGCCAGCGGCCTACGAGGAAGCCCTCGTGAGCGAGCCCGATGAGGAGGGCCACGGCCATGAGGCCCAACACGATCTTTCCGCCGCATTCATCTTTGATGGAGAAGAAATTTTGCATGGCACGAGCATAGCATCGAGGCTGTCAACGTCGCGTTGCGATCACTGGAGCGGAAAGAATGCGGGGCTACGGGCGAAATACGGGGATTCTTCGCTTCGCTCAAAATGGCAAGAGCAGCGGCATGTGCCGCTGCTCTTGCCGGTGCCGTGCTGCTTTTTACGCGGTGACGGGAACCTTGACTTCAACCGGCGTGAGCCAGTTGTAGCGGTCGGGCTTGGTGCCGTTGACGAGGGCGAAGAACTCGTCGTGAATGGCCTTGGTGACGGGGCCCATGGTGCCGTCGCCGACGAGGATGCGGTCGACCGAGCGGAGGTGCGTGACCTCGGCGGCGGTGCCGGTGAAGAAGGCTTCGTCGGCGATGTAGAGCATCTCGCGGGGGAGAGCCTGCTCGACGACGGGGATGCCCATCTCCTTCGCGATGGTGACGACGGAGGATCGGGTAATGCCGTTCAGCACCGAGTTCGCCAGAGGCGTGGTGTAGAGGACGCCGCCGCGGACGAGGAAGAGGTTCTCGCCGGAGCCTTCGGAGAGGTAGCCGTTGACGTCGAGCGCAATGCCTTCGTCGTAGCCGTTGACCTCGGCCTCCATGCGGATGAGCTGCGAGTTCATGTAGTTCGCACCGGCCTTGGCGAGCGAGGGCATGGTGTTGGGGGCGAGGCGCGACCAGGAGGAGACGCAGACATCCGCGCCGGCGTTGCCGGGGACGTACTTGCCCCAGGGGAAGTTCGCGATGTAGACCTCGACCGGCGACTTGAGCGGGTTGACACCGATCTCTCCATAGCCGCGGAAGGCGATGGGGCGGATGTAGCAGGGCGTGACGCCGTTGGCTTCGATGACGTCGACGACGGCGGCGGATAGCTGCTCTACCGTGTACGGTAGCGGCATGCGGTAGATCTTCGCGGAATCGATGAGGCGGGCCATGTGCTCATCCAGGCGGAATACGCCGGCGCCGGTGGGCTGCTGGTAACAGCGAATACCCTCGAAGACCGAGGACCCGTAGTGGATGACGTGGGACATGACGTGGATGTTGGCGTCTTCCCAGCGGATGAGTTTCCCGTTGTGCCAGATGTGCTCGGTGGTTTGTAAGGGCATTGCGTGCTCCGTGAACGGTCGTGAAGACGTACAGACTCGTTCGAAACATTATAGCCACCGCAGCATGGAGGATGCGATGCGGGAGGTCACGCATGGGGCAAATTCCCTGCAAATATGCGGTGTTTAGGCGGCTGGACGAACCCCATGGGCAGGGTGGTGCGTGCTATAGTCAAGCGCTAGAACGGGCTATTCGAACGGACGGCTGGAGACGCGATGAAGATCCACCTGGTTGGACTGCGGCAGGAGTGCTACGACGCCATGCTGCGGATTGTGGCCAGCGCGGAGCCGAAGCTCCATACGTTGGTGGACGATCCCGAGAGTGCCGACCTGATCCTCTTCGTGGGCGGATGGCATGAGCGCGGCCGAGGCGTGGTGGATAGCCCTCTGCCGAGGCGGTACCCGGAGAAGACGTTCATCTACAGCGATGACGATGGTTTTGTGCCTCTGCTGCCCGGGCTCTACGCGGCCGCGGAGAGGCCCAGGTGGATCGACTGGAAGCGCTACAAGGGCGCGCCGTACATCAACCGGTTCAACCCGTTTGTGGGGCCGATGGACGTCGAGAAGAGGTACCTGCTCTCGTTTGCCGGCGGGTCGACGTCGCTGCTGCGCAAGAGGATTTACAAGTCGAAGTTTCGGCGACCGGATGTGTTGATTGAGAATACGTCGCACTACTATCACTGGGATCCGTCGCAGCCGGGGCGCGAGGAGCGGCAGAAGAAGTACGCGGAGACGATTGCGGCGAGCCGGTTCGGGCTGTGTCCGCGGGGCGGAAGCGCCGGGTCGATCCGGCTGTTCGAGGTGATGGAGATGGGGGTGGCTCCGGTGGTGATGGCGGACGGGTATCTGCCGCCCGAGGGCCCGGATTGGGAGAGCTTCGCGCTGATGGTCCCGGAGAAAAAACTGGGGGAGTTGGAAGCGCTCGTGGTGGCGCATGAGGGAGAGAACGTGGAGCGGGGGAGGCTGGCGCGGGCGGCGTTTGAGCAGTGGTTCGCGCCGGAGGTGGCGTTCAACCATCTGATTGCGGCGGTTGTGCGGGTAAGGGACGAGAAGAGGATCTCGGAGCGGTGGGTGCAGCCGTTTTGGAAGTACATGCTGTGGAAGCAGCAGCTTCGGAACCAGGTGCGCGGGTGGGTGAAGGCAGCGGTGCTGCTGGGGTTCAGGCTGATCGGGAAACAGGTTCCGTTCGCGATGAACAGGCCGTAGGTGCTAAGGCCGGGGGCGGTGCTGATGCCACTGGTCGGCGGTGAGGTGCCAGATGTCGGTGGGAAGTGGCCCGCAGACGAACTGCTGGATCTGGGTGCGGAGCAGCGTCATGCCGGTCGTCTGCGAGATGCGGCGGGAGGGCTCGTTGGCGTGGGCCTTGGGGACGGTGAGGTCGGGGAAGCCGAGGACGTCGAACCAGAAGTCGGTGGCTGCGACGGCGGCCTCGGTGGCGTAGCCGTGACGCTGGTAGGGTTGTCCGATCCAGAAGCCGCGATTGTTCCTGTGGCCCGGGGTCTGAGGCTGGGCGACAAGGGCGATGGAACCGATCATCTGCTGGGGATTTGCCTTGGTGCGGATGGACCAATGCCACTGGTCGCCGCGAGCCATGGCGGGCAGGGCGGTGTCGCGATAGAAGGTGTGGCAGCCGTCGGGCGGGAAGGGCCAGGGAACCTGCGAGGCGAGGTGGCGGACGATCTCCCAGTGGGCGAAGAGGGGCTGAGCCTGTTCGGCGTCTTCGAGGGTGAGGGGGAGCAGGAGGAGGCGCGGGGTTTCCAGGGTGGGCGTTTTGGGGCGGGCGCGCTCCATGGGGAGAGGATACCGCGTTGCGGCGTGTGATCGAAGCAGTTTGGGGCTTCGCGGAGGCGTTGGACGATCTGTGGTGAGGGTGTTTTTATTTGCGAGTCCTCGGGAGTCGTGGCTTGACTAGAAGGAAGCACGACAAAGGCGTGAGGCCTTGGCCTCACGCCTTTGTCGTGCGATGCGGCTTAGCGGCCGTGTTCTTCGAGGAATTTCTCTACTTCGAGCGCAGCCATGCAGCCACTGCCGGCGGCGGTGATGGCCTGGCGGTACTTGCGGTCCTTGATGTCGCCGGCGGCGAAGACGCCCTTGATGATCTCGCCGTTGAGGGTGGTGTAGACGTCGTCCTTGGCCAGGATGTAGCCGTCTTCATCGAGGTCCATCTGGCCTTCGAACATCTTGGCGTTGGGGATGTGGCCGATGCCGAGGAACATGAACGAGACCGGGAGAATCGACTCCACGCCGGTCGCGGTGTTCTTCAGACGGAGACCCTTCACGTCCTTCTCTTCCACGCCGAGGACCTCTTCGACGATCGTGTTCGAGATGAACTCGATCTGGGAGTGGGCCATGGCGCGTTCGAGCATGATCGGTGAGGCGCGGAACTTTGCGGTGCGGTTGATCAGTGTCACTTTGCTGGCGAAGCGAGTGAGGAAGAGAGCCTCTTCCATCGCGCTGTCGCCGCCGCCGATGACGGCGATCTCCTTGCCGCGCGCGAAGAATCCGTCGCAGGTGGCGCAGGAGCTTACGCCGTGGCCGATGAGGGCCTGCTCGGACGGCAGGTTCAGCCAGCGGGCGCTCGCGCCGCTCGCGATGATCAGCGTGCGGGTCTTGACGATGTGCGAACCGAGGTTGAGCTCGATGGGGTACTTCGTCAGGTCGGCGGAGACGAGGTGCGCCATTGACAGCTCGGCGCCGAAGCGCTGGGCCTGCTTTTTCATGTTTTCGATGAGCTCGGGGCCCTGGATGCCTTCGGGCCAGCCAGGAAAGTTTTCGACCAGCGTGGTGATCGAGAGCTGTCCGCCGGGCTCGTGGCCTTCGAGGACGAGCGGCTTGAGGTTCGAGCGGCCTGCGTAGATGGCGGCGGTGAGGCCGGAGCAGCCGGAGCCGAGGATGACGGTGTCGCGTACGGTTTGATCGGACATAAGAAGTACCCTTAGTGTAAATGCGCCGTGGGGGAAAAAGATTCATGTCCTGACGCAGGGGCTGTGACCGCCGCCCGCGCAGGCTGCACGTCAGGATGAAAGAATGGCGTATGGCTAATCTGACCTTGGTATATGGAATGCGGTTGCTGCCCTCCGATGAGGTAGCGAGTGTGGGCGATGCGACGCTGGCGTTGAAGAACGGCAATGAAGCTCATGTGACGATGCATATTCTGGAGGGCAGCCGGGAGGCGATCGAGGCCCAGCTTCGCCTGAGTATCGAGGCCTTCTTCGACTTTTATCCGGAGATCTAACACCGCGTTACGGGTGTTGCGAAATCGCTCACATGCCGTCCCAACGTGCTTCTCCGACGAAAAGGAGAAGGACGGAGGTGCGGCATGAGGGCTTTTTTTGTGGGCGTGGTTACGGCTGGCCTGGTGGGTTCCGGCTGGGGGCAGGTGGGGCTGCGGCCGCCGACGCAGTCGACGCTGCGCGATGGACAGGGGGCGTATCCCGCTCCGCTGCCTACGGGCCAGGCCGTGCTGGAGGAGATGTCGGAGCGGGCGGCGGTGATCTTCTGCGGGGTTGTTACGGCGGTACGGCTGCCTGGGGATGGGCTTTCTGGCGTCGTGGAGGTTGAGTTTGCGGTCTCGGACGCGGTACGCGGGGCGGGTGGCGGCACGTATGTCGTGAAGGAGTGGGCGGGGCTCTGGCGGGATGGGGCGCGGTATCGCGTGGGGGATCGGCGGCTGATGCTCCTGCATGCGCCTGGGCCGGGAGGGCTGAGCTCGCCGGTCGATGGGCTGGATGGTGCGATTCCGGTTGGCGACGGCGTCGATCTCCGGTGGTTGGAGGCCAGGACGCTGCGTGGCTCCATGTATTCGGAGCAGGGAAGGGTGGTGAAGGGGGTTGCGCCTGCGGCTGCGTCGGGGCCGGCTGCGGTTGAGGAGGTTGTGGGGCTGATGCGGGGCTGGGAGGCTCGGCGGAATGGGGCGCGATAGGCGGTGCCCGGTTCTCGCGGCGGTCTTGTTGTTGCTGATGGTGACAACGGCGTTTGCGGGTGGACCTCGCTGGGTGGCTGGGGCTCCTTATTTTTCGTCGAGTGTCGCGGGTAATGCGGTGGTTTGGGGGACGACGAATCTTCGATACTCCACGGACCCCGGGGATCTCAGCGTCTCTGTCAACCATGCGGCGGCGGATGCGTTGGTTGCTACGGCGGCGGCATCCTGGAATGTATCGGTCTCGGCGATGGTGGTCTCGCAGGCAGGCGTTCTGGGGGAGGATGTGAATGGTTCGAACGTTTTTATGGGGGCGAGCGGGCCGGTGTTTCCGGCCGATGTGCAGGCTTCGAACGCGGCGTCGATCCCCGTGGCGGTGATCTACGACGCGGACGGTGCGGTGACGGATACGCTGCTCGGCGGTGGGGCCAGCGATCCGGGCAACTGCCGGCAGACGGCGGTGACGGAGAGCGTCGACGGTATCTCGTCGGCGGGGAAGATCACGCATGCGCTGCTCGTCGTGAACGGGCGCTGCACGGGCGCGGCTCCCGAGATGCAGAAGGAGCTGACCTACCGGCTGGTGCGGGCGTTTGGGCGGATCCTTGGCGTCGGCTGGTCGCAGTTGAACGAGAACGTCTTTACCGGTACGCCGCAGCCGACGGCGGCGCAGGCGATGCACTGGCCGGTGATGCATCCCATCGACGTCATGTGCGGGCCATACGCCTACCAGTGCCTGCCGCAGCCGCTGGTGCTGCGTCCGGACGACATCGCGACGATGGTGTCGATGTATCCGGAGAGCGGGGCGGATGCGGGGAAGACGTACTCGTTTCAGAGTGCGGCTCCGATCTCGGGGAACCTTACGTTTCCGAACGGACAGGGCATGGCGGGTGTGAACCTGGTGGAGCATCGGTTCAACATCTCCGCGCTGGTGATGGATATGTTCGAGGAGACGTCGGCGGTATCGGGGTACCGGTTCCAACGGCAGGGAGCGACGCCCGTCGCGGCCAAGGGGACCAGCGTGGAGGGAAGCCAGGGATATCTCTACAACCCTTACGAGGGCCGGTACGATCTGCCATGGATTCCCCTGGAGCAGACCTGGTACGAGAACGTCTACATCACGGCCGAGCCGGTGAATCCGCTGTATGTGGGGCAGTACGGCGTAGGGCCCTATGGTGGGCTGGCGCAGGTTACGCCATCGGGGTCGGTCGTGAACTGGATGACTACGATCGGCTCGACGCGCTACGCGGCCACGGTGAACATCGGCGTGACGAATGCGGTGGCGGCATGCACGGCGGCGGGGGATGGGACGGAGGCGGCGCCGGTGAGTGTGGACCCGAGCGGCACATGGCAGGGGGCGATGTGCGGCTATGCGCATACCGCCTGGTCGAAGCTGGCGGTGAAGGCCGGGCGCACGCTGACGGTGGAGATGACGGCGCTCGATGAGCAGGGGCTCGCAACCACCGGGAAGATGCAGCCTATCTTCGGCGTCTGGGTTGGCACGGACGGGACCGGTACGCTGCCCACGGTGGCGAGTGCATCGACTCCATTGAATACGGAGACGCTCGGGATGACGGCCCTGACGATCGTGAATCCATCGGCGCGTACGCTGCGCATGGGCTTTGGCGATGCTCGCGGGGACGGGCGTCCGGACTATGCGTATAAGGCGCGCGTGCTCTACGCGGATACCGTGACCCCGGCCGTGGTGCCTGCCAGTGGAGGCGTCATCACGATTACCGGGATGGGTTTTCGCAGCGGGAACGCGGTGACGGTGAACGGCGTGGCGGCGACGGTGACAAGCTGGTCGGCGAACACGATCGTGGCGGTGGCTCCGGCGATGGCAGGGCCTATCGCGGCTGCGGATGTAACGGTGACGGACCTGTCCACGGCGGGCACGACGACGATCGGCGGGGGCATCGCGTACAGCGGGACGGTGTTGCCGAATGTGTTGTCGGTCATTTCGGTCCCACCGGATGGGAGCCTGCTGGGCATCGCGACGAGTGCGTCGTTTGCGGTGAAGGTGCTGCTGGCGGATGGCGTTTCTCCGGCGGCGGGCGTGGGGGTGACGGTCTCGGCTACCCATGGAGCCGTGCTGATGGGGTGCGGGGGAGCGTCTGGCTGCACGCTGACGACGGACCCGGCGGGGATGGTGAAGACGGCGGTGATGCCGTCGCTGGGGGGAACGGTCGCGCTGGCGGCGTCGGTGGGGGCGGCCACGGCCACAGCGTCGTTTGTGGCGGGAAGCCGTGCGGCGGATGTGTTGCGGGTGACCTCGCTGCCCGCGGGGCTGGCCTACGTGGGGATTGCTGCGGGTTTGCCTCTGATTGTGCAGGCGATGCTCGGCGATGGCGTGACGCCGGATGCGGGGGCTCAGGTGTCGCTTGCTGCGGCGGGTGCCGGACTGGGCGGATGCGGTGGTGCTTCGAGTTGCGTGTTGACGGCGGATGGACTGGGCCTGGTGGCGACCACCGTGATTCCGCATGCGCCGGGGCTGGTCTCGTTGCAGGCCACGGCGGGCGGAGGATCGGTCTCGGCCTCGTTCGGCGCGGTGGCGATGCCTGCGGATGTGCTGCACGTCGTATCGGCCCCGGGGAACGGCGCAACGATGGGGACCGCTGCCGCGCAGGTCTTTCAGGTGCAGACGATCCTGGGCGATGGGGTGACCCCCGCCGCGGGTGCTGCGGTTGCGTTGACGGCGGCTGGCGCAGCCTTCACCGCGTGCGGTGGTGCTTCTTCGTGCATGTTAACGGCGGACGCGGCTGGTATGGTGACGAGCGGAGTCATTCCGGGGCTGGCAACGGGCGCTACGGGTTCGGTGACGCTTACAGCCGCGGCGGGCGGAGGACGGGTGCAGACGGCGTTTACGACCACGGCGCCGCTGCCGGACCGGCTGGAAGTGATGTCGGTTCCGGCCAGTTTCGCGCTGGCTGGCGTGGCTGCGCCGGGAGCTTTCAGCGTGCGCCTCGTCCGGGGAGATGGTACGACGCCGGTGGTGGGCGCCGCGATAACGCTCACTGTGGCGGGCGGAGTGCTGGGGGTGTGCGGGGCTGTCGCGTGCGTGGTGAAGACAGACACCGCGGGGCTGGTGGCGACGGCTGTGACGGCGTCGGCTGCGGGAACGGTGGGGATGGGAGCCACGGCTGAGGGGCTTTCGGTGACCACGTCGTTCGCTGCGGTGGCGGATACGCTGCGCCTTGTGGCGGTGCCTCTGGGGCCGTCGTATGCCGGTGTTCCGACGACGTCGCCGGTCACGATGCAGGTGATCGGCCCGGACGGTGCGACGCCCGCAGCGGGCGCGGCGGTGAGCATGACGACCTCCATCGGCACGCTGATGGCGTGTGGGTTGCCGACGTGCGGGATGACGGCGGATGCGCAGGGCATGGTGTCCACGCTGGTGCTGCCGGTGGCCCCGGGCGTGGTGTCGATCTACGCCTCGGCAGGCGGCGGTTCGCTGGGAACCTCGTTCAGCGTGCTGTCCATGCCTCCGGACATCCTGAAGGTCGTTTCGGTCCCGTCGGGCAAGGTCTACGTGGGAGTCCCTGCGGCGAATCAGTACACCCTGCAGGTATTGCGCGGCGATGGGCTGACGCCGGAGCCGAAGGTGGTGGTCATCCTTCAGTCTCCGCAGGCTACCCTGAGCCCGTTGTGCGGAACCGTGTGCGGCAAGACCTCGGACGCGAACGGACGGATTACCGTGACTGTGACGCCACTGGTGAGCGGTACGAACACGATTCAGGCGTTCATGCTGTACGGAGGCCAGGCGACTTCGACGTTCAGCGTGCTGCCGATGCCGCCCAATACGCTGACGGTAACGTCGACCCCGGCGAACGGATCCGCGGTGGGGAAAGTGGCTGCTGCTCCGTTTGCGGTGCAGGTGATGATGGGCGACGGCAGAACACCATCGGCGAACGCGGCTGCCTTGCTGACGGCGACCGGAGGCGTGCTGGGGGCGTGCGGTGCGGCCTCGTGCCATGTGACGACGGATGCTCAGGGCATGGTGTCCACGACGGTGACCCCGACCGTGGTGGGTACGATCTTGCTGGCAGCGTCTTCGGGTGGATCCGCCACGCAGACCACGTTTACGTCCGCGCTTTCGCCCGATGTGTTGACGGTGGTCTCGGCTCCGTCGGACGGCGCAATGGCCGGAAGCCCTGCATCGTTGCCGTTTGCTGTGAAGACGGTGCGTTGGGACGGCACGGCGGCAGCCGGGGAGGCGGTGACGCTGACGGCGGTGGGCGGGACGTTGGGGGCGTGTGGGTTGGCGTTGTGCGTCGTCACGGCGGATGCCTCGGGCATGGTTTCGACGGCGGTAACGCCCACGGCCATGGGAACGGTCGGGCTGGCGGCTGCGGCGGTTGGCGGGACGGCGACGGCGTCGTTTACCGCGACTTCGCTTCCTCCGGATGTGTTGACCGTCCATGCGATCCCGGCGAGTGGCGGATACCCGGGAAGGGTCGCGCACGGAGCGTTCCGGGTAGCGGCTGTGTTGTGGGATGGCACGGTCGCGGCTGGAGCAGCGGTGACGGTCACCGCTACGAATGGGATTCTTGCGGCTTGCGGTGCGGCCTCGTGCGTGTTGACGGCGGATGCCTCGGGAGTCGTCTCGACCGCGGTGACGCCGGTGGCGGCAGGCCTGGTTGTGTTGACGGCGTCGGCTGGCGGCGGCAGCGTGAGCGCCTCGTTGACGGCCGTGGCGATCCCTCCGGATGTGCTGAGCCTGGTCTCGGTTCCCGGGAGCGGAGGGTATGTCGGCGTGGCGGCCTCCGGGTCGTTCGTGGTCAAGGTAGTGCTGGGGGATGGGACGCCTGGGGCGGGCGCGGCGGTGACCATCACGGCGAGCGGAGGCACTTTGGCGTGTGGAGGCGCATCGTGCGTGTTGACGGCGGATGCGACCGGCGTGGTCTCGACGGCGGTGACGCCCGCGATCGTCGGGACGGTGGGGCTGACGGCATCGGCTGGCGGTGGGGCGGTGAGCGGATCGTTTACGGCGGTGGCGGCCCCGGTGGATGTGCTGACAGTGCTGTCGATTCCGGGCAATGGAGCCTATGTGGGGGACGTGGCGGCGATGCCGCTTCGCATCAAGGTCTTCCTTGGCGACGGGGTGACGACGGCTGCCGGTGTACCGGTGACGTTGACCGCGACGGGAGCGTCGCTGGGGGCATGCGGAACGTCGTTGTGTGTCATGACCGCCGATTCCGGGGGGATGGTGTCGACGACCGTGACGCCGTTAAGTGCTGGAACGGTGGCGTTACGAGCCTCGGCGGGAGGCGGGGTGGTTGCGGTGTCGTTTACTGCGGTCGAGCATCTGCGGGCCGTCACGATGGTGCGGGCCGTGGAGTATGTCGCGCCCGGGGCGGTGGTGAACTGGGCTCCGCAGGCGATCGCGACGGTGGATGGTGTCCCTGTCGCTGAGCCGGTGAACTGGACGTTCGGAGTTGGGATGGCGACGGCTCCGAACGGGGCGTCTCTTGGGCCTCTCCCCGCTGGGGCCACAGCCTCTGGCACCGCGTGCGCGTGGGGGAACGTCTGCGCGACATTCTCGGCGGTCGCGGTGGACGAAGCTGTCTGGCAGATTGCCGTGGTGAGCGGCGGTGGACAGGTCTCGGCGGTGGGTGGGGCGTTCGATCCGGTGGTCGCCCGGGTCGTCGATGGCGCGGGGCATGGGATCGCCGGTGCGGTCGTGGCCGTCCGTCAGGCTGTGCATGGCTATGTGAGCTGCCCGGATACGGGACGCTGTCCGGTTGGGCCTCTGCTGCAGACGTCCACGGCGACCGCGACCACGGATGCGGACGGATTGATCCAGGTGACTCCTCTGGTGGCCGTTGGTGAAGGCGAGACGACCGGGATCGTACTGACGGCGGGCGACCATGGCTTCTTTAGCACGTCCATGTCGATAGTGCCTTAGCAGTCGCACGATCGGAAGTTCGTTTGCTCCTGCTCCTGCATCTGATGGAATGAGAGCAGCGAGGAAACTCATGGCGAATGCAGGACAGGGATTGGTGCGGAAGCGTGTGGTGGTACTGGGTGGCGGTTTTGGCGGTATCAACGCGGCGATGGGGCTTGCGCATATGCCCATCGACGTGACGCTGGTGGACCGGAAGAACCATCACACGTTTCAGCCGTTGCTGTACCAGGTGGCGCTGGCGGTGTTGTCGCCGGCCGATATCGCCCAGCCGATCCGGTCGATTCTGCGCGAGCACAAGAACATCGACGTGCTGATGGACGAGGCCGTCGGTTTCGACGTCGCCGACCGCAGGGTGAAGCTGAAGTCGGGCTCGGAGCTCGAGTACGACTACCTGATCGTCGCGACGGGCTCGACGCACTCCTACTTCGGCAACGATGAGTGGGCGAAGCTGGCTCCCGGGTTGAAGACGGTGGAAGATGCCACGGAGATTCGGCGGCGCGTGCTGCTGGCGTTCGAGCTGGCGGAGCGACAGATGCTGGAGACTGGCAAGCACCCGGGCCTGAACTTCGTGGTGGTGGGCGGCGGTCCCACGGGCGTGGAGCTTGCCGGTGCGATCTCGGATATCTCGAAGCTGTACATGAAGAAGGACTTCCGGCACATCAATCCATCGACCGCGAAGGTAATGATTGTGGAGGGGTCGCCAAAGCTGCTGGCGGCGTATCCGCCGGACCTGCAGGCGGCTGCCCAAAGGCAGTTGGCGGAGCTCGGCGTTGAGGTCAGGCTGGGGGTGCATGTCACCGATATCCAGCCGGGCTACGTGATCGCAAACGGCGAAAAGATCGACTCTGTCTGCACGCTGTGGGCGGCAGGTGTGCAAGCGTCACCGCTGGGCAAGCTGCTTGGTTTCGAGACGGACCGCAAGGGCTGCGTGCTGGTGGACAAGTACCTGAACCCGCCGGGGCATCCGGAGATCTATATTTGCGGCGACCTTGCGCACGTCGAGCAGGACGGCAAGCAGGTCCCTGGCGTCGCTCAGCCGGCCATGCAGATGGGCGCGTACGCGGCAAAGCGGATCGGCAAGATGCTCGCGGAGGAGCGCGGGTCCGACGGTCCGAGGAAGGATCCCGGCTTCCGCTACTTCGACAAGGGCGATATGGCGACGATCGGGCGCAAGGCTGCCGTGGCCAAGATCGAGTGGCCGTTCAAGGCGCACTGGAGCGGCTTTCCCGCCTGGATGACCTGGCTGGTGGTCCACGTCTTCTTCCTCATCGGCTTCCGCAACCGCCTGAGTGTCTTTCGCCAGTGGGCGTGGACCTACGTGACCTTCAGTGACGGTGCTCGCCTGATCACGGGCTCGCAGGAGCTTCCCGGGTGGGAGGTGCAGGAGGGTGTGGCCGAGATGCTGCCTGTGTCGGCCAAGCCTCTGGATCTGGGGTCGCCGAAGAGCAACTAAGACAGAAGCGTTTAGTCGCCGATGTCTTCGTGCGTATCGTCGTCGAAGCGGTTTTGGTGCTGGATGGGCCGCGGACCGGCGGCTGGAGAGACCGGCTGGGCTTGCCGCGCGGCGAAGTCGAAGCTTGGCTCGACGTAGGCTTTAGGCCCCTTCATGCCATAGCGCTTGATCTTTTTCTCGCCACGAATCTTGCTGTTCCAGGTGAATCGGCAGGCTCCGCAGGCCCATGGGAAGTAGCCCAGGAAGGGCATGATCTGCTTCTGCACAAAGCCCCTGCGCTTGACGCGGGAGCCGCGCAGTTCACCGCACTTCGGGCATTTGACCTTGAGGTCGGCTTCGGAGGCAGCGTGCGGGAGAATCTGGCCGGAATCGGAGCTCATCGCGGAAGGGAAACCTCGGTACTGATCTCAGGGTAATGATTACTGCAAACCTGAATGTTACGGCAGTAAGCCGTCAAAGGAAAGTGCGGCCGGTTGAAATGCGATGCGCCAGTACCGTGCGCCGAACAATCGGAACGTGTTCTTGCGGGTGGACGGGTACGATGGCAAAGAGGGACCGCCGCCGGTGTATGACTTCAAGAAGTTCGACCAGAGCCAGATGATCGCGGCGAGCAAGTCGCTACGGCATCTTGGCCGCCGCAGCAACTCGATGGAAGAGGCTGCGAACGAGGTTGTGGCCTACCTGTACAAGGCGTTCCTGCAGGAGGGCAAGGGCGAGTCCGCGTGTGCCCTGGTGCGATGTTTCAAAACGGAACGCTACGGCGCGTTGCCGGACGACCTGAAGCAGGCGGCGCGGGCCGGGATGGACGGCGCGGAGCTCGAGCCGTCGATGCCGTGTCTCGTTCTGCTCGCCTCGCGCGGTGTGCGGCCGGAGTGGAACGACCGTCACCGATCAAAGGCCCACAAGGCGATTCCCGCGACGATGATGGCCGAAGCACCCATGATCGCCAGGCTGATTGAGCAGATGGGTCTTGAGGCCGAGAACCTGCAGGAACAGGTTCCGGACAGGCTGGTCGCGCTTGAACGGAGGTCGTTCAACGTCTTCCATGTCATCGAGGCGCGTGGAAGCCGCTTTGTGCCGGCGCAGGAAGAGTTCGTGATTCCCTATGGTGTGCGGTCGGTGATCGGCTTCGGTGGCGTGTTGCCGGGCGGCGAACTCTTTTGTGTGCTGATCTTCTCGACCGTCCGCATCGAGGAAGTCGTCGCGGAGCTCTTCCCGACGCTCGGGCTCGGGGTCAAGATGGCTCTGCTGGGACATGTGGGGCGACGTATCTTCTCCAACTGACGCGTCGCCCCTGCGGTTCGCCCTACGCGATCGCCGCCCCCACCAGGGCCTGCGCCTCGCCTTGAATCTTCTTCAGATGATCCGCCCCGAGAAAGCTCTCGGCGTAGATCTTGTAGACGTCCTCGGTACCGCTGGGCCGCGCCGCGAACCAGCCGTTCTCGGTCGTCACCTTCAGCCCGCCGATCGGCGCATGGTTTCCCGGAGCCTCGGTCAGGATCGAGGTGATCGGCTCCCCGGCCAGCTCCTTTGCGGTCACCTGCGCGGGAGAGAGCTTCGACAGCTTCGCCTTCTGCTCCTTCGTCGCCACCGCGTCGATGCGCTGATAGACCGGCTCGCCATACTTCGCCGTCAGCTCCTGGTAGAGCACGCCCGGATCCTTGCCGGTGCGCGCCGTCATCTCCGCTGCCAGGAGCCCGGGGATGAGGCCGTCCTTATCGGTCGTCCAGACCGCGCCATTCCGCCGCAGGAACGTGGCTCCCGCCGACTCCTCGCCCACGAAGCCGAGCGTGCCGTCGATCAGCCCCTCCACAAACCACTTGAAGCCCACCGGCACCTCCAGCATGGGACGTCCAAGCCCCTTGGCCACGCGGTCGATCATGCTCGAACTCACCAGCGTCTTGCCGATGCCGACTTGCGCGCTCCACTGCGGGCGGTTCGTAAACAGGTACTGGATCGACACCGCGAGATAGTGATTCGGATTCAGCAAGCCGGCGCTCTTCGTCACGATGCCGTGCCGGTCATGGTCGGTGTCGGCGGCAAACGCGACGTCATACTTGTCCTTGTTCGCAATCATGGAGGCCATCGCAAAGGGGCTTGAACAGTCCATGCGCACGCGGCCATCCCAGTCGCAGGTCATGAACCGGAAGGTGGCGTCGACGTTCTTGTTCAGCACCTCGAGGCCCAGGCCATACCGCTCCACGATGCGCGGCCAGTAATACACGCCCGCACCGCCCAGCGGGTCGACTGCCAGCTTCAGCGTCGAGCCGGCCAGCACATCGAAGTCGATGACGGACTTCAGGTCTTCGACATAGGTTGTGATGTAGTCATGCCTGTGTGTCGTCCCAGCCCCCAGCGCCTTGCTGTACGGAACCCGCTTCACGCCCGCCAGCCCTCCAGCGATCAGTTCGTTGGCGCGATTCTCGATCCACTTCGTCGCGGTGGTATCGGCCGGACCGCCCGAGGGAGGGTTGTACTTGAACCCGCCATCCTCGGGAGGATTGTGCGAGGGCGTAATCACGATGCCGTCCGCCAGGTTGATCTTGCGACCGCGGTTGTAGGTCAGGATGGCGTGCGAGAGCGCCGGCGTGGGCGTATAGGCCAGGTCGGTGTCGACCATCGTCTCTACGCCATTGGCCGCGAGCACCTCAAGCGCCGTCGCGAACGCAGGCTCGGAGAGCGCATGCGTATCCTGCGCGAGGAACAGAGGCCCGGTCGTGCCGTCGTCCTTGCGAAACTCGCAGATCGCCTGCGTGATGGCGGCGATGTGGTCCTCGTTGAACGAGGTAGCGAAGGCGCTGCCGCGATGCCCGCTGGTGCCGAACGCGACCTTCTGCGCGGGGATGGAAACATCCGGCTTCAGCGTGTAATAAGCCGTAATCAAACGCGATACGTTCACCAGCGTCTCGGGCAGCGGGTGCTCCCCCGGAGTGTTCTTCACCATGGTCAAATCCTCATGGTCACTATATCTGGTCGCAAATCATCCAACCAGCATGGCTCATCCTGATGTATCCCCGTCGAGTCCGTCTTCGAGGCGGAATCACTCGCTTTCCCGCCCGGCGCGGTACTTCTCGACCCAATCCAGAAACTCCGGCAACGGGAGCGGCTTGCTGACGTAGTATCCCTGGGCAATGTCGCATCCATTCAGACGGAGAAATTCAAGCTGGGTTGCGGTCTCGACTCCTTCAGCGACAACCTTCATCCCAAGCTCATGTCCAATCTCGATCGTCTTCGCAACCATCACGCGATCGCGATCCGTCTCGCTCATATTCTGTACGAAGGACTTGTCGATCTTCAGCTCTGTTGCTGGAATATGGTTGAGCTGCTGCATCATCGAGTACCCCGTGCCAAAGTCGTCGATCGAAAGCTGCACACCCTTTAGCCGCAGACGGGTCAGTACGTCCAGCGTACGTGCGAGCTCCTTGATCAGCCCACTCTCGGTGATCTCCAGAATCACCTGGTTCGATTTGACACCGGACTCCCGAATCAGTGCCGCCATCTTGTCCGGAAAACGCAGGTCGTGCAGCGACGATACCGATACATTCAGCGATAACCTCAGGTTGCTGCCACCCTTCTCCATCAGCTGCTTCAAATCCGTAAGCCCGCGCATCAACACGATCCATCCGAGGGGATCGATCAGTCCTATCTGCTCCATCCTTGGAATAAAGTCGTCCGGAAAGACGATCCCGTGCTTGGGATGTTGCCAACGCACCAGACCCTCCACCCCCTTGACGGCGCCGCTCTTGATGTCAATCTGCGGCTGGTAGTACAGGATGAATTCCTGATTCAGGATCGCGTTCTGAAGTTCCACGTCCGTCATCGCGATCTTCGCCTGCGCGGAGGCTCGGGTGTGTGTATGGATCTTCGCTGCCCCATCCGGCAGCGTTTGTTTCTTCAGCATCGCTTCCAACTCGGTCATGCGGAACGGTTTTTCGAGATGACCGACGACACGCAGTCCGAGTTCGTTCGCCATCTCCTCGGCGGTCTCCATGATGCGCCTTCCCACGCCGCTGATCAGCACGATCCCGGTCTTGCATTGCTGCTCACCCAGCAACCGCAATAGCTCCACTCCGTCGGTCTCCGGCATGACCAGATCGAGCAGGATAAGAGCCGTTTCCGGCGTCAAAGCCTGGAGGAACTCCGGGATCTGTGTCGTTGCAAGGCAGTTCAACCCCACCGCTTCCGCGGTCGCGGAGACGAACTCGCAAATATCGAAATCGTCATCGATGACCAGAATGCTCGGCTTGATCGTCATCGTCTCTCTCACTTTTTAGAGCTTGTCCTGCTCCGAGGTCTTCAAGTCCATCCTCCTCAAACCACTTCCTGGCCCACTGTCTTGTCCATCACGCGACGAATCATTCCCTCAAACTCCGCCCGGTGATACGGCTTCTGCAACAACGGTCCATCAATGAGCGGCATATTCTGCTCTTCCAATGCATCTGCCTGGAAACCCGAGCAGTACACCACCTTCACCGCGGGCATACGCTGCTTCACCTGCTGGGCAAGCTCGACGCCATTCATTCCCCCCGGCATGATGATGTCCGTCACCAGCAGATCCATCTCGCCCGCCTGTTCGATGACTGCGAGCGCACCTGGCCCGTCCTCTGCCTGGTAGGTGGTGTATCCCATGTCTCGCAGGTAGATCGCCGCAATCTCCAGCAGATCCAACTCATCGTCCACCACCAGCACCCTGCCAGCCAGATTCACAGGGTGCTTCTGTTCGACGCGGTGCGGCGTGACCGCATGCCTGTTCTCTGCCAGCGGAAGATACAGCGTCACGGTCGTGCCATACCCCGCCTCACTATAGAGCTTCACCGCGCCGCCGGTCTGCCTGGCGAACCCATAGACCATCGCCAGACCGAGCCCCGTCCCTTTGCCCCTCGGCTTCGTCGTGTAGTACGGCTCGAACGCATGCAGCAGCGTCTCGCGCGACATACCCGTTCCGGTGTCGGTCACTGAAATGCGAGCATAGCGCCCCGCCTTCATCTCCCCCGTCTGCACCGGGAGATAGCTCTCTTCGAGATCGCTGATCTCCGTCGAAACCGTGATGGTTCCTCCATTCGGCATCGCGTCCCGCGCATTCACGATCACGTTGATCAGTGCGCTCTCCAGCGCGCTGGCATCTACGAACACCTGCGCATGGTCATCGCCGAAGTGCGACGTGATGCGGATATGCGGACCGATCACACGCGTCGTCAACTCAAGCGCGTTGCGAATCGAATGGTCCAGAATCAACGCCATCGGCTTCAGGCCCATGTTGCTGGAGAAAGCCAGAAGGCGCCGTGTCAGATCCGCACCCCGGTTCGCTGCCTTCTGAGCGATATGCACACGCTTCAGCGCCGCTTCATCCTGCGCTACCAGGCGCTCGAGAAGATCGAGATTCCCGAAGATGACACCCAGCAGATTGTTGAAGTCATGAGCGACTCCTCCCGTTAGATTCCCAAGCGCCTCCATCTTCTGGCTCTGGTGCAATTGGCGCTCCAGCCGTATCTGCTCGGTCGTATCGCGCGCGATCTTCGATGCCCCGATCAACTTCCCATCTGCGTCCCTGATCGGTGAGATGGTCAGCGAAACATGAATACTCTCGCCGTTCTTTCGTACCCGCACCGTTGCGAAGTGATCGACCGTCTCTCCAAGATGCAGACGCCGCAGAATCTCGTTCTCCTCCTCCTTGCGGTCGTCTGGAAGAAGACGCAGGATCGACTGGCCGATGATCTCTGCGGCTGTGTAACCGAAGATCTTCTCCGCGCCGCGGTTCCAGCTCGTCACAATGCCCTTGTTGTCTTTCCCGACGATGGCATCCTCGGACGATTCCACGATCGCAGCCAGCCACTTCAGCGCCTCATCTTTGGCTCGCCGTTCTCCCACGTCGCGTACCGTGACTATATACCGGATCGGCTTTCCATCATCTCCCGGGACTGGAACCACCGTAGACTCTGCATACAGCAGCGCTCCCGTATCCTTCCGCCGGTAGACGATCTCCTTGTTCTTGACATAGATTCCACGAAACGCCAGACTCATGGGCCGCTCCTCCACGGTCAATTTCCCGCCGGTCGGTGAGTAAGCCACGGAGTTTGCCATCAGGGTCGTCATATCGCTCTTCAAGAGCCCGGTCTGCTCCACCAGCCCGAACATCGTGACGGTTGCCGGGTTGTACTCGATCAGCCTGCCGCTCCGGTCCACCATCAGAACCGCCTCCGCCATATTGTCGAAGACGTTCTGGAGTTGGCTGCGACTCTCTGCCACCAGCCGCGCCTGCCCCTGCAGATGCCGGTCCACCGCCGAAGAGGCAAACACCGAAAGCAGAATGGCAACCGTCACCGTCACAATGCCGGTTACCCCCAGGGTAGAGTCGCTGATGGAGTACCTTAGCCCATTGGAGGAGAGCGTCCCCGGAACGAAGGTCGCCGCTGCCATGCCGATATAGTGCATCCCCGGAATTGCCAGGCCCATCGCGACGGCGCCGCCCACCTTGCGCCACCCCCACTCCGGATCGGCCTTCTTCAACGCGAACGCCAGGCGGAGAGCGACATACGAGATCGCGATCGCCACCACCATCGACAGCAGGACCAGCCCCGGGGCATAGACGATCCTTGCGGGAAGCCGCATGGCACGCATGCCAATGTAGTGCATGGACACAATCCCCAGCCCCATCGCCACGCTGCCGGCCGCCGTCCGAAAGGTTCCCATCGTCTCACGACTCACGACAAAGAGCGCCACGCACGAAGCTAGAATCGCCGCAAGTTGAGACAGCAGCACGGTCGGCCAGTTGTAAAGCATCGGCATCGGGAGGGTGAAGGCCTGCATGCCCACATAGTGCATGGCCCAGATGCCGGTTCCCATCGCCGTGGCTCCACCCAGCAACCATACGACCCGGGTACGGCCACTCACAATCCGGACCCTGCCCCCAAGGTCGAGGGCAGCATAAGCCGCGAGCATCGCAATCAACACGGAGAGTGCTACAAGCCGGTAGTCGTACGTCCCAATGAAAGGCGTTGTCATGCTCGAGTCGCCTCATCCTGCGGCCTGATGATAGCACCTTGTCAAAGTAAACGATCGATTCTTTGATTACATAAACACAAAGTATTGCGGGATTCCGCCTTGCCGTCGAAGGGAGTTCGCCTTTTCCGCCCTTCGCCCAAGGCCCATCTGCCTCCCGGTGTACGATTTCCTCAGCCTCACCTCACCAGGAACAGGGAGTAACATGCGCGTCGGTTTAATGACCAAAGAGTATCCACCCAACGTCTACGGCGGCGCCGGCGTTCACGTCGAGTACCTCTCGCGCGAACTCGCCAAGATCATCGAAGTCGAAGTCCACGCGTGGGGCAAGCAGGACATCTCCACCAAGGCTCTCCGGGTCATCGGCGAGGAGCCATGGGACGCGCTCCAGACCGATGGCAAGTTCAAGGCCGCGCTCGAATCCCTCTCGCTGAATCTTCTGCAGATGACCTCGCTCGGCAAGATCGACATCATCCACACCCACACCTGGTACGTCTCCATGGCCGGTTTCTGGGCCAAGAAGCTCTTCAACATCCCCTTCGTCCTGACGACCCACTCGCTCGAGCCGCTGCGCGCCTGGAAGGCGGAGCAACTCGGCTCCGGCTATGCCATGTCGAGCTGGATGGAGCGCACTGCCATTCTCGACGCCGACGCCATCATCGCCGTCTCGCACGGTACCAAGGCCGATATCCTCAAGGCCTATCCCGAGGTCGACGAGGCCCGCATTCACGTCATCTACAACGGCATCGACCTCGACGAGTACCAGCGCGTATCGGCACCCGAGATCCTGACCAGGCACGGCATCGACCCCACCAAACCCTACGTACTCTTTGTCGGCCGCATCACCCGCCAGAAGGGCGTCACGCATCTGGTCGACGCGATCCAGTACCTGCCGGAAGGCACCCAGGTCGTCCTCTGTGCCGGCGCGCCCGACACCCCGGAGATCGCCGCTGAGATGCGCGCCAAGGTCGAAGAGGCCCGCAAACAAAACCCCAACATCTTCTGGATCGATCAGATGGTAGCCAAGTCCGAGGCCATCGCGTTCTACTCGCAGTGTGCCGTCTTCTGCTGCCCCTCGGTGTATGAGCCCTTCGGCATCATCAACCTGGAGGCCATGGCCTGCCAGGCACCCGTGGTTGCCTCGGCCACCGGAGGCATCCTGGAGGTCGTCGTCGAGGGTGAAACCGGCTACCTCGTCCCCTTCGAGCCCGACCCCGTCACCACCTTCCCGGTCGACCCGGAGCAGTTCTCCCGCGATCTGGCCGCGAAGATCACCGCGCTCCTCGAAGACCCCGCCAAGGCCCGAGCCTTCGGTGAGGCCGGCCGCCGCCGCGTGGAGAATACCTTCGCCTGGTCGGCTATCGCCAGCCAGACGGCTGCCCTCTATCACTCACTCGTCGATCCGCAGTAATCTACAGCGGTAAGCTGGTACCAGATACAAATTCCTCCACGCAGAGCAGTCCCGGAGAGGGAATGGGAAGACTGTCACGGATCCTCGTCGTATGCGCAGCCGCGTTCTTCGCGCGCTCTGCCCACGCCTCGGAAGCGACCCTAATCGCTGACACCCATGTCAGCAGCGCACAGCCCACGGTCAACGCCGGCGGCCTCTCGAACCTGACCGTTGGCGGCGGCTACACCACGCTGCTCCAGTTCGACCTCGGCCTGCTGCCCGCCGGAACCACCTCCGCTCAGGTCTCCCGCGCTATCCTCCGCCTCTACGTCAACCGCCTCGATACCGCCGGCCTCGTCAGCCTGCAGCCCGTGACCAGCGCCTGGCAGGAGTCCTCTGTCACCTACGCGACGATCCCGACGCTCGGCACCGCCGTGCAGACCGTCAACGTCACCCAGGCCGAGGCCTACCTTGCCATCGACGTCACCAGTCTCGTTCAGGGTTGGATCGCCAGCCCCACGACGAACAACGGCTTTGCCCTCACCGCCGCCACTGCGTCCCTCCAGCTCGACAGTAAGGAGAACGACCTCACCGCGCACCCGGCCGTTCTGGACATCGGCCTCGTCTCTCAAGGCCCCACCGGAGCGACGGGTGCCACCGGCTCTGCTGGCCCAGCAGGATCGCCCGGAGTCGCCGGTCCGGCAGGCGTCGCAGGCGCACCCGGCCCAGCGGGCCCACAGGGCGTCGCTGGAGCGAAAGGGGCCACCGGGGCCACGGGAGCGACCGGTGCGGTGGGCCTGACCGGACCGCCGGGCCTCTCCATCGGCACTCTTCCGTATCAGGGCACGTACTCGTCCACTGCCAACTACGCCGCGAACGACATCGTCTCGTACCAGAACTCCAGCTACATCTCGCTCATCGCGTCGAACCACGGCAACACGCCCGCCTTCAGCCCTGCGCAGTGGGGCATCCTGGCCCTGGGAGCGGTCGGTGCCACGGGACCCACAGGTTCAACCGGACCCGCGGGCCAGCAAGGCCCACCCGGCTTCGGCGTGGCGGGCACACCCGGGACCACCGGGCCACAAGGACCCACCGGACCGCAGGGTCTTCCGGGGCTCAACTACCAGGGTGCCTATGCCTCCACCACCAACTACACGCTGGGGGATGTCGTCCTCTGGCAGGGAACCACCTACGCCTCGCTTCACACCGCCAACCACGGCAATACGCCGGACCAGAGTCCCAACGACTGGGGCTTCCTCTCCGAGCGTGGGCCTACCGGTTCGCCCGGAGCTATCGGCGCAGTGGGCCCCACCGGCCCGCAGGGACTGCCCGGCTCCGTCGGCCCACCCGGGGAGCGCGGCGATCAGGGGCTCCAGGGCATCGCCGGACAAGCCGGAGCCCAGGGCATTCCGGGCACTCCCGGCCCACAAGGACTCTCCGGCCCCATGGGCCCGCAGGGTGTCCCCGGACCGGCAGGCCTCTCCTGGCAGGGTCCCTATCGGTCCGCAACGAACTACGCCATCGCCGACGGCGTCCTCTACAACGGACAAGCCTACGTCTCGCTCATCGCCTCCAACCACGGCAATACGCCCGATCAAAGCCCCACCGCCTGGAGTCTCTTCGCTGCCTCCGGCTCCCCCGGCGCAACCGGCGCACAGGGCTCCACGGGCCCGCAGGGAAGCATTGGCCCGCAGGGTCTTCCGGGGCCACAAGGAATCGCCGGAGCCACGGGAGCGACCGGCCCGCAGGGGCCCGCTGTCGTCACCTACACCGGGAACTACGCCTCCACCACGAACTATGCGCTCAACGACGCCGTCAGCTTCGGCGGATCCACCTATGTCTCGCTGACCGCGGCAAACCATGGCAACACTCCTGGACTCTCCCCGGCGTCCTGGGCGGTCCTCGCGGCGCAGGGACTCACCGGAGCGACCGGTGCAGCCGGAGCCCCGGGCGCAACCGGCGCGACCGGAGCCCAGGGCGTGCAGGGCCCACAAGGCCCGCAGGGACCGCCCGTCACCTTCGCCGGGGCATGGCTCACGACCGTCAACTATCCCGTTGGATCCGCCGTCTCCTACCTCGGCTCCAGCTATATCGCGCTTGCCGCCAACACGGGCCGTCCCCCGGACGTCAGCCCCGCTTCCTGGAGCCTCCTCGCCCAGGCCGGAGCCGCCGGAGCTCAAGGCCCGCAAGGCTTGCAGGGCTTCAACGGCCCGCAGGGACTTCCCGGAGCGACCGGTCCCTACGGCCCCGCGGGTCCCACCGGAGCCGGGGCCACGATCGCCATCGGTACCGTCACGACCAGCGCACCCGGCTCGCAGGCCTCTGTCACCAACACCGGCACACCCACCGCCGCAGTCCTCAACTTCACCCTGCCGCAGGGCGCTCCCGGCACCAACGGTACCGGATCCGGAGGCACCCAGACCCTGAGCGGCATTCCCTTCGTCTCCATCCTCCACTCCGTCTCGTTCAATACGAAGTTCTACGCGCTCAATGGCCCCAACGCCGCGCTGAACGAAGACGCAACGGCCATCACCTGGGTTCCCGGAGCCTGCACCGCCTCGCGTCTGACCGCGTACTCGCAGCAGGCCAACACGATCACAATCACGCTCCGCACGGGTGCGACGCCGACATCGCTTACAGATTCAACCCTCGTCTGTTCCGTCTCTTCCAACAGCTCCTGCGTCTCGACATCGTCCATTCCCATCGCAGCCGGATCGTTCGTCGATCTCAGTATCACCGGAGCCAACGGCACCAACGCAGCCGTGTGGACCGCGTTGGAGTGCGACTAACGACGATCCTCTTCGCGTGGTGCTCTTGCCGGCCGGAAGCGAAACTCCAAGCACCGTCCCAGTCGCAGCGGACCCGCCCGGCAGGACAAAGCGGGTATGCTGTTGCCATGCGTTTTGCCGCCGTTCTTTTCGTCTTCGCCGCCGTTCCCGCCATCGCGCAGCAGCCCGCGTCCCCTTCGCAACTTATGGCCGACACCGTCGTTGCCAAATGGCCCAAGGCGATGCTCCCCACGCTTGGCTCCCCCGGCAAATGGACCTACGAAGAAGGCGTCCTGCTCGACGGCATGACCGCCGAGTGGCACACCACGGGCAACCCCGCCTACTTCACCTACCTGAAGGCGACCATCGATCCTCACATCGACGGCGACGCGACTGGCACCACGCCCATCCTCGGGTATCCCGCCAGCGCGCATTCCCTTGACAACATCAAGACCGGCCAGAACCTCCTCACGCTTTACCGCGTCACTCAGCAGAAGAAGTACTACCTCGCCGCGAAGTACGTGCGCGACCAGCTCCGCCTGCAGAAGCGCACACCCTCCGGCGGCTTCTGGCACAAGGACATCTACCCCAACCAGGTATGGCTGGATGGAGCCTACATGGCCGGTCCGTTCCTCGCCGAGTATGGCGCCACCTTCCATGAGGCTGAAGCCTTCGACGAAGTGGCTCACGAGTTCCTCCTCATCGACCAGAAGATGCGCGATGCCAAAACCGGTCTGCTCTATCACGGGTGGGACGAGTCCAGGCAGATGCCCTGGGCCGACAAGACCACAGGCCTCAGCCCTGAGTTCTGGGGACGCGCCATGGGCTGGTACGGCATGGCGCTGGTCGACGTGCTCGACTGGCTTCCCCTCGACCACCCCCAGCGCCCGGCACTCCTCGCCGCGCTCGACCGCACCGCAAAGGCGATCGTGAAGTTCCAGGATCCCGCCATCGGACTCTGGTGGCAGGTGCTCAACAAGCCCGCTCAGCCCGGCAACTACGTTGAGGCCTCCGCCTCCAGTATGTTCGTCTACACGCTCGCGAAGGGTGTTCGCATGGGATACCTGCCGCAGGCCGATGAAGCCGCCGCGCGCCGCGGATGGGACGGCATCCAGAAGAAGTTCGTCGTCACCGAAGCAGATGGCACGCTTACCCTCAACGGCACCGTCAAGGTCGGTGGACTCGGCGGCAAGCCCTACCGCTCCGGCACGTTTGACTACTACACCCACGAGCCCGTCATCGCAAACGACGCGAAGGGCATCGGAGCCTTCCTGATGGCCGGCAGTGAGATGGAGCAGGCATCCACCCAGGCCATCGCCCGGAACAAAACGGTTTTGGTCGATGCGTTTTTTAACTCCCAGACCCGCCCTAACCCGGCCGGTGGCACCGAGCTCTTCCACTACAAGTGGGACGACGACTCCAATAACGGCTTCTCCTTCTTCGGACGCATGTTCCAGCGTTACGGCATGAAGCTCGCCACCGAGAAGACCGCACCCACCGCCGACGATCTGAAGCACGCCAGCATCTATGTCTTCGCCTCGCCCGACATCCCGTCGAAGAACCCCAGCCCAAACTATATGGACGCGCACTCGGTGGACGTCATCGCCGCATGGGTCAAGGCCGGCGGTACGCTAGTTCTGATGCAGAACGATGGCCCCAACGCCGAGTTCGCGCACTTCGACGCACTCGGCGATCGCTTCGGCATCCACTTCAACCCCGTACTGCGCAACCACGTTCTCACCGCCGACAAGACCCCCGGCCTCCTCACCATTCCTGCCGGTACCGGCGGCATCTTCAAGCAGGAGCATCACACCTACATGAAGGACACCTGCACCATCACAGTCTCGGGCGCGGCCAGGTCGATCCTCATCGACAAGGGTGACACCATGATGGCCGTCGCGCACTACGGGAAGGGAACGGTCTACGCCGTCGTCGACCCATGGCTCTACAACGAGTACACCGATGGCCGAAACCTCGTGCCATCGATCGACACCTACGCCGCCGGCCTGGAACTCGTCGACTGGCTGGCGAGACGGGCTAAATAGCTCAAAATACAGCGAGCACAACACTTTTCCAGTGTCATCGTAAAGCGTCAGATATCACGCTGAAGCTCGATGGATTTCGCGCCAACGCGGGATAAACTCTCTTTACGGGTACATCCAGAGTTTCAAGCTCCCTCACATCCTGGCCTGCGGTGCTGGTTTCGTCCTCTTCCTGCGCATCCGCGAAGCCGTGGGCGGCATTCTTGCGCTCGCGTCTATCATCGCTGGCTTGCCTCTCATCGAGTTCAGCACCACAGGCCTCTCCGTGCGCTCGTCAACACTCTCTTCTGTGGACCGCGAACCTGGAGATGGATATACCTTACGTGTCGAACGACGAAAGCCCTGGCATCGGATCCGGCGTGATGTCGATCTGCGCCTACGGAATGGGCATTGGGTTAGGAGTCTGTGTCCTCGCCGGAATTACGGTCGCGCATCATGCCCGCTGGGGTCATGAGATCGTCATAGGAGGCTTGACTCTGTTTTTCGTCTCGCTCGCCGGCCTCGCGTTCACCGGGATCTTCCTGGCGGTCGCCGGCTTCGTGAACATATTCCGCAGCTAGGACTTGCAGAGAGTGCATTCGGCCAGAAGACGGCGCCTGTGATATATCAAAGGTCTCATCACTCTCCAGCGAGGCCTCTCCATGCGCCGTACCCGCCTGTTCTCCGCGATCCTCTTCGCTGCCTCCGCACTGCACGCCCAGGACTACACTCTTCTCGCCACACCCTCCACCGTAGAGTGGGGTCATTACGCCGCGAACGTCAAGCCTGCGCTCACCGTGCCCTCGGGCGCGACCGTCAAGATCCAGACCCTCTCCACCTGCGGCCCCACCGATCGCCTCATCGCCCGAGGCATCAAGGCCGAGGACATTCCCGCCTACAACGATGACGTCTACAAAGGCTATCCCGACAAGGACAAAGGCCCCGGCGGCCACATCCTCACCGGCCCCGTCTTCGTGGAAGGTGCGGAGCCTGGCGATGTCCTCGAGGTGCAGATTCTCAAGGTGGATATCGATGCCAACTTCGCCTGCAACGGCTTGGGCCTGCACCGCGGCTTCCTCCCCATGGAGTTCCCATACAGCCGCCAGCGCCTCATCCCGCTCGACCGCGCCAAGATGCTCGGGCATTTTGCTCCGGGCATCGATATCCCGCTGCATCCGTTCTTCGGGTCGATGGGCGTCGCGCCGTCGGCAGGCCGCGTCGATAGCGCACCGCCGTTCTCGCACGCCGGCAACATGGACAACAAGGAACTCGTGGCCGGTACCACGCTCTACATTCCGGTCTCGGCCAGGGGAGCCCTCTTCGTCGCCGGAGACGGCCACGCCGGACAGGGCAATGGCGAAGTCGACATCACCGCCATGGAGACCTTTCTGACCGGCACGTTCCGGTTCGTCGTTCACAAGAAGAAGCCGCTCATCTGGCCGCGCGCCGAGACCCCGACGCACTACATCACCATGGGGTTCAGCCCCGACCTCAAGGAGGCCACCGAACACGCGCTGCGCGACATGATCGACTTCCTCGTCGAAGAGAAGCACATGACCCGCGACGACGCCTACATGCTCGCGAGCGTGGCGGTTGACCTGGACATCACGCAACTCGTAGACGGAAACGTTGGCGTCCACGCCATGTGTCCAAAGAACATCTTCACGGCACCGCAAAAGTAGATCGAGATACGTCTATAGCAGATCCACGATGGGAGGAAAGGTCAGGAGCAGGCTCAGACCGAGCAGCACCAGCGAGGTCGTGCAGATGCTCTTCAGCGCAACGGACCTGCTGCCCCAGCGCCACTCCAGCAGGACCCAGCAGAGAATCCAGACACCAACGGCAACCGTAGCCACGCCGGAGAGCGCGCCGGTCGGCTTGTAAAAGACGAGGCCGTTCTTGATCGCAGGCGACTTATCGCCGGCGAACGCCACCACGGAAAACACAAAGGTGCAGATCCCCGCGGAGAGGATGGCGGCTGCGGCGGATCCATTGGGAATCGAGGGCGTCATGCCTGCAGTCTCTGGACCTCGTTCGTTCATTTGCCCTCTCCGTGGCTCAGTGAAATCGTCGCCCCGCCTTGAACGGGGGCGTACTTGTCGATCATCGCTCCAAAGAAACCAGCCACACCCGCCGCGAGGAAGGAGGCGGCGGTGAAGGCGAGGAGCGTGGCGCGAAGAGACCGGTGATTCCTGAGATCGCGGCCATACTTGATCAAGACGAACGCTACCATCGTGATTGCGATCGGTGTAAACCACGCGACGTGTTCCTTCCACTCCATGCCCAGCGAGTGCCATCCGGACGTCGCGGCATGAGCCATCAGCAGCTTCTGCGGATACCCCGAGAGGTCGATCGTTCCGGCAGGCGCGGCGGCGCGGTACCAAGGGTAGACGAGGAACGTTCCGGTCAGCACCGCAACCCAGGCGAGAACCGCCATGGTGATCAGGTAGATCCGCATGAAGCGCTCGTGGCCGGCCGTCGGCGGTGCGGAATGCGCCGACGTGGCGTACTGGTGCAGCTCAATGAGCGCACCCGAGCAGGCAAGCAGATACAACGCTCCGAATCCCATGCCGTGGACGATCGTCCACAGGCTCCGTACGGTGATCTCCACGGTCTATCTCCTTGCGGGTGTGGCGCGATGCACACACCCGGATGAAACTATAAAGGCAGAACTGCTCGAAGTGTGTGAACAAGTTCCTCAAGCCGGGCAGCCTTCGTCGTGTTCGTCTCACCCAGCTCGACTTCCAGCTCCCGTGCCACGCGCGTCCCCTCCGGATACCCGAACATCCCCAGCGATC
This sequence comes from Granulicella pectinivorans, assembly GCF_900114625.1. NCBI lineage: Bacteria > Pseudomonadati > Acidobacteriota > Terriglobia > Terriglobales > Acidobacteriaceae > Granulicella > Granulicella pectinivorans. The sequence goes on from NZ_FOZL01000001.1 coordinate 2,047,258, forward strand.
CGGCCAGCTTATGTGCGACCGCTGCCGCCTCCACCCGAAGCTCGTCGTGCAAGGCCCCGGCCAAAGCCGCCTGCGCCGCACGGTCCAGTACTGCAACCCGCTCACGCAGCACGGGGAGATTCTTCTCCCACATCGTCGCGAGGAGCGCCGCCGTCTTGGCTGCGGCGTCAGACACTGGGCCACCCGAGCACATCCGCAATCTGCTGCGCCAGCGTGAGAGGATCGAACGGCTTGAACAATACAGAGGCCACTCCCAGCCCGGCAAACCGCCTCTGGTCGACGCCCTGCACCTTCGCTGTCAGCAGCACCACCGGAATCCCCGCAACCCCGGGCGTCTCCTGCATCTTCCGGAAGGTGGTTGGGCCGTCCATGTCGGGCATCATCACGTCCATCAGGATCGCGTCGGGCTTCGGGTTCGCCGCAGCGCACACCTGGATCCCTTCCGCACCCGACGACGCCGTCGTAATCACCCATCCGGCGGTCGCCTCCAGCGACAAACCGGCTACCTCTCGGATATCGTCTTCATCGTCAATAATCAAAATCCGCCGCACTGTCGCCTCCTCGCGTTAAGCCGTTCCCAGTTCATCAGTCTTCGCATCGTCCGCAACAACCGGCGCAGGAGGACGCAGCTTATGCACCATCGTCAACACCAGCTCCTCTACCTCCTGCGGCTGCACCTTCGCCTTGGTCAGGAACTGTGTCGGCCCAAGCCGCAGCTTCATCCGCTCACCCTCCGACACCTCGCGGCCCGAGTACACCACCAGCGGAAGCGTCTTCAGCTCCGGTTGCTGCCTCAGCCAGTCCACCAGCGAGAACCCATCGCCATCCGGCAGCGTGAGGTCCAGGATCAGCAGGTCCGGCCTCTCCAGCTTGCACTGGTCCATCGCCTGCTGCCTCGTCGCCGCATGTTGGATGCGCACATGCGCCTCTTCAAAGCCCGCGATGACGATGCTTGCCAGGTCATGGTCGTCTTCCACCAGAAGGATATGTCCGGGGCCGCCATCCGGGTGCAGTACGCGACCCAGCTCTGCAAATAGCAGATTTTCGTTGAACGGCTTCTGCACCCATCCCTGCGCATCCCCAATGATTCCGGGCCGCTCTGCGGGCGACAGGACGCTCAGGATCACCACCGGGATACTCGCCGTGGCCGGCGTATTCTTCAGCCGCTGCAGCACCTCCCAACCGCTCAGGCCGGGCATGTACAGGTCAAGCAGGATCGCATCCAGTGGTTGCTGCTCCGCGAGCTTCAGGGTTTCCTCGCCGCTCGAGGCCTCAATCACCCGGTACCCCTGTTTCCGCAGATGCTCGGCCACCACGGTACGAATGCCCTGGTCGTCGTCGCACACCAGCACGGAGCCCTCGGTCTTCGGGAGCGAGCCCCCCAGCGCATCTACCGTCGAGCGCGTAATCTGGTCGGTCGCGCGGTTGATCCGTGGCAGGTCCACGCACAGGCTCACGCCGCGTACCGGATTTCTCTCCGCCCAGATCGCCCCGCCGTGCTGCTGGATAATCGACCGGCAGATCGCCAGCCCAAGCCCCGTGCCGCCCTTCTGCCTGGCGTCGGTCGCCTCCACCTGCTGAAACCGGTCGAAGATCGTCTCCAGCTTGTCTGCTGGAATGCCGCGACCCTCATCCGTCACCCGCAGATGCAGCAGGTCCGGAGCCGCCTCGAGATAAATCGTCACTGTTGAGTTGGGCGGTGAAAACTTGATCGCGTTCGACAGCAGATTGATCAACACCTGCAAGATCCTGTCCGAGTCTCCATCGAAGAACAAAGGCACCGGGCCGCTCAGCCCATCGCGGCTCTTCCTCCGCTCGACGCCTTCTACGCGCCGCCCGTCGGAACGCCTGTCATCGGGTCTGGTCGGCTCGCGCCTGTTTTCGGCGGCGATCATCCCGCGCCGGTCGACCACTCTTTCCCCAGCGGCAAGCCGCTCGCCCGACCCCGGACGCACCGCCGGGGGAGGCGCAGGAGCCGCCGGAGCAAAGACCAGCTTCACGCCCGCACCCTCCGCCATCGACACCATCGTGTCCATCGCCTGTTGCACGAGTTCGCTCAGCGAACAGCGCTTCAACTGCAGCGAAGCCTTGCCCGACTCCATGCGTTCGAGATCCAGGATGTCGTTGATCAGCCGGATCAGCCGGTCCGTATTCGTAACCGCAATGCGCAGCAGGTTGTGCGCCTTCGCATCGAGCGAGCCCATCAATCCAGCCGACAGAAGCCCGAGCGCCCCTCGAATACTCGTCAGCGGCGTCCTCAGCTCATGCGAGACGGTCGAAATAAACTCGTCCTTGATCGTGTCCAGTTGCGACCGTTGCGAGAGCTGCAACTCATCGCTTCGCACCTTCGACTGCGACTGTTCCAACTCGATCCGCAGCAGCGCGTTCGCCCTCCGCTCCTTCGACCAGCCATAGGCAAAACCACCCGTCGTACCCAGCAAAGCCACGACGGAGATGGGAAGGAGGGGAGTCATGAACTGATGTGATGGTATCCCGAAAGCCCGGTGAAAGACGACCTAGACCCATGAAAGCAGAAGACAACCGGTGATGCTCAAAAAAAGAAGGAGCAGGGTTCCGTCTCGATAACACGGTCCCTGCTCCTGCTTGTGTGGTGAGGAAAAACTAAACGGCGACAGCCGCGCGGTCCAGCACTTCGTTCCACGCCTTGCTGGTGCGCTCGGCATAGGCGTTCTTGTGGTACGCATACCCTGCGATCAAAGGCAGTGCGAGCGTCGCCTCGGAGTAGACCATCTGCTCATAGAGCGTATCGACCTTACCCCACGAGCTGGCTTCCTTCAGCGTCGAGCCCGATAGAGCGCCGTCGCGCGAATCCGCAACCGTGATCTGGATCGCGTACTTGTGCATCGAGACTTCCGCATCGTCGCCCAGAAGAATCTCAGCCGCCACCACGATATCCTGCGCGAAGTTCTTCGGCACGCCGCCGCCAACCATCAGCAGGCCGGTCGTCGGGTTCTCAAGCTTCAGCTTCGTCAACTCGTAGAAGTCCTTCGCCGTATCGATCGAGACCATCGGCTTGCCCTGACGCGCATGCTGGTGAGCGACGAATCCGAAGCCCGCCGAGCAGTCCGAGAAGGCCGGGCAGAAGATTGGCACGCCCTTCTCGTACGCAGCCAGAATGACCGAATCGTTATTGCCCTGGGCGGGGGTGCGGCCATTTTTCACCAGGTAAGCACCCATCTCGCGAATGAACTCACGCGAGCTGTACGGACGCGTCTCGAGCGAGTCCGTGATCTGCGCCATGACGTCGTCGCATACGCGCAGCTCATCTTCATCGATGAACGTGTCGTAGATGCGGTCGATCTTCATCTCGCGCAGCATCCCGTCGTGCTCGCCGTACTTGTACGCATCGCTGGCGATGTAGTGCCGGTAGCCGAGCGCCTCGAAGAAGTCCTGGTCCACGATGTTCGCGCCGGTGGAGACGATGGCGTCGACCATGTTGTTGCGGATCAGGTCGACGAACAGCTTCTGCATGCCCGACGAGACCATGGATCCGGCGAGACACAGAATCACGCCGCACTCCGTATCCCGCAGCATCATGTCGTAGATCGAAGCGGCGCGCGCCGTGTCGCGTGAGGTGAAGGCCATCGAGGCCATGGCATCGACCAGCGAAACAACGTTGTGCTGCTTGATGTCGATGTGCTGAATCTGGGCGGAGAGAAGCTCTTTTTTCGTAGTCATATCGCCTTTCAGTTTATCGCGAAAGCCACGCCGGATGCAGGTTTCACGCAGAATTCACATCCCGTGCCATAGAGGATGCCCAATCGGTGCCAGAAACGAAATGCAAGGCGTAACGAGGATCAAAAGGATAAAAAGCGGAGAAAAACATACAAAGACACGAGCATCCGTTCTCGCTGTTGCCTGTGCGCATCCGTCTTTCCTCTCTTTGATCCTCGCTACGCCTGGCGTGCGGTCGCCCCGCCTACTTCAAAAACGCCTGCACCTGGGCATCGAACACCGCCGGCTGGTCGTACATGATGAAGTGCCTCGAGTTGTCCACCTTGACGAACCGGATCTGCGGCATCGTCGCATAAGCGCTCGTATAGACCGCCGTGATCGGCGCCGGGTCCTTTACCACCGTACCGTCGAACGGATAGATCAGCACGGCCGGCGTCTTGATCGAGGCGAGGCTGGGCCGCACATCCGTCGCCATGTCCTCTTGCATCGCATGCACATACACCGTGCGGTCGGAGGTAATCGAGCTCTTCGCGACGGCCTTCTGGCCCTCGGGTGAGTTCACCATCGTCTTCACCACCATCGGCTGGATCGCCGCAAACTGATCGTCCGGCATCGCCAGCATCTGACCGGCCATCGCATCCACCTGCGGCTTCAGCATCTCCACCGTGGCGTCCTTGTTGAAGACCAGTCCGTAGAAGGGAAGGGCATCGACGATCATCATCTTGTCTATGTCCCCCGGATATTTTGCCGCCAGCATCAGCGTCAGCAATCCGCCCAGCGAGTGCCCGATCACCGCTGGATGCAGCTTGTTCGCCGCGATGTATCCATGCAGCTCTTCGACGATGGGCATCAGCAAAGGCCCCTCGGCATTCGGCCCCGCCGGAGAGCCCGCAAATCCATTGATCTGCACCCGGTGCAGCGTGTAATGCGGAGTCAGCAGCTTCGCCTCGTCGTCATACACCGCACGCGAGCTGGCCAGCCCGGGAAGCAGCACCACATCCGGACCTTTCCCCTCGACCGTCACCGTAAACCGTGTCGGCGCTTGCGCCAACGCACAGGGAAGCGAAGCCGCCCCAAAAACCACCATCGCCATCATCGAACGGAATGTCATCCCTACTCCTCCAAAAAGATCGCTTCAATGGTCGTTCCGAAGAGCCGCGCCAGCTTGAACGCAAGCGGCAGCGACGGATCGAACTTCCCCGTCTCAATCGCGTTTACCGACTGCCGCGAGACCTCCAGCTTCTGTGCCAGATCCGCCTGCGACCAGTTCCTCTCCGCCCGCAACACCTTCAGACGGTTGTTCATTGATACTGCCTCTTCAGCGCAATGCCCGCGACAAGCAGAAAGCCTACAAAGACCGGCAGCGCCATACCCGGAGCCACTTCCGACGCAAACCCGTACACACCCAGCCCGTTCCACACAAGCGCCACGGCCAGCAGCCCTCCCGTGGCCCAGGCCACCGCATGCCGCCGGTACGCCATCTGCACCTCATCCCGGTCCGCGTTCAAAAACTGCACAATCAAGCCTCCAAGCACCACCAGCGACAGCGGAGGAAGAAGGGCCAGCCCAACACCCAGCGCTCCCGTGGGATGCTTCGTGTCGAACACCCAATGCACCCCGAAGTGCAATCCAATCATCACCACCAGCAGCGGAATCGCCCGTGTCCGGTACCGTATCTTCGCTTCCTTCGTCGGCATAAACGGCATACTCATCTCCTTACGCGAATCCAAACAAACAGCATGGGTGCCCCATCTTCGCGACAGCCACGGCTCTACCGGTAACGCCACCGCACCAGCGGCGTGGAGATCCCCACCAGCATCCAGAACAAGGGAAACAGCCAGAACGGTTGCAGATGTCCCACCGCCATCGCCTGCTGCGGAGAGGTCTCGGCGAACATCTCCAGAAAGCCCCACACGGTCGTCAGTGCCAGCACCCCGCCCATCGCCCAAAGCATGGACTGCACCATCACCGTCCGCTCAAACTCGTCCGGCTCCTCCATCAGGTACATCCCCACGATCACCAGCACCGCGACAAGGGGAAGCGCAGGCAGCACAGCCAGCCCGTACACCACCAGTGCGCCATGCGGATGCCCATGCTTTACGATCAGCATCGCCAGAAACAAGAACGCCACGTAAGCCCCCATCGCCGGCCATAACCGAAAGAAATACCGCCTCTGTGCCACATTCTTCGGGAAGCAATTCATAGTTGGTTTCCTTTACTAAAAGACAAGCTGACTTTACAGCCCATGAGACGAAGATGTCAAGCATCCTTGTCATTTTTCTTCCTTCTTTGTCCCGCCTTTCCCGCGCTTCCCCACAATCTTTTCTCTATCGCTAAACTTGAGGCATGAACGTCAACTTCGCCGAGCGAGCTCACAACCATAACTGGCGCCTCGACCCCATCGTCCGCTCGCTGCTCGACACCGACTTCTACAAGCTCCTCATGCTCCAGTTCATCTGGAAGAACTTCCCCGCCACGCAGGTCACCAGCACGGTCCTGAACCGGACCACCAGCGTCCGTCTCGCGGACCACGTGCCGGTCGAATCGCTCATCGCCCAGATGGAGTACGTGCGTGGCCTGCGCTTCCGCCGGTCGGAGCTCGTCTGGCTCGCCGGCAACACCTTCTACGGCACCCGCTTCATCTTCGAGCCCGACTTCCTCCTCTGGCTCGAAAACGACTTTCGACTCTCCGAGTACGTCGTCACCGAGTCCGACGGCCAGCTCCACATTACCTTCACCGGCCTTTGGACCGAGGTCACCATGTGGGAGGTCTACGCCCTCGCGCTGGTCTCCGAGATGCGTACCCGCTCCGCCCTCGCCCGTCTCTCCGAGCTCGAACTCGACGTTCTCTACGCGCGCGCCAAGACCCGCCTTTGGGACAAGATCGAGAAGCTCCGCGTCGTCCCGGAGGTGCGGATCTCGGAGTTCGGCACCCGCCGCCGCCACTCCTTCCTCTGGCAGGAGTACGTCGTCGAGGCCATGCGCAAGACGCTTGGCGCATCCCTCACCGGTTCGTCCAACACGTTCCTTGCCTACAAGCACGATCTCGAAGCCATCGGAACCAACGCCCACGAGCTCCCGATGGCCTTGGCCGCCCTCGCCTCAAAGGGCACGGACGACGAGTTACGCGCCAGCCAGTACCGGGTGCTGGAGTTATGGGCCCGCAGCTACGGCGGTGAGCTCCTCGTCATGCTCCCCGACACCTTCGGCTCCACGCAGTTCCTCGCTGGAGCCCCCGACTGGGTCGCCGACTGGACCGGCCAGCGCGCCGACTCCAAAGACCCCTTCGTCGCCGGCGACGAGTACTGTGCCTGGCTCACCAGCCGCGGCCGCGACGCCCGCAAGAAACGCTTCATCGCGTCAGACGGCCTCGACGTCGACGAGATCATCGACCTCCATCACTACTTCCACGGACGCATCCGTTTCTCGGCCGGCTGGGGCACGCTGCTGACGAACGACTTCCGCGACTGCCACCCCCGCAACGAGCACGACCTCGAACCGATCAGCCTCGTCTGCAAGCTCATCACGGTGGACGGCATCCCTGCGGTCAAGCTCTCCGACAACGCCAACAAGTCCACCGGCCCCGCCGATCTCGTAGCCCGCTACCGCAGAGTCTTCGGGAGCGAATCCGTGGAGGGGCCCCCCGTTCTGGTCTAGCGCGACCTTCCGGCCCTTTGCTCGTCATCTTCACAGGGATCCGCAGTGGCCTTTCCGCGTCGTCCAAACGACGCGAATATACTTCCTCCATGCCCACCCACCTTCGCGCAAAGCTAGCCGCCGCAGCACTCCTTCCCCTCCTAGCCCTCCAGCCCGCCTACGGCTGGGGCCGCGACGGCCACCTCATGATCAACCGCCTCGCCGCCCTCTACCTTCCCCAGGATGTCCCCGCCTTCCTCCGCAACGGCGAGGCCATCGACACCATCGAGTACCTCGGCCCAGAGCCGGACCGCTGGAAGAACCGCGCCGAGGAGGAGCTCTCCTCCACCCAGTCCCCCGACCACTTCATCGACATGGAGTGGGCCGACTACGCCGGCGCCCTCCCCAAACGCCGCTACGACTTCATCCGCGCCCTCGCCGCCGCCCAGCCCGCGCACCCCGACATCCCCCTCACCCCGGAGAAGGTCGGCATGCAGCCCTACCAGGTCGAGGAGGTCTACGAGCGCCTCAAGTCCACACTTCGCGACTACCGCCGCCTCGTCGCCGCCAACCAGGACACCCGCCCCGCCGAGATGGCCATCCTCTTCTACGCCGGCTGGCTCGGCCACTACGTCGCCGACGGCTCCCAACCCCTCCACACCACCATCCAGTACAACGGCTGGACCGGCCCCAACCCCAACGGCTACTCGACCGCCCACACCATCCATGCGCAGTTTGAGTCCATCTACGTCACGGCCAACATCAAACCCGCCGATGTAGCCCCCCTCGTCGCCGCCTCCCGTCCCAAGGCCCTGAATGACGAGTGGGCCGACTACCTCGCCTACCTCCGCCACACCAACTCCGACGTCGAGAAGACCTACCAGCTCGAAAAGGCCGGAGCCTTCACCGGCGCCGGCACCGCCGAGGGCAAGGCCTTCACCGAGGAGCGTCTGGCTGCCGGAGCCATCGAGCTCCGCGACCTCATCTACACCGCCTGGCTCCGCAGCGGCGACCCCGTCCAGGAGTACAAGGGCCCCCAGTGACCGGTAGCCCGCTCGCTTGCCCCATCCTTGGCGGGGGTGGAGTGTGGTGCTCGACGAGCCGCTCCACCCTGTGACACACTACTCAGGATCATAAGACCATGCTGTCCGCGTCGCTCGAGAGAAGCCTCGCTTCAACGCACAGAGCCAATCGTGTTCGATTTGCTGTTTCCGAAGACTGCTCAACGAGGACCGATTCATGAATATCGCTACGATCTTCCGATCCGTCGTGCTTGCTGTCACCCTTGGTGCGCCCCTCATCACGCTAGCACAGGCCGCCGATGCTCCTATCCTCCGCGCGACGGTCTACAACTCCCACCTTCCCGAAGCCTCCAAAGGCGGCGAAGCCTGGAACGGCATCACCGTCGCCCACGATGGAACCGTCTACTACGTGCTCTCTTCGCCGGAGTACAACTCCGCCGGCCAGATGTACTCGTTCAACCCCAAGACCAAAGCCGTCACCCACATTGCCGACCTCAACGACGTCGTCGGCCAGGGAAAGACCAAGGCCGTCGCCCAAGGCAAGAGCCACGTTAGCTTCGTCGAGCATAAGGGAAAGCTTTACTTTTCCACTCACCTTGGCTACTACAAGCATGCCGAAGGAGTGGAGCGAACAGCCGACGCACCCGACGGCTATGCGCCCTACCCCGGCGGCCACTTTGTCTCCTACGACCTGGCCACCGGAAAGTTTGAGAACCTTGGCATCGCGCCCCGCGGCGAGGGCATCATCACCATGAACCTAGACACACAGCGCGAGCGCCTGTACGGCATTACCTGGCCCACCGGTCACTTCCTCACCTATGACCTTAAGACGCGCAGCGGCATCAAGGATCTCGGAACTCTCTTTCATGGAGGAGAGACTGGAGAACTCGGCAAAGACTATCGCTCCATCTGTCGCCGCATCGTCATCGACCCACGCGACGGAACCGCCTACTTCTCGACGCCCGACGGAGCCATCCACCGCTACCACTACGATACCGAGACCATCGACACCCTCGACGGCATCACCCTGAAGAAAGACTACTTCGGCACCCTGGACCCGACCCAGCACGGCATGGCCTACAACTGGCGGGCAGCCGTCTGGGATCCCGCAAAGAATGTAATTTACGGCGTCAACGGTCGCTCCGGCTACCTCTTCCAGATCAATCCCAATGCGGGATCCTTCAAGCTTCTCGAACGCCTCACGTCCGAGCCCTCGAAGGCCAGCGGTATGCTCGATCAGTTCGAATACGGCTACCTCGGTCTCGTCCTAGCCGCCGACGGGCACACCCTCTACTACCTCACCGGCGCACCCCTTCCGGGCAAGACTCCGGCCTCAGGCCCAGGCCATCGCGAAGGTGCCCACCTCATCACCTACGACTTGGCAGCTCACAAGTACCAAGACCACGGGCTCATCCTGCTGGAGAACGGCCAACCCGCCAGCGCGCCCCAGAGCCTCGCCGTCGCCGAGGATGGCACCGTCTACACGCTCTGCTACGTCGCGCGCGCTGGAAGACGAGTCATCGAACTGATCAGCTTCCACCCCTAGCGAGAAGGTCTGCCGCTATCCCTTCCGAACCACCTCACGCACCAGAGCCGAAACCACCGGCTTCTCCGCGGAGATCTTCACCACGCGCTCCAGCATCCCGAACGGCTCCGCCAGCAGAGCTTCCTCTTCCGCGAACAACGTGATCAAATCCTGCCCAGCTACCACGGTGTCTCCCAGCTTCACATGCATCTCGATCCCCGCATGCGTGCTCACCGGCCCGCCTGGGACAACCCGCCCTGCCCCCAGGCGCTGCACCGCCCAACCCGCCTCCCGGCAGTCGATCCCCGCAAAATAGCCCGAAGCAGAAGCCTTCAGCACCCGCCGGGCCTTGGGTTGATGAAATGCCGCCGGATCCTCAAACACCGAAATATCTCCACCCTGCGCCTTCACCATCGAGAGCCACGACTCATAAGCCCTCCCTGAAGACAACAGCTCATCCGCCAGCGCAGAGCCCTCCTCCGGGGTCATCGCCTTTCCCCCCAGAAACAGCATCCACCCGGCCAGCACCAGCGACAGCTCGATCATGTCCCGGCTCATCGGGTGCCGCCGGCCCTGCAGCACATCCACGCACTCCCACACCTCGACCCAGTTCCCCGCAAACCGACCCAGCGGCTCGTCCATGGTCGTCAGCACGGCTACCGTCTTTGTCCCCGAGGCCTCCCCGGTCTGCACCATCAGCTCCGCCAGGTACTTTGAGGCCTCATAGGTCGGCATAAACGCCCCCGACCCCACCTTCACATCCAGCACCAGGCCGTCCAGATCCTCCGCCAGCTTCTTGCTCATGATGCTGGCCGTAATCAGAAACGGCGACTCGACCGTCCCGGTATGGTCCCGCATCCCATACAGAATCCGGTCCGCCGGCACCAGCGTAGGCGTCTGCCCCGCCATGGCGAATCCGCATTCGCCCAGAATCCGCGAAAACTCGGCTACCGAAAACTGCGTCGAAAACCCGGGAATCGTCTCCAGCTTGTCTAAGGTTCCACCGGTATGCCCAAGGCTCCGTCCGGAGATCATCGGATCGATCAACCCCGCCGCCGCCACGATCGGCGCGATCAGCAGGCTCGTCTTGTCGCCCACGCCCCCGGTCGAGTGCTTGTCCACGCGAAACCCCGGCCCCGTTCGAGCAAATACCTCACCCGAGTAGCGCATCGCTCTGGTCAGCGTAGCCAGCTCTCGCGCACTCAACCCGCGCTGAAAGACCGCCATAAGGAACGCCGCGATCTGCGCATCCGTCACCAGTACATTCTTCTCGGTGCGCTGCACAATCGCGTCGACGAACCCCTGAATCTCCGCGTCCGAAAGCTCCAGCCCATCTCGCTTGTGCAGGATTACGTCAATTGGATGAATAACGCCCGGATGCATCATTCCGCACCCGCCAGATGCTGCAGCGTAAACGCCGCCGGCAGCAGCCGCGCTACGGTCGACTCCGCGTCCACCCCACCCTCGCCCGGATAGAAGACAGGCACGTTCGCATCCGCGAACTCCAGAATCGTCTGCCGGCAGGCCCCGCACGGCATGCACGCCGAGCCATTCAGGTTCGCTACCGCGACGGCCTTCAGCCGAATCCCCGGTCCCTTCGCTGCGACCGCTGCGCTGATCGCCGTCTGTTCCGCGCAGGTCGTCAACCGGTACGACGCATTCTCTACGTTCACGCCCGTCACGACGGTGCCATCCGTCAACAAAACCGCGGCCCCAACCCGAAAATGGCTGTAGGGCGAATAGGAGTTCTCTGCAACACGCGCAGCCGCAGCCCGCAGATCGGCGATTTCGCCGTGGGTCAGCCCGCTTGGATGGTTATTCGACATAAGGTTGTTAGGGTAAAACTTCCCACCCCGCGTAGCAAGCTGCAGCTCCCTCGCAACGCGAGGACACGCCTTAGTCCGAAGTCATCAAAGCTTCTTCCAGCACCTTCACATTAATCCCACCCAGCTCCGCCACCGCCAGTTCGGCCTCCGCCGCCGCAGCCTTCCTGTGGAGCGTATCGCTCGAGAACTGGATCGGCGCATCGGCAAACTTTACCGCGACCCTCACCCCACGCAGCCCCAGAAACTTCCAGATATGCGCCAGCATATTGCGGTCGCCCCAGTAGCAGATGTCGTCCGCAACCGACACATCCGGGCCATTGTCCTCGTCCAGAGAAAACCGGATGAACGCCGCCGTCACGGACTCGCCGCTCAACATCGCCTGCGCCAGTAGCCCCGACCGAAATTTCAACAGACCTGTCCCATTCGATGTCGTGCCCTCGGGAAAGAACACCACCGGCAACCCGGCATCGGCAGCTTTCTTCATCCCGGCGGAGGCCTTCAAAGCCGATCCACCGCGCCCGCGCTCGACATACACGGTCCCCGCCATGGTCGTCATCCACCCGATCACCGGCCAGTGCTCAATCTCGGCCTTCGAGCAGAACACGACCCGGTGCAGCGCCGCCATCGTCACGATATCGACGTAACTCAGATGGTTCGAGATCACCGCTCCGCGCTCCGGAGGCCGCCCCGTCACATCGACCTTCACCCCCAGCCGCTTCATCGCCCGCGCACAAAAGCGGTGCAGCCACTCCGCCCGTTCCACCCGTGTCTTTGGCCGGCCGATGATCAGCTCCATGGCCGCATAAAAAAACATGCCCAGCAAAATCACGGTTCGCCCCGCCGAACGAAAGAACCTCACCCCTCGCGTCACACGCAACAAATGGAACCCCCTCGGTCGCCATCTTAACGGCAAACCCCTCCCGCGCAGTCTATCCTGTCTCTGTGGCAAATTACCTCCCGACGCAATCGACCCCGCCCACCGGCAGCCTCTTCCAACGTCGCGTCGTCCACCCCCTCGTCGACCTTCTCCGTCGCGGCTCCACCCCGCGCAAGCTCGCCTGGAGCATCGCGGTCGGCTTTGCCATCGGCGTCAACCCACTGCTCGGCTCGACGACGCTCCTCTCGCTCCTCGCCGCCGGCCTCTTCCGCCTCAACCTCGTAGCCTCCCAGCTCGCCACGCACCTGTCGTATCCCCTTGAAATCGCCCTGTTCTTTGTCTTCATCCGCATCGGCAACCACGTCTTTCACACCGGACACATGCCCCTCCATCGTGAGGCGCTCCTCTCCGCCGTGCGCCATCACCCCATCGACACCACCCGTCTCCTCTGGACCTGGGAGTGGCACGCCCTCATCGTCTGGGCGGTCTTTTCCGTCATCGCCGTACCGCTCCTGGTCCTCATCCTCACCCCCATGCTCGCCCGTCTCGAAGCCAGCATCCACTTCCACCCTGCGCCATAGCCGAAGCAAATCTCCCGCTTCGCCTGTCGCATCCGTTACACTCCTGTGAAACGACATCTTCGTCTTTACGTGGCTGCGTCTTTCGAATAAGGAGTACTCCTTGGCCCGTTTCACCGGACTTCTAGGTCTCATCACCTTTCTTGGTCTCGCCTACGCCTTCTCGACGAACCGCCGCGCCATCAAGCTCCGCACCATCGCCTGGGGTCTTGGCCTGCAGATTCTCTTCGCCTTCGCGGTCATCAAGTGGAACACCGGCCAGGTCATCCTGAAGTCCGTCTCCGACTTCATCACCGGCCTCTTGGGCCACGCCGCCGACGGCTCCGGCCTCGTCTTCGGCTATCTTGGCATCCCCGGCACCCCGGCGGCGGTCTTCGCCTTCGCCGTGCTGCCGACCATCATCTTCGTCAGTGCCTTCTTCGCCATCCTGTACCACATCGGTCTCATGCAGCAGATCATCAAGGTGGTCGCCTTCATCATGCAGCGCACGATGGGCACCAGCGGAGCGGAATCGACCAACGTAGCCGCCAGCATCTTCATGGGCCAGACCGAAGCCCCGCTTACCATCCGCCCGTTCCTCGCCGGAGCCACCCGCTCCGAGCTCATGACCATCATGACCTCCGGCATGGCTCATGTTTCGGGCGGCATCATGGCCGCGTACATCCTCTTCGGTATCAACGCGAAAGACCTGCTTTCGGCCGTCATCATGACCGCTCCCGGCACCATCCTCGTCGCCAAGATGCTCGTTCCCGAGACCGAAGTCCCCGCCACCGCCGGCACGGTCAAGATGCCGCCCAACGAAGAGCACGCCAACGAGAACTTCATCGCCGCCATCGCACGCGGCACCATCGACGGAGGCCAGCTCGCCTTCAACGTAGCCATTATGCTCATCAGCTTCGTCGCGTTGGTGGGCCTCTTCAACGCCATCATGCTCGGCATCTCGAACTTCACCTGGGCTCACGGCCACATCCCGTTCCCGCATTCACTCAACAACGTTCTCGGCGTCGTGGGAGCCCCCATCGCCTGGCTCATCGGCATCCCCTGGCACGACTGTCGGGCCATCGGCAACCTGCTCGGCACCCGCACCATCATCAACGAGTTCCTTGCCTTCGCCGAGCTTGGCAAGCTTAAATCCACCCTCGATCCACGCTCCTTCTCGATCGCCACCTTCGCCCTTTGCGGCTTCGCCAACGTGGGCTCGATCGGCATGCAGATCGGTGGCATCGGAGCCTTGGTCCCCAACCGCCGCAACGACCTCGCCCAACTCGGCCTCCGAGCGATGCTCGCCGGAACGATGGCGAATCTCATGTCCGCCAGCATCGTCTCCATGCTTCTCAAGTAATCGGCGAAGTCCTGCAATCACGCCCATGACAGCTCTCGAGCAGTCCACGCGGCGGTTTCGGCTTGGTAGCGCACTGTTCCATCAGGTCACGGGGTGCGCAGTTGCGACACCGTCGAAGCCAACATCGTCCTCCTCATGTGGACGAACTGGGAAAGAGTGGCTCTAGCCTTGCTTCTTCGAAGAAGATGACATCCATCACTTCCCAAACCCGCCATTCCCCGTCATCCTGAGAGTGCCCCCCTGGAGACTGCCATGCGCCGCTTCGCCAGAATCTTCTTCAAGACACTCGCAATCACCCTCTGCATCGCTGCCCTCGCCTTTTACGCCCTTGCCGTCTATCCCCTCCGCAACCCCCACCCGCCCCTCCAACTCCCCACCACAACCCTCGCCATTCGCGATGCCCGCGTCTACCTCTCCCCTGACGAACCCCCGCATGACCACGCAAACATACTCATCCGCAACGGCCGCATCGCTGCCGTCGGCCATACCATCAACATTCCCGCCGACGCCCAGCTCATCCCCTGCAATGCCTGCACCGTCACCGCCGGGTTCTGGAACGTCCACGTCCACTTCACCGAGCGCAAGTGGTCCAACGCGGCGTACCAACCTGCCGCCATCCTCAACGCCCAGCTCGCCGACATGCTCACCAGCCGCGGCTTCACCACCGTCGCCGATCTCGGCTCCAATCTGGCCGATACCGTTTCGCTGCGCCGCCGTATCGAGACCGGCACGCTCCTCGGCCCGCATATCTACACAGCCGGTGCCGCCCAGTACCCGCCGCACGGCATCCCCTTCTACCTCCGCGACACCCTCCCGTGGTTCATCCTCCGGCTCATGCCCCAGCCCGACACCCCTGCCCAGGCCGCCCGCGATGAGCAGCGCAACTTCGCCTCCGGAGCCGACCTCCTCAAGCTCTTCACCGGCTCCTACATCGAGCACGGCATTGTGAAACCCATGCCCCTCGCGAACGCCTCCGCAGCCGCATCCGTCGCTCATCAGCACGGTCAGCTCGTCTTCGCCCATCCATCCGATCTCGAGGGCGTCACCATCGCCCGCGACGCCGGTGTCGATGTCCTCGCCCACGCAGCCGACACCACCGACGGTGTCACCGCCGCGCTCCTCCAGACCATCGTCGACCACCACATGGCCATGGTCCCCACCCTCAAGATGTTCCGCACCACCGTCACCACCAACCCCCGCTACCTGGACCCCATCTACGCCGAGGTCCGTCAGTTCCACGCCCTGCACGGTGAGCTCCTCTTCGGCACCGACGTCGGTTACATGACCGACTACACCACCCAGGACGAGTTCCAGGCCCTCACCCAATCCGGCCTCACCCCGCAGGACATCCTCCGCATGCTCACTACCGCCCCTGCCGCTCGCTTCGGAGTTCAGGCAGAGAAGGGAACCATCGCCCCCGGCAAGCTTGCCGACCTGGTCGTCCTCGGCTCCGACCCCGCCCAGAATCCACTGGCCTTCTCCGACGTCCGCACGACCATCCGCACCGGCCGCGTCCTGTACACCCGCCCCTAAAAGCCCCTCGGCCTCTCCCCGCTTACCCCAAACTTCTTCTCCATCGCCATCCCGACCCGCCCCACCAACCCATCCTCAAACAGCCGTCCCACCACCGTCACGCCATGTGGAACCCGCCGCTTCGGAGTGAACTTCGGAAGTGGCCTCGCCGGATCCGGAGCCCAGTCGCTCCGGGCCTCGCCCACCTCCACAAACCCCGCCCGCAACGTCAGCGACGGGTGTCCCGTGAAGTTGAAGATCACCAACTGCTCATCCCGCAGGCTTGGCACCAGCAGCACATCGACCTCCCTAAAGATCCGCGCGATCTCCAGCGCCACCTTCCGTCGCATCCGGTCCGCCTGCACAAAGTCGACGGCACTCAAAAACCGCGCCTGTCGAAACGTATTCGGCCACGCATCCGGCACCTGCATCCTCAACTGATCCAGTCGCCCGTCCAGCGTCTCCGCCTCAAATGCCGCCGCCGCCTCCGCAAACAGGATCACGTTCAGCGAGTCATACGGCCAGTCCGGCAGCGAGACCGGCACCGCCGTCATCCCCAGCTTCGTCACCGCTTCCAGCGCCGCCCTGTCCACATCCGTAGCCGGAGCCTCCTTCATCCACGCAGGGATATACCCCACCTTCAGCCCCGCCAGCGAAGCTTCCGCATCGAACCTCACCGGTTTGGCCGCACTCGCCGTATCGCCCGGGTCATCCCCGCTGATCGCTGCCAACACCAGCATCGTATCCTCGACCCCGCGTGCCATCGGTCCCAGCTTGTCGCACGTCCAGCTCAACGCCATCGCGCCCGTCCGCGGCACCTGCCCATACGTCGGCCGGAAGCCCGTCACTCCGCATCGCATGCTCGGACTCACGATGCTCCCCTGCGTCTCCGAGCCAATCGCAAACCCCACCAGCCCCGCCGCCACCGCCGACCCCGGCCCCGCGCTCGACCCGCTCGAACCCTCCTCGGTCAGCCACGGATTCATCGTCTGCCCGCCGAACCACACGTCGTTCAGCGCCAGCGCGCCCAGGCTCAGCTTCGCCACCAGCACCGCGCCGGCATCGTTCAGCTTCTTCGTCACCGCACCGTCGACAGCCGGCACGCGGTCTCGATAAAACTCCGCTCCCCACGTCGTCCTGATCCCCGCCGTATCCAGCAAATCCTTCGCGCCCCATGGAATCCCATGCAGCGGTCCCCGGTACTTACCCGCCGCCATCTCCTTGTCCGCGGCCTTCGCCTGCGCCAGCGCGTGCTCCTCACACAGCGTAATCACGCATCGCAGCGTGGGGTCATACTTCTTCAACCGCGCGATATAAATCCGAGTCAGCCGTTCCGAAGTAATCTGCTTCGTCTCGATCCATCGCGACAACTGCGTTACGGTAGAGAACGCAATCGCCGCATCATCCTTCGGCAGAGCCGCTCCCGAAGCCGCGCTCCGCACGAACTTCGCCGCACCCACCCCTGCATGCATCCCCAGCGATGGATCCCAGACCGTAGCCGGAGCCTCCCCATCGAGCGGCATCAGCTTCCTCGGCCCAACCCGCCGCTCGTACACCGCTGCCATCGACTGCCGCCAGTTGCCCGCTGCCTCCGCCCTGTCCTTGGCCGAGAGCGGCGACTGCATCAGCTTCTCCGCCTCCGCGAACGTGGACACCGTTACCTCTGGACCCACCGGCGGAGCCGTCCCAAACGCCGGTGGCGCTCCCGGAGTCGGCTGCTGCGGAGCCGGAACCTGCGCCTCGCCCGAAATCCCAAGGGCTCCCATCGCCACCAGAGAAGCCTCTACCGCAAACTGCCGCCGCGTCTTTTTCATATACCAGATATTAGCCCAGGCTTATCTCCCCGCCACCACTGGCATCTCGATAAAACTCGCCTCCCCCGCCGCATGAAAAATCCGCTGCGTCGCTTTCTGATAATCACCAGGTTTCGCCTCGAAGATGCTCGGCACGAAGGTCTGCGGATTCCGGTCATACAGCGGAAACCAACTCGACTGCACCTGCACCATGATCCTGTGCCCCGGCAGAAACACATGGTTTGCCGTCGGCAGCGCAAAGCGGTAGGTCTCCGCCTTGCCCGCCGGAATCGCCGCCGGCTTCTCCAGGCTCTCGCGATACCGCCCCCGGAAGATGTCGGCAGCGATCATCAACTGGTATCCGCCCATCTTCGGCTGTCCCGCTACCTCGTCCGGATAGACATCGATCAGCTTCACCACCCAGTCCGAATCCGTCCCACTCGTCGAGGCCACCAGATTCGCGATCGGCTCCCCGCCAATCGTGACCGGCGCGGTCAGGACGTCGGTCGTAAACACCGCCACATCCGTGCGCCCGGAGGCCTCCCTCTGGTCATCCGTCAGCCAGTCCGGCCAAGTCAGCCCATGGTCGTACCCCACCGGCTGAATCGGTCTCGCACGAAATGGCACAGGCTTGGCCGGGTCCGACACATACTCATCGAACGCCGCGTCTCCCGCCTTCGGAGCTTCAAAACCAGCCCCGCCACCGGCATGCAGATAAAGCTTCGCCGAAGGAGCCGCCACCGGCCACGACGGAAGCTCCTGCCACACATTCGCACCGCTCTCGAACGCCGTCACCGGAGCGATCTTCGCAGCGGTGGGCTCATCCTTCAGATACCTCGCCAGAAACGGTCCCAGCACATGTTGCCGGAAGTAGTACGAGCTATCCGCCCCAAACTTCAGATTCCCCACCTGGCTTCCCTCGTCGATCGACCCGCCATGGTGCCACGGGCCGATTGCCAGAAACACCTTATCGCCCGCCGTGTCCTTCGGCTTGATGGCCCGGTACACCGCCATCGCCCCATAGATGTCCTCTGCGTCCCACAGGCTCGACACCAGCAGCGTCGGCACGGTCACCGGCTGTGCCCCCAGAATCCGGTCCATCGCCTGTTCCTGCCAGAAGCTGTCATACGCCGGGTGCGCCAGTATCTTCCTCCAGAAGCCCATCTGCTCCAGCCCGCGCTCGCGTCCCAGCGCCCCCGCGCTCCCAGCGCGCATGAACATGTCGTAGTCGTCGAAGGTCGAGGTCCACCACCGCGCATCGTTCGCGCGCGTACCATCCTGCTCGTAGATGTAGCTCATGTTCTGCTGCCGGAACGCCCCGTTATGGAACCAGTCGTCGCCCTTCCAGCCATCGACCATCGGATTCATCGGCACCGCTACCTTCAGCGCCGGGTGCGGATGCACCAGAGCCGCCAGCGACGTAAACCCGTCGTACGAGATCCCGATAATGCCGACTCTTCCATTCGACTCCGGCACATGCTTCACCAGCCAGTCGATCGTGTCGTACGTGTCGGTGGCGTGGTCCACCGGCGTGGGATTCAGCGGCCCCTTGAACGGCCGGTTCATCACATAGTCGCCCTCCGACCCGTACTTGCCGCGGACATCCTGCACCACCCGGATGTACCCGCCATCGACAATCACGTCCGTCGCATTGTCATACCCGTACAGCGACGATCCAAGATGAGAACTCAGGCTGTTCGTCGTCAGCGCCACCGCGCTATAAGGCGTCCGAGTCAGCAGAATCCCCGCGCCCTTTGCCCCCTTCGGCACCAGGATCACGGTGTTCAGCTTCACCCCGTCCCTCATCGGAATCATCACCACGCGCCGCGTGTAGTCCGCCGCGTCCGCCGGAATCTTCACTTCGGACGGCATCTCCGAAGGCATCGCCGGGTACTTCTGTGCCATCAAGCCAGCCGGAGAAACCAGCAGGCAGCCAAGAAACAGGGTGCGCAAAGCCATAAGGGGGAAACCTCGTGGCTTTAACATACTCCGAGAATCGGGTGAAACGCCGCCTGTGCAGGGCGATCGTTCGGCAGTACAAACGTCTTAGGCCCTCAGGCTGCGTCCCGCTGTATCCAACTCCATCTGGTAGGCCTGCTCATTCACCTTGGCCAGAAGCCGCACCACCGCGTACGGCGTTGGCGATTTGCAATGCACGCAATCCGCATGGTGGACCACGCCAAAGACCTTCTCATGCACATGCGAGAACGTCCGTAGGCACTCCGTGCACGAGATCACGAAGTACTCTTTATCCGCCGAATGCCCCTCCTCCATCGTCAGCCAGACAGGGACCTCGGACCCGATACGCCTCGTCTTTCTAGCCTCCGTTCCCAGTGCCCCCTTTACAATCTCGAACAAAGCCTTCAGCGTCGTCGCCTTTTCGTAGAACGCATCCGCCGAGATGCCCTCCGGCACGCTGTCCCCCGTATACGCTCCGCTCGAAGCAATCACATAAATCGACGGCAGCCGTCGCCGTACCACCGACAAAAGCTCAAAACCTGACATCCCAGGCATATTCAAGTCGGAAAGAATCAGGTCCGGTTCTGCTTGCCGGATCGCTTCGAGCGCAGTAAATCCGTCCTCCGCGACCGCCACGTCGTGCCCCATGCCGCTAAAGATCTGCCCGAGCAGAAGCCGCGTTGCGGGTTCATCGTCGACGATCAAAACTCTTTTCTTCGCTATCGGCATCGGGATCCCCCGGCACAAAGGTTTATCATGACCAACTCAGTCTTCCATGCACAAAAACCCTTGTATGCCCCAAATTGCTCAGGATAGAAGCACTTTCTTCGCACGTCGCACCGACTTCACCGGCTCATTTTCTTCTGTAAGAGTGGGACGCGACGCGTTCCCCTGCTCTGGCAGTTGGTCATGCAGGATTACATTCAACAGCGACTTATGCACCCGGATCCTGCCGTTGTACTCAATGAACCCAAGCTTCCGGAACCGGTTCATAAAAAAGCTCACCCGCGACCGCGTCGTGCCGATCATCTCGGCCAGCGTCTCCTGCGTAATCTGCGGAATCAATGTCTCCGGCTCACCCACCTTGCCGAACTCCGCCATCAATAGCAAAATCCGCGCCAGTCTCTTCTCGCTCGAGTTGAACAACTGGTCGATCAGGTCCGCCTGCGTCCGCATGCTGCGCTGCAGCAGAAACTTCAGAAAAAGATCCGAGAACGCGTGCTCCGCATGCAGCATCCGGATCATCTCGTCGCGTTCGATCTTCATCGCCAGGCAGGCCGTAATCGCCGTCGCCGAGGCCATCCGCAAGCCCGCCGCTCCGGCTATCGATTCCTCGCCTACAAACTCCCCGGCAGTCAGCAAAGTAATCGTCGCCTCTTTGCCGTTCTTCGACACCACCGTCAACTTGGCTCGTCCACTTTGCAGGTAAAACACGCAGTCTGCCGGCGCACCCTGCACGAAAAAGGCATGCTTGGCCTTAACTTGGACAAGTCTTCGCCCCAACCCCACCTTCGTGAGGAAATCGGCTGGATCGAACTTCATTTCCCGGGCCCCGTTCATCGTTGCTGTGCCTCTTTCCAGAGTTCGTAGGGCAGCGGAGAACGCATCTCCAAAGATCGAGAATGCTATATGTAAGCAGCATGACATTTAAAACTCACCCAGACTGAGCAATTCTGCACATAGTGGAAGACTTCGCTGAACCGTACGCGTCGATGCGCGAGGCTCCCAGCGCAACCGCTTACAATCAGAGCAACCAAAATGACCGACCTCTACGCACGCGCCCAATTCGCCACCGCTTACATCAAGTCCCAGACCTCGACCGCCCCGGTCCTCGGCATCATCCTCGGCTCCGGCCTCGGTAACTTCGCCTCCCAGGTCGAAAACGCCACGGCGATCCCCTACGCCGACATCCCCCACTTCCCGCAGTCCACCGTCGCCGGACACTCCGGCAAGCTCGTCATCGGGACAATCGCGGGCATCCCGGTAGCCGTCATGCAGGGCCGCGTCCACGCCTATGAAGGCTACGCCATGCCCGAGGTCACCTTTCCCACCCGCGTCCTCGGCCAACTCGGCTGCAGGTCCCTCATCGTCACCAACGCCGCCGGCGGCATCAACACGTCGTACACCCAGGGTGGCCTCGTGGCACTCTCCGACCACATCAACCTCACCGGAACCAACGCCGCCCTCGGCCCCAATGAGCCCCGCTTCGCTCTCGTTCCCGGAGCCGCCCAGCGCTTCTTCGACATGAGCGCCGCCTACTCCAGGACCCTGCGCGAACTCGCTCAGAAGGAAGCCGCGAAGCAGGGAATCGACCTCCCCGAAGGCGTCTACCTCGCCGTTCTCGGCCCCTCCTACGAGACTCCCGCTGAGATCCGTGCCTTCCGCACCCTCGGTGCCGACCTCGTCGGCATGTCCACCGTCCATGAGGTCATCATCGCCCGTCACATGGGCCTCCAGGTCCTCGGCCTCTCGCTCGTCACCAACATGGCCGCCGGCGTACTCGACCAGGCCATCAACCACGAAGAGGTCATGGAGTTCGGCCTCAAAGCCGAAGCCCGCTTCACCTCACTCCTTCTCGCGCTCATCCCCCAGATCGACGCCGCATGGTCTCCAGACCGGATGCCCACATCTCACGTTTGAGATGTGGGTGTGTGGGCGATACTCTGTAACCAGAGGGCAACAAACCACCCATGCAACTCACCCTACCCAGCCGTCCTCTCGTCATCGGCATCGCCGGTTGTAGTGGCTCCGGCAAAACCACCCTCGCCCGCGAACTCACCAGCCAGCTCGACGCGACCCTCCTTCCCCTCGACTTCTACTACCGCGACCTCGCCCATCTCCCTCCCGCCGAACGCGCCCTCCAGAACTTCGACCATCCCGACTCCATCGAGGAGCCTCTCCTCATCGAGCACGTCCAGAGCCTCGCCGCCGGTCAGCCCATCGAGCGACCCATCTACGACTTCGCCACGCACACCCGCGTCGCCAACCGGACCGAATCCATCACGCCCACCCGCGTCCTGCTCGTCGAAGGCATCCTGGCCCTGCACTACGATTGCCTTCGCGCTCTCTACGACGTCAGCATCTACGTCAACGCCCCGCACGATCTCTGCCTTCACCGCCGCATCCATCGCGATGTCCGCGAGCGTGGACGCACCGAAGCGTGCGTCATCGACCAGTACAACGCCACCGCCCGACCCATGGCCGACCTCTACGTCCTGCCCTCCGCCCAGCACGCCAGCCTGACCGTCGAAGGCACCGACAACCTCGACTGGTCCGTCGAGCAGGTCCTCCGCTACCTCCACACCCACAAGCTCACATAAATCCTCGCCGAACGGAAAGCTCGTCCTCTCGACCGGAGCTCCTGCCCAGGATTCAGGAAAGCCGCATCGCGCAGTGAGACCTCAAGAAATCACCCTCCCCACCGATAAACCCTGAGAAGACACAATCGCCTGGGGAGAAAAATCGAATGCCGTCCGACCACGATGACGCCTGTCTACGCGACGCGGTCGAACCTCCCACCCAGCCTCTCTTCGACACCCGCCTCACCCCCATCTCCCGTCTAGCCGGACTCCCCACCCTCGGCGATCACGCCAGCCTTCTCCGCGCTGTCCTCCCAGGCCCCACGCCTGAATCGCTGACCGTCTCCGAGACCAGCTTCTTCCGGGACGCGTGCCTCTTCGAGGTTCTCCACACCACAATCCTCCCCACCCTCATCCGCCTCCGTCAGCCCACCCGCCGCCTCCGCATCTGGAGCGCCGCCGCCTCCACCGGGCAGGAGGCCTTCTCGCTCGCCATCCTCCTCGCCGATCTCTTCCCGCAACTCGCCGACTGGGACATCCGCATCATCGGCACCGACATCTCCCGTCACGCCATCGACTACGCCCAGCGCGGCCACTTCCGCGCGAACGAGGTTCACCGCGGCCTCGTTTCTCGCATCCTCGACCGTTACTTCACCCATCACGCTAACGAGTGGACCGTCCATCCCCGCATCGCCGATCTCTGCGACTTCCGCTGCGCCAACCTCTGTGCCCCTCTGCCTCCCCTGCCGCGCTTCGACCTCATCCTTCTCCGCAACGTCCTCCTCTACCTCACTCCCGCCGACCGGACCAACGTGCTCGCCAATATGCACCGTCATCTCGCCCCCGACGGCTACCTCATCCTGGGAGCGTCGGAACAAGCCGAAGACTCCACCCCTCTCTTCCACGCACAAACCATCGAAGGCACCTACCTCTACCGCCCTGCTATCTAAGATTCCCACCAAAACGGATGCCCTCCTCGTGTTTCTGCGGGGCGGGTTTCCACCCCGCCACAAACCCCCAGGGTCGACGTTTGTGCATCGAACCCCACTTAGTCCACGATGGACAACAGGGAATCGATGGCCGCAAAGAAAACCAAAACGAAGCAGCCCCCGCCAGACAGCGGAGCCGACGCCGCACTCGCCCTCTTTCATCCCATCACCGCCCAGTGGTTCCGCGCCGTCTTCGACTCTCCCACCGCCCCGCAGATCGAGGGCTGGCCGGCCATCGCTCGCGGCGAATCCACCCTGATCCTCGCCCCCACCGGCACCGGCAAAACCCTCACCGCCTTCCTCTGGTGTCTCGACCGCCTCATGCTCCGCGCCCCGAACGCCGAGCCCGGCTGCAAAGTCATCTACCTCTCCCCGCTCAAAGCCCTCGCGGTCGACGTAGAGCGCAACCTCCGCAGCCCCCTCGCCGGCATCGCCAACATGGCCCGCCGCGAGAACATCCCCTTCCGCACTCCCGAGATCTCCGTCCGCACCGGCGACACCCCCACCAAAGAGCGCGCCCGCTTCGCCCGTCACCCCGGCGAGATCCTCATCACCACGCCTGAATCCCTCTACCTCCTCCTCACCTCGCAGGCGGCCGAAACCTTACGCACCGTGGAAACCATCATCATCGACGAGATCCACGCCCTGGTTCCCACCAAGCGCGGAGCCCACATGGCCCTCTCGATCGAGCGCCTCGAAGCCCTCGTTCGCCAGCAGGGAAGAACCCTCCAGCGTATCGGCCTCTCCGCCACCCAGCGCCCCTTGGAGGAGGTAGCCCGCTTCCTCGGTGGAGCCGAAGGCGCAGCCTCCACCAGCCCCGCAACCGATGCCCACCTCGTAGCCAACACTGCGGGCGAAGTCCCCACCGCTCTCCTCGAAGTAGCCGGACAGGCCCGCACCGAGGCCGACGACGCCCGCCGCGAAGAGGGTGCGATCCTCTACCGCCCCGTCACCATCGTCAACGCCGGTGCCCGCAAGGTCCTCGAACTGCGCGTCGAGGTCCCGGTCGAAGACATGGCCCGCCTCGGCGAAATCGAAGAACTCCCCAGCGGCCCAGCCTCCCAGGGCCCCAAGCGCACCAGCATCTGGCAGTCCATCTATCCCAGCCTCCTCGAGATCATCCGCAAGCGAACCAGCACCCTCATCTTCGTCAACGCCCGCCGCATCGCCGAGCGTCTCGCCGGAGCCATCAACGATCTGGCTGAAGAGCCGATCGCCCGCGCCCACCACGGCTCATTATCCGCAGCCCAGCGCAGCGAGATCGAAGAGCTCCTCAAAGCCGGCAAGATCAAAGCCCTCGTTGCGACATCGTCCCTCGAACTCGGCATCGACATGGGCGCCATCGACCTCGTCGTTCAGATCGGCGCGCCGCCGTCCGTCGCCAGCGGCATGCAGCGCATCGGCCGCGCCGGACACTCCGTCGGCGTCCCCTCCGCCGGCATCATCTTTCCCAAGTACCGTGCCGACCTCATCGCCTGCGCCGCCGTCACGCGCGCCATGCACGAGGGCCACGTCGAATCCACCCGCTTCCTCCGCAACCCCCTTGACGTCCTCGCCCAGCAGATCGTCGCCATCATCGCCCAACCACCCAACGTACCGACTCCCACCAAAAAGACCACCGACGAAGACGAAGACCCTGGCATCTCCTACGACGAACTCTTCTCCATCGTCCGAAGCTCCGCCCCCTTCGCCGCCGTCACCCGCAACGTCTTCGAAGGCGTCCTCGACATGCTCGCCGGCCGCTACCCCTCCGACGAATTCGCCGAGCTCCGTCCCCGCATCACCTGGGACCGCAACCGCAACTGGCTCACCCCGCGCAAAGGCGTCAAGATGATCGCCATCCTCAATGGCGGCACCATCCCCGATCGGGGCCTCTACGGCGTCTTCCTCGCCGGCTCTCACGCCAAGCCCATTCGCGTCGGCGAGCTTGACGAGGAGATGGTCTTCGAGACCAGGCCGGGCGAGACCTTCATTCTCGGAGCCTCCACCTGGCGCATTGAAGAGATCACCCACGACCGCGTCCTCGTCTCGCCCGCCCCCGGCGACCCCGGCAAGATCCCCTTCTGGCACGGCGACCTGGCAGGCCGCCCGTTAGAATTTGGCCGCCGCATCGGAGCCTTGGTCCGCACCCTCCGCGAGATGCCCCGCTCCCTCGCCATCACCACCCTCACGCAGGACCACGATCTCGCCCCGCAGGCCGCCGAAAACGTCCTCCGCTACCTCGCTGATCAGGAGCTCGCCACCGTCCAGGTCCCCGACGATCGCACCATCGTCATCGAGCGCGTCCGCGACGAGCTCGGCGACTGGCGCATGTGCTGCCTCACCCCCTTCGGCTCCCGCGTCCATATCCCCTGGTCCATGGCGGCCGTCGCCCGCCTCCACGCCCTCGGCATGGACGTCGAGTCCATGTACACCGAAGATGGCTTCGTCCTCCGCTTCCCCGACACCGACGACCCACCCCCCATCGAGCACCTCCTCCTCGAACCCTCGGAGGCTGCCGAACTCGTCCTCCGTCAGCTAGGCTCCACCAGCCTCTTCGCCGCCAAGTTCCGCGAAGCCGCCTCCCGCGCCCTTCTCCTCCCTCGCCGCCGTGGAGACGGCCGAACCCCACTCTGGCAGCAGCGCAAACGCTCCTACGATCTCTTAGCCGTGGCCAGCCGCTATGCTTCCTTCCCCATCCTCCTCGAGGCCTATCGTGAGTGCCTCCGCGACGTCTTCGACATGCCCGCCCTGCTCGAAACCCTCAACCTCATCGCCAACCGCACCATCCGTGTCCACTCGGTCGACTCCCGTACCCCCTCGCCCTTCGCCTCCGCGCTCCTCTTCGGTTACATGGCCAACTTCCTCTACGACGGAGATGCCCCCCTCGCCGAACGCCGCGCCCAGGTCCTCTCCATCGACCAGGACCAGCTCCGCGAACTCATGGGTGACGCCGACCTCCGCGAGCTCCTCGACCTCTCCGCCATCGAAGAGACCGAAGAGCAGGCCCAAGCCACCGCCGAGGGCTACCGCGCCAAGTCCATGGACGGTGTCCACGACCTCCTCCTCCGCATCGGCGACCTCACCCGCCCCGAGCTCCGTGCCCGCAGCGTAGACGACCCCACCGCCGAAACCATCACCAAACTCATCCGTGCCCGCCGCGTCATCGAGATCACCGTAGCCGGAGAAAAGCGCTACATCGCCGCCGAAGACGCCGCCCGCTACCGCGACGCGTTAGGCGTGCCGTTACCTCCGGGCCTGCCCACCGCGTTCCTCGAAGCCGTCCCCGACGCCCTCCTCGACCTCATTCGCCGCTACGCCCGCACCCACGGCCCCTTCACCACCCACGATGCCGCCGACCGCTTCGAGCTCTCCACCCAGACCGTCGACCAAACCCTGAACCACCTCGTCCAGACCGGCCGCGTCCTCGAAGGTGCCTTCCGCCCCGGAGGCATCCACCGCGAGTGGTGCGACCACGAGATCCTCCGCAGTATCCGCCGAAAATCCCTCGCCCGCCTCCGCAAAGAAGTTGAGCCAGTCGAACAGCGCACCCTCGCCCGCCTCCTCACCCGCTGGCAGGGAGTCGTCCAACCCCGCCGAGGCCTCGACGCCCTCCTCGACGTCATCGAAAACCTGCAGGGCGCGCCCATCCCCGCCTCTATCCTCGAAACCGAGATTCTCCCGGCCCGCATCACCAACTATCAGCCCTCCGACCTTGACCGCCTCATCGCCGCCGGCGAGGTCACCTGGGTCGGCCTCGACCCCCTCGGCGAGCGAGACGGCCGCATCGGCCTGTACCTCGCCGACCGCCTCACCGCCCTCTGGCCCCCGCGCTCACCCGTCGAGATCACCCCAGGCTCGAAAGAATCCGACATCCTAGCCTTCCTCGCCAAACGCGGAGCCAGCTTCTTCCAGGATCTCCACGACGGACTCGGCGGAGGCTACCCCGGCGAGACCCTCGAAGCCCTCTGGTCCCTCGTCTGGAAAGGCCTCATCACCAACGACGCCATGCAGGCCCTGCGCGCCTACTGCGAACCCCGCGTCACCAAGCAAACCAAGCGCCCAACCCAAACCGGCTTCCGCTCCCGCCGCACCACACCTCCCACCGCGCAAGGCCGCTGGGCTCTCCAGCCGGCCGCTCAGGAGAACCGCAACCCAACCCAGTGGTCCCACGCCATCGCCCAGCAGCTTCTCACCCGTTACGGCGTGGTCTTCCGCGAGACCGCCCACGCCGAAAACCTCCCCGGAGGCTTTTCCGCCATCTATGACGTCATGAAGGCCCTCGAAGAATCCGGCAAGGTCCGCCGCGGCTTCTTCGCCGCCGACCTCGGAGCCACCCAGTTCGCCCAGCCCGCCGCCGTCGATCTCCTCCGCTCCCTGCGCATCGAAAACGAAGCCAAGCCCGAACTCCTCCAGCTAGCTGCCACCGACCCCGCCAACCCCTACGGAGCCCTCCTCAAGTGGCCCACCGCCCAGGAGGGAACCAGCCTCACCCGCAGTGTAGGCGCACGTGTCATCCTCATCGACGGAGCCCTGGCCGCCTACGTCCGGCGCGCCAATCCCAACGTCCAGGTCTTCCTCCCCGAAGAAGAACCAGCCCGCTCCAACACCGCCAAGAATCTAGCCGAATTCTTAGTCACCAAAGCCCAGATCGAGGGTGGCATGCTCATCGCCTCCATCAATAACACCCCCACCGCCGAACACTGGCTCGCCAAACCCCTCCAGGAAGCCGGCTTCCAACCCGGCGCCATGGGATTCCACCTCCGCCGCACCGCCGCCCCCACCCTCGGCCGCCCTTAGCGCTGTCCATGCTGAGCAGCGCTAGGCCCGCGCGATCCTACGCCGCCACGATAGGAAGAGAAGTCACGAAGGCCCGCCCCGCGCGCAGCGGGCCGGCTGGCAGGAACCGATAGGATAAGACAGATACACCGGAGCCCCCATGCAAGAGCCCACCCCCGAATATCTCCCCCCGCTCGACCCCACCCCGGCCCAGGTCATCCCCCAGTCTTTTTTCATCGTCACCTGGACCCTCATCGCGCTCAACGTCCTCGTCTACGCCGCTATGTGCCTTAAGGGCATCTCCCCCATCAGCCCCACCTCCACCGACGTCCTCCCCTGGGGAGCCGACTTCGGCCCGCTCACCCTTACCGGCGAATGGTGGCGCATCCTCACCTCCACCTTCCTCCACTTCGGCATCCTGCACATCGGGATGAACATGTACATCCTCTACCAGGTCGGCCCCTTCACCGAGCTCCTCTACGGCCGCACCCGCTTCCTGATCCTCTACCTCCTCGCCGGCCTCGGCGGCAGCATCGTCTCACTCGCCATCCACCCCCTCACCACCTCCGCCGGAGCCTCCGGAGCCATCTTCGGGGTCTACGGAGCCCTGCTCGCCTTCCTCGTCGTCCAGCGCGGCATCATCCCGGCCGAGCGCTCGAAATCCATCGCCCAGTCCGCCGGCGTCTTCCTCCTCTACAACCTCTTCTTCGGCCTCTCCAGCAAGACCACCGACCTCTCCGCGCACGGCGGAGGCTTTGTCGCGGGCTTCCTCTGCGGCGTCTTCCTCGCCCGCCCAGCCGTGGCTGGAACCCGCCGTCTGCCCGTCGCGCGCACCGCAATGGTCGCCCTCGCCGGCCTTACCATCGCCGTCATCAGCCTCCAGGCCCTCGCGAAACACGATCACTTCGAAGGCGGACTCTACCGCGAGTTCATGCTTAGCCCTCACGTCCCCTTCGGCGACAAGGGCACCATCCTCTACAGCGGCTCCGCCACCAAAGCCGAGGCTCAGAGCCTCTCTCAGGCTCTCGCCCAAATTGACGATTTCAAGAACTCCAACATCGACCTGCTCCTCCTCAAGCGCAACGGCCACACCGACGTCTTCTACATGGTGAACGACAAGGCCGCTTCGAGCGCCGATGTCGCCGCCGCGGTCGGAGAAGCCACGCGCCACGTCGCCTCCTCCATTGGAGGCCTACCCATCACCGCCCACCTCGTCGACGAGGAGCTCCAGGACCGCACGTCCATCCCCGTCGAGTAGCGCATCCAATCCCGAGGAGGGAAGCGAAGTGCCCGAAGGCGACACCATCTACCGAGCCGCCCGAGCCCTCGCCAAGGCGCTCGAAGGCAAGACCGTCACCGCCTTCGACACCGGCTTCGCCCACCTCGCCCGCATCCATGACGACGCTCCCATCCCCGGCCGAACCGTAGAAAAGGTGGAACCCCGCGGCAAGTGGCTCCTCATCCGCTTCTCCGGCGATCTCATCCTCGTCTCCCACATGCTCATGAGCGGCTCCTGGCACATCTACCGCAGCGGCGAAAAGTGGTGGATGGCCCGCTCCAAAATGCGCGTCGTCCTTGAGGTCGAGGGCTTCCAAGCTGTCCTCTTCAACGCCCAGATCGCCGAGTTTCACACCCAGCGCTCCCTCGAGCGCCACACCCAGATCCCCCAACTCGGCCCCGACATCCTCTCCGCCGCCTTCACCCCGCAGTCCGGCATCGACGCCCTCAGGAAACACGCCCGCGAGAACCCCACCGCCGAGGTCGGCGTCACCCTCCTCAACCAGCGCGTCATGGCCGGCTTGGGCAACGTCTACAAGTCCGAAATTCCCTTCAGCGCCGGCGTCAATCCCTTCCGCCCCATCGCCACCCTCTCGGAAAAAGAGATCGAGCACATCGCCGACCTCTCCCAGCGCTATATGCAGCTCAACGTCTCCCCCGAGGCTCCCGGCAAGCGCCAGACCACCGGTTCTATGGACCGCGAAGAACGCCTCTGGGTCTACGGTCGTCGCGGCGAGGAGTGCCGCCGCTGCGGAACCCTCATCCAGATGCGCAAACAAGGCGAACAGGCCCGCTCCACCTACTGGTGCCCCACCTGCCAGCCCTTCGCCGAAGCCCCCTCCGGCAACGCCACCCGACCTCGGAAACGCTACCGCCCCACCTGCTAAGAACAGAGAGCAAACGGAGAAAGACGGATGAGAACAATGCTGTTGCCTGTTTTTATCCGTCTCTCGTCCTTGGCATCCCCGTACTCTTTGCTTTTACTGGGGCACAGGCTGTGGAGCCGGAGCCGTATTCCCATACAGGTCCTGCACCAGCGTCTGCGGGCTCTCCCCCATCCTGCTGCACGTCGACTGCGGAGCCGTCCCATTCAGGAACGCCGCCGTAAACGCATTCGGACAGCTCGCATCCGCCAGCAATCCCGACGCCGTATCGATCCGGTAGTTCGTCACCCCATCCGGGGGCGTAAACGGCTTCGTATCCGAGTACTGCGGCAGCTTCACCGCGCGATTCATAAACTCCGCCCAGATCGGCGCCGCCGCAATCGCGCCCGACAGCTTCACGTCCGTATAGTCGTCGTTCCCGATCCACACGACGCAGATCAAATTCGACGAATACGCCGCAAACCACGCATCATGGCTGGTTCCCGTCTTGCCGGCTGCAGGAGCCGTAAAACCCAGCTTCCGCACCGCCGTCCCGTACCCGAAGTTCATCACGCCTTCCAGCAGTGACTGCGTCAGGTACGCAGCCCGTGGATCCAGCACCTGCCGCGCCTCCGGAGCAAAATCCGCAACGATATCCCCGTTCGCGTTCCGCACACTCGCCAGCATCCACGGATTCAGATGCACGCCGTTATTCGCGAACACCGTATACGCGCCCGCCATATCCACCGGCGTAGCGTCATACGAACCCAGCGACACCGCGGGCGTTCCACGTGCGGCCGAAATTCCGCTCGCCCGTCCCAGAGCCGCCACATTCTCAAACCCCACCTGCTGCCCCAGCGAGATCGTCGCATTGTTCAGCGAGTGCGCCAGCGCATAGATCGCCGTCACCACCCCGTGGTACTCATCCTTGTAGTTGCCCGGCGAGTACGTTTGCCGTCCGTTGTCGAACGTAAACGTCGTCGGCACGTCGTTCAGCTTCGTCACCGCCGTAAACGTCCCACCCTCCGGCAGCGACCGACCCTCCACCGACTGCGCATACGCCGTCGCATACACAAACGGCTTGAAGATCGACCCCGTAGGCCTCTTCGCCGTCGCATGGTTGTACTGGCTTACCCCATAGTTCCGCCCGCCCACCAGGGCCAGAATCTGCCCCGTATGCGGATTCAGCGCCACCAGCGAAACCTGCGGATACGTAATATCCGTCGCGCCCTTCTTATGCGCCTTCCGCACCATCTCGTCGACGTTCTTCATCCCCATGTCGACCGCCTCCGAAGCCACCCGCTGCAGCTCCGGGTCCAGAGACGTGTAGATCCGCAGGCTCTGGTGCGCCAGGTCCTGGTCGTTCACCCGCTGCACCAACTGGTCATGCACCAGGTCGACGAAGTAGGGTGCCTCGCTCGCATCCACATTCGGCGGAGCCAGCTTCAGCGGCTCCGCCTTCGCATGCTCCGCCTCCGTCGTCGTAATCGCGGTGGTCTCCACCATCGAGTCCAGCACCAGATTTCGCCGCTCCAGCGCCCGCTCCGGATGCTTATACGGCGAAAAGTAGTTCGGCCTCTGGATCATGCCCGCCAGCAACGCCGCCTGCGCCAGATCGAGCTGCTTGATGTCCTTGCCGAAGAATGCCTGCGAAGCCTCGCCAAATCCGTTGATCGAGAACGATCCCCTCTGCCCCAGGTTGATCTGGTTCGCATACATCTCGAAGATCTGCTGCTTCGAAAAGTGCGACTCCAGTTGGAACGAGATCATGATCTCCCGCAGCTTGCGCGTAATCTTCTTATCCGGCGAAAGAAAGAACCCGCGCGCCAGTTGCTGCGTCAGCGTCGATCCGCCGCAGCTCATCTTATGCGATACCACATCCACCACCGCGCACTTCGCAATACGCACAAAGTTCACGCCCGAGTGCTCGAAAAAACGCCGGTCTTCAATCGCGACAACGGCCTGCACCAGGTGCGGAGGAATCTCCTTGTACGTCACCAGCCGCCTCTTCGCCCTGCCCTTGTCCTCCGACAGCGCTGTAATCAGCAGAGGCTCCAGCTCATACGAACGCAGCGCCACCCCGTTCTCTGCCGTGATCGACTGAACGATATTGTCCTGCGTATTGATCGTCGCGCCATCGGTCGAGTGGTACGACTGTCTTCCCGGTTTGATCAGGATGTTGTCGCCCTTCAGCTCGAACTTGCCCAGCTCCGGATTCGAGTTGTATCCCGCCGTCCGCAACTGCTGCGCGATATACCCCGCCGTCAGGTGCTGCCCCGTCCGGATCTCATGCGGTGCCGCATAGATCTGCGCGACAGAGTTGAAAATCGGTCCCGCCGCCAGCCGGTCGTCGACTACCTTCTCATACTGGAAGTAGTAGTAAATAAAGACCGCCGTGAACACCAGCAGACCTGCCAGCGCCAGCACCACCACTCCGCGGAAGATGCTCGAAAAGAACCCGCGCGGTTTCCCGCCGGAGCCATACTTTACTTTCACAGCCAAAGTGAGTCTCGTTCCTGGCGCAGGCCCAACCCGCACCGGTAGAAAGTCCTGAAGTCACTCGAAAAAGTTGGATCAGGTTCGGACCGTGTCTTTCGCCAAATCGCGAAGCCCTGTCTCTGCTCTTACGTCATCTCACAACAACTGGCACTCCGGCCTGCACTCCCATTATCGCCGCTCAGGAGCCAATACGGCGATCCACACCGTGTAGTTCCGGATACCCACCCCGCCACAAAGTCGGGTGCCCCACATCTCATTTCTGAGATGTGGGTTTTCACGCCGCCACGAACTTTCAACGCGGCGGGTGGCTAACCGGACCAAAACGTACACCTGGAACGGATCACCAGAACTAAACGCTGGGTTCCGTGGCTTCGAGAGCACTCCCCAACAATCCGGAGATCGCCGCAATCGCTACGTTCGTGCTCGTCCCCTTCAGCCGGTCCACAAGCTCCAACAGCCCTTCGGCGACGCCGCGTCCGACATTCACGCGATATGGAATCCCGATCAGATCCGCATCCTTGAACTTCACCCCGGCCCGCTCGTCCCGGTCATCCAGCAGCACATCGAACCCCGCCTTGGTCAGGTCGGCCGCCACCTGCTCGCCCGCAGCCAGCAGCGCAGCCTCCGACACGTTCGTGACCGTAACCACCACCTGGAAGGGAGCGATCGAAGCCGGCAGCGCATACGCCCCGCCATTCTTCGCCGCCGAGGTCTCAATGGCAGCCGTCAGAATCCGCTCCACCCCGATCCCGTAGCATCCCATGATCGGCATCGTCTCCTTGCCGTCCTTGTTCAGCACGGAAGCGCCCATCGCTTTGGTGTACTTGTACCCCAGCTTGAAGATGTGCCCAATCTCGACCGCCTTGCCCAGCCGTAGCGGCAATCCGCCAATCGGATCGGCCTCCCCTTCGAGAATGTTCCGCACATCAGCCGTCATCGTAGGCGTAAAGTCCCGCCCCGGAGTCACATTGCGGTAGTGATAATCCATCTGGTTCGCTCCGGCGACGAGGTTCTTCCGCCCATCCAGCCCCGGATCGAGCACCACAATCGTCTTCAGGCCCTCCTCGGGATTCGCCCGGAACACCCCCTTGACCTTATCGACGGCCTTACCCGAGTTCAGCCCATTCAGCGAACCCTGCGTCATCACCTCGGCAATCCCGACCGGCCCAAGGTACCCGGCAGGTCCACCGATATAGACCGCCAGTTCCTCCGGCAACATCGGCCGCAGCTCCGCGACACCCGTCACCGCACACAGCTTGGTCTCATTCACCTGGTGGTCGCCCCGCAAAAACGCCGCAATCGGACGCAGCGGATCGCCCGCCTTCGACGGAATCCCCATGAACGCCACGCACTTGATGTCCTGCGAAGGCAGAATCCCCAAGAACTCGCAGATATCCGCGATCGCGCCCTTACCCGGCGTAAACACCAGCTCCGGCATCCCATCGCCCGTCGCCGGCAGGTCCTCCACCGGTGCCAGCACCGAGACCGCCTTCTCCAGGTTCGCCGCATACCCGCTCGGTGACGATGCTATCAAATCCTCGCCCGCCTCCGTATAGACCATGAACTCCTGGGACTGCGATCCGCCCATCGAGCCCGAATCCGCCTCAACCGCCACGAACTCCAGCCCGCACCGCTCGAAGATCCGCCGATACGCCGCGTCGTGCTTCATGTAGCTCACGTCCAGCCCCGCCTCGTCGATATCGAACGAGTACGAGTCTTTCATCGTGAACTGCCGTACCCGCAGCAGACCTGACTTCGGCCTCGGCTCATCGCGGAACTTCGTCTGAATCTGGTACCAGATCTGCGGCAACTGTTTGTAGCTCTGCAGTTCCTTGCGCGCAATGTCCGTCATCACCTCTTCGTGGGTCATGCCCAGGCACAGGTCCGCGCCCTTCCGGTCCTTCAACCGGAACATATTCTCACCCATCCCAGCCCAGCGTCCGCTCTCTTCCCAGATCTCCCGCGGCAGGATCGTCGGCAGAAACATCTCCTGGCCAATCTTGTCCATCTCCTCCTGGATAATGGCAACGATCTTCTTCACCGACCGGTTGCCAAGAAAGAGATACGAGTAGATGCCCGCGCCCAGTTGGCGCACATAACCGCCGCGCAAAAGCAGCTTGTGGCTGGCGACTTCAGCATCGGTGGGAGCTTCACGAAGAGTGGGGATAAACAGTTGGGACCAACGGTGCATAACGATCCTGATACCTTCCGGAGAACTGATCAAAAATGGTTTTTATCGAACAACCTCATTCTAGGCGTTGGCCATCCGACTTGCACACCGCACGACTTTCATCGCTTGCGAGTTCTATCGAAAGAATGCCACCTGACACAAATTCAACTGACAATTTCACATGTGTGTGATACGCGACAGACTTAAGGAATCGCGACGAGTAGCTTTAGTCCTGACATCCGCAAAAGACGACTGAGACCGGTATCCCGCCGGAGCCATAGACGCCCGCCGCTGAGACATTTTGTTAGGAAAGAGTGAGTT
Source organism: Granulicella pectinivorans (assembly GCF_900114625.1). Classification (NCBI taxonomy): domain Bacteria; kingdom Pseudomonadati; phylum Acidobacteriota; class Terriglobia; order Terriglobales; family Acidobacteriaceae; genus Granulicella; species Granulicella pectinivorans. The sequence goes on from NZ_FOZL01000001.1 coordinate 2,083,201, forward strand.
GATAACCGACCTCCCCGTGCCACGCAGCAATAGGCCACGCAACCTGATCCTGTCGAGACTTCCTGAAGAGCAATTTCAGGCGCTCGTCCGTTTCCTCATCCCCGTGGAACTGCCGCTCAACATGCAGCTCTCACTCCCCAACCAGGTTGTGGAGTCCATCTACTTTCCCATCAGCGGTCTCATCTCCACCGACGCCCTCACGGAAAAAGGAGAGTCGGTCGAAGTCGGCCTGGTCGGACGCGAGGGCTTCTCCGGACTCTGCGCCCTCCTCGGCCACCCCCAGATGTCGCACTCTGTCGTCATGCAGGGTGCCGGTGCCGGCTTCCGCATCCGCGCTTCCATCCTCCGCGAGGAGTTCCTCAAGGGCGGCCCCTTCGCCCAGATGGTCTACGACTTCGCCTACATGCAGATGGTTCAGATGACCCAATCCGTCCTCTGCAACCGCATGCACGCCGTCGAAGCCCGCCTCGCCCGCTGGCTCCTCACCTCCGCCGACCGCACCGAGTCCAACGAACTCATGCTCACCCAGGAGTTCCTCGCCCAGATGCTCGGCTCCCGCCGTTCCACCGTCACCGTGGCCGCCGGCGAACTCCAGCGTCTTCGCGCCATCGACTACAGCCGCGGCCGCATCCGCCTCATCGACCGTCCTCTGCTCGAATCCAAAACCTGCGAGTGCTACGGCATCGTCCGCGCGACCTACGACCGCATGCTCCCCAAAAACTACTAGTCTGCGGCAAAACCGGCGGCCAGGAAACGAACCGCGCGAGTCCACGCACCCCGGACCGGCATCCACGTCACCGATAGATCCCCGCCCGCGCAGCGGGCCCATCCCGCAGGACAAACAAAAGCACCCTCCGTCTGTAACCAACATCAGACATATCAGTCGCATGTACAGGCGTAAACTGGTACGAGCCGTGTTTTCCCGGCGAGGAGTCTTCTGATGCGTAAGGTCGGTGTTTTGCTGGTAATGGTCGTAGGAATCAGCCTGTTGATCTGGGCCGGCGTGCATAATCGCCGCGCCAGTACCAAAGCCATGCAGGAGGCCAGCGCCAACCGCGTCATCCTCACCAAGGATGTCCCCGGCCAGACCGCCGCCGCCATGAGCGGCAACTCCGCCGGAACCTTCAAGGGCAAGCCTGCCCCCGCCTTCACCCTCGTCAACTCCGAGGGCAAGAAGGTCTCGCTCTCCGACTACAAGGGGCGCCCCGTTCTCATCAACTTCTGGGCCACCTGGTGCGCTCCCTGCAAGCTCGAGATGCCCTGGTTCGAGGAGTTCCACAGCAAATACAAAGACTCCGGCTTCGAGATCCTCGGTATCGCTGAAGACGACGCCCCCAAGGACGAGATCATCAAGACCGCCAGGAAGACCGGCGTCTCCTACCCCATCCTCCTGACGGATAACAAGGTCGCCAACCTCTACGGCGGCGTCGACTCTCTCCCCACCTCCTTCTACGTCGACAAAACCGGCACCATCGTCGAAGAGACCGTAGGCCTCGCACCCAAAGACGAGGTCGAAGCCAACATCAAGAAGATCATCGGCGCCGCCGCGCAGCCAGCAGGAGCCGGCCAGTGATCGCCCGCGCTCTGCTCCTCGGTGCCGCTCTCCTGCAGCTCAACGTCATGGACGCCCCGCCCAAGCCCAAGGGCTACGTCGTCTACGCCTCCGACCAGCAGACGGTAAAGCCCAACAAGAAGTCCGTCGTGGAACTACGCTTCCAGGTTATCGACGGCTTCCACGTAAACTCCCACACCCCCAAGTCCGAGCTCCTCATCCCCACCAACCTGAAGCTCAATCCAGCCGAAGGAATCAAGCCCGGCCCCATTGAGTACCCCAAGGGCACCGAATACAGCTTCAGCTTCGACCCCAATGAAAAACTGGACGTCTACTCCGGCACCTTCACCGTCAAGCTACCTGTAGAGGCCACCCCCGGCGAGCACGTCCTCGAAGGCACCCTCCGCTATCAGGCCTGCGACCACGCAGCCTGCTACCCACCGAAAACCCTGCCGGTCAAAGTGATGGTCGTCGCCAAGTAACGGTGGTGCGCTATCGCCATGAAAATCCGCCTCAACCCCGAGCACGCAGCCATGGTCCAGGCCGGAATTGAGCCCGGACGTTTCGCCAGCGGAGAGGATTACATAGCGGAAGCAATTGAGCTTCTCGATTTGCGCCTCGCGTTCGACGAAGAGCGTCGGCTTCTCACCGAGTCGATCGCCCAGGGCGAACGCGGTGAGGTTTTCACCCAGGAAGAGATGGAGCGCGATCTGGACGAGCTCAGGGAGCAGTGGTTCGCCCGGCGCCAGCCCGCCGCATGAATCGGTACGTTCTTACCTGGATCGCACGACGCGATATCCGTTCCATCTGGCTTTAGATCGCAGACGACAGTCCAAAGCATGCTGACTCGTGCGCCGTGCGGTCCTTGAAACATCCCAGTTCGCCGACCGGAGTTTTCAGAAAGCACAACACGCATCTTGGTCGTCGCCCGTTACGAAGATACTCAGTGGTCTTCGAACCAAAGGCAAAGCCGTTGAGGATCGTGAGGATACTCAACGGCTATCGGGATTTCTCAAGAATTCGCTTGGCGGAGTAGCCCTTACTTCCGCTGCAACAACATCTTCTTCTGCCCATCCACAAACCGCCGCACCCGATCCAGCGATCTTGCCTTCCCAAACACAATCAAGCTCTCCAGCAGCGGCGGACTCGCCGTCTTCCCCGTCAGAATCGCGCGCAGCAGCATGAAGTTCTCCTTCACCGACCACTCCTTCGCGAGTCCCAGCTCCTTCATCGCCGGCTCAATCGCCGCGACCGTCCACTCCGTCGCCTCCAGCACCGCCAGCAGCTCCCCGGCAAACGCAATCGTCTCTTCGATCGTCCGCTTCTTCGGCACAAACACCTCCGCCGAAGGCATCACGTTGTCCGAGAACAGGAAGTCCGTCAGATCTCCCACCTGACCCATCGTCTCGATCCGCGTCTGGACCAGTGGCACCAGCTCCTTCAAAAACGCATCCGAGAACACCGTCTCCCGCATCTTCCCGAAGAAAGCCTCAGGCGTCAGCGCCCGCAGATACTCTCCGTTCAGCCACTTCAGCTTCACCAGGTCGAACACCGGCCCACCCAGCGAGATCTTCGCGAACGAAAACCGCTCGATCATCCCCGCCAGATCGAACATATCCGCTGTAGCGGCCTTCGACTTATCCTCAATCGTCCCCGACGTCTGCGGCATCCCTCCGCCCATCAGCCCCAGGAAGTTCAGCAGAGCCTCCGGCAGATATCCCGCCTGCCGGTAGAAGATCAGCGAAACCGGATTCTTCCTCTTAGAAATCTTCGACTTATCGATATTCCTCAGCAGCGGCATATGCCAGAACTTCGGCACATCCCACCCAAACGCCTTGTACAGCAGCACATGCTTCGGCGTCGAAGAGATCCACTCCTCCGCCCGAATCACGTCCGTAATCTTCATCAAGTGGTCGTCGACGACATTCGCCAGATGGTAGGTCGGAAACCCATCCGACTTCATCAGCACCTGGTCGTCGACGTTCGTGTGGTCGAACGTAATCTCCCCGCGCAGCTCATCGCGAAATGTCGTCGAGCCCTCCGCCGGCACCTTCAGCCGAATCACCGAAGCCCGCCCTTCAGCCTCATACGCCGCAATCTGCTCCGCCGTCAGCTCCCGGTGCGCGCCGTTGTACCGCGGCGGCAGCTTGGCCGCCAACTGCGACTTCCGCAGAGCCTCCAGCTCCTCCGCCGTCTCGAACGACTTATACGCCGTGCCGTTGTCCAGCAGCTTCTGCACATACTCCCGATAGATCGCGGTCCTCTCCGACTGCCGGTACGGCCCATACGGCCCACCCACATCCGGACCCTCGTCCCACTCCAGCCCCACCCACTTCAGCGCCTCGAAGATCTGCTGTTCGGAGGTCGCCACAAACCGCGCCCGGTCCGTATCCTCAATCCGCAACACAAACTGCCCGCCCCTCTGGCGCGCATACAAAAAGTTCAAAAGCCCAATATAAGCAGTCCCCACGTGGGGGTCGCCGGTTGGAGAAGGAGCGATACGGACACGAGTTGGAGCAGAAGCAGAAGTCGTCATAAGGTCACCTTCGATGTTACCAGTCCGCTTTTGTCTTTGTTCTGCCTCCTGGTCGTCGGGACGAAGCTGACAACCCACCTCGAACCTACCCTTGGATAAGGCCACCGTGTATCCTCGCAGTAGTCCACCCAGGAGAACCATGCTGAAACGGCAACAGGAAAGAACGTTGCAACTCCTGTGCCTGCTCGCGTGCCTGACGGCTGGCCCCATCCTCCACGCCCAGGCGCTCCTCTTGGACGAAGCCCTCCCTGAAGCCCCCGGCTTTGAACAACTGCAATCCACCCTCACCGGCACCGTCAAGGACATCCACGGAACCCCCGTCGAGTCCGCTCGCGTCACCCTCACCGGTCCCACCCGCACCCCGCAAACCACCCTTTCCACCGCCGATGGCCGCTTCCGTTTCGACGCCATCCCACCCGGCCCCTACACGCTCACGGTCAAGGCCGCCGGCCTCGCCATCACCGGGGCCTCCGGAATCGCCAACCCCGGCGAAACCACCGAAGCCCCCGCTTTTGCCCTCCCGCTCACCGCCGCCCAGGCCACCATCGATGTCGTCGCCTCCCGGGAAGACGTGGCCGCCGCCCAGGTTGAAGTCGAAGAGAAGCAGCGCGTCCTCGCCATCTTTCCCAACTTCTACGTCACCTATATCCAGAATCCCGCACCCATGACGGTGAAGCAGAAGTTCGGCATGGCCTGGAAGACCTCCATCGATCCCGTCTCCTTCCTGATGACCGGCGTCGTCGCCGGCATCGAACAGGCCGGCAACACCTACTCGGGATACGGCCAGGGAGCCGCCGGTTACGGCCGCCGCTACGGTGCCTCCTACGGCGACGACACCATCAGCACCTTCATCGCCGGAGCCATCCTGCCCTCGGTCCTCCACCAGGACCCCCGCTACTTCTATAAAGGCACCGGCTCCATCAAATCCCGCGCCTGGTATGCAATCCGGTTCGTCGGCATCTGCAAAGGCGACAACGGCAAGTGGCAGCCCAACTACTCCAACGTCTTCGGCAACCTCGCCACCGCCGCCATCTCCAACGCCTACTACCCCGCCGAGAACCGTGACGGCATCGGCCTCACCCTCGGCAACGCCCTCCTCGGAACCGCCGAGGGCGCCATCGGAAATCTCTTCCAGGAGTTCCTTGTCCGGAAGCTGACCCCCCACGTTCCCGACTACGGCGCCGTCGACAAACCCTGACACCGGACCGTCTCTTCCGGAAGGTGAGGTCAAGACGCTGGGGAAAACAAGGACATGCAAAAAACCATCTTTTTGCCACAAAATCCATGCAAATTTCCACATTTTACCGACCCGAAAACTGCAGTTAAAACCCGAAGAAACAGGGATAAAACCCGAAGATAATCCAAGGATTCACCACAAAAACCTGAAATTCCCCACAAATGCCAAAGAGAGAACGCTTCGTCTCCGGGTGATTGGTCAGACCTCTATGGCTGGGGGAACGGCACACACTTGCCTTCGCAGCCGTGGAAAGCTGTCAAGCGTTAGGATGCTGTGGGAGAAGATCGATGGGATACGACTTGCATATCGTCCGAACGCGCGAGTGGGCCGACGCCGAGGAAGAGCCCATTTTGCTGGATGAGGTCGAGGCGCTGGTCGCCGCCGACCCGGAGCTGCGCTGGTCTCCTTCGCTCGATTCGGTCGTCACGACCCCTGACGGCGCAGAGATTCGCTATCGAGCGGCACAGAACCCCGCCATTCAATGGAGGGAGATCTCTGCCTTTCGCTGGTCGGGAGATCAGATCGAGTGCAAGAATCCGACTCCAGAGCAGATCGTCAAGCTTGCGCAGATGGCTCGCGCATTGAACGCCTATCTCGTGGGTGACGACGGAGAGCTCTACGAGCTCAAGAAGAAGCTCTTCGGCGGCGAGAAGATCGTCATCACGAAGGAGTAAATCTCTATTTTAGAGCGAGATGCGCCTTGCGGACGTCGCTGGCGGTGAAGACGGAGAGGAAAGGAATCTCCTTGTCGACATCGGTGGGGATCTCGGCCAGGGCCTGCTCGATGTGGAGACGCCCACCCTGTTCCCGGTCGACGAGACAGAGGACGGCAACGACCTCCATGCCGGCATCGCGGGTGGCTTCGATCGCGGTGATGGTGGAGCCGCCGGTGGTGCAGACGTCGTCGACGATGACGACCTTGGCGCCGGTCTTCAGGAAGCCTTCGACGCGGCGACCGGTGCCGTGGGCCTTCTCGGTCTTGCGGACGAGGAAGCCGTGGATGAGCTGCGGCGGGAGGCCGAGCGCGTCGGGGTCGTCGGGATCTTCGTGGGCGTCTTCGGGGAAGAGTGCTGCTATCTCATTGTATTCATTGAGGGCCCAGGCGCTGGTCGTGGCCGTTGCCGTGACCAGCGGGTCGGCACCCATGGTGAGCCCGCCGACGGCTTCGGCCTCGGGAGCATGCTTGCGGATGAGATCGAGGAGTACCAGGCCTGCCAGACGTCCGCCCTCGGCGTGGAGGGTCGAGATGCGGCAGTCGATGTAGTAATCGGACTTCTGCCCGCTTGCCAGCGTGAAGTCACCCAGCTTGAACGAGTGGGTGGCGATGAGGTCAAGGAGGGCTTGGCGGTTGGCTTTTTGCTCTTCGGTCTGGCTCATGACGGTTGGTTTTATTCTATGCGATCCCCATTTTGGTCAGACCACTTTGCCCGAACATGCTGCCTGACTGCCCTCGCCTCAGGGTATTTTGCACTATAAATGGTGCATCGCTCGTCTTGCATGAAACCCGCGTCTTTCTTGGCCGAAACGATCTATCTTCGGCATTTGTGGTGGATTTCAGGTTTTTGTGGTGATTCTTAGGGTTATCTTCGGGTTTTATGCCTGTTTCTCTGGTTTTTACCTGCAGTTTTCGGGACGGTAAAACGTGGAGAAATGCATGGATTTTGTGGCCAAATGATGGTTTTTGCATGCACGGAAAAAGGCGCGGCTTTGAGCCGCGCCTTTGGGACGAAAATTTTGTTTTCGGGTTACGAGATGACTGGTGCGAACGAGACCAGAAGCGTAACGAAGATGATGCCGAAGAGGATCAGACCGAATCCCCAGTGCTTCTCGATGAAGTGGTCCCCGTGCGGTGCGCTCATGCTGAAAATCCTCCTTGGACAACTCAAATCCTAAACGAAAGCGGGGCGCGGCTCAATCGGGAGTCGCCGGGTCGGGGTTTGGCATCGAACGAGCATGACTCGAACGGCATTGATCGCAGGCGTGACTGGCATCGTTGGCAACAATCTGGCAGATCGTTTGCTGGGGCATGGGTGGCAGGTGGATGGGCTGGCCCGGAAGGCTGTGGGGATTCCGAAGGGTACGCGCTTTGTGGCGGCTGACCTGACCGATCCGGCTTCGCTGGTCCGGGAGCTGGCTGGTTCGAAACCCACTCACGTGTTTTTTACGTCGTGGTTGCGGCAGGCTACGGAGGCGGAGAATATCCGGGTGAACTCGGCGATGGTGCGGAACCTGCTGACGGCGCTCGAGCCGGCCGGCTCCGTCGAGCATGTGGCTCTGGTGACCGGATTGAAGCACTACCTCGGGCCGTTTGAGAGCTACGGGAAGGGTGTGCTGCCGGCCACTCCGTTTCGCGAGGATCAGGAGCGGCTGCCGGTCGAGAACTTCTACTACGCGCAGGAGGATGAGGTGTTTGCTGCGGCGGAGCGGCAGGGGTTCGGTTGGAGCGTGCATCGTCCGCACACGATCATTGGGTATGCGGTGGGGAATGCGATGAACATGGGCGTGACGCTGGCGGTGTATGCGACGATCTGCCGGGAGACGGGGATGCCGTTTGTGTTTCCGGGCTCGGCGACGCAGTGGGAGAGCCTGACCGATATGACGGATGCGGGGCTGCTGGCGCGGCACCTGGAGTGGGCCTCGACGACGCCCACGGCGCGGGACCAGGCGTTCAACATCGTGAATGGCGACGTGTTCCGGTGGAAGTGGATGTGGGCGCGGATCGCCGGGTACTTTGGGCTGGAGCCGGCTGCGTTTGCGGGCGAGGGGATTCCGTTGGAGACGCAGTTGGCGAGCGCGGCGCCGGTTTGGCAGGGGATTGCGGAGAGGCATGGGCTGGCGGAGCCGGATATGACGCGGCTGGTTTCGGCGTGGCATACGGATGCGGATCTGGGGCGGCCGATCGAGGTGGTGACGGATATGGGGAAGAGCCGGCGGATGGGTTTTCTGGACTACGAGTCGACCGACGAGAGTTTCTTCCGTCTGTTTGGGCGGTTGCGGGCGGCTCGCTTGATTCCCTAGAGTCGTCCTGGGCGTTTGGCTTTGAGGTTGATCTGGGTTCAGCGCGGGCGATCCGCGTGTCAGCGAGCCTTTGGCCCACGCTCGTTCGATCATCCGCCTTCTTCTCCTTCGGAATCCCTTTTCACCCCAAACAAATTCCCGCACCGATTTTGATCCTGCGTACCGACCCGACTCGCTTGCATCCACCCGCAATGCAGGGCATCCAAGTAAGCTGGTAGACGACCATGATCCTCCTGACCCGCAAAGCCGAATTCTCCTCCGCGCACTTCTACTGGGTTGACGCCTGGACCCCCGAGGAAAATGAACGCGTCTTCGGCAAGTGCGCCAACCGCAACGGCCACGGGCACAACTACACTCTCGAAGTGACCGTGGGCGGCGAAGTCGACCCCGTCACCGGCTTTGTCGTCGATCTGAAGCTCCTGAAAGACATTCTCGAGAAGGAAGTCGTGAGCGTTTACGACCATCGTCACCTCAACTACGAGGTTCCCGAGTTCGCCTCGACCGTTCCGACGACGGAAAACATCGCGATCGCGATCTGGCGCCGCCTCGACGGCAAGATCCCGCATTCCACCCTTCATCGCGTCCGTGTTTACGAGATGCCCGATCTCTTCGCCGACTTCTACGGAGAGTCCAAGTGAAGGCTCATCTGAATCGCCGCTATCACTTGTCCGCGAGCCATCGCCTCCACGCCCCGGAGTACGACGAGGCCACGAACCGTGCGATCTTCGGCAAGTGCAACAACCCCTTCGGCCACGGTCATAACTACATCGTCGAGGTGTCGATGAGCGGCCCGGTCGATCCGGTTACCGGCATGGTGTGCAACCTTGCCGATCTCGACGCCTTTGCCGCGCAGCATCTTCTGGAACGCTTCGATCACCAGAATCTCAACACTGTCGCCCCTTTCGACGGCGTCGTTCCCACGACGGAGAACTTCGCCATCGAGATCTACCGCGTTTTCCAACCGTTCCCGCATGCCCATCTTGAGCGCGTACATGTCGAAGAGACAGGCAACAATTCCTTCGACTACGCCGGCCAATAACGAAAGGCAACCATGCTCGCCCTACGACCTGAAGAAACTACAGAAGACCAGACGACTCTCTCCGCTGCCTCCACCCAGGAGATCTACCGCGAGCTCCTGCGGCGCATGGGAGAAGATCCCGACCGCGACGGTCTTCTCCGTACGCCGGAGCGCATGGAGAAGTCGACGGCGTTTCTTACGCAGGGATACACCCAGTCGGTCGAAGAGGTCCTTCACGAGGCGCTCTTCGACGTCGATTACGACGAGATGGTCATTGTGCGCGACATCGAGTTTTACTCGCAGTGCGAGCATCATCTGCTGCCCTTCTTCGGCAAGGCACACATCGCGTATGTGCCGCAGGGGAAGGTGATCGGTCTCTCCAAGCTGCCGCGCATCGTCGATGTCTTCGCTCGCCGCCTGCAGGTGCAGGAGCGCCTCACCCGGCAGATCGCCGAAGCGATTACGGGAGCCATCAACCCGCAGGGCGTCGCTGTGATCGTGGAGGCCGAACATCTGTGCATGATGATGCGCGGGGTCCAGAAGCAGAGTTCCGCAACGGTCACCTCTGCTATGCTGGGCGTCTTCAAGACGCAGCTTCAGACGCGGAACGAGTTTCTCTCGCTGGTGCGTACGGGACGTGGCAACCAACAGTGAACGGTCTTCTGATCCTCAATAAACCCTCCGGCATGACCTCGCACGATGTCGTGTCGATTGTGCGGCGTGCGACGGGCGAAAAGTCCATCGGACATCTTGGCACGCTCGACCCCATGGCGACCGGGGTGCTTCCTCTTTTGCTCGGGAAGTACACGCGGCTGGCGCAGTTTTTCGGTGCTGCGGAGAAGCATTACACGGGCCACATCCGCTTCGGTTTTGCGACCGATACCTTCGATGCCGAGGGCGTTCCTGTCGCCGAACCCAAAGCACTGACCCAAAGCCTGGCCGCACTGCAGCAGATGGCGACGCACTTCCACGGCACGATGGACCAGGTTCCGCCGGTTTACTCCGCGAAGAAGATCCATGGGGTTCCCGCGCACAAGCTGGCGCGTGCGGGTCTCGAAGCGCCGGTGAAGCCGGCCCGGATTACCATCCATCACTTCGCGCTTACCGGTCTTGAAGGCGATACGGCGAGCTTTGCGATGAGCATCTCCGCGGGAGGCTACGTGCGGTCGGTCGCGCATGAACTGGGCGAACTGGCGGGTACCGGAGCGCATCTCTCGTCGCTCTGCCGCACCCAGGCCGGAGCCTTCACGCTGGACCAGTCCATCACGATCGAGCAGCTCAAGACCCTGCCGCCTGCCGAGATCGAAAAGCTGCTGCCGCACCCCCGGCATCTGCTTCCGGACATGCCTGCCGTGACCGTAGATGAGCAACTGGCCGGACGCATGCGCAATGGCATGCAGGTCAATGTCCCGGATTTCTCGCATTCACCGCTCATCAAGGTCTTCACCTCTCCGACGGAGATGCTCTGCATCGCCAAACGCATCGCCGGGACCCTGGCTCAACCGATCGTCGTTCTCGGGTAGGCCGGATGGTGCGGTGAGGCAAGCGGCAACACAGGCGATGCGCGGCTTATTTCCTGAGCAGAGGCGTCACGTAAGGCAGCACGTTCTTCGCAACGACTTCGTTGCCCCTGGCGGTCGCATGCGTCCTGTCGCCCTGCATCATGCCCTCCACGCCGTAGACGTTCTGCAAGAGGAAGGGAAGCACGGGCAGATTGAACTGCTTGCCCAGCGAACTATAGTTGGCGGTGAACGCTTTGACGTAGTCCGGGCCGTAGTCGGGCGGCAGAGAGATGCCGGCGATCACGACCTTCGTCCCTGCAGCCTTCAGGCCGCTGAGGATCTTCGCCAGGTTGTCGCGTGTCGTCTCGGTCTTCAGTCCGCGCAGCCCGTCGTTTCCGCCGAACTCCACGACGACCACGGCCGGCTTCATGGCGACGATGCCCGCCAGACGCTCCACGCCATCCTTGCTGGTATTGCCGCTGACGCCTTCGTTTACGACACGGTACCGGTATCCCTCCGCGTCGAGATCCTTCTGGAGGTAATCGGGATAGCTCGCACCGGGATCTTCGCCGTAGCCGGCGGTAAGGCTGTCGCCGAAGCACACGATCAGAGGTCGGTTATCAGCCGCCGCGGGCGGTTCGGCGGAGGGCTCAGTCGCGGCTGGCTGCCGGACGGAGACGCGTGCGTCGAGCTCCGAGGCTGCCTGTGATGCTTTATCCGCACGACACCCGCCCAGAAACGGCACAACTCCCGCTAGAATCAGAACACCGAGTAAGCGCATATCTTCAAACTACCAGTTCTCCCCACTCTGGCAGAAGGGGAACCGGCGTGTACCCGTCCTCGTACCTTCAAGGAGAAACCTGTACGTGAGTGAAGCCCCGATGATTCTGGTTCAAGGCATTCGCAAGTCCATCCGCAACGGCACGCGCACAGTCGACATTCTCAAAGGGCTGGATTTCAGCGTCCCGCGCGGCCAGTTCGCCGCGATCATGGGCTCGTCGGGAAGCGGCAAATCGACGCTGCTGGGTCTCCTGGCCGGACTCGACACCCCCACTGCAGGCACGGTTTCGCTGAACGGGGTTGCGATCTCGTATCTGGCTGAAGACCAACTGGCGCAGGTTCGTGGCCGTACCATCGGCTTCGTCTTCCAGTCGTATCAACTGATTCCCACGTTGACGGCGCTTGAAAATGTCCTTCTCCCGCACGAACTGAACGCCGACTCTAAAGCTCCCGGGGGCTCCCAGAAAGACGGACTGGCCCGTGCCCGGCAACTCCTGACGGCGGTCGGCCTGGCGGACCGGATGGATCACTATCCGGTGCAGCTCTCGGGTGGGGAACAGCAGCGTGTGGCTCTGGCGCGGGCGTTTATTCTGCGTCCGCCGATTGTGCTTGCCGACGAGCCTACGGGCAATCTCGATACGGTGAATGGAGCCGCCGTGCTGAAGCTTCTGCTGGACCTGAACAAGGTGGAAGGCACGACACTGGTGCTGGTGACGCACGATCCTGTTCTGGCGACCTATGCCGACCGCCGGATTACGCTGCGCGATGGGCTTATCCTCTCCGACGAACTGACCCAGGCGGACTGACCACTCCGATGCCCAGCCTCTCTTTTCAATCCGCCGCCAAGATCGCCGCCCGCGAGATGCATGCTTCGCGGGGCAAGTTCACCTTTGTGCTGCTGTCGGTTGCGATCGGCGTGGCTGCGCTCACGGGCGTGCGGGGCTTTTCGAGCTCGTTCCGGGCGACCCTGCTTACGCACGCGCGATCCATTCTGGCGGCCGATTTGTCCGCACGGGCCTTTCGCCAGCCAAGCCCCGCCGAGATCAAGAGCCTCGCCGATGTCGAGGCCTCCGGGATCAAGGTCACTCCGGTGACGGAGCTGATGTCCATGGCTTCGGTGCCTGTCACCATGGATCCGCTTCTGGTCAGTGTGAAGGCGGTGGACCCATCGCGTTTCCCCTTTTACGGGACGGTGGATCTGGAACCCTCCATGAGCCTGTCCGCGGCGCTGACGCCCGATTCCGTGGCGGTTGGCGACGACCTTCTCCTTCGCCTTCATCTCGCGCTGGGCGACCAGCTCAAGATCGGCAATCGGACGTACAAGATCGCCGCCACGGTGCTGAATGAACCGGATCGGCTGTCGTCGAATTTTTCAGCCGGCCCGCGCGTGCTGATGTCGCGTGAAGCGCTCGACTCCTCGGGGCTGCTCGCCCCCGGCTCTCATGCAGGACAGCGCTTTCTCTTCAAGATGCCGCAGACGGGGCCGAACGGTACGGTGAACGACGCGGCGGTGCAGGACTTCAAGCTGAAGCTCGAAAAGATGCTGCCGGAGTCGCAGGTCGTCGACTATCGCGAGACCAACCCAGCCCTTACCCAGGGACTCGACCGCGCCACCAGCCTGCTTTCGCTGATGTCGCTGGTGGCGTTGGTTCTGGGAGCGATCGGCGTGGCCATGGCGATGCGCGCGCACCTCCAGCAGCGACTGGACACCATCGCGATCATGAAGTCGCTGGGAGCGCGTTCGAGCCAGGTGATCAAAATCTACCTGCTGCAGACGCTTCTGCTCGGCATCGTGGGCGGCCTGCTCGGCGTGGGTTTCGGCGTAGGCGTGCAGATGGCTCTGCCCGTCTTTCTTGCGAAACTCATCAACGTCGTGCCGGACCTGCACGTCGATCTTCGGTCGATTGCGACGGGATTGGGAGCGGGTGTGCTGACGACGCTTCTTTTTACGCTGCCGCCTCTGCTCGATATCCGCAATGTGCGGCCTATCCTCATCCTGCGCCGTGCGATGGACGAGTCCTCGGACGATCCGTTTGTCTCGGCGATCTTCCGCAAGCTCACACGCAACTATGCCCAGATCATCTCGGGTGCGCTTATTCTGGGTGGCCTCGGCGCGATCGCGACCACGCTTTCCGACTCCCGCGAGGTGGGCAAGTGGTTCACCATCGGCCTGGTCGTGGTGCTGTTCATCCTGCTTATCTCCTCCTGGGCCGTTCTACGCGCGCTCAAGTTCTTTTTGAGCAAGACGCGCCTCTCGCTGCCGTCTTCGCTTCGTCATGGACTCGCCAACCTGTATCGTCCGGGCAACCCCTCGGCGGCATTGCTGGCCGCGCTTGGCATGGGCGTCATGCAGATTATGACGGTGTATCTGGTGCAGCAGGCGGTGGTGAGTGAGCTTCATGTGGCCTCCGCGCCGAACCTTCCGAACATCTTCCTTGTGGACATGACGAACGAGGAGATCGGCGGCATTCGCACGCTGCTGACCAACGCTCCCGGGATTACCAAGGCGCCGGAGCTGCTGCCCGTGGTCTCTTCACGCATCACGGAGCTGAACGGCGTTCCCGCATCGCAGGCCAAGCTGACCAACATGCCCAAACGCATGCTCCAGTCGATGTCGCTGAGTTGGTCGGTGACGGGAGAGGCACCGGACGGCACGAAGGTGATCGAGGGCGCGTGGTGGACGCCGGAAGAGGCCGCGAACGCACACGATCATCCCGTTGTTGCCATCCAGAAGTATGTGGCCGACAGGCTGGGCCTGAAGGTCGGTTCGACCGTCACGTTTGCCGCGCAGGACTCCTCCTTTACCGCCCGGGTGACGGCAATCACCCGCTCCGATGGCCAGCATGCCTACGGGCGGGCCGAGTTCGTTCTGCCGCAGCAGGCGCTCGCCGGGCTGCCCACTGTCTGGTACGGCGGCGTCCATGTCGATCCCGCCCAGGTCGGCAAACTCCAGCGCATGCTCTATACGGCCTACCCCACGGTGACGGTCATCAACGTCGCGGCTGCGCTGGAGACGGTGCGCTCGGTCGTCGTGCAGATTACGTATGTCATCCAGTTTCTTGCGACGTTCTCCATCTTTGCCGGCATCATCATCCTTGCCAGCTCGATTGCCGGAACGCGCTACCGCCGGATGCGGGAGGTGGTTGTGCTGAAGACGCTGGGGGCTACCCGCGCGCGCATTGCGACCATCTTCTCGATCGAGTTCGCCGTCCTGGGCCTGATTGCCGGATTCGTCGGTATCGTCTTCGCCAACCTCATCGCGGACCGCCTGCTGCGTTCGCTCAGCGTGGCGTACGTTCACCTTTGGGGGACGTCGTTCGTCGCTTTGCTTGCGATCGCCGTCCTGACGGTGCTGACGGGATGGATCGCCAGTCATCGCCTGCTGGGCCAGAAACCGCTTGAAGTCCTGCGCGAGGAATAAAAAAGACTAGCCAAAGCTGATGGTTGAGGAGCATGCTCATTGCGAATTCAAGATCGACTCCAGATCTTGAGCAGGTGAGCGCATGTTCTACGACTTGCTGCCTTTGATCCTTATCCCGGTCGTTGCCGGAATCGCCATCATCTTCTGTTGTGTGAAAGACGGGAAACACCCTGTGGGGCAGGGTACGCGGCGTGGCCACTGGAGAGTGTGACCACGCCCGATTGCGTTAGGCTCTGACGGAGGCCGCGATTTTGCGGATCTTCGGGAGGACCTCGCCGAGCGATACGGCCTCGGCACCGGGTGTTCCGAAGGCGAAATAGACCGAGCGGTAGAGCTGGTAAAGCTCCTCGTATACGGCTACGGCGGCGGGGTCCGGGACGATTGTCCTGTACCCGAGGCAGAGCTTCGATTGTGCGGCCTCTACGCTTGGATACGCGCCGATCGCCAACATGGCGAAGATGCCCGAACCGATGCTGGTGGGGATGCCATCCGGCACCAGCACAGGCTTGTTCAGCACGTTCGCATAGACCTGATTCAGGACCGGCGAGTTCTGCGGGATGCCTCCGGCGTTGATGACGCGCTCGATCGGCACGCCGCCCTCTGCCATGCGTTCGAGGATGATCCGCGTATGGAAGGCTGTTCCTTCGATTGCGGCGAAGAGCTCGTCCTGTGCGGTGTGGATGAGGTTCCAGCCAAGCGTGATGCCGCCGAGTTCTGCGTTGACCAGCACGGTGCGGTCGCCGTTGTCCCAGCTCAGGCGAAGGAGGCCGGTCTGTCCGGGCTTGTAGGCTTCGAGGCCTTGGGCAAGCTCTTTGACGTTGGTTCCGGCGCGTTTGGCGATCGCCTCGAAGATGTCTCCGGTGGCGGAGAGGCCGGCTTCTACGCCGGCGTAGTCGGGATGCACGGATCCGGGGACTACGCCGCAGACGCCGGGGATGAGAGAGGCCTCCTTCTGCATGGCGATGATGCAGGTGGATGTGCCGACGACGTTGACGACGTCGCCTTCGCGGCAGCCTGCACCGATGGCGTCCCAGTGGGCGTCGAACGCTCCTACCGGAATCGGGATGCCGGGCTTTAGACCCATTTGGCTGGCCCAGTGTTCTGACAGGTGGCCGGCGACGTGGTCGGAGGTGAGGTACTCGCCGTCGAGCTTGGCTCGGATGCCGTCGAAGAGGGGATCGAGGGTGGAGAGGAAGTTCTGTGCAGGCAGGCCACCCCACTTTGGATTCCACATCCATTTGTGTCCCATGGCGCAGGCGCTGCGCTTCACGCGTTTGGGGTCTGTGATGCCGGCGAGGGTGGCGGCGACCATGTCGCAGTGCTCGAAGGCTGAAGCAAACGTTTTCCTGAGCTCCGGATTGTGCCGCAGCCAGTGCAGCAACTTGGCGAATCCCCACTCGTGCGAGTAGACGCCGCCGCACCAGTCGATGGCTTCGAGCTTCATCGCGTGGGCCAGTGCGGTGATCTGCTGGGCCTCGAGCTTGGCCCGGTGATCGCACCAGAGGTAGTAGTCGTCGAGGGGCTGCATCGTCTCGTCGACGAAGATCACGCTGGAGCCGGTGGTGTCGAGCGCGATGGCTTCGATGCTTGCGGGGTCGACGTTGCAGTCGGCGACGACCTGCTTCATGGCGGTGACGAGCGCGGCCATCTGCGCGTCATGGGACTGCGTGGCCTGGTCGGGGTTCTCGCGGGAACGCATGAGCGGATAGCCCGCCATCGCGGTTCCGATTCGGCCGTTTTCACTCAACAACGTTACCCGCACGCTCAACGTGCCGTAGTCCACACCTGCAACGATCGCCATAAGTTTGTTCGTCTCCAGAGGGCCAGTCTAATGGGCGCACTGCGGGGAGACAAATGGCGATATATCCTTTGGAATTTTATGCCTATTGACATGCGTGGAATGGCTCTCGTAGATTGCCCTTGCCGGTTCTAAGCGTGAAAGAGGATGGACATGAGTGTTGGGATGAATCTACGGATGGCAGCCTGGGTGTGTGTTGCCGGTATCGCGACGTCTTCGGCGTACGCCCAGGATGGAGGTCGCGCGGCGCGGAACAAGCCGAACGCGGCCCAGCAGGCAGGCATCACCAAGGACAACTCACGCCACTTCGGGGACGACCCGGACGACGGCGGGCCGATGGCGAAGTTGTCGCCCAAGCTGAATCGGGCAGCGGTGGATGCGGCCGCGCGGAAGGTGGCCGACTGGCAGCTTGCGCGGTCCGAGCCTTACTTCGACCGGATCTGGACGTGGAGCGTGCTCTACAACGGCTTTGTGGCCGCCTCGGATGCGATGGGCGATCCGAAATACCGCGACGCGATGGAGCGGATGGGCGCGAAGTACGAGTGGAAGCTGCGTTCCAAGACGCCGAATGCGGACGATCAGAGCGTTGGCGCGACGTATGAAGAGATTTTCATGAAGAAGAAGGACCCGGCGATGATCGCGCCGTTGCAGGCGGATTTGGACGCCGCTCTGGCGCGTCCCTTTGTGGCGAAGGATGACCTGCATGCGATTGAGTGGTGGTGGTGCGATGCGCTCTTCATGGCTCCGCAGGTGTGGGCTCGCATGTATGCGATTACGGGCGATAAGAAGTACATCACCTATCTCGACGACGAGTGGAAGAAGACGTCGGATCTCCTGTACGACAAGCAGGAGCATCTTTATGCCCGCGACAAGAGCTATCTGGGCAAGACCGAGGCGAACGGGAAGAAGATGTTCTGGTCGCGCGGCAACGGATGGGTGATGGGCGGGATCGCGCGGACGATGCCGTTCCTGCCGAAGGACGATCCGAACCGCGCCTTCTATGCGCTGCAGATGCGGGAGATGGCGGCGAAGGCTGCTTCGCTGCAGGGGAAAGACGGGCTCTGGCGTGCGGGTTTGCTGGATCAGGAAGACTACGATCAGCCGGAGGTTTCGGGATCGGCGCTGATGACCTACGGCATGGCATGGGGCGTGAACGAGGGGATTCTCGATGCGAAGGTCTATCGCCCGGTGATTGAGCGCGCCTGGAAGGGCATGCTGGCGCATGTGTACGCGGATGGGCGTCTCGGCTGCATTCAGCAGACCGGGGCGGAGCCTGCGCCGTTCAAGCCGACGGCGAGCTATACGTATGGCGTTGGTGGCTTTCTGCTGGCCGCGACCGAGATCCGCAAGATGGCGAAACACTAAGAGTGGATGTCCTTGCGGACGGGCCCGGTGCGCGCGGGGCGGTCACTTCGTGACGGGTGACTGCTTCGCGTGGTCCTCCCGCTGGCCGGGATCGGGATACATTGGCTCGCTCCGTTCGTTGACGAAGTGACCGCTGCCTGCGCAGGACGCCCGCCGGGCTGGACAGTGGGGTACGATTATCAGGATCGAGGTCTTCTGGATATATGGCAGAACTGCTTTCATACAAGGCGCCCGCGCGCGTCAATTTGATCGGGGAACATACCGACTATACCGGCGGCCTTGTGATGCCGATGGCGATCGGGTTTGGCACCGTGGCGACTCTTACGCCGCGTGAGGATGGTATCGGGACGTTTCGCTCGGAGAACTACGGCGAGACGGTCGAGGTCGTGATCTCGACGCTTGAGCGCGCTCCGAAGGGGCACTGGAGCGACTATCCGGTGGGCGTGCTTTGGAGTTTGACCCAGGCAGGTTTTGCGTTTCCGGGCTTCGATATGACGCTCAAGGGCGATGTTCCGCTGGGGGCCGGTTTGAGCTCTTCGGCTTCGATCGAAGTGGCGACCGCGATGGCTTTGCTGGGCTTGATCGGAGCGTCGATGCCTCTGCCGGAGCTTGCGAATGCGTGCCGCAGGGCGGAGAACCAGTATGTGGGCGCGAAGAGCGGCATCATGGACCAGTTCATCGTTGCAGGGGGCGTGAAGGAGCGGGCGATGCTGCTCGACACGCGCTCGCTGGAGTTCGAGTTGCTGCCTCTGCCGAGTGCGGCGCGGATCGTGATCTGCAACTCGATGGTGCGGCATGCGGTGTCGTCGGCGGGTGAGTATGGGTCGCGACGGGATGAGATTGAAGCAGGTCAGGCGATTCTCCAGCGGGTGCTGGGGATCGAGCTTTTGCGGGATGCGACGCTTGAGGATCTGGCGAAGTGCAAGGGGGAGATGAGTCCTGAGGTCGCGGCGCGATGCAAGCATGTGATCACTGAGAATGCGCGCGTGCGGGCTGCGCGCGAGGCGTTGCGCAAGGGCGATCTGGCTGAGTTTGGACGGATCATGATCGAGGCGCATGCAAGCTTCCGCGACGACTTTGCGGCGAGCTGCGCGGAGGTCGATACGCTGGTGGAGATTGCGCAGAAGCAGCCCGGCTGTCTGGGCGCGCGCATTACAGGCGGCGGGTTCGGCGGATGCACGGTGAACCTGGTGGAGACGGCTCATGCCGAGGCGTTTCGCGAGGCGGTTCGTGCGGAGTATGAGAAGGCGACGGGTAAGCTGGCGGACTGCTTTATCTGCGAGGCTACGGACGGCGCGCTGGCCCTGGCCGCCAAGGAGGCGCAATGAATCCTCTGTTTGTGACTACGCCGCATCGCCGTTATAACCCGCTGAAGCGGGAGTGGGTATTGGTCTCGCCGCAGCGCACGCAGAGGCCCTGGCAGGGGCAGATGGAGACGACGCCGGCTCCAGTGGCACTGCAGTACGATCCTGCCTGCTATCTGTGCCCGGGCAACGCGCGTGCGGGTGGCGAGACGACGCCCCAGTATGACAGCACGTTCGTCTTCACCAACGATTACGCGGCCCTGAAGCCGGATGTGCCCGCCGGCTCGATGGATGAGGGCGGGCAGGGGTTGCTGGTGGCGGAGAGTGAGAGTGGCGTTTGCCGCGTGATCTGCTTCTCGCCGCGGCATGACCTCACGCTGGCGAAGATGGAGGTCGCGGAGATCCGCAAGGTCGTCGATGTGTGGGACGAGCAGACGACGGAGCTGGGTGCGCGGGAGGACATCCGCTACGTGCAGGTGTTTGAGAATCGCGGGGCGATGATGGGTGCGAGCAATCCGCATCCGCATGGGCAGGTGTGGGCTACGAAGCAGATTCCAAACGAGATTGTGGCGGAACTTGGCGCGCAGAAGGCTTACTACGAGACGCACGGGCGGGCTCTGCTCGATGCCTACCGGGAGCTCGAGGTGGCGCAGGGCGAGAGGGTGTTTGCGCAGAACGATTCGTTTGTGGCGCTGGTGCCGTTCTGGGCTGTCTGGCCCTTTGAAGTGATGGTGTTACCGGTGCGTCCGGTGACTTCGATTGCGTGGATGACGGAGATGGAGCGGGACGATCTGGCTGCGATCCTGAAGGCGGTGACGGCTACGTACGACCGGGTTTTCGAGACGCCGTTTCCGTATTCGATGGGGCTGCATCCGGCTCCGTTCGATGGGGAGGAGCATCCGGAGTGGGTGTTTCATCTGCACTTCTATCCGCCGCTGCTGCGGTCGGCGACGGTGCGGAAGTTCATGGTGGGGTATGAGTTACTGGGGTCGCCGCAGCGGGATATTACGCCGGAGTCGGCAGCGGGTACGCTGCGGGATGCGGCTGGACGGGCTGGGGTATCGGTCAGACCTCTGGCCTAAAACTTGGTATGAAAGTGCACCGGTTTCGGTGCACTTTTTCTCTTGCGGCGTATCGTGGTGATCTAAGGGACTTATGGGTGAGCGATGCAAAAAACCCAATGTTTCACCACAAACTTTTGGACGGTAGAACGTGGGCCAAAGTATGGAAAATGTGGCCAAAGTACGGTATTTGCCTGTCCGGTGGAAAGTGGGACGGCCGGTCTTCGATAGGCGCACGTGGGGGCGTTTCTCGAATGACGCCCGCTTTCTTGGAGTTCGATGGAGCAATCAAAAACCCCACATCTCAGAAGCGAGACCCATTCGACAGGCTCAGGGCAAGTTGTGGGGCACCCGGTTTGGTCGCTGGGTTAGCGGCCGGTGGTGGCGATGTAGTTGCCGTAGCCTACGATGATCGTGCTTCCGATGAGGAGGGTGAGGCCTGCGGTGACGAGGGCTTTGGTGCGGAAGCTGGTGCCCTTCCATTCCTTGAGGACGATGCCCCAGAGGGTGGCGAAGAGGATGATCGAGGCCATGTGCAGGGTCCATGAGGAGAAGTCGTACTTGCCCATCTTGGTCTGGCCCATGGAGTAGAAGAAGAACTGGAAGTACCAGATGACGCCGGCCATGGCGGCGAAGAGATAGTTCAGCGTCAGGGTGCGCGGTGCGAGGCGGTCGTAGGTGCTGGTGTCGAGCGGGTCGAAGTCGACGAGGGTGTCTCCGGAGGTGGCGGAGGCGCGCATGGGGTTGAGGCCGGGCTCGCCGAGGAACTGGCGGCCGGAGCGATTTTTGAGGATCAGTATCGTCGACCAGACGAAGTTGGTGAGGAATCCGCCCCAGAGCACGACGATGAGGATGGGCAGGTTCTGGAAGAGATCGGGCTTTCCGGCTGCGACGAGCTCGATTTTGGCGAGGTCGCCGATGGGCTTGCCGGCGGCGAGGCCGTAGGCGAAGAAGCTGCTCATGATGCCGGCGAAGATGGCGACCAGGAGGCCCTTGCCGAAGGAGAAGTCCGCTTCGCCTGCCTCCTGCTTCTCTTCGAAGGTAGCTTCCTTGTCCTTGGAGACGCCGGCGGCACCGTTGATGGCTACGGCGAGGACGCAGACGAAGACGCCCAGCAGGATGATCTGTCCGGAGGTCTTGTGCATGATGACGTGGATGGAGCCGTCATAGATGGGGGGGATGAGGGTGCCGAAGGCGGTGCAGAGGCCGAGGGCGATGGCGTATCCGAGGGCGATGCCGAGGTAGCGGATGGCGAGGCCGAAGGTGAGGCCACCTACTCCCCAGAGGATGCCGAAGAGGATGGCGTATTCGATGGACGAGGGGTTGGTGTGCCATGTGGTGCGCAGGATGGAGACGACGTTGGGGACGAAGATGAAGGCCAACACGGACGGGGCGATGAGCCATGCGGCGATGCCCTGGATGATCCAGTAGATCTCCCATGACCAGCGTTTGATCCCGCGGAAGGGGATGAAGTTGGTGGCGGACGCGAAGCCGCCGATCCAGTGATAGATGACGCCGATAAAGGGGTTGGCTCCCACGTGTGCCTCGATGACGAACTAGAATGTTGCGGAACGCGGTCCTATCTTAGCTGATGGGAGGTACCACTTGGAAATATTACCCCTATTGGACTATCGTGGGAGACTGCGGGACGGTTGTGCTCGCTGTGGAGTCGACGTCTCCGCGACGATTTCCTTCGGAAATCAGTAGATGGCTCGCAACGGCAAGGGCTTATGGCATGGCTGAAGCCATGCCCTTCCGGTTCGTGCAGGCGGTTGAAGATAAGACAGGATTTCCGCGGTTTTTGATGCGGTGGTCCTGGGCAGATGCCGGTTTGGCTTGTTTCTTCTTTGACAGACGTTGTGTCTTGGGTTTCTGCTGATGGAAATTCGTTTTCGTTGATTCTGTTTTCACTGGGGTGGGCTTTTGCGAGTTGCGTTATTTATCACCTGCTATAACGACACGCTTTTTCCGGAGACGGGCAAGGCCGTGGTGCGCGTGCTGGAGCGGCTGGGGCACACCGTGGAGTTTCCGGCGGGACAGACCTGCTGTGGACAGATGCACTACAACACCGGGTACCAGGCGGAGGCGATGCCGCTGCTGGAGCGGTTCGTGGAGCAGTTCCGCGGGGCGGAGGCGGTGGTTGTGCCGTCGAGCTCGTGCGTGGCGATGATGCGCGACCACTATCCGATGATGGCGGAGCACCTGAAGGACGAGACGCTGAAGGCGGAGGTCGCGGAGTTGCTGCCGAAGGTGTTTGAGTTCTCGGAGTTTTTGACGAAGCGGCTGGGGCTTGAGGATGTCGGTGCGTTTTATCCGCATCGGGTGACGTACCACGCGAGCTGCCATGGGCTGCGCGGGCTCGGGCTGGGCGATGGGCCGCTGAAGCTGCTGCGGGCTGTTCGTGGGATCGATCTCGTCGAGTTGGAGCGGGTGGAAGAGTGTTGCGGATTCGGCGGCACGTTTGCGGTGAAGAACGCGGAGGTTTCGAGCGCGATGCTGGCGGACAAGACGAGGGCGGTGCTGAATACGCGGGCGGAGGCTTGTACGGCGTGCGACAACTCCTGCCTGATGCATATCCAGGGATCGCTGCACCGGCAGAGGACGGGTGTGCATACGGTGCATCTGGCGGAGATTCTGGCCAGTGACGGGGGGCGGCATGAGTGACCTGGTGACGATTGGGCATAAGCCTCTCGATCCACGGACGGCGCTGTCGTTCCCGAAGGCGGCGCGGGCTCTGGTGGGCGATACGCAGATGCGCAAGAATGTGCGGCATGCGACGAACGTGATCCAGGGCAAGCGGGCCAAGGTTGTGGAGGAGATGCCGGACTGGCAGGCACTGCGGGAGGCCGGACGCAGGCTGCGCGAGCATACGATGGCCAATCTGGATGTCTATCTGGAGCGGTTCGAGACGAACTGTACGGCGGCGGGCGGCACGGTTCACTGGGCGAAGGATGCGGAGGAGGCTCGACGGATTATTGTCGGGCTGGTGAAGGCTTCGGGCTCGGATGAAGTGATCAAGATCAAGTCGATGACGACCGAGGAGATTCAGCTCAACAAGGCGCTTTCCGATGCGGGGATCAAGCCTTATGAGACGGATCTGGCTGAGCTGATCATTCAGTTGGGGCATGACCAGCCTTCGCACATTGTGGTTCCGGCGCTGCACAAGAACAGGCAGCAGATTCGCGAGATCTTCAAACGCGAGATGAACCTGCCGAACCTGGGGGATACGCCTCAGGATCTGGCGGATGCGGCGCGTCTATTTCTGCGTGAGAAGTTTTTGAAGGTGAAGACGGGCGTGAGTGGCGCGAATTTCCTGATTGCGGAGACGGGCGGCGTGTGCGTCGTCGAGAGCGAAGGCAATGGGCGTATGTGTCTGACGTTGCCGGAGACGCTGATCACGGTGGCTGGGATCGATAAGGTGGTGCCCCGATTGCAGGATCTCGAGGTGCTGTTGCAGGTGCTGCCACGGTCGGCGACCGGCGAGCGGATGAATCCGTACAACTCGATCTGGACGGGCGTGGATCCGCATGAGGCCGACGGACCGAAGGCGTTCCATGTGGTTCTGATGGATAATGCGCGGACCAAGGTGCTGGCCGATGGCGAGGGGCGGCAGACGCTCAATTGCATTCGATGTGGGGCTTGCCAGAACGCTTGCCCGGTCTATAAGCAGACGGGGGGGCATGCGTACGGGAGCGTGTATGCCGGGCCGATTGGCGCGATTCTGACGCCGCAGTTGATGAACATGGAACATGCGCAGACGCTGCCGTACGCGTCGTCACTGTGTGGGGCGTGCTACGAGGTTTGTCCGGTGAAGATTAACATTCCGGAGATTCTGGTGCATCTGCGCAGCCGCGTGGTCGAAGAGGCCGGGTTGACGGCGGAGTCGGTTGCGATGAAGACGATGGCGATGATCTTCCGCAGTGAAAAGCGCTTTCGTGCGGCACAGAGGCTGGGGCGCCTGGCGGAGGGGCCTCTGGTGAGCAAGGATGGCAACGGCGAGGGATGGATCGGGTGGTTGCCCGGTCTGCTGGGCGGATGGACGCAGGTCCGGGATCTGCAGTCGATGCCGAAGGAGACGTTTCGGGATTGGTGGGAGGCGCGCGGCAAATGAGTTTATCGAGAGAGGGAATGTTGCAGGCGATTCGGGCGGCGAATGCCCGGGGCGGAGCGGTTGCGGCGGCGGACGTGGATGCGGCGTGGGAGGCTTTGCCCCGGGCGTATACGCGAGGCACGACCCGTGGCACGGAAGAGGTTCTGGAACTGCTCGAAGATCGTCTGCGGGACTATGATGCCACGGTCGTTCGGGCTTTGGCGGCTGAGGTCTCAAGCGTGGTGGGCGGCTTGCTGGCTGCGCGAGGGAAGACGCGGCTGCTGGCGGCTCCAGGGATGGATCGGGTTCAACTTCCGGAGGGCTTCGAGTTCGTCGAAGACGATGGGTTTTCGGCTCCGGCGATCGATCGCTTCGAGGGCGTGGTGACGGAGTCGACGCTGGCGATTGCGGAGACGGGCACGATCGTGTTGCAGACGGTGGCTGGGCAGGGGCGGCGGGTGTTGTCGCTGGTGCCGGATTATCACCTGTGCGTGGTGAAGGCCAGCGATGTGGTGGCCACGGTTCCGGAGGCGATGGACCGCATCGCGGCACGGAAGAGCTTTGCGACGACGTTTATCTCGGGGCCTTCGGCGACGGCGGATATTGAGATGACGCGTATCAAGGGCGTGCATGGGCCGCGCTTTCTGGATGTGATTGTTGTCGTGGACCGCTGAGGCTCGCGGATGATATTGTTTCGCCATTGGATTTTTGTTTGATTTGAAACGAGGGACGCATGACGGCAGAAGAGACGAAACGGGTTTGGGCGGCGCTGGACGGGTTCAAGATCGAGGTTCCCTCGTGGGGATTTGCCAATACGGGCACACGGTTTGGGAAGTTTTTGCAGCCTGCGGCGGCCTCGACCATCGCGCAGAAGTTTGCCGATGCGGCTGAGGTGAACCGGCTGACGGGCGCTGCGCCCACGGTGGCGCTGCATGTGCTTTGGGATCTGCCGGGAGGGCTGGCGGATGTGCCGGCGATCCAGGCGCTGGAGGCCAAGCATGGGGTGAAAGCCGGGTCGATCAATCCGAACCTGTTCCAGGACCAGATCTACAAGTTTGGGTCGATTGCGAACCCTTCGGCGGAGATTCGCGCGAAGGCTGTGCAGCACTGCGTGGACTCTGTGGAGATCGGCAAGGCGCTGGGATCGAAGGATGTTTCGATGTGGGTTTCGGATGGGTCGAACTATCCGGGGACGCAGAGCATGCGGCGCAGGATCGAGTGGCTGCAGGACTCGCTGAACAAGACGCATGCGGCGCTTGGTCCGGGGCAGAGGATGCTGGTGGAGTACAAGCCGTTTGAGCCGACCTTCTACCATACGGATATCGCGGACTGGGGCATGGCGCGGGAGCTGGCGAGGACGGCTGGTCCGCAGGCGAAGGTGCTGGTGGATACGGGGCATCATGCGCTGGGGACGAACATCGAGCAGATTGTGACGTGGCTGCTGCATTTGGATGCGCTGGGCGGGTTCCACTTCAACGATCGCAAGTTTGCGGATGACGACCTGACGCTGGGTTCGATCGATCCGTACCAGGTGTTCCGGATCTTCCATGAGTTCATCTCGAGCCCGGCCAGCAGTAAAGGGGACGTTGCGTTCATGATCGACCAGAGCCACAACATGAAGGGCAAGCTGGAGGCGATGGTGCAGACGGTGGTGACGGCGCAGGAGCTCTATGCGAAGGCCGCTCTCGTCGACCAGGAGAAGCTTGCCGAGCTGCAGGATCGCTGCGAGCTGGTGGCTGCCGAAGAGGCGTTCCGCGGGGCGTTCTGGACCGATGTGAGGCCTGTGGTGAAGGAGTGGAGGGAGGCTCGTGGGCTCTCGGTGGATCCTTTGGGGGATCTTCACGCGGGCGAGTATTTGAAGACGATTACGGCGGAGCGGGCGGCTTCGAATGCTGGTGGCGGGTCGAGCTACGCTTGATGCGTGTGTCTTGCCGGACGGGCCCGCTGCGCGCGGGGCGGTCACTTCGTGACTTATGACTGCTGCGCGCGGGGCTCCCATTGGTCGCTGTCGGGTGCCGTGGCGCGACCTCCCACATCTCAAACGCGAGATGTGGGAGATCGCGGCTTGGCGGCCTGGAATTTGTTTCTAGGGGGAATCTGGATCGCTGCGGTTTCGTGTTTGAATTGCTGTACGCGTTTTTATCCCCACTGGAGTTGCGACTACTTTGCAGAAGACTACGAAGCGGCTTTATCTGATCCCTGTGTTGTCGAAGGCTTTGGACATTCTGGAGTTGATGCAGTCTGAGAACCAGCCGATGACGCTAGAGGCGGTTCATCGGCAGACGCGGATCTCGAAGACGACGGTGTACCGGGTGTTGAAGACGTTTGTGCATCGCGGGTATCTGTCGCAGTCGCCGGATGGGCTGTACCGGCAGGTGACGCGGCCGACGAAGATGCGGTTCGGGTTCGGGAGCCAGAGCGCGGATATGCCGTTTTCCGTCGAGGTGACGGAGAGTTTGAAGGATGCCGCGGCGAGTGTGGGCGTGGACCTGGTGATTCTGGATAACCAGTACGACGCGGCGACCGCGATCCGGAATGCGGAAGAGTTTGTGAAGAGCCGGGTTGACCTGGTGATCGAGTTCCAGGTGGAGCAGGAGGTGGCTCCGGTGATCGCGGACAAGATTGCGGCGGCGAAGATTCCGCTGATTGCGATCGATATTCCACACCCGCATGCGACGTATTTTGGCGTGGACAACTACCGCTGCGGCTTCGAGGCGGGAACGACGCTGGCTGGGCATGCGGAGAAGAACTGGGGCGGCAAGGTGGACTGGATGATCGGGCTGGACCTGCCGGAGGCCGGCAGCCTGGTGCAGAGCCGCACGACGGGCGCGTTTGAGGGCGTGAAGAGCATCTTTCCGGATGTGCCGGTGGAGTGCTTTGTGCGCATCGATGGGCGCGGCATGCGGGACAAGAGCAAGAAGCTGGTTGCGGACTTTTTGACGCGGCATCCGAAGGACAAGCACATCCTGATTGCGGCGGCGAACGATACGTCGGCGCTGGGTGCCGTCGATGCGGTGCGGGCGGCGGGGCGCGAGAAGCATGTTGCGATCGTGGGGCAGGACTGCATTGCCGAGGCCGTGACGGAGATGCACAAGGATAAGTCGCCACTGATCGGGTCGGTGTCGCACGAGACGAGCTCGTATGGGCCCAGCCTGATCCACCTGGGGCTTTCGTTGCTGCGTGGACAGCATGTGCCGCCCTACAATTATGTCGATCACAAGATGGTGACGAAAGAGACAGGGAGTAGGGAATAGGGAGTAGTACGGGGTTGGTGGGACTTTGCGGCGCGTGTTCCCACATCGCAGAAGCGCGATGTGGGGCACCCGGGTTTGTGGCTTCTTTGGAGTTGGGCGGCGCAAACAATACGGGGGTTCTTCGCTGCGCTCAGGATGACGAGGATTTGCGGGAAGATTTTGTTTGTTTTTTCGGATTTGGAATAGTTGCTGTATTGGGTTTTGGTGTGGAATGATGGTACGGGCCTTTGCGGGCCGAAATTTCTGTTTGGGTGTTTGCATTTAACCGCTTAGAGGGATTCGATTATGTCGCTGAAGTTTCTTGAAGATCGTTGGGATGATGCCGTTGCCGCCACGCTGGATGAGCCAGAGCTTCTGCGGTACCGGTCGAACCTGCTGGGTTCCGATTTGCGGATTACGAACTTCGGTGGCGGCAACACGAGCTCGAAGCTGCGGTCAGTGGACCCGATTACGGGCGAGCTGGTGGATGTGCTTTGGGTGAAGGGATCGGGCGGCGATCTGGGGAGCATCAAGCGGACGGGGTTTGCGACGCTGTATCTGGATCGTCTGCTGTCGCTGGAGAAGGCGTACAAGGGCGTGGATGCGGAAGACGCGATGGTGGATCTGTATCCGATGTGCACGTTCAACAACAATCCTGTGGCGGCTTCGATCGACACGCCGCTGCATGGATTTCTGCCGTTCCCGCATGTGGACCATCTGCACCCGGACTGGGGGATCGCGCTGGCGGCCTCGGCCAACGGCAAGATCAAGATGGAGGAGTTCAACGCGGAGTTCGGGCACAAGCTGGCGTGGCTGCCGTGGCAGCGTCCCGGCTTCGAGCTGGGCATGATGCTGCGCAAGATCGTCGAGGAGACGCCGGGTTGCGACGGCGTGGTTCTGGGCGGGCATGGGCTGTTTACGTGGGGCAACACGCAGCGTGAGAGCTACCTGAGCACGATCACGATCATCGACCAGATTGGGCAGTTCATCGAGCGTCATGCGAAGACCGAGGGGCACGAGGTGTTCGGCGGAGCGAAGGTGAAGACGCACGCCGATGGCGCGAAGATTGCGCTCGAGATCTTCCCGTTCCTGCGTGGCCTGGTCTCGCGCAAGCAGCGCTGGATTGGGAGCTTCTCGCAGTTGCCGCAGGTGCTGGAGTTTGTGAACTCGGAGCAGGCGAAGCAGTTGGCGCACCTGGGGACGAGCTGCCCGGATCACTTCATCCGCACGAAGATTCGTCCGATGTACATTCCGTGGGATCCGTCGGGTGATCCGAAGGAACTCAAGGGGCTGATTGAAACCGCTTTGGTTACGTATCGCGCGGAGTATGCGGAATACTACAACGCGCATGCGCTGCCGGATTCGCCGGCGATTCGCGATGCCTCGCCGACCGTGGTGCTGATTCCCGGCGTGGGCATGTTTACGTTTGGCAAGAACAAGACGGAGGCTCGTCTGACGGGTGAGTTCTACATCAACGCGATTGGCGTGATGCAGGGCGCGGGTGCGCTGGGTGCGGGTGGGGTTTGCCTCGATATTCCGCAGGCTGGACCGGCTGCGACGGCCGACCAGTTCAAGATGTTCCAGAACTATGTGGCGCTGCCCGCGAGCGAGGCGTTCCGGATCGAGTACTGGAAGCTGGAAGAGGCGAAGATTCGCCGTCAGCCGCCAGAGAAGGAACTGAGCCGCCGCGTGGCGTTGATCGTGGGCGGAGGAAGCGGCATTGGGCGTGAGGTTGCGCTGATGGCGGCGGAGCGTGGCGCGCATATCGTTGTGGCGGACCGCGACGTTGCCGGTGCGGAGGCTGTGGCGGCTGAGGTTGCGGCAATCTCGGGTAAGGAGACGGTGATCTGGACGTCGATCGACATCCGCGACCGCAAGGCGATCAAGGCCGCTCTGGACGCGACGATCAAGCAATTTGGCGGGTTCGACATTCTGATCAACACGGCGGCGATCTTCCCGTCTTCGCCCGATGGCATCATCTCGGATGCGATGTGGGGCGTGACGCTGGAGGTGAATGTGACGGCCAACTTCATCCTGACCGATGAAGCTGCTCCCATTTTCAAAGACCAGGGCATCGATGGTTCGATTGTGCTGACCAGCTCTGCGAATGCTGTGGTTTCGAAGCGTGGCTCCGAGGCGTATGACGTTTCGAAGGCAGCGCTGAGCCACCTCGTCCGCGAGCTTGCGGTTGGGCTTTCGCCCACGGTGCGTGTGAACGGCATCAGCCCGGCTACGGTCGTCAAGGGATCGACGATGTTCCCGCGGGATCGCGTGATTGCTTCGCTGTCGAAGTATGGTCTGCCGTTTGAGACGAGCTTCACGGACAACGAGCTGCGGGATGTGCTGGCGGGCTTCTATGCGAAGCGCACGCTGACGCATCAGCCGATCGATCCGAAGGATTGCGCGGCGGCGATCATGTTCCTGGCGGCACCTTCGGCGCGCTGCACGACGGGGCATCTGATCCCGGTGGACGGCGGGCTGGTCGAGGCGTTTTTAAGATGAGCTTCGTGTCGGCTCCGGCAGATAAGAGAGCAGTGGTGGCGGTGGACCTGGGAGCGGAGAGCTGCCGGGTCTGCCTGCTGCGCTGGACGGAGGCGGGGCCGAAGGTTTCGCTGGTACACCGGTTTGCCAATAGCCCGCGTGAGAACGATGGGCTGCGTTGGGATCTGGGGATGATCGCGGCCGGGGTGGAAGACGGTCTGCGGAAGGCTGCGGCGATTGCTACCGAGGGGATTCGTTCGGTGGCGGTGGATGGTTGGGCGGTGGACTACGTGCGCATCGATGCGGATGGCGTGCCGCTGGAAGACCCGTTCTGCTATCGCGATGAGAGGACGATTGCGGCCGAGGTGGCGGCGCATAAGAAGATTCCCGCGGACAGGATGCGGGAGCTGACCGGGATACAACTGATCCGGATCAATACGGTGTATCAGCAGTTTGCGGATCAGCTCGCGGGGCGGAAGCCTGGGGTGCAGTGGCTGAATCTGCCGGAGTATTTTCTGTCTCGGTGGGGTGGGACACGCGTGGCGGAGCTGACCAATGCGACGCATACGCAGATGGTGGAGCTGCATGAGCCGGAGTGGTGTCTGGAGATCTTCGACGCGCTGGGGCTGGATGTAAGCCGGGCGCTGCCGGTTGTGCCTCCGGGGACACTGCTGGGGACGATGAATTTGCCGGGGCTGGAGGGCGCATCGCTGATTGCTCCGGCGTGCCATGACACGGCTTCGGCGATTGCCGGGATTCCGGCGGTGGGGAATGACTGGGCCTATATCAGCTCGGGGACCTGGTCGCTGGTGGGGACGCTGTTGGAGCAGCCACGGAATGGAGCGGCTGCGGCGGCGGAGAACTTTACGAATCTGGGTGCGGTTGGCGGGCGGACCTGCTTTCACAAGAATGTGAATGGCATGTGGCTGCTGCGGCAGTGCATGAATGAGTGGGGCTCGGCGTGGGAGATTGCGGAGCTGGTGGCGGCGGCGGAGCGAGCTCCGAGGGCGGACGGGCTGCTGGATGTGGATGAGGCGGATTTGATGCTGGCGGGGCATATGCCGGGGCGGATCAATGCGCAGCGGGTGCGGCGTGGATTGGCTGCGATGGATGAGTCGGCTGCTGGTGCTCCGGCGATGGCGCGGCTGATCTTTGAGTCGCTGGCGGCGCGGTATGCCGAGGTGCTGGCGCGGATCGCGGAGTTGTCGGGCAAGGAGCTGAAGAGGCTGTTTGTGGTGGGCGGAGCTAGCCAGAATGAGTTTCTGAACCGGCTGACGGCTGAGGCTACGGGGTTGCAGGTGTTTCGTGGGTCGGCGGAGAGCTCTACGGTGGGGAATCTGGCGGTGCAGTTGGCGGTGCTGGATGGGGATCGGGATGATTCGACTGGGGCGTTTGCCGAGGCGGTGAGTCGCTGGGCCGAAATGTTGATTCCGGCGATGGGGTAGGTCGGCGCTTTCCATTTCTTTTGGCGGTAAACCCACATCCCAGAAGCGGGATGTGGGGCACCCGATTTTGCGGCGCTACTTGTCGCCGAAGGCTGTGCCCTCCTTGGTGGGGGTGGCTCCGGGGGCGAGTAGCTTTACTGTGCTTCCGTCGGTGGTTTGGATCTTGTTGTTTTCCAGTTTCCAGTCTTTGGCGTCGGCGATGGTGCCGGCGGTCTGGGCCTGGATGTCGACGTGGTCGATCTTGAAGTTGTCGAGGGTGGCGTTGGGATAGGCGGCGACCTGGATCGCGGTCTTCGCGCCGGTGGCGTGGATGTTCCAGATGTGGACGTTCTTGAAGTGGGGCAGGCCCTTGTCGTCGGGGACGTGGGTGGTGAGGACGGTCCAGTAGGGAGGGACGGTTTTGGGGTCGATGTTGGCGGGGATGGTGGCGTAGGAGTAGCTGGGGTTCCAGTTCATGGTGACGTGGATGGGGATGGCTACGCCTTCGAAGGTCATGTCGTGGAAGCGGATGTCGTCGGCCCAGCCGCCGCGGGTGTGGGCGGATTTGATGAGGACTCCGGAGCCTACGCCGGAGAGGGCGGTGAGGTTGTAGGCCTCGATGTTGCGGAAGCCGCCGCTGGTCTCGGAGCCGATGGTGACGGCGGCGGCTCCGTGGCGGATGATGGAGTCGCGCAGGACGATGTTGTAGGTGGGGCGGTTGACGCGGAGGCCGTCGGAGTCGCGGCCGGCCTTGAGGCAGAGGGCGTCGTCGTTGACGTCGATGTCGGCGTGGGCGACGGTGATGTCGTGGGAGGAGTCGATGTCGATGCCGTCGGTGGATGGGCCTTTGCCGCCCTCGTTGTTGCGGATGGTGAGTCCGTCGATGGCTACGTTGTTGGAGTACAGGATCTGGACGGTCCAGAAGCCGGAGCGCTTGAGGGTGATGCCTCCGCCTAGCTTGATCTGCGAGGAGTTCTGGATGAGCATCAGGCGGGGGCGCTGGGCGTCGTAGTCGGAGGCCCAGCGGAGGCCGCGGGGCTCGTAGCCTTTGCGGAGATCCCAGTAGGACTTCCACCAGATGGGACCGTCGCCGTCGATGATGCCTTTGCCGGTGATGGTGACGTTTTGGGCGTCGCGGACGTTGATGAGGGCGGCGGGCCAGGTCATCTCGATGCCGGCGATGCGGGTGGGGATCTGTTTGTAGTCTTCGAGATGCTCGGAGCCGATGAGGGCGGTGCCTTCGGGGATGTCGAGGACGGTCCCGGTGGGGAGGAAGAGGGAGCCGGTGAGGTAGGTTCCGGGGGTGAGGTGGACGGGGGCGTGGTTGGCGGCTGCGGTGTCGAGGGCGCGCTGGAGGGCGGCGGTATCGAGGGTGGTGCCGTCGCCTTTGGCTCCGTAGGTGCGTGGGTTGTTGACGTCGGTCTGGGCTTGGGCGGTGGCGGTGACGGCGAGGGCTAAAAATATAGTTTGGAACGTGTTGCGCAAGGCGGTCTTCGGGGCGGTTCTTAGGGCTGCGGACTGCGTCGGCATGGTGGTACCCCCCTCCCCGGGGTTAAGTCTGAAAGTATGGCGGAATAAGGACTTAAGTCTGGACTCCGGTATGCGGAAGTCTGGACTTAAACGGCACAGTCCGGCTTTCGCCGGACTGATTTTTCCAGGTTCCATTTTATCGTGGGTGTCAAGGGTGGCGGTCATATTTGGAGGTCCTTGGCGGGGGCTGAAAGGCCTACCCCGGGGGCTAAAGCCCTTATTGTTGGCGGTCCTGTGAGCCCCAAGGCTGAAGCCTCGGGGTACCTAGAAGCAAGAGCGAAATGCGGGGGTCTCTCCACTGCGCGATGGACGATGAAACTGTCCATCGCTCCGGTCGAGATGACGCCTCCTTTGTTTTTTGGCTTGGTCGAGATGAGGCTTCCTGCGTTGGTTGGAGCTATTGGGTGACGAGGTGGATTTTGCCGAGTATGCCGGAGGGGATGGTTTGGACCTTTTGTAGGTCCTGCATCTGGAAGCGGTCTCCGTACTTCTCGATGAGGGGTTTGTAGTCGTGCGGGGGGATGCCGGCCCAGGCGTTCAAGGCCGTGTTGTAGACGTGGATCTCGATCTTATTTTGGCCGGGCTTTAGGAACTTTGTTACGTCGAGACGGTAGGGGGGGTGCCAGAGGGCTCCGGCCTGTTGGCCGTTAATGACGACGAGGGCGGCTTCGCGGATGGGGCCCTCGTAGAAGGCGTGCATGCCTGGGCCGGGGCGGGTGACCCTGGGGTCGGGTAGGCCGTTGGGGAGGAGGGCGGGGTGCTCGGGGTTGGTGGTGGGGTTGCCGGGTAGGGCGTGGCCGCCTTCGACTTCTAAGAAGACCGGAGTTTTCGGCGTGGAGGTGAGCGTGAAGTCTTTGGTGTAAATGGCTTCGCCGGAGTAGTTTTTGGTGGCGGGGTCGGCGGTCCAGTCGGTGAGGGTTGGCTCGGCGATGGACTTGTTGAGGGTGGGGAATGTTACGTGCCAGTCGGCGGCGAGATCGGAGAGCTGCCGGGTGGGTTCGGTGGAAATCCACATCCCAGATGCGGGATGTGGGGCACCCGGGGTCGTACCCGGCTTGGCGTCGGAGAAGAGGAAGATGCGGGATTCGTAGGGGGCCAGGTGGAGGGCTTGGTTCGAGGCCGATGCAGGGATGGACGCGGTACTGTCGGGGTCGATCTGCTGGGCGTACTTGCGGGTGGTGTTGAAGGAGACCTGCGTGTCCAGAGCGGCGTTGCTGGTATTGGCTACGAAGTAGATGTCGGCGTTGGGGAGCTTGCGGCGGATGAAGCCGAGAACGTTCTTTGTGGCGTCGTCGGTGCCTTTCCACTGCAAATCCGGTGCGGCTGCGTTGGGGAGGGCTTTGGCGAGGCTGGCTGCGTCGGGGATGAGGGCCATCTCGTCGGTGCTGGTGGTGAGGGGGGCGCCTTCCGCGGTGAGTCTGGGCAGATGGCCTACGGCGATGACCTTGCCTCCGGCAGCGGCGTAGGCGGCGATCTTTTTCGCGGTCTCGGTGGGGATGCGGTCGGTGGGGGGGATGACGAGGATCTGGTGGTGGATGCCGAGGCGATTGATGGTGTCGGCGTCGGTGAAGTCGAAGTTGTAGCCGGCGGAGAGGATGGTTGGGATCAGGTCCGGGGGGAGGAGCTTGGTCATGATGCCGGTGATGGTGGCCTTGCCGGGGGCGAATTGTGCCCAGGCGTCGTCCGTCGGGAGGAGGATGGCTACCTGGTTGGCGGGCTGGCCCTGGCGGAGGAGCGCCGAGATGCGGGTGATGTACTCGGTGACGGCGGGCATGACGGGGTGCCAGGGGTTGTGATCGTTGAAGACGGCGGCGGCGTAGAGGCTCCAGCCGGGGTCGCCGGGGGTGAGCTGGGAGGCGGGTGGGGAGTAGGGCCAGCCGTGGAAGATGAGCTGGTTCTCGCCCATGATGAAGTCGATGTCGGCCTCGGCCTTCATGTCGAGGGGCGTGGCTCGGAAGACGGGGGAGTGGAGCCAGGTGAAGGTTTCGCCCGAGGTAACGTTGTTGCCGAAGAGGTGGTTGGCGCTGGTGGCCCAGCGGAGGGTGGAGAAGGCGCGCCACTGGGGGCCTTCGCCCTCGGGGAGAGCGACGAGGCGTTGCGAGGCCAGGGAGACTGCCGGCTCGCCATAGGTCTGGGAGCGGAATTTCGTGCCGTGGGCTTTGGCCCAGTCGTTGATCTGGGTGAGGTAGTTTTCGTCGACCAGCTCGGTAAGGGTGCGGCCGTAGTCGTGGCGGACTTTCTCTGCGGCGGGCGTTCCGCCTGCCGCCAACTCCGGCAGGTGGGGGATGAGGTCGTAGCCTCGGCGCTTTTTGAATTCTTCGGGGAGGCGCGGGGTCCAGTCGGCTCCGTAGGCTTCGAGGGAGTCGGAGAAGATGGCGTAGGGGGGCGTGGCGCCGAAGGCTTTGACGAGGGGCTCGCCGACCTTGGCTAGATGGGTGGCGACGGCCTGTTTCGAGAAGGGGTCGAGGACGTAGCCTTCGGCTCCTACGGCTGCTCGCTTGACCTGCTGACGGGTGTGGGACTGGACGAAGATGAGGCCGGTCCGGGGCCCGGCGGGGTCGACAGGGCCTACGTGCCAGTGTTTGGGTTCGCCGGGGACGACGACCTTCGAGAGGATGACGTCGCCGTCCTGGAGCTTGACCATGGGGGGCTCGTTCTGGCCGGGAGGAAGGGCGAACTCGAGGACCTTGAGGCGGGTGGAGGCCTCTTCGAGGGTGGTGTCGGGGCCGCCGTAGGGCCAGCCGGAGCAGAGCGTCACGTCGATGCGGAGGCCTAGTTTGCGGCCCTCGGCCTGGGCGTAGGTGACGGCTTCGAGCATCTCTTTCGAGAGGAAGGGGAGGTTCTTGACGCCCTTCGCCGGGTCGTCGAGGACCTCGGGGTAGACGAAGGCGAGTTCGGCTCCGCCGATACCGTCTTGCTTCATCTGTTGGAGCTCGTTGAGGATTTCGGGTTTGGTGACGGCGGCTCCGAACCACCACCAGCGGACCATGGGGCGGGCGGCGGCGGGTGGGTTGAGGAACTCGTTGCGGAGAGTTTGAGCCGGGGAGATGGCGGCGATGGAAAGGGCGGCGGCGGCGAGCCCACATCTCAGAAGCGAGATGTGGGGCACCCGGTTTTGTGCGCTTGCGAGCATCTTCATGGCGATCAGCTTACTCCTTGGGGGGTGCAGGGGCGGCTAGCTTGGGGCCGAACTCGGCGTCGGCGGCTTCCTTCTTCTTACGCTCGGGGTCGGTGGCGTAGGTGGGGGTGGGGCCGTCGAGGATGGGCTTGGTGAGGCCGGCAAGGGTGACTCCGGGCTTGGCGGGAAAGAGGTCGAAGAGAATGACTTCGTTGCGGCCCTTCTTGAGCCAGGGAGCGGGGACATAGAGGGTGTCCTGGGGGCCTATGTTCCAGAAGCGGCCGAGTGGGTGGCCGTTGATCCAGAGGACGCCCTTGCCGAGGGCGGAGATGTCGAGGAAGGTGTCGCCGGTTTGCGTGAGGGTGAAGGTGCCTGAGGCAATGTGAGGGCCGCGGAGCTGCACTTCGAGATGCCGCGTTTCCATCGGCAGGTTGGTGGGCGGCGGCGTGTGGAAGGGGAAGGAGTAGATCTGCCAGCCGGTGAGTGAAGTGCCATCGAGCGTGGCAGACCGGATGCCCTTCCACTCTTCACGCATGTGTTTGGTCGAGTTGAGGCGACCGGTATTTTCGACGAGTATGTCGAGGGTGGCTTGGCGGGTTGTGGTGATGGGGAGAGAGGTCTGGTTGTAGTGGCGGTCGAGGGTGCCGGTGAGGACGCCGTCGAGGTAGACCTGCGCGTAGTCGTGAACGGGGCCTAGATCGAGGGTTCCGTGAGCGGGGTTCGGGAGGAATGTTCGGTACAGGATGTAGCCGTAGTCCTGGCCTACTTGTTCCATGGAGAGTGGTGTTGCGGAGTCGATGGGCTTCGGCAAAGGGGAGAGAGCAGGGATGGACTTTGAGAGAGTGAAGGGCGGGATGGCGATGACGTCGGGAATGGCGGGGACGGGGAGGGGTTTTTCGTGGGTGTACTTGAGGATGAGGTCGCGGTAGGCGAAGAACTTGGGGGTGGGGTGGCCGGCTTCGTCGAGGGGGGCGTCGTAGTCGTAGCTGGTGACGTTGCCGCGATAGTTGCCGGTGCTGGCGCTGGCTCCGGCCATCATGCCGAAGCTGGTGCCGCCATGGAACATGTAGATGTTGATGGACCCGTTGTGGGAGAGGACGTAGTCGATGTCCTTGAGCTGGGGGGCGAGGGGGCGGGTCTCGTGGGGGTGGCCGAAGAGATCGAACCATCCGGGCCAGTACTCGGTGGCGAAGAGGACCTGGCCGGGGCGGAGGGCGGCGAGTTTCGCGAGCGCGGGCTGGGCGTTGCCGGTGCCGAAGTTGACGCCGGCGAGGATGCCGGGGAGGCTTCCATTGGCGAGGGCCTTGGAGGGGTCGACGGTGTAGAGGAGGGCGTCCTTGAAGCCGGTGCTCTGGAAGATCTGGAGCATGTGGGCCATGTAGGCCTTTTCATTGCCGAAGTTGCCGTACTCGTTTTCGACCTGCACGGCGAGGATAGGGCCTCCGTGGACGGCTAACAGTGGGGAGGTTTCCTGGGCGAGGCGGGTGATGAACCTTTCGGCGGGGACCATGAAGGCTGGGTCGTTGGTACGCAGGGCGGTGGACATGCGCGGGTCTTTGAGGAGCCAGGAGGGGAAGCCGCCGAACTCCCACTCGGCGCAGGCGTAGGGGCCGGCGCGGAGGATGACGTAGAGGCCTTCTTCCTGGGCGGCCTTGAGGAAGGCGGCGAGGTCGTACTGGCCGGAGAAGTCGAAGTGGCCGGGTGTGGGCTCGTGGACGTTCCAGAAGACGTAGGTGGCGATGGTGTTGAGGCCCATGGCGCGGGCCATCTTGAGGCGGGCGTGCCAGTACTCGCGGGGGATGCGGGCGTAGTGGAGCTCGCCGGAGACGATCTGGAAGGGCTTGCCGTCGAGGGTGAAGTGATCGCCTTGGGTGGCGAGGGTATGGGGCTTCTCGGCGTTGGCGGGCTGGATGGCTGGAAGGGCGGCGATGGCAAGGGCGCAGGCAAGGAGGATGCGTTTCATGGAAGCGCCTATTCGATAGGGAAATAGTTTCTGCTGATGGAGACGGTAGCGGACCGAGGAGACGAGAGTCAAGCGACGGATTTGAGATAATGGTCGGACAATGAGCGGACAGGATAACGGGTTGGGCTGGGTGCCTAGTCACAACCCGTGGGCCGTGGCGATGACGGTAACACTCGCCACCTTTATGGAAGTACTGGATACGTCGATCGCGAATGTGGCGCTGCCGCATATTGCGGGGTCTCTGGGCGCGAGCTCGGAGGAGGCGACGTGGGTGTTGACGAGCTACCTTGTGGCGTCGGCGGTGGTGCTGCCGATCTCGGGATGGCTCTCGAACCGCTTCGGGCGCAAGCGTTTTTACATGACGTGCGTGGCGCTGTTTACGGTGTGCTCGGTGCTGTGCGGTCTTGCGCCTTCACTGCCGATCCTGATTCTTGCGCGTATCATGCAGGGGGCTGGCGGCGGCGGCCTTGCTCCGAGTGAGCAGGCGATTCTGGCCGACACCTTCCCGATCGAGAAGCGGGGTCAGGCGTTCGCGATGTATGGCGTGGCGGTCGTGGTTGCGCCTGCTATTGGGCCTACGCTGGGCGGATGGATTACGGACAACTTCAACTGGCACTGGATCTTCTTTATCAATTTGCCGATCGGTTTGTTGTCACTGTATCTGAGCAACCGGATGGTTGAGGATCCACCGCATTTGAAGGTGCGGCGCGAGGCGGCGAAGAAGGCCAAGGTGGACTTCGTGGGTCTTGGTCTGGTGGCGCTGGGCGTCGGCTTCCTGGAGTTTACGCTGGACAAGGGACAGGAGAAGGATTGGTTTGGCGATCCGTGGATTCGCCTCTTCGCTACGCTGGCCGTTGTGCTCCTGATCTCCTTTGCGGTGTGGGAGTGGCGGCATGAAGACCCCATCGTCGACCTGAAGCTGTTGAAGAACCGCAACTTCGGCACAGCGGTGTTTCTGCAGCTCATTCTGGGGATGGTGCTGTTCGGGAGCACGGTGCTGATCCCGCAGTATCTGCAGGGACTGCTTGGGTATACGGCGGAGCAGGCAGGGAAGGTGCTTTCGCCGGCCGGTTTTGTGATGATGGCCATGATGGCGGTTGCGGGCAGATCGCTGGGGAAGATGGATCCGCGCATCATGGTGGCGTTGGGATATATGGCGACTGCGGCGGGAATCTATAACCTGACGCGGCTTGATCTGAACTCATCGTTTGGGACGGTGACGCTGTGGCGCGCGCTCCAGGTGATCGGGTTGCCGTTTGTGTTTATCCCGATCAGTACGTTGAACTATGTCGGCGTGCCGCCCAGCAAGACCAACCAGATCTCCTCGCTGTCGAACTTCGCCAGGAATCTGGGCGGCAGTGCGGGAACGGCGCTGCTGACGACGTATCTGGCGCGCAGCGGGCAGGTGAGGCAGCAGGCTTTGGGAGCGCATGTGATTCCGGGCAGCGTGCCGTACCGCATCTACATGGCGAACATGATGACCATGCTGCAGTCGGCCGGGATGAGCGCGGGCCAGGCCAGCTCGACGGCCGTTGGGATGGCCTACCGCGAGATGCAGCGGCAGGCATCGATGCTGGCTTACAAGAACGCGTTCTTCATCCTGTCGGTGGTCATTCTTTCGCTGGTGCCTCTGCCGTTTATCATGCGGCTGCCGGCCAAGAAGGTGAAGCTGGACCCGGAGGCGATGGGACACTAAGCCCTGTGCGCTAGTTTGCAGCCACGAGCGTGGGAACCGTGGCTAACGTGGCGAGGTTCGTCTGCACCTGCGCCCACAGCTTGGCGTGCCGGCGTGTCTCGATCGGCGCGTTGGGATCGGCGTAGTAGGCGAGCAGGTCGTGCTTCAGGACCGGCGGGATCGCCTGCGTGGGTGTCTTGACGATGTAGCCGAGGAGCCGCGCGTAAGTCCGGTCGGTGAGACGATAGGATCCCGGGCGAACAGCGGCGCCGGTGTCGAGGTCGCGGTTGGGCAGAACCGCGTCGATGTGGTCGATGTCTTTGAGCGCGTCGCGCAGGCTGTCCGTCGTGCGGTTCAGGCTGCGGATATAGAGATCCTGGGTGAACGAGATGGGGCCGCGGATGGCGAGGTTGTTCAGTACGCCAACCTTGGGCAGGATGAAGATCAGGCCCGCCAGCGAGTAGGTTCCGATGCCTGGCTGACGCCGGTACTGATCCCAGTTGTTCTCAAGCGCCGCCTGACGGATGGTCGCGATCAGGGTGGCGACCTCCGGACCTGTGGCCGGTGGCGGCATCGAGTGCCGATGGAGCAGTGTCTCGGCGTAGGCGATGCGCGGGAGGAACGCGCGTACCGCGAACTGGTACCCACGGAGCACTTGCTCGCGGTGTCCGATGATCTGGTAGGCGTGCAGCCCGTAGACCTCAAAGAAGGATCGCGCCAGCAGCGACAGAGGAACCTTAAGTCCGACGTGGCGAAGGTAGGCAAGCGGAGCCATGCGATCTTTGGCGATGGCGTTGATATCGAAGGCAAACTCGGTGCGCACATGGGCATGCTCGTCCTGCTCGTAGGTCACGACAGAGCCGTAGCGCCGGGCGAGCGCAGGGAACTCGATGGCAACCGATGGATTGACGCACAGGGAGTGCCCGTAGGTGTCTCCAAGGTAGTGAGAGAGGGCCCCGATCGCAAAGGCGAGTTCGTTTGCGTTCTGCGCATTGTGCAGGAGCGAGAGGACGAAGTCGCCGGAGCGGACGTAGTGAGTGAGGTCGGAGAAGAAGGCGCTGCCGAACGGGTAGTAGCCGATGTCCTGGATCGCAGAGCCGCCGTAGGCATACGCGTGCGCCTGCTGGAGGTCGGCGGCGCTGAGGGACGGGTAGCGGGAGAGAAGAAGGGGCTGGATGGAGCCCAGCCACGCGACGTCAATGATCTGCTGGTGTGTCTGCACGGAGTAGGACACAGCCGGGAGCGGAACGAGGATAAGGAAGAGCAGGGCCAGAAGGCGGGACATGCGGTATGGTAGCGCGGGTGTCCCATCTGCCGGAAGCGGCCGATGGGACACACCGTTACTTTTTCGCGGCACGTTTTTTTGCGGCGGGCTTTTCAGGGGCCGGATGGGCGCTGTCGCTCAACAGAACCAGGGACCGTCCGCCGATGATGAGCTTCTGCGTGGGTTGGGGCTGGGCGAAGGGATCGTCGACGTTTTGCGTATCCAGAAGGATGCGCCATGGATTGCCGTTCGGCTGGGGAGGCAGGGTAAAGTCCACACCTTCCGGAGCGGCGTTGACGAGGATGAGGAAGCTGTCGTCCATCATCGGCGTGCCGTCGTCGTTGGGCGTGTTCATGGTCTTGCCGTTGAGCATCAGGCCCAGCGTTCTGGCATAGGGCTGATTCCATGCTTCCCCTGGGATCTCATTGCCATCGGGGTTGTACCACGCGATATCGCGCACGACCGAGCCCTTGACCTCGCGATCCTGGAAGAACTTGCGCCGGTGCAGATTGGGATGAGCCTTGCGCAACTGGATGAGTTGCGCGGTGTATTCCATGAGGCGCTTGCGCGGCGGGTCGAGGATCCAGTCGTACCAGGCAAGCTCGTTGTCCTGACAGAAGGCGTTGTTGTTGCCGCGCTGCGATCGCGCGACCTCATCGCCGCCGGTCAGCATGGGTACTCCCTGCGAGAGAAAGAGCGTGGCCAGGAAGTTGCGGGTCTGCTGTTCGCGCATGCGGTTGATGGTCTCGTCGTCGGTGGGGCCTTCGGCACCCATGTTCCAGCTGGCGTTGTCGTTGGTGCCGTCCTGGTTGTTCTCCTTGTTCGCCTCGTTGTGCTTGTCGTTGTAGCTGACGAGATCACAGAGGGTGAAGCCATCGTGCGCGGTAATGAAGTTGATGCTCGCGTAGGGCTTGCGGCCGTCGTACTGGTAGAGGTCGGAGGATCCGGTGAGGCGGTAGGCGAAGTCCGAAAGCTGTCCTTCGTCGCCCTTCCAGAAGCGGCGAACGGTGTCTCGATACTTGCCGTTCCACTCCGCCCAGAGCACGGGAAACTGCCCGACCTGGTAGCCGCCTTCGCCTACGTCCCAGGGTTCGGCGATGAGCTTCACGTCGGCGAGGATTGGATCCTGGTGAATGGTATCGAAGAAGGCCGAGAGCTTGTTGACGTCGTGCAGTTCGCGGGCGAGGGTGGCGGCAAGATCGAAGCGGAAGCCGTCGACGTGCATGTCCGTGACCCAGTAGCGCAGGGAGTCCATCAGCAGCTTCAGCACCTGGGGGTGGTAGACGTTCAGCGTGTTTCCGGTACCGGTGTAATCCATGTAGTGGCGTGGGTCGCCCGGCACGGTGCGGTAGTACGTGGTGTTATCTACGCCCTTCATGGAGAGCATGGGGCCGAGGTGATTGCCCTCGCAGGTATGGTTATAGACGACGTCGAGAATAACCTCGATACCGGCCTGGTGCAGCGCCTTCACCATCTCCTTGAACTCGCGCACCTGGCCGCCCTTGTCGC
Source organism: Granulicella pectinivorans (assembly GCF_900114625.1). Taxonomy (NCBI): domain Bacteria; kingdom Pseudomonadati; phylum Acidobacteriota; class Terriglobia; order Terriglobales; family Acidobacteriaceae; genus Granulicella; species Granulicella pectinivorans. The sequence goes on from NZ_FOZL01000001.1 coordinate 2,126,080, forward strand.
CGCTTGAGGAGTAGCGCGCCATGGGGGCGAAGTAACCCAGCGTGTTGTAGCCCCAATAGTTCGACAAGCCCTCATCGAGGAGATGTCCATCGTCGATGAAGTGATGAATGGGCAGGAGCTCGACTGCGGTGACGCCCAGCTTCTTCAGGTAGTTGATGCTGGACTCATGCGCGAGTCCGGCATAGGTGCCGCGGATCTCCTCGGGCACCATGGGATTCTTGATCGAATAGCCCTTGACGTGGACCTCGTAGATGATCGAATCGGCCAGCGGCGTCTCGGGCGGACAGTCGTCGCCCCAGTCGAACCGGCGATCGACGACGACGGACTTGGGCATGCCCGGAGCGGAGTCCTTGTCGCACTTTTCCAGGTCGTTGCCGGTCTCGACTTTGTAGGGGAAGATAGGCTGCTTCCAGTCGACGACGCCTGTGATCGCTTCGGCATAGGGATCGACGAGCAGCTTGGAGGCGTTGAAACGCAGCCCGCGTTCGGGCTCCCATGGACCCTCGACGCGGTAGCCGTAGACCTGTCCGGGCTGGATGCCGAGAACGAGGCCGTGCCAGACGAAGGCGGTGTGCTCGGTGAGTTCGACACAGCCTGTCTGCTGACCGGAATCGTCGAAGAAGCAGACGGTGACCTTGGTGGCGTTTTCGGAGTACAGGGCAAAGTTCGTGCCTTTGGAAGAGGGATTCGCGCCAAGCGGATAGGGGCGGCCAGGAAGAAGCGTGTACGGCATGGGGGAGTGTCTCCTCAGAAGGATGAAGCGCTCAATGGTATGCGGCCCGTGGGTCAGTGTCTTCTTGTGTAGATGCCAAATGTGGGGTGCAGGGTGTTTGGGATGGGTCGCTGTGTCGGCACGAAGACGATCGTGGAAAGGCAAACACCTGCGGGTTGCGCGGGTTTTCGATACCTGATACTTCTGGATACACCGCTATGTCGCTACGCGCCGATCTCATCGCCGTTGTCGCTCACTCGCTCCTGATGGAAGCGGTCGCTCTCTCCAGCATGATGATTAGCAGCCCACCCGGTGGTGCTGGCGTGTAACTCGTTGCAAATACGCAAAAACAGCAGCCACCATCGCAAGAGCGATCGGTGGCTTTTTCTATTGCCCGCACACATTTCCCCGAAAGGAGCCGCTATGACCTGGAAGTTCCATGTATTCGCAACAACGCAACGGAGGATGTACTCGCGCATTCTGCAGGTGCTGGAAAGCCAGATGGTCGAGGTGCATTCCTTTGCCGGTGAAGCGCGCGGGGCAGAGATCTGCGTGAGTTTTCTTGTCTCCTCCCCCGACGACAAAGCGTATCGCATCAAGACGCTGCTTTATGGACTCGAGGGGGTGCAGCATGTGAAGGCGTTTGCCGACAGGTAGGTGCGGCAGTCTCTCCGTGCCGGCCTAATGCGATCCTGCGCTTGTTTTATTTTTTACAGACGCAATCGGCGAAGCTCTGCGCTGAGTTGTGCGTGAGGGCGCAGGTGTACTCCGGCCACAGAGGCTTCAATAACAGAGCGCGATCGCCCACGTAGATATTGCGCAGGTATGCGTTGCTCTCGGGGGAGCTGGCGTTGGGATCGTTGTGGAAGGCGTCGGTCATCAGCTTCAGCGTTGCGGGGGTGAAGCTGGGCTGATGATAGGTCTCGGAGAAGGTGTATTCCTTCGTCCAGGACGCGTTGATGCCGGTCATGTTGGAGGATGCGTAGACGGTGTAGTCGATCAGGTTGGCCGTTGTGGGATCGACGCGCGCGATGGTGAACGAGGGGAGGTTGCCGTTCACCGGCGTGATGGACGAGATCATCTTGACCGCGACGCCCGGGCCTCTTGGGGTACCCGATTTTCCTTGCTCCGCGCCGTCAGCCGCCTGCGAATCCTCATTGATGAGCCTCAGTTCGTCGGTATGCGTATGGGCGAAGATGGCGAGGCGGACGACGTCGTCGTTCGCGGCCAGCACTGCTCCGAGCTTCTCATTCCCAAGAAAGTTGACCGCAGGGGTTTTCCCGCACACGTAACCCTTTTTCAGGGTGCCATAGAGGTCGATGCCGGGCGGGATATGAGCCATGACCCAGAGTACCTGGTGATGCTCACGGGCTTCGGCGATCTGGTTGCGCAGGTAGGCGATCTGCTGATTCGAGGCATACTCGCCGGGTTTGTTGGCGCAGTTGGTGTACTTATACGAAGAAAACAGGTTGTCGAGCACCACGATGCGGGTATGAGGAATCTCGCGGGGCAGAGGGGCGTTGTAGAAGCCGCCAATGGAGAAGTCGCGGAGGTTTTCCTCGCGGTCGTCGGGCGGCAGGGAAGCGGTGACGATCTTTGCGACCTCGGAGAGGAAGGCCGAGTTGCGGTCTTCGCGGTAGTCGCCGCAGCCGGAGTCGTTGTTGCCCATGGCGACATACAGGGGGCGTGCGGGAAAGTTGGCCTGCAGACCGCGCACGAGATACCGGATGGTGTTCGCGGTGAAGAGCACGTAGTCCTGGTCGGTCGCGAGCGGGAAGGTGCGCTTGAACTTGCACTGGAACTCGTGCGCGAGCAGGTCGCCGCTGACGGTGACGAAGGTAGCCGAGGTTGCTCGCAGGTGCATCGCCCTGAGCGAGGAGCGCCAGAGCGCTTCGGAGGTGTCGGCACCGCGGCTGTGGCAGACCTCATTCAGCGTGGCGAAGTCCTTTTCGCGTGTCGGCGTTGGGGCGGAGTCGAGGATGGCGCCCCAGCGGGTGACGGGCGCGGAGAAGAGCTGCACGGCCTTCACGGGATCGTAGAAGGGCTCAAAGTGGATGTCCGAGAGCATCAAGGCGGGAACTGTGCGCGGGGCATGACGATGCTGTTGCGCAGGCAGCGCAAGCGGAGCAAGGAGCAAAAGCAGCAAAAGGTGGATACGGGTCACTTGGGGACCTCTCCGATTTTGGGTTGGTGCGCGAAACAGGGCCGGGGGCAAATGCAAAACGAAGGGAGCTAGCCTCTGGTCAGCCCCTCGTAGTGTGCGATCTGGGTGAGGGTAAAGGCCTGCATGTCCTTGCTGCCCGCGGGACTTTCCTGCCAGGTGCGATACCACTGGACGAGCCACTGCAGGGCAGTTTCGAGACGAAGTTTGGGGGTCCAGGCGAGGTCGTGCTTGGCGCGGCTCGCGTCCAGCTTCAAATAGCCTGCTTCGTGGACGGACGAGTCCTGGTCGAGGACCCAGGAGGCACCATGTCCCCAGAAGGCGGTCATCCGTTCGACGATCCACTCGACCGGCCGCGCATCTTCATCCAGCGGCCCGAAGTTGTAGGCGGTGGCGTACCGCGCGGCGTCGGCACGGTCTTCCAGAAGCAGCTGCTCCGCCAGCCGGATGTAGCCATGGAGGGGCTCCAGCACATGCTGCCAGGGACGAATGGCCTGGGGGCGCCGAATCGGAACGGGATTGCCTGCCAGGAAGCCGGCGATCAGATCCGGAATGAGCCGGTCGAGCGACCAGTCGCCGCCGCCGATCACATTGCCGGCCCTGGCCGTGGCGACTGCGACGCCATGCCTGGCAAGATGCTCCACGGGGAAGTACGACTGGCGAAAGGCCGCGGAGACGATCTCGGCGCATGCCTTGGAGCTGGAGTAGGGGTCATAGCCGCCCAGCGGATCGGTCTCGCGGTATCCCCAGACCCATTCTTTGTTTTCGTAGCACTTGTCGGTCGTCACGGAGACGACGGCTTTGACGGAGGGTGTCCGCCGCACCGCATCGAGGACCTTCGCGGTGCCGAGGACGTTGGTCTCGAAGGTGCCGATGGGGTCGGCGTAGGAGAGACGCACGAGCGGCTGCGCGGCGAGGTGGAAGACGACCTCGGGGGCAAACTCCTGCATGGCCCTATCGAGCGCAGCGGCGTCGCGGATGTCGCCGCGGATGTCCTCGACGAGGTCGCCGACGCGGGCGACTTCGAAGAAACTGGGTGTCGTGGAGGGATCCAGTGCGTACCCACGCACGACGGCACCCTTCGACGCGAGCCAGAGAGCGAGCCATCCGCCCTTGAAGCCGGTGTGGCCGGTGAGGAAAACTTTTCTGCCTTGCCAGGAAAAGGGGGGCTGGTCCGTCATACATTCAAGGATACTTGCTTCGGGCGTGGAGGGAAACGATGCGACGTTTTGTATTCGCTGGTTTGATGATGGTGTGCGGGGTGGCACGCGGACAGAACGCCCCATCCGTCTTCGACGTGGCGACGGTGAAGCTCGTCGATCCGGGCCCTCGGGCCAGCCGCATCCTCAAGATGGACGGGACAAAGCACTTTGTGGCGCAGAACTTCACGGTGAAGCTCCTGATCGCGGCGGCCTACGATCTGAACGCCAAGGAGATTTCGGGCGGGCCGGCGTGGATGGAGTCGGAGCACTACAACATTGAAGCCAGGACGCCGGGCGAGACGAGGCCGGGACGGCCCGAGCAGATGGCGATGCTGCGTGGGTTGCTCGTGGATCGATTTGGCTTGAAGTTTCACCGCGAGCCGAAGGTGATGTCGATGTATCTGCTTACTGTCGCGCCCGGAGGACCCAAGCTGAAGACGAGTGCGTCAGCCCCGGATGCTCAGCCACAGACGATCAGTACGGTCTATCCGCAGAAGATCGTGATGCCGGCGCGGAATGCTTCGATGGGGGACTTTGTGGCGGTGATGCAGAGGGCGATTCTGGACAGGCCCGTGGTGGATAAGACCGGGCTCACGGGGCGGTACGACTTCGATCTGGAGTGGGCTCCGGATGAGACGCAGTTTGGCGGGGAGATTCCGGCGGCGAAGGAGGATGCGCCGAGTCCGCCGCTGTTTGTCGCGGTGCGGGAGCAGATGGGGTTGAAGCTCGAGGCTACCAAGGGACCGGTGGACGCGTTCGTGGTGGATGGGGTGGCGCGGCCTTCAGCAGACTGAGGTGGGGATCAGGAGGACCTGATCCCGCACTCACCAGGTCTTCCAGGGGGCTTTGCCCTTCTGCCAGAGCTCTTCGAGCTGGGTCTTGTCACGCAGCGTATCCATTGCCTGCCAGAAGCCGTGGTGGAAGAAGGCATGGACTTCTCCCCCGGCAACGAGCTTCTCGATCGGCTCGCGCTCGAACATCTGGCTGTCGTCGGTGACGGCTTCGATGGCTCGTGGTTCGAGGACGAAGAAGCCTCCGTTGATCCAGCCGCCTTCATCCTGGGGCTTCTCCTGGAAGCTGTAGATCTGGGTGTCTTTCAGGCCGAGGGCTCCGAAGCGGGCTACGGGCTGCACCGAGGTCAGGGTCACGGCCTTGCCGTGTGCCTTGTGGAAGGCGATGGAGGCGCTGATGTCCACATCCGCCACGCCGTCTCCGTAGGTCATGCAGAAGGGCTCTCCCGGCGTCAGGTACTGGGCTACGCGGCGAAGGCGGCCGCCAGTTCCGGTGGCGTCGCCGGTATCGACCAGCGTGACGCGCCAGGGCTCGGCGACGGAGTTGTGGACTTCCATCTTGTTCTCCTTCATATCGAAGGTGACGTCGGACGTATGCAGGAAGTAGTTCGCGAAGTACTCCTTGATGACATAGCCCTTGTATCCGCAGCAGATGATGAAGTCGTTGATGCCATGCTGTGAGTAGAGCTTCAGGATGTGCCACAGGATCGGCCGTCCGCCGATTTCGACCATGGGCTTGGGACGCAGGGTGGTTTCTTCACTGATGCGCGTGCCGAGACCGCCGGCCAGGATGACTGCTTTCATTCGTTTGAGCCTCTTACGGTGTGATGCAGGTTGTGCGGCCTGAATTGCCACCATTCTGGAACAGTATTTCACCGGGCAGCGGATGACGTCGATTCTCGCATCTCACTGGTATTCTTGTGGGTAGATATGACCGATAAAGCAGTTGCGCTCCGCCAGCAGATCCTCGAACTTACGGCCCAGTATCACGCAGAGGCCTTTCCGAAGAAACCGTTCGTCCCGGGACAGTCCGGCGTACAGGTTTCAGGCAAGGTTATTGAGGCCGACGACATTTGCTCGGTCGTGGACTCTGCCCTCGACGCCTGGTTCACGACAGGACGTTTCGCCAAGGACTTCGAGCGCAAGCTGGCCCGGTTCTTTGGGGTTCGTTCGGCCTCGCTAGTCAATTCCGGCTCCTCGGCCAACCTTGTTGCGCTCTCGGCGTTGACCTCGCCGAAGCTTGGCGACCGCCAGTTGAAGCCCGGGCACGAGGTCATCACTGTCGCCGCCGGTTTTCCGACGACGGTGAATCCGATCATTCAGAACCGTCTGGTGCCGGTCTTCGTCGACGTCACCCTGCCGACGTTCGAGATCGACATCACCAAGCTGGAAGAGGCGCGCAGCGAGAAGACGCGGGCCGTGATGATCGCCCACACCCTTGGCAATGCCTTCAACGTGGGCGCGGTCTCGGAGTTCTGCAAGACGTACAACCTTTGGCTGGTCGAAGACTGCTGCGACGCCCTTGGCACCACCTGGAAGGGGCAGAAGGTTGGTACGTTCGGCGATATTGCGACCGTCAGCTTTTATCCCGCGCACCACATTACCATGGGCGAGGGTGGCGCGGTTCTCACGGACAAGCCTGCGCTTCAGGTGCTGATCGACAGCTTCCGCGACTGGGGCCGCGACTGCTGGTGCGAGCCCGGCGTAGACAACACCTGCGGCAAGCGCTTCGACTGGCAACTCGGCACGCTGCCCTGCGGATACGACCACAAGTACACCTACTCGCACGTCGGCTATAACCTGAAGGCGACCGACATGCAGGCGGCTCTGGGCGTGTCGCAGATTGCGAAGCTGCCGCACTTCATCGAGCGGCGCAAGGAGAACTTCGCATATCTCAAGAACGCTCTGCTGCCGCTGGAAGACGTTCTCGTCCTGCCCGTTGCCGGGGAGCATGTGGATGCGAGCTGGTTCGGGTTTCCGATCGCCGTGAAGGAGGATGCTCCGTTTACGCGGGACCAGATGACGAAGGCCTTCGACGCGGCCAAGGTGGGCACTCGGCTGATGTTTGCCGGAAACCTGCTTCGGCAGCCCGCGTATGAGGGCTGGGAGTATCGCGTGGTCGGCGACCTGAAGAACACCGACTATGTGATGAACCAGGTCTTCTGGCTTGGGGTCTTCCCCGGTCTCACGACCGAGATGCTCGACTATATCGCCAAGACCGCGATCGATTTTGTGGCTGCTGCGAAGAGCGGGTTGAAGGTCGTCTAAAGGGCTCATCGTATGCGCATCTGCTCGCTGCTTCCTTCGGCTACGGAGATCCTCTACGCGCTCGATCTGGGGGATGACGTAGCCGGCGTGACCTTCGAGTGCGACTACCCGGCGGAGGCGCGCACGAAGACGATCCTCGTCGGCAGCGTGCTGCATCACGGCATGACTCCGGAGGAGATTGATCGCGAGGTGTCGGCGCACGCAGCGCGTGGTGAGAGCATCTACAACGTGGATGTGGATCGCCTTGGCGACCTCGCTCCCGATCTCGTGATCACGCAGGAGCTCTGCGATGTCTGCGCAGTCACTCCCACTCATCTTGCGAAGGCGCTCTACCATCTTCCCTCGCGGCCTGAAGTCGTTACGCTGACGCCCCACACGCTTGACGATGTCTTCGCCGACATCGAGACGGTGGGGCGTGCCGCGCATTGTGAAGACAGGGCGCTGCATCTGGTGGCCTCGCTGCGGGCTCGTGTGGAAGCGATTCGCCACAAGGTCAAACGCAATGCTCCACGCGTAGCCTGTCTCGAGTGGCTTCAGCCTCCCTTCAACGCGGGGCATTGGGTTCCTGAGATGGTTGCGATCGCAGGCGGCGTCGATGGCCTGGGCGCGCCTGGGGCGTACAGCACTCGCATGGAGTGGGAGGCGGTACGCAACTTCTCGCCCGACGTGGTCCTTGTGATGCCCTGCGGATACTACGCTCAAGCTGCGGCAGGTGAGTATCGGGCGATGACGATGCCGGAGTGGTGGGACACTCTACCGGCTGTGAAGAAGGGGCGTGTCTACGCGGTGAATGCCAACGCGCACTTCTCTCGGCCCGGGCCAAGACTGGTTGAAGGCATCGAGGTGATGCATGCGCTCTTCCAGCAGGACTTTTCCGTCCCGCTGCCTGAGGGAGCGTGGCTGCAGCTATGACGCGGTGCCGGCGGAGGCGTTCAGGCGGGAGTAAAGCCGTGCCACGCCGCTGTGCGCAGCAGGGCCTGTTCGGTCGAGATGTGCTGAGTCAACCCTAGCTCCTGCTTTGCCCGCTGCGTGCCCGGCACGTACGTGGAGACTGGCGCTCCAGCCTTCGGCGTTCCGTCGATCTGCACCCTGAGGCCTGGACGCAGCGTGTGCGCGGTCAGGTGAGCGAGCGAGCCGATCGAGTGCTGCTCTTCGGAACCGACGTTGAAGGCGCGGTTCGCCGGAGCGGTGAAGAGCATCGTCCAAAGCCAGATGGCCAGGTCGGCCATATAGAGATACGAACGCAGCGGCGTGCCATCGCCCTTGATGTGGATCGGTGTCCCGGCGATGGCGTCTCGGATGAAGTTCCCAATCGCGAAGTGAGCATCGAGCGGCAGATGCGGTCCCACAAACGCAAAGCAGCGTGCGATGGAGCACTGCAGGTGCGTTTGGTCTGAGTACGCGACACAGAGATGCTCGGACATGCGCTTGGCCTCGTCGTAGGAGGAGACCAAAGCAAGCGGATCGGGCGCACCGGGGTACTCCTCGGAGATATGCGTCAGCCCCGTGATGTTGCGGCCGTAAACGGCTCCGGTCGAGGTAAAGAGAAGCCGCGTCGCCTTCGTCTGGAGCGCGAACTTCAGGGTGTGCCTGGTTCCTTCGAGAATCGATTCGGCCAATTCATAGGCGGGCCGCTGGGCCTGTTGGCCACCGGAGTCCGTCGCTGCGTGGATGACGAAGCGATGATGCTCGGTGGGATACGCAAACGTTCGCACATCGCCCTCCAGGAGCGTGATCGCGGGGTCGTTCGCAATGTGCGGTGCCCTGGTGCGAAAGGCCTCGGCATTGCGGGTCAGCACCGTCGCACACGCATTCAGAGAGAGCTCGCGATTGGCATGCAGCAGGCTCTCCAGCAACCAGTGTCCGAAGAAGCCGGTGCCTCCGGTCAGGAAGACGCGCTGGTCCTGAAGCGCCGGAAAGATCGCCTGCGTATGGGCGAGGATGTGGGCGAGATCGTCGAGGGGGAGAGGTTGAGAGGCCATGCTGTCTTATTGTCACCCAAAACGAAGACGCGCCCCGCAAAGGGGCGCGTCTTCCGCTTATGCGTCCGTTAGCGGACTGCGATGGCGGAGATGCGGTCGTTCCATCCACGCCGATCGCCGCGGCCGGTATAGCCAAGGTCGCCGATCGTGCCGAACTGGGCGCGTGCTCCGCGAAAGCCTTGCTGATCGAAGACCGTCACACCGCCGCGACCGAAGACGCGAATGGATGAGATGCGATTTCCGAATCCTGCCGGAAGAGACGGAAGGCGATCTCCGGCGCGGACGCAGAAGCGGTGCCCCGAGAAGTTTTTGTCGGTGTAGAAGCAGGCCCCGCGCTCCGGGTCCGGGTAACGATCCCACTCCGGCCGGTACGTTCCGGGCTGACCGTGGTCGTATCCCCAGGGACGTGGCGGCGGTGGTCCCTGCGGATACTGAGCCTGCGAGGGGACTGTGGATGCGAAGAGAGCGAACGCAAAAACGGTAAGGAAGAAGTGCTTCATGGCTTGCCTTTCATCGTGTGTACGGCCTGTTTAGTGAACGGAGATCGAGGAGATCTTGTCGTTCCAGTTGCGGCGGTGTTCGGTGTCGCCGAGGTCCGAGACCTCACCGGTAAAGGTGGCGCGATGCCCGCCAAACTTCTTCTTCGAAAAGACGGTCGCTTCGCCGCCACCGAAGGTGCGCAGCGAGGTGATCTTATCGCCGAAGCCCTTGGGGAGAGCGTTCATCTTCTGTCCGGCTGTGATGCAGAAGTGGTGTCCGGTGAAGGCTGGGTCAGTGTAGAAACAGACTCCGCGATCGGGGTCGGGACGGCCGTCCCACTCCGCGGTGTAAACTCCCGGCTCCTCACGGTCGTACATCCAGGGACGAGGCTTTGGGCCATCCTGTGGCGAGGCCGCGAAACTTGTCATGGGACCGAGGGCGATTGCGGCGAGTGCGACGAAGGTAAGAGCTTTGCGTTTCATGCAGATGTCTCCTGCAAAAGTAAGATGCGAGATAGCCATCGGGGGCTATCTCGCATCTTGAACATCTTCGCCGTTTACTCTGCCAGATGCTGCGGCTTTTTCCCGAAGTCGGGACCAAAGTAGAACCGTTCCACGATCATGCAGTAGATGTGTTCAAGGGCGATATGCGATTCCTGGATGTTCATCGTGATCCCCGAAGGAATGATGACGTTGAGGTCGGAGAGGTCCTTCATCGCACCGCCGCCGTTGCCGGTATAGCTGATGGTGTGGATGCCCATAGTCTTTGCGAGTTTGAGGGCCTTGACGCAGTTCTTGGAGTTGCCGCTGGTCGAGATGGCGAGGAGGACGTCGCCCTCGTTACCGAGGGCCTCTACCTGGCGCTCGAAGACGTTGTCGTAGTGATAGTCGTTGCCGATGGCAGTGAGGATGCTGGTGTCGGTCGTAAGCGCAATGGCACGCAGGGCGGGACGGTCGACGGTGAGGCGGGAGACGAACTCGGCGACGAGATGCTGGGAGTCGGCGGCGGAGCCTCCGTTGCCGCAGACCATGAGCTTCCTGCCGGCCTTCATGGCCTCCGCAGTGATGCGTCCGGCTTCAACGACGGCGTCGTGAATGGTCTCGTCGGCGAGAACTGCGGTCATGGTGGCGATGGACTGGTTGAGCTGGCGCTTGATCAGGTCTTTCATGTGTCTCCTATACATGTCGGTTAAGGGGCTACCGCGGTGACTGTCAGCGGGTTGCCGGAGGTGATGCCGTTCAGGGTGACTGGCTCCTGGCGCGGTGTGCCGAAGCCGGTTTCAAAGTTCACGCGCGTCAACTCCACCGCATACGGGCGGTGCTGGAGCTGCGTGTAGATCGCACCCACGTACTCTCCCATGATGCCTAGGCAGACCAGCACGATGGACATCACGAAGAAGACGCCGATCAACATCGGCGCGATGCCCACCGTGAAGGTGGACCAGAAAAGAATTTTCGCGATGAAGTATCCGATCGCAACGAGAAAGCTGACGAACGCACCGGCGAACCCGGCGAAACTTGCCAGACGCAGGGGCACCTTGGAATGGTTGATGATGCCGAGCATGCCGATGTCGTACAGGGTGTACCAGTTGTTCTTGGTGATGCCGAACTTGCGTACGGGCTGGTCGTACAGCAGCCGTACGGTGGGCAGTCCGATCTCCGCGATCATGCCGCGAAAGTATGGATACGGATCGTCGAAGGAGCGGACGAGTTCGATTACCTTCCGGTCGTACAAACCGAATCCGGTGTAGTTCTGGATCGTCTCGATGGAGCTCAGTCGCTCGGCCAGCTTGTAGTACTGCTTCCTGAGCCAGAACATCAGTGAGGCCTCTTCGCTGGTGCGCTTGATGCCCAGCACGCAGTAGGCGCCGTTCTCCCACTCACGCAGCATGTCGACGATCATCGGCGGCGGATCCTGCAGGTCGGCCACGATGGAGATCACGCACTCTCCGCGCGAAGCGAACAGCGCATGAATGGGCGAGCGGATATGTCCGAAGTTCCGCGAGTTCACGATGATCTTCACGTTCGGATCTTCACGCGCTATCCACTTCAGGATCGCGACGGTGTTGTCGCGGGAGGAGTTGTCGATGAACACATGCTCGTACTCGTACTTGTCGGCGAGCGTGGCCATCACGGCGCGTACCTGGTTGTAGACGTTGAGGACGTTGTCCTCTTCGTTGTAGCAGGGGGTCATGATGGTGATGTTTCGGCGGCTCATGGGTGGGTTTTGTCTCCGGTACGAGTGTAGTTGATCGCGGTGATTCAGGAGGGTTTAGTCGCGAAGGTGACTTTTTTGTGGCCGATAAAGCCGAACACGGTGGTGAACCCCATCGTCAGCGCTCCCGCCAGGTAGCCGGCCATCGTGCTGGCGTGGCCGATGTGCTGGAGCGTGGCAAGCGCCCTGCCGGTGAGATGCGATTCCAGCGTCAAAAGGATGGGGATCAACTGCGTGGCGTGGTGGTGCAGAAGGCTCTGAAGCAGACGCGTGATGGCCGAGAGCGCGAACAGCCCGGGCAGCATGCCCGTCCCGTAGACCGCGAAGCACTTCAGCCACTCCTTGAGGTAGTTGCCCCTTGTCCGGAAGACGAAGAACTTGTAGCCGAAGAACGCGACGGTGATGTTCAACGGCGTCGAAAGGATGGCCCCCGCCGGTGCCGCCAGGTAAAGCAGGCGCGCGGGCACGACGGCGCTGAGCAACGTAAAGGCGATGGCGTAGGTCAGGTATCCGAAGACCGTGTTGAAGACACCCACGCAGAGGTAGCGCAGGAACTGGCCGCCAGGAACGAGGCTCGTCTTGGCGCGTGGCTCTTCGGGGATCGTAGGAACCCCGGCGACCTCAATGTCCTCGACCGACATGTCCTCTAGAGACAGGAGCGGCCTCCATCGACGACGAGGTTCGTGCCGGTCATGTAGGAGCTCGCATCGGAACACAGGAACAGGATCGCGCCCTGGTACTCGTCCTTGTGAGCCATGCGCCCCATCGGAATCAACTGATTGAGCTTTGCCGTGAACTCCTCCGGCTGGCCGGCGTAGACGCCGCCCGGAGAGATGGAGTTGCAGCGGATGTTGTGGGCGGTCCAGTAGGTCGCCAGGTACCGTGTCAGTCCGATCAGCGCCGTCTTGACGATCGAGTAGGTCACCGGCTTCACCGGCTGGTGATCTTCAGGCACGCCGTCCTTGCGGTAGAGCCTCTGGTCGGGCGCGATCAGCGCGAGGTCCGAGGCCACGTTCACGATCACACCGGAGTTCTGCTTGACCATTTGGGCACCGAAGGTCCGCGCGCACAGGAACGCCCCGGTCAGACCGACGTTGATGTCATCGTTCCACACCTGGAGCGGAAGGTTCTCCAGCCGGGACCACGCCTGCGAGGTGGCACCGTCCTTGGTCTCGACCTTGGGGTTATTCGCGGCGTTGTTGATCAGGATGTCGATCCGCCCGAACTTCGCGAGGATCTGGTCGCGAGCTTCCTGCAACGAGTGCTCGCTGGTGATGTCGGCTGCCAGCCCGAGGCACTCCGGACCGTGCGCCATCTGAAGCTGCTCGGCACGCAGCGCCGGGTTGGCGCCTGCGAGGTCCAGCAGGACGACCGAGGCGCCCGCAGCCGCGAGGATGGCTCCGTGGTGGTAGCCGAGCAGACCCGCGCCGCCCGTGATGATGGCGACGCGGCCGGTGAGGTCGAAGAGGTCTTTCACGCGATGGTTCGGATCAAGGGACATATCAGTACCAGTTTAGATGCTGCGCGTCTGGCCGCCGTCCATGATGTAGGTTCCGCCGGTCGAGAAAGCCGCCAGGGGCGAGCAAAGATAGGCTGCCAGCGAGGCGATCTCTTCTGGGGTGCCGAAGCGATTTTGCGGAACCTCGGACAGCAGCATGGCCTCGACCGGCTCGCGGTTCTTCTTCAGGTGCCGCTCCCAGGTGCCGCCCGGAAAGAGGATATTGCCGGGGCAGATGGTATTGACGCGGATATTGTCGCCGGCGAGGTGGCGGCTGAGATTTTTCGCGTAGTTGTTGAGCGCAGCCTTGGCCGCGCAGTAGGGAAGCGGGGCCGGCGTTGCCTCCACCGCGACGATCGAGGAGATGTACAGGATCGAACCTCCGTAGTTGCGCAGGTGCGGAAGGCAGGCTTCGGTCAGCCGGACGGACGCGAAGAAGTTCTGCTCGAAGAGACGCGTCCAGTCATCCGGTGGAGGTGTCGCGCCGGGCGTACCGGAGCCGGTGCCCAGGTTTGCGATAAGGTGATCGATCCGGCCGAAGTGGCCGATCGTCGTGGCAAAGGCGGAGCGGATGGAGTTATGGTCGGTGAAGTCGCCGGAGATGGGCAGGATGCGGCTGTGGTTCTCCGCGGTCGCTACATCGGCGATGGTTCTCTCGAGCGTCTCTTCATTGCGCCCGGTGAAGACGACCCTGGCTCCTTCTTCAAGAAGTGCGGTGGCGATGGCGCGGCCGATTCCCCGGGAGGAGCCGGCGACAAAGACGACCTGGTCGGTAAGGCGAAGGTTCATATCTCGTCAGCCTACCGGAAAGCCCTGTCGGAAACGTGACAAACCCGGCGTGCGGTTATCGCCGTCTGAGCTTGTACCTGCCGGTGGGCGCTAAACAGCCGTCCAGCCGCCATCCACAATCAGGTTCTGGCCGGTTACATAGGTGCTGGCGTCGGAGGCGAGGTAGAGGAGGGCTCCGCAGAGCTCGATGGGGCGGCCGATGCGGTTGAGGACGGTGTAGCCCTTGAGTTTTTGCACGAAGGGGGAGTCTTCGGCAACGGCGTTTTCGGTGGTGTCTTCGGTGTTGGAGAAGGGGCCGGGGGAGATGCAGTTGGCGCGGACGCCTTCGCGCCCCCAGAAGCTGGCGGTGTAGCGGGTGAAGGCGGCGAGGGCTGCCTTGGAGGCGCTGTAGCCTGGGGGGTTGAGGGAGGTGGTGCCTTCGTAGAGCTGGGGGCGGGGGGCGACCGTGGCGTACATAGTGGCGATGTTGATGATGGAGCCGCGCTTTTGCTCTTTCATCTTGATGCCGAGGCGTTGGGTGGTCTGGACGGCCCAGTAGACGCCGCCCTGGAGGTTCTTCATCCACTGGTCCATGCTGGCGTTTTCGAGCGAGCCCTCGGGGATGTTGAAGCCGGTGTTCGCGCCGAGTTCGTGGGCGTTGTTGATGAGGATGTCGATGGACTTCTCGTCCGCGGCGATGCGGTCGCAGAGGCCGTTGAGGGCCTCGGTCGCGTACATGTCGATCTGGTGGACGGCGATCTTGTCCGCGCCGAATTCGTTGGCCCAGGTCTTGGCTTCGGACTGGAGGCGGTCGGATCGGCCGAGGGCCACGACGCGGGCTCCGTTGGCGAGGAGCGCGAGGGCGAAGGTGCGGCCGAGGAAGCCGGAGGCCCCGGTGAGGACGGCGGTCTTGCCTTCGAGGGAGAAGAGGCTGGAGGTGCGGAGGTCGGCGGCGGTGATAGGCATGGGGCTCCGGATCAAGTTGTGCCGACAGGGAAGAACAGCAGATTCCCTTCGGGAATGACAACCAAAAAGGCTAACGCTAAGACCAGTATCGCTTGATGTAGGCGAGCTGGGTCTGGATGAAGTTGACTTCGTCGCCGGGAGTGCCGCGGGCTACCTGGAGGGTTACGCCGCCTTTGTAGTCGATGCGCTGCATGCAGGCAAAGACGTCGTCGAAGTCGGCGGAGCCGGTGCCGAGGGGGCGGGTTTCGATGCCGCCTTCGGGTTTGCGGTAGCGGTCCTTGATGTGGATGGAGCCGATGCGGTCTCCGTAGGCGGCGAACTCTTCGCTGGCGATGTAGCCGAGGCCGGAGGAGTTGCCGGAGTCCCAGTTGACCTTGAGCATCGGGTGGGGAATGCGGGCCATGAAGGCTGCGAAGTCCTCGGGATTGAGGTCGGTTTCGAGGTGGAGTTCTACGCCTGCTTGTTCTGCCAGCGGGAGGGCCCGGTTGAGGACTTCGACGATGATGTCCTTGTCGGCTTCGGTCTGGATCTTCGAGTTGTCGACGATAGGTATGACCATGCGGGTTGCGCCGATCGCGGCGGCGATGGGGAGGAGCTCGTGGAGGTGCTGTTCGCGGGCTTCGCGCTCTTCCGGCGTGCAGCGGAGGAAGGGGAAGTCCATGAACCAGTCACCGCAGAGGGCGGGGGTTTTGATGTTGCTGGCGGCTTTGAGGGCGGCTAGTTCGGCGCGGCCTTCCGGGGTGAAGATGGGGTTCGCGCCCTTGTCGTAGTCGTCGTGAATCCACTCAATGTAGTCGAGGCCGGCTTCGCGGGCGCGCGGGATCTCTTCTCGCCAGGCCGCCCGGGGGAAGGATTGGAAGCGGCCGTCTTCGGGAGGGGCGAGGCGGCCTTGCATGATGCCGTAGGTTTTGGGCATTTGACTCCGGTGATACCACTCTTGCTGAGTTTTTTGAAGTTAAGCCACGCGAAACTGCTCGAGGTTAAGCGGCCAGAGGGGTGTGTATTCATCTTCATCAAAGTCCCGATAACCGGCTGCGAACGGAAGGCCGGGACGAGCTTCTTCGATGGTTTCTCCGACAACTTCCAAGATTGCTTGAGGTTCGTTTGTATGAATGAAGATATTAGCCTCGCCCAAACCGTAATCGTGCCCGTCGACGAGGACCTCAGCGTGGGATTCTAACTTCCCGCGCAAGAGGTCCTCGAGTGAGATCAGGTCGTCAAAGGTTTCAAACCGGGGAGCTTCGAACTGGATGACGAGTTGGTATTTCATTTCTAGGGATTATTCGGGTAATGGTTTGACGATCATGTTGGCGAGGAACTCTTCGCGAGGCAGGAAGGGGAAGAGGTCTTCGAGGGGCTTGGAGACGAAGGAGCCGTCTTCCTTCTGGTAGGACTGCAGGCGGGGGGCGCGGACCTCGTCGGGAAGGACGTTGACGTCGCAGAGGACCGGGCCGGGCATGTCGAGGACCTTGCGGACGTCGGCGGTGAGGTTGGTTTGGTCGTGAATGACGTAGGTGCCCAAGCCGTAGCTGGCGCCCACCTTCGAGAGGTTCGGGATGGTGAGGCCGGTGTTGCGGTCTGCCCCGATCGACGCGGAGCCGAAGTAGGCTTTCTGGCTGGCGCGGATGGAGGAGTAGCCATCGTTGTTCAGGACGAAGAACTTGATGGGAAGCTGGAGGCGGTGGATGGTCTCGAGCTCCTGGATGTTAAACTGGAATCCGCCGTCTCCGTCGACCGCGATGACCTCGCGTCCGGGGTTGGCGATGGCTACCGCGATGGCCATGGGGATGGCGTAGCCCATGGAGCCGAGGCCGGCGGTGTGGTAAAGGCGCTGTGAGTGGAGCGTGGGGCAGGCGAGGAGGTAGATCTCGATGCCGGAGCCGGAGTTGCCGACGACGAGCCGGTCTTCCTTGCTGACTTCCGTGCCCAGGACTTCCGACAGGTTGAAGATAGAGACGAGGCCTTCGGGCTTGCGGTGTTCGTCGGTGACGACGGGGTATCGGGTCTTCCAGTCGGCGCAACGGGCGAGCCAGGGCTTGAAGTCGCGGGGCTTGAGTTCGGATTTGCGCTTGAGGAGTTCAGTGAGGAACGCCTTGGCGTCGGCCTGGATGGGCTGCTGGAGGTAGGGGTGCAGCTTGTTGAGCTCGGCGGCGTCGATGTCGACGGCTGCCTTCCAGGCCTCGCGGGCGAGGTTGTGGGGGGCGTAGCCGGTGATGGCGAAGTCGAGACGGACCCCGATGGCGAGCAACAGGTCAGAGTTCTGGAGGGCGAAGTTGGCTCCTCGGGCGGCGACCGATCCGGGACGGCCTACGTAGGTCGCGTCTTCGGATGGGACGAGGTCGGCGGCGCACCAGGTGGCGACCGTGGGGACGTTAAGGAAGGTGCGGAGTTCTTCGAACTCCTTCTCGGCGCGGGCCAAACGGATGCCGTTCCCTGCGAAGAGAAGGGGGCGCTCGGAGGCGTTGAACTTCTCGATGAAGGTGGTGACTTCGGCCGCGAAGTCGGAGCCCTTGACGATGTGGCCGGATTCGGACGGGCTTTCGGGATCGAAGCTTCGGAGGGTTTCGGGGTCGGGGATGGGGCCGGCCTGTACGTCGAGGGGGATGTCGATCCAGACGGGGCCGGGGCGTCCGTTGAGAGCGAGCCAGACGGCTTTCTCCATGTGGTAACGGATGTCGAGCGGCTCGAGGATCGTCACGGCGTACTTGGTGATGGGTTTGACGATGGAGACGATGTCGACTTCCTGAACGCCGAGCTGGCGCATGCCGAGGGGGGTGCCGTCGGGCGCAAACATGCGGTCGGGGCGCTTGACCTGGCCGGAGATGTAGAGGGTTGGCGTAGAGTCACACCACGCACCCGCGACTCCGGTGACGGCGTTGGTGCCGCCGGGGCCGGTCGTGACCATGCAGACGCCAAGTCCGTTCGACGCTTTGGCGTAGCCCTCGGCGCAGATGGCGGAGGCCTGCTCGTGCGAGTTGCAGATGGAGTGGATGCGCTTTTCGGCGCCGAGCGACTGGTTGAGATGCATGGCTCCGCCACCGGTGACGAGGAAGACATTGGTCACGCCTAAATCGGCGACGAACTTCACTACATAGTCAGAAAGCTTCATGGGTCTCAATTCTAAACGGACGGAATGGTGTGCTGCGGGCAGCGCGGCTTACTCGGGTGGGCGGAGTTTGAAGACGTGTTTGCCTTCGAGGTTGCGGACTTTCAGGAGGGCGTCGACGAACTCGCGGACGGCACCGGCTCCGCCGAGCTGCTGGGAGACGAAGCCTCGCGGGTGGGCCGAGACGTAACGTACCACCTCTTCCGCGGCGTCGGCCGGGCAGGCGCACAGGCCGGCGATCTCCATGGCCCAGAGATCGTTCACGTCGTCGCCAAAAAAGCAGGTATCGGCAAGAGGCGCTCCCGTCTTTTCGGACCACTCGCGGAGTGCCGTGGCCTTGTCGCGGCAGCCCTTAATGACGTGAGGGATGCGGAGCTTGTCGGCGAAGCGGTCGACGAGGGGCGAGGGCTCGCCGGAGATGAGGGCGAGCTGGATGCCCAGGCGGCGCGCCAGCGAGATTCCCATGATGTCGGCGAAGTGAAAGGACTTCGACTCGGAAGCGGGGTCGGAGGCATTCCAGGTGAGGGTTCCGTCGGTGAGTGTTCCATCGACGTCAAAGGCGATGGCCTGCAGGTTCTGCAGGCCATCGGTAAGTTGCTTGGATCGCTTTGCCATGAGCTAGACGGCTGCTCCGACGCGGCGCAGCTTCTTCATGACCGGGATCTCTTCGTCGTAGACGCGCTTGATGCCATCGCCCATCGACTGCTCGCAGAGGCGGATGTCGCGGACGAGGCGGCTGATGCCGTTCGGCTCCAGTGAGGCCGCCTGGTCGGAGCCCCACATGGCGCGGTCCATGGTGATGTGGCGCTCCACGCAGCAGGCGCCGAGAA
Source organism: Granulicella pectinivorans (assembly GCF_900114625.1). NCBI lineage: Bacteria > Pseudomonadati > Acidobacteriota > Terriglobia > Terriglobales > Acidobacteriaceae > Granulicella > Granulicella pectinivorans. The sequence continues at coordinate 2,145,058 of NZ_FOZL01000001.1, forward strand.
CGGCAGCGGCGACGGAGGTGGGAATGCCGGTCTCATGGCCGGAGTAGCCGATGGGCAGGTGGTAACGAGCGGCCATCGTGGGGATGGCGCGGAGGTTCAACTGCTCGTACTTCGCCGGGTAGGTGCTGGTGGTGTGCATCAGGATGAGGTCGTCGGTGCCGAGAACGGCGACGGCGTGGTCGATCTCATCGTAGGTGCTCATGCCGGTGGAGGCGATGACGGGCTTGCCGGTCTTGCGGATGTGCTTCAGCAGGTTGTCGTCGGTCAGCGATGCCGAGGCAATCTTGTAGACCGGAGTATCGAATTGCTCCATGAAGTCAACTGAACCCTCGTCCCAGGGGGAGACGAACCATGGGATCTTCACGGACTTGCAGAAAGCATCGATTTCGGCGAAGTCTTCGTAGTCGAACTCGAGACCATGCTTCAGGTCGCCGTTGGTGGTGCCGAAGGGATTGGGGCGTGGGGTCGCGAGTTCCGCGGCCGTGTAGACCACGTCGATGGTGCGCTTCTGGAACTTGACGGCATCGCAACCGGCGGCTACGGCGACACTGATCAGGCGCTTTGCCAGGTCGACGTCACCGTTGTGGTTGATGCCGATCTCCGCGATCACGTAGCAGGGCTGGCCTGCGCCTACAAGTTTGTTGCCGATCTTGACAGTGCTCATTGAAACTCCGGGTTTGCCCTTTCGGGACGTATGTCTGAACGGAATGGGTTCAGGCGGAACATGTCGAATTGTTGCAGATAGCCGATCAGTCCGTCCACAGGGTAATGGTGTGGGCTTACTATGGCTCCCATGGGTCGTTCTGCTTTCTTAGGACGTCATTTTTGCGACGAGGGTTATATGAACTTCGAAAAAAGACTGGCGGGGCTGGTTTTGGCGGGTTGCACGGCTCTGGCGATGGGACAGGCTTCGGCGGCCGCACCCACGGGCTGGGTGACGCCCGGCATGAAGGCGGGAACCGAGATGCTTTTGTGGCCGGATGGGCCGGGCGGCAAGAACGGCGCGCCGGGAGCCCAGGGGGAGACGGCCGCCGACCGGCCCACGCTGCGGGTTTATCTGCCGACGGTGCCGAATCCGACCAAGACCGGTGTGGTGGTCGCACCAGGCGGTGGGTATACGCATCTCTCGATGAATAAGGAGGGCGAGGATATCGCGCTCTGGCTGAATGCTCATGGCGTCGCGGCCTTCGTGCTTCGCTACCGGCTTGGGCCGGTGTATCACCATCCCATCGAGATTGGCGACGCGCACCGGGCTATCCGGACGGTGCGGGAGCGGGCGGCGGAGTATGGGATTGCCGCGGATCATATAGGGATGTGGGGCTTTTCGGCGGGTGGACACCTGACGGCAACCGCAGGGACGCGCTATGACGCCGGTGAGGCAAGCTCGGCGGACCCGATCGAGCGGATGAGCAGCAAACCCGATTTTCTGGTGCTGTCGTATCCGGTGATCACACTCGAAGCTCCCCTGGCGCATGCCGGATCGAGAAAGTATCTTCTGGGCGACACGCCGGACCCCGCTCTGGTGAGCGAACTCTCCGCGGAGAAGCATGTGACCGCGGATACGCCACCCACGTTTCTCTTTGCGACGACTGACGACGGGACCGTCCCAGTGCTGAACAGCGTGATGTTCTATGAGGCTTTGGTGAAGGCGAAGGTGCCGGCTGAGCTGCATCTGTACCAGCATGGGCCGCATGGGGTGGGGCTGGCTCCGGGGTTCCCGGATCTGAAGGGGTGGTCTGACCTTCTGGCGGCCTGGATGAGGGCTCGTGGCTTGATGGGGCAGTAGATTGGGTCGCCTGAGTACTTTCTTGGGTGATTCTGCTGCATGTCGCGGCGGCACAGACTCCTGTGCCGCCGGTTCTGCTTTCGCCACAGGCCGCGTTGGAACGGGCGAGTGCCCCGGTGGAGATCACGCATCGCAGCGTCGAAAACTGGTCGGACGTGCTTTGCTGGCGGACAGCACGCCGCCGGTGCTTCCAGCGAAGACGCCCGTGGCGAAGGGGGGAGCGCGTGCGAAGGAATCGGAAACGCCAAAGACCGTCTCGGAGCAGCTACGGAAGACGCCTACGCTGGTGGTGTCTCCGTCGGTTCTCGCGGACTTCGACGCGACCGATTTTCCGTTTCTGATTGCGACGGACCGGGATGGGATTATCCGTTTGATGATGCCGGCGGCTCCGGACAATGCGCTGGTGCAGGGTGGGATCGTGGATCAAATGACGACGACGGTGATGGCGACCTGGCCGGCGAAGGAGGCGAAGTGACGGTTCGTGCCTTCGAGGAGGCGAACGCCGACGATTTCAGCGGCCTTTTGCTGGCGCTGTGGTGGGATGCCAAGGGCGACTGGAAGCAGGCGCACGAGATTGCACAGGATGTCGAAGGCGCGGACGGGGCCTGGGTGCATGCGTATCTCCATCGCAAAGAAGGCGATACGTGGAATGCCGGGTATTGGTACCGGCGTGCGGGACGGCCAGAGGCCAGGGGAAGTCTGCGGGAAGAGTGGGAAGAGATCGTCACGGAACTCTTATGTCGCGCTTAGGACTTTTGGCTTAGACCGGAGTTTCTGCTTGGAGCGACGGGGCTGGGTTGTGTAGAGTAAGCCCATCGAACACCGATTTTGACAGAAATTTCTTCGGACACCCGCGGGTGTCTGTAGGAGTTCTCTCTTCCCCCGCTTTCCGGTTCCATGCGGTCTCTGCTGGCTCAAAAATAATAAGGTGATGCGCGTATGAGTTTTTCAAGGCTTCGGTCGTCTTTGCTTCTTTTGGTTATGATGCTTCCTTTCGCGGTGAGTGGGGTGCAGGTGTTGGCCCAGGCTCCGGCGGCTACTGCTCCGGCAACGGATGCGGACCGGATGGCGGCGCTCGAGAAGCAGGTCGCGGCGAATACCGCTGCGGCAGCGGCTGCGCAGACGGCTGGCGATAACGGCTGGATGCTGGTGTCGGCGGCTCTGGTCCTGATGATGAGCGGTCCCGGGCTGGCTCTGTTCTACGGCGGCCTGGTGCGCAAGAAGAACATTCTCGGCACGATGATGCAGACCTTCGCCATGATGGGCGTGATCACCGTGCTGTGGGCGCTGGTGACGTACTCGCTGGCCTTTGGCGACGGCAATGCGTTCATCGGCGGGCTGCATAACGTGTTTTTGCGTGGTGTGGGGCTGATGCCCGATCCTCGTTACGCGGCGACGATTCCGCTGCAGACGTTCATGGTGTATCAACTGATGTTTGCGATCATCACTCCGGCGCTGATTACGGGCGCGTTTGCGGAGAGGATGAAGTTTTCAGCCATGCTGGTGTTCATGGTTCTGTGGGCGTTCATCGTATACAGTCCCATGGCACACATGGTGTGGGGTGTGGGCGGCTTCCTCAATGTGACGGGCGGCAAGTTCCCCTGTCTCGATTTCGCGGGCGGTACGGTGGTTCACGTGACGTCGGGCGTATCGGCGCTGGTGACGGCGCTTTACATGGGCAAGCGCCTTGGCTATCCGAAGATTCCGATGCCTCCGCACTCGGTGGTGCTGAGCTTTATCGGTGCCTGTCTGCTGTGGGTGGGCTGGTTTGGATTCAATGCCGGTTCGGCTCTGGGCGCGGGCACGCTGGCGACCTCGGCATTCGTGGCGACGCACTTTGGCGCGGCGGCTGCTGCCTGCGGATGGAGCGCAGCGGAGTGGCTGCGGCAGGGTAAGGTTTCGGCTCTGGGAGCGATCTCGGGCTGCGTGGCCGGGCTGGTCGGCATTACACCGGCAGCGGGCTTCGTGACGCCGATGGGCGCTCTCTGGATCGGGCTGATTGTGGGCGTGTTCTGCTACTTCATGGTCGTCAAGGTGAAGGCTCTGTTCGGCTACGACGACTCGCTGGATGCCTTTGGCGTCCACGGTGCGGGCGGAACGCTGGGAGCCATCCTGACCGGGTTGTTCGCGCGTGCGTTCATCAATCCCGGTGTCAACATCGACGGTTTCTTTGCCGGCAACCACAAGCAGCTTCTCAACCAGTTCGTGGGCGTCGGCATTGCCTGGTCGCTTTCGATCGTGGGCACTCTCCTGATACTGTTTGTGGTCGACAAGACGATCGGTCTGCGTGTCAGTGAAGAAGATGAGCGCACTGGACTTGACTTGTCGCAGCATGGCGAAGAGGGTTACGACTGGGCTCACTAACGACAGGGCTTAGGGCGTAACGCCCAGGGCTTAGAACGGACGAGAGGATTTTATGCAGAAGATTGAAGCAGTGATTCAGCCGTCGAAGCTGGATGCAGTGAAGGAAGCTCTAGTGGAGATTGGCATCGAGGGGATTACCATCCTCGAAGCGCGTGGGCACGGGCGTCAGAAGGGGCATACGGAGTTCTACCGTGGCCGGGAGTACTCGGTGGATCTGTTGCCGAAGGTGAAGCTGGAGATCGTGACCACCGACGAGATGGTCGAGAAGACGATTCAGGCCATCATGACGGCGGCACGCACGGGCAAGATCGGCGACGGCAAGATCTTCGTCTCGAAGATCGACGAAGCCATCCGGATTCGCAACGACGAGCGGGGCGAGATCGCCCTGTAAGTCTCGCCGGAAACCGGCAAATGCGACACTCTCCTGCGGGTTGGGTATAGACTTCCTTCCCGACTCGCGGGAGGCTCGCACGGTCCATCGGACACCCTGAATCCAAGTCACGCAGTGACCGCTGCCTGTGCAGGCGGCATTACTCGATCTTCAAATTCAATGGGATGTCTGCCCGGTCGTCGAAGGAACTGATGGTCTTAATCGCACCCTTCTTCTTCTCGGTCTGTGCCCAGACTTCATAGTCGTGGTTCTGCTGGAGTTGCACGAAGCGGTAAGAGCCACCATCGTCCACGCCGACACTCTTGACCGAGGAGTCGTGCTTGTCCTTCAGAAAGACCACGGCGTCCTTGATTGTCTTCCCGTTGGTGTCCTGCACCCTACCGCTCAGGATGCGCTCTTTGGGGTCCTGCGTGCCTTCCGGGTTGCTGCCGTTGGTGCCGAAGCGGATGGTCGCGACGCGTTTGCTCTGCGGCCCGGTCGCGGACTGCGCATAGGTGGAAGCTGCGCCAGCGGTGAGAAGCAGACAGAGTGCAAGCAACGGGCATCCGTGGCGATAAGAAAAGAACGGCTTCAGCATAGACCATCCTCTTGGGGAGTTTCTTCGTTAAGGTTTGAGACGATGCCCCTTGGGAGAAGTTTCGAATAACGCGTTTGGGCGGATTCTCGCCGATGGGAAAGCTTTTGTTGATCTCAAGGTCTCGTTGGGAGATCATGCACTTTCAGGGAATATGTTTTTGGAGGATTGTCGATGACGGAGGAGGGCGACTCGGCTCTGGCGGCGCGCGAAGAGTACCGCGAAAAGATGCTCGGCCTTCGCGTTTCATTTGAAGCCGCGGCTGGCGGGACGGATGCGGGGGCGGCGGCGATTCTGGCCCGTTCCGCAGCGATGGATTCCCTGGTGGCGGCGTTGTGGAGCGCGGAGAGCGCAGGCAATCAAAGGCTGCGGGACAACGTCTCTGTGATCGCCGTAGGCGGGTATGGACGGCGTGAACTGTTTCCCTCGTCCGATGTGGATCTTCTTTTTCTGCTGGATACGAAGTTCGCGGAGTCGGAGGCGAAGGACTCGATTCGCCGGGTGAGCCAGAGCCTTTGGGATGCCGGGGTGCGCGCCTCGCCGGTGACGCGTGGGTTGACCGAAGCGGACAAGCTCGACCCCGAGAACGTGGAGTCGGCGCTGGCTCTGCTCGATGCCCGGCGCGTGTGCGGGGACGCCGGCCTGTTTGCGCGGATGCAGATGCTGGCAAGTGAACGGCTCGGTGGCAAGGATGGTAAGACCATCATGACCAAGCTCGCGGAGTTGGTCCGGAGTCGCTATGCGAAGTACGGCGGCACACTCTTTCATCTGGAACCGAATATCAAGGATTGCCCTGGCGGATTGAGGGATGTCCACGTTTGTCAGTGGATCGGGCGTCTGCTGGAGATGGGCAAGAAGAAGGGCGTCGTGCTGGCTCCGGGAGACGACGGCGAGTTTCGCGAGGCATTCGAATTTCTGGCGACGGTGCGATGTTTTCTGCACTACCGGCGTGAGCGCGACGACAATACGCTCGACTGGCAGGCGCAGGACGAAGCCGCGGCACGTGGCATTGGGATTGGGCCGCACGGACGGCGGGGCGATGCTTCGTACTGGATGCGGATCTACTTCCGGCATGCGCGCATTGTGAACCGCCGCGCGGTGCAGGCACTGAGCGAGATTCCCCTGCCGCGGAAGCTGAAGCTGCCGATGCTGCGGCGGGTGGGCGCGATTGCCGCGCAGGGCTTCCGGGTGGAGCAGGGAAGGGCGACGCTCGATCCGGCGGTTCCGGGGCAGGAAGATCCGGCGCACGAGCCGCATGTGGTCCTGCACCTCTTCGTGGATATGGCGCGGGATGGCTTTGTGCTGTCTCGCGAGACCGAAGACCGCCTGTCGAACGCGCTGCCTCTGATCTCGGCGCATCTTGAAGAGGGACCAGCGCTATGGCATCGTCTGCGCGAGGTGCTGAAGGGGCCCTTTGCGGGCGATGCGCTGCGGGCGATGCATGCCATGGGCCTGCTGGAGTTGCTGATTCCGGAGTTCCACGGCATCGATGCGCTGGTCGTGCGGGATGCGTATCACCGCTATACGGTGGACGAGCATACGTTTGTGGCGATCGACACGCTGCACTCGCTCAGGAGGCCGCAGGCCGGTGCGGCGGGGGAATGGGCGGCGAAGTTTGCCCGGCTGCTTGAGGATCTGATCCATCCGGAGCTGTTATTTCTGGCCACGCTCCTGCACGACACTGGCAAAGGCCATAGCGGCGAGCAGCACGCGGTCGAGAGCGAGCGGATGACCCGGAGCGTGGTGGAACGCCTTCAGCTTGAGAGCCATGAGCAGGATCTGGTGAAAGCGTTGGTCCGGCAGCATCTGGAGATGTCGGCTGCGCTGCGACGCGACATCTTCGACATGGAGACAGTGCGGGCGTTCGGGTCGCGGGTGGGCACCATCGAGGCGCTGCGCATGCTCACGTTGTTCACCTATGCCGACATCAATGCGGTGCATCCGGATGCGCTGACGCCGTGGAAGGCGGAGAATTTGTGGCGGCTTTACGTGGCCACGTCGAACTACCTGGATCGCAGCGTGGACGACGACCGCGTGAGTGCCCGCGCGGGCAGCGAGCTGGTGCATCGCGTGGTGGCCTTCGCTCCGGGGAGGAAGGCCGAAGTCGAGGCGTACCTGGAAGGCTTTCCCGAGCGGTATCTGCGGACAAGGTCGTCGGAACAGATCCGTCGCCAGTTCGAGATGTCGATGCGATTCGCCGAGGATCCGGTGCAGTTGGACTTTTCCTATGCCCCGGAGGCGAGCGAAATCACGCTGGTGACGCGGGACCGCGAGCTCCTCTTTGCGACCATGGCCGGTGTACTGGCGGCCTGGGGGATGAACATTGTGACGGCGGATGCGTTCTCGAACGCGCAGGGGGTGGTCGTCGACAGCTTCCGTTTCACCGATAGCTTCAAGACGCTGGAGATGAACGAGAGCGAGCGTGGACGGTTCGTGGCCAGCGCGCACGACGTCCTGACGGGGAAGCAGACCGTCGACAAGATGCTGGCCAGCCGGAAGCGCGCGAAGAGGAAGGCTCCCAAGGTGACGGTTGAGACGCGCATCGACTTCGACCAGGAGGCCTCGTCGCAGAGCACCCTGGTGCAGGTGGTCGCGCAGGATACCCCGGGTCTGCTGCGCGCGCTGAGCCTGACGCTGGCGAGCCACGGATGCAACGTGGAGGTCGCACTGGTCGATACCGAGGGCGAGATGGCCATCGACGTCTTCTACCTGACGCGCGAAGGTGCGAAGCTGGATGAGGCGATGCAGATCCAGCTCCGGCTCGATCTGCTGGAGGCGATGGACGAGAATGCGCGTTAGGGTCGCTCTGGTTCTGGTGTTGTCGGCGGTCGGTTTCGGGCAGGGCGTGTTGACGCCGAAGCCTGGTTCCTGCCGGAGGATGGTCGTCGAGGGCGAGGTGGCTGCGGGCCGCGGCTACGAAAAGATTATCGGTGGCGGACTGAAGGTGGGACTGGAGCCGATCGCCGAAGGGTGGGCGGTGCGTGTGGTTCCGGCGGTCGGACCACGTGACCCACATGACTCGGCCGAACTGGCCACGCCGCCCTACCGGTCGCTGAGTCCGCTGATTGTGAGTACGGGGCTCGGGTTTCGGGCTCAGGATGCGGTGGGATGGAATCCGCGGCGGTTCCGCTATGCGGCCACGCCGGCTGCCCATGCGGCGCTGCAGCGTCTGTATGACAAGGTGACGACGGCGAAGGACCCATCGCCGGCCGACGACGCGGAGTTGGGCCGCCTGGTGGCTGCGGCTCCGGAGGCGACCTTGGAGATCCTGGATGCAGGGCTGATTCCGGGAACGGCGGATCAGGTGGAATCGGCCAATGCCGTGGCGGTCCACTTCACGACGACAGCCCACCGGATCGACCAACCGGCGGATGGCAAGGGGACCCCTCTGGGCAAACTGGAGTGGATTCGTTTCCGGTTTTCGCTCGATGTCCCGCCGGGGATGGTGCCTGCGAGCGGAATAAAGCTCGTTCCTGGATCATGTTCCATTCTTTAAGCCAACCCAATTCGCAAAGCCTGCATCCATCCGAATAATCAGCCTTTTGTCTTACCGTGTTTCGCCCTGAACCCCTTTATACTGATTCTTATGACTCCCGACTCCAATCAAACAACGAGCAATGGACGTCCGACTGCGGTGCCGCAGAAGGATGACCGGTATTTTTTCGGTGCGCTGGACAGCTTCGGCAAAAACCAGGAAAAGCTTCGCGAGGTGAACTGGGGCTATGAGCAGCCTGAGGGGATCGTGCTGGCGTCGTTGGACGCGGCGATCAACTGGGTTCGCAAGAACTCGGTGTGGCCGATGACGTTCGGTCTCGCGTGCTGCGCGATCGAGATGATGTCGATGGGTGGCTCGCGGTACGACATCGCAAGGTTTGGCGCGGAAGTGTTTCGTCCGTCGCCGCGGCAGAGCGATCTGATGATTATTGCGGGTCGCGTGTCGCAGAAGATGGCGCCGGTTATTCGCAGGCTGTATGAGCAGATGCCGGAGCCAAAGTGGGTGATCTCGATGGGCGCTTGCGCGACCTCGGGAGGAGTCTTCAACAACTATGCTTTGCTTCAGGGCGTCAACCAGATTATTCCGGTTGATATCTACGTTCCTGGATGTCCCCCGCGCCCGGAACAGTTGCTGTATGCCATCACGCTGTTGCAGGAAAAAATTCAGCAGGAGCGCGGGGCGCTCCGGAGGACGCTGAATCTGGGTAAGTAGTTTGGTTACTCCTTTGCCGTTGTGCGGTAGTTTTCCGGTCTTTTGACGGCGATTACTGCTAGATTTTAGCTAAACGTTACCGCAGTCCAATTTTGTTCTCGACACGTTCATCAACTGCGGTAAACTTCGGTTGTCCAGAGCACAGCACCCGGGAAGTTGTGAACCCGGCGATTTTTGTAAGAATTTTTAGTGGAGGAAGTCGAATGGTTTATCGCCCGTTTCGCAGTCTTGGCCGGTTAGCACTGGCTGCTTGTGTCGTCAGTCTTGGGGTAGCAAGCCTGGGTGCACAGACTGCCCCTACGCTTGGGCCTAACCCGTCGCGCGTTGATGTCTTCACCGGTTACTCCTATTTCGGAGCACACGGACAGCTCAAGCCGGGTTACATCAATTATGCGTCGATCAACTACGGTGCGATCGGCAGCGGTGCTTACTATTTCAACAAGTATGTCGGCGCTGAGATCAACTTTGTTGCGCATCCGAGCGGCACGAACGATGGTCTGTACAGCTCGTCACTCGGACCCATCTTCCGCGCCCCGATGCAGAACTACACCCTCTTTGCCCACGGCATGGTGGGTGGCGCGAAGCTGGGCGGTCCGAACAGCAATGGTCCTCTGCCTTACCATAACCCCTACCAGTGGGGCCCGACGCTCACCGTCGGCGGCGGCATGGACTACGATCTGCCGTTCTTCGATCATCGCTTCTCGCTCCGTCTTTTCCAGGCTGACTATCGCTACATCCACGCGAACTACGGTCCGTACGCCGGTATCCCGACGGGCGGTGTTCTGGGTGGACGCGCTAACCTCAGCGGTGTGGACCTGAGCACCGGTATCGTGACGCACTTCGGTCATATCATCCCGCCGCCTCCTGTCACCTATGCCTGCGTTGCTGCTCCGACGACGATCTTCCCTGGCGACCCCATCACGGTCACGGGTACCGCGACGAACCTGAACCCCAAGAAGAACGCCACCTACACGTGGTCGGCTGATGGCGGAACGGTCTCCGGCACCTCGAACGTGGCGAACGTCGACACGAAGACGCTTTCGGCTGGCACCTACACGGTCAAGGGTCATGTCACCGAGGGCAACAAGCCTGGTGAGATGGCAGACTGCTCGGCGCAGTTCACGGTCAAGGCCTTCGAGCCGCCGACCATCAGCTGCTCTGCGAATCCTTCGAGCGTCAAGCCCGGCGATTCTTCGACGATCACCGCCAATGGCGTGAGCCCGCAGAACCGTCCCCTGACCTACAGCTATAGCTCCACGGCTGGTTCGGTAAGCGGCAGCACCTCCACCGCGACCCTGTCGACGGCTGGCGTTGCTCCCGGAACGATCACTGTCACCTGCAATGTGGTTGACGATAAGGGCCAGACTGCTTCGCAGATGACCACCGTCTCCATCATTGCTCCTCCCCCGCCGCCGGCACCCAAGACGCAGGCTCTTTGCACGGTTGCTTTCGACCGCGACAAGAAGCGTCCCACCCGTGTGGACAACGAAGCCAAGGCTTGCCTTGACGACGTAGCCCTGAACCTGCAGCGTACGCCCGATGCGAAGCTCGCACTGGTCGGCTCGGCAGCCAGCACGGAAAAGGCACCTGCGAAGAAGGCTGAAGAGCGCGCAGTCAACACCAAGGCGTACCTCGTAACGGAGAAGGGGATCGACGCAGGTCGCATCTCGGTCTACACCGGAACGTCGGACTCCAAGTCGGTGTCGACAACGCTGATCCCCTCGGGTGCCACGATGGACTCGACCGGCACGACGATGGTCGACGAGACCGCTGTTGTCGCTCAGCCCCGCAAGGGAGTCGCAAAGCGTCATCACAAGAAGTAGTTCTCGAACTGCTTGCAATGCAAAGGCTGACTGGGAGCAATCCCAGTCAGCCTTTTGTTTGACTGTCTTTGTACAATCGTTTCAGAGTCTTGCTCGTCTCGAATGAATCTCAAACGCCAACAGTATCTCCCCTGTATCTGGCGTCAGAATGGATAGGATGTCACTCTTCACAGTTCGCCGGACCCTAGGTTTCTTCTCCTCTGCCTGCCTCTTGCTTGCCGCTCTCCCGGGCGCCGCTGCGCCGTGGTACCCCTTTGGCCCGTACGGTGGGGATGCACGTGCCTTTGCCGGGGATCCCACGAACCAGAAGCATATCTACATGGGCACGGTGAACGGCTGGATCTACGACTCACACGATGCCGGCATGCACTGGTCGAGGATGGCTTCGGTCGGCAAACGGGATGATCTGGCTCTCGACCACATCCTGGTTGATGCTCTGAATCCAAAGCACTTGATTGTTGGGGCATGGGTTCTGGATCATCCCGATGGGGGGATCTACCAGAGTTACGACGGTGGTACAACCTGGGCTGCTCAGAAACAGATGCAGGGGCAGTCGGTGCGCGCGCTGACTGCGTCACCCTCCAATCCGCGGGTGATCGTCGCGGGTACCCTGAATGGTATCTTTCGCTCGATGGACGCTGGGAAGACCTGGAACCTGATCTCGCCTCCCGATAGCAACGAGATCCATAACTTTCAATCGGTGGCGATCGCTCCGGATAACCCGTCGGTGATCTATGGGGGGACACGGCACTTGCCGTGGAAGACGGCGGACGGCGGCGTGAGCTGGTCGAATATCAAGACCGGGATCATCGACGACTCGGACGTCTTTTCGATTATTGTGGACCCCGTGAATCCGCAGATCGTTTACGCAAGCGCATGTTCCGGGATTTACAAGAGTGAGGATGGCGCAGGGCATTTTCACAAGGTGCAGGGGATTCCTTCCACGGCGCGCAGAACGCGCGTGTTGCGGCAGGACCCAGAACATCTGAACATCGTCTTTGCGGGCACGACGGAAGGGCTCTGGCGGACGACTGATTCCGGAGCGACGTGGAGGAGGACGACAGGGCCGGAAGTGATCGTCAATGATGTGTTTATCGACACGTCGAACACGCAGCATGTCCTCCTGGCGACGGACCGCGGCGGCGTGATGGTGAGCGAGGATGGCGGGGACTCATTTTCCGAGGCGAACAGCGGATTCTCGGCGCGTCAGATTTCAGCGTTCCTCGTGGACCCTGCGCGGCCCGGGATGATGTACGTCGGTGTGGTAAACGACAAGGAGTGGGGCGGTGTCTTCTTGAGCCGAGATGGCGGACTGAGCTGGTACCAGCGGAGCGAGGGGTTGCGCGGGCGCGATGTGTTCAGCCTGGCGGAGGCTCCCGACGGAACGCTGGTAGCGGGTACGAATCATGGGATCTTCCGCTACGAGGACATTTATTGGAACAGGTCGATCGATCCGTCCATGATGGGCGGTGCAGCGGCACGGCCCAGGGCGTCGGCGAAGACGCCGGTGCGGGGGAAGGCGCGGATTCCAGCCAAGGGGCGGGTTATTCCGGCCCCCTCAGCCGTACCACACGCTGGCTCGGCGGGCGACGGAGCGGGTTCGTTCGACGGTGTGGTGCATGCCATGGTCACGGTCGGGCTGAAGATGTACGCGGCTACGTCGCGTGGGCTTCTGGTGAGTCCGAGCTCTGGAAAGAACTGGGCTCCCGTTGCTTCGATGGGTGGCGACGAGTGGCGCTTTATGGCTTCGGCAAAGAACGTGGTGGCCGTCGCGAGCCTGGACAAGATCATGACCTCATCAGACGGTGGAGCGACCTGGATGGATACGGCGCTACCTCCTAAGGTGCTGCAGATGACGGCGCTGGCTGTCGATGGCCGGGGAGAGATCTGGGCTGCGGGGCGTGAAGGCGTATTTGTCTCGTCGAATAACGGGGGGAGTTGGCAGGTGTTGAGCAACTTGTATGTGCGCGATGTGAACAGTCTTTACTTCGACGAGAGGTCCAACCAGATTCTGGTGACGGCGAACGGGACGAATCAGATCGCGTACGGACTGGAAGTCGCGACGCGGAAGGTGACGTACTGGGATGTGGGCTGGACGCTGCGTTTCCTGCGTCCAGTGGGCGACCACTATCTGGGTGCGACGCTGTTTGATGGCGTCGTGATTCAGCCGCGGATGGTGGACCGGAGCGAACCAAGCACGGTCAAGGTTGGCGCGGGCGGCGGTCAGGACTAGAATTAACACACGATGAGCGATACGACCTTCTCCACGCGGCCACGGCACTCTTTTCAAACGGATGATTCGCGTTTGCTTCCGATCGCTGATAAGGTGCAGGCGGGCGAGCGGCTGAGCTTCGACGATGGCGTGACGCTGTACCGGAGTGGCGACATCCTGGCCGTCGGCTGGCTGGCGAACCTGGTGCGGGAGCGGCTGCATGGGGATATCGCGTACTTCAACGTGAATCGCCACATCAACCCGACGAACGTGTGCGTCGCTTCGTGCCGGCTGTGCGCGTTCGGCAAGAAGAAGGGCGAGGAAGGCACGTATACGATGGCGCTCGAAGAGGCCTTCGCGACGGCGGGTGAGGGGTACACGGAGGCCGTGACGGAGTTTCATATCGTCGGCGGACTGCACCCGGACCTTCCTTTTGAGTACTTTATGGACCTGGTGAAGGGGTTGAAGGAGCGTTTTCCGAAGGTACACATCAAGGCCTTCACGATGGTCGAGGTTGCGTTCCTGGCCAAGCGCGGGAAGATGACGATTCCCGAGGCGCTGCAGAAGATGAAGGATGCCGGGGTCGACTCGATGCCGGGCGGCGGCGCGGAGATCTTTGCGGACCGAGTGCGGCACATCATCTGCGACCACAAGATCGATGGGTCGGAGTGGCTGGATACGGCGCGGCTGGCGCATAAGATGGGCTTCCGGTCGAACGCGACGATGCTCTACGGGCATGTGGAGAACGACGAGGACCGCGTCGACCACCTGGTGAAGCTGCGCGAGGTGCAGGATGAGACGGGTGGGTTCCAGACGTTTATTCCGTTGTCGTTCCATCCGGATCATACGGCGCTTGCCCACATTCCGAAGTCGACTGGAATGTTGGATATGCGGCAGATCGCGGTGAGCCGCCTGATGCTCGACAACTTCCCGCACATCAAGAGCTACTGGCAGATGGTGACGCCGAAGATGGCGCAGATCTCGCTGCGGTTTGGGGCGGACGATATCGATGGCACGGTTGTGGAGGAGAAGATCTACCACGAGGCCGGGGCGACGACTCCGCAGGGGATGCGCCGTCAGGACCTGATTCGTCTGATTACCGAGGCGGGCCGCGTGCCGTTTGAGCGGGATACGCTTTATAAGGCGGTTACGCGGAGTGAGGATTCGTTTACGGTTGCGGTGTAGAGGGGGAGCGGAGCGTTTTCCTATCGGCTATGAGTTTTCAGTTGTGAGCTATGAGTTTGCGGCTTTGGGCTGTGGCGTTCTATGACGATCCGGCAGGGGACGGGTGGGGTGGAGCTGCGGGAGTATCGTCCAAGCGATATTCTGGCCCTGTTTCGGCTGGATCAGGTTTGTTTTGAGCCTCGATTTCAGTTCAGCCTGCATGCGATGCGGGATTTTGCGGAAGCTCCTGGGGCGGTCTCCGTGGTGGCGGAGGCCGGCGGGGAGGTGGCGGGTTTTGCCATTGGCGAGGTGGAGGGGAATGTCTGCTATCTCGTTACGATTGATGTCGATCCGGGGTGGCGGCAGGGTGGGTTCGCGCGTTCGATGATGGGGTGGATTGCGGAGAAGGCGTGGGCGATGGGGGCCCGGCGGATGGAGCTGCATGTGTTCGTGGAGAATGCGGCGGCGATCCGGTTTTATGAGCGTCTGGGGTTCGGTCTGGTGGGGGCGGTGCCGGACTTTTATGGGGATGGGGTGGATGCGCTGTACTATGCGCGGGGGATCGATTTTGGGGGATTGGTCAGACCGATTTGAGGCTCGAAAATGGAAGTTCTGTTTTTATGGAGATTTTCAGAGATTTGTGGTTTTTCTTTGGGGTTTATGGGGTTTTCTTTGGGTTGTCGGATGGTTTCGTTGGCATGCTCATCATAAAATTTAGATGGTAGCTGGTGGGGCAATGTGTGGTTGAGATGGACAGCGTGTGGTGTGATTGTGGTGCTGGGAAGCGGGTTTAGCTTTGCTTGGTACCTCGGACGCGATTCCGACAAACATCCTCGGGTTTCCTCGGAACGGTTACGTCACCCTGCGCACAAGATATACATGGTTGGCGTGAGAGGTGACTTGTCTGTACCGAGGATTTGGCGCGCCACGTCAGTTTTTCCTACATATCAAAATCATGATTTTCGAGGACCCTACCGGTAGCCGAGGGTCTTCAATACCCTGGCCACCTATACCTGCATTTTTTAGCGCTTGCTGGAGAAATGCAGCCCCCGGTGGTGCTGATGCAATCTCGCGTACTGCCAAGAAAATCCCGACTTTTTCTCCGTCTCCCGTCGCCACAACCGGATTGTTTGCCTTCCAGCCAGTAGACGGCTCATTAATTGCGGATGCGATTTCCCTGCCGTATACTTCGCCGTCGGTTGCCGTTACATCAAAGTTCATTTGAATCGGTTCTTTTGGCTTTACAGGTGCCTTGCGCAGAAATTCGATAAGAACTTCCCGATTGATTTTAGAGAGGGTACGGGGAGCATATTTGGCGTCGACATCGGCAATGTTGGATTTTACTTCTCCTACTTGTGCTTTGGCATCACCAGCCATAGCGAGAGCGCCCGTCGCAGATTCATTTGCCTTGGCTGCAATTCCGAATACCGATTCAGCTTTTTTCTTAGCAACATCGGATAGTTCGGTGGCACGACCCGCAGCGTGTTCTGCTTCTTGAGCAGATTTGGAGGCTGCTTCGGTCTTCTGTTCCAAGAAGAGAACCAGGTTGCCGTTGGCTTTTCTGATCTGGGTTTCCAGAGAACCGGCCTTTACGTCCACCCAGAATTCTCCGGCAACTCCGGCTGAGACGAGTAGTACTCCAAACAGCTCAAACCAAAGCCACTTTTTACTTGGCCGATGTGGAGCGCGGACAATTCCTCGCCTCCAGTCATCCATATCTTCGGAGTATGCACGGAGAACAAAGGCAATTTCTGCAATTACCCCAACTGCAACTGCCAACGAACATAAGTTGAGCCAGAACGCTAATGCGTCACGCTGAGATTCTAGTGCCGCTATGAGCATTTTGAGTGCGGATTCTTCCATCGACGTTCTCCGGGATATGAGTTGCGCGTGGGCGAATGCTCAACTGCTCATCGTTGTGGTGATTTGGATGATGACGGGATTTCTGTGAGGGATTCGTCTTTGGTTTCGGGGATCATGAGGAGGCCGAGGATGGTGAGGATGGCGCTGGTGCTGAGGTAGTAGCCGACGTAGTTGATGTTGTAGGTTTTGGCGAGGTCGGTGGCGATGTAGGGGGCGAGGGAGGCTCCGAGGATGCCGGCCATGGAGAACGCCATGGAGCTGCCGGTGTAGCGAACCTTGGTGGGGAAGAGCTCGGAGACGATGGTGCCAAGCGGGGCGTAGGTGATGCCCATCAGCGACAGGCCGAGGGCCATCATGGCGATGGCTCCGATGGTTCCGGACGCGAAGAGAGGGGCGAAGGCGAAGCCGAAGAGGGCGATCCCGATGGTGACGGCGAACATGACGCGGCGGCGGCCGCGCTCGGCCATGAGGGCGGAGAGGGGGATCGTCGCGGCGAAGAAGAGGATGCAGAAGAGCTGCATCTGGAGGAACTTGGTGCGCGGGTAGTGCAGGGCGGTCGTTCCCCAAGAGAGCGAAAAGACGGTCATGAGGTAGAAGAGGGTGAAGGTGCAGAGGCAGACGAGGATGCCGGCGAGCAAGGGGCGCCAGTAGTCGCGGAGGATGGAGGCGAGAGGGAGTTTGACGGGCTCGTGGTGGGTGGCGGCGGCCTGGAAGACGGGGGTTTCGGTGATGGTGAGGCGGACGTAGAGGCCGAGGAGGACGAGCACCGCACTCGCCAGGAAGGGCAGGCGCCAGCCCCAGAGGAAGAACTGCCGGTCGGTCATGAGGCGGGAGAGGATGAGGAAGATTCCGCCGGAGAAGAGGAAGCCAATGGGGGCTCCGAGCTGGGGGAACATGCCGTACCAGGCGCGCTTGCCGGGAAGCGCGTTTTCGATGGCGAGGAGGATGGCTCCACCCCACTCGCCGCCAAGGCCGAGGCCCTGGCCGAAGCGGCAAAGGGCGAGGAGTAAGGGCGCGGCGATGCCGATGGTCTGGTAGGTGGGGAGCAGGCCGATGAGGACGGTGGAGGCTCCCATGGTGGAGAGGGCGACGACGAGGGTCGTCTTGCGGCCTACGCGGTCTCCGAAGTGGCCGAAGAGGGCGGAGCCGATGGGTCGCGCGAGGAAGGCGATGCCGAAGGTGGCGAGGGAGGCCAAGGTGGCCGATGCCGGGTCGGTGGCGGGGAAGAAGAGGTGGGGGAAGACGAGGACCGCAGCGGTCGCGTAGATGTAGAAGTCAAAAAACTCGACGGTGGTGCCGACGAGGGAGGCGAAGAGAACCTGGCGAGGGGAGTTGATGGACTTGGGCATGATTTTGACTGTGTCTTGGATGATAGCGGGAAGATAAAAGATTGTGGGGGAAAGGCGGAAAAGGCGAGGAAAAGATGGACGCCGATGCGAGCGTAGTCTTCCATGACCCCGGCGGCGCGGGCGAGGCGGTCTTCCGGGGAGGAGTATCTCGATGCAGGCGAGGGGTGGGGTTTGGGTGACGTGTTTCGCGCGTGCCTCGCGGGAGATGAGACCAGCGTCGCAGATGCGGACACGGGTTGGGGCTATGCGGATCCGTTGTTCGACGACGGAGATGACGTGCCAGTTCTTCTCGTCGTTTTAGAAGATAGCGGCAATGACGTTTTGCAGGCGTGCGTGCTCGCATTCGCCGCCGTGGCGCTCCTCGATCTTGTTATCTACAAAATGGGCGTCGGGATGGTAGCTGGTGCAGAGGTACTCGTCGATGGAGATGAGAGCTGGGGCTGTGCCATGTTGGACTCCTCTTCGGTTGGTATGCTCCGGAGTTTCAGGAATGCGCGGGGCAAAATGAAAACCCCACATCTCAAAGGCGAGATGCGGGGCACCCGGGTGGGTGGCGGGTTTGGTTTACTTGATGCGGAAGACAAGGCCGCTGGAGAAGCTGAGGAGGCGGGAGTTCGGGAAGGCAGCAGGGCCGTTGAAGTTGCCGCTATTGATGAGGGAAGCGGTGCCGTAGCCGACCTCGACGACGCGGATGTCGAGGAACTTGGTGGCGGGGTAGTCGACGCCGACGTAGCCGTTAACCGTCGCTTTGGTGCGGTGGACGGAGCTGGTCGGGGGTTTGGAGCTGGCGGCTCCTACTGCGACCGAGGCGTAAGGCTTGAAGACGGCGAGGGTCCGCCTGGGGGCGACGCGGAGGCCGAGCGAGAAGTTGTTGAGGCTGGCATCGCTGCCATGCACGATGGTGTCGCGGAGTTCCACGGCGACGTCCGCCGCGGCGGGGTGGTAGAAGCCGTAGTATCCGCCAAAGTTAACACCGTAGAACATGCGGGAGGTGACGCCGTCGCGGAGGAAGGCGAAGGGGCCGGAGTCCGCCTTGGAGTTGCTGATGCGGATGGCCTGGGGATTGAGATAGAGGCCTATCTGCGCGTGGGCACCGACGGTGAAGAGAGCAAGAGCGAGGCAGAAGACAACGGGAAGCCGCAATTTCATGTTTGAGAGATCCTTCTTGCTGGCGAGACTGTATCGATTGTATTTGGACGAACGCCGGGATGGTTTGGTTCGCGGCGATTTAGCGTTTGCCGAAGACATCTCCCATGCGGCGGATCTGGGCTCCCACGCCGCGTAGCTTCTCTTCGAGGCGCTCGTAGCCGCGGTCCATGTGGTAGACGCGATCGAGGATGGACTCGCCGTCGGCTACCAGGGCGGCGAGGACGAGGGCTGCGCTGGCGCGGAGGTCGGAGCACATGACGGCGGCGGATTGCAGGTCGGACTTGCCGCGGACCGTTGCGGTTCGGCCCGAGACGGTGATGTTCGCGCCCATGCGGTTGAGCTCGGAGACGTGCATGAAGCGGTTTTCGAAGATGTTTTCGGTGACGGTGGTGGTGCCTTCGGCCTGGGTGGCGAGGGCCATGAACTGGGCCTGCATGTCGGTGGGGAAGCCGGGGTACTCCTCGGTGGAGATGTCGGCGGCCTTGAGGGGACCTCCGCCGGAGCGGACGCGGACGTGGTCTTTGCCGACGTCGAGTTTCACGCCCATCTGTTCGAGCTTGGCGATGAGGGCGCTGAGGTGCTCGGGCTCGCAACAGTCGACGTTGAGGTCGCCGCCGGTGATGGCTCCGGCGATGAGGAAGGTTCCGGCCTCGATGCGGTCGGGGTTGATGCGATGGCGGGCTCCGTGGAGGCTGGAGACGCCCTGGACCTTGATGGTGGAGGTGCCGGCACCTTCGATTTTGGCTCCCATGGCGGTGAGGAGGGCGGCGAGGTCGGTGACTTCGGGCTCGCGGGCACAGTTTTCGAAGATGGTTTCGCCGTCGGCGAGGGTGGCGGCCATGAGGAGGTCTTCGGTGCCGGTGACGGTGATCTTGTCGAAGACGATGTGGGCGCCCTTGAGGCGGTCGACGCGAGCTTCGAGGTAGCCGTGGTCGTAGGTGACGGTGGCTCCCATGGCTTCGAGGCCCTTGATGTGGAGGTCGATGGGACGGCCGCCGATGGCGCAGCCGCCGGGCATGGCGACGCGGGCGATGCCGGTGCGGGCGATGAGGGGCCCGAGCACGAGGGAGCTGGCACGCATGGTCTTGACGATCTCGTACTTGGCGACGGGGTCGGAGAGTATGGCGCACTTGATGGAGGTGCGGTGCTGGGCGCGGCCGTAGCCGAGTTCGACCTCGGCACCCATGGAGGTGAGGAGCTTGCGCTCGGTCTCGATGTCCTGAACCTGTGGGATGTTCTCGAGGACGACCTCTTCCTCGGTGAGGATGGCGGCGGCCATGCAGGGGAGTGCGGAGTTCTTGGCTCCGGAGACTTTGATGGTGCCGAGGAGCGGGTTTCCGCCGCGAACTACAAACTTATCCATCTGGTTAGTTTACGGGGAGTGGGGGTGTGCGGGTAGAGGGGATGGTGACGGGGTTGGTACGTTTTGCGCGCAACGGAAAAACCCCACATCTCAGAAGCGAGATGTGGGGCACCCGGAGTGGCCGGTTACAGGCCTGGGGCTGGGGGCGCTTCGTTGCGGTGATGGCGCATCGCCTTCATCTGGGCCTGCTGGTCGGGGGTGAGGACGCCTTCAAGCTGGATTTTGGTGTCCTTGTGGATGGACTTCATCTGGGCGCGGAAGTCGGCCTGGCTGAGGCTCGTGTTTTGCTTGAGGGCGGCGATCTTCTGGTCGCGATCAGCGAGGATGGGCTCGAGTTTGGCGGTCTGGTCGGGCGTGAGGTTGAGCTTCTTGGTCAGCATCGCGGCTTCGCGGTGCGGGTTGGGCTTGTGTTGGCGATGCATGGGCGCAGCCTGCGGTGTGTCTGCCGGGGCCTGTTGCGGGGCCTGGGCGAAGGCGAGGGATCCGGAGAGGACGATGAGAGCGAGGGCTGACGGAAGATAGGTGCGGTTCATGGGTAAGCTCCTGTGTTCTTAGCTGCTTAGCGCCCGGGTACGCCTTGCTCGCTGCTATTGGATTGAACACGGATGGCAGGGAATGTTGCGGGTCTAGCGACGGCAGGTGCATTCGAGGCAGGCGTGCTCGGCGCAGGCTCCGCAGGTGAGGAGGAGCTGCTTGCGGAGGGCGGCTCGGGCGCGGTGGGCGCGAACGGCGGCGTTCGCGGGGGTGATGTTGTGGGAGTGGGCGTACTGCTGCAGGGGCTGCTCGTTGAGGTCGACGGAGCGGAGGAGGTCGGCGTAGCTGGGGGTGAGGGCGTCGAGGACGCTGGTAAGGCAGGCGCAGACCTCGTCGTGGAGTTCGACGGTGGGGGTGGATTCGAGCTCGTGCGCGAAGGTTTCGAGGGCTTTGCTCTCGGTGGCGCGGCGGCGGTAGTGGTCGATGACGGCGTTGCGGAGGATGCGGTAGAACCAGGCGACGACGGACTCTTCGGGTGGGGCGGACTCGGACTGGAGGGCGCGGATATAGGCGGACTGCAGGATGTCCTCGGCGAGGGCGGGATTTTCGACGCGGCGCCGGACGAAGCCGAGGAACTGGCTGCGGTGGTCGAGGAGCGTATTGAGGGTGGTCTCGGGCATAAGGGGATGGGCCGGTTGTTCCCGGCCCCCTGGTTTAGCTGATGGTTTTGCAGGTGCAGAGGATGCAGGTGCAGATTTGGCAGGCGCATTTCATGGGGTGTTCCTCCTTTGTTGTCGGTAAAGACGTGGGAGGCGGTGGGATATTACACCTTGCGAATCTGGCGGCGACGGATTGGGTTGCGGCGGTGTTTCCCCATCTCAGAAGCGAGCTGTGGGGCACCCGGTTTTGTGGCTTCAGGCTCGTTGGGGAGGGCGAAGGCGATGAGGGAGTCGCCTAACTTGGTGGCTTTGTCGCCGTGGCCACCGGCGGCGATGACGACATATTGGCGGCTGTTGAGGGTGTAGGTCATGGGGGTGGACTGGGCGGGGACGGGGAGGTCGTGTTGCCAGAGGAGATCTCCGGTGGCGGCGTCGAAGGCGCGGAGGTAAGGGTCTTCGGCGGCGGCGGTGAAGACCAAGCCCGACGCGGTGACGATGGGACCTCCGAAGTTGATGGCTCCGGTGTCGGCACTATCGATCATGGAGCCTAACGGCCTTTGCCAGGCCATCTGGCCGGTGTTGAGGTTGAGGGCGGAGATGGCTCCCCAGGGGGTGGGGGAGCAGGGGTGGTGGTGCGTGTCGAGGATGCGGTCGCGCTCGATGAGGTAGGGGGTTTTGTGTTGCGGGGAGAGCTCGTAGCCGAAGTGGGCGAGGGAGTCCGGTTCGTGGGGCATGGGAAGGCGGGAGATGGGGACGCAGGCGAGCATGAGGGCGGTGGTGACGGACAGGGTGAGGGGTCCAGGGAGGAAGCGTCTGTGCCGGAAGCCGTTGATGAGGGTGCCGAGAGCCAGGATGATGCCGGCGAGGATGCCCCAGTTGGCCCAGTCGTGAAGCCAGAGATTGAGCTCTTTGAGGTCGCGCTCAAGGCCGTAACGGGGGACGAGGCGTGCTTTGAAGGCGGAGCGGTTGGTGTTGGCGTAGAGGATGCCGGTGGCGGGGTCGAGGGCGGCGGAGCCCCAGTTGACGCCGCCGAGGTTGCCGGGGAAGAGGACGGAGCCGCGCAGGCTGGGCGGGGTGTAGAGGCCTTCGTTGCGGAGGGCGGCAAACTGCCTCTGGCAGGAGGCGGCGTCTTCAGACGAGCGCTGCCAGGTGGTCTGGATGTCGGTGGTGGAGACGTTCAAGGGGGAGAGGCTGGGGAGCTCCTGGAAGGGCTGGGTGGGGGAGGTGGTCTCGCCGGGAACATCGGACTGAGGGACGGGGCGCTCGTGGATGGGGTAGAGGGGGGCTCCGGTTCGGCGGTCGAGGACGAAGACCATGCCCATTTTTGTGGTGATGGCGACGGCTGGGATGGTGTTGCGGAAGGTGAAGAGCAGAGGCTGGGAGGCGATGTCGTAGTCCCAGAGGTCGTGGTGGACGACCTGGAAGGCCCAGACCTTTTTGCCGGTTGTTGCGTCGAGCGCGACGATGGAGTTGGCGTCGCGGTCGTCGCCGGGGCGGAGGCCACCGTAGTAGTCGGGGGCGGCGGAGCCGGTGGGGAGGTAGAGGAGGTTGAGGGCGGGGTCGGCGGAGATGACGGACCAGGTGTTGGCGGCTCCGGTGCGGATGGCCTGCGAGGATGCCCAGGGGATGGGTTCCCATGACCAAAGGAGGTGGCCGTCTAGAGTGCTGTAGGCGCGGACGAGGCCGGATTCGGAGTCGACCTGCTGGTTGTCGCCGACGCCGGAGCCGACGACGACGATGTCTCCGATGACGGTGGGTGGCGAGGTCATGCGGTAGAAGCCGTCTTTTTGGAGATGGACGCCTTGTTTGAGGTCGATTTCGCCGTGGGTGCCCCAGGTGGAGATGGGGTGGCCGGTTGTGGCGTCGAGGGCGAGGAGGCGGGCGTCGAGGGTGGCTACGAAGATGCGGGTTTGCACGGCAGAGTGCCAGAGGGCTACGCCGCGTGAGGCGACGATGGAGCCCTCGGCGGTGGGAGCTAGGTTGGGGTCGTGGGTCCAGCGGGGCTGGCCAGTGGCGGCGTCGAGGGCGATGACCACGTCGTAGGGGGTGGTGAGGTAGAGGGTGTCGCCGTCGAGGATGGGGGTCGCCTCGAAGGAGGCCTCGTGGTTGGAGGGGCGATTCTGGTCGAGGGCGTGGGTGTGGTAGGTCCAGGCTGGCTGGAGGTCCTTGAGATTGGACTTCGTGATCTGGGTGGCGGGGGAGAAGCGCTGGCCGCCGGGGTCGCCTCCGTAGGTGGGCCAGGATTGGGCGTGGAGGATGGGGGTGAGGATGAGTCCGGCGAGAGCGAGGATGCGGTTGTTTCTTCGCATCGGATTAGTGTATGGGCGGGCGGGCTTGGACGGACTCACGGGAGGTGAGACGGGGGTTTTGGGAGTGCAGGTTCACGGCGTTTCAACGACCCGGGGCTAAAGCCCCCTTCCTCTTTGGGCCCTTGACGTGGGGCTAAAGCCCCACTCTAATCCCAACGTCAACGGCTAGAGGGTGAAGTGGGGTGGGACTGGGTCGATGGTGTGGATAGGGTTGGCTGAGCTGTATGGAATAGAACTCTGGTTGAAGAGCCAGGTTCTTGCGGATGGGATTTTGATGGATGTAGGCGACGTGGGTGGCGAAGTCGGATGCATCCTGCATGCGTCGGCTGTCGTAGGTCTTTTGCCAAATGTCGAGTTTGCTCTTTAGGAGGAAAGAGAAACCTCCTTTGATGAACTGCATGGATTTTTCGAGGGAGATTTCCGGGGATGGTGTCAGGAGCAGATGGATGTGGTCGGGCATGACGACGAAGGCGTGGAGGTGTAAACGGCCCTTCGTACGTTGGTCGTTCAGGTGGTTGATGAAGAGGAGGGAGTTTTGTTCGATTTGGAAGAGGCGGCGCCGGTTGGCGGTGACGCTGGTAATGAAGTAAGTTCGGATTTCTTGCGGGGCGAAGGGCATTGGGTGGCGGGATGGGCAGAGGGCCCGGGGCTAAAGCCCCTTTTCAATTTGTGCCTGTTGACGTGGGGCTAAAGCCCCACTCTAATCCCAAAGGCAAAGGCAAAGGCAAAGGCAAAGGCAAAGGCAAAGGCAAAGGCAAAGGCAAAGGCAAAGGCAAAGGCAAAGGCAAAGGCAAAGGCAAAGGCATTTCGTTGAGAAGCTGTTTCTATAGCTCCAGGCGGGAGTCGTCGATGGCGAGGCGGACGTTGCCGTCGGACTTGGTGAGGCGGCGGACGGCTTCCATCTTGTCTACGTTGGCTTTGAGCATGACGACCGCAATGGGGATGCTCTTGCCGGCGGACTTGATGGTGCGGATCGCGGTGTCGCGGTCTACGCCGCAGAGGGTCATCAGCACACGGATGCCACGCTCGACGAGCTTGGCGTTCTTCATGTGGACGTTGACCATGAGGTTTTCGTAGACGTAGCCGAGACGGGTCATGGCGCCGGTGGTGATCATGTTCAGGATCATCTTCTGGGCGGTGCCGGCCTTCATACGGGTGGAACCGGAGATGACTTCGGGGCCTACCTCGGCGACGATGGTGAACTCTGCCACGTCGGAGATGGGGGTGTCGTAGTTGCAGGTGATGGCGGCGGTCTTGGCTCCGCGGGCACGGGCGTATTCCACGGCTCCAATGACGTAAGGGGTGCGTCCGGAGGCGCTGACGCCGATCACAATATCCTTGCGGGTGGGGCGGCGGCGGGCGATGTCGCGCTGGCCGATCTCGGGAGAGTCTTCATTGACGTCCGAGGCGGAGGCGAGGGCCTTGGGGCCGCCGGCCATGATGTATTGGACCTGAGAGGGAGAGGTTGAGTAGGTCGGGGGGCACTCGGAGGAGTCGAGCGAGGAGATGCGTCCCGAGGAACCGGCACCGACATAGATGAGCCGGCCTCCGTCGCGGAGAGAGCGGGCGACGGTGTCGATGGCGATGGCGATCTCGGGCAGCGCCTTCTTGACGGCTGCGGCGACCTTCGCATCTTCGTGATTGATGATGCGAGCGATTTCGAGCGCGGATTTTGTGTCAAAACCCTCAGAGGCAGTGTTTGCCGTCTCTGTGGTGATGGTGGTGAGTTCCTTCATTGTGCGTGCACCGGGCTTCTCGGAAGGGGGCTGCTCGAGCATGGTCATCGTTGCCATTTTGTAGTCGCCAATCTGTAAAACCGATTCTAGCCCAACACTTCGAAATTGTAGCCCTCTCCCGGTAGGATGCAGAAAGAATCGTTCGCGTATGTCTGGCGTTGGACGACAAGCCGGGCCTGGAGGTGACCTTTTGCTCATCCATCGTTGTGTTTTGAGATTTGCCGGTGCTTTTGGCCTGGCCTGGATACTGGCTGGTATGTCAGTGGCGCAGGCTCCGGAGGGTCCGGCTGGCCAGGCGTCAAGTCCGACGGCGCAGGTGCTGCACACGGAGGACCAGGTGCTGAAGGAGCAGTTGGCGGTGGCGGCGGTGGCACACCGGGGCAAGGTCGCGTTGTTTGCCACGCAGTTGAATACGGGGCGGACGGTTGCTCTGGATCCGGATGTGCCGGTGCAGACGGCTTCGGTGATCAAGCTGACGATTCTGTTCGAGGCGATGGAGCAGGTGAAGGCGGGGAAGGCGAAGTGGGACGAGAAGATCGTGCTGGCTCCGGGGGATGGGGTGGGCGGGTCGGGGATTCTGCATTTTTTCGATACGCCGTTGACGCTGACGCTGAAGGATGTGTTGACGATGATGGTGATCGTGAGCGACAACACGGCGACGAATCTTGCGATCGACCGGTTAGGAATCGATGCGATCAATGGGCGGATAGCCTGGATGGGGCTGAAGGATACGCATCTGTATAAGAGGATCGGAAAGCCGGCGACTGGACCGATGCCGGAGGATCAGCCGAAGTTCGGGCTGGGAAAGACGACGGCTCGGGAGATGGCGACGGTGATGGAGAGGATTGGGCGGTGCGAGCTGGCGGGGCCGGGTGAGGCGGCTGGAGCGGAGGATGGGGCCATCTGCTCGGTCGCGCTGGAGATGCTGCGGAACCAGTTTTACCGGGAGACGATTCCGCGATATCTGGAGAAGCTGGATGCAACGGAGAAGGGTTCAGGGATCGCGAGCAAGACGGGGAGTCTGGACGCGGTGAGGGCGGATGTGGCGATTGTGGCGGGGAAGTCGGGGCCGATGATTCTCTCGATCTTTACGTATGGCAACGTCGATCATGGCTGGACTGTGGATAATGAAGGAGAGTTGACGATTGCGAAGCTGGCGAAGATGATCGTCACGGCGTGGTCTCCGGCTGGGATCGACGGGAAGACTCTGGTTCCAGGGTTGGGGCTTGGGGTAAGCGGATCGGCTTCGGCGACGTCTAAAGAGTGAGTTGAGGAAGGCATGAACGTGGCAGACGAGCAGGCGGTGACGACGGATCAGACGGCGGAGCATGAGGGTGTTGCGCCTCAGGCCGTGACTCGTCCTGAGCCGAAGAGCACGGTGAACTCGTGGCTGCGGGATCTGGTGATTTCACTGGCTGTTTCGGTGTTCATTATTGTGTTTCTGTATCAGCCGGTGAGGGTGGAAGGCACGAGTATGCTGCCTGTGCTCGAAGACCAGGACCGGCTGTTCATCAACAAGATGGCTTACCGGGTGGGTGAGATTCATCATGGGGATGTGGTGGTGTTCCTTTATCCGCACGACCATACGAAGAGCTATATCAAGCGCGTGATTGCGGGGCCCGGGGAACAGGTGCGGATCGATCATGGGCGGGTGTACGTGAACGGGCATGCGTTGCGCGAGCGGTATGTGCCGGCGATGTATGCAGACGACCGGTCGCAGCCGGAGATGACGGTTCCGGCGGGGAAGTTTTTCGTGATGGGGGACCATCGGTCGATTTCGAGCGACAGCAGGGACTTTGGGCCGGTGGACCGGGATTTGATCTATGGGAAGGCCGCGTTTGTGTATTGGCCGATGGATCAGGTGGGTGTGGTGCGGTAGTTGTCAGTTCTAAGTTGTAAGTTGTCAGTGATAGGCTTCCCTTGATGTTTCGGAGGGAAGCTTTGACGTTTGATGGGTTGAATCGGCGGGATGTGTTGCGCGGTGGGTTGGGTTCGCTGGTGCTGGCGGGGAGCGGCTTCGCCCAGGTGGGGATGAAGGTGGCTCCGTTCAAGGGGCGGCCCGAGATGGGGAAGAGGCTTTTCAAGAGCGAGGCGGTCGAGCGCGCGATTGCAGAGACGGTGCCTGGGCTGGCGGATAAGGAGCTGGCGCGGATGTTTGCGCAGTGCTTCCCGAATACGCTGGATACGACAGTGCATGCGATGGTGACGGGTGGGGTTCCGGATACGTATGTGGTGACGGGCGATATCGATGCGATGTGGCTGCGGGACTCATCGGCGCAGGTGTCGGCTTATCTGCCATTTGCGAAGGACGATGCGAAGCTGAGGGCGATGCTGGAGGGTGTGGTCAGGCGGCACGCGGCGCTGGTGTTGCGGGATCCGTATGCGAACTCGTTTACGAAGAATGTGACGGACAAGCCGCTTTCGTGGTCGGTCCACGACAAGACGAAGATGCTGCCGGGGGTTGCGGAGCGGAAGTGGGAGGTCGATTCTCTTTGCTACGTGGTGCGGCTGGCGCATGGTTTCTGGAAGGCGACCGGGGATACGGCGGCGTTCGATGGGACGTGGCACAAGGCGGCTGCGGCGATTGTGGGAACGTTTCGAGAGCAGCAGAGGAAGGACGGCAAAGGGCCCTATTCGTTTCAACGCGAGTCGGCGGTGCCGACCGATACGTTGCCGCTGAGCGGGTATGGGAATCCGGCGCGTCCGGGGGGGATGATCTATTCGATGTTCCGGCCTTCGGACGACGCTTGTATCTATCCGTTTCTGGTGCCATCGAATCTGTTTGCTGTCGCGCAGTTGAAGAACCTGGCGGAGATTCTGCGGGTCGTCTACAAGGATGAGGCTTTGGCCGGGGAGGCGGATGCGTTGCGTGCGGAGGTGTGGGCGGCGCTCGAAGAGTATGGGACGGTGATGCATCCGGAGTTTGGGAAGATATGGGCGTATGAGGTGGATGGGTATGGCAATGCTCTGATGATGGACGATGCGAACGCGCCGGGGCTGATGAGCCTGGCTTACCTGGGGTGCTGCGATCGGAACGATCCGGTGTATGTGGCTACGCGGCGGTTTTGTTTGAGCGAGGCGAACCCTTACTTCTTCAAGGGGACGGCGGCGGAGGGGATCGGCGGGCCGCATATCGGGCTGGGGTATATCTGGCCGATGTCGCTGCTGATACGGGCACTTACGGCGGATAACGATGCGGAGATTGCGGCGTGTCTGGCGCAGTTGCGGGATACGACGGCAGGGACCGGGTTTATTCATGAGTCGTTCCAGATGGACCGGCCGGCGGACTTTACGCGGGCGTGGTTCGGATGGGCGAATACTTTGTTCGGTGAGTTGATTTTGAAGGTGAAGGCGGAGAGGCCGGGGCTGCTAACGACGGTGCTTCCGGCGTGGAGGGCACATGGGTAAGATCTCTCGTCGAGGATTGCTGGGTGGTATAGGCGCTGCGGCTGCGGCGGGGGCTTTGCCTGCGCGTGGTGCGGTGAAGGCTTCGGGGTTCGTTGAGGTGATGCGAACTCCGTCGACGGTGACGGCGTTTGCTGGGTTGGGCTCGGCGATGGAGTTGACGCGGAGTGGAGATGCGTGGGGAACGGGCCAGGTGTCTGTTGGGACGCCGGTTTCGGATGGTGCGATGCGGGTTACGGTGAGGTCTCCTGCGGTCGCGTTGACGCATGTGCGGATTCGCTGGGCGGGCGCGATCGCCGGCGATGTGAAGGTGCTGGGCGATGCTTGGGAGAGGAGCTATGGGGATTTGGAGTGGCGGGGGATTGTGCCGGAACGTGCGATGCCCTGGTACTGCGCGGTGCATGCCGCGGGTGAGACGCATGGTTATGGTGTGAAGACCGGCGCGAAGGCGATGGCGTTCTGGCAGGTGGATGCCGAAGGTGTGACGCTCTGGCTGGATGTGCGGAATGGTGGCGAGGGTGTTCGGCTGGGTGATAGGACGCTCGATGCGGTGACGGTGGTGAGTCGCAGAGGGAAGGACGGCGAAGATGCGGGGGCAGCGATTGCGGCTTTCTGCACGGTGATGTGTGAGAGGCCGGCACGGAAGACCACGGCGATCTTCGGGAGCAACGACTGGTACTACGCGTACGGGAACAACACGGCGGCGGGGATTGAACGGGATGCGGACCTGATGGCGGAGGTCGCTACGGGGGGCACGGTGCGGCCGTTTACCATCATCGACGATGGATGGCAGAAGCCAGCGAAGTTTCCGGATATGCACGGGCTTGCTGCGAGCATTGCGCGGAAGGGTGTGAGGCCGGGAATCTGGGTGAGGCCTCTGGAGGCTCATGCCGGTGCGCCTGAGGGCTTGCTGCTGTCCGCGGCGCGGTATGGGGGGCGGACGGACCGGAGGAAGGGGCTGGCGTTCGATCCGACCGTTCCCGAGGCTTTGGAGATTGTGCTTAAAAAAGTTACCGATGCGGTTGCGTGGGGTTATGAGCTGGTGAAACACGACTTTTCCACCTATGAGCTGTTCGGGCAGTGGGGTTTTGAGATGGGGGCTTCACCAACGCTTGCGGGTTGGGGGTTCAGCGATCGCACGAAGACGAATGCGGAAATCGTGAATGATTTGTATGGGGCGATTCGTGGGGCTGCGGGTGAGAAGACGTGCGTGATCGGATGCAACACGGTCGGGCATCTTTCGGCGGGGGTGTTTGAGGCCAACAGGACCGGTGACGATGTGAGTGGGAAGGTGTGGGAGAGGACGCGGAAGATGGGCGTGAATACGCTGGCGTTTCGTCTGCCGCAGAATCGACGGTTCTTTGTGGGAGATGCGGATTGTGTGCCGGTGACGGCTGCGATTCCGTGGGAGAAGACGAAGATGTGGATGGATGTGGTGGCGCGGAGCGGGACAGCCTTGATTGTTTCGGCGGACCCGGCGGTGGTGGGGGCGAAGCAGAAGACTGCTTTGAAGGAAGCGTTTGCGCTTGCGGCTCAACCGGTGGGAACGGTGACCGCGGAAGACTGGATGGAGACGACCACTCCGGGGAAGTGGCGCTTGGGTGGCGTGAAGAAGATGTATGGATGGAGTGGGGTCGATGGGGCCTGGCCGTTTGGGGCTTGATTAATTTGTGCTTTTGAAAGTTACATATCAAAAACCCCATGCCCGTGATGCCTGCATGGGGCTTTTGCTGTTTGGGTTAGAGGACGGAGACAACCAGGAAACCGGTCGAGCCGGAGAGGGTGCCTGACGACGCGGTGATGGCTCCGAGACCGATGGCTACAGGGGAAAAGTTGCCGGTGGAGGAGATGTTGCCTAGACCGATGCCGGAGGTGATGGCCCAGTGGACGGTGGTGGTGATGTTCTGCGTACTGCCATCGGAGAAGTGTCCGGTGGCGGTGTACTGACGGGTGGTGCCGAGCAGGTTGACGATGGTGGCGTTCGATGGGGTCACGGTGATGGATTGCAGGACTGCGTTGAGGACCGTGATCGAGATTGTGCCGGTGATGCCATGGGTGGTGGCTCGCGCGTTGAAGGCTCCGGTGGTGATGCCGGAGGCGAGGCCTGTGGAGTTGACGATGCCGATGGCTGGGGTCTGCGAGGACCAGGTGGTGGTGGCGGTGAGGTCGCGTGTTGAACCGTCGGAGTAGGTTCCGGTGGCGGTGAGTTGCAGCGAGAGGCCGAGGGCGAAGCTCGATTGCTCAGTCGTGACGGCGATGGACTGCAGCGTCGCGGCGGTGACGGTGAGTGAGGCTATCTGGGAGATGCCGTCGAGGGTTGCGGTGATCGTGGATGAGCCGGCGGCTAAGGACTGAATGAGGCCGGTGGCGCTGACCGTGGCGACGGATGCCGACGACGAGTTCCATTGAACGTGGACGGTGATGTCCTGGGTCGAGCCGTCGGAGTAGGTTCCGGTGGCGGTGAGTTGTGTTTGGACGCCGGCGGGCATGGTGGGAGCGCTTGGGGTGATCGCGATGGAGTTCAAGATTGCATTTGTTACGGTTGTCGTTACATTTTGGGAGATGCCGTTTACGGTCGTGGTGATGAGGGCGGATCCGGTGGAGACGGCGTGGACCATGCCACTGGCGTTGACGGCCGCGGCGGAGGAGTTCGTGCTGAGGTAGGTGGCTGAGGCGGTGAGATCGGCGGTGCTTCCGTCGGTGTAATGGCCGGTGACTGTGATCTGCTGCGTGGTGCCGGCGGGCATGGACAGGATTGCGGGTGCGATGGAGAGTCCGGTGAGGATCGCGGGATGGATGGTGATGAGCGCAGAGCCGGAGGTTCCGTTGAGGGTTGCGGTAACGTCGATGAGGCCGGATGCGTTGGTGGAGAGGAAGCCTCCGTTGCCGGTGATGGTGGCTTTTGATGGATCGGAGACGGACCAGGAGACGGAGTGGGTGACGTCCTGCTGGGTGAGGTTGGATAGGGTTGCGGTGGCGGTGAACTGTTTCGTCTGGCCGGCGGCGAGGGTGGCGATCGCGGGGGTGACTGCGATGGAGGTGATGGTGGCGCTCGAGACGGCGACGGTGGCGCTGCCCTGGACGAGCAGGAAGGAGGCGCTGATGGTGACGCTGCCGGTGGTGACCGCGGTGACGTTGCCGGTGAGGCTGACGGCGGCGATGAGTGGAGCAGAGCTGGTCCAGAGAACGGAGTGGGTGAGGTCCTGCGTGCTGCCGTCGGTGTATGTGCCGGTGGCGGTGAGCTGCTGGTTAGCGCCGGCGGCGAGCGATGGGTTGGCGGGGGTGACGGTGATGGACGAGAGCGTCGCCGTGGTGATGGTGGCGAGGACCGTGGTCGAGACGGAGCCGAGGGTTGCGGTGATGGTGGAGGCTCCTGCGGAGGTAGCGGTGAGCTTGCCGCTGGCGTCTACCGTGGCAACTGAGGATGTCGAAGAGGTATAGGTAACAGATGTAGTTACATTTTGAGAAGAGCCGTCGGAGAAGGTTGCCGTGGCGAGGAGTTGTTGCGTTGCTCCGGCGGGGAGAAGGATGACTGCCGGTGTGAGCTGGAGGGTGGTGGGCGTCGCGGCGGTGACGGTGAGGGGTGCCGTGGCGGTGATGCTGCCCGCGGTTGCGGTGATGATGGCGTTGCCGAGAGTGTGCGAGGTGGCGAAGCCGAGGAGGTCGACGGTAGCGGTGCTGGTGTTGGACGAACTCCAGAGAACGGAGAGGGTGAAGTCCTGGGTGGAGCCGTCGGTCATGGTGCCGGTGGCCTTGTATTGCTGGCTGGTTCCGCTTGCGAGGGTGATGCTGGTTGGCGTGATGGCGAGCGAGACGAGTGTCGCCGGGCTGACGGTCATGGTGGCCAGGGCGGTGTGTCCGGAGAGGGTGGCCCAGATCTGGGTGGCTCCTCCGTTGACGCCGCTGGCGAGGCCGTTGGTATTGACGGTGGCGAAGGCGGGAATCGAAGACTGCCATGTGGCAGAGTTGGTTACATTTTGCATGGAGCCGTCGGAGAAGTTTGCGATGGCGGCGAACTGCTGGGTATTCCCCCGGGCTACGTTCGCCAGAGCGGGTGTGACGGCGATGGAGATGAGTGCCGGTGGGGTTATGGTGAGGGTGGTCGAGCCGGTGGTTGTGTTGAGTCGGGCGGTGATGGCGGTGTTGCCGGTGGAGATGGCGGTGGCCAGACCGTTGGTGTCGATGGTGGCGGTGGCGGCCGATGTATTCCATGTAACTGAGTTGGTTACATTTTGTATGGAGCCGTCGGAGTAGTTGGCGGTTGCGGTGAACTGCTGCGTCTGGCCTGCTGCCAGCGATGGATTGGCGGGTGTGACGGCTATGGACGTCAGGGTTGCGTTGGCGGCGGTGACGGTGAGGGCGGTCGATCCGGCGATGAGGTTGTCTTGAGCGGCGATCATGGTGTTGCCTACGGCTACGCCGGTGACGAGACCTGTGGATGAGACGGTGGCGGAGGCCGGGATGGTGGAGGTCCAGGTCGCGGTGTTGGTTACGTCCTGGGTTGAGCCGTCGGAGTAGTGTGCGGTGGCGGTGTATTGCTGCGTGGTAGCGGTGGCGAGAGCTCCGTTGGCCGGGGCCACGGTGATGGACGTGATGAGGATGGGAGCGAGGTTTGTGGTGAGGGTGGTTGTGCCGTTGAGAGTGCCGGACTGGGCGGTGATGATCGTTGTGCCGGGGATCTCGGTGAGGGCGAGGCCGCCGGAGGAGATGAGGGCTGCGTTGGTGTTGGAGGAGGTCCAGGTGACGGAGGCGGTGATGTCCTGTGTGGTGCCGTCGGTGTAGATGGCCGTGGCGGTGAACTGTTGCGTCGTGCCACTGGTGAGGGTTTGGTTGGCTGGCAGGACCGCGATGGTTGTGACGGTCGCGGGGGTGACCTGCACGGCGGGCGTGGTGATGGTCTGGCCCTGGAAGGTTGCGGTGAGCGAGGCTGAGCCTACGCTGGCTCCGGTGGCGAGGCCGCTGCGGTCGACGGTGAGGACGGCGGGGTTGGAGCTGGACCAGGTGACCTGCGTGGTGAGGTTCTGTGTGCTCGAGTCGGTGTAGGTGCCGGTTGCGATGAACGGTTGGGTGGTGCCTTTGGCGAAGGATGGCGTTGGGTTGGGTGTGATGGCGATGGCGGTGAGGGTGGCGTTGGTGACGGTGACGGGGAAGGTGGCGATGTCGCCGCCGGTCGTGACGGTGACGAGGCTGGTGCCCGGTGCGATGCCGCGGACGAGGCCAGTGGTGGATACGATGGCGGCGGCGGGGTTCGAGGAGGAGAAGGTTGCGGTGGCAGTGAGGTCCTGGGTGGTGCCGTCGGAGAAGTGTCCGGTGACGGCGACCTGCGCGGCGGTGCCGGCGGCGACCGTGGGGAAGGAGGGGTTGAAGGTGACGAGGAGTAGTGTGGCGTTGGTGACTGTGAGGCTGGCGGGGCTGGCGGATTTGCCCTGGAAGGAGGCGTTGATCTGGGTGGTGCCGTTGGCGATGCCCATGGCAAGACCGTTGGCGTCGATGGCGGCTGCGGCTGGATTGCTCGTGGTCCATGCGACCTGCGTGGAGAGGTCCTGGGTGGTGCCGTCGGTGTAGGTTCCGGTAGCGGTGAACTGCCTGGTTGTGCCCTTGGCTAACTGTGCGGATGCCGGCGCGATGAGGATGCCGGTGAGCGTGGCAGGCGTGACGGTGACGGTTCCGGTGGAGGCGGCGGTGCCGTTCAACGAGGCGGTGATGCGTGCGGTGCCGATGCCTCCGGATTGCGCGAGGCCGGTGGCATTGATGGTGATCGCCGCGGGATTCGACGAGGTCCATATGGCCTGGGTGGTTATGTCCTGCGTGGTGCGGTCGGAGAGGGTGGCGATGGCGGTGAACTGGGTGGTGGTGCCGTTGGCGAAGCCGAGTGTGTTGGGGTAGATGGCGATGGAGGCGATCGTCGCGGGGGTGATGGTGACGGACTGTGTGGTGGCGGTCTGGTTGGCTGCGGTCACGGTCACCTGCGCGATGCCGCTGCCCATGCCGGTGGCGAGGCCCGCACTGGTGATGCCGATGATGCCGGTATTTGAGGTGGTGAAGCTGGCGGCGTTGGTGATGTCGTGGGTGGTGTGGTCGGAGTATGTGGCGGTCGCGGTGAACTGTTGTGTGGTCCCTTTTGCGAACGATGCGGATGTGGGCGCGACGGCGACGGAGACGATGGTTGCGGGGGTGATCTGCGCCGTGGTGGTCGCGGTCTGGCCGTTGATGGTGGCGCTGATGGCGACCGTGCCTGTGCCAGTTCCGGTGACGAGGCCGGTGGGCGATACGGTGGCTACGGACGGGTTTGAAGAGAGCCAGACGGCCTGGGTGGAGAGGTTCTGGGTGGTGCCGTCGGTGAAGGTCCCGGTGAGGGTGAACTGCTGGGTGCTTCCGCTGGCAAAGCTGGCTCCGCTGGGGCTGAGGGCTACGGACTGAAGGGTTGCGGCAGAGACGATGACCACGGCTGCGGACTGCATCCCGCCGAGTTGCGCGGTGACGTTGACGGTGCCGGGAAGGACGCCAGTGACGAGGCCGGTGGGCGTGACGACGGCGTTGGTGAGGGAGGAGCTGCTCCATGTGGCGGCAGAAGTGAGGTTCTGCATGCTGCCGTCGGAGTAGGTCCCGGTGAGGGTGAATTGCAGCGTGGTTCCTGCGGCGATGTGGCTGCTGGTGGGGGACACGGCGATGGAGACGAGGGCGGGGGGTGTTGTGCCTCCTCCGCTGCCGGCTGGACTGATGGCGACGGTGAAGGTCTGGGTGACGGTGCCGAGCTGTGCGGTCACGGTGACGCTTGTGGTGGTTATGGTGGGGTATGCGGTGGCGATGCCATGGACGTCGATGTTGAAGACGGCGGGATTCGAGGAGGCCCAGGTGATCTGGCTGGTGAGGTCCGAGGTCGTCCCGTCCTTGTAGGTGCCGGTGGCGGTGAGTTGCTGGGTGTTGCCTGTTGTGAGGGCCAGGTTCGTGGGTGTGACTGCGATGGAAATGAGGACGTCGCTCTGGACCTGGAGGGAGCTGCTCGCGGTGATGCCGTTGAAGGTCGCGGTGATGGTGGAGGTGCCGATGCTGGTTGCGTCAGCGAGGGCATCGTCCCCGATGCTGGCGACGGTGGGCGCGGAGGAGTGGAAGAGTGCGTCCAGCGTGAGGGGCTGGGTGAAGCCGTCAGAGAAGGTTCCGGTGGCGGTGAACTGCTGTTGGCCGTAGCGCCTGATGGTTGCGGTCGCAGGCGTAAGCGCGATGCCGGCGAGGGTGGCATGGGTGACGGTGACGGGTGTGGTGGTGGTGAAGAGTCCATGCTGCGCGGAGACGGAGCCGAGCCCGGGACTGACCCCGAGGACTTCGCCGTTGGCAAGGACGTCGGCGATGGAGGGCGTGGGCGCGGACCAGATGGCGTCGTAGGCGAGGTCTTCGGTGGTGCCGTCGGAGAAGGTGCCGAGCAGCGTGTACTGGCGATGGATGGAGACGGGAAGCTCTGTGTTGCCGGGGATGAGCGCGGTGGAGAGAAGGGTGGCTTGGGTAATGGTGAGGGGTGCGGTTGCGGTCTGGGAGCCAAAGGTCGCGTTGACGTTGACCTGCCCGGACTTCATGCCAAGGGCGAGGCCGTTGTTGTCGATGGAGGCGATGGTCTCGTCGGTGGTGGCCCAAAGTACGTCGTGGGTGAGGTCCTGCAGGGTGCCGTCGGAGAAGAATCCTCTGGCAGTAAAGAGGTGTCCGCTGGTGGTGGTGACGATGGCGCTGTTGGGGGAGAGGATGAGTTTGGTTAGGGCTGCGTTGGTGACGGTGACGGCGAGGGTCTGGGTGATGCCTGACAGTGTGACGGAGAGGGTCGCCGTGCCGGGCTTGCCGCTCTTGACGCGGCCGTGGCTGTCGACGGTGAAGACTGTGGGATCCGAGGAGCTCCAGACGGCAGAGTCGCTGATGCTGGTGAGGGAGCCGTTCGAGAGGGCTCCGAGCGCGTTGAACTGCGTGGTTGTTCCGAGGGCGAACTGCGTGGGGTTGGGCAGGATCTGGATGGACTTGAGCGTCGATGCGGAGGTGCTGACGTTGACGGTGGCGCTCTTGCCGAGCGCGGTGCCGGTGACCTGGGTGTTGCCCGTGCTGAGGCCGTAGGCTGCGCCCTGGTTGTCAATGGAGAAGACGGTAGAGTCGGCGCTGGACCAGGTTGCGAGCGTGGTGAGGTCGTGCGAAGAGCCGTCGGCGTAGACGCCGATGAAACGAAGCTGCTCGCGCGCGCCGCGGATGACGATAGGGTCAGGGATCTGGATGGCGGTGGAGATCAGATCGCGGGGCAGGACCTGGAAGCCATCCGTGTGGGCGGTAAGCCCGCCGAAGCTGGCGGTGAACTGGACGTCTCCAGCGGCCACACCCTGGGCGACGCCATTCGATGCGATGGTGGCGATGGCGGGGTCGGAGCTGTGCCAGTTCGCGGTGAGCGAGAGATCCTGATGCGAGCCGTCGGAGAAGGTGCCGGTGAGGATGAGTTGCTGGACGGCGCCTACAGGGAAGAGGTCGCGGGTGGCGGTGATTGCGAGGCCGGTGATGGTGGCGGGGGTGACGATGACGGTGCTCTGGCTCTGGAGGCCGGCGTAGGAGGCTTGCAGGGTTGCTGTGCCGGGCGCGATGGCGATGTCCATGCCGGATGGGCCGACGGCAACGACGGATGTGGCGCTGGTGCTCCATGTAACCACACTGGTTACATTTTGCTGCGAGCCGTCGGAGTAGAGGGCGAGCGCGGTGTGGAGCTCGGCGGTTCCGGCCGCGACGCTACTACTGGTGGGCTGGACGATGAGCGCGGTGACGGTGGCGGAGGGAGTGATGGAGGCGTTGGTGGTTTGGGTGATCGTGCCGGATTGGGCGGTGATCGTTGCCGTGGATGCAGTCCGGGTGTGGGAGAGTGTGGCGAGGCCGGAGGCGTCGATGGCGAGGAGCGATGGGCTCGACGAGGTCCATGCAACGGAATTGGTTACATTCTGGGTGGATCCGTCGGCGTAGGTGGCGGTCGCGGTGAACTGCTGTTTGGTACCGGCCTGGATGCTGGGGTTTGCCGGGGCAATGGCGATGGATGCGAGGGGCGGGTCGGAGACGGTGCCGGAGATGGTCACGGTTTTGCCGCCGTTCGTGGCGGTGATGACGTAGGTGCCGGGGGAGAGGGCGGTGAGGAGGCCGGAGGCGCCGATCGTCGCGACGGAGGCGGGGAGGACGCTCCATGTGGCCGACGACGTCACATTTGCCGTAGTGTTGTTCGCATAGGTAGCAGCAGCGGTGTACTGCTGGGTGGCGTTGGTGTAGATGCTTGCGCTGGCGGACGAGAGGGCGAGCGCGGTGACAGATGGCGCGCCGATGGAGACGCCGAAGGTTCCGGTTGCGGTGCTGAGGGTTGCGGTGACTATGGCCGAGCCGGCGCTCATGCCGGTGAGCAGTCCGCTGGTACTGACGGTGGCGATGGATGGAGCGGATGAGGTCCAGGTGACGGTGGCGGAGATGTCTCTCGCTATGCCTGCGATGTCGTACTGGGTGGCGTGGAGCTGCGTGGTGGAGCCTGCACTGACGGATGCGTTGTCCGCATAAATGGTGATTGCGCCGCCTGTGTACGGGTGTCCTCCACCGCAGCCGAGGACGAAGGCGGCGAGGAAGGAAAGCACGGACGACAGGACGAGGCGGACAAAGGAATGCTGCTTGCGCATGAGTGGAGGCTCCCGTCCCGTGTATCGGCGTGGTGGGGGAGAGCATGAGAATTTGTTCCGCCGGATGTGATCGCTGCGTGTGGTGCGCCGAGGGCTGCGCGGCAGAAACGTTGGGCGAGAAGAAAATTTCTTGATCGGCTATGATGCTGCGGTCAGGAGAGATTGCCATGAATCTGTCGCGAAGAGAGTTTGCCCGTCTGGCTGGGGCTGCCGCTGTGGTTCCATTTGCTCCGTCCGCTGCGTTTGCGCAGGGTGGAGCTGCAAAGAAGATTCGTTACTGCGTGGTGGGGCTGGGGCGGATCTCGCTGCAGCACTTCATGCCAGGAACGAAGATGGGATCGCTGGGAGAGATTACGGCGATCGTGAGCGGGCATCGCGACAAGGCGCTGAAGGTTGCGGCGGAGTATGGTGTGCCGGAGAGCTCGATCTACAGCTACGAGGACTACGACAAGATTCGCGATAACCCGAACATCGATGCGGTGTACATTGCGCTGCCGAACTCGATGCATGCGGAATACTCGATTCGTGCGGCAAATGCCGGCAAGCATGTGCTGTGCGAGAAGCCGATGGCGAATACGGTGAAGGAGTCCGAGGACATGATCGCGGCGTGCAAGGTCGCGGGCAAGAAGCTGATGATCGCCTATCGATGCCAGCTTGTGCCGACGTTTTTGCATGCGCGCGATCTGGTGCAGAAGGGATCGCTGGGGACGATCCAGGCAGTGGAAAGCGCGAACGGATTCAACATCGCGAAGGGCGAGTGGAGATGCAATCGCAAGCTTGCGGGCGGCGGGCCTCTGATGGATGTGGGGATCTATTCGCTAAATGCCTGCCGCTTTTTTCTCGGTGAGGAGCCGGTGGGGATCAATGCGTATACCTCAGTGATCGACCATGACGGGCGGTTCGACGAGGTGGAAGAGAATGTCGTTTGGACGATGAAGTTTCCCTCAGGAGTGCTGGCTTCGTGCTCGTCGACGTACGGGGCTTCGATGGAGGGGATCATCCGCGTGCATGGATCGAAGGGAACGTTGACGCTGACACAGTTTGGGTACCAGGGGATTCATCTGCAGGCGCGGATCAATGGGGTGAATCGAGGGGATCCACCGCAGATGATCGACGACCTGGAGGAGGAGAAGGATCCCGCACAATTCGCGAGGGAGTCGGATTATTTTTCGAAGTGCATTCTGGATGGATTACCGGTGGGGCCCTCGGGTGAGGAAGGCCTGAAGGATATGAAGGCAATGATGCGGATCTATGAGTCGGCTGCGAAGAATGCATGACAGGACACGCGTGCTTAGGCTATTTGGCCTAGCCATGACACTCACCATTTGACTGTGGCTCTTAGGGTGATGTGCCCATAGGATGGCGTGACACGGGATCTGAACTGCGGTGCGACGGTCCTGCTGTCGATGCCGAGGGCCGGCGGTTTCGCGGTGGCCGCCGGATTCGGTGCCTGCACGGTGCGTTTCGACAAGGACGAACGGCGGGAATGCGCCGATAATGGGCAGATGGAGAATGT
The DNA here is from genome assembly GCF_900114625.1 of Granulicella pectinivorans. Taxonomy (NCBI): domain Bacteria; kingdom Pseudomonadati; phylum Acidobacteriota; class Terriglobia; order Terriglobales; family Acidobacteriaceae; genus Granulicella; species Granulicella pectinivorans. The sequence continues at coordinate 2,185,070 of NZ_FOZL01000001.1, forward strand.
TTCGACTATGCTGACTCGCCGCACTCTGGTTCGTATGATGGCTGCCACTGCAGTTCTACCCGCAACCGTTGAGGGCTTTGCCGCCGTGAAGAAGACACGCCTGTTGATTGGCACCGGGACCGGTGGCAAGAGCAAGAGCAAAGGGATCTATGTCGCTGACTTCGATGCGACGACTGGTTCTCTCGGCGAGATGACCCTGGCTGCGGAGCTGGAAAGCCCGACCTGGATCGCGGTCGACCGGCATCAGCAGCACCTGTTCGCGATCAGCGAGGTGAAGAAGGGCATGGTGACGTCGTTCGCCGTGAACAAGGGCAGCGGGGTGACGCTGACCAAGGTGAATGAGCAGTCGGCGGAAGGTTCAGGGCCAGCGCATGTGGGCGTGAATCGCGATGGAAAGAGCGTCTATGTTGCCAACTATGGCAGCGGTAGCCTGACTTCGTACGCCGTGGATAAGGCCGGGACGATCTCGCCTTCGATATCGCATTTTCAATACAAGCCGGTGGACGGCCTGCCCGAACACGCTCATCCCCATGCGCATGAGGCGACGCCCTCTCCGGATGGCAAGTTCCTGTTGGTGAACGACCTGGGCTCGGACCGGATCATGATCTACCGGATCGACCAGAAGACGGGCAAACTGACGGAGAACACGCCGGCATTCTGGCAGGGGCGGCAGAAATCGGGGCCTCGCCACCTTACGTTTCATCCGAACGGCAAGTGGGTCTACAACGTGAATGAGCTGGACTCCACGGTCGACCATCTTGCGTGGGATAAACATACGGGCACGTTGACGACGATTGGGTCGTTTGTGTCGACGCTGGAGCCCGACTTTCCGAAGAATACGGCTTTCTGTTCGGAGATTCTGACGTCGAAGGATGGACGGTTCTGCTACGTGGGAAACCGCCGGAACGAAACGGTCGCGATGCTTTCGATCGACCATAAGACGGGCGCGGTGAAGCTGGAGCAGGTGATCGAGCACGGCGGTAAGACAGCGCGGCATGTGACGCTCGATCCTACGGAGAAGTTTTTGCTGGTGGCCTGCCAGGATTCGGCGCAGGTGTCGGTGATGGCGCGGGATGCGGTGACGGGCAAGCTGTCGGGCCCGGTGAAGCTGTTCCCGATCGATAGTCCGCAGTGTTTGGTTTTTGTTTCCTAGTTGGCTTTTCAGGAGAGACGATGCCCGTAAGTGCGAATCCCCCGATGATCGACCGTGCTGACCCGCGGTTCGAATTGCTGAAGAAGGGCAACAATGCGCGGTTTCCGGACCCTGCGGTGCCTCCGCCATCCAAGATTGCCGTCTGCGCGGATGGGGCGGAGTGCGCGGCTGCGCTGCAGCAGATTATCGCCGCCGGACTGAGACCGACGGTGAGGTCCGGTGGTCATGGCTATGAGGACTTCTGGCAGAACAACCCGGGCGGCGTGATCATCGACTTGTCCACGCATGACACGGTGGACAAGGGCAAATACGGCTATCGCGTGGGCGCGGGCACCATGCTCGGCGTGGCGTATGCGCAACTCTATAAGAAGTATGGCGTCACGATGCCGGGTGGTAGCTGTTATGCGGTAGGTGCTGGCGGACATATCTCGGGCGGCGGATACGGGGTGCTCTCACGGCTCTTCGGCCTGACCTCGGATTGGGTCACGTCCCTCGATGTTTTGACGGTCGACGCGCACGGCAAGGTGATTGAGCGGCATATCGACAAGGATCACGATGCGGATCTCTTTCGGGCCTGCCGCGGTGCGGGCGGCGGGAACTTCGGCATTATTACGAACTTCTACTTCGAGAAGCTGCCGACGGCTCCGAGCCAGGTGGCGGATGCGGGCGTGTCGTTTGCCTGGGAAGACATGACGGAAGTGAAGTTCACCAAGTTGCTGCAGCGTTACGGCGATTTCTTCGAGGGGCGCGGCAAGGACAAGGATACGTGGGGGTTATTCACCTTCTTCGGCGTGAGCCCGGCATCCGGTCCACAGGCGCGGATCGGGATGCATGCGCAGTTCTGCAATCCTGACGGCACGGCGAGGGATGTCGCGGTGCTGCATGAGTTCTTCGATTTGTTTCGGGATTTGAATCCTTTGCCGAATGGGGGTGGTGGTGGACGGAATGGTCAGACCATGGCTCCTGTGTTGCAGAATAAGGACGGACGACCCTACGACATCAGCTACCGGCACTGGTATGAGGCCACGGTGAACGGTGGGGTCGGCGGTGGGAGCCGGGGCAAGTACAAGTCGGCGTATATGAAGCAGAGCTTTTCGGCGGAGGAGTGTGCGGCGGCGTACAAGTTCATGAAGTCGCCGAGCGCGGGTGCGATGGGGTCAGTGATGGCGATCGACTCGTATGGCGGCGCGGTGAACGATCCGGCCCGGCTGGCGGATACTTCGGTCTCGCAGAGGGCTTCGATCATGAAGCTGCAGTACCAGTGCTATTGGCGGGATAAGGAGCAGGATCCGATCCATCTGAAGTTCATGGACGATTTTTACACGTCGATCTATACGGGGCCACAGGTTGGACCGCAGTACCAGGGCACGCCGATGGGACCGCGGTTCGAGGGGTGCTACATGAACTACTCGGACGCGGATATGCTGCGGTACAAGTTCTGGCCGGAGCTGTTCTACGGGACGGGCGACCTGTATCCGTTCCTGATCGCGGTGAAGAAGAAGTATGACCCGAACAATGTGTTCCACAGCTCGATGAGCGTACGGGCCTAGGAGGCGACGATGATCTGGACGCGGCGTACGTTTGTTTCGGCTCTGAGCGCGGCGGCGGTGGTTGCGCCGAAGTTTTCCTCCGTTGCGGTTGCCGAGGCTCCGAGTGGGAGTTTTCGCGCGTTTGTGGGGGCTTCGGATGGGACTGTGATGGCTTACCGGGTCTCCGATGGGGCCTGGAGGCAGGATGGCGCTGCGGTGGTGGCGGCCAGTCCGCGTGGGCTCGCGCTGCATCCCACGCTGCCGGTGCTGTATGCCACGGATGCCGTGGACGGGCATGGGGATCGGCCGCGGGGGAGTGTCGCGGCGTTCCGCGTGACGGGTTCGGGGCTTGCGGCGATGAATGTGGAGGGGATGGCGCTTTCGGCGACCGCGCCCTCGCATCTTTCGGTCGTGGACGACGTGCTGCTGGTTTCGTCGGCGGGCGGAGGGGCCTACAACGCGTTCGGGCTGGCAGAGGACGGGGCTTTGCTGCCGGTGGCTTCGGCTCTGAAGCAAATTGGGTCCGGGCCGCATGTCCTTCAGGAGAAAGCACATCCACATGCTTCCGTGGCTGGAGAGCTGGGCGCGTATGCCAGCGATTTCGGCTCGGACCGGGTGAATCACCTGGTGTTTACGGAGGGGATCGCTTCGGTGGCCAGCCGGGTTTCGCTGCCGGCGGGGAGCGGGCCTGGGCATCTGGTGCTGGCGGGATCGCACCTGGTGGTCGCTTCGCGGCTTTCGGCTGGGCTCACGGTGTTGCCGGTGGATCAGACCTCCGGGCGGCTGGAGGCGGCGGTGCATGCGCTTCCGGTGGCTTTGGCGGAGTGTGGACCTCTGGCGGTAAATGGCTCTGGGAATAGGATTTATCTGGCTGGTGTGGACCATGCCGGGGAGACGGTTGTGGCTTCGTTCGGACTTTCTTCCGGTGGGCGGCTGCGGGCTTTGCAGAGCGTTACGGTTGCGGGTGCGGGGCGGCCGGAGCAGATGGTGCTGGCGGGCAAGGAGTTGCTGTTGGCCGGGGCTGGTGGGGTGAGCCGGATTCCGGTATTTGCTGGACGGCTTGGGGAGGGTGCTTTGGTGCTTCCCAAGGCTGGTGCGGTTAGCCTCGTTGTTGGCTAGAGGTCGGACCTCCGGTCTGAAAAGTGGTATGAAAGTGCACCGGTTTCGGTGCACTTTTTCTTTTGCCCGTATCGTGGTGATCTAAAGGGGTTACGGGTGGCCGGTGCGGAAATCCCCATGTTTCTCCAGGAGCACTTTGGATGGTAAAACGTGGCAAAAGTACGGAAAATGTGGACAGAATGCTACTTTTTCCGTGTTTGGCAAAAGTGGTCTGTTTTTGTTCGATGATCGGACAGATAGCTCGGTTAGCGACCGGAGCGAGGGTGGCCAGGTAGAGATTCCAAAGCGGATACGTACAGGCGATGGCAACGGCAACCGCAACCGCAACGGGCTATGCGTTGCCATTGGGTTTGAGGCGGGCCGACCGCATCCTTTCGATGATGCCGAAAGGATGCGGCACCCATCCGGATGGTTCTGTCTTGGTTTGGTTTTGGGCTAGCGGGCGTTCAGGCCGTCTACGAGGGAGTTGCGGTAGGCACCGAAGGCTGGGATGAGCCCCAGGATAGCGGCTGAGACGAGCGTGGCGGCGGCGTAGAGTTCTACGCGCGGGCTGAGGCCAACCTGGGCGATGGGGAGGCCGAAGTGGGTCTCGATGGTGGTGCGCAGCGCGTAGAGGAGGACGTAGACGGCGGCGATGCCGATCGCGGTGCCGATGGCGGCGATGAAGGTGGATTCCAGGACGAAGAGCAGGAAGATCTGGTAGGCGTGGAGGCCTACGGCGCGCAGGACGGCGATCTCGCGGCGGCGTTCGTTGAGGGCGGTGTAGAGGGCGATGAGCATCGCTAAGAGGCCCACGACGAGGACGGCGGCGGAGACGAGGGAGAGGGCGGTGTCGGCGTAGTCGAGGAGGCTCCAGAGCTCCTGGAGGGTGTAGGCGGGGATGATCGAGGTGAGGGGCTCGGGCTTGTAGGTGTCGATCTCGCGCTGGAGGTAGAGGGTGCTGACGCGCGATTTGGCGCCGAGCATGAAGCTGGTGATCTGGTCGACCTGGAGCTTCGAGGGGTCGAGGACGGGGACGGCCTCACCGATGGCGGGGGGCGTGCCGCCGGACCAGCCGAAGTGCATGGCCTCTTCGCCGAGGAGGGTGATGTAGAGGGAGCGGTCGACGGGGGTGGCGGTCTGGGCGAGGATGCCGACGACGGTGAAGGGCGTGTTGTCGTGGTTGAGGATGGATTTTTCTTCGACGCCGTGGGCGAGGACGATCTTGTCGCCGAGGTGGAGGTTGCGCTCTTTGGCGATGGTGGAGCCGAGGGCGACGTCGAACAGGCCGGTTGCGGCGTGGCCTTCGGCGAGGGCGAGCGAATGGCCGCCACGGTACTGGTAGTGCCGGTAGAAGTTTTCGTCGGTGGCGATGACGGGGAAGCCGCGGTAAGAGTCGCCGATGGAGATGGGGATGGTCCAGGCGACGGCCTTGTGCTGGGCGAAGTGCTGGTAAGAGGCCCAGGAGATGTTGTTAGAGGCGGCACCGATATGGAAAACGCTTGACAACAAAAGGGGGAGGCCGCCGCCGCGGGCTCCTACGATGAGGTCGGTGTGGGAGATGGTGCCGGAGAAGCCGGCTTGCGTGGCGCTGCGGAGGCGGTCCACGCCGACGAGGAGCATGACGGAGAGGGCGATGGAGAAGATGGTGAGGGAGGTCGCCAGGGTGCGGGCGCGGAGGGAGCGGAGGGCCAGCCAGAGAATGGTCATTGGGCGGCCTCGTTCAAGGTGCGCAGGGAGAGGGTTTGGTCGAAGTGCGATGCCAGGCTCAGGTCGTGGGAGACGAAGAGGAGGGTCGCGCCTTGCAGAACCTCGTCGAGGAGGTTGAGGAAGTCGTCGCGGCGGTCGGTGTCGAGGGACGAGGTGGGCTCGTCGGCGATGATGAGCGGCGGGGAGCCGATGACGGCTCTTGCGATGGCGACGCGCTGCTGCTGGCCTGTGGACAGGCGGGTGACGGGTGCGTCGAGATGGGCGTGGAGGTCGAGGCGCCGTGCGATGCGGGCTACCTCTTCGTGGAGGTTGCCGGCGATGCGGGCGCGGCGCTCGGGGTGGAGGCGGCAGGGGATCGCGATGTTCTCGGCGACGGTGAGGTAGGGGATGAGATTGAAGGTCTGGAAGATGTAGCCGATGGAGGCGCCGCGGAGGGTGTCGCGCTTGCCGGAGGAGAGCCTGGTGAGCTCTTGGCCGAGGACCTGTACGGAGCCCTGCTGGGGCGTGAGGACGCCGGAGATGAGGGAGAGGAGGGTGGTCTTGCCGGAGCCGCTGGGGCCGTGGAGGAAGGTACGGAGGCCGGTGGGCAGGACGAGAGACGGGATGCTGAGGATGGGTTTGGCGGGGGTGTAGGCGAAATGGACGTTCTCGATTCGAACGGCTTCGGTCATTTCTTTGCCTGGGCCTTTTCCTGGTCGTAGGGGCCAACGGAGTCGCCGTCCATGCTGAAGCTGACGTCGCCGTAGGGGCTATCGACGGTGGAGACGTGGAGCTGGCCGGTGACGATGATGGGATCGGTGAAGGACATCTTCGCCTTGCCGTGGTTCTTGAGCTTGATGTAGATCATCTGGTTCGGCGGTGGCGGGGGTACGTGAATGCAGGCTCCGGAGAAGGGAACGAGGAGGAACTCGGTGACCTGATCGGCGTCGTCCTCGAGGGGCACCATGAAGCCGGGGACGGCTACGATTTTCTTGTCGAGGGATTTGGCGGGGGAGGGGGCCTTGGTGTCGGTGAGGGTCTTGAGGGTGTTCCAGGAGACCTGCGTGGCGGGGACCGGGGCGGCGAGGAGGAGGGTGGCGGAGAGGAGGACGGATAGTACCGGGATGCGAAGGTTCATGTTGTTCTCCTCTCTGGGTTGGATGCGGGTTGAGTGGGATTCGACCAAAAGAGCGGTTGTGGGGAGGATAGAAAGGCCTACCTCAGGGGCTTCAGCCCGGTTCATTGGCGGATGGTGAGGCCCATTCGAAACCACGCTCATCCCGCAGTGTGCTGCATGGGATGAGCGTGGTTGTTTGACGTTGGTTACTGCGGTTTTGTTGCGGAGGGGAGCGAGCCCACGGGGACGGACTGGGGGAACTTCTTGCCGCCGGTGGCTCCGAAGGGACGCTCGTTGAAGGTAGTCCAGCGACGCGACTGGCTCTCGTCGGCGGAGTGCTTGGTGGCGTCCCACATGTCGGCGGAGATGCCGTTGAGGTCGTAGACGATCTTTCCGTCACGCAAGGTGAGTTCGCAGATGATGCGCTGGGTGCCCATGGCTTTGGTGTTGTACATGTCGGTGAAGCCGAAGCTGCCCTTCTCGATGGAGAAGAGGGCGACGTCGGCGCCGGCACCGATGGAGAGGTTGCCGTACTGCTCCTGGCGGATCTCGTGGGCGGGATGCGAGGTCATCTGGGCGAAGACTTCGGGGATGGTTTCGCCCATGAGGAGCATGCGGTCGGCGACGCCGAGGATGTCCTTCATGGCGCTGTTCATGGAGCCGACATGCAGATCGGTGGAGAGGGAGTCGGGGTGATAGCCGGCCTTCATGAGGGGGATGGCGACGGTCCAGGAGAAGGAGCCTCCGCCCATGCCGATATCGCAGTAGATGCCACGCTTGCGCATTGCGATGAGTGCGGCGGAGGGGCCGCCGGTTTCGGCGTCCTGCTCGCGGCGGAGGCCGGAGAAGCAGTGGGTGTAGATGTCGCCGGGCTCGAGGTACTTGGTGACGAGGTCGTAGAGGGGACGCTCGATGCGGTTGGCGCCGAAGTCGATCATGACGGGGATGTTGGCGATTTTGCCGGCGATTTCGGCCTGCTCGTAGGGCTTCCATTCGGGGCCGGTGAAGTGGGCGCTCTTGATGCCGACGATGACGCCGGGGAACTGCTTGGCCTTTTCGCCGGTGAGCTTGCCGTCCATGTCGTCGAGGTTGTCTTCGTACTTGCCGCCGCGCATGCCGGAGCCGACGATGTTGAGCTCGGAGAGGACGCGGGTCTTCTGGCGGTCGATGATCTTATCTTTGAAGTCGTCGAAGTTGCGCCAGCCGGAGGAGCCGGCGTCGATGATGGTGGTGACGCCATTGCGGAGGGTGAAGCCATCCGGGTAGATGGACAGGTCGCCGGCGTAGGAGCCCTTTTCGCCGGTGCCGGTATAGACGTGGGTGTGGAGGTCGATGAGGCCGGGGGTGACGTAGAGGCCCTTGGCGTCGACGGTCTTGAGGGCCTGGGCGTGGTCGATGTGGGGGGCTACGGCGGCGATTTTGCCGTCCTTGATACCGACGTCCATCATGGCGTCGATGTGGTTCTTGTCGTCGAGGACGTGGCCGTTGGCGATGAGGAGATCGTAGGGGAGCGGGTTCGGCGGCATGGTCGGGCCGACGCGGCGCTGGGAGAAGGCGAAGGAGGAGCAGAGGGCCAGGGTGGCCAGGGCTGCGGTCGTACAACGGCTGATGTTCATCGAGGACCTCTTGGCGGTGATGTTGTATTTCAGCCCTGGGAGAGGAAGGCATACCCCAGGGGCTAAAGCCCGGTTCATTGGCGGACGGTGAGACCCAAGGCTAAAGCCTTGGAATACCTGGAAGCCAAGACGAAAGACAAAAGCGGATTCCCTTCGTGGATGACAGCCAAAGGGCGACGGCAACGGCAAAGACAACGGACCGGGGCGCAAGCCCCTTCTTCTCCTGCCCTCGGACGTGGGGCTGAAGTCCACGTCCAAGGGCAACTACGATGCAACGTTAAAACGGTTAGGCCTTGGTGGCGCGGAAGGTTGCGGCTCCGTACTCGCCGAGCTTGACGTCGCCGGTGATGGTGGAGCCGGATGCGACGCCGGTGAAGGTGTAGGGGACGGTTGAGCCGCTGATGTTCATGGCGCTCATGAGCTGGACGTGGTCGGCGGTGACCTTGCCGTGGAGTTCAGTGGTGTAGAGCTCGCCGTGCTGTGTGCCGGTGATGGCGGTGCCCTTCTGCTCGAGGATGAACTGCTGCTGGGCTGTGCCGCGGAGGTAGGTGATCTCGACGGCCCAGGTGCCGGCGAGGCTGGCGGTGGGGCCGGTGGGGACGACGGGGTTTTCGAAGTGGCCGGGGTTGCGGAGGTACTTCGAGACGAACTCGGCGACGATCTTGTAGTCGCCGGGCTCCATCATGTAGGGCATGATCTCGAAGGAGGAGTGCATGTGGTCGGGGCGGGTGCCGCTGCCGCCCATGACGAGGATGCGGGGGCTGCCTTTGTCGAGCATGGCGACGAGCTCGGTGCCGGTGATGCCGACCTTGGCGGCGTCCCAGGAGACGGTGAGGGTCGGGGCGCGGTTGGAGAGATCGGCGGTGATGGGATTGACCTTGGTGGTGAGGGTCGGGATGCCCTTGAGCTCGGCGGCGATGTAGTTGATCCAGTCGTTCCACTGCTTCTGCTCGGCTTCGTGGTCGCGCTTGTACCACTGGCGGACGGCGGCGAGGATGCCCATGGCCTCTTCCTTGCCGACCTTGAGGGCGCGTCCCCAGTTATGGTGGGGGGCGGCGTTCCAGAAGGCGGCGGCGCAGAGGTCTTTGGGCCCGAGGAGGATGCCGGAGGCCTGGGGTCCGCGCATGCACTTGCCGCCCGAGTAGGCGACGAAGGTGGCTCCGGCGGCGAAGTGGATGTTGGGAACGATGGGCTCTTCGGCGGCGGCGTCGACGAAGACGGGAACGCCCTTTTCCTTCGCGATGGCGCAGATGGTCTTGATGGAGAGTGGCTCTTCGAAGGCGCGGGGGCCGGAGATGATGTAGATCATCGCGGTGCGGTCGGAGATCTTGGCGCGGAGTTCGGCGTCGGTTTCCACCTCGACGATTTCGGGGCCGGACATGCGGGTGCCAAAGTCGTACTGGTTGCGGTAGATCGAAGGGATGATGACCTGGTCCTTCTTCTTCTTGTAGGGCATCGACTGGGAGTATTCGGGGTCGGTGCCGATACAACAGGCCACGGTGGCAAGGGCGATGGCGGCCTCGCAGCCTGTGGTGACGATGGCGGAGGGGGCTCCCATGTGGGAGGCGATCTCGGCGCCTACGGCGGCCATGAGTTCGTCGATGTGGACGTAGTACTGGGAGGCCTCGAACATGGCCTGTTTCACTTCAGGCAAGGACTGCGAGCCGGAGATGATGGTGTAGGTGCCGCGCGCGTTGACGATGGGGCGGAGACCGATCTGGGTGTAGAGGTTGTCGGTGAAGGTGCCCTTGTTGGTGATGGTGAGGGGAGCGCTGCCGGAGTTCATGGTCGCGGCGGAGGCGGAGAGAGGCGCTACGGCAGCCGCCGCGGTGAGAAGGCCGGAGTTCCTGAGGACGTCTCTGCGAGACCAGCGGGACTTGGAAGTCGGAAGGAGGGACATGCCGTTTTTACCTGTCTTTCTTTCTTTTTACGAATCTGTTTGAAGCGAGTACGTTGCCGGATTGAGCCCCACGCTCATTCTCAAGAGCCCAAGCTTATCCAGTGTGGCTTCGGTCGCCTGGTGCCCCGGGTGGAACCCACATCTCAGCAGCGAGATGTGGGGCACCCGGGTTGGGGGCGGTTTAGAGGGCGGCGATGCAGTCGATTTCTACGAGGGAGTCGCCGGGGACGCCGCCTACGACGGCGATCGTGGTGCGAACGGGGGGAACTCCGCCGAAGCGGCCGGCATAGGCGGCGTTCATTTTGGCGTAGTTGGCGAGGTCGGAGAGGTAGACGTTGACCTTGAGGACCTTCTCCATGGAGGAGCCGGCGGCCTTGAGCTGGAGTTCGATCTCATCGAGGACGTGCTTGGTGTGCTCTTCGATGGTGCCCTTGAAGTGGGCGCCGGTGCCGGCGATGAAGACGAGACCGCCGTAGGTGATGATCGAGTTGAAGAGGGGGGCTCCGGCGATGGGAGCGACGCCCGGGGCCAGCGTGGAGGCGGCGTTGGGGATGTCGACGTGCTTGATGGCCTTCTTCTGCCAGGAGACGCCGGTTTGGGCGCTGGATTGCGCCTGGGCTTCGGGGGTGAGGACGGATGCTCCGGCTACGGCGGCTGCCGCGGCTGCGGCGTTCTTGAGGAGACCTCGACGGGACTGGGTGGACATGTATTTTTCCTTTCGTGACTAAGCTTTTTTGAGTGCGGCGCGGATGGCTTTGGCTACAGTCTCATCTTCGCCGGGCTGGAGCATCCAGACGCCTACGACGAGTGTATTGGCGTCGGAGGGGATGCCCTGGTTGGGCTTGTGGCCGGTGTTGGGGTTGAGCTCGATGGAGGGCTCGTGCGCGCGGAGTTTGGCGACGATCTCCTGCGTGGTGACGCCGGTGACGGCGGGGTCGAAGCGGATGAGGAGGTGGGGGACGTGGTTGGCGATCTTGGGCACGACCGTGAGCGTGGTGACCGAGGGGATGTCCTTGACGTGCTTGACGATGAGGTCAACGCGCTTCTGGTAGTCGCCCTGCATGGACTCTTCGGTGTGGGAGAGGACCCAGTCGACGGCGGCGACCATGCCGACGATCTGTTCCTTGGCGACCTTCATGCCGCGTCCCACGCCATCGCCGGGAGGCGCGTTGCGGAGGGCGAGATCGGTGAGGTGCTTCTTGCCGAGGAGCAGGCCTGCGTTCTGCGGGCCGCGCATGCCCTTGCCGCCGGAGAAGGCGACGAGGTCGAAGCCCATGCCGGTGTACTTCCAGAGGTTGGAGATGGGCGGCATGTCGGCGGCGGCGTCGAGGTGGCAGGGGATGTTGTGCTCGTGGGCGACGCGGAGCCATTCTTCACGGCCGATCTGAGCGGTGCCGGCGATGCCGTCTTCTTCTTCGGCGGCGTTGAAGAAGTTGGTCATGACGGCGTTGCCCTGGTCGGCGGCGCGCTTATAGTCGTCCATGGTGACGACCTCGGTGACGCGTGCGCCGCAGAGGAACATGGCGTGATCGTAGCCGTAGCGATGGGCTTTCTGGACGATGACCTGATTCTTCCTGCCGTCGATGGACTGGGGCATGTCGAGGTAGCCGAGGCCCGGGTTGGCGTTTTGCATACAGGCCGCGGTGGCGAGGGAGATGGCTCCGGAGGCACCCGAGGTGACGATGGCTCCCTCGCACTGCAGGCGCCTGGCGATGTACTCGCCGGACTTGACCTGGAGGTCGTGCAGGCGCACGGGGTGGAGCGCGGCGCGTTGCACGGCGGCGAGCACGGAGGGCGGCATGCAGGCGGCGGTCATGGTGGTGTAGGTGCCGGCGGCGTTAATGATGGTGGGGACGCCGAGTTTGGCGTAGTAGTCTTCTCCCTCCTCAGCCCTGGGGGCCGCTGCAAAGGCTGCCGGGGCGGCCGCGAGGAGGCTGGCGGTACCGGAGAGCTGGAAGAATTTTCTGCGGGAGAGGCTGCTTGCTCGAGACTCGGTGTGGGATGACAATCGTCGCTCCGTAACGCTTTCGAGAGGGGTGGGCGGCGGCAGGGGCGCGCCGGGGAGAACATTGCAGGAGTGTTGCAGGACTGATGCCATTTGATGCTAGGACGCGTAGAGTGTCATCGGGCAGAAGACCCTTGAAGATGTAGGGCAAATGCTCTAGTCCTGCCGGACGGGCGCCCTGCGCGGGCGGCGGTCACTTCGTGACGCGTATACCGGTGTTGCCGACTCAAGATGTACTGGTCCCCGCGTTGCTCGGATTTGAATTCCGATTGGCACGAGGACCTTGATTGAACGCCCTAGATGCGGCCGAACTGCTTGACGGCTTCGACGATGGAGTGAAATTTTTCGATGAAGGGGAGCATGCTGTGCTCGCTGTTGTCGAGCTTCTGGGCGAGGATGAGGACCTCGGCGGCGTGGGCGCGGGGGACGACGACGACGCCATCCTGGTCGGCGACGATGATGTCGTTGGGCTCGACGTGGGTGCCGTCGACTTCGAGCGGGATGTTGACGCCGCCGAAACGGTAGTGGCCGACGGAGGTGGAGGGGACGGGGCCGGTGGCGTAGACGGGGAAGCCGATCCTCTTGAGCTGGGGCAGATCGCGGACGCCGCCGTCGACGACGGCTCCGGCGAAGCCGCGGGCGAACATGGAGGTACCCATGAGGCCGCCCATGCCGGCGATATCTTTGCCGTCTTCGACCTTCATGACGTAGACCGAGCCGGGACCGCCGCTATCGATGGCGGAGAGCATGCCGGAGAGGGCGTTGGGATCTTTGTTCTCCTCCTTCTTGAGCAGGACGGTGAGGGCGGTGCCGGCGAACTTGGTGGGGAAGATGGACTGCATGTTGTGGGACATGTAGTGCTTCTGGTGGAGGAGCTGCTCTTCGGCGTCGGAGACGGAGGCGGCTTCGACGTGGCGGTAGGCATCGATCATGAGGGCTGGGTTCTTCTCATAGTCGGCGGCGGTGAGGGGCGCGTCGGCGCGGAGGGTGAAGGCGCAGGCTGCGAGCGAGAGGAGGGCGGAGCCGGTGAGGATCTTCTTGGTGCGGGAAGGCATGGTGATTCTCCAATCAGCAAAATCGTACCGTGTTTGGCGGGCAAAAAAAAACCGCCGTCGAGGGTATCGACGGCGGCGAGGGAGTGATGCAGGGTTAGAAGTTGATCTTGCCGGCGATCTGGAGGACGCGAGCACCGGTGGAGGTTACGGTCGTCTGCGCGCTGGTGATGTAGCCGAACGATGCGCTCTCGATGTTTGCGTTGGGAGCGCTGGGGTTGGGGTGGTTGAACATGTTGAAGGCTTCGACACGAATCTGTGCCGCGACCTGCTCCCAGATGGGGAAGCTCTTGAAGAGAGAGGCGTTGACGTTTGCTCCGCCAGGACCGTAGGAGGCGTTGCGGTGGAGGTTGCCGAAGGTGCCGTTGGCAGGCGACGCGAAGGCCGTCTTGTCGAGGCAGGAGTTGTGGTTGGAGCCGCCGGGACCGGTGACGGTGGCGCGGCTGCAGGTGGAGGCATACGGTACGTGAACGAAGTTCGGTCGCTGCGCAGCTCCGACGCCGTTGACGTGCGCATAGTCCGTGCTGAGGGTGTAGTTGATCGGCGCGCCGGTGCGGAGATCGACGATGGCGTTAGCCTGCCAGCCGCCGAGGGTCTCGCGAAGGACGATATTCTTGTGGTCCAGGGTGGGCAGCGCGTAAGTGAACACGCCGACGAAGCGGTTGCGGATATCGTAGCCGGAGTTGCCGTAGTCGAGCTTGAGGTGACCCTGCCACATGGCAGTGCCGCCGTCGTTCGAGCTGTCGCCTTCGTCCAGAGCGTGCGACCAGGTGTAGCTGAGGTTGGCGGTCAAGCCATGGTAGAGCCGCTGGCGAAGGATGGCGGTGAAGCCGTTATAGAAGGCGGTGGCATCGTTGTGGATGACGCGGATGTTGCCGATGTTGGGGTTAGGCCGGTTGGCATTGGAGAAAGCAGTCGAAGGAGCCGGCTGGTTGGGGTAGTAGCTTTCATCGAGGTGGATGGAGTGCGAACCGAGGTACTGGAGCTCGAAGCCGCCGTTCTTCCAGACTTCCTGGCCGATGTCGAGGTTCCATTGGTACATGCGCTGCGTGGGCAGGTGGTTGTCAACCGTGAAGGCCGAGTAGGGGTTGGAGGCCAGGCCGAAGGCCGTGAGCGCTGGGATCTGGGGGTTGTCGAGGGTGAACTTCAGAGCCGTGCAGGAGGTTCCGTTGGGCAGGCAGTTGGAGTTGGTGATGTTGGCCGAGTAGGGGTAGTTGGTGGAGGACAGCGTGTAGCTGTTCATCTGGTTGGCGTTGTAGTAAATGCCGCCGCCGCCGCGGATGGTGGTCTTATCCAGAACGCGGTAGGCAAAGCCGAGGCGCGGGCTGATGTTGGTCTTGTCGGTCTGGCTGAACTTGAAGCCGGGGTACTTGGTCGCGGTGAGGGGGTTGGTACCGCCCGCCGCGGGGTAGAGGCTGGTCCAGGTGGGATCGAGGATACGGCCCACGCCGTTGAGGGAGTAAGCAGCCTGAGGCAGTTCATAACGAAGACCGAGCTGCAAGGTGAGCTTCTGGGTCAACTGCCAATTGTCCTGGATGAAGAAACCATCGCGCCACTGGCCGATAGAGCCTTTGACCTGGAAGAGCGGCGAGGTGAGGCCGGTGGGGAAGCCGCCGATGAAGGCCGCCGAAGGATCCTGGAGGAGGGTGGTATCGAAGGTGAACTGGCCGCGTGCGGTGTTGGCTGCCGAACGTCCGATGGTGAACTTGCGGAAGCTGACGCCAGCCATGAACGCATGCTTGTTGTGGGTGTATGAGATCTGATCGTAGAGGGTGAGGGTACGGTCGTCCTGGAACCAGTTGGTTCCGCTCTGGCCGATGCCCTGGTAGCCGGTGATGCTCATATCGACGAGTCCGGGGTTGCCGCTGTCAACGTCCGCAGTGAAGCCGGGGATGCCGAGAGCGGAACCGGCAGAGGTCGCGCCGGTCTGGTACTGCTGGTTCACGATCTGGGTGATGAGGGTGTTGAAGCCGAGGTGCAGATCGTTGACGATGTTCGGGGTGATGATGCGGGTGTAGCCGATCACGCCATTGCGGCCGCGCGAGTTGGTATAAGCGGTATTGGCCAGGTTGATGGCCTGCGAGTAGTTGCTGACCGTCTGCATCGCGAAGCGAGCGAAGATTCGGTCCTTCTCGGTGGGGTTGAAGTCGACGCGCTCGAGGTTGGCATTCGAGTTGACGGCGTTGGGAAGATTACCCTGCCAGTTGATGGGGTTGGCCAGCGAGTAGGTGGTTGCGATGTTCGGCGTGGTGAGGTAGGGCAGGATCTTGGCTGAAATGGGATCGACGGGAACCATGTTATTCGCGTAAGCGACATGGGTGATGGGGTTGAGGAGCTGCTTGTTGGTGGAGCTGTTGGGGCTGGCGCAGATACCGCCAACGAAGCCTGCGGTACACAGTTCGCCGAAGTCGCCGGTGCGCATGCGGTTGGTGAGCACGGTGCCGGTGGTCGAGGTGGCGCCGTGGTTGCGGAGACCTTCATAGGAGCCGAGGAAGAAGGCCTTATCCTTCCAGATGGGACCGCTGACGACGCCACCGAAGAGGTTGTAGCGAAGCTGCGACTTGGGAACCGTCTTGGCCTGGAGCCAGCTCCTGGCGTTGAAGCCGTCGTTGCGGACGTAGTCGTACACGGTGCCGTGGAACTTGTTCGTGCCGGAGCGGGTGACCTGGTTGATGTGGACACCGAGGTAGTCGCCGTACTGCGCGGTGTAGTTGCCGTTCTGGGTCTGGACGGCGTCGAGCGCGTCGGAGTTGGGAACGATGAAGGCGGTCGAGATGAGGTTGTTCATCAGCGAGATGCCGTCGAGCGAGATCACGTTGGTGATGTTGCGGGTGCCGGCGCCAGAGGCGCGGTTGCCCGGGGGGTTACCGGTCAGCGCGTCGCTCGAGACCGTGATATTCGAGGCGGTGGCAGCGAGCTGGAGCGCCTGGCGACCCTGCGTGGGAAGATCGTGAACCTGTTCGGCGTTGACGGTCTCGCCGAGGAGGGCGTCGTCGGTGGAGAGCGGCGGGTTATCGGCGGTGACGGTGAGTTCGGTGGACTCGGAGCCTACCTTCAGCGCCGCATCGGTACGGACGGCGACGTTGATGCTGACGATGACGCCTTTCGTAACCGTCTTTTGGAATCCGGTTTTTTCAACCGTGATGTCATAGGTTCCGGGAAGAATGTAAGGGATCGAATAATAGCCCTCGGCGTTGGTCACGCCTGGGTATGCGATCTTAGTGTCGACATTGGTGCCGACAACCTTAGCGCCTGCAACAACACCGCCTGAGGCGTCGGTAACCGTACCGACCAGCGCTGTATTGTTCGCGACCTGGGCTCTCATGAAGAGAGCAGAGGAGAAGAGTAGGCAACAGAGAAAGATTTTTTTCACAGTCATTGGCTCCTGAAAAATCGGGTGTGGCCCGGCAGATATGACAAAACAGCTTGTTACACCGTTCGATCGAAGGATCTCGATGTGGAAACGGTTTCATGTTGCGATGGAATACTACGAGTGGATAACGGATTCACAGTCCTGTCATCAGGCAGTTGACGGAGGGTGAAATACGTCAAAGAGCCTAGAGAATCAACTAGTCCAGGTGGACCAGGCCGCGCTGCAGGGCGTAGATCGTCGCCTGCGTGCGATCTCGGGCTCCCATCTTGTCCAGGACGGACGAGACGTGGATACGTACTGTCTTTTCAGCAATATGCAGTTGTTCGGCAATTTCGCGGTTGGATCGGCCCTGCGTGATGCAGAGAAGCACCTCGGTCTCACGGGGGGTGAGATCGACCGACGGCATGCGCTCGGCGAGGCGGTCGAGCGCCGCCGGCGGGAGGTACCGCAGGCCGCGATCGACGGTCTGGATGGCGTTGATGAGCTCTTCGCCGCTGGCATCCTTGGTCAGGTAGGCCATCGCGCCGGAGCGCACGGCACGGTAGATGTCCTCGGAGCCGTGATAGTTGGAAAGGACAACGATGCGGGCGGGCTGCCGCTCCTTGCGCAGGAGGCGGATGACGTCGAATCCGCTGACGCGGGGAAGGCGGAGGTCGAGGATGACGACGTCGGGTTTGAGGGTGCGGTAGAGTTCGACGCCCTGCTCGCCGTCGGAGGCCTCGCCGATGACGCGAATCTGCGAGTGACCGGCCAGGACGGACTGCAGCGCCATGCGCGCGAGAAAGTGATCCTCGATGAGAAGAACCCGAATCTGCCTCAACGCGATAGCTCCATAGCAGTGTTGTACACGCTGAGGGATAGAGTTGTCTCGATTGGGGGTAACAGAGATGGGTCAAATGCCCGTGAAAGGTGGATCAAAACCTTGTCCTGCCGGACTGCTCCGGTGCGCGCGGGGCGGGGCAGTCCGTGCCGTGTCACGGCTTCGCGGGCTCTGCCGTTGGTCGAAAGGAGGAGCTACACGCCGATCCACGGTACGATGTAGTGCTGCTGGTGGGGGAGATAGTTGATGGTTTGGAAGCTGACGGTGACCGAGACCTCGGTGCCCGAGTCGATGGCGGAGTTGACCCGGAGAGAACCGCCGAGCTTGCGGGCACGCTCTTCCATGACAGGAATGCCGAAGTGGCCGGTGCGGACGGCGAGGTCGGTGAAGAGGAAGCCGCGTCCGTTGTCGCGGACGGTGATGTGGAGGGACTCCTCGTCGTAGCGGAGGGCGACGTGGATGGTGGAGCAGCCGGAGTGGCGGATGGCGTTGGTGACCGCCTCCTGGCCGATGCAGACGAGGTGGTGGACGGCGCCGGGAGCGATGGGGATCTCGTCGCCGTGGACCTCGAAGGTGGTCTGGACGGAGTCGCGGAGGCGATGGGCGTCGATGGCGCGGGAGAGGGCCTCGGAGAGGATGTCGGTCAGTTCGTGCGGATCGCGGAGGTCCCAGATGATGCGGCGGGCCTCGGCCTGGCAGTGGGCGACCATGGAGCGGGCGAGTTCGCAGGATTTTGCGGCGGGGGTGAGGGTCTCGTCGACGTCCTTGAAGAGCTTGGCGGTGGCTTCGAGCTGCCAGGAGATGGCGGCGAAACCGGCCATCAGCGTGTCGTGGCAGTCGCTGGCGATGCGGTTGCGCTCTTCGAGCACGATGCCCATCTGCCCTTTGAGGAGCTGGTCGCGCTGGCGGAGGAGCTGCGCGGCGAGAGCGATGAGGGCGAGCGAGACGAAGAGGTAGGAGTACCAGGTCTGGTAGAGGAAAGGTTTCTGGCGGACGGCGACGACGGCGACGGCGGTCTGCCAGGGCTGGCCGGGGGTGTGGGCCTGGACCTCGAAACGATAGTGGCCGGGGGGGAGGCGTCGGTAGTGCGCGATGCGGCCGGGGGTGACGGTCCAATCGTTGTCGTATTCGGTAAGGCGGTAACGGAACTCGACGGGACGTGCGGCGGGGGGAGTGGCGTCGAAGAAGAGGACGAGATCGCTGTGGCCGGGTTCCAGGACAACGCTGTTGCCGCTGCCCACGATGGAGGAGGCGAGCTCCGTGGTGAAGGACCAGCCGGGGATGATGGCGGTGGGCGCGCCGGGTGCGGCGATCTCCGAACCGGCCGGGGTTGGTTCCGGGGCCTGGGGTGGGACGCTGGTGTAGGGTGGCAGGGGCGCGATCTGGGCATCGGCGCCTGGGGCGGAGGTTCCGGCCCAGGCGCAGAGAGATGACATCAACAGGAGAAGCGCCAGCCGTCTCGGGAAATATGTCATTTCCTCTACGCGAACACAGACAGAGGACGATGCGCAAGGGTTAAACGCGCGCCGGGCGATCCTTCTCGCTTTCCAGCGCGATTTCGGGATGAACGACGAGCCAGCAGACGGCTCCCAGGAGGGCGAGGAAGGCGGCGACGGCGAAGGAGGTGGTCCAGCCGAAGCGCCCCGCGATCCAGGGAGTGAGCGAGGCGGTGATGGCGCCGCCGATCTGTCCGCCCATGTTGACCATGGAGGAGAAGACGCCGGAGCTGCGGCCGGCGATATCGACCGAGACGGACCAGAAGGTGCTCTGCGAGAGGTAGAGGGCTCCTGCGCCGCCGGCCAGGATAATGCCGGCGAGCTGGGGGCTGTGCACCTGGGAGCCAAGGACGAGGAAGATGGCGGTGATGACCAGCGAGACCGAGGCCAGGTAGCAGCGGCCGACGCGCAGGCCGTGGAGGCGGGTGAGGCGATCCGAGAGGGCACCGCCAGCCAGACTGCCGACCGTCATGCAGAGGAAGGGCAGCATGGTGAAGCGTGCGCTGGACTTGAGGTCGAAGCCGCGTACCTGCGCCATGTAGAGGAAGAACCAACTGAAGAAGACCCAGGCGATGTAGCCGAAGCTGAAGTATCCGACCATGAGGGCGGCGAGATCCTTGCGGGCGAAGATGGCCTTCCAGGAGATCTTGTGGGGCGTGGAGGGTGAGGCTCCGGCGTCGCGCGAGGAGAAGCTGATGCCTGCGCGGATCTCGCGGAGCTCTGCGCGGGAGACGCCGGGGTGCTCTTCCGGGGTGTCGCGGGCGAACACCCACCAGACGGCTCCGGCGATGACGCCGATGACGGCCGAGAACCAGAACGCCGAACGCCAGCCGTCGGCGAGGATGATCCAGGTGAGCAGTGGAGGGGTGAGGCCGGAGCCGGCGCCGACGCCCGCGAAGATGAGGCCGTTGACGAAGCCGCGTTCCTGCTGCGGAACCCAGCGGGCGACGAACTGGTTGGCTGCGGGGTAGATGACGGCTTCCCCGGCGCCGAGCGCGAAGCGGACCGCGATGAGCAGCATGACCGCGTGGGGAATCCCAGCGGGGAGCATGGCGGTGAGGGCGGTGAAGAGTCCCCACCAGAAGACGCCGAGGGTGAGCACGCGGCGAGGGCCGAAGCGAGCGGCGAGGAATCCGGCAGGAAGCTGGAAGCCGGCGTAGCCGACGAGGAAGGCTGAGAAGAGCCAGCCGAGCCGCTGGTTGCCAAGCAGGTACTCCTGGCTGATCTGGAGACCGGCGATGGAGATGTTGGTGCGATCGAGGAACGCGACGCCTGAGAGGACGAAGAGCCAGAAGGCGAGGAAGAAACGGACTCGGGAGTGACGGCCATTTACCATCACTGAGTCTCCCGGATTTGAAAGGGTGGGGCTGTATGACGAAGGCATCTATTGAACTGTAATTTGTGTGGAACCCCATTGGCTGCGGGTGCGTAGGGCATTTGTCTCAAGCAAGATGCATGGTGGTTGCTCGCGTCGATGGCGAGCGATGTGGGCGTGTTTCTTCGGGCGAGTTGAAGGCAGATGTTCAATGTGCTTTACCGGGTGCGTCGCAGGCTGTGAGGATGGCTTGGGTCGGATGGAGGAACGGATGGCAGATCGGAATGGCTCTCTCGGGCTCGGCGAACACAGGGCGCGTGCGGATGGAGGCACTGGCGGCGGCTGGCGATGCGAGGGCGAGAGGTGCGGAAGGGCTTGGGGGCGCGAACGCAGGCCGGGGACGCAGGGTTTGGGACAGATTCAGGATACGCAAAGGAGCTCCCAATCTTCGTACCTGCGGTAGAGGCTGCGCTGGCCGGAGAGATCAACCCGCGTCATGATTTGAGCGGGGATGTGTCCAAGAGATGTTTTGGGGGATTCGAGATCGGATGGGCTTCGTGCGGTGCGCCCGATGATCCGGGCGCACCGCCGAAGGTTGTGGGTTAGAAGTGGTACTTGACCGAGAGCTGCAGGTTACGAGGACCAGAACGAGCAGAGCTGATAACACCGAAGCTCGTTGAGGTTACGTTGTTTCCCGGGTTAGAGAGGTACGCGCTATTGAGGAGGTTATCCGCATCGGCGCGGAAGTTGACCGCCTGTTCGTGCCAGATACGGAAGTCCTTGGTGATCGAGGCTCCATAGGTCTGGTAGCTGGGTACACGCTCCGAGTCGGGGCGCGCCGTGCCAAACGTACCAGCAGCAGGCTGTCCGTACGCGCAAACGCCGTTGTCGACGCCTGCCGTGGTGCAGGGGATTGCCGAAGGATCGGTACCGAACCAGTTGGCGGCGCTGCGGTTGACGATCTTCAGAGTGCGGTAGTGATTGGCGCGCTGCGAGTTGCCATTCACCATGGAGTTGTTGGATGCGACGAGCGTGATTGGGAATCCGGAGTAGGCGATGCCGGTCATGCCGATCTTCCAGCCACCGACGACCTCATCCACATAGACGGGCATATTCGCACCGAACATGCGACCACGACCCACAGGCAGATCATAGACGCCGTTGAAGTTGAGACCATGACGCACGTCCTGACCGGTCGGACCGTACTCCGAGTGGAGGTCATAGACGTTCTCGGCATAGGCCGACGAGGCGCTGATGCTCGGCACGCCGTAGAAGCCGGTGCTGTTGGTCATCGCCTTGCTGTAGGTGTAGTTGACGGTGTACTGCAGGCCGTGCCAAGCACGCTGACGGAACGAAGCCTGAAGCGCGTTGTAGTTCATCATGGCGTTGGAGTCGGTATAACGAATGGTTCCGTTGTAGCCGACGCCAGGGGTGGTGTAGAACGGCGCGGGAGCCTGCGTGAGGCAAGCCGCCGGTGGGGTAGGAGTGGAGACGGGTACAGGTGCCCCGTTGATGATGCAGGGATTGTGGAGTTGGTTGCGGGCGTTGGCCGTGACGAGGTGCTGTCCGGACTCGCCAAGGTAAGCGATCTGCAACGAGGACGTCCTGTTGAGCTGATACTCGGTTGCCAGGCTGTACTCGCCGATGAAAGCGGGCTTGATGTTCTTGTTCCACACGTTGTAAACGGCACCGGACGCCGCGGCGGCGTTGGCCGGAGCGGTGAAGCCACTCTGTACCGTGAAGAAGTTGCCAGGGTTGGTGGTTGATACCTGTGTACCGCTGGCTTCGTATGTGCTCTGGAATGGAAGGTTGGTGGTCATGCGCAGGTTGGCTCCAGTGCCTTCCATGAAGTTCTGGATGCCGTATCCGCCGCGTACTACGAGTTTGGGGGTAGCCGCGTAGTTGAAGCCGACACGCGGCATCACGCTGCCATAGTAGGGGTTCACAAGACCACGGCCAAAGCCAGCGGCGCGTGCCTGTGGGGTTCCGTCGAGCAGGATGACCGAGGGGTTGGCCGGGTCTATCGTCGACATGTGGTTGTGAACTTCGTAGATGGGCTGGTCGTACTCATAGCGAACACCGATGTTGGCGGTGAAGCTTGGAGTGATCTTCCAGTCATCCTGGAGGAAGTAGCCATCGCGCCACGAACGCATGCCGGCGGGTCCTGAGACGCCGCCCTTTGAGACGAACGAGGCGCGGTTCAGCAGAAAGTCCGCCGCGGTGTAACCGTTGGCGGTGAAGCCGTTTGCATCAGGAGTAGCTGTGTTCGCTGTTCCGGCGCCAAGGTAGTAGAAGCCGCCCATCGAACCGTCGTTGCCGGGGTAGAAGTTGTTCTGCTGCTGCCGCTGGAACTGCACGCCAGCCTTGAGGGTGTGACGGCCAATCTGCCAGGTGAAGTTGTCGCCGTAGAGGAAGGTGTTGTCGGTGAAGTTGGTGCCGGTGTTCGAGTTGCCGAGACCGGTATACTCGCTGCCGTTCGTCAAGGTGATGCCGGCAGGGCTAGCCGGGGTGCTGAACGAGAGAGCCGCGAAGCCGGCGAAGGCTTGCGTGGCGTTGATGCCGAGCAGGCTGTTACCGTTCAGGCCGAAGGCGCCGGACCGGTCCAGCAGGACTGCGCCAAGGTTCTGGATGCGGGTGTAACCGGCACGGAACTCGTTGACCATCGAAGAGTTGAAGGTGTGAACCTCGTTGATGGCCACGCCCTTGACCGGGTTGGTGGGCGCGCTGGTGAAGGTGGTGGGAAGCGGGCTCTGCGAGGTGCTGCCATTCGCGCTCTGGGTATAGCGGACCGAGACGGCATCCTTGCTGGACGCCTTCCAGTCAACCTTCACATCGAACTGATCGCCATAGCTGCGATTCTTTGAGAAGCCAAGGTAGTTGGCCGAGGCCGGGGAGTTGCTCGCGGAAGGAAGCTGGTTGGGCAGAGGATAGAGTTCAGGATGCTGGAACAGGTAGATAGCGGCGGGGTTGGTGATGTTGATCTTGTTGTTGGCGTATGCGGTGCCGGGGTTGGTGGCATCGTAGAGCTGAATGAGCTTGCTGTTGTTGCAGGTGGTACCGGGCTTCGAGCACATCAGGACCGGGTTGAGGAGTTCTGAGAAGTCGCCGGTACGCTCCTTGGCGGTGAGCACGGTTGCAGTCGCCGGACCGCCGGTGTGATAACGGCCACCCTGGTAGTCGGCGAAGAAGAAGAGCTTGTCCTTGAAGATTGGTCCGCCAAAGGTTCCACCGAAGATATTACGGGTGAATCCGCTCCTGGCGACGATCGGCGTGCTGTACTTGTTGGCCCAGGTGTTGGCGTTCAGCTTTCCATCGGAGAGGAAGTAGAAGGCGCTTCCGTGCCACTGGTTCGTACCGCTCTTGGTGGTGTAGAGCACATCGCCGCCCAGTACGTTGCCGTACTCGGCCGATGCGTTGGCCGAGACGATCTGGACCTGGCCGATGGCATCGACGCTGGGGTTGTAGCCAGGGGTGTCGTTGAGGGTCTCGTTGATGTTGACGCCGTCGAGGATGTACTGGTTGGTCTGCTGACGGTTGCCGTTGATGGAGACAGTGTTACCGCCCTGCGTGATGGCGGCCTGCCCGACGAAGCCGTTGGGGCTGGTGCTGACCGATCCGGGGAGAAACATCGTCAGTGAGACGATATCGCGGCTGACCATGGGGATGTTCTCGATCGCGCGGCTATCGAGCGTCGTCGCCAGAGTAGAGTTCTCCGTGTTCAAGAGAGGAGCAACCTCCGACTGGATCGAGACGTTCTGCTGCGTTCCCTCAAGGGTGAGCTTGCTGTCGATCTTCGCGTCCTGGGCGGTTTCAAGGACGAACGGGCCATAGGTGGCTGTCGCGAATCCCGGAGCGGAGATCGTTACCTTGTAGTTGCCGATCTGTAGGAAGCGGATGTTGTAGATACCATCCTTGTTGGTCGTGCTCGATGTGGCCACGTTGGTGTCAATGTTTGTAGCAGTCGCCTTGGCATTCGGGACGACGGCGCCCGAGGGGTCCGTTACGGTACCGTTGACGCTTCCGGTGATCGTCTGACCGAAGGCGCTTACGCAGCAACAGACTGCGAGCAAAAGCATCAGCGAGAGATGGCGTATGAATCTGGATTGCATGTATTGCCTCCAAAAGAGTGGTCTTCTCGTACAGACTGACCGTGAAGATCTTGAACTGCGTTTACCTCGCTGTGGCCCAACGAATGCTGCGAGGCAGTTGTGGATGCAAAGCATCCTCCCTCCATGTGCCGATGCCCCTTCTCGCTCACTTGAATAAAAAATGATGAAGATGACCTGAAGCCAGGGAATCTTCCTAGAGGTAGAACATGGGACGTTCCGGCAAAACTGTCATGGAATGATGAGATTGTTGCAATTGGATTATGAGGATCGATTCCTGTCATCTGACACTTGACACATAAATTCATAGGGCAAAAAGCCTATGTCGTATTTCAGATGGGGCACTATACTGCCAGCCCGCTTTGGAGACGTTGCGGCGGCTGTTAAGTGTGGCTGCGATCGGCTGGGAATGCGGAGGGGGTCGTCTAACGGGTGTGCGTGCACGGCTCCGGGGCGGGCCGTGCACGTTGATCCTGGGTGCTAACGCACGATCTTGTCGGCGCCATAGAGCGTCATGAGTGGATGCTTCGCAATGGCGTGGAACTCGTAGGTGCCGGGCGCAAGGCCACGCACCTCGATGGTGAAGGCGCCCTTTGCGGTGACGGTCTTCAACTCCGTCGCCTTGAACTCGGTGGAACGCGCGTGAACGTCTTCGCCGGCGATGGGGCGGTACTCGAAGCCGGCTTCGAGCGACTTCGCGTCGCCCATGTCGACCAGTGTGCCGTTGAAGGTGACGATGCCGTTGACGCTGTGGGCGCGATCCGTGACGACGCGCGGCGGGACGAGGGAAGGCTTCACGTCGGTCAGCTTGACGACCAGAGGGTTGGGCCAGCGGCTGTTGTCCTGCAGGCGCTGCGCGCGATTGACGCGGATGTGCAGACCATCCTCCATCTGCGTGAAGGTGCTCTTGGGGATGACCTTCGAATACTCGATGGTCTTATCATCCTGGCCGAGGACGCTGATGGTCGTGCCTGGCGTGGCGTGCACGGAGTGCAGCACGAACTCCTTCCATGTGCCCTTCTGCCAGATCTCGGGGGAGTCGACGATGGCATAGAGAGGGCCGTTGTTCTTCTTCTGGGTGAACCAGATGTTCTTCTCGTTCATGACCACCCAGGGACGCACGCCGTAGATGCACTCGGAGTTGACGAACATCCACAGGCCCATCTCGCGGAGGCGGTTTTCCTGCTCGATCGCGAGTTGCCCGTTGGGCATAGGCCCTATGTTGAGCAGCATGTTGCCGCCCTTGGCGCGGGTCTGGTAAAGCAGGCGGATGAGGTCGCCGCCGGACTTGTAGACCTCGTTGTCTGGCTGGTACTGCCAGGCGGTGCCCATGGTCATGCTGGTCTCCCATGGGTCGACCAGGACGCTTGAGGGCACGGTGAGCTCGGGCGTTTCGAGCACGCCGCGGGTGATGACGATATTGGGGTTCAGGTCCCAGGCGGTCTCGCGCAGGTCGTCGGCTTCGCCGTCGAAGTAGGCGAGATCGATGGGCCCGTACTGCGTGAGGAGCTCGGTGAGCTGGGCCTTGTCGTAGGCGAGAAGGCCGGGGTTGTGGCTGGGCTGCACTTCAGGCGTAAGGCGCTGGATGGGGATGTTGTGCTGGTGCAGCCACCAGAAGTCGTCGGGCGAGAAGTAGACGCCGGCGGCGATACCCTGTGCGCGGAAGGCGTCGTAGACCTCGCGGGTGATGTCGCGCTTGAAGGGTGTGTTCTCGATGCTGAAGGGCGTCGTCTTGGTGTGGTACATGGTGAAGCCGGAGTGATGCTTGGTGGTGAACATCACATAGCGGACGCCTGCGATCTTCGCGAGGCGCGACCACTCGCCGGGATCGAAGCGGGTGGGATCGAAGGTCTTGGGCAGATCGTTGAAGAAGCGGTTGGTGTAGTCCTCGGACGCACCGACGAGCGAGTGGCTGATGACGACGCCGAGCTGGCTGTCGACGCCCCAGTGGATGAACATGCCGAAGCCCTGATCGCGATACCACTCCATGCGGTCGGGCTTGTTGCGCGAACCCTTGAGGCCCTTCTGCGGTCCCACCTGGGCATTCATCGGGCAGACGCTGGCGAACATCGCGAGGCAGAGGAGAAGGAGCGGAAGTCTACGGGAGGCTTTGGGCATGGTCGTCTTCATGGGTCGTCTCGAATCGTGTATGGAGGCTTTGTGTTCGATGGTAGCGAGGGGCCGCGGGAAAAGGGAGAGAGCCCCCGGGCATGGGTAGGGCGGATGTCTTATGCATTGCGGGCGGAAGCGATTTTTCATGGATACTAACACCATCTCGAGGAACGACCGGTGGCAGGAAAGAGGAGCAGATGCGGATGAAGCGGACAGTGAAGGCGGCGGCAGTTCTTGTCGTGGCAGCAGCCGGTATGTTTTCGCAGAGGGCCTTGGCCGAGGTGGCGCCCTGCACCGATATCCCCCATGCCGATCATCCGAAGGCGACGATCACCAATGGCGAGGTCAAGGCCGTCGTGTTCCTGCCGGATGCGGTGAATGGCTACTATCGCGGTCCGCGCTTCGACTGGTCGGGCGTGGTGGCGTGCGCGACGTATCACGGGCATACGTACTTCGGAGAGTGGTTTCGCAAGTACGATCCGCTGATCAACGATGCGATTACGGGGCCCGCCGAGGAGTTTCGCTCGGGCGACACGGAGCCTCTTTACGATCAGGCTCCGGTCGGAGGTTTGTTTGTGAAGCCCGGCGTGGGTGTGTTGCGCAAGACGGCCGATGCTCCGTACAAGTTTGGTTTCAGCTATCCCATTGTCGATACGGGCGAGTGGACCGTGAAGGTGAAGGGGCGCTCCATCACGTTTCGCCAGGACCTCAAAGGCCCCGGCGGGATTGCGTATCGCTACGAGAAAGAGCTTGTGCTCGACAAGCACGGCTCAGTGATGACGCTGAAGCACAGCATGAAGAACATCGGGACGACGGCGATCGATACAAGCGTGTATGACCATGGATTCTTCATGCTCGACGGCAAGCCGACGGGCGTGGGGCATGCGGTACACTTCGGCTTCAAGCTGCAGCCGGAGGCTCCGATGGGCGAGTGGGCCACGGTTGGCGACAACGACATCGTCTTCACGAAAGACCTGCCGGCGCGGGGTGGCGTGCAGGGGTATCTCAAGGGCTTCTCGGACAAGGTCTCGGACTACGACTTTACCGTCGAAGACCGCACCACCAAGGTGGGGGTGCAGGAGACATCGACCCTACCGCTTGAGAAGGTCTACTTCTGGTCGATCAAGAGCACGATCTGCCCGGAGGGTTATGTGCACCTGCACATTGAGCCGGGCCAGACGAGCAGGTGGGAGTTTCGCTTCCGCTTCTTCGGACCTGCGGCTGCTGCCGCGGCTGCCATGTAAAGCGAGCGATGCTGGCGGTCGAGGTGCGGCACGATCTTCTTGGCCCATCGTTTTCCTTGTAAAAATATCATTTCACCCTTGACAGCTTCCGTTGCGGACCACTACAAACGTGCACGACTCGTTTCGAGTACAAAGGTGGATCCGACCATGAGCTCTTCCTTCATCAGCCGTCGCAGCATGCTGCTTGGCACCGGCGCGGCCGTTGCCTCCCTTGGTGTCAGTTCCGATGCGTTCGCGCAGGCAGCGCCGCCGGCCCAGACTGCGGGGGAGCGCGATGCGTTTCCGGTTCCGCCGACGCCCGACCAGATACGCCGCATGGCCTGGTGGCACGAGGCCAAGTTCGGCATGTTCATCCACTTCGGGCTCTACAGCCAGCATGCACGGCATGAGTGGGCGATGGAGCAGGAGGCGATTCCGATCCAGGAGTACATGCCGCTGGCGCAGGAGTTCAAGCCGACGCCGGGTGCTGCGCGCGCGTGGGCGAGGCTCGCCAAGGCCGCCGGCATGAAGTACATGGTGCTGACCACCAAGCACCATGAGGGGTTCTGCAACTTCGATTCAAAGCTCACCGACTATTGCGCCACCAAGCAGGGACCGAAGCACGATATCGTGCGCGAGTATGTGGATGCGGCGCGGGCCGAGGGGCTGCATGTGGGCTTCTACTATTCGCTGATGGACTGGCACCATCCGGATGGTGCGAAGTGCGCGACCGACGAGGCAGCACGCAAGCGTTTCGTCGCGTATACGCATGGGCTCATCCGCGAGATTCTGACCAACTATGGGAAGATCGATGTGCTGTGGTACGACGTCTCGTGGCCCCTGGATGCGAAGGGATGGGAGTCGGAGAAGATGAACAAGATGGTCTTCGAACTGCAGCCGGACATCATTGTCAACAATCGCAATCATCTGCAGGGCGACTTCTCGACACCCGAGCAGAAGATTGTGGCCGAGACCAACGGGCGCGCATGGGAGAGCTGTATGACGCTGAACGATAGCTGGGGCTATCAGCGTGCCGACGACGATTGGAAGAGCGCGAAGACGATCGTGCGCAATCTCATCACGTGCGCTCGCGACGGCGGCAACTACCTGCTTAACATCGGGCCCAGGCCGGATGGATCGATTCCCGAAGAGACGGTACGGGTGTTGACGGAGGTGGGCGCGTGGATGGAGACCAATGGCGATACCATTCGCAAGTCGGAGATCTGCCAGCCACGCCGTTCGAACTACGCGAGTTTCACGCGCACGGGCAATACGCTGTACATGCATGTTTACTACTGGCCGGGCACGGATGTCGCGATCTCAGGCCTGCAGACGACGGTGAAGTCGGCACGCATTTTGAAGACGAACGCTGCGGTGACGGTGAGCCAGGATCCGTATCGCGTCCATCTGACGGGGCTGCCGATCGACGCACCGGACGCGCCTGTGACGACCATCGTGCTGGAGTGCGAGAGCGAGCCCAAACAGGATACGAACTTCGTGCGGATCAACAAGCCGCGCGCCGGAGTGTAAAGCAGTCTCGCCCTCACGGTGGCGGCTACTCTTTGGCCGCCACCGTCTTTTTGTGCGCAGCCACTTTCTTCGCGGCGAGCGGTGCTCCCATCGCCTCGGAGATCTCGCGGCTGGCCTCGCGGAGCGCGGTGACGATTTCGGTGAGGCTGATGTTGTCTTCGAGCCGCTTGACGAACGGCACGGTGAGTCCGGCGATCGCCTGCCCCTGCACGTTCAGGATGGGAAAGCTCATGTTCACCACGCCTGCCACCTCGTAGCTGGCACGACGCTCATAGCCGCGCGCGACGATCTTCGCGAGGTGCTCGTCGAGGTCCGCCGGCTTGCGTTTTTTGGTCTCGATCTTCCACTCTTCGATGGCGCGTTCGCGTGCGTCTTCGCTTTGGTGCGCGAGGATGACGTGTCCGGTGGCCGCGTGCATGAGGTCGACCTTGGAGCCGACCTTGACGTAGAAGCCGGTCGATTCCGGCGAGTCCACCTGCGCGAGGATGACGACGTGGCCCCCATCGAGGATGCCGAGGTGGCAGGACTGCCGCAGCCGGTGCGCGAGTGCGTGCATCGTCGGCAGGGCCTCGGTGACGAGACGCTTGGTCGGCGGATGCTCCTGGGCCAGACGGAAGAGGCGGAGCGTGAGGTGATAGCGGTCCTTGTTTGGAGACTGGGCGAGATAGCCGCGTTGTTCCAGGCAGAGGATCATGCGGAAGATCTCGGAGACGGTGCGGTCGAGCTTGCGGGCGGCCTCCGACACCGAGAAGCCCTCGGGGGTGCTGGCAAAGAGCTCAAGGATATCGAGCCCTTTTTCAAGGGCGGGGGTGGGGTAGTAGCGCTTTGTTGGCGATTTCGGCATGGTGGTTTTTGCCGGTGAAAAACCCGGATGACCAAAACTACCAGAAGTTCGGTGCCCATATCCGATGTGGCAGGGGGCAAATTGGCATACCGGGTTCAGAGGTCGGGCCAAAATGGAATTCCGGTGTGCTCACAAGGCAAACAAACTGGATACAAAGGGTGCAAGGCGGATAAGGACAGGCAAACGCGAGTGCCCGCCGGAAAAGCAGAATCCCCGCGACCAGGGCGGGGATTGCTTCGAAGCTTGAACTTTATGGCGGAGAGGGGGAGATTCGAACTCCCGGTACCCGTAAAGGTACGTCTGATTTCGAGTCAGGTGCATTCAACCGGGCTCTGCCACCTCTCCGTTTCATCAGTTTATCGCGATTTTGCCATTTCGTCAGCATGCTCCGTCCATCTTGCGAACGTCGTACCCTGAAGAGGTGCTGGAACCTGCCTGGAACCCGGATCTGACCGCGTGGTTGACCGCAGCCGCAGCCGCGTCGGGCTTCGACGCGTCGGGCGTCGCACCGGCCGAATCGCCCGAAAACGCCGAGCGTTTCGCCGCGTGGATCGACCAGGGACGCGCCGGAGAGATGGACTGGCTGAAGCGCCGGGACGAGCAGGGGACGCTGGTGCGCTCGTCCGTCCGGGTGGCGATCCCGTGGGCGCGGTCGGTCGTCGTCTGCGCCATGAACTACAACGCGGCGGCTCCACGCTCGATTGACCCTGCCGATGCGGATCAAGGATGGATTGCGCGGTATGCGTGGTCCGGCTCGGAGGGGAAGCCGGTCGACTATCACGACGATCTGCTGGCCCGGTTGCGGACCATCGAGGCTGGATTGCAGGAGAAGGCCCCCTGCCAGACCCGCTGTTATGTCGATACCGGCCCGCTGGTCGAGCGAAACGCCGCGGTGCAGGCCGGGATCGGGTGGGTGGGGAAGAATACCTGCGTTATCCGACAGGGAATCGGCTCCTGGATGTTGGTGGGCGTGATCCTTACATCGCTCCCTCTGGAAGAGACGCCCGCACTGGTTGCAGACCGCTGCGGATCCTGCACGCGCTGCCTTGACGCCTGCCCGACGCATGCTCTGGTCGCGCCCCGCGAGATGGATGCGTCCCTATGCATCGCGTACCTCACGATTGAGAAGAAGGGGAGCATCCCTGAAACGCTGCGTGAGGCCATCGGCCGCCAGCTCTTCGGCTGCGACATCTGCCAGGATGTCTGCCCCTGGAACCGTAAGGCTCCGATCGCGGCGAAGTCCGGACTCGAAACCCGTTCGGAGCTGGTGAACCCTGCGCTCGACTGGCTGGCTTCGCTCGACTCCGCCGGGTTTCGCCGTCTCTTCCGGGGATCGCCTCTGGAGCGGACCGGAAAAAAGCGGCTGCATCGCAACGTGGCCATCGCGATGGGGAACTCCGGCGACGCGCGCTTCGTTCCGCAGCTTGATATATGGTCGAAGGCGGAAGACCCGGTGCTGGCCGAGACCGCCGCCTGGGCGCTTGGACGCCTCCGAACCTCGTAAGCCTCTGCTAGCATTTGGAGAACAATGCCCACGAGCCCCAGCGACCCCCCGTACAGCATCGCCTCCGGACCCCAGCCCTCGTCGGGCGCGGCGGACGCTTCGCTCGCGGGAACGGCGGTTCCGGCTGAGGCTCCGGGGACCGGATCGCAGGCCCTGGCGCTGCTGAAATATCTGGGCAAGACCGAAGTCCATACCTACGCCTTTTCGGTGGCTGCCAACACGATTCTGTCCCTGTTTCCTTTTATCGTCCTCCTGCTGACGATCTCGCAGCGCGTCTTCCACTCCGACAAGATGACCGCGATGGTCGGGGAGATGATGCAGAACTTCCTGCCGGCCGGTGGCGACTTCGTGATGCGCAACATGGTCCTGCTCGCGCACCCGCACAAAGGCGTGCAGATCTTCTCGGTCTTCATGCTGCTGGTGACCTCGACCGGCGTCTTCCTCCCGTTGGAGGTCGCGCTGAACGATGTCTGGGGCGTGAAGGTGAACCGCAACTACCTGCACAACCAGGCCGTCTCGCTGGGCCTCGCGGCGGCTGTGGGAGCGCTGGCCATCACGTCGGTCGCGCTCACCGCCGGACAGCGCCAGATCATGACGTGGCTCTTCTTCGGCCATACGGACAACATGTTCTTCAACTTCCTCGGCTTTATCGTGCTGAAGTTCTTCGCGGTCCTCGCCGGGATTCTGCTCTTTTTCCTGATCTATTGGATCCTCCCCTTCCGCAAGGTGCCCGCGGGCGCCGTGCTGCCGACTGCGATCGTCATCGGCATCGTCTGGGAGATCGCCAAATACTGCTACATCCTCGCGTTGCCGTGGTTGGACTTCAAGGCCGTCTACGGTCCCTTCTATATCTCGGTGAGCCTGATGATGTGGGCCTTCCTCTCGGGCCTTATCCTGCTGGCCGGGGCGCACTTCTCCGCGACCCGTTACATCGCCTCCGATCTTCACCGGCGGGCCGAGCTGGAGGCATAGACGGTGCTTGATGTTGTGCGCAAATACGCCTCCGAACGGCTGAAGCAGCGGCCCCGCAAGGGCCTGAGCCGCTTCGCCTTCTGGCTGGTTGCGTGGCTGCTCGCGCTGACGGCTCTGCGTCTGATCCCCGGTGTTTTAGGCGGTCTTGCCGCCGGGCTGCAGATTATGGTGCTCGTCATCCTCGCGATGGTGTGCATTCCGCTGGGATGGACCTTCATCCGCACCCGGCTGCTGTGGAGTCTGCGCAACAAGCTCATCTTCACCTATGTGTTAATCGGCGCGGCACCGGTGGTGCTGATTGCGACCCTGGTACTGGTTTCGGCTTACGTCGCCGCCGGCCAGTTCGCGATCCACCTGATCGATACCCGCGTCCAGACCGAGCTGAACCAGATGTCCGCGGAGAACGAGAACCGGCTGGTGCAGCTCGCAAAGATCGTGGACGGCCATCCCACCCGCGAGGCGATGTCCGTCGACATGCCGCGCGAGGAGCGCAGCCTCATGATGGACGCACGGCGTGCCCGCCTGCATCACGAGACGACCTGTTTCCTCGAGGGCACCCCGGTCTTCCACGCCATGGCGAAGAAGCATGTGCCGCTTGGCCTGCCCGCCTGGGCGACTCAGCTTCCCGGTGGCAGCTTCCGGAACATCGTTGCCGACAATGGCGAACTCTACCTCGTTGCCGTCCAGCAGCAGGTCCTCAACGATGGCCGCAAGTTCTCCGTCGTCGACAGCGTTCCACTCGATAGCGCGGTGGTGGACATGCTCGCCGAAGGGCTTGGCATCGTGAAGGTGCATCCCGACACCACCAGCGAGACGATCGCCGATCCCGCTGAGGCCGAGCGCCACCGCCTGGCCGCGCGCCGCGCTGGGATCACCACCTCGGAGATTCGAGGCGGCAGATCCCACCAGGGGGTCAACGTAGCCGACATCCCCGTCAACTTTCCGTCCACCCTTCCCATCGTCGACTGGGCGCAGGGCAAGGCCGATAACGTCGCGGTCACCGTCGATTCACTGCCATCCATCCTCTATCAGCAGCTCTTTGCCGCCTCGCTTTCGAGCGGCATCATGGACTTCATCCGCATCTCGCTCACCATCCTCTTCCTGCTCTTCGGCGGCATCGAACTCCTCGCCTTCATCATGGCGATCCGGATCTCCCGGACGATGACCTCCTCGATCGCCGACCTCTACGAGGCCACCCAGCGGGTCGACCGCGGCGATCTCGACTACCGCATCGCCGTCACCCGCACCGACCAGCTCGCCGAACTCAGCCGGTCCTTCAACGTCATGATTGGATCGCTGCGCCGCCTGCTCGTAGAACAGAAGGAGAAGGAGCGGCTGCAGAGCGAACTCTCCATCGCCCAGGAGGTCCAGGCCAACCTCTTCCCGCACTCCGCCGTCGACCTGCCCACGCTGGAGCTTCACGGCGTCTGCCGACCCGCGCGTTCGGTCTCCGGCGACTATTATGACTTTCTCGTCTTTCAGGAAGACATTGCGGACGCCAACGGAGGCCGTCTGACGCGTCGCGCTGCCGGGGTTGGGATCGCGCTGGGGGATATCAGCGGCAAGGGCATCTCGGCTGCGCTGCTCATGGCGACGCTGCACTCCGCCGTCCGCGCCTACCAGTTTGCCTCCGAGGAGTTGCACTACGCCGCATCCACACTCGAGGGCCTCATGGCCTCGAAGCAGGGTGTGGCGGACGCGGGAGGATGGTTTCAGTCGCCCAGCCGCATCATGTCGCTGCTCAACCGCCACCTCTTCCGCTCCACCCAGCCGGAGAAGTACGCGACGCTGTTCCTCGCCCACTACGATTCGGCCACCTCGGTGCTGACGTACTCGAACGCCGGCCAGTTGCCGCCTTTCGTCCTTGGTCGCGATGGCAGCGTCCGTCGCCTGGAGGAGGGGGGCACGGTCGTCGGCCTTATGGACGGCATGCACTACGACGAAGGCCGCGTCGTCATGGCTCCAGGGGATATCTTCATCGGCTACTCCGACGGTGTGACCGAGCCGGAGAATGATTTTGGGGACTTCGGCGAAGAGCGGCTGATCGAGGTCGTCGCCCGCTACCGCGATGAGCCGCTGCACATCATCTCGGCGCAGGTGATGCTGGCGCTCGATGCCTGGATCGGTGCGGAAGAGCAGCCGGACGACATCACGCTGGTGCTGGCCCGCCAGCTTTAGGAGCGCCTATGCCGGCGGAGGTCGTTTTCCGCTTCGCGCGTGGCGGACCCGCCCTTCAGAACAAACATTTACACTAAAAGTATCGTGGAATCTACCAAAGACACCGCCCAGCACCGCATCCCGCCACTCGCGATCCTCGGTTTCCTCGCGACCATCGCCGTTCTTGCCTATGCCACCTTCGTCGCGCTCCTCCGCACCCCTACCGAGGCGACGATGGGGGACATCCAGCGCATCTTCTACTACCACGTGCCGCACGCGATCATCGCGGAGATCTTTCCCTACGTGAATCTCGTGGCCTCGGCTGTGTACCTGTTCTACCGGACGAAGAACCCGGCTCGCGCGCTTGTGGCCGACGCCTATGCGCTCGCCGCGGCGGAGCTGACCGTGCTCTTCTGCTCGATCGGCCTCATCACCGGCATGATGTGGGCGCGCCCCGTGTGGGGCATCTGGTGGACATGGGATGCACGTCTCACGTCTTTCTTCCTGCTCTGGATCCTGTACGTCAGCTATCTTGTGCTGCGCAAGTTTTCGTCTACCGGACAGACCCAGAGCCTCGCGGCGATCCTCTCCATCTTCGCCGCCGTCGATGTGCCGATCGTCTTCATGTCCATCCGCTGGTGGCGCACGCAGCACCCTGCACCGGTCTTCGGTGGCGACGGCGATCTCGACCCGTCGTTCTACCCCGCGTTCATCTGGTGCTCGATTGGCTGGTGCCTGTGGGCTGCCTTTGTCTTCGTCGTCCGCTACAAGCTGGAGCGCCGCCGTCAACTCAACGAACAGGCCGCGGCCTTCGCCACACTCGACGCTTAATCAGGAGGCATCATGCGCATTCCATTCGAAACCATGCAGGACCGCTTCCTCGTCTACGTCTACGTTGGCGTCTGGGTCATTCAGTTGGCCTATCTCGGACGAATCACCTGGCAATGGTTCCATACGCCCAAGCCGGTATCGGAGAAGTAAGCTCCTTAAATGAAAAAAGCAACGGAGTGATCGATGTTCTAACCAACTCCGTTGTCCGAGGAGGACTTACCGTTAATGGTGTCGTCTGCCAATGACAGACCACGCTCATGTCACCCTAGACCCCCACCACTCGGCGGAAGTTGCGCGCTTTAACTCTTTTTTTATGGATTTTTTTCAGAACTTGCGACGCGCACCTCACACCGCTAGACTCGCAGCAGTGTCTAAACTCACCTCATCCTGTGCTGTTCCCTTGTACGGCGCGTCCGCCGCCTTTTTGTTGCTTGCACTTACGCTGACCGGGTGCCGCAATGTCGGGTTTCCGGATACGCCGGCCGGCTATCGCGAGTACGCTTACGTCGCCAACAGCGGCGCGAACACGGTGTCTGTGCTCGATCTCGTGTATCTTCGCACCGATCGCACCCTGCAGGTGGGCAGCCAGCCGACGGCCCTTGCCGTCAACCCCGAGCGCAATGAGGTCTATGTCGTGAACACGACATCCGGAACCGTCTCGGTGATCGATGCAGCGGCCAACCGCGTGGCCTTTACGCTTCCCGTGCATCGCCAGCCCACGGCGATCGCCGTGGACTCCACCGGCCATCGCGCATACGTAACCAATTCAGGATCAAATTCCATCTCGGTCCTCGATCTCGATCTGCGCCGCGAGATTGCCGAGCTTCCCACGCCGGCTCAGCCCGGCTCGATCGCGCTTGCGCCCGACGGCCGTTCGCTGGTCGTCACGCATGCCTCTTCCGGAACCGTCAGCGTGTTCCATGCCATGCCGTTCGTTCCGCCTACGCTCACGGCGCCTGTTTACAAGCCCTTCGAGGCTCTCCGCGGCATCTTCAGCGGCTGCCCGGGAGCCAGCACCCCGGTCATCCTGCCCGATTCTTCCAAGGCCTTCGTGGCATGTTCCAGCGCGCATCATGTGATGGCGTTGAACCTCGCCGCGGCCCCCGGCACCTGGAGCGCGAAGCAGAATCCCAGCCTCATGAGTGACTTCGTCCTCACGCTGCTCGACGTCGGCAAGAGCCCCAACCACATCGCACTGAAGCCCGATGGCGGCGAGGTCTTCGTCTCCAACCTCGACTCCGACTCCGTCTCCGAGATCGATACGCAGTCGAACCAGGTGGGCGGCACCTACATGATCGGCACACGGCCCACGCACGGCATCGTCAGCCGCGATAACTCCACGCTCTATGTCTCGAACTCCGGTGCCGACTCCATCGGACTGTACTCCATCGACGATGGCAAGCTCATCTCGAGCCTCCACACCGGTTCGTCGCCCGAGGCCATGGCCTTCTCCGCCGACGAGCATCTTCTGCTCGTCCTGGATGGCCGCTCCGGAGACGTCTCCGTCATCCGCACCCAAAGCAAGCTCGGCCCCAACCTCTTTACGCTGCT
The DNA here is from genome assembly GCF_900114625.1 of Granulicella pectinivorans. Taxonomy (NCBI): domain Bacteria; kingdom Pseudomonadati; phylum Acidobacteriota; class Terriglobia; order Terriglobales; family Acidobacteriaceae; genus Granulicella; species Granulicella pectinivorans. Next base: position 2,222,063 of record NZ_FOZL01000001.1, read on the forward strand.
GCCTGCCGGAGCTCTGCCCACTGCGATCGTCACGAAGGTCATCGGTACCCGCGCTTCGGCTCACTAGTCGCGTCACGTGCGGCTGAGCCTACGAAAAGCAAGACATCGCAGCGATTGAACACGGGATAAGAACAAGCAACCGCTTGTTCTTATCCCGTTTCTCTTTCCTTCGATTCCCGGTTGCGCCATGTCCTGCACGCGCGCTCTTTAGTGGACGGCTTCGCCGGCTGGAGCACCCTGTCCTGGCTTGTTCTTGCTCAGCAGGAAGGCACAGCAGACCATCGCGCAGGACATCCAGCAAAGCATCCGGTAGATGTCCTGGTAGCCCATCGCCGAGGCTTGCTGGTTCAGTTGCTGATACACCGTCGCCTGCGCCATCGTCGTGCCACCCGCGCCCCCACCGAACATCGTGCTTAGCGACCCAATCGTTCCGGCATACGCCTTGCTTCCGTTCTGCATGCTCTCCGCCAAACGCTCCTGGTGGAAGAGCGAACGATTCGTCACCAAGGCTCCGGTGACAGCGATGAAGATGCTGCCGCCGACGTTCCTCACGAAGTTGATCAAGCCCGAAACCTGGTTGGACGCCTCTTTCGGCAGTCCAACGTATGCCGCATTTGTGATGGCGATAAAGCAGAAGGGAATCGGAATCATCTGGATCACGCGCAGGAACGAAGCCTCACCGAAGCTCATATCGAGCGTGATGTGCGTCGACACGTAGTAGTAGGCGATCGCGAAGAACGTGAAGCCCAGCGCGGCCAGATTCCTCGCGGCAAACTTGCCCGTCGCAATACCCGCCATCGGCATCACGATCACCAGCGCAATTCCTCCCGCCGTAAGCGCCATGCCGGCATTGGTCGCGGTGTAGCCCAGCAACTGCTGTAGGAACTGCGGCTGCAGCACGGTCGCCGCGTTCAGCACGCCGCCCACCAGCATCATCAGCAGGCAGCAAATCGCGAAGTTCTTGAACTTGAACAGTTTCAGGTTCATGATCGGATTTTTGTGCTTCCACTCCCACCAGATCAGCCCCACGATGCCGACGACGAACATGGCTGCGAAGAAGCAGATGAAGCGTGACTGGAACCAGTCGTTCTCTTCGCCCTTGTCGAGCGCGATCTGCAAACCGCCCATTGCCATGGTCAGCAGAGCCAGCCCGATGTAGTCCAACTTGAAGAAGTTCTTGCGGTCGGCCTTGATCCACGGCGGATCCTGCACCAGCCGGCTCGTCAGCACGAACGCCAGGATACCCACCGGAATGTTGATGTAGAAGATCCAGCGCCAGGAGTAGTTGTCGGTGATCCATCCACCGATGGTCGGCCCGACGGAGGGGGCCAGCACGGCCACAAGCCCATACAGCGCAAAGGCCTGCCCGCGCTTCTTCTCTTCGAAGCTGTCGGCCATGATGGCCTGTGCCATCGGCTGTAGACCGCCGCCGCCGATGCCCTGGAACACGCGGCAGATCAGCAGAATCGGCAGTGACGGCGCGATGCCGCACAGGAAGCTTGAAATCGTAAAGATGACGATGCACATCATGAAGAAGTTGCGGCGGCCAAGCACCGAAGATGCCCATCCGCCCACCGGCAAAATGATGGCGTTGGCAACGAGGTAGCTGGTCAGCACCCACGTTCCCTGGTCCGTACTCGCGCCCAGATTACCCGCGATGTGCGGCAGTGCGACATTGGCGATTGAGGTGTCGAGCACCTCCATGAACGCAGCCAGCGCCACGGTCGCGGCAATCAGCCAGGGATTGGCCTGTGGTTTCCAGTCTTGGTGTGCTGCGTCCGCGGCCAATCGTTATCTCCCATGCCTGTGGAATCGATCCCTGATCCATGCAGAAACTACAGTGTATGGATGATCTTCGAGCGCCGATGGATGCTACTTACTCCGCATTCACCACGGTCTCGAACAGTAAAAGGCACAGAATCGTGAAGATAATGTCGTATCCGCCCAACATCCGGATCCAGAGCAGGGGATTGAAGCCCTCGTCGCCGGTCATGACACCCGCGCTCGCGTTGATCATACCCAGCAGCGCCGGCAGCGAAATAGGGAAGAGAATCAACGGAAGCAGCAGCTCCCTGTTCCTCGTTCGCAGCCCGAGCGCCGCGAAAAATGTGCCGTTGCAGAGCAAAGCCCACGTTCCCAGTGGAAGAATCAGCGCAAACAGCCTCACGTCGCCCAGCGGATGCAGGTTGTAGAAGATGATGAACAGCGGCGCCAGCACCACCTCGATGACGCCCACAAACAGCAGGTTCGCCAGCACCTTGCCCAGAAACAGCGCTGAAGCCGGCGAGGGCGCCATCCTCTGCGCTTCGAGCACCGAGTTCCTCTGCTCGCGTGTCCATGTCTGGTTCAGCGCGGTCGTCGAAGCAAAGAGGATCGCTACCCACAGGATGCCGCCCGAGATCTGTCGTGCCAGCGTCGGATTCGCCGTGGGATCGAAGGCCAGCGAGAACACCACGACCACCAGCAGCGCAAAGAAAAGCATCCCATTGATCGCATCGCGCGATCGCCACTCGATCCGAAGGTCTTTCTGCAGATGCTGCCAGACATGCCGCCAATAACTCATCGCACGACCGCCTTGGTCAGGTCCGCGACCTCGGCCTCCGCCGCCCGCAGGTAGTCCACGGGCGCCAGGATGATCTGCAACCCACGCAATCCTGCCGAGACACTGATCGCGTCATGCAACTCGATCGTCTCGTCCGCATACGCAGGGAAGGCCTTCTTCGCGCCCATCACGGTCACGCCGCCGCGAATGTAGCCCGTCAAAGGCTCGACATCCTTCAGCGACGCCAGCTCGACCTTCTTCACGCCAGCCGCGAGCGCCAGTTTCTTCAAATCCAGTTCATCGTCGCCCGGGATCACCGCAAAGAAATGTTCCCCCGTGGGAGCGACCGTCAGCAGCGTCTTGAACACCTGCTCCACCGGCATCCCGATCTTGCGTGCCACGTTCGGAGCCGAGAGGTCTTCGAGATCGACCTCGTACGGTCTCAGCTCATACGCGATCTTCAGCCCATCGAGGATCCGTGCCGCATTCGTCTTGGCTGGTGCCGCATGCTTCATGCGAGCTGCCCGCCCGCCAGCGTCAGCGTCGTATCCGCGAGCTCGGCTGCGAGTGCTGCCTGGTGCGTCGTTAGCAGAATCGTCCTCTTGCCTCCGCCCGCCACCGGCCACGTTCTGAAGTCCGCTAACAGATCGACCATCTGCTTCGCGCTGCCGACATCGAGGTTCGAGAACGGCTCGTCCAGCAACAGAATCTCGGGGTCCGACTGCAAAACCCGCGCCAGCGAAGTTCTCTGCCGCATACCCTGCGAGTACTGCCCGACGGGTCGCGTCAGGTGCGGATCAAGCCCCACCGCTCGCAGCGCCATCTCCGGATTTCCCACGCACGCACACCCACCGTCGCGATGCAGCCCCGCAAAGTATTGCAGGTTTTCCATTGCGGAAAGCTCGTCGTACAGCATCGGTGCGTGGCTCATGTAGGCCATCTTCTGGCGTTGCGCCTGAGGCGTCTTGCCCATTACCTCGACGGACCCGCGCGTTGGGGCAATCAGCCCCGCAACCAGCCGCAACAGCGTCGATTTCCCCGCGCCGTTCTCACCCAGAAGCATCGTGCAGGATCCCTGCGGAAACGTCACCGAAAGATTCCGCAACACCGCATAGGAGCCAAAAATCTTGGAGCACGAGATCAGAGCCGCAGCCGCCGGTGTAACGTCGGTCTGGGCTTTCTTCATCCCGGAGGCGGCCATCGCGCAGTACGTCGTCGCCTCGCCCATAGATCTCTCTTAGCGAGCCACAGGCAGCGATGCCGCCGTGGTCGTGGGCTTCGCGCCCGGCGTCGCACCCGGTGCCGGCGCATACTTTGAAGCGCACTTGGCCTGAAGCTGCGTGGCGTGGAAGACACCATCGTGCCCGTACATGCCTACCGCCAGTGCTTGCGCATCGTCCTTGAAGGTGTCCGGAGGCGGTTCCATTCCCTGATAGTTCACCGTCAGCACCTTGCCCTGTTCCAGGAGCTGGAAGGTGGCATTGGTCCCGTTGCGGTGAATGCTCCCCGGTGCGACGTTACCCGCCACGCGCAGATGTCGGGTGTACGCCTTGTTCCCCATCGAGTTCAGCTCGCCAATGGTCACGTAGTACTGCTTCGTGTCCTGCACTCCGGTAAACGTCAGGTATCCGACGGTTGCCAGAATGACCGCTACAGCCGCGATAATCTTTTTGGGTAGTGGAGCCGCATTTGCCATCGTTACCAGTGTAGAGGCCTGCGGCCAGGGGGGTCAACGCGGCAGCAGGACATCCGGCAGGCACTCAAACCCTGGACGGGCAAACAAATATCCCTGCATCAGCCTGACGCCGCATGCCTTCAGCGCCTCGAACTCCTCCACCGTCTCCACCCCTTCGGCCACCAGCTCGCTTCCCAACTCCTCAGCCAGCCGCACCATCGTCTTTAGAATGAGGAGGGCCGTCGGACGGTTGGGCAGATCGCGCGTCAGCTCCATATCCAGCTTGATGATGTCGGTTGGAAAATCCGCCAGCAGGTTCAGACCGCTGTGTCCCGCGCCAAAGTCGTCCAGCGCCACCTTGAAGCCGAGGCGCCGGTACTCCGCGACGATTCCTCGCAGATGCGCCCGGTCCTGGACCTGCTCCGTCTCGGTAATCTCGAAGATCAGCAGATTGCAGGGAAAGCCCACCCGCGTCGAGGTCTCCAGTGTCAGTTGAATGCACGACGACGGGCTATACACCGCCCCCGGCATAAAGTTGATCGATAAAAGCGCACCGGTCGCCGCCAGATTGAGCTTCGCCGCCAGCGAAATCGCCTTCACCCTGCAGTTCTGATCGAACTGGTAGCGATTTTCCTCCGTCACCTGCTGGAGAATCGTGTGCGCTCCCTCGCCCTTCGTTCCGCGGACAAGCGCTTCATAGGCATACACCGTACCGCTGGCGACATCCACGATCGGCTGAAAAGCCATGCTGAAATCGAAGGGGGCCTGCACTCCATCCTTGCACGCCCCGCATCGTGGCTGGTTCGGCGGTTGCCCCATCACCATCATGCTTCCCTCTCACAGCAAGTTGTTTGCGACGTCAACCCAGGTTCATCCACAATCATCCTAGCCGCTTAACGTTGGATAGGAAAATCTTCCTCAAGCGTGAAAGCACCATGGGTAGGCTGATTGCAATCGGCCTACCCATAGTGCTGTGGGGTCGAAAAACGGTCTAGCGGTACGCCGGTACCGCCACGTCCGCCTCGCGGTTCACGCGCGTCGAAAGCGCCGTCAGCAGGCGATCCGCCTTGATCTCGTCGGCTTCAATGGACTCCAGAATCGAGACATCGTTCGAAAGGCCAAGAAGCCTCGCCCAGGCCTTGAGCGTGCCGTACACCGCAATCTCGTGGTGTTCCACCTCCTGCGCGCCTGCAATCAGCGCAATGTCCAGCACGGAGGGATCGGTGACGTCGGTGATGGTGTCGGCTGCGCTCGTCGCCAGGGCGTCGATCACCTTGCAGGTGCTCGTCTTTACCTCACCCGTGTTGCGTTCCAACAGGCCCTGCACCTTGCTGACGTGGATCTTGGTCTCTTCAAGGTGGTTCTGCAGCGCCACCGACAGGTCGATGTCGCTTGCATGCTCCACCATCTTCGGCAGAGCCTTGACGATCTTGCGTTCCATATCCAGCGCTTTTTCAAGATGCGTCGTGTAAAGCGTGCGAAAGTCTTCGATGTTCGCAGAGAAAATCTTCATAGGAATCTCCTGACAATCCTGGTCCGGTCTGGGGTTGTTCGTTCGGTTGTGCGGTTAGCGTCACCGTGCGGCGCTCGGTTCGAGCAAGCGCGGCGCCATCGTTCAAGCGCCCCTGAAGCGGAAGCGGCTGCATCTGGCCTGCGTTCTCCGCGTTCTGCATGGTCTGATGCAGGCTCGCTCCGCTGGGTAGCCAGCCCCCGCCGCGCGTATACTCAAGCGATAGAACTTCGTTGACCGAGTCACAAAATCTTGCCAACGAATCGAATGAGCAGGAGGAATAAGGCGCATGAGCGGTACGGAAAACGGACACAACGGCAACGGCCACGCAACGAACGGAAACGGATACAGGGTTCCCACCGGCCGCGCCGAATGGATCGTCAAGCGCAAGGCTGAGGCCGCACGCACCGGCGACACCAACATGAGCCAGATGCACTTCGCTCGCAAAGGCCTCATCACCGAAGAGATGGCCTACATTGCTCTCAAGGAAAAGATCGCCCCCGAGCTCATCCGGTCTGAAGTCGCCAAAGGAACCATGATCATCCCGGCGAACATCAACCACGTCGAGTTAGAGCCCATGGCCATCGGCGTCGAGTCGCTCTGCAAGATCAACGCCAACATCGGCAACTCCGCCCTCGTCTCGAACGTCGACGAAGAGCTCCGCAAGCTGCACACAGCCGTCCACTACGGCGCGGACACCGTCATGGATCTGTCCACCGGCGGCGACATCCCCATGATCCGCGAGGCCATCCTGCGCCACTCACCCGTGCCCATCGGCACCGTGCCGCTGTATGAGGCGCTCTCCCGCGTCAAGAAGGTCGAAGACCTCAACATCGATCTGTACCTCGAGGTCATCGAGGAGCAGGCGCAGCAGGGTGTCGACTACTTCACCATCCACGCCGGCGTCCTCATCGAGTACGTGCCGCTCGTCTCCAAGCGCATCACCGGGATCGTCAGCCGTGGCGGCGCCATCATGGCCCAGTGGATGACCTCGCACCACAAGCAGAACTTCCTCTACGAGCACTTCGACCGCATCACCAAGATCATGGCGAAGTACGACGTCAGCTACTCGCTCGGCGACGGCCTCCGTCCCGGCTCCGTGGCCGACGCCTCCGACGAGGCGCAGTTTGCAGAACTCAAGACCCTCGGCGAGCTCACACGCCACGCCTGGAAGTCCGACGTACAGGTGATGATCGAAGGCCCCGGCCACGTCCCCATGGACAAGATCAAGGAGCAGGTCGACAAGGAAGTTGAGCTCTGCGACGGCGCTCCGTTCTACGTGCTCGGACCCCTCGTCACCGACATCGCCCCCGGCTACGACCACATCACCTCCGCCATTGGCGCGGCGATGATCGGCTGGCACGGCGCGGCCATGCTCTGCTACGTCACACCCAAGGAGCACCTCGGTTTGCCCAACGAGAAGGACGTCAAGGACGGCATCATCGCCTACAAGATCGCCGCTCACGCCGCCGACATCGCGCGCCATCGTCCCGGCGCGCGTGACCGCGACGACGCCATCTCCCACGCCCGCTACACCTTCGATTGGGACAAACAGTTCGCCCTCTCGCTCGATCCCGAAACGGCCCGCGCGATGCACGACGAAACGCTCCCCGACGACTACTACAAGGAAGCGGCCTTCTGCTCCATGTGCGGTCCGAAGTTCTGCTCGATGAACTGGTCCTCGAAGGTCGATAAGTTCAACGAGAGCGAGTACGGCCTCAAGAAGCCCGACCTCACCCAGATCGTCACCGAACAGATGGCGATGCGCAGCTAGTTCTATGTGCTCCTGAATCAGTAACAAGCAAAAGAGGCCGCATCCCCTGGGATGCGGCCTCTTTGTCGATCTAAAGTTAGAGAGCCGGAAACGCCGGGTGCAATCCATGCATCCGCGGCTTGGCTTCCGCAGGCTTTTCCGCGTGCTGTTGCTCATACGCCTCAAGCGATACGGAACTGAAGTTGAAGGCGATTCCGGCAACGCGCTTCAGAAGACGATACGGAGTCGCGCGGCTATAGAACTCTCGAGCCAGTGCCATGGGGTTCAGTTCACTCATGCTTATTCGTTTTCCTCGACTTCGTAACGCATCGTGATGTGTGCGGGAGCCATGACCATCGCCAGAAAAGCTGCATCCGACAGACCGTCGTGAGCATGGGGAGAGCTCCTGCGAGACGGTGAAACCATCTACCTTTCGATCATCGCGTCCCCGGCCAGAAACGCGAATAGCACTATTCGCCCGGCACCTTCGACGAAGTGGTATGGCGTTTCCCAAAAGAGTGTGATAGCCCAACCATCCGGCATCGACCAAGCGAAAAGGCCGCCCCTCGCAAAGAGGGAAGCGGCCTTTTCGGAACCCGGAGTTCGTTGACTCCGGTTTGCAACAGACGTGGGAGAGGCAAAGATGGTTGCGCGGTCGTTCCAGTTCAGGTCGACTGTGCGTTGGGCTCTCGCAGCCAGTACGCACTCATCGCGAAAACTCAAATCCGCAGGATACTGAGGCGAATACGGCTCTAGTCGCTCTCTTCGCTTTCATGGCGCATGGCTACGATACAGGGAGCAATCAGCATGGCAAGAAAAGCGCAGGCAAGGATCAGGTCGTGCGTCATCGGTCGGTCTCCTGGGGATGCGTTGAAAACCATCTCCAGTCACATCTTCCCAAGTCGTTGAAAAGGAACACATCCCACAAAGGCGAAGATCGCCGAACGAAAGTTGTACCCGCCGGAGGCAATCCAGAAGCGCCTTCCGTTCGTGTCCCGGCCTTACCGGCCCACGGACTCCAGCACCGCGCTCGCCCGCCCCAGCGCATCCGCCAGCCCCTGCAACTGGCTTTGCGCACGCGCACGATCCCCCAGCGTCACCGCCTCATTCACTCCCGGAATCACCACCGCCTGGTACCCCGTGTACTCCCCCGGCGAGTACACGCTGTGCTTGTACCATCCGCGTCCGGGCAGCCCATTCGGCAGCAGCAGCGCTACCTCCGTCTCCTTCAGCGCGCGATTCATCCGCACCGCATCGACGTTCCCCGCGTCCTGCCGCACCCGCGCCGCAACCCCCGCTGCCTCAAACCGCATCGCCGCCTGCTGCGTCTTCGTAAAGTCGAGCTTCAAACCCTTCTCCTCGGCCTTCGCGCGCACCTCCGACAGGTACCCGACCACCTCCGCGCCATAGGCCCCGTAGTCCATCGGCAGCACATCCGCGTCGGCCATATGCAGCATCTCCAGCCCAAACACCCGTGCCTGCTGCTGCTCGTACAGGAAGTTCGGATCGGCGTTCTTCACGAACCAGTTGAAGTTGTCGAACGCCGAGTGATACACGCCGTATGGCCCATTCGATCCGATATCCGTCGCCGCCACACCCGCATGCTGCAGGAAGGGCGTGTAGTCCGACCCGGATCCCAGCGCATCGATCTTGGGTTCGCTCACCGGCTCCTTCGGATGCGCCCTCTCCTGGTCGAGCCTCCACTGCTCATGCACGCTTCCACCGGCTGGGCTCTCGACCTCCTTCGTTACATCGCTCACAAACTCCTTCAGGGAGGGCACCGCAGAGGCTGAAAACGAAGGTCCCGAGACCCCCACATCCGTGTTCAGGTACGCGACCGTCCGCTTCATCAGCTCCGGGTGCTGTTCCACCCACTCCACCGAACCGATCAGCCCCTCCTCTTCCGCATCCCACGACGCAACGACGAGCGTCCTCTTTGGCCGCCAGCCCGCCTGCAGCAACGTCCCCAGACCATGCACCGCCTCGAGCATCGCCGCCGTCCCGCTGCTCGGGTCCACCGCCCCAAACACCCACGCATCGCGATGATTGCCCGCCACCACCAGATCGTCCTTCTCCGCTCCACCCACTCCGGGAATCTTGCCAATCACATCCCATATGGTCCGCAGCGCGATGTCCTGCACCAGCCGCATATGCACCTTGACGGCCTTCCTGCCCGAAGCGCCCACGTGGTAGTTGAAGGGCAGTCCACCCTGCCAGTTTGCCGGAGCGCTGGCCCCGCCCATCGCCTCCAGAATCGGCTCCGCGTCCTTCCACGACAGCGGATTCACCGGGATCGAAGGCTGCGTCACCTGCCCCTTGCCGACGGCAACCCGCTCCGCGTCCGGCAACTCCGGCACAGAAGCATACCCCGGCGTACTTGGGTCCCCAGGAAAGATCGGCAGAAACTGCACCGATCCACGTTGTACTCCCGATTCCGGACGAAACGGTCCCTTCGGATACGCATCGCCCCGCGCAAACCCATCGTCTGCAGGGTCCGAGTAGATCAGCACGCCCTTCGCCCCGCGTTGCTGCGCCAGGTACACCTTCACCCCACGAAAGTTCGCGCCATACCGCACCAGCACAATCTTGTCCCGGACGGAGACATGCATCTCCTGCAGACGCTTGAAGTCCGCCAACGTGCCGTAATTCGCATACACGACCGTCCCCGTCACGTCGCCGGAAGGAGACGAACCGCTGAATGCCGGCAGAATCCGCTTGTCGTTCTGGTACGGATCGCCCCCGTCCGTCCCATCCACATGCTCCGCCTGCGGTCCGGTCATCAGCCGTGCGCCATCGGCCGCAAAGGCCTCGACCAGTATCTTCACCGGCCTGTTCAACTGCACGCGGTACGGAACGATCGTCGTCTCCAGCCCGGCCGCCTTGAAGCGGTCGGCGACATAGAGCGCCGTCGCGTAGTCCTCGGGCGAACTGGCCCAGTGCGGAGCGGCAGTCAGCCTCTTCAAATGTTCCCGAGCCAGCGCCGGGTCCGGCACCGCCAGAAAGGCCTTATCCCACCGTGCCTCGGTCGCGCCGAAGTCCCGAAAGCCAAACACCTTCGCAGGCAGCGCGGGTCCACTCTGCCCCAGCAGGCAAGACCCCGCCAGACCGAGCCCAACCCCCAGCCCGCAAACCCACCTCACCAGGCTTTGACTTCTTTGTCCCGCCTTTTCCGTCTTTTCCCCACAGTCTTTTGCGTGTTCCTGGAAGGCGAGAACCTAAACGGCAACGGGCTCCGTGCAGAACTTGCACCGCTTCGCCGCCAACGGAATCTCTGAAAGGCACTGCGGACAGGTCTTCGTCGAGGGAGGCGCCGGCTCTGCCTTGTTCAAGCGGGCCAGCAGCTTCGACACCGGCAGCACGATCACAAAGTAGACCACCGCTGCATTCAGCAAAAAGCTGATGACGTTATTCAGGAACTTGCCAACCTGGATCACGCCGGCATTGGCGTCCGGTGCTCCGGCTGCCCCGGCCTTGTGAAACAGATGCACATGCCACACGATCGCCGAGAAGTCAGGCTTGCCCACGACCGCCGCGATAAACGGATTGATGATATCCGTAACCAGCGAGTTCGTAATCGCGGCAAACGCCGCGCCGATGATGACGGCTACAGCAAGGTCGACGACATTGCCGCGCAGAATAAAATCGCGAAAACCTTTCAGCATGAAGCCTCGTCCCCCGTGGAGATCAAATCACTCAACCCCGGCAGAATATCACTCTACCCCGTGATGCCGCTCTAACTCCTCGGCATCACCAGCGTTGCGGTAGAGACCTCGACGCTGCCGACATGGTTGGTCTCCTTGTCCATCACGCCGATCCGCAGGTAGTAGTCGCCCTTGGCAGGCATGGCGATCTCCTGGGCCAGTTGCAGTCCACCCTTGACCGCAGCGGCGTAGTTGGCCTCCGTCAGCTTCAACGACAGGGTGCGGCTGGCTGAATTCAACACGCTTCCATCGCGGTCATAGCCCACCATCATGAACTCGACCGTAGCATCGCGGACGCCGTTGTCGACCCTCCAATGCAGATCCTCCGGATTCACCGCATAATCCACCTTGTAGCGTCTCTGCTGTTTGCGAGACACCGCAGCCAGGGGCCCGGCCCCAACCGGCACCTCTGCCTTGGCCGGCGGATCAATCACCCCGGAAGGCGTTACCCGAATCTTGAACAGAATCTCCGTCGGCGTCGGAGCGCCCCGCTTCATCGACGCGGCCACGGTGCTGAACGCCGTCCTCTGGCTCTCCGGCGTCGTCTGCTGGTTGTTTGCCGTCACCGTCTTGTCCGTTGCCAGATACCCGGTACGATACTCCAGGTTGATCTTCTTTCCATGCACCATCTCCACCTGGATGGAGCGTGGCCCGCCGTTCCAGTTCGTGTTCGTCGGAACGTAGGTCAGCGTGTAGTAGTTTGCGCCGCGCTCGATCGCCTGGTTCACAAACCGCGCCAGATTGTTCGAACCATAAAACGCATGTCCGCCAGTCTGTTCGCCCATCTGCCGCATCTCTCCATGAACCTTCTCGAGATGCGTCGAAAAAGCCGAGGACATGCGTGAGTTGTAGCCCGGGTCGTTCTCCACCGCTCCAGCAGGTCGTCCCGGCAATGCAGACGTATACGCCGGATCGATCTGCACTCCGTTCGCATCGATCGGATACACCGCCACCTGGCTTCGCGCCAGCTCCGAGCTCACCTTCCTCATCTCTTCGGCGTAGAACCTCATACTGCTGAACGTCCCTAACCCACCCGCGGAGTTGATATCGGGAATAAAGTCCACCGGAAAGCTACCGGAGAGCCAGATCAGGTTCTTGCGGCCGGGCAAAGCCGCCAGGTACTGGCCGATCTCTTGCAGTGCATCCAGCGTCATCCCAATCTGCTGGTCCCCGACGATGTTGGTGATGGATCGTTCGAACATCGCGATCGGAGTCCCCGGATCGAAAGCCCCAACGATTTGGTCGCTTCCCACTAACCCCGCCCCACCGCCCTGTGCCTGGAGCGACGCCGAAGCCGGCATACGCTTCCGTTGCGTCAGAACCGCCTTCAGCACCGCAGGGTCCGAAGTGAAGCTCTGCAGCATCACCACCCGGTCGCTCAGCGCGAACACTGCCACCCGGGTATTCGGCGGCAGCTTATCCACGACCTCGCCAAGCTGGGACCGCAACATCGGCTGCGCCTCCCGCGGCGTATTCAAAGCATCCACCAGAATCACATTCAGCGCACTGCCCTGGGGAGCCATCACCACGTTCGTAAACGTATTCGGAGCCATCTTTGGCGTCGATATCGCCGGAGCGTCGCCGGCAACCGTCGCATGTTCATCGAAATGCCGGATCGTCTGCGGAACCTTGTCCTCCAGCAACTGAAAATCGGCAGCCGTCAGGCCTTTCACGGGGTTCCCCTTCGAATCCGTAGCGACGACATCCACGACCACGATACGCGAACGAGCCTGAAGAACCGTCACGTCCTGAGCCCACAGAGGTGACGAAAAAACGCTGAGAAGAAGAAGGACACCGGGTGCAGAGATGCGGCTCGACATGCTGTGTGGTCTCCGCAGGAAGACTATCAGTTTGGAGACGCTGGATAGAACAAAAAGAACAAGATAGCCACCAGCACCATCAGGTCCATGTACAGGCAGAGCAACACACCTCCGTGGTAAAAGCTCCACGTCTTCCGCATACATCTGGCTGTATCGATCGTGCCGGCCACGCACACCAGGGCCGGCAGTACCTGCCATCCCGTAGGCTGTATCCGCGGAAACCCCGACAGCAGCAGAGCACCCACCATGCTCACCGCCACGAGCACGTTCGCCCTTACCAGCGAACGTGCTCGCACCTCGAAGAACCGCCTTCGCAAAATACTCACATCCTTACTTTGGCAGATCGCTGAGCGTTGGAGGCGCCGGCTTCGGCTTCGGAATCTCCACCACCGGCAGATTCTTCACCGCGGCAACAGGAACCTCGATGGCTCCCACGTGATCCACAAGCAGGTCGTGAAGCCCAATCCGCAGAAAGTAATCCCCCTTCGCCGGAACGCTGACCACCTGACGGAACTGCAAGCCCGTCTCCATCATCGCCTTCACATTCGCCGGCGTCACCACCGCCTGCACCGTGTTGCCGATGGAGTTCACCAACACCCCGTTCACGTCGTAGACATACGTCAGAAACTGCAGGGCGATCTCATACTTGCCCGGCCCGACGTTCTTGAATCCCATATCCGAGGGCAGAGCCGCGTAGTTCACGACATAGTTCCGGTACGGTCCCTTCGTCGTCGGTGGAGCGACGTTCTTCTCCGCGAGCGTTGCCTCCGTGGGAGGTCCCAGAGGTCCAACGAAAATCTTCATCAGAATCTGCGTCGGCGTCGGAGCTCCACGCACCATCGAGTTCCGCACCTCCATCTGCTGCGGCGTCGGTGCCGGAGCCGTCGCGGCAGACGTCGTCAACTGCACCCGGTCCTTCTTCGGAGCTCCATCCGTGTAGTATCCCCGTCGATACGCCAGCTCATACCCACCCGTCGTCGTCACCTGAATCTTGCGGAAGCCTCCGTCGGCCTTCACGTTCGACGGCGTATACGTAATCGTGTAGTAGCTCGATCCGTTCTCGATCGCCTTCTCCACCGCGTCGGCCAGCCCGTTCGTATTCACAAACGCCTCGCCGCCCGTCTCCGACGCCATCTGCCGCATCGTGATGTGCTCATCGGCAATCTTGCCAAGCGCATCGCTGTTCGCCTTCGCAAACGCAGCCGGATTCCTTGCATACTTTGAATTGTTCTGCGACGCGTTGAACACCGGCGAGCTCTGCAAGCCGCGTGCATCGATCGGATACACCGCCACCTGCGCTTTTGTCAGCAGTCCGGTCGTCTCGCGAAACTCATCCCCCATATCTGCCATCGCCGCGAACGGATCCTGAAGATCGCCGTCCGGCAGGATCGACAGCGGGAACGAACCCGAGAACCAGATCAGGTTCTTCCGGCCCTGGAACGCCGAGAGATAGCGCGCCAGCACGTTCATCGCGTCCATCGTATAGCGCACCCGAAGCTGCGTTTGGAAGCTCTGCGTCTGAGCCTCGAACTGCTGCACATTCGCAATCGTGTCAGCCGACGCACCCATATCCGTCAGCGTATCCGACACCGCCGTTTCGCTTGACGAGTCCAGCAGAGGCGACTGTCCCGGAAGGTTCTTCTTCGCTTCCAGCGCAGCCAGCAACACCTTCGGATCGCTCGTAAAACCCTGCAGGTACACCAGTTGCCGGTTCAGCCCGAACACCGCCAGCCGCGTCCCCGGCTTCATCGTCTTGATGAACTGCACCAGCTGCTGGTGCAGAAATGCCTGCGAATCCACCGGCGTATTCAGTCTGTCGATCAGCAGCACATTGAGCGGCCCGCTCTCCGGCACTGCCGTCAGGTTGGTAAATACACCCGGCGGCAGAGGTCCTGTCGGAGCCGTCGGCGGGGCGACCGTCGCCGGCGTATGCTCTTCAAGCGTCTTCACCGTCTGTGCCGTACCCGCCTCGCGCACCTGAAAGTCCGAGGCCTTCAACCCATGGATCGCCTTGTGATTCTTATCCGTCACCACGACATCCAGAATCACAAGGTTCGACTGTGCCTTCAGCGTCGTCACCACACCCGTTCCCGGTGCGGGAGCCTGAGCCACGGGGGCATTGGCCGTAGGCGCCGCCGGCAGCGCCGGAGCAGCGGGCGCTGCAGTCTGGGCCACAGTCGCAAACGGAAGAGCCAGGGTAAAACCAAAAAGCAGGGCAGGGAACGAACGTGTCATCGAATCTCCGGAGCTGGAACCAGCGTGACCCAAGTCTAGACCAACCCGTCACCCCAAGAAAGTCCGGTCGATAACCCGCATAGAACCATGCGCTGCCGAACATTGCCCGGCCCTCGGTTGTCCGGAAACAAAACTCCAGGCAACGCGAGGGCCAGAAACGTCTGCGCAGGCACCATCCGGAGAACAGTCAGGCACGGATCGCCCTGCGGGCAACGGTCCTCCCTCAGAACAAGCCTTTCTAGACCGTAACTGCCCTCAGCCGAGCCGGCTCAGGCATCTCGCCCATCGCCTTGATCGACTCCGAGAAAGGCGCCCGCAGCACGCCGCGCTCCGTGATAATTGCCGTAATGTACTTCGCCGGTGTCACATCGAACGCGGGATTCTCGATCGCCACACCGTGCGGCGTCATCTGCTTCCCGTTCGAGTGCGTGACCTCGAGCGCCGACCTCTGCTCGATCGGAATCCCATCGCCCGTAGCGGTCGCCTGGTCGATCGTCGACCACGGCGCGGCCACATAAAACGGAATCCCATGCTCCTTCGCCAGGATCGAAACGCCATATGTGCCGATCTTGTTCGCCGTATCGCCATTGGCCGCAATGCGATCCGCGCCCACGATCACAGCCTGAATCCGTCCCTTGCCCATCAGGTGCGCGGCCATGTTGTCGCACAGCACCGTCGTGGGAATGTTGTCTTTCATCAGCTCCCAGGCGGTCAGGCGAGCGCCCTGCAGAAACGGCCGCGTCTCATCGGCAAACACATCGATCTCGTGCCCAGCCTCGATGGCCGCGCGAATCACGCCCAGAGCCGATCCATACCCGCACGTCGCCAGCGCACCCGCGTTGCAATGCGTCAGCACGGTGCCCTTTTGCGGCAGCAGCTCCGCGCCGTTCTTACCCATCTGCTTGCACGCCGCGATATCCTCGTCGTACATCAGGCAGGCCTCGGCGACGACGGCGTCCTTGATCGCCGCAATCGAGTCCCCCGCGGCCTTGCGCTGCTCATACAGATCCCGAATCTTCCCAATCCCCCAGAAGAGGTTGACGGCCGTAGGCCGAGTCCCCGCCAGATGTGAGCAGATCTCCGCGACCTCGACATCCAGTTGGTCGAACGAGGTCGCCCCGCTCCTCAAAATCCCGATCGCCACGCCCATCGCCGCCGAAACCCCAATCGCCGGAGCCCCCCGCACGATCATGTCGCGAATCACGGTTGCGACCTGGATGTAGTCGGTAGCCAGAACGTAGGTCTCTTCAAGCGGAAGCTTGGTCTGATCCAGGAAATTAACGCCGGTAGGAAGCCATTCAAGGGTAGGAATCATATCCCTACCAGTTTACCGCGATAGAGTCATCCCGATGGGGTATCGAGCGAAGCCAGATAGCCTTCCTCCACCAGGCAAAAGCATCCACGCGGAACGATCAGCGTCCAAAGCCCGTATCTAAGCCAACAGCCAAATCAAGAGACCCGACCATGCTCACCCGCCCCGCCCTCCTCATCCGCCTCGAAGCCGCTGCCATCCTGGTCGTAACCCTCGTCGCCTATCACCATCTCCAGGCCAGCGCCGGATGGTTTCGCTTTGCCATACTCTTTCTCACCCCCGACCTCTTCATGCTTGGCTACCTCGCAAACCCCCGCTTCGGCTCCGCCCTCTACAACCTCGGCCACACGGTATGGGTTCCACTCCTCCTCGCCCTCTACGCATGGAACGCCGAGCGCGAGGCCACACTCGCCGTCGCACTCATCTGGATCTCCCATATCGCCTTCGACCGCGTCCTCGGTTACGGCCTCAAATACCCCACGTACTTCAAGGACACCCACCTCCAACACCTCAATGAGCCGATTGGTTGACGCTCCCGAAGGGAATCTGCGCCTGACTGTCGCACTTGCCTCTTCTTCCGTCTTTCCGCCCGTTCCCCACAATCTTTTGCTCATCTTTCCAGCAAGCGCAATGCGACAATAGAAACGAGCATGCGCCGCCTCCTCACACCCCTAGTCCTGATCTCGGCCCTCCTTCTCCCGCTCTCCGGCTGCGGCTACCACCGCGCAGGTTCCGCGACCCACCTTCCCGCCAACGTCCGCACCCTCGACGTCCCCATCTTCACCACTCACTCGCAGGCCTATCGCACCGAGATGACCTTCACCCAGGCCGTCATCCGCGAGCTCGATACCCGCACCAAATACCGCATCCTCACCACGTCCAAGGACAACGACGCCGACGCCACCCTCACCGGCTCGATCCTGTCGCAGACCGTGACCCCGTTGACCTACGACGCCACCTCCGGCCAGACCTCCAGCTACCTCGTCACCATTACCGCCCGCGTCATCCTCACCGCCCGCGACGGCACCATCCTGTATCGCAACGAAGCCCTCACCTACCGCGAGCAGTACCAGTCCACGCAGGACCTCACGCTCTTCGTGCAGGAAGACTCCGCCGCCGTTCGCCGCCTCGCCCGTGACTTCGCCCAGGCCCTCGTCGGCGACATGCTGGAGTCGTTCCAATGACCTCGCCTGTAGCGGCAAAGGCCGCCCCCATCAAATCCTTCGCAGCCAGCGACCGCTTCCTCGCCGAGATCGTCACCTCCGCCCTGCGCCCGGGCTACGTCCTCCTCGGCGACGAGGCCTTCCTCTACCAGCGTTGCCGCGCCGGTGTCCTCGTCGCGCTCGCCCCGCCCGAATCCCGCGACTTCTCCCTCCACGACCTCGACCTCGCCGAAACCACCATCTTCGACGCCCTCGACCTCGCCCGCACTCCGTCCCTGATGGCCCCCTTCCAGGTCATCTTCGTCCGTGGCATCAAGGCCCTCTACGGACGCGGCTCGAAGAAGGAAGAGTTCGCCGCCATCGACAGCTACTTCCGCTCGCCCAACCCGCAGGCCGTCGTCATCTTCGTGGCCGACCACCTCCGCCTCCCCACCGACCTCCGCAAGATGGACATGACGGACAAGGAGCGCTACGAGAAGATCCGCGAGACCCTCGGCGACTGGTGCGGCCTCGTCGAACTGGCCCGCGTAGACGGCCCCGATGCGGTCAAATGGCTGGCCCAGGCTGCCGAGCAGCGCAACATCCAGTTCGACCCCGACGCCGCCCGCGAGCTTGTCGACGCACTCGGAGCCGACATGATGATGGTTGCCAGCGAGTTCGAAAAGCTCGCCCTCTACGTCACCGCCCCCCAAATCGAATCCGGTGGCACACCGCGCATTACCCTGGGCAACGTGGAAACCATGGTCCTCGCCGCCAAGCAGCGCAGCCTCTACGAGCTCACCGACGCGATCAGCGCCAAAGACCGCCCGAAGGCCCTGCTTCTCCTCCACGGCCTCTTGAACGCGAGCGACGGAGGCGAAGACTCCTCCATCGGCCACCTCTACATGCTCGCCCGCACCTTCCGCCAGATGCTCATCATCCACGAGAAGAACGTGCGCGACTCCCGCGCGATCTGGTCGGTCCTCTGGCAGGGCTTCCGCATGCCGCCCTTCGCCGCCGAAGACCTCATCCGCCAGGCCCGCCGCTACAAGTCCCGCTCTGCCCTCACCCGTGCGTTGCGCCTCGTCGCGAAGGCCGACCTTGAGCTGCGCTCTTCCCCGGCGAATAAGCTCCTGGTCCTCGAGCGCCTCATCCTGGCCCTCGCCAGCGACCCACCCCGCACCTACGAGAACACGCACCAGTTCGCCATGGAGCTCTAAGAAACTTCTCTCAACAAAGTCTTCTTCGTTGCCTGTTCTGTCCGTTCTGTGCATTTTTCCGCAGAGGATCTGCTGTCCGTTCGCTCTTCCGGCCCTCCGTCGCCCAGCGCACATAATCCGTCCGGGGGACAGGGCAGCCCTGTCATCCTGCATCCAATGGACTGGAACGTTCGCACGCAAACCAGAATATCCAGGGCCAAAACTCATGTATCACCACGTCAAAAAACTCATGTACACCGTTAATATCGGTGAGCCGAACGTCCGCTTTGGCAACATGCTCCTCGAGCAGTTCGGCGGAGCCAACGGCGAACTCGCCGCCGCCATGCAATACACCATCCAGGGATGGAACTGCGTCGACGATCTCGCCCGCCGCGATCTCCTCCTCGACATCGGCACCGAAGAGCTCTCTCACCTCGAAGTCGTCGGCGCCCTCATCCGCATGCACCTCGCCCCCCTCAAGACCAACCGCGAAGCCGCCGAGGCCGACCCGCTCGTCACCATCGCCGGCGGCGGTGGCGTCGCCCTTTTCGACTCCATGGGCAACGCCTGGACCGCCGATTACCTCAAGATCACCGGCGAACTCGACGTCGACCTCCGCTCCAACATCGCCGCTGAGGCCCGCGCCAAGATCGTCTACGAGCGCCTCATCGACCACACCGACGACCCCGGCTCCATTGACACCCTGCAGTTCCTGATGACTCGTGAGATTACCCACATGAAGGCCTTCTCCGCAGCCCTCGAGTCCCTCGAAAAGAACCCCTTCTCCATCGGTCGACTCAAGCCCACACCCGGTATTGTCGACGAGTACTTCAACGCCTCCACCGGCGACGGCAACGAGCGGGATCACGATATGCGCGGTCCCTGGACCTCGTCCTTTGGTCTCCACCCCGTCGACTCCGAGATGGCAGGCGGTAAGGGCCTCTCCGTAGGCGACATCAACGGAGCCATCCCAGGCGAAGATCGCGGTAAGCAGGATTCCGCCCAGAAGGCCCGCACCTCGGTAGCCGAGAAGTCCATCGGCAAAACCAAGGCCCCTGTCGCAAAAAAGAAGTAGGCATGCGCATCGGAAAACAAAGAGGCGGCCGGAAGGCCGCCTCTTTATTTTCTTTCCATATCGATCTGAACTAAGCCGGCGAAGGCTGTCCCTCACCGAACCCGGGCTTGCGCCCCGATCCCGGCTTCAGAACCTCCTGCGTATCGCCCGGTCCAGGATCTACAGCCGACAGCGGCGAACGCGCCGGTGGCAGTTCCTTGCCTTCGATCAGCAGGGCGATCTCCACCGAATCCAGCGTCTCCCGCTCCAGCAGGGCCTGCGCCATGCGGTGCATGATGTCGTGGTGCGAGTCCAGAATCTCGTACGCGCTCTTGTAAGCCGCATCCACGAACTTCCGTACCTCGGCATCGATCTGCTTGGCGGTATCGTCGGAGAAGTCGCGTGACTGGCCAATCTCCCGGCCCAGAAACACCTCCTGCTCCTTCTTGCCGAACGTCATCGGTCCAAGGTCCGACATGCCGTACTCGCACACCATCGCGCGAGCCAGAGCCGTCGAGCGCTCGATATCGTTGCCCGCTCCGGTCGTCATCTGCTTCAGGAAGATCTCTTCCGCAACCCGTCCGCCCATCATCATCGCGAGACGCGTCTCCAGATAGTCGCGGCTGACCGTGTGCTGATCCTGCTCCGGCAGATACACCGTCACGCCCAGCGCCATGCCGCGCGGGATGATCGTCACCTTGTGCAGCGGATCCGAGTGCGAACGCAGCGCCGAAACCAGCGTGTGCCCGGCCTCGTGATACGCCGTGATCTTCAGCTCTTCCGGCGTGCGCAGCATCGACTTCCGCTCCGCGCCCATTAGAACCTTGTCCTTGGCGATCTCGAAGTCGTACATGTGGACCGACTTGCGGTTGAAGCGCGCTGCCGTCAGCGCAGCCTCGTTCACCATGTTCGCCAGGTCCGCGCCCGAGAAGCCCGGTGTCCCACGAGCCAGCACATTCAGGTTCACGTCTTCCGCCATCGGAACCTTCTTGGCATGAACCCGCAGAACCTCTTCGCGTCCGCGAATGTCGGGACGATCCACCACAACGCGGCGATCGAAGCGGCCCGGACGAAGCAGAGCCGGATCGAGCACATCGGGACGGTTGGTGGCAGCAATCAGGATGACGCCGTCGTTGGACTCGAAACCATCCATCTCGACGAGCAACTGGTTCAGCGTCTGCTCACGCTCATCGTGCCCGCCGCCAAGACCGGCGCCACGGTGACGGCCGACTGCGTCGATCTCGTCGATGAAGATGATGCACGGAGCATTCTTCTTGCCCTGCTCAAATAGATCGCGAACGCGGCTTGCGCCCACGCCGACGAACATCTCCACGAAGTCCGAACCGGAGATCGAGAAGAACGGAACGTTCGCCTCACCGGCCACAGCACGCGCCAGCAGGGTCTTACCCGTTCCCGGAGGCCCAACCAGCAGCACACCCTTCGGAATGCGTCCGCCGAGACGCTGGAACTTCTGCGCCTCGCGCAGGAATTCGATGATCTCCTTCAGCTCTTCCTTCGCCTCGTCGACACCCGCGACGTCCTTGAAGGTGATCTTCTTCTGCTGCATCGAGAGAAGGCGCGCGCGGCTCTTGCCGAAGCTCAGCGCCTTGTTCCCGCCAGACTGCATCTGCCGCATCATGAAGAAGAACAGAGCCAGCAGCAACGCAATCGGAGCGAACTGGAACAGAACGCTCAGCCACGCGTTCGCATTCGGATCCTTCACGGTGATGTTCACGCCGTGATCCCGCAGCGTCTTGTACATCTCGGGATAGTTGGCCGGAATCGTCGTGTGGAACTGATCCTTCGAGCCCTTCAGATGCCCGGTCATGTCCGCGCCATTCACCGTCACATCGGCGACGTTGCCCTCTTCCGTCTTTGTCAGCACGTCGGAAAGGCTCATCTGGTTTTCCTTGCCGATCCCCGTGCTCGTAGCGACGAAGCGCCAGGCGAGGAACAGGCAGGCAACCATGCAGACCCAAATCAAAATTTGTTTTACGGTCGAATTCAAGGGTATTTCCTCAGTTTAATCCGGTCGAAACGACCCGGCCATGCGTGTGCGTGGTGCGTTGCCGGGAGTTCAGCCCAGGCCCTTCCCGGCACCATGGACCCAGCTTCTTAGACGAGCAATCCGTTCGAAGGTCCCACCGGCCGGAAACACCGTGCCGTTGGGAGCGAAGGCTCCCGCTAAGTGATTAGATTCTACTCTCAAGACTGGGGATTCAGGGCTTTACGATGCGATTTGTTGACCGCACGATGCACGCTTCAAGTTACTTTTGGGGCAGTCCTGCCCCCACTCCCCGAAAACCGCAGCTCCCGCACGCTCCGCTCCGCGCGCAAACCCTGTGAAAGCGCCAGCACCGTCCCCGGCTTCGACGCCACCGTCGCATCCACCCGAAATCCACACAACGCCAGCAGCCGGTCCGTCTCATCGAACGAGAGCCGAGCTCCGGCCTGCCGCGCGGCCGCCCTTAAAACCCTGCGCCGCGTCGCCCCATCCATCGTCTTCAACCGCTCCACCTCGATCGCCACCCCGGCCTCACCCGGAGCCGTCCCCACGGCCCGCCCGCCCCCGCGCACCGGCTTCCCTGGCAACAAGACCTGCGGCAACAAACGTCCCAGGTCCGCGGTCCACTTCGCCTCTTCCTCGCGAGCCAGCTCCGCCAGATTCGCCAGCGTCCGGTCCAGCGAAGGATTCTCCTCCCGCAGCATCGGAAGCACATGATGCCGCAGCCGGTTCCGCGTATACGCCGGGTCCACGTTGCTCGCATCCTCGCGCCAATCCTGCCCCGTCTTCCCCAGCCACGCCTCGACCATCGCCCGCGTTGTCCCCAGCAGGGGCCGCACGATCTTCCCCTTCGCCAGCGACACCACCGGATGCACTCCGCTCAGCCCCTCGGTCCACGCTCCACGCAGCAGTTTCATCAGCACCGTCTCGGCTTGGTCGTCCAGCGTGTGCGCGGTGCAAATCACATCCGCCTTGCCGTCGCTCAAATACGCGGAAAACACCCCATACCGCAGCGTCCGGGCCCCTTCTTCGACGGTCTCCCCCGTCCGCGCCACATGTCCCGGCGTATCCACCGGGGACACCTCCAGAGGAACCCCAAGCCGCTCACACAGCGCCTGAACAAACGCCGCATCCTCCGCGGCCTCGGCCCTCAGCCCATGATTCACATGCACCGCCGCCAGCCCGATGCCAAGCGCATTCCGGGGCAGGGAATTGGCCGCATGCAGCCCCGTCAACAGAGCCACGGAGTCCGCCCCGCCCGAAACCGCCACACAAACCCTCGTCCCCGGAACCAGATACGTACGATCGAAAACCAACATGACCTCATCTTAGAACCCGGTCCTGCTGCACGGGGCCGCTGCCCACGCATCGCGCTCTTAGACCCCACCGCTCAAATGCGATCGAAGCTCCTCCGGATGATGGCAATGCGCCATCGCCATCTCCCGTGAGATCCGCCCCGCCAGCACCATCTCCGCAAGAGACTGGTCCATCGTCACCATCCCCTCGCGGCTCCCCGTCGAGAGCTGCGAGCGAATCTGGTGATCCTGCCCCGTCCGGATCAGATTCCGGATCGCGTGCGTCGCGACCATCACCTCCACCGCCGGATACACCCCCGTCTTGCCCGCCGCCGGAACCAGTTGCTGCGCTACCACCGCCAGCAGCGCCAGGGAAAGCTGCTGCCGGATCTGCGACTGACTGTTGCCGGAGAAGCTGTCCAGCAAGCGCGACATGGTCTGCGCCGCATCGTTGGTATGCAGCGACGACAAGACCAGATGGCCTGTCTCCGCTGCCGTCAAAGCCGCCGCCATCGTCTCCGTGTCCCTCATCTCGCCAATCAGGATCAGATCCGGATTCTGTCGCAGCACCGCCCGCACCGCCTGTCCGAAGCTGGGCGTATCCCGCCCCACCTCAATCTGCTCCACAATGGAATTCTTGTTTCCATGCTGGTACTCGATCGGGTCTTCGATCGTAAGGATGTGGTCCCGCCGCCGCGTGTTCACCCGGTCGACCATCGCTGCCATCGTCGAAGTCTTGCCGCTGCCTGTAGGTCCCGTCACCAGAATGAGCCCCTGCTTGCGCTCCATCAGGCGCGCCAGCACCGGGGGCAGATGCAGCGATTCCAGCGTCGGCACCTGCATCGAAAGCAGACGAATGCTCGCCGCCAGGGTTCCCCGCTGATAGTGCAGATTCGAGCGAAACCTCCCAGTCGTCCCCTGCACAAAGCAGAAGTCCACCGACCTGTCCCGCTCCAACTCTTGCGCCTGAGCCGCCGAGAGCAGAGGGAGAAGCATCCCCCGCAGTTCCTCCGTGGCAAGCGCCTTGTCGGAGGCCACCGTGAGCGACCCATCGATCCGCAACGTCACTGGCGATCCCGCCACCAGCAGAATGTCCGTGGCGCGCCGCTCGGCCGCAAGCTTCAGCAGCGCCGTCAGCGAGCCACTCCGCTCCTTCTTCGCCTTCGGCTGCACCGCATTCAGCTCATACACCAACTGCGACAGATCGTTCTCATACCCCGCCATCCAACTGTCCTCATTTCATCCGATGCTCCATGCCACGACTAGACTCTCCCTGGCCAAAGAAGGTTACCTGTCCACGCCGCGGGCTCACATCTTGGTATACTTCGACCCTGATGCGAGTCTTTTGTATTCTTCCAGCAGCGGGTATCGGCACGCGCATGGCGGCGGGTTCGCCTGCGCCTCTCGCGCCCAAGCAGTTCCTCACCATCGCCGGAACCCCCATCCTCGTCCACTCCCTTCGCGCCTTCGCCGCCGTGCCCCGCATCGAGAAGATCTACGTCGCGGTCCGCCAGCAGGAGATGGAGCGCGTAGCCGCCCAGGTTGCCGAATTCGGCCTCACCGGCAAGGTCGTCGTCGTCGAAGGCGGAGACCATCGACAGGACTCCGTCTCGCGCGCCCTCCACGCCCTGGATTGTGCCGACGACGACATCGTCCTCGTTCACGACGCCGTCCGGCCCCTCATCGATCCCGCCACCATCGAGCGCACCATCGACGCCGTCCTCAAGCACGGAGCCGCCATCGTCGGTGTCGCCGCCGTCGACACCATCAAGCAGGTTGAGCGCACCGCCGACGGAGCCATCATCACCTCCACCATCCCACGCGAGCGCGTCGTCCAGGCCCAGACCCCCCAGGGAGCCACCTGCGGAGCCATGAAGCGTGCCTTCGCCGAAGCCGAAGCCGACGAGTTCGCCGGCACCGACGAAGCCTCGCTTCTCGAACGCGCCGGCGTCCAGGTCGCCGTCGTCCCCGGATCCCCCCGCAACTTCAAGGTCACCCAGCCCGGCGACCTCGAACTCGCCGAGTTCTACCTAGCAGCAGGTGCCAAATGAGCCTTCGTATCGGTTATGGCTTCGACTCCCACGCCTTCAAGCCCGGCGTTCCGCTCGTCATCGGCGGCCTCAAGATCGACCATCCCGAAGGTCTCGCCGGACACTCCGACGGCGACGTCCTCCTCCACGCCATCACCGACGCCCTCCTCGGAGCCGTCTCCGCCGGCGACATCGGCAGCTTCTTCCCGCCCTCCGACCAGCGCTGGAAGAACGCCGATTCCAGCATCTTCCTCGCAACAGCCCTGGAGGAGATCGCCGTAGCCGGCTACAAGATCGTCAACATCGATACGGTTCTCGTCCTCGCCAAACCCAAAATCGTTCCCATCTCCGGTGAACTCCGCGAGCGCGTCGCCGAACTCCTCGGCGTCAAACCCGGCGAAGTCGGCATCAAGGCCAAGACCCCCGAAGGTCTCAACCAGGACCACGTAGCCGTCGCTCACTGCACGGTCCTGCTCGAAAGCGTCGCAGCTCCCGAAGGCCTCGCCCGCATGGCCGCCACCGCCGAGACCGAAGACGAGCTCAACGCGGTCGTCAAAGGCCTCGTCGACGAGCCCCGCAGCGTCTCCGCCCTCGGCCGCAAGCTCCCCACCTTCGACACCAATGACCTCACCTGAAGCAAAATCTGTTCGGCAAAAGGCCCACACCTCGATCCGGGGTGTGGGCCTTTTCCTTTGCCATGGAAGTCCTTCGCTGTCGGGAGAGGAGTGGAGCTTCAGCGCTTGCCGGAGCCCGGTGCGTCTCCCAGGTTGCGCGATAATCGAAACGAAAACAGACCACTTTCTCGGACCGGAAAATGGCCGCGTTTTCCATGCTTTTTACCACGTTTTACCAGCCCAAACAGCATCGCAAAGGTTCTGGTGAAACATGGGAAAAATCACTTGCACCGCTCGTAACCTCATTGAATCACCATAGATACAGACACCCACGAAGAACCCGGAAAACAGACCAATTTGCAGGGTCTATCTCCCGGGTGGTCCGTCCAATCGCCCTGGGTTTACCGCGGAACAGAAGCATTCTGCGTCGGCACCGGCTCTGCCAGCAACTCTCCAATCAGAGCCGTCATCTCCTTCACCAACTCCTCATGCGCCTCCGGATTTGCCGGTCCCGCAAACCCCGCGTGTACCTGCTTCACCCGCCCATCGCGCCCCAGGATAAAGCTCGTAGGCCACGAATTCAGATGTTCCGCGTCCGGAATCTTCTCGTTCAACTGATCCGTCGTCCCTGCCAGAAGCACAGTGTAATCAAGGTGATAGCGGGCAATAAAAGCCCTCAGCCGAACCGGATCCTTCAACTGGTCTTCGTCCTCTTCAAAGGAGAGGTTTACGATCTCCAAACCCTTCGCGTGAAACTGCTTGTACAGGCTCTCCAGAAACGGAGCCTCGTCGTGGCAGTTCGGGCACCACGATCCGCCCACCGTCACAATCACCACCTTGCCGTCGAACTGCCGGTCCGTGTTGGAAACGACCTTCCCCGCCAGGTCAGGAGCGCTGAAAACAAAGCGCTTCGTCGGATCTTTCATCGTCGTCTGCTGCGTGGGATCAGTCGGCGGGGCCAGCTTGGCCGCACGCGCCGCCTCCGGCCGCCGCGCCACAAGGTTCTGCTGGTCCGGAGGATTCAGGTCCGCACGCAGCAGATTCGTCAGGATCAGCGTGCCATCCTCCTTCGGCGTCAGTGTGTAAAGTGCCGGTCCCGCTGCGGTGAAGTGCGAAACCCGGTAGGTATGCGAGGGCGCCGCCATGCCGGGCGCCGGCTGGTCCCAGGTCCCGTAGAGCGAACCCGTATCCCCATCGATCCTTTGGATCACGGCCTTCACATTTTGCCCTGTCTGGGCGACGCGAAGCTGCCAGGCGGACTCTCCCTTGGCGCTCTTCACCGCGACCTCCCAGTCGCCGTCGATCTTCGGGGCCACGCTGCCCTTCACCACCTGCACGGGCGCCTTGCTCATCGTCAACGGATAACGGACCGTCTTCGTCCCATAGCTTCCGGTCAGCGTGCCATCCGCGATCGTCGCATCCAGCGTCTTGTCGTAGTAGTTGAACTTGACCAGCAGATGGTTTCCAGCGACCGAAACACCAGTCGCCGGCGAGCTCTCCGGACCATTGATCAGAGCGGCGTTCAGGGACTTTGCCGTACCGGTAATCCGCAGATGGATCGGAACCTGTTGGCCATGCGATGTCGCCGAACCGGTCCAGTCGCCGGTGACCTTGGCAGGTGTCTGGGCAAGGGAAGTCAGAGAAAACAAAAGAAGAGCAGGAAGCAGCTTCATGGAACGTACTCGATTCTATGGAAAAAGATAAGGGCGGGGATGCGCCTGGAGGAGAAGGGTAAGACTAGAGAAGACGCGCGTCTGCGTGGGCCGTCAGGACGAGGCCGCAACAACAGCGAACTGGGTACATCTTCATAAAGACAAGGTTAGGCGATTCCAGCCCCGCAGGTCAAACCGGAACCGAAGCAGCGGCCCGGCCAAGAGCTTTGCATCGCTAACCCTCTAGGGCTGCTGCGGATCGCTTTGGAACCGCGATAACAAGGGCTCGACTGCAATCAGGCTGTTGATCGTTCCCCGCTCCTGGTCGTTGAACTGACTCCGGTACGCGGCGGAATTCATATACTGCTGCCTCTGAGCATCCGGCATCGTGTGCAGATCCCGGTACGCCTTCCGCACCGCCTTGCGGCGATCCTCAGGAAGACTCGCGAGCTGGACCGCGACCGAGCGAACCTGCTGGCGTTGCGGGACGCTCAAGCGCTCCATGGCTTCGTTGCGTTCGAGGAAGCGGCTCCGCTCATCCGGCTTCATGCTGTTCAACTGGCTCAGTTGGTCGCGCATCCTCTGCTGAGTCTGTGCAGGGAGTTCACGGAACCCGGGTTCGGATTCGAGCGCCCTCTGCTGCTGCTCCAGAGGAAGATCGCGGTGGCGGTTCATCCATTCGTTCAGGTGAGGATTGTTGCGCGCGCCCGTACCATTATTCAGATTCTGATTTCGCGGCGCCTGATTCGAAGGGGTTTGGTAGTTATTCGATGGACGGGGTGCCGGAGCATTCTGCTTCGGCGCGCGGAAGATCGGGGCGTGCTGCGCTAAACCACTTATTCCAAACAAGAAGCAAACAGCGGCACCCTTCACCGCCAACGCAGAGACTCCCCTGCCGGCTTCGCGATGCCACGAACGACGAGTTGGGAGAGAGGTTTGCATAGGGTGCAGGGATAGAGGCAGATGCGACTGGGACGTAGTTGGTTTCAAAACTGTCTGATATGTTTTCGCCCGGCCCAGTGTAAACGGTATACCTCCCATATGTAGGACAAAAGCATGGGGAAACGGCAAAAAACTATCGGCTAGCTCGGTGCCTTGTCATCGCTCGAGTCGTCATCCTGCAGGAACTGGTCCATCTGCTGGATCGTCGTGGCATTTTTGTCCAGAATCTGAAGATCTTCCACCGTCGCCGAAACCTGCGGCGTGGACACCTGGTTCATCTTCATCATGCTGGAGTAGCTGCCGCCACCAAGGATTAGCACCAGAGCCAGCGCACCCGCCACCGCGGGACGAAACTGACGACCGGTGTTGAAGAGAAGGTGGTCCCGCAGACGGGCAAAGAAGCCAAGCTTGGGCTCTGCCTGCTCCTCGCGGAGCAGAACCGCCATCTTCTGGTCAAAATAGGGACTTACCTCGGGCGCCGTCCAGGAATCCATGGCGGAGATCGTGGATGCCAGGGAGGTGTACTCCTCTTCGCAGGGAGGGCATGTGATCATATGGGCCATCGCGGCCGCGTTCGACGGGGCAGCCGGGTTCAGCAGAAGCTCGGGGAGTTCGTTCTGGAACGTTTTGCAGTTCATCTTCGCTTCCTTTCTCGTTCGACGCTCGCAATGCGCGTCCGTATCTCGTCAAAACTCATTAAACAAAGCCCTTCAGCTTTTCCCGCAGCGTCTGGTACGCGCGGAAGAGAAGTGATTTGGTGGCAGACTCCGACAACTTCAGCACGTCGCCGATCTGGCGGTAGTCCATGCCTTCATACTTATGCATCAGGACCGCCATCTTTTGGCGTTCGGGAAGCCCCATGACAAAATCGCGAATCGCATGCATCCGCTCGCTCTTCAGCAGGTCCGCTTCGACTGTGGGCGTGGAATCAGCCACATCCGGCGTCGAACCGGTCTCCGGATCGGGCTCGTCGAGGTAAACCGTCGAGGCGGAGCGCTCGTGGCGCGTATCCCGGGCGTGGTTCACCCCAAGGTTCGTCGCAATCCGGTAAAGCCACGTGCTGAAACGAGCCTCCGCGCGGTACGTCTCACGCGAACGGTAGACCCGCAGGAAGACCTCCTGCGCCAACTCCTCGGCAACCGCCTGATTGTGCGTCATCCGGTACATGAAGCTCACGATTGGCTTCCGGTACTTGCGCAGCAGGTAGTCGAAGGCCTGCATATTGCCCGCACTGAGCTCGAGCATGATGGCAGAGTCTTCCATGGCGGCGAAGTCAGTCGGCGCGTGATGCGCAGCGACTTCGGGAGCGTCTTCAAGCATTCCGGGATGGATCGCAAGCGTGCCCATATCTGTCGTAACCCGGTCTTCGCCGTCAGGTTGCGCGGGAGATAACTTTTCCCCTTGATTTTCGCCACCGTTCCTGGAATCCGGGAATGAATCTGCGCTCAGCGACGCGTCGCCACCGGGGGCCGGTATCGTCGGGTCGGGTTTCTCGGACTGCGGAATGTGAGAGGCGGATGGCATCGTGCTTGATCGATACTACTTAGGATGCCGCGGAAGGGGAATCGAGAGTTTTGCACGCACGATTTTTGGACGGCTTCTTTTGAAGTGGTATGATCACAACAGTCGGGCGGATCTCCGAAAAGATTTCCTGCGACGACGACCCAGTCCAGCATAGGGCGCATAACTCAGCGGTAGAGTGCCACCTTCACACGGTGGAAGTCGTAGGTTCGAATCCTGCTGTGCCCACCATCAAATCAACAACTTAGCGGTGAGAAACAGCCGATTCGGGGCCAAGCGAAGGTCCAGAAGGGGCCACTAAGCTGAAATGGCCAATTCTGCCTTTGCGGAATGCAGTCCCAACAGCGAACTGATGCGGCCTTGCGCTACCCGTTTGTCGTTGTCGATTGCCTGGGCATAGACACCCAAGGTCATCGCCGGAGATGCGTGACGCATGAGTTCCTGAGCCGTCTTGACGGTTTCCCCGTTGGCCAGCAACCACGTTGCGGTTGTTCTCCTGAACGTATGCCATCCGATACGCTTTAGTATTCCAGCTTCGCGCGCGGCGGGCTGAATCACTTTTTGCAGCACCGTGGATGGCCAGTAGGGTTTCGCGCCCAGGTCGTACGGCGATGCGAAAACCCAATCTCCAGGTTTGATGTACGGGGTTTTCTCACGCCAGGACTGTAACGCATGGACGAGAGCAGGCTCCAGCGGAATGGGTCGCTTAGACGTTTCCGTCTTCGGCTCCCCTGCTATTTGATCGACCAAGGAGCGGCGAATTTGAATCTTGCCGTTCTCAAAGTCAACATCCTCCCACCTTAGACCGACAAGCTCGCCGCGCCGCAAACCGGTGACGGCTGCCACGACGACCATTGTTCGGGCGTAGTCAGGGAGCAGGCTGAGCAATCTGCCCACTTCCTCCGGCGTCAGGATATCCGGGGTCTCGCGACGCTTCGCGCTTTGCCTCACCTCTCGGATCGGATTGCGTGTAGCCCACCCGTATCGCAATGCGTGTTGATAGACGACACTGAAGACAGCCTTCGTTTTGGACTTGGTGCCATCTGCTTTGTCCAGACCCTCAAGCCAAGCCTCTACACGGAACGCCTTCACGTCTCCAATGCGCTCGGCTCCCCATCTCGGCAAAATGTAGTCGTCAAGATGCTGACGGTACGTTTCCCGTGTCCTGGGCGTTTTGCCGCGTCCGTCGCAAAGCTCCTTCTCTACGTAATGCCCAACAACTTCGCGGATGGTCATTGGAATTGTGCTGACGGCTTCGGCGTTGATGTCCAAACGAAGCGCGTCAACAGCCTTACGCGCCGCCGTCTCCGTCTTGTACTCCTGCACGGTGCCGATGATGCGCTTACGCCTGACGCTCTGCCCATTACCGGATGGCTCGCGCCACCGGTACGTCCAGACATCCGGCCCGCTGCTTCTAGATTCGGTTGTCAAATAGCCGCGTTGGTATCGCTCTCTGGAGAGCTTGAGGGTTGGAAGTGATGTGAGAGCGTTTGTCATGCTGCCTTCTCCTGTTCGGTTGGGGCAGTACGACCTGCGTTATCAGTGTATCCATTGCGCGATTCCAGCCAAGTCCTAATCTTGGACGGCAGGAAGACAACGCGGCGGGCGCTGAGGCGTACACAGGGGATTTTGCCTTCGCGTGCCCATTTTCGGATGGTCTCTGGGTGGAGGGGAAGGATGCCTGATAATTCCTCGGCTGTCAGGGGTGCTTCGATTGTGGGATTGTCCACGTTTCAACCTATTGCGCCTGGGCCTTACAGGCTTGCCGCTCGATTGCTTTACGGTGTGCAGTCCATCCTTCTTGGCTTGCATCATCGCTGGAGAGCAACGAGGTCAGGAGCAGACTGCCCCCGACGGAAGTAGTAAACTGAGCTATTGATCTTAGTTCCAATGCTTGAGGTCGTCCCATATGAACAACGCAACGTGCTACGCCTGCGACCAGCCCGCAACCACCAAGGAACACACGCCTCCATATTCGTTCTTCCCTGAAGGGCAGCGGCTGAACCTTATCACTGTGCCTTCATGTGAGGCGCATAACAATGCGAACTCCAAAGATGTCGAGTATGCGCGAAACGTCATCACCACCATGTTCGGCACGAACGATGTAGGTCAGCAGCACTTTGCCGATAAAGCACTGCGCTCGTTTGATCGTTCGCCCAAGCTGCTGAATATGACTTTCGCGGATATACGTCCCGTCACGCTGCACGGTCAGACTGTCGGTGCATTCACCATGCAGACGGACCGCATCGAGGCCGTAATGAATGCTTGCGTCACGGCTCTGCACTTCCGCGATACGAACGAACGCATTCCTAACTGGGAAGTCATTCTCCCCAACCTGTCATTCCAGGGCGACACGACGGAAGCTCAGGCGGCGGGTTGGTCTGGATTCCTCTCGATGTTTGGGCAGGTTCAGTACAACGTAAAGCCAACTGATTCGCCTGATGTGTTTCAGTACGCCATGGCTCAGATTCTAGGAGGCTGGATTTACAACCTGTGTTTCTACAAGGCGTTCACGGTCTTTGCATTCGCACCGTCTGTATCTCCTGAGTAGAAAGAGAAAAGGCCCCCGTCCAGGCGGTGAGCCTAAGACGGGGCATGACTTCACTTGGTCGTTTCGCAGGTACAGAGCGTACTCGATACGGGAAAGCGAATTACAACAATCTGCATAAGCCCTACTCCTCCGGCTCTTCGAGCGCCGGAGACAGCGGAGCAGCCTGAACATTCTTCCCCGCTTGTTTCCACAACGTCAGCGCCGTATGCCCTGCCTTCGGATTGAACAGCAGCTTATCCGCGATGGCAGATACCGGAGCCTTCGCAAGTTCGCCTGTATGGAAAGGCAACTTGCCCACCCATTCGGCCAGCCCGCTACCGGTCTCTGGGGTGGCAAGAGCGCCCAACACGTCGTTGTAATTTTTCAGGCCATCAGATCCGAGCAGCTTCGCGAACGCTCCGGCACCAAACTTGTTGTCGAAGTACGCGGGGAGCTTATTCAGAGCCGTACGGTTGATAGAAGCCGTTTCCGCGCCGAAGCTACTGCCGTCTCCGGCACCCTGCAACATCGGGCGTATCCGATTCGCGAGCCACTGATAACGAATTCCCTGGGAGTAGGTGCGGTTCGCTGCATCCAGTTCTCCAGGCTTCACGACATCGGCGTGCTTATTGAGGAAGGCATCCATCTCGCGCTGGTACTCCGGCAGGTTCGCCTTTGCAGTAGCCTTATCCGTCTGGCTCGATACGCGGCTCTTGAGGGTGCTCTTCGCGTCGGTGATCTGGTCCTGCAACTCGGTGAAGAGCTTAGGCCGTGGTGGGACATCTGGAGTCGGGAGCGGCTTATCATCCGCTCCGTAAAGGGTGGGCTGTTTTTCCGCATCCCCGTACTTCTTGTCCCAGGCGGATACCTCTGGCTCGGCTGCGTCGTCCAGGATGCTATAGGTGTGGGATGCCTCTTTCTTGAGCAGACTCGCGATGTCATCGACAGAGGTCAGCGAAGAGGGTATTCCTGCGGTCGCCGGGGGCGGGTTCTCCCCACGGACTTTCCGAAGTTCCTTCACGGCATCCAAGGCAGACTGCACGAAGTTCGATTGCGCGGCCTTTCGGGCCGCTGGCGCTACGACATCATTCACGAAACCCTTCGCGCCCTGCTCAGTCGCGACGGATGACGCCAAGCGGGATGATACGGACTGGGTGGGCAGTTGCGGATTGTTGGACGCGACCGGCACATCCTCTCCCGCGATCTTTGCGGAGGACGGCTTGGCGGTGTCTACAGCGCCCTCAGCGGCTTCGCCAAGCGAACTGATAGCCTTACCTACCCCGAACGTCAGGAGCGGCCCCAGGATGTCACCGGCGACGGCCCGGTAGTTCTGCGCGTGCAGGTCTTCATCCAGGTTCGATCCAATCTGACGAATAGCGGGACCCATGAGGGGAATGACCCCGGCAGCATGGGAGTCAAGCGTCCCGGCAAGATCGCCAACGACACCGGATGCGCTGCCCTTGGCAGCGTCGGCCTGCACGCGGTCCTTGAGGTCGTTGTAGGATTTTGCAAGTCCTTTCACGCTACCCCCGGCTGCACGATCCGCTTTGTATGCGGCAGCGACCTCGTGAACGGGTTGCATGATGATCGCCTTCGCAGCTTGGACTATAGGATGGTCAGCGGTGAAGGCCTGACCGGTGATGATGTCGGTCGCCAGACTGGTAGCTGCCTTCCAGTCACCGGCCTTCGCGGTCTCGATCATCTGGTGGTACAAGTCGACGGGGCGCTGCACGGCGTACTTCGCGGACTGCGTTCCGAGGTCTACGATGCCCTTGAGGCCGGACGTTTCATAGGCGCGGTTTATAAGACCATGCTGCTCGGGCTGAGAGACGGGAGCAGAGTCAAAGACCATGCCGCCGTCGGGTGCCGCGCTAGGTGATGGCGAAGGCTTGGCTGGTGCAGACGATACCGGGGTTGGAGACGATACAGGAGACGAGTCGAAGACCATTCCTTGTCCGGCTTGCTGGTCCATGTCAGGTTGATTTGTGTCGAGCATTAGAACTTCACCACTTTCCCATCTGCCGTGCGGTAGCCGAGGATAACGCCGGTCTTCGGATCACGTCCAGGCGTTGCGCCTACAGGCACAACACGATCAGGTTGCCCGCTTCCTTGCTGAGGCTGAGACTGGAGACTCGACGCGTTCTGCTGTTGCTGTCTGAAGCTCGCCACGGTCGTAAGCTGATCTTCATTGGCGTAACGGCCTGCAACATCCTTCAGGCTATCCATCGCGCCCGCGAATTGGTCATTATTCATGCCAGGGAAGATCAGGCTGCCGGACTTCTTGAGAATCTCGCTTGAGAATCGGCCTGTGTGCATTTTGGTCACTGCCGACTGTAAAAGGCTCACATTGTCGAGCATCTTCTGGGCCGCCTCGGTGCCGATGCCGAACGGTGCGAATGCCTTCGCAGAGTTCCCTGACAGAGGGCCGATGAGTCCGGGATTTCTCGCAATCTGTGCCTGAAGATCAGAGCTGATCGCGAGCACCTGACGGGCCGTGTCTGCGGTCTGTCGCTCCTGGGCAGTAGGTTTGTAGAGCGCTTGCTGATTCTGCGGAACGACGTTCCCACGCGGGTCTACCAGCATGGAGTCAGGTGCGTTCTGTAACGTCAGCTTCTCCCCGCTGATCGGGTTGACGCCGGTCTTCATCATTGCCTCTCGGTCAGCGCCGGTCGCAATGGCATGGGCGCGGGCTTCCGCAGTCGCTTTGGTTATGCTTTCACTTTGCGAGATACGGACGAAGTTGGATGCCGCGCTGAGCTGATCCTTTGAGAATTTCTGGGGCGCGGCTAAGACGGCCTGGGCCTTCGCCTCGGAGTCGATGATGCTGAACTGCTCGGCACTCTTCTGGTTGGCCGCGAGCTGATCGTGTGCCGCCTCTAGAACTGACCACCCACCGAACACGGACGCAACGGCGTCAACGTATTTGGCGTCAGGGTTCGGCTGTATCTGACCGGTCTTCGGATCACGCTTCGCTTGGCCCATCGCCTGAAGTGCAGCGAAGGGGTCTTGGAGATTGGCCGCGTCATGCGAGACGTACGTCTGAAAGCGCTGCATCGCGGTATTCACACCGGGCTTCGAGAAGTCGATGGACTGAGGAACCTTCGATGCGTACTGGGTACCATCGAGCACGTTACTTAGATCGTGAAGACGCTGAGCTGCCAAATAGTGCGAGGCAAGCTGCTCATTCGCGTTCACCTTCATCCGCAGCGGGATCGTGAGACCTCCACCGACTTTGGTTCCCTTTGGAAAGCCAGGGACGCCGCCGTCTGCGTAGCGGTTCCAATCGTCCTGAGTGAGTGCGACCGGAGCGCCGGGGTCCTTGATGATGAGATGAGTTGCCTCCCACCGTTTCGAGCCGTCGGGGTTCGTGATCTCAACGCGACCGGCAACGGGACCAAGCTGATCGGTCGGCGATAGCTTCCCGGTCTTCAATGAATCAAGCAACTCCGCTTGGGTCATCGGCGTACCACCGTTGTCTAGGAGGTCTGGGCTAACGTCCAGAACGCCCGAAGCCCTGTTAATGTCGGTGAGCTTATCGAGCGCGTCCGCACCCCTTGCCTCGGCCTCGCTGGTATTCAAAATCCCGCGAGAATTGGCTTCGTAGATGGACGCGCGTCTGGCGAGCTGCTGGGACTGGTTTTGAAAATCTTGCTGGGCCTGTTGTTCCTGCTTCTGCTGCGCTTGCTGTTGCGCCTGCGATACCTGCTGATAACCAGCGGCGGCGGCACGACCCGTAGCTCCGGGGCCGGTGACGGCGAGACCGCCGAGAGCACCCGTGACAGCCTCCATCGCAATCGCGAGGCCGATGTCGCGGCTGGAAAGGGGGACTTTCGTGCGCGTGGTTGCGCCGGTTGTAGCGTCGATGCTCGTTGTAAAGCGAGGACCGCCAGCTAGGGTTTCGGCAACAGAGCGAAGAACGCTCGCCTTTTGTATTGCAGGATGCGCTTGGGCCGCAGGCACAGCGGCGGCATTGCTGACCACCGCTGCATTGTCCTGTTCGTTTGCGGGCTGAGGCTGGGTAGGCTGCTGCACCGCAACAGTTGCGACAGACTGGTCTTGGGTAGTCTGCTGAGGCTGCGTATTATCGTCGCCTGTGTCGGGGACGCTGGAGACCGGCTGCTGGTCGTCGGGTGTATCGAATGTCATAGTTTCCTGAAGGAGTGGGGACCGCCTTGGATGGCTTCGCGGGCCTCTGCCCAGCGGTCCCCTTTCGTCGGCAGACGAAGGGCAGAATCGAATTTTGATGCGGTCCCGCCGGTAGAGGAGAAGGCCGGAGCAGTCGGCATGGCGGGACCGCAAAGCGGCGCGGAAGAAGAAGGAAGACCGCGCCGAATTGGGTTATCGTGTATCGGACATCGCGGTGAATAACTCAGCGACCGTCGGAGCAATTGAGAAGGTCCGTCGGTAATCTTCGGAAGACATGCGGTCAACCTCCCAATTTGAGAAGTCGCGCATCTCGCCGGTGAGTTGATCGCGGCCTCGATAGACCTTCGGGCCTGATGGCGTAGTGGCGTTTGCCCGTTCTGGTGGGACGGCGAGGTTCACAGGCTCGGGCCGCTCTGCTGGCGGCTGAAGGGCTGTTTTTTGCTTCAACAACCCAAGGTCACGAAGGCGTACGAATGCCGCACGGATCGTTTCAACGTCGGCAATGAGCACGCCGTTCCTGCGGAGATACCCCAGAATGACATCGGCATTTTCTAAGGTTCGATAGGCCGCGTATTCAGGCTCACTCGCGAACTGCGCGGCTGCCTTTGCCGTGAACGCCTCGGCGTCCTTCGTCGGCATGGAGGCCGCACGCATGGCGTAGCTGACCACGAGCTTAGGGTCTGCATCCGCTTGAATCCAGTCAGCCCAGTACGCCTTCTGTTTCTCGCCACGTTCGTGTAGCTCTGCTTCTCGCTCGGCCTGCTCTTGAGCGGCTTTGCGTTCTGCTTCGCGTCGTGGACGTTCGGCCTCTCTCTGGGCAGCTTCCTCAGCTTCACGACGCTCGCGGGCCGCGATGACTTCACGGGCGGTCATCGGGCGGGGTGATGGTGTAGGGGCGTACTTTGTGGGACGCTCCCAACCATCGGTTTCAGCATCCATGCGTGCGGCTGACGCCTGAAGTTGGGCAGCCTCAAGATCAGCTCGACGCTGGGCGGCGATGCTCTCGGATTCGTTGAGGCGTTGACGTTGCTCTGTCAGTTTGTTGTGGGTGGACGACATGCACTTGGCCGCGCCGGACATAAGGCGGTCGTGGCTTTCCGTCGTCGAACTGCCGCACGCACACGTCACCTCGTAGCGAGGCCGTGGATGTCGGGCAACCATGTCGCCAACCTTCAGCGTTCCTACGGTGCGACCCTCAAGATTGATGAGGCCGGGCATTACGCGTGTCGTGGACATAAGTCAGTTCTCCAATGTTTCCCGTCCTGGATTGCAGCCGTAAGCGTGTGCCGAGTCGCAATGAACTCGTCCAGAAGGGTCTTCGGGTCTTCGATTGGAAAGCCTGGGCCGTTGTCGTCGCGGTGGTAAGCTCTCGCAATCTCAGCACATCTTCCTTCCACATCGTCAATGAGGAAGGTCGCTCCCTTCGGCTGCTCGATGAACGTCGCGATGTGAACGGCTGGTCCATACACGTAACGCATGATGGCGCAGACACCCTGATTCCGCGTGCGGTAAAGGCTCATGGTTTCCTCCGGTGGGCATAGCGATCACGCAGCCAGTAGCGGGAGGGTGCTAAATTTCGGGCGATGTATAAGCGACCGCAGCGAAGAAAAAGCTCTTTCTTCGGAGCAGCGACAACCGGTTCGCCAAACGCCAGTTGAAACCAATTTCGTTGCAGGTCCGGTCTACCCTCAAGAGCTTTCTCGGTCGCCTTCTCAATGTCCACGGCGTAGCCTACGAGGTCGAAGGTGAGCTTCTGGGGTTGGTTGGTTGGTTCGGGGTCGATTTGACTCGCGATGATCGGCGAGAGGCTTCTTATGCGGACGTACTCGCAAATGACTGCCATGCACGCGTTTTCATAACGCTCAAGCAGGTCACGTTTTGACATGGACGCAGGACGCGCCGGGTCATTGGGTTGTAATGCTTCCACTTCTCTCCTGATTGGATTTTTGCTGCTACAGCCCAGGGAACACAACGGGCGCGATGCTGCGACCGTCTGATGTGGTCGATTCGTGGCATTGCGAGCGTGGATGATATGGAACTGCCCCGGCACGACGACGGAAACGTACCGTGTACGTTCGGCCTTTTGAAGCTCTGTCGTTGGTCGTCGGATACCGATAAGAAGGCCGTAATCAGGGCGGCGGGTGATTCCCGCTCTGTGCCCCGATTGATGCCTCACACATACATAGAGCGGCGACGATTTTTCTAGGCTGCCAAGAGCGTTTGTTCACAGGTCTCCGCGTCGTAAACCTCGTCCGCACGAAAGGGACCGGCACGGCGTAACTCGCGTTCAAGATCAGCGTAGGTCCAGGGCAGGTCGCGGATGACAATCGGATTGTGATATTGCTCAAGGTCGATGGCCCCTGACCACATTCTCACCTTGCCTTCATCCCCAAGCCCCTCTTTGTACGCGTCGTTTGCGTGCTCATCGCCGGGACCAAGGACGATGGGACGTGGTGAGCATTTTCCCTGCTCTCGCAAATATGCAAGCTCAGATTCGGTTTCTTCGATTCCGTCAGTTGATGCGGGTTTTGGGGCGTCGCCCTTCTTTAGAAGCCGGATTCGTTCCGTCTTCCAGGCGCGTGCCCGCCAGTACGCCCTCCAATGGAGTTCGGCTCTAAGGCCTTCCGTATCTGCAAACTTTGCCGCATGGTCCGCTACATACATCCACATCTCTGAGAACAACTGGTCTTCCACATCGTCAATGCAGCCTTCCAGGTCACGACAGTCCACCAGTACGCGCCGGATACCGGACCTGACTGCTGCGGCATGAACCTTGATCCAAGTTGCCAATGCTTCGATGCCCTCAGTTTCTCGGCGGGCAATAACCTGCGTCCACACCTGGAGTGCGTCGGCATCATTCACGCAGCCTGCGAACTCCGGCAGCCGAAGGAACAGCATGGTGTCAAGAACATCGCGTTCACGTCCACTCAGTATCTGACGCAGTTTTACGACGAGTTGAGCTTGCCGCGATGCCCAGGCAACAGCCTCAGCTTGGAACAGCCTGGCGTATGCAA
Organism: Granulicella pectinivorans; assembly: GCF_900114625.1. Classification (NCBI taxonomy): domain Bacteria; kingdom Pseudomonadati; phylum Acidobacteriota; class Terriglobia; order Terriglobales; family Acidobacteriaceae; genus Granulicella; species Granulicella pectinivorans. Next base: position 2,261,755 of record NZ_FOZL01000001.1, read on the forward strand.
CACCTTTCGGATAGCGATGGTCCTGAAGGCGCTCGAAGAGCTGTCCAACGATGCGCTGCACATCGAACACTGTTGTTCCAGATACTCCAAGAATCGCTTCCTTCAGCGCGGCTTGTACCTTCTCCGCATGGAACCTTTCTCGCGCCCGCTTGAGGTCTTTGTCGTATTTCTTCTTTTTCTTGATTTCGTCCGTCATTCCGTCCCATTCTGGTCTACTGCCGCGTAGCGTTATGCTCAGCGAGGATCGCGTTTACATCGCTGATGGTCGTCTCGGTCGTAACGTTCCCTGAGCGGAGACCCCCTTCGGCTATGTCGCGATAGTGGTTTGGTGTGGATGCATAGGTGGCTTCCAGATGCGAGGTCACCCCCTCGGAGAGGGGTTGTTCGTGGTTCATGTTTCCCTTTCTGAGAGCAGGTGCTCTCATCTCTTCGTCAAGCAGGTTGAACAGCAGTTTTGTTACATACCGATACGCTCGGTCCGAATCTGTACCTGTACGGTGGAACTTCGCGGCGGCCTTCATGATCGCTTTCTCAAGAAGCTCGTCATCGAATCTGAGACACCATCTGATGAACTGTGCCAGCTCCGGCGGCGGGACATCTGAAACCGCTTTCCAAAGAGCTTGAAACTTTGTAGCTCTATCCGATACAAGCATTGGTGATCTCCTGTAGTCCGTGCTGAGTGCCTGCGCCCATGTAAGCCCGAATCGCGGTGAGATCGAACTCCGGCTCCTTCCAAAGCTGAAAGCTCCGGAGAGCACATAGCTTTGCTGAGTCACCTGAGCGGGAACACGCGAAACATTTCCAGGCATCGGCTGTGTCGGTCGCGGTTACTCTGAAGGTTCGGTCGGGGTTTAGACATAACGGGCAAGTGAGCCGCATTCCGCTGTCTGCGGTGAATCCGTGGACATAATCGAGCTGAGGCTTCAGCGCGAGACGATATCGAGTCAGCACATCCAGTTCGTTGACCCGGTTGCGGAAGAACCAGCCGAGATCGTTGAGGGATGCACCTGACGCTACGTCGAGCAGTTGGATCAATGTTCCGTGAGTCCATCGGGAACCTGCTTCCCTCAGCGACTTCGTTTTGAGGATGCCTTTATTCGCGAGTTCTGCGAGGGCTGCCCCCACTGCTTGACGGCTGACTCGCGCCACTTTCGCCAGCTTATCTCGACGACCCTCCCACGAGAAATACGGTGCTCGCTGGTGCTTAGCCGAGGCATACAACGCAATGCAGACTCTCAGCTCGGCCAACGACAATTCATCCCACGGTAAGTGTGTCGGAATCTCCGCAAGCTTGTTCGCGGGGATGGCGGTAGCTTCGGGAGTGCCTTTGTCATCCAGGGATACAAGCTCCCTCTGGGCCAACTCCGCTAGTGTCTCGCGCCGCCTGCGGTGGGTGTACGGTGTTCCGCGTTGCAGGCTATTCAGCGCGAATGCGCCGCCATACAGACGCAGCAACTCCAGCACCGAAGCACGGGAATGCAAGTGCAAGATATCCGTGCTCAACTTCAAGTAGGGGATGCCTAGTTCAAAGAGTTTCATGCGTGCATCATTCTTTCTTCCTTATTGCAATGCCACCCATGAGCATTCACCCAAGGGAGATGCCTACCATCCACAATGGAGACGACCGTCAGGACACAGGGGCATACACCATCTGCCTCTAGCTGTGTATCTCCGTTTCCGGTGCAGTGTGCCCTTATACCGAAATAGAACTTTCAATGTCAGAAAGTTCACCGGACGCGCGTCACCATTGGAGATTCGCATGAATATCAATGTCAGCGTTTCGCAAGAAAACGAGCATCAATGTCAGATAGTTCGCAAACCCCAATAAAGACGAGGCTTTTGTAGACCTAGATTGTGCACTAAAAATGGTGCAACTCAAGCTCCTAAACTACTGGTAAACATTCACCAGCAACTCATACTCTTTTGATTGGGTGCTCTGATGGAGCTTGCTTCAAAAACCGCCCGAAGGCGGCGGGTCGGGGAACCTTGTCAGGCTCAACCTATCCCATGGCTACAACTACATCGTATCACGATTTCCTGAATAAGTCAAGCATTATCTACTACTTGCAAGACTTCCTGGTGAACACTTCCCAGCTTCTCGACGCCGTACCAATCACGTCGAGCAACTATAGTGCCCACACGTCTTTGAGTTCGAGCGGCGGGCGCTCTACTGGCAGCTTGCCGTCGTAGGTCCATTTCGTCGCGGTCGGAAACGACACCTCTGCAAGCAAGTTCTGTGCGCCGTAGTTATTCGCCCTCCACTTCGAGATGTGTCCGTAATTCGCTAGGACCCACTGGCAAGCCGCCAGCCGTTCCAGGCGATGCGCGGACTCATCGACTACGACCGCGAGGACAGAGCGGAGGCGGTGAACTTTTTGAACTTCCGATATCGCGTCGGCTAGGTTCTCGCCCAATGCGGCCTTCGCGAAGCTGATCCCAAGCACAAGGGACTTCACCGGACCATCTGACCACGGAGTCATCCTCGCCAAGACTTCCTGGTCATCGTTCCTTGGTTCCGGCACACCCTCGACGGCCATTTCGATTAGGTGGTCGGCGGCGTCCCGGCGCTTCTGCATCGGCACTTCGTCGTTTTCAACGACGCTGTGAAGTTGATCTAACTCGGGATTATGCACTCGGTATTGTTCCTTTCATTGCGGTGGGTCTCACCGACGCGAGGAAGGCTCTTGCGCGTTCCTCAGCACTCGGTGCTGGGGCCATTGGCGGAATCACGCTGGCTTCTGCCTCAGCTTTCCGTGCTGCTGCCCGCTCCACGGCGATTGTCACCCGCTGTTCTGCATCCAGATGGGCTAGGAGAATGTCAGTCATCCTCATCGCTGCTTGGAGTCTTACGCGTTCACTTCTTGAGTTCGCCAGTTCGCGGAGCACCTTCATAGGTGCATCGAAACGGCGCGGCAATCTGCTCATCGGTTGGTCCTCTACTATCTATGAGCGACGACGAAAAATGGCCGTTAGCGGGCCGCTTACTTACACCGTAGCGGGCTGGTAGCGGGAGGTTGGGACTCCTAGCCCCAGTGTCGGACGGACCGAGGGATGGGAATCATGGCCCCTTTTTGAACGGGGGGTGGGGGAGGTTTGATTCGCTGGCCGCGTCAGCTTCAGCCAAGTGACCGTCGGGGCCGGAGACTCCCTGCCGGGCGGCCTCGGGAAGCATGCTTCAGGGACTCCTAGCCCCCAGGGACGTTGGGGGCGCACGGCAGCCGCACCTTCCCATCCTCGCGGAAGGCGTCGGACCAACGAGCAGCTACCCCAGCAAACACAGGTGCTCGTGCAACAGCAGCTAAGAATTTCGTACTTCTATTTGGTGACTACGCCGACAACCGCACCACAGCTTGTGCAGTAGATCAGCAGACGAGCAACGCCCGCCTGGGTGCTCGTTGAATAGCTGAAAGATGTGCCTTCGCATCGCGGACAGTTAGGGTTTGCCATAGTGGGTGAATCCTACACCCATGGACCGTTCTCTGAGGAGTTTCGACCGTCAGAAAAGTACACTTTGTGACACGATGCCGTGGTGCCTGTAAGTGCTTGATTTTCGTTTGTCAAAAAGGTCCTATTCAGTTATTGACACGCAATCTATAAAGGTCTAGAGTTTATTGTACGGAGGCAGGACGATGACAGCAGCAAAAGGCGGGCAGAGGGTTGGCTATATCAGAGTGAGCAGCGCGGACCAGAACACGGCACGGCAGCTAGATGGCGTTGACTTAGACGAGCGGTTCGAGGATAAAGCGTCCGGCGCAAGCACTAACCGGCCCCAGCTCCAGGCTGCACTCAGGCATGTCCGCAAGGGTGATGTGCTGGTTGTCCACTCAATGGACCGCCTTGCCCGTTCCCTCGCCGATCTGCTGGCGCTCGTCAAAGAACTGACCGGGCGTGGCGTGACTGTAGAGTTCGTGAAGGAGGCCCAGACGTTCACCGGCGACGACACTCCCATCGCGAAGATGATGCTCGGCGTGATGGGGAGTGCTGCTGAGTTCGAGCGCGACATGATTCGACAGCGCCAGCGTGAGGGAATCACAGCGGCGAAGGCACGTGGCAAGCACTTGGGCCGCGCCGCGATACTGAAACCCGCCCAAGTGAAGGAGTTACGGAACCGTGTGGCTGCCGGTGAGGATAAGGCCACCATCGCCCAAGCGTTCGGCATCAGTCGCGCTAGCGTCTACAACTACGCGGCGTCCTGATCTACTTCCCCACCTCCCCCCACATCTGCCCCGGCTCCGGCTGGGGCTTTTTCGTGTCTGCACGGGGGGAAGTCATGGAAAATTCAGGGGATAGGCGTCGTTGTGAGTATTACGAAACATTCAGCGATTCGTTGTGGGTGGGATTGGCGATGGTGGGTTTGGGCCTAGCCCAACGTTCCGGCCACCTTCGGCTAACTACTTCTGGCACCGGGCGAAGATATACGTTTGATAGAACTCGCATTGACTCAGAACCGTCGCAGGCAAGCCTTCGCATAGCAGATACACGGTCAGGTCGTACCCGGACAGACCTTCAATCCGTCGGTCGTCATAGTCGAGAACGTAAGAATCTTGCGCATTTGGGTCAACGGATTTTTTGACCTCATATCCCCAGTATTCAAAGACATTCTCTTCGGCGTGCTTCATATCGCGATTCTACGTTGTAAGCCTGCTCCAGACGGCATAGGCTGGATTTCACATCACACCTTCTGGAGAGACTATGCGCAAGATCATCGGTGTTCTATTTCCTTGGCGGAAGACGTTCAGGCGTCTTGAGCTTGAGAAGCGATGGTGGCATCGGTTGGTGGTCGTAGTGCTTTTCTTGGCTTTGACTCCCGCGTTTTTCTGCTGCTGGGCTATCGGAAACGAGGCAGCCCCGCCTGTTCACCCGTCTGGTGACGATATTCAATACTGGGAGCTACTGACACCACCACCGAATGGCGACACATTGGAGCAGGCGGTCTCTCCGATGACCGACCCACCAGACCCGAGATGGATCGGTCAGGGAAAGATAGCGGCACCACTCAAAGACATATTTGATATCTTGGCAGCGTCCGACCGAAGGCTAACCTGCTCAAAACGGTACAGATGCCTAATGGAAAGACAATCACCTTTCCCGGCGCAACCTCTGACGACACCATCAAAGCCGAGTGGAACCACAAACTGAAGATCGCGACCGCCGAAGCAGCGTCGTTGGGTTTTGGGACAGCTTGCTTGGTGACATTGATTCTCAGTTATCTGCTTCAAGCGGGATACAGAGCTGCGCAGTACCATCTACGGCTCTAACGCCCCAGATGGTACTGCGGCTGCAAAGGTGTATGACTAGAACTTCCCAGGCATACGAGCGCCTTCGACCTACGCTTATTTATGGCTTGGACAATGGGGGGGGAGCACGCTCCAGGTCGATTCCAGTCAACGGCGTATTCGATGCGCTTGCTTTTTCTATTGACGCGTTTATTTCGACGGGTTTCTGCCTGTTGCCGCCGAGAGTCGTTTAGTCAACAACTCTCTCAATTGGGAAAGGTTCTCGTACTCAGGGCAGTTGCGGTAAGCAAGATCGAAGTGAACATAGGTGTCTTTTTTTCGATAGAGCATCGGTGCCTTCCCGATGGCGTGCGCATAACCTATTTCGTAGTAGACACTAGGCCGCTCATGAGTCAGGTCTGCAAACAGATGTTCAGAATCCTGTATCTGCTGGATGATGCGCTCTGTTATCCCGTCAGAGTGTTCGAGGTCATCGGCCCGAACAGCGGTTATGCCGAAGGTCTTGAACACATCGACTACTGTGTCACGGACGTCCTTCAATTCTGGAAGCTGAGGGTTGATGCGCATCATGATAAAAGCTGTGCCGGGCCGGTACGTCTTGAGGTTCGTTGATGTAGCGGTACCAGCCGTCGCGGTCTCATTGCGGGCACCGAGCACTTGCAATAACTCGAACGTGCCGTCCACGGCTTCGATGAATTCGCTACGGCACACATCTACTGGGACATCGGTTTCCGACTGCCCCGGCGGGTCTGACCCGATGTAGCTACCTTCATCGTGGTGGATGTACACGCCCCAGGAATTGAATTTACGGAGCCTCATAGACGCCGCTGCTCGTTTGGAACTTTGACCGAGTGCTATAAGGTCTGCTCTATCAACGAGCACGGCCCGCTGTGCAACCGAGGCTATATCGGCCATGACCTGCCGAGCTTCGCCCCGAAGTTGCAAGCCTCTCTGTTTGTAGCCCTCAGAAAGAAGCGCCCAATAATCAGGGTCCGGCATCTGAGATTGTTGCCAACTCAAAAAGCTAACCTCTGGGGGCGCAATGGAGGCGTCCTTTAGAGCACGCTCAGCATGGGTAAGGAATTCGAGACCTTGATCTCTCAGGGTCGTCAATTTGGTTCTGAGCTGCATCACTGTTTCGTCGATTGCCATGTATGGGCAATAGCATACCTGATCGTGTGCTCCTGTTGTCCATTACGCCACGATTGGTCTTTGCCAAATTTCTAGACCTCCCAGGCGTGCCGCAAATGACTTTTTATCAATGGTTTGCAGATTTCTATTCCGAGCAATTTTTGCTGGGTTACTATTCGTCCACCGGAACTAACTCAAGGGAGGACGAACGATGAGGCAAGAGGTATTCGACGACATATGGATGGGGTGCTACGAAACCGCGATCAAGCATGAACAAGAGCTATTCGGCGATGCGGATACATTGCCGGACGATGAGTTCGACATCGTTTTCAGCGGGATGAGTCACGGGGATAAGGTTGAGGCCCTGGAGGCACTCCGGGCACTCAAGGCTCAAGGTCTTGGCGTATCGAATACGGCGGCTTGTTGATGACGAATGAGGAACTTGACAGCGAATACAGCAAAGGCCTGGAGACGTTTCGTAAGATCGTACTTCAGGCCATTCGACTGCACGCGAAGGTTCGTGAAATGCCTTTCCAGGGGGTAGCGCCATCAGCCCGTCTGCTATTCGCGCGACTTTGCTTCATCAGCGTCAGCCTCGCGCGTATCTGCCCCAAGCTCGAAAACGAGAAAGACATCTGGGACTTTGCAACAATCGCGTTGCTATCGAGGAGTCTGTTTGAGTCAATCATGTTTTTCGAATACTTTTGCGAGACATCGGGACCGGACGAATGGATGGCAAAGATGTATCTCTTGAATCTCCACGACCGTTGCGACAGAATCCGGCTCTTTACGGCAATGGATAAGCCCCTGGACGTTGCGGGGTTCACCGGAGAGGCTGAGATACTGCGTGGTCTCCTTCGCAATAACCCTTTTTTCGCTGGTCTTGAGGCCAAGCGTCAGAAAGAACTGTTGAAGGGGTACAAGGCGGCGTTCTTGAGCCTCCGTGAGATGGGCAACAAGTTCTCTCCCGACGCGGATTCATGGGTCATCTATGATTTTCTTTCCACCTATGCCCACTCCCTCCCGGTCAGCTTCATGAGAAACAGCGATGACAGGAGAGACGGCTTGCAAAATGATGTAGACAAGATGTATACACCCGGCGTCCTGACATGGCTTGCGGCCTTGCTGGATCATGCGCGAAGCACCTATCTGGGAGTGCCAACCGGCATGATGTTGGAGACATAAATCCTGAACGAAGCCTCGGTTCGACGGCGTACAATTGATCGCCGGATTGTCGATCATGCCGCGTTGTGCTGTGCCATGAAATACCGCGACTATTGAGTTCTTAGAGAAAGATCGTGTCTATGGCAAATTTCGGTTCATCACTATGGAATGTACTTTGGGTCGTTGTGCCTTTCGGCATTGCCGCTGCTGGTTGGGTGATCTTTACTGCCTGGAAAAAGGGTGATTGGTTTCACTACTTCGATCCAAAACACAACCGGGGGTTCGCCACAGACGCTGGGGACTTCACCCCGCATTGGAAACGATACGCAGGCATGGCTAAATTATGTGTCACGCTCTCCGCTGGCGCGGTCGCCTTTCTAATCAATCTGCTCGTGAATCAGAGCAGCCCCGCTAACGGATTTGCAGATAGAGTGAGGCAAGGTGCGCCGTTGACTATCGGGCTTTTTGGGGCATCGAGTTTTCTTCTCCTCTGCTTTCTTCTCTGGATGACGTATTGCTACGAAGAGTATTGCCATTCGAAGAATCATGACTCGTACCGTGCTTGGAAGTACGCCGTGAGCAACGCTTTAGGATTTATGGGCTTTGCGGCCTTCCTCTTCGGTTTCTTTTGGCTGGGCCTATTCGTGCCCCACTATTCAGTGCAGGCTCAAAAAGCAACAACTTCGACCGCTATTGTCTCTACCTCTATCGCTGGCAATTCCACAGCTACGGCCACAGCCCAAACACATCAGCCTCCTCCCACATTTTCTATTTCTGAGTGGTTCAGCTCGGAGCGTTCGCTGGCTGTCGCGACATGGGGACTCGTCCTAGTGACGGCGTTCCTTGTCGTTGCTGGATGGATCGAAGGCCGCAGGCAGAAACGCCAATGGGACGCTGAAAGAAAGCAACGCGCCGAAGATGCAAAGCCCACAGCCGTAATAGAAATCGCCGTTAAAGAAGAGTCGGTTCAAGATATGTGCTTCGCGTGCTTCAACCTCGGCAACAACACCTTTTACATCGACGAGATGATCGTCACAACGGCGAATGGAAGACGCCAAATCTCTAGCCAGTTGACTCCGCTAGTTCTTGTCCCTGGTGGATGGGCGACGATTGATTACGACCCTGCCGCGATACTGAGTACATTCGGAGAGGATCAACCCTGGATAGATGCGAACTGCGTGTTCGTCCTTAGAGGAGCGACTGGCAGGGTTTGTACAGAGCCGGAGTGGTTTCATGTCGCTTACGGTAAGGGGCGTGCTGACTGGAGGAAAGGGCGTACGGAAGACCTGGTTCCAGGCGCAGTTGCCAGCCAGCCTAAAGTTCTTCGGATGCCAAAGCAAAACAGCAGCGACTCCGGGCAGATGGCCTGAGACGCACAGTGTTAGTCGCGAGCAAGGGAAAGTGGCTGCGAGGATCGACGCGAGGGCACGCTGTGCAGGTCGTACTGCGGTTGCAGTCGTCAGCGTGAAAATAAACGTGGGTCCAACCGTGGGTCCACTTTGGGGCCATTAGCGGTTGTAACGCATTGTTTGGTGGGGTCTAAAGCAAGGAAAGCACGGGCTAGGTTGTTGAAAATTCGTCTATGGGCTGATTCACACGGTGGAAGTCGTAGGTTCGAATCCTGCTGTGCCCACCAAAAAAACCAATCAAATCAAATACTTAGCAATCACGCATGACGTGACACAGGCGTGACGTAGAGATTGTCTGTCACGAGTGAATTAACGGGCATTGTCATGCTGTTACAGCTCGCGTCGGATCGGCTTGGATAAATGGCGCAAGCGCTCACAGATTTGCTGACGTGCTACCCATCAAGCGGCTATCAGCGCCGTGCATTTATCGCACCGCACCTAAACCGCACTAATCGCACCGCACCTAACTAAATAGAGAGGCAAGGCTTTTCGGGATTTGCTGGGAATGCGCTGCCGATGACTGAATCGAGCGGATGCCACGTTTGTTTCGGCTGGTATTGTCAGAGTCGAGCGGGAAATCAAGCTCTTTTTACGTGCGGCACACGCCCGGTTTGAATGGACTTCCGCAAAGACAACATCTCCTCTAATCCCCTATTACACGTTGCCTTTGGTTGCCATGTTGTCTTTGGTCACCTTGACATCTCCAATTCCGTCCATAGACTCCCATATATCCAAGGGCAACATATATTTAATGGAGTCTTTGGAGGCTTGAGGAAACGGCATGATGTTTTGCTCTTCTGTGAATCCCAGCAAATTTTCACGACGTATCGCACGCCGTTGGTAAGTCCGGTCATCGCTTTGGCGGTTGGCGTCGTCGCTTACCAAGAGTGGAAAACGGCACGTGACAAGCTACGCTTTGATCTTTTTGCCGAAGCGTTCGAACCTTTCCTTGATTTTCGAAAGCTACAAAGCACTACCCTAGAAAATGGGGAGTTTAGGTAGCTCCACACCCATGCGCCCTGGAATCCCGGCTTTATTGCTTCGATTCCCAGCCGCCCGCAAGCGAGTTGCAAGCTGCGGTCATTCAATCCGCAGTCGCGCTTGGCACGGTCTATCCACACACCCGCATGCACCGGCCCGTTGGCCAGCTCCGCACGCAGGGATTGGGCTGCTTCCTCTACGCGATTGAGTGGCTTTCTACCTTCGGCGTCGCCTTCGATGCTCGACAAGATCGCATGTGCATTGCCACGGATCGAATCTCCCCACACAACGCGGGCTGTTTGCATCTCACCCTTCCCGGTTGGAATGTTCAGTGGCTCGATTGTGTAGTGCAAGCCGCCTTCATCCTCCGAGATGTTCGACTTGGCCCGCTTGAATACGCGCATGTCGATGTCTTCCTCTTTCGCAGTCACCAGCACCGTACGCGCTAGCGCCGAGAACGTTTGCGAGCCAATCACTCGTTCCGCTGCGTTACGCCCATTCTGCCGCGAAGAAGGTTACTGTCAGCTCGTTGCGACGAATTGCACCTAGGGGACGGTGACATAAAACCTTTCAAGATCGAAAGGTCCTTCGGGCCCTGGCGATTTATTGCCTCTTCGTCTTACTCTCTTTGACAGCGATTCGACTTCGATGGAGAGGATCTGTCCATTTGTGACGCCAGCTAAGACGCGGTCTTGGTTGTCTGATGTTGCACTGGCAAAGATTACTTTTTGTCGTTCTTTCATGCCGTGAATAGATATGCCAGCATACAACAGGGCGCATTCTTTGGGGGAATATTTGAGCAAAAGTGAGCTATATAGCTCAGACGTGACTTGTCAGCGCTTCGTAGATTCGGAGGGACAAGTGTGCTGTTTCGCACAGCAATTCTCTTCGTTATCAGCTAAAGACGCTACATGTTAGAGATTCATACGGGGGCAAAATGAGTAAGTGCAGGGTGGGTATCGCATGTTTCCTCGCTTCATTGCTAATGGTGTTTATGCTTGGCTGCGGACAGGAAACGGTAGTCATACCCGACACGACTCGACCAGTGGTTATTTCCACAAATCCTGCCAACGGAGCCACGGGCGTACTTCTCAATCAAGCCATTACTGCTGTCTTCAGCAAAGCGCTCACCGCCTCCACGGTAAACGCGACGAGCTTTACTGTGACTGCAGGAGGCAGTGCCGTCGCAGGAACAGTTTCATACTCCGCGACAGGAAACGTCGCGACCTTTACCCCTTCTGCAAGTCTGGCACCCGGCACGCTCTATACCGGAACTCTCACTACAGCCATTGCCGATACCGCTTCGCCGTCGAATTCGCTCGCAACTAACTACACATGGACTTTCACGACGGCTTTTCTGCCCGTTGTGACCTCGACCGCGCCCGTCAATGGAGCGACGTCCGTTCCACTCGCGCAGGTTGTGAGCGCGACCTTCAGCAAAGTGATGAATCCCTCCACGATCTCCGCCTCCACCTTCACGGTGACCGCGAGCGGGGTAGCCGTTCCTGGTACTGTCTCCTACGCCGGCTCAACCGCTACCTTCACGCCCACCGTGGCGCTTGCATCCGGCACAGTGTTCGTTGCAACCATCACAAGCGGCGCGCAGGACACCAATGGCTATGGACTCGCAGCTAACTACGTTTGGAGCTTTACCACGGTGATTGTGCCTCCGGTCGTGATCTCCACGATCCCTGCCAATGGTGCAACGAATGTTCCTATCGCGCAGACGTTGAGTGCGACCTTCAGCAAGACCATGAAGGCAACGAGCATCAACGCGGCCACGTTTACTTTGACGGCCGGTGGCGTTCCGGTTGCAGGTACGGTTGCTTACAGCGGCACGGTCGCAACCTTCACTCCTGCTGTCAATCTTCTCTCCAATACGGCGTATACCGCGACGATCACGACGGGCGCGCAGGACGCCTCCGGCAATCCACTCACCAACAACTATGTGTGGTCGTTCACGACCGTCGCAGTTCCGCCCACCGTGATCTCTACCATCCCAGTTGCCGGTGCCACGGGAGTCCCGATCACACAGGCCATCAGTGTGACATTCAGTAAGGCGATGAGCCCTGCCACTTTGACCAACGCTACCTTCACCGTGACGGCCGTCAGTGGGGCGATCGCAGGCAACGTCACCTACGCAGGTCTGACGGCAACTTTTACCCCGAATGCGAATCTTCCCGCTGGCACGCTACTCACCGCAACCATCACCACGGGAGCGAAAGATACGACCGGCACTGCACTCGGAGCGAATTATGTGTGGATGTTCCGCACCGTGCCAGCGCCCACGCCACCCGCAGTTATCTCGACGGTGCCGCTGAATGCAGCGACCGGTGTGCCTCTCAACCAGGCGATCAGTGCAACTTTCAGCGAAGCTGTCGATCCCTCGACAGTGACTGCCGCCACCTTCACGCTGAGTGCGGGCGGAGTTCCGGTGGCTGGCGTCGTCACCTACGTGGCCGCTGGTTCAGTAGCAACCTTCACCCCCGCCGCACCCTTGGTCGCGACCACGCTCTACACCGCGACGATTACCACGGGCGTCAAGGATCTCTCAGGCACTGCCCTTGCTGCCAACTACGTGTGGACGTTCACGACCGGAGCGGCGCCCGATACCACTCCTCCAACCGTCATCGCTACCAACCCACTGAACAACGCGACGGCTGTGCCCTACAACCAGGCAGTCACCGCAACCTTCAGCAAGGCGATCAATGCCACCACCATCAACGCCACGACCTTTACGCTCGCCAGCCCTGGCGGAGTGCTGGTTCCCGGTGCTGTCACGTACGCCGCAGTGGGTGTCACAGCCACCTTCACGCCCACGGTGAATCTCCTACCCAATACGCTTTACACTGCGACCGTGACGACCGGTGTCAAGGATCTCGCCGGCAATGCACTCGCGGCAAACTATGTCTTCACCTTCACGACGAGTGCGCTACCCAACACAACTCCACCCTTCGTTACTCTGACCAACCCGATCAACAACGCAACGGGAGTGCCCATCAACATGGCAGTGAGCGCGACGTTCAGCGAGGCGATGGATCCTCTCACGCTCACGACGGCGACCTATACCCTTGTTTCATCGGGTGGCGTTGCAGTCGCGGCAACCGTGTCGTACGACCCCGTTACCTTCATCGCAACCCTTACGCCTACTGCGAATCTCGCATCCGGCACAACATACATCGCGACAGTTACCAGCGGAGCGAAGGACCTTGCGGGGAATGCGCTGGTCAACGCTGGTGGAGTTGCGAACCCATGGATGTTCACCACAGGTGCAGCCATTATCGTTCCGCCTGTGAATCTCGGTACGTCGTCACTCTTCGGAGCCTATGGCGGAGCGGGCATCACCAACCAGGGCATCTTTACCGTAATCAACGGAAATCTCGGTACGACCGGCGTTTCGACGACGGTCACGGGCTTCCATGACAATACGCCCGGATGCGTCTACACGGAGACTCCGCTCAACATCGGTCTGGTCAACGGAGCGATCGATACTGCACCGCCGCCGCCGACGGTCTTCTGCCCCAACGAAGGCACAGCGGTAACTTCGGCCATCTCGGCGCAGGCGGCTCTCGATGCACTGAACGCGTATAACACGCTTGCAGGAATGCCTGGAGGGCTCGACGTCTCAAACTGCCCGGGATGTGGTGGTGGACAAGCAGGGGAGCTAGGCAATCGTACGCTCAGCCCAGGCATCTATAAGTCGGCGGCGGCCAGCTTCAGTATGACGCAGGGTGATCTCACGCTCGACGCTCATGGCGATCCGAATGCGTTCTGGATCTTCCAGATGAGCACCTCGCTGACAGTCGGAACGCCGTCCTCCAATCGCAACGTACTCCTGGTCAACGGCGCGCAAGCCAAGAACGTCTTCTGGCAGGTGGGCACGGCAGCAACGATCAACGGCATCCTCGGCGGAGGAACGATGGTGGGAACCATCATCTCTCAGGCAGGTGTCTCCGTTTCGACGGCAGGCGTTGTCGCCATCACGACCCTCAACGGCAGAGCAATGGCGTTGTTCGGACCGGTTACGGTTGTGAACACGGTCATCAATGTTCCTGCTCCGTAAGCAAAGGCAGAGGCAGCCGTCCAGGCTGCCTCTGTTCGGACGCCAGTCCACTGCTGCATGCCCCCCTAGGTTCGACGGGCAATGACCACAGATTGCGTGCGCACTCCAGGAGATTTGAAATGAGACTAGCTTTATACCTTGGCGGTACCTTATCGGTTGCTCTTGTCCTCGGCGCAACGTCACTCTGCGCCGCTGAGCATGCAGCTACCGCGATTGCGAGCTCCTCGACGGCGTTGGATCAACCGCAGTCAAACACACAGCATGACAATAAACAGAAAGCTGGACCTCCTAAGGTCGAGCTGTTCCTCGGTTACTCGTATCTGCGTGCTATTCCAACCTACGCCACGGGCAATAGACTGGTCTGGATGAACGGAGGAAGCGCCTCCGCAGCCTTCAACCTGAACCGCTACTTTGGCCTGGTTGCCGACGTGGGTGGATTCGCGGATAGCCAACTCAACCTCACCGGGCCAGGAGTTCCGGTGCCGCATGTTGCGGCGTCGGGGGGGAACGCCTACACCTATCTCTTCGGTCCGCGCCTGTCGTACCGCAAGCATGAACGCATCACGCCCTTTGCGCAGGTTCTATTCGGCGGTATCCACGCCAGTCCCGTTACGCTTGATGGATGCACCGGTACGGGCTGCGTCCCTCTGCCTGCGCAGACAGCCTTCGCCATGACCGCGGGCGCTGGCCTCGACATTGGGCTGACGCGCCACGTCGCTTTCCGCGCGGTGCAGGCTGAATATTTGATGACACGTTTCCCCAACCCCACCACGCAGGCCAGTGCCTCGCAGAACGATATCCGCATCTCCTCGGGTATCGTCTTCCGTCTGGGTGGCAGCCCCACGCCTCCGCCCTTGACCTATAGCTGCTCGGTCAGCCCCACATCCGTGTACCCTGGCGAGCCCATCGTTGTAACCGGTGTCGCCGTCAACCTGAGCTCGAAGCACCCCGCCGTCTACACATGGAGCACCGACGGCGGCAAGATGACAGGCCACGACGATACTGCGACGATCGATACCAGTAGCACCTCCGCAGGAAGTTATACCGTGCAAGGTCATGTCAGCCAGACATCGAGACAGGGTGGCTTTGCGGACTGTTCCGCCCCCTACACCGTGTTGGCATACCAGCCACCTACGATCAGTTGCTCGGCTGACCCATCTTCGTTGAACTCAGGCGATACGGCCAGAATCATCGCGACCGCGCAAAGCCCCCAGAACCGTCCCCTCACATATAGCTACTCCGCATCTACGGGCGCCATCCACGGAACGGGGGCGAACGCAACGCTCGTTACCGCGGGAGCAAATCCCGGAAGCATCACGATCACTTGTAACGTGATGGACGACAAGGGGCAGAGCGCCACGGCCACAACGTCGGTGACCATTCAGACGCCGCCGCCAGTGACCGTGATCGCAACGCGCAGGTTGTGCTCGGTCGACTTCGTGCGGGATCAAAAACGTCCCACGCGGGTCAACAACGAGGCGAAGGCGTGTCTGGACGATGTTGCCCTCAACCTACAGCGCAACGCTGACGCGAAGCTCGCGTTGGTTGGACACAGCGATCACGACACTTCAGCCGATGCGGCTGCAGTGCGAGCGATGCACACCAGAGAGTACCTCGTGACGGACAAGGGCATCGATTCATCCCGCATCTCGATCTACACCGGTTCGTCAGGCAGCAGAAGTGTTGACACGATCCTGATCCCAGCCGGAGCAAGCCTGGATGCAACCGGATTGACTCCTGGTCCCACAAAGTAGAGGGGGTTGCCGTATGCGGGTACGTCGCACCCGCATACGGCAACATCCGGTGCGTCTTGCGAATCTTGTTCACCTGCTCGCGTCTTGTCACCGACCATGCGACACTCTTCACGACACAGATCGTTACGCAGTAGTCGCCCGGTAAGACAGTGTCGATCGTGACGCATCAGTCTGCTCGCAACGCACTTGAGGGATCCGTCGTCGCGGCTCTTACGGTCGGCACTGCGCTTGATAAGATCGCGACCGCGGTTACTCCGAGTACGGAAAAAATATAGCTAGCGAGATCAAGTGGCTTCATCCCATACAGCGAGCTTTCCAACCCTCTGCATGCGGCCATCGCTAGGGGAATCCCAATGATCACGCCGTAACCCGTCAAGATAAGACTCCCGCGCAACACCATCCACACAACCTCAGACCTCTGGGCCCCAAGTGCCATCCGCAAAGCGATCTCCGCGCTTCGCCTGTTTACCCTGTACGCCAGCGTGCCGTACAGGCCTGTACCGATCAGCGCTACGGCCAACACACCGAAGCAGCCTGCCAACCGTGCAAACATCACGTGCTGTGAGATCGAATTCGTAAACTGCGCAGCCTGTGTCATTGGTTGAAGCTGTACCTCTTCATCGAAAAGGTTCGCGGCGCGTCCCTGACCAAGCAGAGAAGTCGCCTTGGACCAGAAGGTTCGCAAGGAATCCGTCATGTCCTCACCCCTTCGCTTCAAGCGCAAGCACCCGCCCAATCACCGCTGCGATGCGCTCCCAGTTCTCGGTCTCTACGGCGAGCTGCTTTATCCCGCGCTTCGTAATGCTGTAAAAGCGCGCGCGCCTGTTGTTGTCGGAGGTGCCCCACTCGCTCACGATCCAGCCCTTCTGCTGCAAGCGCAACAGGGAAGTGTAGACCGTGCCCTCATTCAGGGTCAGCACGTCTTCGCTCAACTGCTCGATCCGCCGTGCAATCCCAAATCCATGCAGAGCGCCCAGGGCCTGCAGCGTCTTCAGGATCATCAGATCCAATGTTCCCTGTAAAACTTCAGACTTGTCGGCTGCCATCCCGCTCCTTTGGATACTGCAAAGAAGCTATCACCACTCCTTTGGATTGTCCATAGAAGAGGTGGGACGGGAGGAAACTAAAGCGGGGGAAGTGGTCAGGTGTAGTGGATCCAACCTGTCCACCTCGGGACACTGATTTAGACGCTTCGCTTAATAAGGGGAATAACGGTGGATCGCACATGAAGGAAAGCTGCACATGCGCGACGAGGCCCATCCTTCCGAGCGCTCAATTGACCATAGTTGGATGCCTGCTTAGTGCAGCAACCCGCCGTTAGCGGAAGCTGTGAGAATGTGCAGTCTCTGGTCCAGAGTGCGGCTGACTCTTTCAGCGCCGAAGTCGTTGACGTGAACATCGTCCGTAAAGTTGTTCGGATCTCTGATGAAGTCCGCGAACTCAGGCTCGCTGTTGAAATCGATGATTGGGCCTGGCGGTAGTTCAGCCAACATCAGTTCTAGAGAATGGTGGATTGGGCTAAGATCACCGAAGAGAGGCTGATACACCGGCGGCGCGACGTAAATGATCTTCGCTCCATGAGCCTGTAGGTTCAGCACAAGAGCGCGGTAGTCGGCCATGGCTTTGGGATCGATGTCGTAGTAAGAAGGGCCAAGATCTTCTCGATCAAGGTGCTTTTTCTCTGGAAATCGATGCGATCCGTCCGCAAAGTACATCTTCGGGCGAAGATGAAGGATCGTCATCACTTTGGCAATCTCTTCGGAGAGGAGATTGATGGAACCGTAGGCCTCGCGGCGGGAGACATCGCCAAGCCCATGGCGAAGTTCATGCCCAGCAACAATGTAGGGCGACAGGGCGCAGATGGCGATGCGGAGGTGCGCGTCCGGAGGAAGTTGATCCGTGATGATCTTCTCTTCTGAAGCCTTTCCACCAATGACCGCTTCATCATAAAAGTGGTAGCCATGAATGAACTCGGGATACCAGTTCTCGGAGCTCGACGAGCCGATGATAAGGCTGTCGAAGTTTGCTGATACGTAACGCCGATTAGCCATGTATTTGAAGACGCGGTCGTCTGTCATTGGCGCATAAATGATCGAGGTTGCAAGCTCGCGTCCTGCAGGATTGCGCAGGATGCCATAGACATCGAGTTCGTACGCGACAAGAAGATGGATGCTGACGATACCAGCGATGGTCAGCGCTGTAAGGGTGAGCCAGCGGCGACTAGTCATGGGAATTCCCTTTAGAACTGAAAGTAGACGAACGGAGTTGCGATGGACGAGTTCAGAAAGATCCAGGCCGCGAGTAGAAGAACAACCGCCGTGGCTGAATGAAAGACGGTCGGTTTGAACTCGCGTGCTCTCTCTTCGGAAGACTTGCCGAGGAAGGCGATGACGAAGCCAACAAGGAGCGGAGGTCCCAGGATATGCATAATGATGGCGTGTTGTGTCATCATCTTCAAGTTTGTGGTTCCCAGCAGATTGTGACGAGGGAAGAGGCCGATGAGGCCGCGTACTGCCTCAGAAACAGTGCGTGCATGGAAGAGCACGAAGGACCCGTTGACGAAGCTGAAGGTCAGCACCCACGAAACGGCCGCCGGCAGCTTGAGGATCTTCTTCTTGTTCCAATACTGATTGATCGCTAGGCCAATCCCGTGATACACACCCCACCAGACGTAGGTCCATGCTGGGCCGTGCCAAAGACCGGCAATACTCATCGCAAGAATGGTGGCAACGGCGGCAGCCGATAGGGTCGCCTTCGGGAAAGACTGCAAGATCGGCGTATAGAGGTACGTGGTAATGAAGTTGGTCAGCGAGATGTGCCAGCGTTGCCAGTACTTGATGAGCGTCAACGCCTTGAACGGGGCATTGAAGTTCTGGGGTATCTCGATCCCAAGCATCAGCGCCGAGCCGATCGCCATGTCGGAGTATCCGCTGAAATCGAAATAAACCTGCATGGAGTATGCGATGGAGAAGACCCACGACTCCAGTGTCGAGGGATTGCTGACTGACGCGACCCCGTAGTCGGAGACGCGCGCAAAGGCATCGGCGAAGACGACCTTCTTGAAGAGGCCCAGCGAAAAAAGATAGATGCCGCGTGCCATCAGATCGGTGCCCAGGGTGCCGCTGCCGCCGAAGTTTGGTGCCTGATGCAAAATCCGCTTCGCCTTGGCAATCGGACCTGAGATCACATACGGGAAGAACGATACGAAGGTGGCGTGATCGAAGAGACTGCTGGCCGGAAGGATCGTCTCATAGCAGTCCACCAGGTACATGATCTGCGAGATCGTGAAGAAGCTGACGCCCAGCGGGAAGTCAAGGTCCGGAAGCAGGAAACGCTGGGGAATAAGTTGATGAAAGCTCTTCAGGAAGAAGTTGACGTATTTGAAGATGCTGAGGAAAAGAACATTGGCGACCAGTCCAAACTGCAGCCAGCGTTTCCGGTCTTCATCGGTAGAGGTATCGATATGCTTGGCGATCAGCCAATTAGCTGCGATGGAGCCGAGGAGATACGGCAGGTGGATCGGCTTCCACCACGTGTAGAAAAAGAGCGAGGCAACGAGCACGACGGCCTGAGCCGCCTTGGGCCCACCGACCCTGCGCGCGAGTAGCGTAAGCACGACGACAATCGGAAGGAACAGGAAGATGTACGGGAAGGAATTGAAGAGCATTCAGCATTTACTCCCGGCAGAGACTGCGCGATCAAACCATCTGCAATTGTTCATGGGGTGACAGCGACCTCTGTCTTCTTTGCCGGATTACTTTTTTGCGGCGAGCTTGACATGCATCAGGTCGATCATGTCGCCGACATTCTTGAGTTCCTGCAACTCTCCAAGTGCGAACTTAATCTTGAACTCTTTCTGGATGGCATTCACGAGATTGATGTGTGCAAGCGAATCCCAATCTTCAACGGTAGAGGCATTGGATTCGCGGGTGATGACTAGATTTGGCTGATCGAAGACGTCGCGGAAGATCTCCTGCACTTGCTGTAAAAGGTTATCCATTTTTGAGGCTTAACTCCGGAAGTTTGATGTGACTGGTTCGTGCTTCGTACTGCCTAATATCGAGAGACCATGTGGACACACCTGTCGTGTCATCACGAGAGAGAAGTGTGAAACCAAGCTTCTCATAATGGTCGGCCACCATGGCATTTTTTGCTGTGGGGAGATATTGCGCGTGAATGGTTTCCACGCCCGCTTGCCTGGCTTGTTCCGCCAGGACGTCAAGCATTGCGATCTCCATCTCTCGTTTGAGCACGCGGCAACTCATCAACCAAAGATCGATGTGCATACAGGGGCCTTCGACCCGGCCCAGTACCACGGAGACGAGACCATTGTCGCCGAACCGATCTGTTAGCTTCCCGTAAATACCGATCTGTCCATCGCTGATCGCGGCTTCCATCTCCGCAAGCGTATAGCGGCGGGTGGTCAGGTTGAACTGGTTTGTCTTGTTGGTCAGTTGGACGATTCGCTCCATATAAACCGGCTGGAAGAGCTCAATCTCGGCCGTCATCTCCAGCGAATCGAGATACTCCCCGTAGTTGGCAAATTTGGTCTCGGTCTTTGCGCGCTGTGCATTCTCTTCGTACTGCTTGGCACGCTGCAGGTCGTCCTTGGCCAGGGAGGTCGTTTCAAAGTAGCGTGCCGCATCGAGAATGCCCGCGTACTTCGAGACATCGGAGCCAACATCGGGTACGGCGATTCCGGCGATGTTGCCCTCGACGATCGCACGCTCGGCAGGATTGTCGTCCACGAAGACAAAGCTATCCACACCCAGATTCAGCTCTTTGGCGATTGAGAGAATGTTCTCGTGCTTCGGCTCCCAGTTGGCTCGGAAGGCTGCGAAGTGCTCAAGCTTCAAAATGCTGTCGGGATGATCGAAGCCTTGCTTGGCAATCTCCTCGTTGTTCTTCGAGCAGACGGCAAGAAGGATGCCGCGATTGCGCAGCGAAAGGCAGTACTCCTGAAACCCTGTATAAGCCTCGGCGACTGGCGTCTCGCGGCCGATCTGGATCTTGTCTGGACCGTCATCACCGATAACGCCTCCCCACAACGTGTTGTCTAGATCAAGCACCAAACACTTGCGCGACTTGCCATAGATAGCCCGGATGATCGAAGCCAGCGAAGCAGCAATGGCAAAGCTGCCTTCTACCGTGGTGGCAAGCTTGTAGCTCCACCACCTGTCCAGCTCGCTCCATTGGACAAGTCCGAGACGTGCTGCAATCGACTGAATGTCCTGCAGAATAACGCGCGGCTCTTTTCCGATAACCCGGGCGAGTTCGAGGTTCACCTCATTCGTATAGCGGGTGTGTCCGGCCGGCAGAACGGCATCCAGGTTTCCGAGGCTCGCTGTAGCGGGTGCCTCGAAGTTGTTTTGGATAATCTGCGCGTCCACATGTTGCTGTAGCGATTGCCAGATGCTGCGGAAGTGATTCACTTGCGTGTACACGTAGTCGCGAAGCTCCACCTCGGTGCAGGAAAGAGGCGGAAATGAACGAATGTTGACTGCGGTCGTATGAATATAGATGATGTCCGGGCGGAACGTGACGACGAGCTCCGGTTCCAGAACCGCGTCTTCGTAGTAGCGGTTGTACTCGGACTGATAGAACGTGGGGTTGAAGCCGGAGTCGAGCAAAAGCAACTCAAGGAAATCGACGAGTTCATTGGTGGTAGAGCCCCCAAGGACTGCGATGCGGATTTCATGCAGGTCTGTCTGGGTCTGAAGTTCACGGCGGATTCCCTTACGTTTTCGCTGTAGGGTTTCTATGGGCATCGCATGCAGACGCATAGCGCCCTTATAACACATCAGGGGTCGAAGCTAGCGAGGTGGAACTGTTGCCACGACCTGCGGCGGATCCAGCATATTGCTCTGGCAGAGCCACCAGCGTTCGGCTGAAGCACAGATAACTCTGGAACGCTTCCGCGACCAAAGAGTCCTGCTCCGATGCCCAGGGCTCCTTGGCAGCCTGTATGCGCAAAGACGATTCTGACACCTACCCCGATCGATCTCGTACTGTGTAACGTGCGATGTCGCCCCTGGATAGACTTCCGGGGCGTATGGCCCATAGACATGAGTTACCCCGCCCTCGAGATATGAGTATTCCCCTCGATCACCATAAAAGTCTTGCTCATCGTTTGGTGGATCGCTTCCTCGGAAGACCAACCCGTCATCTTTTCTGCCACCATGTTGAGAAAGATGATCTTGCCCTTGAGGTCGGTACAGATCACGGCATCGCCAATACTATCGAGTGTGATCAGGGCGCGCTCCCTTCGGCGGAGAGGGCTCCCCAATGAGCTCTCGTCCTACTGCATGGCGGAGTGCTCGGAGGAACGAACGAGGTTCAATTTGTCCTTTGATGAGATAGTCCACCGATCGCATCGGGAGCGGCTTCAAAAGCCTGCGGTACCTGGCTTCCATCTGAGCCAGGTGCCTGTTGCATCCTTGGGAACGCTGATATCGTGAATCGCGGCTGTTACTAGAATGACTTCCGCGCTTTCTAGCGGGCTAAGCGTTTAGGCGGGAAGAGAGGCTTTGTGTCTCGAGACACAATGGATGGTCAGGCGCCCGATAGTAACCCAACCGAAGAGGAATTACCACATTCAGTGATGCTGGCTCCCTAACGATGGACACTTCATTTCGCGCGGGAAAGATGAGCTATCTAGCTCATCTTGAAAGGATTCTTGTAGTAGGGGATTGAAGCGGATGTGGGACAGCACCGGTAGCGCCGTGGTCGGACCAATCTACGAGCCATCGAGTCGACGGCTCTTGAGCAACAAACCGTTTCCGGTTTCTTCCAGTCTTGAATCCTATTGATTTGAAATGGTCGGGGCGAGAGGATTCGAACCTCCGACCCCCTGCTCCCGAAGCAGGTGCGCTACCAGACTGCGCTACGCCCCGAACGACCATACGTGACAGGATGACGGGGGTAAGACTAATTCTCAGTTCTGCCGGGTAACATCACCGTTGCATGCGCGTTGCGCGTGCTGCTCACCTGACCGTCTGGTTTAGTCTACCAGAAAATGGGCGCGTGAGATGCCGGGCTCGCGAGCGGGCGGATTCGTTATACTTATCGGTATGAAGCGCGCGGCGGCCACGATCTGTTGTTGTTGCGTCTCGCCGCGTTGCGTGTGTCGACTCTCTTAGAGAACACCCTCTCCAGCGCTCCTTTTGAATCCCCAAAACATCAGATTATTCCTAGACCCCCTTTTTCCAGGGGAACAGATGGAGGCCAGGTTGCCCCAAACCAGTACGGCAGTTCTCGATGCGCCGGTCGTTGTTTCGCCGGCCCGGCTCAATCACCTTCAGGCGCTGGAGGCGGAATCGATTGCGATTATGCGGGAGGCTGTGGCGGAGTTCGCACGGCCGGTGATGTTGTATTCGATCGGCAAAGACTCGAGCGTGATGCTTCGTCTCGCGCAGAAGGCCTTTTTCCCCGGAAAGATCCCGTTTCCTCTGCTGCATATCGATACGAGCTACAAGTTTCCTGAAATGATCGCTTTCCGCGATGCCTACGCGAAGGAGATCGGGGCAGACCTGGTGGTCCACCGGAATGAAGAGGCAATCGCGAACGGCGCGAATCCTTACACGCTGGGCACGCAGAACTGCTGCGGATTGCTGAAGACGCGGTCTCTGCTCGATGCGCTTGAAGAGGGCGGATACGATGCTGCGTTCGGCGGCGCTCGTCGCGATGAGGAGAAATCTCGTGCAAAGGAAAGGGTTTACAGCTTTCGCGATGCGGCCGGGCAGTGGGATCCGAAGAACCAGAGACCGGAGCTGTGGTCGCTCTACAACTCCCGATTGCGCAAGGGGGAGTCGATCCGGGTGTTTCCGCTGAGCAACTGGACGGAGCTGGATATCTGGCTCTACCTCTATGCAGAGAAGATTCCCATCGTTCCCCTTTATTTTGCGCAGGATAGGCCGGTGATTACACGCGGCGGGCAGATGACGGTGGTCCACGACGGGATGAAGCTGTTTCCAAATGAGGTGGTCCGGACGGAAAAGGTTCGGATGCGTTCTCTAGGATGTCTGCCTTGTACGGGCGCAATGAGGTCGGAGGCGGATACGCTGCCGAAGATCATCGAGGAGCTGATGACGTTCCGCCGGTCCGAGCGGGAGAACCGGGCGATCGATCACGACGAAGAGGGAAGCATGGAAGTGAAGAAGCGCGAGGGGTACTTCTAAATGGCATCGCATACGATTACTCCGCAGCCGGAAGTCCCACCTTTTGAGGCATTTCTCGAGGCCCACCTGGGACAGGAGATGCTCCGATTCACAACGGCCGGATCGGTGGACGACGGGAAGTCGACTCTGATTGGTCGTCTGCTGCACGACACGAAGTCGGTGTATGAGGACCAGTTGGCGGCGGTAGCGAGCTCGCGTGTGAACCGGGCTTCGGGCGGACATGTGGATTTTTCGCTGCTTACCGACGGCCTGAAGGCGGAGCGGGAGCAGGGGATTACGATCGACGTTGCCTACCGGTACTTTTCGACGGCAAAGCGGAAGTTCATCATTGCCGACACGCCGGGGCACGAGCAGTACACGCGGAACATGGCTACGGGCGCCTCGACGGCGGATGTGGCGATTGTCCTGATCGATGCGCGGGCGTTTCTAAGGCTCGGGACTCTGCTGCCCCAGTCGCGCCGCCACACCTACATCGCGTCTTTGCTGGGGATTCCGCATGTGGTCGCGGCGGTGAACAAGATGGATATCGTCGATTACTCGCATGCGACGTTCCAGGCGATCGAGGCGGAGTTCCGGGCGTTGGCGGCAAAGCTTGGGCTTCCTTCTGTTCAAGTGATTCCAGTGAGCGCCCTGGAAGGGGATAACGTGGTGACTCCGAGCACGCATATGCGCTGGTACTCGGGTCCTACTCTACTGGAATATCTTGAGAATGTGCCACTTAGCACGACATTGAGCATAGAAGCCGGAGATGCGGCACCTCTGCGGTTTCCGGTGCAACTTGTGCTGCGGCCGGATTTGAACTTCCGTGGGTTTGCCGGGCAGGTGGCTCGGGGCGTGCTGCGACCGGGCGAGGCCGTGATGGCTCTTCCTTCGCGAAAGACGTCCACGGTGAAGCGGATTGTGACATACGACGGCGACCTGGAGGCGGCGGCGTTCCCGCAGAGCGTGACGGTGGAGCTGGAAGACGAGATCGATCTGAGCCGCGGCGAGATGCTGGTTTCGGCGGCAGAATCCGCAGTGCTTCCATCTATCTCCAATCGTTTCAAGGCGATGGTCGTCTGGATGCACGAGGATGCGCTGGTGGTGGGCAAGACGTATATTGCCAAACATACGACGCGTACGGTGCGTGCCACCGTGAAAGCCATTGATTTCAGGGTGGATATTGGGACGCTCGATCATCTGCCGGCAGAGCGGCTGGTGATGAATGAGGTGGCCGAGGTGGAGTTTGAGACGAGCCTGCCTTTGTTTTTCGACGCCTATGCGGATTCCCGGGCCACCGGTGCGCTGATTCTGATCGATGCGATCTCAAACGCCACGGTTGGCGCGGCGATGATCCTGGGCCCTGTTGAGATGGGGGAAGCCGCTCCGATTGAGGCACTTGCGACGGATAAGGAAAGGCCGGTGCTCTGTCTTCTGCCGGGGCGTCCGCAGGATGCGCAGAGGATGCAGGCGAGTTTCGTTTCTTCGGGTGAGCGGGCGATTGTGATTGACGACGACGCGATTCCGGACGAGGCTGTGCCGGCGGTTGTGCGGGCGCTGCAACTGGCTGGTGTGATTGCGATTACGGCTCGGTTCCTCAACCCCGAGATTGAAGAAGTGGCGGTGGAGATCGCCGGGAGCCGGGTGTTTCGGTTGAACGAATCCGGCGTTTCGGGCAGTGAATCGCACTGAGTGAAGGGCTTAAGGCCGGGACTTCGGAATGCAGGGAGATGAGCATGAGCGTTGTGGATGCAGTTGATTTTGAAGGGCTTACGGCTGAGCAGGTTGTCGCGCAGATTGTCACCGATGCGGACGGCGGTGCGGTTTGTTTGACGTCCAGCTTCCAGACCGAGGACATGGTCGTGCTGCATATGCTGCGGGTTGCCCTGCCTGGGGTTCCGGTGATCTTTCTGGAGACGGGCTATCACTTTCCGGAGCTGATCGCTTACCGGGACCGGATGGTGGAGGAGTGGAACCTCAATCTGATCAATGCTTTGCCAGCGACCACCGTTCCTGAGTTCGAAGGACAGTATGGCAAGTTGCACATCGTGCAGCCTACGGAGTGCTGCAAGATCCGTAAGGTGGAGCCGCTGATGCGGTCTCTGGAACCCTTCGACTGGTGGTTTACGGGTCTGCGGCGAGAGCAGTCTCCGACGCGTGCCGGGCTGAAGAAGGTCGAGGAACACACGACCCCGACAGGCAAGACGATGAAGAAGATCAGCATCCTGGCCGACTGGACGATGGCCAGGGTGGATGCCTATGCGGTGGAGCATGGGATTCCCCGGCTGGAGCTCTATGACCGGGGGTATACGAGCATCGGATGCGAGCCCTGCACTGCGATTCCGGCGGCTGGGGCGGACCC
Organism: Granulicella pectinivorans; assembly: GCF_900114625.1. Taxonomy (NCBI): domain Bacteria; kingdom Pseudomonadati; phylum Acidobacteriota; class Terriglobia; order Terriglobales; family Acidobacteriaceae; genus Granulicella; species Granulicella pectinivorans. The sequence goes on from NZ_FOZL01000001.1 coordinate 2,288,012, forward strand.
TCGCAGCGGGCGCTGGGGTGGGAATAAATTGGAGTGCGGGATCCATACTTTCTCAGAGAAGTTGGCCTGATTGGTCGGACCTCCAGTGAGAAAAGTGGTCTGAAAGTGCACCGTTTTCGGTGCACTTTCGCTTTTGTCCGTATCGTGGCGTTCTAAAGGAGTTATGGGTTGATGACGGAAAAGGCCCAATGTTTCACCAGAGCATTTTGGACGGTAAAAACATGGGATTCTGCATGGAAAATATGGTCAATGGGCGGTCAACGTGTGTTTCCGGTTAAGTGGTATTTTTTTGTGCGGTAATCGGTTTTTACGGAAGGTCGCTCTATTGCGACTTTGCTGAGCGTCAGCATGACAAGAGCTTGTTGTGAGGTTGTAATGTGGTGACATATGCCGGAGCGTAGACGCATTGTCGAGTTGTGGCGGACCGGGGTGGGCCGGGTGCTGGTTACGCTGGTGCGGGCGGAGGGGTCCAGCTATCGGCGACCAGGGGCACGTTTGCTGCTTGGTGCCGGGGGGCAGTATGCGGGAACGATCAGTGGTGGGTGTCTGGAGACTGAGGTAACGCGGAAGGCGAGTTGGATTGTCCGGCATGGGGCTGCGGTCGAGCGGTACTCGACGCTGTTCGACGATACAGCGGAGATTCCGTTTGGTCTGGGGTGCGGGGGGACGGTCGATCTGCTGTTTGAGCCGGTAGAGACGGCTGAGGCGGAGGCTTTGCTGGTGGCAATGGAAGGGGCCCTCGCAGGGAAGGAGGCTACGGTCAAGACATGGTTGCCGGAGGGTGGGCTGGGGTTGCGGCGGCTTGTGGTGAATGCGACGGGTGAGGTTTTGTTTCGGTCGGCTGGGATTTCGGATGATGAGATGACTGGGGTGTATGAGGAGCGGTTTGGGGCTCCGCAGCGGCTGGTGTTGATTGGGGCAGGGGACGACGCGAGGCCGGTGGCGGCGATGGGGGCGCTGCTCGGATGGAATGTTGAGGTGCTGGATGGGCGTGCGCAACTAGCTCGGGCGGAGCGTTTTCCGGGGGCCTCGCGGGTGCGGGCTGTGGAGGATCTGGCTTCGATCCCGTTCGAGGAGCGGGATGCGGTGGTGGTGATGACGCATAGCTACGAGCAAGACCGGGCAGCGCTGGCGGCGTTGTTGCGGGTGCCGAGGTTGCGGTATGTGGGGATTCTGGGGGCCAGGCATAGGACGGCGCTGCTCGTGGCGGAGGCTTCGGCGATGGTGGGGGTGACGGTGGAGGAGACGTGTGGGCGGATTCATGCGCCGATCGGGCTGGACCTGGGCGGGGATGGTCCGGAGGCGATTGCGCTGGCGATTGTGGCGGAGGTGCAGGCTTCGTGCCAGGGGAAGCTTCCGGCGTCGCGGAGGCTGACGCCGGGGGATGTGGCGGCACAGATTGAGCTTGGTGGTGCGAGCCGGTATTTGTCTTCGCAGTGCGCGGTATGAAGGCTGCGGTGATTCTGGCGGGGGGAAGCTCGTCGCGGCTGGGGGAGCCGAAGCAGCTTGTGCGGATTGGCGGGGAGACGTTGCTGGACCGGACGGTGAGGGTGGCTCGGGAGGCAGGGTGCGATCCGGTGGTAGTGGTGCTGGGGGCTTCGGCGGCGCGGGTGGAAGAGGCGTGTGCGCTGGAGGGAGCGGTGGTGCTGGAGAATGAGCTCTGGGGCGAGGGGATGGGGTCGTCGCTGCGGATGGGGATTGCGGCGGTGAGGGATTTGGATGGGGCGGTGGTGATGACGTGCGATATGCCGGCGGTAACGGCAGGGCATTTGCTGGGGCTGATGGCGGCTGGGGGGAGGATGGCTTCGCGGTACGGGGGAAGGAATGGGGTTCCGGGTTATTTTCCGGCGGAAGATTTTGAGGAGTTGCTGCGGGTGACCGGGGATGTGGGGGCGAGGGAGCTTTTGCGGGGGGCTGCGGCTCTGGAGCTGGCGGCTGGGGAGATGGATCTGGATACGGAGGAGGATCTGGAGCGGGTGAGGATGGTGTTTGGGGAGTAGGGTGCGCAGGGGGAGCTGGGGATAAAAAGTTCGACGGCGATGTCGAGCGCATCGGGCTCCTTCGACTTCGGTTGGCGCATGAAGATCATTTTTTTTGTGATTGCTAATGTGATTTAAGCTACAAAGTTAGCCGCCTCGGTACCAGATCGGGTTGTGCTAGGTTGTTAGGCTGCCCCGGGATGAGGCGTGTGGGGTAAGAGCTTTCCGGAGATCGGGACGTATCTGGCGGTGGGGAGTGGCGCGCTGCGGTGACGGAGTACACGATGATCTAAATCTCAAATCAGCAGGTCTTTCGGGAAGGGCCGCTGATAATCCGGCTCCGCAGATTGAGTGTGGCCGGGTGTATCTGAGCATCAACGAAACTTCGACCTTTGTTGATGCGTTCCGATTCGGCTGCTGCGGTGTCGTTCGATGCTCGCGGCGAGCTGCTGAGTGTGAAGCATCAAGGGGGTAAGGGCGAGTATCTGATTATCTACCATTTGACCGGGGCTGAGGCGGAGATTCGGGCTACCGCTTCTGGGACCGGGGTTTCTCCGGTGCGGTCTATTTTGCCGGCGGTAACTACGCGCCTTAAAGAGGTAGGGCCTTCGGGCGTTGACGGTTACGTCGGATTCTCTGTTTGAAGTGTTGCCGATGGAGAGAACGTTCAATCTGATACCGGGGTTAGGCGGTGGCGCTTGCTGTGGGAATGGGGACAGGACAGGAGGTTCGCATTCGGGCGGTAGGGTCTAGATTGGCGGGAGCTATTTCAACCCCTGCCCTTTGAACGATAAATTTCTTCGGGATAACAACCTCAACGGTTGCATGCGACTATCGACTAGGAAACATGGGAGGTTTGGAGGATTACTCATTCTGGGGATGAAGGTCTTCAGGCTTGGTGGATGCGATGCGGAAGGTGGCTGGTGCCGATCCGTGGTAGGACCAGCCGGATCGCGACTAAGTGCTTGAAGTCCCAATAGCTCTGCTCACTACGAGAACGATGGAACTTGATTGGAAGATCTAGGACCTTTGTATGCTGTCTCGGGCTTGAAAGCATTCAAGCAGCAGCTCGGGCGCTCGGCGCATTTGTGCTCCTCTAAGATCTCGTGGAAACGAACGAGTCATGGCTTCTCAGTTTTGATTGCATCAATATATATTGGCTAATTCCCTCAGGGGGGAATTTGTATGTTGACCCATTGGGTTGGAATACAGATTAGCGAGGCATTACCAAAGTGCCGGAATCGCACCAAAAGCTGTGCATCTGTGGTCATGTGGAATTTCAGGAAGAGGCGTATTCTGGTTTCCTAGACGAAACTGAAGGAGCAACGTCCAACCGGTAGATGCGGTCGAATCTCTGTTTTTTTAGGTCTCTACCGGACGGATATGAAGGGGGGCCGCTCGCGGACGCGTAGGAAAGAATGGAGCTAAATGGGGTACACTCGTCATAGAGACCTAATAAAGAAAGTTTTCCACGCAACTGTTTACTTCTCTATGATTTCCATGTTGTGACGTAAAACGCACAGAGTTTTAAATGAATTTTTAAGCAGCTATCTCGATCCAATATCTCGGTTCCAACCTTGAATCAAATGACGGGAATAGCGATGGTGACCTCTGTAGGGACAATGACCGACAAAAAAACCTCCTTCATCGCCTCCTTCCCAAGCAATACCTGCATCATCATCCCCACCTACAACGCGGCTCGATACTGGGATAGCCTTCACTCGGCCTTGACGAAGCAAGGGGTAGAGAGCGATCAAGTTCTTATCATCGATTCATCGTCCACGGACGGTACTGCTGCTCTTGTGCGGTCTGCGGGTTTTCAACTGAAGGTGATCCCGACAGAGAGCTTCCGTCACGGGGCGACTCGCCAGATGGCAGCGAAGATGGCTTCGTGGGCAGACTTTCTTGTTTATCTCACGCAAGACGCGCTTCCGTCCGATGCGGATTCGATTCAAAAGCTGCTGGACGCGTTCGCCGATCCCGATGTGGGCGGCGTGTATGGGCGTCAGCTTCCGCGGGAATCTGCCGATCCGATCGAGCGCCACTCGCGCCTGTTTAATTACACCGAAGTCTCCCAGGTGCGCACTTCGGGGAGTCGGGCCGAGATGGGAATGAAGGCGGCCTTCTTTTCAAATAGCTTTGCTGCGTATCGACGCAAAGCGCTCGATGCTGTGGGTGGATTTCCGAATGTCATCCTCTCGGAAGATTGCACGGTCGCGGCACGGATGCTGTTGGCGGACTGGAAGATCGTCTACCAAGCGGATGCGAAGGTTATTCACTCTCATGGACTTTCGATACGCAAGGAGTTTTCTCGGTACTTCGATATCGGCGTTCATCATGGGCAGGAAAAGTGGTTTATCGAGCAATTTGGTACTCCACAGGGCGAGGGGGTGCGTTTCGTCAAGTCAGAGCTTAGTTTTCTGCGAAAGCATGGATACGCCTTCATCCCGCTCGCGCTCTTTCGTACCGTAAGCAAATACGTCGCCTACCGGCTTGGGCTTCATGAAGCAGATCTGCCTATGGGGCTGGTGGACATGATCTCTGCGCATCCTCATTACTGGCAGGATCGCCGACTGGATGAGCTTGCGAAACAGATGGAGATTGAGGTGCATAGCCGTACCCCGCATGTGCCCAGGCCCTAGATGCAAGAGCAGTTGATTGATCCGCTGCGAGTCGAGTTTTGCGGAAAGCGGGGGAATATGGATCCGGTCGTAATTCGGACCGTTTCCCTAAATCAATCGCAATACGGAGTGTGGAAAATCATCGCCCCGACAAGAAGGCGCTTCCCTAATCCTCCCGAGAAAGGCTTTTTCGGAATGAAATCGGTCATCTCTCGCCCGCTTTCTTTTTCGGTGTTTGCTCTTTGCATTCTGTTGTCGACGAAGAGCACAGCGCTTCAGGGGCAAACTATATCAAAGGCGGATTGGGAGTTCTTGCCGCTGCCGAACCGCAGCCTGCCGTTTTCGACGATGAGTGTGAACTTCAAAGGCCACGAAACAGACTTCCTGAGTCCGATTTCCGGGGTGACGGTTGTACCTGCTCCTTCCAGCGAGGTCCAAGCCACAAAGCCTACGTGGAGTTCACTCGGAAAGGTTTCTCCCGATGACTCTACCTGGGATGTGTCAGCGAGGGACCGCATCGGATCGCCCAATGTTCCGATGGATAGTTGGATCTATCCGGCTTTGGAACGTCTTGGCGCTTTGGGGCTTATTCCATCGCAAAATGCTTCCATCAGACCCTGGACGCGGCAAGAGTGCCTGCGACAGGTCAGAGAGGTTGAAGAAGCTGTAGGATCCTTCGGCCTGAGCGACTCCGTCAATGAGGAGGGGCTTCGAATTTTGTCGGACCTGCAGAAAGAGTTGGCCGAACCGGAAGACCGCAACGGAATCGTTCTGGAATCAGCCTACACACGCTACGGTGTCATTGCCGGTCCAGCGTTGACGGATGGTTTTCATTTTGGTCAGACTTGGTGGAATGATTTCGGACGCCCCCTGCGTCAGGGAGGAAGCGTGATTGCGGGTTATTCCGTGCGCGCCGTTACGGGGCGATACTTTGCCTATATCCGTCAGGAGGCGCAGCAGACACCTGGTACACCCGCGTTGACTCTGGCACAGGGACAGTTCCTCAATGATCTGGACAACCTCCCCTTCGGAACTCCTGTGGTCCCTACGCCGTATCTTCCGACTCCCGCAATGGCTGCCTACCTGCGTCAGCGCCCCCTTGAAATGTATGCGGGTATGGCGTTCAAGGGCAATACGCTTTCCTTTGGGAAGCAGGCGATTTTCTGGGGTTTGAATACCATGGGACCGTGGTCTTTTTCGAGCAATGCAGAACCAACCTATAATCTGCGTTTGACGGCGAGTCGCCCACGCCCTTTCCCCTTTTTCCCCTTGCTTGGAACGTATCGCTACGACTTTGTCTTTGGGAAACTGTCCGGTCACAAATATCCGGCGCGTCCATACTTCAACGGTGCGAAGATCGATCTGACCTTCGGCAGCAGTGTTGAGATGAGCTTCAGTTCGTGGTCGATTTTGTGGGGTGTTGGCCACCCGATGACGCTCCGCAGCCTAAAACGGAATCTATTCAGCTTCGATTCGACTGGGACCAATTTCGGTTATGGAGATCGTCTCGACCCAGGTGACCGAAAGAGCGGCTTTGACTTTCGTTATCGTGTCCCTGGGCTTCGGAATGTCGTTACGGTCTATGCCGATGCCTACGCTGACGATGAGCCAAATCCCCTCGACGCACCACGGCGTGTGGCTTGGGCCCCAGGCATCTATTTGGCACGTCTGCCGTATCTTCCCCATATGGACTTTCGTTTTGAGGTGGCAAGCTCAGAGGAACTCAGCCAGGATGAGGGTCACGGTGGTAGGTTTTTCATCAACAACCAGTATCGCGACGGGAACACGAACAAAGGCTTTCTGCTTGGCAATGCCGTTGGCCGGGATGGGCGCGCCTACGAGGGGCGAACCGGATATTGGTTTTCTGCCAGGTCACGTGTTGAGGTGGGCTACAGGCAGAGAGTCGTGAGCGAAAACTTTCTCGCGGGGGGTGGAACTACGACCGATGTATTTCTGAATGCGTCTCATGCCATCAACTCCGAATGGTCGGCACAGGTCTTTGCGCAATATGAGCGTCATTTCATTCCAACACTCGAATCGGTTGCTCACCACAATGAGAGCGGATGGCTCCAGATCACGTGGAATCCGAAGCTGCATCTGAATCGCTAGGCGTTTAGTGCGGCATCCGATATTGCATCGTTTTCTGAGCGTGAGAAAGAGGCCCTATAGGAAAGGGCCTACACCGGAGCGCTACACCATCGTCAACAGAGCACGAGGGGCCTGGCTAGACGGCATGGTATCAACCCGAAGACGGTCGCCAAATGGAAGAAGCGGAGGCCTGCCGATTGCCGAACTTGCCCTACCGTTCCCATGTCGACTGTTCTGACGGTTGCAGGAGGCCACCATCGTTGCGTTTCGCAAGCACACGTTGCTGCCGTTGAACGACTGCGTCTACGTTCTCCAGACTACGATCCGCTACTTTCCGAAGAACCGACAGGGGCGAACCGTGGTAAGCTCCGAGCACGGAACCCAGACAAAGTTAATCTCAACCCAACCCAGCAACCGCCGGGACTAAGCACTTAGACGAGATGCGGCTTCGTCGGACATGAGGTGAGACAACCGCGAGTCTCGATTGCAAAGAGACTCGAGATTGTGAACTCTACTTCAATACGTTGATTGCCGCAATTCCCAAACCGAACTGTCCTACGATCGTTGCAACATCCACGAGATTGCGGAGAAGGGGACGTTTGTTCACCTGCTCGGGAACGACCACAGTGTCTCCCGGGAAGAGGTGCGTCGATTCAAAGTTGCCAGTGAAGAGAGCGGTGGAGAATTGTCGGCTGACCACGGACCCATCGGCTCTGATAATGTAACTTCTTGCTGTATCAGCTGTCCGTGTGCTTCCGCCGGCAAGATGGATGTAATCACGTGCTCTGCGGTGCGTGTCGTAAAGGAACTGAGTGGGTGTATACACGGAGCCGTATACACCGATGCTGAGTGGCCTCTGAGGAAGTACAAAGGTATCTCCGTCTTCAAGAGGTAATTCCGGGATGTCATCCAGGCTATTGCTATCGGGACGAATCGAAAGAACGACCCGTCCACTTGCTTTGACTTCCCGTAGGCCTGCTGCAATAGAGCGGGCCTTTTGCAGGGCAGCAATATCGGCGATCTGATCCTGAGGGTTGAGCGCGTTGGAAGCGCTGTTTGCTTCGGCGAGTTTGACTCGTCTCTCTAGATCGTCGGCATACTCATTTAGACGTTGCTGCTGGATCACCCGTGCAGACTCGCGCATAAACTCTGAGCCATAGAGGTAGGCTTTCGTCGTAATGCCGCCGGCCCTCGCGACAAGCTGGCGTAGATTCTCATCCGGGCCTGCGGTGTAGATCCCTGATGCCATAAATTCGCCCTCAAGGCGAACCAGTTTCGTCTGCTGATCCTGGGGTACACGAATGTCCGCTTTGGAAAAGATTGTCACGACGTCACCTTGTTGGAGTTCCAAGTTTTGTGATGGATCGCCGTCGAGAATGGCTCGTCCAAGATTGAACGGAAGAAGGTGGGAACGAAGATCGTTCTTGTCTGTTCGCTCGATGACAGCGTAGGCCCAATCGATTTCGGGTGCGCTTAGGAGCACCGAGTTCTTGACGGGAAATCGCCCCGCTACACCGGTTACAGCGGAACTCACCGAGGCGGCGGTGGGGGCCGAACCCGACGGGGAACTTGTGGATGGCTCGGGGGAAGCATTGTTGTGGAGGGAGACCGAGGCACTTCGGGTGAGGCCGGATGTCCTTGCATCCTCAGTCGCTCTGCGGTTGGGAATGCCGTTGGAAGGCACACCGTGGACATTGGTATCGCTGTCCAAGGCGTTTGGCAGAGCAAGCGCTGAGTTGGTCGGAGAAGGCGCAATCCCCGTTCCATTAACCTGCGCTATGGGAGCGTCGGGGGCATAGCGGCGGATGTCTTCATTTGGGTCGAGGATCGGTAATCCGAGTTGATTCTTTTGCTGCCAGTATTCTCGGGTCAAGAGCGCTTCTTTGTCGGGGATCAGGTCCCGAATGTGCATGCCTGGATGCCACGCAAACCTTCTCGGATTTGCGACGTTACCGCGGAGGGTGACTGCGTCCTTGAAGCGATCGATGATGGGAGAGACCTCAAGGATATCTCCGTCAAGCAGTGGGGTGGAGAGTCCCGCGTCGTCCAGAGTGACATCTTCGATTGAACGAGTATCTTCAAGCTGGCGGACGCGTTCGATCCGGATTTGACGGCGTCGCGCTAGCGTCGCGAGACCTCCGCTTAGAGCGATAGCATCCTTGATCGTCGACTCGTTTTTGAGTTCGTATAAGGCCGGTTTATCGAAGCTTCCCGCTAAAGCAACCATAGGACCGACTGGGGGGATATAGACGACGTCACCCGAAGCAAGTGCGATATCTTTCGATTTGTCGCCCTTGAGCAAGAGGTCATAAAAATCGAAGGTTGCGATCGTTTCCTTGCCTCTCCTCACCTGGATGTTGCGCATACTACCGGTGGAGGTTGGGCCACCGCTGGAGAAGATTGCGTTTACGAGTGTGCTCAGGGAACTGACGGTATAGCTTCCGGGACGCTTCGCTTCGCCCACGACAAAGATCTGGATCGAGCGAAGCTGGCCCATATTGATGTTCAGATCGAAGTTCTGGAAGAGGCGGCTCATCTGGGAGCGGAGGAAATCGGTGATCTTGTCAAATGGAATTCCGGCGACGTGTACTGTGCCTACCCTTGGGATATAGACAGAACCGGAACGGTCAACCGTGAAGTGTCCGTCCAGTGAGACCTGGCCCCATGCATGAATTAAGAGTTCATCCCCAGGACCGATTACGTAGTCGGGGGTCACCGGAATTCGGTTTACGGGAGCAAATGTCGATGGAACATTGAGGAAAAGGTTTGCGCCGTAGATTGGAAGAACTTTACCGACAGATGCGGCGACTAGACGTTGAAAGTCGCTGAGCTGGACGGGGGGCCCCTGTGCCGTTCGACCTTGGGGACTTTTATCCCGGTCGGCGAGCTGATCCTGCAGGAGTTGGGTGGTGCCAGCAGGATCCTGGGTCGGGTTGAGCACGGGTGCAGCACGGAGGGTTGGCCCGGATGTGTCGTCAAGAGATGAGCGTCCATTGTCTTGCGACGGATCTGAACTTTGTGTCTGGGCAGGGGCCTGTTGCTGAAGGGAGCCTTGGCCAGTCTGGTAGAAGCTCGATGCTAACGCGCCGGACGGGTGAGAAAATGCGAGAAAGCCGCAGAAAGCAAGGCTCGCCGCTGCGCGTCGTTTCATAAACGTCATCATACTTGTCTTCCAATGTCCAACTAATTGCTGTGTGTAGTGAGGCAAAACCAACGATGGATGGGGATATCGTTTCCGTGCGTTCGGTAGCGCCCAAAAGCGTCTGAAGATTCGAGTAGGGCCGATCGGCATGAAGCGAACTGGGATTTGTCGTCTGTCTTGACGGTTCTCTTGACGTATCGCAAACTCGTTATGTCAAGGATTCTTTTGCGGTCGAGAGGGGTAAATGGAAACGTCAAATGCGAACTCTCTGTGTGGAGGGCTGCCGGGCCAAGCAAAACGCCGCTGAAAAATCCGAGTTGGCGATTCTGCATGAGGGTGAATAGAGAATATCGCAATCGTTTCTGCGATAGCAATTCTGCGGACGAGATGTCGTCGAGATTTGTTCCAGTCCTGTTGGGAAGCCAGTACAATCGGATTGTGAGCGTCGACGTCAACTGAGTTGAGATTCTTGACCTATTTCTACTGCCAAATTCCCCTCCACACCGGCTTGGATCTTCGCTGCGGGGTTAACTTTCGCGTTCATTGGCAGTGCAATTGCAAGACTGCTCGAATGAATTTTCAGCCGAACGCCCTCTTTTCACTCTCCGGTCATTCCAGTTCTCTGTTTGAGGGATGACGTTCGGACGCGATGTATGAGGAGGTTCTGCATGTCTGCGTAGGACCCATCAACGCAGTAAAAGTTGTGATGCTGTACGAAACAGCAGGAAGGTAATCGATGAATGAGCAAGGCTGGTCTGCCGCGCGTGCGGCAGAAGATAAGCATCCTCTAGACGACCGATCTCAATCGCAAGTCCAGCATGATGCTGAAATAAATCTTGCCGATGTGTTTGCGACGTTGAATCGTGCCCGATGGACGGTTGCACGTAGTACTTTGAGTCTGTTACTCATCTCGGTTGTCACGGCGTTTGCACTCCCCGTTCAATATGCATCCATCGCCCAGTTCATACCACCATCAAATGGGAGCAGTGCCTCTTCCGCGTTGGCGGGACAGTTGTCCGCACTGGCTCCGGCAGGCTTGTTGGGGGCGGTAAAGAGTTCAGGGGATCTTTATGCCGGTATCCTCAAGAGCCGATCGATTGCGGACGAACTGGTACGACAGTTCAATCTGCGCGAGGTTTATGGAGTCAAACGCGATAGCGATGCCGTGAAACGTCTCGGTAGCCATACGGCGGTGCTGGTTGGGATGAAAGACACCATCATTACGCTGACTGTTACCGATAAAAGTCCAGAGCGCGCGAGAGATCTCGCGAACGCATATCTCGACGCCTTGCGAGAGACAAACGGTCGTCTGGCTCTGACAGAATCCTCGCAGCGGCGCCTCTTCTTCGATCAGCAGCTGGCGAAAGAGAAGAATGATCTCGAGGAAGCTGAGGTGAGTCTTAAAGAGGTGAAAGAGCAATCTGGCCTGATCGCTCCCAGTGGTCAGGCTGCATTGGAGATTGAGACCATTGCGAAGACCAAAGCGCAGATTGCGTCAAGGCAAATTGAGCTTTCCGACTTGCGCCAGTCTTCAACGGAGCAAAACCCGGAAGTGATTCGCCTACGAGGGGTGATTGCGGACCTGCAAGGACAATTGGCGCGTCTCCAAAACGGTAATGGAAAGCTTGAGCCGGGAGATATTCCAACATCGAAGGTTCCTCAAATTCAATTGGAGTACGTTCGGCGAGAGCGCGAGGTCAAGTACCACGAGGCGTTATTTGAAATGATTGCGAAGCAAGATGAAGTGGCGCATATGGACGAACTTCGGGACTCGCCGCTTCTCCAGGTTCTTGATACGGCGTCTTATCCGGACCACAGAGCATCACCACCGCGGACTCTTATTATGGTGGCGGGATTCAGTGTTGGTTTGTTCGGCAGTTGCCTTTGGGTTCTTTGGCGCAGATACGGGGTAGCGATACAGTCTTCTCTCAGGAACTCGACATCAATACAGCAATAGTTATCTCGCCGACGAGGCCGACGCGTCGGTCTTGGTATCGATCTACATTCCCTAACTCACAAAGGAAGGCTGCCCCTGTCAACTGCAGCTGATAAATCGGTTCTGAAGTCGAACGCTATCTGGCTCTACGCGATGATGGGGTTGAACTATGTGATCCCGGCAGCGATGTTGCCGTTCCTCGTTCGCGTCCTGGGAGTTGAACAGTATGGTTTGATTGCCTTTGCGCAGGCGATCGGACAGTATTTCGTGATAGCCACCGACTATGGGTTTAATTATTCCGGTACCCGAGCTGTAGCGCAGAGTCGTGACGATAAAGATGAGGTGTCGCGGATTTTCTGGACCTTGACAACCGTCAAACTCGTTCTGCTTTTTTTCGGAGCGTTCGTGATGGGAGGCATGATCGCTTTCATCCCTCGGATGCGCGCCAATATGGGGATCTATATCGTTACGTATCTTGGAGTAATCGGCAGCGCGGTTTTTCCGACCTGGCTATTTCAAGGGGTTGAGCGGATGCGTTCGATCTCGATTATCTCGGGGCTCGCAAAGCTTAGTTCCGCGGCGATGATTCTGCTGTTTGTTCGCAACCATGATGACTCGTTGTTGGCTGCGTTCCTGTTGTCGTGCGGCCTGCTGCTCGCGGGCGTGATCGGAATGATTGTTGCCCTGATTCAGCATGTGAACTGGTTTACGCTTCCGACGCGAGGCGACATTTATGGGGCACTCCGGGATGGCCGCCATCTGTTTTTGACTACCGCAGCCGTGAGCCTCTATAGCAACACGAATGTGTTCCTTGTTGGAGTTCTTGGCGGAGATGCTCAAGCCGGATACTTCAGCCTTGCCGATAAACTGATTCGGGCTATCACCGGTTTAGTCGCGCCGATCATCCAAGCTTCCTACCCTCGCGTCATTCGGCTAGTATCAGAGTCGAAAGACCTTGCGCTCCTCTTTATCCGCAAGCTCATGTTCTGGTTCATGGCCGTCGGTCTCGTGGGTGGGAGCTTACTCTTCTTGCTTGCCAGACCGATCGCTCTGTTTTCATTTGGCCATAACGCCATTGCTGTTGTGCCTCTACTTCGTTGTCTCTCTTTGTTTCCAGGATTGGCCGCGATGACCTATATGCTGTCAACGCTCGTACTGATCCCGTTTGGTTTCGAGAAAGTGCAGAGCAGACTCCTTTTATCCGTTGGAGTGCTGAATGTGGGGGTAGGTTTTTTGTTGATTCCTCACTATGGCGCGCTCGGCGGGGTACTTGCCATGACCGCGGTCGAAGCTGTCCAGATGGTTGGTGGCACATGGCTGCTGTCCCGCGGAGGCATTTCGATTGCGCGGCTGCTTGCGATGTCCGTCTCGCGCATTGATTTGGCAACCCGATAAGATATGGGTAGAAGTGGCTCCATGATCAAAGGGATTTGTATGTGGAACTCTTGAATGGGGGATGGTGGCAGGGCAAGGAAGAGACTCAAATGGAACTGGATTCGGTTTTTCTCATAAAGTCATGATCGTTAAATTACTCCTACAAACGTTGAAAAACTCCGCGCGGCTGGTTAGAGACCGGATGGTGCTGGAATCTTTTGGGGCGAAATTCGAAAACTGTCGTATTGATCCCAGGGCGATCATCCGAGTTGGTCATGATTGTCACCTGAAGTTTGGCCGCAACGTCGTGATTGGGGCGCTTACGTTTATATCCGTGGAACCGGATCTTCACGCTGCACCGGGTGATGTCGCGAATCTCGATGTGGGGGATTTCACCTATATTGGCGAAGGGAATAATCTGCGGGCCGCTGGCGGAATTCGTATCGGTTCCAATTGCCTTATCTCACAAGGAGTTTCTATCATCAGTTCCAACCATTCTTCCGAATTGGGACGGCCGATCACGGAACAGCCATCCAGGACAGATAAAAAGGGTGTCACGATTCAAGATGATGTATGGATCGGAACGAACGCGACGATCCTTCCCGGGGTCACTATCGGGAAGGGGGCCATCGTTGCTGCAGGGAGCGTTGTGACGACGTCGGTCGCTGATTATACGATTGTGGCGGGTGTTCCCGCGCGTTTTTTGAAGGCTCGCCAATGATGTCCGTGAATACTTCACCGCCAATCGTTTTCATTGATGATGCGCATACTTTCGGTGGAGCACAGATTGCCATGGGGTGGGGAATCCGCTCGATCATATGCAACACCAGTGAACGTGTTGTGTGTGTATGCACAGAGAAGACCAGACGAGCGGTTGAGGAGATTGTTGGTCTGACACCGCGGTTGGAGTTTATTGAGTGTCCGCCCGCTCTTCCTCTGAATATTTTCAGTTTTCCTCTTAGAATACCCGCATTTTTTCGTATTCTCCGTCCGCTGCTGCGTCTCGGAGTCAGGGGCTGGTGGCTGAATCTCTCAGGAATCGAATTCTGCCTTGCCCCTCTCACGACTCTTTTATGGTTTGGTGAGAAGCCACATGGATGGCTGCACAATACCGAGCGGTTTGCAGTACTGATAAAGAACGCATCATGGAGAAGAGCGCTTCTGAGTCGCTTGAGAGACTGGAGTGCGGACCGGTGGGCTTTCAGCCTTTACCCTTCGATCATTACGCCGAGCCAATCCACCATACCCGATGTCGAGGCGCGTTTAAGGGGAAAAAGAAGGCCTTTCATCGGTCACCTTTACTCCCCACCCATTGGAGAGCAGACACGGGTTGTTCGAGATATCGAGAGAGATGCCAGCATCTCTGGACATAGAGTGATCGATCTATGGATGATTGGCCGGATTGACTACGGACACAAGAATAACCTGATTGCGCTCGATGTCCTGGGCAGGCTTGAAGAGAATAGCGTTAACGCGACCCTAACGATTGTTGGGGATGGTCCGGACTTTGCGGATATGAAGATAAAAGCGCAAGCACTCTCGTTTGGGCGCAAAGTGATTTTTCTTGGATGGAGCAACACTCCTTGGGACACGATCTCCCAATCTGCAACGGTTTTGATCCCATCTTTCTACGAGTCAATGTGTATCGTCGCTCGTGAGGCAATGGTTCGAGGGATCCGTATCGTCGCGAGCCCGATTCCCGTATTTCATGAGTGGATACCAGACTCCCTTATCGCCAACGATTTTGCGGTTGATACATTTGTGGAAAAGATCGTCGAGGTACAAGGTTTGCCAACGAGGCAGTTGCTTGAACTTTACGATGCAGCGCTATTGAGATTTTCGGATAAGACGTTCATTGAGAGCTTCAAAAAGTACTCGAGTCAAGGCGGATCAGATGGCAACTAGCTTGATGCAGGAGAATTCAAGGTGGGGTTCACGGAATGCTTAGCGACCGCATAGCTTCTTATCTGATGAGGCGGTTTCGAGGCCGGAAACTCGATATCGCACCTCAACTTTCTGCGATGGCTGTGCTGACAAATCTTGCGCAGAAGGGGCTTGTCCCTCTGATTCGTGGCACTTTTGTCAAGATCTGGCTGGCGGAGGCGCGTGGCTCCTTCTTTCTGGGGAAGGGGTGCAAAATACTCAACAAGTCGATGCTGAAGATAGGGAATAACGTTTATATCGGCAACTACGGATATCTCGATTGCTTGTCTGTGGATGGTGTCACGATAGGCAATAGCGTGACGATTCGTGAAGGTTGCTGGGTACAGTTGACGAGCCACTATGACAAGCCGGGAGAGGGCATCACGATCGGGAACAACGTCTATATTGGTCCCAGGTCTATCCTTGGGGCGGCTGCTCAGATTACGATTGGTGACCGGTGTCAGTTGGGGGCAAATGTGTCTTTAATTGCGGAGAATCATGCGTTTTCGGGCGAGGGAGACATTTTCGAGCAAGGGGTCGTTCGCAAAGGCATTTGCATCGAGCGAGATGTCTGGATCGGCAATAATGTGACAGTTCTCGACGGTGTCACGGTAGGTGAGGGATCGGTGCTTGGTGCTGGAACGGTATTAACCCGATCTGTCCCGGCCCGTTCGGTTGTGGTTGGAGTTCCGGGAAGAGTCATTAAAACCAGATGATGAACCTCAGACGGATAAGCGATAAGGTTCTCTACGGAATTCTGGTCTGCTGTATCTTCTCATTTAAGTTTGTGCTTATCGGTGTTGGAGAGAGCGGTATCCGCTTAGACGATCTGCTGATTCTGATCGCCGCTCTCTTGCTTTTTTTACGCGGCGATATCAGTCGAATTGAGCGATCCAGGTCCTTCAATCTGTATATTTTTTTTATCGCAGTAAGCTTTCTTTCAGCGATATGGAATACCGCGTTGGGCCGTGTTGGCGGAATGATCGCGACGTTCTTCATCGTGAGACTGATTCAGTACTGCACCTTCTATTATCTGGGATATCTGGTGAGTGAGAGGGGCATCCGCATATCGAAAATGCTCACATGGT
Source organism: Granulicella pectinivorans (assembly GCF_900114625.1). Classification (NCBI taxonomy): domain Bacteria; kingdom Pseudomonadati; phylum Acidobacteriota; class Terriglobia; order Terriglobales; family Acidobacteriaceae; genus Granulicella; species Granulicella pectinivorans. Next base: position 2,304,163 of record NZ_FOZL01000001.1, read on the forward strand.
TCCTCATCATCTTATGTGTGGCTGTTCCGCTTCAGATGTTGGGCCTTGTTCCTGTCCCCGGTGCGTTTGAGGGAATCACCTCACGGGCAGTTGGGAATACAAACGGCCCTTATGAGATGGCCGCTGTCGCCGCATTTCTAATGTGCTATCTGGGGTACGGACAGAAGAGTCGCATTAAGGGAGTCCTTTCGACGGGACTGGTTGTTCTTTCTGCGTCACGTATCACTTTTATCGGGGCTGCATTGAGCCTCCTGCAGTTCTTCATTGTTCGAACTAAGACCCGTGCAGCTCGAGTTGCGATTGTCTCTACACTATTTGTGATGGGGTTTGTGCTGGTGGCGGTCTCCAGCAGCCTGACCATCGGCTCGGGCGAGGAGGACGGAAGCATCGTTGGGCGCCTCTCCAGTGCTGTTTCTGGATTCACGTTGGATATTCCCATCGCGGTCTATCGAAGTGCTCCAACTTATGCTAAGTCGACAGACTACATCGATGGTCAATTTGCCGCTGCAATCGACGATGCCACAAATGTAGAGGCCGACCAAAGTGGGTTGCAGAGAATCTTCCGTTGGATGACGCTCATCAAGACCACGCTTGCCAGTTATGACTCCATCGTTCTGGGACTGGGCCCGTCGTTCGGTTCCGCGGCTGTCGATGGCTATTTCGTGCGTCTTTTTATCGAGACAGGCCTCATTGGACTCTTTGCGTTCGGATGCTTTGCCTGGTCTCTGTTGGTCTCACGGTCCAAGTCGAGCTGGGCTTTTCGCCAGTATGTTTTCATTCTGCTTACGACGTCCTGCTTTATCGATATCTTCGTCAGCTATAAACCTATGCTTTTATTCTGGATGTGGCATGGGATGCTGCAATACAAGAAGCGTGTTGCCGAGAATGAGGAAAATAACGGTCCAGCGCAAATTCTAATTGAGGTCTAGTTTCGATGAGAGATTGCTTTGTTGAGGTAGATATCAAGGAGCCTCTCCGCGATTTGGTCCCATGTCTCGATGGCGCCCGAGGTTAGATCAATCGAGTTTACCGTCCCATCATGGCTGCTTTTGAGTGCCTCTAGTATCCGTTGCACGATGGATTCTTTTGAAGCTGGATCGACATAGTAGGCATCTTGGCGCAGAAGCTCCGAAGTGCCTCCACAGATCGAAGCGACAACACGGCAACCGAGTACGTATGCCTCGATGTCCAGCCGTGAGGATACCTCAAACCAACTCGCAGCTACGTGAACGCGTGACCGAGCAAGGTAGCTGTTGACCTGCTCGAAGGGAACACCGCCGAGATAATGAGATCGACTTCCCGCGATCATCTCTTTGAAGCGATCGCAGTATCGCTTGTGATTCGGGTTTTCGTAGCCGATGAAGGTCGCGCCTAACCCAAGAGATTCAAGTGCCTCCAGGATGGCAATCTGGTTCTTGCGTGATTCGATCCGCCCCATTACGCAGATGTCGATGTCACGCTCCGATGGGGGGTGGAGGGACCCAAACTGTGGCATCTCAAAGCCGTTGCGGATGCAAAGAACCCTGTCAGGAGGAAGCTTGCATAACTCGTTTTCTATGTCTGCGAGTTCCTTGTCCGCGGCAACCAGGTTGACGTCAACTCCAAGCAATATTTGCGACTGTCCCTCGCGGACACCCTCCAATACTAGTTCCAGAGTTGCTGAACGTAACTCTGGATACTTTATCGACTTGACCAGACTACGCAGTGCGTCAAGGGTACTATATCCAATAATCCCTGAGAACAAGCCGATCAGGCCCCCACGGCCTTGCCGTTCATAAAGAGCAATCTCTTGATAGGAGTGGTGAAGAGGGGTCAGGACGATCTTTTTGCCTGATTGTTTTGCTGCCTTGAATTGTCGATAGAGATCAACGGGACGATCGATATTGGTAAGGTGAATTACATCGAAGTCAGAGAAATCGGGATTGAGACTTGTCGAGATCACACCTTCGAAAGGGATTCCCCGTTTTGCAGCGGCCTGGGTACAGCGCTGAAGATATTCGCGCATGAGAAGGAGGTCTCCGCCAGGTTTGTCCAAGGCGTCGACGCGCATGGGGTAAGCAACTTTCATCTTCTATACTCTCCAACGCTCCTAGTGCCAAAAGGCTGATGCCACGATGCGCTTTCTGCTCCCGGCACTTGTCAGATCGCTGCTTGAAGCACTATCCGGTTCGGATAAGAGCTCCGGTTTGCGGTCTAATGTGGCAGTCGTCTGGAAGCCGCCTCTCTTTCTTGATTCTAGATGATCTGCCACCTGGTTTCCGACAACGGCTCGTGGAAAATGCCGATGCTGTCTTTCTTCGCTGGGGACAAGAGTATTCGTGTCTGCGTAGAATGCCGTGCATGGCAACGATACCGATGCCGCCGCCCCAGGAAACGCCCGAGGTTGCCGATGCGCTGGAGGCGCATGTCCAGCGCTTGTTGCAGAGTCCTCACTTTGCACGGGCCGACACGCAACGGAAGCTGCTTGCTTATCTGTATGAACATCGGCACGAGACGGTGAGCGAGTATGCTCTGGCGACCGATGGGCTGGGGCGTAACAGCAACTTCGACTCTACGACCGACGCTTCGGTGCGTGTGCACATCTCGCGGCTGCGGCGGAAGCTGAAGGACTACTATCTGCAGGAGCCCGGGGAGCCGGAGCTGCTGGTGATTCCGACAGGGACACATCAGCTAATGGTGCTGGAGCATCCGGCGGTGGCGGCGCGGGTGGAGGCTGTCGAGGCGGTTGGAAACGTTCCCGAGGTCGAGACGCGCCGCGATTTTCTGGTGCCGGGGCTGGTGGGGATGGTGGTCGTGCTGGCAGTTTTGGCAGGTTGGCTGGGATGGCGGAACCATGAGCTGAGCGGGCGGATTCGACCGGTTCCGAAGACGAGCGCTTTTTGGGCTTCGTTCCTGCAGGGGACGGCCCCGATCAAAATCATTCTGCCGACGCCGGTGTTTTTCGGTTTTCCGAATGAGCCGACGTTCCGGCTTCGGTCGGTATCGGTGAATGATTTCAACGACATCCCGAAGGATCCTCATTTTCAAGCGCTGGTGGACAAGCTGGGGAAGCCATCGTTCGAGCAGTCGTATACGGTTACGTGGGACACGTTGGCGGCGATCGATATGGCGCGTTATCTGGACGCGGTGGGAGCGCAGCAGAGGATTTCGTTCGATGTGACGCGGGATTTGTCACCGCTGGTGCTGGAGAACTCGAACGTGATTGCGGTGGGGACGCACCAGACGCTGCAGCCTTTGAAGGAGTATCTGCAGGCGATGAACTTTTCGCTGGCTCCGTCGGAGCTGCGGGTGATCAACGCGAAGCCGAAACCGGGAGAGCAGGCGACGTACGAGATCATCAACAAGTCGGGGAAGACGTCGAATGAGCGTGAGGTGAGGCCGTCGCTAGTGGCTCTGCTGCCGGGGCGGGCGCCGGGGTTGAAGGTGCTGCTTCTGCAGTCGAGGGATACGGGTGCGCTGGTGTCGCTGCTGTCGTCTTCGGCGGGGTCGAACTCGATGGAGGAGATGTTGAAGAAGAATGGGAACCCGCAGTACTTCGAGATGGTGACGTATACGGAGCTGGAGAACAACAGGCCGCTGCGGACGTGGCCGGTTGCGATTCATGCTTTTGCCTCGCAAGTGCCTGCAAATTCGATGTAACAGCACGTAACATACGGCTCGAAACGTGTCAGGCATGGGGTGCGGGTGACAGTATGTTTTCCCATGAAGAGGAACCCGTTTCGTCCGCTCTGTGTTGTTTCCGGTCTGCTGTTTGCCTCCACCGCTGTCTCTGCCCTTGCTGCTGCTCCCGCTGCTCCGCCTGTGGATCTGGTGGTGTATGGGGGGACTGCCTCGGGTGTTGTTACTGCGTACTCGGCTGCCAGGGAAGGTCTGCACGTTGTGCTGCTGGAGCCCGGCGGGCATCTGGGCGGCATGGTGACCGGGGGGCTTTCGGCGACGGACGCTGCCTATTTCAAGATCATCGGAGGGTATGCCCGCGATTTCTATCGTGAGGCTGCGGCGCACTACGGCGTCCACAAGCTGGACGCGCATGAGGACTGGCTCTCGGAACCGAAGGTGGGCGAGGAGATCTTCAACACCTGGCTGAAGAGGGCTGGGGTGGAGGTCCACTTCCATGAGCGGGTGAAGGAGCATGGCGGCGTCTCGAAGAAGGGTACGCATGTGGTCTCGATTACGACCGAGGACGGGAGAGTGTGGGCGGCGAAGATCTTCGCGGACTGCTCGTATGAGGGCGACGTGATGGCCGAGGCCGGGGTGAAGTATACGGTGGGCCGGGAGGGTGAGGAGACCTACGGCGAGGATCTGGCCGGGGTGCGAGTGGATACGCCGAAACATCAGTTTTTGTGGAAGATCTCGCCTCGGGATGAGAACGGGAAGCTTATGCCGGAGGTGGATCCCGGACCGATGGGGGCGAATGGCGCGGGCGACAAGAAGGTGCAGGCCTATAACTTCCGGATGATTCTGACGGACGACCCGGCGAACAGGATGCCGTGGACGAAGCCGAAGGGATATGACGCGGCGAGGTTCGCGTTGCTGGCGAAGTATCTCGGGGAGTGGAAGGAACATATGCATCGTGAGCCGAACTTCCACGATGTGATGAACCCGGTGATGATTCCGCACCGGGAGGCGGACTTCAACAACAACGGCGCGTTTTCGAGCGACTACATCGGGAAGAGCTGGACGTATCCGGATGCGAGCTATGCGGAGCGGAAGAGGATCTGGGACGACCACCTGCTCTATACGCAGTCGTTTTTGTGGTTTCTGGCTTCGGATCCTCGGGTGCCGCAGCCTCTGCGGGATGAGGTGAACAGTTGGGGGCGAGCCAAGGACGAGTTTCCGGATACGGACGGGTGGCCGAACCAGCTTTATATCCGCGAGGGGCGGCGGATGGTTGGGGTGTATGTGATGCACCAGGCTGATCTGCAGACGGACCGGACGAAGAAGGATTCGATCGCGATGGGGTCGTACAACAGCGATTCCCACAACATACAGCGGGTAGCGACGCCCGATGGCGGGGTGCGGAACGAGGGCGATGTGCAGGTCTCGGTAAAGCCTTACGAGATTGCCTTCGGGACAATTCTTCCGAAGAAAGACCAGACGGACAATCTGTTGGTTCCGGTGTGTTTGTCGGCTTCGCATGTAGCGTACTCGTCGGTCCGGATGGAGCCGCAGTACATGATGATGGGCCAGGCGGCGGGCGTTACGGCGGCGATGGCGATCAAGGGCAAGACGGCCGTACAGGATGTCGATGTGGTGGCTCTGCAGCAGAGGCTGCGCAGCCAGAAAGCCATCCTTCATCTCGAGCAGGAGGCGACGGGGTCGGGCGTCGAGTAGGCGTTCTAGCCTGTTATCTCTGCAAGTTGCTGAAAAGAATGCATCTGTTACGTAACGTAACAGGCTGGAACTACACGACGATCGTCTGCGAACGCCATAGTTGCGAGCCGTAACAGAGAAGCCTGGATCCGCGTTGCGAACTTCGCGGACCCCGAGACGAAACAGTTTTGCAGTTCCCTTTGAGAGGCTATCCATGAAGCACACACTCGTTTCTCTTTGCCGCTCCCTTGGTCTTGTCCTGCTGCTGGCGCTGGTTCCGGCTGGCTTGCTGGGGCAGGGCGCGAACGGAGTCATTACCGGCCAACTGACGGACAGTACCGGCGCCATCCTTCCAAACGCCCAGGTAACGCTGACCAAGACCGACACGGGTCTGGTGGTGAAGGAGCAGAGCAATGCTCAGGGCATCTACACGTTTCCGTCTTTGCAGACCGGCCCGTACAAGGTGCAGGTGACGCAGACGGGCTTCAAGAGCACCGAGACGACGCTGGTGCTGACGGTGGGTCAGACGGCAAACATCGACCTGACGCTGGCGGTGGGATCGAGCAGCGAGACGGTGAACGTGGAGTCGTCGGGCATGGCGGATCTCGAGACGAACGACGCGACGCTGAGCTATACGGTCGGCGCGCGACAGGTGAGCGATCTGCCGCTGAACGGACGCAATCCGTATGGGCTGGCGGCGCTTTCGCCGGGTATCGCTCCGGGTGGCGGGTTCGGGCAAGGGGTGAGCCAGGTGCGCGGGGCCGTGGTCGCGGCGGGTACGAACAACTTCGAATCGAATGGCGGCGCGGCGGGATCGAACGAGATTCTGTTGGATGGCGTGCCGGTGACGGTATGTTGCCAAGGGCAGCCGGCGTTGACGCCTTCGGTGGAGGTGGTGGATCAGTTTAAGGTGATCACGTCGGTTCCTTCGGCGCAGTTCGGGCGGTCTTCGGGCGGCATTTTGAACATCGGGTCGAAGAGCGGTACGAACCAGGTGCATGGTTCGGTGTATGAGTATCTGCGGAACGAAAAGCTGGATGGGGCGCCGTATTTCTTGAAGTACAACAACAAGCCTCCCGTGCCGGGGCATAGCGATTTTCGGGCTCCGCACAAGTTCAACCAGTATGGGTTCTTTGTGGGCGCGCCGGTCTATGTTCCGAAGGTGTACGACGGACGAGACAAGACGTTCTTCACGTTTGGTTGGGAGGCCTCGCGCAATGTGCTGTATGCGCCGGTGACGACGACGGTGCCGACGGCTTTGCAGAGGCAGGGCGTGTTCACGGAGGCGCCGGGGTTGATCTACGATCCTTCCAGCACGAGCGGCAATACGCGTCAGCCGCTGCCGGCGGGATGCAACGCTGCGGGATGCTATGCGGCGGGTAAGTTTGTGCAGAATATCAACCCGGTGTCGCAGCAGTTGCTGCAGTTTCTGCCTCTGCCGAACGTGGCGGGGCTGACGAACAACTATGTGTATGCGAACCGTACAAGCGACCAGGTGGACCAGTTCAACTTCCGCGTGGACCATAACTTCTCGTCGAAGCAGCGCGTGTTTGTGCGCGGCACGCGGGACACGAACACGCACCATGAGAACGATCTGTTCAACCAGCCGACGGGGCCGAGCGGCATCAACCAGACGCTGCGCGCGTACTTGTTCGCTGTGGGCGATACGTGGACGATCAGCCCGAATTTCCTGCTGCAGACGAACTATGGGTTTGCTTATCAGAAGAACTTTCAGATTCCGCAGAACTACACGGGGTATATGGCTTCGAAGTACGGGTTCACCAATCTCGACAGTCAGCAGCAGATCCAGGGTTTGCCGTTCATCGGCATCTCCAGCTATGCGAATCTTTCGAATGCGGCGAATACCAACCGGTGGGAACACTACACCCATGTTCTGGAGTCGACGGCGGTGTGGCAGCGCGGCAAGCATACGCTGACATTCGGGTATGACGGACGGCGCATCCAGGAGCATCAGCAGAGCGCGAGCAATGGTCCGGGGTCGATCTCGTTCGACACGACGCTTACGAATGGACCGAACGTCACGGCGTCTGCGGCCTCGAATCAGGCGCAGTTCGACTCGTTCGCGGCGTTCCTGCTGGGCACGTTTACGTCGGCTACGCTGACGCGTCAGGTGCAGCCGGCTTACAACTCCTGGTACAACGCGTTTTATCTGCAGGACGACTATCGGGTGAACTCGCGGCTGACGGTGAACCTCGGGCTACGGTACGAACTCGAGACGGGTTATGCGGAGCGCTATAACAAGTGGGCCGATCTGGATCTCGGCGTGACGAATCCGCTGTCGGCAGCGACGGGGCTTTCGTTCACGGGCGGCGCACGGTATCTGGGAACGAACTTTCCGACGCGCACGTGGATGACGTACAAGGACAAGTTCGCTCCGCGGCTTGGGCTGGCGTTCCAGGCGACCAACAGGACGGTGATTCGTGCGGGCTACGGCATCTCGTATCTGCCGACCTCGCAGCGGTTCTACGGCACAGGCACGCTTGGTTACGCGCAGAACACGCAGACGAACTTTACGAGCACGTCGGTCCCGACGACCACGATTGCGAATCCGTTTCCGAATGGCGTGGTCCTGCCGGCCGGTCCTGCGGCGGGTGTGACGGCCGGTACGGGAACTTCCGTGAGCGGCGCTCTGTATAACAATCCGCTGATGTACTTCGAGCAGTTCAACGCGGGTGTGGAGCAGCAGCTTGCGAAGGGGATCGTGGCCCACTTGAGCTATGTGGGAAGCCATGGGATCCATCTGCCGATCAACTGGCGTCCGAACGATCTGCGGGATCAGTACTTTGGGAGTGCGGGAAGCCAGACGCAGATCGATTACCTGAACGCGCAGGTCGCCAATCCTTTCTTCGGTGTGGCGAATGCTGGGCCGCTGGGTACGGCGGCGACGGTGCAGCGCGTGCAGTTGCTTTCGGCCTATCCGCAGTACACACCGAACACGGGCATGGCGAACGGATCGCTCACGGTGAGCCAGCTTGGAATCGGCGCTTCGATCTTCAATGCGGCGCAGGCGTTCATCACGATTCAGCGTTCGAAGAACCTGACGGCTACGCTGAGCTATACGTACTCGAAGCTGATGGGCAATACGTCTCCGCTGTTGACGGGATTTCTGAATGTGAACGGCACGCCGGGCTTTCAAAACAGCTATCACATTCAGGATAAGGAGTGGTCGAATCTGGCGACGGATATCCCGCAGCGCTTTGTGGCCAACGCGAACTACACGCTGCCGTTTGGGCGTGGACAGAGGTTCGGCGGCAACGTGAGCGGCCTGGTGAACGAGGTGATTGGGGGATGGAAGCTGAACTCGATCGTCGCGGTGCAGTCGGGCTATACGCTGGCGATCACACAGACGGGCGGACAGGCCTACTCGGGATCGAGGCCCTTCTTTGTTGCGGGCGTGAGCGCTTTGACTACGGGCGATCTGCATAAGCGTCTTGGCGGAACGGGACAGACGCAGGGCTATCTGAATCCAGCGGCATTCCGGCTGGCGACGGCGTTTGAGCTTGGCAATGTACCGCGGTCTTCGGGAAGCCTGCGGAGCCCGGTGGGATTCCAGGACGATGTCTCGTTGCTGAAGGATTTCCCGATCCACGATCGTCTTGGATTGCAGTTCCGTCTTGAGGCGTTCAACGTGTTGAACAAGGTGCAATTCAGCGTGCCGAATACGACGTTCGGATCGTCGAGCTTCGGGTTTATCACGGCGCAGGCGAACTCCCCGCGCAATATGCAGGTGGCGTTGAAGCTGACGTTCTAAGTTGGATCGGTACCACGTGTTTCTCCCGCCCCGCGTTCCTTCTGGAGCGCGGGGCTTTCTTCATACCTTCCCGCAACTTGGATACGGTATGACGATCGATGCCGATTACGCGGTCTTTTGTTATGGTCCTAGATGCAGCGCCACAGCCGTCGCGGCGGTTGTGGCGCATTCGCGGTGCTGGGACGATCGGATGAAGAGAATACATCGCGCTTGGCTGCGGAACGGGATCGTGACGGCGCTCGTGCTGCTTGTGTGTCTGGGGCTTGCGTCCAGGTGCCACGCGCAGCAGACGTATCGGGATGCGGCCTCGATTCTTGCGCTTGCACCGGATCGCGCGTACCGTGACGAACCGGTGATGCTGAAGGGAGTGGTCACGCGCACCACGGACTTCGGCTTCTTTCTGCAGGATCAGACCGCAGGGGTGTGGGTCTTCCGGGATCATCCCAACGATCTCTCCGTGCATGACGTGATTGAGCTGAAAGGAGTTGTGCATCAAGGCCGTTTCTCTCCGGGAGTTCTGCCGGTGTCGATCCGGAAGCTGGGATCAGGGCCGCTCCCGAAGCCGACGGTCACCACGGTGCGGGAGTTGAATACGGGCGATCTCGACTGTCAGTACGTGTCGTTGTCGGGAATCGTTCGATCGGCGGGTCTTCGGGCGAGGGATTCGCAATCGCAGCGTTTGTGGCTGAAGATTGCCACGGATGATGGCTCGATCTATGCCTCGCTTCCGGAGAAGGATGCGGCCGCAGCCAGTGCGTTGACGGACTCGCTGGTTGAGGTGCATGCCGTTGCTGCCAGCACCAAGAATCAGAATCGGCAGATCATCGGGCCGACGCTGATGGTGCCGGGGATGGAGGGGATCAGGGTGCTGCGTGGCCCGGAGCGGAGTATCGCGTCTTTGCCCCTTCTGCCGATTCAGCGTTTGATGCAGTACCGGAGCGGCACCGACTATCTGCATCGGGTGAAGGTTGCCGGGACGGTGACGTACTACAAGCCCGGTGAGTCGCTGATTCTGGAAGAGGATGGGCGCGCACTGTATGTCGCCACCGTGCAGAACAGTGCGATCGAACTTGGGGATCGGGTGGAGGCTGCGGGGTATCCCGCACCGACGAGCACGGGACCGATCCTGGAAGATGCCATCCTGCGGAACCTGGCGCATGGAGATCCGCTGCCACCGAAGACGGTGAGCGCGCAGGAGTTGGCGTCGGGCACCTTCAATCACAACCTTGTCCGTGTCGAAGGGCGGTTTCTTCGCAGAGTTGTTGAGCCCTATCGCATCGTGCTGCTGATTCAGTCGGGGTCCACGCTGCTGCTGGCGCAACTCTCGGAGAATGGCCGCTTCAACTCTCTGCAGGATTTGAAGGAGGGAAGTATCGTGCGCGTCTCGGGCATCAGCATGCTCGATGCGGAAGGGACATGGAATGTGGATGGTCCGACGGCCAGCGCGATTCGCTATGAGATCGTGCTGCGTGCGCCGGACGATGTGCGGGTGATCGAGGCGCCCTCGTGGTGGACGATGCGGCACGTGATCTATATCGCCCTGGTGCTCGCCGTGCTTGTGCTCATCTTCGTGGCGCGGGATATACGTGGGCGGATCGCGCGATGGAAGTTGCAGGTGGTACTCGACGAGCGAGAGCGGATGGCGTTCGAGATGCACGACACGCTCGCGCAGAGCCTTGCGGGCATCGGGTTTCAACTGCAGGCCATCCGCAAGAGCGTGCGTGGGGAGAACGCGATGCTGATGCGCCAGGTGGATGTTGCGCGGGCGCTTGTGCAGCATAGTCACAAGGAGGCCAGGCGGCATAGCGAGCAGTCGGTCGTTGAGGCGGATACGTCGATGGATCTGCTTTCGGCGCTGGGTGAGTGTGCGAGTACGCTGGTCGCGGGAGGATCCGTGAAGGTGGAGACCTCCTCCGTAGGCAAACCGCGGGCGATTCCTCCGCTGGTGGCCGCGGCGCTGCTGCGGATTGGGCAGGAGGCGATTGCGAACTCCGTACGTCATGCCAATCCCGAGCGTTTGCAGATCGTCCTCGAGTTCATGGATGATCGTGTTCGGCTGGTTCTTGCGGATGACGGGTGTGGCTTTACGAAGAGCGGAGACCTGCTCGGCTTTGGCTTGCGCGGTATGCGGAAACGCGCTGCCTCGATCTCCGCGGCGCTGGATATCGACAGTGAGCCTGGAGGAGGAACGCGCGTCGCAGCGATCGCTCCGCTGCCACCGGGGCTGAATCTGGCGATACTGGTGAAGCGGTTGTGGAAGTATCTTCGGGGGAGTGTGATTCATGTCCAACGCGATTGAAGCTCCGATTCGACTCCTGATCGTCGACGATCATCCCGTGGTCTGCGCCGGGCTCACCAGTATGTTGAGCGCGCAGCCGGGCATTCAGGTTGCGGGGTCGGCGGCTACCGGGCAGGAGGCGCTTGCCATCCTCGAGTGCGAGCGCCCGGATCTGATTCTGCTCGACCTGCGGATGCCGGGGATGGATGGTGTGTCCATGCTGCATGCGCTGAAGGAACTGGAGACACCTCCTCGCGTCGTGGTGCTGACCAACTCCGCAAAGGAGGAGGATATCTACCGTGCGATTCGGGCTGGGGCGCAGGGGTACCTGCTGAAGGACACGCCGGAGTCGGAGATGGTCGCTGCAATCTTCATCGTGATGCAGGGGAAGCGCTACATTCCGCGGCACATTGCGGCAAGGCTCGCCGATCGCATGATGAAGGATGACCTCACGGGACGTGAACTCGAGATTCTGGAGCTTTTGGCCCAGGGCCTGACCAACAAGCAGATTGGCAAGGATCGAAATATCAGCGATAACACCGTGCGCAACCATGTGAACAACATCATGGAAAAGCTTGGCGTTTCCGACCGTACGGAGGCTGTGGCCTCGGCGATACGGAGCGGCGTTCTCGCGGAATCGGACTGAGTGCTTTGCCATCCGGGCCTTCGGGCGGTGAGCCAATCGGAGCTTATGGGATAGTCCTGCCAGCGGCTTTCGAGTAGTACGTTTGTACTATTGGTTTGGGGTCCGCTTGGGCTTGACTGCCGTTGTTTCGCGCGTCTAAGGTTTCGGCCCATGAAACCAATAGGAAAAGTATTCCATGTTCGCAACTGCGGCTTTCGCTCCGCATTTGTCCTCACGCTGTTTATGCTCCTTGGAACGGGCCTCTATGCGCAGGGCTATGGTTCCATCTCCGGCACGGTGACGGATCCGACCGGGGCGGCGGTATCGGGTTCCGTGGTGGTGGTCACGCAGACGGACACAGGCCGTCAGACGACCGCCACGGCAAGCCAGAGCGGTGCGTTCGTGTTCCCGACGCTTCCACCTGCGAGCTACTCGCTGAAGGTGACGACGACGGGCTTCCGGAGCTTTCAGCAGAAGGGGATCATCGTGCAGGCGGACCAGTCGGTGACGATCAACCCGAAGCTGGCACTTGGCGAGGTCAGCGAGACGGTTGAGGTGACGAGTACGGTGCCGCAGATCGACACGACGACGGGAACTCTGTCGCAGGTAATCGATCGCGAGCGGGTTGTCGATCTTCCGCTGAATGGGAGGAATGCCGCTGCGCTGATCACGCTCGTCGCCGGCGTGGTGGATGCGACGAATGAAGGCAATGGAGCCAACCAGGGCAATGGCAAGACGTTTCCCGCGGCGGTGATTACCAGCACCAATGGCACGCTGCCGAACCAGTCCAACTATCTGCTGGATGGCGGCAACAATGTGGACGAGATGACCAACGTCAACGGGCCATTTCCGTTTCCCGACGCCTTGCAGGAGTTCAGCGTGCAAACGAGCAACTACAACGCTGAGTTCGGGCAGAGTGCAGGCGCCGTGGTCAATATCGTGACCAAGTCGGGAACGAGAAAGTTCCATGGCTCCGCGTTCGAGTTTCTGCGCAATGGCTACTTCAATGCCAAGCCCTACTTCGCGGCTTCCGCGGATAACCTGCACCGGCACCAGTTTGGTGGGACCATCGGCGGCCCGGTGATCATTCCGCACTTCTCTACGGGAACAACGACGCAGTTCTTCTTCGGCTATCAGCACACACTGGTCCATCAGAACTCCAACGCCAATACAACGACGGTTCCGACGCTGGCGGAGGAGGGCCGCACCGCAAGCGGCGGCACGCTGCCGTACGCCGATCTTGGCAATCTGTGCGCGGCTGGATTCAACGCGCAGAACATCTGCACGAATGCGAGTCAGCAGATTCTGAATCCGTTTACGAATGCGGCGTATCCCTTGAACCGCATTCCTTCTTCGGATTTCGACCCTGCGGCGGTGGCGTATCAGAAGGTGTTTCCGACCTACTCGGGCACGGAAGCGGCGGGCAAGATCGGCGGTCTGGTGAGCTACTACAAGCCGACCGTGCAGTACTTCAATGAGTATGTCTCACGCGTCGATCACGACTTTGGCACGAAGAACCATCTCTTCGGCAGGTACTACTACAACTTCTACAACCAGGCCGCGGTGTTCGATCCAAACAACCTGGCGAGCTACCAGTCGTACTTCAATACGCGGTATCAGAACGCGCTTCTGAGCGACACGCATGTGTTTACGACGAACCTGGTCAACTCGTTGGTGTTGAACTACCAGCGTGAGGTTGCGTTGCGTGGCGGGCCTCCGGGCAGTTCGAATATTACGGCCTTCGGAGTGAAGAACATCTGGCAACCGGATACGGGGCCGTATCTTGCGGCAACGATTACAGGCTACTTTGGCGCATCGTCCTCGGCGTTCGCGGGCTGGGGCCGCAACAACTACACCTTCAACGACGATGTTCACTGGGTGAAGGGCTCGCATAATATCGGCTTTGGCGGTCATTTCGAGCTGAGCAAGTTCGACGTGACGAATGTCTTCCAGTCGTACGGTGCGTTTGGCTTCGGCACGGCGACCAATAAGATTGGATCGACGAGCTACCAGTACCCCAATGCGTATGCGAACTTCCTGCTCGGCTTTATGACGAGCTTTGGCCAGGGGAACTATGAGTTGGTCAATGACCGGAATCACTTCCCAGGCGTGTATCTGCAGGATAGCTGGAAGGTAACGCCGCGACTTCAGCTCAACTATGGACTGCGTTGGGAGTCGTTCGCCCCGTGGTCGAATCGCATTGGATCGGAGCAGCAGTTCAGTGCGTCCGCCTATGCGGCTAACCGCGGGACGAGCCAATTCACTACGCTGCCTGCAGGGCTTCTGCTTTCGGGCGATCCGGGGGTGCCGAAGAATGGCGTGAGGAACAAGTACACGCAGTTCATGCCGCGTGTGGGCTTTGCGCTGGACGTGTTTGGCAATGGCAAGACGGCGGTGCGCGGCGGCTTCGGCATCTTCTACCAGGACAGACTGCCGGGCTTCTTCAACCTGAGCCAGGCGAGCTTTGTGCCGAACACGATCTCCATCACGCTGACGAATCCCGGGCTTGCCGGGCCCACGCCTGGAGCCAATCCCGGTGGACCGTTCAGCAACCCCTACTGCACGGGATGCGCGGTCGGCAGCACACCGAATCCTTTCCCCTTCAGCCTGCCGTTTCCTTCCACGAAGGCGTTCCCCAACGGCATTACGGTTGCAGAGTACGACCCTTCAGGAAACTTCCAGATTCCTGTTACCGACGACTTCAACCTGATCGTCGAGCAGCAGCTCGCGCCAAGCTGGTCTGCTCGGTTTGCGTACGTGGGTTCGGTGTCGCGTCATCAGTTTGTGAACCTGGAGATCAATCCCTCGGTCAACAACGGCTCCGGTTTGAGCACGAACGCGCGGCGCGTTTATAACACCGCGCCCACGATCGGTCCGTGCGCTTCCGCGACGGGGTGCAATGCCAACTATTCGCAGATCATCATGGCGGCGATGATTGGGAATGCCAACTTCAACTCCTTCCAGGCAACGCTTGAAAAGAAGATGAGCCATGGGCTTTCGCTCCTGCTCAACTACACATTCTCGAAGTCGCTGGACGATATGCCGCAGGCGACGAGGATCTCCAACACGGAGGATCTCAACGCCGGTGCTTCGTATGTTTATCCACTCTATCCGTCGAACGCGACGGGCATTCCCGCGGCGGCTTATGTCACGGACATCAAGGCGCTCGACCGGGGTATCTCGGATATCGATCACCCTCAGGTCGTCTCGGCATCGTACGTGTACAAGTTTCCGAAGGCGTATACGTCATTCGCTCCAGCGAACTTCCTTCTGAATGGTTGGAGAATTACGGGGCTGGTGCAGCATCACTCGGGAGACTCGCTGACAGCTTACACCGGAACGGACAACTCGCTGACCGGGCTGAGCCAGGATCGTGCGCAGCGCGACTTCACGAAGCCTGCCTATTCGCGCGATGCGTCGAACGCGGGGGATTGCCAGGCAGGCAAGTCGTGCGTGAACTGGTTGAACAATGCGGCGTTCTCCGTGCCTGCCAATACCGGTCCCGGTACGGGCTTCGGCAACGTGGTGAAGGGAACGCTGCGTGGTCCCGGGTATACGAACATGGATGCTGCGGTGATCCGGTCGTTCCGGATCTATCGTGAGTCTGCACTCGAGTTCAGAGCGGAGTACTTCGACGTGCTGAACCATACCGAACTCGGCAATCCGAATACGAGCAATCCCATCAGCAGCAGCACATCGTTTGGGACGATCACGTCCACACAGGGAGGTCCGCGTGTCGCGCAGTTCTCGCTGAAGTATGCCTTCTAGCGTGGATGCAACTTGTTGTTCGTGTTTCCAAAGAGAGTCCAGCATCTACGGATGCTGGACTTTTTTCTTTCGAAACTTATAAGGTTCGGATGTCGTACTTATCTGTCAAAGCTAGTTGTCGAGCTTTTACCAGATTTTATTGGGACGAGTTGATTGCGGAATATTTCATGCTTTTGTATTACTTCGGGATCTGCCGTGAATAGGTAAGGAATGAATTTTTCGGACCGGAAAAAGGATTCCATCTACGCCGCTTGACGAGGAACCCGTGAAGGTCTACATTGGCTTCACTGACACCTAAGAAGTTTCCGGGCCTCCAGAGTATTGCTGCCATTGCGTGTCTGTTTTACCCCTCACTGAGTCTGTATTCGCTATGCCTGCGTGAGCCGGGCGTAGGCGAACCTGCGCGTTGATGATGTGGTTTCGTGCGTGTGGATGACAGCTTCAGTGAGGTGTTACATGGCAATTGCGGCAGTAAGTCTTTCTTTCAAGCAGGTTCTACAGCTTCTTGAAGATGTGAGTCATGGGGATGCTTCGGCGTTTGCCGGACTTAGCCTGTGGACGATGACGCGACAGGAGTTCCTGAATAGCACCTTAGGTGGACTTCCTCTGGTGAGTGTAGCCGTGAAGAAGAGTTGTTGCTCCAGCACGCCTGGGGGAGCGGTAGCTTCCGCGCTGGTGCTTGGATTGAAGGGAGAATTTCCGTTCGATCAGTCCCAGTATCCCAGGCTGCCGTGGGGTAAGAGTGCGATGAAGGCGGAGGAGATCGCACTGATCGAGGCGTGGATCGCCGATGGCGCTCCGGAAGACGCACCGATCGGGCAGGAGTATGTCGTTGGGCGCGGCGACTGGAGTGCTGATCAGGTTCGTGTGCGGGTAGAACCTTCCGCCTATGCGGACGCTGGCGCTGCCTACGCGGAGTACCAGGGCGCGACAAACGAATACAAGTATCAAAATGGCGAGCTGCGGCAGAGGATGAACATCGACTGCATGTCGGAGGATCAGATTGAGCGCCTGCGCTATGCCTTTGGAGAACTCTACGCGCTGAATGACTGGCCGGACGATGCGCGCAACTATAACAATGTCGCGCTGATTCACCAGAACCACTGTCAGCATGGATGGGAGCGGTTTTTGCCGTGGCATCGCGTCTACCTGTATGAGCTGGAGCAGGTGATTCAAGATATCTGTCCCGATGTGACACTGCCGTACTGGGACTTCACGATGCCACAGTATGTGCCGGCCAGGCCTGCTGAAGGAGAGATCATTCCGCCGGCGCTGAAGGCGTTTCTGCGTAAGGAGTCTCTGCCGTTTCTTGCGGATCATGGCATCCCGGTAGATGGACTCGAGCCGTTGGTGGGTGAGCGTTTCGCACGGCAGACTGACTTCTTCGATGCGGTGGGCGGCGCAATTGGAGCGCAGTACACGACGGGTGTGGCGCGGGAGCGCTTTATCGACGCGCTGCTGGCGGCCAATCCTTTGTGGTACCCGCTGCGGTATCCGGGGCAGTTCAAAGGGCAGACGATCAACAAGCAGATTCACTACCACTACCCTACGGCCGATGACATGGCGCAGATTCTGAGCCTGCGCAGCTTCCGCGACTTCGGTGGTGGAAGCAGCTATGACGATGCGTTCGGCTTCCTGGACCAGAATCCGCACAATACGATGCACATCTGGACTGGAGGGATGAACCCGCAGGCCAAGGAAGATGCGGGTGACACGAAGGATCGCAACAAGAGCGTGCGGGTTGCGGGAAGGCGGTTTCACAAGAAATCGGATCTCTATAGCCAGCCGGCGCTGGGAGACATGTTCAGCAACCTGACTGCTTCGTACGATCCCATCTTCTGGTGCATTCATGTGAACATCGACCGCATCTGGCATGAGTGGCAGGAGTTGAACCCGAGCGGACTTCCTGCGGATCTCGACTCGGTATTGACGCCCTGGAGCTACACCATCCACGACACGCTGGAGATGCGGCGCTTCGGCTACGAGTACGTGAAGAGCACATGCCTGTTGCCGGTTGGGGCGGCGTCGCCTGTCGCGCGGTTTGTGTCAAAGCCACTGGAGATTGCGCCTACGGTGCGCGGCTCGTTCCGTTCCGCGGAGGTGCGGCTGCATCGCGTACCGCAGTTGCCGCGATCGGGATTTGTGCGGGTGTTTCTGAACCTTCCCGATGCGAATGCGAACACGCCGATCGATCATGCGAACTATGCGGGGTACCTGGCGATCTTCGGACATGGGGACTGCATTGGTGGCCCCGGACACTGTGCGGTGCCGCAGCGGAGCAGGTATGACCTTCGACCGCGTAGCCACAACGCCCCGCGCAACCATCGCGTGAACGTGACGGCGTGTGCCCGCCGGTTGTTTGACGCAGGTGCGTCTTCGATCGCGATCACCCTGGTGGTGATTGGAGCGGACTACGAGGAAGATCGCGAGTTGCTGCGAATGGATGGCGTTTCGCTGAACTTCCTCGACTAAAACTTCTCCACATCAAGATTGAGCTGTTGCAGAAAGGACTTCGTTCGTGAGCGAACCAAGAGTGATTCCGCAGTACAAGATTCATCCCGCCATTGGCATTGCGCGTCTGGGGAACAGCCCGGACGAGTTTTGTATCTCGCCGGAGACGCCTGCTGCGCTGCCGATTGCCTGCGATGCGCAGGGCAATCCGCTGCTCGATGTCGACGGCAAGACACCGTTGACGATCACCAAGTTCAAGGACAAGGCAGGCCGTATCCGTCGGCAGGCTGCGCGCTTCCAGGTATATGTCTACGACGAGAGGAGTCCGGAGGGGCGTCCGCTCGAGTTGGGCGATCCTGTGGAGGGCGGCGGGAATCACGGGAAGCTGGTGGACATTCAATGGCGGGTGTATCTCGCGAACAAGAAGTCGGCATGGTACGAGTTCCAGCAACTCGAAGGCGAACACGGCTATCTCGATGGGCATCCACTGCGCAACGCCAGCGTCACCGATCCGAATGAGCGGCAGACGCTGATCATCGATCCGGGGCCGCGTGTGGTGGATAAGGATAACGGCAGTGCAAGCTTCGACCGCACGGACGTCAACCAATACTCGCCGACCTTTCCCCCGGAGAAGCTGGAGCCACGAAAGATCGATACTCTCGGCGCTCTGCTGACGAACACGGCGGGGCAGTTACTCGTGCTGGGTGGGCATGGGAACTCGGGATCGTACCTGAAGGGGCTGGGGCAGCCGCGCATCGATAGCTACGCGAACACCGATGGATGGTTCGACGACACGTCGGATGGGCCAGTGATGGCGCGGCTGATTATGTATTCGGAGGAGGTTACGGCCACGCGCTATATCGACGTCGACTATCCGGCGTGGGTGGTGTGCGCGTACCCCGCGTATGTGCCGGAGATCCTGGATATGATCACGCTGGACGACGTGGTCTTCAACACGGCGGTGACCCAGTTTGCCTATCGCACGAACTTCTATGGCAAGGCAGGTACGTTCGCGCAGCCGCAGGTCATCGACCCGACCGATATGGAAGCGTTGGCGCTCTGGCAGGCTTCCAACCTGATGTGGAATCCCGACTATAAGCCGTGGTTCTTCCGCGATATCTGGCCGATTCTCTTTCGCGCGGATGAGTACACCTATCTGACCAACGTGCTGCAGCAGTCGAACTATCCGCACAATCAGACCAAGCGCGGCAACTTCGATGTGGAGAAGCTGCAGGTGCCTCCGCAGGTGAACGAGGTGGCATATACGCGCGGCAGTGTGCGCTCGACGACTGCGAATCAGTCGGGCGAACTCTTCATGGACGAACTGGAAGCGGCGTTGATGATGCTCGACTTGCAGATCCAGACTTCGAAGCGTTTCAACGACAAGCCACGGCTTCTGGCCGCGGTGCAGAGCGCGGATATACGGACTTCGCTGCTCAAGGCTTTGAAGGCGTTTGCTGACGTGGCGGCCGGCGGGGTGAGTCCTGAGGATGTAACGGCTTATGTTGCACGCTGGGAGTTGGCGTATGCGAATGCGCAGGAGCCGGAGAGCGATACGAACAACGCCTACCTGGCCGCTTCTGCGCATCTCAAGGCGGTACTGAAGGAAATGGGAGAGCAGCTTTCGACGCAGCTTGCAAATGCGGAGACTGCGGAACAGAAGCATCTCCTGAAGGCCGCGCTTGCAGTGCAAAAGCCGCCGCGTCCTGGCGATGCCGTTGGTGCGGCGCTTGACCGTTTGTACACGGCGTACCGCTCCGGCACCATGCTGGCAACGCAGCTCGCGAAGGTGAAGGTGGAGAGCACGGTCGATCCGTATCTGCGCTATCGCACTTATCTGTACGATCTGCTTCGCAAAGAGAGTGAAGAAAATATCTTCCGTGTGGAAGCCAAGCCGACCAGTCGCGTGCATCATCTCCCGCTGATGCCTTTGCTCAGCGGCGACAATCCTATCTCGAACGATCTTCCCTCAAAGTTTCTGCGGTTGACGGATGTGCAGTTGTATCTGCTGCGCCAGTGGATGCAGGGCAAGTTCTTCAACGAGATTGAAGAGGGCTGGGTGCCGAAGGATGCGATCGATCCGTGGGAGCCCTACAAGGATGTCGTCAACAGGACGGGGCGCGAGCTCGACCAGAACGTCCTCACGAACCTTGCCGGGGGAGCGTTCTGCCCAGGTGCGGAGGTGGGCTGGATTATTCGCAATCCATCGATCTATGCAGAGCCTTACCGCATCAAGGCCGACCCCAGTTGCTACACGTTTCAGCAGACAGCCGCCAACCAGAATCAGAATCAGACGCCGGAGCAGCGTTACATCGGCTACATCTCCAGTCCGCTGAGCCAGTCGAGCGATTACAAGGCGGGTTTGCAACCGGGAGACCTGACGAAGATGATGGCTCTGCCATGGCAGGCGGACTTCAACGAGTGCTCGACGCAGGATATCGATGTGACGTACGAGCTCTGGAACACCATCAACCCGAAGAACCCGAAAGACCCGTGGATGAAGCGGGAGGCGATGGTGTGGGAGACGCTGTGGTGGCCGGCGCATCGGCCGATGCAGGTGTTCGAGAACGTCGGGACGGACGAGGCTCCGAACCTGCTTTATCTTGCGTGGGCGCAGGGTGTCCCGCAGACGCTGGCGGGCGATTTGAAGATGGTGACGGAGTGGCCGCGATTCAGCTTCGTGGTGCGCAACCCCTACACCAAGCCGCAGAGTGACCTGAACCAGCCTTCGCCGAATCAGAAGTACATCGGCGTGGAGCGCAACCTGAACGATCAATCCGCCTAAAGCGCGGATGGAGGAAGCACATGGCAGATAACCCATTTGTGGGCAGTTGGACGTATCGCAGCTTGTTGAATCAGACGGATGCGTCGGTCCCGTTCAACAGTCTGGAGTTTGGTGTAGGAACCATCGTCATCGACGACGGACCGATGGAGCTTCTTACCGGCACGATCGGCGGCGATGGTTGGTCGCTTGCGCTGCACGGATCGCGTGGATACGGCTCGCCCGCGCAGGTGCGCTTTCAGGGTAAAGGCCTGGTGAGCGGCGAGGAGTGGATTTACGACTACATCGCCTGGCTGGTGCCGGTGTGGCCGAACAGCACGGCGACGTTACAGAAGACGGCGATGGTCGGGTCCGTGGTCCGGACGATTCCTCACTCCTCCGGCAATGGCGGTGTGTCGCCTGCGGGGGTGGTTGCGTCGTTCTATGCGGTGAAGGTGGATCCGAGCTGATGGCTGGCACTCGGTTCGACGTCGCGGTGATCGGTGCTGGACCGGCAGGCTCGGCATGCGCTGCGTCGCTGTGTCGAAGGTTTCCGGGGCTCACGGTGCTTCTGTTGGAACGGACGCGTTTCGAGGAGCAGCGCATTGGGGAAGTGCTTCCGGCGGCGGCTCTGCCGGTGCTGCGCCAGATTGGCTTTTCCAAGGAGAGGCTGGTGGGTATGAGTTCGTCGTCGCATATCGCTTCATCGGCATGGGGCGATGCGCGCCTGCTGGAGACGCATCACCTCTTTTCGGCAGCGGGGCAGGGCTTTCATCTTGACCGCAACCGCTTCGATGCGGCGCTGTGTTTTCATGCGGAGGCCAGCGGAGCGCAGGTGCGAAGGGCCTGCAGCTTGCGCGCTGCCGAGCGCGAGGGAGAGGATTGGCACCTTGAGCTGAGCGATGGTGCTTCTGTGTTGTCACGCTTCGTGGTGGAAGCGACGGGACGGCGTTGTGCGTTTGCGCGCGGTCAAGGTGTCAGGCCGCAAATGCTCGATCGTCTCATCGCGTACTCGCGTTTTTTTCGCGAAGGCGAGTGCGATGAGAAAAGCATTGCGATCGAGGCGTGCCGGCATGGTTGGTGGTACACGGCACCGCTCCCCGGTGGACGACGCATCGTGAGTTTTCTTTCCGATGTGGACCTTGCGCGCGAGCGGGGTTTGCCGTCCTCAGAGGCCTGGACTGCATTGTTCGATGAGACCGAGCATGTTGCCAAGCTTGTCCATGATGTGGAGTGCGGCGATGAGATCGTTGTGCGTCCCGCCTCGACCGGCGCGTTGAGCGTAGCTGGCGGTGATGGCTGGCTGGCGACTGGAGATGCGCTTGCGAGCTGCGACCCCTTGGCTGCGCAGGGCATCACGAAAGCTCTCCATTCGGGCGTGCTGGCTTCGTTCGTCGCAGTCGATGCCTTGCAGGGAAGAGCGCATGAGGCGCACAGCCGCTATGGTGCGTTGATGGCGCGTCACATGGAAGGCTTCCTGCGCATGCACGCTGTCCACTACGCGCATGAGATGCGTTGGCCCGATATGCCGTTCTGGAGCCGTCGTCACGGCGTGCGTTTGGAAGAGGCCGCCTGATGAAATTGATATCTCCATCGAGATCGGCGGCATCGGCTACGGTCTGCATGATTTGCGTGCCGAAGCTTGGCTGTCCGCTTTGCTGGCCTCTGCTGGCAGCTCTCTGCAGCCTGATGGGTGTGCCGTTTCACTACGTGGATAGCGTGCTGCTCACTCTCACCGCTCTGGCACTTGGGGCGTGCGTTGTTGTCGTGTTCAGGCGACGGGGAAGAGGATGTGCGCCGCTTCTGCTGGCGGTCGCCTCTCTCTTGCTCATTGCGGCATTCCGTATCTTCGATCTCGCTCCAGCGGTGGACTATGCCGGCAGCTTCGGCGTGGCTGTGTCGATCGTCTGGCGCGCACACCGCAAAGGTTTTCTTCGGGCCCGTACTACTGCGGCATCGTGTCCGGTTGTTGCCGCGGAATCATCCTGTTTCGCCCCACTGAGACGCACCTAGGAGAGATGTCCCGTATGTCTACTTTCGTGAGAACTGTTGCTTCGCTTGCTCTGCTTTTGATTGGCAGTGCCGCTGCTCAAACTCCTACGCCGGCTGCCCGGCTCCAGAGCTTCGCCCTGAAGGATCCGAAGGGGCCTTGCCCGTATGTGCCCATCGATCTGGAAAAGCCTGGCGTTGCGATGCAGCCGTTGAAGACGCCACCTGCGCTGCGTTCCGTGGGCGGCGTTTTGCAGACGGATCTGACGGTGAAGTATACCGATCCGGCCAAGACGAAGCTGGCCGATTGCGGCGTGAAGCTGCGTTCGTTCAACGGAGAGCTGGTGGGGCCAACGATACGGCTGAAGCCGGGCGATACGTTGAAGCTCAACCTGATCAACGCGCTGCCGAAGGAGACAGCGGCGGAGGTCGCACGGCAGTATGAGGATGAGGCGACCCAGGCGCATCTCGTGACCATTCCGCACAGCTTCAATACCACCAACATGCACTATCACGGTCTGCATGTGTCGCCTTCGAGCCACATTGTCCGTGCTCCGGGACGCAAAGATGAACTGATTGCAAGCGACGATGTTTTGATCGCCGTCATGCCCGGACAGACGCAAAAGTATGAAGTGGCCATTCCGAAGAATCATCCGGCCGGGACGTTCTGGTATCACCCGCACGCGCATGGTTCTACCTCGATTCAGGTGGGCAGCGGTATGGCGGGCGCGTTGATCATCGATGACGATCCCGCGACTCTGCCTGCGTCATTGCGCGACGCGAGCGACGAGCAGCATGAGAAGATCCTCGAGTTCGAGAGCATTCTCTATAACCAGGATGGCGAAGTGACGACCATCGCTTCGTTCTTTCCATCGCCCGGTATCCCCACGGTCAAGAACTGCGCGGCGTTCGGTGGGCCTCTGCCCGACCAGACGTCGGTTGGCACGTGGCAGTGCTCGAATCGCAGGACGACGGTCAATGGCCAGATCGTTCCGATCATTCATATGCGACCGGGTGAGGTGTCGCGGTGGCGCATGATCGATACCAGCTTCCGCGAGTCGATCGAACTGCAACTGGACGACCATACACTGCATGAGATTGCGCTGGACGGTATCTACACCGGCAAGATCGACGACTGGAATGAGGATACGCAGCCGCTCGACCTTGAACCCGGCTATCGCAGCGACGTTCTTGTGAAGGCCAGACCCTGCAACCTGCAGCAGCACGCTGCCTCCGAGGCGTCGTTGCTGTCGCACAGCGATGTGCGTGCTCTGCTGATGGCTCCCAATGCGAGGGCGGTTGCTCCGACGACATGCCGCTATGGCCTGTGGAATCGTGCAGTCTCGACCAACCAGTCGCTGCGCGGTTCGCAGCAGCGTGAGGCTCTGCTTGCCATTCTCGAGGTGGATGGTGACCCGGAAAATATGACTCTGCCCACCGCCGCGGAGATGGCGAAGATGAATCCGTTTCCGAACGTAAATCTGCCGGCTCAGCTTGGTCAGCAGGGAGGACCGATCGGCGTGCAGGAGGTGGTCTTCAAGCTGGGTGCCGATCTGCGCAATCCGGGCGGTACTCCGAACTGCGCCTCGAACCCTGGAGGCTGCCCGACGAATTACTTTCAGGTGAACTACATGGCCTATGACCCGTCCCACGAGCGCAAGCTGCTGCTCGGCGCAACGGAGATGTGGAACATTACCACCGTTGGCGATCCAGCCAATGTGCCGAGCGGCATTCCACCGCTGCCGCACGTATTTCACATCCACGTCAATCCCTTCCAGGTCTCTCGCTCCGATCCCAACGGCAATCCTGAGTTGGTGTGGAAGGATACGCTGCTCATCCCTCCTGCCGCGAACGTGAATGTCTATACGCAGTACCTGGACTTCACCGGAGCGTTCGTCATGCACTGCCACATCCTGGATCACGAGGACCTCGGGATGATGGAGGTAGAAAACGTGGTGAAGGATCTGGCCACTCCGATGCCCGATGCCATGATGATGCTGGAGCATGATCAGATGAAGCACTGACGCAGCTCGACAGCCGCAACGAAGCCTGCGCTCTCGTTGCGGCTGTTTGCTGGATGGAGAAGACGATGAAGCTGGGAATACCAGTCTATGAAGGCGTCGATCTGTTGGACGTGATGGGACCGTGCGAGATGTTTGGCTGGGTCGATCCGTCCAAGGGGCTTGAGGTTATCCTGCTCTCGGAGCACGGGCATGGGGTGACCTCCGGCAATGGCATCCGCTTCGAGGTTCACGGCAGTTTTGAGAGTGCTCCAAACCTCGACGTACTCTGGGTGCCGGGCGGAGCGCTTGAAGCACTCCAGCGGATGCTGCCTCACGAACACGCAACGTACTTCGAGTATCTGCGTCGCGTGTCGGAGAAGGCGACCTGGGTGTGTTCCGTATGCGAGGGAGCTCTGCTTCTGGCGCGCGCGGGGCTGCTGAAGGGACACCATGCGACCACGCACTGGGCGTTTGTGGATTGCCTCGCGCAGTTTGAGGGCGTTCATGTCGATCGCGAACACCGGCGGTTCGTGCGGTCCGGCAATCGGCTTACCTGTGGCGGCATCTCGGCGGGCCTGGACGGCGCGCTCGAACTCATCAAGTTGCTGTTCGATGAGAAGACCGCCGAAGGCGTGCAGGCGACGACGCAATACTTCCCCAGGCCTCCTGTCCACGGCCATCTGGGAAAGACGCCTGCTTGCATGTTGCATTGGTAGGCGGCGTCAGGCCTTCGTCTTGACGGGCTTCTTCGAGCCTGCGGCGTCTCGGGCGCTGCCTGTGGCAGAGGCAAAGAAGGCGTTGCCCGCGCGGGTGAGCGGCATATCGTTGCGAGAGATCAGTGCCAGGTTGCGCGGGATGGAGACGCCCTTGACGTCGATGATCTGCACGAGACCCTGGTTGAGCTCGTCGATGACGTTGATCCTGGGCATGAAGCTGATGCCCAGCCCGGCGACGATCAGCCGTTTGAGGAGTTCGCTGGAGTCCAGTTCCATGGTGATGCGACGGGCGGTCTTGTTGCGCACGAAGAGGTGATCGATCAACTCGCGACGACGGCCTTCCTTGGGGACCAGAAATCCATGCTTGGCGGCATCGGAGAGCGTGACGCACTCGAGCAGCGTAAGAGGGTGCGCTGCGGGCACAACCAGCACCAGCCTGTCTTCGTGGATCAGTTCGACGTGTAGGCGCGGATCCTTGATGGGCAGGGACACGATGCCGAAGTCCACCTCGCGGTCGAGCACGAAAGCGAGTGTCTTCGAGCGTTCGGCACGGACGATATTGAGGACGACACGCGGGTATTTCTTCTTGAACTTGGTGATGAGCAGAGGCAGCACGTAGAGCGCGGTAGAGTCGTTGGCGCTGACGGTCAGGGTGCCTCGAGGCGTGCGCTCCTGGTCGGCCAGTGCGGCCTGAATATGCTTGAAGCGGAGCAGCGATTCCTCGGCGAAGGGGATGAAGATTCTGCCGGAGGCGGTGAGGGTCACCTTGCGCCCACCGCGATCGAAGAGGCGATGCCCGAGGTGGGTTTCGAGCGAGCGGATCTGTGCGGAGATCGACGGCTGGGTAACGTGCAGCTTCTCGCCGGCGCGCGAGAAGCTCTTCTCTCGCGCGACTTCCAGGAACGTGTTCAGCCAGTCGAAGTACATGAGCCCCTCTTGGAACTTGAGTCAGATCAGGGCGCCGTGCTGCTCTCCTTCCGTGCGGCATCCCCAATGCTTGCTGCTATCTACAGTAGACGAGAACCGGAGGTGTGTCGCTTGCCCGACATGGACGGGCCTACTTGCCGCTATAGACGGGGGGAACCCCCAGGCTTCCTTTGGGGGGCAGATGGCGGATGTACACGACCATGCGCCACATCTCGTCGTTCGAGAACTCGCCATCCGATGGGGGCATCCCGGAGGGATAAAGGCCGTTCTTGATAATCCACTTGAGCTGGCCGTCGGTGTAGGACTGGGTCTCGGGGCTGGCGAGCGAGGGCACTCGGGGTGAGAGTGTATCGGCGAAGGGAACGCCGGTGTTTTGCCCGTCGAGGCCGTGGCAGACCATGCAGTAGGAGTTGAAGAGCTGCTTGCCGTCTTCGATCGACTCCTCGGTCGCCTTCACGGGATTGACGTCCTTCTTGCCGCCGACGGTGACATGGTGTTTGGTCCAATCGGCAACTTTGGTCTCCGCCTTGCCCGGTGGAGTGGCCTTGCATCCAGCAAGCCCAAGGACGGTAACG
This sequence comes from Granulicella pectinivorans, assembly GCF_900114625.1. Classification (NCBI taxonomy): domain Bacteria; kingdom Pseudomonadati; phylum Acidobacteriota; class Terriglobia; order Terriglobales; family Acidobacteriaceae; genus Granulicella; species Granulicella pectinivorans. Next base: position 2,331,341 of record NZ_FOZL01000001.1, read on the forward strand.
GCGAGGACAAGTGCGGCGACTCGACTGCTCTGCTTCATGCTGCTTCACTCCTGCGTGCGGAGGCTGCCGGCTTGGGCTGCCCCCGCAGGGCCTCGTGTTGGATCGCAGTTACGCGATGATGTCGTGGATGACGTTGCCGGAGACGTCCGTGAGACGGAAGTCGCGGCCGCTGTTGCGATAGGTCAGCTTGGTGTGGTCGATACCCATCAAGTACAAGATCGTCGCGTGGATATCGTGAACGTGGACTGGCTTGTCGGCGACCTTCCAGCCGAAGTCATCGGTGGCACCATACGTCATGCCGCCCTTGATGCCGCCGCCGGCCAGCCACATGGTGAAGCCATGCGGGTTGTGGTCGCGGCCGTTATGCGTGCCTGCGCCGCCGAGCTCTACGACCGGTGTGCGACCGAACTCCGAGCCGCAGACGATGATCGTCTCGTCGAAGAGACCGCGTGCCTTCAGGTCCTTCACGAGCGCTGCGAAGGGCTGGTCGGAGTCCTTGCAGGTCTTGCGATGCATCAGGATATCGGCGTGGTGATCCCAGGGATCGCCCGCCGCGTAGTAGACCTGCACCATCCGCACGCCCTTTTCGATAAGGCGGGCCGCAGTGAGACATCCGCGCGCGGTGCTGCCCTCGCCGTACATCTTGATGGTCGCCTCGCTCTCCTTGCGCACGTCGAAGACGTCGGGCGCTTCGGTCTGCATGCGGTAGGCGGTCTCCATGGAGCCGATCGTGGCCTCAAGCTGCGGATTCTCCTGCGTGTCGGTCATGTTCAACTGGTCGAGCTTCTTGACCAGGTCAAGTTCCTGCTTCTGCGCGTCCATGTCGAAGCGGGAGTTATGGATGTTGGGAATGAGCTTGTAGGGGTCGAACTCCTTGTCGCGCACATCGGAGGATACGTACGTCGCCTGATGAATCGCGGGAAGGAACGCTGAGCTCCAGAGCGGTGGGCCAACGGTTGTAGGCACGCGCGGACACAGGACGACGAAGCCGGGCAGATTCTTGTTCGTCGTGCCGAGACCGTAGGTGAGCCATGAGCCCATGGACGGACGACCGGCAACGTTTGCACCCGTGTTCATCATGATGAGCGCAGGCTCGTGGTTCGGGATCTCAGTATGAACGGAACGGACCACGCAGATGTCGTCGATGCACTCGCCAACGTTGGGGAAGAGCTCACTGACCTCGATCCCGCTCTTGCCATAACGCTTGAACTCAAAGGGCGACTTCATCAGCGTGCCGGTCTTGCGTTCGTGTCCCAGATCGCCACCGGGCATGGGCTGGCCGTCGTACTTGGCGAGCATCGGCTTCGGATCGAAGGTATCGACGTGCGACATGCCGCCGTTCATAAACAGGAAGATGACATGCTTCGCCTTGGGCTTGAACTTAGGATCCTTGTTCATCCAGGGAGCAGTTGGAGCGAAGGCATCGGGCAGCGATTCAGCCTGGGCGAGCGACTCGCCGATCATGCTGGCAAAGCTGAGGAACGCGAATCCACCACCGATTTTCTTCAGGGCGTCGCGACGATTGACAGGTTTCGGCTTGAACATGATGGTATCTCCATAACTTGCTCAGTGCATCCGTACCGTGACGCTGGTGTCCCAACATCTATCTTAGTTGAGGAACTCGAACTCGTTTGAGCTGAACAACACCCGTGCGTATTGTTTCCATGCGGTGAGGGGCTCCTGATTGACCAGATAGCCTGGCTTCTCGGGAGTGGACTTCAGGAAGTTGAGCCCGAGCTGCAGCTCATTCGCTGTGGGCTTGCGACCGAAGAGATACTCGTATGCCTGCGTGATCCGGGCGGAATCGTCTCCCTTGGCGGCGACGCGGTCGGCGAACTTGCCCGCCTGTGCGAAGACGAACGGATTGTTCATGAAGTAGAGCCGCTGCACCGGAACGTTGGTGGAGAAGCGTTGCTCCGCGGTGAAGGTCGGGTTGGGAAAGTCGAATGCCTGAAGGAACGGATCGATGCGGTAGCGGCTCACCTTGGCGTAGATCGTACGCCGGGTGTTGCCGATGCCGAGTTCCTTTGCAGGACCGCCCATCTTCGTATCCAGATCGCCGGCGACGAAGAGCAGGGAATCGCGAAGCTGCTCCGCATCCAGACGCTGCAGGGTGAAGTGCGAGTAGAGGCGATTTTCCGGATCCTTCTCCTTAGCCTCGGGGCTCTCCTTCGTGGTCTGCTGGTAGACGGCCGAGAGCATGATCTCGCGCTGCAGCTTCTTCAGCGACATACCGTTCTTCTGGAACGTCACCGCGAGATAGTCCAGCAATTCTGGGTTGGACGGCGGATCGCCGACCTTGCCGAAGTTATCCGCCGAGTTGACGATGCCTGTGCCGAAGTGCCACTTCCACACGCGGTTGACCCAGACGCGCGAGGCGATGGGGCTGGCGATGATGTCGTTCGCAAGCTCCAGCCGGCCGCTGCCCTGGTTGTACGGCTTCTTGTCCGGCGTGCGGAGAACCGTAAGGAAGGCACGCGGGACCTCAGGGCCGAAGTTCGCCGGGTTGCCCCGAATGTTCAGAGGGATGTTGGTTGCCTTCGGCTTGTCCGCCATGCCGTGCACGAACGGATACTGATCCGGCAGCTCCTTGTGCATCTTCTTCGACTGGGCTTCAAGCGTCGCGAGGTAGGTCTGCTCGGTCTCGCCAAGGCGACGGCGCAGGCCCCACCCGCGGTACGCAAAAAGTCCGGGTTCTCCGGCGCCTTCCGCATCCGAAGACAGTGCGCGCACGAACAGATCGCTGTACAGATTCGCACGCTCGGAGGTCATGACCTTGAGTTCCAGCCTGCAGCCCGGGCAGAACTCGTCGTAGGTGTCGAACTCGTTGGGCTTGGCATCCTTCTTGCGCCGCGTGGGGATGTCGGCCCGCGCCTTGATCTTCTCGTTCTCTTCCTCGAGCGACTTCTGTTCCAACTCGATGTCGAGAATGAGGTCTTGGAAGGTTTCCGCCAGCGCCTTCGCCTGGTCCTCCGTGCCGCCCTGCGCGATCATCATCTGCCAATCGTGCAGGTAGGGGTAGTAGGACTGCTTGCGTGCGAGGAACTTGACCCAGCGGTCGAGCTGCTCAGGATCCAGCTTGTCGCGGTCGGCTACATCCGAGACCTTCATCTTCTGCTTCCCGGAGACGCGCCACGCCGCAACCATGTAGGCCGTTGACTGCGAGGCGATGGCCTTGGCAAGCTGCTCGCCTTCAGTCTTGTTGTAAGCTTGGATCGCCTCGTCCATCTTGTCGACCCTGGCGAAGAGATCCTTGTAGTAGTTCACCTGGCTTTCGTGGGCCAGCGTGTATTCCTTATACGTGGAGCTGGCGAAGACGCCACCCAGCGCGTAGTAGTCCTTGGCCAGGATGGGGTCGTACTTGTGATCGTGGCAGCGTGCGCAGGCTACGGTCAGTCCAAGCATGCCACGCGTGACCGCATCGATGCGCTCATTGCGCTCATCGGCACGGCCTTGCAGCGGCTCGGCCTGATCCCAGATCCACGGACCTTCGCCGAGGAACGAGGTCGCGGAGAGATCGTCGGGCGTCGGATTCTTTTCGAGCAGATCGCCGGCGAGCTGCATCTTAATGAAGCGGTCGTAGGGCAGATCGGCATTGACGGCCTTCACCACCCAGTCGCGGTAAAGGTAAGCGCCGTCCATCGGCATATAGCCACGGCCGCGCGGATCGAGACCGCGGATGTCGTCGTCGGAGTAGCGTGCGACGTCGAGCCAATGGCGACCCCAGCGCTCACCGTAACGCGGCGATGCCAGCAGGCGGTCGATCAGGTTTTCGTACGCCTTCGGATCCGTGTCCTTTTCGAAAGCATGAACCTCCTCCTCGCTTGGGGGGAGTCCGGTCAGGTCCAGCGTGGCGCGGCGGATGAGCGTGCGACGGTCAGCCATGGCCCCGGGCTTCAGGCCCTTGGTCTCAAGCTTCGCGAGCACCAGGCGGTCGATGTCGGTCCTGGCCCACCCCGCATCTTTTGAGGCGGGCGGAATCACCGGAACCTTCAGCGGCTGGAACGACCAGAAGTTGCGCATCTCGTCGGTGATATCGTCATTCGCTGCACGCACCGAGGCAGAGGTCGCAGGCCACGGAGCGCCCATCTTCACCCATTGTTCCAGAGCCGCGACATCGATGTCCGTGAGCTTCTGTCCCTTGGGCGGCATCTTCACTTCGCCGACCTGGTGAACGGCCTTCAGCAGAAGGCTCTTCGAAGGATCGCCGGGAACCACGGCGGGGCCGTCGTCTCCACCCTTCAGCAACGCCTCCCGCGAGGTGAGGCTGAGACCACCGGAGGACTTGGCCATATGACACTGACCGCACTGCGTGGAGAGGATAGGACGAACCTTGTTCTCGAAGAACTCTTCCCCCGCGACATCCCTGCCGGGTGTCTTGGTGTCTGCCACGGTGGTGGCGGAACCGCTCCAGACCGCGCCCATCTTCACCCACTCGGACATCTTGGCGATGTCTGCGTCGGAGAGCTTGGGGCCTTTGGACGGGGGCGGCATCTTGGTCTCGCCGGTCTGCTTCACGACCTCGATCAGAAGGCTCTTATCCGGGGTGCCCGGAACGATGGCCGGACCGGTATCGCCGCCCTTCAGCATCGCATCGCGCGAATCCAGTCGAAGCCCACCCTTCATCTTGTCAGTGTGGCAGCCGAGGCAGTTCTTCGCCAGAATGGGTTGAACGTTATCCTCGAAGTACTTCGACATCTCCGCCGCCGACATGGTTGCGGAGTGGACCTTGTCTTTCGGTTTCTGTTGCGGATTCTCGGCGCCATAAACGGCGGTGATGGAGCTGATTCCACCGCTCAGAGCGAGCAGAGTGCATGTACCAATGAGCCAACGTGATTTCATCGCGCGGTTCCTTCTAGGTTCGCTATCCGTTCAACTGCCGATTCAAAACCCTGCGAACAGAGTTCGATATGGTCAACGAGATCGAGGAATGCCTGGCCATGATGCTTCAGGCTCATCCCTGCGTCCGGCAGCCGCATGTCCAGGGCAATCTTCGCTCCGGAGCGGCCGCCGGTGGTCTGCTTGGCCAGTACGATGATGCGTGTGGCAAGAAACAAAGCTTCCGCGGTGTTGTGCGTGACAAAGACGATGGTCGGACGTGTCTCCAGCCAGATCTCACGCAGCATCCTCTGCAGGCTGGTGCGCGTGCCGGGATCGAGCGCGCTGAAAGCCTCGTCCATCAACAGGATTTTTGGCTTCATCATCAGTGCCTGCGCGATGGCGACGCGCTGTTGCATGCCGCCAGAAAGCTGATGCGGATACTTGTCTCCGTCGCTGCGCTGCAGCCCCATGCGCTCCAGTTGCTGGTACGCCTTATCGCGAACTTGCCTGCGGAAGGCGCGGAAGCCAGGTCGGAGACGACCGAGGATGTGATAGCCAGCCGTCTCCGGACCCATCATCAGGTTGCCGAGCACGGTGCGATCCGGGAAGAGCGAGTACTTCTGAGGGACGTAGCCGCAACCTGCGCCCACCCGTTCAACCGTACGACCGGCGACGTGGATCGCCCCCTTGGTGGGACGCTCCTGCCCCAGGATCATGCGCAGCAGCGTGCTCTTGCCGCAGCCCGTCTCGCCCAGAACCACCACGAACTCACCCGCCGCGATATCAAGGTCGATCTCATCGAGAATGGTCTTGCGCTCTCTCTTGCCTGCCGCATAGGAGACAGAGACCTGGTCGACATGGATCGAGGTCGCCACGGTTGGCGCGGTTGAAAGCGCCATAATTTTATCTTCCTGATCTAGGACTGAAACCACGGATGCATCCTCTTATTCAACAGGCGAAGGCCAAAGTCAACGAGGAACAGGAGAAGAGCGACCCACAGAACATAGGGCAGGATGACATCCATCCCCATATGCCTGCGCATGATTGCGATACGGTAAGCCAGACCATCGGAAGCTGCGATCATCTCGCCCGCGAACAGGAAGAGCATGATGGGCTTCAGATTCAGACGGAGGCTGTTGATGATCTGCGGCAGAATCTGCCGCAGCACGACGCGGTAGGTCACGTCGAAGTTGTTGGCGCCCAGCGTGAACGACTTCACCACCTGCTCCTGCGGCACCGCCTTCACCATCTGGACGACGTCGAGGATCAGTGTGGGAGCTACGCCGATAAAGATCAGCGCAATCTTGGAGAGCTCATCGATGCCAAAGGCGATGAAGAGGATGGGCAGCAGCGACAGCGCGACGATCTTGTCGAAGAAGAGCACGAAGCGCATCAGGCCCGCGTTGAAGTACGGGTAAAGCCCGATGTGCAGCGCCAGCAGAATCGCGGGCAGGAAGAGGAGAAGACTGATGCCGAACCGTCGTCCACTCGACGCCGTGTCCTTCCAGATCATGGAGTGACGGAAGCGCTCCCACTTCGACGCGCCTTCCGGAGCGATGTAGTCGTCCTCTTCCGCGGGCTCAAGCACGGAGGCATGAACGCCCGCGCGCAACTGCTGCACGTTGGGAACGATGCGGTCTTCGGCATTCTCGCGATGCCGCACCTGCGAGGTGTGGACATAAAGCCCCAGACATATCAGGAAGAGCAGCGCCGAGAGCACCTGCCCGAGCAGACGGTTTGGTCGTGCCTGGATATCGAACGGGGAGAATCGAGCCATGGCGTTTAGAGTTTCCCTTGCATCGCTGCCTGCATATACTTCACATCGAAACGGAGACGGACGCGATCTTTGCGGCCCTGTACGCTGCTATCCGGATACGTGATCGCCACATCGTCCACCGACTTGATGCCCTTGCCCAGAAGACCGTGCGTGAAACAAAACTGGCGTACCAACTCCATCTTCTGTTTCAGCGTCGGGCTCGTCGTGAACTCGACGGCGGCCTGCGGTGTGCTGAACAGGGCAGTGGTCTTCAACTGTTCGCGGTACGAATCGACAGTATCGCCCGATGCGCCGGCGCTGATCTTCAACGCTTCAGCCTGTTGGGGACCGCCGGAGGTCAAGCGCTGCATGGTCTCGTACCACGCACCGGCCATGGCCTTGGCGAACTTCTCGCCCGAGCCATCGGGACGATTCAGTACGGAGGTCTGCACGACCAGCAGGTCGAGAATCTCACCGGGAATCTTGGAGGAGTCGAAGATGGAATGCACGCCCTGATCGCCAAGGATCTGCGATACGAGCGGCTTCCAGGTGACGACTACTTCGTTCGCAGCATTGTTCATGAACGCAGGCGCAATGTCGGAGTCGGAGGTATTGATCAACCGCAGCGAGGAAAGCTTGGACTGCTGGCCATTCAGCACCATGGCGCGTTCCAGCAGGTACTCGGAGACCGTCTTCTGGACCAGCATCACCTTCTTGCCGCCGATCTTGTCGAAGCCGATACCGTTGCGGGTGAGCACGGCATCGTTGCCGTTGGAGTAGTCGCCCATGAGGATCGCGGTGGTATCCACGCCGGAGGCCGCCGGCATATCGAGCGCCTCCATATTCGTCATCGTGCAGGCATCGATGTTCTTGGCAACGAAGGAGTCGAGGGAGGCGGCATAGTCGAAACGCTGCACCTTAATCGCGATCCCGTACTTATCGGCCCACTTCTTCAGGATGCCCGACTTCTGCATATAGAAGTAGGGATTCCAACCGGCGTATGCGGACCAGCCCACGGTAAAGCTGGGCACCTCAGCTTCGAGTGGCGCAGAGGTCGACAAGGCAACGATCAGGCAGACAGCCGCTGCAACCAGTACCGACCTATAACCAGACCGATAACCAGAGACGGCAGGGGACGCCGAGGTACAGGTCTTCGCCTGACGGTGCGAACCACCGGTTTTTTGGAATGAATGCATGTGCCCATTCTAGCCATGGCTTTTTACCCCTTTCGCGATGCATGGCATTCGGCAATAGCTGTTATAGGGGAGTGGCAATAGAACGCCTCGACCCACATGCACGCGTATGAGAATGCCAATAGGGAATGAGTCAGCCAATGTTCTTCTTTGCAGTCTGCAGCCGGGAAATACCCTTGCTGTGCCTAGTTCCCCTGCATGGAAGCATCCACACGAGTTGAAGACGGGAATCGAGCGATGTCCAAAGCAAAACGTATCGCCCATGTTGCCTCCGCGCTTACGATCCTGAGCGTCTCGATGCTGCACGCGCAGCAGACCCCTCTGCCGGCTCCAACCGGTGCCACCCCACCGGCGCGGCCGCCCCGTATTGTGCGGCCCGGCGTGCATACTCCTGGCGTCTCTCACCCGATGGATGAACTGAAGAAGACCGCGGTCTTCCCGGTCGAGGGTAGCCCGGACTGGTCCGTCATCACCCGGGATGCCGTCTGGGTCTCGAGCGCCCGTGCCAATCACGTCGTGCAGCTTTTGCCTGCGACCAATACGGTCGGCCTCATCGTGGACGTGGCGCGCCCCTGCTCCGGCCTGACTGAGGGCTTCGGCTCCATCTGGGCACCAAGCTGCGGTACCCATGAGCTCGACCGGCTCGACCCAGCCACCGGCAAGATCGTCGCCAGCATTCCCGCGGACGCCGCAAACTCCGAGGGCGGCATCGCCACCGGCGCCGGCTCGGTCTGGTTCGTCGTCAAGCCCAGCAAGCTCCTTCGCATCGATCCCAGGAGCAACACCGTGGCCGCGACGATCGATCTGCCGGAAGGAACTGAGAATCCCACGTTTGCCGACGGCTTCGTCTGGGTCTCCTCCTTCGGCCAGAACCAGTTGATCAAGGTCGACCCTGAAACGAATACCGTGGTGGCGACGATTCCCATCGGCCCCAAGCCACGCTTCATCACGGCGGGCGAAGGCTCGGTCTGGACGTTGAACCAGGGCGACGGCACCATCTCGCGCGTCGACACGAAGACCGGCAAGCTGGTCGCGACGATCGAGTGTGGCATTCCCGGCGGTGGCGGCGATCTGTCCTACGCCGACGGCTTTGTCTGGGCGGCGATGTTCGACTTTCCATTGACCAAGGTCGATGCGAAAACAAATAAGGTAGTGGGGCAGTGGGCCGGACCGGGCGGCGACGGCATGCGCGCCGGCGGCGGTTCGGTCTGGCTCTCGAACCTTCGTCTGGCTTCGGTCTGGCGCATTCCCCCTCAGCAGGACTAAGCTCGGCACCGCACGAACTTGCAAACAACCGGTCGCTTGACTGGAGAAAGATACATCCCTTGAACGAACGCATTCTCTGGCAGGAGACGCTACCTGGCTCCTCCACCTGGTCCCATATTCTGAAACGCGGTACCGCGCTGCGGCTTACCGCGATCGATGACGCGCCCAACGTGGGCGTGATCCTCTTGAACGCCGATAACTTCTCCGAGAGGATGAGCCTTCCGGACGCACTGAAGGCACAGCACCTGGCGCGTCTCACCGCCGGTGTGGCCCTCTACTCCGACATGGGCCGCATCCTCTGCTCCATCACTGAAGACACCGTGGGCTGGCACGATCCGCTCGGTGGCTGCTCCGACGATGCCATGGTGGCCGCAAAGTATGGCCTCAGCTCCTACCAGCAATCACGCAACGCGTGGCACCAGAGCGGGCTCGACGGCTTTCTCATCGAACTCGCCAAGTACGGCCTCAGTGCACGTGACCTGATGATGAACATCAACTTCTTCAGCAAGGTGGAGGTCTCGGACGAAGGCGCGATGCGCTTTGTCCCCAACAACGCCCAGGCTGGTGATGCGGTGGAGCTGCGCGCGGAGATGAACACGCTCGTCATCCTCAACAGTTGCCAGCATCCCATGGACCCATCCCGCGACTACACGCAGAAACGCGTTGAATTGACGCTCAAGCAGGTACCGGCACCCGGACCGGACGACCTGACTCGCAACTCCCGCGCTGAAAATGCGCGCGGCTTCATCATGACGGAACGTTACTTCCTTTAGGGAAGGAGAGAGAGAGCTTTTATGAACGTTCAAGGAATTGAACTTATACCGGAGACGATGCTCCAAATCAGTCCGCGCCGCTCTGAAGACGCCGTCTTCGACCAGGTGGTCCTGGCCGGAGATTCCTTCGTCCACGAGATTGAGCGCGGGCAATACATCCGCATCGTCGATCTCGAAGGCAACCAGGCTGTCGATACGTTGTTTTACAACGCGCATAACTATGTGGATCGCTACAGCGCGCAGGACACCATTCGCACGCAGGGCAGTGTATACCTCACCACAGGGACGAAACTCATCAGCACGTTGCGCCACACGCTGCTGACCATCGTCGCCGACACCTGCGGACGTCACGATACGCTGGGTGGCGCGTGCTCCGCAGAAAGCAACATGGTTCGTTACGATATCGAAAAGCGCTCGATGCACGCCTGCCGCCAGAGCTTCCTCAAGGGAGCGATGCAGTGGTCAGCGATCAGCGGACACGAACTCAATAAGTTCGACCTCACGGCGAACATCAACTTCTTCATGAATGTGCCTGTCCAGCCGGCGGGTAAACTGAGCTTCGAAGACGGTGTCTCAGACGCTGGCAAATATGTCGAACTCCGTGCCGAGATGGATACGCTCATGATCATCTCCAACTGCCCACAGCTCAACAATCCCTGCAACGCGTATAACCCGACGCCGGTCCGCATCCTCATCTGGGATGAACCCGCGTCCTAGCTTCGAGGAAATAAATGTTTAGCAAAGTTCTGATCGCCAACCGCGGCGCTATCGCCTGTCGCATCGAACGCACGCTCCGCCGCATGGGGGTGGGCTCGGTCGCCGTCTACTCTGAGGCTGACGCCAGCTCGTTGCATGTTCTCGACGCCGACGAGGCCATCCTCATCGGCCCCGCCCCCGCCGCGCAGAGCTACCTCTCCTTCGACGCCATCTTCGCCGCCGCCGCGTCGACCGGCGCACAGGCCATCCACCCCGGCTACGGCTTCCTGAGCGAGAACATCGCCTTCGCCCGTGAGTGCACCGCGCGTGGCCTCGTCTTCATCGGCCCCACGCCGGACAACATCGACGCCTTCGCGCTCAAGCACACCGCGCGCGCCACCGCCCTGCGCTGCGGCGTGCCTCTGCTCCCCGGCACCGGTCTGCTCGCCGATCTCCCCGAAGCCCTCGCCCAGGCCGAGAAGCTCGGCTACCCCGTCATGCTCAAAAGCTCCGGCGGCGGTGGCGGCATCGGCATGCGCGTCTGCCAGTCCGCAGCCGACCTCGAAGAAGCCTTCGATTCCGTGCTCCGTCTCAGCCGCGCCAACTTCGGCGACAGCGGCGTATACCTCGAAAAGTACGTCTCCCGTGCCCGCCACATCGAAGTCCAGATCTTCGGCGACGGCAAGGGCGAGGTCATCGCCCTCGGCGAGCGCGACTGCTCCGCCCAACGCCGCCATCAGAAAGTCCTCGAAGAGACCCCCGCGCCCGGCCTCACCGATGCCACCCGCAGGCACCTCTACGACTCCGCCATCCTCCTCGGCAAAGCCGTCCACTACGCCAACGCCGGCACCGTCGAGTTCATCTACGACGACGTCACCGGCGAGTTCTACTTTCTCGAAGTCAACACGCGTCTGCAGGTCGAACATGGCGTCACCGAGCAGGTCACCGGCGTCGACCTCGTCGAGTGGATGGTCCTGCAGGCCGCCGGCGAACTCGCCCCGCTCTCCTCCTACAACGTGCAGCTCAGCGGTGCCTCCATCGAGGCCCGCGTCTACGCCGAGAACCCCGCCAGCAACTTCCAGCCCACACCCGGCAAACTCACACTCGTAACATTTCCTGGCACAGATCTCGCCCGCACCGAAACCTGGATCGAATCCGGCGCGACCATCACGCCCTTCTACGACCCGATGATCGCCAAGATCATCGTCACCGGCAAAGACCGCACCGAAGCCCTCGCCAAACTCGACGCCGCGCTCGCCGCGACCCACATCGACGGCACCGAGACCAACCTCTCCTATCTCCGCGAAGTAGCCGCCTCCCCCGAGTTTGTAGCAGGAACGGTTACAACCGCCTTCCTCGGCACCTTTGCCTTCAAGCGCAACGCCATTGAGATCCTCGAAGGCGGCACACAGTCCACCGTGCAGGACTATCCCGGTCGCATCGGCTACTGGAACGTAGGCGTACCCCCGTCCGGCCCCATGGACCACCTCAACTTCCGCATCGCGAACCGCATCGTCGGCAACTCCGCCAACGCCGCGGCCATCGAGTTCGCCACCATGGGCGCGCGCATGCGCTTCCAGACCGAGACCGTCATCGCCCTCACCGGCGCGGACATGGGCGCAAAGCTCAACGGCAAACTCATCGACCGCTGGAAGCCGATCGAAGTCAAAACCGGTGACACCCTCTCGCTCGGTGCAGCCTCCAAAGAAGGCATCCGCGCCTACCTCGCCGTGCGCGGCGGTATCGACACCCAGCCCTACCTCGGCAGCCGCGCCACCTTCATGCTCGGCGGCTTCGGCGGCCACGCCGGACGCGGCCTGCGCGGCGGCGATGTCCTCTATCTCGGCCAGTCGGACCTCACCCTCTCCGACCCCATCGAGATGCCCGCAGGCAGCATGCCCACGCTCGCCCGCAATTGGGATATCGGTGTCCTCTTCGGCCCGCACACCGCACCCGACTTCTTCACTGAAGGCGACATCGAGATGCTCTTCGCGACGCTCTGGAAGGTCCACTACCAGAGCGACCGCACCGGTGTCCGCCTCACCGGCCCCAAGCCCACCTGGGCACGCCCCGACGGCGGCGAAGCCGGCCTGCACCCCTCGAACATCCACGACAACGCCTACGCCATCGGCGCCATCGACTTCACTGGCGACATGCCCATCCTGCTCGGCCCCGACGGCCCCTCGCTCGGCGGCTTCGTCTGCCCCGCGGTCATCGTGCAGGCCGAACTCTGGAAGCTCGGCCAACTCAAGGCCGGAGACACCGTCCACTTCCGCCGCCTCACCCTCGCCCAGGCCGAAGCCCTCGAACGCCAGCAGAACGACTTCCTCATCGACTTCACCACACCCCTCGCCGAGCTGCCGGCAACCACCGAACTCGAACCGGCCGTCATCCTCGCCCTCACCGACCGCGCCACTCCCATGGTCTTCCGTGCTGACGGCGACAAGTACATGCTCGTCGAATACGGCCCCATGGAACTCGACCTCAATCTCCGCTTCCGCGTGCACGTCCTCGAGCAAAACCTCCGCGAAGCCAACCTCGACGGCATCATCGACATCACCCCCGGCATCCGCTCGCTGCACATCCACTACGACGGCCTCGTCCTGCCCCGTGCTCTGCTGATCGAAACCCTCAGCAAGCTCGACCTCGCCATGCCCGAGCTCAAGGACATCACCGTCCCCTCGCGCATCGTGCATCTGCCCCTCTCATGGGACGACCCGCAAGCCAAGCTCGCCCAGCAGAAATACATGCAGGCCGTCCGCCCCGATGCCCCATGGTGCCCGTCGAACATCGAGTTCATCCGCCGCATCAACGGCCTCGATTCCATCGACGACGTCTATCGCATCGTCTACGAAGCCAGCTATCTCGTCCTCGGTCTCGGTGACGTCTATCTCGGCGCGCCAGTAGCCACACCCGTCGATCCCCGCCACCGCCTCGTCACCACCAAGTACAACCCAGCCCGCACCTGGACCCCCGAAAACGCAGTCGGCATCGGCGGAGCCTACATGTGCGTCTACGGCATGGAAGGCCCCGGCGGCTACCAGCTCGTAGGCCGCACCATCCAGGTCTGGAACGCATGGAAGACCACCCCCGCCTTCGTCGCTGGCAAGCCATGGTCCCTCCGCTTCTTCGACCAGATTCGCTTCTACCCCGTCTCGCATGAAGAGCTGATGGAAGCTCGCGAACTCTTCCCGCACGGCCAATACGAACTCCGCGTCGAAGAGACGACCTTCAACCTCGCCGACTATCAAACCTTTCTCGCCTCCATCGCCACCGAAGCCGCCGCCTTCAAGAAACACCAAAGGGAGTCCTTCAACGCCGAGCGCGAGCGCTGGAAGGCCGCCGGGCAGATGACCATCGTCGAGCCGCCCGAGACCCCGATGGACCAGCCCGACGCCGTCGTCCCCAATGGCTGCGAAGGCATCTCATCCTCCGTTACAGCCAGCGTCTTCCAGATCCCTGTAGCCGTCGGAGACCGCGTCGAAGAAGGCCAGAAGCTCGTCGTGCTCGATGCCATGAAGATGGAGATCGCGATCCCTTCGCACATAGCGGGCACAGTCGCGGAGGTCCACTGCAATCTCGGCTCGCTCGTCATGAGCGGCCAGCTCCTCGTCTCCGTTCGCCCCGATTGAAGGCCGCCCCGGCTAAGGAGTTCCATTGAACATCGAAGCCCTTCACCGCGAATACGCCTCCTCCGCCACCACACCGGTTGAGGTCGTCCAGAAAATCTTCGCCCGCATCGAAGCCGAAGGCCTGCACCCAGTCTGGATCTCTCTCCTCCCGAAGGAGCAGGTGCTGGCCCGCGCGAACCACCTCGCCCTGCACCTCACCCCGGAAGACCGCGCCAAACTGCCCCTCTACGGCATCCCCTTCGCCGTCAAGGACAACATCGAAGTAGCCAACCACCCCACCACCGCCGCCTGTCCTGCCTATGCCTACACCCCCAGTGAAAGCGCCACGGTCGTTACGAAATTGGAAGCAGCAGGCGCGATCCTCATCGGCAAGACCAACATGGATCAGTTCGCCACCGGCCTCGTCGGCACGCGCAGCCCCTACGGCATCTGCTCCAGCGTCTTCCACAAGGACTACATCTCCGGAGGCTCAAGCTCAGGCTCCGCCGTAGCCGTAGCAAGCGGACTCGTCTCCTTCGCCCTCGGCACGGACACCGCCGGCTCCGGCCGCGTCCCCGCCATGTTCAACAACCTCGTCGGCCTCAAGCCCACGCGCGGCGTCCTCAGCACGCACGGCGTCGTCCCCGCCTGCCGCACGCTCGACTGCGTCTCCATCTTCGCCGAGACCTCCTCCGACGCAGCCCTGGTACTCGCCGCAGCAAGCGGCTTCGATGTGAAAGACCCATACTCACGCCAGCCGACACCGGGTGCGGGAGCCTCTCCATGGGCAGCAGCGCCCACATTCCGCTTCGGCGTTCCCGCTGCCAACACACTCGAATTCTTCGGCGACACACACAATCCCGCTCTCTATCAAGCCGCCGTCGAAGCCCTCACTCACCTCGGCGGACAACCCGTCGAGATCGATCTTGCCCCATTCCTGGCCACCGCCCAGCTCCTCTACAAAGGCCCATGGGTAGCCGAGCGCTACGCCGCCATCGCCTCGTTCATCGCCGCTCACAAAGCCGACATGGACCCCACCGTAGCCGGCATCATCTCCGGGGCAGGGAACTACACCGCGGTCGATGCCTTCGAGTCCGCCTACAAGCTCGAAGCCCTGCGCAGAACCACCAGCGCCGTATGGAATGACATCGACTTCATGCTCCTCCCCACCGCGCCTCGCACCTACACCATCGCCGAGATCGTCGAGGCCCCCGTCGAGCGCAACAGCCACCTCGGCACCTACACCAACTTCGTCAACCTGCTCGACCTCTCCGCCATCGCCGTGCCCGCGGGCATGCGCCCCGACGGCCTGCCCTTCGGCGTCTCCTTCATCGGCAAAGCCTTCACCGAAACCGCCCTGCTCCCCGTAGCGGATCGCCTGCACCGGGCCCTC
Source organism: Granulicella pectinivorans (assembly GCF_900114625.1). Taxonomy (NCBI): domain Bacteria; kingdom Pseudomonadati; phylum Acidobacteriota; class Terriglobia; order Terriglobales; family Acidobacteriaceae; genus Granulicella; species Granulicella pectinivorans. Next base: position 2,346,850 of record NZ_FOZL01000001.1, read on the forward strand.
AACACAACTCTCGGTGGCGGCTCTGAAACACTGGCAGCAACCACGCCTCTGGCCATCGCGATTCCTCCGCAGGGAACACTGCTCATGGCCGTCGTAGGAGCCCACCTCGAAGGCCAGCCGCTCAACTGGCAGCTGACCCAGCGCGGAGGCCGCCTCATCCGCCGCTGCAAGACCAGCACCGACTATAAGTTCTACGCCCTCAAAAACACCACGCCGCCGAAACCTGGCCTGGTTCGCGTGCCCGGATACACCGGCTCCGGCATCGAGGTCGAAATCTGGGCCCTCCCCGCCGACACTGTGGGAACCTTCGTCGAGGGCGTGCCCCAGCCGCTCTCGATCGGCAAGTTGAAGCTTGACGACGGCTCACTCGTGATGGGCTTCCTCGTCGAGCCATCCGCGACAGAAGACGCGCTCGAGATCACCCATCTCGGCGGTTGGCGCGCCTATCTCGCAACCCTCCAATAAGAAACTGCTCGCAAAGAGGATCTTTGCGAGCAGTCGTATCTCACCGGCCTTAGCTCGGCGGGCCATCTCCACCACCGCCGCCTGGACCACCACCCTCTCCTCCTCCACCGGCTTTCTTCGGTTTGTAGGTCCCGTCCAGAATCTGATCCAGAATGGACAGAAGCTCGGTGCCGTCCGGTGCCGCATCCTGACTAAGGCGTGCCACGACCTTACCGTTCTTATCCACAATGAATTTGGTGTAGTTCCAGTGGACCGGTCCGCCCTCCGGTGCGCCTTTGCCTGTCGTCAGGAAGAGATAAAAGGGCAGCTCCGCCTCGCCCGTCAAAGTGGACTTCGCCATCACAGGAAAGGTCACTTTGGCCTCTGACGTATAAGCCTTCTGGATCTCCGCCTCGGTCCCGGGTTCCGCCGCACCGAACTCATTCGAAGGCACGCCAATGACCACAACGCCCTTGTCCTTGTAGGTCTCGCTCAGCTTCTGAAGAGCAGGCAGTTGGCTGTTGTAGCTGGAGTTGCGTCCCAGATTCACGATCAGCAACGTCTTGCCCTTGAAGCTGCTCAGCGGCACGCCCCTTCCGTCGCTGCCCGGCAGCTCGTAGTCGTATGCGGTCTTCTCCGGCTTCTCCGCCTTACCCGGAGCTTCGCCACCACGTGACCTGCGCCGTTCGCCTCCTGCAGGAGCGTCTTCCTTCGCTTCTCCTGCTGCTGGCTTGGCCTGCCCCGGCGTCTTCACGTCGGAGACCGGCGCGGACTTCTCCGGGGTCGTGCGTGCCGGTTGTTCCTGAGCCCATGCAGACGATCCTGCGGTCAATCCGATCAGGCAGAGTGTGCGAAGGGTGCGGTGCGTGTATCTCGAAAACATCATCGGCTCCTGGCGGTTTGCGCTGACAAGCAGAGGATCAGGACTCACGAATCAAATCGCGTGTCCTGATTCTCTGTGCGGATTGCGCTGCATTTGGATAGTCATAGATCAAGAGTACGTCGAGGGCGATAGCTTGGCCCGCTGCCACCCTCGACCATGGGTTGGGTTAGAAGGTGTACTTGCCGGAGAACTGCATCTGCCGAGGCTGGTTCAGCATAGCGGTGTAGTTTCCGAAGGCCGTCGTGCTGGTTCCGTTGGTGCTCGGTGTATTGAACCGGGGAGACCCGGTAACGTTGAAGACCTCTGCGGAGATCTTGAACGCCTGCTCATGCCAGGTCCGGAACGACTTGGACATGCCATTGTCCAGCGAGATATAGCCATCCGCACGGAAGTCGTTGCGGCGTCCAACCTCTCCGCCGTAGGCGAAGCGCATGTTGGCAACCGCATTGGCCGCTGTGCCACCGGCCAATGCCGACTGAACCTTGGTCGTTGGGTTGTAGGTATGACCTCCGGAAGCGACCGGTCCGGTCTTTACCTTGTAGCTGGCGCTGGCAAAGTTCGTTCCATAGTTGCCGGTGGCGATTGCGCTGAAGGGGAAGGCGCTGCTGTAGTGGGCAACGCCGTTCAACTGCCAGCCACCGATAATCCGATCGAGCCATCCGCTGTTGTTGAGGAAGGCCTTACCCTTGCCGAACGGCAGAGCGAGGTTGTAGTTGGCTGTGATGTTGTGCCGCACATCGAAGTCCGCCACGGCATATTCGCCATGCTGGTCCACCGTATTGTGAAGGTTATTCAGGTTCGAGCGCTCCGGCGAAGAACCCTGATCCATCGCCTTGCCCCAGGTGTAGTTGACGTCGTACTGGAAACCCGACTTCAGAACGTGACGCAGCGAGACTTGCAGTGCATGGTAGTTGCTGTTGGCAACCGTCGACTGAGCGTAGATGGACGAGGTCTGGGGATAGAAGAAGCGAAAGCTCTGGCCTGCGGACGAAGCAGCCGTGCTCGTATCCCAGTTGAACAACGGATCGGTCTCATTGCCGCGATCGCCGTTCGCAAGATACGCATAGTAGGCCTGCGCGCCCTTGTACCCCTTGTACGCTGCTTTGGGGAACATGTTGTGGAAGTAGCCGCTATCCGGAACGTTGTCCGCGGTCGTACCGGAGTCGATCATCTTGTCGTAAGCCTGAACAGCCTGATAGTACGTCTGGCCGCTCACCGTATCCACAAGGTTCAAAGGTTGTGCCACGTCCAGGTTGGCAAGAACATGGTGACCAAGGCGGCCAACGTAGGACAGCGTGAAGATCATGCCACGCGTCATTTCCTGCTGCACGGTCAGATTGAAGGTTTCGGCGTAGGGCGTCTTCTGCTGCTGGTTGATGCTGCGCAGGAAGCTGAAGGGAACGCTGGCCGGCGTGGCAGGCAGTGCGATGGAGGTGTTGGCCACCGTACCGATCGGCACGTTGTGATAGCCCGTAAAGCGGGGGTTGGTATCGATGTAGCTATACGGGAAGGAGTTCGTCTTCGAGAGCGACAGAAGTGAGCTGGAGCTCGACTCGTACTGATTGATGATGCCTGTTCCCATGTGGTCGAACACCAGCGCGAACCCGCCATGGACCGAGGTCTTATTGTTCGGCGTGGAGTAGGCGAAGGAGATGCGCGGAGCGAAGTTCGTCTTCTGGGGCGTCCAGAAGTCCGGCTGATTGTTCGCCGAGCCCGACGACCGGAAGGAGATCGGCGTGTTGTACGACGTGCCGGCCGCGGCAGCAGACACGCGGTTTTTCAGAAAGTCGTTGAGATTGACCGTCGGGGCAATCTGCTGCCCGTTCTTCTCGTAGGGAACACCGAGATACGAGTAGCGAACACCGGCGGTGATCGTCAACCGTGGAGTGGCATTCCACTGGTCCTGGAAGTAGTAGTCCTGTTCCCAGTTCTTGTACACGTGTGTCGGGACGCTTGAGGTCGGAACAAGCGATCCGTTCTGCACCAGGTATTCGGTACCGCTGCTGGCGTTCTCAATGATGCCCGCGTTGTTGATGATGGCCGCGTTGTAGAACGTCTTGAAGCCCGTTGCCACCGCGGCGCAGTTGGCGCAATTGAAGGCGCCCGCATCGAAGCTGCCGCCTGTTCCGGCAATGCCCGCATTGGCAAGAATCGTTGCGCTGATGGTGGCGTTCGAAAGCAGCGGAGAATCGAAGTAACGGCTGTTATAAATGAGACGCTCGTTCGCGCCGAACTGGAAGTTATGGTGCCCCTTGGTCCAGGTTAGATCGTCCGCGAAGTTATGCGTCGTGATGAAGTAAACGCTGGAGGTAGTCGTGGCTGTAATCGTGCTGATGCCGGAGAAGCTGACATACGGCTGGCTGCCCGTCCCGCGCGTCGCGGTACCCTGCCGCACAACACCGTAGCGGGCATTGTTGACCAGGTTGCTCCGAACATTCCAGATGTGTCCGGCCGCGAGTCCCTTGTTGTTGCTGAAGATGTTCGAAGCCGGAGGCAGACCCGGAAACTGCAGCGCCGTTGCCTGGTTGTCGCTCTGCAGGTTACCGCGCACAAACAGGCTTTGTTTATCGCTGATCTTGTAGTCCAGCTTCACAATATTCGTAATCTGGTGGATGGGCAGCGGCGACACGAAAGAATAGACGCCGGTGTTGTACGTGTCGGCTGTGGTGGTGGCGCCGGGCGTGTTGGAAAGAGGGAAGGTATTGAAGTAGGCCAGCGCCGCCTGATTGGTGCCAATGCCCTGGGAGTCCATCTGTTTGATGTCGGACGGTGTCAGTGTCTTGTAGCTCGAGATCGCGCTGCAGCTCTTCACGCCGGCTGCGCAGGCACCATACGTCACGTTGCCGGTGTAGAGTCCACCACCGCCGAACACCGACGGTACCGTCTGGCTGACCGTGGTACCGCTGGCCTGCTTGAAGCCTTCATAAGCACCGAAGAAGAAGAGCTTATCCTTCAGAAGCGGCGCGCCAAACGACGCGCCATAGGTGTGCTGAAGCACCTTGGCCGGAACGTTCGGAAGATTGGAAGCGAGCTGCCTCTGCTTGTTGTACCAGTTGTTCTGAAGTCCGATGCCGCCGCGATAGAACTCATACGCGCTGCCATGAAAGATATTGGTGCCGCCGCGTGTAATCAGGGAAACTTGTCCTCCGGATGACCGGCCCGCCTCCGCGCCGGCGTTGGTGGTCGTCACGCGAAACTCTTCGACGGAATCGCGTGTGGAACGCAGAGCGCCGTTGAAGGCGTAGCCGTTGGTGACGTCGTTGTTGTCGATGCCGTCCAGCGTGATGTTGGTCTGATCCTGTCGCGCACCGTTCACGATGCCGGTGCGAGTATCCTGGTTGAGCCCGCCGGTCTGCGCGCCGCTGTCGAGGCCAAGAACGCCTGGCTGCAGGGAAAGAAGGTAGGTCACATTGTTGGCGAGGTAGGGAAGGTTCTGAACCTGGGCGCTGTCGAACGCTTTGCCCAGCGTGCCGTCCGTGGAGTTGATCACCGCAAGGCTCGTCTCAACATTGACCACCTGCGACGTTCCCAGTCTCAGGGTGAAGTTCAACTTCACAGGAGTTCCAATCAGCAGCTTCACCGTCTGGATCTGCTCGGAGAAGTTCTCGCCGTTCACGCGGACTTCGTAGAGATCCGGGGTCAGTTGAGGAAACACATACTCACCCTGCGACTTCGTAATGGTGGCTTGCTTCGCTCCAGTCGTCGTGCTGGTCAGCGTGATCGAAACGCCGGGGACAAGCCCACCCTGCGGATCGACGACGGTCCCGCTCATGCTGGTTGTATTGCTCTGTGCAACGAGCGGCGAACAGACGCCGAGTGCGATCAAGAGAGCGAAAGCAATGCTCCTACAGAAATCAAGCTTGTGAATCGGCATGAACATCCTCCGGAAGATCCTTGGGAAAGCGTGCAAACTCAGGCGAAAATTTCGGTCTACACTTCGACAGTCATGCATAGACGCGTCTTCAGGCCTGGCGATTTGTTCGATTGATGGTCCGAGCATAGCGCACCAAAAGACCGATTCTCGGACCCCAAGGCATTCCCTATGGCTGGCATAAAGTCAACGCGTAGATAGATCGATCACTCCTGCTCGATTTGTCTGTCAATATGGGATAAAACCCAATAAACATCGGCTTTTATCGACGACTTGACACTCCTCGTATCGAGTCTGTACCGCGAAAGAGGTGTGATACACAATATCTACCGTTCGCCGTGGCGGCAGGACATCTGTCCTACCCGTTCCGATCGCGAAGGCATTGCCGATCACCATGCAAGGAACCTTCGCTTGAAGATGCTCATACGATGTGTGCTCGCCAACCTCGTACTCTCCACTTCGCTGCACGCGCAGTTCGCTCAGCCGGATGGCGGATCCGTGCGTCCCGGAAGACTTCCGCTCTCCTGGTCCACTGGCGGTCCCCGTTGCATGGAGATGCCTGAGTGGCAGGTCCATGAGTACAACCCCGATCTCTTCATCCTGCGCCAGAGCGGATGCACTGACTACGAGAAGCCGTTCGTCTATCTCTTCTTCGGCAAGGATCGCGCTCTGCTCTACGACACCGGATCCCGCAAGGGCAATCTCGCGCCCACGCTGCAACACGTCATGCATCAGTGGATGCAGCGCAACCAGCGCACGAGTATGCCGCTCGTCGTCGTCCACTCTCACTCACACGGTGACCATGTCGCCGGCGACGCAGGCATCCAGGCGCTCAACGATCCTGCCATGCCCATCACCTTCGTCGCCGCTGCTATCGAGCCCACCAGGGCCCTCTACAACATCGCGAACTGGCCGGAGGACACCGGCTCCATCGATCTCGGCGACCGTGTCATCGACGCCATTCCCATCCCCGGCCACGACGCCGTGAGCGTAGCGCTCTACGATCGCCACACGGGAGTCCTTCTCACCGGAGATAGCCTCTACCCTGGCCGCATCTACATCCGTGACTTCGATGCCTTTGTCCGGAGCACCACACGGCTCGTGCAGTTCACGCAGGACAAGCCGATCGCTCATATCCTCGGCTGTCATATCGAGGAGACACGCACGCCGTTCCTCGATTACCCCACCGGAACCCTCTACCAACCCGACGAGCATGAGCTATCGCTCTCGCGTGGTGCTCTTCTCGAGATGGAGGCCGCCCTTGAAAGCCTGCATGGATCCCCGAAGCGGGTCGCCTATCGGGACTTCTCTCTGTGGCCATCTGGCCCGGCCTTCCGCGCCGCGGACAGGTCGCAGTCCAGCTTCGAGAAGGTTCAGCAATACCAGCTCGGTCACATGTGGGATCAGACGAAACCCTGAAACGATCGAATCAACTCTTTACAAACACTCAGGAGAGATCATGCGTTCGCTTTTTGTTGGACTGACCGTTGCAGCGCTCCTCACCCTTGCCTTGAAGCCCATGACTCACGTCGAAGCGGGCGAGGATAAGGCCAGGGAGGAGTTCTACACCAAGCGGGTGAAGCCTATCTTCGATGCGACCTGCGCTCGTTGCCATGGCGGCGTCAATCACCGCGGTGGCCTCAACATGGATACTCGCGAGTCCCTGCTCAAAGGTGGACGCGATGGTGCTGTCATCGTTCCCGGAGATCCGGCGAAGTCCGTGCTCATCACGCTCATTCGCCACGAAGGCCCCAAGGACGAGCCCAGGAATATGCCGCCGAAGGGCGATAAGCTCTCCGACGCGGACATTAGGACCATCGAAGACTGGATCAGGGCCGGCGCCGTTATGCCCGAAGCTGCAAAGTAAAAACGAGCCCGTACCGCGGCCTATGTTCCACGGCACGGGCTCAGCAAAGTCCGCTCAATACGCGTAGGGATTCTTGTCGATCGTCGTCGTACCGCGCGTCTGATTGCACAGGTACACGCCCCCGGTGAAATAGATCCCCGGCTTGGTAATCGTCTTCGCCACGTCATACGCATGCCGGAGCTCCGCGACGGAGAGCTGCCACGTCGCCTCATCCGGCTGCCACGTCACCCCATACGGATAGTCCTCGCCACCGCGTCCCATCTCCACATGGCACCCCACCACATGCGTCACCGGATGCTCATCGAGAAACTTCATCAGCCGCGTCATGCTGTCGAACCACGGCTGCCAGAAGCTGATGTAGCAGCGCCCCCGGTAGAACATATCGCCGGTATAGAGAATCTGCGTATACGTGTCGTAGTACGCGAACTCACTCATCACATGGCCCGGACTTCCCCATATCCATATCTCACGCCCACCCAGGTCGAGCACGACGCGCTCTTCTGGATACTGTGTCATCCCCCAGAAGCCCACCATCTCCTCATGCGTCAATCCCATGATGCGCGTGTTCGTGCGACCGGCAAACTCATTCTGTGCCGCATAGTGGTCCGCGTGCAGATGGCTGAACGCAAGCAGGAGCTCCATGTCCTCCATCTTGCGCCCGTGCTTCTTCGCCCACGTCGTCATGCACTCATCCACGACCGCACGCAGCGGCCAGTCGGTAGCCAGGGTATTGAAGCCCTGGTCCACCATCAGCACGCGTTCATTGCCGAAGTACAGCATCATGAACGGAGCCTCATAGCTGTAGCATTTGTTCTGCCGCAGCACCACGGTGTGTTCGTTGTACCAGTGCACCTGCGTCGGCGGATCGGTGTTGTCCATCGCGGACTCCGACCCACAGATCCACCTCGCGGGAAATGTACCCTTCGCTGGCACATTCTCCTTGAAGTTCACCGTCAAGGCCTTCACAGGAGCAGCATAGGCGTGGGGTGCCATCGCTTCGGCCACCGGAACCACGATCGAAGCAACGGGAAGCGACAGAAAGCTTCTGCGATTCAGATTCATCATGGAAGAGATCTCCTCAAAGGGCCAGTTTAGAAGGGGCGCGGTGCGGTGATGTTCGGCACCCCGGCAGGGAAGACCGTCGTCTTCTGGTCGGGACTGACACCGTTCAGCAGATGGAAGTCGGGACGAACCAGCACCATCCGCTTGCCCACGACCTCCTTCGCGCACTGCAGAGCCTCATCGATCAACCCAGGCTCCATCTGCAAGACGCGCTCATACGGCTTGTACGTATAGAACCGTGGGTAAGCCTTTCCCGGCAGAAACTGCATCTCCACATGCCCGCCCAGGATCCACTTCACCGGATGCGTCTTCTTCCATGTCGCGAGTACCGTCAGGGACTGCACAAAATCCGCATCGTTGCTGATTTGTATCTTTCCCGGATACAAAAAGTCTCCGGTAAAAAGCAGGTCGCAATAAGGGTCGTAGAAGCTCACACCGTCCCGATGCGTACCCGGCGTCGCCAGCACTTCAATCACGCGCCCACCAAGATCGATCGCGCCCGCCCCCGCGGGCCACGTACCCTCGAGCTTATAGAAGCTTTTCACACCCTCTAGCGTCTTCGGAGCCAGCACCGTGTCGGGTCGTCCAACGAACTGTTCATATCCCTGGTTCTGCGCGATGTCCTCGCCCGAAGTCATCACCACCGTCAACGGTACATGGACGCGCCCACGCATCTTCGCCCAGCGGGCGACGATTGCGTCCACCGTCTTGCGCAGCGGATACCACTCTACCTGCTTCGTCGCTCCCGTATCGATCAGCAGCGCACCATCATTTCCAAACAGAAGGTACGTAAAGGGTCCCTCCCAATGTACGCAGATGTTCTCCCGCATCAGGTAGGTATCTTCGTTGTACTGCATCACCTGCACGCGTGGATCTCGATTCCTCGCCGCAATGTTCGACCCGTAGATCCACCGAAATCCGATCGTTCCAGAGGCAGGTCCATCGCAGTGATAGTCATGCACCACCGGCACCGCGGAATGCAGTGGCACAACGCTGTCCGTGTTCCTCGCTCCCGGCGGATTCAACGAGTCGTTCGGATTGCCGTTCGGATAGACGCGTCCACCGCCGGACTGTGGATTGCCGCTCAAGGCGGGATCGTAAATCGTGGTCTTTGCCTGGATCATAAGCTCCTCAGTGGTACAAGACAGGCGCGCGCCAATGCCGGCGCATAGTGACAACAAAAAAACGTGGGAGAGCTTCCTCCAGAATAAACATCGCATCTGCGGTGAATCTCAGCCATGGCCGCTCCCTATCTGCTCCATAGCCGGAGCGCTATCGCCCACACGCACCAGCGGGCCGCATCCCATGAGGATGCGGCCCACGTAGTGTGCTGCGTCGGCACTAGAAGTTGAAGCTTGCCTGCAGGTCGACGCTGCGATTCGAAGCCGCCGATCCGAAGAAGCCTCCCGCGATGGATCGCGACTGCCCGAACGACGGAGAACTCAGCACACCAACCGGAGCAGCCAGGCTGACATGGTTGAACACGTTCCGTCCCATCGCCGAAAACGTAAGCGAGTAGCGCCGCGGTGCCAATTGGTCGAGCCGCGGTGGTCCACCGTTGCCGCTCAACCCACCCGGCCCAAGACCGCCGCCGCCCGGACCACCACCCCCGGGACCACCACCGCCCGGGCCGCCGCCACCAGGACCTCCGCCACCAGGACCTCCGCCCTGCGATCCGCCGCCCGATCCGCCTTCCACGCGAGGCCCAATGCCGAACGTCTTGCTCATACGCAGGTTCATACTGAACTGCGCGGGCCCTGTGCCAAGGTTGTACGGAATGCGCGTGGCCGTAGCGCTCGGGTTCAGATCGAAGTCTCCATACGCCGTCTGCATGGTGCTCGTGCTCGATGCCGTCGCGTACGAGGGCCGGTCGTTATATTGGTTATCCCCGTTCAGATCCTGACCGATCGTCACGTTGAACGGGCTGCCCGAATTCGCAACCAGGAACGGGCTCAGTGAGATCCCGAACGGCGCCTGGTAGTTGCCGCCCAGCACAAAGCGATTGCGCACATCGAACGTGGCGCGACCATAGTCCGCCTTGGGATTCGTCGGGTTCGACGAGAAGTACGTCGCACCGGAGGTATCGGACTTCGCAAAGCCCAGCATATAAAACCCGAACAGCGAGACCTTCTTTGCCTTCACCATATAGTTCAGCATCAACTGGTTCTGGCTATACTGTCCGGCCGACTGAAACTGGTAAATATTCTCATTGATCCCGTTCGGCCGAGTCCCCGTGCCGGTCGTCGCGTCATACCCGACATACGCGTTCACGTTGTCGCTCATGTACTGATGAACACCGCGCGAGTTGATATACGTAGCGGAAAGTGTTGCAATTCTCCCAAACGACCGATCGATCCCGAAAGCAGCCTGCTGGTTCACCGACGCCTTCAGGTTGGGCGACACAGAATACAGCGTAGGCGCAGCCGTGCTCAGCGCGCTCAACTGCGAGGCCGATGGAGCGTTCGTCGTGAACGTCGGATTCTTCACCACATAGTTCTGTTGGTTGATGCCGTTCTGATGGATTGCATCGAGCACATACGTCGAGCTGAAGCGATCGAAGAACCAGCCATAGCCCGCCCGCAACACGGTGCTGGCCTTCTTGCCGTTGCGAGCCCCCGGAGCCCACGAGACCGCGAACCTCGGCGCGAAATCCGCGTGATCGCTGATGCGGTTCTGTCCCTCATACCGAACGCCGTAGCTCAACGTCAGGTTCGGCTTGATCGACCAGTCGTCCTGAAAGAAGAACGCAGCGTCGAACAGGTTCACCTTCGCTGTGGGAGTGCCGGCAGTCACGTCATACTCCGATGGTGTGCCCGCCGCATACGCGCTCAGCGACTGGTAGATGTAGTTCCCATTGAAGCCCGAAGTGGAGGAGTCCACCTCGTGCGTCAAACGCAGACGCGTGCCGAAGTTCAGCGCATGCAGCCCTTCAGCCGCCGTGATGTAGTCCTGGAACTCGTAGCGATCCTGGTTGTCTTTCACCGTGCCCGCATTGCTGCCGCCGCCCGTAAACGCACCCTGCACTGTCACGGTGGGTGTCGTCGTGGAGGCCGCCTGGCTGTTGCGTGCCGCCGTATATTGAAAGCGCGAATCGTTCACGACTTTCTGGCTCAACACCTGCGTGTCGCTGATCTGGATGGTGTTTTCATGGTTCAGCACATCGTAGGCCTGGCTCTGCAGGGCAAACCCCGAGACACCGCTGTTGGTCTGCTTCTGCCGGTCGTACATATACCGCACGCTCAGCGTATTGTTCGCGCCAAGCTGAAAATCGAACCGCGGGCTGATATCGAGACGCGACTGGGGATTCGACACCGCCAGCGAATAGCTCTGCCCAGCCGAGGTCGTGCCCGGAATCTGCGCGGTGATAATCGAGTTCGACTGGTTGTCCCGGCGGAACACACTGGTGAACCACGACGCACTCTTGCTCAACGCGCCGCTTGCATTGCCCGTGAAGAACGTCGAGTAGTACGAAGGCTCATTCGTCACAAACGGATTCAGCGAGTTGAACGCCTTCTCATTGCCGTTCATCATCAGCGACCCATGAAACTTGTCCGTGCCTGGCTTGGTCAGAATCTCGATCCGCCCATATCCAAGCTTGTCGTACTGCGCCGAGAACGGATTCCGATTGATCCGGATCTCGCGGATCGAGCTCTTCGGCGGCAACTGTCCACCGGTAAAGCCATCGATATAAATCTGTGCACCGCTCGGCCCCGCCGCCGGTCCTGCCAAGGCGGTCAACTCGTTCTGCAGATCGTCCGGATCGTCCGAGAGCGCATCGAGCGTCTTCCCCTTGATCACCAGCGCGCTCGCATTGTCGTCGGGGCTTGTGCTCACCTGGACGCTTTCGGCGGTCACCTGCACCTCCGACTCCACCGTAATCTCCAGCTTCACATTCTCCGTCGTCGTCTTGTCCCCGAAGACCTCGACATCGTCCACCTGCGACGACGAGAATCCCTTCGCCGCAACGCTCATCGTGTACCGGCCCGGCACCATGCGCGGCATCTCGAAGCTGCCCGTGCCATTGCTCTTCACCGTGCGCGATAACCCGCTGGCGTTGCGCACCGTGATCTCCGCCTGCGGCACCAGTGCTCCCGAGGGGTCGGTCACAACGCCCCTCACCACTCCGGTTGCCGCCTGCCCAAAGGCCGCGCCCGTCATCGAAAGCATCACTCCAAGAAACAACCGGACCAGCGTCTTTTTCCCCATCATCGTATGCGCCTTTCTGTACCTTCTCTAGAAAAACGCACTTCGCAACCCCACGCGGATACATTGCGTAACGCTCTGTAACGAAGCGCAACGGAGCGTGTGACGATTCATGACAGGGAGCAGCCCGTCCGCGGCGTTACCATAGCTCCAGAAGGCGAGCGCAGATGGAAGACATACTCCTGATCGACGATGACGAAGAGCTGTGTGAGATGCTGACCGACTACCTCGGGCGATACGAGCTTCGCGTCCATGCCGTCCACCGTGGCGATACCGGCCTCGAGGCCGTGCGCAGCCGTAGCTGGCCCATCATCCTCCTCGACGTCATGCTCCCCGGCATCGATGGCTTCGAAGTCCTCAAGCAGATCCGCACCTTCTCCTCTGACAGTGTGCTCCTCCTCACCGCTCGCGGTGAAGACATCGACCGCATCGTCGGCCTCGAAATGGGCGCAGACGATTACATGCCCAAGCCCTTCAACGCCCGCGAACTCCTCGCCCGCATCCGAGCCATACGCCGCCGCAGCGCTGCCCCGGCAGCGACCAGCCGTCCATCCGCGCTCGTCGTGGAAGACCTCGTGCTCGACCCCGCCGCCCGCACCGTCACGCTCGACCACCTCCGTCTCGACCTCACCGACGTAGAGTTCACCCTTCTAGAAGTCCTCATGCGCTCGCCCGGCAAGGTCGTCGAGCGCGAGAGTCTCGCCGAAGCCGTCCTCGGCCGCAAGTTCAGCCCCTTCGACCGAAGCCTCGACATGCACGTCAGCCGCCTCCGCAAGAAGCTCGCCGGTGAAGGCAACGGCGACGACCGCGTGAAAACCGTGCGTGGCACAGGCTACCAACTGGCCCTCCTCCGCACCCCCTCCAGCGGGAGAAACTAACCCATGCGCGGCCTCTTCTTCAAGATCTTCGCCATCTTCTGGCTCGCCCAGAGCCTCATCTTCATCATCTCCACGGCGCTCATCGTGGGGCAGCACTTTCCCACGCGCAACATCGTCAATGATGCACTCGACAGCAGTCTGCATCATGACGCCGTCGTGGCCTTCGAGACCTATGAAGCAGCAGGCTGCGCGGGGTTCAGCGCCAACGCGAACCGTCATGAGCCCTCGGGTGCCGCTCTGCTCGACCAGCAGGGACAGGAAGTCTGCAGCACCAAGGACGCACCCTCCATCCCTTCGCTCACCCCGCATTTTCCCGGACGGATCGACGGCCGCTTCGTGGATGGCGGATACGTATGGCTTGTGCCGTTGACCTCGACCAAAGGGGAACACTATGAGTACGTATGGTTCCAGCCTCCGTCGATCTCCAAGCCGCCTCCGCGTTGGCGCGACATGCTTCATTTCGCCTTCCCGCAGATGTGGGTCGCCATCGGCGTAGGCGGCCTCACCACCTTCGTTCTCGTCCTCCTCTTCACCCGCCCTCTCGTTCGCCTCCGCAAAGCCGCGCGACAGCTCGCCGAAGGTGACCTCACCGCGCGCGTCCCCGAGCCATCCAAACGCGCCCTTCGTCAGCACTCCGACGAGTTCGAAGGCCTCGTCCACGACTTCAACCACATGGCCGAGCGCCTGGAATCCCAGGTAGCCGCGCAGCGCCTCCTCCTCCGCGACGTCTCCCACGAACTCCGCTCGCCTCTCTCGCGCCTCAGCGTAGCCCTCGAGCTCGCCCGCGAGGACGCTCCGCAGGATCGCGGCGGCCACCTCGCCCGCATCGACCGCGAGGCCGGTCGCCTCAATCAGCTCATCGGTCAGCTCCTCACCCTGTCCTCCATGGAGGCGCGTGAAGGAACCTTCAGCTTCCAGCAACTCTCCCTCAACGCCCTCTGCGAACAGATCCTTCCCGACGCAGAGTACGAAGCGCAGCGCCGTCCCTGCTCCGTCATCCTCGAAGAGGTCTCCACCGCATCCATCCGCGGCAACTGGGAACTCCTGCACCGCGCCATCGAGAACGTAGTCCGAAACGCCATCCGCTACACCAAGCCCAACTCCCAGGTCACCATCCGCGTCACCGAAACCCAGCAGAACGCCCTGCCCTTCGTCATGGTCGAGGTCGACGACGCCGGCCCCGGCATCCCCGAAGATCAGCTCGTCCACATCTTCCGCCCCTTCTATCGCCTCGACCACGCCCGCAGCTCCTCCACGGGCGGCTTCGGCGTAGGTCTGGCCATCACGGAGCGTGCCGTTCGCCTCCACGGCGGCATCGTCCGCGCCATCAACCGCCCCACCGGCGGCACCACCATCCAGCTCCTCTTCCCGGCAGAATCGTAGAAGTCCTATACCTCGCATAGCCTCGCAAAAAGAGTGCCAAGAAACCTCCGCCTCCTCGGATACATTGGAGGTCTATGCGCCTCCCAAAAAGCCTTCTGGCCTTCGCCCTCCTCACGGCCCATCTCCCCATCGCCGCCGCGCAGACCATCACCACCCCGAAGCAGGCCCTGGGATTCAACATCGGCGACGACTACCACGTCGCCAACTACACCCAGCTCGAGGCCTACTGGAAGAAGCTCGCCACCGAGTCCGACCGCATGAAGCTGGTCTCCATCGGCACCACCTCCGAAGGCCGCCCGCAGTACATGGCCATCTTCTCCTCGCCCGAGAACCTCAAGAACCTCGACCACTACCGCGACATCTCCCGTCGCCTCTCCCTCGCCAAAGACCTCACCGACGCCCAGGCTCACGCCCTCGCGAAAGAAGGCAAGTCCGTCGTCTGGATCGACGGTGGCCTCCACGCCTCAGAGACCGTCGGCTCCCAGCAGATCATCGAGTGGGTCTATCAACTCGCCAGCCGCAACGACGAAGAGACCCTCCGCTTCCTCCACGACTCCATCATCCTCTGCGTCGCCGCCAACCCCGACGGACAGGAGCTCGTCGCCAACTGGTATATGCGCGAGCCCGTCCCCGAGAAGCGGAAGGCCGAAGGCCCCGGCACCAGCCCCCCGCGCCTCTGGAACAAGTACGCCGGCCACGACAACAACCGCGACTTCTTCATGGCCAATCTCGCCGAGACCACCAACATCGACAGCCAGCTCTTCCGCACCTGGTACCCCCAGATCATGTATAACCACCACCAGACCGGCCCCGCCGGAACGGTCATCTTCGTCCCCCCCTTCCGCGACCCCTTCAACTACCACTTCGACCCCCTCATCCCCATGGGCATCCAGTCCGTCGGCACCGCCATCCACATGCGCTTCATCGAGGAAGACAAGCCCGGCTCCACCATGCGCAGCGGAGCTACCTACTCCACCTGGTACAACGGCGGCCTTCGCACCGTCACCTACTTCCATAACCAGATCGGCATCCTCACCGAGATCATCGGCAGCCCCACCCCCTGGCAGCTCCCGCTCCTCCCCTCCAAGCAGCTCCCCACCAGCGACCTCCCCTACCCGGTAAAGCCGCAGCTCTGGCACTACCGCCAGTCCATCGACTACGAGATGACCGCCAACCGTGCCATCCTCGACTACGCCTCGCGCAACCGCGAGCAACTCCTCTACGACATCTACCGCATGGGCAAGAACTCCATTGAGCGCGGCCAGCGCGATAGCTGGACCGTCTCCCCCAAGCGCATCGCCGCCGTCGAAGCCGCGGCAGTAGACCCCGAGCGCGCAGCCCGGCCCGGCAGAGCAGGCGCCCCCGCTGAAGGCGGACGCGAGACCTCAGCCCCCGCCAAACTCTACGACTCCGTCCTCCACGACCCCGCCAAGCGCGACCCCCGCGTCTACATCCTTCCGGCCACCCAGCCCGACTTCCCCACCGCCACCAAGTTCATCAACACCCTCCTCAAAAACGGTGTCACGGTCCTGCAAGCCTCCTCCGACTTCACCGTCGAAGGCAAGCCCTACCCGAAGAACTCCTACATCGTCAAAGCCGACCAGGCCTACCGCCCCCACATCCTCGACATGTTCGAGCCCCAGGACCACCCCAACGACTTCCGCTACCCCGGCGGGCCGCCCATCCCGCCCTATGACGTCACCGGCTACACCCTCGCCATGCAGATGGGCGTCCACTACGACCGCTTCTACGCAGCAGTAGAAGGCCCCTTCAAAGAAATCACCGAAAACCTCGCCTCACCCCCAACCGGCGACATCACCGGCGAAACCGCCAAAACCCGCGGCTTCCTCATCAGCCACGAATACAACGACGCCGTCATCCTCACCAACCGCCTCTTGAAAGCCGGCTGCGATGTCCAGTGGCTCCAGCAGCCCACCGAGGGCCTCGCAGCCGGAGCCATCTGGATCCCCGCCACCCCCAAGTCCCGCGAGATCGTAACCAATAGCGTTACAAAACTAGGCCTCCACGCCACCGCCCTGGCCACCACGCCCACCGGTCCCACCATCAAGCTCAAACCCATCCGCATCGGCCTCGCCGACCAGTACGGCGGCAGCATGCCTTCCGGCTGGACCCGCTTCCTCCTCGAGCAGTTCGAGTTCCCCTTCGAGGTGGTCTATCCCCAGACCCTCGACGCCGGCCACCTCCACGACCATTACGACGTCCTCATCCTCGCCGACGGAGCCATCCAGAGGCGAGCCGGCAGCGGCGACGCCTCCGAGCGTCCCAACGGCCAGCCCAAACCCGAAGACATCCCCGCCGAGTTCCGCCCCTGGCTCGGCCGCATCACGCCGAAAACCACCATCCCCCAGCTCCAGCAGTTCGCCCAGGACGGAGGAACCATCCTCACCATCGGCTCCTCCACCGCCCTCGCCGACCTCCTCCACCTCCCCGTCCGCGACGGACTCACCGAACTCCGCCAGGAGAAGGAAGAACCCCTCCCCCGCGAGAAGTTCTACATCCCTGGCTCGCTCCTCCGCGCCCAGATCGACAACACCGTCCCGCTCGCCTACGGCCTGCCCACCAGCCTGGATGTCTTCTTCGACAACAGCCCATCCTTCCGCCTCGCCCCCGACGCCGAGCTCAACCACGTTCACGCCGTCTCCTGGTACAAAGGCCCCTCCGTCCTCGATTCAGGCTGGGCCTGGGGTCAGCAATACCTCGACGGCACCGCGGCCGTAGTGGACATCGCCGTCGGAAAGGGAAGGGTAGTCCTCTTCGGCCCCGAAATAGCCTTCCGCGGCCAGCCCCACGGAACCTTCAAACTCCTCTTCAACGGCATCCTCACCAGCGCCTCCAATCCGCGATAACGCCGGGTGCCCCACATCTCGCTTCTGAGATGTGGGTTCCACCGGGGCCGATAAGCCTCACACGCTCATCCCTACGGATAAAGCTTCGCCCCCAAAATCTCCGGCTCCGCCTCTCCCGCCGCCACCACCATCTTCTTCAGCTCCGCCCGCAGCTCCTCCGCCTTCGCCTTATACTCCGCGCGCCCCGCCAGATTCACCAGCTCATGCGGATCCGCCCGCTGATCGTACATCTGGTACTCCGTATACGTCTTCGCCGCCGGCGTGTCCTTCTTCCCCGAAATATCCGCCACGCAATACGTCCAGTCCGGCGTCCGAATCGCCCGCGCCGTCATCGACTCGCTGATCTGGATCAACTGCCTGTTCGGCCAGTGCTCCCGGGCCGCCGGATCGTTCAGCAAAGGCACCGCACTCTTGCCCTTCCACGTCGAAGGCACCGGCACCCCAGCCGCCTCCAGCAGCGTAGGCGCCACATCGATCAAACCAATCAACTCCGGAATCTGCTGCCGCCCCCGGAACCCCGGCCCATCGATCACCAGCGGCACCCGGATCGAGCTGTTATGCGTGCTCCGCTTGTACTCCGTGTTCCGCGTCATGAAGTGGCATCCATGGTCGCTGAAGAAGACGAAGATCGTATTCTCCGCAAGCCCCTCCTCCTCCAGAATCTTCCTCACCCGGCCCACCGAAGTATCGATCGCCTCGACACATCCGTAGTAGTCCGGCAACTGCGCCTGCCACGTCCCCGGTAGAGCCCGCAGGTCATCCGGCACCGTCGCATTGGCAAACCGCTGTACCGAACCCTTCGGCCCGATCGGCTGGTGCATGTCGTTCTGCTGGTGCGGCTCCAACTGCGAGAGAAACAGAAAGAACGGCTTCTCATGCTTCTGCCGCAAGAACTTCTCCGCCCGATCCGTCAGGAAGTCCACCCGGTACTCGTCCTTGTACGTAATCTCCTTGCCATCCCCATCCCAGATCGTCCCCTCGTAGGGGTGCGACGTATTCTCCAGCGCATTCGCCCCCTCCCACAGATCCATGAACCCACTCCGGTACTCCTTCGGCACAAACCCGATGCTCCCGCCATCCTCCTTCTTCTCCGGCGCCAGATGCCACTTGCCGATCAGGTTGGTCGAGTAGCCCGCCGCATGCAACTCGCCCGGCAGCGTGGAAAGCTCCTTGTGGATCGGGAACCCGTTATGCCACACCCCCGTCTCCGTCGCATACCGGCTCGTAAACACCACCGACCGCGCCGGCGAGCACACCGGTTGGTTCGTCACCGCATGCGTAAAGTTCTTCCCACGGGCGGCCATCGCATCCAGGTGCGGCGTCCGCGTCGAATGGTTCTTCTCATTCGCCCCCAGAAAATCCCACCGGAACTGGTCCGCCAGATAAAGAATGATGTTCGGCCTCACCACCGTCTTCGCCTTCTGCCCCTCAGCGCCGGCCGCAGTAGCCGCCGCCACCGCACTCGCCACCGCACCCTTCAAAAACGACCGCCGCGCAGCCACGCTCTCCACCGTCTTCGTCATCGCTCAATCTCCTCCCCATAGTCTCGCAGCAAACCGGCTTTTCCCTTATTCGAACAGGCGTGCGAATATCGAATCCAAAACAGACCAATTTTCGCGCATCGCGCATTCACCGCATATTGGCCACACTATCCATGCATTTGTCCACGTTTTAACGTCCCAAACGTCTCTGGTGAAACCTTGGGTTTTTCGCATCGCCACCCCACGAAGTCCTTTAGAACACCAGGATACGGGCACAAGAAAAAGTGCACCGAAAACGGTGCACTTTCAGACCACTTTTACGAGCAGAGGTTGGACCTCTTACCGTCCACGCCACTCCAGAATCTCTTCCAGAGCGCCCTTGCAATTCTCCAGCGCAGCCTCCGCCGTCAGGCCATACTTCTCCCGCAGCGACTCCACCTTGCCATGCTCGATGAACTCATCCGGCCATCCCACGCGCACCACCGGGATATCGATCCGCAGCGCATTCAGCGTCTCCAGAATCGCCGATCCAAAGCCGCCCGCCAGCACATGGTCCTCAAACGTCACCACAAGCTCGCACGCCGCGCCAAACGTATCCACGCAGTCCTTGTCGATCGGTTTCGCAAACCGGGGATTGATCACCGCGACGGAGAAGCCCTGTGCCTTCAACATCTGCGCCAGACGCTCCGCCTCGGCCAGCATCGCGCCCAGCCCGAAGATCACAACCTCCGCGCCCGGCTTGCCCGAGATCACCTCAGCCTTGCCGATCTCCAGAACCGCCGGCTGATCCTTGACGGCCACGCCCGGCCCCGTGCCACGCGGATACCGAATCGCGCTCGGTCCCTCGTGCAGCATCGCCGTGTACATCATGTCCGCCAGCTCGTCCTCGTCCTTCGGAACCATATGAATCAGGTTCGGAACGCTGCGCAAATAGCTGATATCGAAGAGTCCATGGTGAGTCGGTCCGTCGTCGCCGCTCAACCCGCCGCGATCCATGCAGAACACCACCGGCAGATTCTGCAGCGCCACATCATGCACAATCTGGTCGAACGCCCTCTGCAAAAACGTCGAGTAGATCGCGCAGAAAGGCTTGTATCCCTTGGTCGCCATGCCTGCGGCAAACAGCACCGCGTGCTCCTCCGCGATGCCCACGTCGAAATACCGCGTCGGATGCACCGGCCGGAAAAGGTCAAGCGCCGTTCCGTTCGGCATAGCCGCCGTAATCGCTACTACCTTGTCGTTCCCAGTCGCCAGCTTCGTCAGCGTCTCGGCAAAGATCTCCGAGTACGTCTTCTGCACCGCGGGCTTGGTCTCACCCGTCTCCGGATGGTACGGCCCCAGTCCATGGAACTTCTTCTGCCCTTCGATCGCCGGCTGGAACCCGCGTCCCTTCTGCGTGATCGCATGCAGCACGACGGGCTTGTTCTGCGTCTTCAGGAACTTGAACGTCTCGATCAAATTCGGCAGGTTATGCCCATCGATCGGCCCAAAGTAGCTGATCCCGAACTCCTCGAAGATCATCCCGCGACCGACCAGTCCTTTGGCGGCTTCCTCAGCCTTCTTCGCAACATGCCTCGCTGCCTTGCCGCCGATCATCTCGACAAACTCAACCGCCTTGTCATGCAGGCTGTTGTAGGTCGAGTTCATCACGATCTTGTGGAAATATTCCGCGATCGCCCCGACGTTCTTGTCGATCGACCACTCGTTGTCGTTCAGCACGATGATCAGGCGCTTGGTCTGCGCGGCGATATTGTTCAGCGCCTCGAACGAGATCCCGTTCGTAAACGCCGCATCCCCCGCCAGCGCCACGATATGCTCGCTTCCGCCCGACATATCCCGTGCCACTGCCATGCCCAGCGCCGCCGACAACGCCGTCCCGGCATGCCCCGCGCCATAGCTGTCGTGCTCGCTCTCGGTCCGCAGCATAAAGCCGTTCAACCCGCCCGGCTGCCGGATCGTATCGAACAAATGCTCGCGCCCCGTCAGCAGCTTGTGGACGTACGCCTGGTGGCTCACATCGAAGATGAAGCTGTCCGTCGGCGTGTCGAACACATAGTGCATCGCAATCGTCAGTTCGACGACGCCCAGGTTCGGGCCGATATGCCCGCCCGTCTTGGCCACACCCTGAATGAGCCGTTCGCGTATCTCCTCGGCCAACTGGGTCAGTTGTGGCATCGAAAGAGCTTTGACATCGGCCGGCGACTTGATCCTGCTTAAAATCGTATCCATAGTTCCGTTCTTCTCAGCCGCTCCCTGCAGGAAGCCGCAACCATTCACTATACCAACACTGGACGCCGGGGAAAGATGCTTCGGCTACAGGACCACCGTGTATCCTGCTCAAATCCACCTTATGAAACACGTCAACTCCACCCCGGCCCGTCTTGAAGCCTTCTCCGATGGCGTCATCGCCGTCATCATCACCATCATGGTGCTGGAGCTCAAGGTCCCGCACGAAGACGGCTTCGCCGGCCTCCGTCAGGTCCTGCCAACGCTCCTCATCTACGCCCTGTCCTTCACCTACACCGGCATCTACTGGATAAACCACCGCCACCTCATCGACCGGTGCAGCGAACGCATCGACCGCGTCGACGAGGCCATGCTGTGGTCCAACCTGTTTCTTCTCTTCTGTTTATCGCTTTTGCCGTTCTCCACCGCCTACCTCCTCGACAAGCACCTCGACAGCCTTTCGGTCGCCCTCTACGGCACCGGAAACCTCGTCACCGGTTTCAGCTTCATGCTTTTGCGCCTTGCGATCCTGCGCCGTCTCCGCCGCTCCGGGAAGCTCCTGCACGAAGACATGGCCGCCCGCCCCAAGGACATGATCTCGGTCGTCACCTACGTCGTCTCCATTCCGCTGGCCTGCTACCACCCCGATGTCGCCCTCGGCCTGATCGCTGCCGTCACCCTCATCTGGATCATCCCGACCATCGGCGTCGAGCCCTGCGAAGATCACCTCCACAACGATCCGATCTAGTCCGCCATCCCCTCCAACACCACCTCGCTGATCGGCTCTACTCCAAACTCACCCTCCCACCGCGCGACGACCACGCTCGCCAGGCAATTTCCCACCACATTCACCATCGTTCTGCCCATATCCATCAGGGCGTCGATCCCCAGAATCACAAAAATCGGCTCGGTCGGCAGGCGGAAAGTCGCGGCGGTCGCCAACAAGACCACCAGCGTAGCCCGGGGCACACCCGCAACGCCCTTGCTGGTCAGGATCAGCGTGCCCATCATCAGCAACTGTTCGCCCCAGCTCATGTGAATCCCCGCCGCCTGCGCCACAAAGATGCTGGCCAACGCCAGGTAAAGCGTCGATCCATCCAGATTGAAGCTGTACCCTGCGGGAATCACAAACGCCAGGATGCGCCGCGGCACCCCCAGCGCCTCCATCGATTCCATCGCCCTCGGCAGCGCCGCTTCGCTCGCCGCCGTGGCAAACGCAATCGTGGCCGGCTCTGCCACGGCCCGCAGAAACCGCCTCACCGGCACGCCCGCGATCAGCGCCACCGGCAGCATCACCAGCACCGCGAAGGCGATCAACGCCGCATACAGCGTCAGCAGCAGCTTGCCCAGATTCACCAGCACTCCAAGCCCCAGGTGCCCCACGGTAAAGGCCATCGCCGCACCCACGCCGATTGGCGCAAAGTACATCACCACATTGGTGAACTTGAACATCACCTCGGAGAGGCTCTCGCACAGTCGCAGTACGGGCCCGCGCTTTTCTTCCGACAGGCAAGCCAGCGCAATGCCGAAGAACACGCCGAATACCGCTACCTGCAGAATCTGCCCTTCAGCGATCGACTTCGCAATATTCTCCGGAAAGATGTGCAGCAGAAAGTCGTCCCAGTGCAGAGGCGCTACCTTCTGGATCGCCTCCGCAGCCCCGGCTGCGGCCGGCAGCGACAACCCCACGCCTGCCTTCGAAATATTGATCGCCACCAGCCCAATCACCAGCGCCAGCGTCGTCAGCACCTCAAAGTAGATCAGGCTCTTCACCCCAATCCGCCCGACGCCCTTCAGGTCCCCATGTCCCGCTATACCGGTTACCAGTGTCGCCAGGATCAGCGGTGCGACGATCGTTTTGATCATCCGCAGAAAGATGTCCGAGAACACCCGCAGCGACCCCGCGAACACCGGAGCATCGAACCCGATCTCCGCCCCCGCCACCATCGCGATAAAGATCCACGGCGTAAGGCTTCGCCGGCGAACCCCATATACCGCTAAACCGGCAATGCCTGCCCAACGCACTACCTCACCCGCAAGGCGTGCAGTTGCCGCGCCATGACCCAGACTCTGGGTAAGGATGCCCACCAGGAAAAGCCCCACGCCGGGCAGCAGGAAGCCGAGATCGTTCTTGGAAATGTTCATGTGTTGCGCAGAATACAGCACCGGCCCGTACTCTTGCTTGGAGCCATGTCTTCCCCTGCTGGTAGCATCGAAGGCGTATGCGTTTGAAGCTCTTCGCCTCCGTCTTCGCATCTCTGCTGCCTGTCCTCACGGCGGCCGCGCAGCAACCTCTTCTGCCAGGGCAGGCCAGTGGATCCCTGCCGTTTGGTCCTGGAGCACCCACCGCAGCGTCGCCCCTCACGCAGCCCACCCTGTCTCCCGGTGTCTTCCTTCTCTTCGACCTCGAGCACCGCTTCGCCGCGTCCGTCGCCAAAGGTGGCGGCAAGGCCTTTGCCACCTGGTTCGCCGACGACGCCGTTACCCTGACCAACGGCAAACCCGCCGTCCTGGGACGGGGCAACATCGCAGCCCAGGCGAACTGGGATCCAAAGCTCTACCAACTCACCTGGACCCCGCAGGGTGCCCAGATGCTGCCCTCCAACGATGCCGGCTACACCTGGGGCCACTACGAGGGCCACGCCCGCGACCGCAACGGGCAGCCCATCGTCACCACCGGACGCTACATCACCCTCTGGAAGAAGACCCCCGATGGGAGCTGGAAGGTGGCGCTCGACGCCAGCGCCGACGAGCCCCCCAACGCCGGAGACTGCTGCACCCTGCCCAAGCCATGACGGCGACGGGTACGACTACCTAACCCTAAAGTTGCAGTGCGGAAATCGTTTCCAGTGCATACGATAGTGAGCCAGCACCTTTCTCGCGGCATCCAGCCATGAACGCTTTGCAGGAAAAAGACGAGCTCAAACGCATCGACGCCCTTGAGGAGTATGAGGTGCTCGGTGCTACGCCTGACGCGGCATTGGACGACATCGTCCGTCTCGCCGGACAGCTCTGCAACGCGCCTCTGGCTTTGATCGCCCTCGTCGGCCCCGACCGCCTCTACTTCCGCTCCGTCATCGGGGCCGAGATCTCCGATGCTCCCCGCGGCAATCTGCCGTTTGAGGATGTCCTTCTCTCCAACGACGTCTACGAAATTTCCGACGCACGCCTCGATCCGGCCTACCGCAACGGCATCGCGTTTGCCGGACGCAGCTTCCGCTTCTTCGCCGGGGCGCCTCTTGTCACACCGGCAGGCGCGGTTATCGGCAGCCTCAGCGTCATGGATTCGGCCAATCGCCGCCTTACCAACGCGCAGGTCACCAGCCTCGCCGCGCTTGCCCGTCAGGCCATCAACCAGCTTGAGCTCAACAACCGAATCCGGCAGATGGACCGCGCTGCGCACGCCCGTGTCCGCGCCGAATCCGCCCTCACCGTGGAGCGCAACTTCGTCTCAGCCGTCCTCGATACCGTCGGCGCTCTCGTCGTCGTCTACGACACCGCCGGTCGCATTGTCCGCTTCAACCGAGCCTGCGAAACCGCCTCCGGATACGACTTCCCCTCGCTCGTTGGACGCTACCCCTGGGAGCGTCTCATCCCGGAGAGCGATATTTCCACAGCCATCGACGCCTTCGAGCGGCTCCGCAACGGTGAGTTTCCCGCCACCTTCGAGAACAAGTGGGTCAGCCGCGATGGCTCTGAGCGTCTCATCGACTGGTGTGCGACAGCCCTGCTCGACCCCCAGGGCCAGGTCGCCTTCATCATCGCGACCGGCATCGACGTTACCGTGCAGCGCGCCGCCGAATCGACCCTCCGCGAGTCGGAAGCGCGTTATCGCCAGCTTGTCGAAGGCTCCCTCGGTATGGTCTGCACCCACGACCTCGACGGCGTCCTCCTCTCGGTCAACACCCACGGCGCACAGAGCATCGGACGCACCGTGGAGGATATGGTAGGCCGCTCGCTGGGCGACCTCATGATTCCGGGCAAGCAGGCGCTTCTCGAACCCTATCTCCAGCAGATCGAGGAGACGGGAGAAGCGCAGGGCCTGCTCTACCTCTCGCACGTCAACGGCGAACACCGCGTCATCGCCTATCGCAACAAGTTGATCGATGTTCCGGGGCACGAGCCGTATGTGCTCGGCTTCGGCGTCGATATCTCCGAGCAGGTCAAGGCAGAGGACAAGCTTCGCGTCCTCATCCGGCAGTCGAACTCCATCCTCGAGAGCGTCGGCGACGGCATCTACGGTATCGATCTCGAAGGCAAGGTCACGGTCATCAACCCTGCGGCCGCCCAGATGCTCGGCTACAAGCCCCAGGAACTTCTCGGCAAGGTCTTCCACGATGTGGTCCACCACACCCGGCCCGACGGCACCCCCTATCCGGAAGAAGAGTGCCCCGTCCGCCGCACCCTCATCAACCGCGACACCATTCGCGTCGCCAACGAGGTCTTCTGGCGTAAGGACGGCACCAGCTTCCCCGTGGAATACGTCGCGCGCCCTCAGATCGAGTCCAACAAGGACTCAGGACGCGAGGGGAAGGCCGTCGGAGTCGTCGTCGCCTTCACCGATACCACGGAACGCCGTGCCCTCGACCGCATGAAGGACGAGTTTGTCTCCACCGTCTCGCACGAGCTCCGCACGCCGTTGACCAGCCTGCGCGCCGCCCTGGGACTCATTGCTGGCGGAGCCCTCCAGAACCGCCCCGACAAGCTCCAGCACATGCTCGAGATCGCCATCGGCAACACCGACCGTCTCGTCCGCCTTGTGAACGACATCCTCGATCTCGAGCGCATCGGCTCCGGCCAGGCTGAACTGCACTACACCATGTGCTCCGTCGACGACCTTCTCCGCCGCGCCGCCGGCCTCCAGCAGACCGCTGCGGCCAAGAGCAGCATCGCCATCTCCTTCGACGCTGCCGGCGTCAACGTCTGGGCCGATCCGGACCGGGTGCTTCAGACTCTCACCAATCTCATCTCGAACGCCATCAAGTTCTCACCCGCGGGCAGCGCCATCCGTCTCTCCGCCCGCAACCTCGACGAAGCCGAGGTCGAGATTCAGGTGGAGGATCACGGCCGCGGCATCCCCGAGGATAAGCTCGAGCAGATCTTCGAGCGCTTCCAGCAGGTCGACGCCTCGGACTCCCGCGCCATGGGGGGCACCGGCCTCGGCCTCGCCATCTGCCGCAGCATCGTGCATCAGCACGGAGGACGCATCTGGGCCACCAGCCGCCTGGGCGAAGGCGCGACCTTCCACTTCACCCTGCCTACCCGCCCTGCCAACAATCTCCGCTGACAACAGGCAAAAGATTGTGGGGAAAAGGCGGAAAAAGCGGGAAAAAAAGCAAAGACAAAGCCAAACAAAGAAAAAGGCGAAAGAGAAGAGGGTACGGAGCGAAGACAAGAGCGGATTATTTGCGCCGGCACCTTCGAAGCATCCGTTTTTGCTGTTGTCTCTCTCCCGCTTTTTCCCCACAATCTTTTGCTTTCGTTCAGCGCAAGGAACCCACCATCAAGGGCAGCAACTCTGCCGTCCGCGCCTGCCGGAACTTGAAGATCGATGCGATCTGGAATGCTGCGAAAGGCTGCGCCAACGGAGACAAGGCCCCCAGCGGCAGCTCATACTCCACCGAGTCCTTCAGCCGTGTCCCGGCCCCCTCTACTGTCAGCCGGTGGCAGTGCTTCCAATACGCGAACGGTCCCCGCACCTGGATATCGCAGAAGTGATCGTTCCACTCGAACTCCGTGATCTCCGCCTCCCAGGGCAGACGGATCGGCGAAAGCGGAAAGGGCCGAAAGCTCATCGTAATCCGCGTCCCGGCTCCCGCAGCAATCCCGCGAATCCGCTTCGAAGGCGTGGGATGCGGTGGAGGCGGCGCAAACGAAGCCTCCTCGATGCGCGCCTTCTGCCACCCCGGCATCAGCCGCGGAAGGTTCTCCGGGTTCGAGAAGAAAGCAAACACTACCTCAATCGGGAAGGGAAGCCACTGTTCCGCGTTGTACGTGTACGTCATCATGCCCCCGCGTGAATCGCCTTGCGATGACTCACTGTATCGCCATCTTCTGGCTTCAAACTACGAAACACCACCGTCGATAGAATCGTCAGCACACCCATCGCCAGCAGCGCTTTGTGCAGACCATGAATCATAAGCCCCGGCGCCGACTGGGCATTCTCCGGCACAAAGAACGCCGTCGCCAATCCGGCCACCGCCACGCCAAAGCTGATCGACATCTGCTGCATCGTGCTTGCAATCGTACTGGCGGCGCTGCTCTCCTGGTCCGTCGTATCCGCGTACACCAGCGTGTTCATCGCCGAGTACTGCAACGACGAAAATCCTCCATACAAAAACGCCAGCAGCACGATCCACCACACCGAAGTGGTCAGTCCAATGGTCGCGAACACCATCAACAAAACGCCCAGCACCACCGTATTCGACACCAACACCCACCGGTAGCCGACCTTCTCCAGAAGCTTCGGCATCATGGCTTTCATGCTCATCGCCGCCAGAGCCTGCGGCATCAGCAGAAACCCCGACTGCACCGGCGTAAAGCCAAGCCCCACCTGGTACAGCAGAGGCAGCAGAAACGGAACGCCGCCAATCCCCAGCCGCGTAAAGAAGCTCCCACCCACGGCTGCGCGAAACGTCCGTATCCGGAATAGATAAAGCTGCAGCAGCGGATACTGCATGGTCTTCGCATGCATCCAGTACCCGCCCAGCATGGCTAGCCCCATCACCAGCATGGCGGTGATCTCCCGCGAACTCAGCGTATGTTCGCCGAACACCTCGAGCACATACGACAGCAGACCCACCCCGGAGCCGAACATGATCAGCCCCACGACATCCAGCGCGTGCGTCTCTTCCCGATAGTCTGGAAGATGCAGATAGACCATCACCAACCCAACCAGCCCAATCGGAATATTGAGGAAAAAGATAAATCGCCAGTGCAGATACCCGACAATCAACCCGCCTGCCACGGGCCCCAGCATCGGAGCCACGAGCGCTGGAATCGAAACGAAACTCATTGTGCGTAGCAGATCGCTCTTCGCAAACGTCCGCACCAGCGTCAGCCGTCCCACCGGCACCATCATCGATCCGCCGCACCCCTGCAAGACCCGGCAGGCCACCAGCAGATGGATGTTGCTCGAAAGCCCGCACAGCAGCGAACCCAGCGTAAACAGGCCGATTGCAAACGCGAATGTCCGTCGCGTTCCGAACCGATCCGCCACCCACCCGCTGATCGGAATGAACACCGCCAGACTGAGTGTGTAGCTGGCAAGCACCGCCTTCATGCTCAGGGTACCTACATGCAGCGCCGCCGAGATTGCCGGCACGGCAGTATTCAGAATCGTCGTGTCCAGCGACTCCATAAAGAAGGCAACCGCCACCAGCCAGGGCAAAAGGCGTTTTGCGGCATCCGATGGTTGTTGGTTATTCCCCGGCAGGGCAGGTGATATCGGCAAAGACATAGAAGATCAGAATACGGCGTATCGTTGCGCGATGCCCGGTCAAACACAGAAAGAGCACCCCGTGGGGGTGCTCTTTTCTGCACAGCCGGGGGAGGAGCTTAGTTGGGCATCAACACCGTGTCGATGACGTGAATGACGCCGTTCGACTGGAACACATCGGCGATGGTGACGGTGGCCATACCGCCCTTTTCGTCGGTCAGCATGATCTTGCCGCCCACCTTGGTCGCCGTCAGCGTGCCGCCGGAAACCGTCTTCATCTCATACTTGCCGTGGCCCTTCTTGATCCAGGCCGAGAGTTCCTTGGAGCTGATCCGACCGGCCACAACGTGGTAGGTCAGAATCTTGGTCAAGGTGGCCTTGTTCTCAGGCTTCACCAGCGTGTCCACCGTGCCGGCAGGCAGCTTGGCAAAGGCGTCGTTGGTCGGAGCGAAGACCGTGAACGGTCCAGCGCTGTTGAGAGTGTCCACCAGGCCCGCAGCCTTCACGGCGGCGACAAGGGTCGTGTGAATGGGGGAGTTGACGGCGTTCTCGACGATCGTCTTCGTCGGGTACATGGCAGCTCCGCCGACCATGGGGTCGGTCTGTGCGGAGAGGGTAAGCGTGGACACGGAAAGTACACCGACGGCCAATGCCGCGAGGAGAGTCTTCTTGATCGTCATGATAGGTCCTTTGATTTCCTGTTGCCGAATTGTGTGGTTCTCAAGAGCTCCCTTGCGCAAGGGCTTCACTCTCTTCTACGCCGTTCATGCGAAGGTGGATTGCCACGGAAGGAGGCGATGCACACATTTCAATTCGTTGTGCGTCCCATCAAACTGCTTACGAAGTTGGCAACCCGGGCACCGACAATCGCCCCATCGTTGACTTTTCGGAGGGAGCCCGTTCAACTAAAGCCAGCATCGATGCAGACCAAGGTTATCCAACCCGGCACCGCATTAGCCCCCACCTCCACCAAGGCAGACGCCACGGTCAAGCACTCCCGCGACCGCGGCCTCCTCCTCATCGGCCTCTTCAAACTCGGCAAGGCGCTCTTCTTCTTCGCCATCGGTGCCGGAGCCCTGCAGTTTCTCCATAAAGATCTCGGCGAGACCATCCTTCGCCTCGCACCCAAGCTGCATGTCGACGCCGAAGGCAAGCTGGTCGAACTTCTCATGTCCAAGGTCGACCTCATCGACCACCACCGTCTCCGCCAGATCAGCATGGGCACCTTTGCCTACTCGGCGCTGGCCCTGGTGGAAGGGGTAGGCCTGATGATGGAACAGTCCTGGGCTGAGTACCTGACCCTCGGCCTGACGATCTCCTTCCTGCCCTGGGAGCTCTTCGAACTTGCCCGCGACGCCAACTGGTTCCGCGTGGGCCTGCTCCTGATCAATCTCCTCGTCCTCGGCTACCTGCTCTGGCTCCTGAAGCGGAAGCGCCGCGCTCACGAGTCAGCCTAGTCATACCGGCTTCTGCCTTCGCAATCGTCCTTTGATCGTGCTTCTCGAAGGCTCTGCCGCAGGCACTGCAGACACTCAAAGGCAGCCCGGAACGATCGCTTGGGCCAGACTCAGTATTTCGTTGTATAAACAACCTTTTCATACGTTACTGGCATTTTCGCTTTTATTTCGCTTTAGCAGAGACCCCGCAGTCCCGCAAGGGGAAAAACAGCAGGAACCAGGATCGTTAATCTCCCATATAGCGATCCTTGCATGAAGAGCCACAAGATGTAGATTTCCAACGGAAATCCCAGAAAAAACTGCACACGAAATCCACCGGTTTCCCAATTTAGGGCTTTACACGGGGCACACGGCGGGAGACGATGTGGATGGAAGTGGTAAAAAGTGGAGAAAAAGGGAACAACCTTACTCGATATGAGTGAATCTTACCCCTCAAGACCACTTAGGCGTACCAGGTAACCGAGCGAGTATGAGTTTCCGTGGAAATTACCCGACGAAGATCGACGAGAAGGGCCGGCTCAAAGTACCGGCTGACTTCAAGCGCCTCGCGGATGAGCAATACGGAGAAGGCACCAAGTTCTACATCACCAGTAAGGACGGGTTGCGGGCCGAGATTTACCCGCTGAAGGAATGGGAGGCCATCGAGGCGAAGCTTGCCACGTTGGGCTCAATGCATCCGGCTCGGAAGAAGTTCGTCGATACGACCAACTATTACGGCCAGATGACGGAAATGGACGCTCAGGGCCGCTTGCTCCTTCCCCAGGTCATTCGGGAGTCGGCGGATTTGAAAGAAGAAGTGGTTGTCCTTGGGTCGCTGACTTTTCTTGAAGTAGCGAACCGGCCGAAGTTCAAGGCCAAGATTGACGAACCGATGACCGAGGCAGAGCAGGCAGCCTTGGCGGAATTGGGAATTTAGTTGGAACCCGAAAGCAGCGGTCCAAGTTTTTCTCCTCAGGGAGAGCGCGTGACACCGAAACCGGTTCACACGCCTGTTCTTTTAGAAGACGCATTGGAGTACCTCAATGTACGTCCCGGCGGCGTGTATGTCGATGCCACCCTCGGTTTGGCCGGTCACTCTTCGGCCATCGCGAGAAAGCTGGGCAAGGCAGGCAAGCTGATCTGCTTCGACCGTGATCCCGAGGCGATGGCCAAGGCCAAGGCGCGGATGGACGAAGTCGCCGCGGAACTTGGCGACCAGATGCCCACCGTGGTCTACGTTCCCCGAGCCTTCTCGGAGGCAGCCCAGGAGATCAAGCCCGGCACGATCGACGGCTTGCTCGCGGACTTCGGAGTGAGCAGCCTGCAGCTCGACGAGGCGTACAGAGGATTCAGTTTTCGGTCGGATGGCCCACTTGATATGCGGATGGACACGCGCAGTGGGGAGACGGCCGAGCAAGTGGTAAATCAGGAAAACGAGAACGAACTCGCGGACCTGATTTACGAATTCGGAGAGGAGAGGAGGTCGCGGAAAATCGCCAGAGCCATTGTGCGGGCCCGGCCGATATCGACAACAGCAGAATTAGCTCGAGTGATATCGGTCGCGGCCCCATCAATGAAAGGCGACAAGATCCACCCCGCAACACGCACCTTTCAGGCCATCCGGATTCGAGTGAACAACGAGCTGGGAGAGATTCAATCGCTGCTCAAAAGCGCGGGCTCTCTCTTGAAGAAGAACGGACGTCTGGTGCTCATCAGCTTTCACAGCCTTGAAGACCGTTTGGTAAAAGACGCCTTCAAGGAAGCCAAGGACGCAAAGGTTTTCGAAGTATTGACCAAGAAGCCGGTGATCGCGGACGACGAAGAGCAAAGGCGAAACCCAAGATCACGCAGCGCCAAGATGAGAGCGGCACAGAAACTTTAGCAACGAGTGATTAAAGCACCACCCGAGGGTAGAACGATGGCGACGATGACAGCAGCAGGCATGGGACAGATGGGAATGCGGAGCCGGACCGGATCCATGGCTGAGCGCAACCGTGGACTCTTCGATCTGCAGCGCAAGGCACGCCGCGGGCCCACGCCCGAGGTCTTCTTCGCCAAGCACATCGACAACAGCCGCATCGTCAAGGCCGACGATCCCGTCCGCCGCCGTGAGATGCGCACCTTCACGGCTGTCATGGGCATCCTGTTCGTGCTGGTCATGGTCTACGTCTGGCAGCACTTCTCGGCCATCGAAGTCGGGTATTCGGTGGAGGCCCAGAAGGTCCAGATGGAGCAGATGCGCGAGGAAAACCGGCAGCTTCGCCTTACCGAGGCTCAGCTCACCGACCCGGGCCGCATCGATCGTATCGCCAAGCAGCTCGGTCTTGACGTTCCCCAGCCCGGCCAGGTCGTTCGCTCCGATGGCGGTGACCCGAACGCTCCGGTACTGGCGCAGGTCAACACGCCCGCCATGCAGTAACGACGACTAAAGGGGCCACGCCGTGGGCTACGGAACACCGACGAACAATAACCAGGCAAGGCGGCAGACGCTGACGGCTCCCATCCGGAGAATCCGTTTCGCGTATGTCGCCTTGTTCTTCTGCGCCTGGGTCTGTGCCATCGGGATGCGTCTCACCTGGCTGCAGCTCATCAAGAGCAGTGAGTGGGAGCACCGCGCCGCCAACCAGCAGCAGCGTACCTTTGAGGTCGCACCACGCCGCGGCGTCCTCTACGACCGCAACCTCCGCGAACTGGCCATGACGGTGCTCGTCGACTCCGTCTATGCTGTTCCATCGGAACTCGGCGAAAACCGCGCCGGCGCCGCCGAGATCCTCGCCAAGGTCGTCCATGCCGACCCCACCGACAACTTCACCTCGCAGCAGCAGATGCTCGCCCGCTTCACGGCATCCAGGAACTTCGCTTGGGTCGCCCGCCGCGTCGACGCGGAAACGGCGCAGCGCGTCCGCGAGCTCAACCTGAAGGGTGTCTACCTGCAGAAGGAGTTCAAGCGCTTCTATCCGAACAACGATCTCGGCGCGCAGGTCCTCGGTTACGTCGGTTCCGATGACGCCGGCCTCGGCGGCCTCGAGCTGAAGTTCGACGATGAGATGCACGGTGCTCCCGGACATATGCTGACTGCGCTCGATGCCAAGCGCCACGTCATGGACTCCGCCGAGCGCGAGCCCCTCCCCGGCGAAAATCTGGTGCTCTCTATCGACGCCAACATCCAGTACATGGCCGAGCGTGCCCTTGACGCCCAGATGGAGAAGGTCAAGGCCGCCCACGGAACGGTCGTCGTGCAGGACCCTCACACCGGTCAGGTGCTGGCCCTGGCGATCTCCCCGCGCTTCAATCCCAACGATCAGAAGCATATGGACTCGAGCGTTCTCCAGAACCTCGCCGTCTCCGACGTCTACGAGCCTGGTTCGACCTTCAAGCTCGTTGCCTACTCCGCCGCGATCGACTCCGCCGGCGTCGAGCCCACCGACATCGTCGACTGCCAAGGCGGAGCGATGACCATGTTCGGCCGCACCCTTCACGACGATAAGAGCGATCACTTCGGCCGCGTCACGGTGCAATACGCCCTGGAGCACTCCTCCGACGTCGGTGCCGCCAAGATGGCGCTGAAGGTCGGCAACCAGAAGTTTTACGAATACATGCGTGGGTTCGGCTTTGGCGACCGCTCAGGCATCGAGCTTCCCAGCGAGACGCGCGGCCTCCTCCAGGCTCCCAAGAAGTGGGGAGCCACGTCTATCCTCTCCATGGCTATTGGGCAAGAGGTTGGCGTCACCCCGGTCCAACTCGTCAGCATGGTCTCCGCCATCGCGAACGGCGGCGTCTACATTCCGCCTCGCATCCTCCTCCAATCCACCGATGAAATGAAGGGCGACCCGCGCCTCCAACCCGCCGCTTACCGCCCCGCCAATCAGCTTCCTGCGAACCTGCCCGAGGGGTCCCGCCGCGTCATCTCGGAGATGACCTCGGCGAAGATGCGCAAGATCCTGTGGGGCACCGTCACCGAAGGCACTGGTTCCCAGGCCAAGCTCAACGGCTACACCTCCGCCGGCAAGACCGGCACGGCACAGAAGATCGACGTCGCCACCCACACCTACTCGCATACCAAGCTGGTTGCCAGCTTTGCCGGGTTCGCTCCGGTTTCGAATCCGGCTATCTCCATCGCAGTCGTTATCGACACACCGACCCTCGGCACGCGCTACGGTGGTACGACCTCTGCACCGGTCTTCGCCGAAGTCGCCCAGCAGGTGTTGGAGTATCTCGGCGTTCCCCATGACCAGCCTCTTACCAAGACCAAGAACGTTCCGCCGCCCGTCGAAGAGGCCGTCACCAGCGAGCCCGACGACCTCAACGCCATGTTCGCCGAGGTCAACAACCTCCCTGCCGACGATCCCCTCCACGCCGCGAACGCTCCCGCACCCCAGCAGCAATCCGCCCTGCCTGCACCGGCACCCACGCCAAGCCGCAGCGAAAATGCCCTCAAACTTCTTCCGGCCAAAGTGCTCGCGGCGTTCAAGGCGAACGGGGGAACCTCTTCGACGATGCCCGACGCCGCCGGCGGCCAAACGGCTGCTTTACATGCTCCGGTCGTCAAACCTGCCGTTCAGAATCTCGAACGTGGAGCCGTCATCGTCGACTCGTCCAAACGCGTCGCGGTGCCCTCCTTTGACGGCAACGGTCTTCGCACGGTCGTCGAGCAAGCCTCTGCCATCGGGCTCCGTGTCGAGCCGGTCGGCAGCGGTCTCGCCCGTGAACAGGTCCCTGCAGCAGGAACCATGGTTCCCGTCGGCACGCAGGTCGTAGTACGCTTCACACGGTGAGGCATTCGATGACCTGGCACGACGCGCTGGCCGATGTAGCAACGATCGCAACTCACGGCGAATCCACCACCATCACCGGCATCCAGTACGACTCACGCCGCGTCGAACCCGGTGACGTCTTCGTCGCCATGCGCGGAGGCACCGCCGACGGCAACCAGTTCATCGAACGCGCCATGACCAGTGGCGCTGCGGCCATTGTCACAGATTCTCCCGATGCCTTCGAATCCCTCCGAAGCCGCATTCCTGCCGCGTTGGTCGAACATGGCCGCCGTGCCCTCGCGATGGTCTCCGCCAACATCTTTGGCCATCCGGAGCGCACTCTTGCGGTCTCCGCCGTCACGGGCACCAACGGCAAGACCACCACCGCCTACCTCCTGGAGCAGATGCTGAAGCATGCGGGCCGTACCTGCGTCCTGCTCGGCACGATCGAAACTCACATCGGCGACCAGATCCTTCCCAGTGAGCACACCACCCCCGAAGCCCGCGACCTCTACAAGGTCTTTGCCGACGGCGTCGCTGCCGGAGCCACCGAGTGCGTGATGGAGATGAGCTCTCACGCGCTCGAACAGGAGCGTGTCTGGGGCATCCCTGTGGACGTCGCCATCTTCACCAACCTCACGCAGGACCACCTCGACTACCACCTCACCATGGAGGCCTACCTCGAAGCCAAGGCCCGCCTCTTCGAGGGAGTCGGGACACCCGCACCACGCGTGGCGGTCATCAATATCGACGACAAGTCTTCGCCCAAACTCATGCATCGCGCCGGCTCCGAACTCATGACCTACGGCATCCTCGGCAAGGGAACCCACCGTGCCGAAGCCATCGTCCTCAAGGCAGGCCACACCGCGTACACATTTGTAACCCCCACGGACACGATTGAAATCCACTCTCCCCTGACTGGCCGAGTGAACGTCTACAACCTTCTTGCGGCCTCCTGCGCGGCTCTCGCCCGCGGTCTCACCCTCCAGCAGATCGCCGAAGCCGCAAAGCACCTGGGACAAGTCCCTGGCCGCTTTCAGGTCGTGCCTTCCGGACGCACCGGCATCACGGTGGTCGTCGACTACGCCCATACCGACGACGCCCTCAAGAACCTCATCACCCTCGCCCGCGAGCTCGTCGGCCGCGACGGAGGCCGCGTTATCACCCTCTTTGGCTGCGGCGGCGACCGCGACCGCACAAAGCGTCCCAAAATGGGCCGCGTTGCCGGTGAGGGGAGCGATCTTGTCGTGGTCACCAGTGACAACCCTCGCTCCGAAGATCCAAACTCGATCATCGCCGAGATCCTCCCAGCCATCCGCGTCACGCCAACGGACTGCATCGTGGAAGAAGATCGTGCCGGAGCCATCGCCATCGCCATCCGCGCCGCGCGCCCTGGAGACATCGTTCTTCTCGCCGGCAAGGGCCACGAAAAGACCCAGACCTTCGCCGACGGCACCGTCCCTTTCGATGACGTCGCCGTTGCCGCAGACATCCTGAAGGAGCTCCAATGAAGTTGACCCTTGGACAAATCGCCGACTGGATTCACGCCGAGGGCGATTTCTCGACCGTGGCCGAGGCCGTCGGCTACTCCATCGACTCCCGCACCCTCGCCGCCGGTGAGCTCTTCTTCGCCGTCAAGGGCGAGAAGATGGATGGCCACGACTACGTCGAAGCCGCGCTCGCCAACGGTGCCGTCGCCGCCGTCGTCAGCATGCGCTGGCTCGGCGAGCACGTCGACGCCACCAAGCTGCTTCGCGTACCCGATGACGAGTCCGACTGCGTTCTTACGTCGCTCCAGCGTCTCGCCACCAGGGTGCGCGATCAGTGGGGCGGACGTCTCATCGGCATCACCGGTTCGGCCGGCAAGACCACCACCAAAGAGGCCGTAGCCACCGTCCTCGCGGCCAAATTCAAAGTTCTCAAGTCTCAGGGGAACTTCAACAACGGCTTCGGCCTCCCGCTTCAGTTACTCAAGCTCGAGCCCGAACACGACGTGGCGGTCATCGAGATGGGCATGAACCATGCCGGAGAGATTGCGGCCCTCGCCGCCATCGCGAAGCCCAACTGGGCCGTCGTCTCGAATGTGGCTCCCGTTCATCTGGAACATTTCCCCGAAGGCATCGGAGGTATCGCTGCCGCCAAATACGAACTCGTCGCCTCCCTCCCGGACGACGGCCTGGCCTTCCTCAACTTCGACGACGCCTACGTCGCCGCCTTCGCACGCGGCATGGGCGATCGTGCCATCTTCTTCGGAGAAGGCGAAGGCGCCACCATCCGTGGTACAGCGATCACCGAGATCGGCGCCGAGGGCGTCGTCTTCACCATCCTTGTGCGCGGCGAACGCGGCAGCGTTCAGCTTCGGATGCTCGGTCGCCACAACGTCTACAACGCGCTCGCGGCGATCGCCGTAGGCCTGGCAAGCGGCATGTCCCTGACCGAGTGTTGCGCCGCCGCTGGAAATCTTCATGCCGGCGACCGTCGCGGTGAGCTCCTCGCCTGGCGTGGCGCCACTCTCATCAACGACACCTATAACTCCAACCCCCGCGCCCTCGACGCCATGGTCGACGCCCTTCTGGCCATTCCCGCCGCCCGCCATATCGTCGTTGCCGGAGAGATGCTCGAACTCGGTCCGGAGGCGTCCGAACTCCACCGTCTCTGCGGCCTTCAGATGGCCCTGCGCGGCATCGCACTCGTGATCGGTGTTCGTGGCCTCGCCTCCGAGATCGTCACGGGGGCCGAAGCCGGTGGCTGCGAGACCCTCTTCTTCGACACCCCCGAAGAGGCCGGCGACTGGATGGAAGCCAACGTTACCCTCGGCGACGCCGTGCTTCTGAAGGCCTCCCGTGGCGTAAAACTGGAACGCGCCCTCACTCGACTCACCCAATTCGTCGTCTAGACGGATTGGGCAGGCTTTCAGGAAGTGTGTGTGAGCATCGCATCGCCTAGTAGGCGGAAGGTTTGCCTGCGATGCTCTGCTCCAGCACGGTGTGGACCTTCAACAGGGACCAGGGTTCCCCCACGGTCTTTGCGTCGGACTGGCCGGGTTGATGGATGATCAGCGCCGGTCGTGGATCGAACGTGGCGGCCTTGGATGCGGCGTCGTCTTCCTCGGTCCAGGTCGGCGTATCTTCCCACGTCTCGACCCGCCAGGAGTGGTCTCCCTGCACGATCAGGGTCGTGTCGTTCCAGCGCGGCGAGGCTTTCAGCGTCGTGAGAATCTTGCCAAGCACCCGATCCGCCAGCTCCAGGTTGTCGAGATACGAGCTATCGCAGACCTGCGTGTAGTCGTCGTTAATCCGGCTCCAGATATTCGGGCTGTGCGGCGTCGACATGTGCAGAAACACGAAGTCAGCCTGATCGGTATGGAGCAGTTGCAGGGCGTGGTCTTCGAGATCGAGATGCGTCTTCAGCCTCTGCTGCACGTCGTAGTTGCAGATGTCGCGGTTCGCCCGCCGCGACGACTTGATGTCCTGTGTAAACTGCCGCAAAGGCCTGTACACGTTGCTTCGGAATGTCTCGTTCTCCCCCATCGGGCCGTCGAGCTTGTCGTGATTGGTCCAGTAGCAGTTGTCGAGCGCTGACGCATAGATCGTGCAGTATGGGTTGTACCAGCCCACGACCGCGGTGCGGAAGCCCGCTTGCTGGGCGTCGGCGAAGACCGTGCCGGAGCCGGTAAGGGGGTGGAAGCCCTTCTGGCCGGTGTAGTGAACGCTGAAGCGATTCTTCATGTCGTACTTGAAGTCGTCGACGATCTGGCCGGTAAACAGCGAGGGAATGATGCGCTTGGTGTAGTACCCAATCGGCTGCGCGTTGGTGAAGGTAGTGCTTTCGCTGCGGAGCTGGTCGAAGTTCGGCATCTGCAGGTCGCGCGCACGATGCTCGAAGGTCTGGTCGTACGAAAGTTCGTCGAACAACACCCAGACAATGAGCGGATGCTGCCTGGCAGGCTGGGTTCCGGAGGCCCATGCAGCTATCTTTTGCTGCGGGCCAGGCTTCCAGGTCGCCACCCAGAGCAGTTGCGCCACGCTCCAGACGGCGAAAAGCGCCACGAAGGTGGCGACCGCGCTGGCCGTTCGCATCGTCCTCTTATACGAGCGGGGAAAACGGAGACGAAGGAGAAGGAGGCCGGCGATCCAGATGATGGAAAATGTGACCACGCGCCCCGTAAGGAAGCTGTCGGGGAGAAAAGACTGAATCCTTTGTAGGAGATACGGCGGGATCAAAAGCGCCAGGACAAGCCGTGCCCAATCATAGAGTCCGAGACGGCGCACCGGAGCGAGGATAAGAAAGAGCACCAGGGCGAGTAGGAGGATATCGAGGATCTGGGCTACGCAGATGGGGGCCAGCGAGAACGGCACATGCATCCGAACGTCCGCGCCGCCGCCGAGAAAATCGCCGTAGCTTCCCGCGAGAATGATGGAGGCGATCCCGAAACACTGACAGAACTTCTTAAACATGCGCTTTGAACGTCCGTTTCGTGCGGGGATCCGAATGAATCGTGCTTTTCGTCGTGCGCTCTCGAGTGTGGAGAGAACCGGGGAGATAACTCAGTCTAGGAGAAATGGCTACAGCTTTGGGACGCTCTTCGGTGCTCATGGGTTTCACCGAAACGAAAATCCATTTAAGCTATAGAGATGAGCGAAGCGAACGCGAAGTACACACGGAATAATCCGTTTCTATCCGAAATCACCGTCAATAGGCTGCTGACTGCAGAGGGATCGGAAAAAGAAACCCGTCATATCGAACTGACCCTCGATGAGGGCATGGAGTACGTTCCGGGCGACGCCGTTGGCATTCTGCCCACTAACCGCGATGCCGCCGTCGAAGAGATCCTGAAGGCCCTTGGGTTCACCGGCGAAGAGCGCGTGTTGGACCACTACAAGGTCGAGATCTCTCTTCTCGAAGCTGTGCGCACGCGGTTGCAGATTGGTGTTCTTACGCGTAGCTCGATTTTGCAGTTGGCGAAGCTTGATCCTTCTGTCGAGGGACTGCAGGCAATGGTCGGACCGGATAACAAGGCTCGCGCTGAGGAGTACGCCTATGGCCGCGAACTGGTCGATCTGGTCACGGACTTTCCCGGGATCATCACGAATCCGCAACAGCTCTTCCAGGTGGTTGCCCGGTTGACGCCGCGGATGTATTCGATCGCCTCGAGCCTTCTGGCGCATCCTGGCATGGTGGAGACGACCGTGCGTGTGGTTCGGTACGAGTCGCATGGCAAGGAGCGGCAGGGATTGTGCAGCGGCCACCTTGGCGAGCGCGGGCCTGTCGGTGCGAAGATCCCGATCTTCCTGCATGCAAACGGTCAGTTCCGGCTGCCTGAGGACACGACGAAGCCGGTGATCATGGTTGGTCCCGGAACCGGTATCGCGCCGTTCCGCGCGTTCCTCGAGGAGCGCCAGGTGAAGGGCGAGACGGGGAAGAACTGGTTGTTCTTCGGCGAGCAGCGGAAGGCGCTAGATTTTCTTTACCAGGACCAGCTTGAGGGGATGCACAAGGACGGCCTTCTCACGCGTCTCGACACGGCGTTTTCCCGGGATCAGGCGAAGAAGGTTTACGTCCAGGACCGTATCGCGGAGCACGCTGCCGAGCTGTTTGCGTGGCTGGAGGAAGGTGCCTACTTCTACGTCTGCGGCGACGCGAGCCGTATGGCGAAGGATGTGGAGCTGGCTCTGCTCGATGCGATTGCCAAAGGTTCGAACGGTACGCTGGACCACGCGAACGAGTACCTCGCGCAGATGAAGAAGGACAAACGGTACCAGAGGGACGTTTACTAGAGCGCGTCTTCCGATAGGAGCACCGAGAGGCACCACGAATAAACCGTGGTGCCTCTGGTGTTTAAGGGCGCGGTTGGCGCTCA
Source organism: Granulicella pectinivorans (assembly GCF_900114625.1). Classification (NCBI taxonomy): domain Bacteria; kingdom Pseudomonadati; phylum Acidobacteriota; class Terriglobia; order Terriglobales; family Acidobacteriaceae; genus Granulicella; species Granulicella pectinivorans. Next base: position 2,387,503 of record NZ_FOZL01000001.1, read on the forward strand.
TGCCTGCACCGCCATGGGGCTGGGACCACCGAAGTCGTTGCCGTCGAAGAGGGTCTCGGCGAAGCTGCGGACGACGGCCACGGTACGGTTGGCGGCGAGGCAGGCGAGGCGGAGCGAGTGGCTGGTGGTGCGGGCTTCGAGACGGTGGATGGCGGGCATTTGCTTCTCCTCCTAGTGCTGACAGGACTGATCCTAGGTCCGTCCGGAGGAAAGGAAAATGCCACATCGGGGGTTACGTCCTGCGGCTTTTGGGGTGCGCGATGACACGTTTGGGGGATCGAAGAGGTTAGACCTCTCGCCGCGCGATTTTTCAGAAATGGTCTGGAATTGGTCTAAACTTCGGCATTTGTGGGGTTTTGTGGTGCATTTTCGGGTTTTATGCCTGTTTCTTTGGGTTTCTCCGGGTTTTACCTGCGATTTTGGGGCCGGTAAAACGTGGTTTTTTGCATGGAAAACGTGGCCACGATGTGGACTTTGTGTGGATGCGGGAGGACATCTCTCCGAAGACCTCCGTCGGAACCTAGATGCGGAAGTGGTCGGGGCGCCAGGTGGTGACGGCTTCCTTGATCTGCTTCCGGGTTAGATTTTCGGCGAGGGTGCGCTCGACGAGGGCGGCGAGTTCGGTGTCGCAGGCGAAGCGGAGGCCGATGTACTGGTCGAGGGTGAGTGCGGCGGAGCGGGTGAGGATGGGCTCGGGAAGGACCCTGGCGTAACGGACCTGCTCCTCAAGGCGGATGATGCGGTCCTGATTTTTGGTGCCGTAGCCGCGGACCCGGAGCGCCAGGATGACAAAGGCCACTGCGACGAGGATCTGGTAGATGGCATAGGCGTCGCGGACGTGGAAGGCCCGGACGCAGGCGAAGATGACGTTGATCACAAGGATGAGGGCGATGGCCATGAAGAGGCGATCGCTGGAGGCGTGGCTTTTGGCGCTTTGTTCGGGCATGGCCGAATGATACGTGATTTCGCTTGGATCGCCCGGGGGATCGTTGGCTGGGTTTCTGTATGAGCTGTTGGCTGTTGGCTTTGGGCTTGCAACGGTGGCGGGAGTTTGCAGCGGGCGCGGGTGGGCTTAAACTCGTTGTATGTCGAAGCTTAAGAAGATTGGCGTGCATCTTGGCACGTCCGGCGGTACGTGGATGGCGGTAAATCGCGCGGTGGAAGCGGGCGCGAATACCTTTCAGATCTTTTCCTCGAGCCCGCGGCAGTGGAAGGCGGCGGATGTGAAGCCGGAGGATGCCGCGAAGATGCGGGATCTGCGGGCGGAGTTTGGGATTGGGCCGGTCTCGATCCATGCGAGCTATCTGATCAACCTGTGCAGCCAGACCGAGAGCGTTCGGGTGAACGGGATCGCCGGGTTTCGCGGTGAGGTCGAGAGGGCGCTGGCTTTGGGTGCGGAGTACCTGGTGCTGCATCCCGGAAGCTGGAAGGGATTGACGCGGGATGAGGGCCTGCGGCTGGCGGCGCAGTCGATCGAGAAGGCCATCGATGGACTGGCGTGGCAGGGGAAGGACTTCAAGATTCTGATTGAGAACACGGCTGGAGCTGAGTTTTCTCTCGGTGGATCTTTAGAGCAGGTGGCGGAGCTGGTGGCTACGCTGGAGGCGTGTGCTCCGGTGGGGGTGTGTCTCGATACGTGCCATATGCATGTGGCGGGCTACGACATCGTGACGGCGGAGGGGTATGCGGACACGATGAAGCTGGTGGGGGAGACGGTCGGGTTCGAGGCGGTGCGGGTATGGCATTGCAACGATGCCAAGGCCGCGATGGGATCGAAGCTGGACCGGCATGAGCATATCGGCGAAGGGACGATCGGGGCGGAGGCGTTTCGGAAGCTGCTGCATGACGCGCGGTTCGATCATTGCGCGTTTATTGCGGAGACGCCGGTGGACAATCCGGGGGATGAGGCTCGGAATGTCGGGGTGCTGCGGACGCTTGCGGCGGGTTGAAGCAGGGCGTAACCGGGATCGGAAGGATGAAGGACGGATAGGGGCAGGCAACGGCAAGGGCCCGGGGCTGATGCCCCTTTCTTTTTGCTTGTTTTTGTCGTGGGGCTAAAGCCCCATGTTCATCCCCAAAGCAAAGGCAATCCCAAAGACAATGAGTGGTGCCCGATTCTTGAGCGTTTAGTTGGGCTTGGCGGTGACGGTGGTGTCGGGATACTGATTGGGGGAGGGGTGCTTCGACGAGCCGACTGCGCCGTCCTTCCAGATGGCGATGCCGCCGTCGATGGCGTTGGAGTTGGCTCCGAGTATGACGCCCTTGGGGAGCTTCTTCATCAGCTTGGCGTTGCCTCCGCCGAGGAGGACGTAGTCGGCGACCATGCCGGCCTGCAGGATGGCGATGACCTTCTTAACGGACTTGCGCCAGGCTTTCTTGCCGCGTGCCTCGATGCCGCGCAGACCGAGGTAGTCCTCGTAGGACTTGCCGTTCTTGTAGGGCATGTGGGAGAGCTCGAGCGAGACCAGGGTGCCGTCGACGATGAGGGCGGAGCCGAGTCCGGTGCCGGTTCCGAGGAAGAGCATGCGGCCGCCCTTGTAGCCTCCGAGCGCCTGCATGGCGGCGTCGTTGAGGAACTTGAGGGGTTTGCCGGGGAAGTGCTTCTGGTAGGCGAAGTCGACCCAGCCGGGACCGAGGTTGAAGGGGTCGCTGAGGGGTCGCTCGTGGGCGACGGGGCCCGGGTAGCCGATGGTGACGACGTCGTAGCTCCACTTGGCGGTCGCGGCCTTGACCTGCTCGACCATCTTCGCGGGCGTCATATGGGGGCCGGAGACGATCTTGATGGGAACGAGGTTTTCCGTCGAAGCTACCTTGATGTGCGTGCCGCCGATGTCGATGATGAGAACTTTCATGCTCCCTATGATGCTCTACTCTGCACATAGGTGTTGCGAATCTTTGGGGGAGGGAGGAAACTGGCTTTCAAACGTTGAACAGGGAGGAGCATGATGCGTTGGACGGCGCTTCGTTTTGCAGTCGTGCTTGCGATTTCGGGTGTGGCCTTCCCGCAGAGCCGGTTACCGGCTTATCCAACGATCGTTACTTCGGCACCGTACTCGGCTCGACGCGTGACCACGACTTACGAGAAGCTCGCCGATGGCACGCAGATTGCGCACGAGAGCGAGAGCTGGTCGGCGCGCAACGGACAAGGGTGGGTATGGAACAAGCAGGTCAGTGAGAGCAAGGACGCCCTTCGCCGCGATGGCAAAAAATACACCAACTACGATGTTTGGGATCCTATCCATCGCACGATCACATCGTGGTGCGACTGCCGCAAGATTGCTTACGTCAGGCTGTATGGCGACCCGAGGGTGGAACCACCTCACAGGCAGGTGGGGGCTGAGGGCATGGATGTGTATCTGGGGCCTGCCAACGAACGCCTGAAGTATCGCCTGACGCCGATCGAGGGGCAGCTTATCCAGGGTGAGCCGACGGAGGGGACCGAGGCGCTGCGTGTGGTGAAGGCGGGGCTGGATGGGAACGATCAAGACCTCAGATGGTCGGTCCGAAGTTGGTACTCACCGCGGCTTCACCTGGCGCTGTTCACCATCGACGATAGCCCGTTCCATGGTTTGAGGAAGTATGAGTTTCGAGACCTGAGTACTGCCGAGCCGGATCCGAAGCTGTTCCAGGTGCCTGAGGGATACCAGGTGCTGCCTGCGCCTGAGGCGGTTCGCTAGGCTGGCCGAGTACAATCGAAAGAGTATGTCAGACACGATTCAGACCGAAAATATCGCCTCCCCCGTTGAAGCCCTGCGTTATAACCCAGCCGAGATTGAGCCGCGGTGGCAGGCTCTCTGGGACGCCGATCCTGCGCTTTACGCCGCGGAGGCGCACGACTCCGGCAAGGCGAAGTACTACTGCCTGGAGATGCTGCCGTATCCAAGTGGGCAGTTGCACATGGGGCATGTGCGGAACTATGCGATTGGCGATGCGCTGGCGCGGTTTATGTGGATGCGCGGACGCAATGTGTTGCACCCGATGGGGTGGGACGCGTTCGGGTTGCCGGCTGAGAACGCCGCGCTGAAGAACAAGAGGCAGCCGGAGGAGTGGACGCTTGCGAACATCGCCGCGATGAAGGTGCAGATGCGGCGGATCGGTCTGAGCTACGACTGGGCGAATGAGGTGACGACGTGTCTGCCTGATTACTACCGGTGGAACCAGTGGTTCTTTTTGAAGATGTTCGAGGCGGGCCTGGCGTACCGGAAGAAGAGCAAGGTGAACTGGTGTCCGGAGTGCGCGACCGTGCTGGCAAACGAGCAGGTGGTGGGCGGGTGCTGCTGGCGGCATGAGACGACGATCGTGGAGCAGAGGGATCTGACGCAGTGGTTTTTGCGCATCTCGAAGTATGCGGACGAGCTGCTGGATGGGTTGGACACGATGGAAGGCTGGCCGGAGAAGGTTCGGACCATGCAGAAGAACTGGATCGGCCGGAGCGAAGGGACGTTTGTTGACTTTGCGGTGGAAGGTTCGGACGAGAAGATCAAGGTGTTTACGACGCGGGTGGATACGATCTTTGGGGCGACGCTGGTGGCGTTGGCACCGGAGCATGTGTTGACGACAGCCTTTGCTGAGGCGGATGGAGAGCTTGCGGCGCGTGTGCAGACGATGATCGACGAGCAGAAGGCGGCGAAGGCTGCCGGGGATCTTGGTGCGATTGAGAAGAAGGGATGCGCGACCGGGCGGTTTGCGTTGAATCCGTTCAATGGCGAGCGTGTGCCGATCTGGGTGGCGAACTACATCCTTGCGGACTACGGGACGGGCGCGATTATGTCCGTGCCGGCGCATGATGAGCGGGACTTTGAGTTTGCGACGAAGTATGGGCTGCCCGTGAAGCGGGTGGTCGCTCCGAACCTGGATACGGCGGAGTTGGCGTTGCCGTATTTGGCTGAGGAAGAGGGCGTGCTGATCGACTCGGGTGCGTGGTCGGGTGAGGCTTGCCTGGAGGCGCAGGAGAAGATGGCTGCGTTCGCCGAGGCGGGCGGTTTTGGGAAGAAGACGACGACCTATCGGTTGAAGGACTGGGGTGTGAGCCGCCAGCGGTATTGGGGGACGCCGATCCCGATGGTGTACTGCGCTGCGTGCGGCGAGGAGCCGATTCCGCTGCGTGCGGAGGACTTGCCGGTGTTGTTGCCGGCGCAGGTGGAGATCACGCAGCAGGGCGGATCGCCGCTGGGGCGGGTGGACGCGTTTGTGAATACGACGTGTCCGCGGTGCGGTGGACCGGCGAAGCGCGAGACGGACACAATGGACACGTTCGTCGATTCGAGCTGGTACTTCTACCGGTATACGGATGCGAAGAACGACTCGGCTCCGTTTGATTCGGCGAAGGCGAACTACTGGTTCCCGATCGACCAGTACATTGGCGGGGTGGAGCATGCGATTCTGCACCTCATCTATTCGCGGTTCTGGACGAAGGTGATGCGGGACCTTGGGCTGATTGAGAACTCGGAGCCTGCGGAGCGGCTGTTTACGCAGGGGATGGTGATCAAGGATGGCGCGAAGATGTCGAAGTCCAAGGGCAATGTGGTGAGCCCGGACTTGATGATCGAGCGCTATGGCGCGGATGCGACGCGGATGTATGCGTTGTTCGCGGCGCCGCCGGATCGGGATTTGGACTGGCAGGAGGATGGCGTTGCGGGTGTGAGCCGGTTTTTGTCGCGGGTGTATCGGCTGGCGACGAAGTACAAGGACGTTCGGGGGGATGGGCCGGCGGTTGGCGGCGAGAAGCTGCTGCGGACGCTGCACCAGACGATTGCGAAGCTGACGCAGGACTTCGACGGGCGCTGGCACTTCAATACGTGCATCGCTTCGATCATGATTCTGGTGAACGAGATTCAGGCTTCGGAGCCGGCGATGGACTCCGGGGAGATCCCGGCTTCGGTGGTGGCGGAGGTGTTCAGGAGCCTGACGCTGATGCTGGCTCCGTTCGCTCCGTTTTTGGCGGCTGAATTGTGGGCCGAGCTGGGCGGGACGGGGGTTGTCTTTCGACAGACGTGGCCGGTGGCAGATGCGGAGCTGGCCAAGGAAAGCGAGCTCGAGATTCCGGTGCAGATCAATGGCAAGCTGGTGATCGTTGTGAAGGTGCCGGCGGAGAGCGACGAAGAGACGATCAAGGCGGCGGCGATGGCGGATGAGAAGGTGGTGGCGCGGTTGGACGGTAAGACGGTGGTGAAGGTCGTCGTCGTCAAGAGCCGGCTCGTCAATCTCGTGGTGAAGTAGTGGAGACCACGGGAGTTCCGGTACGGGGGACGCAGTCGTTTGTGCGGACGCTTTCGGAGTGCTGGCATCGGCCTTCGCTGACGGCGCTGGAGGTGCTTTGGCGCTGGGTGTATGGGGTGCCGGCGCTTTGGAGTGTGTGGCACTGGGTGTATCCGGTGGTGATGGCGGCGGGCGTGGATTGGGGCGCGTTGCAGGGGATGACGATCCTCGATCCGATGGCTGCGGCGAATACGCTGGGTCAGGCGATCGCTTTGGTGGCGCCGCCGGTCTCGGCTGTGCTGCGGTGGCTGGCTCCGGTGCTGGTGGTGGTGTGGATTGTGGTTTCGTCGGTGGGGCGGACGTGGATGCTGCGGCGGGCTGATTCGCGGCTGCAGTCCCGGGTGGGGACAGTGATGGTGCTCCAGGCGATCCGGATGGGGGCGCTGGCGGTGAGCTTCTGGATCTGGTTTGTGCTGCTGGAGGCGGCGGCGGGCGCGACGATCGTGCGGCCGGTGGCGGCGGGGCAGGAGCCGAATCTGGTGGGGTATTGTGCCGCGTCGATTGTGACGACGCTGGGCCTGTTCGTGCTTTGGGGCGTGGGAAGCTGGGCGCTGAGCGTGGCTCCGCTGCTGGCCATGCTGCGGGGTCTGGGTGTTGTCGACAGCTTGCGGGCGGCGTTCCGGGTGGGGGAGCTGCGGTCGAAGCTAGTGGAGATCAACCTGGTGATGGGGATCGTGAAGATCGCGCTGATTGTGCTGGGGATGGTGTTCTCGGCCTGCCCGCTGCCGTTTGAGAGCGTAACGACGACGGGATTCATGGTGATTTGGTGCGCGGGCGTTTCGCTGCTTTACTTTGTCGGGTCGGACTTCTTCCATGTGGCGCGGCTGGTGGCGTACCTGGAACTTTGGCGGACCTTTCAGACGAACGAGTTGGGCGGAAACGGCATCTCACGGTGAATACAGGCACTTTTGCCTCCCGGAGATCGACATGTCCTTTGGAATTTACGCGTTGGGTTTTGCCATCATGATTATCGGGCTGGTTTATCTGGCGCACATCATGCACATTCCGCAGGCCTACATCGGTGCTGGTGCGATCATTCTGGTGGGGATGGGGATTCTGATGGGTGTGCAGAATACCCGGCAGCGGGACAAGAGCTAAAGAAAGACAGACAAACTCCGTGTTTCTTCTTCAATAGTGCCACTCGGGGGTGAGGGCGGCGCGAAGCTCTTTTTTTCTGAGGGTCTCTCCGGAGCGCATCTCGCGGCGTCGGCCGGCATCTTCGTAGCGGCGCTTCTGGTGCTCGGTTTCGGGGATGACCTGCGGGACGATGAGCCTGGTGCCGTCGCGATTGACGGCAACGAAGGTGAGGTAGGCGGAGGAGACGTGGCGGAGATGCTGTTGCTCGACGTCTTCCACCATGACGCGGACGCCGACCTCCATCGACGACTTGAAGGCGCGGTTGACGCTGGCCTTGAGGATGAGGAGTTCGCCGACGCGGACGGGGGCTACGAAGTCGAGGTGGTCCATGGAGGCCGTGACGGTGATGGCCCGGGCGTGGCGGCTGGCGGCCATGGCGCCGACGAGGTCGATGTACTGCATGAGGCGTCCGCCGAAGAGGTTGCCGAGGGCGTTGGAGTCGGCGGGGAAGACGATTTCGGTGCGCTCGGACTGAGATTCGGCGACGGTGCGGGAGACGGGCTGCTCGATCATGCTTCCAGTTTAGACTTAGGGACATGGACAGGATTGCAATGTTGACGGAGATTCTGACGCAGGCACCGAACGATGCGTTTGCGCGGTATGGGCTGGCAATGGCTTACTCGGAGGCGGGGCAGCCGGATGCGGCGCTGGCGGAGTTTGGAAAGCTGCGGGATGCGAACCCGGACTATGTGCCTGGGTACCAGATGGCGGGTCAGTTGCTGGCGAAGATGGGACGGTCGTCCGAGGCGGTGACGTGGCTGGAGGCTGGGCTGGCGGCAGCGGCGCGGACGGGCAATGGGCATGCGGCGGCGGAGATGCAGGCGTTGAAGGATGATCTTTCAATTTGAGTGGTGTGAACGCCGGTTCGCGGGCCGCAACTTTGGGGCGGCTGGGACATCTATACTTCACACATGGCGAACACGACTCTTCCGACTACGCTTGGCGCACTCCGCAACAGTGAATACACCCCGGCCAGGATGGCCCGCACGGTCAAGGACGAGCTGCGCGAGAACCTGATCGCCCGACTGCGTGCGAATGCCGCTGGCCCGGTGAAGGAGCCGCTGTTTCCGGGCGTGATTGGGTATGAAGACACCGTTGTTCCGCAGATTGTGAACGCGGTGCTTTCTAAGCACAACTTCATTCTGCTGGGTCTGCGCGGGCAGGCGAAGTCACGGATTCTGCGGGCTTTGACGACGCTGCTCGATCCGGCGCTGCCGTATGTGGCGGGTTCGGAGCTGCGGGATAATCCGTATGCTCCTCTGTCGCAGTTTGCGAAGAATCTGATCGCGAAGCATGGTGAGGACACGCCGATTGCGTGGCTGACGCCGGACCAGCGGTATGTCGAAAAGCTGGCTACGCCGGATGTGACCGTGGCTGATCTTGTCGGCGATATCGATCCGATCAAGGCGGCGCGGTCGGGTGAGGACCTGGGCTCCGAGTTGACGATGCACTATGGATTGCTGCCTCGGGCGAATCGCGGGATCTTTGCGATCAACGAGGTGCCGGATCTGGCGGGGAAGATCCAGGTGGCATTGTTCAATATCATGCAGGAAGGGGATATCCAGATCAAAGGATATCCGGTGCGTTTGCCGTTGGATGTGGCGGTGGTTTTCTCGGCCAATCCTGAGGACTACACGGCGCGCGGCAAGATTGTGACGCCGCTGAAGGATCGTATCGGGTCGGAGATTCGGACGCACTATCCGGAGTCGATCGACGAGGCGATTGCGATTACCCAGCAGGAGGCGTGGTCGGCGCGGGGTGGCGAGATTGCGCTGCATGTGCCTTATTACATCTCGCAGGTTGTTGAGACCGTCGCGTTTGCTGCTCGTGAGGACAAGAAGGTCGATAAGCGGAGCGGCGTGTCGCAGCGGCTGCCGATCTCTACGATGGAGCTGGTGATCTCGAACGCGGAGCGCAGGGCGCTTCTGCATGGGGAGACGCTGGCGGTGCCGCGGATCGCGGATATTATCGCGGCGCTGCCGGGGATCTCGGGCAAGATCGAGCTGGAGTATGAAGGCGAGATGCGCGGGGCGGACACCGTCATTCGCGAGATTATCCGGCAGGCGGTGGTGAATGTGTTCGACCAGTACTTTGCCGACACGAACACGCAGCAGATCGAGCAGTGGTTCAATCTGGGTGGCACGGTGGCGCTGACGGATGACCACTCGGCCAAGGACTCGATTGCGGAGCTGAAGCAGATTCAGGGGTTGTTCGAGAAGCTGGGACCGCTGAAGCTGGAGAAGAATTCGCCGGCGGAGATTTCGGTGAGTGCGGCTGAGTTTCTGCTGGAAGGCATGACGGCGCATAAGCGGCTTTCGCGGACCGAGGAGCGGGCGTTTACGGCGGCGGAGAAGAAGTCTCGGGTGGACCAGGCGGCTCAGTATGCGGAGAAGATGCGGGATAAGGAACGGGATGAGGCGGCTCGGAACCGGACGCGTCGAGGCTTCAACTAGAACAAGGCGTAACCAGGCTCTCAACGATAAAAGCGGGAGAAGGACATAGAAAGGCCTGGCCGATTGCCAGGCCTTTCCATTTGCTGGCTCGTCGATACGGTTATTGAACTTTCTTATGAAGATGGAAGTTAGTATGCGTTTCTCTTATGTTGGATGCATGAGAGAGAACAATACCAAGACCGTCTTCGACACGACTGCCTCCACGTACGACGTTGACCGGGCGAAGCTGATTCCGGGATGTGGAAGGTTCTATCAATGGGCGATTGATCTGATTCCGCGGAAGGCAAAGAGGATCGTGGACCTTGGGGCGGGGTCGGGGTTGTTGAGCATCCTGATCCGGGAGCGGTTTCCGGAGGCGGAGCTGCACCTGGTGGATTTTTCGGCTCCCATGCTGGACAAGGCGCGGGAACGGATGGGCTCCGACGACCGGGTGTTCTATCATCAGGCGGATTATTTGAAGGACAGTTTGCCGGAGGATGTGTGTTCGGTGGCGTCGGCTCTGTCGATTCATCATCTGGAGGATGAGGGGAAGAAGCTGCTGTTTGGGAAGGTGTATGGGATGCTGCGGACGAACGGGGTGTTCGTGAACGCGGACCATATCGCGGGGCCTTCGGCGAAGCTGGAGGAGCGGTATCAGGCGACGTGGCTGGAGCAGGTGCGGGCGAACGGTGCGAGCGAGCAGCAGATTGCGGATTCGCTGTATCGGCAGAAGGAGGACCGGCGGGCTCCGGTGGGGGAACAGCTTGGATGGATGCGGCGGGCTGGGTTCCGGGATGTGGATCTCTGGTTCAAGGACAATTGCTTTGCGGTGATGAGTGGGACGAAGGCGGCGGACTGAGTGGAGGACGGGTGCCCACATCTCGAGAACAAGATGTGGGTGCCCGATTTCTTGTCGGATGAATGTCTGTTTGGTGACGGGTGGGTGACTGCATCCTGTAGCGGGATTCTGAGTCTAATATCGCTATAGGCCTATGAAGCGCATACGGTATACGAAATTTACGGGTGATCTGGCTTCGGCGTTCGGGTTGGAAGACCTGATGCAGGCGCTTTCGGACTTTTTGCTGGACTCCGGCTTCCAGGATCCGCTTTCGCGGTTCCAGGACTTTGACGGCGAGCAGACGATGGAGAACCTGCGCGATGCAATCCGTCAGGCGCTGGATTCGGGCGAGCTGTTCGACGAGGAGGCGCAGGAGAAGTATGAGGCGCTGAACGAGGAGCAGGTCGAGGAGCTGATCGACCAGATTATCCAGAAGATGCAGGAGCAAAACTTCATCAACGCCGAGATGCCGGAGCAGGGCGAGGGCGGAGAGGGTGAAGGGGAGACGAATGCCAAGTTCGAGGTGACGGACAAGGGCATGGACTTCCTGGGGTACAAGGCTCTGCGGGATCTGCTGGGGCCGCTAGGGAAGTCGAACCTGGGGCGGCATGACACGCGGCACGAGGCTTCAGGTGTGGAGACGAATGGGTCTTCGAAGATGTATGAGTTTGGTGACAATCTGAACCTGGATATCACAGCTACGCTCTCGAGTGTGTTTGCGCGTGAGGGTTTCAATGTGTCGGCGAGTGGGCCGGGGGTGCTGAATCTGGAGTATCAGGATCTGCATGTGCATCAGTCTGATTATCAGTCGTCGTGCGCGACGGTGGTGCTGCTGGACTGCTCGCACTCGATGATTCTGTATGGGGAAGACCGGTTTACGCCGGCGAAGCGGGTGGCGATGGCTCTGGCGCACCTGATTCGGACGCAGTTTCCGGGGGATACGATCAACCTGGTGCTGTTCCACGACTCGGCGGAGGAGATTCCGATCGGGCAGTTGTCGCGGGTGAAGGTGGGGCCGCATTATACGAATACGCGGGAAGGCCTGCGGATGGCGCAGAGGATTCTGGCGCGGCAGACGAAGGATATGAAGCAGATTGTGATGATTACCGACGGCAAGCCGAGCGCGCTGACGCTGCCGGATGGGCGGATTTATAAGAATGCGTTTGGGCTCGATCCGCTGGTGATCTCGGAGACGCTGGAAGAGGTGGCGCGGTGCAAGCGGTCGAACATCATGATCAACACGTTCATGCTGGCGAGCGACTTTCAACTGGTGCAGTTTGTGCAGAAGGTGAGCGCGATGTGCCGCGGGAAGGCCTATTTTACGACTCCGGAGAACCTGGGGAGCTATCTGTTGATGGACTTTATGTCGCGGCGGATGAAGACGGTGCATTGATCGAACAGGCGACAGAGTGTGGGGAAAAAGCGGGAAAAGAGGCCAGGGCTTTTTGCTTTGGCCTCTTTTGTTTGTTGTATGCTGAACGCATCTATGTCGACTCTTCAGGAATACCGTTGCGATGTCTGTGGGATCACCTCGACCAACCCTACCCACTGGTTTGTGATTCAGTGCGGTCCCACTGAGCTGAAGGTGCAGCGTTGGGATACCGAGACCGCGAATGCGCGCGGGGCGCGGCATTACTGCGGGGAAGCGCATGCGCAGGTGTATGTGAGCCGGTGGTTTGAGGTGCTGTGTGCGCCGGCGGTACGGGACTTTTCAGGGACGACGATTCCGGACAGCGGGACCGTCGGTTTGGAATAAGCCGATTATCTTTTGGCGCCTTCGAGGCGCTTCTCCGTTTTGCTGCCGAAGTCTAGGCCGAAGTGGGGGGCCTCCTT